>CAWIXA010000010.1:0-18179 GCA_963839975.1 uncultured Acidobacteriota bacterium | reverse complement strand
CCAAACGCCGCTCCAAAGGCGCGTACATGATCTCGTCAGTCGCGGAGATGTATGAAATCCATCCGCAGACGTTGCGCCTGTACGAGCGCGAAGGCCTGCTGAAACCTTCGCGAACCGAAGGCAACACCCGCCTCTATACCGATGAAGACCTACAGCGCCTGGAATTCATTCTGAACCTGGCGCGCGACCTTGGCGTGAACATCAGCGGGATTGCCATCATCCTGCAAATGCGCGAACGCATGGAAGAGATGCAGTACCAGATACAGGACTTCGTAAAAGCCATCCAGCAAGAAGTGATGTCGCGGGCCGGCGCGGCGGCTGACCCGTCCAAAGGCGCGATCGTTCCCATTCGGCGCGCCATTGTGTCCGTTCCCTCGGCCACCAAGAAACGATAAAATCTGTCATCCTGAGCGGAGGAAGAACTTCGCAACGCGAAGTTCTTACGCAGTCGAAGGACCTGCTGTTCGTTTGGACCGGTGGCGGAGCGTCGGGGAATTCCGACCGAACCGCCGGCGGCATCGTGAGAATGCCTCTCAGTATTTATTTTGCCGCCGACAGACAGCAGGTCCTTCGACTCCGTTCGTTCCTTCGCACAAGCGAATGAACTCACTTCGCTCAGGATGACAATGAGGTTGGGTATGATTGGTGGTCCATGCTCCCCTTCAAGCTCATCTACAGCGACGACTACTACCTGCCCATCGGTCAGCATGTTTTCCCGGCGCAAAAATATCGGCTCATTCATCAGCGCCTGCTGGACGACGGCGTCGCAACACCGGAGGATTTCCTCACTCCGCAACTCGCTGCGGACCAAGACATCCTGCTCGTCCACACGCCCGCATACGTCAACAAGCTAAAGACCGGAACACTCTCCCCGCGCGAGGAAATGGAGCTCGAAATCCCATATTCGCCCGAATTGGTGAATGCATTCTGGCTCGCCGCGGGAGGGTCGATCCTGGCCGCCGATTGCGCTTTAAGGGACAAGATCGCACTCAACATCGGTGGAGGCTTTCACCACGCCTTCCCCGACCACGGCGAAGGTTTCTGCATGATTCACGACGTCGCAGTCGCCATCCGCCGCATGCAGCGCGACAACAAAATCCGCACCGCGATGACGGTTGACTGCGATGTGCATCAGGGCAACGGGACGGCTGCAATTTTCGCCGGAACCCGCACCGCCAGCCAGCCGCTTCCGTCGTCTGCGCCGCCGGTTCTCGGACCATCAACCCCGAGCACCGCGATTCAATCCCCTCCCGGCCACATACGCGGCGCCCACGCCGGAGACGTCTTCACCATCTCGCTGCATCAGGCGAACAATTATCCGCCGCAAAAGCCGCCGTCTTCGATTGACGTGGATCTGCCCGACGGCATCACCGACGACGATTACCTCGCCTGGCTCGACAATGCGCTCAGCTCCGGCCTGCGCCAGTTCACTCCCGATTTAATCTGCTACATCGCCGGCGCCGACCCCTATCGCGAAGACCAGCTTGGCGGCCTGGCCTTGACCATTGAAGGATTGAAGCGGCGCGACGAATTGGTCTTCCGCGTGGCGAAAGCGCAAGGCATCCCCGTGATGGTCACCTACGCCGGCGGCTACGCCCAACGCGTGGAAGACACGGTGACGATTCACTGCAATACGGTGGTGGCGGCGAAGGAAGTGTTTGTAGCGCCACGGCCCACGTAGTCCCGGACGCCCTCGTCCGGGGAGCACCGCTACGGCCGCACATAGCCGTCGTGGAAGAGCGGCTCTTCAGAGCCGCGTAAGCGAACGCAAAAATGGGTTCGCCCTTTAGGGCCTGCGGCGGGCTTAAGCCCGCGTCGTAATCGGGTCCATCTACGCGGCCATAAATGGCCGCTCTTCCACGTGCTGCTGCTAAAATACTGTTCACCCATGTTCGAAAGCCTCCAGGAACGCCTTCAACGCACTTTCAAATCCCTGCGCGGGCAGGCTGTTCTCAACGACGAGAACATGCAGGAGACGATGCGTGAGCTGCGCCTTGCTCTGCTCGAAGCCGACGTCAATTTCAAAGTCGTAAAGCAGTTCATTGATCAGGTACAGGCCAAGGCGGTCGGGCAGCAGGTGGCGACGGCGCTTTCGCCGGGCGAGCAGGTCATCAAGATTGTCCGCGATGAGCTGATCGAAATTCTGGGCAAAGATACGGCGCGCATGAAATTTGCCTCGCAGCCGCCGACGGTCGTGCTCATGGCCGGCCTGCAAGGGTCCGGCAAGACCACAACCTCGGGCAAGCTCGCGCACTGGTTCAAAGCCGGAGGCCATCGCCCGCTGCTGGTTTCCGTGGACGTCTATCGCCCCGCGGCCCGCGAGCAGTTGAGAGTCGTGGCGCAGGCGATCAAGGCGCAGATTTACCAGGGCGAAGTCGGCGAGGCCAACACCGCAACCGTCGAAAAGCTCGCCAAAGAAGCCCGCCGCGAGGCCATCAACTCCGGCTGCGATGTGCTCATCGTGGACACCGCCGGCCGCCTGCACATTGACGATCAGCTCATGGACGAGATGCAGTCGCTCAAAAAGCTGCTGAATCCGTCCGAGATTTTGTTCGTCGCCGACGCCATGACCGGGCAGGATGCGGTCAAGTCCGCCGAGGAATTCCACAAGAAGCTGTCACTCACCGGCGTGGTGCTCACAAAAATGGACGGCGACGCCCGAGGCGGCGCGGCGCTTTCGATTCGCAGCGTCACCGGCCAGCCGATTAAGTTTATCGGCGTCGGCGAAAAGTATGACGCGCTGGAGCCGTTCCACCCCGACCGCATCGTGTCGCGCATTCTCGGCATGGGCGACATTCTTTCGCTCATCGAGCGCGCCGAGCAAACCGTTGACAAGAAAAAAGCCCAGGACATGGCCGCCCGAGCGCTTTCTGGCGACGGCTTCTCGCTGGAAGATTTCCGCGACCAGTTGCAACAAGTAAAAAAGATGGGCTCGATGCAAAACCTGATGGGCATGCTCCCCAGCGTCGGCCCGTTCGCCGGATTGCAAAAGCACGCCGACAAAATCGACGAAAAACAAATCAGCCACGTGGAAGCCATCATCAATTCGATGACCGCCCACGAGCGCCATCATCACGACGTAATCAACGGCAGCCGCCGAAAACGCATCGCCCGCGGATCCGGGAGGACGGTGCAGGAAGTGAACAATCTTCTCCGCCAGTACGCGCAAATGCGCAAGATGTTCAAGCAGATGGGCAAGGGAAGCTTCATGCGCGGATGGCGGGAATGAAGATGCCGGGAATGTAGAAAGCTGCTCCGTGGCAAAGGAGGGACTTTGGGTGGACTCTTCATCGATGTTTTCGTTGGATACTTTATCCGGTCAATTTCTAATTGGTGGAGATCTCGGGGAAGTACAAAGTGGCCGTCCGTCGAGGCGACTGTGACTGCGGACCCAGTCAAGTCAAGCGGATACGGCGGGACCAAAGTGGAGCTTGTTTACTCCTATCGATTTCAAGGCGAGCTGTACACGGGGATGCGCGAAGAACCGTGTTTGGGCTCAGATTCTGAATACATGCAGAGGTTCCCAAAAGGAAGAAGCTTCGTAGTCCGAGTAAAGCCTGGTGAGCCCGACATCTCGATAGTACTCGACGACGATCAAGAGGACGGTCTTCTGAAGCGGCTGGAGCGAGTAGGCCAGAAGTGAAATGGCGATCACTGGAAGAGAACAGCTCTGAAGCGGACATTCGCTCCCTGCGCGAAATCTACGCCGAACGCAAAGACCTCATCGCCAAATACGTTCCCGCAGAGATCCAGGCCATTCACGCCCGCGCAGTCGCAGAACTGAAACAATCCGGAATCGCCGAGCGCGCACTTCCGGCCGGCAGCAAAGCCCCCAGCTTCGAACTCACCGACCACAACGGAAAGCTAGTTCGCTCGTCCGACCTTCTCACCGCCGGCCCGCTAGTCATCTGCTTCATCCGTGGACGCTGGTGCCCGTTCTGTGTCGGCCAGATGGAAGCGATGAACGCAATCTATCCGCAGATCAAAGAATCCGGCGCGTCGCTGGTCGCCATCTCGCCGCAGACGGTGCATCAGTCTTATCTGATGGCCGACCAGCACAAGCTCCGCTTTCCGCTGCTGAGCGACGCTGGAAGCAAAGTCGCGCACGCGTTTGGACTGGCCTATCGCGTACCGGAATATCAGCAGGAGATTTACCGTCGCGTTTTCGTCAACCTGCCGTTCGTAAACGGGGACGAAAGCTGGCAGTTGCCGATTCCGGCGACCTACATTCTTGACCGGCGACGGCACGGTTCTCTTCGCCTCAGCCAATCCCGACTACACCGACCGGCCCGAACCGGGCGAAGTAGCGTCTTTCGTTCCTACCCTTCGGTAGGGTCGCAGCCCTATTCTGTTCATCCGTCACACTCGACAGGTTCACTTGTCCTAAACAGAACCGATTTGGGCCTCTAGACTTCCCAAATGGGGAGCATGCTTCCGAGATCAGAACCCGGCACACAGCCGACAAGGGCGGGTAAACACGTCGGATTCGCGCCACTCTCCGCGTGGCCAAATTCGATCCCGCTGACGGATAGCTCGCAGGAGTCGCGATGAGCACCGCTTTGCTGAAGTTCAAGCCGCAGTCGATGCCGAAGGCGATCCCGTTCGACCCGGGCATTCTAGCGGCAGCGACGGACGCGTCCCCGGAGCCGGTGGCCGTGAGTCGAAAACGGGAAACTGATTTACGCCAACCGCAGTTTTGCACAGCTTTCCGCGAAGCCCGACGCGATGCAGCCTTACCCCACAGCGGAGGCAAGCGATGTCCGCTGGCAAAGCACGGATTTTGCGGTCGCGGCACGTGCATTCTCGGTGACCACGCTTCGGCGTGAGCCTGCGCAGACCCGGCCGGAGACCGTGCATCTAGAAATGCTGGGCCGTATGGTCGGCGGTGTGGCCCACGACTTCAACAATCTGCTCACCGCCATCCTTTTACATTGCGATCTGGTGAAAACAAAGTTGCCGGCGGCGAATCCGCTGGCCCGCAGGATCGAGGAAATCCGCCACGCCGCCGATCAGGGCGCGGGCCTCATTTGCCAGTTGATGACGGTCGGGCGCGAAGAAGAAGGTACCCCCCGCTGGGTGAGTTTCAACCACGCGTTACAAGAGTTGCTCCCCTTGCTGCGGCACCTCGCCGGAGAACACATCATCATCAGTCTGGACTTAACCACAGGAGCGCCCCGGGTCGGACTCAGTTTGGCCGAAGCCCAGCAACTTATTCTGAACCTGGTTTTGAACGCTCGCGACGCCATGCCCGAGGGTGGCGAAGTCCGGTTAATAACTCGACAGCACGATCTAAGCGACGGCGCGCAATCCGCTAGTCACACGTTCGAGTTCACGGTCACCGACTCGGGATCCGGCATGGCCTCTGAAACCGCGGCCCACATTTTCGAACCTTTCTACACCACTAAGCCTTTCGGTCGTGGAACCGGAACCGGCCTGTCAACAGTGAAGGGAATTGTGGTCGGGGCCGGCGGGACTATCGGCCTCGACACAAACCCAGGTCAGGGCACGTGTGTGACGATTCGCTTGCCACAAGCCAGGTTACCGGAGATCGAGAACTGCCCGGAACCTGAGCGGCAAGATAACGTCCGTCGCCGCCGCCAGCCGTCTGAAATCCAAAAATCTCAAACTCATTCAGCCAGAACTCATCAATCCAAAAAACGAGGTGCAGGTGTATGACCGCAGCCATGGCTCCCAGTACTTTCGCATTACTCAATCCGCAGCGTAGTGAACGCTCCGGCGCGTTGAACATGCTGATCGTTGACGACGAACGCTCCGTCCGCGACGCCTGCCGCGAAATCGCCACCACTCTCGGATATCACGCCACCGGCGCAGAATCGGCGGAACAGGCGCTGCGGTTGATCGAGTCTCAGACCATTGACGTGGTCTTTCTCGACCTGAAGCTCCCCGGCACGGGCGGCCTCGATGCTATGCGCCAGATCAAAGCCCGCCGCCCCGACGTTGAAGTCATTGTGGTCACCGGGCATGGCACCGTGGAGTCCGCGGTGCAGGCCATGAAGGCTGGCGCCTATGACTATGTAACTAAGCCGTTCAGCATGGCCGAGTTGAAACTGCTGCTGGGCCGCGTTTCCGGTCACCTGAAATTGAAGACCGAAAACCGCGTCCTGCGCGAAAAGATCAAATCCAAACAAGGCTTCGGCAGCATCATCGGGCGCGCGCCGGAAATGGACAAGCTCTACCGCATCATCGCCAAAGCCGCGCACAGCGTCCATCCCGTGCTGATTCTCGGCGAGAGTGGTACCGGAAAAGAAATGGTCGCCCGCGCCATCCATCATTCCGGGCCCTTTCGTGACAAGCCATTCATTCCCGTGGACTGCGGATCCCTCGTCCCCACCCTCATCGAAAGCGAGCTCTTCGGATACGTCAAGGGCGCCTTCACCGGCGCCATGCAATCGAAGGAGGGCCTCCTCGCCATCGCCGAAGGCGGGACTGTATTTCTGGACGAGGTGGGCGAGCTTCCGGTTGATCTTCAGGCAAAATTGTTGCGCGCGCTGCAAGAAAAAGAAATCAGGCCAGTCGGCAGCACCAAGCATATGGCAATTAATGTACGCATTCTCGCGGCCACCAACCGCGATCTTGACCGGGCAGTGACCGAAGGCTCCTTCCGCCGCGACCTCTATTTTCGTCTGAATGTGCTGAGCCTGCGCATCCCTCCGCTCCGCGAGCGGCGTCAAGACGTTCCCCTCTTGGCCACGAATTTTCTCGAACGCCTCTCACAGTCCTCCGGGCGCACTCTCGAACTCACCGACGACGCAATGAAAGCGCTGTTGGCCTATGACTGGCCGGGAAATGTCCGCGAGCTGGAAAACTGCCTGGAACGTTGTTGTGCCATGAGTTCGGGCACGGTCATCAGTATGCCGGACCTGCCTAGCGCCATCACCGGTGTGGCGCCGCGGCTGGCGGCTGTCATGCCCGAGAGCCGCATCCTTCCGATGATTGAACTTGAGCGGCAGACCATCCTTGGCACCATCGCTCAATTGAATGGGGACAAACTCATGGCCGCCAAACTCCTGGGGATTGGCAAGACGACCTTATATCGCAAGCTGAAAGAATATGGGGCCGCGATATAGCCATATCGGGAGCGACTTTCCGGATTGGAACCGCTTCCGGTTTCTCGCACTAGCTTAGTCCTTATTCTTCAACCCTTGTTCGACACTTGGCTTTGGCAGTCCGCTTGCCATATTCATCAACATGATTCTTCTCATCTGGTCTTCTGAGCGAGCACAAGATTGTGCCCGCCTGATTGAGGATACGTTCCAGCAACGGGTGCAGGTAGCTGCGACGCTCCACGAAGGTTGCGAGCACTTGCGGCTGGAAGACTACGCTGCCGTGCTGGTGGACCAATGGATCACGGAAGTCGAGCCCGGACAAGCTGACTATCTTTTTCATCACCTGGGAACGGCAGTCCCGGTATTCGTGAATTTCGGCATCAGCGGCATGGAGAGGATCTTGCGCGAGTTACGCGCCGCGTTCAACCGCCGCGGACGCGAGACCATGCTGGCCCGCCATAACGCCCGCCTGGCCTTGCGCAATGAACTGAAAGACGACGTGACCGCATTGCTGCTGAGTTGTGGGTTGGTGCTCGAGGAACCCGGAGTCAACGAAGCCGTAGTCGCGCGTCTGAAACAAGTGGAGCAGGCCGCGAATCAAATCAAAAGCAAATTGGCGTTGCCGGGAGCGGATGAAAACACGGTTGCGGCGGGAGGGTGAGGATGCACTCAGTACTCAGCACTGAGCATTCGGCCAAAATCCGCTCACAAACCTGAAATCGACAATCCGAAATCAAAGAGTTCCGCAGCGGCCTCGGCGGTGGAGAATTTGGTTTTCTTGCTGGAACCCAGCGATCAGCGCAGTCGGCTGAATGCTGAGTGCTGAGTGCTGAGTGCTGAATGCTCACCCCGCCAAGCCTTCAGCGGTCTCCGGTTCCTGCAACATGAACGCCAGCACCTCCTGCGGCACAGGCGCATTCCACACCGGCGCGAACGACTGCCGATGTAGTGGCGACGGTCCATGTTCCCGCAGTGCGGCCAGATGATGCGGTGTACTGTAGCCCTTGTTGGAGCGGAGTCCGTAAACCGGAAAGGCCGAGTCCCATTCCGTGATCATGCGGTCACGCTCGACCTTGGCGAGAATCGAGGCCGCCGCAATCGACGCCGACAACGCGTCGCCGTGAATGATGCCGCGTTGCGGCAGGTCGCAGTCCAGGCGCATCGCGTCCACCAGCAGATGGTCCGGCGCGGGACTTAGTAGGGAAACCGCGTCCTGCATGGCCACGCGGGAGGCGTGGTAGATGTTGATCTGGTCAATGCGCGCTGCGTCCACGGCAGCCACCGCCCAAACCACCGCATGTTCGCGAATCCGCTCGGCAAGAACTTCGCGCCGCTCCGCAGGCAGCAGCTTTGAGTCGCGCAGGCCGCGAATTCGATAACTGGAATCGAGCACCACCGCAGCCGCTACCACCGGTCCAAACAGCGATCCGCGGCCTACTTCGTCCACTCCCGCCACCAACTTCGCGCCCGAAGCCCACGCCAGCTTTTCGTATTTCAAAGTGCAGCGCAGGCGCTTGAGCAGCCGCAGCTTGGCCGCCGAAGCGGAAATCTGTTTTTGAGGGTCGAGATCAGTTCGCGTGGCCACGTCTCGCTACAGATGTTCGCCGAGAGAGGGTTGTGGAAGCAAGGTGAATATACGAAAAGACAAATCGCCGCGCCCTTTAGCACCGGCGCGGCGCATATTCCAGCAAGCTATTTGGTAGCGGTTTCCGTCGGATGCTCGCGCTCCACATCCTTCAGCCGGGCCGCTTTGCCGCGCAGGCTGCGCAGATAATAAAGCTTCGCACGCCGCACCTTGGAGGAGCGCACCAGCTCGACCTTGTCCAGCACCCGCGAGCTCTCGGGGAAAATGCGCTCCACGCCCTGACCAAAGCTGATCTTGCGCACGGTAAAGCTGGCCTGCGGCCCACGGCTGCGCGAGATGACCACGCCCTCAAACGCCTGTAGCCGCTCTTTGTCGCCTTCTTTAATCTTCACTTGCACGCGGATAGTGTCGCCGGGGGCAAACTTCGGCAGATCGGTGCGCTTCGTCTTGGCAAGAAGTTTCTCGATAATTAAGCTCGTCATGATCCTGATCCTCTCGGGGTTCATCCACCCACTAATAAGTTGTCATTCCGAAGGGCGTAAGCCCTGAGGAACCTGCATTCTCTTGCAGCGGCTTAACTCTTTCCGCCCGCAATCTCCGCCAGCAACTCTTTATCCTGCCCGGTCAGTTCCGCCCGGTCCAACAAATCCGGCCGGTTCCGCAGCGTCTTTTCCAGCGCCGACTTTCTCCGCCAGCGCTTGATATCTTCATGGTTCCCCGACATCAACACATCCGGCACTTTGATCCCGCGAAACTCCGCTGGCCGCGTGTAGTGCGGATAATCCAGCAACCCGCCCGAAGCGCAAGTTGAATTCGCGCCACCGTTTCCACCCAAATCCGCTCCTGCGAAAAACGATTCCTGCCGCGAAGAAGCTTCGTTTCCCAGCGCCCCCGGAATCAGCCGCGTGACCGTATCCACAATCACCGCCGCTCCCAGTTCGCCGCCGCTAACCACGTAATCACCGATCGAAATCTCACAATCTGCGAGATGCGTGCCAACGCGTTCATCCACACCTTCGTAGCGCCCGCAGATCAGAACGAGTCGGTCAAGCAAAGCCAACTCCGACGCCAGACCCTGATCAAGCCGCCGCCCCTGCGCCGAAAGCAGCACCACCGACTGCTTCGCCGCAGCGCGTTCCTCACGCAACGCCAGATTCAGCGCTTCCACACTTTCAAAGAGCGGTTCCGGCTTAAGGACCATCCCCGCGCCGCCGCCAAACGGGCGGTCATCAACTGTGCGATGCCGGTCGCGGGTAAATGCCCGCAGATCGCATATCTCAATCTTTACCAGCCCCGCTTCGCGCGCCCGCCGCACAATCCCAAAATCCAGCGGCCCGCGAAAAAAATCCGGGAAAATTGTGACGATGTCTATCTGCACAAGACCAAAACCTTTTAACCGCCGAGATCGCAGAGAGCGCCGAGAAATCTTTCTTCTTGTCTTTCTTTGCGTGCTCGGCGTTCTCGGCGGTTAATACTTTTGCTTTTGTTCTTGCTTTTCTTCGTCCGTCAGCGGCGCGTTCACTTCCAGCAAGCCCTCCGGCAGCGCCATCTCGATCCGCTTGTGCTTGAGATCGACTCGTACCAGAAACTCTTGCGCGTAAGGAATTTCGTACTCCGTCTTGCCCGCAACCACCAGCAGCGGAGCTTCTCCCGCGCCGAACCGGACGTCTTTTATCGTTCCAATCTCTCTTCGTCCGTCGACAACCGCGCACCCGATCAAATCACTGACATACGCTGCGCCTGCTTCCAGTTCCGCCCTCTCTCGCAGCGGAACCTGCAACTCGCACCCCACTAGCGGCTCGGCGTCCGAGATCGAATCCACCCCGGCGAATTTCAGGACTACGTAACTCTTATGCGGCCAGGCGTCGTCGATTTTCAGTTCGCGCCGACTCTCATCTTTGGCCAGCGCAAAAACTCGCATCCCCGGATGCAGTCGCCCCGGAACATCGCTGTGCACTTCCACGGCAACTTCGCCGCGCCGCCCTTGTGTCTTCGCCACGCGCGCCAGTGTGATGAAGTCTTCCAAATTCAAAGCACGCCAAATTCAAACCGGCCACGGATTTACACGGATCAACGCGGATTCAACATAATTCATGAAACCGAAACTCAAAAGCCGCGCGCATCGCCGCGATCCTGCCTTGCTGAAATCCGTGCAAATCCGTGGCGTTGTGAAGTGCTATTCCAGAATCTCCAACTCGTAATGCTGGTCGAGCTTGCCGCTGGCCGCGTGCAGCAGATTGCGCATCGCCCGCGCCACCTTGCCCGACTTCCCAATCACCCGCCCCATATCGTCTTCCGCGACTTCCAGTTCGAGCACAATCTCGTCGCCTTCCGGCACTTCTTCGACGCGCACCAGGTCCGGCGCGCCCACCAGCGCTTTCGCCACATGCTCAATCAATGCCTTCGGATTCGCAGTCAGTTCGCTCATGGATTACCGGCGGACAAAGTCAAATTCTTTTACCGCCGAGATCGCAGAGCACGCAGAGAAAATATGAGAAAAACCTTTTCTTAGCGTACTCGGCGATCTCGGCGGTGAATGCTTTTGAAGCTTAGGAAGCGACCGGAGCCGCAGCCGTCGCGAAGCCGAGAATCTTGCCCACGCGGCTCGACACTTGGGCTCCCTTGGAGCGCCAATAATCGATGCGGTCGCGTTTAAGCTCGACGCTGGCCGGGCTGGTGCGAGGATTGTACGTCCCCACAATCTCCACCGGACGGCCGTTCCGCGCCCGTTCCTTCTCAATCACCACTACCCGATAATGAGGCTGTTTGCGCGCACCCGTGCGCGCCAGTCGTATCATCAACACTTGATCTTGTTTCCTTTCTAAACCCTTCTGGCGGGATTACGACAAGTAATTATTATGCAGGAGCTTAGGGGGATTGGCAAGGGGCGGTGGTGGCACAGTTTGAAATCGACATTCGCGGAGTCCCGCGCGAGATCCCTCGCCCCGCTGGTGAAAACGCGGGGACTTCGGGATGACGCACAGGCCAGGTTTCAAAAGTGAGCCACTACCCAAGGGGCACACGGGTAGTGCGTGCCCGGTTTCTCGCGATTTTGCGCGGCAGGGTACCGTGCAAAATCAGGTGCCAGGAACTGGCAGGGTTGATCCGTCTGGCGCTTCCCCGGGAGAAGGAGGTATTGCCAGTGCTGGTAGCTTTGCTCCCGGCAGGCGCATCAGGTCCCAGTTCTCACGATATTGTTCCAATCGGGATTTTTTCGAACCAGGCTTTACGCACAATGATTTCTTCTGTTCAACAACGTGCGCGGGGAAGACGTACCAAAGGTCCTCGGCAAAGATGTAAGCGACGAGGAAGTCAATATCATCCCGGCTGTATGCTTTGCCGCCGCCATTCTTGATGTGAACCACGAAGTGCCGGCGTGAAGGCTTCAATGCCAGGACGGACTTGACCTGGACACGCCAGAATGTCTTTTCAAAGCGGACGACTACGTCGTATCGGTCGCTGTCGCCCCAAGGTTTGGCGACGGCAAAGCCCAGGTTTGCGGCTTTGCGCATGAAGGCAAGTTCAGCAAGTTCTCCGCGGTGCTTCCGGTCGAGTTTGGCCGCATAAGCCAGTTCATCAGTTAGATTTTGATCGGACATTAAGGGGGCCCAGTTTCCCAGTTGCTAGTGGCTAGTGGTTAGTGGCTAGTAAAGCCGCCAGAAAATGGGCGCATGCGGGACGACCGGGGAGGGCCGTCCAGGCAAGCGCCCGAGCTTGGGGAGACATTTGGCTAAAAAGAAAAAAGCGCGGCTTTTTAGGGCCGCGCTCTTTTTCTGCTCTCTATTTTTAGTATGGCAGGTTAGAAGGGAAATTGTGCCATGGTTTGGAAGTTTATATTTGGAAGCGAATGAGGTACTTAGGCAAAAATAAGGCCGTTAGGGGTATTGACAAGAATTTTCCACAGTCGGCGTGTCGAGGGCCTGAGCCCGCTGTGCGAGGCTCTGAAATCGCTGCCTTGACGCGCTTTCGCTTCTGGCGGGATTACGACAAGTAATTGTCATGCAGGAGCTTAACAGGGATTGGCAAGAGGGCGGGTGTCAAGCGAACGAGACGACCGCGTTGTAGACCATGTGCAGAACAACCGCAGGCGGTCGGGCTCACTCTTTTCTTTCGCCATCTCAACCCGAGGCTGCCCCACCCTTTGCGGTTTTCAAAGGGTGGGGTACCGCGGACGCCCGTAGCGAATGTTCATCCGTCACATCCGACTTTTCAGGTTTCCGGTAGGCTGCTTCCATGCCTCGGCGTCTGCACCGCTACTACGGCAGCGGATACGCGCACTTCATCACTTCGAGCTGCTATCACCAGCGCCCACTGCTGGGAACCGCCGTCCGGCGGAATCTATTTGTCAAAATTCTGGAGGAGGTCCGTCTGCGCTACCACTTCGTCGTCATCGGATACGTGGTCATGCCCGAGCACATCCATCTCTTGATCAGCGAACCCGACCGCGGAACCCCCTCCACCGTCATGCAAGTTCTGAAGCAGCGCTTCGCCCGCCGGGTGCTGTCTGAATTACGCCGAAAAGACCGGCCCGGGCAAAGCCGTCTGTGGCAAGAGTCCCTCGACGCCGGCCACGTTTGGCAGCACCGTTTCTACGACTTCGTAGTCCATACCGAGAAGAAGAGGGTCGAGAAGCTGAGATACATGCATCGCAATCCGGTGAAGCGGGGGTTGGTGCTGGAACCGGATCAGTGGGCCTGGAGCAGTTTTCGGTGGTATGCTCACGGCGAGCGCGGACCGGTGCTGGTGAACGAACAGCGTCCGGCGGAGATAAAGAAGCGTGAACCGCAAACCTTCGCAGCGCAAGCCGTCGGGCAGCCCACCCTTTGAAAACCGCAAAGGGTGGGGCAGCCAAGATTTGGGATAGTGAAGGCGGTGGTGGGAAAGGGTGGGCCAGCCAGCCGAACAGGGCGGGGTTTTTGATTTTTGATGGAGATGAAACGACACGAAGTCAAAATCCCCATCCTCCCGCACAAAACGCGGGAAGGATGGGGCACCCGGCACAGTAGTGTGGGGCACCCTCTGGGTTCAGATTGATTCCCATTTCGGAATGATGTTCATCCGTCACAGACATGCGGTGGTATGTCCGACTACGATCCCTGCATGCCTTGGAGACTCGAGCGACGTCAACAGGCGCGCTGTCTGCACTTCGTTACTTTCAGTTGTCATCATCGGGAGCCGTTGCTGGGAACGGCGGGAGCACGAGACGTATTCGAACGCGTGCTCGAGCAGGTGCGGCGATGGTACGGGTTCTACGTCTGCGGATACGTCGTGATGCCGGAGCATGTGCATTTGCTCATCAGTGAACCGGAGCGGGGCTCGCTCTCGGTGGCGCTGCAGATGCTGAAGCAGAATGTTGCCCGCGAGCTGCGCCTGCCGGAGGGCAGTCCGTTTTGGCTGCCTCGTTATTACGATTTCAATGTTTCGAGCGAAGCTAAGAGAGTTGAAAAGCTGCGCTACATTCATCGGAACCCGGTGAGAAGGGGATTGGTGGAGCGTCCCGAAGATTGGAAGTGGAGTAGCTTTCTTCATTACGCGACTGGGGTTGAGGGAGTTGTGGAAATTGAGTCGCAGTGGACGGCGCGGAAAAGAGAGCGGATGGGAATTGTTCCGACCGTCGTAGTTTCCAAACATCCGTGAAGGGTGCCCCATCCTGCCCGCGCTCTTTGCGGGAGGGTGGGGATGTTGACTTCCTTTACCCGATCCAAAGTCAAAATCCCCGCCCTGTGTCTCCAAAATCGGGAGACACAAGGACGGGGCACCCTCAGACCTAGTATCCTTTTCCCCTGCCCATGGAAGTTTTTCTGGTTGACGGCACGTACGAGTTGTTCCGGCATTACTATGCGGTGCCGTCGGCGCGCGATGGGCAGGGGCGGGAAGTTGGCGCGGTGCGGGGCGTCCTGGGCTCGGTGCTGGGAATGATTAAGGGCGGGGCGACGCACATTGCGGTTGCCACCGACCACGTGATTGAGTCCTTTCGCAACCAGTTGTGGGCGGAGTACAAGACCAGCGAGGGCGTCGAGCCGGAGTTGCTGGCGCAATTTCCGCTGCTTGAAGATGTCCTTACGGCGGCGGGCATTGTAGTTTGGCCGATGGTGGAGTTCGAGGCCGACGACGCTCTGGCGGCTGGGGCGGCGTTGGCAGAAAAAGACACCCGCGTTGAGCGGGTCGTAATTTGCACGCCGGACAAAGATCTTGCGCAATGTGTGAGAGGAACGCGGGTGGTGCAACTCAATCGGCGGACGCGGGTGACGATGGATGAGCAGGGCGTCATGCAGAAATATGGCGTGCCGCCGTCGTCGATTCCGGATTATCTGGCGCTGGTGGGCGATTCGGCGGATGGGTATCCGGGACTGAAAGGCTGGGGCGCGAAATCGACAGCCGCAGTGCTTGCCAAGTTTGGACATTTGGAGGCGATTCCTAAAGATTGTCGCGAATGGCACGTGAACGCTAATGGCGCCGGAGCGCTTGCCGAGACGCTTTGCCGCGAGTGGGAGAATGCGCTGCTGTTTCGGAAACTTGCGACGCTGCGGACGGATATCCCGCTTTTTGATGACGTAGAACAGTTGCGGTGGAATGGGCCGAAGGCGGAATTTGAGGCGATTGCGGCGGACCTGGACAGCGCAAGAACCGCAACGCGCGGCGAAGGCGCGGCTGGGGGGATGGAGGGGAAAAAGCGCCGCGGCTGAAGCCGGTGGTCGGCTGAAGCCTCCTTTGTGAGCCTTGCGGCTTTTTGGCACGGCTGAAGCCGTGCCCTTCCACGTAGCCCGTGCGGTCCCGGCTGAAGCCGTGCCCTTCCACGTAGCCCGTGCGGTCCCGGCTGAAGCCGTGCCCTTCCACGTAGGTGTGTTGCCGTTCGTCAGCCGTACCGCGCGCGTCGGCAAAACTGTCGGTGGCTGTCGATTTCGCCGCTGCCCATTCGACGTGATAATAGAGACGGAAATCGGCTAGTTGAACCGACCGGAATCCGGCCCACAATTCAAACAGACAAAGGAGTCATAGCCATGCGAGTAATGGTAATTGTCAAAGCCAACAAAGATTCGGAGGCGGGCATTCTCCCGAGCACGGAACTTCTCGCCAAGATGGGTAAGTACAACGAAGAACTGGTGAAAGCTGGAGTGATGCTGGCGGGCGAGGGGCTGCAAGCGAGTTCCAAAGGCAAGCGTGTGCGGTTCTCGGGAGAAAAACCGACGGTGATTGACGGGCCGTTCACCGAGACCAAGGAACTGATCGCCGGTTTTTGGCTGTGGCAAGTCAGGTCTATGGACGAGGCGGTCGAATGGCTCAAGCGCAGCCCGTTCGGCGGCGGCGCTGAGCTTGAAATTCGCCAGGTGTTCGAGGCGGAGGACTTCGGAGCACAACTGACTCCTGAACTAAAAGAACGTGACGAGCGGCTGCGGCAGCAGGTTGAGAAGAAGCGGGCGTAAGGATCCGGGTCGCACGCGGTTTTTGAGAAATAAATCATTCCGCGTGTCGATTTCGTGGAGTTTCGTTCGACGTATCAATAGAGCCAGGGTTTCAATGGTAGAAACCGTGGTAACCCGGCTCTTTAATCCAATACCAAAGGAAAAAGGAGTCATTACGATGCGATTCATGATGATCGTCAAGCACGCCGAGAGACAGGGGCCACCGCCGAAGGAACTGATGGACGCTATCGCTATCCTCGCCGAAGAGGAGGTCAAGGCCGGCACCATGATCGGCAGCGGAGGGCTCGGGCCAACGGCGCTGGGCGCGCGCGTCCGGCTTTCTGGAGGGCGGGTCACCGTGACTGACGGGCCTTTCACCGAGGCCAAGGAGGTAGTCGGCGGTTATGCGCAGTTTGAGTTGAAGTCCAAGGAAGAGGCCGTCGAATCTGCGGTGCGCTTCATGGAACTTCACAAAAAATACTGGCCGGAATGGGAGGGCGAGACCGAGGTCCGCCAGATGTTCGCGCCGGAAGACTTCGCTCAATGCGTAACCGAGCTGGCGGGTACGGCAGCCAAATAGAAGTACTCTCACCGTCCGGTGTGTCCCCTTGCGCCCGCGACTTGAAACATGATGTGATCGGTGGCAGTGGCTACCGACACCCATGGTGCGATTGACGCCGTCTGGAGGATTGAGTCGCCGAGGCTCATCGCCGGGCTGGCGCGGATCGTGCGCGACGTCGGCCTGGCCGAAGACCTGGCGCAGGATGCTCTAGTCGCGGCGCTCGAGCAGTGGCCGCAGTCGGGCGTTCCGGACAACCCGGGCGCCTGGCTGATGGCGGTTGCCAAACATCGTGCGATGGATCACTTCCGTCGCAACCAGCGTATTGAACGTAAGCACGAAGAACTTGGCCGAGAGCTGGAAGTAAAAGAGGCGACAGTGCCCGATTTCAATGCGGCCCTGGACGATGATGTGGGCGACGACCTGCTCCGCCTGGTGTTCACCGCCTGTCACCCCGTGCTCTCGACCGAGGCCCGAGTTGCGCTGACACTCCGTCTGCTCGCAGGCCTGACAACCGGCGAGATCGCGCGCGCATTCCTCGTTCCCGAACCGACCATTGCTCAACGAATTGTGCGGGCAAAGCGCACTCTTTCCGAAAAGCGCGTCCCGTTCGAGGTCCCTCGCGGCACGGAACTGGCAGCGCGTTTGTCATCCGTGCTCGAGGTCATTTACCTGACTTTTAATGAAGGCTACTCGGCCACTGCCGGCGATGACTGGATGCGGCCCGCACTCTGCGAGGACGCGCTCAGGCTCGGCCGCATCCTGGCCGAACTTGCACCGCAGGAGCCGGAGGTGCATGGCCTGGTTGCGCTTATGGAGATCCAGGCATCACGTTCGCGGGCGCGCATCGGGCCGTCGGGAGAGCCCATTCTTCTCTTCGATCAGAACCGTGCGCAGTGGGACCAACTACTCATTCGCCGCGGCCTCGCCGCACTTGATCGTTCAATCAAGCTGCGTTCGGCAAAATTGCATTCGGAAAAACGGCCCGCAGGTAGGCTCTTCAGCGCGCCTGGTCCTTACGTGTTGCAGGCGGAGATTGCCGCTTGTCACGCACGAGCGCGCACCCCGGAAGAAACCGACTGGGCGCGCATCGTGGAGCTCTACGATGCGCTTGCCCAGATCATGCCGTCACCCGTGATTGAGCTGAACCGCGCGGTGGCTGTGGGTATGGCATTCGGTCCAGCCGCTGGTCTCGAACTGGTGGAGACCCTGGCTGGGGAGCCTTTACTCGAGAATTATCACTTGTTGCCAAGCGTGCGTGGGGACTTACTGAAGAAACTCCGCCGTCTCGATGAAGCCCGTGTCGAGTTCGAGCGAGCTGCGTCGCTCACACGTAATACCCGCGAACGCGAATTGCTGCTGCAGCGTGCCACCGAATGCGCCCGCGAATCGGCAGTGCCAGAATCGGCGACACAATAACGCCGGGATGTAACCTCCACACAAAATGTGGGATTTGCGCCTGCGATGTTACAATTTCGTCGCCACAACGGAGGTGGAGAGTGTCAAAAACCGATACCCGAACCGGGTCAAAATGGTTGCGATCGAAAAGCGTACGTTCTGCCGTG
>CAWIXA010000009.1:0-167552 GCA_963839975.1 uncultured Acidobacteriota bacterium | reverse complement strand
TAGGTGTGAAGTTGAGGTCCCACCCTTCCCGAAGACGGGAAGGATGGGGCAACCCGCGAATTGAGATGTTCACATCGTGTGTCGCTAACGTCCTTGAGCGTCCGCAGCAAGTAGGTGTCGGTTGCAAGCCCTCTATTGCAAGCCGAAGGTGCCGCTTCCTACCACATTCCCTCCAATCGATATGTTCACCGTGTACGTTCCTGTTCCAAGCGATCCTGTGCCCAGGTTATAAACGTACTGGCAACTGCTGGGGTCGATGCGGAAGCTGGAACCACTATCTGATGCGAGGAGGTACTGGCTTTGGTCGATTGACCCGAGGACTGTGCCTGTGGTGCGAGTGAGTGATATTGTCGCCGGGGGTAGATCGCAAGTTGGTACGCCAATGTTGGTCAGTGTGAACTTTACCGGTACGACGCCGCGTTTGGCGGTAAACACACCTGACCCATTGGGATCGATTGGTTGCTGGATTTGGGCAGCGTACGGGCTCGCGGGCGCAAAGGCTTCGTTCGTCCCCAAAATAGCGGAGTTGTTTCCTCCGCCAACCGCGTAGATGATACCATTCACCACACTGGTGCTTAACGCGAAGCGGGCCGTGGGCATGGAAGCCTTCGTCGTCCGGGTGTCACTCACAGGGTCATAGGCCTCTACTGTTCCCAAAACAGCGGAGCTATCTTCCCCTCCAATGGTATAGATGACACCGTTCACCACGCTGCTGGCTAGCACTAACCGGGCTGTCGGCATGGAAGCCTTCGTTGTCCAAATGTTGCTTGCAGGGTCGTAGGCCTCTACTGTCCCCAAAGGTGGTCCCCCGCCGTACCCGTCCACGGCATAGATGACACCATTCACCGCGCTGGTACTCAGGTAATCGCGCGGCGTCGGCATGGAAGCCTTGGTGGTCCAAGTGTCGCTTGCAGGGTCATAGGCCTCGACTGTCCCCAAGTAGGTCCCGCCAGTTCCTGGGACGGTATTCGGAGTGCCGCCGAGTCCCCCCACGGCATAGATGACACCGTTCACCACGCTTGTCCCAAACCAGTAGCGGGCTGTGGGCATGGAAGCCTTCGTTGTCCAAGTGTCGCTTGCAGGGTCATAGGCCTCGACTGTCGCCAAAAGGCCATTGTTTGCTCCGCCTACGGCATAAATGATACCGTTCACCGCAATGGTGCTAAGCGCGAAGCGGGCCGTGGGCATGGAAGCCTTCGTTGTCCAAGTGTCGCTTGCAGGGTCATAAGCCTCGACTGTCCCCAAGTAGGTCCCGCCGCCGTTGATTCCCCCCACGGCATAAATGATACCGTTCACCACGCTGGTGCCAACGGCGTCCCGGGCCGTTGGCATGGGGGTCTTCGTGGCCCAGGTCCCGGCTGACTGAGCGGAAAGCATGGAACAACTGACGAGCAGCATAATGGTGCAGGTTACGACACGATTCATGATTGTCCTCAAAAGTGAAATGTTTGGAGGGAAAGCAGCTGGCTCACTCTAGGAAACGTGGGCTGGACGGTCAACAACCTCTTGCGAGTAGGCTGCGCTTGTCGAGAGAAGAGGGCAATCCCCCTAAAGTTGTAGTTCGGCGGAGTGCCCCCACACTTTTGAGTAACTCCCCGCGAGGCTCCACCCTTCGCGGTTTTCGAAGGGTGGGTACTTGACTGGAACGACAATGTTTATCCGCGGAACAGCAGGTTTCTCGACTACGCGGATCGTTTCACGATCCGCTCCGCTCGAAATGACAGACAGATCATTGATGCCGGGAATTGCCGTGATCCACAATCGGGACGGGCACGAGTTCCACTCGTGCCCTTCCCGGTTCACCCGCAGTCCGAGCGGAAATCCTGACGTTCATCTCCAGAAGCGATTTGCGGACTACCATTAACAACGGAGCAATCATGCCCAAATCCAAAAAGTCGTTCGCCGTGCACCCAGGAGAAATCCTGAAGACCGAGTTCATGGATCCCATGGGTCTGAGCGCCTATGCTCTGGCGAAAGCCCTGAATTTTCCTGGCATCTACGAAGTGGTCCGTGAGGAGCGCGCCATCAGCGCCGACACGGCCATTCGCCTGGGAAAATATTTTGGCCTGCCCGCGCAGTTCTGGCTCAATCTCCAGAATGACTACGATCTGAGGATTGCCGAAGGCAGCGGCATTGGCAGGGGTATCACCCCGCGCCGAGCGGCCTCTGAATCCGAAGCTACCTCCCCGCGCTAGAACGCGGTAGAATGCTCCCGCTCTGATCTCAGAGACAATTCCACATCGTATGGAGGTGGTTTATGCGGTTCACTCGAATCTGTATCGCTGTCTCGCTCGTTGCTCTGTCTTGTTTTGCCGCGGCACAGGAAATGGCGAAAATGGCTCCCAAGAAAACCGGATCTTCTGATGCCGCCTACAAGGCCAAAGCCCTCGCGGCCGCGCCGAGCGGCATCGCCAAAGATGCTGGCGTCGCCCGCTTCGGCAAAGACGGCAAAATGGAAACGCTGCGCGAAAGCAAGAATGGTTTCACCTGCATGGTGATCATGGACAATCCCATGTGCGCCGACGCCAATAGCATGGCCTTCTTCGACGCCATGATGAACAAGCAAACTCCGCCCGACAAACTTGGCCTCACCTACATGCTCGCCGGCGACAAGGGCGCCAGCAACACCGATCCCTCGGCGGACAAGAAGACTGCCGATAACCACTGGGTGGTCACCGGTCCGCACATCATGATCGTTGGCCCCGGAGCGAAGTCGCTGGGATTGAGTGAGACCGCCGATGCCGATCCCAGCAAGCCTTACATGATGTGGGCCGGAACGCCGTATGAGCACGCGATGATCCCTGTCGGTGGCGCGAAGTCTGCGAAACCGATGGCCGAGATGGCCAAGCCCGCCAACTGAGTCGGGAACTGCCACCGCTATTGACCGCGTAGGGCAGGTGAGGGCACCTGCCCCTACACGACCAGTTCGGTGGCAAACGTGGGAATTCCTTTTCCCCTCCTATTACCTTCGGAGTAACCAAGGCAGTAATTACCAAAGTGCCGGTCCCTCAAGCTAGTCCGCCGCAAGATAAACAAATCACAACTACTTCCGCGAAATCGTCCAGGTTACCAAATAAGAAGTTTCTAATTGCTTAAATCGCAACAAGTCCCTTAAGATCACAGGATTGCAGAAAAAATTAGTGGAATTCAGAAGCACTGGCAGGCTTCTTGCAGTCTAACTAGATGTGAATTCCGGGGATGGGTACAGGGAAGTGACCTTTAATAGACCGAGTTTTCCGCGCGCTATCGTCGTTGTCATCTTTGTTTCCTTCATTGTGGTCGCCCAAGCGGCCCTGGCTGCGACGATTGCGCCGCGGCCATCAACCGCCAGCCGAACGAAATCGCGAAACGTCGCCGAAAATCAGCGCGCCCGCCGCCACATGCGGCACCTGGCGCGCAGCCGCCGCGTACGGTCACGCACAGTGGCAACTCTCCGCCGAAAACACTACTACGAACACTTCTACGCCAGCTCTTATTCCAGCGACATCACCGACGGCGACGTCACCACCGGCGAAGATCCAGTCGTTCGACAGGCCGCGATTGACGCGCTGGGTAACATGAACGGCACAGTTCTTGCGATCGAGCCGACCAGCGGCCGCATTCTCGCCATGGTCAATCAGAAGCTCGCGCTCTCCAGCGGCGACCAGCCTTGTTCGACGATCAAGCTTTCAGTAGCTCTCGCGGCGTTGAGCGAAGGCATCATCAATAAGGAAACGGAAGTTCGTCTTGGCGGCCGAAGCCACATGAACTTGACGCTTGCACTGGCGCACTCGAACAACGCTTATTTCGAAGCGCTCGGCAGGCAGCTTGGCTTCGAGAAGGTTGCGTATTACGCGCATCAGTACGGCCTCGGGGAACTGGCCGGATATCACATCAAGGGTGAGCAGCCGGGGACTTATCCGGAAGAAGAGATTTCCGCCAAGCTCGGCGGAGTCGGGAAGATGTGCTCATTCGGCGAAGGCATCTCGATGACGCCGCTGCAACTGGGTTCGCTGGTAACCGCGATTGCCAACGGCGGCACCATGTACTACCTGCAACATCCGACCACCGCTGCCGAGGTGGCTAATTTTCAGCCGGTTGTGAAACGGCATCTCGACATCGCTGGCATCCTTCCCGAGATTTCTGACGGCATGGCTGGAGCGGTCACGTTCGGTACCGCCCGCCGCTTGCGAGTGAATTTCGACGAAGAAGAAGTGCTAGGCAAGACGGGAACTTGTTCGCGCGCCGGGACACGTTTCGGCTGGTTTGCCAGCTATGCCAACACGACCGCCGGACGCGTGGTCGTCGTAGTTTTTCTACAAGGCGGGCGCCCGACATTTGGTCCTAAGGCGGCTGAAATTGCCGGACGCATGTATCGCAATCTGTACGATCACGACTTCTTCCTGGCCAAGCCGGAACTGCCTCAAATCCGCACAACCAACCAGCCCGACTAACTGACGAGCAAAAAGCAGCCACGGATTTTCGCAGATCAACACGGATAAACCTTATTGGTTGCTCTTTGATCCGTGTCAATTCGCGAAAATCCGTGGCTGACTTTGAATGCCAGCTAGCGCTTGACTTCGTCGCGCTCGACGACGCCGTCCTTGATAAAAATGATGCGGTGAGCGTACTCGGCGATATCGTGCTCGTGGGTGACCAGCACGATGGTATTGCCTTCAGAGTGCAGCCGGTCGAACAGCGCCATGATTTCGTTTCCGGTCTGCGAGTCGAGGTTTCCGGTGGGTTCGTCGGCGAGGATGATGGAAGGCCGGTTCACCAGAGCGCGGGCGATGGCAACGCGCTGGCGCTGCCCGCCTGAGAGTTCGTTGGGCTTGTGGGTCATGCGAGCTTCCATGCCTACGGCGGTCAGTGCTTCTTTGGCCCGTTCCGAGCGCTCGGACGCCGGCATGCCGGCGTAGATCAGCGGTAATTCCACATTGTGGAGAGCGGTTGCACGGGCAAGCAGATTGAAGGTCTGGAAAACGAATCCAATCTCTTTATTCCGGATGCGCGCCAGTTCATCGTCATTCAGTTCGCTCACCTGCTGAGCATTCAACCAGTACTGCCCGCGGCTGGGGGAATCGAGGCAGCCGATCAGGTTCATCAGGGTGGATTTGCCCGATCCTGATGGCCCCATAATGGCGACGTATTCATTGCGGCGAATCTGGATATTAACGCCGCGCAGCGCATGTACCTGTTGCTCCGACCCCATGTCGTACGTCTTCCACAGGTCCGAGGTAAAGATCATGCACGACTCGGGGGGTGCCGACACTTGTGGCTGCGCGATGCTGATTACTTCTGCCGTTGCCATCGTTTTCTCCTGCTCCGAAGGGGACACCTATACGCTCCGAGTCCCTTGTTCCATTGGACGAGCCACTTGGGCGTTGGTTATGAAAAAATCCGGCAGACGCGCCCGCTGCATGGCTTGCTCTAGGGATTACGGCTAACCTGGGCCGAAAGTTCCGTCGTAAGGGGACGCAATCGAAAAAGCCAGAAAAGCCCCACAGCTTCCCAAGATTATAGCCTTTTACCCTGGATTGGATGCGCTGGGCATACGATTTCCCGGGCATCCGGCACCGGAAATACACTGCTTTAGTTTTTGGGGAGCATGTTTTTACAGGTTCCAGACAACCATTAGACCCTCACGCAGAATCAGGGCAGTTATGGGGTGTCCTTGGTCGCTTTTGCCCTTGCCGAGGAATGCTTTAGACGCCTTGTTTTCCAAGAGCCAAAGTCCTAAAATAGGGTGCCCAGCGTGTGTTTGCCCGTGAAGGAGTCGTGGTTCCTATGTCCCGTACCGATTCGATCAGTCGCATCTTCTCGCCGCTCGTGTTTCTGCTAGCGATTGGGCTGGGTCCATTCGCCGTGGCGGATAACGGATCCAAGCCCGCCGACGATCAGAATCAAACCGGTACCACTCAGACCAAGCCGGACCAGGCTGGGACGGACACAGCGAAGACTCCCGACACAGCGAAGCCCGAAGACCAATCCGGCGATCCGCTGAAACGCCCCGTCGAGCAGAAGCGCAAGGAAAAGAATGCCAAAGCTCTGAGGCACGAGCTTAGTGACGAGGATAAGAACTGGCTCAATAAGGACGTCACCTACATCATCACTTCGGAGGAGCGCAAGGCCTTCATGCAGCTCTCCAACGAGGAAGAGCGCGAGCAGTTTATCGAGTCCTTCTGGGACCGCCGCAACCCTAATCCCGACAGCGAAGACAACGAATTCAAGGACGAGCATTATCGTCGCATTGAGTATGCCAATGAGCACTTTCCGGCGGGCAAACCCGGTTGGATGACAGACCGCGGCCGCATTTACATCGTCTATGGTCCTCCCGATGAGATCGAGTCGCACCCCTCCGGCGGCAGCTACAACCGCCCCCTCGAGGAGGGTGGTGGGAACACCTCCACTTATCCGTTCGAGGACTGGCGCTACCGTTATATCGAAGGGATTGGTCAGGAAGTGATTGTCGAGTTCGTGGACGATTGCATGTGCGGCAACTACGAAATGACCATGGACCGTAGCAAGAAAGATGCGCTGAAGAACATACCGAATGCGGGTCTAACGACGGCGGAAGAACTGGGCATGTCCAGCAAGACGGACCGAACGCAAAACGTGGAACCGTTGGGTGTGGGGCCGATGGGCGCTTCGCAGTTACAGAGCAAGGAATTCGACCGCCTTGAGCAGTTTTACAAATTGACTTCTGCCCCGGCGATTAAATACAAAGACCTGGCGGAACAGGTAGGGCACCACATTACCTACAACCCCATGCCCTTTGATGTCCGGGTTGACTATGTGCGGATCACCAGCGATACGGTTCTGGTCCCGGTGACGGTGCAAATCAAGAACCGCGACATTACGTTCAACGACAAAGAGGGTGTAGAGCATGGCGTTGTAAATATTTTTGGACGGCTTACGACTCTATCGGGAAAGGTCGCTCAGACTTTCGAAGACCCGGTGGTGGCGGATGTGCCCGCAGAACTGCTGGCGCGCGAAGCGGAAGCTTTCAAGATCTATTCGAAGGCGATCCCCCTGCGTCCCGGGCGCTACAAACTGGACATCGTGGTAAAGGATGTGAATGGCGACCGCGTGGGAACCAAGAGTGTGGCCGTCACCGTCCCAGAGTTCTCCGAAGACAAGCTGACCAATTCTTCCTTAATCGTGGCAGATCTGGTTGAGCCGGTGCCCACCAACAGTATCGGCACGGGAATGTTTGTGATTGGCGCCACCAAGGTGCGTCCGCGAGTGGCTGCCGCTGAGACCAAGCCCGCGCTTTTTAAGCGCGGCCAGAAAATCAACTTCTGGATGCAGGTCTATAATCTCAGCGTTGACGGTAAGACCCACAAACCCTCGGCCTCGTTTGAGTACGAGATTGTGAACTCGGCCTCGAACAAATCGGTGGTTCACGCGGTAGAATCTTCGGATAAGATGGGAAACATCGGCGATCAGGTCACTTTGCACAAGGAAGTAGCGGCTGCGAATCTTGATCCGGGGATGTATAAGATTCAGATTAAAGTGAGTGACAACATCTCAAAGCAGACGGTGGAACCGTTCGCAACTTTTGCTGTTGAATAATGAGGTCACTTGATCTTGCGTAAGCTCGGTTATCTCGTGGTTGCGCTTGGCCTGGCGTTGCCGGCGTGGTGCGTGGAGCGTCCGGCCTCGATCTCGGGCTATGTGCGCAACGCCAATGGCACGCCGCAAATGGGCGCGGCGGTTGATGTACTGGGGCCGGCCATTGAGGGCTTGCGGGTCTTCACCAACGAGAAAGGTTTCTTCGCCGCCAGCGGGCTGCTTCCTGGAATCTACAGCATCAAGGTATCAGCCCCGGCTTTCCTTCCGACTTTAAGAGAAAAAATCAACGTAAACGCCGGTGCCAATGTCCTGCTGAACCTGACCTTGAGCACGCTCTTTGACGCGGTGCAGTTCGCGCCCCGGCGCGGCGGCGAAGACGATGGAGATTGGGACTGGGTGCTCCGTTCGACCGCCAATCGTCCTGTACTTCGCTTCCTGCCCGACGGTTCGGTGGTGGTAGCCAAGGCCAACCCATCCAGTTCGGAGTTGAAGGGGACTCTCGCTTTTGTGGCCGGATCGCCATCGCAAGGCTTTGGATCGGTTTCCGACCGGAGCACGGCGTTTACGGTGCAGAAGTCGATTTTCTCCAGCGACACCATTAAATTCCGCGGAGATGTGGGATACGGTCCCGGACTTCCCAACGCCGTTCTGCGCGCTTCCTACAAGCACCAGATGCAGAATGGATCCACGCCGGAAGTTGCCTTCACCATGCGCCGGCTTTCCTCTCCCGATCTGGGCCTGCGGGACGCCGATTTGCAGGCGCTGGCCCTGACCGTGACCGACAACGTTGCCTTGGGCGATGTGCTGGAATTGAAATTCGGAAGCGAGTTGCAAAGTGTCCAGTTCATGGGCAAGGTGACCGCGGCGCGTCCATTCGGCTCGCTGGCTGCCCATCTTTCACCAGACACGATTGTCGAATACCGTTACTCGACTTCGCGACCGAACAGTCGCGGCGAAAAAGGTTTTGAATCGGCGCCTGCGGATTTGAGCGAATCCGACCCGCGGATCAGCCTGGCCGGGTTCTCGCCGGCGATTGAAAAGGCCCACCACCAGGAACTTGCGCTCTCGCATCGCGAAGGCAAGACCAACATGCAGATCGCGCTCTACAACGACCGGCTGGCAGACCCCGCTCTAACCGGCGTCGGAGATATTTCCGCCGTTAGCGGAGATGTGCTGCCGGATGTGTATTCCGGAACGTTTACCTATCAGGGCCGCGATTTCGAAGCGCGTGGCGTTCGCCTGGTGCTGGAACGCAAGCTGGCGTCTGATGTTGCTGCCACTGTCGATTACAGCTATGGCGGGACCCTGGAACTGAATGGGAACGTAGTCAATCTGCGGGATGTCCGCGACAACAGTGTGGTCCGGGACCGCCAATCGCTTTCGGCGAAATTGAGCGGCACCGCTCCCCGCACCAAGACGCACTGGATTGCTTCGTATGGATGGACCGGTGGCCGCCCTCTGACGCAGGTGGACATGTTTAACGCCTCGGCCGGACAGACCGATCCTTTCTTCGATATTTTCTTCCGCCAGCCCATGCCCGGCACGGCTTCGCTGCCCGGGCACATGGACATCGTCGTGGAAATTCGCAACCTGCTCGCCCAGGGCTACGTTCCTGTGTTCGGCGAGGACGGGCGCACCGTCTATCTGGTGCAGTCAGCCCGCTCAGTCCGCGGTGGCGTGGCGTTTAACTTCTAGCCTCCGCCCTACCGGGTTCACCCCCACCGTCTCGTTACCGATTCTCTTCTTTATTGGGCGTCTTAGTCGACGTGCCTGCTCTCCCTCACCGGGCCTTCTTTGAATCGTCCAGTTTCAGAAATTTACCGAGGTTCTGGGAATCTGGATAGTCACGCCGCGTTCCTTAGAACAATAACGTTTCGGCTGTTGTGAATCGAGTTAGCCCAGAGAGCCTATAGGTACATGAGTGCTTCCCCGCTGGAAGGTGAACGCTCATCTGCGCTACAATCCCTCGTTCATCAATCAACACTGCAAGGGGGCCGTCATGAAACTGCGGTCAGGATTTGTTCTCTTCTGCTTTTTCCTTTTTTTCATTCTTCTGTGCGCAACCTCGCTGCCGGCGCAAACTTTTCGCGGCACAATTCTAGGGACGGTTAGCGACCCTCAAGGTGCGGTCGTTCCCGGCGCGAAAGTGACGGTGCACAATATCAATACCGGCCTTGAGCGCACTACGCAAACCGGCGCTGACGGAAGCTATTCGGTCCCGGAATTGCCCGTCGGGACTTACACGGTTACGGTCACACAATCCGGATTCCAGACTGCGGTCACCAGCAATGTTCCTGTTGATGTGGCGGCGCAAAGGCGGGTTGACGTGACCTTCCGCACCGGCCAGGTCTCGGAGAAGGTCGAAGTGTCCGGGGAGACGCTGCCGCAGGTCGAGACAACGAATGACACTCTCGGCGGCATTCTGACTCAGGATACAGTCAAAGATCTGCCCATCAACGGCCGCGATTACACCAAGTTGATTTATCTGAATCCAGGCGTAGCCGGATCGCCCGATCAGATCACCGACTCGCCGGGATCGTTCGGCGAATTTTCCATGAACGGCGCGCGCGGACGCGCCAACAACTTCCTGCTCGACGGCACCGACATGAACGACGGGTACCGCAACAATCCAGCCATCAACGAGGCCGGTGTGTTCGCGACCCCCGCGACGATTCTTCCCATCGACGCGGTTTCTGAAATGAACGTGTTGTCAAACTTCGAGCCGGAGTACGGCCGTAACGGCGGCGCGATTGTAAACATCGTGACCAAAAGCGGGACCAACGCTCTCCACGGCAGCCTGTTCGAATATTTTCGTAACGACGCGCTCGATGCCCGCAACTACTTCGATCCGACTTCGGCGCCGAAAGCGCCATTTCACAACAATCAGTTTGGCGGCTCGCTGGGCGGGCCGATTAAGAAGGACAAGACCTTTTTCTTTCTGGATTACGAAGGGCAGCGCGAGAACGTGGGCGTGCTGTCGCTGGATTGCGTGCCGACGTTGACGCAGATTTCGAATGCCAAGCTTGCGCTGGGTGCCGCAGTCAGCCCGGTCGGCAGCGCCCTAGTGGACTTCTATCCGCACAACGCCGCCAACTACATCTCCGGAGTCACATCGACCGATGCGGGGTGTTTCGATGCCGGTGGCAACTTCGCGCCCGACTATACTGCCATTGCCCCTTCGTTTAACAATCTCAGCAGTGTGATCGCCAAGATCGACCACAGTTTCAACACCCGCAACAGCCTCAGCGGGCGCTACTTTTTTGGCGACAGCACCCAGCAGTTTCCTCTCGCGTTGAACGCCACTGGCGGCCAGCTTCCTGGCTTCGACACGGTGACTCCGACCCGGGTGCAGGTGGTGTCACTTTCCTACGTGAGTGTGCTATCTTCCACCAAGGTCAACGAACTGCGCTACGGTTGGAATCGCTTCGCCGAAGGATTCTTTCCTCAAGACCGGAATGTTGACCCGAGTTCCTTCGGGTTTTGCAATGTTCCAGTAACGTTCTCCAGTTGCCACTCACAGGGTCTGCCGATCATCCTTCTTTCCCCGACCCCGACCGGGGCTTCGGGATTCTTTTCGCAGCTGGGGGCCACCTCCGGAGATCCGCGTCAGCGTGTGGATACCAACAGTCAGCTTCTCGATAGCTTCTCTTGGAAGCTGAGCAAGCACGAAGTGAAGTTCGGAGCCGAGTTCCGCCGTACCAGCATTCAGCAGAGCTTCGACAAGTACTCGCGCGGGAAGGGTTCGGTTCAGCGATCTTGAGAGCCTGCTGCAAATGATTCCCCAGCAGTCGGCATTCGGCACGTTTGACTACACCGGCAACACTCTGCGGCATACCTATCAGAACGGCATTGGGTTCTACGCGCAGGACGCTTTTCACGTGACTCCGCGCCTGGTACTGAACTATGGACTACGTTGGGATTACAACGGGATCGTCGCGGAAAAGAACCATCAGTTCTCCGACTTCATTCCTACTTCGGCCAGCACGGGAACTTTGACGCAAGTCGGTTCCGGCGGAGTTTCGGGCCTGTACAAGCCGGACTACAAGGATTTTTCGCCGCGGGTCAGCATTGCCTGGGACGCAACCGGAAAGGGCAAGACCGTGGTTCGCGCCGGGTATGGCCTGTTCTTCGACGCGTTCTCACAAGACATGACGCTGGGGCATCTGCCCTATCCGACTTTCTACGCACCGGGTCCCGCGTATAACCCGATCGGCCCTAACTCGGTGCAGATGGCGAACCTCAACCCGGCGGCAGTGACGGGCGCGGGCGTTTATATTCCCAACACGCCGCTCTACGGAACTCCGGGCTGCGGCGTCGAGTGTGACATCTTTTCGTTCGACCGCAACCTTAAGACTCCTTACCTCGAGAATTACAACCTCAACTTCCAGCAGCAACTGGCAAACAAGGTGACGTTGCAGGTGGGCTATGTGGGATCGCAAGGGCACCGGCTGTTGCGGTTCTTCGATATCAACCAGCCGAGTCAGGCGACGATTACCGCATCTGACTTAGGATGTGGTTGCATCAACGACGTCAGCGTGCCGCGCAACTACGGTTTCCCGAACGGCGCTTTCTACATCTTCCAGCAGAACTCGACCGGTAAATCCAATTACAACTCCTTGCAAGCAAGCCTGCATGTGAACAACTACCACGGATTTATGTCCATCGTGAACTATGTGTGGTCGAAGTCTTTGGACGATTCGAGTGATGGCGAGGACTTCGTGGTGAACGCGGCCCAGCCACAGGACAGTACCAACCCGGGTGCCGAATACGCTCCGTCGAACTTCAACGTGCCGCATCGTTTCGTTTGGATCGCCGGCTACACATTGCCCAAGATGGGCGGCTCATGGCAGAAGCTGACCAGCGGATGGGGCGCCGACAGCACCCTCACCTTGCAGAGCGGGCAACCGTTTACTTTGAACTACAACTTCGAAGATGACTACAGCGGCGGCGGCGACGGTTTCGACCGGCCCGACGTAGTGGGACCGATCGTTTACAACAAGCGAGATCCTCGCAACTACCTGCAGCTCAGCTCCTTCGCGATGCCGTGCACTCCCCTTGACGTTGTTATCAACCCCAATAACCCTGGCTACACAGGTATTTCCGGCTTTGCATCGGACTGTACACCCGGTACCCGTCATTATGGAAACCTCGGCAGGAATTCGTTGACCGGCCCGACCTACAAGCAATGGGATTTGGCCATCTATAAGAACACCGCGCTCACCGAGCGCCTGTCCCTGCAACTGAGGGCTGAGTTCTTTAATATTCTCAATCATCCCAACTTTGCGAACCCTGAACTTCCGGCGTTTATTGCCGACCCCGCAGCGAATATCAGCCTGACCTGCGGATGCGGATTTGCACCGAACGCCGCTCAAACCCGTGAAGTCGGCAATGGTCCATTAGCGATCGCAGCCACCGGCGACGTGGGCATCGGCAACCCGTTCCTCGGCGGCGGTGGGCCCCGCGGGATTCAGTTGGCGGCGAAGTTTACGTTCTAGTAGCAGTGGTCAGTGGCTAGTGGGCAGTGGTTAGTAGAGTCTGGTGGCGGCTAGCCACTTGCCACTGACCACTAGCCACTGCTTTTCTCCGCTCTGCCTAAACATCCTGCCTTAAATGACCTGTCATCCAGGCGATGCAGGCGCTTCGCCATTTGCGGCTTCAGCAGCGGGAAGTGGCGGATGGTGAACAAATATTCCGCAATAAACCAGAGGTGCTGGTCGGTGGTCATCCAATCTGTTGCACCGTCCGAAGAATCGAATCGCGCAAGGTTTACGGGATTGGAGAACGTTCGTAGCGAGCGCTCCCGGCGCAAGTTGAAATAAACCTCGAAATAACTCATCGCCAATTCGCGCAGCGTCCGGTACACGGGTTCGCGGTAACGGCAGCCGGTGTAGTTGGACTTGGCGATCGCGCCCCAGTGGCCGTGCTGCTTATACACGGCAATCACATGGTCGGTGTCGTGATGGGCTTCCAAGTCAATCACCAGCGGCGGATATCCATTCGCCCGCAACGCCGCCGCCGCGAAAGTTGCGCCTTCGAAACAGTGAGAAGTGTTCTCTCGCAGCACCCGCCGGGGAGACCATGCGGTGTCGGCAAGGTGGTACGGTTGGTCGTCGAGAAAGCGCTGGATCCCGTGCGGGTCTTTGAGGCTGCGCAACTTGCGGAGTTCCGCGGGAGTGAAGCCCGATGGCGAATTTTTCATTGAGATCGAGTGTAACGGAGACGCAGGCCAAGAGCGTTTACCACAGAGGGCACAGAGAAGGTTCTCAATGGCGCTTAAAGGCTCGATCTACTCTGACTTTTCAAAGCGCTTGAAAAAGCTGTCAGGCTTCCAATGCGGCGGCGAGTCGGCGTTGGCCACATCCAACGTGATGTCGCGAACAATGTCCTCGAACTTGCCGGCGGCAGCCAAGTCCACCGGCTGATCAAGATCGTCCGACGGAGCGTGATAGCGATCGGTGAGCCACTTCTTTGCGATGATCTCCTCCGGCGAGCCTTTTTCAAAGCCCACCTTCATCGCCAGTGCGGGTATGCCCTCGCGGATGAAACTGTACTGATCGCTGCGAACGAATAGGTTGCGCAGCGGCTCAGGATCGGCCTGCACTCCGACGCTTTCCTTTTGTGCGGCGCGGATCGCCGCATCGCCCAGGTCGGACTCGCTTAGCCCGTACACGGTGACCAGTTTGAGCGGGAAGATGGGTAGAAACATATCGGTGTTAATGTCCGCAACCAGAGATTTTGCCGGGACCGTGGGCTTGGCCGCAAAGTATCTGGAACCGAGAAGGCCTTTTTCTTCCGCCGTGACCCAGACGAACAGGATTGACCGCCGGGTCTTGATTTTCTGCTGCGCGAGCGCCGCTGCGAGATCCAGCAGCAAGGCAGAACCGGATCCGTTGTCCATGGCGCCGTTATAGATGCGGTCGCCGTTGATAGGCTCGCCGATACCGAGATGGTCCATGTGGGCCGACAGCACCACGTATTGGTCCTTGAGTTTGGGATCGGAACCGGGATAGCGGGCCACCACGTTGGCCGAGTTCACTTCCGCAACCATCAGCTTGGCACGGGCTTTGACGCTGACCAGCAGCGGGAAAGTTGGAAGCGGCTTGCGGTCCTTTCCTAACGCCGCAATTTCCTCAAAGCTATGGCCGGAGCCTTCGAAGAGTTTCTGCGCATGCTCCGGGTTGAACAAGGCCGAAAACTTAAGGCCGGCGGCATCATCCAGTGCGGCGTCGGCCAACACCATGCTCGGACGTTTGCGCGACAGAGCGATCCGGCTCCAAGGTATGTCCATTGACGCGGGATTCGGAATGGAGATGTATCCCAGGGCGCCGGCGGCGAGCAGCGCTTTCTTGCGTTGCGCCAGGGACTGGGAATGGGCGGCGAGAGCGGCGGACATGTCCGATGTTGAGCCACTGAAAATGACGGCGACTTTTCCTTTCAGGTCGAGGCCGGCGAAGTCGTCATGCCTCACCTCTGGCACCTGGAGTCCATAACCGACGAACACCAGCGGGGCATCAACCGCCGGAGTTGGGTCAACCCGGGTGCCAAGCAAGGCGTCTTCGCCCAATACCAGCGGTTGCTCCACGCCATTACGCACCAGCGCGAGGCTGGACTGGCTTTCGTCAATCTGCTTGCTGCGCAACTTGACGGGTTGATAAAAGCCGTCGCTACCCGCTGGTTGCAATCCATCCTTTTTCGCCTGCTCGACGATGTAGGCCGCTGCTCTGGCCAGTCCCGGGCTCCCAGTTTCGCGCCCTTCCATGTCATCAGCGGCGAGTACTTTGACGCGGTCCCACCAAGTCGCGCCGTCGAAGGTTGCAGAGGAGGGGCCTTGAGCGGCGGCGTAAAACACGAAACAAAATAGGAGCGCAAGAGCGAATCTGGATCTCATAAGGTCCTCGAAGTTGCAGCGCACGAATTCTCGCATCGCAAGGGGCAAGAAGCAAGGCTGGGCCGTGTGACTCTGCCAACCTACGCGAACAAGTCAGCCAGTTCACGAGGAGATCCCACGGTCACATCCGGCGGCGCCTCGCACAAGGTGTGCGGAGCGAAGCCATAGGTGACGCCGCACGTGGCAATGCAGGCGTTCCGACCCGTCAAGACGTCAATGGAAGAATCACCTACGATCATGGCATGCTCAGACGCGGTACCAGTCTCTTCTAAGAGAGTGCGTACGCCCAGTGGGTCGGGCTTCTTAGTCTCAAAACTGTTGCCACCGTACACGCGCACAAAGAAATCCCCCAGCCCTAGAGCCTCCACAATCGCGCGCGAGGGATGCACGGGCTTGTTCGAGAGAACCGCCATCTTTCGCTCCGCCGCCCGTTCGATTGGATCTGCTTCAGCGCCTCCGGTATTCCCGCATACACGACGGTGTGGTCCAGCTTGTGTTCGCGATAGTAGGAGAGAAAAAAATCCAGCGCCTGCTTGAAGAATGTCTTCATCCTCCGGATCTCCCAATGCCCGTCGAACTAAGCATTGGCGCGCCATCGCCAACGTAAGAAGCCACCACCTCACCCGGCAATTCGGGCCGGTCGAAATGACGCAGCATGGCGTTGACCGAATGAATCAGGTCAAGCCGAGAGTCAATCAGCGTTCCGTCCAGATCAAAAATCACCAGCTTCATGGTGCGCGGATCAAACGGGCGGTGAAAATGAAGCATGAAAAAGAATAGCATTCAGCTCTTGGCTGTTGGCTCTTGCCCAGAGCGGGGGCAGGCCCCAGAGAAAAGAACCAAGAACCAAGAGCGGTTTTTCCTGACGGCTGATAGCTGACAGCTGAAAGCTTGGTTTACAATACCCGCAGCGCCGGGAAACTCTCCCGCTCTGAAGCGACATGCCGACCCGCACTCACGGAAAATCCGGCGCGGTTGCTGAAGCCAACAAGGCCGGCAAAACCTACGAAGGCCTGACTCGCCCGCAACTCATCGAAGCCTATCGCCTGATGTACACCTCACGGCGGCTCGACGATCGCGAGATCATGCTCAAGCGCCAGCAGAAGATTTTCTTCCAGATCTCTGGCGCCGGGCATGAGGCAGTCACGGTCGCGGCGGGCCTGGCGATGAAGCCCGGCTACGACTGGTTTTTCCCGTACTACCGCGATCGCGCCCTTTGCCTGGCTCTGGGCGCTACTCCTTACGAAATGCTGCTTCAAGGCGTAGGCGCGGCCGATGATCCCAGTTCCGGCGGCCGCCAGATGCCTTCGCATTGGGGATACAAGCGGCTGAACGTGGTCACGCAGTCTTCCTGTACCGGTACCCAGATTCTTCACGCCGTGGGCTGCGCCGAAGCCACGCGATATTGGGCGATGCATCCCGAGAGCGCGAAGAAAGTCTCCGGCGATTACCGTGAATTCAAAGATGTGGAGTTCCACGGCGACGAAGTCACCTACGTTTCCCTTGGCGACGGTACCACCAGCGAGGGCGAGTTCTGGGAGTCGATGAACGCCGCGTCGAATATGCGGTTGCCGCTGGTCTTTCTGGTAGAAGACAACGGCTACGCCATTTCCGTACCCGTCGAAGTACAGACCGCGGGCGGAAATATCTCGCGCCTGGTTTCAGGATTCCCCAATTTTCATTTTGAAGAAATTGACGGCACCGACCCCGTGGTCAGCTATGGCGCGATGTCGCGCGCGGTGGCCCATTGCCGCGCCGGAATCGGGCCGGCGTTTATTCATGCGCACGTGATCCGGCCGTATTCGCATTCGCTTTCGGATGACGAAAAGCTTTACCGTCCCGACGTCGAACGCCAGCGCGATGCCGACCGCGATCCTATTTCGCGCATGCAGATGTTCTTGATCCGCGAAGGCATTCTGGACGAAAAGGGAATCAATCAGCTGGAGAAGGAAGTTGACGATGGGCTGCAAGCCGCGGTGGATCAAGTTTTGGCGGCTCAGCTGCCCGCGCCGGAGACGATAAAGCAATATCTTTATTCGCCCGATCTAGATCCAACCTCGGCGGCGTTTGATACGAAGGCGCAGAATTCTGGCTCTGCTAGTACGGGCGGGGAAGGCCGTACCTCCACCGAGCAAGCGGCGCATGAAAAGAAGCATGCGCCGAAAACCATGGCCGATCTGATCAACATCACCCTGCGCGATGAGATGCGTCGCGATGAGCGCATCGTGATGTTTGGCGAAGACGTGGCCGACTGTAGCCGCGAAGAATACTTGCGGCAGAAAATGGTGAAAGGCAAAGGCGGGGTCTTCAAGCTGACTGCGGGCTTGCAGTCGGAATTCGGTTCCGACCGCGTTTTCAATTCGCCGATTGCTGAAGCCAGCATTGTCGGCCGCGCGGTAGGCCTCGGAGTGCGGGGGTTGAAGCCGGTAGTGGAAATCCAGTTTTTCGATTACATCTGGCCGGCCATGATGCAATTGCGCAACGAATTGCCGGTCATGCGCTGGCGCTCGAACGGCGCTTTTTCCGCGCCCTGCGTGATTCGCGTTGCCATTGGCGGATACCTCACCGGCGGCGCCATCTATCACTCGCAATGCGGCGAGAGCATCTTCACCCACACGCCGGGAATGCGCGTCGTCTTCCCTTGCAACGCGCTCGATGCCGCCGGCTTGCTGCGTACCGCGATCCGCTGCGACGATCCCGTGCTGTTCCTCGAGCACAAGCGCCTTTATCGCGAGACCTACGGCCGCGCGCCGTATCCGGGGCCGGATTACATGATTCCGTTCGGCAAAGCCAAGGTCGTTCAACCGGGGACCGACGTCACCGTCATTACCTACGGCGCGGTGGTGCCGCGCGCGTTGCAGGCTGCACAGCGGCTCGACCGCGAGCATGGAATCAAAGTCGAGCTAATTGATTTGCGTTCGCTGAATCCGTATGACTGGGACGCCATCGCGACGTCCGTCCAGAAAACCAGCCGCGCCATCGTGGCCTACGAAGACACGCTGAGCTGGGGCTACGGCGCCGAAATCGCCGCGCGCATTGCCGATGAACTTTTCGAGCATCTCGACGCCCCGGTGAAGCGCGTCGCCGCGAAGGACACTTTCGTTGCCTACCAGCCGGTGCTAGAGAGTGCGATTCTGCCACAGGTGCAGGATTTGTATTTGGCGATGAAGGAATTGGCGGAGTACTGAGATCGGGGCCCCACGGTCAGACAAGAGTCTCCGGTCCCGAAGGGCTCACGCCGCTTTTGCCTTTCGCTCTACTGGCAGCTTTGCCCTCTTCCATGCATCGAACCCACCTTGGAGTGCCCAGGCCTTTCGGTATCCACGTTCTCGAAGTTTTTGCGCCAAACTGGCGCTAGATCCTTCGTTCGGTCAAGTGCAGTAAGCGATGATCGGTTTGTCTTTAGGGATGGCGGAGACATTCTCGTCCAGATTGTCTAGCGAGAACCGAATTGCTTCCGGCACCATTTCATCAGACTGCGCCCACGCCTGCGGGTTGCGCGTGTCGATGACCGTGAAATCCTCTCCTGCTTCCATCCGCTTTCGCAATTCGTCAATCGTGATTCTGAGGTCCTCAGCCATAAATCTTCTCCTGCCCATTAGTTTGTCAGTCTGAATGATTGATGTCGGCAGCGGGATGGAGGCTGCCTCGCCGGCAGCAAAGTTCGGGGTCAATCAGCCGTCCGGATCTAAGGAAAAACCTCAGAAACGGGCTAAGGGGAAATCCCCGGCTCGCGCTCTTTTGAGCCAACCTCGGGCCCAGTTCGGCAGTCATATTTGCGCGCCATGAATGTTAGTTGGTGACGGAGGGCTTATGAAAAGGCTAATCGAAACCTTCACGCTGCTGGTCGCGTTCGGCATGCCCGTGCTTGCACAATTACAACGGATGTCGCCGGACGACCAGAACAGATTCAACAGCTCCTACAGTCGCTGGTTGCAAGATAAGCAAACCAATGATCGTGGTGACATGATTAAGATGGAACGCAAGATGCAGGACCTGATGGCCGAGTACGGAGTGCCGTCGAATACTCCCTACGACGATGTCGCGTCGCAATTGGGGTATGCAGGTTCGGACAGAAACTATGACCGCGGGTACGCAGGCGGGTGGCAAGGAAGCATGTCGCCGGACGATCAGCACAAGTTCAATGAGGAATATCGTAAGTGGCAGGAATCCATGGCCAAGAATGACCGCGATGATGTGGCCAAGCACGCCGGCAAAATGGAAGAGATTATGGCGCGCTACAACATTCCGCAGGGAACGTCATTTGACGCCATCGCCACAACCAACGGGTATTCGCGGCACTATGATCGCCGCGATTTCCAGGGCCGGTTGTCCGCGGACGACCAGGAGAAGTTCAACAGAGAATACGAACATTGGCTAAAAGACCGACGCAAAGGCGACCGTGACGACATCGCGAAACACGAGGGCAAAATGCAAGAGATCATGTCCCGCTACAACATTCCACGCGATGTACCGTATGACGATATCGCGTCGGGCGGGCGCGGGTACTGATGGTCTGGGCGGCCTTGGACTCCCTACCTTTTGAGAACCGCAGAGGGTGGGGAGGATGGCAAGCCTACTTCAGAAGCATGTCGTCCGCTGATCGAAATGCCATCAGAGGTGCGGTTCGAAGCCGTTCGAAACTAGCGCAAATCCCCTGCGAATACCAACAATGTCGCGCCAATTGCAGAATGCAGAAGTCAGAATGCAGCAGCAATCCCGCCCCACTTCTGCATTCTCACTTCTTCCTTCTGCATTCCACCTACGATCTCCCGTACACCGACCTTGGTACCGTCTATAGCACTTCGGTTATCTACCCCCGGTACCCTTCAGCACCTGTTCCGTAAATACCACAACTAATACGCACATAATTAACATTGACCACAAGATATAGACAGCAGCAGCATCTACCTCAAAACTCACTTCCAGAAAACAGGCACAAAACCCTAAGAAACGCGGAAATTCGCCTTGACCTGGCTTTCCGCCCGGTTGATATATGCTCAGTCCACTTAATTCACTGCAAGCAGCTTTGTAGTGGGTTTCTTCTCCCAAACAGTCCGGCATGGGTGGGCATGTCAGGACAAAAACTCTGTGGAAAGGAAGACTATGGCAGATTCGCGCGAAGTGATGAATATTCGCCAGGCGTCGCAGTACCTGGGAGTCAGTCCGGACACGCTCTACAAGTACGTCAACGAGCAGAAGATTCCGGCTTTCAAACTGGGGAACCGGTGGCGGTTCAAGAAATCGAGGCTGGACCAGTGGATGGAAGAAAAGTCCACTGAGATGGAAGCACAGAAGTCGAAGAAAGCGAAGGCGGCCACACAGGCTGCCACGTAAAGGCGGGCACACATGTTTGGATTCGGATCAAAGTCGATCGTTGGCCTGGATGTGGGATCTTCGAGCATCAAGGCAGTCGAGCTGAAGAAAACCCGCAACGGACTTGAGGTTGCGCACCTGGGCCTGGAAGCGTTGGCCCCGGACATCGTGGTGGACTCCATGATCGTGGATTCCGGCACGGTCTCAAGCGCAATCTCGAAACTGTTCTCCGAGAATTCCATCAAGACCAAGCTGGTCGCGACCGCGGTCAGCGGGCACTCGGTGATCGTGAAAAAAATCTCGCTGCCATCGATGAGCGACCAGGAACTGGCGGAGACGATCGAGAAGGAAGCCGCGCAGCACATCCCGTTTGACCTTGCCGACGTGAACCTCGACTTCCAGATCCTTTCCGAAGACGAAGGCCAGCCGCACATGGACGTCCTGCTGGTGGCCGTCAAGAAGGACAAGATCCTGAACTACACCAACGTACTCTCGATGGCCGGCAAGACTCCGGCTATTGTGGACATTGACGCGCTGGCGCTGCAGAACTGCTACGAGTTCAACTACGAGCCGTCGCCGGATCAGGTGGTGGCCCTGCTGAACCTGGGCGCAAGCGTGATGAACATCAACATCGTGAAGGGCACAACGCCGTTGTTCCCCCGCGATGTCAGCGTAGGCGGACATCAGTACACCGACTCGCTACAGAAGGAACTGGATTTGAGCTTCGAGGATGCGGAAGCGCTGAAGCTGGGCCACAGAGTGGGAACGGTGAGTGAAGACGCGAAGACGCCGATCCTGCAACAGGTGACGGAGATCATCGTTCTGGAAATTCAGAAGACGTTTGACTTCTTCCGGGCGAGCGCGGCGGGTGAGCACATCGAGAAGATTTATGTGGCGGGTGGTTCGTCGAAGGTGCCGGGATTGCTGGAAGCGTTGCGCCAGGAATTCTCGCTGCCGGTGGACATTCTGAATCCGTTTCAGAAAATTCACGCGCCGACCGAAGGGTTGGGAATGGAATTGATCGAAGGCAATGCCGGCCAGTTAGCGGTTGCGGTCGGTTTGGCCCTGAGGAGCTTTGAACACTTATGATCCGAATCAATCTGCTGGGTAACTCGAAGCCGAAGAACCGGCGTTCTGCAGGTCCGGCTGCGCCCACCATCGAGGTCGGCGACGTCGGATCTCCGAAGGTCAAAGTGCTGGTCGCATTGATGCTGGCCGTGACTTTCAACGGCGGCTACTGGTATCACCTCGACCATCAGGCGCAGGACATTGCCGCGAAGACGAAGGTTGCGGACCAGAAGAACCGCGAACTCTCCGAGGTGAAAGCCAAGTACTTGGAGCGGCAGAAGGAAGCCGACAACTACAAGCGCCGGGTTGATGTAATCGACCAGCTGCGGGCGAATCAGGCAGGGCCGGTGAACTTGTTGAACACCATCGGTGACACGGTCAACGGAACCGAAGCGGTCTGGCTGAGCACCATGAAAGACACAGGCGCCAGCATTGATATTACCGGAATGGCTTTGAGCACGGATGCAGTGGCCGATCTGATTGCGAACCTGCAGAAGACCGGTTACTTCAAGAATATCGAGATCAAAGAAACCTATCAGGACGAGCAAGTGAAAGACATGCAGGCCTTCCAGTTTCAGTTGACCTGCGAGAAGGGCAAGTCCTAAGGGCTGTCGCAAAGGCTGAAGACTATGGCGAATTTCAACGATATCTCGGGAATCAAGCAGTGGGGTTTGGTGACGGGCGTGGCAGTGCTCCTGAGCACTGCGCTGTTCTTCACCTACTTCAAGACCCAGCGGGAAGCGAATGCCACCGCGCAACAGGGGCTCGACTCCAAGCTGCAGGAAAACGCGCAACTGGAACCCTACCGCCCCAAGCTGGCGGAGATGGACCGCCAGGTGGCGAACCTGAAGCAGCAGTTGGAAATCGAGCGGCGCATCGTTCCGGATGCGAAGGAAGTGGACGGCTTCATGAAGATGCTGGACGCGGAAGCCTTGAAGGCCGGAGTTGAGTTACGCCGCTACACTGCCAGGCCGACCAACAACAAAGAGTTCTACACCGAAGTGCCTTTCGAGGTTGAACTCGACGGCCGGTATGACTCCATGCTGCACTTCTTCGATCAGGTGGCCAAGCTGGAGCGAATTGTGAATGTCTCGGAGCTGCTGGTGGCCAACACCAAGAAGGGCTCCGAAGCAAAAGCCAAGCACACTTATCAGTACAACCCGAACGAGAGCGTGGTGGCGACTTGCGTGGCAACGACATTCTTCAGCCATGACACGCAGCCCGCCGCAGCTCCGGCAACGGCGAAAGGCAGGATCTAATGAAACGGACCCTGACAATTTTGTTCGCAGCAGTAGCGAGTGCGGCACTGGCGCAGACTCCGACCGTGGTTGAGCAACCTGCAACCAAGGCATCGGTCAAGGTGTCCACGCAGAGCTCAAAACCTGCAGCGACTACGGTAAAGGTGGTTGCGGTTCCGGCCCAGAAAACCGCAGTGGTTGCGGCGAAGAAGCCGGTAGTGGTTGCGGCCAAGCCTGCCGCGGCACCGGCCCATCCGGCAGCGGTGAAGGCGGTTGCAGTTCCAGCCTCCCACGCCAGTGCGACACCAGCCGCTAAGCCTGTAGCAGTTACCAGTTCCGGCGAAGCCGGCAGTGGTGGTGACTCCAGCAGCTCATGTGGTTGCGGTTTCGGCCAAGCCGACAGCAACTCCGGCGCACGTTGCAGTAGTTTCGGCGAAGCCGGCAACCGCGAATGGCGCGCCAAAGATTGTGGCAGCGCCGGCGAAGGCTGATCCATTCAAATCTTCGGCGGCGAACAAGGCTCCGGCGAAGGCCGCGAGCAAGGTGGCTGCGGTGGCAGCGAAGAGCAACTCGCCGGCCCCGACCACGGTTGCCGTCCAGGACAACAAACAGGACAACAAACCAGCGGCCGAGAACAAGTCGTCAAAAAGCATCAACACCGCTGGCCGCCGCGACCCGTTCGTGAGTCCCGTAGTGAATATGGCCGCGACTGGTTCCGGATGCAGTTCGGGCAAGCGCTGCCTGGCCATTGATCAGGTTGCGCTCAAAGGCGTTGTGAAATCCAACGGGGGAATGATTGCCGTGGTGGTGAACGCCATGGACAAGGCTTATTTCCTCCGCGAGAACGATCCCGTGTTCAACGGTTACGTGTTAAAGATCACGGGCGATTCCGTAGTTTTCAAGGAGACGTTCCACGACAAGATGGGTAAACCCCTGACGCGGGACGTAACCAAGACCATCAGCCGGCCGGTAGCGTAACGCTAGCTGGGGCAGGCTGGCAAGAGAGCATCGTTACAGAGAGCGCGTTACAAAGATCGAGTTAGAAAGATCGAGATCGAAAGATCAGGTCGAGCAGATCAGAGGCGGGGAGAGGGAAATGCGAAAGCAAATGTTGGCAACAATTTCGGCGCTGCTGGCCATCGTGCTGGTGGCAGGGGCGCAGACTCCAGGCACCGAGGCGGCAAACCATGCTGCTCTCCAAAAGGTGAGCGTGGTGCGCGGAGAAACCGGGATCAGCATCGAGCTGACCGCCAAGGGTGCGATCACGCCGCGTGTGGAGACGCTTTCGTCTCCTGACCGGCTGGTCGTGGACCTGCCCAACACCGCGTTGGCCACTTCGGTCAACCGCATTTCCGTTGGCAACGGCGGCGTGACCGGTGTGCGCATCGGGACTGACGCCAGCGCCACCACCCGCGTGGTTGTGGACCTCGAACGGCCCCTGAAGTATGAACTGACGCCCGGCCCCGGCGGCAAGCTGACGCTGAAGCTGGATTCCGGATCAGTTGCGGCAAACCGTTCGGTCGCGCCGGCGAAGGCCAGCGTTCCCGTGGTGACTGCCGCCTTGACGGCCCCGTCGCTGCCGAAGCCTGAAGCCGCCAAACCGGCCCAGGACTTTGTCGTGGTCGAGCCTACCTACGCGCCTAAGAAAGACGCTGCGCCGGTGGAAACGCCCGTCCGCGCCGTGGCAGCTGCATCGAAATTCGTTGAAAGACCGGAAGGCAATCTGTTGCCCGCCGCCAGCGCCGCAATGCCTCCGCAGGCAGCGCCCGCCCCGGCAGCCAGCCAGCCGGCAGCAACTGCCATTGAACCGGCAGTGAACTTCGCGGCTGAACAGAAATCGCACCCGCAAGCGGCAGCCAATGGCCCCAAGTACACCGGGGAACCAATCTCGGTGAATTTGAAGGACGTTGACCTGAAGGATTTCTTCCGCCTCATTCATGAGATCAGCGGCCTGAACGTGGTGCTCGATCCCGATGTGAAGGGCTCGCTGACCATCGTTCTGGACGACGTACCGTGGGACCAGGCACTGGACATCGTGTTGAAGAACAACACGCTGTCACGCCAGCTTGACGGCAACGTGCTGCGAATCGCTACCGTGGATACTCTGCGCAAAGAAGCAGAATCCCGCCGCGCCGAAAAGGAAGCCGAAGCCATGGAGATCGAAAAGGTCACCGTGACCCGCTTCCTGAGCTACGCGCATGCCCGCGACGTTGAGGCGACAGTCAAGAAATTCCTGACCCAGCGCGGCGACGTGACAACCGACGAACGCACCAACGCGATCATCATTAACGATATTCCGACAGTGATTCCGCCAATTGACCGGCTGCTGACCCAGCTTGACCGCAAGACTCAGGAAGTTGAGATTGAAGCCCGAGTGGTGGCCGCGACACGCAGCTTTGCTCGCGACATCGGCACCCAGCTTGGCTTCGGCGTCGGCAACGGACATGATGCGGTAGGGGGAGCTCCTGGGCCCACTCCGGGGGCCTCGCCGATCACTTCTGGTACTCCTAACCCAGGCTACATCGTAGTTCCAGGAACCGGATCCGGAAACTCGATTCCGCTGTTCTCGAACCTTGGGGCAGTGGGCGCGACCAGCGGCTTGAGCTTTATTACCTCCAGCGCAAACGTCCGCCTGGACGCAATCTTGACCATGGCGGAATCGCGCGGCTTGCTGAAAATTCTGTCCCGCCCGCGAGTCGTTACGCAGAACAACATTCAGGCAGTCGTCAAGCAGGGCGTCCGGGTCCCGATCGTTACATCGTCGCAATTAGGCGGCCCGGCAACCACGACATACATCGACGCGTTCCTGCGGCTTACGGTGACCCCGCAAATCACGTCGGAAAACACTATCTTCCTGAACGTGGACGTCGAGAACACGACGCCCGACTTCGGGCGACGTGGTCAATGACAACCCGACCCTGATCACGCAGCAGGCGACTACCCAGGTATTGGTCACCGACGGGGGCACGGTTGTGATCGGCGGCGTCATTCAGACCACCAACTCGGTCAGCGTGGCGCAGGTGCCGCTGCTCGGCAGCATTCCGTGGCTGGGCAATCTGTTCAAGCACCAGACTGTGAACAGTTCGAACCAGGAGCTGATCTTCTTCATCACACCACGAATTGTGCAAACATAGGTTGCAAGGCAAGTTAGCAGCAAGCAGCCGCCGGCCCTTGATCAATCATCAGGCCGGCGGATTGTCTTTTGTGCCGGAAAAACAAAAAGGCACCGCCGACGCGGTGCCTGACTCTTCTGGAAACTCGCTTAAGCCGAGCGCTTCCTGTCCGCCTGTCCTGCCACCTGTAAGACCGAAAGGGGCAGCTTAATGGTTCGTGAACTTGATTCGGTTCCCTGAACTACTTCCACCGCAATTCCGCCTTCCTGATGCGGGAAGGGGTCGGAAACCAGCTGCACTTCCTTGCCGTAGAGCCTTACACGATTCGAACGGGCATAACCAAGGCTGATTAACTTCAGGCACGTCTTTTTGTCCTGGCTGTGGTCAACCTGACTTGTCATGATTCCATCCTTGGGGGGCTGCGGGTTGCAGCGTCTTCGAGGCAATTGTAACCGAAAAGTCCCGAAAGCGAACTGTGGATTAAAACGCCTTTAAGTTACTGAAAACAAAATAACTTAACTACCGCCGTCTGCTGCGATCCTGCCCCGCACTAGCAACTTGCAGCTCTGCGATAGACTCTCCCTATGGACCACAAAGGCCGGCTGTCGCGCTCGCGCCTCGAACTCAAACGCAGCAACCTGGATGCTCTTCTGGTAACCCACCTTCCCAATATCCACTATCTCTCCGGATTTAGCGGCAGCGCCGGTGTGCTGATCGTCGGCCAGCGCCAGCGCGATAGCGTTTTCTTCACCGACGGACGCTACACGCAACAGGCGCGCCAGGAAGTGACGGGAGTACGAATTCGAATTCTGCCGGGGAAATCCGCGCTGGCTGCGGCATCCGAGTGGCTGGCGCAACAAAAGTCGTGGCGCAGAATCGGCATTGACCCGGCGCATTTGACGGTCGCGGAGCGGGGAGCGTTTGCAAAACCCCTGCGGGGAAAGACGAGACTGGTTGAGGCTCTAGACATCGTAGGGCGGATGCGAATGGTCAAAGATCCGGGCGAAGTGGCGAAGATTCGCGCCGCCTGTCATCTGGGAGTTACGCTTTTCGATCGATTGTTGGAGATGCTGCGACCGGGGGTGACCGAGACCCAGGTGGCCGGGGAATTGGAGTTCGCAGCGCGGCGGCTGGGCGCCGACCAGATGGCGTTCACTACCATCGTGGCGGGCGGCCCCAGGTCATCCCTGCCCCACGGGAGGGCCTCGCAGGCAGCCCTGCCGGCGCGGGGCTTCGTGGTCTGCGATTTCGGTGTTATACTCACGGGCTACTGTTCCGATATGACCCGGACGCTGCACCTGGGCCGTCCGTCCAAGGAAGAGCGCCGGGTGTACGAGGCAGTCCGTGAGGCCCAGCAGGCGGCCTTGGACGCAGTGAAGCCGGGTGCAACCGTTGGCGAAGTGGATCGCGCTGCCCGTAAGTACTTGCAAAAGCTTAACTTAGCAAGATTTTTTACGCATTCGACCGGCCACGGCTTGGGCCTGGAGATTCATGAGGCGCCACGCATTGCTGCCGGTCAAGAGGAGACGCTGCGGCCCGGAATGGTGATCACGGTTGAGCCTGGGATCTACCTGCCGGGCAAGTTCGGGGTTCGCGTCGAGGACACCGTCGTGGTCACAGACTCAGGGTGCGAGATTCTGACCCCGTGTCCCAAGGACTTGGTCGTCGTCTGATCTGGCTGTAAACTCGTTGACGCCTGCGAATGGTCGCTGGACTGCGGAACTTATCCCGCCCAATAAGCATGAATCAAAAAGAGCTAAAAGAACTCATAGAATTCTTAATCGAGAAGGACATTGCCGAGTTCGAACTGGAGCGCGGCGATGTGAAGGTCCGCATCAAGCGCGGGACTCCCGAGGCGGCCCATCCGGCGCCGGCGGAGAGGATCATCACCGTGCAGCCGGCGCAGTCAGTACCACAGGCCCAGGCGCCGATTGCTGTGGCCCCGGCTCCCGCTGCCCCACCTGCGCCGGTGCAAGAAGACCTGCACATGGTGCGCTCTCCGATTGTTGGCACCTACTACGAGTCGCCGTCTCCCGGATCGCCTCCCTTTGTGAAGCCCGGGGACATGGTCGAGGCCGGACAGGTGATCTGCATCGTGGAAGCCATGAAGCTGATGAACGAAATCGAAGCCGACGCGTCGGGCGAGATCGTGAAGGTGCTGGTTGCCAATGGCCAGCCGATTGAATACGGTCAGGAGCTGTTCGCAATCCGGGCGAAGAAGTAGGGGCAAACCGGCCACGGATTTACACGGATCAACACGGATAAAGCGAGACAGGTCTTTTCGAGTTCTCGGAATTTTCTTGTAGTTGTTTCTTTTGATCCGTGAAAATCCGTGACCAGCTTTTGAATTTTCTGACGGCTGACGACTGACGGCTGAAAGCTAAATGTTCAAGAAAATCCTGATTGCGAATCGCGGCGAAATTGCTCTGCGGGTGATTTGCGCATGCAAAGAGCTGGGTGTTCGCACGGTTGCGATTTATAGCGAAGCCGACCGCAACTCGCTCCACGTCCGCTTTGCCGACGAAGCCATTTGCATCGGGCCGCCGCCGCTGGCACAGAGCTATTTGAATATTCCCGCGGTCATCAGCGCCGCCGAAATCGCCAACGTGGATGCCATCCATCCCGGCTATGGCCTGCTTTCTGAAAACGCTAACTTCGCCGAAGTCTGCGAGACCTGCAATGTGAAGTTCATCGGCCCGCCGCCGGAAGTCACCCGTCTGATGGGCGAAAAAGAAAAAGCGCGCGCGGCGATGAAGAAAGCCGGTGTGCCCATTCTTCCCGGATCCGAAGGCGTTCTCGGCGGCGAAGGCGAAGCGGTGGAATGGGGCCGTACGGTGGGCTTTCCCGTCATCATCAAAGCCTCCGCCGGCGGCGGCGGACGCGGCATGAGAATCGTCCGTTCCGAAGAAGAAATGCCTGCGCTTTTCCGCGCCGCGCAGTCCGAAGCCGCAGCCGCCTTCGGCAACGGCGATCTTTACATGGAGAAGTACGTAGAGAATCCGCGCCACATTGAGTTCCAGATCCTGGCCGACCAGTACGGCAGCGTCGCCAGTCTGGGCGAGCGCGAGTGCAGCATCCAGCGCCGCCATCAAAAGCTGCTCGAGGAATCTCCGTCCATTCACGTCACACCGCAATTGCGCGAAGAGATCGGTCAGACGCTGTGCCAGACGCTGTCGGAAATCGGCTACGTCAATGCGGGGACAATGGAATTTCTCATGGATAAAGACCGGCGGCTTTACTTCATCGAGATGAACACCCGCATTCAGGTCGAGCATCCGGTCACCGAAATGGTCACCGACGTCGATCTGGTGAAGAGCCAGATTCTGCTGGCGGCGGGCGAGCGTCTTGAGAATGTCCTGCACGGCCCGGTTTTGCATCGCGGCCACGCCATCGAGTGCCGCATCAACGCCGAGCACCCGGAAAAATTCACGCCCTCGGCGGGCAAGATCACGACTTTCAATCCGCCTGGTGGCACCGGTGTGCGCGTCGATACCGCCGCCTACGCCGAGGGCACCATCCCTCCTTACTACGATTCGCTGATCGCAAAGCTCGTGGTTCGCGGCAAGGACCGCGACGAAGCCATTTCCCGCATGGCGCGCGCGTTGGAGATGTTTATCGTCGAAGGTATTTACACCACGATTCCTTTGCACCGCAAAATTCTTGCCGACCCGGAGTTTCACGCTGGGCATACGGACACTGGATTTATTGAGCGGTTCTTTGCGCGGAATGCGAAAGAGAAAGAAAAAGTTCCGGCGTGATGCCGCCACGCTTCTTGATCCCATGATTTCCTTGCCGCGACTCTACGCGATTTTGGACGCTTCCTGCTTCGCCACTTCCGAAGACATTTACATTGCCGCTGAGGAACTTGTTGCAGTTGGCATCACCCTGATTCAATACCGCAATAAATCCGGCGACGCGCAGGCCATGCTTGGCCATGCCAATGAATTGCGTAGGCGATCGCGGACAGGAGTGTCCGCGCCACACGGGCATCGGCCTTGAGGCTGATCATGAACGACCGGTCTGACCTCTGCCTGGCAGCGGAATTCGACGGCGTGCATGTTGGGCAGGACGATCTTTCTCCCGAGGCTGCGCGGAAAATCATCGGCGCGGAGCGATGGCTGGGCGTTTCTACGCATAATGCGCAGCAGGTGAGCGAGGCCGACCAGACCTCTGCGGACTACATTGCCATCGGCCCAGTATTCAGCACAGGCAGCAAAGCCAATCCTGACCCTGTAGTCGGCCTGGCGGGATTGCGTCAAGCGCGGGCATTGACGCGGAAGCCGCTGGTCGCCATCGGCGGCATCACCCGCGAAAACTGCCGTTCGGTGATCGATGCCGGGGCTGACTCGGTCGCGGTGATATCCGATCTGATACGGGAGCCTCGCAAATCAGCAGAGGAATTTTTGCGCATTCTAGGGTAAAGTCTTGTGGGCGGAGATCGTGCGTAGCAGAGTGGAGGATTATTGAGCGCAGAGACGAAACCGGTCGTTGCAAGCACCTCTTCCCCCGAGTTCGTCAAAGGCCTGGGCCTGACCAGCTCCACCATGTTGGTGACCGGATCCATGATCGGTTCCGGCATCTTCATCGTCTCAGCTGAAATTGCCCGCGAAGTTGGCTCACCCGCATTGCTCATCGGCGCATGGGCCGTGACCGGGTTCCTCACCATCGTGGCCGCGCTGAGCTACGGTGAGCTGGCTGCCATGATGCCCCATGTCGGCGGACAGTACGTTTACCTGCGCGAATCTCTAGGCCCGCTCTGGGGATTTCTCTACGGCTGGACCCTGTTCGCAGTCATCCAGACTGGCACCATCGCCGCTGTCGGCGTGGCGTTCGGCAAGTTCCTCGGAGTCTTCTTTCCTGCGATCTCTTCTTCCCACTGGATTCTCAGCCTGCACTGGGCGGCGCCGAGTTATCAGATCGGCCCGGTTTTGTTGGGGGGAATGCAGGTCGGCCTGAACACGCAGAACCTGATGGCCATCCTCATGGTGGTCGCGCTTTCGATCATCAATATTTTCGGCATTAAGACCGGCGCAATTATTCAGGATGTTTTCACCTTCGCAAAAGTCTCGGCACTCTTGGGATTGGTTCTCGTCGGACTCTTCATCGGCCGCAACGCGCAAGCCCTGGCCGCTAACTTCGGCGCGAATTTCTGGGCCGGGCTCGGTTCGCTTCATCCAGTTCAAGTCGGTGCGAGCGGAACGGTCGTGTTGGTAAGCACACTGACTATTCTGGCGGTCGCCCAAGTTGGATCATTGTTCTCCGCCGACGCCTGGAACAACGTGACCTTCACTGCCGGAGAAGTTATCAATCCCAAGCGCAACCTGCCGCTTTCGCTGGCGCTCGGCACCGGGATCGTGATCTCGCTCTACATTGGCTGCAACATTATTTACCTGAACGTGCTGCCGCTGATGGGCACCGCCGACGGCGCAACGATTTTGCAGCGCGGCATTCAGCACGCCGCCGAAGACCGCGTCGCCACCGCCGCTTTGACGCAAATGTTCGGGGCCTTGGGCGGATACCTAATGGCCGCCGCCATCATGATCTCCAGTTTCGGCTGCAACAATGGCTTGATCTTGTCCGGCGCCCGCGTTTATTACGCCATGGCCAAAGACGGATTGTTTTTCCGAAGCGCCGGGAAACTGCATCCCACGTATAAGACTCCGGCCGCTTCGCTGATGGTGCAGATGGTCTGGATTTGCATCCTGTGCGTTTCCGGCAGCTACGGGCAGTTGCTCGACTACGTCGTTTTCGCGGTGCTGGTGTTTTATATTTTGACGATTGCGGGATTGTTCGTGCTGCGCCGCACGCGTCCAGATGCCGAGCGTCCGTACAAGGCGTTTGGATATCCGGTGTTGCCGGCGATTTACATTGTGATGGCAATCTTCATCGATGTCGTACTATTGCGGTATAAGCCGCAATTTACCTGGCCGGGACTGATCATTGTGCTGCTGGGAATTCCGGTGTATTTTGCGTGGTCGCGGCGGACGCCTGCGGCCGCAGCTTAGCAGTCACCTGAAGTTGGGAGAGGAAACGAATGGCAAACCTGTTCGCAACCAAGTCGCTAACCGCGCTTTGCTCGGAAGCCGCCGAGTCGGGACAACATAGCCTGAAACGTACTCTGGGCGCCTTTCAACTGACGGCGCTGGGCGTGGGCGCGGTAATCGGCGCAGGAATTTTTGTTATGTCGGGCCTGGGCGCGAGCATGGCCGGGCCGGGCCTCATGCTGTCATTCATTCTCTCCGGCACGGGTTGCGCGTTTGCCGCGCTCTGTTACGCCGAGTTTGCAGCCATGATTCCTCTCGCCGGCAGCGCATACACTTACGCATACGCGACGCTGGGCGAACTCTTCGCGTGGATTATCGGCTGGGACCTGACGCTGGAATACGCGATGGGCGCCAGCACGGTTTCTTCAGGATGGTCGAACCACTTCATCGAACTGTTGGAGATTTTTCACCTGAGGATGCCTTTGTGGCTGGCCTATGACCACTGGACCGGATTACGAATCGCCGAAAATGTAATCGCGCGGCAAATGGCCCAGGCGTCGGACGCATCGCTGGTTCCTGGCACGCAGGCTTTCTTAACCAAGGTTGCCGACATCATGACCGCGCAGTCTCCCGAACTGCTGCAGCGGGCCCACGAACTTCTCAACGCTCCGCAACTATTTGGCTTAGAAATCGGCTTCAACGTTCCAGCATTCCTGATTGCGCTGGTCATCACGGCGATCCTGGCGATCGGCATCAAAGAGAGCGCGCGCTTCAACTACCACCATCGTAGTGATCAAGGTCTCGGTCGTGCTCTTTGTCATCGGTCTCGGTTTCCGGTACGTCAATTTTTCCAACTGGGGACACGACTGGTCGTCTTTCGCTCCAACCGGATTTGCGGGTATTGGCGCGGCGGCAGCGTATATATTTTTCGCCTACATCGGATTTGACGCAGTTTCGACCACCGCGCAAGAAGCCAAGAATCCGCAACGCGACCTGCCCATCGGAATCATTCTTTCGCTGCTGATCTGTACCGCGCTTTACATCCTGGTCGCCGGTGTCCTGACCGGAATGGTGCCGTGGCGCGACGTAAACATTGAGGCCCCGATTGCGCGGGCGTTTCTCGACCGCGGACTCACCGGCGCTTCTCACATCATTACACTCGGCGCATTGGCCGGCCTTACCAGCGTGATGCTGGTGATGCTCCTCGGGCAGACTCGCGTGCTTTATTCGATGGCGAAGGATGGATTGTTGCCGTCGAAAATCTTCGCGGAGGTTCATCCGAAATGGCGGACCCCATGGAAAAACACCATCCTGGTTGGCCTTCTCGCTGCGATAGTTGGAAGCGTGACGCCCATTGAAGACATCGGGAAGATGGTCAACATTGGGACGCTGCTGGCGTTTGTAATCGTGTGCATCGCAGTCATGGTGCTGCGGAAGACGAATCCCGGCGCAGGCTCGCCCATTCCGGACGCCATGGGTTCCCGCTGGTCCCGATCCTTGGTATCCTGTTCAACGGTTTCATGATGTACAAGCTGGGCTGGATCAACTGGGCGCGGCTTGATCATCTGGCTGGTCATCGGTCTGGTGGTGTACTTCACCTACAGCGTAAAGCACAGCAAGGTGCAGGCGCTCGAGGCGCAGCGCCAAGCCGGCGCCGACCATGGCCGACTAGACCAAGTTTACTTTCAGCCTTTAGCAATGCGCAGGGACGGGCTGTTCCTCGTCCCGTCCGTCGAGCGTCAGCTCGGCATTACAGCTGAGCTTGGCTAATCGAGATTGATCATGAAAATCGTCACCTCCGCCGAAATGCGCGAGATCGATCGCGTCACCAGCGAACGCTTCGGCGTGCCTTCGCTCACGCTGATGGAGAACGCTGGATCGGCAGTGGCAGAATTCGCTCTGTTGGCGTATCCCTCGGCCAAAACATTCGGCATCATCTGCGGCAAAGGCAACAACGGCGGCGACGGATTCGTCGTCGCACGCAAGCTGCATGAAGCGGGCAGGGAAGTGCGGCTTCTTGCTGTTGGCCGATCCCGCAGAATTGCGCGGCGACGCCGCAGCGAATTTCACGAAATTGCCAAGAGGAACTGTAAAGAAAACGACGACGAAAGCGCTCAAAAAACCGGCTGCCCCACCCTTTGCGCTTTTCAAAGGGTGGGCAGAGATGCAGCTGGCGCAACCGGTTTTCGCTTGCGACATCCTCATCGATGCCATCCTCGGCAGCGGATTTCGTCCTCCGGTGAGCGGTGTCTACGCCGAAGCCATCGCCAAAATAAATGCCTCCAGCGCACCCGTGATCGCCGTGGACGTACCCTCCGGCGCCGACGCCGACGTGATGGGCGAACAGACCGGCGCCGTCGCCCGCGCCGATGCCATTGTTACCTTCACCGCCCCGCGCCCTGCGCACATTTTCGGCAACCTGACATCCGGGCCCACGTGGATCGCTGCCAATCGGCTCGCCTGGTGAGGCGATTCGGTCCTCGCTGAACCTGAATGTAATCACGCCACACGAGATTGCTCAGCTGATTGGCCCCCGCCCTCGCGACTCCAACAAAGGCATGTACGGCCACGTGCTGGTCGTAGGCGGATCGATGGGCAAAGCTGGCGCGGCGGCGATGGCTGGCTTTTCAGCATTACGATCTGGCGCGGGATTAGTCACGGTCGGAACGCCGCGGTCAGTGCTGGCCACGGTTGCTGGCTTTCATCCCGAACTGATGACCGAGCCGCTGGCCGAGACCGAATCCGGCAGCATCTCCATGCAAGCCATCGGAGCTTTCCAGCAAGTTGCTGACAAGAAAACTGTGGTCGCGATCGGCCCTGGAATTTCGCGTCATCCGGAAACGTCAGAATTTGTTCGCGCCGTGGTGAGCAAATCTCGGACTCCCGTCGTCCTCGATGCCGACGGCCTCAACGCATTCGAAGGCAAATCCGCGGAACTAAACGGCCGCGCCCGAACCCTGGTTCTGACGCCGCATCCCGGCGAAATGTCGCGGCTCACCGGGCTGACCACATCAGCCATCCAGCGCGACCGAGTCAACGTGGCGCGCACATTCGCGACAGAGCATGAACTGATTCTGGTCCTGAAAGGCGATCGCACCATCGTCGCCCGGCCCGACGGCGAGGCCTGGGTGAACACCACCGGCAATCCCGGCATGTCCACCGGAGGCACCGGCGACATCCTCACCGGAATCATCGCCGGCATGATGGCGCAGAATCCCGAACGCGAATTCGAGGCCGTGCTGGCAGCAGTTTATCTGCATGGGCTGGCTGGCGACATCGCGCGCGACAGCATGGGCGAACAGTCGCTGGTAGCTACCGACCTCGTCAAAGCCCTTCCCGAAGCCTTCCGGCGCGTACGGACAGCAGCAGCGGAAAAGTGGGTAAAAATCGGGGGTTAAGGGCACGAAAGGCCTGCGAATCCGGACACTGGGCTTCGGTAATCTCGCCTCGCATTTCGGCGGGTGCCATAGTGGGGCTGGCATGACACATTATCCCCAAACCAACCCCACCCACCGCGCCACTCGAATTCAACTCACAACCACACCAGCCCAAGTCAAACTTGGCGACGGACAAAAGGCCGTGGGGAACATCCATCGGGTCTCCATCACCGGCGGCTTGCTGCAACTGAAGCGGGCGCTCGCCGAGGGAGACTTCGTCGAGGTCGCCTTCCAGACGCAATCCGGCAGTGTGCAGGGCATGGCGGAAATGCTGAACCCGGTGCGCAAGGGGCAAGGCAGTGTGCTGCAGGCCTTCCGCTTTGTGGCCCTCGATGATGAGGACCACCACACGCTGAGCAGGGTAGTGGAAGCGACCTCCGATCGAAGCTTTGTGGGCCTGCGCTCGAGCCAGTTTTCGGCGCCTAGAGCGTAGCCGGGTGACGAGCTCAGCCTCCGGCTATACTGGCACTCAGCCGGATGACCCGCGAATTCACCACGCATTCTCCCGAAGAAACCATTGCCCTGGGACGAGAGCTTGCCCCGCTGCTTGCGCCGCCGAAGCTCGTGCTCCTGCGCGGCGACCTCGGCGCCGGAAAGACGACGCTGGTCAAAGGAATCGCGGAGGGCTTCCAAGCCGCGTCGGAAGAAGACGTCACCAGTCCCACCTTCACTCTGGTCCACGAATACCGCGGCCCGTCGACAACTCTATATCACATTGATCTCTACCGCGTGGACACACCGCGGGAACTCGAAACCCTCGGTCTCGATGATCTGATGGGCGAGAAGAGCGTCCTGCTGATCGAGTGGGGAGAAAAGTTTCCGCGCTTCGAGCGTGAACGGGATGTGGAGATTGCGCTGGAGCGGGTTTCCGAGAACGAGCGGAAAGTCAGTGTGAACGAGTGATTCTCAAAACCCCATAATGTTGTACCCGCAATCCACGTAAATCACTTCGCCCGTAATCCCCGAACTCGCGTCCGAAGCCAGGAACACTCCCGTCGAGCCGACTTCGTTCACATCGACATTGCGTTTCAGCGGCGCGCGCTCGGCGTGCGCCCGGAGCATGTCTCCCAGGCCGGAGATTCCTCGCGACGCTAGAGTTTTGATCGGCCCGGCTGAAATAGCGTTGACACGGATCTTCTTTGGCCCAAGATCGTAGGCCAGATAACGCACCGTGCACTCCAGCGCCGCTTTGGCAACGCCCATCACGTTGTAATGGGGCACGACTTTTTCCGCGCCGTAGTAACTCATGGTCACAATGCTGCCGCCTGCTTCGTCAGTCATCAGTGGAGCTGCGGCGCGAGAGACGGCGATCAGTGAGTACACGCTCACATCGTGCGCGATTCGAAAACCCTCACGTGTAGTATTCACGAAGTCGCCCTTCAGTTCCTCTGGTGGGGCAAACGCCACGCTGTGCACCAGCACGTGCAGCTTGCCGTAACGGTCTTTTAACTGTCCAAACAAACGCTCGATTTCTTCGTCCTTGGAAACGTCGCACATGAAGGCCTCGGCGCCGGGAAGGGACTGGATGAGGTCTTTGGCCTCCAGCTCCAGGCGCTCGTTCTGGTAGGTGATCGCCAGCTTCGCGCCCGCCTGATGCAGTCCCTGCGCAATTGACCAGGCAATGCTGCGCTTGTTGGCGACTCCAAAAACGACGGCCACGCGGCCTTCGAGGCTGAAAGACATGCTTCCTCCTGAGGAAGGGAAAGGATATCAGAGGCACGGGAAGGGCGGCTCTTGGCTCTTAGCTCTTGGCTCTTAAAAACTGGTAGTGCCCCTCTTGGCCAAAGTTAAGAGCCTAGAGCTAAGAGCCAAGAGCCGATTTAGTCTTGACTTCCGGCAATTCGCGCCTAATACTTAGCCACACGTTTGGCCCTGCCAAGGGCCTATTTCTGAGGTTTCTGCGATGCCGCTTTCCCCAGAAGCGGCCACGCGGAGGGGCTGACATGTTGCATCATGCGAAATATTTTTGTCTCGTGATAGGTCTGCTCGCGACCGCCGTCAACGGCCTTGCTGGCTCCACGTCCTCTAACGCGCAGGACGCCCTGAACAAACTCCTTCTGGGGAAAGACGTCAGGGCATTGACCGAAATGCCGGCCTACAAAGACGGCGTCGACATCTATTACACGCCGCCGTCGGGCAAGCGAGTTGACGAGCGCGGCCTCGACTTAGGCGAAATGACCAAGTGGCTCAAGGACAAGGGTGTCGGTGTGGACCGTGACGAATGGGCGACCATCACCAACGTGAAGTTCGACGCCGACATGATCGAAATCCACCTGGGGGGTGGCGGCGAAGGGCGCCGGGGCAGCAATCACGCCAATAAAGTTGGCGCGTCTTACAAGCGCGCCGGGGGTTCTCGCATCAACTTTAAGTATCAGCGCGACCTGCGCGACCGCGATCTTGATCCCGACCTGTTTCTGGTCTTCATGTCGCGTGTGCTCGACACCTCGAAAATCAAGGACTCGCTAGCGGAAAAAGCCATGCCGGTGGAATTCCGCGACGCCATCACCGCCAAGAGCGTTCGCGAAGGGATGACGTACCAGATGGTGCTCATGAGCATGGGCGATCCCGACCAGAAAAAAGTGGACGAGACGACCGACGCCAGCCTGCGCGAAACCTGGTTTTATCTGAAAGACGGACACCGCTGGGTAGTGAAGTTTGAGAATGGGAAAGTGACTAGCTACCAGGTGTTTTGAAAGCAGCTCTTGGCTCCTGGTTTCTTGGCTCTTAAATTCCAAGGCTGAGTAGCCAAGAACCAAGAACCGAGAACCAACAGCCAAGAGCCGCATCAAGAGTTGCTATTCCGAAATAGCCACCGGACGCGCCTTCATCAGGTCGGTAAACCGTGCGTCCTTGCGCAATTCGGCAAACTCGGGATCGGTGAGCGCGTTGTCAACCTGCTTGTACCCATCCTCCAGAGCTTTGCGAAGATATTGCAAAGAGTGGTCGCTGTCGCCCATCTTGGCGAAGAGCTTGGCCAGAACGTAGTCATAGTGCGCCCGGTCCTCGGGAGAAGACATCTGCGCCGCAATCCCGGTACGCGAAGTCCGCTCAAAGATCATTGGATCCAAGCGCAGGGCCTGGGTGTACGCCTCGCTGGCGCGGACGAAATCCTTGCGGGCAAAATGGGCTGCGCCCAGGTTGGAGTAGAACGAAGGCGAATCAGGCGACAGATCGATGGCTTTCTTGTACTGCTTAAGAGCGGCACTATACTTCTTCCGCTCGTAATCCACCACGCCCAGATTGTTGTACGCCTCGGCAAACTTGCGGTCTTTCTTGAGCGCCTGCTCGAAGTTCTTCGTGGCCTCGTGGTAACGCTGCAGAAAGATCTCCACAATCCCGATCTTGTTCATGACCTGCGGATTATCCGGCGACTTGGCTAAGGCGGCATGGAAGTAGTCCAGAGCGTCCAGATAGGCCTTCTGGGCGCGCAGTTCGTCGCCTCGCTTTTCCAGCTCGGTGGCGGTCGCGCCCTTGGGGGGCGGCTGCACCTGGCTCATCGGCGGCGCAATCTGAATCTGATCCAGTTCTGACAGTTGTGCCCGCGAAGCAACCGGGATGAAAAGACACAGAACCAGAAGCGGGAGTACTCGGCGGGGAAACACTCCAGGAAACGGCACGGTCACCTCACTTCGCGAACCGGACACGGCACAGCTAACAAACCTGAAACTATAGACACCGTCGGAGCCCTGATGGTTCCTGGTTTCGGCCTGCCCTTGGCGGCTTTGCGATTAACTTCCTTCTTGCTTAAATATCAGGAGAAGTCACAAACTTTCAAGCACAAAGAACGCGGAGAGCCTTCCGAGTTCAGCAAGAAACCAGTCCAGCGCATGATTCAATGCGAGCTGCTGCTTGCATCCGGTGGCTTGGGAACGGCGTTAGACTGCTTGTCATCTTTAAAAATACCCGCAAACTTGCCCAATAATCCCTTTTTCTTTTGCTCCGCGGGCTGGCCATTCTGAGGCGGCTGCGGCTGCTGATTGCCCAAGCCGAAGATCCTCGATAGCACGCCTTTCACCCCCGCGCCCTGGTCGCAGGTGCTGGTGGGTTCGGTTCCGACAATGAAGGCTGCGGTATAAGTCTGTGGACACGCGGGCGTTGCCAGCAGATTCGTAACTTTGTCGAGTTGCACGTCCACCACGCCTGAGGGCTGCGAGAACGATTGCATGTTTGAATAGCGCGGCAGCGCTGACGCCTTCTTCATGAACTCGGTCCAGATGGGGGCCGCTGTCTGTGCTCCGCTTAAGTGGAGGTCGCTGTAGTCGTCGAACCCGACCCAAACGATGCACAACAGATTCGAGGTGTAGCCGGCAAACCAGCCATCGTGGGAGCTGCCGGTCTTCCCAGCCGCCGGCTGCTGGAAGCCACGCGCTCGCACCGCCGAAAAACCAAGGCCATTATTAATCACGCCTTCCATCATGTCGGTCATCACGTAAGCCACGCGCGGATCGAGCACCGGGCTGCGTCTCCGCACTGAAGTTCATCACCGGATCGCCATCCGCCGTCCGCACCGATTTCACCATGGTCGGCGAAACCCGCACGCCATTGTTCGAAAACACTGTGTAAGCGGCGGCCATGTCCAGCGGCGTAGCATCGTACGCGCCCAACGCCATGGCTGGCGTGGCTTTCACGGATGTAATGCCGGCGGACTTGGCGAGGTCGGCAACTTTGTCGTATCCAACTTCTTCGGCGAGCTTCACCGTGGCGTTGTTCAATGACATGGCCAGCGCATACCGCGCTGTGACGTCGCCGTGGTATTCCTCTTTGTAATTGCGCGGCTCGTAAATCTGATCGCCATAAGCGAAGGTGCTCGGCTGGTCGGGAACAATGGAGGCCGGTGTCAGCACCTGAGTGCTTCCATCGAGGGCCGTATTCATTGCGGCGGCGTACACAAACGGCTTGAAGATCGACCCCGTCGGACGTTTGGCGACTGCGTGGTTCAACTGACTGAATCCGTAATTTCGTCCGCCCACCAGCGCCAGGACCTCGCCAGTGTGCGGGTCGAGGACAACCAGCGCGACCTGCGCCTCCGGCCCTTGATCCACCTGGGTCTCAAACTTCTTGCCCACTTTCACGCGATGGGTCCGGCGCTTGGTCACCTGATCGTCCACCAGCTTGATTCCGGTCTCCACCGCCTGCGCCGCGGCTCGTTGCAGATCAGGATCAAGCGTGGTGTAGATGCGATACGCCTGGTCGTTCATCTCGCGCTCATTGAGCTTGCCAATGACCGTGTCGCGCACCAGATCGACAAAGTACGGCGCGTCGCTGGCCTCGACGTTCGGCGGCGCCAGTTTCAGAGGCGTGGCCTTCGCCTTGTCCGCCTGCTCGCGGGTAATGGCGTGAGTTTCCACCATGCTGTCGAGCACCACATTTCGGCGCTCGGTGGCGCGCTCGGGATGCCGGTAGGGCGAAAGATAGCTGGGCCCCTGGATGATGCCGGCCAACAGCGCGGCCTCCGGCAATGTGATGTCTTTCAGGTCCTTATTGAAATAGGTCCGTGACGCTTCGGCGAATCCGCTGATGGCGAACGACCCGCGCTGCCCCAGCGGCACCCAGTTCGCATAAAACTCTAGAATCTGCTGCTTGGTGAACTTCTGCTCCAGTTCCTCAGAGATCAACATCTCGGTCAGCTTGCGCTTGACGGTCCTCTCGGGGGTAAGGAAAAACCCGCGCGAGAGCTGCATGGTGATGGTCGAGCCGCCCTCTTCGTACCGCTGATGGCTTAATCCCAGCCTCCGGCTGACATCTCCGGCAACCGCCCCAATCATGCGGACAAAGTTCACGCCGCTGTGCTCGAAGAATCTCCGGTCTTCGATGGCCAACACCGCGTCCACCATCACTTTGGGTATCTCGTTGTAGTGGACCACTTGACGCTTGGATCGCTGGTCGCCCTCGAACAACGAAGTGATCATTTCCGGTTCAAGCTCGTAAGCCTCAAGCTGGTTGCCATTCCCACTGATGCTCGCCACCTTGCCGTCGCTGATCCGAATGACTGCCGGTTCAGGGTTGTGATAGGAACCCGGCCCCGGCTGAACCGCGATGGTATTTGCGGTCACGTTGTAGCTGCCCATCGTGGACTCGCCGCTTTTCTCCGAATAGCCGGCATGGCGCAACTCGGCGGCGATCTCTTTGACCTCGATCTTTTCCCCGACAGTCAGGGTGGGAGGGGTGGCGTAGATTTTGGCCGCATTGGCGAAGACCGGTTCCTCGAAGCGGCGGGTAATAATGCGGTCGTACTTTACGTAGAAATACGAAAAGATCACCACAAAAATTGCCGAGAAAACCAGGAAGGTGCCAAGGGCGAAGCGCAGGACAGGATCACGCCGGCTGCCGCTGCCGCCAGGTTTGCTCTTGCCCGGAATTTTCAGCTTGATGGCCACGGTGTGAGGCGGACAATTCCCTCGCCAGTTTACCCCTTAGAGGTTAGATGACTCATGTTACTGCCAGAGAGATGAGGTGGCGCGAGAATTCGTTGACGGAATCTGCCCCCTAAACGGGAGACAGCACTTTCTATTCTAAACGAGGGCCATGGTTCGCAGGCCCTTAGAAAACGCTCTTGTTTTCCGTGGACGCGTCGAAGTTCAGGTCTAGCGGGTATCCCGGGAAGTCGATGTGCACCACGTAAGGAACGTGAATGATTATGCTTCCGTTGAACTGGGAACCCTCGCGTTTTACCTGGATGCCCTCTTGCCGGACCGGAATATCGTATTCCTGTGCCTTCTTGAAGATGGCGGAGCGAATATCGTCTTCGCTCTTGGGAGCGTAGGTGTCGTGGGTGGCCTCATCCTTGACCGCATCCTGGAACTGATAGTTCTCGAAGTAAGGCGGAATCAGCTTGGCGGACGCGTAAACGCCGACCACAATAACGAAAATCCCGAGAAACATTTTAAAACTGGCCATAACGCTCCACCGGGCTGCCGAGCGCTCAGGTCAAAGCTGCGCCGGGCCCAGAACTCGTTGAAAATATTCCGTAACTGCGCCGATGCTAACATCCTCGGATTTGCGAGTCGAGCGTTGAACGATTTCTACAGTATCGTCGGTAACCTTCTTTCCGACATTGATTCTAAAGGGGATACCGACCAAATCCGCGTCCTTGAACTTGACTCCCGGCCGCTCGTCGCGGTCATCGAGCAATACGTCATAGCCCGCTGCCTCTAGGCGGCTGGCGATGGCTTCTGCCGTGCTCTTGATCTTCTCGTCGCCCACGTTGGTGGGGGTAACGATGATCTCAAACGGCGCAATCTTCGGCGATAGCCAGAAGCCATTCTCGTCGTTGCTCTGCTCCACCGCCGCCGTCAGGATGCGCTCAATCCCAATCCCATAGCTTCCCATGATCGGCGTCACTTCCTTACCGTTCTTATCGAGCACCCGCGCACCCATGGAGGTCGTGTACTTCTGACCAAGCTTGAAGATGTGGCCGATTTCGACTGCCGTATCCATGCGCAAAGGAGAGCCGCAGTTCGGGCAGGCGTCGCCAGTCGCCACCGCGCGAAGGTCGGCGTAAGCAGTGGGCTGAAAATTCTCTCCCGGAGTGATGTTTTTGACGTGGTAGTCCTCTTTGTTGGCGCCGGCGATCAGGTTCCTGCGGCCTTCGAGGGCTTTATCCACCAGCAGAATCGGGCCGGTGCCTTTCATGTCCTTCGCCCACTCGATTCCTAAAGGCCCAAGAAATCCTGCGGGCGAACGAAACAACTGCCGGATTTCCTCTTCCTGCATCGGGCGTGTTTCCTTGCCCGCAAGCGCCGTGGAAAGCTTGGCCTCATTCAACTGGTGATCGCCGCGCATCAGCACCACGACTTCGCGCGAAACTGTCTTGCCCGTCTTCTCGTCTTTCGAGTCGATCATCAGCGCCAGTGTCTTGATCTTGTTCTTCGGCGAAACGCCGAGAAACCGCGCCACATCCTCGATCGTTTTCTGCCCCGGCGTATGCACTTCCAGCGGCTTGCCATCACCTTCGGGCGCAAGATCAGCAACCGGCCCCAGCTTCGACGTCGCCTTTTCCAAGTTGGCCGCGTACTTGCAACTCGCGCAGCTTACGACCTGATCTTCTCCCGCCGGTGTGTAAACCATGAACTCTTCTGACTGCGATCCGCCCATAGCACCCGAGTGCGCGTCGATGACCAGATAATTCAGGCCGCAGCGTTCGAAAATTCGGCAGTAGGTTTCGCGATGCTTCTGGTAGGAAACGTCCAGCCCGGCGGCATCGATGTCGAAAGAATACGAATCCTTCATCATGAACTGCCGCACCCGCAGCAGCCCGGACTTCGGCCGCGGCTCGTCGCGAAATTTGGACTGAATCTGGTACCAGATTTGCGGCAGTTGCTTGTAGCTGCGCAGTTCCTTGCGGGCAATCTCGGTCATGTTCTCTTCGTGCGTCATGGCCAGGCACAGCTCTGCCCCCTTCCGGTCCTTCAGCCGGAACAGATTGTCGCCCATCACTGACCAGCGCCCGCTGGCCTCCCAGAGCTCGCGCGGATGCAGCGCCGGCAAATAAAACTCCTGCCCGATGCGGTCCATCTCCTCGCGGACGATGCCCATGATCTTGTTGAACGACCGCTGCCCGAAGAAAAGATACGAATAAATCCCTGCCGCAAGTTGGCGGATGTATCCCGCGCGCACCAGAAACTTGTGACTCGCGACCTCGGCATCCGCCGGGGCCTCGCGCAGGGTAGGAATAAAAAGCTGTGACCAGCGATGCATAAGAAAAGTCCCAAATGAGAGTGGAATCCGTTATTGTAACGTGGATTGCGCGAGATTGTGGCACAGGGTGTGAAAGGTATAATTCGCGAACCGACGATTCAGCAGACCGCGGTTCGTTGCGGGATTGAAAGATGCAAAATTCTAATTCTATGGTCTGGGTGATTTTTGCGGGCGTAGCTGTTATGGTAGTTGTAATTTTTCTTTTTCAGCGGAAACAGGCCCGCGAACGCGCCCTGGCCATGCAAGCGGCCGCCCAGCAGATCGGCTTCAATTTCTTCGGCAACGATGAGACCCGCGCCCTCTCTGTGCGGACCGCCCTATTTCGGCGCGGAGGCTCACGCCGTTTCCGCAACATCATGAACGGTTCCGCGGCCGGCTTCGAAGTCAGCCTGTTCGATTACTCCTACACCATCAGCACCGGGAAAAGCTCCAGCACCTACACTCAGACCGTCGCCGCCTTCACTCAAGGTTTGCCGTTGCCGATTTTCGATCTGCACCGCGAGGGCTTTTTTGACCGCGTGGGAGACGTGTTTACCCACAGCGACATCGACTTCGATTCCAACCCAGAGTTTTCCCGCCTCTATCACTTGAGTGGCGACGACAAAGACGGGATTAGGGTGTTGTTTGCTCCTGCCCTGTTGTCTTTTCTCGAAGGCCTTTCCCCGGACGGCGGCTGGCACTTCGAGGGCAGCGGATTCACGCTGCTTCTCTATCGCGGAAACAAAACCGTAGATCCCGGTCAGTTACAGCCTTTCCTGGACGAGACTTCTTCGCTCGCACGCAATTTCTTTTCGGCGTGCGGCTTGAAGGCAGGGAAGTAGTCAGTCCGCGAGTGCGAATCAGGCCGCCAACTGCCTCAGAATTTCCTTGCCCAGTTTTTGCGCCTCGCCAAAAAACTTCTGATACTCAACGAACAGCCGGTTCAATTCTAGAGAATGCTCGGGTGTTAGGCGCTGGCGCAGAATCATGTCGCGCACCCGGACTGGGTTGGGAAGGATAGCTTCTTCGCTGAGTTCCTCGAGGGCAATAGCAGGGTCGTAGTGGTACATAAAGCGAATTGTATCTCAGCCTCCCGTGGAAGAGTGGCTCTTCAGAGCCGCGTTCGAGCGACAGCCTGACGTGATGGACTTCAGTCCCTGACCGGCCCTAAAGGGCGTCCCACGCCTACCCGCTATCGCGGCCATAAATGGCTGCTCTTCCACGGTTCTTTCAGAGTCCGGGAGTCTTCCGGACATCAAGTTCGTCTCAACCTCGCCAACCCAATCCCCGCCCCGATCAGCAGCGACCCCGCAATCCTATTCGTCACTTTCTCAAAGCGCGGACTTCGGGCTGTTGCTAGCGCACGCCCAGCCAACTGGCCGTAAACCGAGAGAACGAAGAACTCCACCACCACCGAGGTGATCCCCAGCACCAAAATCTGAAAAACGACGTTGTGGTGGGCGTCGATGAATTGCGGCAGGATGGCAGTGAAGAATAGCAGGGCCTTGGGGTTCGCGGCCTGCAAAAAGAATCCGTCGCGCAGAATTCGCGGACCACTGCGCGAACTCTCCTTCGATTCCGGCAACGCCATGATCGTCGCCTTGCCAAAAAGACTGCGTAAACCCAGATAAACCAGATATGCTGCCCCCAGCCATTTGATCAGGAAAAAAAGTTTGTAGGACGCCACAATCACCGCGCCCAGGCTGGTCGCTGAAAGCGCGAAGTACATAGTATTGGCGCAAAGAATTCCGCCGATTCCCCAAGCCGATTTTCCTGGCCCGCGCTGAATCGCCTGCGAAAGAACGAAGAGCACCGCCGGCCCCGGCGTGATGCAGAGCGTGCCTTCTACCACAACGAATGCCAGCCAGATTTGCCAGGTCATAGAAAAGCGGCTCTTGGTTCTTGGCTGTTGGCTCTTGTCGGGGGCTGTGCTCTGGCTGCACGAGTTTCGCACCGGGCCAGAGCCAAGAACGAACAGCCAAGCGCAGGTTCACACCATTTCCGTTCCCCACAGATCGTGCAGGTGAACGATGCCTTCCAGTTTGCCGTCGTCAACCACCGCGAGCGAGGTGATCTTCCGTTCTTCCATAATCGCCAGCGCGGTGGCAGCAAATTCCTTGCTGGAGATCGTCTTTGGATTGCGAGTCATACTTTCTCCCGCGGTGAGATCGAGTGCGTCTTTTCCCTTTCGCTCGAGCAGGCGTCGCAAATCGCCGTCGCTGATGATGCCCACAAGTTTGTCACCATCAACCACCGCGGTAACCCCCAGCTTCTTGCGCGACATCTCGTAAATTACATCTGGCATTTTCGTTTGCGGAGTCACCCGGGGAACGGCGTCGCCGGAATGCATCAAGGTCGCAACTCGCGCCAGACGTTTGCCCAGTTTCCCTCCGGGATGCAGATTCGCGAAGTCTTCTTCTTTGAAGCCTTTCTTCTCTGCGAGCGCCATAGCCAGCGCGTCGCCCAGCGCCAGCATGGCCGTGGTCGAGGCGGTTGGCGCCAGGCCCAGGGTGCAGGCCTCTTCGGCGATCGCGCAGCTTAGGGAAACGTCGGCGGCCGACGGCCAGCGTGGACTGTTTTGTCGCGGCCGGCAGAGTCGCGGGCGAGGGCGCCCGCGTCACACTTGCGGCTTCATCACACGTGACCGCAATCAGTGGAAGCCGCAGGCGCTTGATCGTCGCCAGCAGTTGCAGAATTTCTTCCGTCTCGCCGCTGGCGGAGAGTGCCATCACCACGTCTCCACGGGCCAGCATTCCCAGATCGCCATGCAGCGCTTCCACGGGATGCATGAACAGCGCCGGCGTTCCGGTGGAACTTAGCGTCGCCGCGATTTTGCGCGCGACCAATCCGCTCTTGCCCATCCCGGTCACCACGACGCGTCCGCCGCAGGCGAAGAGAATCTCCACGCCGCGGTTGAACGCGTCCGCCATCTCGCCTGCAATGCGGTCGGCCAGGTTTTGTAGCGCCTGCGCCTCAATGCGGACGACTTTTTCGCCGGTCTTGTGCATGAAAGCTTCTAGCTCTTAGCTTCTAGCTGTTAGCTTGAAGCCCGTCGCTCGTGCCTGATACCAGAACTCATTGGCTCTCGTTGTTATCGGCGCCTACGTATTCTTCTACCACTTTTTTCAATCTGCCCTGGGATTTCAGAGATGAATTCGACCGCGTCGCGCGAGCGCGCCGTCCCCGCCGCGATGTTTGGTGACATAGTGCGCGTCTCGCTTTACTTCCTCGCGGGCGTTGGCCACAGCAACCGCGAACCCACAATTCCACATCACCGGCAGATCAATCACATCGTCTCCTACAAAACATGCTTCCGCTGCGGTGAGTTTTTCCTGCGCCAGAATCTCGCGGAAGGCTCCCAGCTTGTCCTGAATTCCCTGACGAATGTGGTTGAGCTTAAGATCGCGACGCGCGCACCGCCACGGTTTCCGAGGCACGCTTGGTGATCAGTCCGGTCTTGATCCCGGCCACACGCGCCAGAGAAATCGCGACGCCGTCGTGCGCGTGAAATCCCTTTATCTCGATCGATCCCTGACTCGTGAGATTCAGTTCGCCCGGGCCACTATGTTTCTGCGGAGTGGTAGGCACGAAGAACATCTTGCCATCGGTGAGCACCCCATCCACATCAAAAAGCAGAAGCTTGATTTTCCGGGCGCGGGACGTGCTGGTTTGGGGCATGCGCGAATTCTAACAAAACCGCTCTTGGCTCTTGGTTCTTGGCTCTTGCTTCGGTTCTGCCAAGAGCCAAGAACCTAGGAGCCAAGAGCCGGTTTACGTATGCTTCGCCACCCAAAGCATAATCGCAAAAATCACAATCGGGATCAGCGCCATGGCGACATAAAACAGGATCTGCCGCGTCCGCGGCTGCTTGCGCTCTTTCCAGTTGGTCAGTTCGTCGCGATCCGCTACGCCGACTTTGTCCTGGTGTTCCAGATCCTGAGCGAACTCCCGTGCCGAGGGATAGCGCTTGGCGGGCTCCCGCTCCAGAGCGCGGTAGATGATTTCCTGAAGCTGCGGAGAGATGCTCGGATCCAATTCCCGCGGCGGAACCGGGTTATTGAGGAGCCGGTCATTCATGATGATGAACGCATTTGCTCCGGTAAACGGCACCTTGCCGGTCAGCATTTCATAGAGCATCACGCCCAGCGCGTAGATGTCGCTGCGGGCATCGCCGCGCTTCCCCTTCACTTGCTCCGGAGAAATGTAGTCCGGCGTTCCCATGGTCTGAGAAAAATTGGCGAAAGTGAGCCGGCGCGATCCCACATTGGCCGCGATGCCGAAATCAATCAGCTTGATTTGGTCATTCTTGTCCACCATGATGTTTTCCGGCTTCAGATCGCGGTGCACCACGCCGTGGCTGTGGATGTATTCCAGAGCAGCCGCAATCTGGAGCGCGAGCTTCACCGCTCGTTCCTGGCGGAAACTTCTTCTGCTCGTTCATCAGTTGCCGCAGCAGCCGCCCGTCTACCCATTCCATTGCCATGTAGAACTGGCTGTGATCGTCTGTTGGGCAGTACCTTCATGACGCCGGGATGATCGAGCTTCTCGCCAATTTCCTGTTCGCGGCGGAAGCGGTCATAAAAAACCGGGTCGGCTTCCATCTCCGGATGTGGAATCTTGATGGCCACGGTTTTCCCGGTGCGTTCGTCTGTAGCGCGGAAGATCGACGCCATGCCGCTACGCGCCACCACGCTCTCAATCAGATAGTGGTCGAGTTTTTCGCCCGCGCGGAGTGTGGTCATGGATGGGGATTCAAGCGAGAATACACTACTTCATCATGCCAGAAGCGGCGTAAAGAGTACGTAAAAGTTGGCCGGGAGTAGGGAAGGGAAATCAGCGGAGTTTATAGGGTCTCCCGCGATACATGCCCACGCGCTCGACTCCCTTGATGCGTATGAGCTGCACGCTGATGTTATCGCCGCCGTCTTTCTCGCAGGCCAGAGAGACTAAAGTCCGCGCCGCTTCCTGAAGATCGTGGAAGCGAGAAACGATCGCCGCAATTTCTTTCGGCGTGACCGAGCCGTGCAAGCCGTCGCTCGAAAGCAGCAGAACATCTCCCGGCAGCAACTGGTGCTCGTCAATGTCCGCATTCACGAACAAGCCGTTGCCAACCGAGCGGCTCAGCTGATGCCGCTTTTCTGACTTCCTGGCTTCTTCCTCCGAGAGGATACCCATGCGCACCTGCTCACCCACCAGCGTGTGATCGTGGGTCAGAACGCTGGCGTGTCCGCGGCGAATCAGATAGCAGCGCGAGTCACCCACATGGGCGACGGTGGCGCGATCATGGCGAAGAAGGCAGGCGACCAGAGTCGTCGCCATCGAACTGCCACCGGGGCCGGTGGCGGCCGCGCAGTCTGAAATCTTCAAATTGGCGTCTTGCACCAGACGCTGCAAAGTGACCCGCGCTACTTCACCCGCAGGCGAGGCGTAAAAAGTCGAAACCAACGTGTCTACTGCCAACTGAGACGCCACTTCGCCGCGATCGTGCCCGCCTAACCCGTCGGCCAACACAAACAGCCAGCCGTGGCTACGCGCATGCTCCGGCGTGCCGGGTTCGGCGTAACCGATAAAGTCTTCGTTGTGTCCGCGCACCTTTCCCGGGTCAGAAAGCTGCGCAAACTCAAGCTCGAGCATGGAGGTTCCAGAAAAGGGTTGGCCGCCAGGAGAAAGATTGCTCCTGGCGGCGCTGTACGATACCCCTCGATGACTTTGTAGCATGTTTGCTATCCGAAAGGAGCGGAGTCTTTAGCTCCGCCCCCGGTCACAGCTACTTGGTTCGATTACGTCTCACGCTGCTCCAGCCTTGCTCTGGACCAGCGTAGTTCTCCCTGTGGCCTTACTGGATCGCAGGAAGTAAACGAGGCCGTAAACGCCCCATACTCCCGCTATCCCCAAGGCCAGCAGTGGCTCCATTTTCGTGCCGTACCCCATGAACGGCCCGATCACGTAGAACGCCATACAAGCCAGGTTAGCCAGCAGTCCGAAGAGCGGAATGACTAGATGTCGCACAACCTTGAATTGCGGATGCTTGTGGAAACAGACTAGGCAGGTCGCGCAACTCAGCATGTACAGCAGGAAGGTTCCGAAGTTCGAGGCCAGCGTTACCGTCAACAACGAGTTCGGCAAAGCTGCCATCTTGTCGTGGGTGGTATATCCGAAGCTGGACCAGAAGCCGTGCGGAAGCGCCTGAATGGCGGCGTCCTGAGGGGCTCCAGCGTCCCCGAAAGCCATGACTACGGCCAACGACCCGACAATGGCGGAAATGACGGCCAGCGTCCAGATCGCGCGGTGGGGAGTCAGATTTCCAGAGTGCAGCGCGCCCATGCTGTCAGGCAGTTCTTTGTCTTTGCCCATCGCATAGGTCACACGCGCTCCGGTGTTCATGCAAGAGAGCGTGGTTCCGATGATGGCGAGGAACACGGTGAAGGCTTCCACCAGCATGAAAGCCCGTCCGTGTCCGTTGAAAAGCTGGTTTCCCACCAACACCATCATGTCGCCAATCGGAGCCGCGGAACCGGACGCGCTCGCCGCCGTGTACCCACTGTTCAGGAAGTAATTGGCGGCAAAATACTCGATCAGATAACAAAACGCCCCCTGCACCAATAGAGAGGTTATGACCGCTATCGGGACGTCGCGTTTGGCATTCTTGGCTTCGCCTCCCATCGCCGTCACCGATTCGAAGCCGACCAGAATCAGAATCGCGACTGTGGCTTGCACGAAAGCCCATCCGAAGTTGTGGATTCCGACCACCGATTTTGCGCTGGGATGGGTCAGGAAGGCGCCGTTGCTGTCGGTCGCGGGATAGGTGACGTGGAAGGGAACAGGCTTCCCGCTGGCATCGAGCTTGGGTTGTGGAACACCGTTTGCGTCCCTGACTACGGTGTCAGTCGCGACGCCGTTTACCATGGACGACGTGGTGGCGAACTCATAGGAATAGGCGTTGCCGGAGGTCGAGTCGAACTGCCAGCCCTCGCTGCCCGGAGCATGGTTCATGCGGTAGCTCAGCGCCATGACGGAGAACACCAGCAGGGCGCTGATCTGGATCACGTTGATCGCAATATTTACCGAGGTTGAGCCGTTTACACCGCGGTAGGCAATGTATGCGACCAGGAAGGAGAAGACCACAGCCACGGCAACCATAAAGGCCGGCCCCGGGTTGGACGCGCTCATGAAGTTCGGCCACAGGGTTCCCACCAGGTAGCCGCACAGGATTCCCATGACGCCTACCATCACGCCGGGATAGATCCAGTAGTAGAGGTGAGAGGCCCATCCGACAATGAACTTTGAGAGGCGGGCATACTTCCAAGCCGTCTCATGGCTCAGAAACGACTGTTCGGCGAAATAATACGAGCTGCCGGTTCCGGGGTAGAGCTTTGCCATTTCCGCATAACAGACTGCGGTGGCCAGGCACAGCAGCAAGGCAATGACGATTCCGATCCACATTGCCGGAGCGGTGTTGCCGGTGGTTGCCTGAATGTAAAAAGTCAGCCAAAGAAACGCGCCGGGTGCAATGAGCGCCATAGCGTTCATTGTCAATCCGGTCAAACCTAACGTCGGTTTCATCTCGACAGCATCGTCGGCCATTTGGTTTTCTCCTTAGGGTTTAACAGAATCGTTTACTAAAAATTTTTGCCTTTGGGTCTTGCTGAACCGATCGCGGAGTGAAGTTGGGCATCAACGTGGATGCTCCTCTCAGGATCTGGCGCGGACTGGCTTGAAAACCATCGTGGTCATGGCAGGAGGTTGCGCGCTCCAAACCAGTCCGCATGTCGATCTACTGCAACAACACCACGAAACTACCGGCCAAGAAGCCTGCTACCTGTCTTCCTGGCCGTTCAAGCCGTATTTAGAGCCATCAAAACATGAAGCCTGCTTCAAGTACGCCGCGCGGTTGGTTGGTATCGGTCCCAGAGCTGCCAAAAACCAAGCCCGGCGTGGAGTCAGTAGCGTGAACGATCGAGAAGTCGCCGCGAATGAAAAAGCCATCCTTGACGTAAGTCGGGGTGACGGTGAATGCGAACGCGCCGCTACCCGGGCCATACAACAAGTTGATAGCGTTGGGGTCTAAGACATTTCCACTCGACTTGAGGTATTCGGGACGGGCGGACAGCGATACTCCGTGTTTGAAATTGCGCGTAACCAGGAGAGCGCCACTGGTCGTGTGGGCGCCCGCAAGAATTCCGATGCTCGCATTCTGTTTCACGTCGGTGTACTGAAAGTATGGGTTGATCACCCAAGCTCCCTTGCTGTAGGTGTAGAGGACGTTATAGATCTGTGAATTGTTTAGGTATAGAGGAGTCGCAAGCGTGTTCTTTGCGTAGGCTCCTGCATTGCCCATGCCTACGAATGCCAAGGTGTTCGCGGCATTGAAGGCGTAAGCCAACGACCCCGACAACCATGAGTAACGGTTGGAGTAAAAGCCATCATTCCAGCTGAATGCTGTGGTCAGCTTCTTGTGGGCGTAATTGAGTTGGATGCCGCGATTGACGGCGTTCTCCTGGTTCCACAAAATGCCACGCTCGATGTTCATATTTTCAAACGTGAACGTGTACTCCGCCCCGATCAACGTCGGCAGCGCGCCGATCTCTACGTTGAAATTGCCCTTAACCAGTTTGAGATAGCCTTGCGGGAACGCGCCATAGACGTGTCTTACCGTGTCGCCCGTCGAAAGGAACGGTGTTCCCAAAGCTGGCAGGTTGTAGGCGCCGCCTTGCAGATAGAATTGAAAGACGCCAGAGGTCTTTTGGATGAAGATCTGAGCATTGCTTACGTCCCAATGCGAATCCGGATCGCCTGCAACAGCATTTGATTCGATCGAGCCCATGCCGCTCAAGATACCCGTAACCTCCACTTTTCCAAACGGGCCCGCTGCAATCTCATGAGGAACCGCCGTTGCCAGCGGGCCCGTCATCGCGGGCATGGGCAGAGGTGCCGGTGCGGCTGCAGGCGGTGTTGCCGGTGCTGCCGGAGTCGAAGTGTCTGGCGTAGTGGTAGGGGAAGTTTGCGCCACAGAGGTGGCGGTCGCCCCAAACAGCGAGGCGATCAGGGCTAAGGCGAGAACAAGGCTAAGACGTGAAGTTTTTTTCATGATAAGAGCTCGTTTTTCCTCCCGTGCAGGCTTGGTGGTTAAACCTGGAACGTGCCCGCGAAGTGATTGCAAGTTATTGTGTCTAGGAGGGAGTGTCCAATTGATTGTTTTTTTTGCTGCGATTAGAGAAACTTTGAAAAGAGAAATTTATCGAAGCGATAAGCAAAGATTTTGCTTAAAGAAAACAAAGGGCTAGTTTGGGCAGAGCATCGGGGGCGACCCCGAATCACGAATCTGCCTAATTCGGTTTGCAAATGCAGATAGCGGCGGCAATTGTCCAAATCGCGCGGCAGCCGTTTCGTCGTCGATCAAAACTGGATGGTTCTCCATCAATAGTGCTGATGATTACTATAGGCACCACGTTAAGTGGCTGATTCTCCGTGGTTACCATGAAATTACTACGGTGGTTCTATTCCCCTTTGGTAGATTGTCCCTCCCCTCCGGCCAGCCTATAATCGATCCACTCTGGTAGGAATTCTCCGTCAGGTTCCGGGAAGGTAGGCGCAGAGGTGTATTCAGCCTCTGGGAAAGCACTGACCCGGTATGCGCAGACGCCTGAAACTCGCAATTCTGACGACAGCCACCACAGCTATCGCGACCCTCCTTTCCGTCACGCCCTGCGTGCAGGCGGCTACGGATGCCCCGATTACACCCACCACAGATCCGACCGGCCACAAAGTGTACGTAAACGACGTTGTGGCTTCGGCGCCTAAGCAGACGTTCCGCACCCAGCAGAGCAAGCTGGTTTTTTGGAGTACCACAGACCACTGCTGGAAACCGGTCCCGCACGCCAACGTTCGAGCTGCAAAATCGGCTGCCGCGGAAGTGGACGAGTTCCTCGGCAAGCCGTCCGCCGAGCAAAACTCAGCCGCTCGGAGTGGGTTTACACCAAGGGAGATTGACGCCGCGATCGACAAGGCGGCCACCCGCCACAGCGTGGATCCGAACCTGGTGCGCGCGCTGGTGAAGGTGGAGTCGAACTTCAATCCCAATGCGGTTTCCCGCAAGGGCGCCATGGGATTGATGCAGCTCATGCCGCAGACCGCTCGTCAGCTGAACGTGAGCAACCCCTTCAACCCGGAAGAGAACATTGATGCCGGGGTACGGCACCTGAAGCGCTTGCTGGAGAGCTATAACGGGAATGTTCCGCTGAGCCTTGCAGCCTACAACGCCGGCAGCGGCGCGGTGGCGCGAAGCGCGGGCATTCCGCGTTTCGCTGAAACGCGGAACTATGTGCGGCGCATCACAACACTCTACGGCGGAAACCTCGGCAGCGACACGTATTTCGGGGGGGCCTCGCGGGAGCCGGTAAAAGTGCAAAGGGACGCGCGGGGTGTGCTTTACATCAGCAACACCGACTAAGGCATCTTAGGGTAGCGCGGAAAACGAGTAGCGCGGAAACAGAAGTCTCTCTCAGGGTCGCGATTTGAAAAGCGTTATTGGCAAGCTGGGCAATGCCCACCCAAGAATCTTCGGGGCGCTGATCTGCGCCATGCTCACGGTGGGATATGCCCACGCGCTGCATCGTTCACAGTCTTGGGCCGACACCCAGTTCAACAAAGCTGAGTCGCAGCACGAAACCCTGGAATCTCGTGCCGAACAATCGCGCTCCCGCCACGAGTACGAAACCGTAGTTGCTTCGTACCGGCTGGTGGTTCTCGAAGCTCCGACTTCCACCAAAGCCGACGACAGCGCATTCGCGGTAGCGGAAATCACCGCCGAAATGGGCCGCCGCTTCAATGACGACAACGCGCTCAACTCAGCCCTCCGCGAATACAAATTCCTCCGCCGGGAATATCCTGGCAGCAAGCATCGAATTGCAGCGTTGCTCGCCATCGGGAAAATCTACAAGAACAATCTGGGCGATGATGCGGATGGCCGCGACGCGCTGCAAGAGTTGCTTCGCCGCTATCCCCACAGCCAGTACGCGGGACAGGCGCGAGCTGAGCTAGGGCCGGGCCAAGCGGCCGCTTCAAAGAATCTTGAAGCCGGGAAAACGACCGCCAGGCCGGATTCGACGGAGGAGAAAATGCAAGGCACGCGCGACGCCGGGGCCGCTCCGGATAATGTTTCCGCGGCGAGCGACGACAGCGACGGGAAAGTAATCCGAGTGAACGCCGTGCGCTACTGGTCATCGCCTGAGTACACCCGCGTGACGGTGGAACTGGCGCAGAATGTCCAGTTCGATGCCCAGCGCATTGACAATCCCAATCGGATTTTCTTTGACCTCAAGAATACCCGGCTGTCTTCAGAACTGATCGGCAAGAGCTTTGATGTGGACGACGGGCTGGTGAAGAAAGTCCGCGTGGCGCAGTACAAGCCCGGCCGGGCGCGGATTGTGATCGAGACCGCGGACCGTGCCGCCTACAACGCGTCTTGGTTGACGAGCCCACCCCGGCTCATTATTGATGTGCGTAACACTGATGTGCGCAGCAATGACGCGCGCAACGGCGACAATCCCGCCGCGCAGTCAGCTGCCAGTGCCAAGGCTGGAACAAGGACCGTTGCCGAAGGCCCGACCGCCAATAGTTCTGACGACACCGCCATAGCAAGCAGGGTAGTTCCGGTCGCACAGAAGTCTTCGCCTTCACCGGGCGCTGGCGTGGTCAAGAGAGTCGTCGTCGAAGCCGACGATGACGACGCATCCGATAGCGCAGATCCCGCTCCATCGAAAGTTGCCGCGAAATCATCGAAGGGCGTATCCACCAGCAGCGCAGGGGTAACGAGCAGTCGGGCGGTTCTCGCCAAGTCCATGCGCGAAGCGCAGCCAACATCGAACGGCGATCGCTCGCTGATTCGCGCGCTCGGCCTGAAAATCGGCAAGATCGTGATCGACCCCGGACACGGCGGGCACGACACTGGCACCATCGGCCCCAACGGCCTTCTGGAAAAAGACCTGGTGCTCGATGTAAGCAAGCGCCTGGGCAAACTGTTGCAGGCCCGGCTTGGCGCAGAAGTCATATTCACCCGCCGCGATGACACGTTCATCCCGCTCGAAACGCGCACCGTCATCGCCAATCAGGAGCAGGCCGACTTGTTCGTTTCCGTACACGCCAATTCCAGCCATGACCCGGATGCGCGCGGTGTCGAAACCTACTACCTGAATTTCACCTCGTCGCCGGAAGCACTGGAAGTTGCCGCCCGCGAAAACGCCGCCTCCGACCAGGACATTCACGAACTGCAAGACCTGGTGAAGAAAATTGCGCTCAAGGAAAAAATAGACGAGTCGCGGGAATTTGCTTCCGACGTTCAGCAGTCACTGCACAGTGGGCTGGCCGCCAAGACCTCCGGAGTGCGTGACCGGGGTGTGAAGAAGGCTCCATTCGTAGTCCTGATCGGGGCCAACATGCCGTCGATCCTTGCCGAAATCTCCTTCATCAGCAACCCCGGCGATGAAAGGCGACTGAAGTCTCCCGAATACCGGCAGCGCATCGCCGAATCTCTTTACCGCGGAATCTCGCGGTACGTGAATGGGCTCGGCGGCGTCAAAGTGGCCAGCAAGGTCGAAAAGGTCTCGGCGCAGTAGCTTCCCGGCTGGAAACTTTCTTCTCAGCTCTGTAGTCTAATCAGCAGGATAGTAGTGCATCCCACCGGTATGAGAATTCCGCGGTTTATCGCTGCTTTCGCGCTGTGGATTGGGGTTCTGGCGGGCGTATGCCTTGCCCAGAAGGACGCCGCTCCAGCGTCGAATCCGGCGATTCTTCCGCAGGCTTTTGCTGGATGGCAGCTCATCCAGCGAACCCGCGCCAGCGCCGATCCCGCAGCCGCCGATCCAGTGAACGCCACCCTGCTCAAGGAATATGGGTTCACCGATTTCGAATCCGCAACCTATACCCGCGATGACGGCCGCAAACTCACCCTCAAAGCCGCACGCTTTGAAGACGCTACCGGCGCCTATGGAGCGTTCACCTACTACCGTGTCCCGGACATGCAGAACCAGGAAATTGGCACCAAGGGAGCGTCGCTGAATCAGCGAGTGCTGTTTTTTCGCGACAACATCATGGTGGACGCGGTTTTTGATCGCCTCTCGGCCATGTCAGCCGCGGAGTTGCGGGAACTCTCTGATCATTTGCCCAGGCCCCAGGGTTCCTCGGGAAATCTTCCTGTGCTGCTCAAGTATCTGCCAGCGAAATATTTTGTCAGCAATACAACAAAGTACGTTGTCGGTCCGATTGGCCTGGAGAAAGCCGCAGCGCCGCTTCCCGCTTCCTACGTGGACTTCAGCAAAGGCGCCGAGGTCTTGATGGGGAACTACCAGACCTCGGACGGCGGCGCCACGTTGATGCTGATCGACTATCCCACGCCCCAACTGGCGAAAGCGCAGTTCGAAGTGATTCAGTCGGCGCAGCTTGCGCATCAACTCGGCGATGCGCCCATCGGAGTCCGTCGCACCGGGCCGATTGTCGTGCTGATCAGCGGGCAGCTCGGAAGTGATGCCAACGCGTTGCTGTCATCGGTGAACTACGATGCCGACGTTACCTGGAACCAGAATACTTATTTCACCCGCCGCGACAACGCCGCCAACCTCATCGTGGGCGCGATTCTGCTGACCGCGATTCTTTGCGGACTCGCGGTACTCTTTTCAATCGGTTTTGGCGGCTTCCGCATCCTCGTTCAACGGCTGTTTCCCAACAAAGTGTTTGACCGTCCCGACCACCTGGAAATCATTGCCATGCACTTGTCCGAGCCAGCCAAGAAACCACCCGATTCCGGCGTAAGCTCTTCAATCAACGCCGGTTGAGCTCTGCTCAGGTGCCTTTTGTCTCAAAACGAGTCACTTCCCGGTAGTCTAACAAGTAATATACAAGCCATTGAAAACAGGGCGGTTATTTACTAAAAAGTTCCTTGACACCCCCGTCCCCCACTCATAAGATTTCGCCAGAAAGTTTTGACGGTTTACTCCCGTTGGAACTATTCTCCCTTAAAGAAGAGGCCGCCCTATTGCCGGGGTGGCCTTTTCGTTTGTGGCTCTACATCTAAAGGGGCGCGGCGGCGAGATATTGTTGGAACGCCGGCTGTCTGCAACTCGTATCTTTAAGCAGTGACCAGAGACTGAATTAGGAAGAAATGATGTTACGGAGGCGAACATGTTCTGCGACGGATGTGGCACAGCTTTAGCAGCAGGCCAAAGTTTTTGTAGCCAATGCGGAAAACAATGTGCCGGAATCATTCCGGTTGGTTATCCCCGGCGCAGCCGCGTGCAGGAGCATGTTCGCCTACTGGCGATTCTCTGGTTCGCATTCTCCGCCCTAAGCGTTCTCGGCGGAGTCATTCTGATAATTCTTGCCAACACTTTGTTTCTTCATCTGCATGACATGGGAGCTCCCGAAGCGCCCACTGCATTCCTCCATCCCCTGGGCATGGTTTTGGGAGTCTTCGTCATCGCGAAGGGCGTGGCCGGGTTTCTGACGGGATGGGGCTTGCTCAATCGCGAACCGTGGGCTCGCATTGGCACACTGATCCTGGCATTCGTATCGTTGCTCAACCCGCCGTTCGGAACCGCGCTCGGAATTTATACGCTGTGGGTTTTGCTGCCCGCGCGCGCGGAAGAAGAATACGAGAAATACCTGGCCACTGCGGCGTGATGGGGAAGGCGTGTCACGGCGGAGGCAGCGAACCTGAATCGCGACGGGGCTTTGCGTCCTGATAAAATCAATCCAGGCCGACGTAGCTCAGTTGGTAGAGCAGCCGATTCGTAATCGGCAGGTCAGCGGTTCAAGTCCGCTCGTCGGCTCCATTCTTTCAATCGTTTAGCGAATCAGCGACTTTTCCGTACCCCATCCCGTATCCCGGCTTTTCAACAAGCATCGGCGTGTCGTCGGGCGTCCGCACGTCATCGAGCGATAAGACTCACGCGCGGGCGATAACCGCATCAGTCGCATCGGCCGACTTCTGCGCGACGGCTTTGATGTAACTCGCCCGCGTCACTTTGACATCGCTGTGTCGCAGAATCTCGCTGATTGTGAGGTCGTAGGTGCCGAGAGCACGGAGGTTCGTTGCCAGCCCGCGACGAAATGCGTGATACCCGAGCCACCCGACTCCTGCCTTCTCCACCGTGCGAGCCGTCAACCCGAGGCTGATGGACGAGGCTGACCCCTTGACCTCCAACGGTAGTCGCGGCATGCGGGCAATCGAACGGGAAGAAACGGCTGCGATTCTTGGCCTCAAGCCATCCGACCGATGTCTTTGTCATGTCGGTTCTTGAACGCTACTCCGATCAGGATTGTTCGGTTCCTCTGGGGTGCTCTGGGGTACGCCGGGCGGGACGTAGTGGCCGAGCGAATTCGCGCGTTTCAGCAACTCGACACGCATTCGAATTTTGCTTTAAGCGGCAGGTGAGGCAGGCGAGGTATGACCGAGTCTAAGGGACTGCGACCCCGGCGAAAACCAATCGCGAGGACCCGTTCTGAATCCCTCCGCGCTTGGCGAGCATCTCTAGTGAAAATGGAGAGTGTTGAGGATACCAAGATGAAACGGTTTTCATTTGTTCCTTTGGTCCTGCTGGCGCTGCCGGTTCTATTCATTTCCCTCGTGACCACGGGATGCAGCAACACCGAGGCCAAGCAAGCGGCTCCGCAAGCGATGCCCGTGAAAACGAAAATTATTGATCTGGCAGCCGTGCCGCGCTCCGACGAATATGTGGCCACGATCAAGTCGCGGCGTTCGGCTAGCATCCAGCCCCAAGTGGATGGTTCCCTGACCAGAATTCTGGTGAAGTCCGGCGATCACGTCAGGGCCGGACAGGTTTTGATGACGATTGATCCACTGAAACAGCAGGCGACTGTGGACCAGCAACGCAGCACCGAAGCACAAAAGAAAGCAACCCTGGATTACAACAAGACAGAAATGGACCGGCAGAAGGGGTTGTACGAAGGTGGAGTGGCAAGCAAACAGAATTATGACTTCGCCGTGCAGGCGTACGAGAACTCCAAAGCAGACTGGGAGTCAGCACAGGCTGGGCGGGTCACACAGGAGCGCGAGCTCGCGTATTACCACCTAACTGCGCCGTTCGCAGGCATAGTCGGCGACATTCCGGTCCACCTCGGCGACTATGTTTCGCAGCAGACATTACTGACCACCGTGGACGAGAACGCAGATCTCGAAGCGTACATCTACATTCCAACCGAGCGCGCGGCTGAGATTCGCCCCGGTCTTCCTGTAGAAATCGTTACCAGCCGCGGCGAAATGATCGAAAAGACAAAGATCAATTTTATTTCACAGCAGGTGGACAACGGGATCCAGGGCATCCTGGTTAAAGCCCCGATCCACAAGTCGCTGGACACATTCCGCAATGAGCAATTGGTAAAAGCGCGAGTAGTGTGGAGCACGAGTCCGACTCCGACAGTTCCGGTGCTTGCGGTCACTCGCATCGGAGGGCAATCGTTCGTTTACGTAGCAACCGCATCGGACAAAGGAGCCGTAGCTAAACAACGCGCCGTAACTCTCGGCGACACCATCGGCAATGACTATGCAGTGATGGACGGATTGAAGGCCGGAGACCAAGTCATCATCTCGGGTATTCAGTTCCTGATCGATGGCGCGCCTGTAAAACCAATCAGTTAAGCAGTCGGATTTCCGCTTACGCCGCGTTGTGCCGCAGCGTAGGCAGAGAAGGAAGACATCCCTTGGTAGATTTTTTCATTCGACGCCCGATTTTCGCGACAGTTTGCGCGTTGCTGATCATCCTGGCAGGCGCAGTTTCCATCCCCACGCTGCCAATCTCGTTGTATCCGACGCTCGCGCCACCGCAGGTTACAGTCACCAGCAACTACGTAGGCGCCAACGCCAGCGTGGTCGAGTCCGCGGTGACTACACCACTGGAGCAGCAGATTAACGGCGTCGAAGGGATGCATTACATCACCTCGACCAGCTCAAACGACGGCACCAGCAATATCAACGTCGTCTTCCGCACCGGATACGATTTGAACATCGCGGCCGTGGACGTCCAGAACCGCGTGGCCACCGCGCAAGGCCGCCTGCCCCAGGAAATCAAAAACACCGGCGTGACCATTACCAAGGCGAATCCAAACTTTGTTTTCGCCGCCGGGTTCTACTCGCCCGACAATAGTCTCTCGAACCAGTACATCTCCAACTACCTGGATGTTTATGTGAAGGATGCGCTGAAGCGCATCCCCGGCGTGGGCGACGTTCTAATTTTCGGGGAGCGCAAATATGCCATGCGCATCTGGCTGGACCCCACGAAACTAGCGGCGCGCCAATTGACGGCTGCCGACGTGGTCTCAGCCCTGCAGGAGCAGAACGTTGAAATTCCCGCCGGCCAGTTGGGCCGCCCTCCCGCGGACCCGAAACAAACTTTCCAGGTGACTCTGCGCGTGGTGGGAAGACTCACTGATCCAAAGGAATTCGAGAACATCATCCTCAAAAACACGCGCAACGGCATCGTGCAATTGAAGGATGTCGGCCGAGCGGAGATCGGCGCTGAAAGCTACGACACGAATCTTATGTACAGCGGGCACGAAGCCATCGGCGTCGGTGTTCAGCAGCTCTCAAATGCCAACGCGCTCGATGTAGACAAGAAGGCCAAAGCCGCGCTCGAAGAACTTTCCAAATCGTTCCCGCCGGGTATCAAGTACGTGATTGCCTTCGACACGACGACGGTCGTCGGCGACTCGGTGAAGGAAGTTGTCACTACGTTGGAAGAGGCGGTCCTCATCGTCATCGTTGTGATCTTCCTGTTTTTGCTGGACTGGCGCGCCACCATCATTCCTGCGGTGACGATACCCGTGTCGCTGATAGGAACGTTCGCGTTCATCAACATATTCGGCTTCTCGATCAATTCGCTAACGCTCTTCGGGATTACCCTCGCGACCGGACTGGTGGTGGACGACGCGATCGTAGTCATTGAAAACGCTCAGCGGCACATCGACGCAGACCACACCGATCCGCATGCGGCGACATCCGCTGCCATGGCTGAAGTGGCGAGCGCCGTCGTGGCTACGTCGCTGGTGCTTATTTCGGTGTTCGTGCCGGTGTCATTCTTTCCCGGCACAACGGGAATTCTCTACAAACAATTCTCTTTGACCATCGCGTTTTCAATCGCGATTTCGCTGTTTAACGCGCTGACCCTGTCGCCAGCTCTCGCTGCCATCCTGTTGCGCAGTGAAGAGAAGAAATATTCAGTTTTCGATTGGACTCACATCAGCTGGATTTCGAACGGGTACAGGAAGTTCGCTCATGGTGTCAGTTCTGGAATTCAAGCCCTCGCGAACGCATATGGAAAGGCCATTTGCAGGGTGCTGAACTACCGCTACGCGATGATTGTGCTGTTCTTCATTGGCTTAGGCGCGACTGCCTACATGTATGTTCACGTACCGACCGGCTTTGTGCCCCAGGAAGACCAGAATTACTTCATCGTCGTGGTGCAGGCGCCGCCGGGAGCGTCGCTAAGCTACACCACCAACATCGCTCACGAAGTTGAGAAGGTGCTGCTCACCGATCCCGACGTGTTCGGCACTTTCGCGGTCCCCGGCTTTTCTCTCTCCGGAGGCAGTTCGTCAAACTACGGCCTGGTGTTTGCTCCGCTTAAGCCCATAGACGACCGCAAAGGTAAGGGTCACGGTGCGAGCGATATTGTCGCGCGCGTCTCCCCGAAACTCTTTGCCATTCCGGGAGCGATCGCGGTAGCCTTCGAACCACCCGCGGTCAATGGCATTGGGAGCTTCGGCGGATTCCAATTCGAACTGCAAGACCTGGGCCGCAATACCTTGCAGGACATCGACACAGTCGCGCACAAAATTGTTGCTGGCAGCCACCAGCGCCATGATCTCCAGGGTTTGTTCACTAGCTTTACGGCCAACGATCCGCAGCAGTTGGTGGAGATTGATCGCGAGAAAGCCAAAGCTATTGGAGTGCCCATTAATCAGATTACGCAAGCGCTTGGCGTGTACATGGGTTCCGAGTACGTCAATGATTTTGATTTCAACAATCGGTCGTACCGGGTTTACGTGCAGGCCGACCTGCCGTTTCGTATGAGCGCGCGCGACCTGCGCCAATACTATGTGCGCTCCGACACCAACGGATTGGTTCCACTGGCGAACATTGTCGCCTTGAAAGAGACGTCCGGCCCGCAGGTGATCAATCACTACAATTTGTTCCGCTCAGCGGAAATTGATGGCGCCGCCGCCCCCGGATTCAGCTCCGGTCAAGGCCTGACGGCCATGGAGGAATTGTCGAAGCAGAACATGCTGCAAGGGATGACTTACAGCTGGACGGGTCTGGCGCTGGAGGAAGTGGAAGCCAGCGGTAAGGCGATCATCATTTTTGGACTCGGCATTTTGGTCGTCTATCTCACGCTTTCGGCGCAGTACGAAAGCTTCGCACTGCCTTTCATCATCCTGCTGGCGGTGCCCATGGCAGTGCTGGGCGCGCTGCTCCTCATTTCTGCACGTGGATTAGTGGACGACGTCTATGTACAGATCGGCCTGGTCATGTTGATCGGGCTCTCGGCGAAGAACTCTATTCTGATCGTGGAGTTCGCCGAGCAATTGATCGCGCAGGGGCGTACAATCACCAACGCCGCCATTGAGGCCGCCGAGCTGCGTCTTCGTCCTATCTTGATGACTTCGTTCGCGTTCCTCTTCGGCGTACTGCCACTTTATTTCGCATCTGGAGCGGGCAAGCTGGGGCGACACTCGGTTGGGACCGCGATCGTCGGCGGCATGTTATTTTCCACCGTTCTGAATCTGTTCTTTATTCCGGTGCTGTACGTAATTCTGAAGACCGTGTTGGTTTCGCTTTCGAGAAAGAAGGGGCAAGTCGGACTAGAAGGGCAAGTATCGGAAGCGTCGTAACCGCGGATGGCGAGCTCCCAGGGCGACGTAAAGGGAAAGCAGAGAAACAAAGGTGAACCAGCGATCGAGTAGTTACCACTCAGAGATGCTCGCGGTGCTATTCCTCACGATCATTCAGGTCCTCATATGTACTGCGGTTCTTCTTAGTTCCCATCCTGCGGTGGCGCAAATGCAGCTCGCTGCCTCAACGGAGAGCGGCGCCTCACCAGCACTAGTCATTGGTTTTGTCGGAGGTTTCGTGCATAGCGACGACCTTCGCCACGCAGAAGTGCAGATCGCACAACAGATTCAGGGAAGTTACGGCAACCGCGCGCATGTTCAGATATTCGAAAATCGCCGACGAGCAGACGCCCACAAATTCATCCTCGACTGGTTGGGCAGAGAAGGAAACGGCGAGCTCACAGACGCAGGAAAACAAAGGACGCGCGTCATCCTGTTCGGTCATAGCTGGGGTGCTTCGGCCGTGGTCTCTCTGGCCCGCGAACTGGAGCGAGATGGAATCCCTGTTGCTCTAACCATCCAGGTTGACAGCATCACGAAAAATGCCGAGGACGATTCACTTATCCCCGCGAACGTTGCCGAAGCGGTCAACTTTTATCAGACAGGCGGTATTCTGCACGGGCGCTCCAAGATCAGGGCAGCAGATCCATCCCGCACCACGATTCTTGGCAATTTCCGCTTCACATACGAAAAGGAGCCGACTGAGTGTCGTGCCTATCCGTGGTACGACCGCCTCGTGTTTAAGGGACACACTGCCATCGAATGCGATCCCCATGTTTGGTCTCAGATTGAAACCCTGATCCAAATGCGATTGCCGCCGGTTCCTCAACCGGCCCAGACCCAGGTCGCGGCGCGAGTTGGTAACTAGCCGACAGAGCACGGGCCTGACGTAACGCGATCAGGTAGGGTTTGCGGCGAGGTTCTCTGCTTGGCAAAACTGTAGGATAATTCCCCCAGATTCTAAGGAGCATCTCATGCCTGAGAAACTAACCTGGGACGACGCCGAGAAGATCGGAGAGCTTCTCGCAAGAAAACATCCTGAACTTTATCCGCTCTCGACCGATTTAGACGAGTTGCGTCGGCGGGTAACAGCTTTGGCGGAGTTTCAGGATGATTCCAAGACCTTCGATAAAAATAAACTGGAAGCAATTCGAACGGCTTGGAACGAGGAGTTCCTTGATCGGACCCAGTAGGCGTCTTGCTTCAGCTGGCGGTGCCCGTCTTCAGCGGGGGAAGGCCAACCCGACGCAGTAGGCTTTGGAAACCTGGGTCGTCGCGCAAGCCGTCCATGCTGGGATCTAGATGAAGATAGATCAGCCAGTGGGAGTGCTCTTCAAAGCACTTCTCCAGGTATTCAATCGCGCGTTCATTTTCCCCCAAGCCGATGTGGATTCCGGCGAAGAAGTAGGGCGCGACATATTCTTGCTTGTCTAGCTCTGTCAGCTCATCGAGTATTTGAAGTGCTTCCTTTGTCCTGCCAGCCGTGCCGAGAGTCTGCGCCAAAGCCGCCCGCATCAGAGGACTGCCGCCTGACAGCTTCACCCCCTTCTCACCCTCAGTGATGGCCAGTTCATAGCAACCCGTTCTCCTGAGCAACAGGCCGAGGACCCAGTAGATGACGGGGTAGTTGGCGTCCAAATCGACAGTCCGCCGGAGTTGTTCGATGGCTTCGTCGTATCGCCGCGCATGGTATAGCGCCCATCCGACTGCGACATTAATGATCAGCGACAACGGGTCGAGATCCTGACCCTTCTTCATCCTCACCATACCTTCTTCGTGTCGCCCCATGGTCATCGCGTACTCGGCATACCAATGGCTGGCAGTCGCATAGGTGGGACCCAATTCGAGGCTGCGCTTGAATTCTTTCTGAGCCTCTTCCCACTGCCAATCGTGAAGCCACAACACGGCCGCCAAAGACGCATGCGCTTCGGCGAGATCTGGGTCGAGTTGCAGTGCGGTTATCGCCGCCGTTTTGCCTCTCGGGAACGTTTCCTTTGGAGGCAAGTAGCTGTTCCATCCCAGGAGCACGTGGGAATCTGCCAAACCAGCATAGGCTAGGGCGTAGCTGGGATCTTTCTCGACTGCCTGCTGAAAGTACTCGATCGCCTTGTGGAAACCTTCCTCGGTCCACTGGTTCCAGTGGTGGCGACCTTTCAGGTAGAGCCGGTAAGCCTCGTCATCCTCTGTGTGGCGTTTTGTCAGTTGCTTTTTTTCTGCTCGGGTCAACTTCAACCGCAGTTTTTCCGATATTTCGTTGGAAATTTCGTCCTGGACCACAAAGATGTCGCCGGGCTTGCGATCATATTGCGCGCCCCAGAGTTGAGTGCCAGTGGCTACATCGACTAATTCTGTCCCGATGCGCAACGATCCACCGCTTTGCCTAATTCTTCCGGTGAGCACGGCGCGCACATTAAGCTCGCGACCGACGGCCTGGGGGTCAATTTCCCGGGCCTTAAACCGCGAAACTGTACTCTGCGCCATCACTCGCAGTTTCGGAAGCGTTGCCAGAATATTTATGAGGCTCCCAGTGATACCGTCACTGAGGTATTCGTGCTCAGGATCGCCACCCGCATTTCCGAATGGCAAAACTGCAAGCGAGTCAATGATCTTGGAGACTCGTGGGGGGCGGAGGACAGCAGTTTGTACGGAGGCACCCTGAGCGCTTTGCTTGCTGGTCGAGGACGCGCGACTTCTGGTTGCTGTCAGGGCAGATCCTGTTTCTCCTTCCGCAATCCTGCTGCCTGACTCCGTATCTCGCTTCAGCCGCTGCAGCTCAGCCCGCATATCAGCCGCGTGCTGATAACGCAGGTTCCTGTCCTTCTCTAAGGCTCTCTGGATTACCTCTTGCAGCGCCGCGGGAATGTCGGGATTGAAGTGCATGGGAGCCACCGGATCGCGGTTAAGGATAGCGTCCGTGATGAGCCCGGAACTGACTCCCTGAAACGGCAGCTTTCCCGTAGCCATCTGGTAGAGAACGATGCCGAAGGAGAACAGGTCCGTCCGGCCATCCAGTTCTTCCGCCTTCACTTGCTCGGGCGACATGTAGGCTGCGGTTCCCACAGTTACTCCCGCGTTAGTGAGATGTTCTTCGGACTCGATGTTCTGAGAGACCTTGGCGACTCCGAAATCCAGAATCTTGGCGTGGCCGCGGTTGGTGACAAAAATATTGGCGGGCTTGATGTCGCGATGAACGATGCCCTTTGCGTGCGAAGCGTCTAGAGCATCGGCGATCTCGATGCCCAGATCGAGCACCGTCTCGATTTCCAGAGGCTTGCCACTGATCCGGTGCTTGAGCGTCTCGCCCTCCAGCAATTCCATGGCGATGAAGGTTCGCCCCTCGGCCTCGTCGATCTCGTGGATGGTGCAGATGTTCGGATGATTCAGCGCAGAAGCAGCCTTGGCTTCGCGCTGAAAACGGCTGAGTGCCAGCGGGCCTTTGGCTAGGTTGTCGGGCAGGAACTTGAGAGCTACAAAGCGGCCGAGCTTCACATCTTCGGCTTTGTAAACGACACCCATCGCGCCAGCGCCGAGTTCCTCGACGACGTGATAGTGCGAGATGGTTTGCCCAATCACTGGCGCGAATCTTACTTCCGTGAAACGGGCTAGTCAATTAAGCCCTGGGGGTTGGTTTACAACAACTATGGAAACCTTGAGGCGCTGCGACCGGATTACCGCTGGCTGCCGCAAATTCCTCATCGAAGACGCAACCGTTCTAGTGTCAAGCTTGCAACGGTGTGGCAAACGACACACGAACGCTGCGTCGGCGGTCGCTCGCAAACCGTTCTGGTAGTTGATGCCGGAGCTTTGGAGTCTCTCTTGCTTTTTATTCCCAACGGTGACTCGGCGGTTTATAGTTCACCTTCCCGGAAAATCGATGGTGCGAAAACCAAAAGCGTTAGTGGTCCAGCTGAGCGTGGCAGGACTTCTCGTGCTTGCCGCAGTAGTGGGCGTGGCGTTCTGGCATGCGTCGAACGTACTGAGGTCAGCGCAAAAAGGGCTCCAAGCTGAACGTGAAGTTCGTTTTGTGACTCGGCTCCTCGCGCCGACGCTTAACAGCGGCTTCGAACCGGTCAGTTCCCCGTCCGTATTCAGCCAAGTCGCACAATTTGAGAACAACCTTTATATAGCCGGGCCCTCCGGCCTTCAGGTGTACGAGCCCTCAGGCCAGTTTGTGCGGTCGTACGAGGTTGGCCGTGAGCTTCCGGGCTCGGCTCTGGTGGCAATCACTCCTGCGGTGTTGGCCGATTCGAAACAGCCGGAACTGGTGATCGCGACCTCTGCCGACGGAGTCCTCGCGTTTGATGGCCGCACGTTCCGCCAGATTTATCCTCAGGCCGCCGACGTGCGAGCAATCACGTCGATCCTCGCGACCCCAGCCGGCCACCTCTTAATCGGAACCAAAAAACTTGGCGTTCTGGTTTACGACGGCAGGCAAATTACTCCGCTTCACTCGACCCTGAGCGACTACTACGTCACTGCTTTGGCGGGCAATGAGTCGGATCTCTGGGTCGGGACTCTGGATCGCGGCGTTCTGCATTTCACCGGCGGCCAAACCCAGTCGTTCAAGGAAGAGCAGGGGCTTCCCGACAGCCAGGTAACCTCTCTTGCCACGCTCCGCGAGACAACATATGTGGGCACGCCACTCGGCGTCGCTGTTTTCAGCAAGGGAGAGTTTGCCCGCGTCCTTGCGCCCGGAGTGCTCGCAACTGCCTTACTCGGGACTGCGCACCAACTTTACGTCGGTTCCGAAGATCAGGGAGTGATTTCCATCCCGCTGGACAAGCGGCCAACGGGTGTGGCCGGCAACGCTGGTGCCGAACTCCCGGAAGTGCGGCAGATTTTTGCCTCGGAAGATTCCATCTTCGCCGTAACTCGCGGCGGCCTTTATCGCCTGAAGCCGCATGCATTCGGATGGCAACAAGTGCTCGAGCCGGGCGCGGCAATGTTGACCGACCGCAATGTTTCTGCGCTTGCCGCGGACGGCGCCGGCCATCTCTGGATCGGGTACTTCGATCGTGGTCTCGATGTCATTGCGTCCGACGCAAGTCAGGTGACGCATTTGGAAGATGAGCGCCTGTTCTGCATTAATCGAATCTTCCCGAATACGAAGACCGGCGGTGTCGACGTGGCCACCGCCAATGGCCTGGTCCGATTCGACCAATCCGGCAAACCGCAACAGATTCTGACCCGCGCCGATGGACTCATCGCTGAGAACGTCTCCGACGTGGTGGCTTACGGCGATGGCGTCGCGCTGGCAACACCTGACGGTCTTACCTTCCTTGACTCGACCGGCGCGCGCAGCATGTATGCGTTCCAAGGATTGGTCAATAACCACGTCTATGCGCTGGCGGCGTCCGGCGATCAACTAATGGCCGGCACGCTCGGCGGAATCTCCGTGCTCGACAAAGGCAATGTGGCGGCAAATTACACCACGGCGAATTCCAACTTGAAGCACAACTGGATTACCGCCGTTGTTTCCGTGGGGTCCGAGTGGATGGTTGGCACTTACGGCGCCGGCGTGGTGGGACTCGACCGCTCCGGACATTTTCATACGTTCGACGTCGGCTCCGGCAATTTCGAAGTGAACCCAAACGCAATGCTCGTGACTCCAGGTTTTGTTTTGGCCGGCAGTTTGGGCAAAGGACTGTATTTGTACGACCGAACTTCGGGCCGCTGGTCGGTGATCGAGCAAGGGCTGCCATCGCTGAACGTGACCGCGCTAGCTTCCGCCAACGGCTACATCTACATCGGAACTGACAACGGTCTGGTCCGCATACCAGAGCGAATGTTGCACTCATGAAAAACGTGATTCTCATTTTCGTTGTTACGCTGGCGATTAACCCGCTGCTTGTCGCCGACGCCGGCATCCTGCTTCCGCGCGATAAGCAGCAGCCCGATGCGAGCGTGCTTTCGCTGGAGGAAATGGAGATCAACATCCGCATCGACAATGGCGATGCCCGCGTGTCCATCAAGCAGATTTTTGCGAACCACACGTCGCACATTGAGGAAGGCAATTACATCTTTGCGCTTCCCAGCCATGCCACCATTTCCGATTTCGCAACCTGGGATGGGCCGACCCGCCTCCCGGCCGTCATTCTCGAACGCAAGCGCGCGGAAGATATTTACACGCAACTCAAGTGGCAAGCCGTTGATCCAGGCCTGCTGCAAATGGGCGAACGCGGCGCGGAAGAAGCCAAGCGCACCTCTGTGTTCAGCGCGCGCATTGTGCCGATTCTGGCATACGGCACGAAGCGCCTGGAGATCGAATATCACGAGTCCATTCCAGTCGAGAATCTGAAATCGTATTTTGCGATTCCGCTTCATCCAGATGCGTACCAGGCCCAAGTGGCCCGGCATTTGCGAATTCATTTCGAGTTGCATTCCGCCCACGCCATTGGCAATTTCCAAGCGCCAGCGAAAATCTTCGCGTTGCGAATTGCTCAGAATTCTGCGCACCTAGTCGAAGGCGACTTCGAAGCTGAGAACGTGAACCTGGCTGAGGACTTCGTCGCCACGTACGATCTTGATCCGTCCGGATCCGACAAGCTGCAGGTTCTGACTTATAGGAATCCCGTGAGCGAGCAGCCTTCTCCGACGGAAACGGCCCCGGTACGCAGCACCAACGAGCCTGGGTTTTTCGAAACAGAAGCGCTGCTAGGGCTCGGCGCGAACCAGAACACGTCGGCCAATTCTTCGAGCAGCGTTCCTTCGAAGACCGTCATCATTCTTTTCGACACATCTCTCTCCATGCAGTGGGAGAAGCTGGAGCGCAGCTATCAGGCGCTGGAAACACTGCTGCGTAATCTGAAACCGACTGATCGCTTCAGCCTGGTGCTCTTCAATTCTGATACACGGGTTCTTCCGCTCGCCCCCGCCGACTCCGCGAATGTTCAACATGCGATTGACACTGTTCGGGCCAGCCGGCTTCGCGGAGGGACTGACCTGCAGAGCGCGCTGCAGGCCGGCCTGCTACAGGCTGTTTACGCAGCGGAAGGCAATTCCTATCTCGTGATTCTCAGCGATGGCGGCGCGACGCGTGGGCCCATTCTGAACAATCAGTTGGCTGCATGGTATGCGAAGACATGGAGGCAGGTTCCTGCGAGGCAGCGCCCGCGCACCTACATTCTTGCTGTCGGCGACGATGCCAACCTGCCGCTGTTTCGCATGCTCGCCCACCAGGATGGCGTACTTGAGCAAGTGCTTTCGACCGAACCCATGGAGTTCAAGCTGAACTCTTTCTTGTCGAAGATTGGACGCAGCCCGATCGGACAATTGCAACTCACCATTGACCCTGCGGCAGCTGTCGAGAGCGTGTATCCGCTGCAGGACGCGGCGTTTTCCGGGTCTGTCGCTTCATGGGTCGGCCAATACAAAAAGCCACAACAGAACGTCGGCTTCTCTGTACAAGGCTTGCGCGACGGGGCACCGTTACAGATTTCTGGCAACACGGCTTTCCCGCGAGAGTCGCTTGATCATCCGCAACTGCCGCGGCTCTGGGCGCGCGCTCGCGTGGACGCGTTGCTGCAAAAGATCGAGCGTGAAGGCGAGGACCAGGCCACCATCGACGAGATCATCCGCCTATCGCGGAAGTACAAGTTTGTTACTCCATACACGTCGTTTCTTGCAGTCCCGCGCGCGCTTTTGCGCCCCCGCGTAATTCGCCCTGGAGATCCGGTGTTGCGAGTGAAGACGGATGAGTCCATCACCTCAGTTGTCGCGCTGTTTCCGTTTGGCTTGGTCCAGCCTCTGCGACATCTCTCGGCGGAAGACGTTTGGCAGACGCGATTCCTTGCGCCCACCGATATGCAGGACGGCACGTACAGCGTGCGTTTGATTTTGCGCGATCGTCTTGGGCACACTTATCGCGAGTCGAAAACCTTCGTCATTTCGAGCAAGCCGCCCGTTGTACAGGTAAAGCTCGATCGCACCCGCTTTCGGCGCGGCGAGGCCGTGGACCTGAAGGTTCGCGCATCGCAAAACACGCGCACGCTGGTTGCTCGCCTTGAAGGCGCGGCGCCAGTTGAGCTTCGCTGGAACGCCAGCGCCGGTGCAAGCACGGGCACCTTGCTCATCCCCGAGCAGGCCATTCCCGGCACTTACAAATTGACCGTCACTGGAGAAGACATCGCTCACAACATTGGTACGCAGGAGGTGCAGCTTGAAGTACTTCCGTAATTCAGCTGCCAAAGCCTTATCCGGCATGCGCATGCGCCGCTGGATGCTCGGAGCATTCGCGCTCGCCATCGCGGGTTCGCTGGCCGCTATGGGCGAGTTGCCTTCGTGGATTCGCAACATCGAGTCCGCCAGCCCCCTTGAGGCGGCGTTTTTCCGCATGATGTCGTTGCCCGGTGGCGCTGTGCCGTTTCGCCGTCCTCCAAGCGAAACCCGGCCCGCGCTGACCGAACTCATCAAGAGCCAGCCGCACAACGCAGACCTTTATTCGTTGCGCGCGCTTGAAGACGAGCAGCAGCTTGATTTCACCGCGGCGGAATCAGATTGGAAAGCGTATGTGGCCAACGCTGCGGACAAGGTCAATGCCGAGCTTGCGCTTGCGGATTTCTACCATCGCCGGCTGCGCCCTGGCGACGAGATCAAAACTCTGTCCCTCGTCGCCGCTGCCCCTCCCATCGCCGCCGAAACACTGATGCCTTCGTCGCAGCAGCAATCGTGGCGCGCTTTTGAGCGCATCTTCGCGATCATTGAGGATCAAGGTCTTCCAAAAGACGTTTCGATCGCGCAATACCGCGGCTGGATCGCGCACTATCCGCAAGAGTCGTCGCTTTATGCGCGTTTTCTGCAATTCCTGGTTGCGCAAAAGGAGTACGCCGCGGCGTCGCAGCTGATTGCCAGCTATGGCAAGCAGTTTCCCGGCGACCAGGTTTTCCCGGTGAAGGCGAAAGCCATGGTCGAGTATCGACAGGGGTCGGTGCGCGAGGGTCTGGCGGTGTATGAGCAAAGCTTTCAGCCGCTGTGGGACCCGGAACTCGTTAAGAGCTATTTCGACTTGTTGCGGGAAACGCAAAGCCTTCGCAAGTTTCTGGACCAGGCCCGCGCGGCACAGAACGCCAGTCCAGAAGACCTGAACGCGATGGCGCGCATCTTCTATTACTACCAACAGCAGGGCAAGCTCGACGCCGCCCGGCAGGCCGTCGCCGATTTTCGGTCGCGCAAGGAAGCCAGCAAGTCGGCGTGGACCTCTCGCGAGCTGTACATTTGCGCGCGTCAGCTCGAGGACATTCACTTCTATCCCGAGAGTGCACGCTACTATTTCGCGCTTTACAACAGTAAGGGTTCGGACACCGCGCAGGCGCAGGCTATTGCTGGACTTGCCGGCATATTGCTGACCGCGCCCGAAACGTCCGTTCGCTTTGGTTCCGGTGAACTGTCGATGTACCGCGACATCGCCACCATTGACCAGGGGCCCGGATACCTGAACGGCATTCTCTCTCTGATCCTGAACACAACCGAGCCGGCTTCGCACTATTCGGAAGAGGAGTTGCGTGCGGTTCCGTACTTCCACCGTTCGCGGGCAGCGGAGTTGATCGGGTTGCTAGACAGCCGCTTTCCCGATTCACCCGATCGCCCCGAACTTCATGCCCAGCTGCTTCAGTTCTATGCAGGCGCCGGCGAAAGCGACGCCGTCATTCAAGGTGGGCGCGAGTTTCTCGCCGCTTTTCCGAAATCGCAACAGCGGACTTCCGTCGCTCTGCTGATGGCGGACGCCTATGCGCGTAAGAATGACGCGACCAGCGAATTCGCAATCTACGATTCGGTGCTGAAAGAACTTGCCGCCGGTGCGCAGAACGTTCCGCTGGGCAAATCGGCCACGGGTGCGGAATACCAGTCCGAACCCGGAAGTGCGCAAGAGTCCGATGCGAGTGACGCCGACGAAGGCGTCGAACAACCTGAAGGCGTGGAAGAAGCCCGTCGTTCCCGTCACCCCAATCATGCATTCGAGATCGGATCAACGACTGCGGCCACAGCGCCGGCTGGTCCGCGCTCTCCCGAGTATGCCCGTGTGCTGGAGCGCTACCTCGCGCGTCTGGTACAGATGAAGCAAATCCCGCAAGCGCTTTCCGTTCTCGGCGGCGAGATCGATCGCAATCCAGACGACCCCGGGCTTTATGAGCGCTTGGCTGTATTTCTCGATCAAAACCGATTAGGTGAGGAGCAGGAACAGGTCTATCGCCGGGCTATTGCCCATTTTCCGGACCGCTCCTGGTACGACAAGCTCTCGCGTTTCTATCTTCGCTACAAACGGAACTCGGAATTCGAGCAGCTCACCCGCGACGCGATCAAGAGTTTCAGCGGGACTGACCTTGAACGCTACTTCCAGGGTGTGTACGGCTCGCCAGAGCTCTATCTGCAGTTGAATCTGTACGCCAACCAGCGTTTTCCGCATAACCCGGCATTCGTGCACAACCTCTTGCGCGCGTACCAAAGTCGCGAAACCTACAACGAAGCCGCCTGGGAAGCTCTGCTTCGCCAGCACTGGTTCGAAGAAGCCGATCTGCGCAACGTCTTCTTCGAATACCTCTCACGCCAGGGCCGCCTGGAAGGCGAGTTGACCGCCATGCGCCAGAGCGCGCCCGATGAGAAGGCCTGGCGAAGCAATCCCGCAGCGGCGGACTTCATCGCAAACGCCAATCTCTGGCAGTCGCATTTCGAGGAGAGTGCTCCGCCGCTGAAATCGCTGGCGGCGCAGTATCCGGCGGAGCGCGAAATCGCAGACACCGCGTCGTCCGTGTATCGCTCGCTCGCCTATTTCGATTCGTCCGCCACGTCGGTCGCTGCCAAGATTCAAGACAACTTTCTGCAGGCGAACCCGCGCGATACCGAGATTCTGGCGCGCATCGGTGACATTTACGCCGACCGTGAACAGTTTGCGCAAGCCGCTCCCTACTGGGAGCGCATCCCGCGTGTCTCGCCCGGCCAGCAGGGCGGCTACCTTGAAGCTGCCACTATTTACTGGGACTACTTCGACTTCAACAACGCGCTGCGGCTGCTCAACGATGGACGCGACCGCCTCCGCAATCCAAACCTTTACGCCTACGAGGCCGGTGCGATCTACGAGAACCAGCGCGACTATGCCCACGCCATTGACGAATACGTTAAAGGATCCATCGAGAGTAGCGGATCATCTGCTGAGTCGCGACTTCTGCAACTCGCTCGCCGACCCAAGCTCCGCGAGTTGGTTGATCAGAGCACCGCGAAGATCGCCACGGGAACCAATCCGTCCATGTCGGCCGTGAACCTGCGCGTCAAAGTCCTCGAAGCGCAGAACCGCAAACCGGAACTGGAATCGTTTCTGGATTCAGTGGTCAGCGGCGCAAACACAATCGAGCAGGCTGAAGACATCGAGAATCTCGGACAGCAGAAGTCGCTCGAAGGGGTGCGCCAACATGCGCTCGAGAAGCAGATCGCGCTAACGACCGATCCAGTGACCCGGCTGCAACTCCGCTACTCGCTGATCCGGCTGTACGAAGCTCGCAAGGACTCGGTCTCCGCGGAGCGCAACATCGAAGTGCTATATCGCGAGAATCCGAAGATTCTCGGCGTCGTTCGTGCCACGGTTGATTTCTATTGGCGGACAAAAAACTACCCGAAAGCCATAGCGGTTTTGACCCAGGCAGCGAGCGACAGCTATCCCGGTCTAGCCAAGCAGTTCAACTTCGAGGCGGCGCGGAAGTCCACCGACGCCAAGCGATACCAGCAGGCGCGCGATCTGCTTGCCAAGCTGCTCGAGGGCGCTCCGTACAACGGTGAATATCTCGCTGCCGTGGCCGACACCTATGCCCGCGAAGGTGATGATCACGGGCTGCAACAGTTCTACACAGAAAAGATCGCGTTGTTCCGCAATTCATCGTTGCCGGCAGATACGCGCAAGGCGCAAATCGCCAGCTTGCGTCGCGGCTTGATTCCCGCCCTTACCCGGATGAAGGACCACGCGGGTGCGGTCGATCAGTACATCGAACTGATCAACAATTTTCCCGAGGACCAAGCTCTGGCGACCGAGGCCGCGCTGTACGCGCAACGTTATCAGCGCGAGCAGCAACTTGTGAACTTCTACGCGAAAACCGTGGCTACCTCGCCGCGTGACTTTCACTGGCCGATGGTTCTGGCTCGCATTCAGACGAACCTTGAAGATTATCCGGCGGCGATTGCGACCTACGGCAAAGCCGTCGCCGTTCGCCCGGACCGCTCGGATCTTTTCATCGCGCGGGCCGAGCTTGAGAACCGCGTGATGCACTTCGACGATGCAGCGGCAGACTACGAGCGTCTTTATCAACTGAACTACAAAGATCCTCAGTGGATGGAAAAGGTCGCTGAAACCCGCGCCCGGCAGGGCAAGGCACCCGAGACCGTTGCCGCGCTAAAGACAGCGTTGATCGATGGACGCGCCGAAAACGCAGCGAACTACTTCGAAGTGGCGCGGCGATTGGAGTCGTGGGGAATGCTGTCCGATGCCCGCAATTTTGCTGAGCAGGGCACTAAGACAGCCGGCGCCGACCTGCTTGCCAATGGCGACTTCCTCAGCGGTGCAAGAACGTATGTTCGCATCATGACGCGCCTGCGCCAGCACGACAAGGCGTACGACCGGATGAGCACCGCGCTCTCGGACGCCGCGTCAGAGGTCAACATCGTTGAACAACAGGTCGCGCGGCAGGGAATAGGCGCGATTACAGACCGGCAGTGGCGAACGCGAACCAGGTTGTCTCGTACCGAAACTGCGGGAAGTGGCATGACCGCAATCATGCAGGAAATGGGCAACACCGTGAACACGTACTTCACCCCGGAGGAGCGAGTCACGTTCGCCGGTTTTGCGGAAGCCAAGCGCAAAGATAAAGACATGGATGTGGCTGCCGTCGAGAGCTTCTTGATTCCGCTGGCCGAGACTGCTGGCCTCGCCGACCAGGAGGCGCACTGGAGATTTGAAGTCATGATGAGTCGGGCCAATCCGAGGTCGAACTATTACCCGCAGATGCAGGCCCTCATCGATCTACAACGCCGTCGCGGTAGATTCGTGGAATTGGCGGAACAGATGGAACGGTTTGCTGCCGCGCTGCCTCGATATCCCAATGGCCTGCCACAAGCGCCCACGCTTGCAGCCGCCGATGCGTACTACTCGGCGGGGGACACCTCGAACGAGTTCCGTTTGTTGAAGTCCGCTTTCACCGTTGGCTGGACGCTTGACCAGACTCACCAGCAACGCTTCTTCCAGTTTTTGCTGGAGCGCGACCCCGATCAGTTGGTGACCATCGCAAGCCAGTGGAACTCCGTTGGAGAACAAGCCACCCAGTTCGCCCTCAGCAATGGCGATGCTCCCCTCGCACACGCAGTGGTTCAGGGCCGAGCGCGTATCCGCTCAGCGGTTTGGAGCAAGTCCTACAACGCACTTGTAGGCCTGTACTTCAACGAAGGCAGCGCCAAAGTGAACAGCGATTTCGTCGGCGCGCTTGGTGACTCGACCGTCGGCGCGCGCATCTCGTCGCGAGTGGATCGCTCGCAACAACTCGCTGGTGGCATCTGGTTTTACTACGGATCGCGCTATGGCGAGCATCTCGGCAGCACCAGGCAGGGCGATGCCGAAGACTTCCTGCCCGCTGCGGTTGAAGAGAGCCCGGCGACCGCGGCCAACTATCTCACTCTCGCCGACTATTACATGGGCGCAGGCGACACCAAACGCGCCATCGAAGAATACGAGCACACGCTCGACCTCGCGCCCGGCCGCGCCGACGTCTATGACGATCTCGCGCTTGCCTACTACAAGCAGGTTGATCGCGCGGCCGCGCTGGCCCAGTGGAAACTGGCGTTCGCTGAGCTCTTGAAAGAAATCAATCGCGCGCAGGTCCCCGAAACCTTCTGGCAAGACTTCGGCCGCACTTGCGATCAGATGCGTACCCGTCATCTTTTCTCCGAACTCAAACCCGACGCCGAAACCATCATTCGCACCTACCTTCGCCACAACGGAAGCTGGCGGTCGAACGCTGTGCTCCAGTCCGCGTATCTGGCGGTTGGAGATCCCGCCACCGCGACACAGTGGCTCGTGAGTCTCTCCACTTCGGCCACGGATCCGGCGCAGATTCTCGCCGACGTTGCAGACGCAAGCTGGATTCCGCTTGCCCAACGTGCGCCTATCTACCAACGAGTTCTCGATCTCAAGACGGCTGCGCTGGCAGGACTCGACGGTACAGAACTTGATTCGACGCAGCAGGAACTTGCCGATTGGCAGGTTCGCTGGATCGGATACCTGGTGAAGACGAAGCAGTATGCGCAAGCGGTCGATGCGATTGCGGCTTTGCCAACTGAGACCCGGACCGCACAACCGGCGGCACTGGTTCCACTCGATCTTCGTGTCGAGGCGCAACTAGGGACTCTAGATGCCAAACTCGCAAATTATCGAGCGGTGCCTGATGACGTGCCTCCATCCGACGTGCTTCGTAGCGCCGCAAAGCAACTTTTCGAAGCTGGAGACAAGCAGTCAGCGCGCAAGATTCTTGAATTCGTTTTTGCGCGTGAGATTGACCAGCATCAGCTTGTCGCGTCGAATTTTATGGGCCTGGCGGAAATACGAATCGCTTCAGGCGATATGCCGGGAGCGCTCGATCTTTTGCGCCGCCTGGTGGCTGTCGTCGGCAATCCGTTCGAAAACCTCGATCCTGCGGCCGCTCTGCTGGAGAAGACTGGCCATAACGTCGAGGCCATCGAGTTTCTAGATCAATTGGTGAAGTCGGCTCCCTGGGACGCTTCTTACCAACTCCGCCTAACCAAGGCGAAACTAGGTGCCGGGCAAGAGGTGGCGTCGGCTGAGGGTGCCCTCAGCGTATTAGCAGCTGGCGCGAACAACGCTTACGGCATTCGCGCCCAAGCCGCAGGAGCGCTAGCCGGGAAAGTTCACTCCGAACTCGGTAGCGGTGAGTTGAATTTTCTCGCGGGAAATACCGGGGCATCGCCCGCCACATCTGGCGACAAGTTTTACTTCTATGAAGCGCGCATCAAGGCTGCGCAAAGCGTTTCTGATCCGCAGCTCAAAATGCTGTTTTTGAGCCATTGCATCATTGACTTCCCGCGGCGCGACGAAGCGCGTTTCCCACTGTTCCAGGCAGCAGTGATGGCGCACAAAGATGAAATGGCGCTAGCCATCGTTCAGCCTGTTTTCCAGCAATTCACCGAAGGCTACGTAGCTCCCAATGAGGAAGACCAGATCATCAGCTCGGAGAGTGGTTCTGATGACGACGGTGAACAAGCCACATCGTCGACGACGATCACTTCCAAGCTGAATCGCTCACAACAAATACAAGTCGCGCAGACGCTGGGCGAGATTCTGCTACGCCTGAAACGCCCGCCCGAGGCTCTCCCGTATTTCCGCACCGCGCGCCGTCTGGAGACGGCCGCGGCGAATCGCAGACGGCTCGACAGAAGGATCGCTGATCTCAGGTCCTTGTTGCGAATTCAGCAGCAAAATGCGGCTCGGCAGCCGATCCTGCACGAGGCACTGGAGCAGGACCGTATCGTCCGGCCGCGACTGCTTGCGCGTGCGGCTCCGGCCAGCTCGCTCCCAGGTAAAGGAGGCGTAAAGCAATGAAACGCGCAACTGTGGTGCTCTTCGTTGTGGTGCTTGTGATCTCAGGAGGTGTTGCTCTCCACAGCGCCGACACCGCCCAAGAAGCCTCTTTCTCGAAGTACGTTCCAGCGGGGCCTGTGCTTTTTCTCGAGGCGAAAGGTCTCTCGTCGTTGCTCTCGGATTGGAACTCCTCTGCCGAGAAAAGTATCTGGGTGAGCAGCAGTAACTACGAAGTCTTTTCTCGCTCGCGGCTGTTCCTGCGGTTGAAAGGCGCGGGGGACCAATTTGCGGCCGCTGCCGGGCTTCCACCCGATATGAACTTTACCTCGCAGGTCGCAGGCACGCACAGCGCGATAGCGCTCTACGATATCGGCAATTTGCAGTTTCTGTACATCACGTATCTTCCGTCCGCGAAGTCCATGCAGACTCAGCTGTGGCAGACTCGCGCCAAGTTCGAGCCGCGTAACGCCGCCGGTGTGAACTTTTATGTGCGTCGCGATCCCGAGTCGCGGAAAGAAGTCGCTTTTGCCGTGGCGGGCGATTATTTGTTGCTCGCGACCCGCGCCGACCTGCTCGCCGGGGCGCTGCAACTCATTTCTGGCAGCAAGGACCGCACCGTTGAAACTGAGCCGTGGTTCGCGCAGACAGTCTCAGCGGCCAAGGGGCCCGGCGATCTCCGAATGGTGCTGAATCTCGAAAAGATCGTTCCCAGCCCGTATTTCCGCACCTACTGGGCGCAGCAAAACATAACGGACATGAAGCAGTACTCCGCCGCAGTGTCCGACCTGTTCCGCTCAGGCAAGCAATACCGCGAGGAACGGATCCTGATTGCGAAGAATGCGCCTGCTGCCGAATCGGACGCAGGGCCTAACGCTGCGGCTGATCTCATTCGTTTTGTTCCTGAGAATTCCGGGGTATACCAGGCCAAAGCCATTCCCTCCGGCGAAGCTTGCTTTCAGTTGCTTGAGACGAAGATACTGGCGCCGCACATCGGCCCGGCGCCCGCTTCCGAGCTTGCGCCTCAGGTGCAACTGACTTCCGGCGAAACCGGGCAGAGCTCAGATCTGGAGACCCGAATTGACCAACTGCCGACGGAGCGTTCTGCGTCTGCCCAAAGCGCTTCCGCGCTGCAGCAACTTCTTTCGAAAACTCAGGTGCTTGCCATGATGCAGGTGCAGTCCACCGATCGCGATCCCGCCGGGGTGTTTGTAAGAATTCATTCAGGAGTCGCGCTGGCCGGGGCTTCTGACTGGAATGATGCCGATATTCGCGCTGCGCTGGCGGACTTCGTCAGCCCGAGTTTCACGGCCAGCGGGTTGGGGATTTCGTGGCAGCAGAAGCCGGGCTACATGCGCCTCGACGGTCTTTGGCCGCTCTCCGTTTCCGTGCGCGGAAAATATTTGCTGGTCGCCGATGACCCGGCATTGCTGGAGAAAATGCTTGCGGGGCTCGATCGTAAGCCCACCGCGGAACCAGCTAGGTTCATTGCCGGTTTCGATCATGCCCGCGAGCGCACGAACTTCAAACAGTTTTTCGGCATGGTCGACCGCAACTCTGGGAGCGATGGGTTCTCGTCCGCAACGCGCGAACCACAATTCTTTTCGGAGAACATGGAGAGCCTCAGCCAGATGTTTGCGAACGTATCCAGCGAAAAAATGGTGGAACGCCGCGATCGCGACAAAATCCTCCAGACCGTCACTTACGATTGGAGGGAATGAGAAAGCTTGCACTGGTCGGGGCGGTTGCATTGGCCGCGCTTTTGGCGCCAATCCGCGAGATGCTTGCCGCCCACGACGTGGGCACGTCGTCTTCCCTATATTCGCAGTCGGCCGCGCAGGCCATACCACGAGCACTCGCGGAGTGCGAGACACCGCCGTCAAGTGTTGATGCCTTCTGCTCGCAGCGCGGGAATCTCTCCTACCTTTTGCTCGACGCCAGTAGCGGCACAGTGCTCGCTTCCGACTGGCCCGGATCTGAATCGCCGATTCCTCTCGGCTCCCTGGTCAAGCCTTTTACTGCGCTCGCCTACGGGGAAAAGCATAATTTCAACTATCCCGTGCATCTCTGCCGGGGGACCACCAGTGGTTGCTGGCGTCCGCGAGGGCATGGCCGCATCGGCCTTGAGTCGGCCATCGCCAACTCTTGCAACTCATATTTCCGCATGCTGACACATGACCTGCGAGCGGACGATCTTCAGCCAGTCGCCACAACGTTCCGCCTCCAAATGCCTGACGCCGGTTCAGCCGGCGCGAGCCTTGCTGGCATCGGCGCTGATTGGCGGATCTCGCCTGTGGCCCTTGCCCGTGCGTACGTGGAACTCAGCCAGCGTACCGATCAACCTGGCGTTCGGGAGATTCTAGCGGGGCTGGCGCAATCGGGCCAAGCGGGTACGGGAGCTGAAGTGGACCGCGCCCTTCGCCACTCGACCGCGCTGGTCAAGACCGGCACGGCGCCGTGCACCCACGCGAGGCACGCGCCCGGCGACGGTTTCGTCATTGCCATGCTGCCCGCGGATCATCCTGAAATTCTCTTGATGGTCCGCGCGCACGGAACGACTGGATCGCACGCGGCCAAGATCGCGGGTGAACTGTTGCGTCGGGTGGAGTAGAAAAAGAGTAGAAAGCAGACATGAAGTTTCGTCCCGGATTGCTGTGCTTCGCGCTGATAGGTTCGATGGCGTCTGCCCAGAACGAAGACGTCCGCATCGGCGTGCTTGGCCTGTTTCATCCTTCCGAGCTGACCCTAAGCTCCACCCCAGGAGGCGCAGTCATCTTGCGCGCTGACGAGCAGAGTCTCACGCTCGACACGAGCGCGGGCATAAGTAAAGCCAGTATCCGCACGCATGAAGCCGGTTTGGTGGTTCGCTGCGGGACGCAATCTCTGAACGCACATAAAGTTACACTTGCCAGCAGGGGAGGCGGACCAGCCGATTTCATCCTTTCTGTTCCGGGGAAGATCACGCGCCGTTATGGCGGCCGTCTGGAAATCAGCAACGTTTCAGGCGAACTAATTCCCGTCGTCAGCATGGACATTGAGACGGCGGTCGCCTCCGTCGTCGCAGCAGAGACAATTCCCGGAGATTCAAGCGAAGCGCTGAAGGCCCAAGCTGTGGCAGCGCGATCGTACTTCGTCGCGGGCAGAGGGCGTCACGAAGGTTTCGACTTCTGCGACACCACACATTGCCAGTTTCTGCGCTCACCGCCACCCCCGCAAAGCGCGGCATTCAAGGCCACGGCTGCAACTAAGGGTCTCGTACTAGCGTTTGAGTCGCGGACGTTTGCTGCGATGTACACGCGGAGCTGCAGCGGTCGTACTCGCACTCCAGTCGAAGCCGGCCTGCCGCCGGGGAATTATTCCTACTATTCGGTTGAGTGTCATTATTGCCGCCAACACCCTGTCCGCTGGCAGAGTCGCATCTCCGCCCAGGATGCCAACACCCTCCGTCCGTCGAACGAGCCTTCGCGCTTAGAGATAGATCGCAAACTGGGTTGGAGTACTATTCCGAGCAACGATTTCACTATCAAACCGGACGACGGTCAGGTTGTACTCGAAGGCGTTGGTCAAGGCCACGGAATCGGCCTGTGTCAGGCCGGAGCGAAAGCAATGGCGGAACACGGCTCCAACTTCCGCGAAATTCTTGTTTATTACTATCCGAATACGCAATTGATAACTTTGCCGCGTTAGTGCAGGAATTTGTGAGCTCACGCTACTTGAACGATCTTTTGCCGTCTTCCATGGTTAATTAACGTTTGTCGCCTTCCGAGGATATACAAGCCGTGATGGCACGACTCGATCCGCCTCCGCACCTAAGTGCTGGTCCGACTGCCACTCCAGAGAGAGGCGGTAACCGAGAATCTACCGCAGACGATACGTCACTCCGACTCGACAGGAAATACCTGGGTTAGGAAATCCCAGATATTCATGAAATCGGCGGTCAAGAAGATTGTCCACTCTGGCGAACAAACCAGTGCGGCGAAATCCGTCGTATCCAAGCACAAGATTTGTGGTCGAGTACCCTCCGACGGAGTCAATTGCGGGTGCCGGCAACTGGAAATCGTACCTCCTGCTCACCCAGACAGTTGCGCTGGAGGCTCGAATCTGTTTGGGCAACTTCGCATCAATGCTAAAACCGGCCTGCCAGTCGGGCTGGTCCCGCAGAGGTTCACTCGACGATTCCATCTTCCAGTTCAACGAGGATCCCCAAGCCTTTAGCTGTATCCCGTGACCAACGGAGAGCGCAGCATCCGTCTCTACACCTTCGGTACGCACCCGGGTGCGATTGACCAGGCGGAATTCAGTGGCGCTGAAGTCGATCAGATTCGAGAACAGGTTGTAGTAATAGGTCCCGGACAAAGTGAGACGGCCGCCAAAGCGATGCTCCACGCCCGCATCGAATCCCGTCACTTTTTCTGGCAGTAGACTGGGGTTGCCCACGCTGGGATTTTCCAGAGCATATAACGATGGCACTTTGTAGGCCTGCCCCCAGCTGATTTTGACGATCGTATTCTTCTTCGCTACCGGTAGCGTGGCGCCAACCCGCGGTGCAATCTGCGTTTTAAATCCCGAGGTCTTGTTGACTCCGAGGGCAGCCATTGCGGTCATCCGCTGGGTGAAATAAATCAAATCGCCAGTTCCATTGACTACGCCGCGATTGGTGCTGAACGGCGAGCTGAAGAGATTACTAATCAGAGTGTTGTTACCGCCGATTTCGTCTGCAGCTTGAGCGTTGAAATGCGCCTGCCATCTGGGAGCAAAGTTGAACACGTTCTGTAGCGTTAGCCGCGGCCGAGTGAAACGGGTGCTGACAAGAGTGCTGGGTTGCGAGAAAGGCGATGGATTAAGGCTGGCGAGGATCGGCGGAGTGTATGCATGTTCTCCGCGAGTGAAGACGTCGATATGGATGCCCGCGCCCCAAACTTTGTTGAATTGATGTTGAAAGATGAAGCCTGCGAGGAAATTGCCCGAGTTGCTGGTCTTCGGAGTGCGGAAAATCGAGAGCTCCGGGCCGCCGCCGTTTTCGGGAAAATGGGAGCCGTCGAACTGTATCCAGCGTGCTGTCCAACTTATGGTCGAGTCTGCACTGCGGACATAGTCGGAAGCCACCGAAAACGTGCTCGTGGCGAATGCGTCCGATTTCACTTGTTCTCCGACGCGCAAAAACGATCCGCTCAACTTGTAGCCGAAGCGTCCGTCGGAGCCCTCGGCCCCGAGGTCGGTGCCGGCGGCGCCGAACGAACCTGCTTCCACTCCAGCGGTGACGTTGGGTTCGTAGCGCTCTGGCTTGGTAATGACGTTAATCACTCCGCTCATGGCTTCCGATCCATAGCCCGAAGAAAGAGGCCCACGAACGACCTCAATGCGTTCGACGTCGTGGGTGGTCAGAATCGAGAAATCGAAGGACCCGCCAAGCAGATTGCTGAGATCGTTGACCGGGATGCCATCGATCAACATCAGTACAAGGTTAGGCTTGCCTCCGCGGATGGTGAGGGTGCTCAAGGATCCAGCGCCGCCATTTTGTTCCAGATTGACGAAAGGTTCCGTCCGCATGATGTCAGAAGAAGTGAGTGCCTGAGTGTTCTTCAATTGGTCGCTGTCGACGACGCTGACCGAAGCTGGCGCCAGCGAGACGCTAAGGGGTTGACCCGTCACCGTCACCACAGTCCGTAGCGTGGGCTTAGGGGTGACCGCATGGTTCTTGCTTGTCTTTTCAGAGGCGGCGGCGCCGTTACTCTGAGAAGAACTGCCTTCGGCGGGAGCCTGTGCCGGGCATAGCGAAACCAGAGTCCCCAAATATAGGGCGACAATCACCAGGCGAAGACGGACGACAGTCATCGAGACATATCCGCGAACGCAATCCAGCCAAGCAGATGCCGGAAGAGCAAAGTCATGGCAAGAATCTTATCGGAACATGCCAAATCGAGTTGGGAGGACCGACCGAATCGATGCTGCGAGGTTGCGGATGGCGGGATCGGGACGAAACAAGCTCTGGCCGCTTTACCTGGCAAGGCTGGCGACTGATCGGCTGGGATGCTAAACTTAGCCGGCTTCGAGGATAGCGTTACTCCTCGTTTGGGGCGAATGGAAACCGGCACCCGCGCACTTATCGGCAGGCGCTACCGCATCCAGGACCGCTTGGGAAAGGGCGGGATGGGTGAGGTGTGGAGCGCCCTCGACCTGCTTACCAAGCAGAAGCTGGCGCTAAAGCAGTTGGCCCTTAACGAGCTTAGGTCCCCGGTATCCGCGCCTGATCCCACGCCAACCCCGGACGCGGAAACGACGCCGGGTTTTGACGCCCCGACCAAGTTGGACCCCGGGACTTCGGGTGCCACTGTAGCTGAAGCTACGCCGAGTCCGCGCATAACGGATTCCAGCCAGTCTCTCCGACTGGCTCTGACACAGGAATTTCGGGTGTTGGCGTCGTTAAGGCATCCCTGCATTATCAGCGTTCTGGACTACGGTTTCGACGAACAGAAGCAGCCCTACTTCACTATGGAGCTGCTGGAAGAGCCGCTCGATCTGTTGGCCGCCACTCGCGGTCTGCCCGCGACCCGGAAGGTGTCTTTGCTGATCAAGACGCTGCAGGCGCTTGTCTATCTGCACCGGCGCGAGATTTTGCACCGCGACCTGAAGCCACCTAATGTGCTGGTGCAGGATGGGACCGTCAAAGTGCTGGATTTCGGTCTGGCAAGAAAAGAGTACGCAGAAGCGGAACTTGCCGGCACCCTGCGTTATATGGCGCCCGAAATTTTCCAGGGGCGCTCCGCCTCGGTCGGATCGGACCTGTTCGCTTTCGGGGTAATGGCGTATGAAGTGCTCGCGGGCAAACATCCATTCCCGGTTTTCAAGAGCGTTCAGGATCTGGTCAATGCGGCCCCTCCCGATTTCAGCAAGATTCGAACCCTACAACGGGAGGTGAAAGCGGATGCCACGCCGGGACTGGACGCCGTCCTGGGACGATTGCTGGCACGGAATCCCGAGGACAGGTATCCCAGCGCGCGAGCAGTGATCGAAGACTTGAGCGCCGCGATTGGAGAGCCACCCCCGGGAGAAACGACCGCCATCCGGGAAAGTTTTCTGCAGGCCGCGGAATTTGTGGGCCGGGAAACGGAAATCGGAGAGTTCCGGAAGCTTTTGCATGGGCTCGATGCCGGCCACGGTGGCACGGTGGTGATCGGCGGCGAGAGTGGCGTTGGGAAGTCTCGTCTGATCGAGGAGATCCGGACGGAAGCACTGGTTCGCGGGGTATTGGTGGTGCGCGGACAGGCGGTAGCCGAGGCCGGGCTTCCTTATCAGGAATGGCGCGGACCCCTGCGCCGGCTCTGCCTGAGCAGCGAACTGCGCAACGAAGATCTGACCTATCTGCAAATCTTCGTGCCAGATGTTGGCGACCTCCTGGATCGCGAGGTCCCTCCGGTGCAGCGTCCCGAGCCGGGGAGACTCCAAAGCATTCTGGAGGCGACCGCGGCGGCGTTGTTCCAGCAACAAACTACCCCAGTGTTACTGATCCTCGAAGACCTGCATTGGACGAGTGACGAAAGCTTGTCCCTGCTGCGCCAGTTGTCCCAGCTCACCGAGAGCCACCCGCTGTTGATCGTCGGCACCTTCCGAAATGACGAGAAGCCGGAGCTTCCCTCGTTGCTGCCAAAAGCCCGGTACATGAAGCTCTCGCGGCTACAAGATGCGGCCATCGCGAAACTCAGCAAGTCGATGCTTGGCGCGAGCGGCACCCGGCCAGCAGTGATCGAGTACTTGAAGAAGCAGACGGAGGGAAATGTTTTTTTCCTGGTTGAAGTGGTCCGGTCGCTGGCAGAGAGCGTCGGCGGATTGGACTTCATCGGCTCCGATCAGGCACCCGAGCACCTGACCACCAGCGGCATCTCGGAGATCGTACGCCGGCGTCTGAACCGCATCCCAGCCAAGTGGTGGCCGGTGATGGAAGTGGCGGCGATCCAAGGACGACAGCTGGATGTGAATGTGCTGGAAGCGGCCATGCCCGAGGTCGATTTTGCCGAATGGCTGAGTGTAGCGGCAGACGCCATGGTGCTCGACCTTGACGACGGCAGCTGGCGCTTTGCCCATGACAAACTCCGCGAAGCGCTCCTGGCCAGCCTGGTGGAAGACAAGAGCGCGCAACTTCACCAGCGTGTGGCCTTGGCCATCGAACAGGTCTATCCGGAATCCTCGCGACCGGCTCCCCGTCTTGCTTACCACTGGGCGCGGGCGGGCAATCCCGAACGCGAGCAGCATTACGCAGCGCTGGCCGGTTCGGAAATGCTCAAAAGTGCCGCCTATCCCAGCGCCATCGAGTATCTGGAGCGCGCGCTCCAGCTCCTCCCTGCGGTTGCCGAGGGACGAGAACAGCAGGAACTCGGACTCCATCTGAGTCTCGGCACCGCGTATCTGATCACGAAAGGGTTCACTTCGGTTGAAATGAAGCGTGCCTTCGACCGCGCAGGGGAGCTTTGCATCAAGCTGGGCGATCCTTCGCAACTGTTTAGGGTTCTCTTTGGCCAGGCCGCTTTCTACCTTTTCAGCGGACAGCTCGATGCGGGTCGCGAGCTGGCAGAACGATGCCTGAATCATGCCCTCCAGAGTGGCGATCCAGAGATGCTTCTCGAAGCCCACTTTTCTCTGGGCAACGTTCTCTACTGGCAGGGCGAATTCGCGGCAGCGGCGGGCGAAATGCAGCAAGTAGTTGAGCACTTTCAACCGTATCAGCACGAAGTGCACACCGCGCACTTTGGCCATAATCCGCGGATCACTTGTCTAACGTATGGCGCATGGACGACCTGGGCGCTGGGATATCCGGAGCGGGCGTTGAGCCTGGCCCAGGAAGCGGTGACGATGGCGGAAGAGCGCGACCACGGGTTCAGCCGCATCATCGGGGTGCAGACGCTGGCGTTTCTCCACCATCAGCGGCGGAATGTGCAGGAAACCAAGCGGTATGCGGAAGCCCTCATCGAGCATGCCAGCCAGTACCCTCCATATTGGATTGCGGGACGCTTTCTGCTAGGCTGGACGCTCGTTCGGCTGGATCGTGTTGGGGAAGGCACAGAAGTCATCCGCGACGCCTGGCAGAAATGGGGTCAGGCAGGCGCCGGACTGGCGCATTCGCTCTATTCCACGTTCTTGCTCGAGGCGGCCCTTCAGTCGGGTGACTTCGAGGAAGGGATCGACCTGGCCACGGTTGCCTTGACGAAGGCACGAAATCTGGCGGAGCGCTCTCACGAAGCCGAGCTTCACAGACTACGCGGGGAGTTGGTATGGAAACTCTCCGGCGATCTGAAAAAAGCAGAGGCGGATTTTATCGAAGCTGCGAATATCGCGCGCCGTCAGCAGGCCCGCTCCTATGAGTTGCGCGCGCTGAACAGTCTCTGCCAGCACCGGCTGGATGCTGAAACCCGCGCCCAGCTTGCTTCCGCGTACGCCTGGTTTACGGAAGGTTTTGAGACCGAAGATCTGAAGACAGCACGTCAACTTTTGGAGGCGACGAAATGAGTATTGAAGCAATTCAGGGACAACCGCTCACGAGTCAGCAGCTGCAGTACATCCTCGACGGCGCTTGCATTATGGGAAGCGGTGGCGGCGGTCCTTATCCAGTAGGTCAACAGGTCCTCAAGTACATTGGCAACCGTACCGTGTACCTCCTGCCCGCCGTCAACGTGCCCGACAATCTCTTCACGGCGGTCAGCGCATTCGTCGGATCGCCCGATGCCGCCGCCAATCAGGTGCTGGATTTCAGCGTGGCCACGACCGCCTTCAACGCGCTGGCTGCAGCAGTAGGCAAGTCCCTCTCTTATGTGCTGCCTGGCGAAGTCGGCGCGGGAAACAGCCTGATTCCGATGGCCGTGGCCGTGGATAAAGGCGTTCCGGTCATCGATGCCGCGGGCGCGCCCCGCGCTATCCCTGGTTTTCTCATGGTCAGTTACGCGGCGGCGGGCATCCCGGCGTCGCCCATGGTGCTGGCCGACAAGAACAATCAGGTGACTCTCAATTGCGCGAATGCCATTGCCGATCCGGTCACCCGCGGCGTGATCAGCGGCAACGTCTTTCCTGAAGACGCAGGTATCGCCTTCTGGAACATGAACGGGAAAACTCTGAACACTCTTGGAAACGCCGTGAAGGGCACCACCAGCCAGGCTCTGGCGATCGGCCAAGCGCTGGCCAATGCAAACGGCAGCGGACAGGATCCCGTCGCGGCGGTGATGCAGAATATGGAAAAGCCCAATTTCGTGCTCTGCACTGGAACCATCAAGAGTGCCAAACGGAAGCCACCAGCGGAGGATTTGACTTCGGCACCGTGGTGATCAGCGCTGACGATGGGTCCGAGGTCACCATCTACAATCAGAACGAGAACCTGATCGCTTTCAGCAACAAGTCTTACGTTCCACTGTGCATGGGGCCCGATTTGATTTGCTATCTCACCACCAAGGGCCAGGCGTTTTCCAACGCGGATCTTCAGACACTCCCCAAGAACGCTCGGATCGCCGTGTTTGGCGTACCCGCCCGCGTGATGCGCAATTCGTTCATCCTGAACCAGTTTGCCATTGCGCTGGCTGGAATCGGATATGCGGGCGCCTATGTGCCGGTCGAGAAGTTGAACGCGGAGCAGATCGCGGCCTGAGGTTCTGAGCGATGGTCTCCGGGCCCTTATGTGCCCGGAGGCATATCGCACCAGCGCTGCAGCAAAGTACGTTTGCCGTCCGACATTTCGCGCGTGTGCGGCATGTACAGTGTCGAATTCCACAGGCTTTTGCTGGTTCGCGCCTTGAGGATGGCCCGTCCGTTGGCGCTGCCCACCACCTCGGGATCGTTGAGTTTCATGTACTTGTCCATCACGGGATAGAGGCGGTAGTAATACTGCAGCACGTTGGTGTAGATGAAGTTCCAGTTGATCTGCGAATCCGGGACCGCCGCCAGATCGCTGTCCGCCGGCAACACTCTCACATTCACAAAAAAGACCCAGGGCATCTGATTCATCCATCCAACCATTGAGGGATTAAGCACAGGCACCGGGTTATCCGAAGCCGGCCCCGCGATGAACCGCAGAAGACCGCACCCCGGGCACAGGGCCTTGATGGTCACCGATCCCATGCCGCTGCTGCCCACGCTTACGCTGTCGGGCGTTACCTCGAGATATGCGGGAAGCGGCGGCGTCGCGTTGGGCACGGGATACATCCACTTCAAGGGAACATCTTTGACGGGGTCTGCCTGATTGGTTTCAAGGCAGCGATACTGATTGAAGGTCACAATCGCCGGCTGCGTCGGAGGGTTCCCCCGCACTGCTACCCGGAAGTCGAGCGTCATGGATTCTCCTTCGGTCAGGTAAATGCAGTGCTCATCGCAATCGGCGACGTTGATTTTTTCCGTGAGCACGGGATTGACGCCTGCGCTCGAACACGCGATCTGAAGGCTGCCGTTAGCGATGGCCGAAGCCTGTTGCGCCGTGAAAGGAACCTCGACCACTCCCGCCGTCGCGAGATAAGTGGGCGTATCGTATGCAAACGAACCAATGCTCGTGGTGCTTCCGTCCGAATTCAGCACCTGCAGAGTGGCAGTGCCGAGATTGATTTTCAGCAGCGACGTCGGCGGCGGTGGAGGCAGCGGGCCATTCGGCTGGGGTGGGGTATTGATCTCTGGGAAAGCGTTGGCCAAGTCCATTGTGATGACTTGGCGCGTGGAGTCCACCACCGCTGATATAGGCCCCAAAGTATACGGAATCGGTTGTTGCTGGGCCGGTGGCGGCGGCGTGTAGGAAAGAAGAGTGGTATTGGGCAAAAGCATTCTTCCCGGGGGGTAGGTTGAGGGCTCATTCGGATTCCAAACGCCAATCGTTCCCAGCAGAATACCGACACTCTCGTTCATGGCGAAATCGCCTTGCTGGAACTTAGCGTAGAGTTGCGGATCTGTATATTTCCGCTGGAAGTAATAGTTGGTTAATCGGACCACCAATCCAGCTCCCGCGTTCGCCATCTGCTGAAGCAGTGCGAGCGTTGGGGACGTGTTGCCCGAAGTATCGAACTGCAAGTTGCCTTTTGGCAGTGCTTGAATCCAGATGGTGCCGAAGCGTGCGTCCGGCAGGGCCAGAAGATTACGCGACAGATCGATCCATCGGGCGAAGGCGCGCGGCAGGGCCGCGGCGTCGTTGCTCGCGGCGGTGCAGCCGCATCCGGTGGCGCCGAACGCGAATTTGCCGCTGAATAGTTGCGTGGAAAAGTCGCTGGTAGGGTCACTGTCTACCATTAGAGTGGGCATGATCAGGTCGCCCGACTGGTTGCCTAACATTTGAATCGGCGTGCCGATCAGGCCGTCCTGCGACGGCGATGTAATTCGATTCGGGCCGGTGTTCCCGGCGCGTTCGATCGCGGTAATCGTGACGTTCTGCAGCTTGTATGCATTGTCGCCAAAATAATTCCAGTTGCCGTTGAGCACCTGTTCTTTCCTATTCAAAAACGGCATGAAGCTCTTCCAGACTAGGGTTTCCATGTTTTCCCGGAAGGCCGCGTCGCTCATGCTGGCGGGATCGTAGGGCGGGAAAAAATCGACTGTCTCCGGATCGAGCACCCGGTTGTAGTTATTGTTGTTGGTGGTGGGGGGCGTGCATCCGCTGATGCCCATGAAGTGAACGCGCGGAAGTGAGAGATAGCTCATACGCAATTTTCCTCAGAAGGTTTTATTGGGCTTCGCGCATGGACCAGACAAAATCCAGCGGCACGTACGATTTCATAGGCGGCGGACTCCCCATGTGGCCTTGCTGATTGCCTGCGCGAAAAGTCCATAGGCTGAACCGCTTCCCGTCCGGCCCAATCGAAGCCGTCGAATGGCAGGTCAAACACGAAGAACTGCCCTGGAAATAGGTTTCGATTTGCGAGTTGGCGAGGCAACTGTCTTTGGAATTCACAATGCAGTTCGCTGCATTCGGATCGTTGGCGTCCGCGGTCTGCACTCCGTCGAGCCGGTAATAGGCCCATTTCATTCCGGCCATCGCCTTATTCATTTCCTTGTTGAGCAGTTGCACATCGGTAGCGATGGGCAGCTTCAGCTTGATGGGAGTGGTTTGTGGATTTTCTATCTGCTCGAACGTGCACCACAACCATTGCGGCAGAGCCTTGCTGGTGATATGCAACCCGTTCAGGCCCACCATGCGATCTTTGCCCTTGTAATGTACCGTCGCGGTGAGGTAGTGGGACGGGTCGTCACCTTTGCCCAGAAAACGCCATGAGGCTTTGATCTCCATCGCAGTGTATGGAAACGACACTGGCGAGCCGCCTTGCAGCAGCTTGAGCTGACCGGCTTGCGTGTACAGGTTGCGCTGGATGATGTAGTTGAGCGTGTCCTCGCTCTCCCGAACTTCGTACATCACGGGGTTGCCATTGTTGTCAGTGAGCACCTTGCCGTCGATCATGCCCGATTGCAGCGCCGGCACCTGGTAGATCGGTCCCTGGTTCCAGGGTAGCGGCGTTTCTCCCGGCTTAACATAAAGGTTTTGGCTGGTTTTCCAGGTCTGCCAGACTACGGGTCCCGGCCCGCCCAACGGTTTGCTGGGGTCAGGCATCCCGCGGACATCAAGCCGCGCCGGCCAGTTGAGATTGATGAACAGTGTCCACGCGAACAGGAGTGGATCGTCCGTGGCTTTCGCTTTTGCTTTTGCGGGAGACTTTAGCATGGCTTCGATTTCCCGAATGTCGAGGATAGGACCCGCCGATCCCGCTCTGGCCGCGGGTTTCGAGGACGCCTTCGCTGGAGCTTGTGGTTGTTGGCCGCTGAGAATCAGGGCGGCGGCTGCCACCAGGCACATCGCAGCAAATTTACTCACATTTTCGATTGCGCTTCCCACAAACTCCTCCCCTACGTGACAGAATCGCCGGGAACAAGTTTACGCCCGGCAATCAAAAGAAAATCTTGAGCCCGAACTGGATTTGACGCGACGGATTCACGGTACTGAAAATCTGTCCGGCGTTGGGCGCTGAAATACCTTTCCCCGGGGGGCCGCACAGTGGCTGCAATGGCGTACAGACGCCGAGAAACGTTTCATCGCCGTTGCCGCCGGTTCCATTCGGTCCTTCCGTATTCGTGGGCACGGCAAAATTCGGCCGGTTCGCGATATTGAATATCTCGGCGCGGAACTGCACCATGCGACCTTCGCCGAAAGGAATGTTCTTGAGTATCGCGAAATCAAGATCGGCAAAGTCCGGTCCGGCCAGACTGTTGCGGCCCGCGTTGCCGAACGATCCGAAAGCGGGCGGAGCGTACGCCGAGGGATTGAACCAGCAAGTCACCGTCCCAACCGGCGTGCCATTCGGGCATGTGCCTTGGTAGGGATTGCCCACCAGGTTTGGACGGTCCGAATTAACCGCCGAGCGCGTGCCGGCATTGTCGAAACCGAGCACCGGCGTGAACGGTGCATTGCTATGGAAGCTGCCAATGCCGGAAACTGACCATTGTTCCATCATTCTTGCTGCCCACCCGGTGGCATCGTGGCCAAATTTCTTTCCCGGCCCGAACGGCAGCTCATCAATGAAGTTGAACACCAGATTGTTGCGGACGTCGAAGCTCGATCGCCCGCGATCGCCTTTGCGGTCGAACAGGTTCTGAGATTTCCCGGCTTCATTGACTGCATCGCTGGGAAACGCGCCCGAAGCGTCATCCACCGAGTGCGCCCAGGTGTAATGCGCCGCCAGCGTCAAGCCGTGACTGGTGCGGTGTTCAAAGCTCGACTGCATGGAGTTATAGAACGACTGCGCGTCGGTCACGATCCGGATGATCGAGCCGAAATTCGGATTGAGATAACTGCCCAGGAAGGGTTGGAAGGGATTGGCTTCCCCCATGCGTACCAGGTGGTTGCCGCGCGCGCCCACGTACATCAATTTGAAAACCGAGTCCCGCGTGATCTCGCGTTCCAGATTTAAGTTGTACTGGATGGTCGAGGGGAACTTCGGATTGTAGGTCATGGTGGCGTTGGCGGTGGTGCTCACCTGGGCCGCAGCCAAAGGGTTTAGAAATGTTGGGAACACATTGAAATAGGCCTGATAGAAAGGTGGCAGGGTACGGGCATTGCCGTACAGGTTGGCCCAAATCTGATCGCGGAAAATGCCTGCGGCGCCGCGCAAGACCGTCTTCTCATCTCCCGTCAACTGCCACGCGAAACCGAATCGCGGCGAGAATAAATCCTTGGGCGTCCCGGCCAGAAATTTGCCTACGGTAGGGGCCGTATCGGTGGCCACGTTCTGGATATTTACTTCCTTGCCCTCAGCTTCCGTGGGGTTTGAATAGAACTCGTAACGGAGCCCAAAATCAAAAGTCAGCCGCGGAGTCGCACGCCAGTCATCCTGCGCGTAGGAAGACAACCAGTGTTGCCGAAATCCACGGTCCGAATTCGAAAGTTGGGGATTGGTCCCTAGATAAGAAAACGCCATGCCGTGCAGGAAGGATTCCAGGGCAGGGTTATTGCTGGCGTAGGGAACCCCGAGAAAGCTCAGATCTTGAAAGTTGTACTCCCCATTTACGAACAGATCGAACGGCCCATTCATCTGCAGCCGCCGATATTCGCCTCCGAACTTGAGGGCATGACGTCCGCGCTGCCAGGCCACGTTGTCCTGGATCTGAAACGTGTTGGAGAAACTGCCGAAAGGATAAAGAAAGTTGTTGCCGAGCGAGGTCAATCCGGTGATGGCCAGCACACCGAGCGGGCGATTGGGCGCAAGCGCGATGCTCAGCCCCGGATGGGTGTCATGGACTTCCGCCAGATAAGTGGTCCGGTTGAATCCGAAGGCCAGAAGATTCAGCCAGTTGGTGTGAAAGACCTGCTGGTCTTGCAAAGTAAAAAACTGACTGCGGTTGGAAGACTCTCCGGGAAAGCCGGGCACCAGGGTGCTGAGATAAGGATTCTTCGAGTCGCCATCGTCAACAATGTAACGCGCGAACACCGAGTGGGTGCCTGAAAAAGCGTGATCGAGGCGCGCCAAACCGTAGTCCTCGCGGGTGGCACGTTTGTCGCTGCTGGTAAACAAGCCCACGCCATTTCCTAAGTCAGGCCCATTCGGCGGTGGAGCGAGACTAAGAAAGGGAATGACTGCGGGATTAAGTCCGACATTCACGCAGCCGCCGGGAGTCTGTTGAGTACAGGCGGAAGGATTTGCCGGCGACGGCAGAAGCCCCTGATGGGCCAGCGAGTCAGGCACGGTTGCGACCGCGGTGATGCCAAGCCGCTCACGGAATCCTTCATAACTGACAAAGAAGAAGGTCCGATCGCGCTGGATAGACCCGCCAGCGCTGCCTCCGAATTGATTGCGCACAAACGGAGGAATGGGTTTGTCGGAAAGATCGAAATAATTCTTGGCGTCCAAAGCCGCGTTGCGCTGAAACTCGAACAACGAGCCATGAAGGCGGTTGGTGCCGGACTTGGTGACCGTCTGAATAACAGAGCCCGCGTTTCGCCCGTACTCTGCCGAAAAAGTGTTGGTGAAAACTCGGAACTCCTGCAAGGCATCCACTCCCAGCAGCACGCCTGAGGCCCCTCCCGGCGACACATTGAAGGCGGGATCGTTGGCATCCATGCCATCGATGGTCAGATTATTCGACGTGGAGCGCTGCCCATTGACCGACAGTTTCCCCACGCCACCCTTTTGCCACGGGCTGGGACCGGCGCTGGAAGTAGGCTCAACCCCCGGCTGCAACAGCACCAACTGGAAAATGTCGCGTCCGTTGAGCGGGAGTTCCCGCATTTGCTTGGGATCGACCAGTCCGCTCACGGTAGAATCGGCGCTTTCCACCAGCGAAGCTTGCTCCCCGTTGACTTCAATTTTTTCCGCGACCGGCCCGACCTTCAGGGTGAAATTGACTACGGCTTGTTGGGAAACGGTGAGGGTGACCCGTCGCCAGACTGCGACCCCAAAAGACGCGCGCTCCGCCTGAAGATCGTACTCGCCGGGAAACAGCCCCGGAATTCGATAGAAGCCGCCGGCGTCGGTCATCACGTCAACACTGATCCCGGTATCGGCGTTGGTAGCGGTTATCTTCACATCCGGTAGCACCGCGCCCTGCTGATCGGTGGCCGTGCCCAGGAAGACCGCAGTGCCGGTTTGGGCGAACGCCACCGCCGAAGTCAGAAGAAGCGAACCCAAGACTACGAAGCGTCGCAGCTTTCGCCAGCGCTTATGACCGCCTGGAATGGATGTTGGCGACGAGCGGATAGGAACCCGCGACACCTCGCCGTGGGCGGCGAGATCGGCCAGGTAAATGTCTGCACGCAGACCGAAGACTCGTGGCGCGGTCGCGATTGTGAAACTCCTTCGAGTGCGAGGAAGTTAGCACTCGTCGTTGGGAAGTGTCAAGGCTTGGATTTGCGCGCGTACTTTTCTGAAGCGTCCGGAGCGTCGTATCATAGAAAACTAAATGGCTTTTCCCATCAAAGTCTGCGCCGTCTGCGGCGAAGAGTTCGAGTTGAAGCCGGATAAACCAGGCTTCGCCAACCGGTGCCTTGATTGTAGCGCTCCAGAAACGGCTGACACCGCAAGTCAGCGCCGCATGGACGCCGACGAGCGTAAGACCGCCAAAGAAGCAAACGAAGCTCGCAGGCAAGCGATGCGCAACTTGTTATACCGAAAAGACAGCTGATTGCAGCCCCGACACACTTCTACGCTGCACGACTACCAGATTATTCGATCGCAAGACGCGCCCGCGAAAAAACGAGTAGTATAAAATCGATTTTCTGTGCCCATCGTTCGCTGTTAAAGGAAAACCCATGGTTCCATACGCGCGTTGTCGCTCCCATCGTGGTTTGGCTCTAGTGTGTCTGGCTTCGTTAGCTGTTGGAATGCCGCTGTTTGCGCAGTCCGGTTCGCCAACCGCTCATCCCTGGGACAACAGAAGTCTCTCTCCCGACGAACGCGCCACCATGGTCGTCAAAGAGATGACGCTCGATGAGAAGATTACGTTGCTGCATGGTACCGGGCATCCGGGCCTGGGACCGATGAGTCCACTTTCAAGCGGGTCGAATGGTGGGGCTGGGTTCGTGGTGGGAATTCCGCGGCTGGGAATCCCCGGCATCCAGATGTCGGACGCCGCTTATGGCGTGCGTTCCAGCGGGCAGAACGGACGCTACTCGACGGCGCTGCCTTGCACTCTGGCGGCGGCTTCCAGTTGGGACCCTGAAGCTGCCTACGAATATGGCGCGCTGATCGGACGCGAGCTTCGCGCGCAGGGCTTCAACATGACACTCGGCGGCGGCGTTGACCTGACACGCGAGCCGCGCAATGGCCGCAACTTCGAATATTTGGGCGAAGATCCTATTCTCGCCGGCAAGCTGGTGGCGCAGGTCATCAGGGGCACTCAAGACCAGCACGTGCTGGGCGACATCAAGCACTACGCGCTGAACGATCAGGAAAGCGGACGCAACGCCGTCAACGTGGTCATCGACGAGCGTTCCATGCGCGAGACCGATTTGCTCGCCTTCGAGATTGGCGTTCACGACGGAAATCCCGCCGGCGTGATGTGTTCCTACAACCGGGTGAACGGCGACTACGCTTGCGAAAACAAATATCTGCTCAGTGACGTTCTGAAAAACGAGTGGAAGTTCCCCGGCTTTGTCCTGTCGGACTGGGGCGGGGCACACAGCGTCGCTAAGGCGTCTGCTGCGGGGATGGACCACGAACAGCCCAACGAGTTCTTCTACGGCGACGCGCTGAAGAAAGCAGTTGAGGCAGGCAAGGTTCCACAGTCCGAAGTGGACAACCACGTTGAGCGCATCTTGCGCGCCATGTTCGCCACCGGCGTGATTGATGACCCGCCGCAGAAGAGTGTGGTGGATGTTATGGCCGGCTTTGAGACTGCGCAACGGATCGCCGAGCAAAGCATGGTTCTGCTAAAGAATGAAAAGAACCAGTTGCCGCTGGACGCTTCCAAGTTGAAGTCCATCGCCATCATAGGCGGACATGCGGATGTCGGCATGTTGTCCGGTGGAGGGTCGGCGCAGGTTGACCCGCCGGGCGGGAACACGATCATGCCTCCCGGCAAAGGCGCGACCCGCTGGGGCACTCCGGTCTGGTTTCCAACTTCGCCGTTAAAAGCGATTCGCGCGAAGGCGCCCGGCGCCAAGGTCGAATTCGATCCTGGAACCGATCTCAACTCCGCGGCCGCCCTGGCCAAGAACTCCGATGTCGCCATCGTTTTCGTTTCGCGGTGGGAGAGCGAAGGCCGCGACTCCGACAACATGTCCCTGGGCGACAACCAGGATGATCTAGTCGCGAAGAGTAGCTGCCGCGAATCCGCACACGATCGTGGTGCTGGAAACGGGGAATCCGGTCTCTAATGCCGTGGGCGGAGAATGTGAGTGCGATCTTGGAGGCGTGGTTTGCGGGAAGCAGCGGCCACAAGGCACTGGCCAACATCTTGTTCGGAGATGTAAATCCCAGCGCTAAACTGCCCATCACTTTTCCCAGGAGTGAGTCGGACTTGCCGCACCTTAGCATCGTGAAGCCGCCGCCGTTCAACGAACCTCCGTCCGCCGATCCCGACGCCTGGAAGAAGCGACTGCTAGGCCTGCGGGCTTTCCAAACCAACTACGACGAAGGGTTGAAAGTCGGGTACAAGTGGTATGACGCGGAAAAGAAGCCGGTGCTGTTCGCCTTCGGCCATGGACTTTCCTATACCAGCTATGCCTATTCCAACTTGAAGGTGACTCAGGGCGACCGCGTGAGCGTGAGTTTCACCGTGAAGAACACCGGCAGCCGCGCCGGAACGGAAATCGCCCAAATTTATGCAGCCCTTCCCGCCAGCGCCGGAGAGCCTCCTAAGCGATTGGTAGGTTGGAGCCGCGTGAAGCTGAGCCCGGGTGAGAGCAAGGACGTGACGGTCGAAGTGGATCCGTGGTTTCTTGCAGTTTTCGATGCGGCGCGGCACGCATGGTCGCGAACCCCGGGGGACTATACCATCCTGGTCGGAGGCGCGTCGGACAGCCTGCCGCTGAATGCGGCGGTTAACTTGAAGTAGGCCAAGGCGCGGCAGCAGCGTGTAAAGTGTTGGGGGCAGGCACATTAATGCCGCGTCTTCCACAGCGGTTCACAGGGATTGCACCGGTCCGGGTGCAATGGTTGCCGGAAAAGGTTCCTCCGGGCACCACTTTGCCCTTGCGGTGGGAATTCAAGCTTCCGATAATGTCCGCAGCTTCATTTTTCTGTGTATCGATATAGCCGAGAAGACTTGGTTCGGATCCTTCGCGTAACTTCGCGGCAGCTCGCGGCTTGGGAAAGGGCCGGCCTGCTGACGCCTGCGGACAGCTATACCTTTTTTGATCTGCTGCAGGTTAAGAAAGTTCGCGACCTGTGCGCGCGGAACGTGCGCCCAGTCGAGATCCGCCAGTCGGTGGCAGCCATGCAACAGCAGGCTGCGGGCATGGAGAATCCTCTCCTCGAAGCAAGCGCTTTTATTTCCGGACGCCATCGCGTGGCTTTTCGGCACGATGGCAAGCTGCTCGAGCCCATTGCCGGCCAGTTCATGCTGGATTTTGCTGGCAACGAGAAAGTGGTGACCAGTGTCCCGGCTGCGAGAAATGCGCCTTCACCGGCGCCCGCGCCTGACGAGCAGGCTTCCGGGGATGTGGCAGAGCTTTTTTCCCGCGGCGTTGGGTTGGAGGAAGACCCGCGCAACCAACTGCAGGCGATCGCGGTATATGAGCGGGTGCTGGAACTTGATCCGATGCACGCCGCCGCCCACATCAATCTGGGCACGCTCTACTACAACCGCCAGGACTACACGGCCGCCGAAGACCACTACCGCAAGGCCATTCAGATTGACCCTCGCTACGCCCTCGCGTATTTCGATCTCGGCAACGTGCTTGACGAAACCGGGCGCGTGGCGGATGCGATTCAGACTTACCTCACCGCCCTGCAACTGGCGCCCACTTACGCCGATGCGCACTACAACCTGGCCTTGGCGTACGAAAAAATGAAAGAGCCGCGTAAAGCGCTCAAGCACTGGCAAGCTTACGTGAAGCTGGATGCCACGGGTCCGTGGTCGGTCCACGCTCGCACCCAGATCAAACGAATTCTGAAGACGGACTCGCTGAAGCTGGTGTACGGCGGGCACGCTGAATCCAAGCCGAACTAAGCAGTCGTATCCCTCTCTCTTCCGCTGGTGCTAGAATTTTCAGTCGCCTTCTTTCCGGAGTCTCCCTATGCCCGAAACTGTTTTGCAATCACCACCTGCGCCCGTCACCTCGCTCACTGAAGACGAAATTCTTTTCCGCGACAATGTCCGTCAGTTTGCCGACGACAAAGTCCGTCCGCTGGCCAAAGAGATGGACGAAAAGGGCATCTTCGACAAGGCCTGCTCGATCAATTCTTTCAGCTTGGGCTGATGGGAATTGAAATTCCGGAGCAATACGGCGGCGCTGGCGGCAAATTCTTTGAAGCGATCCTTGCGGTTGAGGAACTTTCCCGCGTCGATGCCTCCGCCGGGGTCATCGTGGATGTGCAAAATACGCTGGTGAATAATGCGCTGCTGCGTTGGACGACCTCCGAGCAGAAGAAGCGATTCCTACCGCGAATGGCCGCGGACACCGCGGGCGCCTACGCGCTGAGCGAGGCCGGTTCCGGCTCCGACGCCTTTGCGCTGCAGACCCGCGCCGAACTCAAAGGCAGCGACTACGTTCTGAACGGCCGCAAGCTGTGGATCACCAATGCCAAAGAAGCGGGGATCTTTGTTCTGTTCGCGACGGTTGATCCGGCCGCCGGATACAAGGGAATTACCGCGTTCATCATCGAAAAAGGATTTCCCTGGTTTCACCGTAGGGAAGAAGGAAGACAAACTGGGTATTCGCGCGTCGTCAACCTGCGAATTGATTCTCGAAGATTGCCACGTGCCGAAGGAAAACGTGCTCGGCGAAGTCGGCAAGGGATACAAGATCGCCATCGAAACCCTGAACGAAGGCCGCATCGGAATCGGCGCGCAAATGCTGGGAGTCGCCCGCGGGGCCTGGGAGTGCGCCGCGAAATACGCGCAGGAAAGAAAGCAATTCGGCAAAGCAATTGCAGAATTTCAGGGCATTCAATTTCAAATCGCGCAAATGGCGACCGAAATCGAAGCCGCGCGTCTGATGGTCTATAACGCCGCCCGCATGAAAGACGCCGGAATGCCTTTCGTGAAAGAAGCCGCCATGACCAAGCTCTTCTGCTCGCAGGTGGCCGAGCGCGTGACTTCGCTGGCGATTGAGATTTACGGCGGCGCGGGTTTCACCAAAGACTATCCGGTGGAAAAATACTGGCGGGACGCGAAGATCGGCAAGATTTACGAAGGCACGTCGAACATGCAGCTGGCGACGATTGCGAAGATGTTGCTGGGAAATGATTGTGTGGGTAGGACACTCTCGTCCGCGCCTTTGACCTGATCTCTGGTTTCAAGCTTGGGGGATTGTGCAGGCAGGTCGGACAAGAGTGTCCGACCCACACGGGTGGTGATGATTCCTAGCGGATCCTCTCCCCCACCGACTTCGCCTGCGTAAACAAATTCAAATAATCCGGCCCGCCGGCTTTCGAATCGGTCCCCGACATGTTGAACCCGCCAAACGGATGGGCGCCCACCATTGCTCCCGTGCACTTGCGATTGATGTACAGATTGCCCACGTGGAACTCGCGCTTGGCCAGTTCGATCTTTTCGCGCGTGCCAGTATAGGCGGCGCCCGTAAGGCCAAACTCCGTGTCATTGGCGATCTCCAGACCGTGTTCAAAGTTGCGTGACTTGATCACCGCCAGCACCGGACCAAAGATTTCCTCCTGCTCCAGTTTCGATTTCGGCTTGATGTCCGCAATCACCGTCGGTTGAATAAAGTAGCCCTCGCCCGCTACACGCTCGCCACCGGTGATCAAGCGTCCCTCGCGCTTGCCGATCTCAATGTAATTCAGGATCGACTTCATCGAACCTTCGTTGATGACCGCGCCCATGTTGGCGTTTTCGGCGGGATCGCCGATGGTGATGCGCTCCACCCGGTCCTTCAACCGCTCCAGAAATTTGTCGTAAATGCGCTCGTCAACAATCGCCCGCGAACATGCCGAGCACTTCTGTCCCTGGAATCCGAACGCAGCGGACGCGACGCCTTCGACTGCGGCGTCGAGATCGGCGTCAGCGTCAACCACGATTGCATCCTTGCCGCCCATTTCGAGGACAGTGCGCTTGATCCAAATCTGGCCGGGAGCAACGTCAGCGGCAACTTTATTGATCCGCAGCCCAACTTCGCGCGATCCGGTGAAAGCGATGTAACGTGTCTTCGGATGGGCAACCACCGCATCGCCAAAGCTGGCGCCCGCGCCGGGACAGAAATTCACCACTCCCTCCGGCATTCCAGCTTCTTCTAAGAGTTCGACAAACTTCGCCGCAATCGTCGGCGAATCGCTCGACGGTTTCAGAATGACGGTATTCCCGCAAACGATGGAAGCCAGCGTCATGCCCGCCATGATGGCGCAAGGAAAATTCCATGGCGGAATCACCGCCCCGACTCCGAGCGGAATGTAGAAAAGCTGGTCATGCTCGCCCGGCAATTGCACCGGGGCATCCATCTTGCGAAAGCCGTCTGCGCCTCGCGGGCGTAGAAGTCGCAAAAATCAATCGTCTCGCCGATGTCGGCATCAGCCTCGGCCCAGTTCTTGCTGACCTCGAAAACCAGCCACGCCATCAGTTCAAACTTGCGCTCACGCAGCAGGTCGGCGGTGCGGAACAGCAGAGCAATGCGCTCGTCAAACGATGTCCGGCTCCAGGTTTCAAACGCTTTCAGCGCCGCCTGCATCGCTGGTTCAACATGCTCTTTCCCGGCCTTCTGATGAATGCCAACCACTTGCGACGGATGCGCGGGATTGAGCGAACGAATCTTGTCGGCGGTGCGAATGCGGCGTCCGCCAATCACCAGATCGTATTCGCGGCCAAGCTGTCCGCGAACCCGGTCGAGTGCGGCACGCATCTCGCGGGCGACCTCGGCCTTGGTGAAATCCGTAAAAGGTTCATTGCGGAATGGTCCCGCGTGCGCGCGCGTGAGCGGACGAATGGGAGCTTCAAGAATTGCCATGACTGCACCTCGGAATGAGTTCGGGCAAGAATTTGCCAGGGCCTATTCTACACCTTGGGTCGCACCCTGCACTTCATTTGGCGCTCGCTTTTCCTCGGCGCTTGACTTGCCAAATAGAATATATTATTAAATAATAATTATTATCCAATAATTATTAGCTGATGATAAGTAATAGCGACTTCCGTAATCTCTGCCGCCAGCACAGTCTGGCCGCCACGCACCAGCGGCGCGTGATCTACGACACCGTCATGTCGCTGCACGGCCATCCCAGCCCGGAACTCATCTACGACGGGGTGCGCAAGAAAATCCCCACGATTTCCCTGGCCACGGTTTACAAGAACGTGCGCACGTTTCTCGAAAGCGGAATGCTGCGCGAAGTCAGCTTCCATCACGGATCGTTGCGGGTAGAGCCGAATGAGCACGAGCACCATCATCTTGTCTGTGTACGCTGCAAGCAAATCACCGACTTGGACGCACAGAGCCTGGGCCCAATACGCATGAAAGACCGCGTCAAAGATCGCCTTCCGCGCGGGTTTCACGTGACCCGCATCACCGTTGATGTTCTTGGGCATCTGCGCGGCGTGTGCTGCCAAAGGGAGTTCAAAACAGAGCCTGAAACAGAGTCCGAAACAAAGCTCTCTTCAAGCGAAACGCAGATAATCGTTACGTCGCGTACGCCACCGCAAGGCTGGTCACTGCAAAAGAAAAGCATGGAGGATGCACTTATGGATAATAAACAAACCACAACAACGGAAGTCCCTGTCCCCGCGAATCAGCAGACCGCGTCAACCGAAGCCAAGTGCCCCTTCCGGCACACCGCAGCCGGAGCCCAGACAAATGCCGGCTGGTGGCCGAACCAGTTGAACCTCAAGATTCTGCACCAGCACTCCCCCCTGTCCGATCCCATGGACAAGAAATTCAATTACGCGGAAGAATTCAAGAGCCTTGACCTGAAGGCGCTGATCAAGGACCTGCGTGCCTTGATGACGGACTCGCAGGATTGGTGGCCGGCAGACTTTGGCCACTATGGACCGTTGTTCATTCGTATGGCGTGGCACAGTGCGGGCACGTACCGCATCGGTGACGGCCGGGGCGGGGCCGGCGCCGGGCAGCAGCGTTTCGCGCCGCTCAATAGCTGGCCCGACAACGTGAACCTCGACAAAGCGCGCCGACTGCTGTGGCCGATCAAGCAGAAATTCGGCCGGAAGATTTCCTGGGCCGACCTCATGATTCTCGCCGGCAACGTCGCCCTCGAGTCGATGGGCTTCAAGACATTCGGTTTTGGCGGCGGGCGCGCGGATGTCTGGGAGCCCGAAGAGGACGTTTACTGGGGTCCCGAAGGCAAGTGGCTGGCGGACGAGCGCTACACCGGCGACCGTGATCTTCAGAATCCTCTGGGCGCAGTTCAGATGGGTCTGATCTATGTGAATCCGGAAGGGCCGAACGGCAAGCCGGATCCGATTGCCGCGGCGCGGGATATCCGCGAAACTTTCGCCCGCATGGCGATGAATGACGAGGAGACGGTTGCACTCATCGCCGGCGGTCACACCTTCGGCAAAACCCACGGCGCGGCCGATCCAAACAAGTACGTCGGCCCCGAACCTGAGAGCGCTGGCATCGAGGAGCAGGGCTTCGGCTGGAAGAACAAATTTGGCACCGGCAGCGGCGATGATGCGATCGGCAGCGGCCTGGAAGTCACTTGGACCACGACGCCTACGAAGTGGAGCAACAACTTCTTCACGAATCTGTTCAGCTACGAATGGGAACTCACCAAGAGCCCGGCGGGCGCGCATCAATGGACACCGAAGAATGGCGCAGGCAAGGGTACAGTGCCGGACGCGCAAAATCCCTCAAAGCATCACGCTCCATCCATGCTGACCACCGACCTCTCGTTGCGGTTCGACCCGGCTTACGAAAAGATTTCACGCCGCTTTTACGAGCATCCCGACCAGTTCGCGGACGCATTTGCGCGGGCATGGTTCAAGCTCACGCACCGCGACATGGGGCCGATCGCGCGCTACCTTGGCCCGCTCGTTCCCAAGGAGGAGTTGGTGTGGCAAGACCCGGTTCCCGCTGTGGATCATAAGTTGATTGCGGAGAAGGACATCGCTGCCCTGAAGGCGAAGATCCTCAAATCCGGACTGTCGATCTCCCAACTGGTTTCAACTGCCTGGGCGTCGGCGTCGTCGTTCCGCGGCTCCGACAAACGCGGCGGGGCGAACGGGGCACGCATTCGTCTCTCGCCACAAAAAGATTGGGAAGTGAACCAGCCGGCCGCACTGGCCAAGGTCCTCAACAAGCTGGAGGCGATCCAAAAGGAATTCAACACTGGTAAAAAGAACAACGGCAAGAAGAAGGTTTCGCTCGCAGACCTGATCGTTCTTGGTGGCTGCGCAGCCGTCGAGGAAGCCGCGAAAAAAGCCGGGCAAAAGGTGAAGGTCCCCTTCTCGCCGGGGCGCACAGATGCTTCGCAGCAGCAGACTGACGTGCACTCCTTCGCCGTAATGGAGCCGGTCGCCGACGGTTTCCGCAACTATCTCCGCAGCGGACAGGTTCTGTCGGCCGAGGAATTGCTTGTAGATCGGGCGCAGTTGCTGACGCTGACCGCTCCCGAGATGACGGTTCTCGTCGGCGGCCTGCGCACCTTGAATGCAAACTTCGGGCAGTCGAAGCACGGCGTCTTCACCAAACGGGCACAGACGTTGACCAACGACTTCTTCGTCAACCTGCTCGAGATGAATACTCAATGGCAGCCGTCCACGGAGTCCAATGGCTCTGGAAGCGTGTACGAAGGACGTGATCGCAAGACGAACCAGCTCAAGTGGACCGGCACCCGCGCTGACCTAGTCTTCGGTTCCAACTCCCAGCTCCGGGCAATCGCAGAAGTCTATGCATGTGAGGACTCGAAACAGACCTTCGTGAAAGACTTCGTGGCCGCGTGGAGCAAGGTGATGAACCTCGATCGCTACGACCTGGCCTGATCTCGGCCGGAAAGACGGCCATCCACTAGGAAAGCGCATAATCGACAAGATGCGTGTTCTAATCTTCGGAGCCACCGGAATGTTGGGCCAGGCGCTCATGCGCCGTTGGCCGACTGACGGCGACGAAGTCACCGGCCTCGGCCGCGCACAAACCGACATTCGCGACCCCGCGCAGGTCGGGAGCTCGGTCCGTAAATCGAAACCGGATTGGATCGTCCTCGCCGCCGCGTACACCGACGTAGATGGCTGCGAACTTAATCCCACGCTGGCTTCTGCTGTGAATACTTCCGGTGCGGTGAATGTGGCCCGCGCCGCCGCCGCAGCCGGCGCGAAACTACTCTTCGTCAGCACCGACTACGTATTTGACGGCACCCAGGCCACGCCTTACGAGACCAGCGACGCGCGCCATCCCATCAACGCATATGGCCGCAGCAAGGCCGAAGCCGAAGAAAAGATTCTGACCATCATCCCCGACGCCTGCATCGTGCGTACCTCCTGGCTTTTTGGTCCGGGAGGGAAGAGCTTTCCCGACACCATCTTAAACCTCGCCGCAGCCCTCCCCGAAGGCGAAGTCGTGACCGTGGTCAACGACCAGCGCGGATGCCCGACTTACACCCTCGACCTCGCTGACGCCATCGTCACGCTTTGCAAGTCAGAGGCGCGCGGGATACTTCATTGCACCAATCGCGGAGAATGTTCCTGGTATGACTTCGCCAGCGAAATCATTCGCCAAGCCGGGCTGAAAACCGTCGTCCGCCCCACCACCAGCGACAAGTTTGTGCGTCCCGCGCCGCGGCCCAAATACTCGGTGCTTTCATCTGCCAGCCTGTCCAAGTACGGGATCGAGATGCGACCGTGGCAGGAAACGATTCCCGACTACCTTCTCGATCGGGCCCGGGTCTCGTAACCAACCTCGGTCATGCTTGGCGGTCCGGCTATCGTTTTCTCCTCCGTCAGGCCTCGCGCCTGGAAAACCCGTTGTCGGCGACCGAACTCCCGTCATCGCCGAGGTTAGCGTGAGCCGTAAGGCATTGACTGAAAGAGGGTTATGCCGGCCGGCTAAATTCAGAGCCTTTCCGGCGACGTTACTTTCGTACATCCACCCTTGTACACATCTGTGGGATGATTTCATCGTGCTCAAGCGAGCCTTATGGCGCCTCGTCGCGTCCGTGACGTTGCTCTGCGTTCTTGCGGGTTGTAGTCATACCCCGCAGGAGCGGACGCTATCCGTGTCTGAGATTGTGAAAGCGGACAATGACCCAGCGTCGCGCGGCCAGCGGGTTCTAACTACAGCTATCGTTACCTATGCAGACCCCGAGTGGCGGGTTTTGTTCATTCAAGACCAGACCGCGGCAATTTACGTCAACCTGCCTCCCAACGCGTCACCCGAGTCTGGTGACCAGGTGCGAATCTCTGGTACCGTTTCCACCCTGGGAACAGGTCTCGATCACGTCGATATCTCGGTTCTGAGCAGACACAATTCGCTGCCGTCGCCCTTGCGCGTGACTGACTACTCGGCGCTGTCCGGCTCGTTCTCAGGATTCGTCACCGTTCAAGGAGTGGTCAGGTGGACTGGGGTGAAAGGCGGGCGTCCGGCGATCGAACTCTCTTCCGGAAGCCAGCCCTTGTTCGCCTACTTTCGTCAGGCGCTGATTGAGGATCTGCCGGCGCTGGGAACCTCCGTGAACCTCGCGGGAGTCGCGGCGGCGGACGTTGATGACAAGGGCAGGTTGCAAGGCGCCAAAATTCTGGTGCCGTCAACCCAATACCTCACGGTTCTTAAGTCCAGCCCGCGCGACCCATTCTCTCTGCCACTCAAGACTCTCGCGGAACTGAGCGGGGTTCCGGCAGGGACGCTGGTTCACGTGTCCGGCAAGATACTGAAAGGTGATCAACGGCCTCAGCCTCACCGACGGAAAGCTGAACCTGCCACTGGATCTTCGCGGGACGTTTGATGGTACATCCGCCGATGTGATCGGCTTCTGGAATGGACGGGGTCTGGAGGACGTGCTGGCCCGGTCTCTGAGTGAAAAAGGCTAATCGCTCGCCGGCGATCACTCCAGCGCTGAATGGCGATATCGTCCATCTCTCTCAGCTTAAGCGGATGAGCGAAGCCGAAGCTGCAGCCGGCAAGCGGGTTTCTGTCCGAGCGGTGGTCACATACTTTGATCCCGACTGGCGTCTGCTTTGGGTGCAGGATGAAACCGCAGCCGCCTTCGTAAGGATAGGAGACCTGAATCTGCACTTGCGCGCGGGTGATCTGGTTGACCTTTCCGGAGTGAGCCGTTCGGGTGATTTCGCGCCGGTGATCGCCGAACCCAAAGTGGGCCTGGTGGGCCGGGCGCCGCTTCCAACGCCTTTCCGAGCCGACCTGTTTGAGGACAACCTGCCCGCGGCCGATTCGAAGTGGTGCGCTTTCCGCGGCGTGGTGCACACCGTCCGAGAGCAGGGAGCGCATACCATTCTGAAGATCGGCGCCGGACAAAGCGAGGTCACGGTCCAACTCCCGATGTTGATTCATGGCGAAGGGCTGGTGGACCAGGAAGTTTCTGCTACCGGTGTGTTCGGGGTGCTCTTTAATAACCGCCGCCAGGCAGTTGGCCACCAGATTTTTGTTCCTTCGCCCGAGTTCCTGGTGGTTGTGGATCACGCCGTCAAACAGAACGCTCCGGTGACGATTGCTTCGCTGCTCCGATACACTCTGGACGCGGACGAACGTCATAGCATCACCGTCAAAGGTACCGTTGTGTTGAAGAGCGCAGCGGACACGATCTACGTCGAAGACGGCTCGGCTGGCGTTAGAGTCCGCACTACTGGCCCGATAACCGTGGCGGACGGAGACCAGGTTTCGGTCCGAGGATTCGTAGTCCCCGGCGACTATTCTCCAGCGTTGGAAGATGCTGTGGTGACGCGGGAGTCTGCTGGTGCGCTTCCCAACCCGTTGCAGGTCCGAGCGAAATCGGCGCTCGAGGGCACGAACGACTCTCGCTACGTTTCGATGCAGGGGACGCTCACCGCCATTCGTTCTGATGGCAATAGCACCACGCTGGTCCTTAACGACAAAGGAACTTTTTTCGATGCTACGGGCCCTGCCAGCAGCGACCTTGCCGGGCTGCGCATCGGCAGTGAACTCGAGGTCCGCGGGGTGGGTCAAGTCCTGGTAGACCGTTTTCCGTTTTCTATTCGCGGATTCACGCTGGCGTTCGATTCGCCGGAATCGGTGCAGGTCACGAAGTTGGGGTCGTGGTGGGACCCACGCAAGATTGCCTGGGCGCTGGTGCTGATCGTGGTACTGGCGGCGACGGCATCTTTGTGGGCAGCACTGCTACGGCGGCAAGTAGAAATTCAAACTCACGAACTGCAGGACTCGCTCGAATCGAAGCGCAAGGCGCGTCAATTCGACGTCGCAAGAAACGAATTTCTCGAATCCATCGCCCGCAACGCTCCGTTGCCGGAGAGCATGGAAGGGCTGGCTGCGGCCATTGAGGAACAGATCGCCGATTCGATCTGCGCCATTGTCATGCCGCCGGATGGCAAGTCGTTTATGAACGGCAAGCCGTCTCCGGTGCTGATCGCGCCCAGTGTGCCGGAACACGTGCAGCCGTCCCTGCTGCCGGTGCTCTCCACTGTCCTGTTGCCAGCGGCGGTGAGTGCCGAACTGGAGTCCACTGATCTGCAGACGGACGGCGATCTGATGGCTAGCCTGCTGCACGTACTGCGCAGCGCGAGTATGTCGTTCCACGACGGACACGCTTCGATTGTTTTTTCCGCCAGCGGCACGGCGGCTGGTTTGCTAATCATTTTCCTGAAAACTCCGTTGCCTGCGGAAACCGACAGTACCCGGCAAAGTATCCTGCAATCTGCATCGCGCTTGATCGCGCTGGCCCGGGACCACTGGCATATGCAGGAGAGACTGCTGCACGAAGCGCGGCATGATGCGCTGACCGGATTGCCCAATCGGGCTGTAGCCGAAGACCGCATGGAGCAGGCATTGGCCCGCGCCGCGCGGCGGCAAAAACTGTTTGCCGTACTGTGCATTGACTTGGACGGATTTAAGGTCGTCAACGACAATCTTGGTCATCACGCCGGTGACGAACTGCTGCAAGCCGTGGCGACGCGGTTGCGCTCACGAGTCCGCCATTCCGATACCATGGCGCGCATTGGCGGCGATGAATTCCTTGCCATCATCGAAGATTGCTCCGGGGACGTCGCCGCGCAGGCGGTGGCCGAATCTCTCATCGCCGCCCTGCAGGATCCAATCCGAATCGAGGGCCAGACTGTTTCGATTTCCGGCAGCGTGGGAATCGCCATGTATCCCGCCGATGGCAAGAACGCTGCATTACTAAAACGCAATGCCGATCAAGCCATGTACCGCGCGAAAAGCCAGGGCGGCAGTCGTATTTGCTTCTGGTCCGCCGATCCCGCCCCGGCAGGCAAAGCGGCGCAGACGTCGTCCGGTTCATAGAACCAGACTGCCGGATCGGGTTGCATTCGGGCCGTACTCAGCGAACTGCATTCCCTTAATACCCATCCGCCTCGAGTTTGGGTACTCCTTTTGCGCCCTCGCACAACGCTCAGCACGCAGTTTTGCCACTTGAACCGTTTTTCCCACCTGTGCTAGGGTTAGCGCGGCCCGCTGGGCAGGAACCATTGGCGTCCATCGGACAGTGTGACTAACAGCGGTGATCAACATCGGACACCTCGTGAACTCAACCCCGCAGCGGTTCTCGACGGACTTGGTTCCCGTCTCCGACCGATTGGACGCCTGGCTGTGCAATGCAAAACAGGTTTGCGGGGATTGCCGTTTTCATTTTCCGAAGCGAGTCGCGTTTCGCGGCTTGATCGAACGCCGCTATCGCTGCGAGATTTCCGCTTTCGCTGCAACCGTCTGCCGGACTGGGAGTCGTACCGTCATCCCCAGGTTTGCCCAGATCGCAAGCGCTATCCACGACCTTCAGCAGAACCATCAGCGAAGTGACCGCCAGCCCAAAAACCGTGGGCTAAACCCGAATCCCAGGTTGGCTGGGTAGGTATCGCGAGCGTAGGTTTCGGAATTGCGGAACAGTTGGAAATCCCCCTTGACACAGAGTGCATAGAATGCCAATACTAATTCGTTTTAATGAAAGCTTTTAATGCAGGGTTATTCGGGCGCGCATGGGGAGCGAAAAAGCTGTGGTTGCAGCGGTTGATATCGGAGGCACGAAGATCGCGCTCGGCGTCGTCAATGAAGGCGGCCGCGTGCTGGAGAAGGCTGAGGTCCCCACCAACCCGGCCCGCGGGTTCGACCATGCTATGCGGGAAATCAGCACGCTGCTTCGCCAGTGTGCACTGCGAGCAGATTGCAGAGTGAGTGGAATCGGGATCGGCTGCACTGGGCAGGTAGATCCCGTAACCGGAGCGCTGGGGGAAGTACACAATCTGCAGGGATGGAAGGGTGGCAATCCGGTCGCGTTTTTGTCCCAAGAGTTCGGAGTGCCGGTCGCGCTGGAAAACGACGCCGATGCCGTCGCGCTTGGCGAACTGTATTGGGGATGTCGAAAGCCCACGCCCCGCATGATCTACGTCACCGTGGGCACTGGAATTGGAGTGAGTGTGATCCTCGACGGCAGGATCTATCGTGGTGCGGGCCAGTGCCACCCCGAGATGGGGCATCACGTCATAGATCCCTCGGGACCGCTATGTACCTGTGGAGTGCACGGCTGCTGGGAGAGCCTGGCGAGCGGTCCCGCCATCGTGGCCTGGATGGAGAATAACGCACCCGAGAGCTACCTGCTCGAAAAACTCACTGCGCAGGAAGTTTTTTCTCGGGCCGAAGGTGGCGACGAATGGGCTCAGCGCGCGGTCGAGCACTTCGGATATTACCTCGGTCTCGGCCTGGCCAATCTGGTCAATATATTTGCCCCTGAGTGCATCGTTCTTGGCGGCAGTGTGATGAAAAGCGCCCCGCTACTTTTGCAGCATGTTCACGACGTGATTCAAGAAAATTGCAAACTGGTGCCGCACGAACAAATGGAAATTGTTCTTGCATCCTTGGGGGCCGACGTTGGGCTGATCGGGGCGGCGCAGGTCTGGCATCATCGCTTTGAGAGATGCGGGGGAAGAATCGAATAGCGTCGCCTTCTTAACACTCGCCGAACCTTTTGAATCGTTTTAATACTTGACTTTTGCACTCTTCCCCAATTCAATACGCGGAGATGGAAACCGCTTCGGCAGTGTCATCGGCTCCGCGTCTCAGGCGTTCGCTCACTCTTTGGGACTTAATTCTCTACGGCGTCATCGTAATTCAGCCGGTGGCGCCAATGTCCGTGTTCGGAGTGCTCTCCAATCGCGGACACGGTCACGTGGTCACAACCATTCTTGTGGCGATGGTGGCCATGCTTTTCACTGCGATCAGTTACGGACGCATGGCTCGTGCCTATCCCAGCGCGGGCTCGGCATTCACTTACGTTGGCCAGGAGATCAACCCGGCGCTCGGATACGTGACCGGATGGAGCATGGTCATGGACTACATGCTCAATCCCATGATCTGCATTATCTGGATCAGCCAGCAGGCGCACGTGTTCGCGCCCGGTGTGCCTTACGGAATCTGGGCGGTCATTTTTGCAGCCGTGTTTACCTTCCTCAATATTCAGGGAGTGAAAACTTCCGCGCGCGTGAATTCCGGTCTTGCCGCGGGGATGGGCGTGGTGATTGCGATCTTTTTCGTCGCCGCAGGTCGCTACGTCTTCGGACATCCTCATGCCCCCGGCTTTCTGACTCAACCGTTCTACGATCCGCAGTCCTGGAACACGAAAGCAGTACTCGGAGGAACATCCGTCGCAGTGTTGACCTACATCGGTTTCGACGGGATCTCAACTCTGTCCGAGGAGGCCGAAAATCCTCGCCGCAATATTCTTCTGGCGACAGTATTCACCTGCGTAGTGATCGGCCTGCTCTCGGCGTTGGAAGTCTACGCCGCCCAACTGGTCTGGCCGGCATCCGAGCCATTTCCCAATCTCGATACCGCTTTTACTTTTGTTGCCGGACGCGTTTGGCAACCGCTGTTCGCCGTGGTCGGATTTACTCTGGTAGTGGCCAATTTCGGCTCCGGCATGGGTGCCCAACTCGGCGCAGCCCGCCTTCTCTACGGTATGGGGCGCAGCAAAGCCCTGCCGCAATCATTTTTTGGAGTAGTGGACCCCAAGCGCCGTGTGCCGCGCAACAATGTCGTTTTCGTTGGTGCCTTGGCGCTTGCGGGAGCGTTTCTGCTCCCCGCGATCGCCGGCGAGGCAACCGGGTTTGAACTCGGAGCCAACCTGCTGAACTTCGGGGCGCTGATCGCCTTCATGGGCGTGAATCTGGCGGCTTTGGTCCGCTACTTCTGGCGCGAACCGAAGAAGAAATTGATCAATCTCTTTCCGCCCTTGTTGGGCTTCGTTATCTGCCTGGTGCTATGGCTGCACTTGAGCGCCAAGGCTTTGATCTTGGGCGCCATCTGGATGGTGATTGGGCTGGCCGTCGGAGCCTGGAAGACCCGCGGCTTCCGCGGCAATCTGATCGATTTCGAACTGCCGCCGGAAGCTTGAGGCGGGGCGCCGCGGCTACTTCTCATGCGCTGAGCGAAGATTCAGCCACGGCTTGTCGCCTCGCTGGCTTGACACTCAGTGTCGTTATACATCACTATTCATACGTTTTAATAAATGGTTCTCTGGAGTGTCGCCGTGCTTCCTCGCTCTTCCCGTTTCGTGAAGCAGGCAGTCTCGATCTTTCCTTCCCGATTGTCAGGAATTTGTCGGTCCAGGTCAAGGAAAGTCGCACCCGCCGCTTTGCTGTTCGCCGTCTTGAACCTTGCCTTCACCACACTGGCTGCAGCTCAGTCCGACTCCAGTGCAACAAGAACCGCCTTGCATCGCAACTGGGAACTTCAATCTTCCTGCCAAGTGAAAGCAGATGGCAAAGATATTTCGACATTAGGTTTTTCGACGCGAGGCTGGCACCACGCCGAAGTCCCCACCACAGTCGTCGCCGCGCTGGTTGCCGACAAGACATACCCCGACCCATTTTTTGGCAAGAACCTGAAGTCATTCCCCGGCATGGACTATCCCACAACCGAGTTCTTCGCCAACCAGTCGATGCCTGAGAACAGTCCGTTCCGCTGCTCGTGGTGGTTTCGCACTGAATTCCAGACGCCTGCATCCTTACACGAGGCGACCACGTGGCTGCACTTCGATGGAATCAACTACCGCGCCAATGTTTGGCTGAACGGGCAGCAGGTTGCGGGCGCGAATGATGCCGCCGGCACGTTTCGCAGATTTGAATTCGATGTTAGTAAGCAATTGCAGGCGGGAAAAACCAACGCCCTTGCAGTCGAAGTCTCTGCGCCCGACAAAGGAGACTTAGGTATTACCTGGGTCGACTGGAACCCTACTCCTGCCGACAAGGACATGGGCCTGTGGAAGGATGTTTACCTCACGACGAGCGGCGACGTATCGCTCCGCGTGCCCTTTGTGACTTCCAAACTCGATTCCGATTATAAGACCGCGGCTCTTACCATCACTGCCGACCTCAGAAATACTTCCGAGCATCCGGTTCACGGCGACTTCCGCGCTGAGATCGAAGGAATCCACGTCGCCCAACCCGTCGAACTCGCACCCAATGAGACCAAGACGGTCACCCTCTCTCCCGAGCAGTATCCGCAACTGAAGCTTGAACACCCGCGGCTGTGGTGGCCCTATCAGATGGGGAAGCCGGAGCTTTACTCCGCCAAGTTAACCGTAGAGACGAATGGTCAAGTATCGGACTCCGCTGAAGTTCGCTTCGGAGTGCGCGAAGTTACATCGCACCTCACCGACAAAGGTTACCGCCTCTTCAAGGTCAACGGTCGCAATCTTCTCATCCGCGGGGCCGCGTGGGCGCCGGACATGCTGTTGCGCTGGTCGCCGGAACAGGCGTCTGCGGCGCTCGACTACGTTCGCGACATGCACCTGAACGCCATCCGCATGGAAGGGCGAATGGAGCGCGACGAATTTTTTGACATGGCCGACCGCCTCGGAGTTCTGATCATGCCGGGATGGACTTGCTGCGATGCCTGGGAGAAATGGGACCAGTGGACCGCGGAGCAGATGACGATCGCGGGCGCCTCTCTTTCGGACCAGATTACGCGCCTGCGTAATCATCCCAGCGTTTTTGTGTGGCTTTACGGAAGCGACAATCCTCCGCCGCCAGCCGTGGAAACGATGTACCTGCAAATCCTGAAAGACAAGCAATGGCCGAACCCGTTGCTCTCGTCGGCGTCAGCGACTACCACAACTGTGACTGGAGCCTCGGGCGTGAAAATGTCCGGCCCCTACGACTACGTGCCGCCCAACTACTGGCTTACTGACACACAAGCCGGCGGGGCCTACGGCTACAACACCGAAACCAGTCCCGGCCCGGTCATTCCCCCGCTCGAAAGCTTGAAGCGCTTTATTCCCGCCGGCCATTTGTGGCCTATCGACGACTACTGGGATTACCACGCTGGCGGCGAGCGCTTCACGAATATTGACAAGTTCATGAACGGGCTCGAACAACGCTACGGCAAGGCTACGAGCCTGGATGATTTCCTGCGCAAGTCGCAAGCCATGAATTACGAGGCCCAGCGCGCCATGTTCGAAGCCTACGGCCGAAATAAGTACGCTTCTACCGGCGTCATCCAGTGGATGCTCAACAATGCCTGGCCTTCGCTGATCTGGCACCTTTACGATTATTACTTGGTCCCGGCCGGCGGGTACTTCGGAACTAAGAAAGCCTGCGAACCCCTCCATGTCCAGTACTCTTACGACGACAATTCGGTCGCGGTGGTGAATGCGGACGGCCACGGCTACTCAGGAATGATGGTGAAGGCGTCCATCTACGACATCAACGCCAAAGAAAAGGCCTCAATAGATCTAACGCTGGACATTCCTGCCGACAGCAGCACTCGTGCGTTTGCCCTGCCCGCCGTGGAAGGCATCGCCCCTACATATTTTCTTAAACTCGAGTTGCAGAATGCTACTGGGCAGCGGCTCAGCGACAATTTCTACTGGCTCTCCACCAAGCCCGACGTTCTCGACTGGCCAAAGAAATTCGAAGAGGTATACACGCCGGAAAGCGCCTATGCTGACCTGAGCGGGTTGAGCAGTTTGTCCCCGGTGAAGCTGTCGCTGCGAACCGTGCTATCGCAGGAAGGGAGCGAACAGGTGGTCCATGCCTTCGTGCAGAATCCAAGCCCCAATCTTGCATTTATGGTTCATTTGCGATTGGCAAACTCCAAAACTGGAGAAGATATCGTTCCCATTTTCTGGGACGAAAATTACTTCTCCCTGTTGCCGGGAGAAAAGCGCGAAGTGATCGCGCACTTCGCTCATTCCGCGAGCGCCGTCGCCGATACCGTCTTAATCGTTGACGGCTGGAATGTGGTTGCGCAGACTACTAAACTGACGGTGAAATAAATTGGAGGGACCTTTTTATGCGGAACGTGCTGACCTTACTTGCCTTGATATTCTGTGCCGTCTGCGCCCGGCCACAGCAGTTGTCGGTACGCTGGGAAGAGTTGACGGCGGAAGATTTCCGTAACGCAATCCAGAAGTCCCAGGGCACGTGCCTGCTGCCATTTGGAATCCTGGAAAAGCATGGGCCCCACTTGCCGCTCGGAACCGACCTCCTGAACGTGCGCCATGCCGCGTTGGCCGCTGCCCAGCAGGAATTCGCGGTAGTTTATCCGGAATATTACTTCGGGCAGATCTTTGAGGCCCGCCATGAACCAGGCACCGTGGCCTACAGCTCGCATCTGCAGTTGGAATTGCTGCAGGAGACCACGGATGAGATGGCGCGCAATGGCTGCAAGAAAGTAATTATCGTGAACGGTCACGGCGGGAACGAGTACCTGCTGCCATTTTTCGCGCAGGCGCAACTGGAGAAGGCCCGCGACTATGTGGTTTACGTCTTTGGACTACCCGATCGCCCAGCAGGCGGCCCCCCACGCAAAACCACGATGGACATGCACGCCGGCGAGAACGAAACGTCCACCATGCTGATTAGCCGCCCCGACCTGGTGCACCTGGACCGCGCGGGAAAAGAATCCGGAGCGGACCAGGCGCGCCTGGCGTTGCCGGGTACGCTTTACACCGGAATCTGGTGGTACGCGCGCTTTCCAAACCATTACTCGGGAGACGGTTCTGCTGCGACCCGCGAGCTTGGCGACTACGACATGCAGGCCTGGATCGCGGCCATCGAGAAGGCAATTCAGGCGGTGAAGGCCGACAAGGCCAGCCTGCAGTTGCAGAATGAATTTTTTGAAAAGGCGAAGCACCCTCTGGAGACGCCCCAGTAGAAGCTCGAACTCAATCGCGCCTTATGTTGCAGGCCTGAATCCTGGATTGGACGCAAGAGAAGGGAAGCAATGGTTACGATCCGCGATGTCGCGAAGATGAGTGGGTTCTCTTCCACCACGGTGTCGATTGTCCTGAATAACGCTCCTCTGGCACGCTACATCCCGGTTTCAACAAAGAAAAAAATTGAAGACGCAGCCAAGAAACTCGGCTACCGTCCGAACCTGTTTGCCCGTTCTCTGCGCAACCGCCGCAGCCATACCGTTGGGGTCATGGTCTTCGATATGACCGATCCTTTTTGCACTCTGGTGTTGCGCGGGATTGAAAGTTCTCTTTATCAATCTTCGTTTTTGCCGATCCTCACTGACGTGCACAATGAGCGCAGCCGCTTCGAGCGCTACCTCGAGATGCTTCTCGAGCGCCGCGTAGAAGGACTGATCGTCGTCGCGAACTGGCTGTTCGTGAATATCGACGTGCTTGCCGACCTGGAGAAGAGCCGCATTCCTACCGCGGTGATTGGTCGGGAATTGAAAAATGATTCCATCAGTTCCGTCATCGTGGACAACGAACTGGGCACCTATGCCGCGATTGAACACCTGCACTCCCTGGGACATCGCAAGATCGCCTTCATTCGCGGCCCCAAGACTCTGGGGGATACGACACCTCGCTGGCGCGGGATTCGCTCGTTCGCCAAAGCCAACGGCTTGAAACTCGATCCCCGATTGGTGGTGGACCTGCCGGAATCGCGGGACCCAACTTCGGGGTTCGAAGCTGGGATGGAGTTGACGGAGAGACTGCTCCAGCAGAGGAACTCTTTCAGCGCTCTGATGGCATTCGATGATCTCACCGCCTTCGGCGCGATACGCGCTTTGACAAAGGCAGGCATTCGGGTTCCTGAGCAGTGCTCGGTTGTTGGTTTTGACGATGTCGCCGCCTCCAGTTTGTACACTCCTCCGCTCACGACGGTGCGCCAGCCCATGGAAATTATGGGCAGCATGGCCGCCGGTATTGTGCTCGACGGGATCAACGCGGTGATGAATAAACGCAAGCTTCAGGCGGTGCACCGCAAGGTGGCTCCGGAGTTGGCCGAGCGCGGGTCCACACAGAAGCATTCGGTGTCCTGAAGAGGATATTTCCACGGTAAAAGACGTTTTTTCGCTTGACACTCAACCGCAATATCTAGCAGTATTTAAACGTTTTAATAAATGGTTTCCACATCGTTTCCCCGGTGTGCTGGGTTTGAAAGACTTCGCGTTGGAGACTTGGGTTAGGAGGCTGTTCATGAACAGCGCAAAGATAGACGTCGAGAAAGTCCGGAATTTTCTTTCCATTTGTGTACTTCTCTTCTGCGCGGGATCTACCGCGTTCGCCCAAGCCGGCAGAGGCAGCATTAGCGGCCTCGTCTCCGATCCTTCGGGGGCGGTCGTCAGTGGCGCCCAAGTCACTGCGCTTAACCACGCAACCGGAGTCGCGCAGCACACGGTTACCAGCGAGGCGGGTCTGTACACGTTTGTGTCGCTGAATCCCGGCCTCTATGTGGTCACGGCCAGTCAGACGGGATTTGAAAGCGTCGCTCAGGACAATGTGTCGGTGACCGTCGATCAAATGGCACACGGTGAACATCGCTCTGCAAGTCGGCAAGCTTTGCCGAGACGGTTACGGTGACGGAAAGAGCTGCACTTGGTGGATACGAGCAACTCCACCGTCGGCCAGTTAGTTGACTCAGCCACCATTGATCGCGTCCCGTTGCTGTACCGCAACGTTTACGATCTCGTGCAGTTGAGTGCGGGCGTGACTCCGCCCAATGGTTCGCCCAACTCGAGCGATTCGATGCAGTCGGTCCAGAACATTTCGGTCGGGCGCCCTGGAGTGGACGTTTCGGCCTGCCACCATCAACGGCTCGATCGTGGGATCGGTTTACTACATGCTCGACGGCAGCCCGATCGGGATTGCGGAAAACAATTCCGCGGCCATCATTCCGGCCCTGAACATTCCCGAGGACGGCGTCGAAGAAGTTCGCGTCGAGACCCAGAATACGCCGGCGTCCTACCAGAGCGGCGCCGCAGGCGTCATCAGCCTGGTCAGCAAGTCCGGCACCAATAAGTTTCATGGCGACGTCTTTGGAGTGTTCCGGCCCGAATGCTCTGTCAGCGAACGAATACTTCAACAAGAAAACGCAGCTGTCAATCGGGTCGAAGCAACACGCCACCTGACTTCCACCGTTACCAGGAGGGCGGAGCCATCGGCGGACCCATCAAGAAAGATAAGCTGTTCTTCTTCGCGGATTACGAAGATACCCAGCAGCAGCAGTTCGAGGGCATTAATTACTTCAGCGTTCCCACCAGCGCCGAGAGGACTGGGGACTTCTCGGCCATGGGCTTCACCATTTACGACCCGACGCTTCCCGACAATGCCAATGGTACGCGGCAGCCGTTTCCAGGCAACATGATCGCCAACCCTAATCCCATTGGCTTGCTGTATCTGTCAAACATGCCGATGTGCAATCTGCCCGACCCCGTCTCGTGTGAAACGGCAACCACTGACAACCCGCCTCCGCCTTTTCGGAAATTTCGGCGTTCCGGGCCTGGATCCGTTTAAGGCGCACAGATTCGACATCCGCGTAGATTGGAACAAGAGCGAGAGACAGCGTATCTTCACCCGTTTTTCTTATGACCGCTTGGTCTTTTCCCACGGCCAACGTCTTCCCACCCCCAGGGTGGGACCTCGACTATGCCCAAAACATGACCAACGGGCGCAATATTCTCGTAGCCGACGATTTGACCCTCAATTCCTCCACCGTCCTCCAGTTGCGCTATTCCTTTACGCGACACTACGAGAAACAAGGAGGGCAGCCATCGTACTTGAGCAACCGACATTACGAGTCTGGGCTTCCCTGCCTCACTGGCCGCGCAGGTGGTCTTCAAACAGCTTCCCTTCATGCTCTTTGACGACGTTGGCGGCAAGGGGTGGGTGGCACCGCCGACTTCAACAACGTTCGTCTATGCCAGTGAAAACAGCGACGTTAATGCCACCATCACCAAGGTTTCGGGCAAGCATGACGATATCGTTCGGCTTCGAGTGGATGAAGCGCTACCTCAACGTCGGCCAGCCACCGGCAGCGGCGGGCGCGTATGGCTTCGACCTCAGTGCGACGGACCAACAATCACAGCCCGCGTCGGGTGTTCCCTTCGGCGGCAGTGATTTTGCCTCTCTTCTCGTCGGAATGGGATCGCTGCCCGGCACCGAAAGCAATCAGGGTAACTATCCCAGTTTCACCAAAGACATCTTCGCGGCCGAGTCCAACCCGTACTATGCGGCTTTCGTCGAGGATACTTATCACGCCTCAAAGACTCTCACCATCACCGCCGGCCTGCGTTGGGACATCTTCGCGGGCCGCAATGAACGCTTCAACCGGCAGGAGTACTTCAATCCTAACGCAACCAATACACTAAACGGAGTCTCCTACACAGGCGCGGAGATCTACGCTAATGGCAACAATCGTTCTCCGTTCACGACGAATCTGCATGACTTTGGACCTCGCCTGGCTCTCGCCTGGCAGCCAGTTACCCACTTTGTTGTACGCGGTGGTGTGGGTATTCTACTACGGTCCCAGTACCCACAACGTCGCTAGTGCCGGACAGAACACCGACGGGTTCTCGTCTCAGACCCAATGGGATGCCACTTGCTTCAACGTAGATGGCAATACCGTCTTCAACACTGGCAATGGGGCCTGTGTGGCGGGGCAGGCCGACAATTTCACAGTTCCTTTTTCGCTGAGCAACCCCTTTCCCAATGGAACCACTCCAATTTTCACAACCCCTCCGGCAGGTCTGGCCAACAATCTGGGGACGACTTTGAGCACGGTGCTGCGGTCCCAGCGCACACCCACAACTTACAACTACAACTTTGCGGTGGAGTACGAACTGCCGCATCAGGTGGTCGTGACAGCCGGGTATGTCGGTAGCCGGGGCCTGTTCCTGCCCTTCAGCAACGTCGATTTAAACCAGCTTAGTCTTGAAACCATCCAAAAGTTTGGAGCTTCCCTGTGCGTGGTCAGCACCGACCCGAGTTGCCAAATGGTGCCTAATACCGGACCGGTGAGCCTCAACCCCAACTTCAGCGGAGCCGCCACGGTACCTCTATGGGCAGCGCTGCAACAGTACCCACAATTTGGCAATGGCAGCTATGGGGCCGGGAACGGCGTCAGCCGTCAACGGCTACCCTGCCGGCGATTCTTCGAGTACAATTCGTTGCAAACTAAGGTGCAGAAACGTTTGACGAGCCACTTCACTACTCTCGCTACCTTTACGTGGGGAAAAATAATGACCGACGACGGGACTCCACCCTTGGTCTTTGTGGGCTCTCACCATGGTGCCGTCCAGGATTGGAGGGATCTGCGCTTTGAGCACTCGATCAGTCCCCAGGATGTGAAGTATCAGTTCACCGGCCAGGTTTCCTACGATTTGCCGGTGGGCAAAGGACAGGGCGTTGAAGCTGAACGGTGTCTCGAACGCCATTGCGGGTGGCTGGACCGTAAACGCAATCGTTTATCTCAGCACCGGCGTTCCGATTAACTCCCCAGGCTCAGGAAATCCCAATGCAGTTTCTTTCAATCAGCGAGCCGATATGGTATGCGATCCATCCAGCGGCGCTCCGCATACCGTAAACGCGTGGTTCAACCCAAACTGCTTTGCTGAGCCCGCAAGTTTACTCACTGCCGGAACTGCCCCGGCGTATCTTGACCACGTTCGTACCGAAGGGGCGCGGGATTTAGATCTCTCTCTTTTACAAGTCGTTCTCTTTGGGAGAATCGCGCAACCTCCGCTTCGATGTTTCCGCCTACAACGTTACCAACAAGGCGCAGTTCGGGTACCCCAACGTGACGAGCGTTGCGGATTCGAGTATACCCGGGATCACACTTCGGACAAATCACAAACACTGTCAACACCCCGCGCCAGTTTCAGTTTGGAGCGCGGTTTACATTCTGATCCCTTTGTTGCCGGGTGAGCGACGGAAAGAGCCGGACAAGAACGAATTGCGCCGGATGCGGATCGACGCATCCGGCCACTACTCCGGCAGCGTCTTGGTTCCTTTCACCAGAAACGTGCCGCGACTGTTGGCGCCACGAAGCTCCCGGCGAAATAGCTCTCTGAAAAGATTGGTCGGGGAGAGAGGATTTGAACCTCCGACCCCCTGGTCCCGAACCAGGTGCTCTACCAGGCTGAGCCACTCCCCGACAAGGTCATCCGTGCGTTAGATTTGCGGCACGGGAGATAAGAAACTACTGCACCATTATAACATTCGCGGTTAGCATGGATTTCTGGCAGCATCTTCGACAACCAGGCATGGACGCATCCGTAGCCAGATTGCCCAGGTGAAGGAAAAAACAAGATGAGGTTCATTACCGGGATCTAGACGGGACTGAGAAAAACTTTGTCGCAAATCGTTTACACATCGCGCGCTCTGTACACTCCGGTGGCAACCCTGGACCGTCCGGCGGTTGTCGTGGAAGATGGCGCGATTATAAAGCTGGGGACTCGCAGCAGTGTCGAAGTGGCGCCTAATGCGAAGACACACGATTTCGGCGACGGCATCATCGTTCCCGGTTTTGTGGACATTCATGTCCACGGCTCTGCCGGATATGACGTGATGCAGGCCGACGGCAACGCGCGATGCGGTTTCGAGCAGTTTCTGGCGCGACATGGGGTCACAGCTTATTATCCGACCACGGTGGCAGCCGCTATCGCTGTGATCGAAAGCGCGTTGGAAAGGTTGGCGGATGCGATTGAGGGCGGAGTCCGCAACGAACCTCAAGAGAATGGCGGCCGCAACGGGCGCGCTCAGCCGATGGGCATCCACCTCGAGGGGCCATTTATCAGCCACGCGCGCTGTGGAGTGCATCCGCCGGAGGCCTTGCTCACACCTAGCCTCGAGACGTTTAACAAGTTCTGGCAAGCTGCACGGGGACATATCCGGTTGATGACGATTGCGCCTGAACTCGACGGCGCTTTGGAACTAATCGCCGAAGCCAGCCGTCGCGGAGTGTGCATCAGCCTGGGACATTCTGACGCCGATCTCGCGACAACTCGCAGGGCCGTGGATGCTGGCGCTCGCCATGCCACCCACACCTTTAACGCCATGCGCCCGCTGGGCCACCGCGACCCAGGAATCGTGGGCGAGATCTTGACCAATCCACATCTCACCGCCGACGTCATCGCCGATGGCATTCACGTTGATCCGGTCATGGTCCAGCTCTTCCTGAAGGCGAAGGGCGTAGATAACTCAGTTTTGATCACGGACGCAACCTCAGCCACCGGAATGCCAGATGGAAAATATTCGCTAGGCACGTTGGAGGTCGAGGTCAAAGACGGGACCGTTCAACGCGACGGCAAACTTGCGGGCAGCGTTCTAACGATGGATCGTGCCGTTCGCAATGCGATGAACTTTGCGGGCTGGGACCTCCGGCAAGCGGTGCAGACTGCGACCGCGAATCCCGCGCGCGTTGCAGGGGCGGAGAATAAGGGAATCCTCAAGCCCGGAGCCAACGCCGACTTCGTTGTACTGAGCGCCAGCGGAGAAATTCAGGCCACGGTCGTTGGAGGCGAAGTCGTACAGTAGCCAAGCCGAAAAAGAGACTTTGGAAGGCGCAGGCCTAGTTGGGCTTGCGGGTCTTGCTATCGGCGTAATAGCGAAGCATCGCCGCGTCGGTCGGGTGCCTTAACTTTTCAATGAATGCCGCTTCTTTGGTCACTTGCGCGGCCGCGTTGTTCGGGGCGCCTTGCCGCGGACGTTCTTCCGCTTCCGCTCCGCTGGTCATGACCTGTACGTAAAACCAAAGAAAATGCCGCATTTGATCGAGCGCCGACTTGAGCAATTCCAGCGATTCGATCTCGGGCAACTGGCTCAGCGCTTCCATCAATTCCGGATCACTGGGCGCCTGCATGGCGGCGCAGTTGAGTTCGCGCTGAATGGCGCGGAGATCTTCCGTCACCCGCAACATGCGTACGTGAACGTCGTCCATGTAATCCGCGTTAGGCATTCTTCCGCTGCTTTCTGAAGACACTTCAACATCTCACCCAGCGCGGAAAGCAAGAAGATGTCCCATGTCCATGCGCTTTCGTAATTCCAATGGTTTGAACAGGAACTGCGGCGCGGTCAGGCGAGGACGTTGCACTGCGAATTTGTGGTACATCGATCAAACGTGCGCCAATACTGGGGTTTTCGACGGTGGAGAGCAGAGTTTGGGTCATCTGTGCGCGGGTGACCAGGCCCAGGCGGCGGGCGCCGTCGCGGGTTGAGGGAATTCGCTCGCACAGCCAGTACATCGGTAACAGAACGTAAGGCCAGCGATGTCCCGGCCCCAGCACGTACCAGGGCCGGACAATAGTAACGTTCATCCCAGTCGTGGCAGAGCTCGCAGGCGCGGCGCCGGTGGATTGCTAATGTCCTACGTAGCTGACGCGCCAAATCGACCGCGAACCGTCGTCACTCACCAGCAGTGATCCATCCTTGGCCACCGCGACCCCGACCGGACGGCCCCAGACCTGGCCGTCGTCGGTGACGAACCCAGTCATGAAATCCTGGTACTCGCCGGTGGCTTTGCCCTTGCCGTGCAGCGGGACCCGCACCAACTCGTAACCGGTGCGGTTGGCGCGGTTCCACGAGCCATGCAGCGCCAGAAATTCGTCGCCGCGATATTCCGCCGGGAATTGATCGCCGGTATAAAAGGCGAATCCCAGTGGCGCGCTGTGCGGCTGGATGACAACGTCGGGAGTAATCACCTTCGCGCGCAGATCGGGATGACTGTCTGGCAGACGCGGATCATGGTTCCCGCCCATGTAATACCAGGGCCAGCCGTAGAACCCCCCGTCCTGCACGTGGGTGGTGTAGTCGGGGACCAGATTGTCTCCCAGCGCGTCGCGCTCGTTGGTTGCCGTCCAAAGCTCGCCGGTCTTGGGTTCGATAGCCATCCCGACCGGATTACGAATGCCCGACGCAAACACTCGCATGCCGGAACCGTCGGGATTGCATTCGAGAATATTGGCGCGGTGAAACTCGGATGGGTGATCGTCCGGGTTATCGATGTTCGATTGCGAGCCGACGGAGATGAACATCTTCTTGCCGTCGGGAGAGAACACCAGATCGCGTGTGGAGTGACCACGCGCGTCTCTTTGCGCCCGGAAAAATCTCCGGCACGATGATTTCCGCCGCGCCCCGCGCCTTCAGGTCGCCGTTACGGTAAGGGAAAGCGCATCACCGCATCCGTGTCGGCGATGTAAATCCACTGGGGATTCGCGCCCGGCGGGTAGAAGCCGATGCCGAAGGGCTGCTTCAGCCCGCCGACAAAGGTCGCGGTCTGTTCCGGCTTGCCGTCTTTCGTGACTCCGCGGAAAACCTTGATTTCTCCCGCGCTCATCTCGGCCAAAAAAACATCGCCATTGGGCGCAGTGCGCAGTTCGCGGGGCTCATCCAGACCGGTGGCGTACAACTCCACCTTGAAACCGGGCAGCACTTTGGGCATCGCTCCCGCTGGCCGGGGGTAAGGTACCGGGAAGGCGGCTGCGGATTTCGTCGCCAGAGGCGCCGGTAGGTCGCTGACCGTGACCTTATGAATCGTGCCGGGGCTTTCCGCATGGAAATCGTAGAACGGGGAAGCGGTATTCTGCGCCAGCAATGCCAGACCGGAGAAAAGAATCACAAGAACCGGGAACCGCGGCGACAAGCGGGAACGATTTGCTTTCATATTTCACCTTGCAGACAGTGAGTTTACTTAAACCCGGGACGGGGTCGCGCACGCTTGCTCAGGCCGCATCCTCATCGGGGTCAGGTATGGAAGACGGCGGATCGCTGGCCGGGAAGCTGTCCTCGATTGTCTTATCAAGGCTCTCCTCCCGGTGCTGATCGTGACGCGCCAGCGCTTGCTGGTCGGCTTCTTTCGACTGTGACTTCTGCTTGCTCATGATGCCACCCTAAGGGGACTTCCTAATTTAGATGAGGCGGCGAGCAAATCGGTCAACCAAAAAGACCGGGCGGATAAGAAACCGCGGATGCAGGATTCTCGTTTCCTCGCGGAGACGTACCAAAAACTCGCTTAGCTCTTGGCGTCAGGGTTGTTCGATGTGGGCGCCGAAGGCGGCGTTGCGGGCGGGTCCCCCGACTTGTCCTTCATGCCCTCTTTCAAGGCGCGGAAGCCTTCGCCGATGCCTTTCCCCAGTTCCGGCAGCTTTTTCGGCCCGAACAGTAGTAGGGCAATCCCGAAGATAATCAGCAAATGCAATGGTGACAGCAGTTCCATAGGCAAACCTCCGAGAGCTCGCTCGATTCTGTCCTATATATAGACGTTTCTATAGCCAAACGTTACTGGAGTCATAGGCTTGCGTCAACTCGGGACGCTGCTTGCAAACCCAGTGTTTGGCCGATTTCCTCAGCGTCCCTGTACCACTTTCTAGCCTCCTTATTACTTACGTGACCTAGCCGGGATTACCGATGGAGTCTATCTTCCTGTAAGCAAAAGAGTTCGCGGCATTTTTTAGCTGGTCAGGGAGTTAGAAGTGCTAAGCAAATCCCACATTTTTCGTATCTATTTCTTGTTCCTCCTTTTGATCTTGGCGACGACGTCTTTCGGTGCCAATTCGGCACCGGTGGACTGCACGCACCTCATCGCCTGGGTCGCAGGAGGAGTTCCTGCACCGACGCTGATTCACGTCGTGCAACAACGCGGAATCGCGTTTGCTCCCAGTCAGAGTCTCGACAGCGAACTCCGGTCCGTGGGAGCCACCTCAGAGTTGCTGGGAAGCCTGCATCGCCTGAAGCCAGGGCAGGGAAATGTTTGTCCGGCATCGCTGGTGAAGGCGGCGACCCTCGCCCATGAAAAGAAATACGAGCCTGCGGCCGAACTTTTCGGTGGCCTGCTGGCGCGCGATTCGCAGAACGGCGCGCTTCACTTCGCTTTGGGATACCTCCAGCAACAGCAGGGTGACTGGGACACTGCGTTCGATGAATACAGCAATTCCAAGGAGGCCGAGCCGGATTTTGCCGAAGTTCACAATCGTCTGGCGCTGGTCTTCTATCACGGCGACGATGGCGACAATGCCATTGCCGAAGCTCGCACCGCGCTGAGCATGGATTTCGAAGATGCCGAGGCCTATCGCATGTTGGGTCTGGGGCATTACGCCAATGAGCAATATCCCGCGGCTCTGAACGCGTTTCAGGAATCACTGGCGCGTGATCCGGGGAATGCTGACGTGTACTACGAAATGGGAATGGCGGAACAAGAGCAGTCGGCGGACGAGCAAGCGACTGCATTCTTTCGCAAGGCGTTGCAACTGAATCCGCAGCTTTGGCAGGCCCACAACAGCCTGGGCACCCTGCTCGCGCGCCAGAAGCATTTTCCCGAAGCGATTGCCGAACTAAACACCGCGAAACACCTGGCGCCGAATGAGCCTTCGATTCGCGAAAACCTTGCGGGCGCCTATTACGGCAAGGGAGACTATGACATCGCCATCGCCGAATATAACGAGCTGTTCAAAGCCAATCCCGACTGGCACCGCGGGCACGATTCGCTGGCCCGCGCTTACATGGCCAAGAACGAATACGCGCCTGCGATCGCGGAACTGAAGCTGGCAACGGCGCAGAATCCCAGCAATCCCGCCGAGCACCGCGCATTGGGACAACTGCTTTTGCTCTCAGGACAGCAACAGGAAGCGGTACGCGAGTTGCGGATTGCGGTGGAACTCGACCCCGACTCAGCGTCCTCGCACTACTACCTGGGAACCGCGTTGCTGCAACTACAGCAGCTTCCGCCAGCGCTAAAGGAGTTTCAGGAGGCAGTCCGCATTGAGCCTTCTGCCGAGCACCATTACGCCCTGGCCGCCTGCCTGATGAGCCTGGGGCACGACAATGAGGCTCTGGCCGAGATGGAAACTGCCACCCGGCTGGACCCCAGCAAGGCGCTATATCACGCCCGCGAAGAAGAGTTACTGCGGTTGATGCGGTCGAGCAGCGCGCGGTAGCCGCGAAGCGGCGAAAGAATACAGCCCAGGGCGTAAGCCCTGGGTAGAAGCGAGCTCGAACCCAAGCCCCGAAGGGGCGAAAGAAAAGTCCGTACAGGCCTCGCTAGCGCATTAGTTCATGGCCTTACGTCAGATCAAGTTTTTCGAATTTCGACCGTAGAATCAGGAGAGCAAACATGGCCAGCCTGAATCCATCACAAAGCTCCGGGTCGGGAGCAGCAGCGGCAGCACCCGCGCGGCAAGCAGAGAGTTCCGAGCGGCGCAATGTTTTCACCGACGCGCCTTTGGTCGCCAAGCACTCCGGAGTCGGCCTCCCTTGCGCGAGATGCAAGACCTACTACGCCGCTGACCTGACCGTTTGCCCAGTATGCCAGCATCCACAACGGATGTCTCCGCTGGCGCCGCTGGCGCAAGTCGCTCCGGCAGAACAGTTGCCTGATCCGAAGCAGTTGGAACAAGAGCGTGAGCGTTTCCTGCAGGAGTTCAACTCGCAGGTGATTGCATCGCCGCTGCCAGCCGAGTCACCAACCCCCGCGATGCATTGCAACCGGCACGAGAGTCACACCAGCTCTCCCGAGCCCGCCAACATCTGCCAGGGATGCTTCGACCGCCTGCAACAGCGGGTTGACGTGCTGGAAGCCGCGATGCATATGGACGTCAAAGAAGCTTCGCAAATCGTCTATGACGCCGTTTGGGCCGACCCCTCTGACCCCAGCAAGACCTACACCAACGCCGCGCAGGCGTTGCTGACGGAATTGAAACGCCGCTCGGGAACTCAGCAAGTGTTTGGGGCGCTTCAGCCACAGGCCAACTAGCGCAGATCCATCAGCCCTCGAGCCACACGCTCTTACCTTCCGGCATCGAGTCTCACTACTTGATCGCCAGCACACTGTAGTTGGGAGTGAACTGGTCGTTCCTGGTCAGCCTCAGGTTTTCGAGCGCCATCCCAAGAAGATTGAGGCATGGGCACACCGTGACTTCGTGCAGCTTCCGTAAGAGGCGATTGTGGGCGAAAGTGTGCAGGCCGACATTCGCAGTGCGAAGCAGACCTCCAAGGCTTGAAGTCTCCGGAATAATTTCGACCCGGCTGAATAAAGACAGCGTTGCGCGGATTCCGGCAGGCGTGAATCTCCAGCACTCCTCGTCCACGAAGCGGGGAGCGACAGAGGCCACCGACATCAGCAGTGCGCCCCCTGGCTTGAGCGCGGTATGAATTTCTGCGGCCGCCCGGTGCGGTTGCCGGAAGTACTCAAATACCTGGGTGGCGATCACGACATCGAATGCATCGACGGCGAATGGCAAGGCCTCCCCGCTGCTGACCACATCCACCACTTCGGTCTGGAGAATGTCACAGGCAACATATTTTCCGATTCGCCCGGCAAACAACGGCCGGTAAGGCTGGTATCGCCCGCCAATATCGAGGATGCTCAGCTTTCTCTCGTCGAACTGACCGATCCAGCGCTGGAAGATTTTTCTTCTGGCGTTGAGAACCAGAAAGCTCGGATTCGTCAGCGAGGGGTGCAGGCGATCGGCAGCGGTCTTGAGCAGATCGTCGCGCTGCGAACCGGCCGGCGTCACGCTGTGGATAGGTTCCTGAATGGCCTTCAATCTCCCGTGTTCACTGCAAAGCGCAGCGTCCCAAACGCCTTGGGCACATGGAAGTTCGGCTGCGGCGTATGCGTCGGCTGCCAGGCCAGATACTGCCTCGGCTCAGTCTTGCCTTCCACGCGATAGAAATTCACGCGCCATGCCTTAGTCGGATCAAAATGGGCCGCGAGAGAGTGCATCGGAATCGCCAACTCCGCGGTCCAGATTCTTTTCTTTGCATCGATGCCGACAGATCGTTTCAATCCGCTCTTCAGGTCGGCGAGACCTGAGGGCGAGACGTCCAAGTCAATCCACATGCCATTGGGAGCGACTTCAAATTCCTTGTAGGACCGCTCGACCGAAGCATCCGGTTGAAGAAAAGCCTCGGCCACATCCCGGTCCCAAAGATGATCGCGCCGCCCCTTCGGGTCCGAGTCGTCGAAGACAAACAGCTCGCGATACCGGCAAACAAACCTCAAGTAAAGAGACGCAGGCGACCACAGCACGCGGACTTCGGTCTCCAGCGCCGGGTCGGGATTCTGCCCCTGCCATTCTGTACAGAAACGGACGGGTTGAGCAGACTGCCATTCGGGCGCCGAATTCGCCGCATCCAGCCGAATTTCGGAAGATATGTGGCTGGCGACGATCTCAGATTGAACTGAATTCATGATCTAGAAGTCGGGCAAGAAAACCAATGTTAACCGCCGAGGCGCCGGCCGCGCAAAAAAAGACAAGCCTTTCTCTGCGATCTCTGCGCACTCGACGGTGAAAGCCTTTTTCGCCCGCATCTGATATGCAGAAAGTTTAGTTTGACCGCAAGATTCGGATAGCGCCTGCTCCCGTAGAATCGTACCCTGCGAACATGAACAGTGCGATACTGATTTCGGAACCTGAAGCTGCAACCGCGGCAACCATGCACGCGACACTGACCGCAACCTCGACCGCAACTATGACCTCAACGCCCGACCCGCGATGGCAGGCGGTGCTCGCCCGCGACGGCGCCAGCGACGGCAAATTTGTGTTTGCTGTTTCTTCAACCGGGGTTTATTGCCGTCCGTCGTGCCCGGCGAGGCGTCCGCGCCGCGAGAATGTGACTTTCTTCCGCCAGCCGCAGGAAGCCGAAAGCGCCGGATATCGCGAGTGTCTGCGTTGCCGCCCCAAGGCTCTCGCCGGAAATCCGCGGCAAGAGCTGGTCAAATCCGTCTGCCGCTACATCGAGCAGCATCTGGATGAGCCCGTCACCCTGGCGCAAATCGGGGCCGAGTTCCGGCTCAGCCCGTTTCACCTGCAGCGGACATTCAAAGCTGTGTTGGGAATCACGCCCAAGGAATACGCGAATTCCTGCCGCATGCGCGGCTTTCGCCAGAACCTGAAAGCCGGACACTCGGTCACCCGCGCCATGCACGAAGCCGGATACAACTCCACCAGCCGCCTGTACGCCCGCACTGCCTCGGAACTCGGAATGGACCCGGCAAAATATCGCCGCGGCGCCATCGCCGCTCCTATCCGCTACACCTGCGCCGATTCTCCGCTCGGACGGGTTTTGATCGCAGCCACCGACAAAGGAATCTGCAGCATCAAGTTCGCGGATTCCGACGAAGAACTCGAGCAGGGACTGAAGCAAGAATTTCCCTTTGCCGTGCGGCGGCGCGATGACCGCGACCTGGCGGCGCTTACGCTAAAGGTTATGCAGCTAATGACCGGCAGCAGTGGCAAGAAAAAGGAACCCGCTGCCGCTCTTCCGCTCGATATCCAAGCGACAGCCTTTCAGCGGCGGGTGTGGTCGTATCTGCAATCCATCGCGTTCGGCCAGACCCGCTCGTATTCGCAAGTTGCCAAAGCGATTCGCCGTCCGTCCGCCGTGCGCGCCGTGGCTCACGCCTGCGCTACCAATCCGGTTGCCATCGCCATCCCATGCCATCGCGTGGTCCGCTCCGATGGAGACCTGGCGGGCTATCGCTGGGGCTTGGAGCGCAAGAAAGCCCTGCTGGAAATGGAAGCGGGCCACGGCCGGAACGCCTAGCCACTCACGAGTACGAGGTCGGACGCCTAGGTCCGCGCCATCGTCGCTCAGGATGGGGTCTGTCCCTACACCAATCTTTATCCCGGTTTGACAATTCTTTACCCCGCGCACCTCGAAGCGCATGATTCAATTGATAATAGAATTAGATATGAGCTGCTTGGCCAAGCACCCGAGTCTCCACGCCTGTCGTCGCGCCTGATAGCCGCCGGGATTCTTCTGCTTGCGTCGCTGGCACCCGCCCAAAGCCCCGTCGCCAAAGCCGTCGGAACCGTCAAGTCCGTCACCGCGACTTCGCTCGTGCTGACCACCGACAGCGGCGTCTGAACAGACCGTGACTTTCGCTGACTCGGCCCGCATTGTGCGCGCGGTTCCGGGACAGACAGACTTGAAGACCGCACCGCAATTGCGATCTCCGACATCCAGGTTGGTGACCGGGTCTTTGCCCGCGGTCAAGCCGGCGACGGCAATGCCGTCGTCGCAGTTCTCGGCGATCGTGCATGAAGCAGAGTGATCTCGCCGCGAAGCAACAGCAGGAGCGGGATGAATGGCGGAAGGGCGTCGGCGGAATTGTGAAAGCAGTCGATCCCGCTGCGAACACCATCACCATTAACAACGCCATGATCGCGGCCGACAAGCCGATCGTCATTCACCTTTCGCCGCAGACACACATTTCGCCGCTACGCTCCGGATTCGGTCAAATTTCGATGACGCCAAGCCCGGCACCCTCGACCAGATCAAGCCCGGCAACCAACTACGCGCCCGCGGAACCAAGAATGACGACGGCACCGAATTCACCGCGCAAGGCATCATCACGCGGAGCGTTCCGGGACATAGCGGGCACCGTGGTATCGACCGATGCCGCGAATAACACCGTCACGATTACTGATCTGGCGACCAAGAAGCCGGTCACGGTGAAAGTCACCGCCGATTCGCAGCTGCGCAAACTGCCGCCGTTCGTCGCCATGGGGATTGCGATGCGATTGAAGGGCGTTCCTCCGGGCGCGATGGGCGCAGGAGCGCCGGGCCAAGGTGGCGGGGGATGGAGCGGTGGCGGACAGGGGAATGGGCGCGGGGACAGGAAATCAGGGAGGCGGCGCGACTCCCGGCAGCGGAAACGCGGGCGCACCTGGCTCCGGTGCACCGTCCGGTCAAGGTGGCGCTCCGGCAGGGCCGGGAGGGAACTGGCGTGGAGGCGGCGGAACTCCTGACTTCCAACAAATGATCAGCCGCATGCCTGCGGTCACGGTAGCCGATTTGAACAAGGGCGACGCCGTGATGTTAGAGGCCACGGAAGGCAGCTGACGCTTCGGGGCCGACGGCAATCACTCTCTTGGCGGGAGTAGAGCCGATTCTCACCGCCGCGCCGGCTGGAACCAGCGCCGCGAGCATTCTCTCGCCGTGGAACCTGAGCACTCCGGCAGGTGCAGGCGGCGATTGAGCAATCCGGCTGCGACCAGGCCTTGCCGACAAACAATGTTTTGCCAAGGAAAAATGAAGAAACTCTTTACTAATCGTTATCTTGATTTTGGTATCGGTCTCTCTCGCCGGCACGAGCTTCGCGCAGACGCCATCGGCCTCGCTGCGCGGTAGAGTCACCGACCAGACCGGCGCTGTCATTCCGAATGCCACCGTCACCGTCAGCGCTGCCGACGGCAAGCAGACCAGTGCCACCACCGACGCAGCCGGCGCATTCGTCATCGACAGCTTGCCGGCCGGGACCTACACCGTCGCGGCCAGCGCCCAGGGTTTTGCTCCATTCAAAAAAGAGGGCGTGACACTCTCTGCAGGTCAAACGCAATCGCTTAACGTGCCGCTACAAGTCCAGACTCAAGAAGAGAAAGTTGAGGTGAAGGCCGATCCCGGCACCCAGCTTGACGTCAGCTCTTCATCGAGCGCCGGTGCATTGGTCATCAAGGGGAAAGATCTGGAGGCTTTGTCCGACGATCCTGACGAACTGCAATCCGAGTTGCAGGCGCTGGCCGGTCCTTCTGCCGGCCCTAATGGCGGGCAGATTTACATTGACGGCTTCACCGGCGGGCAGCTGCCGCCAAAGTCGGCGATTCGCGAAATCCGCGTCAACCAGAATCCGTTTTCTGCGCAATACGACAAGCTGGGTTACGGCCGGATCGAGATCTTCACCAAGCCGGGCAGCGACAAATTCCACGGCCAGTTCATGTTCAACGACAACAACGCCGTCCTCAATTCGAGAAACCCGTATGTGCCCGACCAAGCCCGACTACAACTCCGAAATATTCGACGGAAACTTTGGCGGGCCGATCGGCAAGAAGGCGTCTTTTTTCCTTGATGCACAGCGGCGCAACATGGACGAATTTTCCGCCATCAACGCCACCATCCTGGATTCCAGTTTCAATCCTCTGCAGCTGCAGGAATCCATCGCCAACCCGAGGACCAGGACCAACTTCAGCCCGCGGCTGGATTATCAGATCAGCGCCAACAACACGCTTACCGCGCGTTACCAGGTGGAGCATGAAACCAGTCAGAACGGAGGGCTGGGGCAATTTTCGCTTCCTTCTCAGGCTTACAACCTGAACTCGACCGAACAGACGGTGCAAATCAGCGACTCGCAGATATTGAGTCCCAAGATCGTCAACGAAACCCGCTTCCAGTTTCAGCGCGAGAACAATCACCAGCTTCCCTTCAGCTCGGCGATCGCAGTTCAGGTGCAGGGCGCGTTTAGCGGCGGCGGCAGCACCTCTGGTGACGCTCGCACCATTCAGAACAGCTACGAGCTGCAGAACTACACTTCCATCGCCCACGGCAAGCACTTCATCAAATTTGGTGGAAGGTTTCGCGGCCTGAACACTTCCAACTCTTCGAGACCCGAACTTCAATGGGACGTTCGTTTTTTCTCCGGTGCTTCTGGCGGCCCACCGATTGACGCCCTCACGGTGTATCAGAATGCTGTGCAAAGCGAATGCGTGTCCGGTCCGAGCTACATGCCGCCATCCTGTCCCAGCCAGTTTTCCATCACCATCGGCACGCCGCTGGTACAGGTGAACTGGTTCGACGCCGGTCTCTACGCCGAAGACGAATGGCGGATTCGGCCGAACCTGTCGTTTACCTACGGCCTCCGCTTCGAATCGCAGAACAATATCCACGATCACGCCGACGTGGCTCCGCGGCTGGGGATCGCGTGGGGCCTCGGCAGCGACGGCAAGTCCGCTCCCAAGACAGTGCTGCGCGGCGGCTTCGGCATTTTCTACGACCGCTTCGGATATAACCTGGTGCAACAGGCAGAACGGCTCAACGGAGTCACGCAGCAGAGCATCGTGGTGCAGAACCCGGACTTCTTCACGACTGATCCCACCATGCTGCCATCGTTCAGCCAGTTGCAGGCACTGTCCACGGCCTCACCCACCATTTATCAGATTGATCCTAATCTGCGCGCACCTTACACCATGCAGGAAGCGGCCAGCATCGAGCGCCAGGTGACCAAAGCTGCGACCCTGTCCTTGACCTATCTGAATTCGCGCGGCGAACACGCACTCTACATTCGTAACATCAACGCGCCGTTGAATGGCGTTTATCCCTTGCAGGCGCAATATAACCACGACAACGTTTATCAGTACGACTCCGAAGGCGTCTTCCGGCAGAACCAATTGATTGCCAATGTGCGGGTCACGGCCGGCAAGAAAGTCTCGCTGTTTGGCTTTTATACTCTGGGCTATGCGAATAGCAACGTCAGCGCCGGCGGGGGCGGAGGCTTCGGCAGCGGACTCACCAGTTCCGCCAGCTTTCTTTCCAACCAGTACGATCCCATGGCCGACTATGGCCGCGCCGCATTTGACGTTCGCCACCGCGCCTTCATAGGCGGCTCCATCGAAGTTCCCTACGGCTTTCGCCTGAGCCCGTTCATCATTATTAACTCCGGATCGCCATACAACATCACCACCGGCACCGACCTGAACGGAGATTCGATCTTCAACGATCGTCCGGTGCTGCTTTCGACCGCGACCTGCGGAACGGTTGCGCTGTCCGGTAGCAACTATTGCACGCCGCTGGGGACCTTCAGCGCTGCGCCGCCGACCGCGGGCAGAAGGTGTCTGCCCGTGAACTACGAAACCGGTCCGGCCAACGCCACGTTCAACCTTCGCCTGAGCAAGACCTTTGGCTTTGGCCGCGAAACAAAGGGTGCGGGAGGCAGCGGTGGGCCGGGAGGATCGCGGCGGTTATCCCGGCGGCGGTCTGGGCGGACGCGGCCTGAGCGGCGGAGGCGGTGGAAATCCCTTCGGCGGTGGAGCTACCAATCGCCGCTACAATCTCACTTTTAGTATTTCCGGACGCAATATCTTCAACAGCGTTACTCCTGCGTCGCCCGTCGGAAACCTGAGCTCTCCATTCTTCGGACAGTCCATTGCGCTCGGCGGATTCTTCTCTTCCGCCTCAGCGAACCGGCGAGTGGATTTGCAGATGATGTTTTCGTTCTGAAAAGCAGCCATCAGTCGTCAGCCGTCAGCCACTCAGCCCAAGATAAAGGTATCCCGGCGTTCACCATCGCGATGCCGGATCGTTAACGACGGCTAGGTCAAGAGACTTACCTGATGGCTGAAGGCTGACACCTGTTACTCGCAGTTAACGTTCTGCGGCGGCGAAAGCGCGGTCAGCACATTCTGGTTGGGATAGCTGTAAGCCCCGCCCAGCGCCGACGATGGCGATTGGAACTCGAACCACGGCAACAGCGCTTCGTTTTGCGGATGATACGTCCTGCCGTTGGTCCGGATCGCGACCGTCGCGTCGGGAAGGCCCTCGATCACGTCTCCCACTTCCATGTCATTCTGGCAATTTCCATTTTGCGAAAGCCACCACGGAGTGACGCCGTGCACTCCGTCGCTGCCCACGAATGGATCATTCAAGCTCTCGGTGACCTCGTGGCTGAGCGCCGTAATGTCTTCAAACCCGGGCGCGAACAGGCCGGGGCTGATCCAGCTTGAATAATTAAAGACGTAACGCTTTTCGCGGAAACTGTTGGCGGCATCGCCGGGTTCGGAATCGTAGGTGTGAAAGCCGAGCACGCAGCAGTGGTTCGGATTGCCGTCCAGATAAAGATAAGTGTTAGGAAAAAGAAACGTGGAAATTCCATTCGTCGTCATTTCTCCCGAATGTTCGGCGGTGCCCACTAGCGAACCGACATCATTCGGATGGGCCGGGAACAGAAGCTTGGAGAAAATCCTAATGTCCACGAGAACGAACGCGCAGCAGGATCCGTCGGAATACAGCGCAAAATAATATGCGCCACGGGGAATGGATAGCGTCCTCTCTGCTTTGACCGAAGGCCTCAACAACGTGTGCCAATCCGCCTGCATCTGGTTGTAAAACTCGGCTCGCTGAACCGCGTCGGCGAATTGTGTCGGTGTGTCGCTGCTGCTGTAATCTGCGCTCTGAAAAACTGGAGAGTTAAGAACCGGGCCGACGAACGGCCGTACCGAGTACCGCAGTGGATGGCCGTTGACGACTCGCACCTGGCCATCGTAGTCGAGCAGATCGAGCGAAACCGGGACAATAGGAGCGTTGAAGGTGGTCGTCCCTCCAGACTCAGGGCTGGCGCCGGCCATGGTGAACAACCACTGGTGTTGCGGTTTCCCGTTTGCGTCAACTCCCGCGACCTGGAACTCACCCGTGAAATTGCGGATGGAATCAAAGGCCAATGACGATGACGGCGACACCAGGGATCGAGCAGGGCGTTGCAAGGCCGACGCGGCTTGTCCCTGCGGGACTACGGTCGCGAACCCGCGGCGTGCGCTCGAGAGCGTCGGAGCAATCTGGTCCTTGCCTGGCGCAGAACTCTGCGCGAATGCCAGGCCCGCGCCCAGTGAGAATAGGCACACACCGGTTCCCAGATTTAGAAAGGATCGTTTACCCATCCACAGAGCCTGAACCGCCTGCCATAAAACTACTTGGATGCGGACAGGCTTGCAACACCGTGATGGTCAATATTTCGTAAATATGTCAGTGCGATGAGGTCACTTCGGCCGCGTGATGGCGCCTTCCGACGCCGATGAAACCAGCGCGCCGTACTTGCCGAAAACTCCGGTGGCATAACGCGGCTTTGGCGGCTTCCAGTCCGCCATCCTGCGCTTGATTTCCGCATCGGCTATGTCCATCTCCAGCACTCGCTTGGTCACGTCAACGTGAATCATGTCTCCATCGCGAACCGCGGCAATCGGTCCGCCCAGCGCCGCTTCCGGCGAAACGTGCCCCATCATCAAGCCCGTGGGTCGCGCCGCTGAAACGGCCGTCGGTCAGCAGCGCAACGGAGCCTCCCAGCCCCTCGCCGACAATCGCTCCGGTTACGCTGAGCATCTCGCGCATACCCGGCCCGCCCTTCGGCCCTTCGTTGCGAATGACGACAACGTCTCCGGCCTTGATGCGCTTGCCGGTCACTGCCGCCATGGCGTCTTCTTCCGACTCAAACACTCGCGCCGGCCCGCGATGACTCAGCCGCTCATGCCCGCTGATTTTTGCCACGCAACCTTCTGGCGCCAGATTGCCGCGCAAGATTACCAGACCTCCTGTTGCCTTCAGAGGCTTATCAAGCGGCGCGATCACTTCCTGGTCAGGAGTTTCCACCGCCGTCACCGCTTCTTCGCCGATGGTCTTACCGCTGACAGTCATTGCGTTCTCGTGCAGCTTCTTGCCGTGGAGCAAGCGGTTCGCCAGGAGTCGAATTCCGCCCGCGCGATGCATGTCTGCCGCAACGTACTTTCCTGATGGCTTCAAGTCGCACAGCAGCGGCGTACGCTCGCTGACCTTCTGGAAGTCGTCAATCTCAAGCGCGACTCCGGCCTCGCGTGCAATGGCCAGCAGATGCAGAACAGAATTCGTCGATCCCCCCGAAGCCGCGACCGACGCGATCGCATTCTCAAACGCGTCGCGGGTAATGATGTCCTTTACCTTTGTGCCGCGCTTCAGCAGGTTCATCACGACTTCGCCGCAGCGGAACGCAATGTCATCTTTCTGCGGGTCCATCGCCGGCACGCTGTTGAATCCCATCGGCGACAGCCCAATCATTTCCATCACCGTGGACATGGTGTTCGCGGTATATTGCCCGCCGCACGCGCCCGCGCCGGGGCAAGCTACGTTCTCGATTTCCAACAGATCGGCATCGCTGATCTTTCCCGCCGCGTTCGCGCCAACCGCCTCGAACACGTCTTGAATGGTCACATCTTTCCCGCGAAAATTCCCGGCCGCTATCGTCCCACCGTAAAGCACCATCCCCGGCAGATCGAGCCGCGCCAGCGCCATCGCCGCCGCGGGGATCGTCTTATCGCAACCAACCACGCACACCACTGCGTCGAACAACTGCCCTCGGCAAACCAGTTCAATGGAATCGGCAATCACTTCGCGGCTCACCAGGGACGCTCGCATCCCTTCCGTCCCCATGGTCTCGCCATCGCTGATGGCGATGGTGTTGAACTCCATGGGCGTGCCCCCGGCCGCGCGAATACCTTCTTTCACCTTCGCCGCCACCCGGCGCAGATGAAAGTTGCAAGGCATGGTTTCAATCCATGTATTGGCGACGCCGATCAGCGGCTTGGTCAGATCTTCGCCAGTGAATCCGATGGCCTTGAACATGGCACGCGACGGCGCCCGGTCTCTCCCATCAGTAATAAGACGGCTGCGGTGTTTCAGATCCATAAGTTTTTAATCCCAAGATTAAAAGAGTACGACAGACCGCGGGAAAGCGAAAGCGCGGGACAAAACTGTTCATCACGGAGGCACGGAGACACGGAGGCACGAAGAAACTCAAGGTCACAAGACCTTTCTTACGATTCCGTTCTTGAGAACAGCAGCATTGAAGTTGATGATAAGGCCGACCCGTTTTCCACTCAGGCGCAGATACGTAAGTAACTGAGCCTGGTGAATGGGTAAGATGTGTTCAACGGATTTGAGTTCGATTACAACGGATTCCCCGACCACGATGTCGAGGCGATGGCCACAATCCAGTTTGATGCCCTTATACGCAACTGGAAGCTCAACCTGCCTTTGAAAGGCCAGTTCGCGGAGATGTAATTCGTGGCACAGACACTCCTCATATGCCGACTCCAACAAGCCTGGACCAAGTTCCCGGTGAACCTCAATGGCCGCTCCAATAATGTTTTCCGTCAATTGTTCTTCAATCAACATGAAATGACCTGCCTTTCTCCGTGCCTCCGTGTCTCCGTGTCTCCGTGGTGAAAAAGACTCGTGAATGATATAGACGAGGCACTTGGGAAGCTGTGATGGACGACCAATGACGACGTGATGTCTGGGTGCCCCAAACGTCGCTGGCACGACCGCATGTCTGTCAGGTAAGCTGCAATCATGAAGGTCACTGCAATCGTGCTGATATTTCTCCTCGGCCCGGCGGGAGTCGCGCAGAAACAGGAAATTGTCTGGAGCGACCAGGAGAAGCCCATCGTCGAGCAGCTCCACAATATCCGCAACGTTCCGGACGACTCTCGCTCTGGCGTGACCAAAGACCTCGCTCTCAAAATTCGCCAACTGCCCGCCGTACCCAACAAACTGCGCCTTGCGATGGGCCTGGCAAGCCGCGCCACTGAAGGCGATTTCGGGCACGACACGCTCCAGGAAGTCGCAACCACTTTGGCCGACGCCATCAAAGAGCAGCCGCCCGAAGAGCAGGACGATTATCTGGAACTCGCCAGCCTTGTCCGTTACGAGCACGTGAACGCCTCGCTCGATTCCCCACAGTTCACTGCGGCAATGGCGAAACTCGAGGCCGATGACCAGCATCGCAATGAAGCCAACTTCACCCTCACGGACTTGAACGGGAAGGCTTGGACATTAAAAGATTTACGCGGCAAAGTTGTGATGGTAAATTTCTGGGCGACCTGGTGTCCGCCCTGCCGCAAAGAAATGCCCGACCTCGAAACTCTTTATCAGCGGTTCGGCCCGCAGGGGCTGGTGATTCTCGGCATCTCCGACGAAGACACTGCCACCGTCAGTCCTTTTGTTGCGAAACAGAAAGTCACCTATCCAATCCTGCTCGATCCTGGCCGCAAGGTGAATGAGCTATTCCAGATCGAAGGCATTCCTAAGACCTTCATCTACAGCCGCGAAGGCAAGATCGTGGCGGAGTCTATCGACATGCGAACCCAAAAGCAGTTTCTGGAGATGCTGGCGCAGGCGGGGTTGCAATAGGCTGCCAATTGACAAGTGTTAAGCTACAGGCTACACTGCGAGTGTGAAGATTCGGAACTTCGCGCACAAGGGCTTGAAGCAGCTCTATGCCGAAGACTCCACAAGGGGCATTCCGCCAGACTCGGCGAACAAGCTCCGCAAGATGTTGGCCTTCCTCGACGATATGGAGGACCAGGAGGAGTTGTACGCTCTGCCGGCGTGGAAAGCTCATGTACTGACCGGCGACCGCAAAGGTGTCTGGACCCTGAGCGTCACTCGTAACCGGCGTTTGACATTTCGGATCGACAGATCAGAGCACGAAATCTGCGATGTGAATTTGGAAGACTATCACTGAACCAAGGGGACTATGCTATGCCGATGAAGAACCCGCCACACCCCGGAGATTTTATCCGCACCGAGATCATCGAACCTGCCGGGCTTACGGTGACCGCCGCCGCGGCGGCGCTGCGAGTGTCGCGGCCAGCGCTCTCCAGTCTGCTCAATGGCAAAGCTGACCTCTCGGGAGACATGGCACTGCGTATTGAAAAAGCTTTCGGGGTAAAGATGGACACGTTGATGCGGATGCAGGCTTCCCACGACATCGCGCAAACCAGGAAGCGGGAGAAAGAGATTCGCGTCCCGCGGATTCATGGGTTGGTTGACGCTCACGTGTAGTGCAGAATGGCACTTGCTACATCCTGCATAACGATGGGGAACTCCGAACCATAACAGAAGCCTTTACGCCATCGCAATGCTGGCCGAGTGCCCACTCGTGCCCGCCGAGGCTGGCGGATGAGGGCCTGCAAATCCGGCTTCCAGCATTTCGGGTGTGGGAGTCCCCACCCGCACATCGGTGACATCCACAATCGCGTGCCAGTCGCGGCAGAGTTGGCCAATCTGCTTGGCATTGACCTCCAACAGTAGGTCGGCGCGGTGTACGTGGCCAGCGGACGCAGCGTGCACGTAGCGAACATCGAGCGCGCGGCGCGAAACCGCAGTCAGGATCCGCATCAGCGTGCCTTGCGTGTTGCGATAGTGGATGTGAAATGCGTGCATGGTAGTTCTCCCCAATCTACTCGTCGTCGAACAACATCTCCGAAAGAGCCGCGCCCGCGGGCACCATCGGATACACATTCGCTTCCGGAGCGCAATCAAACACCAGCAACTCCGGCTCGGATGACTTTAGAAAACGTTCCAGCGCGTCGCCGGTTTCTTGCGCTTACCGGAAATTCCTGCATCGCGTCTTCGTTCAATCGCTCGGCATTGATGCGATACGCCTTCGCGATCTCGACGAAATCCGGATTGTCGCTCAAATCCGTCTCGGCGTAATTGCGTTGATAAAAAAGCTGCTGCCACTGCCGCACCATCCCCAGATACTTGTTGTCCACGATTACCAGTTTGATGGGCAGATTCAGGCGGCGCACCGTGGCCAGTTCCTGAATGTTCATCTGAAACCCACCGTCGCCGGAGACGCACAACACGGTTGCGTCAGGCTTTGAAAGCTGTACCCCGACGGCTGCAGGTAAAGCAAATCCCATGGAGCCAAGCCCGCCCGACGTAATGAATCCGCGCGGTGACGCGGAACGATAGCGCTGCGCCGCCCACATCTGATGCTGGCCCACGTCGGCGATGACCACGCTGTTTTCCGGCAGCCGGCTGAAGAGTTCGTCGAGGAAACGGACGGTCAGTTGCGAAAGCCCACGCGGATCAAGCTCCGCGCGATCCGGTCCGCAAGCCAGTGCGCGCCACTCTGTCCAGTCCGGCAGTTTCACGCCTTGAAGCTTCTTGTAAGTCGCCGGAATCGTCTTCGCCAGATCGCCAATCACCGGCAACTCGCAGGCGCGTACCCGGTCGAGTTGTCCCGGATCAATTTCGAAGTGTACGATCTTGGCATTCGGCGCGAAGCGCGAGGGATCGCCGGTCACGCGGTCATCCAGCCGCGCCCCAAAAATCAGCAGCAGGTCGTTTTCATGTAGCGCCATGTTAGCGGCGCGCGTTCCATGCATCCCGACCATACCCAGGTAATACGGCGCGGAAGGCACGACCGCACCGAGTCCATGCACCGTGGCGAACGCGGGAATATTCAAATAGTCGAGAAGTTGCCGCAACTCGGGAATCGCTCCAGAAAGTTTCGCACCCGCACCAATCAACGCCACCGGCTTCTTCGCCTGTTGCAACAGCGAGATCAGCGCATCGCCGAACGCCGCCTCCGCGGGCGCATCTGACGGCCGCGGTTTGGGGCTGAACTTGACCGGCCCGGCGAATTCCATCTTCGCCTTGAGAAAATCCGTCGGGATATCAATCACCACTGGCCCCGGCCGTCCCTCGCGCGCCCAGTAGAATCCTTCCGCGATCGCCGACGGAATCTCTTCAATCGATTTCACCAGCCGGCTCCACTTGGTGAGCGAAAGCGTCAATCCGAAAACGTCAGTTTCCTGGAAGGCGTCGGTCCCGATCAATGCGCTCCGCACTTGGCCAGTAATGCAAACCAACGGAACGGAGTCCATCTTAGCGTCGGCGATTCCGGTGACCAGATTCGTCGCCCCCGGCCCACTGGTCGCAATCGCCACGCCGACTTGCCCCGTGGCGCGCGCATGACCTTCGGCGGCAAACACCGCGCCCTGCTCGTGCCGCGTGAGAATGTGGCGGATGCCGCTGCCCTCGAGCGCGTCGTACAAAGGCATGATTGCGCCGCCGGGGTAGCCGAACACCAGGTCCACTCCCTCGGCGCGCAAACACTGCAAAAAGATTTCCGCGCCTCTAAGCATTGACAACTTTTTTCTCCTCTGCAGGCGCGGCCTTGGTGGCCGACTTGCCGGAATCTTTCTGCAGCCACGACATCATTCCGCGCAGATTCGCGCCCACCGCTTCCACCTGATGATTTTTCTCTGCATCGCGCAAGGCGGCGAAATTCTTGCCGCCGGTCTTGTTCTCGTTGATCCATTCGCGCGCAAACGTCCCGGCCTGAATGTCGGCCAAGAATCTTCTTCATCGCCGCCCGAGTCTCGTCGCCCACGACTTGCGGTCCGCGGGTCAGGTCGCCGTACTCCGCGGTGTTCGAAATCGAATAGCGCATACGGTCCAGGCCGCCTTCATAAATCAGATCGACGATCAGCTTCATTTCGTGGATGCACTCGAAGTACGCAATCTCCGGCTGATAGCCCGCTTCGATCAGAGTTTCAAAACCTTTCTTCATCAGCGACGTGAGTCCGCCGCACAGCACGGCTTGCTCGCCGAATAGATCACTTTCCGTTTCTTCTTTGAAGGTAGTCTGCAAAACTCCGGCGCGGGTTGAGCCGATACCGTACGCATAAGCCAAAGCCAATTCGTGCGCTCGGCCGCTGGCGTCCTGCTGAATGGCAATCAGCGCCGGCACGCCACGCCCCTCCGCATAAACCCGTCGCAGCAAATGACCCGGGCTCTTGGGCGCGATCATGACCACGTCAACATCTGCTGGCGGAACGATGGCTTTGAAATGAATGCTGAACCCGTGCGAGACGCCGAGAATTTTCCCCTTGGTCAGGCCCGGCTTGATCGTGGACTCGTAGAAATCGCCCTGTGTCTCATCAGGAGTCAGAATCTGGATCCAGTCCGCCTGCTTCGCGGCCTCTGCGGGCGCGAGCACAGCGAACCCGTCCGCCTTTGCCTGCTTGGCGCTGCCGCGGGTCGGGTCCAGCCCGATAATCACGTTGTATCCGCTGTCGCGGAGGTTTTGGGCCTGGGCGTGTCCCTGGCTTCCGTAGCCGAACACGGCGATAGTTTTGCCCTTCAGGGCTGAGGGATTGGCGTCGCGCTCGTAGAAGATAGTTGCCATGCGATTGGGCTCCTGTTACAAATAAACCGACCGGTCGGTCGGTATTCAGAAATGGTATCCAACCCACGCCCCCAAGTCAATAGTTTAGTGATTGCACTGGGAGGCACGATTGGTCGTGCTGTATATTGATCGCCGATGCCCCGCGAATCTACCCTCGAACCCCGCCAGGAGATCCTCCGCACCGCTGCCCGCCTGTTTCAGCAGCAGGGCTACGACGGCACCTCCATGAACGACGTAGCGGCCGCGCTAAAGCTAAGTAAAGGCGGACTTTACCACCATTTCCAGAGCAAGGACGAAATCCTCTTCAACCTGATGAACCACGCCATGGACATCACCGAAGAGCGGGTCATCGCCCCGGTCAAGGCCATCGCCGACCCCGAGGATCGCCTCCGCACCCTCATCCGCCGTCACATCGCCGTAGTGCTCAGCGAACGCGACCGCGAGATCACGGTCATGCTGCATGAGAACCATCCGCTCACACCCGCCCTGCGCAAGCGCATCAACGCGCGTAAGAAGGATTACGTGCATTTTGTCGAGAACCTGGTTGCGGAAGTGCAGAATGGGCGCGGCGGATCGAACCCAGGTTCGTCGAAAAAGACGGTCACACCCCGTGCCGCCGCCTTCGCCCTTCTCGGAATGATCAACTGGATTTACCAGTGGTATCACCCCGACGGCAGCCTTCAGGAAGAAAGCCTGGTCCAGCAGTACACGGAGATTTTTTTCCGGGGAGCATTCGGGTGAGTGACCTCTTTGCACTCGACGAACTGCTGGCGAAACGCCTTCAGTCTGGACGTTCCTACCTCGAATTCCTCCGCGTTCCCGCCATGAGCGCCGGAGTCTATGTTCTCCCCGCCGGAGCCCCCGATCCGCAGCAGCCCCACCACGAAGACGAAATTTATTACGTAGTCCGCGGCAAGGCGAAAATGCGTCTGGGAAAAGAAGAACGCTCAGTCGGCGAGGGCAGCGTGATCTTCGTGGAGGCGGGGCTGGAGCATCGCTTCTTCGACGTGGAAGAGGAGTTGGTGGTGCTGGTGGTGTTCTCGCCCGAGGAGAGCGTCAAGACGAGTGCGAAACCCGAGACCGCGTAGGGTCGGGCACCTCCACTTCTCGAAAACCGCGAGAAGTGAGTCACCCCAATCTTTCTTGCCCCGCACAGCCCAGGTCATCCCGCCTCATTTCACCACAGCTACCACTGGAGATTCTTTCAGCCGCTGAAGTTCCTGCTGCGTCCGTTCCCACGACTTACGGTTCTTCTTGGTGTGAAACGGGGCGTTCAGATCGGAATAAAATGCCAGAATATTGCTTCGCAACTCCGGCGTTGCGGTCGTGAAATCGTCCTGGGACAAATCATCCAGCAGTTGGGCATAGGTTTTGTCAGCGAGCGGATACTCCGCGGCGGCGGTGTCCCGGCCAGTGTCGCAATCAGTGTCGGGCAGGTTGAGGTTGCCGTCCCGCACCTGGTGAAGCAAGCGGTTGTAATCATCGAAGGTCCGGTCCACGCTCTTGATGTACATGTCTTCGGTCTGCGTGCTGGGGATTTTGAACGCCAGAGCGCTGGCGGGGCCGATCTTCGGAACAATCCTGAGGAAAAATGCCAGCACCCGGATTCCGAAGCTGGGCTTGCGATATCCCTTGCCCCAGTCTTTTTCGTAATTGGTGCGCGACAAATGATAGAGGAATTTCTTCTTGCTGAAGTCGGGAGTTTCCCGCACCAATTCGTCGTGCCGGTTCAGCAACGCGGCGCGCGTCAGTTTCGGAATAAATTTGCTGACCGCCCGCCGGAAACTCTCGATGGCTTCGTCTTCGTCATCCAACACGTCCGAGAGCTTCAGCCCGTAGGTTTTCAGAAATGCCTTTTCCAGCAGGTGCTGCGAGATGTTGAATCCGATGAAGTCGTGATAGCGATCGGAGGTATAGCGGTTCTTCGCCACCTGCACCATGTCAAAGCCGAATTCGGTGCGAATGTGGGCTTTGGGATCGTTCGCGTAGGTGACTTCACTTCCATACTTATTCTTGAGTTTCGGAAATTCCAGGGCCACGATCTGGTTCACCGTGGGATGGCCCACATTGTCCGATGAGTAATGCGCCAGCGCCCCCAGCGCAAAGGCGTACTGGTCGATGTCTTCTGCTTCGGAGAGCAGTGCGGTGACGAACTCTCCACTGCGCACGTAGTGCAACAGATCGCTGAAATACTTGCTGCCCCGGGGATAGTAGCCCATGTCCTGAATCAGGCTGCCGCCGTAGGCGTAAGCGTGCGCCTGCCGCAGGTCGTCGGGGGCAGCGTTCGGAAACCGCTGCAGCAGCATGGGCTGAATCTGGTCTTTCCACGCCAGGTCCACGATCTGTTCGTGAGTGAGGACCGAATAGGCCACAGCCGGACGAGGATCAAGCGCCAAGGTGAACAAGCGCAATGATGAAGATAAAGACAATGATCGGCCGTAGCATTCTCATAAGGATCAAGTCATCGGGTGGATGCGATTTTCAGATCACCCGATGGCCCGATGACCCGATCACCCGATGTTTTTACTTTCCCACCACCAGCACCATAAACGAATCCGGCAACATCGTCGGCCGCGGATGCGGTTGCTGGTCGGTCGGCGCCGGTGGCGGGCCGAATTTCGCCGTCACCAGAAATACTTGATGTGTCTTCGTGTCCACCGCCATGGTTCGGGCGCCGCGCTGTGTGGGCACGCTCTGTACCACGCTGAAAGTATCTGGAGAATCCTCATGCGCCACCACCAGCACGCCTTCGCCACAGGACGCGTAGGCAAAGCCGAGGTCGGGATCGAACCCGTTAGCGTCCACGCCCTCTCCAATCGGCAGCGTTGTGATGACTTTTCCGGTGTCCGCGTTGACCACAGCCATCATTTTATTGTCGCAGCCGGCGAACAGGCGGCGGTTCTTGACGTCGATCGCCAAGCCGCTCGGTTCCTGGCAGGGCGCTAATGGCCAGGTGGATTTGATTTTTAGGTTCACCGGATCCAGCGCCAGGATTTCGCTCTTGTCTTCCAAGTTCACGAAGATTTCTCCCGCGCCTGTCGTCACCCCGAACTCCGGCTTGCCGCCAAGCGGAATCTTTCCGACGACTTCGCCAGTGGCTGCGTCAACAGCGGTCGCATCGTGGCTGTGGCCGTTGAAAGTGAAGACGCGCTTGGTGGCGGGATCAAAAAGAATGGCGTCCGGATTGTCCCCGACCGCGACTTTCTTAATCGTCTTGAACGTCGCAAGATCGAAAATGCTGACCGTGCCTTCGCGGCCGTTGCTGGTGAATCCGCGGCCAAGATCGGGAGCGAGAGCAATGCCATGGACTCCCTGGGTGTCGGCGATGTCGCCCACAATCTTTCCGGAGTCGGCGTCCATCACCATCACGTGCGTTCCACGGGAGATGTAGAGTCGGCGCGAATCCGGATCCATCTTGATGTAGTCCCACCACCCTTCGCCGCCGATGGCGTAGGTGTTGATCACGTGCAGCCCAGGGCCGGATGCGGCCGGGTCCGCCGCAAACAGCAGCGTGCCCGACAAGAGAGACAAGAGACATAAGATCAGGATCAGGGAGCGCTTCATGGGGTGCCTCATTTTCAAGATTCGCTGCAAGTGGCGAGATAGAATTCTACCGCCCACCACGCTGCTTGTGGGAAGCTTTACTTACGAGGGTTAAAGGAATATGAAAATCTATCTGGCAGGCCCGCTATTCACGGCTGCCGAACAGGAGTTCAACCGACAGCTGCGGGACCTTCTCGAGAAGGCAGGTCACGAAGTCTGGCTTCCACAGGAACACGAACCGCGGGAGCGCACCGCGCGCGCCATTTTCGAGACGGACGTCGCCGGACTCGACGCCTCGCAGGTGGTGGTGGCGAACATGGACGGCAGCGATCCAGACTCCGGCACTTGCTGGGAGTGTGGTTATGCCTACAAGAAAAGACCCATCATTCTGTTTCGCACAGATTTTCGGGAAGCCGGAGATGTTCCGGGGTCGCCGTTTAACCTGATGCTTTCGGCCTCGGCGGACAAAGTAATTCTGGCGCCGATGGCATCGGTGGTGGATCTGGCCGGGCGGATTGTTTCCGCGCTGGCAGAGGTGCAACCTGGTTAGGTTGTCTCCGCGACCGGGAGGGCACGGCTTAAGCCGTGCCGATGCGGATCCAGAGCGACTTGGCTGCACGACTGAAAGTCGTGCCCTCCCGTTGTCAGTCCGCAATTTTGGCAATGTGCACATCAAACCCGGTCTTCGGCAGCAGGGAAGTCAGCTCAAAGACTCGAAAGCTGTCGCCGGTAGTTTCCGTGTGCCGAAAAAGTCCGGGCTCATTCTCAACCACCTGCCTGCGGCCCTCCAGTTCGTTCAGAAAACGCTGCGCCGCCTTCTCGTCGAAGTCAGTGCGTTTGCCCCGGCTGGTCACCGCTTCCGCGGCGTAAGACCGCACCAGCTTGGGCCAGTATTTGGCCAGCAGATCGCTACTGGCAAAAATGTCTGCCCAGATAATCTCGCCGTTCACTGCCACGACAACGCCGACAGCGTTCTTGTCTTTTAGCTGGCGGATCAGGCTTTGATAGTCGTGCTCGACGGGCGCGGCAACTGCGTCCAACTTCCGTTGGACTTCGGCGTTTTCGATCACCCCCGCATAGGAACTTGTTACTTCCACCGTCTCACTTGCCGATGGCGGAAGACCGGCCGCCATCCCGGTTCGCGCATTACCCACCTCGGACCATACTTTTGCCTGGTCTTTGTCCTTCATCGCTTTGGCACGGACCGAGGGTTGGACCATGGCGCCCATTGCGCCTCCCCCGACCGCCACCGGCGCCTTGAAATCGTAGCTGCCCGATCTTGCTACCCAGCGTCCCGGCTCGACGCAGAAGACGCTCAGGTCAATCGGATCGCTCTCCGCCGGTACCAAACGGTCTTTGCCGATGATTCTGTCTTGCTTGCCTCCGCTCACAATCTCTCCCGCCAGCAGAATCAGTGGCCGCTTGGAGTTGTTGACCAGCACCAGCGAGTTGACCTGCGCCCCATCGCGATGGCCTTCGCGCCAGACGCCGTCATTGTGCCTCGGCCGCACCAGCGGAGACGCGCTTCCGGCTTCGCTCACCACCACCTCACCGCTGCGCAACCCTTCGTCAAGGGTGATGAACTCACGGGTATCGTGCGAACTGCCTGCCACAACAGGAAATATGGTCAAAGCGCCGTGCCGGATCGGCTCGAGCACCGTGTACCCCGACGCCGCGGGAATCTCCCCCGCCGGCGCCAGGCAGGGATAGATCACTCCGAATACCAGTATGGCGACGACCACACCACCAACCATCCATGCAGTTTTCATAGGTTCCTCCCCGGATACCAAACCGCGCCGGGGGCACTCTTGCTGGCTCTCGGCTGTGAGTGGAACGGCAAAATTCAGGGTTCTTGCGTCTAAAACATTGGTAGTATCCGAGGAGACCGCCCACCATGGCTGAGCCCGGTGTCCAACCCGTAGAGGTAGAGAAACTCTTATCGGGATTGGAGCCGGCCATGGTTGAGCTTTATGTCAACAGCGGCGCGGATGGCTTTGGCCTCTCGCCGGAACAGTTTTCCGCGTTGATCGATGAGGTCGCCGCAAAGTCACTGCCTGCCGCGCCGCCTCTCTCCGCGAAGATCGAATTCAGCAAGACCCTGCGGCTGGAAGACTTGGTCCTCGCGCGCGCCTGCGCCGCCGGAAACGAGCGCGCCTGGGAAGTCTTTCTCCTCCGCTATCGCGAGAAGCTCTACGACATCGCGCGGCAAATTACACGGGAGGATTCAGCCGGCAGGGAATTGGCGGACTCGGTTTACGCCGACCTTTACGGTACCCGGATGCGCGAGGGCAATCGAGTTTCACGGCTGAACTATTACGGTGGCCGCGGATCGCTGGACGGCTGGCTGCGAACGGTCTTAGCGCAGGAATTCGTAAATACCTACCGCAAGCAGCGCCGCACGGTAAGCCTGGACGAAGAATCCGAAGAGGGAGTGCAATTCGCGGCCGCCGTCAGCGAGCCTGTGGTTGCCGCCGATCCCCGGCTTGCGAATGCAATTGACGAAGCGCTACGGTCGCTGGCAGCCGAAGAGCGATTCGTCCTCGCCTCCTATTTCTTGGACGGCCGCACGCTGGCGCAAATCGCCCGCGCTCTTTCGGTGCACGAATCCACCATCAGCCGCAAGATTGAAAAACTAACTAAGAGCTTGCGCAAGCAGATCGCGAAAAACCTCGTCCGCCAGGGGATGAGCCGCCGCCAGGCCGAAGAAGCCCTCAGCGCCGATGTTCGCGATCTGGCGGTGGATATCCGCTCCAGTTTGGCGCAAGATTCGGTCGCTGCCACGTTCTCAGAGAAGAGGGCTAAGGCCAGCGAGGGAGGCGGCTAGTTCCGAGTTCAGGATAGAAATGAATCGCATGGCAAAACTCGTTTCTGGACGCCTGAAGGCGCAAGCACCGGTAGGGCCGCATCCCGGCCCGGAGGTGCTGTCTGCTTTCGCCGAAAATGCGCTTCCTCAAGCAGAGCGCGGACCGTTGTTGCAGCACCTGGGGACGTGCTCCGACTGCCGCGAGATTCTGTACCTGGCCTTGCCCGAATCTCCGGAGACGCAGAAAGTCCTGCTCCCTCAACCACGCCCTTTTACGTTTAGAAAATGGGCATTGGGCTGGGGCGCGCTGGTTGCGTCTGTGATGGTTGCCGCAGTTCTTTTCAGTACGAACCGCTCCGAACACGGCAGTTTATCTGCCCGAAAGGTTGCGACCCAGCCAACCGCAACGAATGAGCCCGGGTCTGCGAGTGCGACGAAGATCGCCGCCGACAAAGCTCCGCCGGAATTCGATCAACTGAAAGTCGCGCGCGATGCACTCAAACCCGGCCACGTTGCGCCAAAGCCGGGGCCAGAGACGACAAAGACGGCGGTAGCGCTGACAAGAAGTGAATCCACGCCCCAGCCCGAGGCCAAGCACATGACTGCGAAGCCACAGGCCAACCTGGACTTCGACGAGTCCGGCCAGGTGCGGGTTGCGGCTCCTTCGGCGCAGGCAGCTCAGAAGCCTGTGCCACTGGATCCGGGCCAGACCGACGCGGCCCTGAGTGCGGATTCGCGCATCCAGAATTTGCCCCTGAACGGACAGAACACTGCGCCAATTATCGTGACAACTCTTGGCGCATCGCCGGCAAGTCCCCCGCAGGCGGTGGGCGGTCCGATGGCTGGCAGCAACGCGGTTGGATCCGCACATTCTGGCCCGAACATGTGGGCCGGGAAATCGGCAACCAAAGGCAATCTTGGCGGAATGGTTGTCGATCCTTCAGGGGCGGTCGTCCCCAATGCGAGGGTCGCCGTATTGGGCCCGAGTGGCGAGGAAGTCGTAACCTCGGGCCAAGACGGCAAGTTTTCTTTCGACGCGCTTTCCCCGGGGTCCTACTCGGTCACGGCCGAAGCCACCGGATTCAAAGCCACAGAAATCAAGCAGGTGGCCGTGCTGGCAGACATGCCCGCCACGCTTCAGCTCAAGCTCGAGGTGGGGGCTGCGTCGGAAGTTGTCGAGGTGAGTGGCGAGGCGCCAGCGGTCGCTGACGAGAGCGCGAACGCGGTTGATGCCACGGGTGCTTCCACCGGATATGTCGCTCGGCCACAGGTGACAACGGCGGAACTCAGCAAGGCTAGAGCGCCAAAATCACGGCGAAAAGACAGCATGGTTGCTTTGGGAACAGCATCGCCTGCACTCCAATGGACCCTATCGCCGGATGGCTCCGTCCAGCGGTCAGGCGACAGTGGTAAGACCTGGCAAGGCATATCAGTTGCCCCCGGAGCGACGTTCCTCGCCCTCTCGGCTGGCGGCCCCAACGTCTGGGTTGGAGGCAAAGCCGGCGCCCTATACCATTCCGCGGATTCCGGACAAACCTGGACCAAGATCCAACCCGCAAGCAGTAGCGCGAAGCTCGATCAGGACATCGTGCGGGTGGATTTTCCGGATGCATCGACCGGCACAGTAAGCGCCGCCGATGGCGCGGTCTGGACTACCTCCGATGGCGGCAAGAGCTGGCAGATCAAGTAGCTCGTTAGGTATCCACCCCGGTTACCTAAGTGATATTTACACCTCTTCGATGTTTATCTAGTATCCAACTCGTGGTTTGGCAGTTCTGGGGGAGGGCTGCCGAGGCGTCCTGTTCATTCAGGGCGCTTTTTTATTGAAGCAGTGGCTAGTTGCTAGTGCTTGGTTGCTAGTTCCCTTTGGATGAAAAACAACCCGCATCGCCCACCTCTGCGCAGATCCCGGTTTTACTAGCCACTAACCACTAGTCACTAGCCACTGCCTTTGCGACTTCTCCGCCCCCAAAGCATCAAATACTTGGTGGTACGATAGTGGCACCCTAATTATCAAGTTCTTAGCGTTGGAGGAAGCATGGCAGGCAACGGAATTGTAGAAGTAACAGATTCGAACTTCGATCAGGATGTCCTGAAGTCGGAGACGCCGGTTCTGGTGGACTTTTGGGCGGCTTGGTGCGGACCCTGCCGCGCCATCGCTCCCATTGTGGATGAACTCGCCACCGAGTACGCCGGCAAAGTGAAAATCGGCAAAATGGACGTGGACCGCAACAGCGCCACCCCCATGCGCTACGGAGTCCGCGGCATTCCCACGCTGCTGGTATTCAAAGGCGGCCAGGTAAAAGAGCAGATCGTCGGCTACGTCGCCAAAGAGCAGATACAGAAGGCGCTGGATAAGCACCTCGGGTAAGGCAGCTTTCAGCCGTCAGCTCTCAGCTTTCGGAAAAACCGCTTGGGTGACTCCCGGCGGTTTTTCTCTGCCGGAATACACCAAACCCGTCATCCCGAATCAAGCCGGATCGCGGGTTGTTGCGTCCGGCGTCGTAAGTCAAGGGACCTGCTTTCCCGCTTGATGTACATAAGGGTTCAATACATGTACATCATGTGTTACACTCCAAGGTGAGGGAATCCTATGGCCCACGCCAGAAATCGCGCCCACAAACACTTTCAATTGGACTCAGTGAAAATCAAGCGGGCGCAGAAAGTTTTGCGCGCCAAGACCGAAACTGAAACCATTGAACGCGCTCTTGATCTGGCGCTGGCCGAACATGAGAAGAACCGGCTGACCCGCGAAGCCAACGAGCGGTTTTTCAAGAGCGGTATCGAGATCCGAGATGTTTACGACAACCTGGGCAGCTAGATGCAACCAGCCCTGTTCGACGCTTCCATCTATATCCTCGCTCTGCGCCGCGGAAACGACTCCCTCCTTGGCTTGCGGCAATACGGAGATTCCCCGATTTGGCTGAGTGCGGTGGTTCTTGAGGAACTCTACGCCGGCGTGAGCGATCGTAATCGTCGTGTCATAGAACGGCTGGAACGCGATTTTGACAGGTCCCGGCGCATCTTGATTCCCAATCTCAGCGATTGGACACAGGCCGGGAGGGTGCTCGCCAGTCTGGCCGGAAGATATGGTCACGAAACAATCGGCCGAGGACGGCTCACAAATGACGCCTTGATCGCAGTGAGCGCCGGAAGGTTGGGAATTAGCGTGATCACGGCGAACGAGAAGGACTTTCGCAGGCTCGCAGAATTCTGCGATTTTCAGTGGCAGTCACAAACATCTAATCGCTTCGTCTGGGCTAATACTTCCTCAGCACCCCAATCACCCGCCCCTGAATCTCCACATTCGCCGCGGGGACGATGATCGGTTTCATCTTGGCATTCGACGGTTGCAGGCGAATCTTGTCGCCTTCGCGGTAGAAGCGCTTGAGTGTCGCGTCGGTGCCTTCGATTAGCGCGACCACAATGTCTCCGTTGTGCGCGATCTTTGTTTTCTCGACCAGCACATAGTCGTTGCTGAGGATGTGCTCATCCTGCATGGAGTCGCCGCGCACTTCGAGCACGAAGACTTCTTTTGAGCGGACAAAATCGGCGAGTGAAATCGTCTCTGGACGCTCAATGGCCTCAATCGGCTGGCCAGCGGCAATGCGTCCCAGCAGCGGCAGCACCATGCCGCTGTTCACGGCCATCGCCTGCTTCAGGCGGCCTTTGGGCGGCAGCAGGTCAATCGACCGGCTGCGGTTGTAGTCGCGGTTGAGCAGGCCTTTTTTCTCAAGGTTGGTGATGTGCTTGTGCACGGTGGCCAGCGAACTCAGTCCCAGCCCCGCCCCAATTTCCTCGAACGACGGCGAGTATTGCTTCTGCTGCACAAAGTCAGAAATGAAGTCGTACACTTGCCGCTGCCGTTTGGTGATTGCCATGTGGACATTGTAGGCGAATATAAAGCGAAGTCAAGAAAAAGCCGCGAGTTCGAGCCGCAAGCGAACAAGAGCTTTTAACCGCACACGTCGCCAAGATAACGCAAAGGACGCAGAGCAGGCTGCTTTTTCTTTGCGACCTCGGCGCTAGCTCAGCGACCTTTGCGGTTAAGGTCTTTTGAATTTAAGCTAGAAGCTAGGAGCTAACAGCTAGAAGCTGCCTTTATGACTGACAAAATCAAGAAATCCGACGCCGAGTGGCAAGCGCAACTTACTCCGGAGCAATTTCACGTAGCTCGCAAAGCCGGCACCGAGCCGGCCTTCACCGGAAAGTATCACAAGACGAAAGACCCGGGGACGTACACCTGCGCCTGCTGTGGCGAGCCGCTGTTCAGTTCAGAGACGAAATTTGATTCCGGCACCGGCTGGCCGAGTTTCTATAAACCGGTCGCCGAAGGCGCTGTGGAAGAACATACTGATCGCGCTTATGGCATGTCGCGGACCGAAGTGCGCTGCTCCCGTTGCGACGCGCACTTGGGCCACGTTTTCCCTGACGGTCCCCGCCCCACGGGAATGCGTTATTGCATGAACTCGGCTTCGCTGGAATTGAAGCCTGAAAAGAAGTGATCCGGGAGGGCATGGCTTAAGCCATGCCAATCAGGGATCAAGACGAGCTGCGGCACGAGTAAAACTCGTGCCCTCCCGACTCGATAACTAGTTGCTCTTTCCCGCCGCCGCCGACAGAGCTTTCGAATCCGCCTTAATCTCGGTGGCCTTCACCTGCACCGCACCCTTCAGGATGGCGCCGTCTTCAATGCTGATGCGCTGGCTGACGATGTCGCCGGTGAGCGAACCTTCGCTGCGGATATCCACTCGATCGCTGCACTCGATGTTGCCGGTGACCTTGCCCATGATCACAACTTCGCGCGCGGTAATATTCGCCGCCACCACGCCGTTGCGTCCAACCGTGACGCGATTGTCGGCAAAGCTGACCGTGCCTTCGATTTTGCCGTCAATGTATAGCGATTCGCTGCCGGAAATTTCGCCCTTGATCACGACCGAGCGTCCGATGGTGGCCTGGTCAATGGGCGCAGTCATCGTCTTTACAGGGGCTGGGTTCTGGGTTGATGGTGAAAATTGCGGCTTAGGAGCGTTGTCTGACGAGTGCAGCATCGGGAGCCTTCCTTTTATTTCCGCGTTTCGCGGTGGAAATTTTGGGTAACTGTGACTATGGCACGGGATTGCCGAAGGGCGCGAGGTTACGGAAGATGTTGTACGCTGGGTCGAGGTCATACCCCGAAGCTTTTAACCGCAAAGCTCGCGGAGATAACGCGAAGGACGCAAAGAAGTGCCCGCGAACTTAGCGTTTTTTATTAGCGCCCTTTGCGGTAAAGGTTTTTGCTCTTGCCCGCGTCCGCATGACGACTAAAGCCGCCGTCTTGATAAGATGAAACCCTTCAAGACGGCACCATCGGAGAGAACTATGGCCCACGATGAAACTGGGCGCCCCGAAGAGTTCGCTGGTTCGAAAGCCAACAACAACCGCCCGACCGCTCCCGGGCACTCCCGGCGCGAGTTCCTGACCGCGATGGCGGCTCTCGGAATGAGTGGGGCCGTGTCTGCCAGACCGCTCCTGGCAGAGGATTCGGCCCACTCAGCCGACAGGCCCAAGACCTTTCAGGTTTGGGTTTTCTCCGACGCTCACGTCGGCAGGGACCAGAAATACGGTCCTCGCGAGAGTCTCGCCGAGTCGATTCGACAATCGGAATCTGCGCCAGGATTTGATTGGGACATCGCGCTTGACCTGGGCGACATGTCGGGCGATGTCGGCCTGCCGAAGGACCCTGAAGGACAAGAGATCGTTCGTCAGTTTGGCGCGCTGAAGAAACACCGTCGCGAGCAAGTTTACGATTTGTCCGGCAATCACGACCGCAGTGGCCTCGATGAACCCCAGGCTTGGTGGTGGCGCAAGTGGCTTGATCCAACCGGCGAACACACTGAGTTCTCGCACGTGGATGCGCGCAAGCGACCCTTTCCCATCGACGGCACTTGGGAACGCTATTCATTTCGCGTCGGCAACCTGCTTTTCCTCATGATGAGCGACATCAATGAGCCAACGCAGAAAGTCGGCCGTGGAACCTATGGGGGAAATCCCAGCGGGGTGGTCAGCGGCGAAACTTTTCGCTGGTGGAAGCGCATGGTGGAGGAGAATCCCACCTCCATCATCATTAGCGCGCATCACTACATGCTCAAAAATACAACCGTTGCCTCCGGTGAATGGGAAGGCTTTGTGCGCGACGAAAAGAGCGGATGGAAAGAGCACTACCACGGGTACTGGCCGCAGAGCACTCCGCAAGGCGCTTCGTACTTGTACTGGGTGGACGGTAAGCAGGATTCGGGCGCATTCGAGAATTTTCTCGCCGCGGCACCGGGACGGGTTGACCTCTGGCTTGGCGGCCACACCCACACCAATCCCGACGATACTTACGGCGGAAAGTCGCATATCGAACGCCGCTGGGGAACAACGTTCATCAATGTCGCGGAACTAACCCGGTACATGGGGACGCCGGAAAACTGCGTGCCGAGGAGTTGGCTGCTGACCTTCACCGACGGTGCCGACGAAGTCTCAGCCCGTTGCTATCTCTATAGCAGTGACTACGCGCCGCAGGGTTGGTTTCCAAAGAATGACCGCGTGATCAAGCTGTCGAAGGCGTTCAGGATGCCGCCTCAGAAATCGTGATGTACGCTGGTGCCCTGCGGTCACGTCGGCGGGGGCTAGGAGCCGACGTTCAGTTCCTGTCCGATCTGCTCCCACTCGGTGATCCGTTCTTTCAATTCAGCTCGATTCTGCTCGAGCTCCCGGCTGAGCCGCGTGGTTTCTTCGGCGCTGACGAAGTTTTGCAGCGAGTTCTCGCAGGCCGTGATCGCAGCCTCCAGAACGGAGATTTCTTCTTCCAGTTCTTGGGTGCGTTCCTGCATTTGCTTGCGCTTGATGGGATTCAGACGCTTCGATTTTTCACCAGCCAGCGACGCCGCCGGCGAGTGACCTCCGTTTACAGGCTGCTGTATATGTGCCGAAACCGCAACCTGCTCTTGCAATTTCTCCGCCCCGCCTTGCTTGCGCCACATGAAGTCCTCGTAATTTCCGGGATAGACTTCCACCTGCCCACCGCCAATTTCAAACACTCGTGTCGCCAGCTTGTCGATGAAGTAGCGGTCGTGCGAAACGAAAACCACGGTTCCGGTGTATCCACTCAGAGCGTGCAGCAGAACATCTTTGGCGCGCATGTCGAGATGGTTCGTCGGCTCGTCCAGCAGCAGAAAGTTCGCCGGATGCAGCAGCATGCGCAGCAGCGCGTAACGATTGCGCTCTCCGCCGGAGAGCACGCCAATGCGCTTGAACACCTCGTCTCCGGAAAAAAGAAAGCATCCGAGCAGATTGCGCAGATCAGTTTCCCGCGACGACGGCGAAACTCGCCCGATGTCGTCAATCATGCGCGCGTCCTGATCGAGTTCCTTGTATTGGTCCTGCGCGAAGTAGTCGGATTGCACGTTGTGACCAAGCTGATATTTACCCTCGCTCAGCGGCTCGGTCCCCGCCAACAGCTTGATCAACGTAGATTTCCCGGCGCCGTTCACGCCGACCAGCGCAATGCGGTCGCCGCGCTCGATGGTGAAACGCACATCGCGAAAAACTTCCTTCTCGCCATATGCCTTTGCCACATCGGAGAACTCCGCCACCAACCGTCCACTTGGCTTCGGCTGCGGAAACGAAAAGTGGATAGTCTTTTCTTCCTCCGGCAGTTCGATGCGCTCCATCTTCTCCAGTTCTTTGATCCGGCTCTGCACCTGCTTGGCTTTCGTCGCCTGATAGCGAAATCGGTTGATGAAGACTTCCAGTTGCTCAATCCGCTCGCGCTGGTTGCGATACGCGGCTTCCATCTGCTCCTGCCGCTGCTGCTTCTGCATCAGATATTTTTCGTAGTTCCCGCTATACACCCAGATTTTCTTGTTCCAGATTTCCACCAGCCGGTTGATGGTCACGTCCAGAAAATAACGGTCGTGCGAAATCAGCACGAACGCGTATGGATAATTCGCCAGATATTCTTCCAGCCAGTTGCGCGATTCAAGATCAAGATGGTTCGTCGGTTCGTCGAGTAGCAGCAGGTTGGGCTTCTGCAACAGAAGTTTGGCCAGCGCAATCCGCATCTGCCAGCCGCCGGAAAATTCATCGGTCAGGCGATGCCAGTCTTCCGTCCGAAATCCCAGCCCGGCCAGCACCGTCCCGACTTGGGCTTCAATGGCATATCCGTCATGAGTTTGGAATTCGTGCTCGATCCGGTGGTAGCGGTCAGCCACTTGTCCGTACTCTGCCGACGTCGAGTCCAGCTCCGCCATGCTCGCCGTGAGCTGTTCGAGCTCCTTCTCCATATTGCTCAGGCGCTCGAACACCGACATACACTCGGCGAAAACCGTCTTGCCGGAAAGCGTAAGCCCGTCCTGCGGCAAATATCCCGCGCTGATTCCCTTGGCCACGCTCACGTTGCCGTAGTCAAGCGTCTCGGCGCCCGCAAGAACCTTGAGCAAAGTTGATTTGCCGGTGCCATTGGCCCCGACCAGGCCCACGCGGTCGCGCGGCGTGATCAGGAGATCGGCGGCTTCAAACAGCAGCTTATGCCCGTAGCGTTTTCCGGCAGAGTTCAGCTGGATCATGGCGCGAGTTCTATCTTCTCATGGGAAATGCTCGAGGTTTAAGGCTCAAACCGGCTGCATTCTATGGTCACCTCGGCCTGGTAACCACCGTAAATTGCCGACATCGAGCTGGCGTCGCCTAGTCTTTTACCGACCGTCTTCCGAACGATTCCACGTAATCCTGAAAGAAAAGCACGAATGGCCACCACAGGTATTCTCCGAAGCCAAATCGCGAAGCGCCGAAGTCCGCGCATCGCGCTGAAAGCTCCCATAAAGCTCGCGGGCGAAGATCGGGAGAAGAGTGCTCTTCGCGCTGCAAGCCACAGCCACCAACCTTAACCAACACGGAGCTGCAATCCAGTTAAGCCGAGAACTGGTGATCGGCTCCACCGTCTCGGTGCGGAATGGTCGCGGCACCGAGGCCCCGGCCCGTGTCATTGCGCAGGTCAATGGGCCCCATGGCTCTTTCACCTATGGGGTCGAGTTCCTTCGCCAGGATGATGTCAAGAACTTCTGGGGAATCAGTTTCCCCTCCGCAAGTTGAACCGACTCGCGTCACACAGTTTGCGGCTCAAGCCGGGCCGGAGAAATCCGGAGTAGAATGAGCAACCGGAACAGGTTTACGCTGAGATCCGGGGAATGCTCACTCTCTTTTCCATCATCGCGATTGGCTTTTTCCTGGGCATGCGACATGCCACGGATCCGGACCACGTCATCGCCGTCACCACCATCGTCAGCCGCCAGCGTAGCATTAAACATGCGGCGGTGATCGGCGCCCTGTGGGGAGTCGGCCACACCATTACTATTTTCATCGTCGGAGCGGCAATCATCGTCTTCGGGCTGGCGATTCCGCCCCGAGTGGGTCTCGCTATGGAACTGTCGGTGGGCCTGATGCTCATTCTTCTCGGAATCTTGAATCTATCGGGAGTTACCCGCTGGGTCACCGAAAAGTGGACGCCTCCGTCAAAGCCGGCCCACTCCCATCCTCACGTTCACGGCGATTACGTCCACAGCCATCCTCATGGACACAAGCCGGAGGTTCACGGCCACGCGGAGAATGCCACCCCGGTGAGTTGGATGGATCGCACCTTCGGAACGATAGGTCTTTACAATGTTGTCCGGCCGCTGGCCGTGGGCTTGGTTCACGGCCTTGCCGGATCAGCGGCGGTCGCTCTGTTGGTGCTCGCCACAATCCGAGTGCCGGCCGCCGCCGTCGCCTATTTGCTGATTTTCGGGATCGGCACCATCGCTGGAATGATGTTGATCACGGCGGTGATCGCGATGCCTTTCACGTTTTCCCAATCCCGATTCACTCATCTCAACCGCACACTGGCCATGGCCAGCGGCGCCATCAGCCTCTGCTTCGGCATCTTCATCGTTTACCAGATGGGGTTCGTGAGTGGATTATTCACCCGGAATCCCATCTGGATGCCCCACTGATGCAACTCCGAATGCCATCGGATCATTGGCCAGCCCAGTACGACTTTCAAATTTTTCTGTTGAATGGCAATGGGCCTGAGACGATTCTTCAGAAGCACCGAAAGCGGCAGAAATTATCAAACCCTATTGCTGCTTTTTCTCCAAGGTGGCATTCACATTCACTTGCCCAGTCGACACAGTAATCTGTCGTTCCCATGGTTTGAAGCCGCTCTTGTTCACAGAAATCCGGTGCTGACCGGCAGGGACGATCATGCTCGAGGGCGTGCCGCCAACGTATTTGCCATCAAGTTCAATGTCAGCAGCGTCAGGCGTGGAGGAAATTTGCAGCTTCGACTGCTCCGGATCGAAGGTCATCTGAACCCGCCAGTAAAATGGCGCGATTGGGGGACGTGGAAATTCATCTTTTTCGAGCGTCTCCCGCACACATGAAAACAAATCCGACTCCCGATCAATGAATAGGCGCACGACTTTGCCGTCTGCTCCTATGACGGCAATGAATTCAAACCGCTTCACGTCGGAATAATTGCCGGATTTTAAGCAGGATACGAAAAGCGGCCCGTATTTCTTTTGGTAATATGGGCGCAAACTGTCAGAAAGATAGTCCCGTACCGCATGCGCGTCGTCATTTTGTGCATCCGCCGAGCTGGCGGCTTCTTTGAATGAGGTGGGCAGGTCACCTGCCATGCTGAAAGACGCGAACACGAAAGTGAGGACGGCCGAGTAAATAAGTTTCACGATTCAATTGGACAACTCCTCAAAAGAACCGCGCAAGTGACCTTAGACTCAGCACTCATTGCCCGAAGGAAACTGCAATTCTGTGACCTGCTCCGGTTATAACTGTTGGCTCAACTTGCCTGATTTAGAGTTCGCGGTTGGGCCTCGCTGCTCGCGCGCTCACCTCGTGGCGACACGGCCGGCCAGTCTCCTCTCCATGCATCGGGTTCCCTCGCGTTCAGGTATCTGATCCGTACCGGCATCGTTGCAAGCCGCTCAGAAAGCCGAGCTTCACTGCGAATCGGCCACCAGTCATACAAGAAAATCTCGAGAGGGCGCCACATGGAAACCCAGCCGCCGATGGTAAAGCCTTCACGTACGATCTCGCCAATACGGCTCCCTTTCATTAAGCCAGCCAGAAAATCGCCAAAGGCAATCGCCGAGGCCAGAGCAACCAGACCAATTACAAGGCTGGTCCGCCCCAGCCGGAACAATTCGCGCAGGCGCTGTCGATACGCCTGATCGCGTTGGCTGAAGAACTCGTGAATCGCGTCGCGCAGCACAGCAGCCTCGTCGGGTAACCCTGCCTCCCGGTCGAGATCAACTACCAGAGCAATCTGTGCGTCGCGGGGCAGCTCCTTGGCCCAACCCACAATGAATTCCTCAGCTTTGGGGTCGAGGTCCTTGTCGCGAAACGGAGAAGGGTCGATGGCATTAAATAATTGCTTCAATTCGCCGACATGCACTTCGATGAGGGAGCACTTAGGAGGAATCGGGTCGCCGGCAGAAGCTTTATCTTTAGTTTCGGAATCGTTTGTCATTACATTGGCTCGTCTTTACCAATTTTCGGGACGATGAATCCTACGTTGATGCGTCGGCCAACGGAAGCCAGACCTGAAAACGCGTGTCACCAGGCTCGGAAGTGACCTGAATGTTTCCCCGGTGCTTCTTCACAATTCGCTGGACAGTGTCCAGGCCGAGGCCAGTGCCTTCTCCAACTCCTCTTGGTGGTGAAAAAGGGTTCAAAGATGTGGGGCTCCACCTCGGCGGAAATCCCGGGACCGTTGTCTGCCAATCTCAACCACAACGCAGGCATCCTCGCGATAAGTGCGAATACGAAGCTCGCCCTTTCCGCCCATGGCGTCGATGGCATTGTCGATGATGTTGGTCCAGACCTGGTTGAGCTCGCTGCCAAACGAATTCACCAGAAGCGGAACGCGCTGGTAGTCGCGCTTCACCGTTACTCCTTGTTTCAGCTTGTGATTCAAGATCGTAAGTGTGATTTCCAGGCTCTTCACGACGTCGACGTTTTGGACCGCCGCCTGGTCCATGTAGGTGTATTCCTTGATCGCACCGACCAAATCCGATATCCGCGAGGTGCTGCTCTCGATTTCGTGCAACAGAGTTGCCACCTCCACCGAGGCGGCGATCCTGACCAGAGCGGCTCGGGCGGTGTCGGCATCAAGGGTCGCGAACAACGATTCGAGCATCTCCGGCTTGATGTTCCGTCGCGCAAGCTCGGCTGCCAGTTGCCACAAGTCGTTTTGTCCGTGACTGCGCAGCAAAGAATCAATCTGGTCTTCCAGATCGCTGATGGTCAGCGCATCCGGTGGAACCACATCCGGTTGCGTGAACGAAGCTCTCCAGTTTTTCGATTTCTGATTTCTGTGTGGGCGTCAGATCACGCCTTCCCAACTCGAGACTCGCGTCTCTTGATTTTCTTTAGAATGTCTCGCAATTGGCTGGTGGCGCGTTTCGCCGCCGAAGCAGGATTGTTGAGTTCATGAGCCAGACCCGCCGATAGCTTTCCCAGCGAAGCCAACCGGTCGCGCTGTTGTTCGAAGCGAGTGGTTTCACGGATCCGGTCGGACATCAGGCCCACCAGACGTGTGGTCAGCTCCGGCATTTTCTGCACAAGTTCAGGAAACTGCGCCGCAGGGAAATCGCAACAACCGCCCATCGCTGATTGCTCGTCCCGTCACCGTGAATCTGTTTCATCCGGAAAAGGGCAGCAATGCCGGTCACGTCGCCAGCCTTGACCGGGAAAACAAACGTCTCGCCGCCAATTTCGCCGCGCCCCTGAAATTGCTCCTTCAAGAATCACAAACATGGTTTCGGCAGGATCGCCCTGCGCGGATGTAGGTTTCGCCCGCTTTGAGATGCATCTCTTGCGACTGGCTGAGGAACCAGGCAATCTGATCATCCGGCAAATCGGCGAATGCAGGAACGCGAAGTAATTCCGATTTTTCGATCATTTATACCTTGCTCAAATATTGATGGATGAACTGCACCGCCACCGATCCTTCACCGACTCCCGAAGCCACCCGTTTTATGGAACCGTGGCGCACATCGCCGACGGCAAAAATGCCGGGAACATTGGTCTCGAGCAAGAACGGATCCCGGTCGAGTGCCCATCCCTTCGGGCGTTGCCCGTCGCGAATGAGATCAGGACCGGTCAACAGGAAACCGCGCTCGTCGCGCTCGACGACGCTCGGCCAGCCAATCCGTCCGCGGCAATGCTCCAATAAAGATGAACATCGCACTCGCCGGCACGCGCTCGACCTTGTTGGTATCGGAACAAAGCACCGAAATCTCTTCCAGGTGTGTTTCGCCGTGCGCCTCGGCCACGCTGGCATGCGTCCACAGCTGAATGTTCGGCGTCTCTTGAACCTGGTCGATCAAGTATTGCGACATGGTGCTGGAAAGCGATTCGCCGCGCACAAGAATGACGACGCGCTCGGCGTATCTGGCGAAGTTCATTGCCGCCTGACCCGCCGAGTTTGCGCCGCCCACCACATAGACGATCTCGCCCTTGCAGGAGAGCGCTTCGGTCGCGCCGCCGCCATAGTAAATCCCCGCACCCTGCAACCTGTCTATTCCCGGAGCTTCCAGCCGCCGCCACTGCACTCCGGTCGCGATCATCAGCGCGTGGCACGAGATCTCGTTGCCATCCGCCAGCTTGATAATTCGGTAAGACGCCTCGGTTCGAACGCCGACCAGCCTCCTGCGGCGCCAGGATTTCCACTCCAAAACGCTGGGCTTGCACCACCGCACGCCGGGCCAGATCGCGCGCCACTGAGCCCGGTCGGAAATCCAAGATAGTTCTCGATGCGGGAACTCATTCCAGCCTGACCGCCGGGCGCCTCCCGCTCAATCATCACTGTGTGCAGACCTTCCGAGGCGCCATAAACCGCAGCGGCCAAACCAGCCGGCCCTCCGCCCACAATCGCCAAATCATAGAAGCTGGTCTGGGCGCGGGTGCGCAGCCCGACCTTTTGCGCTACGTCCGCGGGTACACCCTCAAGAAGCTTCGTCCCGTCCGGGAAAAGCACGACGGGGAGATCGGCGGCCTCCGGGCCCAGAGCTTCCAGAAGGCGCTTAGTCTCCGGATCATTGGCAGAAGTCTCGACATCAATCCACTGGTACGGCACGTGGTTGCGCGCCAGGAAATCCCGCAACTCGTAGGATCGAGGCGACCAGCGGGTGCCCAGCACTCGGATCCCTTGAAATGTGGGACGGAACGAGGCTTGCCAGTCATCGAGCAAGTCATCTAACTGCGGATACAAATGCTCTGTCGGGAGGGTCCCACGGCTTCAGGAAAAAATAGTTGATGCTGGCCTGATTGATGGCGCTGATCGCGGCGTTCGTGTCCGCATAGGCGGTGAGCAATGCTCGCTTCGCCCCGGGATAGATTCCCATGGCCTGTTGCAGAAATTCCACCCCGTCCATGCGCGGCATGCGCTGGTCGGCAAGCAGCAAGGCCACGCTGTCGTTGCGCACTTTCAACTGCTTCAGGAGATCGAGTGCACCTTCAGGAGAATCGCTTCCGATCACCCGATATTCAGCGCCATACTGCGAACGAAGATCGCGTTCTATCGCCCGCAAAACATCGGAGTCGTCATCCACACTCAGCAAAATTGGTTTGGCCATGCTTAAGCTCGGTCTGGGGCAAAGAGATGATTACAGACTTTCTGTTTCTCTGCACGACTGGATTAGATATAGAAAAACTGCATTTGGTCGCGTAATTCCTGTAATTGGGGCGACGTAATCCTGAGATGGTACGTTGACGCTAGGTTGCGATGTCGAGATGGATAAGCTCGTTGTATCGCTCGACCGGATAGCCCTCCGCTTTCCAGGCTTCCAATCCTCCTTTCAGGAATTTGATCCGTGAGAAATGCAGGTCAAGCGCCCGACCCAAAACTGCTCGGCTAGTTTTATCACTGGGGCAAGTGCAGTAAACGACCGAGTCCTTCTCTTTTGGGATGAGTGAGGGGTTCTCGAGCACGTCTTTTGGGGGAATTCTCTTTGCGCCCGGGATGATCTCATAACTGACTAACAAGTCGAGCGGCTGGCGAACATCAAAGAGGAGCACCTCTTTATTTGCGTCCAACAATGTGTGCAGCGCCTCGGCCGTGATACTGTGCCGCTCCATCTCCTGTTGGGCTCTCGCGCGTAGGAACCGAACGCCGATCACCAGGCATACGGCGCCAACGCAAATCGCGGCCAGGATTAGAGGCATCTCAGTTTCTCCTCGGATACTAGATTCATCACGGCCGCGAAAAGGTTCTTCGTTTGGAGTGGTAAATTCCTGCTGCCCCGGGGCAACATGCTCCCGAGCGAGGCACTGGCTCTAGGCCGGCCCCCGAGATTCTTGCGCGAACGGAGAGCGGCAATGAGGCAAAGAGAACTCGCCCATAGAATCCGCCCCGGAGTGAACATCGCGTAAGTGCGTGGTTAAGAACTGGTCGGGGCGATAGGATTTGAACCTACGACCCCCTGCGCCCAAGGCAGGTGCGCTACCAGGCTG
>CAWIXA010000008.1:0-18105 GCA_963839975.1 uncultured Acidobacteriota bacterium | reverse complement strand
CGAGTGGAGTAGGAGACGCGCTCACGTCCAAGAATGCCCCAGGCATCTACGTCGGCAAGTGCGGTGGAGAAGTCCATTTCCGCGGGGTTATTGCACCCGCACGGGTTAGCCGACGCCATGGCAAAGTTCCATTCTGTAAAAGCCAGCGGTGTACCGGGATAGATCGTGTTGGCCCACGCCCGTGCTCGCGGAATACGGAGCGGAATGGTATCGTTCGGCTGGTTTCCGGTTACACTGGTCGACCCGAACCAGGCTTGGCTGGTGTAGTTGGGGTCCCACCAGTCGCGCGTGATGTTGACCGCCAGCGCCTGCTGCTGCGCCAACGTAAGTCCGCTTCCGCTGGCTTCGGTGTAGGCGTGCAGGTCAAACACGTCAAGCGTGCGTGTGCCGTTGATCTGATCATTCCACGCGACCTCATTCAGCCACCACGGCATGAAGTCTTCGCCAGCGTGGGCGGACTTGTCAGAACCACCGGCGGCTGAATTCCAGTAAAAATACCAGCAGCAGCTTACCCATCCAAACCGGACCGCCTGCGGGTCCCAAGTACCCAGCTTCCCCGCCTCGGTTAAATAAACATCCCGTAGTTCGTTATACGTCGTGGGATTGGGATGAACATCAACGTGTGTCCCGCCCCAGATATCAATCTCGTTGTCCATGTTGTAAAGATGGCAGGAGTTAATGTTGAAGTTTGGGAACAACGAACAGGTGAGAGTGTTGCCAAAAGCCTGCGACAATCCTTTGGTTGCATCAGTGACCCAATCAATCCGGTATTCGCAAGTACCCGCAGAGCACGCTTGTGTATGGTCGTCGAGCAGCGGGAAATAAGCGCGATTGAGCTGCGCCTGGCTCGCTACCATTGTCGTCGAGCAATCAGAATCCAAATTCACACCGGCATCACGGTTGAATTGGTCAGTCTTCGCGGTGCTGCTGCACGCGTTGTCCTGCGAAACAGAAAAGACCCAGTGATAGTTGTTTGAGCCATTGCCCTGCTGCAGTGACTGCTCGGGGCTCTGCGCGACCCACGGCAACATCGCCATTGTTGTTAGCGGAGTTCCGCCAGCTGCTTTCACGTCTGTAATGAACTGCGCGGAATCACTGTCAGCAGAATTGCCCAGTGCGCCGAATGCAAAGTCCTCAAAGAAGTAGTCGTTGTCCGCGTTATCCGTGCCGAGCTTCCAGTTGTAAGTAGAGGACCCATTTCCGCCCCAGCGCACCAGTGTCGCTCTTGAATTTGTGATGTAGCCGGCGCTCGGCGGAAAGTTCACACCATAGACATACGGGCTGATGAAATGGCGATCAGCTAACACATCGACAGTCACATTAACGGCCGTGGAACTCGCTGGCGTGGCCGATACTTGAGCTGAGTTGGCGCTAGTCCCGTTCGCATTGACCGCGGCGACCACATAGTAGTAGATCGTTCCACCCGTTACGTTGGAATCGGTAAAGTTGGTTACCGTGGGCGTCGCAATCAATAAGTATCCGGATCCACTGGTTGCGGAGCGGCTCAACTTGTAGGAAGTTGCGCCTGCGCTCGAGTTCCATTGCAACATTACTTGTCCCGCGCCGGGAGTTGCCGCCAAGCCGGTGGGAACCGGGGGAGGGAGATTCACAGTCGTGGGGGTGGCGGAGGTTTGCGAAGAGTTAGCGCTCGATCCCGCGGAATTCGCCGCCGAAACAACATAGTAATAAGTCGTGCCGCCGGTAACCGCCGAGTCAGTGTAGTTCGTCGCCACAGTTGTGGCGATCTTGGCATATCCGCTGCCGCTGGTTGTGGAACGGCTCACGGCGTAGGAAGTCGCGCCCGCGCTGGCGCTCCATTGCAGCATCACCTGGCCGGCGCCCGCGGTGGCAGACAGACCTGTCGGCGCGGGCGGAGGGACTGGGCAAGCCGTAGGATTTGAACTACAGCCCCCTCCCCCGCCACCCGAGCTGCCGCAGGCTGCAAAAAAGGAGGTAAGCAAAAGTGCAACGGCTAGGTGGCAAAATCGATTGGCCCGCGGAGATTTCATGCGCAATAAATATAGCCTGAAACGCTTTAGATAGGAAGACAGGAAATTATCAAATCTCAGGCTGGGCGCCGCCTTTCGGCTGAATCACTTAGGCTGGAACGATGCGCAGGCTCAGATCCACCGCCGGCGCCGAGTGGGTCAGCGCCCCGACTGAAATAAAGTCCACCCCGGTTTCCGCATATTCGCGGACGTTTTCCAGCTTGATGCCGCCGGAACTCTCCAGTGGAATCCGCCGGTCTGCGCCGGCGCATCGCTCCACCGCAGCCCGCACTTCGGCGACCGGCATGTTATCGAGCAGAATGGCCTCCGCGCCGCAACTCAGCGCTTCTTCCAGCTCAGCCAGAGAGCGTACTTCCACTTCAATGATCTGAGTTCCGCGCCGGTTGCGATGGGCGCGTTCCAGCGCCGTCCTCAACCCGCCCGCCAACGAAATGTGATTGTTCTTGATCAACACGCCATCCGAAAGATCCAGCCGATGATTTTGACCTCCGCCGCAGCGCACCGCATATTTATCCAGCACGCGCAGGCCCGGCGCGGTCTTGCGGGTATCGAGAATGCGAGCCTTGGTTCCATGCACCGCTTCGACAAATTTTCGCGTGAGCGTCGCAATCCCACTAAGCCGTTGCAACAGATTCAAGATCACGCGCTCGCAGGAAAGAATCACGCGCGCATTGTGCAGGACGACCGCGATCTGCTGTCCTTTATGCAATCGAATTCCGTCAAAAATTTCGGGATGGCTGGTCACTTCGTAATGCGAAACTACCGCGCCGTCGAGCGCCGCGTAAACATCAAGTATGCGCGGAACGCATCCCAGGCCGGCCAGAATGCAATCCTGCTTGGCAAGGATCGTCCCTGCGGCGCGCTGATTGGGATCAATGCAGGCATAGCTGGTCGCATCCCGCGTCGCCCGGTCCTCGAGCAACGCGTTCTCTAAAATCGCGGTGATGCGGCGGCTGTTCCAATCCATAAATCAGTTGCCAGTGGTCAGTGGTCAGTTGCCAGTAAGTTCTTGTGTGGGGCGGGCGCCTGGGACATCGGGCCTTACCCGCCCCCTAACTCAGACATCTGCCCCCGCGCCTTTCCCTGCAAAATCCCCAACTCCTCCACCCGCGCGCGCATTTTTTCGATCACCGGCGCTGGAGCCTTCGCCAAAAACTGCTCATTCCCCAACTGCCTCTGCAAGTTTGCCGTTTCCTTCTCCATCTTCTCAAGCTCTTTCTTCAGCCGCTCACACTCGACGCCAACATCAATCTTCTTTTCGTAGATCACATGCACGTCAAACCGCGCCGTATTCCGCGCCCCCGGCAGGTTGCTGAGAGATTTTTCCGCAAACGAGACCTTCTCAACATTTGCCAGCCGCTCCACCGCCCCGAGACTCTGCTCAATCAGCGTCCTTATTTCCGGCTCAGGCACGAAAACCTCGATCGGCACTTTTGCTTTGGCCTCAACTTTCAACTCCGCCCGCAGATTGCGCACGCTGACGATCAAATCCTGCATGATCGCCATCTGAGTTTCAGCGTTCTTGTCGATCTGCTTCTCATCCGGCTGTGGATACGCCGCCAGCGCCAGCGATTTCTGCGGCGGCTTGCCATCATAGATGGCATGCCAGATTTCATCCGTGATAAACGGCATCACCGGATGCAGGAGGCGCAGCGACGATTCAAACAGCGCAACGAGATTTCCGCAGGCAGCCGCCGCGTTCTCCGACTCCGGCGCCAGCCGCGGCTTGATCAGTTCGAGATACCAGTCGCAGAACTCTCCCCAGAAAAAATCGTAGATGGAATTCGCCGCCTCATCGAAGCGATAGCTGACCAACGACTCATTCACGCTCTTCGCTACTCCGTTGAAGCGCGAAAGAATCCATCGATCTTCCAGAGTCGCAGCGTGAAACCCATTAACGCCTGTGGGGCGACGGGCGTCCTCGCCCGTCCCGGGCCGCAGGCCCGGATCAATCCGGTCCACGTTCATGAACATGAACCGCGCCGCGTTCCAAATCTTGTTGGCGAATGCGCGATAGCCTTCCGTCCGGCTCTCGTTGAACGCAATATCCGTTCCAGGGGACGACATCGCCGCCAGCGTGAACCGCGTCGCATCCGTCCCGTATTTTTCGATCACCTGAATGGGATCCAGCACATTCCCCTTGGTCTTCGACATCTTCTGCCGCTCGGCATCGCGCACCAGGGCATGGATGTAAACCTCGCGAAAGGGGACGGATTCGCGCAGCGCGTCTTCGTTCATCTCGCCCGCGCTCATTTCCCTCGAAGACCCCGGCTTCTCCGGCGGCGCCATGAACCAGCATCCCAGCATGATCATCCTCGCGACCCAGAAGAAAAGAATGTCGAAGCCGGTGATCAGCAACGACGTCGGATAGAAAACTTCCAGGTCCCGCGTCGCCTCCGGCCATCCCAAAGAAGTAAACGGCAGCAGCCCGGACGAGAACCAAGTGTCGAGCACATCCGGATCCTGCTTTAACTCGCTCCGCCGCATTTCCCGCACGACGCCGGCGTCTCCCGCGCCACAATAATTTCGCCACACGCGCAATGCCACGCCGGAATCCGATGTCCCCACCACAACTGCCGCGAGATGCACCAGTCGTGAATGTTCCGCATCCAGTTCAAATAAATGGTGCGGTAATTCGCCGGCGTGAACCGGATGTAATCCTTCTCCACCACTTCAATCGCGCGCTCGGCCAGCGGCTTGATCTTGATGAACCACTGCGTCGAAAGCCGCGGCTCGACCACCGTCCCGCAGCGGTCGCACTTGCCAATCGAAATCGTGTACGCCTTCTCGCCGACCAGAAATCCCTGCGCCTGCAAATCCTCCAGCACCCGCTTGCGCGCAGCGTAGCGATCGAGGCCCGCATACGGCCCGGCGTTTTCGTTCATGTGCCCGTGCGCGTCCATGACTTCAATCTGCGGCAAATTGTGCCGCAGCCCCGCCTCAAAATCATTCGGATCATGCGCCGGCGTCACCTTCACCGCGCCCGTCCCAAACTCCGGCTGCGCCAGTTCGTCGGTGATAATCGGAATCTCCCGATTCATCAGCGGCAGCAAAACTTTCTTCCCAGTGCAGATGCGTGTAGCGTGCGTCTTTTTCATTCACAGCAACAGCAGAATCGCCCAGCATCGTCTCCGGACGCGTCGTCGCCACCGTAATAAATTCATCCGACTTCCGACCACGGGATAACGAATCTCATACAGCTTCCCCGGAATTTCCTCGTGCTTCACTTCGAGATCGGAAATCGCCGTCTCGCACCGCGGACACCAGTTCACGATGTACTTGCCGCGATAAATCAGCCCTTCTTCATGCAGCCGGACAAACACTTCGCGCACCGCGCGCGAAAGGTTCTCGTCCATGGTGAAATATTCGCGGCTCCAGTCCACCGACGCGCCCAGCCGCCGCATCTGCTCCTGAATCGCGCTGCCGTATTGCTTTTTCCAGTCCCACACCCGCTCAATAAATTCCTCGCGCCCCAGCTCCGAACGCTTCTTGCCCTCGGTCGCCAGTTGCCGCTCCACCATCATCTGGGTCGCGATCCCGGCATGGTCCGTCCCCGGCAGCCACAGCGTCACGTCCCCCCGCATGCGATGCCAGCGCATAATGATGTCCATCTGCGTCTGATTCAGCATGTGCCCCATATGCAACCGCCCCGTAACATTCGGCGGCGGCAGCAGCAGGCTGAACACGGGACGCGTGTCTCCCTCACGCGGAGTAGGGACGGAGAACAGCCTTTCCTTGACCCAATACTCCGCCCAGCGCGCTTCAATCGCGCCCGGCTCGTAGGATTTCGGCAGATCGTGAGGCATGGGAAGATCAGCAGTCGGCAGAGAGTATTTGCTAAGTGCTGAACTTCGATCTTACAGGCGGATGAAAAAAAGGGTCAAACGAGGAGGGGGAGAACAGGACGGGACGGTCCCGGTTTTGTGTTCTGGAAAATTGGGATACATCTCGTCTGCCCCCGGGTTTCCCTTACCATATCTCGGCCTTGGCCGCGTCGATTACGCGCGACCCTTTCTCACAGGACAGTCGGATCGCCTAAGCAGGCTCTTATAAAGCAGCGTAGTACTCTGCAACTTTGAGAAGGGGTTCGTCGGCATTTCCCCTCGCTACCGCAGTGGCGACTTCAGTAAACTCCCGCCGCGCCTGCTCAATGGGTTCACCAAGTAGCGCCTCCAACAGCTCCGGCTTGGCACCGAATAGGTTGTACCACTCATTGCACGAGATAGCCCAAGAGCGATCTTCAGGCAACAATACAGAACGAAATGTCCCCAGCTCACGGTTGAAGTCTTGGAAGTCCGCTTCATCAACCGACACCAGATGGCAAGTCGCCATGTCGCTCGGAGGATCACTCGCAACGGTCAGCGGAAGATGCTGAATGTACCCAGGCTCATTGAAGACCGCGATGCACTCCGTATAGCCGGCTCGCTTCAGTGCTGAAACGATGCGCGGTATATCTTGGACTGGGATTCGTGCCATCGATCCGGCTGGCACCACCTTCCAACCGTGATTCCGAACCCAGTCGGGATTAAACTCGCACTCCCGCCCTTCCTCCATTAGCATCATCTCCCTAAGTAGCACGTCGTATTGTGCGACTCGCGTTGTGTCTTTGATTGGCTTCATCTTAGTTGTACCGATATTTCGTGACTTCACCGCTTGGATGTTGGATTTCCAGGGTTGGCCTGCCATCGCCGCTAAAGTCCCTCAGCACCACTTTTGTTCCGTCGGCCAAATCTTTGACCTTTACATTTCCGATTGTTCTCTCAACGCCCGGGAGGGATTCAAAGTCTTTCGTTGCTTGCGCGAACCCACCTGCCTTTTCGAGGATTTCTGCGGCGTGCAAGCCACGCCCAGCCCTAAGAAGTGTTGCACCTTCGCCCAACGCCCCAACCTCAGGGAGTACAGCTAAAGCCATGTTCGCTGCACAGCCTCCACGGCTACCACCCATGGAGCATTGGGCTGCTGCCACAGCCCACGGGGCCATTATGCTCGCCTCAAGCATCCCCAACGCATTCACGGTGCCGGCTGCGTTGTTGAAAATCGGCTGTGAGAACACAGCCTGTGCGAATGGATTCAGCTGGTCGTTGTTCGAATCGGAATGGTCGAAATTCGAGATAGCCGCCAAAAGCGGTTCGCCATTAGAGGTCGTCCCTATGGTGAGAATGAGGTCTCCGTTTTCGTCAATGGAGGCACTGGTCGCACTCATTAAGCAGCCATCGCAGTCGAAGTAATATTCGTTATTTGGATCATTGCCCGGGCAATCTCCGGGATTGATTGTGACTCCGTGCTCGTCAGCAGTTGCGCAATCGAGGCCGTCGGGATCGACAGCGTTGGCGGGATTATTCAAGACGTAGCTGTACAGGTTCCAGCTCTGCGGATTGGTTGCATTTGCGGCAACTGCCCCTGCCGGGTCAGGCGAAATCCAGCGCCCCTGATTTGGATTCAACTCACGATTCTCGGTGTCATAAGTACCCGATACTGTGTCTTGGGTATCGCCGGTGAAACCAGGATTGGCGGTGCCCCCCGTCACGGTGTTGTACATTTCTCCAAACGGGGCAAACGCGCGATCGAAGGTGATCGTCCTCTGACTCGCCGAAGAGGCAAGGCGTGCCGAACCGAGCCAGTCCGTATGCCAGAACGTGTCCGCAGGGCTGGGAGACAATACCAAGCCGCCCGGTAACCGTACGTAACCTTGCGCCTGGGTGCCCCCGTTCATCACCGCCACTTTGCCCACCGGGCTGTACTCGATTTCGGAATACGTCCCCGCTATGTTTTTCTCAACCATGCGGCTGGACGCATCGTAGGTCAAGCAGGTGACGCCGGCAGTGCCGCAGGTTGTACTTCCGTTGGGAGATGTAATCGTCACCGGATGACTGTTCACATCCCAGACATAGCTATGGAAGCTATCATTCAGCAAGTTGCCCTTGGAATCGTAACCGGTGCCTCCGAGCGTGTATTGATTGGTGGATTGATTGTAGCCGGGCATCCATGTGACGGAGCCGCTCTTTGTGATGTTTCCGAACGGGTCGTAACTAAAACTTTGCGACCACGGAGTACCGCAGTTGGCGCTGATGATGCGGGACAGGTCATCGTAGCCGGCGATGGAAGCCGTTGGATCGCCATACTTGCAGGTCTCGGTTCCACCGGAGTTGAAACCGTCGGTGATCGCCAGTTTGCTCAGAGTACCGTTGGCGTTCCAGGTTAGAGTGCCGCTCATGGATTTCGGCGTTGCGCCCACCGTGAACGTGTAATTTGTCATCCTGCCGGTGTTGGAGTCGTAGGTATAGCTATCGTTATCGCCATCGTTATTGTAGAGCGATACGGCTAAAGGCTGGCTGGCAGCATTGTATGTCGTACCCGTCACGAAATTGTGAGTCCCTTGGGTGGCAGTATAGGGCCTGCCTTCTCCATCCACTCCATAGGTATAGGCACTCTGAGTACCGACGCCGCCAAGGGATTGCAGAACACCATTCGCCCAATACCCCGAAGTCGCGTGGTAATACCCACTTGAGTGCGGTGTGGATTCATAAGCGTCGGTCACCTCACCGCGCGGCGAGTAACAATAAGCCATATCGGTAATCTTGCTCGCACTGGTCCCGGTGTATGCCTCGGCCAGTCGAGTCTTCAGATTCCCATTCGGGCTTGTGCAAGTGAATGAACTAGCGTCATAGACAAAGTTGCTCGTTGATGTTGACGCGGCATTTGGGCCCGCAGGATAGCTGGCTGTAAGTTTCCTGTGCAGGCCGTCGTAGGTGTAGCAGGTGGTGTCGCCGTTGGCATCGTACGTCTTGACCAGATCCCGATTGTAGGTTCCTGAACACGCCACCCCAGGCGTACTCGGGGCGGTATCGTAGAAATACTGAGTTGTGTTTGACTCGGGGTTGATCTCTGAAAGCAGGCGTCCGAGATCATCGTAGGAATACGTTCGACCCTGGGTAGGAGAGCCCTGCGCGTTCTGGGTGACGCCAGTCAAACGGCCAATCGGGTCATAAGTGTATTTCGTCCAGTAGCCAGTCTGGGCGCTTGACTGCGCGCAACTTCCGCTGCCGGTGCTGGAGGTCAATTCGCAAACTGATGTGAGCCGACCCAACCCATCGTACTCATTCTGTTTGCGCTTCGTGTTCTCGCCGGCAGGGGCTGGGCCGACGGTTACTAGGGCATCATTTTTTGTATAGCTATACGACACCGTTCCATTGCCGGCATCGGTTGTAAGTGTAGGCCGACTTACTGCGTCAAATTGGAAAGTGGTAGCGGGAGTCGCCGGGCATGGCGCTCCAACTGTCGTGGTGCAGGGCTGCGACACGGACGCCACTCTACCCATCTTGTCGTAGGTCGTTGAAACGGTGTCCCAGTTTGCAGCGCCCGGTGCCTGACGTTTTTGCGTGATGATGGCCTGGCCGAGGCCGTCAATTGTGGTTAGTACGTCAACAGTAGAAGCACCGTTGTTAAATAGCATGGCGCTTTCAGTCGAATTGACGCCATAGGTAAAGTTCGTGAGGTTGCCGAGCGCGTCTTTGGTCTGCAAGGGCCGCCACAATGGATCGGCGCTGCTGTTAACGAAATAGTTGAGATAGGAGGTTTGCCCGTTCTCGTCGGTCTGCGAGGTCATCACGCCGCCGTTGCAGTCCCAGGTCATGGAAACAGACAGGCTGAGTGGCTCGGCAATGCTGGTGGGCATCAGGCCGTTGCAAGCGCCGTACGTAGGAGTTGACTGCGCCCCATTTACATCGGTCGAAGTTGCAATAGTCCCGTTTGCATTGTATGTGAAGCTACCTGTCAGGTACGTTGATCCTGATACCAAGCTGCTTGCAGTCGTCAGGTTGCCACGCGCGTCATACGAATTGTTCGTTTGTGCAAGAATCGTTCCGGTTCCATTTTTGGTGACGGCGCTGCACACCCGGTTGTTAATGTAGGTCCCTAATGATGAGCAGCTTCCACCTGAATATGAACCGTAGCTCAGCGTGTGGTCGCTGCTCGGCGTTGAAGCCCCGAAGTCGTACTCTCGATCTCTTGTTAGTAAGCCGTAGGAATTGAAGGTCAGCCTCGATTGCGAGGACGTAGTCATGCCTGCAATCGTGGTGGTCGTGTCTTTCTCAGTAATTGGGGTGCCCGCCTGAGGCGAAGTTGTGGCGCAGTTAGTGGTATTTCCGTTGTAGCAAGTAACGACGGTCTTAAGTAATGTTCCCGTTGAGTGGGATCCGGTGTAAATCAGCTTCTGACTTTCAAATCCATAATTGGCCTCGCCGTAGCCCGGCCCAAGACCAGCACCGAAAGTGTATACCGTGTCATTGTTATAAGGATCGGTTACTAAGACCTGAGGGGCGGCCAGGGTCTGCCCATCGTATTTCCAAACGGCAGTTGAACCGTCTGAGTTCGTCAGCGTGCGAGTGACTATAGGGGCGTACCAAGACTGTGACGAACAGTCGAGACCGTTTGAGCCCCCCGTATAGGAATATGAAATCGATCCGCCAGTGGGGAGAGTAACCTTCGCGATTCGTCCCGTCACACTGTTTGGAAACCCGGGCGTGACCTCATATGTGATCCCGTAAGAACTGCCGTCAGGCATGCTGACGCTACTGGGGAGCGATGTAGCTGGCCAAGGCCCGTAATCATTCCAGCAAGAGTGTGACTGCTCCGTATAGGAAGAATAGTTGACGGTCACGGCGCGAGTCGCTCCGACCGCATCGGTGTAGGAGTAAGTGTGGTTGTTTACTGTCAGAACAGGCTGGCCGAGGGTGTCAGTATAGGTGCCGTTAGGATAGGTCGAGTACGAAATCGAAATGGAGTTTCCATTTGTATCGGTGAAGCCGCCAGTGGCTCCACCTGATATCCCCACAGCACCCGCCAAGTTACCCGCAACGTCATAAACGTAGATCGTTCCGGCGGAGATGTTAACAGTCATCACGTAACCAGAGTTGTCGCTCGCTGCGTTAGTTGCGGTTCCAGACGGATAAATGCACCTGTCGGCGTCAAGATTTATGGCTGGGAAAAGGTGAGTGGTTTGATTTGCATCCATGAAAAAGAAATTACTGTACAGTTGGTCATGGGGATCCGACCCGCATGATTGGGTTGTGGTCGAATGTGCTACCACGCTGGTACCTGCAATAGCTGAGAACTGCATTTGTGGTGGCTGCAATCCACCGTTTCTATTAAGAGACATGCCGATATTCCAAACCAAAGCAGCCGAAAACGGTATCGCTCCGGCTTTTTCGCGGATGGGGATACGGAAAAGGATGTTACGGTTCGAGATATTCACGACGTCGAACTTGCCGTTCGAGAAATCGTTCAGCGGAGGCAAACCGGGATTAACTTGGGCACGCACAGACTGAGCCATGCTCAAGACCAGAAACGAAGCGAATAGAAAACACGTCGAGCTTTTCATCGGTTGTCCTCCGCGAGCAATTTGTTAACAGCTTGACTGCGTACAGACGGGTCCCCGAGCTCCAGGGGAAGGAGAAGCAGAGTCGCGCTGAGAGTCCTCTTACGGAATCACGAGCCCCCTCGTGTGGAAGGACCTACCTTGCGATTAGCGGAGGACTGTAGCAGTGCAGAAACCGGAAGTCAACAGAGAGTTGCGAAAGAATTTGGTAAGGCTGGATAGGAGCATTGGGGTGTGATATGCTCCGCCCGATCCCGGCCCAGCATTCAAAATGGAAATCCTGATTGAGAATTAAGAAAGGATCCCCCCATGAACCGCAAAACCAAGCTCACGATTACGATATCCGCTGCAGCGCTCGCCGTCCTCGTTGCCATGGCCGTTTACACGCAGATCGTTTATGTGCAGAGCGTTCACGCGCAGAACCCTGTCGCGCAAAACAATGCCGCTCAGAAAAACGCCGCGCAGAATTCCGACAAGTACTCGCTGATATCGCCGGGCGGGATCGCGTTCTCCGACTTCAGGGGATACGAGGACTGGGCGGTGGTCTCTTCCGCCAAGACCGACGAAAGGCTCAAGGTGATCGCCGCGAACCCAACCATGATCAAGGCGTACAAGGCCGGCATTCCGGGCAACGGCCAGCCTTTCCCGGATGGCTCCATGATCGTGAAGCTGCAGTGGACGCCGAAGAAGAGTACCGAGGCCCCCTTCGTCGTGGATGTGCCCGACGTCTTTAAAGAGGCTTTCGTCATCGAAAAAGACAGCAAGAGATTTCCGAAAAGTGGCGGATGGGGATACGCGGTGTTCAACTACGACGCCGCGTCGGACAAGTTCACCGCCGATCCCAAAAGCCTCTCCGACTGCGGCCACGCGTGCCATACGGTGGTGAAGGCGAAGGACTACATCTTCCATCCGTACCAGAAGCGCTGAAGCGCCCGTGCGCGCCTGACAATTGTCACTGTACCTGCGTGACGATCCCCACTGTTCCCGATTCGTTCCAGGCGGCAACATTCCTTCACCAGCAGTTCAAAGGAGAAGGCACATGAAACGAATCTCGATCGTTGTTTTCGGAGTCATCTTCATCTTTACATTCCTGGCCGCTACCGCCGACGCGCAGATGTCCGCCACGCCCGCCCCCGAGCTGAAAAAGCTCGACTACTTCGCTGGCACGTGGAGCAGCGAAGCGACGATTGCCCCGGGGCCCTGGGGACCGGGCGGAAAATTCAGCGACACGGTCACAACCGAGTGGATGAAGGGCGGATTTTTTCTGGTCAGCCATTCGGATTTCTCGATGCCGACGGAAATGGGTGGCGCGGGAGCGGCGTTCTCCGTCCTCGGGTATGACGCTGACAAGAAAACTTATACGGAAGAGAGATTTGATAGCAGCGGCCGTCGTGCTCTGACGACAGGAACGCTTAACGGAGATACTTTGACGTGGACTGGGGAGAACAACTATGGCGGGGTGACGATTGAGTCGCGCTTTACCATCAAAATGATCTCCCCCACCTCGTACACATCAAAATACGAGGTTTCGGCAGACGGTGGAAGCAGCTGGATGCCCTTCTGGGATGGTAAAGCTACAAAGAAGTGACTGGGCTGCAGATGGCTGAACGCTGATGGCTGAGAACTGACAGCTGAGAGCGCGAGTCTTACTTCTTCGCGGCGAGCTTTTTCGCGATTTCTTGCATCAGCCGGGGTTTGAGGTCGGCGAGGACGCTGTCCACGATGTCGTTGATTGAATTGTCTTCTGCGACGGTTTCGGCGGGCGCCGCGGAAGCGCTCTCGCTCGGAGCCGAATGCTGTTTCGCAGCTGGGTCTTCCTGCAGCGAAGAGTTCGCCAGAGGCTCGGGTATCGGCAAGCCCGCGTGAGCCTGCGCCATTTCTGCCACCGACTCGGCAAGCGCCTCCGTTTTCTGCGGACTCATCACCGAATCGCGAATGTGCTGCCAATTTTTCCACGCCAGCGTGGCTTCGGATGGGGCGTCTGAGCGGCCATCCGGCTCGACTTCGGGCTGTGATGCTGGTGCCTCGACGGTGTCGTGCGCCGGTTGAGCGTCAAACGCTGCGAGCTGACTGCTCACCGCGTCACTGCTTGCCGATGCCGCTGCCGCAAACGCCGCGCCGGAAGAATTCTCAATCTCCGTCTCCGGCACAGCCTGGGCCACCGCCTCTCGGGAGCTGGTGACTTGCTCATGGGCGTGAGCCTCAGAAGCGCTCGCAGTCTCTCTCGATGCCGCTTGTGCCTGCCGCATCTCGGCCTCGAGCGCGACGGAAGCTTCTTCCACGCTTAGGGCAACATTTTCAGCAATCCAACGCGAATATCTCGCTGGGCTGGCTGCGGCCGCAACTGCGGGCGGCGCCTCAGATATAGCTTGCTCCGCTTGCACCTCGGACGCCGATTCCTCGGCGCGCGATTCCTTGCTGACGTTTTCGTGATTGGCGGGAGTTTCGCCCGCCGGAATCTCAGCCGCTGCAATCTCAACCGTAGGAGCGTCGAAAATCGACGCAGCTTCAGCCCTGGATTCCGCAGCCTGTGTCTCAACTGGCTGCGCATCGCTCTCCGTGGGAATGGCCGATTCCTGGACCGCAAAGTCTTCGGCGGCTGCGCGAGCCATAACTACGGGACTCGCCGACCTTGGCGCCTGTTCAGCGCTCTCCGAACCTGTCTGCTCTGAGCTGGCGACTTCTTCGCTCTCAGCTTCGTGCGAGCGGCGCTTCTTCACTTCGTTGAGATACGCCACCCGTTCAGTCGGCACTTCCTCGGCGCCGGCCAGAGGATCTCCGCCACGCCAGGAACGGCTTTTCTTTACGGGTTTTTCGGACTGCGCGCTTCGTCCGCCGCTGGCTTCGGCCTGCGCTTGCGGAACGATTTTGTCTTCCAGCCTGGTCAATGCCGCCAGCAGTTCGCTGGCTTCGAACGGCTTAACAATATGCCCGTCCGCCCGCACCCGCTTGGCTTCTTCGGCCTTGAAAGGCTCCATCTTGCCAACGCTCAGCAGGACCGGAATCCGCGCCGTTTCCGCCGCCTCTTTCAGCCGCTGGCAAACTTCTAACCCGCCATAGCCCGGCATATAGACGTCGAGCACGATCAGGTCAGGATGGTTCTCGTGGATTTTCTTCAGCGCCGCCGACCCGTTATTGACCGTAACGACTTCGTAACCGGCATCCATGAGGATACGGCGGCCCATGTTCTGGGCGGTCACGCTATCGTCGGCAAGCAGTACGGTACGAGCCAAGGCTATCCTCAGTAAGAAAAGGGGAGATACCACCGAAGTTATCTTGGCCGGAGGGCTAAGTCAATAAATGCAGACGGTTAAACAGGTTACGAGCGGACAATACATTTAGTGCACTGCCGGCCTTAGTGCGTCTGGGGGATCGGGATGATCTTGCTCAGGCCCTTCTTTTTCTTGTGCTTGCTGGAGGCAATGTCTTTGTCGCTGGCCAGGTCTTGGGAAGAGGCGTCACCGGCCGCCTGGGGGGTTGTAGCCGCCCCCTGCTGAATTTCGTTCACCTGGGCGGGCGCCTGAGCGGGCGTGTCGGTCGTGGCGGTATCCGGCTTTAACTCGTTGGGATCAGGCACCGCGGCCGCAGTACTGGGATCGCTCCCTGCCGCGGCACTGGGTTTCAATTCATTTGGATCAGGCGGGGCGGGTTGCGACCCCGGGTCGCCGCCAGGCGCTGTTTGAGGGGCTTGGGCATCGGAACGCGGCGCGGGTTCGCTCGGTGGCGGAGCGCCCGTACCGACCGTTACTACCGAAACGGCGTTATTTCCCGAAGACTTTCCCACCGCGAACTTCTGGTCCGCCTCTACCATTTTCTTGGCGCTGAGCGGTTCCGGATCGACCAGCGTCGGCTCTCCTACCCTGGTCGCTGCACTCACGTCGGGATGCTTTGATAACGTACCCATCACCATGCTCATCGTGGTTTGCTGACGGCGCGCCGCTTCTTCCGCTTTGTTCTGCGCCAGGGCCGCTTTGGTCGGACGAGGCACGGGCTGATGCAACGCCAGCAACCGGGCTTTGGCGTCATCGGCGCGATCCATGACCGGATAGCGAGTAAGGACTTTTGCGTATGCCTCTGCCGCCTCGGCAGTGAAGTGGCTAATCATGCGTTCGCGCGTCGCTTCATCTCGCTTGAGCTGCGCCTCATCCACCTTGCCCCGCTTTTCCATCTGCTTGCGTTCCATCGCGTCCATGGGCTTCAGGTTGGCGATTTCGCCTTCGTAGCATCGACCCAGTAAATACAACGTTTCATCGGCCTTGCTGTATAGCGGATAGCGGTCCACCAGCGACTGCAACCGCGCGATCGCCGCCGGATAGGTCTGCCGCATGTAATAGAAGCTCCCCACACGGTATTCGCGCTCCGCAATCACTTCCTGTACTTGCATGAGCTTGGTCTTGGCCTCGGCAACCATTTTCTGGTTGTCGGGATATTGCAGGATGACCGCCCGGTATTCCTCCTCGGCGCGCACCGCGTGGGTGAAGTCGCGGTCCGGCTTTTCCATCTGCTGGAAATGAATGTTGGCGATCTTCAGTTGCGCCTCAGCCGCCTCCGGCATATTGGGAAAGAAGACTTCGAACTGTTTGTATTCCTCCTCCGCTTGCGCCATAGACGCGGTGCCGCCTTCGGCATACCAGGAATCCGCCATCGCCAGCTTGGCTCGAGCGATGAACTCCGAATCCGGATAGGTATTAATCAGCGTCTGCATGTCGAGGCGAGCCACGTCGTAGTGGTTGTGCTTCATCGAGTCCATGCCACGATCGAACAGCACTTTGTCCGGCTGCTTGGAATCGACTTTAGCCAGCGGGTTGCTGACCTTCTTGTTGGTGCACGCCGTGGTGAGGGCCAGCGTCGCGGCTAGGGCAATCACCGGAATTCTGAAAGACAAAGACATTGATACCTCGAAAAGCAAGTTGCTAGTGTCTAGTTGCTGGTGGCTAGTAAAACCTCATCTGAGTTCTCACTAGTAACTAGCCACTAGCACCTAGCCACTAGACTTTCTGCAGCGTAGCTTCCACCGCTGCCTTCAATAATGTTTGGGCGTTAACCATTGGATCGCCGTGGGCGAACACCGCGTTGCCCGCCACGAGAATTTCTGCGCCCGCGCGAACAATCTGCCCTACGGTGTCGAGCGAGACGCCGCCATCCACTTCGATGCGGTAATTCAGGTTTTTCTGCTCGCGTAACTCTCTGAGCTGACTGAGTTTATGTAACGAATTGGGGATAAATGGCTGCGCCCCAAATCCCGGATTCACCGACATCACCAGCACATAATCCACAATATCAAGCACTTCGGAAAGAACCTCGACCGGGGTCGCAGGGTTAATCACGACGCCCGCGTGGCAGTTGTGGGTCTTGATCAGATTCAGCGTCCGATCCAGATGCCGGCAGGCCTCCTGATGAACCGAAATCCAGTCCGCTCCAGCCTCGGCAAACGCCGGAATGTACTCATCCGGATTCTCAATCATCAAATGGCAATCGAGCGGCAGCTTGGTCGCCTTGCGCAGCGACTTGACCAGTTGCGGGCCTAGTGTGATGTTGGGCACAAAATGCCCGTCCATCACATCCACGTGGATGATAGTCCCGCCCCCCTCCGCCGCCCGCGAAACCTGCTCGCCCAGCCGCGCAAAATCCGCCGATAATATTGAGGGTGCTAGCTCTATCAACCTGGGACTCTCAGGAAAGAGGATGCAGCAGAAATTCTACCACGCAGAGCGGGCGTCCCACCTTTCGAAAACCGCGAAAGGTGGGCCAACCTCCGGCCACTTCGGCCACCGCCGCCAGGAACACGGCTTCATTGGCCTTCGACGGTTTCGTGAACCCGCTGATCTTTCTCACAAACTGCAGCGAAGCCGCGCGCACCTCTTCCTCCGTGACCGGCGGATCGAAGTTGAAAAGCGTTTTGATATTTCGGCACATCGGGATGACCTCGGGTTACTGTATAGACTATAAAAAATCGCAAAACTTCCCGCCAGTCCCCGAGTTCCGGGTTCGGTCACGTGCCTTCAGGCTCCTTAGCCTTACCCCAAGGATGCCATTCCATTTCCTCTCTCTCTCGCCAGAACCCGGTTTCAACGCGAAGATGAACGGCAGGGAGAAGAGACTCGTCCGCTCCCAGGAGAACACCAAGCGGGACAATCCTCCTCTCCGATTCCGGTATGTCCGGACCCGAGCCGGCGAACATCTCCCACTGATCTTCTTCCCAACGCATTACCTCGGTAATCCGTCCACCACGGAGCGCATTCAGGTCGGTCAAGGCGACGGAACTTCTTGGAACCGGGTACGTCCATTCTTCTTTCAACCAACGCCAACCAGGAGCCTGAGTCGGACTCCATGGTTGTGAAAGGTCCGGGACATCGACGGTCCAATGCGTTTCATCGGGGACGATTTGGTAGGCTTCGATACTCTTTCCGCGATAATAGTCGAAGGTTCCAAGCATCAGTGCCGTTGCCCAGCTCATATGTACCTGTCGGAAAGAAAAGGTGCCCCAAGGATCCGCCTCCACAGACGCATTCCAAGCGACTGGCGCTGACAACTTGCCGACGATGCTTTTAATCACTTTGGAGACGTCGTCTAGCTCGTAGAAATAAGTGCCGGGTAAGATAAGCTCCGCGCCGAGTGATTCGGTCAGCCCTATTGTGTAGCCGAAATGGGGATCCCCTCCGCCTGTAACTACATAAGTGTGGAACCCAAATCTAGCGATGTGCTCCCGGATTTCGTTGA
>CAWIXA010000007.1:0-9591 GCA_963839975.1 uncultured Acidobacteriota bacterium | reverse complement strand
GTTCTGCCCCGCTGGGTCGGGGACACCAACTTCATGACGGTGACGGGAGAGAGCCGGGTGCTGCCCGAGGCGCTGGAGGAGACGTACAAACGAATTCGCGGCGCATTAGAGGCGGCGGCGACGCCGAAGTAGTCAGCCGCGAAGGGCGCGAAGATGCGACCCGGGCATACGCCTCAGCCCGGATACCGCTCGACTCAACCTGGCAGCGGGGTCGTGTCAAAAGTGTTCCTAGATAGCAAATTGGCAGCCTCGGTGCGCCCAGATACTCTGATCTCATCCGACTTTCGAAATCAGGAACATTCTCCGTGGGGACGGGATCTTCGGCCAATCTGGATTTCTTGCCTCAGTCGCAGTTCTTCTGGTATTAGCGCAGCACTTGTGCCGAAGGATGCACCTAGATCACATCGCCTGGATCGCCACAACTTCCCTCGGCCTCTTCGGCGTGCTTCTCTTCTTCGTGCACACTTCGCTGGTTCTGATGCGCTCCATGGGGCGAAGCCGCATGTCAGGCGGTGCCTTGTTCAAGAATTTCTACATCAGACGCCTTTTTCGCATCTACCCGCTGAGCATTCTGGCTGTGCTGGTCGCTCTGGCGCTCAGGCTTGACTCGGATATTCATGGCATCGCCGGGCTCTCCACCGGCGCCTTGCCTGCAAAACTCGCGATAATCTCCCAATTGTTGTTGGTCCAGAACGTCATGCACGTCAAATCAACCGTGAACGCCCTGTGGTCGTTGCCATTCGAAGTCCAGATGTACCTTGTGCTGCCCTTCCTCTTTCTTTGGATTCGCGGGAAACGAATGTTCTGGCCCCTCATGGCCCTGTGGTTCGGATCTGTAGTCGCCGCGACCGTGCAGCCCCACGTGGCCGCCCTGAATCGCCTTTCAATTCTACTTTTTGTGCCGAACTTTCTTGCGGGCCTCATCGCTTTTACGCTTACACGCGTGGAGCGGTTAAAAGCTTACCTTTGGCCGGTCTTCGTTCTCGGGCTGATTCTTGTCTTCACTCTGAAGCCGCTACAACAGACCGGTTGGGGTCTGTGCCTGGTTCTAGGAGCGCTCATCCCGTCCTTTGCCGAACTCACGACGCCGTGGCTCTGCGCGGCCAGCCAACGTATTGCCACGTACTCCTATGGCATCTATCTCTCGCATCAATTTTCGATTTGGATCGCCCTCGGAGTGCTCGCATCGCACTCGCTCTGGCTCAGGATTCCAGTCCTCGTGGGTTTGCTGGTGGTACTTCCCGTTTTGCTGTATCACGGCATCGAAAAACCGATGATCCGGGTTGGAACGCGGTTGGCCGCGGTTCGCTTTCGTGAGCCCCTTCCCAACGCCGATGCAGCCATTGCCGCATAATGCCGCCTCAGCCAACCGCTCGTGTCCGGTAAACCCCACTCTCCTGTCGCTGCAATCCCTCCTTCTCCAGCCTCGGATCACACCATGACAATCCCGCGACTGCCGCGGGATATTCATGGTATGAAATTGCGCTGTTTCGGACCTATCTCGGCGACAACCTACCCTGCCTTCACAAACCTGCTTAGCGGTACAACCTCGATTTTCTTCCCCAGCGTGTAGGCTTTTTCCCCGGGATAAACAACATAAAGGTGATCCAGCTTGAGGTCGGCCATGGCGATCCTCATGGATGGAGTCAGCACCGGCGCGTCGGCGCGCTTGCATTCGACGCCAATGCGCCGACCGTTTTTGAACAACAGTAAATCCAGTTCGGCGCGGTTATAGGTCGCCCAGTAGTACGTTTCATCGGGCTGGAGAGATTTGATCACTTCCTCCACCGCGTAGCCTTCCCAGGAAGCGCCCACCTTAGGATGGTTTTCCAGGTCGCGCCGGTCGGCGATTCCGAGCAGGCTGTGCAGTAGCCCGCTATCGCGCACATAGACTTTGGGGGCCTTGACCTGGCGCTTGCCTAGATTTTCGTGCCACGGGGGCAACTGCCGGACCATAAACACACCGGTCAGCAGATCGAGATAGTGACGCACCGTAGCTTCGTTGACCGCCAGGGCACGGGCCAGCTCGGCGGCATTCCAGGTCTGTGCGTGATAGTGCGCCAACATGTTCCAAAAGCGGCGCACGGCCATGGCCGGAATGCGGATACCCAGCTGAGGGAGATCGCGTTCCACAAATGTTTGCAGAAACTGCCTGCGCCAGGAGACGGAATCAACTTCGCGGCGCGGGGTATAGGCGCGCGGAAAGCCGCCGCGCAACCAATGGCGGTCCTGGGCGGCGGCTCCCAGGTCGGCCAGTCGAAAGCCTTCCAGCGGCACTAATTCAAGCCGTCCCGCCAGGGTCTCGGAAGATTGCTTTAAGAGTTCAGGCGAGGCGCTGCCCAAGAGCAGAAATCGCGCGGGAGCAGGCCGGCGGTCGGCCAGGACCCGCAACAAAGGGAAAAGATCGGGGCGGCGCTGGACTTCGTCAATGACGATCAGCTTCTTCAGCGGGCGCAGCGCGGTATCCGGTTGGTTGAGCCGGGCCAGGCTCTGCGGATCTTCCAGATCGAAATAATTCAGCGAATCGGTGGGGACCAACTGCCGGGCCAGCGTGGTTTTGCCGCATTGCCGGGGACCGAGAAGAACAGTTACCGGACTGCGCCGGAGGGCCTGGCGCACCATCGCGAGATCAATCAGACGCTGAATCACCCCAACATAGTACCATGAATATCCATAGTCTATCTACGGATATTCATGGTACTAAAGTAGCACCATTTATGGTGCATAGGTGATCGCGGGTTTCGCCAGGCCGCTGCGGCGATACCAGCCGGGCCTTTCAGCGGACAAGCTTTTCCATTTCCTTCTCGTCGATGACTGCAACCCCCAGCTCCTTCGCCTTATCCAGCTTTGACCCCGCGTCCGCTCCCGCCACCACGTAATCTGTCTTCTTGCTGACCGACCCCGTGACCTTCCCGCCCGCATCTTCAATCATCTTCTTGGCTTCGTCGCGGCGTGTAAGTCGCCAGGGTTCCCGTCAGCACAAACGTCTTGCCCGCCAACTTGGTGCCGCGTTCTTTCTTCTTGCCCCGCAACGTCAGGCCGGCGGCACGGAGCTCTTCTACCAACTCGCGGTTCTTGGGTTCGGCGAAGAATTCGACGATGCTCTTCGCGATGCGCGGGCCGACTTCTTCCACCTGCTGCAATTCTTCTTCACTGGCGTTCATGAGGTCGTCCATGTTCCCGAAATTCTCGGCCAGGAATTGGGCGGTGCGCTCGCCGACCATGCGGATACCGAGGCCATAGATGACCCGCTCCAGCGGCAGCTTTTTCGAATTCTCGATTTCTTTCAGAACGTTCTCGGCGGATTTGTCGCCCATGCGTTCGAGTGTCAGCAGATTCTCTTTCGTCAGTTTATAAATGTCGGCAACATCCTTCACCAGCTTGCGATCCGTGAGCTGAGTGACTAGCGCGTCGCCCATGCCGTCAATGTTCATGACACCGCGCGAGGCGAAATGCAGAATCGTCTCGCGCAGCTTGGCCGGACACTTCTGGTTGACGCAGCGATGGTCGGCTTCACCCTCGGCACGCACGACATGGCCGCCGCAGACCGGACATTTCTCCGGCATGTGAAACGATCTGTGCCCGCGCGGATGCTTCGCATCGTCGATCACGCGCACGACCTTGGGGATCACGTCGCCACCGCGCTCGACTTCCACCCAGTCGCCAATCTTCACTCCCAACCGCTCGATCTCATCCATGTTGTGCAGCGTGGCGCGGCTGACGGTGGTTCCGCCGATGGGGACCGGCTTCAAAGCAGCGACGGGCGTAAGTTTCCCGGTGCGGCCAACCTGGACCAGAATGTCCTCAATCTGCGTGATCCCAGACCGCGCGGCGTACTTGTAGGCAATCGCCCAGCGCGGAGCTTTACCGGTGAATCCCAGCTGGCGCTGCATGGCGACGCTGTTGACTTTGATCACGACGCCGTCGATTTCGTAGGGCAGAGTCTCGCGTTTCTCCTCCCATTGGCCGATAAATTTCCAGACTTCGTCGAAGCTCGTGGCCAGGGCGCGGCGGGAATTCACTTTGAACCCGGCGGCTTCAAGCGCGTTGAGCGTTTGCCATTGATTGTCGAACACTGACAGGGAACGGGCGGCGGCGCCCGTTGCTCCAATACCCTGGCTCGTGGAGGCACGGACGTCCCCGCCCGTGCGGGCGTCAGCCAGCAGAATGTAGGTAAAGTAATCGAGCCGCCGCTGCGCGGTGATGCTTGGCTCAAGTTGCCGTACCGTTCCGGCCGTCGCATTGCGAGGATTCGCAAAAACCGACAGGCCTTGCTTCTCCCGGTCTTCGTTCATCTTTTTGAACGAAGCAATCGGCATCAGCATCTCGCCGCGGACTTCAAAATCCTTTGGGATACCGGCCTTCTTGAGCTTTTCCGGAGAAACGACGAGCGGCACCGAGCGCACCGTGCGCACATTCGCGGTCACGTCTTCCCCGGTCGAGCCGTCGCCGCGCGTGATCCCGCGCACCAGCTTGCCGCCTTCATAGCGCAGCGCCAGCGACATGCCATCCAGCTTGAGCTCGCAGACATATTCAATTTCGTTACGCCCGCTCAGTTCCTGCACCCGCCGCTCCCAATCGCGCAGCTCTTCTTCGCTGTAAGCGTTGTCGAGCGACAGCATAGGCGTGGAGTGCGCGGCTTTGACGAATCCCTCGCGCGGCTTGCCGCCCACTCGTTGTGTAGGAGAATCGGGCGTGACCAGCTCGGGATCTGCGGCTTCGAGCTTTTTCAACTCGTTCATCAGACGGTCGAATTCGGCGTCGCTGATCTCGGGATCGTCGAGCACGTAGTAGCGGTACTCGTGATGCCGAATGTCTTCGCGCAGGGATTCGATTTTCGTTTTAAGCTTTGGGCTAGTCACAGGCAAGAACTAATTTACCGCGGAGCGCGCCAAACGTCAGCTTTTGCAACCTTGATCCGGATAGACAAAGGCCTGCAGGCGCCAGCCTCCGGTCGCTGGCATAATCGCTGGTTTATTGCGAAGAAAACCGGTTTTTTATTGACAAATACGCTCAGGTCGCGGTAACTTTTCGTCCAACTGTGGGCAACTTGCTGCGCCCATCTCAGCCGACAACAACAATGCCGCTTTGTCGTGGAGTGAAACCTGTGTCCTTTGGAAACGCTTCCTTATCTTTTCTTTCGGGCAAGACTCAGTGCTTTTTCCTGCTCGCCGTATTTTCGCTTGCATCATCGGCCGCCTCGGCGGCGCAGTGTGGGGGCGTCCTGCCCAGCACCACTGGCACAGTCACCTGGACGGCAACCTGGTGCGACGAATTCACTGGCCCGCTGAATACTCCGATCAACAGCGCGAACTGGACTTTTGACACCGGCAGCAGCGGCTTCGGCAACGGCGAACTTGAAGATTATTGCGATCCGTCGTCGAATACCGCACCGTGTGACTCAACTAATCCCAACGCGTTCATTGACGGAAGCGGACATCTTGCCATTCAGGTACGAGGCCCCGCAGGCAGTAACTGTCAACCCTCCGGCACTTGTACCTCCGCGCGCCTGAATACGTCAGGTCGGCAAACTTTCAACTCAGGAAGGATCGAGGCCAACCTTCAGATTCCTTCAAACGTCGGTTTGTGGCCTGCGTTCTGGAACCTGGGTTCACAAACGGGAGTTTCCTGGCCGACCGTCGGCGAGTCAGACGTCATGGAGAACTGGCCGGCGACTTCGTCCATCGCTGGCCCGGGTGCGACCGGCAATTGCTCGACCATTCATACGCAACTCACCGGTGGCAGCGGAAAAGGTCATTGCTTCACCTTTCCAGCCGGGCAGCAAATCGATACTGCTTTCCACACCTACGGCCAAATCTGGTCGGCGAACATGATTCAGTACTACATTGACGATCCTAACCAGCCGTACTTCGTGGTGACCGCGTCCGACCTGCCTGCTGGAGATACCTGGCCCTTCAGCAAGGCGGCGAATCCGTTTTTCATCATTATGAATGTCGCGGTGGGCGGAACGCTGGGCAATCCAACGAACACTGGCACCAGCAGCCCGGCGCCCATGCTGGTTGACTATGTTCGGCAGTATCTTCCATCCGCAGTCCCTGCGCCGCAAATTGCAGTGCCCACGCCCATCACAGTTACGCACGGCGCCACTACCGGCAACACCACCACTCTGAACCTTACGGGAACGCTGGGCAGCGGGCGCGCGACCTTTTCCTGCACTACCACCGCGCCTAAGGCGAGCTGCATCGTCACCACGGCCGATCCCGTGAACAAGTACACCGTGGATTTCACCAGCTCAACGACTGCGAGTGCAACGGTGACGGTATCCACTACGCTTGACGCCGCAGCCGCAGGGATCATGCTCCCAGGAAAGTGGAGCTTGCCAACAGCTATAGCGATGACGCTGATGCTATTTGTCCTTCTGCGAAACGGACGAGAGCTCAGGCGAGTCCTCGCCCTTTCAAGCCTGGCCCTGTTCATCGTGATCCTCCCCTCATGCGGCGGAGGCGGCGGCTACGGGGGTGGTGGCGGAGGCGGTGGCGGTGGCGGGACCGGAACTACTCCCGGCAACTACACCGTGACGGTCAATGCCTACACCGTCAGCAGTTCGGATGCGGCTTCTCCTGCTGTCACTTCGACGTTCAACCTGACGGTGAACTAGCTGGAGCAGACCTTCTTCTCGGCGAACTCGGCGTGCTCGGCGGTGGAAGCCTTTGACTTATGTTCCGGGCTTTCCCTCGAACAACGGCCACAATCGATCGCCGATCACGCTGTAAATCGCATACGCCGAGCCGGCGTCGGAGCTCAGCCGGAACAGCAGCTCGCCACGGCCGTCGCCATCCGCATCCACGGCGTCGATAAATTCATATTTCGGCAACACGTCCAAATGCTGGTTGTCGGTAATCTGCGCCGAGACTTTGTGCAGCTCGCCATAAATGTCATCGCGGGCTACCAAGGCAATCGTGAATACCAGATTTGGTTGGGAAGGCACCGTCGCGTTCGCGGTCAGGACCAACACTGGCTCGTTAGTGTTGGAGAGATCGAAAACCCGTAACTGAACGTTCTGAAACTGCGGCGCTCGTGTGGGTCGGACGCTCTTGTCCGACGCTTTTGACCTGTGTCCCGCACCCTGCTCCGCGGCCCCTGCCCGCGCAGCGACTTCTCCTCCCGCCATAGCCAGCATTTTCTTCAGAAACCCGGCCTCTTCTTCCGGCTTCATGTCGTAGCTGTACGGACGCGGCTCCGGGCCGCCGTCATCGGAAATCGCCGGTACCCACTGGAGCGGGCCCTTCATGTCTTCCTGAGTCGCCTTTGTTTGCTCGTGCGATGCTTCCGACGGATCCTGGCGGCGAAGCACCGGGCGGTCGGAGTCGGCCTTGGAAGACGAAACTTTGGTTGCTGAATCATTCGCCGATGCAGTCGAGCGATGAAGCCGACGACGCACCCGACGACGCTGACGATCCCGACCCCTGTGGCGGAGTCGTGCTTCCAGCCGGAACGGGAGGCGCCGTCTTCTTTGCATCAGGCTGAGGCTGGGACGGCGCAGAACCCGGTGGCGGCGTATCCCCGGGCCGCTTCAGCCGCGGCGGGCCGCCGTTGACCGGATCCTCCGAAGCTTTCTTCGCTTTTTTCTCGGCCTCAGCTTTGGCTCTTGCCTTCGCGGCCTCAATCTGCGTGTTGGTACGCCATTTGCCATCGGCGAACCAGCCGTCGAGTCCGCGGGCAGCGCCGGACGTGGTGAAAATTCCTTGCGAGACTCCGGATTTCATGCCTTCATATACCGTATCCGGCTGCAACGCCATCGGAATCGGATCGGCTTTGTAGGCCCCGGCGTCGTAGAACTTGCCGTCAATCCGGATGACGACTGGGACCAGTTCAGCGCGGCCCTTGGCGTCGATCTTTAGCAGTCCCACGGCGCGCGGGCCGGTATCAGGCTTGCGCTTCTTAGCGTATTGAGCGGCGGCGACCCCCGAGAGCAACGATACCGCCACAGCAGCAATAGAAATCGCGATCCACCCCAGCGTGACGGCGCGCGCCCATTTGCGGTATAACCGTGGACGGTACGAATGTCGGCAGGAATAGGAATACAGAGAGGTTCCCATGGCAATCCCCATAGAAGTTAATGATAAAGCCCCCGAGTTTAATTCGCTTGACCAGGACGGCAATAAGATCGCGCTGAAGGATTTCAAAGGCAAATGGGTGGTGCTGTATTTCTACCCGCGGGCGGATACGCCGGGCTGCACCATTGAAGCCTGCAGCTTCCGCGACTCGTTCAAGCGGGTGGAGAAAATTGGCGCGGTGGTGCTGGGCGTCTCGCCCGACACCCCGGCGGCGCAGAAAAAATTCGTGGACAAATTTGATCTGCCCTTTACCCTGGTCGCCGACGCCGACAAGAAAATCTGCAACGCTTACGGCGTCATCCAGGAAAAGAATATGTACGGCAAGAAAGTGATGGGCGTGGCCCGGACAACGTTCATCATCGGGCCGGATGGGAAGATCAAGCATATTTTCAGCAAGGTGAAGCCCGAAGGTCATGCGGAGCAGGTGCTGGAGTGGCTGAAAGAAGCGCAGAAGGGGGCGGCGTAGCCCTACTTGAGCCAAAGAGCGCATCTCCGCAAATTCGGAAGACAGTCGATGACGAAGAAACAAGAAGAGTGGATGCGCGACATTGAAGCGAGCCAGCGGAACATTGTGTTTCCGGACACAGTCTCGAACGAGGCACGGTTCTGGCGAAACATCATTTCCGGCAAGAGGCGCCTCAGCACCGTTCAGGCCATCGGAATTGGAATGGTAGGCGCCGCAGTCGCATTTGTTCTTTGGTCCATGCTGAAGGGAATGGCGTCGTCTCCGATAACGGCTCTGCTGTTTGCGATCGGGTGCGGTGCGTTGTTCCTGCTGCTACGTTGGAGAGTCCGCAAAGCGACGGATCGAAACCGGTAATACAATTGCGGTCACTGATGGAGACAACCGAAGAGCATCCGGTCCGACGTTTCGCAACCAGCTCTGCTGCGCCGTGGCAGGTTCTTTGGTTCGCCCTTCATCTGGGCGCGGTGTATGTCTTGGTTAAGTTCTGCACCCCATGGTTTGCGGGGTGGGTGAACCGTACTCTCTTCCCTTCCTTAGGCTTTGCGACTTCATCCAGCGGTTTGGGGTTACTCTTCTCGCATTTGTTTGCGTTCGCCTTCGTCCCGGCGTTTATTGCCGGTCTGGTCAATGCGAAATTCAAGCACAAAGCCGCTGAGTTTGTTTGGATAGTGCCAGCTGTAGTTCTTGTCTACGAGCTAATCGCGTTCCAAGGTACTTCTTCGGTACTGGATCAGAACCGATTTTTGGCGTTTTACTATTACTTCGGCAGCACGTTTCTGCTTCCGGATTCACATGGATGGGGCTCGAAGACCTACTGGGATGCCGTTCGCACAAGCTCTGATGTGGTACGAGCCCTTGCCCAGATGAAGTTTACTGCTCCGTTTTATGCTGGCATCGCATACAGTTTGGCCTCATGGCTTGGCATTCGAACCGAGTTGAGCCGGAGAGTTGGTCAGGCCATAAATAGATGGGAAGAACAGAGATTCGGGAAAAAGGTTAATCACGACGAGGATGCTGTTTAGATGCTCCGATGAAACCCCGGCTCCG
>CAWIXA010000006.1:0-12020 GCA_963839975.1 uncultured Acidobacteriota bacterium | reverse complement strand
AGTTTGCGCCTGAGAAAAAGCCGCGCCTGAAATCAGCGCGGCAGTGATTACAACGAGAAGACTCCTGAGCAGCGTGCGCATCTCTGCACCTCCCCGCGTGAGCGGCACCATCTGACTTGTAAGGAAGAACGCCCCAGGTCAACAATCTTGCGATGTAAAGTGCGACCCGCTTGGTTGCATGCAGCCCGTCAGAAAGGCACCCTGCCATGCAATTTAGCAGATGCGCGCGAGATCCCTCGCCCCGCTGGTGAAAGCGCGGGGCTTCGGGATGACGCCTCGGGGTAGTTGCACTACGCCGGAGTTCCCGCAGCCTGCTTCGCCGCCGGGTTGAAATCCTTTAGCGACAACTCAATCCCGCCAAACTCCGGATGGTCATTATGATCGAGTGTAAACGCAATTTCCATCTGGTCTCCTGGCAGCAAATTCTCTTTCGCGACGCGCTCCGCCATCCGCCAGCCCACCGCCTTATGCGAGACCGCCCGCCGCCAAGCGTTGCCCGCCTCGCCCGCCGCCAACGCTGCGGCCGGAGCCAGATTCATCCGCACATGCTTCTCTTTCATGATCTTCACCGGACTCGTCAGCCGCGCGTTCGCCGAAAACACCGGCTCCGGATTCCCCGCCCCGAACGGCTCCATCTTCTTTAGCGCTTCAAACATTTCGGGAGTAATCGCATCCAGCGGAAGCTCGGCGTCAATGTTCAGGGTCGGCTCAAAATCAGCCAGCGAAAGCCGTGATCGCGCATACGCATCCAGTTGCGCCCGCAATTCCTGCACTCGCGCCGACGGCAGGGAAAATCCCACCGCGTATGCGTGGCCGCCGAATCGCGTGAATAGCGGCGCACACGACTCCAGCGCGTTCAGCAAATGAAACGCCGGAATCGACCGCCCCGACCCATGTGCTTCCTCACCATCGCGCGACACCACTAGCGCCGGACGTCCGTGGCGCTCCACCACCCGCGTTGCCGTAATTCCAATCACTCCGCGATGCCAACCGTCGCCATCAATCACCATGCAGTACGAATCGCGTAGCGCAGCGTCATCGGTGAGCCGCTGCTCGATTGCATCTACAATCCGCCGCTCTTCTTCCTGACGCTCACTGTTCAGTTTGTCCAGCCGCTGGGCAATTTCACGTGCCCGCGCCACATCTTTCACACTGAACAATTCGATCACGTCTTTCGCAATGTCCATGCGGCCCGCGGCGTTGATCCTCGGCGCAATCCGAAACCCCACTTCGCTGGACCGCAACGGCTTCCCGCCGAGTTGCGCGACTTCCAGCAGCGCCTTCAACCCCGGATTTACCGCCGACCGCAACGCATTCAGTCCCAGGCTCGCGATCACGCGATTCTCTCCCACCAGCGGCACAGAATCCGCAATGGTCGCGATTGCGGCAATCTTCATAAACGAAGTCAGCAGCGGCGCTTGATCGCGATGGGCAAGTCTTTTCTCCATGAGAGCTTGTGCCAGCTTGAACGCAATCCCCGCGCCGCAGATCGACTTGCACGGATACTCGCAGCCCGGCTGATTCGGATTCACGACGGCAAACGCATGCGGCAGCCCATCCTGCCCCGGCAAGTGGTGGTCGGTAATGATGAGATCGACGCCCGCGCGCCGCGCACTCTCCGCGGCCGCAAACGCCCGCGTCCCGGCGTCCACGCTGATCACCAGGCGAATTCCCGCCGCTGCGGCACGCTCAATCACATCTCCGCGTAGGTCGTAGCCTTCGCGAATGCGGTGCGGCACGTGGAAATCCGCCGCGCCGCCACAAAGCTCAATCGCAGTTTTCAGGATTACGACCGCGGTCGTGCCGTCTACGTCGTAGTCGCCATAGACAAGAATCCCTTCCTTGCGCTCGATAGCGGCGTCCAGACGATCGACAGCCGCTTTCATTCCGGTCATTAAATATGGAGAGTGCAGATGAGAAAGCGACGGCGAGAGAAACGGCAAGGCAGATTCAGGAGAATCAATCCCGCGCTGGACCAGCAATTTCGCGAGAGTATTTCGAAGGACGACGTTCGAGGAGAGAAACGGCGCCGGCGCAATTCCATCCGCCAGCGCCTGCACTTTTTCCGGGTGAGTTGGTTTGAGGTTCCAGCGCACGGCTAGGGTTCGTCGTCCGCCCCGGTTTCATCAATGGCGATGCTGCCGAAGTCTTCGGAAACTTCAACCAGACGCTGGTAGTGTTCATACCATTCGGTCGCGCCTTCGTAGAGCATCATCACGCCCTGGAACGCGAACCCGAGTTGCACGAATCCGGTTTTGCCGAGATAAGTCCGCAGCCAGCGCGCGTCTTCGAGGTCTTCATCGCTCGTAAATTCCGCGTTGCTCAAGCGCTGGATCATTCCCTCCAGCTCTTCTTTTTCCAGCGTCCACGAGTCCATGGTCACAAACGGAGATCCCGAAGCCTTGGCCAGCTCTACAAAATCTTTCCAGCCATCTGCGTCCTCGTCCGGCTTCCACATCACGGTCTGGACTTCCTCATGGTCCACATAGCCGGGAAACCGGCGCATGCCATGGCCTTCAACGAAGGCCACCATGTCGTCTTTCAACGTCGCGAGATCGTCAGGAAGCTTGGTCATGTCCAATGCAGCATTGTATGCCCAATAGCCATCAGCCGTCAGCCATCAGCCATCAGGTAAATCTCTTTCGCGCAGACTATCCGGCGGCGGCACGGATTTGGTTTTCCTGACGGCTGATGGCTGACGGCTGATGGCTAAAAGCTATGCTAGACTATTTCTTTCACCGACAACTCCCAACGCACATGCTTCTTTCCAAAGAATATGTGGGCTACCTGGCCCGCGAAACCGTCAAAAGACTGGCCGCCTCCGGGTTCATCGAAACCAAGTCCCTGCCTTTAGTTACGGAAAAGGTCCACGCGGCCATGCTGGAAGAACTATCGCTCGAAGACCGCATTAATGACGAAGTTCGCGTGATCCTCGAGGCGTATTCGGACGAAATGCGCAACACCGGCGCCGACTACCAGGAAATGTTCCGCAAAGTGAAGAGCGAACTGGTGCGGAAATACAAGGCGGTGCTATGAGGCTGAGCCGCGACAAGGTCAATAAGGTTGCGCACACTGTCACCGACGCCCTCGCCACCATCGACGAGGTGGATTTCGTCGAGGACCGTAACACCATCCGCCTCGAAGTGCGGAAAATTCTCGAAGACCTGCTCAATCAGGAAGCCCGCATCGACCAATCCGCCCGCCTGAAAATCGAAAGCCAGAAACGCACCATTCTTGAGGGTAGCCAGGAGTGGGACATCCTCTACCGGAAGTACTACAACGAGGAAGTGAAGAAACTGGGCGTGTAGTAGCTTTCACCTTTTGCCTCACGAACACTTCTCCGCCTTCGGCTATTTGAGCGGCGTCGCTTGATTACGCGAGCTGTCTTGGCGGAAGTAAATGTGGCAATATCAAGGCATGTGGTGGGAGGAACCGAAGGCACCCGAGGGGCGCTGGACGACCATCGTCCTGGGAGTTTGGTGCATTCTGCTCTTGCCCTGGGTACCCTTTGTGCTCGTTTCTCCATTTGCGTTCGACGCCGGTTACACAATCAATGCTTACCTCGTGTTTTGGTCCCTCGCCACCTATCCCGTGGCGGTTCTTATCGCCGCACTCTGCAGACGTAAGAGGCCGGTTCTATCCCTACTTCCGGCACTTAACCTTCTCGCGTTTCTAGTCTCAGGCCTTACTGGTAGATGACCGCAGGAAACAACGTTGACGGTAAATCTCGATTTAGTCGCCACGTTTCAAGGTGGAACGCGGGCGGCTACGCGATAATTGGTTTGTGGACCAGCGTGATCTATCACGAACGCTGAAATCGTTTGCCCTGGATGCCGGTTTTGATCTCGCCGGCATCTCCTCGGTGCACGACTTTCCCGAACTATCTCACTTTCCCGAATGGATTGCCGCCGGCCGCTCGGGGGAGATGAAATACCTCGAATCTCGCGACGACAGCGGCAATCTCCGCCGCGCTTCGCTCAAGTCGGCATTCCCATGGGCGCGCAGTGTCATCGTTTGCGCGATCAACTACAACACCGCGCATCCTTATTCGACGGCCGTGAACAATCCCGGCCACGGATGGATTTCCCGCTACGCCTGGAGCCGCGGGGATTATCACGATTCGGTCCTCCGCCGGCTGCGCGAAGTGGAGACCCGACTCAAGGAATTCTGCGGAGATGAAGCACTCGAAACCCGCTCGTACGTGGACACTGGCCCCATCGTCGAGCGCGTCTATGCCAAATACGCCGGCGTGGGTTGGATCGGCAAGAACACCTGCGTGATCAATCAAAAGATTGGCTCGTGGCTTTTTCTCGGCGTTATCGTCACGTCGCTCGAACTCTCTCCAGATATTCCTTCGCCTGACCGCTGCGGAACCTGCACTCGCTGCATCGAAGCCTGCCCTACTGATGCGATTGTCGCGCCCTATGAACTCGACTCCAACAAATGCATCTCTTATCTCACCATCGAAAAACGCGGGTCTATCCCCGAAGAATTGCGCGAGGGCATGGGACACCAGGTCTTTGGCTGCGACATCTGCCAGGACGTTTGCCCGTGGAACCGAAAAGCTCCCGCGACCGATAAGCCCGAGTTTCAGCCGCGTGAAGGACTCGTCAATCCGGCGTTAACATGGCTGGCGGAAATCAGCGCAGAAGAATTCCGCGAGAAATTTCGCGGTTCTCCCATCAAACGCGCCAAGCACTCCGGACTACGCCGGAATGCACTCATCGGTATTGGCAACAGCGGGGATCAGAGTCTTGTGGGCGTCGTCGAGAAAGCTTCAAGTGATCCCGATCCGGTGGTCGCGGAGGCCGCGCAGTGGGCGAAGGGACGTCTGCTACGATTCGCCTCAACTGACCCTCGCAATCCTGTTGACTAAGCTGCGCACGCAGCGTACGCTTTGGCGGATTTCCGAACCGCAGTCGCCCGCAAGTCAACTTCACAAGGAGAAGACAATGCACGTCGGCATCCTGCAGCTCTGGCTCCCTATTTTGCTCTCGGCCGTAATCGTCTTCGTTGCCAGTTCGCTCATCCACATGGTGCTCCCCTTCCACAAGAACGACTACCGCAAACTTCCCGACGAAGATAAGGTGATGGACACTCTCCGCTCCGCCGGTGTCACCCCCGGCCCCACCTATCATTTCCCCTACACCACCCACAAAGAAATGAAATCGCCGGAGGTGGTTGAGAAATTCAAGCGTGGCCCCACCGGCCTGCTGACGGTGAGACCCAGCGGCGCTCCCGGGTTGGGAAAATTTCTGGGGCAGTGGTTTCTCTACTGCATCGTGGTCAGTATCTTTGTTGCGTACCTCACCGGCCGCACGCGAATCGCCGGAACCGAATACCTGGAAATTTTCCGTGTGGCCGGGGCCACCGCCTTCCTGGCATACGGCGGAGCGCAGGCTCAAAACGCAATCTGGAAAGGCGAAACCTGGGGCGTGACCTTCAAACACGTCCTCGACAGCTTGATCTACGGATTGCTCACGGCCGGCACTTTCGGCTGGCTGTGGCCGAAATGAGCAAAGCAATGCGGGATGTGGATTGCGGGATGATCTGCCTCCTGAGAAGATGGCGCATGCGAAATCAGTTGCTCCACTCTACCTGGATACTCGTTCTGGGGCAGGTCTTGTCTGCGCAAACTGCTCAAACCAGCCAGCCGTCCGCGTCAGCCCCCGCGGCCGATGGCTCAGTCCCTGAATTCCACGTTCGATCCGAAGTAGTGTTGGTGCCTGTGGTCGTTCTCGACAAGCACGGACAGAACATCCGAGGCCTGACCAAGGATGCATTCCAACTCCAGGAAAACGGCAAGGCGCAGAAGCTGGCAGCCGCAGAAGAAATAAGCCCTGCGGAAAATAAGCCTCCTGTACCTCAGACTTCGGACGAAGGCTACTCCAATCTCCCCTTGGATCTCGCGCAACAACCCCGCCTCACAATTCTGGTTCTGGACCTCTTCAATAGCTCGCCTCTACAACGCACCGACGGCAAAGAACTCTTGATCAAGTTTCTCTCCAAGGACGTCCGCGGCGATGAACCGATTTCTGTAGTCTGCATTACGAATAAGGGAGCTCGGCTTCTCCATCCTTTCACTTCCGATCGGCCCACTTTGATTCGTTCCCTGCAAAGCTTAGACACGGCAGGATCACCGATCGGTGGATACCAAAACGCCGCGCTGATGACGCTCGAACAGCTTCGCTATATTGCTCAGGCCTACGCTGGTGTCCCTGGCCGCAAGAGCTTGATCTTGGCGTCGGGTAATCTCCCATACCCGATCCTGGGCGAGAGGATCGTCGGTGAATCGGAGATGGAGACGAGAAGTGAATTTGACGATACGCGAAAGAGTTTGCTGTCGGCCAATATTGCAGTTTATACCAGTCGGCCTGATGGCGGCATCGGTGGATCCAGCGTTCTCGCCTGCACCCGAACGGCGATTGAACACGCAGACCACGGAGAGCCTGCGTTACTTTGCCGACGCAACCGGCGGCAACGTTTGCCTTGAGAGCAACAATCTCTCCAGTTGTCTGAACCAGGCCGTAGAAGACTCTCGTTCCTACTACATGCTTTCGTATTCAGTGCCACCCGACGACCGAAAACCAGGCTGGCGCGATCTGAAGGTAAAAGTCACTGGCGTGGAGGGCTCCGTCCGCGCCCGTTCCGGCTTTTTCTACGAGGACCACAGTGCGCCGGTAGCAGCGGACAAGAACCACAAGGAAGAAATCGACGCGTTGGCTTCTCCGCTTTCGGCCACCGCCATTCGAATGAATGTCCGCGTGCTGGAGCCCGCCACCCCGCAACCGCCAGCCGCTCCCGGCAGCAAGATCTCCGTCCAGTTTCTAATTGCCGTTCCCTTTAACGCCATCAACGTGGACACTTCGCGGACTAACTCCGTGGATTTGGAGTTCGGTGCCATTGCACTCGATAAGCAGGTCCACGAGGCAGGCGAATTTACACGCCCGTTACAGGGTAGCCCCAAGCCGGAATCCATCGCCACATTGGCCCGCGAGGGCATCAAGCTTCGCCAGAAACTCGATCTGTCCGCAGGAACTTACGATATGCGCTTCTTCGTGCGGGACAATTCCACCGGCAAGATCGGCACCGTTGTTTTCCCGCTGGAAGTGAAGTAACGTCCTCCCAAGTTATAATCAAAGCAGGTTTCATTAGGAGTATCCATGGCCCTGCAAAAGACCGACAAAATCTGGCACAACGGTAAACTCATCCGCTGGGAAGACGCGACCCTGCACGTGATGTCGCATGTCGTCCACTACGGCTCCAGCGTGTTTGAAGGAGTCCGTTGCTACGCCCCGCCTTCCGGCCCCGCGATTTTCCGCGCCGACGAGCACATGCAGCGGTTGCTCGACTCCGCGAAGGTTTATCGGATGGACGTTGCGTTCACCAAGCAGGAATTGGTCGCGGCGATGCAGGAACTGGTGAAGTCGAACGGAATATGGCCGTGCTATCTCCGCCCCATTGTGCTGCGCGGATACGGTGACGCCGGCGTGACTCCGGTGAATTGCCCGGTCGAGGTTTACATCGCGAATTATCCGTGGGGGAAATATCTGACTCAGGATGATTCCGGCGTGGATGTGTGTGTCTCTTCCTGGACGCGCATTGCGCCCAACACTCTGCCCGCTTTGGCGAAGGCGGGTGCGAACTATATGAACTCGCAGCTGATCCGCATGGAGGCGACGACCAACGGTTATGCCGAGGGCATTGCGCTGGATGTGAACGGCTATGTCAGCGAAGGCTCGGGCGAAAACGTGTTTGTGGTGCGGAATGGAGTGCTGCAAACGGCGCCACTGGGAAATTCTGTTCTCCCGGGCATTACTCGCGACGCAGTCCTGAAGCTCGCACGTGAGCTTGGAATTCCGGTGGCGGAAGCGGGCATCCCGCGCGAAATGCTCTATATCGCCGACGAGGCCTTCTTCACCGGCACGGCTGCCGAAATCACGCCGATCCGGTCGGTGGACCGGATTTCCGTCGCTAAGGGTGAGGTGGGCCCAATCACCCGAGCTTTGCAGAAGGAATTCTTCGGCATCGTCCGCGGCGAGAAGCCTGATCGCTTCAACTGGCTGACGCCGGTGCCTGTGGCGAGCAAGCAGCCCGTCGGGGTTTAAAGGCAGTGGCTAGTGGCTAGTGGTTAGTTGCTAGTGAACCCAAGGGGTCTGGTTTTTGCTAGCCACTAACCAATAGCCACTAGCCACTGCTATACTTCCCTCCGCCACTTCAGCCCCAAGGAGGAACCCATGCGTTTTGCAGCTTGTAGTCTGCTGTTTGCGGTTCTGCTAGCTGGCCCTGCGCTTCAATCCGCGTACGCGGAGGACGCCAAGCCTATGTACTCGGCCAGCGCCACCGACAAGTTCGTGAACTTCCCCGGCCTTCCCATGTGCATGAAAGCGTCCGTTCTGAGCGGCGACCCCATGAAGGGCGCCTTCCTGCTGCTGGTCAAGACCACAACCGGATGCGTCGTTCCCTGGCACTGGCATACCGTCACCGAAAACTTGATGTTCGTCTCTGGCAGCGGCAAGGGCGAAATGAAAGGTGGTGGCGCCGCGCTCAGTCTCCACGCCGGTGACTTCGTCAGCCTGCCCGGCAAGGGCGTGCATCAGTTCACCTGCGTTGCGGCTTGCACTTTCTTCCTCAGCGCCGACGGGGCTTTCGATATCCACTATGTGGACAAAGACGGCAAAGAGGTTTCTCCCGACGAGGCCCTGAAAAGTAAAGCCAAGGCCAAAATGCCGATGAAGAAAGAAATGCCCAAAGAAATGAAAGACATGAAGGACATGAAGATGTAGAATCCTGCTCACTCGGGACCTGCCCAGCAGGTCCCCTTCCCCAGTGCTCAGGGTTATGTCTGCCTTCTCCGGAGGCTGATTATGGAAGAGCGAATTCGCTACATCACCCATCGCGGCCAGCAAGTCCTGCTGGTGGATGTTTCCAACTGCACGTCCGCAGAAATGATCGCACTGGCGCAGATGCTTCCCACCCATCTGGCTGACGAACCGCTGGGTTCAGTACTGCTGCTGGCCGATTTCAGCGGATCGAAGTTCGACAAGACGGCGTTCGAGAGCCTGAAGCAGGCCGCCGTCTATGACCGCCCGCACCTGAAGCGCTCCGCTTGGGTCGGCGTCGAGGCGATGCCGAAGGTCTATTACGAGAACCTGAAATCATTTTCTCAGCGAGACCTGCCGATTTTCACGACTCGCGAGGAAGCCCTGAATTGGCTGGTGGCGGAAGAGAAGATCGCCAGCGGGCAGTAAACTGCGGTATTGACGCGTCTCGCGGCCTAGGAGATTCTCATGACGACTACCGAAGAGGGCAGTGCTTTCGTAGCTCGCTTGGTCCGAGGAGCGTTGCCGATTGTCGTTTGTCTTCTGCTCCTCGGCCTTGGCATCAATCCTAACTCTTCTTCAGACACCATTATTGCGGTCTGTGCCGTCGGCGCGGTTGTCCTGTGGTTTGGATGGAATTCGATTCGCCGTAACGCCTTCACAAAATGGATCGGTATCCTCGTCGTTCTCTTCCTTGGACTGATTCTTGGCCGAATAGCGTTAGCGATTGCGATCGGTATTTTGATTCTTGTATTCCCTCTGGTGGTGTATGACCTTTTCTTCCATGCCCCTTCTGAGGGGCAATCAAGCAATGGGTCTGCTGAACCGCCAAGTCGCTAGCCACTAGCTCAGCTCTTCCACGTCAGCGTAACCGGTCCGCCATCGGATGCTTCGTTTCCGCTCCGCTGCGTTTCGCCTCCAGATGTGCCGCCTTCAGGCCGAAATACCATTTCGCGGGACGGTCGGCATCGCGGTAGCGGGGGTGAGTGAACTTGCTCGAAGATTCTGCTAGTGCAATTGCTGATTACGCAAAGTGGCTTCTCAATCAGAACAATAGCCTACTTGCCTGGCTTCTGCGTGGAGACTTCGGGGAAGCAGGATTTGGCGATACTTCGTCAAGTAAACGACAGGAACGTTGACTCTCTTATCCTGCGATTGGATCCATGTACGGCCTGTCCATCGTGCGTCCAAGGCCAATTCGCTCTGAGGGAACGGGGGCTGCGCTACGCATGGAGCGAACACGTCTTCAAATAGCGTAATCCCCTTTGCATCGGTAAGCCTACAGCGATCAAGATTCGCATCCCTATCGAACCAGCAGTCCAACCAGTAACCCTTCTTGTGCAGCGTGGACCCAGCGTTGTTCGGCTCGAGGTGCAGCGCGTTCGGAGAGACACCCTGCGGGCGTTGTGGCGGACGTCCTACCCACCAGAGCACGACTGCCATGAGGACGACAACCGCTCCTAGTACCACACCAGTGAACTTCCTCGAAGTGAAGCGGAGCAGCAGTGCGACCACTACGCCGAGCAAAAGACATCCGAGCACGAACCACGTCCCGATAGGCATGCTGACCAGGCCCATCACCAGAAAGCCAACAGCAACCAAGATGCCGGCAAACTCCGAGTCCACGCGCATAACGCGCCATGGACCGGGATGCGGATTGGAGCCATGATCCTTCATTGGCCCCAATTGTCCCACCAGTCCTCGCGGGAATCCACCTTTAAGGAGAGATAAACTGTTGATAAGTCTCTATTTCAACGGCAAAGCAGCCGCGGGAAAAGGCTCAACTTCTCCACTTCAGCGTCACCGGCCCCGTCATTGGATGATTCATCTCTCCACCGCTGCGCTTCGCCTCCAGATGCGCCGCCTTCAGCCCGAAATACCACTTCGCCGGACGGTCGGCATCGTCAATCAGCATCAGGTGTGGATTGTGTTTCAATCCTTCGCTCTGCAATTCCATGGTCCGCCGGTCTTGTTCCACAAATTTGGCGAACACAAACTTCAACAGCGACGGCCCGAACGGCACCCAGCGGAAAATATTCCAGCAGGCGACTACGTCAATGCGACAATGATCGCGGGTGATGGGCGTGACTGTGGTCAGAGACGAAAACCAGTACTTCCCTGCGCGAATGGTTTCAAACCTCATGTTGGGCAGCACAAAATCAATGGTGGTCGTGGTGGAATCGGCTTCGGCTAAAAGCCGCAGCAGTTTGTACGGCGCGCTGTTCGAGCTGGGCTTGTGCGCGCTCATGCGAAAGCCGTTGGGGATCGGTTCAAACTGTTTTTGCTTTTCGTGAATGCTGTGCCGCGACCGCCACCACCACGCCTGATGCACAAACGGCCCATGCGCCGGATCCATCAGCCCGATAATTCCGTGGTCCACGCTGCAAGGCAAATCCGCGGTCAGGTAAGCAGTCTTGTATTTGTCGCTGAAAGTGGGCACTCGCGGAGCCTGCAAACCCGGCTCGTCACGACGCGTAAATCCCGCACTGGCCGGGCCGGGATCAGGAATGAATACCCAAACAAACTGATCGCGCTCTTCGCAGGCATAATTCCCGGCATATATGCGATCGACTTTCAGATTCTGGTCCGCGGTGAGTGATGGAATAAGGTGGCACTGCCCGCTCTGGGCGTCGAATCTCCAGCCGTGATAGCTGCATTCGACCTCGCTGCCATCAAACTTTCCGCAGGAAAGCGGCATCCCGCGGTGGGGGCAGGCATCGCGCAGCGCAAAAGGCCGATCGTTCTTGTCGCGCCCAATCACCAGCGGCGTTTCCAGCAGCATCGCCCTGCGCAAATCTCCGCGCCAGACTTGCTCCGAAGGCAGTGCGCGATACCAGAACCCGGTCAGCATCAGCGAATCCGGCGCTTCGCGCGTGGGCAGGTCAGCAGTGGACATGGAGAAAAGCCAGCGTAACACAACGACGGTCGTCTTTCGGTCGTCGGTCGTTGGTCGGCGGCGAAGCATGCCAGCTCGTGTAGGTCGGACACTCTCTTGTCCGACGCCTTTGCTGCAGCGCGTGCGCAGCCCGCGCCAGGATGGCACGCCTTCAGGCGTGCCGCCACGCTACCGCCACAACCAAAGCGCGACACAGGAGCGGCCGTCCGAGTGGCTCATTCCAAGTCGAAAGCGGCGGACAAGAGTGTCCGACCCACACAAGCTCATCCGCGCCCGCCCACCGACGCACTATAATGTTTTCT
>CAWIXA010000005.1:0-342402 GCA_963839975.1 uncultured Acidobacteriota bacterium | reverse complement strand
ACCAAAACTTGAATGAAACAAAGCGGAACGGACCCAAGGCGGATAGCGATGAACAGCCAAATCTCAGTTAGTGAATGGCTCACAGCCTCGGAAGCCGCGAGCTATCTTCGCGTCTAGTTCGCACACTCCTGCTTTGGACGCGTCAGGGCAAAGTGAAAGGCTTTGCACTCTCAGGTGCTCTGCGAAGGTTCTGGCGCTTTCGCCGTATTGACTTGGACGCGGCCCTTCTGGAATTGTCCGCGCTACGATCCGAAGGGCCATCCGTGTGCCCTGCTGAAAGGATGGATCAAGTGAAAAGGGCAGCACGGTTTAAGACCGGAAGTGTAGTTTTCGACAAACGACGCAAGACTTGGAATCTCCTCCGGTGGGAGGACGGGAAGCGGCGTTCAAAGCTAATCGGAACTCTCTCGCAATATCCGACAAAGGGGACCGCACAGCGAGCCGCTTTATCACTCTTACCGTCGGGAGTACAGCCAATCTCGATTGAGGTAGAAACAGTGAACGCACTGGCAGCACGATATGAGGCAGAGCGGTTCCCTTCCCGCCGATCTACGGCGCGTGTGTACCGCTTTTGGCTGCATACGAACGTATTGCCGGAGTGGGGTACGGTCTCCGGCGAAGTCCAACCACGGCCTGTTGAGCTATGGTTGCGGTCTCTTCCGCTCTCGCCAAAAAGCAAGTCCCATGTGCGAAACATGGTTTACATGCTTATGGACTTTGCGATGTGGTGCGGCGCAATGCAGGTCGCTCGGAATCCGATTGAGCTTGTAGCGGTCAAGGGTGCCACGAAACGCATTCGGAAACCACGCAATCTCACCGTCGAACAATTCCAACAGTCAGACCAAAGAACCATTCAGGACGATCGCCCTGATGTGTGTCTGCTTGGCTTCGCATCAGCGAGGGTCTGGCACTGCGATGGTCTGACGTGGACTGGCTTGAGTCACGCTACGAATCCGAGCGCGGCATTGTGGAGCGAGCGTGGACGACGTGAAGACGGACGGTTCTGCCGAGACGCTCAACCGTTGCGAGTGAACTGCATGCACCGTGCTCTAAGCCTGGAAACAGAAAACGCAAACTTCCCGGGCTGATGAAGATTGGATTTTTCGCCAGCCCGCTTGAAAATCGGTCAGACTCCCGTACTCCTACACCGGGGTGTGGCGGGAGCTGCAAGGGCTGCAGACGCTGGCCGAGATCGGAGACCTTGGCACTCACGCATTCCGCACACTACCGCTCGTGGCTGGACGCTGTGGGGACCCCGTTGCCGTGCAACAAAAGTGATGCGCCACGCGGACATTCGAACCACTATGAACATTTACGGTGACGTTGTAACGGATGAGATGACTACCGCGAGTAGCCCAGAGTGCGCAGACTTGCGCTTCAATTGGTAAACGGAGCGCAAGCAGAGCGCGCGGTAAGCTGCTGAAAGAATGGCTCCTCAGGTAGGACTCGAACCTACAACCCTCCGGTTAACAGCCGGTCAGGGTAAAAATCCAAATGCCTTGTCGTCCGTTGCTTACAAGGAATCGATTCGGAAAATTCGCCCTTGATTGGGCTACGTGGGCTACGGCGTTACTGCCCCGGCTTGCGCGGGGCTCGCGCACCATGCTTGCGCGTTGGCGGGTTGTTCTTCCGGCGATAGTTCGCCCGACGTGCGAATCAGCTTGAATGCGGTACGCCGGGAACAATACCTGCACAGGGCCACGTTCTGATGATCGCCCACGTTGCGTGGTGAAAAGCTCAATCGCCGCTTGGGTTTTATCCAGTCCGCCATCAAATGTGAGCAGGCGTACTCCACGCTCAACGCCCGCCGCCTCGGAAGGAACCTTCTGGCCTTATCCACTTTGAAATACGAACACGTTTCTTGCGTTGCTTCTCCAGGCTGCGCACGGCCATAATTGTTCCTTTCCGGGCTGATGCTGATGAATACCGTATGGATGATGAAAGGTAAACGATGCCGCGCTTTTCATACACGCTGGGTTCCCGCTCCGGTTTCCGTACAATCCAGCCCAGCTTTCGTCCCGCCTCCGCGAACGCATCGAAGGCGGCCCCTGTCGTCGTCGTTCGCCAAGAAACGTTGGCCCGCGTCAACGAACTGCTTCAGTTCCGCCATCCATTCGGCGCTGTACTTTTCTGGTTTGTCGTTCGCCATCACTTGCCAGCTTTCGCGGCTTTGGCCTTTGGACGTTTTTTCAAAGTACGTCTTGCCATCCAGAAGATTGAAAAGAATTCGACTATCGAATTCACGCATCGTCTTCTTGATAATTGCCGTTCGGGTGAGGTTTTAATCTCGCGCCGCCGCCTTGCTGATTCTTCCAGCCCACGATTGACCCCGGCGTGGAACACGTTTCGCACGAACTGCAAATCTTTCGCATCCATCAAATCAAGCTTCGCCATCTCGAATTAACCCTCCGCTGGCCATTCTGTCAGATGGCCACGCTATTCTTGTACATTACGAAGGTTACGGTGGACATTCCGCCCGCTGTCCTCCAGAGTCAGTCGTATGGAGGGCCGCATGGCTACATACAAAAAGGTTCGGTTCAGCATCGCGGATCGTGAAGCTTCACAAGGCGGGCAAGAACGTTTCCCAAATCGCGCAGGCAATCGGGTATCCGCAAGGACATGGCCAGAACCGCACGCGGGCCGCGCTGGTTAAGGCTGGTGCATACAAGTCTGCTTAAGAAAAGTGGAAAGCGAATCAGCCGGGCATCGCGCCCGGCTTTTTCGTTTCAGATTAAGGCGTCGCGCCGGGCGCGGCACCATCCGACGATTTGATCTTCATCAACTCTTTCAATTGGCCAAGGAGCAGCTTTCGCTTTGCCGAAGTGGAAGTGCATCCTCTACGGCTGCCTTGCGCCACGCACCAATTAGAGATGAGTCCGCCAGCGGGTTCATTGCTGCTCAACGTCCTGGTCGTGTAGTTGAACTGTTCAAAAAATTGCACCGTTGCATGGCATCGGGAAGCACGCTCAACATGATTTGAAGTCCGGCAGTTTGAAGCAGCGAGTGTGTTTCAGCATCTGTATCCGCCCAAGCATCTGGAAATCATTTCTTCACGGCTTCAACAGATGCAATGACGATACGCTTGCGTTCCGCAGTAGTTCTTGAGCACACAGCGCCGCCGGGGCGTGAAAGACCCATTACCACGGAGCAGTCTCGACTTCAACCTTATCGACTTGTTCTTTTCCTTTGGGAATGCAGCGGCTCAACAGTGGCGATTGTTTATCGTCGTCAGAGGGTGGATCCATCAATTGCTGGGTCTCAGAACGGATCAAACAGTGCAAATATCCATTGCGCGTGTAAGCAGTTTGTCGCGTCGTGTTTTCGATTTGATGTTGTTAACCCCCAAATGAGCTGTCGACCATTTCCTGTGTGCGCTGTGGAGAGGCATGTCGCCATAATACACAATCAAATGTTTCGCTGCTTCTTTGACAATTCCCGTGCAATCTCATTGTAAGAAACTTCGCCAACACCACCACCGTCTCCAGATCGTCACTTGGGGAGTCAGGTTCAAGATGATGTTGTTCGGCAAGATGGCCCGTTCCCCGCCATTGAGGTACTCGGCAATCTCTAGGCCACCTGGTCTGTGACTCGTTGCAGACCTTTCCTGCTGTCCCTTGTGGCGGCCTCGACATAGCAAAGCGGTTCAAGTTCCATCGCACTCATCGTGAAGCAATAGAGCGTTGTCGTTTTTTGTTTGAAGGAGATTGCGCGTACCCGTTTCATGTGAGTCTGCCCTTTTGGCCAAAACTTTATTGCTAAAATGTCGGCCCAACGAAGCGATTCCCCCTTGATCGGTTATGCTGCTCCGGAGAGAAAACGAAGATTGAACGGTAGTTCTGTTCCCCCGCGAGACGAAGGCAATACATGGTCAATGTCTAATTTCACTTCGGGCGGGCGCCTCTTACAAACATCGCAACACTGATCGGAACGCACAGCAATCATCAAATAATCTTGGAAAACAAATGCCCGGCGCTGATGCGTGCGGTAAGTGTCTAGATCAATGGAATCCCAAATGTCATGTATCTCGTCTTGCGCCAACTGCAGCCAAGCCGCTCGTTAGCAAACGCCCAGAATTGCATTTAGCCCTATTTTTCGAAGCGCTTCCAGTCCCGGAACTGCTGTTCGCTGGGTGTAACTTTATTGATTCTTTCTTCGCCCAAGGCCCAATAAATTTCGGCAAGAACGAACGCGTCAGGTGCAGTTGTTGCGCAAGCTGCGAAATGTGTCTTGAAAGCCCCATTTTCACCCGGCGTCGAAAAAGGTCACGCCAGTGTAGCATTCGGTGTACTGCGGCGAAAACAGCCTGTCGGCAAGCGCCGGGCGCGGCAGAGTGGCTGCTTGGCCCGGTGCTGCGCGCAAGTGCGCGCGTACGCGCAAACTGCCGGGGCCGTGTTCCGGGACTATTGGCCTAACGACTGCCTGCCCTAGCGGCACGCCACGCGAAAGCGAATCCACAACGTTCAGGATGGCGCGGGGCCGAAAGATTTCTGCCCGGTTCAAGGCTTGCGTAATTGCGCTGTCGAACGCGATGCCGCGAACCCGGCAGGCACGTTCGACCATCGGCTCGAGTTCGCGGGCGCTTAATGGGCCTAGCCGGATTTTTGCGCAGCGATCACGGATTGATGCCTCAATCTGGTCGGGTTCGCTGGTTATCAGTACCAGCGTAAGGTCGGGCCGGTTCGGAATCGTTTTCAGTTTCGATTGCTGGCGCTTCAAAGTCATTTCGTGCGCCTCATCAACCAGCAGCAGGGTCGGGGTATTCCAATAGAAAAATACTTTCCGGTTCACGGCATCGTCAAAATCGAACAGGCTGGCGTGAACGTGCTGCACATAGAACTTGCCCGGCGCGGATAGCGTTTGGCTTTCTTCATTGCCTTGCCCACGCGTCCCGGCCCACGCCAAGGCGGTAGAAGTCTTCCCTGTACCCATCGGGCCGTGAATTTAACGAAGCCGCTTTCCACAGCACGCAGAGCGGCGATTGCTTCAGCGCTTCCCGACCATCTCATCCAACGTCGTATTCTTGCGGATTGCCAAAGCTGACTCATACTGTTGCCCCTTTCACCGCCGCTTTCCAAGCGTGGGTCTTCTGCCCATTGCTATAGCGTTCGATAGGTTTGCCAACGATGTATTCCTCAACCATTTGCGCGATGAAGCCAGCTCTTCCATCTCCCGGCGCGTTCCTTGAGCGCATCGTAATGCAGCGGGCGATAATATACAGACGGAGTCCGATAACGTTGTTTTCTTTCGTCTTCTGCCACATTCCTTCTCGGCTAGGGCTTTCATCCGCCGGGCTGTCCATCCCAGTTCCACGGCCTCGGCAAGATAGCGATCAGCCACGTCCGGGGGAAAACCAGCCATCAAGATGTGGTGGAAGAACGTCAGCGCCGCAACCCGGCGCTCGGGCGGGAATCGTTTCACCACATGCGAGCACGAATACAGCGCGTTGCGGCTGTAGCCCGTGGCCTGCTGGGCGAGATCGTAAGTGACCCTTGAATGTTCGGAATCCATACAGCATCCAATCGCCTACCCACCAAAAAAAGCTGATTGGCAAACCGTGGCCAGCGTGCGCCCCAGTTCCATCCAGTCGCCCTCCGACAGCCCGTTATCAACGGCCAGTTCTGGTGGGTTGAAATGCGCGCCCTGCACGTTGTACTCAGAAAGGTTCCGAAACTTGGCGGGTGGCAGAATGGTCTGCTGGCCAGTTGCAGCGTGGTTGTGCTGATGCACTTTACTTTGTCGATTTCGTGGGCAGGTGCGCGAACACAGCGGGGTAAGCTTTCATCACCTCGTACGATGTGAAGTATCCGTTCGCGGTCATCCACGTGACGGTTGGAGATATCCGCCGTTTTCAGCGGCCAGCTTTTCAAGAATCGCAACGTGCTTTGCGATGTTGCCGTCGCTCCGCTTGCGCTTACGCGCGCGAAACGCTTCAGGTTCTGTCCCGACCAGCGGTCAGTTGTAAGGGCTGTGGTTGCCATATCTAAACAGGGCCATGTGACAAGGTTTTGCGGTTCCGGTTCGGCAGAGATCAAAAATTGGGCGGCCCTATAACCCATGCAGGTTTTTCCGCTGGGAAATCCCAGCCGCCCATCCCAAATGCAAATCAGTACTCCCGGACTCATCGCACAAGCTTAAGCGTTAACGTTGGCCGCGATGGCAAATTCACCGCTGGCGCGAACATCGAACAAGACTGATTGGCCCGCAACCAGGGCAGTTGAATCATCCAAGTAGAAAATGAATTCATCCAGATCACCGGGTGCCCGTTGGGCCGCTGGCCAGTTAATCGGGAAGTCGACGCGAACCACAACGCGCCCGCCATCGTTGCTGACGACAGTTCCGCGCCAATTCGCGGCGATTAAATCAAACTGTTCCGGTACGGCTCCGTTGTCGGAAATATCGAGCGCGTTGTAACTGATACTTAAAAGTGCCATAAGAAACCTCCTGAAAACTTAAGCGTTGTTCGCGTTCTCCACATCGCGCAGCGCGTTGAACAACACAGCCCGCGTTCCGTTATCAAGTCGGGTTGCATCAATGCGGGCTTGATGAATCGCCGCGCGAACTGCCGCGCGCCGGGCCAGCAATGCTTGCCGGGCTGTTTCCGTTGCGGCCTTCAATTCATCCGGCCCCAATATACAGAACGTCGCCGGGCAGGCCATCTTTTCCATCACGTCCGTGCGCCCCATCTTTTCCATTTCGACCGTTCGCGCCATCTTTTCCGTCTTTGCCATCACGTCCCGGCGTTCCCGGTAATCCATCGTTCCCACGGGAGCCTTGTGCGCCTGCGGGGCCGGGCACCTGTGAATCTTTTCCGTCCGCACCATCTTTTCCCGGCAAGCCGCGTTCGCCTTGGTGCCCACGGTCGCCCCGTTCGCCTTTCGGTCCAACCTCCCGCACAACCTGCAACGAACCGCGCAGGATATTCCCCAAATCCAAAAGCGTTAGGTCGCTGCAAACCAGAAACGTTTCGCCGGAATTCACCGAGTAGTAAACGTCACCCGGAGTATTTCCCTTTGAGGGAATCGAATTGCGTTTGCAACTGTACAGGGCCATGAACTTATCTCTTTTCCACTTTCCGCTGATGGTGGCGCACCATTTTGCAGTCCGGCAATCCGGTCTTGCAGGCCACGAATCGCCGACAATGATTGGCAAAAGCCGTTCAGAATCTCGCAGTGCTCCTCAAGCTGCGCAATGCGCATGGCAATCACGCTTGCTGCGTGCATTGGCAAACCAGAGTTCGCCAAACTTAGTGAAAGTTTCCACCACTGCTGTGGCTGGTTTGAGGTACTTTACGGCCAGCTTTTGTTCTTCCGCCAAAGCGGCTTTTCGTAGATCAGGCATTTCGTTTTCTCCTTTTTAGTCAACCCCTGCAATCTTCAAGTCGCGCAACATCGCCAAGTTGATTTCGTGGGCGCGTGAACGCCTGGGCGCAATCCGCTATGATCGGCCAGCCACTTTTTTCTGCCTTCAACTTCGGCGGCGGCGGCGGTTCGTGCGGCCACATCAGTTGCGCCAGCGCCATAGAACGGCGAAGTGACCACGCTCACGTCGAAAAGCTTGGCCCGGCGAACATTCCGAACTTGGCAGCGTTGGCCGTTGTACGAATCGTCGGAAAAATCATCCTCATCGCAGCCGAACGCAAAAGACATTTCGCTGAGATCGCCCCGTTTCACGCTGGCGTACACATCCCTGTGCGAGCTGATGCTTTTATCAGACTGATACTTGCGCATGTCCAACCCCGCATCGGAATCCGTGAGGGTTAGCGTGCCATTCTGCAACCGGCCAAGCGGGATTGCCTTGGCATCGTGGTTCAAAAGGGCTTTCACATCCCTGCCCGATGCCAGCGAATCGCGGAACGCGCCGGGCACGTCTTGTTCCCGAACTCCCGGTATCAATTCGGCTGTCGAATCTGTTTGGGCCACCGGCCCGGCCAACCAAGCGACAGTCGTCGCCTGCGGCGGTCCGAATCTGCATACTGCGGGTTTCAATCTTTACGGACATCTTTTTCCTCCAAGATATTTCAGGCCGCCCAGTTCTATAAATGTTTGGGCAAGCTCTTGATCGGTTTGCGCGCACAAATCAAAGCTGATTTCAAAGCTCCTGCGCACCAGATCGTCATGACATGCGCCTGTTCCGAGGGGCGCAAGGCCCAGCGCCGGGGCCGAACACTTTTCAAGCGCCCAACGCTGAAACGGCGTGAATGTGCTCACAGCATGATCCGGTTGGGTACCGGGGTCGCCTGATACTGAGCAATCACGCTATCCGGGCAATCTGGCCAATGCCGTTTGATATCTTCCGGGTTCCACAGTGCAGAATTTCGGCGTACGTGCCCTTCTTCGCTGCAACACAGCTATCGCGCCGAACCGGGTCGGGCCACAAAAATACTCCCAGTAAGTTGGCAACGCAGGCGGCGCAGCCTTGGGAACTTCCGTGGCGAGGCCTGCTTCGATGAATACTTGTGCAATGTCGGGTGGTAGATGAAAACGGCGGGACGTACGGGTGATTTCTACGTGCATACAATTCCTCCTCTTGCTAACTTTTCGATTGGCTGTTACGAGTCTTTGCGTGCCGCTGCTGGCCCGCTCCAAGTGATTTCTGTTTTTCCGGCGTGTGGCCCCAGGGTGGCTAGTTCAACGGCGGGATTTTCTGTTGTGGCAATATTTATATATGCCTTGCAGGTTCGCTGCATCGCAAAATAGATCGTAGTTCCCGCGATGTGGCTTTACGTGATCGGCTGCGTAGCGCCAGGCGCACGATTGCAGATTTTGCAAATGGGATCGCGCCGTAAGCACAAAGCGCGCAAGCCACCGGGGCCAGTCCACGGATAGCGTGAATACCAAGCCTGCCACGGTTGATCGCGCCGACGCTCCACGCTGGCGGCTCGCTGCGCATCAAGGTACGAACTCTTGGTCTGATGTTTTTCGCACCAGCGGGAACCGCGAACGTTCGTGGCCCCGATCCCGGGTTCGGCGCACACAGCGGGCGCACGCATCACTTATTTCCAGCCTTGGGAACCGAAGGGCCGGAGCCTTCCCATTTCACGTCGTCCGAATTGCCGTCCCAAGTATCCACAAAACGTTTTTGCGTCTTGCCAGCCACGCGCGGGCGAACGGGAAGGGTCGCAAACTTTTCCTGCCATTTAGCGTGTGGGGTCTCGGGCGTGATGCCGCAGGATTTCAACAGATCGAACCATTGTCTTGCAGCCCGTACAGTTGTGAGTCTTCCCCATCCAATCGTCCACAGATAAAAGCTGAAACGACATGCCGCAGCCGCATGACCATTCAAACCCCACCAGGTTGCCCGCCTCACTAAGCAGCCGACACCACTGATTGCGGCGGATGTTGCCATTGGGAGCGTGATAAACGCTACGCAGGTATTCCAGTTCGCCCTTTTCGCTGTGGCGCGATGGGTCAAGCACATTCACAATTGCTGTTTTCAAACCATCCAACAGTGACATGACGTTCTCCTCACTTTCGTTTACGTGTTACAGATAAACAATCCCGCGATTGGCATACACGGAATGCACAATCGGGTTCGCCAGCAATCGGTGCCACGCATTCAGCGTTGCACTGACGCCGTCAATCTTTTCATTGGCAGAAAGCTTTTCGGGTTTCGTTCCGCCATGCCTCGGGCTCTCCGCCAACACGACGTTGCCCGCGTGCCACGCCAGAACCGGATTCCCGAAGTGAACCAAACCTTTGTTGTGAATCGCCGCTAGGAAATCACGGGCAGGGGCAGTCAGTTCCTTTGCCGTTTGCGACACAGCCACGCACGAGGCCGCGCCAGATTCGTTTATTTCGGCGCACAGAACTTGCGCGTTCCAAGTGTCAAAACCGATCTCCCGGATCACAAACCGGTGTGACATTTCGATGATGTACTTGCGAATTTCGCGGGGGTCGGCCATATCGCCGGGCAGCAGTTGAATCCAGCCGGTTCGCACCCACGATGAAAGCGGTACGCCCCACGCTTTCTCCTTTTCCAGCAGGCCGATTTCCGGCATGAAAAATTGGGCGACTAAAACTTTCTTTTGACAGGTTCCGTGCCTTCCGCGAATCGGGCGCTGGGCCACAGTTGCACAAAGCAGGAAAGGTCGCTGGTAAGGCCCACATCCAGCCCGCCAAAACAAGGCGTATCAAGATTCAGCCGCAGAAACTTTAGCGTTGCTTCCCAAGGCGCATCATCGCCGCCTAGTAAATCCCGCCCATCGCAAGCCTCCCACTTTCCAGCCGGGATGCTGTTCGCACGCGAAAGCGTAACCTCGGGCCAGATGTTGCAGTGGTATTGCAGCCAAGAATTCAGGCCGCTGCCATCTTGCAGTACCTCGTCGCGGGTTTTCAGCAAATGTTCCAGCCGCAACGTAACGCCCAGCGATGGATCGCTTTTTGCGAGGCACTTTTCGTCCATCGGATTGTCCGGTGCGTCTATCGCAAAGATGGCAACGAACGTCGAATCATCTTGGATGATGCCACGCAGAATCTTTTCGCCCAGTGCGAACTTGCCGAATGCAGAGAAATTCGCTTAACGGCCGTCGTGACCGCGAACGTAAGCGGCGAAACGCGGCTGACGGTTCCTTTTATCAGCTTGTCCCACTGTTCCCTATTGCCCCAAAACGCAACCTCATCGGCAATCAGCGTACTGGGCCGCAGCCCATCCATGCTTTTTTCATCGCTGGATAATGGCGTGAAGTTTCCGTCGGTTTCAGGAACAGCTAGCGCGCCCGACCAACGCTTTACATGGGCGCACAATTCCGGGTTGTCCTGAACCGCCCGCTTGGCATCGCGCCAGACAAGGCGGGACTGTTCTTTCTTTGTGGCCGCGCTGAACACGTCCGGGTACTGTTCTTGATCGCAAATCAATCCCCACAACGCCACAGTGGAAGCAAGGCGGGTCTTGCCATTCTTTTTCGCGCACGAAATCCAGCCCTCAGTAAAAAGCGGCGTGCGCCGGTAGGTTTTTTCGAACGAAAGCAATGTCGCCAGAACAAACACCTGCCAGGGCAACAGCGGCAGGCCCGGCAGAATGTTTCTGCGCGAAGACGCAGATGTGCAGCGCCGCAACCGGGTCAAAGTAGATTCCGCGTTCGTGGCCGATTTCTAAATCCTTGATGAAACGGTCAGCGGCCCGGCGCAGAGATTTCCCCGGCAGGGAGTGGCCCTGAATTACCTGCTGGGCGTAGTTGCGGGCGATTGCGGCAGGCCGGTTCTCGGGCCACGTGTAGGGCTGCCCGCAGCGCTCCCGCAGACTGCGTGCGTGGGTCGCATCCGCTGCGAAAAGGTTTCGCGTTCGCGCTGCACGGCTGCAAGAAAATCGGCCAACGTGTTTTCGGATGGCGGGTTCGGATCGGGGAACCGGGTGCGCTGGCCCCAGGTGGCGTCGTAAATCTGCTGGCACAGTTCGTTTTGGCCGTTCAGTTGTGCCTTGCAAAGTTCCAGCAGCGAATCGCCATCAGAAAAAGCCAACAATTGTTCATTCAAAAGTTGGGCGATGTTTTGCTGCCAAATTGCATACAGCTTTTTGTTGTTGAAAATGTACTGTTCGGGACACAGAGGAATTCCTAGTGCAAAAACCTTTCCGTCTTGCTGCGCGCGAAGTGCGGCCTCGGCGGCGGTTTGATTTCGGCGCGGATTGTCAGCACGGCGGCTCATCTAATACTTTCGGTTCCTTTTAGCCCGGATTAAGCCGGGGTTCCGGCAACATCATTCAAATTGCGCGGGCGTCATACCGGGAATGCACATACGAAACTGGCAAGCGCCGAGGAAAGACGATTTACGAATCTTTTTACCCTCCCCATCCCGGTCGCGCGCCGGGCGTCGCCTACGTTGTGTTGCGGCGACGTTGCCAGCACAGCGATAGCATGCCGGTTGACCCTGCCATTCATCCATGCAGTTGACGATGGCAGCGGGGCCGGGCTGGCAAGCGGCGCTGTGGCTTGGCTTTGCATATCGCTTAGTTCAGGCCCAGCCGTTCGCGTAGTACCTCGATCACTTTGTCCACGGCTTTCTGTTTGCTTACCTCGAACGCAGCCGTCAGGAACGCCTTCTTAGCGCGGCCAGCACTACCGAATTCCAGCAGTCTGGAAATGTACGGCCGCTGTGCGTGGAAGGTTCTTTGTTTCGCCCTTATCGCGTGGGTAGATGATCTTGCGGTTGTTCGGCCCTATCAGGGCTGTCACTGCCAGCGGTTCACCGCGTTGCTTACGTGTGCCTACCGTGAAGTTCTTAGGGTCAGCCAAGGTGTTGGTTCCCCATGCGGCGCTTGTGGACCATCTCTGCCGCAATTACTTTCCCGCCTTCACGTGCGGCTGCCCGGATCGTTTGCGTACCTGCTTTGTCCGCAAGCTTTTCCAGCGCCGATTGCAATTCCTCTAAACCAGAGATCTTCACCTCAACCATGTCTGCCATTTTCTGAATTCCTTTCAGTTCACTTTCTGAACTACGTGATCTTCCACAGCCGATGCTGATGCTGGCCCTGACACTGGATTCCGCAACCAAGCGCGTTGTGCTCTATCCGCAGCGCCTCAGCTTCAGGTTGGCTCGGGAGCTAGCCAATAGCACCAGCTTTCCGTTCCTTCACGCGGGCATTTCGACAACACGACCCAATCGCCATCGCCGCTGATGCGAACTGCATCCGCCGATACTTCTTGGCGAGTGCTTGGTAGTGCGTTCGCCTCTGCCGGGTTGTGATTTGCGATTCCATTGGCGAACTGTCAGCGAACTCGTTAGCCATCCCGCTCCGCCCGTCCCGGCATACAAGCCGGGACCACCCAGCCGGGACTCCGGCTCAGCCAAAAATAACCGGGACGGGACAAGTGCCTGAAACGATTGCCCGTCCCCGGAGGTCCCGGTTTGCTATCCCGGCGTTGAAAAACAACCCCCTGTCCCGGCAAAAACCCTTCCTAGGGTTTGCCGGAGGGCGGGACGGGCGGGGCCGGGGCTAGATATTTTCAAAGGGCATCCCATCCTCGGACGGCGGAAAAACCCACAGCCCGTTTATCTTTGAAACCTTGGCATCGCGCAGAATCCGCTCAACACGGCTGCCGCCAAATCCGGTTTGCCTACGGATAGCGTGCTGTCCGATGCTGGGATTTTGCTTAATCAGAATCAGCACTTTTTGATCGTCTGGTTTTGGTTCCGAGCTTTCAGGTTCTTCTGGTCGCAAATCCAACACGCCAAAATCGCCTTTCTGGTCGATGTGCGGGCGGCCCTGAATCACGAACGGATCAGCCGGTTCCATATCGCGCGGTTTCACGCAGGTCAGCGCAATGCGGGTCAGCATCTTCGATTCTTCCAGGTAAGACGAATCGCCTTTTCTGCTTGGATATTCGGCACACCAAACACAGTCGGCCATCGCGCCGAAATCGCCAGTGCCGCGCAGTGTGTTTTCCAGCGTCGGGGTTTGATCGGAAAGGTCTTTCTTCCGATGGTGCATACAGATCACGGCCTGCGCCCCGGCCCTAATCAATGCGAATAGCTTTGCCCCTAGCCCTTGGGCCTGCTGAGACGATGATTGTTCATCGCCCGCCTGAAAACGAATTGCCGTGTCCAGGATCACTACGGGCCGCATATCGGCAATCGCTGGAGCAGCAGCGGATCATCCAGATTGCACGCCCCATCGCGGATGGTTTGACAGAAGAAACCGCCATCCAGTGAAATCTTCATTTTGACCATGCGTTCGCGGAACTTGTTGCCGCCCATTTCGGGCACCAGATAGAGCACAGGTACGCGATGCAGAACCGGGAAGTGTCCGAAAAGCGGCTGGCCGCTGAATAACGCATGTGATATGGCCAATCCAATCCACGTTTTTCCGACGCCGCTGTGCGCCCCAAAAACGTGATGCCTTCTTCCAGAATCCCTTTGATAAAAACTTTGCCCGGCGTGGAATCCAGTTCGACACCCCAGGTGGAAAACATCGCGCCAATGCGCGGCTTTTACCTTCTTGTGACTGTCGTTGGGGCTGGGATTTGCCGCGCCCGAATTCCCCGCCCTGCGCGCGCTTAAGAATCTGTACAAGTTGGACCTGCCGGGTTTCAATCGAGACGTACAGTTCGTGCGTATTGCCGGTTAGCGCCATCAACTTATTCGGGATGTGGCCGGAATAAATTTCGACGGGGTTGGTTTCGATTTTGAAGTCCTCGGGCAGGCTACCGCGCGCAACCAAGTGGAACCCGGCTCCGCTGGCGGAAATTTCTGTGTACGTATTCAGGAACTCGATCAGTTCCAAGGCCCACGCTTGCACTTCGCCAGTTTGCGGATCGCGGACGTGGTCAAGGTCGATGTAAACGAATCCCTCGCCAAGGTGCACGTATCGCTGATACCCTCCGCCCTTCTGCAATCGCCTGTTCTGAATCAGGTAATCCAGGCTGCGCAGATTTCCATGCGATCCTCAGGTGTGGCGTACTTAACCTCGGGGTGCTTGCGCGGCTTTTTGTCAGGCTTCTTCGGGTCGGGCGACAGATAGTATTGCAGCCACAGCGCGGGTTGCCGCAATTCAGCCGGAATGTTTTCAAAAGTGGACATGGCACACGTTGGTTTTCCCCGGAGGGGCTGAATGTTTGGTTCAGCCCCACCGGTGGCCCATCCGTAAAGGTGTGCGGCCTTTAGGAAGATCGTTTTGTGCTAAGAATTTTTTGTGAACTGCTACTGCGGATGACGCGCACAAGCTACAAATGGGCCTTACAACCGTTCTAATTGCAATCAATCCGGGCCGTGTTACGGCGTTCACGGTTCCAAGGTGTCAACCACTCTAAGTACCCTTCCGCTGCCGGGGCCGCTGATTGTTGTTCTGTTCTACCTTGGTTGCCCAGTGAACATTTCCCGGTTCGTAATGCCCGTCGTTGTTCCTGCGATCTATGCTGTGCTGTGGCGTTCGCCTTGGGCCAGCCGCTGCAAAAAATTCAGCAAAGTCGGCAAAACGGAATTCGACGCCCCGCCCGCCGTAGTGCTTCCATTGCTGACTGTTGGGATTTGTACACCGATGGCGTGCGGCTTTGAATACGGCCAGTTCGGCACGGTAGGGGCCGTTTCTACGCGCCAATCCATGCGTCGTCCAGTGATGCCGGATTTTGAAATGGTGGCCGCGCGTAAATCGCGCACCGGCCTTTTTGATAAGGGTTCCGCATCCGCATCCGCACAGCGCCATAAAAGCACACAGGCATGTGACGCTTTATTAGCGGTTAAGCAGAGTGTCGCTAAGGGGCTTTATAGTAGTTGATACCTTTACGGCGGGATGGCCAACGTGTTAAGCTATAGGAAATGACTAAGAAGTGGGTTCGCGGCCATGAATGGCAACGGCAGCCGCACGTAAAGGATGGGCCGCCGCCTAGCCTGTGGTGGTTCCGCCGCCCTGACCGCCAACGTGTGATAGCCGCATACCTTCAACGTGCTGCAAAGGGCCGCACATTACCGGAAGATTTCCAAGAACGCCTGAGCACATGGTTGGCCGACCTCAGCAAATTGCAGAACAAGAAAAGATGGGGCCAGCCCCGAACCTACAGGTACTGGAGCGCGCCCGCGTATGCCCTTGACAACGGATTCGTTGAACCGGCAACCCTGATGAAATACTTGCGCGAATTGGAGAACGTCGCCAAGCAACTTTTCCCCGATAGCGTTCCTTCCAGCCGCCGCGCGCGCCCGCCACTTACTGATGATGAAAAGCGGGAAATCCGCAAACGATACCTAGCCGGGGAAGATGCAAAAGCACTGGCGAAAGACTTTCGCATTCCGCCATCGCACGTGGGCCTGCTGTGCGTTAAGGAAAAAGATATCCGCGCAGCCGCGCGCGAACAGGCACAGGCCAGTGTGGACAACGCACAACCCATTCCCGTTGACGATTTGAAGCCCTTCTAAGTAATTAGCGCCCTAACACGTACCCGCCAGTGGGCAGCGGATAGCTGCCGACCAAGTTTCCCTGAATCAACGAATTTCTGTATCAAGTTCCTTCAACAAGGAAACGCGGGCGTCCGCTCCAATCCTCTTGGGGCCTCGCCCGTGGTCGAACCCAACGGAGGTTCGATGCAGCAAGGGGCCGAATCCAGCGCGGAGTTGCAATCCACCCCGCACCAATCTACTCTCGCACCAGCAACGGCCCCAAGGCGGAAACGAGGCCCATCGTTGAGCCGCCGAACAGGTCAACTAGGCAATGTTTTTCAGCACAGCAATCCGTGGAATCCCGCAGCCCCGGCTTACGGACGGTTTTGGATTGACACCCCCGGAGGTCGCAAGCGCCGCACAATCACGCTTGGCATCTGTAGAACTAAAAGCACGGCCAGATGCAAATTGCGGGAATTCATCGAACGCGAAGGCGTCAACAACAGCGAAAGCTTCGCGGCAACCACAACTCCCGGCACCACATTCCGCATTCAAGCGAACACGTGGCTTACGAACGTTCAGAAGCGGAAGCGGCGTCCGGTCAAACCAGCAACGGTATTCGGCTGGCGGCACGCTCTTGATCGGTGGGTTCTGCCGAACATCGGCGATATGCCGCTTTCCGACGTATCGAATGGGGCGTTAAAAGAATTGATTGCAACCATGCAAGAAGGCGGGCTTGCTCCCAAAACAATCGTGAACTATTCGCAAGTGGTGAAGATGGTCGTGGCATCGGCTGTGAACAAGGATGGCGAACAAATTTACCCTCGCGTGTGGAACCACGACTTTTGCGAGTTGCCCATAGTTCAAAAGGAACAGCAGTACAGGCCAACAATCACTGAACCGGGGGTTCAGCAGATTCTCGCCAAATCGAAGGGCAGATACTTTGTTCTGTTCGCGCTGTTGTCGGGGACAGGATTACGTATCGGCGAAGCACTGGCGCTCAAAGATACAAGCTTCGCGCCGGATTGCCGGTTGCTTTTTGTGAGGCGTTCAATCTGGCATGGCATTGAACAAGAACCAAAAACGCCCAGCGCCGTACGCGAGGTTGATATCGCCGAACCGCTGGCGGCCTTGTTACGTGAATACGTGGCAGGAAAATCCGGGTACATATTCGCAACCAAGAGCGGGCGTCCGATGGCACCACGCAATTTGCACAGGGCGCTCCACGAAACCGGAATCTGCGTAGGCTTTCACGCCTTCCGCCGATTCCGAACCGAAACCCTTCGCCGGGCGCGGGTGCCGGGCGATATCGAAAGGCTGTGGCTCGGCCACACACAACGAACCATCACCGATCTGTACGCCACGGGCTTGCAGCAAGATCGCAAATGGCGGGCGGAATGGGTTGAACGTGCTGGGCTGGGCTTTTCATTCGATGGGCTACATTGGGCTACAAAACACGATGTTCTTGAATTGGTGCAAGCCGCGTAAACCCATGAAAGGGCGAATCAAAAGAATGGCTCCTCAGGTAGGACTCGAACCTACAACCCTCCGGTTAACAGCCGGATGCTCTGCCATTGAGCTACTGAGGAGTGTGGCTAAACGGATAACTACTCAATAATAACATCGGCCTCGCGGAGTGAAAACCGATATCGTCGCGGGGGAGAGAGCGCTCTTTGGATCCCGACAGCCACGGCTATTTTATCCAGCCGCCGCCGACCACCAGGTCTCCATCGTAAAAAACGGACGCCTGGCCGGGCGTGATGGCGCGCTGCGGCTGGTCGAAGGTCACCAGAATTTCGTCGGCGTCGGACCGCTCAATCGTCGCGGCAGCGGCCTCGTGGCGGTGCCGGATCTTCACGCTGACTCGCATCGGTGCGCTTAGATCGTCCACGGAAATCAAATTGATGCGGTGGACGCGCAGCGTGTCCAAATAGAGATTCTCGCCGCTCCCGACCACCACCTCGCGGGTGTCGCCCTTGATCTGCAGCACGTAAAGAGGCGAACCGGTCGCCACGCCGAGACCCTTGCGCTGGCCCACGGTGAAGTTGTGAATGCCGCCGTGTTCGCCGATCACCCGACCATCGGTGGTGACAAGCTCGCCGGCCGTGTCGGGAAGCGACTCTCCCTGCTCGGCAAGGTAGGCGTCGATAAAATTCTTGTAATCGCCGCCCGGGACGAAGCAAATCTCCTGCGAATCAGGCTTCTCCGCAGACGCCAGGCCTGTGCTTGCGGGCAAGTTCGCGCACTTCCGGCTTGGTCATATTTCCCAGCGGAAACATCGTTCGGCTGAGCTGCTCCTGGGTCAGTCCGAAAAGAAAATACGTCTGGTCCTTGGAATGATCGGCAGGACGCTTCAGCAGCCAGCGATCGCTGGTTTCGTCGAATTCCACGCGCGCGTAGTGCCCGGTTGCGACCGCTTCCGCGCCGATTTGCCGCGCCACCGTCAGCAGTTGGTCGAACTTCAAGTGATTGTTGCAGAGACTGCATGGGATCGGCGTGCGTCCGGACAAGTACTCTTGCACAAACGGACGGACCACGTCGCGCTCGAAGCGGTCTTCGTGATTGACCACATAATAAGGAATACCGATGGTTTCGGCCACGCGGCGCGCGTCGTACACGTCATCGATCGAACAGCAGCGGCCCTGCACCGACTCCGGCATGCCCTCGTGCCCAGCCAGTCGACGCTGGTTCCAAAGCTGCATAGTAAGGCCGACGACGTTGTGGCCTTCGGCGCGCAGCATGGCCGCAACGGTCGAAGAGTCAACTCCTCCCGACATGGCAACGGCGATGGTGTGTGGCTCAGGCATGGGATTCTGGATTGCTCGTAGAGCTATGAGCTAACAGCTTCCTTATTGTACAGAGGAGAGAGCTCGCGTAGCCTCGCCACCTGCGCTGGCACCAGCCCGATCGCGAACTCCACGTCTTCAGCGCTGCTTTGCTTTCCCAGGCTAAAGCGGATGCTGGCGCGGGCCCGATCGGGTCGGAGTCCCATTGCAGTCAGGACATGTGAAGGCTCGATGGCGCCGGACGAGCAAGCGGCACCGGTGGAAACCGCCAGGCCCTTCAGGTCGAGGGCAATGATGAGGGCCTCGCCCTCGATGTAGTCGAAGTAAATGTTCGTCGTGTTGGGGACTCGCGGCGCGCCCGCGCCATTCACTCCGGCAGATTCGACATTCTGCAGAATGGCGCTCTCCAGCCGGTCGCGCAATTCCGCCATTCGAGCTGTCTCACCGTTCTGAAATCCTTTCATTGCCAGCTCCGTGGCTTTTCCCAGCCCTACAATTCCCGGAACATTCTCCGTGCCAGCCCGCCGCGAGCGCTCGTGGCTACCCCCATAAAGCATCGGCGAGAGCGTCGTCCCCTTGCGGACATAAAGCGCGCCCACCCCTTGCGGAGCGTGAATCTTGTGACCAGAGATGGAAAGCAAATCGCACCCGATGTCCTTCACTCGGATAGGAACCTTGGCGGCCGCTTGCACTGCGTCGGTGTGAAAGTAAACGTCAGCGTCGGCGCAGATTTTTCCAATCTCTTCTACCGGCTGAATCACACCTGTCTCGTTGTTGGCGAACATGATCGTCACCAGCTTGGTATTCGGACGCAGCGCACGCCGAAGATCATCGGGATCAATCAAGCCGCGTCCATCCACCGGAAGAGAAGTAACCTCAATTCCCTTCTCCGCAAGATGCTTGCACGAGTTGAGCACCGCATGGTGCTCAACAGTCGAAGTGATAACGTGATCGCCGGGTTGGGTTAGTCCGAAAACTGCAAGATTATCGGCCTCAGTGCCGCCGCTGGTAAAGACAACCTCGGCCGGCCGGCATCCCAGGAGATTCGGCGACCGATTCGCGCGCACGCTCGACCGCCGCCCGCGTCTCTTGTCCATGATGGTGAATGGACGAAGCGTTCCCGAAATGCTCGCCGAAATACGGCTGCATTGCCTCCAACACCTCAGGCAACACCGGCGTGGTGGCGTTATTGTCGAGATAAACCCGCCGCATATTGCTATTCTACGCCGTGCTGGTGCATAGGCCGCGGACACATGCGCTCCGATTTTTTGCTACCCTAACCTTTGCTCCGGCTCGTCAATTAACTCCGAGGTGAACATGTCAGGAGGCCTGCGCTTGCTTTCGATCTCCATTTTTGTGGGCATTGCGGCTACTGCCCTATTCGCGGAGGATGCCCTGAAGTCCTCGCAGGCCACGGTTCCCCTGGCCCCGCAAAAGCCCGTAGTGGATGAGGTCCAGGGCCACAAGATCACCGATCCCTACCGCTGGCTGGAAGATGCCGCCAGCCCGGAGACGAAACGGTGGGTCGGTGACGAGATGGCCTACACCCGTAGTGTTCTCGATCCGTTGCCGGGACGCGACCAGTTACATAAACGGTTGACCGACCTGATGGCAATCGGCACAATTTCTGCTCCGCAGATCGGCGGCAAGTATTACTTCTATACGAAGCGCGGGGGCTCGCAGAACCAACCGGTGCTTTTCGTTCGCGAGGGCGTTGACGGAAATGACCGCACGCTGGTGGACGTGAATCAACTTGCCGCCGACGGCACCATCGCGCTCGACTGGTGGGTTCCTTCAGACGACGGCAAATATGTGGCCTACGGCACGTCGCCCAGCGGCTCGGAAATGAGCACGCTACACATCATCGAGACCGCGACCGGCAAGCTGTTGCCCGACTCTATCGAGCGCACCCGGGCCGTGAGCCTGGCGTGGATGCTGGACGACTCCGGCTTTTATTACACGCGTTATCCGAAGAAAGGCGACGTTGCTGAGGGCCAGGAAGTTTATTTCCGCCATGTTTTTTATCACGCGCTCGGTTCCGATCCGGCGAAAGACCCACTGATTTTCGGCGAAGGTCTCGGCGCGGAAGACTGGCCGGAAGTTGATCTCTCGAACCATGGTGACTGGCTCCTCATCACGGTGGCGCAGGGCTGGACTAAGTCCGACCTTTATGTGCAGGACTTGCGGCCCGGAGCGGAGCACAAGCCTCCAGTGCGTATCACCGAGGGCCAGAACTTTCTTTATGGCGGTGAGATTTTCAACGGCAAGATCTTCATCACCACGAATGAAGACGCGCCTCGCTATCGCATGTTTGCGGTGAATGCATCAGCCCCAGCGCGAGCGAATTGGAAGGAGATCATTTCCCAGAATGACGCTGTGCTCCAGGGGGCCGCAATCGTAAACGGCTTGCTGCTGGCGCAGTACGAAAAGAATGCCACCTCGCAGCTCACGCTGCTGAACGTGGACGGCAAGCCCATCGGCGACGTGCGGCTTCCCGCCATCGGCAGCATTTTCGGGCTGGGAGGCAAGTGGGACCGCAAAGAAGTCTTCTTCGCATTCCATTCCTTTACGGTACCGGATTCGATTTATCAGATTGACCTGGCAACACGCGGCACTTCGCTCTGGAGCAAGGTAGATGCTCCCGGACATCGATCCAGACAAGTACGAAGTCAAGCAGCTTTGGTTTGACTCCAAAGACGGCACCCACGTGCCCATGTTCGTGTTTCACAAGAAAGGCCTCGTCCTCAACGGCAAGAACCCGACCCTGCTTACCGGCTACGGCGGATTCAACATCAGCATGACTCCAAACTTCGTGGGCGATCGCTATCTTTGGCTGGAACACGGCGGTGTGTTTGCCGTCGCCAATCTGCGTGGCGGCGCCGAGTTTGGCGAAGACTGGCACCGCGCCGGAATGTTAGACAAGAAGCAAAACGTTTTTGACGACTTCGCCGCCGCGGCGGAGTTCCTTATCGCACAAAAATACACCGACAAAGATCACCTGGCGATTCGCGGAGGCTCAAACGGCGGCCTCCTGATGGGCGCGGCCCTCACCCAGCATCCTGATCTGTATCGTGCAGTCATATGCCAAGTACCGCTGCTGGATATGTTGCGCTATCAGAATTTTCAGATCGCGAAACTCTGGGTGCCGGAATACGGCTCGGCGGAAGACCCGAAGCAGTTTGACTGGCTCTACGCGTACTCGCCGTACCATCATGTGAAAGCCGGCGCGGAGTATCCGGCAATTCTATTTATGACTGCCGATACCGACACACGTGTGGATCCCATGCACGCCAAGAAGATGGCGGCGCTGATGCAAGCCGAGGCCGCCAACGGCCAGAGCCATAATCGCCCCATCCTACTGCGCATCGACACCAAAGCCGGTCACGGCGCTGGAAAACCGATTGCCAAACAAGTCGAGGACATGACGGACATTTATTCGTTTTTGTTCTGGCAATTAGGAATGGAGTAGGACCAATTGAATTATCGGATCATTGAATCACTGAACCCACGCTGCCGGCTTTTCAATGATTCAATCCCCCGATGATTCAATGATTCAATCGCTTTCTCCATGCCTGAGCTCCCCGAAGTCGAAACCATCGCGCGCGGCCTCGCCAAGCGAATTTCCGGCGATGTCATCGAATCGGTATGGCTGGGTTCGAAACCGGAGCCGCTCAAGTCGCCCGCTGCAGAAATCGCCGCCACGCTGCAAGCCAAGCGCATTTCCACCGTCCGCCGCGCGGGGAAGCATATTGTTTTTGATCTCGAGTCTGCTGGTGGCACAGCCGCTCCGGCGCAATGGATCGTTCATCTCGGCATGACGGGAAGTCTGCTGGTGTGTGCGCCCGGAGTGGAATTGGAGAAACACACGCATGCGGTGCTGCAACTTGCCTCGGGGCGTGAACTGCGTTTTGTCGATCCTCGCCGCTTCGGCCGCCTTAGCGTCATCGAAAAATTCGATGCCCCCGGCGCGGAACCGTTGCAAATCGCATTCGACGATTTCGCGGCCCTCTTTCACAAACGCAAGACTCCCATCAAGAGCGCGCTTTTGAACCAGAGATTGCTGAGCGGTGTCGGCAACATTTACGCCGATGAAGCTTTGTTCCGCGCGGGCGTCCGGCCCCGGCGCCGAGCCGCCTCGCTAACTCACGACGAACTTCGCCGACTGCATACCTCGCTCAAAAAAGTTTTGCAAGAGGCGATCAAACTGGGCGGCTCCAGCGTTTCCGACTACGTTGATGCCAACGGCGAAGAAGGTTTCTTCCAGCTTAAGCACCGGGTCTATGGCCGGGAAGGCTTGCCCTGCCGAGTATGCAAGACTCCCATCAAGCGGATTGTCATCGCCGGACGCAGTAGCCACTATTGCCCGCGCTGTCAGAAATAAAATGCAATCGCTACGAGGCTTTTCCCGTCCCTTGGTCAATGACATAAATACGCCACGGCCCCGCCGCCTGAACGTCGTTCTTCTCGAATGATTCTTTGATTCGCCGTCTCAGATCGCGGCTCACCCCAAACTGCTTGTTGGGACGCGTTTTCAACAGCATCAAATATTCAACCTCGCCGTTGCCGACCCGCTCGATTCCCGCCACATCGACGGGACTCACAATGTCCAAGGCAAAAGCCGGGTCCTGGCATATGTCTTCTCCGACTTGCCGCAAAAGCCTGGCAACTTTTTCGTCCGGCTCGCTGTAGGCAGCAGTCACCCGTAGTGCGACTTGCGACCAATCGCGCGTAGCGTTGGAGACAATCTGGATTGAACTGTTGGGAACTGTGTGCACGGTGCCATCATCATCTCGCAGCACCGTTCGGCGGAGACTCATGCGTTCGACCGTGCCTTTTACTCCGGCAATGCGGACCGTGTCGCCGATGTCGTATTGGTTCTCCAGAAGGATGAAGAACCCGTTGATAAAATCATGCACCAGTGCCTGTGCGCCGAAACCGATGGCCAGCCCTGCAATTCCAGCGCTAGCCAACATGGGGCCCAGGTTCAATCCCAACAACGAAAGCACTTCGAGGGCAGCGACGAAGAAAATTACAAAAACGGTGATACTGGTCACCACGCCTGCGACCGTCCGCACCTGCTGCACCCGTACCCCGGGGGGAAGGCTGCGCACGTGCAAATCGGCGCTTCTTAGGGCAATGGCACGCGCAATCCGCGTCAGCACGTAGGCCACGAGTAACACCAGAAGGATCTTGGGCGCATCGTGGCGCAGAAACGACATGGTGTCTTCGCGCCAGTCGCGCATCAGCGCTCGGACGTTTCCCTCAGTAAGGGGCGGCGTTTCTAGTATCCAGGAGGCCATTGCAGTGCTTGATTATAACAACCAGCGGAGAACACGCAGCGGGAGCAGATATAATCTAGGGCAGTCTTTTCCGAGCGAGGCCCACAGTGCGTCGAACGACCTTTTTCTTCTTCCTGGCGCTTTCCCTGTTGACGTTTCCGGTGTGCTCCCACCCGCAGGGTGTGAACCTGCCTGAACCAACCGCCGTCCCCCACCGCGACGATGATGAATCGTCGATCCCTGACAAGGTTCAGAAAGACATGGAGAAAAAGGCTAACCTGCAACGCCAGGCTGACCTGAAGCGCGATACCGCGAAACTGCTGAAGCTTTCCACCGAGTTGAAGGAATATGTGGACAAGACCAACGAGAACGTCATGTCGCTGGACGTAATTAAGAAGGCTGAAGAGATCGAGAAACTCGCGCACAGCGTAAAGATGAAAATGCGAGGCGACAACTAGCCGCAATTAAAGACTCCTTGAGTCCAGGCATCCGGTTTCGGTACACTTAGTTGGTTGCAACTGAGTTTCATCTACCGGAACACTTCTTATGCCGCTTCCCGCAACTGAAGCTCCTGGGCGCCTGCAAGCTGCGCTCACATCACGCGGCGTTCGTCTTACTCACCAGCGCCGCACCATTCTGGGCGTCGTCGAAACCGCGAAACAGCATCTGGACGCCAGCCAGATCCTGCGCCAGGCCCACCGACTGGATCCTGGTATAGACCGGGTCACGGTTTATCGTACTCTGAAACTGCTGAAACGCCACGGCCTGGTGGATGAACTCGACCTCATGCACATGCAGGGCGAGAAACATTTCTACGAGCGCCGGCCTCAGCGCGATCATATTCACATGGCGTGCCTGCGCTGCGGCAAGATCACCGAATTTGAAAGCGACCTCTTCGACCGGCTCAAGGGGCAAATTCAACGCGATTGCCGTTTCCACATCGTGGTCAGCCGGCTCGAGGTTGGCGGCTATTGCGCGGATTGCCGCTCCGCATCCGCTTCTTCTTCCGGATGACGGTTGCAACTGGTTGCAATCCCGCTGAAACAGAAACTTTTCAGCGCCGTTGACGCGGCGTTCGCCTCACTTTACGATGATTATGCAACTGAGTTGCAACTAAACTTGTGCTGAAGTTATCTTTTTTTATCTTGCTCGCCTTTTCGCTGATTTCCGTGCGCTGCTTCGCGCAGGAGAGCCCTTTTTTCGTCACCTATACCCACCACATGGAAGAACCCGGCAATCTCGACATCGAAGCCTCCAGCACCGGCGGCGTACCGAGAGGCGGGCAGCAAACGTACTTCGCGCCTTACCTGGAGCTGGAGTACGGCGTCACTGCGCGCTGGACCTCTGAGCTTTACCTCGAGGGCCAGTCAACCTGGGGAGACAGCACGGTTTTTACGGGATGGCGTCTGGAAAATCGCTTCAAGCCGTTAAAGCGTGAGCATTGGATCAATCCGGTGCTTTATATCGAGTACGAAAACATCAACGAGGCCAGCCGGATACAGAAAGAGATCGAAGGCGGCGGCCCCGACCTGACTTCCCGCAACGCGCTCCTCACACCTGAGCGCGACCATGAATTGGAAAGCAAACTGATTCTTTCCAGCGACTACCACGACTGGAATATTTCCGAGAACTTCATAATTGCGAAGAATTTCTCCCAGTCCGAAGGCGTGGAGTTTGGCTACTCCTTCGGCGCCTCGCGGCCGCTGGCTACCCTCGCTTCGGGCGCCAACTGCCGTCTTTGCCGCGAAAACTTCATCGTGGGTGCAGAAATGTACGGTGGCCTCGGCAGCACCCTAGACTTCGGCGTTCACAACACTGCCCACTACATTTCGCCAGTATTGTCGTGGGCGGTCAGCGACAACTCGACGCTGCGTTTCTCGCCCGGCTTCGGACTAACCCAGCAAAGCAGCGCTGTTCTTCTGCGCTTCGGATATACCTATGAAGTGCAGAATTTCGGGAGCACAGTCGCGAGGCTCTTTGGACGAAAGCAATGAAGCAGATTGGCAGGAGTGGAATTAGCGCGGTGTTGCTGGTGTTGAGCTTGGGGGTGGGAATGTCGCTGGCGCAAAATCCCGGCTACCAGCAAGATCCCACCTGGCATGCTCCGGCAGAATCGGCCGCACGGCAGAATCCCCTTGCCTCAAAAGCGGAGACCGCCGCCGGAGGCCGCAAACTCTTCCTCCGCAACTGCGCGGAATGCCACGGCAAGCAGGGGACGGGAATCGAAACCAAACATTCCGCCGACCTGCAATTGCCGGTAGTTCAGCAGCAAACCGACGGCGTTCTCTTCTGGAAGCTCACCAACGGAAACGCCACCCGCGGCATGCCGTCGTTCAGCAAACTGCCAGAGCTTCAACGCTGGCAGCTCGTGCTCTACATCCGCACGTTGAGGCCGTAAGTTTTTTCTCGGCGAGCGAAGAAATCTCTACTTCGCGTCCGCCCCGATCCGCATCCCGTAGAACGAGCGGTGCACGAAGAAGAACGACACTACGAAGAAGGCCAGCGCCAGCACGTGAGTCAGGGTACTGTTCTTGGCAGCCAACGAGACCGCCAGCTCAACCGCCAGCAGTCCGAACAGCGTGGTGAACTTGATCACCGGATTCATCGCCACCGACGACGTGTCTTTGAATGGATCGCCGACCGTGTCGCCAACGACCGTCGCATCGTGCAGAGGCGTTCCCTTCTGCTTCAGCTCGACTTCGACGATCTTCTTGGCGTTGTCCCAGGCCGCGCCCGCGTTGGCCATGAAGATTGCCTGATACAAACCGAAGATCGCAATCGAGATCAGATATCCGATGAAGAAGAACGGCTCGACGAACGCAAACGCCAGCGTCGAAAAGAACACCGCCAGGAAAATGTTAACCATGCCCTTCTGCGCATACTGGGTGCAGATCTGCACAACCTTCTTGCTGTCGGTTACCGACGCCTTCGCGGCGCTGTTGCTGTCGAGCTTGATATTCGCTTTGATGAACTCCACCGCGCGATACGCGCCAGTCGTCACCGCCTGCGTGGAAGCACCGGTGAACCAGTAAATGATGGCGCCGCCGGTGATTAGGCCGAGCATGAACGGCGCGTGCAGCATGGAGAGTTTATCCACGTTGGCGGTAAGCCCGTTGGTGAGCGCCATGATGATGGAAAAAATCATGGTGGTGGCGCCGACAACTGCGGTTCCGATCAGCACCGGCTTCGCCGTCGCCTTAAAGGTGTTCCCCGCCCCGTCGTTCTCTTCGAGCAAATGCTTCGCGCGCTCGAAGTTGACGTCCACGTTGAAGTCGCGCTTGATTTCCGCCGGAGAAACTTGCTCAATCAGCGACAACTCGTAAACTGACTGCGCGTTGTCGGTGACTGGGCCGTAAGAATCAACAGCAATGGTGACCGGCCCCATGCCCAGGAATCCGAACGCCACTAGTCCAAACGCAAATACGGGCGCCGCAATCATGCTGGCATGCTCCGCCAGACCATACAGGCTCACCCAATATCCGGTCGCCATCAGGATCACCATGGTCAAGCCCAAGTAGTATCCAGAGAAGTTTCCCGCCACGAAGCCGGAAAGAATTCCCAGCGATGCGCCGCCTTCGTCCGCCGAGGTCACCACTTCTCTCACATGCCGTGACTCGGTGGAAGTAAACACCTTCACCAGTTCGGGAATGATCGCGCCCGCCAGCGTTCCGCAGGAAATGATCGTCGCCAGCTTCCACCACAGCGTATCGTCGCCGCCGATGTCGGGGATCATGACGTGCGAAATGAAAAACGTAAACGCAATCGAGACCAACGACGTGATCCACACCAGAGAAGTCAGTGGAGACTCGAAGTTCATCTCGTCCTTGCCCGCGTACTTGGCCTTCGCAATCGCGCCATTCAGAAAGTACGCCAACGCGCTCGCCACCAGCATCACCACGCGCATCACGAAAATCCAGACCAACAGTTGCACTTGCACGGTGGGACTCTTCACGCCCAGCAGAATGAACGTAATCAGCGCGACTCCGGTCACTCCGTAAGTCTCGAATCCGTCGGCAGAGGGGCCAACCGAGTCGCCGGCATTGTCGCCGGTGCAATCGGCAATCACGCCCGGGTTGCGCGCGTCGTCTTCCTTAATCTTGAAGACGATCTTCATCAGGTCGGCGCCGATGTCGGCAATCTTGGTGAAAATACCGCCCGCAATTCGCAGAGCGGCCGCGCCCAGCGACTCGCCAATCGCGAATCCGATGAAGCACGGGCCGGCATACTCTCGCGGCACAAACAGCAGAATGATCAGCATGATGAGCAGCTCAACGCTGATCAGCATCATGCCAATGCTCATGCCCGCGGCCAGCGGAATCTGGTAAATCGGATACGGCTTGCCGCCCAGGCTGGCAAACGCCGTCCGCGAATTCGCAAACGTGTTCACCCGGATTCCAAACCACGCCACGCCGTAGCTGCCCGCGATTCCGACCAGGCTGAACGCCAGAATGATCGGCAACGTGGTCGCCACCGGATGCACCGGCGCCAGCACTCCGAAGTACAGCACCATGATCACAGCGATAAACGCCCACAGGAAAAGGAGGAATTTTCCCTGCGTGATGAGATAGGTTTTGCAGGTCTCGTAAATCAGCTCAGAAATTTCGAGCATCGCACGATGCACCGGCAGGTTCTTCAACTTCGAATAAATCGCCAGCCCAAATCCCAGTCCGAAAATGCAGAACAGGATCCCAATCAGGAGCAGGAAATGCCCGTCCCAGCCATTGAAGAAAGTGACGCTGTGCAGGTCGGGCAGTTTCAGGTTGGCTTCGCCACCGACAGTTTCCGACTGGGCGAAAGCCCCAGACACGCTCAGAGCAACGAACGATGCGGCAATCGCCGCAAACTTCAAACCTTGGGACGCAAGACTGGTGAGCCAGTTGCGCATGGGAATTCCTCCAATATGATGATGAAAATGACTACGCGTTCAGGCCGATTTGCCGTTTCATCTGCGGCCGATTTCACGCGCACGGCTCTTCGCAGAACCAGGCACGGGAGCGCACTGCCGCCTTCCGAACACGCTTCCACGCAAGCAAGACTAGTTAGAGGACTGTTGAGCTTGGCCGCGTCCGACGTTCCATGCAGCCTGCTCGCGACTGGGAGCATGAACCTCCCTGAGAGGCCGCACAAAACTAGCTTTTATAACATCTTAGCGGCACAAGGTCAAACCCGACGGATATACTGCTGATTCGGATTGACGAACTGGGAAACCCCACCCAAGGGAGCGACGTTGAAGATCAGCCCTGACAGCCACGCCGAGGCCAAGTCCAAGGGATGGGACCCGAAGCAGTGGGTCAGCCTGGTTCCGTATGGTGTAAATCAACCCCATCCCAACGCCTACAAAGACATTGTGAGGTGCATTGCGCAGAACCGCGACAATCTCGGTTATGCCTGGCGCATTCTGCGCGACGGTTGTTGCGACGGCTGCGCTCTGGGCACCAGCGGCCTGCGCGACTGGACCATGAAAGGCGTTCACCTCTGCAACGTCCGATTGGAGTTGTTGCGCCTGAACACCATGCCGTCCATGGACTGGCACCTGCTGGAAGACGTAGCCAGTCTTCGCGTCAAGACTGAAAAAGAACTGCGCGAGCTGGGTCGGCTCTCGGTGCCGATGATTCGCCGCCGCGGGAACAAAGGCTTCCGCAGAGTCTCGTGGGACGAAGTAACCACCTTGCTCGCCGAGGAGCTGCGCCAAATCGATCCTCATCGCATTGCCTGGTACGTCACTTCGCGCGGACTCACCAACGAGGCTTACTACGCGCATCAGAAAGTCGCGCGCTTCATCGGGACCAACCACGTGGACACCAGCGCCCGGATTTGCCACGCGCCTTCGACTGCCGCATTGAGCGCGACTGTCGGCTGTGCCGCGACGACTTGCTCCTACTCGGATTGGGTAGGGGCCGACCTTGTGGTTCTGGTGGGCACAAATCTCGCCAACAACCAGCCAGTCGCGATCAAGTATTTGCACTACGCCAAGAAGGCTGGGACCAAAATCTTCCTGGTGAATCCTTATTTCGAACCTGGACTGGAGCGCTACTGGGTGCCCTCGGTAGTCGAGAGCGCGTTGTTCGGGACGAAGATCGTTGACGATTTTTTCCAGATTCACACCGGCGGCGACATCCCCTTCTTCTACGGTGTACTCAAGCACGTGATTGAAAACGGCTGGTTCGACCGCCAATTTATTAATGAACGTACGGCCGGATGGGAAGACGTGGAATCCAAGGCCCGCAGCTTCTCCTGGGAGGAGCTCGAGCGCGGCGCCGGGCAGACGCGTGCCGACATGTACCGCTTCGCGGAAGCATTTGGCAAGGCACGCCACGCCATCGTTACCTGGAGCATGGGCATTACGCAGCACGCCTTTGGCAGTGACAACGTTCGCGCCATCGTGAACGTGCAACTAGCGCGCGGCAACGTAGGTCGCCCCCACACCGGCCTGATGCCGATCCGCGGACACAGCGGAGTGCAGGGTGGTGCAGAAATGGGCGCGATGCCCAACGCGTATGTGATGGGATCTCCGGTCAACGAGGAAAATGCCAGGAAGTTTGCCGCGCCGGAAATGTGGGGCTTCGAGCCACCGGCATGGAAGGGTTTGACCGCGACCGAGATGGTGCTCGCCGCCGAGCGCGGCGATATCGACGTCCTCTGGCAGAGCGGCGGCAACTTCAAACAAACTCTGCCTGAGCCGGAATTGGTAGAACGGGCATTAGGCCGAATAAAATTGCGCGTGCATCAGGACATCGTTGTGAACCGCACCATGTTGGTTGATCCGAATGAAACTGCCGTGATTCTGCCTTCGCGGACGCGCTACGAGCAACGCGGCGGCGGCACCGAAACCAGCACTGAGCGTCGCATCATCTATAGCCCCGAGATTCCCGGTCCGCGCCCGGCGGAGGCGCTCGACGAGTGGGAGATTCCGGTCCTGGTCGCCAGGAAGTTCGATCCCAAGCGCACGGCAACTATCTTCCCCTGGAAGGACACGCACGACATCCGCGCCGAGATCGATCGCGTTTGCCCGACTTATCGCGGCATTGGCGCGATGCGCAAGAAGGGCGACAACTTCCAGTACGGCGGACGCCGGCTTCTAACGGAAAGATTCCTGACCCCTGACGGCAAAGGCCACTTCACCGCAATCGCGCTACCCGAAGATCGCGTTCCCGAGGGATCCTTTCTGCTGACAACGCGGCGCGGGAAGCAATTCAACAGTATGGTGCTGGACCAGAACGATCCCATCACCGGCGCGCGGCGCGACGACATCATCATGTCCAAAGAAGATGCAGAGCGGCTCGGCCTGCGCAACGGCGACTCCGTTACCTTGCGAAACCAACTTGGCGAGTTGCGCGGCCGCCTGAAGATTGACCGCATCAAGCCCGGTTGCCTGCAAGCCCATTGGCCCGAGGCCAACGTGCTCATTCCCGCCGGACGGCTGGACGCGAGCGGCATTCCGGACTACAACACCGTCGTAGAGGTAATCCGCACGGCTACGAAACCCGCCGATGCCGACTGAGAACTCATGCCGCCCAAACCACGCAGCATTGACGTGACCCAAGTTACGGAATGGCAAGACGGAAACGTCCAGCGCGCGCAGGATTACCTGGTCGCCGAAGAGCCGCTGGAGATTCGCATTGGCAGAACGCCTCTCAGCGTCACCATGCGCACGCCCGGACACGATTTGGAACTGACGGCGGGTTTCCTCTTCACTGAAGGCCTGATTAAGAAACGCGAACAGATTCTGTCGTTGGAGCACGTCAAGACTAAATCAACGTCGCGGCAAGCCAGCGGCAACGTCGTGCGCGTGCGGTTGAAGGGCGCGTCATTGAAACCCGAGCAACTTCGCCGGAATTTTTTCATGAGTTCCAGTTGCGGTGTCTGCGGCAAGGCGTCGATCGACGCGGTGATGGCGCGCGGCATCCGGCGGCCCAATCCCAAGTTTTTTCTCGACCCCACGGTGCTCTGCACTTTCCCCGACACCTTGAAAGCCGCACAGAGCATCTTCGACCGCACCGGCGGGTTGCACGCCGCCGGACTGTTCGACGCCCGAGGAAAACTGATCGTCCTCCGCGAGGACGTCGGCCGACACAACGCCGTGGACAAAGTTGTGGGCTGGGCGCTTCTCGCCGGACAGGTCCAGCCACCGCTCGCCGATTACGCGCTGATGGTCAGCGGTCGCGGCGGCTTCGAAATCATCCAGAAAGCGCTGCTGGCGGGAGTGCCGCTGGTGGCGTCGGTTTCCGCGCCCTCCAGTCTGGCGGTGCGCCTGGCCCGCGAAGCCGGGATGACGCTGGTCGGATTTCCTACGTGGGACAGCGCTTCCTCAGTGTATTCCGGCGAGGAACGATTGCAGGCGGAGAATACCGCTGCAGACGGCTCTGCTCTTCCCGTGCATCACCCGATGTGAGGGTGCCCCATTCTTTCGCGTTCTTTGCGAAAGGGTGGGCATTCGACACCGTGCGCGACGAGATTTTCTTCGGACTTTGAGAGGACGCGATGGCGTCAGGGAAGAAAGCCCGGGATGTCGGCGTCTGCGGTGCCCCACCCTTCGAAAACCGCGAAGGATGGGGCAACCGAGGTGTGGAATTGTACAAGGGTGGGCCAACCCGCCTGTCGTACATCAATGCCTACTGCTTCAAGGCGTATCGGGTGACGACGAACGTCAGGATTGCCGCCCAGAGAACGCTATTTGCCGTTGCAACAATCCAGAAGTACTGATTCGTAATTGAACCACCCACATGAACAAGCGGTGTCGCCAATATGTTCCAGAGCACTCTCATTGGAGTGCTGTGTTCAGCATAACTCCACGCCATAAACTGGACGATCCAATGAAGGATCAGAACTCCAGAAAAGACGAGCATTTTAACCATCCGTGATCCCTTCATTAGTGCGAACTCGAATTTGACTTGGTAGAGCTTGAACTGAGTATGCTTTTCAGATTCAACCAGTCCCACGCTGAGGTTGAGGTTGTGGACGGAACCGTCCAAGGCTTAGAGCCTGGAGCTGGGCTTCGCGGCGGCGGCGGTCCCGCTGTGCCAATGCCTAAGCCCTTGATTTTGTTGAATTGATTTTGAGAGAAGTTGCGGCATGTCCGCCACGGTCGGTAGGGGGCCTTGTTCCCCAATTGAGCGTTCAACAGCGCCTTCACTCTTGCATCTTCATCTGCCGTTGTGTGTAGATAATAATCGTGGAGAATCTCTCCGCCGTGAGACGTGTCGTTGTAAACCTCCCCGCCTAACCACGAATCACCATTCACGCCAAAGCTATAGGAATCGTAATTGCCGTTCGGGTCACCCACGTTGATGCTGAGATGACCGGTTGGTTCGTTGCCGCTCGGGCCTTCGAGCCAGACATCATTTCCAAACGGATCACTGAATCTGATGGGATTGTTCAAAGCATACCGATAGAAATTCGTGCCAGCGTCAAACCCGATCGGGTCTTCGCTGATAAAGCGGCCGACGCTGGTATCGTAGTATCTGGCGCGATAATAGTAGGCTCCAGTTTCAGAGTCGAACTCGCGGCCCGTATTCCGGTAGGGATTCGTGATCGTCCCGGTTGATGCTGTTAGTTTTCCATAGGAATCGTAGGTGTAGGTGTTCGCCAGTGCAGCGGAGGAGTTGCTCAAAGAAGTGACCGACCCCTGTCCATCGCCTTCGTAGTAGCTTGTTGTCGAACCGCGAGTGAAAGCAAGCGGCTGGTCAACACCGAGGTTTGGAACATAACGGGCCAAAACATTTCCAGAACCGTCCACTTCTTCCAAAACGTTGGCTCCATCATAAACGTAATTCGTCGTGCCGCTGACTGATGTCTTCTGGATCCGGTGCCCGAGCGGGTCATACTTGAAGCTGACGGTCCCGCCCGAGCCGGGAAGAACCACTGAGGTCAGCCGATTCTCAAAATCCCAGCTATATGTTGTCGTCCCTGTTGAGTCGACCTTGGTCAACGTGTTCCCGTTGTTGTCGTACGTGTACGTCGCCGATGGCGTCGAGGTCAGTTCGTTCGAGCTGTTGTAGCTGTAGGGCGAAACTCCAAGCGAGCTGAGGCGGTTGCCGACGGCATCGTATCCGTAACTCTCGGTGGTGTTTGACCCCTGAAGCACCTGCGTTAATTCATACAGCGGGTCGTAGGAGAACGTCGAGATTACGTTCGTCCGTTTATCCGTTTTAGAAGTACGATTCCCCGCCGCGTCATAGACGTAAGTTGCGCCATCCAACGTGGTTGTACCTGAGTGCGTCGTGACCTGATGCAAGATGCTCGTCAAGCGGCTGGCTGGCCCACCCTTTGCCATTCTCTGATTGTACTTTTTCTCAACTGAGGCTGCCCCACCTTTTGCGGTTTTCAAAAGGTGGGCGACCACGGACGCTTGCAGCAGGCGTTCGTCTCTAACATTCCCTTTGCAATCGGAGACAGTGCGAATTCATTCTTCGCGAATCTGGCCCATCTGTCGCCGGAGTAGCTCGGTGTACGCTCCCGGCGGTGGGGCTAGTGGTGGCGGACGAACAACGTCCGGTCGAGAGCAAGGTGATCGGTAAGCCAAACCCTCAGAGCGCAGGCCGCCGAGACGCCCACCCTTCGAAAACCGCGAAGGGATGGGGCAGCCTCAGTTCGGGTTGTGCAAAAAGGGTGGGGCATCAAGGTTTTGGGATAATGGAGGCGGTGATGCAAAGGATGGGCCAGCCCGCCGACGCATCAGTCGTCGCTGACGTGATGGCCCTCGTGACAGTCGCCGCACCGTCATTTCACGTTGGGTACCCTGATCAAGCTTTCAGCCCGCATACATCGGCCCGCAGATCTCGCGTCGCCTGCACAGTATACCCAAGTGCATCACAGCCATCCATCGCAGCCACCGATGAAGCATTGAGGCACGAGCGCTTGCCGCTTGGGATCTTCAGCGACGTTGGTTCATCACCCGATGGGAGATACCCACCCCAAGCTTGCAGGTAAGGCCTGTCCCCGCAATATGCTGCGATCCCGATTAAGAACCTGCTTCGTCGAAGGTGGTGCATTTTTGCCCGCGCCTGTTACATCGACTGTTGGTTAGGATCTGCGTCGCCGGACGAAATGTGTCATTCCACGTAGTTGAAGATACTCGATATCGATTTTGTAGTATCTCTTTCACTGGCCCGAACCAGCAATGTCCGTTCGGCAGACATTCTTACCCAAGGTTTGCCTCCGACAGCGTCCGCCGCCTGATTGCGATCCGCCTATACTGCCTGCAGTGAGCGCCGCGATTTGCAGCAACCGCAAGGTTTGATGCTCGTGCCGACAACACCCGGCCGGAACTGGAAGAGCATACTCGAAAGGCATCCCGCCCCGACCTTGAACTCTTAAGTACATCCCCGCCAAGCGTAGAACTCTCCGCAGTGAGCTGAAGGTCGCACTTACGATAACCTCATCGTCGCGACCTGTATGTTCTCGATCCTCATAAAGCAGGCCGGAGCTCCCAAGTACAGCATTTCACGCATTTGCTTCCTCCGTGTGTTCCTCCTGTCCTTCGTAGTGTACCCAGTTGATGCAAAACAGCACCATTGTTGTGTTGGAACGATAAGTACAGACATCTCCAGGACGGCCACCGCTGACGGACGCCGAGCCAAGTCGGCTACTTCCGATTGCTCCAGCCGACCGACAAGCTTCTTAGTATGCTTGGTCGGCAGATAGTCCCAAAGCAGCACGGAAACGTCATCCTGCACTTCAGGTCTTTTATGCCAATGCGTTCCGCACGTCGTGGAGGACGGCACCGAAAAGAAGGTCGTGCGTACGTGCGTACTGACCCAGCATCTTCCGCGAATCTTCGTTTCCATTTGCCCGAGATCCATTTCGACGATACGCGTCCAGGTTAGACCTGGCACGGTCGGCTGTCCCTGATACATCGTGGAAAAGGCTGCGAGGTCGCAAGACGGCGGATGAGGCCCTCCGATAAATCATGCGCGTAGGTGAGTCAACATTGCGATCTTCTGAACTGAGCGCTGATCGATTGCGCAGATGCCTGTTTCCGAGCGTCATCGCTGTTCCTGAACCTTGATGTACTGCGTCGCTTTGAGCGGCGAACACCTCGAACGTTTTCAGGCCAGCCTTGATAACCACATTGATGGTGCAGCGCACGCAGCTGGTTTAAGGTCACTATCGCTTGACCGAATCGTCAGATAGCTGGCGAAGCGAAGGACCGTGCCGCAAAGCCATGAACAGCATGTCACTGACGCGATCGATCTGCACAACCGGTCCGTCCAAGCGACTAGAAATCGATGAACATCACGTATTGTGCATCGCCGTCGGATCCGCAGGTGAATGTGCCAACTCTCGCGAAGTACGGCGCACTAAATTGCCTACGCCTTCTTTACCACGTACCTGTACTCCCCCTGCGCACACCGCAGACTAGATAATTCATCTTGTTCCGGAAAACGGAACCAGAGTGCTCCCTCCCCCTTTGACCCCCATCCCCGCGCGCATTAAACTACTCTGCGACCGCCATGTCCCTCAGGAGCCCCTTGAGAACTTACCGCTCCACGCGCGACCTGCTTGCCGACGTCAAGAAAGTGCTGGCGGAGAATCGTCCTTCGTTTCACCACTCGCCGCTCGAAGAGATTGCCGGGCTGCTGTGCGAAGGCAGGCACTTTAGTTGGGTGGGAATTTATTTGACGCTGGACGAAAAATCGTCGTCGGCGCTGCTGGAGGAAGCTCTCATCAAGCCCAACCAGGTTGCGGTGCAAGGAACGCGCCAGAAAATCGTCGTCGCCATGCGGGTGGGCGGACGCGAGCTTGGCTTCCTGAACGTGGAAAGCGACCGCGATTATGCTTTCGGCTCAGAGGAGCAGGTCCTGCTCGAACGCGTTGCCGGACTGCTGGCGCGGTTTCTGGCCGGGCCGCGAGGGAAGTATCTGGTGCTGCAGGCGGCGCGGGTGAAACCGCCGGGACCGCGTGCGAAGGCGGCGTAGTCGGGTGCGCAGACTGTCGGATTCCGACCCTTTCGCACGGAACGCGAGAGGATGGGGCACCCAGTTTTCTCTTGGCCTCCTAAGATTCCAACATCCCTCTATACTGCTGTGAATGGCTGCGCCATTATCCCGGCTGGCGTACATTGACTGGCTGCGCGGACTCGCCTGCCTGCTCATGTTCCAGACGCATTGCTACGACGCCTGGCTGGGCGGCGCGGCCCGCCAGTCCACATTTTTCATGTGGTCGCAGCTCGGCGGCACGTTTCCCGCGCCGCTGTTTCTTTTCCTAGCCGGAGTTTCGTTTGCGCTGGTCACTGACAAACTTTTGCAGAAAGGCCTCGCCTCCGGCGAGATCGCGAAGAAGACGATCTTGCGCGGTGCAGAAATCTTCGGCCTGGGACTGCTGTTTCGCCTACAGGAATTTCTGATCGCTCTGGGCTGGGCGCCGTGGAGCGATTTGTTCCGTGTGGACATCCTCAACACCATCGGTCTTTCGATGATGCTGATGGGGGTGATGTGCTGGATGGTGCTGGCGATTTTCGGCGCGGCCAATTCCCGGTCGAAGCTTGTCGGCGCGGCAGTCTTCGTTGCCGCCGCAGTCTCCGCGCTTGCGCCGCTGCTGTGGACGACGTGGCGTCCCCGCTTCCTGCCCTGGGAGATAGAAACCTACATCAACGGAGTCCACAATCTGGGCACACCGCAGGCCTGGCTGTTTCCTATTTTTCCGTGGGCAGCGTTCGCGTTCGCCGGCCTCGCTTTAGGATTCCTGCTGCTGAGCGACTCCGCGCGCAAGCTGGGAGCGTGGGCGTTCCTGTTGGCCGGAGTCGCGGGATTGATTCTGATCTACGGCGCGAAATTTCTGGACTCACGTCCATGGCAGGTTTATCCGGTGTATGACTTCTGGCACACCAGCCCGAGTTTCTTCGCGATCCGGCTCGGCATGTTGCTGTTGCTGGTGCTGATCGCCTACTCCTGGTGCCGCTGGGGATTGGGCCAGCGGGGGTTCAGCCCGCTGATTCAGCTCGGCCACACCTCCCTGCTGGTGTATTGGGTGCACATCGAATTTGTGTACGGCAAATACAGCATCCTGCCGCACAGAAGCCAGAGCATTGCCGGGGCCACGCGAGGATTGATCACCATTTTTCTGGCGATGCTGGCGCTGTCGATCGTGCGGACAAAATGGATGGGCGGCGTGCGGGATTTGTTCTCGCGGAGCAAGAAACCGTCGCACGCCTGAGCAATGTCGGTCTCGGGCGAACAAGAATGCGTGGGATCAACGTGGAAGAGCGGCTATTTATGGCCGCGATAAGGCGCAACCCTCGGACGCCCTTTAGGGCAAGGCGCGGGCTTAAGCCCGCAAAATCCGCGCGCCATTCAACGCGGCCCTAAAGGGCCGCTCTTCCACGTCACAACCCACGTCAACGTGGTTACCCGCCGCCTCAACGCGCGGGCGCTGGAGCTGGCTGCGCGTCCGGGGCCGCAAAATTGACCTTGGGCACGGCTTTCGAGGCCTCCGATGCCGCGAAGTACGCCTCGTTCTTGCTGAAGCCAGCCCATTTGGCGAACAAGCTGTTCGGGAACTGTTGCACGTAGGTGTTGTAGTCCTGCAAGGTGTCGTTGTAATTCTTACGCTCAACCGCGATGCGGTTTTCCGTGCCCGCCAGTTCATCCTGCAAGCGAAGGAAATTCTGGCTTGACAACAGCACCGGGTAGCTTTCCCTCAGCGCAAGCAAGCGTCCGAGAACACCATCCAATTGGCCGTTGGCTGCGATTTTCTGCGCCGGGGTCCCCGCGTTCAGCAGTTGCGATCGCGCCTGCGCGATCTCGCCGAACACCGCCAGCTCCTGCTTGGTGATGCCTCTTACCGTCTCAACCAGGTTGGGGATCAGATCCGCCCGCCGCTGCAGAACGACGTCTACCTGCGACCATTTGGACTTCACGTCTTCGTTCTTCGCCACCAGCGTATTCTTCGTGCTGACGTACATGCCACCGAAGATCAACGCCAGAATCACAATCACAACAAGAAAAATCATTCCTTTGCTCATACGTTCTCCTTAACGACTCTATCGTCCGGAACTCTGCATTGTATCCACTGCGGCGGTTACCTGCTCAATCGCCGCCAAATACTTGCCGGCGACCTCGACCGCACGCAACTGCTTGCGGTCCGTCGTCTTCGCGCGCACATCCATTATCTGTACGAACGAAGACGGATCGAAGTTCATCCGATGCGCCAGCTCAGCGACCGCTTCTCGCGAATGCTTGCGGGTCTGCTCTCCCATTTCGAGCAGTGCGTGCCGGAACAGCGTGGTAAACGACGACAGCGAATGCAGCATCACTTCCCACAACTGCTTCTCGTCGCTTCCGGCGACCAGCAAATGCTGGCGCAGCAGAAACAGCTTTTCCCGAAGCTCATATTCAAGCTGCGCCCGGTGCAGCGTCATGGGAACATTCAAGGTGTTCAACACATCTTCGCCAAACAGTACTCGATGCCGCTGTTTCATATCCACAAACTCGATCGAGAACACGTCTGCGGAAGTCGTGAGGTCGGCCTGAGTTAACACCAACGGAGGATGGTGCTTCTTGCCCCTCCACCATTCGACGACGTTTGCGATCTTGCTCAGAGAAGCGAACGACGCATCGCGCAACACGCACAGCAAATTCAAATCCGAATACTCGGGATGAAATTCGCCCTCCGCGCCGGAGCCGTAGAGAATCACGCTCACCAGGTTGGCTCCCGCCGCCGCCTTGATCTTTTCAACAAATTCGCTGATTAATGTTTCGTGGGCCATTGTTTCTCCTCACCAGCCTCCACTTGCGCCGCCGCCGCCAAAACCGCCGCCGCCACCGCCGCCAAAACCACCAAAAGCCGCCGCCACCGCCGAAACCACCGCCGCCCCATCCGCTTCCGCGCGACCCTCCGCCTCGGCCGCCGAAACCGCTGTTAAACAGCAGCATCCAGAACAAAGCTCTGCGCAGCGGGCGAACCACAAGAACAATGATCCCGATGATGATGATGGCTATGACCCAGCCTATCGAAATTTGAGGCGCGGGTCGCTCTTCGACTGGCGCAGGCGCCTGGGCGCCGGTCAGCTGAATGCCGGCGTCCTGCGCAATGACGTCAGCTACCCGCAGAGTCATTAAGTTGACGGCGCCGTTGTAATCGTTCTGCTTCAGTAGCGGGACCGCTTCTCTGCCGAAGTCGCCGACTTTGCCGTCCGGAAGGATCGGCTCGAGTCCATAGCTGACCTCAAAACGGTATTTATGGTCCTCGACTGCCAGCAGAATCAGAACGCCGCGATTGGTTGACTTGCTCCCCAGCCCGATTCCCCACTGCTTGGCAAGCGCAATGGAATAACTATCGATGTCCGACCCGTCGAGCGATTTGATCGTCACCACCGCGATCTGCGCGTGGGCCTTCTGATCAATCTGCTGGCAGGTATCGTTCAGCGCGGCGACGGTGTCGGTCGCTGAGCACGTGGGCGAAATCGTTGACGTAATTGGTGGCATGAAGTTGCGAGATCGGCTCAGCCGCGCAGAGCGTCAGAAAATAGCAGCGCCGCAGCCAGCAGAATTTGTTTGACTCCTCGCATCGCCGCTGATTGTACAGGAATAAGAATTTCTCCTCTGTGATCCTCTACGCTCTTTGCCGGTAAAAAGTTTCTTCTATGGCGGCCCTACAGACTTGAAGAACTCCACCACCGCCCGCTCGGCGAAGTAGCCGTCATATCCGTCGCGTTCGCCGACGAACGAACAATGTCCGCCGTCCGCGGCTTCGACGAACGTGATGTGGGCGTTCCCCGCAACTTTCCTGCGCGTCTCCGGCAAGCACGCGAATGAAAGGATCATTCGCGGCGTAGAGAATGTAGGCAGGCACGGCGATTTTATCCACCACGTTCGCCGCCGCCGAGCGTGCGTAATAATCCGACGCCCCATCGAAGCCGCAATAAAAGGCCGTGATCTTGTCATCGAAGTCGCGCAAACTCTTCAAGCCGTGCAAGCGGGATAAATCGTATCGTCCGGGAAAGCATTCTGCCTTTCTTCGCATCCGCGCGCTCGAGTTGCCAAAGGAAGTATTGTTCATACAATCGGTTTGCAGGCTCATGCAGCGCATCCGCTGACGCCGCTAAATCCATCGCCGGACAAACCGCCGCCACCGCAGAGAACTCCGCAGGCCCAGTGCTTCCCCACTCGCCAGCGGTCTTCAACACGAGATTTCCGCCCATGGAAAATCCGCACAACGCAAATCGGGAAGGCCATCGGTCTTCCACCAAATTCTTGGCCACGGCCGCAACGTCGCCCGATCGTCCGGAGTGGTAGAACGTCGGCGCCAGTGCGTCCGTGCCGCCGCAAGTTCGCTGGTTCATGCGAACCACGTTCATGCCCGCAGCCAGCCCCTTGTCGGCGATCCCCAGCATGTATTTCGATTCGCTCGAGCCTTCGAGCCCGTGAACGATAATCACGGTCAGCGCCGCGCGACGATCCGCCTGCCAATGGCAGTGGCAGAGCACGGGAATCCCCGGCTCGACTTCGATCAGACGCTCTTCGGATTTTGCGAGAGAGAATTTCCGCGGCAGCAGGAAGCTGGCGATGGTCTGGATGTGTCCGCCCCGCAGGAACCGCCGCGGCCGGAACTCACTTTTCTGGATGCTTGCAGCCGCGGATGTCCCCACGGAATGATTCTAAATCCAAGGCTCTCTACAGGTTTGTCCAGACCGTGTGGAGCAACCTTCCGCGCCTTTGACCTATCTCAAATCTGAACCGGTACCAAATGATGATTCAGGATTCAGGAGGCATATCGAATGAAGAAGCTCAATATCACGGGCGCAATCGTCGCTCTGGCGATTGGCGCAGCCCTGCTGTTTAACGCTGCTCCCAAGGCGTCGGCCGACGACGGGCGCGACCGCTGCCAACAGCGCGTCGAGAAAGCAAAAGAGCATTATCGCCACGAAGTTCACGAACACGGCAAGCACAGTTCGCAGGCGGAAAAGGCCAAGGCCAAAATGAATCAGGCCTGGGACCGCTGCTGGAGTGAGGCCCACGCCTGGTACGACCCCGACCGCCGCGAGTGGCGCACTGATCGCGATTGGGACCGCAACTACGACTGGGACCGTGATCATGACCGCGACGACCATGACCGCGACAACGACCACCACTAAAAACCGACCGTAACGATCAAGCGCTGCGCTTCGTTCTTCGCCCTCGCGCACTAGAGTCCATGCAGTAAAATGGCCCTAGTCTCGCGAGGGCGCGTAGCTCAAATGGATAGAGCATCGGATTTCTAATCCGAGGGTTGCAGGTTCAATTCCTGCCGCGCCTACCACATTCGATCCCTGCCACGCCCAGCATGATCGAGAAATCCCATGAAAAGGCTCGCTGGATCGGCCGTTTACAAACTCAGAAGCGGAACAGGTATGACGCCTTCACAAAAAACTGACGGCCGTCATTGATGAAATCGTTGCGGGTGGTGAGCAGGCCTGTGGGGGTTGGAATAAGCCGCCGATCCAGATTCTGCAGATTGCTGTTGTAGCCAACATAGATCGCCGTGCCGGGATGTACCAGATAAGTGATGAGGAAGTCGCCATTGAAGTTCTTGGTGGGCGACAACGAACTAATTGCCGGATCCGAAAGCACCGACGTGTACTGCAGAACCATCCGCGCCGAGAGTTCGCGGGTGAACTGCCAGTTCCAGTTGCTGCGCACGATGTGATTGGTCACCGCGGTGAGGCTCGACTTGCTCTCACGCAAGTGCTCCAACAGGTAAGTGTTGTCAATGCGCAGCGGTCCAAAGTGGAAGCTGAGAGTGAAGTTCCCCGTGTCCTCATGCCCCATGGCCGGGATGCGACCCGCCGCCGGGTTGTAGTTTACTCCGGCACCCGAGACGAAGAACCAGCTGAAATCGAACTGCTTGAACCAACTAGTCCCGCCCTCAATTCCCCAGAACGGTTGCGGGTAGGCAGTCACGCGAGTCAACCCGGCAAAATCCAAAGTCGGACGAAGGTGGACGTCATCGTATGCAAAGGGATGGAAATTGATAAAAGTATTGCGCGTCATATCAACCCGAAAGCCGGGAAAAGCGAAATAGTCGATCGCCGTGCCGCGGTGGTCCCAGATGTTGAATTGCTGCAGCGTCGGTCCATACGAGATCAAAAACTTCCCCTCCGGACGAAAGAAATAGCTGGCGACGTTCTCCTGCTCGCGGATGTCCACATGATTGACAAAACCGGCTTCCGTGTCGAACCCGGGACTGTAGTCCAAATAAAGCGATTGCAGGTTGAACTTGCGTCCCGATCGTTCCAGATCAATCTTGTAGCCCGGGCCGGCGAGGTATGTGCCGTCAACGTTCAGCGTGGAACTGGCGACCGCCTGTCCCTGTATGCGCCAGTTTTGGTCGAGTTTGATGTTGGCGTCTCCTCCGCCCACACGGTTATGACCACCGCCGAATTCGAGGTCGGTAAAAATAGCTCCAACCGTTGACTGATTGAGGATGTCGCGACTGACCCGTCCGATAGCGAATGTCGCGCGGTCGCCGCTGTGCGGATCCGATGGCGGTACAACTTCTCCCGGCGCACGATCATCGCTGGCTAAAATCCCCACGGCCCAAGGCCCTTGTTTGCCGGTAAGGCGCAATCCAAACTCGGGATGTCCGATACGGCGGGTGAACACAAGATTGATCGGCGTGGTGAAGTAGTTGCTGTTCTCCAAGAAAAACGGCCGCTTCTCGGGAAAGAAGACCTCGAACCGCTGGTTGACAGTGATCTGCGGTTGGTCCGACTCGATCTGGCTGAAGTCGGGATTGACGGTAGTGTCCAGCACGAAGCTGTCGTGCAAAATGAACTTGGAGTCGAGGCCAACCTCAGGCTTGAACGCACGGCTCTCAAAAAATGGATGATTAGGATCGCGCTGGTCAATGTCACGAAAGCTGCTAAACAGTCCGTAGGGGAGCAGCTGAATGTTTCGGCTGGGCGAGACACGCTCCAATCCCGTCGCGGTTGCAGCCTGATTAAATCGTCCCTGGATGCGAATGGAAAGCCGTGGCCAAAACAGGTTTTCATTGGTGCGCGGGATGCTGCGGTTCAGGATAATCCCCCACTCCTGCTGCTCGGTATTCGGAAATCGCAGGCTCTTAAAGGGGATAGCCATCAGCACCAGGTAGCCACGACTGGTCAGATGCCCCTCCGATCGCCACACTGTATCGAAGGAAGCATCAAACCCACTGAAGTCGGAGGGGGAATTGTTACGAATCGAGCCCTCCGTCCACAGCGCATCCTGCTGAATGCCGAAAGGGTTGACGTTGAAGGCGTAGCCGCGGCGGGCGTCGTGGAAGGTGTCAATCATGATCTCGACCGTGTCGTCTGAGAAGATGTCCTCGCGGCGCGTCATGCGGGCGCGAATCTTGGATGGGTCCGTGTCCCAGCACACGAACACCGCATAAAAATTGCGCTGATCATAGGCAAGATAAACATCGGTGTTCTGAGTTGGTTGGGCGCCATCTGCGGGTTCCCGCGCGATGAAGCCGGTCACCTTTACCATTTTTCCAGCTACGCGGGCGCTGGGCTGCATATCTTCGAAATCGGAGAGCAACGGCTGGGTCTCGATGCGCGGAATCTGAATGTTCGGCGGTGCAGCAAATCCCAACGAAGCCAGCGCGACCACCACGACAACCGGCCACGAGTTTCGCCAGAACTTTCCGCTTGCGCGGAAAGCGAGGCGCACTTTGCAGTCTGTTCTTTGCTGTCCCGAGTCTGGCTGCAGGCAGGTACCTCCCCCGGCCGAATTAATGGGCGATCTGCAAGAATGACGCTGACCGCTGGCAAACGTTAGCCCATCGAAGCTCCCGATCAGTATTCTGTCGAGCTTGGTTAAGGCACAACGTCACCGGAAGAAATTATCGCAGACCCACGTTGACCACGTGGCGTTCAGGATGCCTCGTGGACTCTGGACCGCAGGGGGAAAACGAGGAATGCTCGCGGAAGATTTCGAAGTGATCACACACTTGTGGTAAATCGGGGGCAAATCTGAAAGAACCGCAGAAGAGCGGGACAAAAATTAAAAGGGCCGTGACATTGGTTATGCTCTAGTCGCCAACTCCTGCGAGGGAGCCAACAACGTGGAGGCATGTACCGTCACGACCCCTGATGCGATCACTGCTTTCGCAGTTCCAAACCTCAACTGTTCCTCGCAGAAGCAGTCGATTTTTTCGGGTCTGGCTACCCTCCGGGTTGCCCCGGCTGGCTGATCACTCGGCCTACTTCGGACTGGCAACGTTTTATTTTCGCCAACCCTTTCAACCGTCGACGGGAGCAACCTTAACATTTCAGTTTAGAATGTCAACGCCCACTATTGGTGCAACGACCGCGATTCCCACAGAAAATTCCACAGCCGTAATCTGCTGCCCTGGTTACCCTTATTAATAGCGAATGAATTCGTCCCGCGATTTCCACAGCACCTTCCACAGTGCACGAAAGTTTAGATTCATTGCAAAATGAACCATCGAAACATCTTGACGCGAAAGAAAATTTTGCGCATGGTGTTTGAAGGTGGAAAACAGCCCGATGTTTGATCTGGTTGCTTATGTGGACGGCGGGTCGCTGGGAAATCCCGGCCCCGCTGGCGTTGGTGTAGTGATTGAAGGCTCTGAGAACGGCAAGATCACCATCGGCAAGTGGATTGGCCGCCAGGACAACAACGTCGCCGAGTATCTAGCGCTGCTCGAGGCTCTGCAATGTGCTGTGACCTTGAAAGCGCGCAAGCTGCACGTCTATTCCGACTCTGAGGTTGTGGTCCGTCAGATGACGGGCGAATATAGCTGCCGCAGCTCGCGGCTGTATTCCTTGAACTGGGTCTGCCGCAAGCTGGCGCGGTCGCTGAATTTCACGATTTCCTACATTCGCCGCGAACACAATACGGAGGCCAACAGTCTGGCGGGCGCTGCGGCGCGGGAATCAGCACTCAGCAATCAGCACTCAGAGTTCAGCGAAAACGAACTCGGCGTATGATGACGGACGCTTGCTGACGACTAGACCTTTCTTCCCTTGTGCTCGCAGCTTGCAGTATTCAAGCACTCATCCTTGATGCGGAGTCTTTCCACCGGACGGCCGCCAACAATGTGCGAATCCACGATTTCATCGACATCCGCTAGAGTGACCCCGCCGTACCAGACCGCCTCGGGATAAATCACGAGATTCGGCCCGTGCTCGCATTGGTCCAGACATCCTGACTGGTTGGCGCGCACTCGGCCTTTCAACCCACGTTCGGCTAGCTTTACCTTGAACAGCTTCTGCAGTTCGGCCTTCGCGGTGGGATCGCAACATCCTCGCGGATGCCCGGGCGGGCGCTGGTTCCCGCAGATAAAAATATGGCGTTCGAATTTCGGCACTCAAATATCGTACAAGACTGGCAGAGGTTTGCGCGTGGCGATATCCTGATCTAGATCGAGGAACCCAACTCATGACTCCGGAAGAAATGCGCACCCTGTTTGATTACAACGCGTGGGCCAATCACCGCTCGCTGGAAGCGGCCGCCGCTCTGCCCGATGAACAATTTACTAAGCCGCTGGGCTCAAGTTTCCCTTCGGTGCGCGACACGCTGGCACATATCTGCGGCGCCGAATGGATTTGGCACGAGCGCTTTCAGGGTAATTCTCCCTCAAGCCTGCCGGATCTTTCTTCGCTGAACACAGCCGAGGCGCTCCGCGCCTATTGGTCGGAGCAGGAAGCAAAACTTTTGAGTTTCGTTGCCGGCCTGACCCAGTCCGACCTCGATCGCGTCATGGAATACAAGACGCTGAAATTCGGTGTCTATAGCAACCCGCTCTGGCAATCCATGCAGCATCTGGTCAACCACGGCACGTACCATCGTGGACAGATCACGACACTGCTGCGCCAGCTCGGAGCCAAACCCATCCTCACCGACCTGATGCATTTCTATCGGGAGCGAACGATTGCGGTGAATGTCTGACGCGAAAAGCAGCCACGGATTTTCACTGATCCCACGGATCGCAATAAACTCACACTGACACGCTTCTTGATTCGCGTGAACTTGGCTCTATCCGTGAAGATCCGCGTGAATCTATGGCTCGCTTTGATTTTCAGGCCTAGCGCGGGGAAAGTTGAAAACTAGTCTTTCAGCGGCACCAGCAATTGATTCCCCCGGCAGAAAGTCGCCACTCGTTCAATCCCACCATCATTGTCGGTGACGTTCATGACCGGGCCGAAGCAGTAAACCGCGTGTCCGGTCCTGGCGAAGTACCACTTGCCGCCCTTGCGGGAAGCCGCAGGAGCCGATTGCGTGAATCGAGGCTGGGGCTGGTTGCGCGGAACCTCGCGCAACTGTATCTGGGGGACGGGAAGTGAAGCCAACAACAATATCGCTACAACGTTCATGAGCCTACCCTCATTGCGTTGCTAAATCGAAAATGACACCCGCCGCATATCCGACGGGTCGGTCATCTCTACCGGAGGCCGCGAAGGCAACGACTTCTGTGCCTTCCGCGACTTCTGGCCTGCTTTTGCGCTGGCCTCTGGTTTGGCCTGAATTACGGGAACCTGGGTTGACGGAGCTTGGACTGCCGGAACCTGTTTCGACGGGACCTGAGCTGACGGAGTTTGGGCTGAGGAAGTTTGCATCGGCGCGCTGGTCTGTGCCGCGTTTTGGTTCGGCGCCGACGGGTTTCTCCGCAATCCAATCTTCGTCGCCACCAGATGCAAGTTGTCTTTGAACAGGAGATGAATCAGGCCGCGCTGCGAATCAATCGTCCGGTCCTGAAGCACTACCAGGGTAGTGAGCAGAACGTAGGAAATCAAAAACAGCACCACCAGCAGCGGAAGCATGGTGTGATTTCGTTTCTGAGCAACGGCCAAGTTCTGTGTCGGTTCCATCCCTCTCCCAACTCCGCAACTGCAGCGGGTACTACTTGTCAAAGCAGCTTCGACTCCAACGATGAAAATATCTGTAACTTGCTGACTGAGAACGGCTTATGCCGGAAGCAACTACAGGACGAGGTACGCGGGAACTGCAACTGGCTGCACATTTAGGGTAACCACAAGAGTTACTGGGGTAAGTTGCGACAGACCTTTGCAAGTCACGGACCCGATTCAGGCCGCGAAATCCCTTATTCCTTCCATAAAAAACTGCAATTGGACAGACTTCCGCCCCCTCGCTAGCGTGGAGTCATGTCCTCTTCATTTTCTGTTGATGAATCTCATGTAGACGTGCTGCACCAAACCGTCAGCCGCATCGCCTCGGCTGACGGATTTCATCAGGCGTTAGACCGTATTCTGGATTTTGCAGTAGAAATGGTGAAATGTGACTCCTGCTTTATCTATGTGCTCGCCGGAGAAGATCTGGTCCTGCGGGCCTCCAAAAACCCCCACCTCGAACTACTCGACCGGCTAAAACTTCGGGTGGGCCAGGGCATCACGGGATGGGTGGCAGAGCATCGCGAACCGGTTGTAGTTTTTCAGGAAGCCTTCAAAGACCCTAGATTTCAGCAGTTCAATGAACTTCCCGAAGACCGCTACGAAGCCTTCTTGTCGGTTCCGCTTTTGTCCCGCGGCCGGTTGGTTGGGGTGATGAACCTGCAGCACCGCGAGCCCCATGTTTACACTCCACGCGACATTCGTTTGATCTCCACCGTCGGCTTCCTGGCCGGTGCGGAGGTCGAAATGGCGCGGCTCGAAACCCAGAATTCCGACTTGTCGCAACAACTCGAGACCCGCAAGCTGGTCGAGCGCGCCAAGGGAATTCTGCAGCGTGATCTGGGCCTGACGGAGGAGCAGGCATATCTCAGCATTCAGCGCCAAAGCCGGCAAAAGCGCAAAACCATGAAAGAAGTTGCCGAGGCCATCGTTCTGAGCGAGGAAGTGAGGAGCAATTCGCGGGAATGATTCACCGCAAGGCTTTGTAGCGCAACCGACACACGCCCCCGATGGTATCTTGGTGGAGGCGGAACCCGCCTCCACCATCCATGGACGTTCTCGAGAAATTGTTTGCGCAGCACTTCGGCTCGCCCGCAGTGCAGGTGCAGCCACTGCAGGGGCAACTGGGCGCTTCGGGACGCCGCATCATCCGCCTGACCGGCGCGCAGACCAGCGCGATTGGGATTCTCTACAACGTCCGCGAAGAAAACGTGGCCTTCCTGGAATTCTCCCGCCACTTCCGCCGTCACGGTCTGCCCGTCCCGGAGATTTATGCGGAAGCCCTCGATTACGGCGCTTATCTGGAACAAGACCTCGGCGACACCACGCTGTTTGAGTTCCTGTCGGAGCACCGCAACGGCAGCGACATCCCTCCGGCCGTAGTGGCAGCGTATCGCAAGGCGCTGGCCGTCCTGCCCAGGTTTCAGGTCGAAGCGGGCCGCGACTTGAATTACACAGTTTGCTATCCCCGCGCGCGGTTCGATCGTCAGTCCATCGCCTGGGACTTGAATTATTTTAAGTATTACTTCCTTCGCCTGGCGGGTATCCCGTTCAACGAGCAAGCTCTGGAAGATGATTTCGTGAGGCTGACAGACTTCCTGCTGGGCGCCGAACAGGATTATTTCCTGTATCGCGATTTCCAGTCGCGCAACATCATGCTGCATAGCGGCGAGCCATTTTTCGTGGACTACCAGGGCGGCCGCAAAGGTGCCTTGCAGTATGATCCCGCTTCCCTTTTGTTCGACTCCAAAGCCGACCTTCCGCACGAACTGCGCATCGAGTTGCTCGATTACTATCTCGAGCAACTCGCCGCTTTCATCCCTCTCGACCGCAGCCTGTTCATGCGGCACTACTACGCCTACGTTTATGTGCGCCTCATGCAGGCCCTGGGGGCGTATGGTTTTCGCGGCTTTTACGAACGCAAGCCACTTTTTCTTCAAAGCGTTCCCTATGCCCTGAAGAACGTGCGATGGCTGCTGCACAATACCGAGCTTCCCATCGCCTTGCCGACTTTAATGGAAGCGTTCCAGGGAATGTTGGCGTCCGAGAAATTATTGGCCCTCACTCCCGAGCCCGAGCTAGCGGGAGATCCTCACCCGGTTTCAGCGCAAAATCTGGTGGTGCGGATTTTCAGTTTTTCCTTTCATCGCGATGGTTCTCCCAAGGACGAATCCGGCAATGGTGGCGGGTTTGTGTTCGACGCCCGCAGCCTTCCCAACCCCGGGCGCGAAGAGCGATTCAAAGCCCTGACCGGAAAAGACGCGCCCGTCATCGACTATCTCAATCAGCAGGAAAGCGTGCACCGCTTTTTCGCCAGTGCCGCATCGTTGGTAGATGCCAGCGTAAACGAATATCAGCGGCGCGATTTCAGAAACCTGATGGTGTCGTTCGGTTGCACGGGCGGTCAACATCGCTCCGTGTATCTGGCCGAGCAAATGGCAAAACACCTGCGCAGCCGCAGCGGACTCGATGTCGTGTTGCGCCACCGCGAGTTGGAGAAACCGAGCCAATGAAAGCCATGGTCCTGGCCGCCGGCTTGGGCACGCGTTTGCGGCCACTCACCGACGATCGCCCCAAAGCCCTGGTGGAAGTCGGCGGCCGCACCCTGCTCGAAATCACTCTCGCCCGCCTGCGTGAGTTTGGAGTCCGCGAGGTCATAGTCAACGTCCATCACTTCGCCGACATGGTGGTCGAATTCCTGAAATCAAGAGACGACTTCGGAATGCAGATCGAGGTCTCGCGCGAGGACGATTTGTTGCTAGACACCGGCGGCGGCCTGAAGAAAGCCGCGCATTTTTTTCTCGGTGGTTCCGGCGATGAGCCTTTTATTCTGCACAACGTGGACGTCATCAGCACCATAGATCTCCACCGCATGGTGCAGGCTCACGCGCAACGGCAGACGCTGGCCACATTAGCGGTGCAGGAGCGCGAAAGCTCCCGCTATCTTCTGTTTGACGAGGCGCACCAACTCTGCGGTCGGCGGCTGGTGCGCGAAGGGAAAACGGAAATGGCCCGGCCGTCCTCACAGCCGCAGGCGCTGGCCTTTTGCGGAATCCACATCATTTCCCCGCGCCTGCTCGGCATGATGAGTGAACAAGGCGCGTTCTCCATCATCAATGTCTATCTGCGTCTGGCTGCGAAGGGAGAAAAAATCGTCGATTTTCGTGCTGACGGATCTTATTGGCGCGATCTCGGCAAGCCAGAACAAATCCTCGCCGCGGAGGAGGATTTAAGACTGCCGAAACAGAGTGACTGAGTTCTTCCCCAAAGAGAGTACCGCTGCGGCACAATTCACCCGATTGGTTTAGAGTATTCTCGTCCGAATCACTGAATCGCTTCACGATTCACGATTGTCGGTCGATGGAGACCCCGTGAAGAATCGCCTTCAGTCTCGCAAACTTTCTGGCTCAGCAGTTTCAAGACGCAGGTTCATGGCGCAAGCCGGGGCCGTGGGCCTTGGCGTCACCATCGTTCCACGTTATGTGCTTGGCGGCGTCGGCTACGTTGCGCCCAGCGACAAGATCAACATGGCGTTTATCGGCGTCGGCTCGCAAGGTCTGCGAGTGATGCTCCACTTTCTGGGAGAGGTCGATGTGCAGGGCGTTGCCGTCTGTGATGTAAACAAGATGGGCGCGAACCATCCCCAGTGGTACACCCACGAATATTGCCAGGAAGTGCAAAAACTACTGGGCGTGAGCTCCGGCTGGGAGTGGCTGAGCCCCGACACCCCGATTCAGTTAACGCACTCGATGCAGTCCCCGGCCGGCGTTTCGGGTCGAGAGCCAGCCCAGAAAATTGTAGAAGCCTACTACGCGAGTCAGCGGCGTTCCGGGAAATTCAACGGCTGTGCTGCTTATGTTGAGTTCCGCGAGCTTCTGGAAAAAGAAAAGGATCTTGATGCGGTGGTTGTCTGCACCACCGACAACCTGCATGCCTCTGTCTCAGCCGCGGCGATGAAGAAGGGCAAACACGTTTTTTGTCAGAAGCCGCTGACGCACACGATTTACGAGGCGCGCCGCGTCGCGGAAATTGCTCGCGAGACCGGCGTTGCCACGCAGATTGCCGTCGCCAACCAGGCCTCGGAAGACACGCGCCTGCTCTGCGAATGGATTTGGGCAGGAGCCATTGGGCCGGTGCGCGAAGTCCATAACTGGTCGAGCCGCCCGTTCTGGCCGCAGGGAATCGATCGCCCGAACAATTCCGAGCCGGTGCCTGATGGTTTGAATTGGGATTTGTGGCTCGGCCCGGCGCCGGCGCGCCCTTACAACCACATTTATGCGCCGTTCGTCTGGCGCGGGTGGACTGACTTCGGATGCGGCGCTCTTGGCGATATGGGTTCTTATAGTTTTGACACGATCTTCCGGGTGTTGAAGCTGGAAGCCCCAACCAGCGTGGAAGCCAGTTCCACGGAGCGCTTTCCGGAAACTTATCCCCAGTCTTCGATCATTCACTACGATTTTCCTGCTCGCGCTGATGTGCCGCCGGTTAGATTCACCTGGTATGACGGCGGCTTGAAACCCCCTCGACCCGAGGAACTCGAGGAGGGGCGCCGGTTCGTCGTCGATGGCGAGGACGGAGATGAAGGACTTCTTTTTGTCGGCGATCGCGGCAAGATCCTATGCGGCTTCAACGGAAAGAATCCGAAACTGATTCCCCAATCGAAAATGGACGACTACAAGCAGCCGCCCAAGACGCTGGCTCGCTCTCCGGGCAACGAACGGGAATGGCTCGACGCATGCAAGGGAAGCAAGGTGAAGCCCGGTGGAAATTTCGAATTCGCCGGCATGGTTACGGAAACTCTGCAACTCGGAAACGTGAGCAGCCGGCTGGGACAAAAACTCAACTGGAGCCGGAACGACCTGAGAGTTACTAACTCCGATCTCGCCAATCAGTATGTGCGCCCGGAACGGCGAAGCGGATGGGAACTCTAGGCGGGATTACCGGGCAACTCCGCAAGAGAAGATATTCATGACTTCTGTTTCGCGAAGGGAATTTCTCAAGCTTGCCGCGGCCGGTGCTGGCGCGGCAGGAATGTTGCCTGCAGCAGTCATCGAACTGCAAGCCAACCCGCTGGGCATGCCCATCGGCTGCCAGACCTGGCCGGTGCGGGAAATGATCGCGAAAGATTTCCCCGGAACACTGAAGGTTCTCGCAACGGCGGGCTTTCAGGCGATCGAGCTGTGCTCTCCCGTTGGCTACGCCGATTCAGGTTTCGCCGGCCTGGCCAATTACAAAGGAAGTGAGCTGCGAAGAATCTTGGGCGATGCCGGAGTCGCGTGCGTGAGTTCTCACTTCACCATCACCGAACTAAGGGCGAACCAGGAAGACCGAATCAACTGGGCGAAGGACACCGGCTTGACACAAATGCTGGTGCCGACGCTTGATGGGCCAAAGAATCCGACCATGGACGACGTGAAGCGCGCCGCCGACGAATACAACAAGATGGCCGAACACGCGGCCCAGGCCGGAATCCAGCAAGGCCTGCACACCGAAGACTTTGAGCTCTCCCTGGTGAACGGCAAACGCACCTATGACGTGCTGCTGGAACTGCTCGATCCAAAGCTGGTCAAGTTCCAATTCCAGGTCCTGAACATCAACCGCGGATACGTTGCCGCCGAATACTTCACCAAATACCCCGGCCGGTTTCTCTCCATGCACGTGCAAGGTTGGTCCACGCCAGCCCGGAAAATGATGCCGGTTGGCCAGGACTCGCTGGACTGGAAGAATATCTTCAGGGCTGCAAAAACCGGTGGCATCAAGAACTATTTCATCGAAATGAACCTGCCCTTGATGGAAGCCAGTGTGCCTTACCTTCGCCAGTTGCAAGTCTGATGGAAGAGCCGAGTCGTACGCGCAAGGTGTTGTTCGAACCGTCGCAAGACTATCACCTGCATTGAAGTCATGGTGCCGGGAGGGGGAGTCGAACCCCCAAGACCCGAAGGTCGGCGGATTTTGAGTCCGCTGCGTCTGCCAGTTCCGCCATCCCGGCCTTAGAGAGGGATAGCAACAGGTTAGCACGGGCCCGGGCGCTCTCGCAGTTCAAAACTCCCAGGCCTGGCCAGCCGTTTGACCCTCTGCGGCGAACCTCTTAAACTTTGGATAGACCCACTGGCTCGGTTGCTCCGCAGGAGGAATTCCCTGACTTCTATGTGCCGATTCTGGCTGTGTGCCGCGCTCTTGCTTTGTTCTCCTCTGCTATCCGCAGAAAACTCGAGTCCGGTGACGCTCAACAGCAGCGAGACATTATTCGTGGTGCTGACCGCGATCAATAATTGCGGGTTCGATGAGGAACTCGCATCCTCTGATCCACTGCGGCGGACGATTCGTAGCGAGGTCGGGAACAATCTGGCGGCATCGGAGAACGCCAAAGGAGCGGCCGATTCCATCTGCTCCTTTTATCGTGATCACCAGCAGTCAGACCCGGCTCAGACGATGGCCCAATACGTCTCGCTGGCGCTTTATCTCAACCCTGCCCCGGCGCTCACCCTCAAGGTAAAGGAATCTGATGTTCCTCCTGACGTCAATGGCGTGCTCGGACTGGTTCCCCTGTTGGGCAAGTTCTATACCCAAGCCGGGATTCATACCATTTGGCAGGAGCATTCCGCCGCCTACGCCGAACTGGGAAGCCGATACCGCGACGCCTTTGTCAGCATGATTTCCGGCACCGAGCTCTACTTGCGCCTCCCCTCTAACAGTTATCTGGACCGGACGTTCACCATCGATATCGAGCCCATGGGTGCGCCGTCCGAGACCAACGCCCGCAACTACGGCACCGCCTACTATGTCGTTATCACCCCCGGTACCGGCCATGGTCTGAAGATGGAACAAATCCGGCACGCCTATCTTCATTACCTGCTCGATCCCATGGTGGGAAGTTACTCCGCCAATCTTGACAAGATCGAACCACTGCTCGATACGGTCAAGCTCGCGCCGATGGACGAGAGCTTTAAGGCGGACCCCGTCCTGCTGGCCACCGAATGCCTGATCCGCTCGATCGAGGCCCGCACTCTTGCCGATGGCAAGGCGCCGCTGACCGAGCAAGACCGAGCCGTGGATGACTCCATGGCTCAGGGTTACATCCTGACCCGGTATTTTTATGAGCGCCTGTTGGACTTCGAGAAAGACAGCATTGGCTTCCGCAGCGCGCTGAGCGCGATGCTGGTCCAGATCGACGTGCGGAAAGAACAAAGACGAGCCGGACAAATCCAATTCGCCGCTTCGGCCCAGCCGGAGTTGTTGCATCTTGCCGCTCCCAAGGAAGGCAAGTTGCTGGTCACCGCCGAGGAACGATTGTCTGCTGGAGATAGAGCGACTGCGGAAAAACTGGCCAAGCAGGCGCTGGCAGAAAAAACTGAAGATCCGGGTCGCGCATTCTTTATTCTGGCCCAGGCTGCCGGGACCATGGGTGAGGCCCGCGACTATTTTGAACAAGCGATAAAGACTACCAGTGAGCCCAAGGTCGTGGCCTGGTCGCATATTTATCTCGGGCGGATGTTGGATCTTCGAGATGAGCAAGAAGGTGGCGCATTCCGGGCGGAGGCAATTGTTCACTATCAGGCGGCGGTGAAGGCCAGCGATTCTTTGCCGGAGGCGAAGGCCGCTGCCGAGCAGGGAATGCAAAAACCCTTCGCGCCGCCGGGGGACGCACATCCGGAACCGGCCAAGCCGGGTGACCCCAAGAATGATGACCCCAAGAATTAGATTCGTTCCTAGTTTTCCGCGACGGCAATTCAGGAGAATGGAAATGCGACGAACCGTAAGCGCGGTGGCATTAATGGTGACGATAGTGACAGTGATAGCGCTGGCGGCGCTCGCAGTCGCGCAGGCGCCCGCACCGGCGGCCAATCCGCAGGCTGCCGCCAACCAGACTTCCGGCAAACCTCCAGTGCAGGCAAAAACCCAGGAGGAATACCAGGCCTACCAGGCAGCCGCAGCCAATACACAGAATCCTGCCGCCATGGAAAAGGCCGCGGATGATTTCGCAGCCAAATTTCCCGCCAGCGATCTTAGGGTCTTGCTCTACCGCACCGCCATGCAGAGTTATCAAACCGCCTCTAATTCGTCCAAGATGTTGGATATGGGCCAGAAGGTTCTGACCATCGACAAGGACGATCCCGACGCTCTGGTCACGGTCGCAGAAATTCTGGAAGAACAGACCTCGCCCACCGACCTCGACAAAGACCAGCGCATGAACCAGGCGGTCAGCGACGCGCAGCACGCCCTGGAGACAGTTGATACCGACTTGGCGGTTCCCGCCGGAAGCCCGGCCGACCGAGTGGAAGCGTACAAGAAATATCTGCGCGCCACCGCGCTGACCATCGTTGGCACCATCCAGTACAAGCGCGAGCAGTATGCGGACGCCGAGGCGACCCTGCGCAAGGCCATCGGCGCCGATCCCGCGAACCCTGACGCCGTGGTGATTCTCCGCCTGGCGCTCGCCCTCGATCAGCAAAAGAAGTATCCAGAAGCTCTGGAGCAGGCGAAAAAAGCGGTTGACATGACCCAGGACAGCACCGACGTCGGCAAGATGGCGCGCAATGAACGGGACCGGCTGGTTGTGGTAACCGGTGGAAACAATACTCCCGAGCGCCCCGCTTCGCCTGCGGCCGGATCACAGCCCGCACCACCCAGTCACTGACCGGAATACGACAGGATGTTCTTATAGTGTCCACGCATTGGCAAGACGTAGTGAATCTCGAGAAGGCCATCGGTCACATGTTCCAGCGTCCGGAACTGCTGGAGCAGGCGCTGACCCACAGCTCTCGCGCGAAAGAAGCGGAAACCTTTGTGGCCGGAGGCCGCGCCGCCGACAACGAACAGCTTGAGTTTTTGGGAGACGCCGTCCTGGGACTGGTTACGACCGAGGAACTGTTTCGCCGCTTTCCGCAATTCAGCGAAGGGCAGCTCTCAAAACTGCGGGCGCATCTGGTCAGCAAGAACCACCTGATTCACGTGGCCGAGCAACTCGAGCTTGGACAATACTTGCGCCTGGGCAGAGGCGAAGAAAAAAGCGGCGGCCGCAGTAAGGCCGCTCTTCTGGTGGACGCGCTGGAAGCAGTGCTGGGCGCAGTCTATCTGGATGCCGGCCTCGAAATCTCGCGTCCGCTGATCCTGCAACACATCGTGCTGCCGGAACTGGAAGGGTTTATCTCCTCGGGAACAGCAGGCAACGTTACGGACTATAAGTCCGCCCTGCAAGAGAGACTGCAAGCCGAAGGACGTCCGCAGCCAGCTTATGTCATGGTGAAAGAGGCGGGCCCGGACCACCAGAAAACCTTCACCATTGAGGCCCATTTGCTGGCCACTGCGGATGGCGACCCGGAATTCGTCGGTCGCGCCCAAGGCTCAACCAAGAAAAACGCCGAACAGGACGCTGCCCGTCAGGTGCTGGCGTACCTGGATTTGCAAGTCCCCGTCAGCAATGGAGGGGGCCGGTGAGCGCAGAGACCCATCACAGTTCCTCCGGCTGGCCTGAGTCCATCCAGTGGTTCGTGGAGATAATCGTCATCGCGATATTCATCGTCACGTTTATCGCTCAGGCGTTCCAAATTCCGTCTGAGTCGATGGAAAACACGCTGCTGATCGGCGATTACCTGCTGGTGGACAAACTGCACTTCGGCAAGCCGGACGCGGCTGGCCCACTGCTGCCCTATAACAAAGTGCAGCGCGGCGACATTGTCGTCTTCCACTATCCGTTGGACCCTTCCGTTCACTTCGTGAAACGAGTGATCGGAGTTCCCGGAGATCACATCCGCCTGGTTGATAAGCAGGTACATGTAAACGGCGTGCCCATCATCGAACCCTACGTTCGTTATTTCCGGCCGCATGACTCCTCGCCGGACGTTATGTTTCGCGATGACTTCCCACGTCTCGACCACACGGTTGACGGCCTGAACGGCGCCTGGTGGCTAGAGATGAAAAAACTGGTGGACGACGGCCAGCTGATCGTTCCCGAAGGAAACTACTTCGTGATGGGTGACAACCGGGACAACAGCCTGGACAGCCGCTACTGGGGCTTTGTGCCGCAGGAGAATATCGTGGGCCGCCCGCTGCTGATCTACTGGTCGGTACGCAACCCGGGCTCGGAAGCCGCCGCTATTACACCCGGTGATAAACTTTACCGGTTCATCTATGCCATGAGCCACATCATGCAGATTACCCGCTGGGACCGTACCCTGCGCGTGGTCCGATGACCTCAGAAAGAGGACAATTGGTCAAGAAAGATAAGGAAAAAGGGAAAGCGAAGCCCCAACTGCAAGACGAAAAACCGAAAGAGACTACCGTCGAGTTCCTGGCTTCGCTGGCCAGCGTTCTGGTCACGGGTCTTTTTATCATTACATTTGTTTTCCAGGCCTTCGAGATTCCCTCGGCTTCCATGGAGAACACGCTGCTGATCGGCGACCACGTCTTCGTAAATCGCGTGGCATTTTCGCCCGCGAGTCGCTGGGTGGGTCCGATTGTCCCCTATAACCAGATCCATCGCGGGGATATCGTCGTGTTCCTTTCCGCCGACCCGGCCACTCCGGAGCTTTACATTGTGAAGCGGATCATGGGAATTCCGGGCGACCGAATTCATCTGCGCAATGGCGTCGTTTACCGCAATGGAGAGAAACTCAACGAACCATACTTAATGCCCAAGGATACCGATTCTGAGTTTTCTTACGACAACTATCGCGACGAGTTCCCTTCGGTGGCACCGCCTGAGGGCCGCGGCGTCACTCCTCAATGGGCGCTGACTCTTCCGCAGCACATTGAAAATGGCGAGGTCGTCGTGCCACCGGACAGCTACTTCGGCATGGGCGACAACCGTGACCGCAGTCTGGACAGCCGGTACTGGGGATTCATTCCCAAAGACCACGTCATCGGGCGTCCCATGTTTATTTACTGGTCGTTTGAGACCCCTGAAAACCAGTACGAACAGCGGGCCTTGAGCCAGCGGCTCGGATTTCTGGTCCATGTGGTCATTCATTTCTTCGATCAGACCCGCTGGACGAGGACCCTCAAGGCGGTGCGGTGAAGACCCTGTTTTCCAGGCGCGTTGTCGTAGCAGTTTGCCTGTTGCTCCTGGCTTTGTTCTTGGTCCGGCCCGGCGCCGGCCGATTGCGCGGCAAGGTTTCACAATCCATCAGCCAGGCCCTCGGCCGCAGAGTCGAGATCGGATCGGTGCATCTGCGGTTCCTTCCCCGCCCCGGTTTTGAATTCGAAAATCTTGTCATCTACGACGATCCTGCCTTTGGCGCGGAACCACTGTTGCGCGCTCCCGATGTGACCGCATGGCTGCGGCTCATGCCCTTGTTCCGCGGAAAAATTGAGGTCGCTACGCTAAGTCTCGATCAAGCCAGCCTCAACCTCGCGCGAGACGCGCGGGGCAAATGGAGCCTGGAAGACTTACTCGAACGCACCGCCAGAATTTCCACCGCCCCAACCTCGGCTGAGAAAATGCCGTCGCGTCCGCCGTTCCCTTACATCGAAGCCACGCGGGCGCGAATTAATTTCAAGATCGGCGCGGAGAAAACCCACTTCGCTTTCACCGACGCCCGTTTCGCCTTGTGGCAGGAATCGGAAAACTCGTGGGGTATGAGACTCAAAGCCAACCCCATCCGCACCGACGCCAACCTGACCGATTCCGGAGTGATTAACGTCAGCGGCATGTGGCAGCGCTCCCCGGTGTTTCACGAGACCCCGGTACAGATGTCCTTTGAGTGGAAGCAGGCGCAACTGGGGCAAGTCTCGAGGCTGATCTACGGAAACGACAAGGGATGGCGAGGCACGGTTACGCTCGATGGCGCTTTGGTCGGCACCCCGGAGAAGCTAAGACTTAGCGCCGACGCTTCGATTGACGACTTCCGTCGCTACAACGTTTTCGGCCGCGGCACCTTGCATCTGGCCACGCATTGCGCCGCCGATTACAGTTCGGTCCAGAAGGTATTGTCCGACGTGGACTGTGTTTCTTCTTCCAGCGAGGGATCGCTGGAATTGAAGGGCAGCGCGTCGGGTCTGCCAGTTGCTTCTTATGACTTCTCCTTGGTGTCACGCAGAATCCCGGCCGAAGCGGCACTGTCGTTGCTCCGTCACTCCGACCCAGGGATCGCCGACGATCTCGACGCCAGCGGCTACATCAATACAACCTTGCGCCTCGTCCGCGACGCGGACCAGGGTCCTCGACTGCAAGGCGAAGGCGGAGTCCAGGATTTGCGCCTCAGTTCCGCCGGCGCGGGCTCTGAAATCGCTCTGGGCTGGGCTCCCTTCTCGGTTGGCGCCGATGTCGCCGATTCTAAGGCGCGCAAGACCCGCGTCGCGACGAAGGCCCAGTCCCTCTCCAATTCCCAGATGCAGATTGGTCCCGTGAATGTGGTCCTGGGCCGGCCCATCCCGCTTCACGCGCATGCTTCACTCTCGCTCTCCGGATATCAAGCCACAATTCGCGGTGATGCCGGGCTCAAACAACTGCTGCAGTCGGCGCGTTTGCTGGGTATCCCTGCCCCGGCCGTTGCCGCTGATGGCAGTTCCACGGTTGACCTCACAATCGCAGGTTCCTGGGCAAGTTCAGCTCCTCCAAGAGCCCTGGGCACCGCCCAGTTGCGCTCAGTTCAGGCGCAAGTGCGGGGCTTAAACGCGCCCCTGGATATCGTCAGCGCCAGCCTCGTCCTGGCGGAGGATTCAATCCACGTGCAGAACCTCAGCGCTTCCATGGCCCAGACCGTCTGGCGCGGCTCAATTCAAATCGCACGTCCCTGTTCGTCTCCCAGCGCCTGCAAGGTCCAGTTCAACCTGCGCACGGCAGAACTCGATGCCGCGGATTTGAACGCTCTGCTGAATCCCTCGGCGAAAAAACAGTCCTGGTACAGGTTCCTGTCGCGCGATGAACAGCCTCCCTACTTGCTTCAGGCCAGCGCAACCGGAAAAATCGTGGTGGACAAATTGCTGTTGGGGAAATCGGTGTGCGATCAACTCACCGCCGACCTGGAGCTACATGACGGCACGCTCAAACTGGCAAACCTTAAAGCACAAACCCTCGGCGGCAAGACCCAGGGGGAATGGCAGGCTAACTTTTTCGCCCGCCCGCCAACCTATTCTGGCAGCGGCAGCTTCGACGGCGTGGATCTTTCCGAAGTTGCTGGCCTCATGCACAACCCCTGGATCGACGGAACCGGCGCCGCAAAGTACGAATTCAAATCTTCCGGATGGGGCCTTCCCGATCTTTTAAATTCACTAAACCTGACCGGCAATTTCACGATCCACGACGGAAGTTTTCCGCATATTGCCTTGGCGGGCCCGTCCAGTGGCCTTCACACCAGCAACTTCTCGGGAAAGGTTTTGTTGCGCGAAAACCAGGTTTCTTTTTCCGACGCGAAACTTGAAAGCCCGAGCGGAGTTTATAAAGTGAGCGGCACGGTGTCGCTGACCGGAGAACTGAATTTGAAACTGTCAGGTGAAAGCGCGCCCGGCTTCAGCCTTTCCGGGACCCTGCTCAAAACCCGCGTCGCTGCCATTCCAGTCACCGCCGCCCAGGCCGCTCTGAAGCCGTGAAATTTTCGCTCCTATTGCTGATTGCTCTGCTCTTCCTGTCGCCAGCTGCCGCCTCAGCCGGGGCCGGATCCAAGCCAGCAAAAACGCTGTCCGCTGCCTCTAGCATGGAGCAGAAGCTGCATCATCTTGATACCAACGCGCTGCTCGCCCACCCTGACCAGACGCCGACAACCTTAACCGAATCAGAAGCCAACACCTACCTTGCATCCGACAAAGTGAAGTTGCCCGCCGGAGTGCGGTCGGTCAAGCTCCAAGGCGCGCCGGGGGTCATCACCGGCGAAGCGCAGGTAGATTTCGACCGCATCCGCGAAGGCACCCATTCGTCGAATCCTCTGCTTTCTATTTTCAGCGGACTCCACCAGGTGGTCGTGGTAGCCCACGCGCATGGAGCAGGAGGACAAGGACGAGTCCACGTGGACTCGGTTTCCCTAGACGGCATCGAGATTCCCAATCTTGTGCTCGAACTCTTCGTGGAAAAATTTCTCGCCCCGAAGTATCCGCAGATTGGGCTGGATTCGCAGTTTCCCCTTCCCGACCGTATTGACGTCGCCACCGTCGGACTGCACAAGCTGACCGTGACGCAGAAATAAACGCGCTGACAATCACCTCTTGCCTCGCCTCGGCTGTGCGCTTTTTGTGGAGACAGCGCGGGCTTTTGACGTTGTGCTATGTTTGACCACTTGAACCGAGGTCAAGCCCATGCAGCGCTACGAATATCGCAACATAGCCCCCACGCCGCCGGCGCAAAAGGCATTTCTCGAATGGATCGAGCAATTGGACTCCGAATTCCAGAATCGCGATCCCGAACACCGCAGCGACGTCGTGCGCGATGCTCTCCATGAACTCTATCTCGGCAGCAAGCATTCCGGCGCAACCGGAGGCCTCGCCCAGCAAGCCCTCATCCACTCGTTTGACCCCCGCAATGCCAGCCTGGAGCCTGAATACTACGGTGACGCAGACCCCGCCAAATACGCCGAGCGCAAGCCCCTGATATGGTTTTGGATGATGTACGACCGCTCCCCCGTCGGCCTCAATCACTGGCTGGGTTTTCGAGTGCGGGCCATGCTGGCGCGCCACGTCTTCAAACATTGCGGCAGCAACGTCAAGATTTTCCACGGCGTCGAAATTTCCTTCGGCTACAACCTCACCGTCGAAGACAATTGCACCATCCACAAATACGTTCTGCTCGACGACCGCGGCGAGTTAATCATTCACGCGGGCAGCTCGATCTCTGATTACGCCAACGTGTATACCCACTCCCATGACCTGAATGACGGCATGCTAATCGGCAACCACAAGACCGAACTTGGTCCCCGCGCCCGCATCACCTACCACGCGACCGTTCTAAGCGGGGTGCTGGTGGCGGAGCACGGAATGGTCGGCGCCATGGGTGTAGCCTCAAAGGACGTGCCGCCCTACCATGTGGTCGGCGGAATCCCCGCCAAGACCATTAAAGTGAAAACCATCGCCCCAGGTTCGCCAGAAGGTTCCGGCGGCAGCTAGCAGCTGCGGGATTTGTTAGTATCGAAGCCAGCGTTGCTCCGGAAACCCAGGCGCCGAAAAACCAGGTAATGACCCTCCAACACGATACTTTCAAAATGGTGGTAACCAAACTGTGACCGCGTCTGCAAATACGCGGCGGAAGCGCGTTCTCAGCGGCATGCGCTCGACGGGGAAGCTGCACTTGGGCAACTACGTTGGCGCGCTCCAAAACTGGGTGAAGATGCAGGACGAGCACGAGTGCTTTTTCTGCGTCGCCGACTGGCACGCCCTCACCACCGACTACGCCGACACTTCGCAGGTAAAACAGAACTCGCTCGAAGTGTTGCTCGATTGGCTCGCCGCAGGTCTCGATCCCGCGCGCTGCACCATGTTCATCCAATCGCACGTGCATCAGCACGCCGAACTGCATCTGCTGCTCTCAATGATCACGCCTCTGGGCTGGCTGGAGCGCGTGCCGACATACAAAGAACAGCAGGAGAACATCACGGGACGAGACTTGAGCACGTACGGATTCCTGGGCTACCCGGTCCTGATGTCGTCCGACATTCTGCTCTACAAAGGCGATTTTGTCCCTGTCGGCGAAGACCAGGCGGCGCATGTGGAGCTGACCCGCGAGATTGCGCGCCGCTTCAATGGATTTTATTCCCCCAAGGCCAAGCCAGTTTTTCCCGAGCCGAAAACCGAACTGACGCGTACGCCGAAGCTGCCCGGCACCGACGGCCGCAAGATGTCGAAGTCATACGGCAACACGATCATGTTGACCGATCCCGAGCGGTCGTCCGTCAGAAGCTGAAGACCATGGTGACCGACCCCGCCCGCGTCCGCCGCACCGATCCCGGCAACCCGGACAAATGCCCAGTCGGCGACCTGCACAAGATTTTCAGCACCCCCGAAACCATGGACAAAGTAAACGTCGGCTGCCGGTCCGCCGGTATCGGCTGCATCGAGTGCAAGGGCTGGGCCGCCGACGCCCTGGTGCAGATCCTGAATCCAATGCAGCAACGCCGCAAAAAATATGAGGACAATCCACAGCTGGCCTGGGATATTCTGGAAGCAGGCGCAAACCATGCGCGGGACGTGGCTTCCGCGACCATGAAGGAAGTGCGTAGCGCGATGGGGATGTCGCTGGAATACGAGGCGCCTAAAACAACGCCCGGGACGAAGTAGCGAGTCGGAATGGCAGAAGAAGCAAAAATCGTGCTGACGGAACCCTCCGCGGAGTCCTCGGGGGAACTGTCCTCGCCGACTCCCGGCCCCGTCCTCGTATCTTCAAAGCGAGAGGAGAATGACTTCCCTTTCGCCGTCAGCGTAGGCGCAGTATACGAAGGCCCGCTCGACCTGCTGCTCGATCTGATCCGCAAGCAGGACATCGACATCTACGACATCCCGATTGGCAAAATCACCGGCCAGTATCTCGCCTACGTCGAAAAGCTGCGCGAGCTGGATGTAAACGTTGCCGCCGAGTTCATCTACATGGCCGCAGTCCTGATTCACATCAAGTCGAAGATGCTGCTGCCGCGTGACCCCGCGGCGGCCTCGGAAGCCGATGACGATCCCCGCGCCGAGCTGGTGAACCGCCTCATCGAGCACGAAAAGTTCAAGTCCGCCGCGCAAATGCTGATGCAGAAGCAGCAACTCGAAGACGCGGTGCGGTCGAATCCCTCGCTCCGCGAGTTCATCAATGACGAAGGCGCCGAGCCGGAAATCGCCGCCGACGTGATCGATCTAGTGAAAACTTTCCAGCAGGTGCTGGAACGCATCCGCACCGAAGCCGATCCTGCAAGTGGACGAAGAAACCGTCACCGTCAGCCAGATGATCGTCTATCTGCGCCGCCGCCTGTCGCTGGAAGACCGCCCCCTGCGCCTGAAACAGATTCTGCGCAACGTCCAGTCGCGGACGGCGCTGGTATGCATGTTCCTAGCGCTGCTGGAACTGGTACGCTTGCAGGCCATTCAGCTTCGGCAGGACCATTTATTCGGAGAAATCCTCCTGCGCAAGCACGTAGGATTCGACGCAGTGATGAAAGAAGAAGCCGCGGTAAGGGATGACTGGAAGTGAAAAAGCGGCTAGTTATTTTTTAAACACTGTCATCCCGAGCGAAGAAGGTTGTTCGCGAAGCGGACAACCTTCGCAGTCGAGGGACCTGCTTTGGCTGGTAAACGAGGCGGGCGAAAAGCAGGTCCCTCCACGCGCCGGATGATCGCAGAGCGATCATCCGGCTTGGTCGGGATGACATTATGTTGAAAACAACCTACGCATGAGCCTTAAAGCAAAAGTTGAAGCCATCATTTACGCGGCGGAGATGCCGATTACTCTGGACCAGATTGTCCAACTGGTGAAGGAGTACGTTGCCGCCGAAGGTGTGGACGATGCTGAAATTCGTTCGCAGGTGCGGGCTGCCATTGAAGAACTGACCGTGGACTATTCTTCCGACAGCCACGGCATCGAGTTGCGTCAAATCGCCGGCGGATACCGCATGTCCACCAAGCCCGAGCAGCACGACCTGGTGCGCTCGTTCGCGAAAAGCCTGAAGCCGCCGATTCGCCTGTCGTTCCCCGCGCTCGAAACCCTGGCCGTCATCGCCTACAAGCAGCCGGTCACGGTGCCGGAAATCAGCGAAATCCGCGGCGTGGACGCAGGCGGCGTAATCGCCACCCTTCTTGATCGCAAGCTGATCACGACCGTCCGGACGCAAAGAAGTCATCGGCCGCCCGATTCTGTACAAGACCACGAAAGAATTCCTGCTGCGCTTTGGATTAAAAGACGTGAACGAACTCCCCAGCATGGAAGAATTCGAAAAGCTGATTTCGGAGTCCTTCCAGAGCGATCTGCTGCCGGCGGAAACGCAGGCGCAGGATGCGCCCTCGGAAACTGCTGATGCTCAGCTCGATCCCGCGAGTGTTGAAGCTGGCAAGACAGCGTAAAACCGCGAGCTGTTGAGTGCTGGCGGATCGCCTGTTTGTTGCCCGTTCACTACTCATAGGACTCTTGCCAGACGAGAACGGCGTCACTTACCCCGACAGGGACGCGCAATCGACTCCTTCCACATGCCGCAATAGTGAACGTCATCGGTAAAGTGGCAGTCTACAAACTCACCGACGGCGTCTCCGTAAAAACCGACTCCGACCCGATACGACGCTTTCCCTTCTTGGAGGTCTTTGACCCGCCAGACTGCGACCGAGTATCTCGCATACCAAGGCTTCTTGTTCGGACCCACTCGGTTGAGCGAAGCAATTTTCCGTAGTTCGGGTGTGATCGATTCTGGGTCATCGGTTGTGTAAAAAGCCGTCCCAAACTTTGGCGGCTTGTCGGTCAAGGCGCTCGTGCAAAGGCCTTGTTCAAGGTCGGCGCGGTGTCTAATTCTCTGCAACTGAGGTAGCTTCACCTCGGCCCGGATACCCTCGAATAGCTTTGCAACCTGATCCTCTTTTTCTTTGTCCCGCTCAACCGTGCGTTGGCCAGCCTCGATCGGCTTGGTTTCAGACCGCGCTTCCTGAGCAATGCCAGCCGACAGAGCAAAGACGAGACCTGAAACGAGCGTAGTGCCGATCCGCAGACATATTGTCTTCATGATTGCAGCATCAACCTTCCTTTCTATACCAGTCAATGCACACGAGATCAATTCCCGGTCAACGGACAACTGCCTGCGAATGAATTACTTAAGACGACGAATAAACAGCAGTTCGCGGAAATGCATAATCCAGTTTCAGGGGGGAAAGACGGGGAAGTTGGCGGAATATCGCGATTTCACCAACAAGGAGGCGAACCGGCAGCAGCAAGCAATCTCCAGTCACTTCCTGATACCCTTTCACTACATGCCCACCGAGCGCCTGCAAAAAATCATCTCCGCCGCCGGAAGCACCTCGCGGCGCAATGTCGAAGAGACGATCACGGACCCGTCTGGCGTCGTTCAAGGAACCAAATCGTGACTGAACTTGGAATGAAGACCGATGCTAACGAGATCACTTTCCTCCGCGGTTGACGAATAGCGCCGTCATTTTCACAAAACTTTACTCGCAAATGGAAGTAAGTACACAACCTGCTACTTGGCTCGGTGTTCTCTCCTGTCGAAGGATATCTCACCACAGGGGTTGTAAATGACAATGCGATGGAGCCGAACATGAACGAGATCAGAGGGCTGGAGGTTCCGCAAACTACATGGATGTCTGCGTCAAATTCCCCCGGCTGCGAGCAGCAGCCGAACCTTAGGGATCGTGTCCCATGGTGGTTGCGCGTGGCAATCGTGGCTGGCCTAACGTCGATGTTCACCCTGTGTCTCACCGGATGCGCTTCGCTAAAAGTAAAGATGGGCTGGAAGGTATATCTGGCCCAGACGCCGGTTTCTTCCGTCGACGCGAAATTAGCAAAGGGCCCCGGGATGGCCCCGGGTCAAAAATCTCCCTTGATCCTCACCGTGACGCAACCAGACGGTAAAGTTCTGACGACCGAGGGCGCCGGCCAGGGGAAGGTAATGTGGAAGGAGCTTCAAGTAAACGGGACTATCGTAAAAGTCACTCCAAAAGGCATTGTGTCGCTGGGGCACGACCCACGCATCAGTGATAACAAGATCGGGCATGTAACAATCACCGTGCCCAGCCACCCCGACATGCGCGCTGATCTCGACATTCCTTTTCGCTATGACATTGCCTTCGTGGCTAATTTCTCAGGCTCCAAGGGCACGGACGGAATGAACGGCGCCGACGGCATGAGCGGTTCGTCGGGCAGCACGGGATCGATTGATCCAAACAATCCATCCGCCGGTGGAGACGGTGGAAATGGGGGGGATGGTTCCGATGGTCGAGACGGCGGCCCCGGAGGTGATGCGAAACCGGTGCAAATGCGAGTGGCGCTCCAGTCCAGCGATCATCCGCTGCTACAAGTGAGCGTGTCGGCGCAGGGGAAAGAAAGGTTCTACTTGGTTGATCCCCAGGGCGGTTCTCTGACCGTGAGAGCTGATGGCGGTTCCGGAGGATCAGGCGGACGAGGTGGCCGTGGCGGACAAGGCGGCTCTGGTGGAAGTGGAATTCCGAGCGGATCGAACGGTCTGAGCGGCCACGATGGTAGAAACGGCTTTGATGGTTCACAGGGACGCGGTGGGTTGATCACTGTGACATACGATTCCCAAGTCAAGCCATATTTGAACGTCATCCATCTTTCCAGCGCGAATGGGCCTAAGGCGGTTTTTCAAGAGCAAGCAGTGGCGGCGCTGTGGTGAGTCACGAATGAAATAGCAGGGGCAATTACGCCTTGGTTCGGAGCAGGGTCTATTTCCTGTTAGTCTTTTTATGACATGCCCACCGAGCGCCTGCAAAAAATCATCTCCGCTGCCGGAATCACCTCGCGGCGCAATGCCGAGAAAACTGATCGCCGGAGGCCTGGTCTCGGTCAACGGACAGATCGTCACCGAACTCGGCTCCAAAGCCGACATCGACGTTGACCACATTCGCGTCAACGGCAAGCTGCTGCACGGCGCCGAGCGCCACGTTTACCTGCTGATGAACAAGCCCAAGGGATACGTCACCACCATGAGCGACCCCGAGCGCCGGCCCACGGTCATGGACCTGCTGCATGGCATTCGCGTCCGCGTGTATCCCGTCGGACGCCTCGACTACGCCAGCGAAGGCCTGCTGCTGCTCACCAACGACGGCGATCTGGCGCACCGCCTGATGAAAGCTGCGTCGTCGGTGCCGAAAACTTATGTGGTGAAAGTGGCGGGAACGCCGTCGGAAGCGGGCCTGGCGAAACTTCGCCGAGGGCTGACGATCTCAACCGACCGCGGCGAACGCGTAAAGACTGCGCCCGCGAAAGTGCGTTCAGTGCGCGAGTCGGACAATCCGTGGTTTGAAGTCACGCTGAAAGAAGGCCGCAATCGCCAAATTCGGCGCATGTTCGAAGAAATCGGTCATCACGTGGAGAAAATCAAGCGCGTCAAATACGGCCCGCTGAGCCTCGACCTGCCTCCGGGAGAATTTCGGCGCCTAACCATGGGGGAGATTGCGAAGCTACAGGCCGCTGCAGGCATCGCCAAGCCGCAACGGGCGGGGACACCCGCGCCCCAGAAAACGCCGAAAAACCCGAAACACAACAACGACGATGAGCGACTTCAGCCAGTTTGTTCCGGCCTACATTCGCCGGCTGGCTGAAGGCGATCAATCTCGGCCGCTCAAACAATCCAGCGGTGACGCCAAGCCAATCGCGCTCAATCTCAACGAAAACCCCTTTGGTCCTTCCCCGCTGGCTTTGAAAGCAATTGAAGCCGCTCTCTCCGACATCCATCGCTATCCGGAAATCCAGGCAACCGAACTGCACGAAGCAATCGCCGCCTTTCACGGCGTTCAAGCCCGATCAAGTACTGGTCACAGCCGGAGCGACCGAACTGCTTTGCATTCTCGCGAAAGCTCTGCTTGCGCCCGGACTGAACGCCATCACCAGCGCCCGCTCCTTCATCGTGTACAAGCTGGCCACGCAGGTCACCGAAGGCAAGCTGATCGAAGTAGCGACGCGCGACAACGGCTACGACCTCGACGCCATCGCCAACAGCAATCGACACGAACACGCGAATCGTATTCATCGCAAATCCCAACAATCCGACCGGCACCCTGGTCACCGCGGATGAAGTGGACGCTTTCCTCGCGAAAGTACCCGAGCATGTGTTGGTTGTCTTGGACGAAGCTTACGGCGACTTCGCCGAAGATTTCGCGCGCACCCGCGGCGTTGTTTACTCGCGATCCCTCGACTACGCGCGCCAGGACCGAAACGTAATCCTGCTGAAGACATTCTCGAAGACGCACGGCCTCGCCGGATTGCGAGTCGGCTACGGCATCGGCCCGGCGCGACTCATGTCGCTGTTCGCGCCACTGCGCACGATTTTCTCGGTTTCATCTATCGCGCAAACCGCGGCCAGGGCAGCGCTTCATGACCGCGAACACATTGAGAAGGCAGTCGAGAACAACGCCGCAGAGGCGGAAGTCCTCACCGCCGGACTGAAGGGCCTGGGCTTCCCCGTCCCTCAGACCTGGGCAAATTTTTTATATTGCGAACTGGGCCAGGATGCCGCTGCCTTTGCCGAGCGTCTGCGAGCGGCGGGAGTGGTCGTGCAACCGCTGGGAATGTGGGGCGCTCCGACTGCGATTCGCGTCAGCATCGGCACGCCGCAAGAGAATGCTCAATTACTGAAGGCGATCGCAGGGACTCTAAGCTTTCAGAACACTGCCCACCGCCCCTGCCCCTGGTTCACCGCTTCAACCCCACCTGCTTCAGCAGGAGATCAAACCGCGGATCACTGCGCAGCGGATCGACAATCGGCTCCACTCCCAAATACAGCAATTGCTCCGAGCGGTCCTGATAGCTCTTGTTCAAATATTCAAACGCCTTGTTCTTGTCGCCTAGCGCCAGATACACAATCGCAACATACGATGGCGGAACGTAGCGTTTCTGTCCGATGGCCGTGAGTACATTCAACTCGGCTTGGGCGTCGGCTTTGCGTCCGGCGAGCGCATACGCGTGGGCGAGCAACGCATGCACCATAGGAAGGTCGGTCTTTTCGCCGGCCAGCTTTCGCGCCTCCTCCATTTCGGAAACTGCTTGCGGCATCATGCCCTTTTGTTCGTAAGCCAGCGCCAATTGGGTCCTTGCAGGCAAGTAGGTGGAATCCATTTGCAGCACCACCTGGCATTGCGCGATTGCCTTGTCGTACTGCCGCGACAAATAATACTGCCGCGCCAGCCCCTGATTGACGAACGGCGAAAGCGGATCAAGCCCCGTCGCCAGCCGCGCCTGTGCCAGGCTCTCGTCGGTGCGACCCACCTGCATCAAGAGATGCGCGTACCAGTGATGTGCGGTCGCGTAGTTGGGGTTCAGTTCGATCGCGCGTTTAAACTCTCGCTCCGCCCCTTCGAATTCCCAATCGTAGTTGTGCAGAATGTGGGCCATCGAAGCGTGGGCTTCGGCCGAGGAATCGTCCAGTTGCACTGCTTTGACGGCAGCCGCTTTAGCCTGGGTCATGGCCTGATTCGGAGGAAGGATTTCCGGTCCTCCGATCAGCGTGAGGAACGCGAAGTAATCCGAGAGTCCGGAATAAGCCGGCGCATAGTTGGGATCTTTCTGAATCGCCTGCTGAAAATACTTCCCTGCCTGCGCCAATCCATCGGCAGTGCGCTTGTTCCAGTAGTAGCGGCCCAGCAGATACGCCTGGTATGCGTCCGGATTCACCGGATGCGCATCCTTTGCGAGACGCTGTTGCTGTTGCGGCGTCAACCTCAGGTCAATCTGTTTGGCGATGTCGCGGGCCGCGTCGCTTTGCAGCAACAGCACATCGCTCAGGTCGCGGTCATAGTTGTCGGCCCAGATATGCTGATCGGTGCGGCCGTCCACCAACTGCGCCGTGATGCGGACGTGATTGCCCGAAAGTTGCACTGCACCTTCCACCACTGCATCAACATTCAGCTCGCGCGCAACTTGCGGCAAGGGCTTGGTGGTGCCCTTGTATTGCATGACTGAAGTGTGCGAGATAACTTTCAGGTCCCCTAGTTTGGAAAGCTGGGTGGTCAGATCCTCGGTCATGCCATCCGCGAAATAGTCCAGCTTGGCATCCCCGGTCAGGTTCTCCAGCGGAAGGACTGCGAGCGAGCGAAACGAGTGGGTTGAGAAAAACCAATTCCGCAATCCCCAGGCATTAAAAAAAACCAACCCTATGATAACGATGACCGCCATCAAGAAACCAGCAAAAGATCCCGTCCACGCCCTCCACGTCGCCGGAGAGCGTTTCACCGGGCCCGTCACCAACTGCGGGACTGGAAGCGATGGTTCTGCAGCCCTGGCGGGCGGATCTTGCACCTGGCCGATGAAACGATACCCTCTTCGGGCCACGGTCTCCACAAATCGAGGGTTATCCGCCGCATCGCCCAGCGCCTGCCGCAAGCCGGTTTACGGCCGCATGCAAACCGTGGTCAAAATCAACAAAGGTGTCACCGGGCCAGATCTTTTTCTGCAATTCTTCTCGGGTGACGATCTGCCCGGGGGTCTCCAGCAGCGTCTGCAGGATGAGGAAAGGCTGTTCCTGGAGGCGGATCTTGATGCCGTGTTTCCGCAGTTCTCCGGCGCGCAGATCAACTTCGTAAACGTCGAACCGCACGGGTTGTGACACTGGTGGCGTCACCATCAATGGCTTGTTCCCCGGGAAGCCTTGTTTCCTGAAAGTGGCAGAAGTGTAGCATTTTTCTTAACCAGCCGCGTGAGGTTTCGTGTAGCTCTTGTTTTGTCTTAGGGTTAGCTCGTGAGCCACAAATGAAACACGAGTGATTCGCATGGTATTGACGCGACTGCGTCCGCAGGAGCACGATGCCAACTCAAGAGCGGCCAAAGTCTGTAAAATGCCAGGGAAATCGCGGGGGCCGCTTGGAGAGACACCATGCAAGAGGAGCCGCCAGTTGCTTCGGTCGCAATGAACGAGGCTAGCGCCGCCGCAGGTATGTTGGCGCAGCGAATCCTGGCCGGCGACCGTTCGGCTGAGGATGAACTGGTCAGCACTTACCGGCGTGGTGTCTTTGTGATCGCCGTCGCGCGCACTCGCGACCGCGAAGCTGCCAACGATCTAACTCAAGAGATTCTGATTGCCATCCTGAAAGCGCTCCGCGACGGTCAGCTTCGCGAATCCGGAAAACTAGCCGCGTTCATCCAGGGTACCGCCCGCAATTTGATTAACAACTACCTGCGCACCAAAGCCCACCATGCGGAAGTTGAACTCGACGAAGAGGCTTACAGTTCCGACCCAGTCGAAGAACTGGAGTCACTGGAGCGCCAGCGCCTGGTGCGCCGCGAACTGGAATCTTTCAGTATCACCGACCAGCAGATTCTGCTATTGTCTCTCGTTGACGGGCATTCGCTGGCAGAGGTGGCGCTGAGACTGAACTTATCGCATGATGCCGTCCGCGCCCGCAAGTCCCGAGCTGTCAGGAAGATCACCAAGAAGTTCGCACGCGTGTCACAAACCTGAGGGTTCCCGCCACTTATCTATTCGGGCGCACTATGGAGTGTCGGCAGTTGAATCGGGACGAACTCGCTGAAAAATACCTGAGCGGCCAGCTTGATGCCGCCGCGCAGGACGAGTTTGAGGTCCACATCCTCGAGTGTGCCCCATGCCTGCGCCAGGTCGAGGCGGTCCAGACCCTGCGCGACCAACTTGCCGACCGCGCCCACCAGATTCGCGCTTATTCCCAGATCGAACGCTCCCCGTTTCGCTGGAAGTGGGCCGCCGTCGCGGCCTTTGGGTTGGTGGTGTGCGGCCTGGGATTCGTCGAGTTCCGGAGGATGAAAGGCCAACAGTCTGCGAAGCTGCAAGTGTCGCCCTCTTCTTCAATCTCAATTATCGGTGGAGAAATGATCGAAGCACCCGCCACCAAGGCCTCCTCGGCAAACTCTGCCGTTTATCGACAACCTCCCAGTTAACGGACGCAACTACATCAACTTCACGACTGAACGATTCGCACGTCACTAGAGACAAGCCTCCCTCTACCGGATCGGCTCCCGGTTCCGGACTGAACCTCAAAGGGCAGAGGGCGCGCTCGAATCTGGCTGCCGTGGAAGGAGCTGACGCCACGGACAACTCCGTCAATGGCATTCGGACTGCCGACTCACAGATAGCAGCATCCAGTTCTTTGCTAACTGCTTCCGAAAAGACCCAGGCCGCACTTAGTCACCAGCGACGAAACTGCGAAGGAGCTTTTCCGCTTGGGCACGGTCCAGGCTCCTCCGTACACGTTTTCCGGATTCGCATCGTCGAACGCACACGATGCCGAAACGGATGCCGGCGGCCTCGCCGGCAGGCCCAGAAAGTCACCGATTAATCAGGCGCGCCCGTTCTTCCGCGACGCCATGAATGCTTACGTTGACCAGCGATACTCAGACGCCTCAGACCTTCTGGAAAAGGCTGCGCAGGCCGAACCGAACGCTCCCGACGTCAACTTCTACCTCGGCGTATGCCGACTGCTGCGAGGCAAGCCCGCCGATTCCATAGCGCCGCTGACAGAGCCATTTTGTCGGATGAGAACATCCCCTTGGGCGCAGTCCGCGCATTTTTATCTGGCCAAGGCCTACCTACAAACCGGCGACCTGGCACAAGCGGAAACACAATTGCACGCGGCGGCTGACATGCCGGGGCGCCTGAAAGCGGAAGCCGGTTCAGAGTTAGCGCGCTTGCAGACGGTTCGAGCGGAAGAGCAGCAGAACAATCCCGGGGTCGAAAAGCCCTAACGACGCTTGGCAACGCTGGCGGACGGATCCTTTTCGGGTGCCTTCGCCGCCGGCTCCAGGCTCGACACGCTGTCTTCGCCCTCCGCCGCAGTCAGCATCTTCAATTCCCACGCACTGCCACACGTCCGATACTGCGCGCGCAGGAAGTATTCCTCGCCAGCCTCAACCGTAAACTCCACTGCCGGTTGGCCATCCGTGCGGCAGGAATGTTTTCCTGGAGAAAGTTCGAGAGTGACGAATTCCCGCTCTCCCATGGCTGCAACTTCTTTGTCATCACAGGAGATCTGCGGCCGAATCTCCCGATGCCCTTTGGCGCGAAAAATCGTGAGCACCGCAGTTGGGTTCGGAATCGGCAGCAAGGCTTGTGCATCCTTGAGCTCCGCGGGATTGATGTTGACCGCGCCCTGTACAAATCCGAGCAGACGCGTCCCGGCCGGGGCCCACGGCTTAACGTGAGCCAGACTCTTCAGCTTTATATCCTGGCTAAATTTCGACGGCCGCGCTGTGATGCCTCCGTTCTCGGCTAGCACCGTCATAGTGAACGGCTTGGCCTCTCCCGTTGGATAGGCCCGCAACGGGATCGCATGACCAGTAATGTCCTCAACCCAATCCAGTTGCAGTGAAACAGTCCCAGTCTTGGGCGCAAACAGGTCCGCCAGCGCCGCGTAGCGATCGTTATAAGAGTAGGTGTTGATCGGCGGAGGGTCGGTCTTGATCACAGTGGCCTGTCCAACGGCGCCCTTGCTGATCACAACCGTTCCGTTCACTCTGACGTCGTCGGCAGCCACCAAACGCACCTTATCGCCCGGCTTCGAGTAAACCCTGGTGCCTCTGATAGTGCGCAGCCTTCCCCGCACCGGCTGCGTCAGCCGGAACTGGACTTGGGTGCCATCGGGAATGGTGAAAGTCTGCGGCGGAGCGCCGGAAGGGGGCTTCGAGGTCTGATCAGCGGAAGGAACAATATCCGGCGGCTGCTCCTGCCCTCGCGCGCTGGCGACCAGAGACGAGCCGGCAATCCCAGATAGCGCCACCGCCACCAGGACTCTCAGATCGCGACTATCGAATCTGAACATGAAGTAATCCACCACCGCACTCCGGCAAGGCTGCCATTTTTCTTTGTGGTTGTAAACCCTCCAAGTGTGACCCGGTCCAACCAGGAAATTTGCGAATGTCCGCGCCGCCACCCCCTATGTCACAGAAATCAAAATTCCTGCCACTAGTACTACATACCAGGTCGAATCGTGCAGGACTGGCGATTCCTGAACTTTCGCAACATTGGAGGAGGTTTTATGAGCCACCGATTCACATCCCTTCTGGCGCTGTGCGCGATTTGGGTTACGACCGTAGCCATTCCCGCCAGTGCAGCGTCCGACACCAGCACCCCCGGTGCCCGCAAGTTTGATCACGCGCAACTCTTTGGCGCTACCTCTACCGGCAAGAAGAAGGCTGGCGGGGCAACCAAAGGGTCTCTGGTATTTGATTCCAGCACCAAGACTGTTCAGTTCCTGAACGAGAGTGGCACCTCAGCCATGAGCATCTCCTATTCGCAGATTAAGAGCTTGCTCTACGAACAGACTTCCAAGCCGCGTTACACCGAAGCGGTACTGATTTCACCGATGTTCCTGCTGGCGCACTCGAAGAAACATTATTTGACCATCCAGTACACCGGAGCAGACGGCGCCGGCCAATACACCATCGTCCGGTTGGATAAGAAAAACGCGCAAGAAGCAGTCGCAGCTGCCCAAGCCGAGACCGGCAAGAACGTAGAACGAGCGGAAGAGGAGTAGCCATTCCTGTCATGTGAGCATCCGTGCCGCGATATCGCGGCACGATTTTGAGGAGGTTTCATGAAATACCGATTTGCTCTCGTAGCTGCTCTCGGAGTTCTGCTGATCGCATCGTCCGCGCAAGCGCAGTCCAAAGCCGAGGTCTTTGGCGGCTATCAGTACACCCGCCCCGACGGCGGACCGAACCTCAACGGATGGAACGGCGCCCTCACCGGCAATTTCAACAAGAACTTTGGCATCACCGCCGATTTTAGCGGCACTTATGGTTCCGGTCTCAGCTTCTACACCTTCGCGTTCGGACCCAAACTGACAGCCAATCTGCCGGTGGTTCATCCGTTCGTCCACGCTTTGGTCGGTGGCGCTCGGATTTCAGGCGGAGGCGGTGGCACTACAGGCTTCACAACCATGCTTGGCGGCGGCCTTGATGTTGGTCACGGCCATGTGGCTTTCCGCGTGATCCAGGCGGACTGGATGCTGACCCGATTCTCGGGCTTTACCGACAAGAAGAATGCTCGAGTCTCTACCGGATTGGTGCTGCGGTTCTAGCGGACACGATTGGTATTGCAAAAGTTGGGGGGAAGCGGAAAGGGAGAAAAGGGGGGAACGTGAATAAGAATCGAACACTCGCGCTAGTGATCACCCTGCTTAGCCTGGCGATACTGCCGGCTTGCTGGACATCCTCCCTGCACGCCCTGTATGACGACGGCGACCAGCACCTCACCTACGACCCCGCATTAGTTGGAGTCTGGCAAGGCCAAACTGATTCCCCCATCGCGATTACCGGCAACCCCACCGCGGATTCTTACACTCTGGAGACCAGCGACGAGGACGGTAGGTATGTGTACGGCGGCCGTCTGGTTCAACTGGGATCGTATCGCTTTCTCGATGTCGTCCCTTCGGTGAGTTACGACAAAGCAGGCAAGTCGCAGGAAATTGAACCCGGCTACTTCCAGGCGCACAGCATTCTCAAAGTCATCCTTGAAGGCGACTCGCTGTTCCTGATGGCCCCGAACGACGGACGGCTTTGCGCTGCCGCCAAAGAAAATAAATTGACCCTTGGCGACTGCGTGGATGGAGACTTCATGTTCACCGCCCGGACGCCAGTCCTTCAGGACTATTTCCTAAAACACGCCGACGACCTGGAGATATTCGACAAGAGAGATCCTGACTCGGTTTTGCACCGCCAGGCGGTGAAGCAAGGGGCAGCACAATGACTTCGACGCCGAGGCCCTTCTACTTCCGCGTCAGCCGGGCTAACAGTCTGATCTTTGCACTGCTGCTGGTCGTCTCTTCTTCAACAGCCTGCTCAGTCAAGAAATACGCCATCAGCAAATTAGGCGATTCGCTGGCCTCGCAAAGCAGCAGTAGTTTTGCTACCGACGACGATCCCGAACTGGTCGGCGACGCTCTTACCCTTCGCGCTCAAGCTGATGGAAGGACTTCTTGACCAGGTACCGCAGCATCGCGGTCTTCTATTCGCAACCTCCAGCGGCTTCACCCAGTACAGCTACGTCTGGGTGCAGCAACCCGCAGACGAAATGGAGCAGGTGGATGTGGAACGCGCCAAGGTCATGCGACTGCGCGCCCGCAAGTTGTACTTGCGCGCGCGCGATTACGGCATTCGCGGCTTGGAGGTGAAGCACCCGAATTTCGGCGCCAGTCTGCGGCATGATCCAAGGTCCGCGGTGCTTGTGGCCAAGAAGAAAGACGTCCCGCTGCTCTACTGGACAGCCGCCTCGTGGGGCGCTGCGATTTCAGTGTCCAAAGATGACCCCGATTTGGTCGCTGACCAGCCCATCGTCGAGGCGTTGATTGACCGCAGCCTGCAATTGGATCCCGGCTTCGACGACGGCGCCATTCACGGATTTCTCATTTCCTACGAGTCCGCGCGACAAGGCGCCAAGGGCGACTTCACCGCGCGCTCGCGCGAGCACTTTAACCGGCAGGTGGAATTGACCGGCGGCCTGCTCGCGTCTCCCTACATCTCGCTGGCGGAGACGGTTTCCATCAACAAGCAAGACCGGAGCGAGTTCGAGCACCTGCTGAAACGCGCACTATCCATTGATCCAGATGCCAAACCGCAATGGCGGCTGACCAACATCGTCATGCAGCGGCGAGCGCGCTGGCTGCTTTCGCGGGAAGACGACCTGTTTCTGGGCGACAAGCCGGAGGAGCAAAATGCCGCGCATAACTAAGAATCTCTTCTTTGTTTTCCTGACCATTCTTGGATGGCTTGCTCCGGCGAGTGCTGCGGGTCAGACCAAGATTCGCCTGGCGACCTTACTGCCGCGCGGCTCGTCTCACTATCAAGTCCTCGAGGCCATGGGGCAGCAATGGAGGTCGGCTTCCGGCGGCAACATCAGTCTCACGATTTATCCCGACGGCACCATGGGCGACGAACACGACAGCGTGCGACGCATGCGCGTCGGGCAAATTCAGGCGGCGACTTTGTCAGTGGATGGCCTCTCAGAAATTGACCCCTCTGTTGGCGCTCTGGAGAAAATCCCCATGGTGTACCGCTCACTGGCGGAGATGGAATACGTCCGGGCGCAAATGCAGCCTGAACTCGAACGGCGGATCGAGGCTAAAGGATTTGTCGTGCTGTTCTGGGCTGACACCGGGTGGTGTCACGTTTTTTCACGCGATCCGGCCACCCATCCCGAAGACTTCAAACGCACCAAGGTCTTCGTTGGGGCCACCGACATTGATGAGGCCGGCGTCGTAAAAGGTCTGGGATTTCAGGCCGTGCCGCTGGAATGGTCTGACGTCCTGACCAGCCTGCAAACCAAGATGGTGGATACAGTTACCACTACACCCTTCCTGACATTGGCCGGCCAGTACGATCTGGTGGCGCGTCACATGCTAGAACTGCCGTGGGTTCCACTGGTCGGAGCAACGGTCATTACGAAGAAAGCCTGGGACGCGATTCCGCCTCAGCAGCAGCAGGCCTTCCGCGCAGCTGCTCTCGAAGCCGGAAAGCAGATGCAGGCCAAAGGACGCCAGGAAAATTTAGAAGCCATCGAGGCCATGAAAAAACGCGGACTCCAGGTGCATCCGGTGTCTCCTGCCCTGATGGATGAGTGGCAGAACTTTTGCCAGGCCGTTTATCCCCGCATGCGGGGATCGATGGTGCCCGCTGACATGTTCGATGAAGTTCTGCGGCTGGTGAAACAGTATCGAGATTCTAGTGGTGGAGCGAAATCATGAGCGCTCTTGCCACGATTCCCTTCGAGGCCGCTCCGGCAGAGCCTGAGGGGAATCGTTCTTCCCGGCGACGTTCTCTCGGGCATCGGCTGGAAGACTGGGCCGTAAGCCTGGTGCTGGCGATCATGGTACTGATTCCGCTCGCCGAGGCAGTCTTGCGCCGGACGTTTCACGTTGGAATTCCTGCATCCACAGCTATTGTGCAACACGCCGTCCTTCTGGTCGGTATGATGGGTGGCGCTATCGCCGCCCGTGAAGGCAGGCTGCTCGCGCTCTCCACTCTGGAGCAGACCTGGATACCAGAGAGATTCCGTCCGGCGGCTCACATCTTCACTGGCGCCGTCGCCGTCGCCATCACGCTCTTTCTTGCGCTGGCTTCGGCGCAGTTCGTAGCCAGCGAACGCGAGGGTGCAAGAATTCTATTTCCGCCGATTCGGGCCTGGTGGATCGAACTGGCTCTTCCTCTGGGCTTTGCAGCAGTCGCCTTGCGAATCTGGTGGCGGTCTTCAGGGAATTGGCGCGGACGCTTATCCGCCGCCATTTTCACCGTTGCCGTCGTCGCCGCAAGTTCCCTGGTTCCGATCAGCTCCCACTTATTTATTCCGTTGGCGATAGGGATGTTGTTGATCGCTTCAGTCCTCGGCGTACCTGCATTCGTGACCTTGGGCGGCGTCGCGCTGGTCTTGTTTCGGAGCCTCGACCAGCCCATCGCGTCCATTCCTATCTCGCACTACCAACTTGTGACCAATGCAGTTCTGCCCACTCTGCCATTGTTCACCCTCGCCGGATATTTCCTCGCGGAAGGCGGCGCTGCCAAACGCCTGGTACGCGTTTTCTCCGCCCTTTTCGGGGGATTTCGTGGCGGGCCCGCTCTGGTCACGGTCTTGCTTTGCGCGTTCTTCACTTCATTCACCGGCGCCTCCGGCGTCACCATTCTTGCTCTGGGCGGACTTCTCATGCCCATCCTGACCGGAGCACGCTACTCGGAAAAGAATGCACTGGGCCTGATCACCGGAAGCGGCTCGCTGGGATTGTTGCTGCCTCCATGCCTCCCGCTGATCGTCTATGCCATCGTCGCGCACGTGCCCATCCAGCACATGTTTCTGGGCGGCATCGCCCCCGCGTTTGTAATGATCATCGCCACCAGTCTTTGGGGCGTCCGCAGCGGCCCTCGAGACACAGCCCACACTCGCTCCCTCGATTGGCACGAAGCGCGAAGCGCCCTGTGGCAAGCCAAGTGGGAATTGCTCATACCCCTGGTCGCCTTACTCGCCCTTTTCTCCGGATACGCTACTCCCGTCGAAGCCTCGGCACTCACAGCCCTCTACGCTTTCCTCATTGAGACGGTCATTCACCGCGATCTGCATATTTTTCGCGACGTCCCTCGCGTGATGGCCGAATGCGGCCTCTTGATCGGCGGCGTCCTGCTCATTCTGGGTGTTTCGCTCGGTTTCACCAATTATCTGGTGGATGCCGAGGTACCCGCCCGCGCAGTTGCATGGACGACCGCCAATGTTCATTCCCCGCTTCTGTTCTTGCTGTTGCTGAATGGCTTTATGCTGGTCGTAGGCTGCTTGATCGAGATCTATCCGGCAATCGTCATCGAAGTCCCGCTGTTGGTGCCGCTGGGTGCGGCCTTCGGCATCGATCCTGTCCGGCTGGGAATTATTTTTCTGGCGAACCTTGAGCTCGGTTACCTGACGCCGCCCGTGGGACTGAATCTTTTGATGTCGTCTTATCGCTTCCGCAAGCCAGTCGGCGAGGTGCTGCGGTCGGTCTTACCAGTGGTGGTCGTGCTCTCGGTCGGAGTGTTGCTGATTACCTACATCCCTGCCTTGACCACCGCACTGCCGCGGTGGTTCGGGTATTGATCCCTGACGCGCGCCGGAGGATTTGGATGAAGCGTAAGAAAATCACGATATTGGTATTGGCCGCTCTCCTAGCCGGCTGTAGCGGCGGTGGAACCACTAACTCTCCTGGAACCAATATCACGGTCAGCATTTCAGGTCCTACCACAGCTTTGAATGCGAACGCTTCCCGCATCTTTTCGGCGACCGTAAGGAATACACCGAACACGGCGGTGACCTGGACAGTGGTCGAGGTCGGCGGCGGGACCATCACTCAATCCGGCGTTTACACGGCTCCGGCAACGCCTGGCACTTACACCGTAGCAGCGACAGCCCAGGCGAACACCAGAGTGTCTGCAATTGCGCCGGTGCCGGTGGTGATCCCTGAGGGAAATATTCCTGGATATGGGGTAGGCGTTGACTACCACGCTTACGACACAGATTTCCTGCACACCGCCTTCATCACCATCTACGATCAGCCCAACATCCGGCAAACCGTTCGCACTCAACTGCAAGCTATGGCTGATCGCGGAGCTAGCACAATCTCGACTCGCATTTGGTTCGTCACTGAGCCGGGAACGACCAACTTCGGTGAAACCTGGCGCGCAACTTTCCCCATGACTGATCAGGAACAATCCAATCTACATGCCTATGCCCAGGATGTCGCCGCTATTCAGGGCACGGGAGGAAATCGGCTCCGGCTCGACCTCTGCATGTTGTGGCTAGGAGCCGCCGACTACACCATGGGCACTCCAACCACCGGGTTAGGCTTCACTCCCGTCAGTGCAGCGGTGTTTACGTCGCGCGTACAGACAACGACCGACAAATTGCTGGCTGCGGTCACTGGAGTAAATCGTCCCGACGGAGTACCCGTGGTTGACATCATCTATCTCAATGGCGAAGTGATGATCGGGGCCAAGTCCAACGAAGACTGGTTCATGATTACGCACTATCCACGCTTTGTCTCCGCGGTCTCACAGGCAGGATTCACTCCTGCCGTGTATTTCATCGTCGCCGACACCGAGGCCGACGTGCTGCAAAACAATTATGTGGACGCGCAGTATCCTATCCTGAATAACCACCGTTCCATGTTCTGGGTTTATCGGACTATGAAGTTCATGACCGACAATGGCCTCCCGCTCCCGGCACGTATTGATTTTTCCTATTACGTACCCTCGGTGGGCGCAACTTATCCGCAACTCCTCACCCGCGTGCTTGACGACGCCGATGCTACCCTACCCTCACTCGGCGCCGCGCAATCCTACGCGGCCGCGGAAACCTTTTATTTTCTGAACAACACCCAGCGCTATCAATTCGGACAAGCCTTCGCCGGCGAAGCAGCAAGCAGTCCTCGGCTGAAATCGGTCACTTTTTGGACAACACCCGACGGAGGCGGACCCGGAATCAACGCCGCGTTTCCCTTCGCGTTCGAGGACTACCTGCCTCCACCCACTTCGTCGGTCCAGGTTCGAGGCCGAGGAGGACTGACCTCACGTGTACCCATGGATTATCCGCACTCGCTCGCTCCGCAGGTGGCAAAGTGAGCCGAGTCTTCCGGGCAGTGATTCTGTTCCTGGCATTTCCCCTCCTCCTACCTGCTCAGGATGTCTCTTCCACCGCGAGGCCGGTAGTCTCGCTCGCAGAATTGCAGCAACACGCAGAGACTGGGGACGCCGAAGCCCAATACCAACTCGCGATTCGTTATACGTCGGGAAATGGCGTTCCCAAAGATGACCACGAAGCGGTGGAGTGGTTTCGAAAATCCGCCGAGTCCGGTCACGCCATGGCACAGGTCACGCTCGGGCTTGTTTGTCGTGAAGGCAGCCGAGGCGTGAAACAAGATTCCGCAGAGGCGGTGGACTGGTTTCGCAAGGCGGCAAACCAGGGCAATGCAAATGGACAGTCCGAGCTCGGCTTCATGTATGAGCGTGGCGAAGGGGTGCCAGAGGATGATCGCGAGGCTGCACGACTGTACTCACTGGCCGCTGCGCAGGGACTTCCCGTAGCTCAGTTCGACCTGGCTTATATGTTTGAGAACGGCAAGGGGATCGCCACCGATCCACAAAGAGCCGCTGAGCTGTATGAATCGGCCGCCGTAACTATCCCCACGGCACGCTACAACCTGGCAGTGATGTACTCCAAAGATAAGTCAGTGCAAAAGGATCTGGTTCTGGCCTACAAGTGGGTGCTACTCGACATCTCGGCGGAACAAATGCGAATTCTAACCGGGGACCGAGAACCAACTGACCCACCGCGCCTTGGATACGCACTCATATTGGCGAAAGATATTGCCAAGCATTTGAGCAAGGATCAAAAGAAAGCCGCACGGGGGCTGGCGGAAGAGTGGATCCATTCCAATGCCGCGCGCCTCGGGGAGGAACCGCGTTTCTTCCCGAGCGCCATCGAACAGGTGAAATAGGCAGAAGCGATTCGTTACAACTGGCTCATCTTTGCCAGGAACTCGCCATTGGACTGCGTCTTGGCCAATCGCTCGATAAGTAATTCCATGGCCTCGACGGGCGACAGCGGGTTCAGCACCTTGCGCAATACCCAGATGCGCTGAAGATCGTCCTTCGGGATTAGCAGCTCTTCTTTTCGCGTGCCTGAGCGCTGAATATCGATGGCCGGGAAGGTGCGCTTGTCCACCAGCTTGCGGTCGAGGATGATTTCCGAATTGCCCGTGCCTTTGAATTCTTCGAAGATCACATCATCCATGCGCGAACCGGTATCAATCAGCGCGGTCGCGATGATGGTCAACGATCCGCCCTCTTCGATGTTTCGCGCGGAGCCGAAGAACCGCTTCGGGCGCTGCAACGCGTTGGAATCCACGCCGCCGGAGAGCACCTTACCGCTGGGCGGAACAATGGTGTTGTAAGCGCGGGCCAGGCGCGTAATCGAATCCAGCAAGATGACCACGTCGCGCTTGTGCTCGACCAGCCGCTTAGCTTTTTCGATCACCATTTCGGCCACTTGCACGTGCCGCGCAGCGGGCTCATCAAACGTCGAAGAAATTACTTCGCCCTTGACCGAGCGCTGCATGTCCGTGACTTCTTCCGGGCGCTCGTCGATCAGCAGCACCATCAAGACCACTTCAGGATGATTGGTAGTAATCGAGTTGGCCACGTTCTGCAGCAGCATGGTTTTGCCGGCGCGTGGCGGAGAAACGATCAGTCCGCGCTGGCCTTTGCCGAGCGGGGTGAGTAAATCCATCACCCGCGCGCTGAGGTTTTCGCGCGTGGTTTCGAGCTTGATCCGCTCCTGCGGGTACAGTGGCGTCAGGTTGTCGAACAGAATCTTGTTGCGGGCTTCGTCCGGCGATTCGAAGTTGACCGCCTCAATCTTGACCAGCGCAAAATACTTCTCGCCCTCGTGCGGAGGCCGCACCTGGCCGCTGATCGTGTCGCCGGTCTTGAGGTCAAACTTGCGAATCTGCGACGGGGAAACGTAAATATCGTCCGGGCCGGGAAGGTAGTTATAGTCTGGCGAGCGCAGAAAGCCGTAGCCGTCAGGAAGAATTTCAAGCACGCCTTCGGCGAAGATGTGGCCTTCTTTTTCGCTTTGTGCCTGCAGAATCTTGAAGATCAGGTCCTGCTTGCGCATGCCGCTGGCGCCGGGGAGATCGAGCGTGCGGGCAATCTTAGTCAGTTCGGTTATGTTCTTTTCTTTGAGTTCAGCAATGGTCATTCGTCACCTGCGAGGAGATCGGGATTTTCGTAATCAAGGAGGGTGTTTTTCAGGGAGATTTGGTCAATTCAAGGCAGGAAGGCGGGGCTGGTGTTACGCAGCCCGCCGTTGTGCCTCAACAAAATGTTCCGGCTCAGACAAAACCGTCTGCCGCTCCGAGGCCGCAATCTTATCCAGCACTTCGTTCATGGTTTCCTGGATTCGGGTATTAGGCTTATGAAACTTACGGGTAGCCTTGGAGGCAAGCTGGCACAGCATATAACGGTTCCGCAAAGTATGTAAAGCGTCGAAAACGCGATCAGAGCGCATAGGTAACATCCTTTCTTTGAAGCCGAGCTTCGTTCCCGGAAGCCTTCGGACCAGCAAGAAGCGCCAGCCTGAGGTTCTAAATCATTGAAACAATTAAGTTTGTACCGGGAAAAACTCTGGCTATTTGTATAGATGCACCGCCGAGGCCGAAAGTTTCTCGTTGATTAGGCCGGGTCGTTCGGGCGGAGGTTCGGAGTGCTCTTTAGCCGTCTGAACGATTTAAATTACAGGGAAAGCCGTCCGCCGTCAAGGAATATTGTTGCCGATTAAGACCCTCCCGCATGCCCGGTAATACCAAAATGGGCGTGTTTCCAATCGCTTACGGACGTTGTAGGTAATACGAACCTCCTATTCCTCTATGCCCAAAATGTGCGGTCCAGCGTCCGGTACTGAATCGCTTCCGCGATATGCTTAGGCTCGATGGCCGCAGCACCCTCCAGGTCGGCCACCGTCCGCGCCACCTTCAAAATGCGATCATGAGCTCGCGCCGTCAGTCCTTGCTGATTCATGGCGCGCTCCAACAGGCGCTCACAATCCGCCGACAGTTCGCAGAACATCCGGATATGCCGCGAGCCCATCTGCGCATTGGAGTAAATCCGGTGCCGGGTTGCGCCCGCAAACCGCCGCAACTGTGTCTCGCGGGCCCGTAACACTCGCTGGCGAATCGGCTCCGACCCCTCCGGATCATTCGCCGATCGCATCTCCTTGTAATTGACCGCCGGCACGTCGATATGAATGTCAATCCGATCCATCAGCGGCCCGGAGATTTTCTGCATGTAGCGCTGAATCATCGGCTCGGTGCAGCGGCATTCACGCGATTTGTCGTTGAAAAAACCGCAAGGGCACGGATTCATTGCCGCCGCCAGCATGAACCGCGCCGGAAATGTCAGCGACATCGATGCCCGCGCAATACAGACCGTCGCATCCTCCAGCGGTTGGCGCATGACTTCCAGCACGTTCCGTGGAAACTCCGGAAGCTCGTCGAGAAACAGCACACCATTGTGCGCCAGCGAGACTTCCCCAGGACGCGGGATCACCCCGCCGCCGATCAGTCCGGCATCGGAAATCGTATGGTGCGGCGAGCGAAACGGACGCAGTCCGACCAACCCTGCCCCCGGATCGAGCACCCCCGCCACACTGTGGATTTTCGTTGTCTCCAGCGCTTCTTCAAACGTAAAAGGCGGAAGAATGGTCGGAATCCGTTTAGCCAGCATCGTCTTCCCTGACCCCGGCGGCCCAATCATCAGAATGTTGTGTCCGCCGGCGCACGCGACTTCGAGCGCGCGCTTCGCCGTCTGCTGCCCGCGAACGTCTTTGAAATCCACAGGAAAGTGCTGCGCTTCGTTCAGCAGTGCCTGCTGATCGACGGTGACCGGAAGAATGCCATTTCCCGTGTTCAGGAAATGCACCACATCGATCAGAGACTTGACCGGATAAACCGCTACCCCGCTGACCATGGCCGCCTCTTTAGCATTCAGTTCGGGAACCACAATGCGGGAAATTTTGCGTCCGCGGGCTTCGAGCGCGATGGGGAGGGCGCCGCGAACGTTGCGAATACCGCCATCCAGGGAAAGCTCGCCCACAAACAGGCAGTCAGGGATCTCCTTCTTGATCAGTCCGCCATATGCGCCCAGAATGCCGAGAGCCATCGGCAGGTCGAATCCGGAGCCTTCTTTCTTGATGTCAGCCGGGGCCAGATTAATAGTGATGTGGGTGAGCGGAATATCGTACCCGCAGTTCCGCAATGCCGCCCGTACCCGGTCGCGGCTCTCGCGCACTGCCGCATCCGGCAGCCCCACTGTGTGAAAGTGGTCCTCGTCGCACTTGATTCCGGAAACGTCCACCTCAACTTCAATAATGCTGGCGTCAATTCCATAGACTGCAGCGCTGAGAGTCTTATAGAGCATAGAGACGAGTCTGGCGGATTCACCTTACTCCTCCGTGCTGTCAGGGGATTGTGACGGAGTCACAACCGCGGTGTGACGGATGACCTTGTGTCTGGAGACTCGGTCATTAGCATATTGAGATCACAGACTGTGATCTCAAAGGATGAGAACAAATATGAGCAAAGCAGCACTTGTCGCCGTCCGACGCGTTGATTCCAGAATCCTTTACCTTCGAGATCACAAGATCATTCTCGATGCCGACTTGGCCGAACTTTACGGAGTCACCGTCAAACGACTGAATGAGCAAGTCAAACGCAACCTGTCGCGATTCCCATCAGATTTTCTCTTTCAGCTCACTCGGGCCGAACGTGAGGTCTTGAGGTCGCAAATTGCGACCTCAAACACCAGCCACGGTGGCAGGCGTTATCTGCCTTACGCCTTCACCGAGCATGGCGCAATCATGGCAACAACCGTGCTGAATTCGAAGCGCGCGATTCAGATGAGCCTTTTTGTGGTTCGCGCGTTTGTGCATATCCGAGAAGCCCTCGCCACGAGTCGGCAGATTGTGGTGAAGCTAGCGGAACTCGAACGCCGCATCGAGAACCACGATACGAATATCCAGGAACTCGTCCAGGCCATTCGGCAGCTTATGGCGCCTCCGGCGCGGAATGGCCAAAGGATCGGATTTGAAGCGCCACACAGGGCTGGAAGGACCAACGGCAGTAGATCAATTTCATTAGTCCGTTGTCCTTGAAAGGTTGCTGGTGAATTCGCTAAGTCGGTATTTGAGGTCGCAAATTGCGACCTCAAAGGTCAAGACTGGAGTTTGCAGGCTTCAGGCCGCTACCGCTCCACCGCCATCGCCACTGCATTCCCCCCGCCCAAGCACAGCGCCGCAATCCCGCGATGCACATCGCGGCGAATCATTTCGTAAATCAGCGTCACCAGAACCCGCGCTCCGCTGGCTCCGATCGGATGTCCAATAGCGACCGCACCGCCGTTCACGTTCACTTTTTCGGGATTGAGGCCAAGTTCGCGCATCACTCCCAATGCCTGCACCGAAAAAGCTTCGTTCAGTTCGTAAAGATCCACGTCGTCATTCTTCCAGCCCGTCTTCTCCCAAATTTTGCGGACCGCCCCGACCGGCGCCATCATCACCCACTTGGGATCAATCCCGCTCGTGGCCTGGGCAACGATGCGTACCATCGGCTTCGCTCCAATTTCTTTGGCTTTGGCCGCGCTGGTCACGACCACGGCGGCCGCGCCGTCGTTTACCCCAGGAGCATTCCCCGCGGTCACCGTCCCATCTTTCTTGAATGCCGGCTTGAGCGAGCGCAGGATCTCGATTGTCGTGTCCTCGCGCGGAGAATCATCTTTATCAAAAATGACCGGCGCCGCGCCTTTCTTCTTCGCTGGAAGCTCGACTGGGACAATCTGCGACTTGAAGCGGCACTCTTTAATCGCCGCTACCGCCTTGCGATGAGAGCTGACCGCAAACTCATCCTGCTCTTCGCGCGTGATGCCATATTTCTCGGCAACGTTCTCTCCGGTGATGCCCATATGGTAGTCGTTGTAAATATCCCAGAGCCCGTCGCGCACCATAGAGTCCACAATCTGACCGTCACCGAGGCGGTATCCTTTGCGCGCCTGCGGCAAAAGATACGGCGCATTAGTCATCGATTCCATTCCTCCGGCTACAACTAAAGAGCTATTCCCCGTCTGTATCGCTTGCGCTGCAAGAGCGATGGCTTTCAGTCCGGAGCCACAAACTTTGTTTATAGTCATGGCACCCACCTCGGGAGCCAATCCACCATAGATTGCAGCCTGTCGTGCGGGATTCTGCCCGAGTCCGGCCGGAAGCACGTTGCCCATGATGCACTCATCCACGCTCGCGGGTTGAATGCCGGAACGCTTCACGGCTTCGCGAACCACGATTGCGCCGAGTTGAGTTGCGGCCAGATCCGACAGTGATCCCTGGAATTTTCCCACCGGTGTGCGGCAGGCCGAAATGATGACGACTTCGTCCATAGCAGCCATTTGTGTGCTCCTGCGAATGTTTTGCGTCTGCAATTATAGATGCGAATGAGAGCGTTAAAGGCTCTCGCCATGCATGAAGGCGCTGCGCGAGGTTTAAAAGATTCACTGTGTCGCATTTTCACGTCACGGCAGTGAACCCTTGAAAACGTTGCATCCTTGAAATCTGATTACCGATGTCTTGCATCGAAAATCTTCCCGCATCACTCGGAAACTTTTCTCTCAACGCCTCACCATGACCTTGGTACTCCATTCCGTTCGTCTCCCTACATCATTTTTTTCTTGACTTCGCATTTTATTGACTCTATACATTCAGACAGTCGCAACAAACGACCGTTGCGCGATCCATGAACAATGGAAGGGAGAATAGGCAACCATGGCAACCAAAAAGAAAGCGAAAAAGGCCGCTAAGAAAAAGCACTAACTGGGCCGGTCGCAAAGTAAACCACGGGGACGCGTAAAGCGTCCCCTAAGTTTTTGTGGCACGAACATCGAAAGGTTTAGTTCGCCGGGGCGATCGCAGATGTCTTAAGCAGTTCTGGCAAGCGCTTCTCGGTTTTCGGGCACAACACGCGGTACGCACACCAATCGCATTGCTTGCCGGGCTTGGCGTCGAACTTCCCTGCGGCAATCTTCCCAGCGATCTCTTCCACCTTCAGCTTCGCCGCATTCATCTCGGTCTCACTGCGCGAAGTACTGACCGTCGTGTTCCCTTCCAGATTGTGAAATACCAGCCGCTCGGCCTGGTAACCCCACATTTCGCGCGCCGCCAGCGCATAAATCGAAAGCTGCAGGCTTTCATCCGCGTCCTCCTGCGATTTCGGCCGCCCGGTCTTGTAGTCGGTGATGACGACCCCGTCAGCCACAGCCCGGTCGATGCGATCCACCCGCCCAGCCAACTTCGTGGACCCGATTTCAACGGTGAAATTCTCTTCCGTGTGCAGGACGTCAGGTTGCGCGGCGCTGGCCGAAGCTAGAAACTCCCGTAGCTCATCCGTCCCCTTTTTCTCGTAGAGCTCGAGTTGGTAATGATCGGAAAAGCCGGCCTGCGCCAGGTCCACGCGAAGCTGCTCGATCAATTCGGCTGCGGATTTCGGGCGCCCGGCTTGCACCGATTGGTAGTACGTGAGTAGCACCCGATGCATGGCCGCCCCGTACTGCAACGCCCCCGAGACTTCGGATGGGATTCGCCACTCACGTTCCAGCTTGAATTGAAGCGGACAAATCTCGTACCGCTCAATGGCACTGGCGCTGAGCCTCGCCCCCAGATCCGAAGCCGGCGGCAGATCAATCCACTCCTCCAGCCGCGACGGCGCTTCAGCCTCGCCGAAAATGTCGGTCTGAAATTGGCGGCAGTCCCGCGGCCTCAGCCACGTCTTCAGCGGTTGCGCCGCCAAGAGCTCACGCAGAAACCCCGGCGGAGTCTTGTCTTTGTTGCCCCTTCCGAACGGAGCATACAGGCTCAGAGTGTCGCGGGCACGGGTCATGGCCACGTAAAACAGGCGCCGCTCTTCCTGCTTGTGCGCTTTCTTTTCGTCCCAATCGCCAGCCACCGCAGAATTACGAAGCTCCTTCGGCAACTCGATCAAGGGCTCGTGATATTGTGCGGGAAAACCTGGACTGATCGCTCTTAAAACAACAACGTGATCGAACTCCAGCCCCTTGGCCGAATGCGCCGTCATCAGCTTGACGGAGTTGGCCTGCTCGCCCGATGTCAGCGCGATAACACCACCCGCCTCCCTGAAGTGGTCGAGATACTCCAGAAATTCCGCCGGACTGCCACTCTCGGTGATGGGAGACTTCTGCCATTTTGCCGCGAATTGCAGCAGCGCTTCGGTGGCAGAACTTCGCGGAAGCTTGAAACCTCGCTCCAGCGCCAGCAGCGCTCCATAAGCATTCTTGTCGGAGATTTCCGCTCTCGCTTCCGCCACCGTGCGTGCCACCTCGGCGCCACCGCGCACCTGCGGCAGAATGGAGGCCATCCCTCCTCCGCCATCGCGCGGCAACCCCTTCATCGCGCTTCTCAGTTCTTCCGGATCAACCGAAAACTGAGGCAACGCGGCCACTCGGAACAGGGACGCGCTGTCGCCGCTTGAAACCACGGCCCCGGCACAGCCCAGCAGGTCGCGCACTTCCGGCGTATCTACCACGTCCAAGCCTTCGATGGAGAACGGAATTTCATTTCGCGCCAGCTCAGCCGCAACCTGATCGCGATGCCCGTGGCTGCGATAGAGGATCCCAATGTCTTTCCATTCGCAGCGCGACCGCTTCCTGCGTTCCTGCAGCGCGGCCACCAGATCGGCCGCCTCCATGAAATGGCTGTTCACGCACACTACTTCAACCGGGCTGCGTGGCGGCGCGTTGGGCGGCAAGCCTTCATCACGAGCGGAAATCAACGGCGACCGGCGATATTGATCCATTCCGGCTCGCAATGCGAAATCGGGATTCTCCGCAATCACCGCGTGGGCGCACTTGAGCACTGGCGTGGTCGAACGCCGGTTCTTCGACAGCACCACGACCTTCGATTCCGGAAAATGCTTCTGGAATAACTCAAAGGCCTCACTCGACGCGCCCCGGAACTGATAAATGCCCTGGTCGGGATCGCCTACGGCGAAGACGTTTCGAGTGGCAAGGCCCGTGTGGGCCGGAGACTCTTGTCCGACCGGCGGCGAAATCGGCCCCGCCAGTTTCTCCAGCACCTTGATCTGTGCGAAATTCGCATCCTGAAATTCATCCACCAGGATGAACCGCGCTCGCGCTCTCTCGTTTTCCAGCAGTGCGGCATCCTGCCCCAGCAGATCATTCGCTTGAAGAATCATGTGCCCGAACGTGCCCAGCTTGTGCTCCCGCAACAGCCGTTCCACAGTTTCAAATACAAAAGCCAGTTCGCGGCAGTGCCCGATCGCTTCTTCTTCGGAAAGTTCGTCAGCGTGCTTCGATTTGGTAACTCGCGGCAACGGCAGTTCCCCGCGCTCGACCCTTTGCACATACTCCGCGTACTCCCTCGGCCCCACCAGCTCATCCTGGCAGCGCCGCATAAAGTCTTTCAGGTCTTTCAGAAACTGCGATACATTGGCGGCGCGGACAAAATGCTTAAGCTTCAACTCGCGGATGTTCCGCCGCAGGAAGACCCACAGGTCCTCGTCCACCAGCACCCCAAAACCGCGCCCCCTCCGCTGCAGCAATTCGTTGCAATAGGCGTGGAAGGTACAAACTTGCAGACCTACCGCGCCGGCGTCGCCCAGTTCATTTCGCGCACGCTCCAGCATTTCCTTGGCCGCATTGTCGGTATAAGTCAGCGCAAGAACTTCATCCGGACGAGCGTGGCCTTCGCGGATCAAATGCGCAATACGACGGATGAGCACCGTCGTCTTTCCGGTGCCCGCACCGGCCACCACCAGCATCGGTCCGGCTACATGGTCGATGGCCTGCTGCTGTTGCGGGTCCGGTTGGATGGAAGAACTAGATTTCGACTTGGAAACAGCCATTGAGCAGGAGAATATCAGAGTGGGTTGCGGAAAACCCGTCGTTGGTCGTTGGTCGTCCGTCGTTGGTCTTGCTCGTGGCAAGCGATGGGCTAGTTCCTTGGCCAACGACCAAGGGTCAACGACCAACGACGAACGACCAACGACTCTTCAGGTATCCAGAATCGACGCCGCGATCGCCACCGCCGCAATCACCGCCGTCTCTGCCCGAAGAATCATCTCCCCCAACGACGCTGCGGTCCAACCGGTCCGTCGAAACGCAGCCAGTTCCTGCGGCTTCCAGCCGCCTTCCGGGCCGAAGGCCAGCAGGACACTCCCGGGATCCCCGCGCACAGTATCCTTCAACAAGAGATCCTTTTCCGATTCGGCCAGGACGATTCGAACCTCCGCCGCCATTGCAACCATATTCTCGAACTTTTCAGGGCCTGCGATTTCCGGTGGTGCAACCCGTCTCGACTGCTCCGCCGCCTGACGTGCGATGCGCCGCCAACGCTCTACTCGTTTGTCAGCAGCCACTGCCAGATGTGACTCCGTCCGCGCCGCGATGACCGGAACAATCCGCGCTACGCCCAGTTCGGTGCATTTCTCAATCGCCCACTCCATGCGATCAAACTTAAATATCGAGATCGCCACGGTGATAGCGGATCCGGCGGCCTGCGCGACCGTCTCTCCCAGCTCAAACTCCACGCGACCAGGATGAATGCTAGAAACCCGGCCCCGCCGAACCTCTGTACCAGTTGAAATATCGAACTCCTGCCCGACCTGGGCGCGCAGCACTTGGGCAAGATGGCGAGCATGGTCTCCGGTAAGGGCGGCGTGGTTATCCGAGACTTCGTCGGCGATCCAGCGGCGGCGGGTCATCAGGAAGATGTTGCGAAGGCTAGTTGAACATGTCTTTCATCTTGCCGAGAAGGGAACGGCGTTCCGGCTTGTTTTCGACTTGCGTGATCCCTTGCAGTTCCTGAAGCAGCTCGCGCTGCCGCTTGCTCAGCTTGCCCGGGGTCTGCACTCGGACCTCAACAAACAGGTCTCCTTTGCCGTGACCGTTGAGCACAGGGACGCCCTTGCCGCGAATCTTGAGAACCGCTCCCGATTGCGTGCCCTCAGGAATCTTCAGCGCGTGTTCGGATTCCAGAGTCGGAACCTGAATCTCAGTTCCCAAAGCCGCCTGTGTAAATGAAATCGGGACGACGCAGTGTAGATCATTCCCTCGCCGCTCGAAGAATGGATGCTCTTTCACATGCAGCACAACATAAAGATCGCCATGCGGCCCGCCGTGGGCCCCAGCCTCGCCCAGTCCGGTGAAGCGAATGCGAGTTTCGTCCTCAACGCCGGCAGGAACTTTCGCGTCAATCGTCTTCTGCTGAACGTTCCGGCCTTCGCCTTTGCATTTGGTGCAAGGATCACTGATCACGCTGCCGGCACCCTGGCACGATGGACAAGTCCGCGCAACGCTGAAAAATCCCTGCTGATAGCGCACTTGTCCGCGCCCTCCGCAACTGCGGCAGGTGGTAGGCGCCTTGCCGCCCGCGCTTCCTGATCCGCTGCAAGAGTCGCAATTCTCATGCCTGCGGTAGGTGACCTTGGTCTCAGTGCCGAACGCAGCCTCTTCGAACTCAATGGTGATATCTTCGCGAAGGTCGGCTCCCCGTTGCGCACGCGAACGTCGCCGCCCTCCGCCCCCACCCCCAAAGATATCGCTGAAGCCGAAGAACTCGCCGAAAATGTCGTTGAAGTCCTGAAACACGGTTCCGTCGAAGCCGGCGCCCGCTCCGCTTCCACCCAGGCCGGCGTGGCCGAAGCGGTCGTACACGCCGCGCTTCTCCGAGTCAGCGAGCACCGCATAGGCTTCGCTGGCCTCTTTGAATTTTTCTTCGGCGCCTGGATTGTTGGGGTTTCGGTCCGGATGGTGCTGCATCGCCAGCTTGCGGTAAGCGCTCTTGATCTCCTGGTCGCTGGCTCCCCGCTGTATCCCCAGCACTTCGTAGTAGTCTCGCTTCACTTGGCTAGCCAGAATTCCCTCTTCTTTTGTTTAGTGATTTGGATTCTTCGCCACGCGCACCATCGCGGGCCGCAGCAACCGGTCTTTGAGTTGATATCCTCGTTGCAGTTCGTCGAGCACGTGATCGTCCTCGGCATCGTCGGTCTCAACCATTTCGACCGCCTCGTGATATCGCGGATCAAATGGTTCGCCCTTGGCCGAGATCGCTTTCACGCCAAGCTTCGCCAGCGCATCCTGCAACTGTTTGTAGATGAGCTCCACCCCCGCGTGGTACTCCGACTTTTCCGGCGACGTCCGCAGCGCTCGCTCGAAGCTATCCAGCACTGGAATGATCGCTTTGACCGTATCCGCCAACGCATAGTCGCGAAAATCCTGCTGCTCTTTCGCCGCGCGTTTGCGCGCGTTGTCGAACTCTGCCTGCATGCGCGCCTGCCGGTCCAGCAGCATGTCGCGCTCGGCGCGGAGCTTCTCTATTTCAGCGAGCGGTGGCGCGGCGACATTCCCCGAAACTTCATCCTCCGCCGCCGGCAGTTCGTGCTCGACATCGATCTGCTGTTCTTCTTCTCGCACTTCGGTTTTTCCGTTGCGTCTGCCATAACTGATTACTCAGATTCATTCAAAACTTTGTCAAACAACCTCGCGATGTAAGAGACGGCCGTGATCGTGTGCTGATAATCCATTCGCGGAGGCCCCAGCACCGCCAGCGACCCCATCACTTCGCCGCCCACCCGCGCCGGAGTTCCGATCAGCACCAGATTCCTCATCGAAGGCGAAGCTTCATCCAGCCCAATCACCACCCGCACCGCTTCCTGCCGCGCATCGAGATAGGCGCCGAGCAGTTCCACCAGCTTTTGTTTTTCATCCAGCGCATGCAGCAACTCCTGCAGCCGCTCCCGGTCCTGCTCACCCGCGACCAGGTTCGCCGCGCCTTCGACAAAAACTACCTGCGCCGAGTCTTCCGCCGAGAGCACGCCCTGCTTGTAGAGCTGCTCCACTGACGTCATCAGCCGGTCATATTCGCTGCGCTCCTGCTCCAGCCTCCGCGCAATCTCCGTCCGCACCGCTTCCAGAGTCCATCCATGAAAATTTTCGTTGATGAACCGAGCGGCGGCATCCAGATCCGCCTGCGGCAAGTCCAGCCGCATCACCCGATCGCGCACCACGCCCGATCTCGTAACCACTACCGCCAGCACCTTCTGATCGCCCAGCCGCGAAAAGTACACATGCTCCAAGCGCGTTCTTCGGTCCACTGGTTGCAACCGCGACGGCAACATTGCGCGAAATCAGCGACAGCACATGCGACGTGCGCTCCATGAACTCCTGCACATCGGTCACGCCTTGCAGCGAATCCTGGATCATCCCTTCGTCGGCCTGCGAAAGCCGCGCCTTGCCGCTCAACTGCTCCACGTAATACCGATACGCCGCCGAGCTCGGCACCCGCCCCGCCGAAGTATGCGGCTGTTCCAGAAACCCGCCGTCGGCCAGGTCTGCCATCACATTGCGAATAGTCGCCGGACTAAGCCCTTCCCGGCTGGCACGCGAAATCATGCGCGACCCGACCGGCTCACCCGTGGCAATAAACGTCTCCACGATCGCCGTCAGGATCTCGCGTTCCCGGTCGCCTATAGGTTGGCCTGCAGACATACTCTTCTATATATACCGCTCCGCCTCGGATTCCTATGCGCCAAAGTAATGGCTTTGGAAACAATGGGTTAGACCGCCAGCTCTTGGCTCTTGGCTGTTAGTTCTTGGCTTCGAGCTGTGAGCAACGAGCTTAGGAGCAACCCGTTTATCGCTTTGGAAACAAAGGCTCTGCCCTCTGATTCTAGCTGTTGGAGGCCGTGCCCTGCCAGTATCCAGAAGGCTGACGAATGGGCGGCACACAATCCTTTAGATGATTGCCGCGGCCTATTGGATTGAGATCACAGTCTCCGGCGCGTTGGCCCTAATCTGCTGCACTCTCGCCACAACCTTCCGTGCGAATTCATATAGCGGCTTGGCATGAGACGACTCCTCGCCCTCCAGCACCGTAGGTTTCCCTCCATCGCCGGATTTGCGGATCTCGGGATCAAGTTGCACGCTGCCGAGGAAATCCACGTCGAACTGATGCGCCGTCTTCTCCGCCCCGCCGCGCGAAAAAATATCAATCTCGTGCTGGCAATGCGGACACACAAAGTAGCTCATGTTCTCGACCATGCCGACGAGATCAACCTTCATCTGGCGAAACATTTCGATGGCCTTGCGCGCGTCTTGCAGAGAAACATCCGACGGCGTCGAAACCACGATCGCGCCTGTCAGCGGAACAGTCTGAATCAGCGACAGCGCAACGTCGCCCGTCCCCGGAGGAAGATCAACGATCAGATAATCCAGCGTCCCCCATTCCACCGAGCCAAGAAATTGCCGGATGATCGAGTGCAGCATGGGCCCGCGCCAGATCAGCGGCTTGTCGCCGGGATTGAGCGACCCGACCGAAATCATCTTCAGCCCGTGCACCTCCAGCGGCTGGATGCGGTTCTCGCCCATCACTTTCGGCTGCGCGCTGCTACCCAGCATCAGCGGAACATTGGGCCCGTAAACGTCGGCGTCGAGCAGCCCGATCTTGTGGCCCATCTTCGCCAGCGCCAGCGCCAGATTGACCGCCAGCGTGGTCTTGCCCACGCCCCCCTTGCCCGAACCCACGGCAACAATGGCGTCAACACCGGGCAGCGGCTGCGGCCCCGGCGGCGGCTGTCCGGGACGAGGAGGCATTTGTGCGCTCAAGAGATCACCTTAGAGGAAGAATCCAGGATTTGATTATACGGGGATAGGTTGGGATCGAATCGGGATGGCTTTTGTAGGGGCAGGTGCCCTCACCTGCCCCACCACTGAAGCCTGCATCGAGGCGCACAAACGAATCGATTCTCCCTCACTTCGCGTTATTCCCTTCTCCGCTCCCGCTCCGCTCTCCGAATCTCCCGCCTTCGCCCCGCGTCCTCATACCGCCGCCGCTGCACGTCCGTCTCCGGGATCACCGGCGGGACTTTCACGTGGCGCCCCTCACGATCCACTGCGACAAACGTCAGATACGCCGAGCTCAAGCTCTTGCACTCTTCCAAAAGATAGTTCTCCACCATGACCTGCACCCCGACCTCCATGGAAGTCGTGAACACGCGGTTCACCGACGAGCGCAGAATCACCAAGTCGCCGACGTGCGCCGGCGTCCAGAAATCCAGATGGTCAATCGACGCGGTGACCACATAATGTCGAGAGTGCCGGTGCGCGGCCATCGCGCCCGCCATGTCAATCCAGTGCATCAGGCGTCCGCCCAGCAGCGCGCCCAGAGGATTGGTGTCGTTGGGCAGCACAATCTCGCTCATCTCAGACTGCGAGTCGCTTACCGGGCGCGGCATCAGGGGATCGCGGGTTTCGTCCATAGGTTATGTGCTCGTGGTTAGAGTTGGAATTTTTCGTTCCAGATAAGATTGCAAAAAACTCTCCGCCAGTTTTTGCGTTCGCGGCTCCGGATGCGGCAAAGTCCAGCTTTTCAGCAGGCGATCATATTCGAGCAATCCGTTTCCCGCTGGCAAGTGATCGGACTCCAAGACAAAATGCAGTAAAATGCTTTCGACGGACTCCCGGGCCACCGCAAACCGCACAGCGTCGCAAGCCCGTTCCTTCGGCAGCCGCGGACACGTCTTCGCGTATCCCAGATTGCAGGATTCTAGTTCCTGATTGTTCAAGACCGCGCCCTCATGTCCCGCCGCAGCGCAGTTCCCCCGCCACGCCGCCCCCAGCGGCAACCGCGCCGGATGTGGCAGCGCCAAATCGTCGGCGCGTTCCGTAGGGATGAAGAATGGACAGGCCAAAAGCGGTCACTCCTATGTGGCGATGTTGGAATGATTGTAATCACAGGGTGAGTAAAGTAGAAATAGAAAGCATGGATCGTGCCGCGATGCTCGCCGAACTCCTAACCCAGGACCCCAACAACGTACTCGCCCGCTACGGCCTTGCCATGGAGTACTCCAACTCTAGAGACTTCGCCCGCTCCCTCGAAGAATTCCAAAAGCTGCTGGCCGCCAACCCCGACTACGCCCCCGGATACTTCATGGCCGCGCAAACCCTGGTCAAAGCCAAGCGCCCCGAAGAAGCCAAGAAGATGCTCGAAAACGGAATCGCCGCCGCCCAGCGCAAAGGCGACAATCACGCCCGATCAGAAATGCAGGCGATGCTGGAGGAAATCAGCTCTTAGCTATTGGCTCTTAGCCTTTAGCTCAACCCGCACCGCCCCCGCATGGGATTCAAGCTAAAAGCTAAGAGCTAACAGCTAAAAGCCCTTCTTCGCCATCCTCGCCATCACCGCGTCAATAATTCCCGGGAACATCTGATAAAGCTTGATCGCTGGATGCATCGTCCACGGCACCACCACTTCCCGCTTCTGCTTCTCGATGCCGCGCAACACTGCCCGCGCCACCCGCTCCACGCTGATTCCCTTCGCCTTCTGCGGACGCACCCGGATCGGCTCGCTGCCCCGCACCGCATTCGCGCCGAAGTCGGTCTTCACGTATCCCGGACACACCGTCAGCACATTGATGCCTGCGCTCGCCAATTCCACCCGCGCCGCCTTGCCAATCGCGTTCATGGCAAACTTCGTTCCGCTGTAACTACCGTGAAACGGTATCGGAATATGCCCCGCAACGCTCGAAATATTGACGATCGTCCCCGAGCCTTGCTGCTTCATGATCGGAATCACCGCCTGCATTCCATCCACGGTCCCGAACAAGATTCGTCTCGAACAACTCGCGGAAGTCCGACATCTTCACGCTGCGCGATGGAATCCAGCAATCCATGCCCGGCGTTGTTCACCCAGATATCAATGCGCTTGAAGTGATGCATGGTCAGCCCGACCACGCGGTCAATTTCCTCGCGATGCCGCACATCGCACGCCAGCGCCAGCGTCTGCTCGGGATGACCGATGCGAGCCCGCGCAGCTTCCAACCGGCCGGTATCGCGAGACAGCATCACCACCTGCGCGCCCTCGTCGGCAAACAATTTGGCGATCGCCTCGCCAATTCCCATCGACGCACCTGTAATCACCGCAACCTTCCCAGAAATAGCCATGCGGGGTTTGTATCCCTGATGGCGAGCGCAAGTCAAGGCGCAGCGTACAATCGGGGAATCGCTTTCCCGATCATCTCAATGGAGCGCCATTGAACACGCTGTTGCCACTGTTTCCGCTCGACCTGGTGCTGCTGCCGGGCGTGCCCCTGCCGCTGCACATTTTTGAACCGCGTTACAAAGAAATGATCAACGAATGCCTCGACCAGAAAACCGTTTTCGGAATGATTCGCAGCAAGGAAGAAAAGCTGGCCACTATCGGCTGCACCGCCGAGATCATCAACGTGCTCAAGAAATATCCTGACGGCCGCATGGATATTCTGGCCGAAGGCAAGCGACGCTTCGAAGTATTGCAAGTTAATCAGGACCGCGCCTTCCTTCAGGCAGACGTTTTTTACCTCGAAGACGAGACCGGCCCGGCGGCGGCTGACGACATTAAGAAGGCAATCGCTCTGCATCAGGAAATCATGCAGCTCGCCGGCGCCCAGCCCGAGGAAATCGAAGAGACAGAAATTGCGCAACTCGCGTACCGCCTCGCCGGATCTCTGCCCTTCGATCCCTGACTTTCAACAGGCGCTGCTGGAGATGAACTCCGAGGCCGACCGCACTCGCTCTCTGGTTTCATTCTTCCAGCAACTCCTTCCCGCCCTGCATCGCAACGCCACCGCCAAAAAGAAAGCCGGTGGCAACGGCCACGTGAGTTGAGAAGGCTCTTGGCTCTTGGCTCTTGGCTCTTGGCTTCAAGCCCAGACCGCACGATGCTCGAGTCGCGAAGCGACGTCATGTGAAAGCCCGGCACGGCAGTGCCGGGAAGATGCGCGCCGTGAACGCAAGTCCCCTTCAGAAGACGAAACCCGACTGCCGCTCGAAACACGCTCCCGAAGCCCGTAGCCTGAAGCCCGGCTGCTTCAGCGGCGTATAATCAGAAATATTCGGCTGCAATGCTTCGGCTTTCCCTGACGGCTGATGGCTGACGGCTGAAAGCTGGAGTCTGTAATGAATCTCCCCCGTTCCCTTGGCGAGTTGCGCCGAAGCCCCTTTTCCGAAGAAAAACTGCGCACCCGCCATGTCAAGGACGAACTGCGCGACAACCTAATGACGCGCTTGGGCGACGACGCTCCGATCTTTCCCGGGATCGTCGGCTACGACGACACCGTCGTCCCGCAAATCGTGAACGCAATTCTCTCGCGTCACAATTTCATTCTGCTCGGCCTGCGCGGGCAAGCCAAGAGCCGCATCCTGCGCGCGCTGACGACGCTGCTCGATCCGCAAATGCCCTACATCGCCGGCTGCGAGATTCACGACAATCCCTACTCGCCGATCTGCCGCCGCTGCCGCGATCTGATCGCCGAGTGCGGCGAAAGCACGGCGATTGCATGGCTCACTCCCGAAGATCGCTACGTAGAAAAGCTCGCCACGCCCGACGTCACCATCGCTGATCTCATCGGGGACATCGATCCCATCAAAGCCGCCCGTGGCGGCCACGAAATCTCCAGCGAACTGACCGTACATTACGGCCTGCTGCCGCGCGCCAACCGCTGCATCTTCGCCGTTAACGAATTGCCCGATCTGGCCGGGAAAATTCAGGTCGGCCTTTTCAACATCATGCAGGAAGGCGACGTGCAGATTAAGGGCTACCCGGTGCGGCTCCCGCTGGATGTTGCTCTCGCGTTCACCGCGAACCCCGAGGACTACACCGCGCGCGGAAAAATCATCACCCCACTGAAAGACCGCATCGGATCCGAGATTCGCACTCACTATCCTGCCACCGTAGAAGAGGGCATCGCGATCACCACCCAGGAAGCCTGGGCGGCGCGTAACGGCAACAAGCTTGTCATTCCGAAGTACGTCCGCGAAGTCATCGAGCGAGTCGCGTTCGCCGCCCGCGAGGACAAGAAAATAGACAAGCGCTCCGGCGTGAGCCAGCGACTTCCCATTTCCGCCATGGAGAACGTGATCTCGAACGCCGAGCGCCGCGCGATTCGCCACAAAGAGAGCGTCGTAGTCCCCCGCATCGGCGACATTTACGCCGCGCTGCCCGCGATCACTGGCAAGCTGGAGCTCGAATACGAAGGCGAAATGAAAGGCGCAGACTTCGTGGGCCGCGAACTGATTCGCACCGCCGTTGCCAAAACTTACGATCAATATTTCAACGGCGTCAACATGCAACAGGTGATTCAGTGGTTTGATCTGGGCGGAGAGATTCGTCTAGCCGAAGGCGCGCCCGCAGCCGAAGTCCTGCAATCGCTACGCAATATTCAGGGCCTGATGGACAAACTGACGCGAGTAAACGTCGGCCCGAAAGACAGTCCTGAAGCGCAGGTTTCCGCCGCGGAATTCGCCTTGGAAGGTCTGCACGCTCACAAACGGATAGGCCGCAACGAAGAGCGCGTGTTCACCGCCGGAGAAAAGGCCCCGAAGGTCGCCGAAAAGCCATTCGAGCGAGAGGAAGGCCCGTATCGCCCGAGGAGGCCATTGAATTAGGCAACCCGTCGTTGGTCGTTGGCCAAACGTGCTTGGGGGCTAGATGAGTAATAACTTCAAGAAAAGAGTGATCGCGTCGGTGGCCATTGGAACAGGTATATCACTGACACTATTTTTCGTGAGCTGGTGGACGCACAGCTTTGATCTCTTGGTGTTTCCGCAGCTTCCAGGATTCTTAGTCTCATCTTGCCTGTGGGGATTTCCAGGCTTTGGGCACAATACCGCTTATCCCGTACGGCGGGCGGGGGGATTCCTGTTCCCAAGTGTGATGATAATTGTCAATGCACTATTTTATGGGGCGTTGGCTGATCTCGCCTTATACATCTCTAATCACAGGACTACGAGGTCGGCTTCTGAGATGCCCCATGCTTGAGGGCCAACGACCGACGACCAACGACCAACGACGGCTTTCATGAAACGCATTCGTTACAGCAAATACGTCCCCGACCCTGCCGGCGAAATGAGCATGGAAGACCTGCTCAGCGCGCTTTCTGATTACCTTCTTCAAAGCGGCTTCCAGGATTACCTCAACTATTACGATCCGCCCGACGGCGAACACACGTTGGACGAACTGCGCCGCGCCATCGAACAGGCTCTCCTGAACAGCGACATGCTCAACGACGAACTCCGCGAACAACTGGAGCAGATGCAAGCCGAAGGCTCGCTTCAGGAATTAATCGAGCAACTCATCGAGCGCATGCAGCAGGAAGATTACATCAGCATCGACCAACCGCATGATCCAGCCAAACGCTCCAGCGTCGGCGGCCAGGTCGGCGACCCCCAGCAGCAGGCGCGATTCGAAATCACCGACAAGAGCCTCGACTTTCTCGGATACAAAACTCTGCGCGACCTGCTCGGCTCGCTGGGCAAATCCAGCTTCGGCCGCCATGACACCCGCGACATGGCCACCGGAGTCGAAGCCAGCGGCGCATCACGTCAATACGAATTCGGCGATACGCTGAACCTCGACATCACCGCAACACTTTCTAGCGCCATCCAGCGCGAGGGCTTGGACTTACCGCTGAACATTGAGTATTCCGATCTGCAGGTCCACCAATGCGAGTATCAATCATCGTGCGCCACTGTCTTGATGCTCGACTGCTCGCACTCCATGATTTTGTACGGCGAAGACCGCTTCACTCCGGCAAAAAAAGTCGCCATGGCGCTTTCGCACCTGCTGCGCACGCAGTATCCCGGAGACTCGCTCTCTCTGGTTCTCTTTCACGATTCCGCAGAAGAAATCCCTCTGTCGCAACTGGCGCGCGTGCAAGTCGGCCCCTACTACACCAATACCCGCGAAGGCCTGCGTCTCGCGCAACGCATCCTCCAGCGCCAGCGCAAAGACATGAAGCAGATCGTAATGATCACCGACGGCAAGCCCTCGGCGCTTACCCTCGAAGACGGCCGTATCTACAAGAACGCTTTTGGCCTCGATCCACTGGTGGTCAGCCAGACGCTCGAAGAAGTTTCCAAATGCAAGCGGGCCGGGGTCCTGATCAACACCTTCATGCTGGCATCGGATTACGGCTTGGTGCAATTCGTCCAGAAAGTCACCGAGATGTGCCGTGGCAAAGCATACTTCACCACCCCCTACACCCTCGGCCAGTACCTGCTGATGGATTACATGTCGCGGAAGACGAAAACCATTCACTAAAGGAACCAGACCGCGCTTTTTCTTCCCCGATTCCTCCGAAGCGTGGCAAACTGCTGATAATCCTTTTCGAAAATGGCGAAATGCGTCCAATGCGGTCGTGCGCTTCCAGCATTCTCTTTCGGTAAGAGAATCTGCCAGTGGTGCGTGCAGCACGAAGCCGCCCAGCGCGGCGAAATCGACGAAGACGCAGTCCAGCAGGTCATGCCGGCACCCTGGCTCCGCCGCAGTGCCGTGCCCACCGTCACCCATACATTTTTTGGCATTAACATCGCCGTCTTTTTGGGGATGGCGCTGGCGGGGGTTTCGATCACCGACCCCACCACGCTCGATCTCATCCGCTGGGGCGCAAACTCAGCGGATCTGACCTTGTCCGGCGATTGGTGGCGCCTCGTTACCAACACCTTCCTGCACATCGGCATCATTCACATCGCGCTCAACATGTGGTGCCTGTGGAGCCTGGGCGCGGTCTGCGAGAACCTTTACGGCGCGTGGACGTTTGCAGCCGTGTACCTGATTTCCGGCGTGAGCGGCAGCCTGGCCAGCATTGCCTACCATCCTCATGTGGTGAGCGCGGGCGCTTCTGGAGCTATCTTCGGAATCGCGGGCGCTCTGATTTCTTCGTATTGCCTAGGCGAGTTTTTCCTGCCCCGTGCGGTTGTGACCAGCCAAATCAGCGCCATGGTGGGATTCTTAGCCTACAACCTCGTCTTTGGAGCAATCTCGGGCCCCACCGACAACGCCGCACACGTCGGCGGCCTGGTCGGCGGTCTGGTCCTTGGAGCGCTCATCGCTCGTCTCGCCCCACAAACGGATGATCTGGGTCGCCGCCTAGCTGTCATCCTCTTTGGGGCGCTGATGGTCGCTGGCGCCGGATTCTGGCTCGAGCGCGCACGCGGCGCCGACGCGCGAGTGGACAGAGCCGACCAACTTCTCCGAGAAAACAAGACTTCCCAGGCCATCAGCCAACTGCAGCACGTTGTCCAGCGACGGCCGGAGAATGTCCCGGCACATTTTGCCCTGGCGCATGCTTACTTCAACCTGGGGCAATACCCGCAGGCTGAGACCGAACTCAAACGGGTCCTGGAACTCGATCCCCAGAGCGAAGGGGCGACCTTTGAATTGGGCGTGGCGTATCTCAACGAAAAGCGCGTTGCCGATGCCAGGAACGTTTTCTCGCAACGCCTGGCGCAGAACCCCAACGATGCGGGTGCTCACTACGGTCTGGGCATGGCGTTGGCGGCTGAGGAAAACAATCCTGCGGCAATTCAGGAATACAGCACTGCGCTTCGGCTCGACCCAAACGCTGAAGGCGTCTATTACGGACTGGGCAACTCGTACCTGAGTTTGAAAAAGTACGACGACGCCATTGCAGCCTTCCTCAAAGAGCGGCAGCAGAGTGGTGACGACCAGTACATCGAAGCCGGTCTGGCGGATGCCTACAAGGCAAAGGGAATGGCGAGTGATGCTCAAGAAGCCCAACGGAAGGCCGATCAATTGAAGGCCAACGGGGACAACTGAAGGCCATCCCACTAAGTCTTCAGAATCTCCTGCACTGCCCGCCAAGCCTGATCAATCGCCCCATCCGTATAGGCGTAAGCCCCGGCGTCAGCGTTCGCAATCGCGATTCGGCCGAACCGCTGTCGAGCTACTTCGCACGGAATCTCCCCGCCTTCAAGCCAGAATTTATCGAACAGCGAGTTGTACTCATACGCGTAGCCGTGGGGCCAGCGGTTCACGGTGATGGCGGTGATGTCGCGCGCGGGGTCGAATCCTCCCGGCCCCAACGCACTCGCCAATTGGTCGCGAATCTTCCGCTCGATGGTCTCGAAGTCGGTGGTGAACAACTCGATGCGCCCGAAGCGATGTTGATCCCGCGCCGGAAGCCCAGGCCGGCACGGCGTCTTCAGCATGTGGACTACGATCGGCTGATCGGGCGAAGTAGAACAGTGATAATCACCAATGCTCACCGGAAGGTCCGGCCGGAAGTAAGTATGGTAGCCGCCGGGAGCATAGACAGCGTAGGCTCCGAGTTTCTGGAACGCAGTCCAGTTGCGAAGCGCAACATTGGTATAGAGTAACGGGACCTTCGCCGCCGAATGCAACGCCTGTTTTTGTTTTTCCGGCAGTTCGGAGCAGATGTAGGGAATAACCATGTTCCAACAGGCAAGCACGGCGAACGGAGCACGCACGGTGTAAAGCCTGCCCAGCCGCGAATAGGTAATCTCGACTTCTTTTGCAGTTGCTGGACTTCCCAGGTGCCTGACGCGAACTGCCGTGCTGTTCAATCGAATGCGAACGGGTGAGGCTTCGACATCGAGCCTGGCATAGTTCGCCTTTGCGGTCACCACATCTTCGGCTGATTTTCCGGGCACCGCTTCCGGAACCAGGCGCCGCACCAACAGCCGGGCAATGGAGGCTCCGCCATCGGGGAAATGATAGAAGTACTTTTCGGCTTCCGCGTTGGGAATGGTATCGCGATTCATGCCCTTGCCAGGCGTAGGGTCGAGCTTCAATCCTGCGAACCCCAGGAAGCCGTAACCCCAAGCGTCTTGCGCGGCGAGGGCATCAATTCCCACCCCATACAGAGCCTGAGACGCGGCATAGTAGAGTTTGACGATTTGCGGGTCAACCCCGGCAACGTTGGTAAGGTAGTTCGCATAGCTGATTCTCGCGAGGCGTGCCTTTTTTTCGTCCGAAGTGAGTCCCGGGAAATAGTCCGCACCGCCCCGGCGGAGCGTCTCCAGGTCGCGCTTGGCGGCTGCGGAGAGCGGCGCTTCGGCAAGAAAACGGCCCCAGGCCTCGTCCGAGTCGGGCTCCTTGTCACCTTCGTTCTCCGCCCCTCCGATGGGTAGTGGATTCACCGTGAGGACGTCCGAACCAAACGTCTGCTTGTCGAAAAAGACTGCGGGCAGCATCCCCGCGGAACGGTAGAGATCCTTGGCAACATGCTTTGAGTACCCCGGGACGTCGATGCCCAGCTCTTCTACCAGTCCCTTGGCGACTGAGCTGTACGGAGCCGGACTCTCGATGGAGAATGTTCCTCCATAGCCCAGCAGCTTGCGATCGCCCATGGTGAATTCGTTTCGCTTGGCGTGGCCGCCAAAGTCGTCGTGATTTTCCAGAATCAGAATGCGGGCGTTGGGGTGCGCTTTGCGAAAAAAATGCGCCGTCGAAAGTCCGCTGATGCCACCGCCGACCACCACCAGATCAAAGCGCTCGCCGGTTTCAATCGGCTTTCCGGCTTTCTCCCAGAAGTCGCCGTCGCGCAGGCTGTGTGCGACTTCAAACGAGCCGGCATGGCTGCCGCGCAGCCCGGTCAGCGCGGGTGGATAGTAGCTGGGGTCCTTCTCGGGATCAAGATCGTGCTGCAGCGCTGCCAGCACATGCGGCGGAAAAGCGGCCGCTCCGGCGGTAACCGCTACTCCGTTGAGAAAATCGCGGCGGGTAATGCCGCGATCCATCCCCAGATATTTGTCGCGAAGATCGTCTTTCAGGTCGTCTTGCAGGTATAGGTTTTTCGGTACTGCCATGGTCCCCTCGCGCATTTCAGGCTGAAATACAGGTAATCAAACGCGCGAAGTCATTTCAGGAACCGGCCTTGGGACCACCGGCCTCTTCGACCTTCTTCACCGCGGACTCTGCCCCCAGAAAACCGATCTTGCTGTGGGTGCCGTCGCAGAAAGGTTTGTTCACCGACCCTCCACAGCGGCAAAGTGAGAACGCGGGCTTGCCGGTCAGGTCAAACTTATTGCCGTCGCCATCGAACATTTCCACCGACCCCTCCGGCGCCTCGACACGATAAGGCCCGTTCTTTCTGACCGTGATCTTGACTGCGGACATGATTCCTCCGGAAAAAGCTCTCAGCTTTTGGCTCTCAGCTAAATCACTGTGCGCTGGCGGTTTCGCTGACAGCTGATAGCTGACACCTGATAGCTGCTCTTTGAAGATATCAGTTTTGCGGGAGAACCCGCCAGCCACGATCAGGCAACCGCGTACACCTTCTGCGCCGCCACGCTGCGGTAGAGCTGAATATAGCTGTCGGTCATACGATGCGAGTTGAAGGACTCGCGCGCCCGCTGGAATGCGCGGTTGGCAAAATTGCGTCGCAGTTGCACGTCCGCGCTCAGTATGCGCACCGCTTCGGCCAGGCTTTCGGATTCGTTGGTCCGGAAATAAACCGCTGCCGGGCCCCATATTTCGCGCAGCGAGGGAATATCGTTGAGAATCAGCGCACAGCGCGACAGCGCCGCCTCAAGGACGGAGATTCCTGAGGGATCGTAGCGGTAAGTCCCCGCATACAGTGCCGCCCGGCTGTATAGCAGTCGCAACTCAGCCTCCGATTGCTGCCCCTTCAGAGAAATCCCCGCATTGCCATCAGCGAATTTCACGTCGGCGCGAACCGGGGGCCTGGGCGTTGGCTCGACGGCATCATCGCCCACAATGCACACCGGCACGGGAAGCGGCTGCTGCGTAAGCAGGTTTACTTGTTTTGCCGGATCAAGCAACCGGCCAATGGCCAGCACTGAATCTTCTTTCGCTACGTAAGGATTGAAAAAAATCGGATTCCTTCCGTGGTGAATCACCATCTCTCGTTCGCATCCCGAGTAGCACGACCGAACCGTATTCAGCATCCATTCGCTAGGCGCCACAACGGCGGACGCCTCCCCAACTCCCCGCGCCATGGTCTGCCGATACCAGCGCAGCCACGCGCTGTCTTTGGGTTCGCGCCCGTGCACTGCCTTCCACCACGTGATCAAATCGCCGTGCGCCACCACCACTCGAGGAATGGCCACCGGCAGCGCTCCATAGCACAGATGGTTTGAGTGCAGTACATCCGGACGGGTGTCCTTCACCAGCGAACACAGATAGGCGGAGGCATCGTCGAAATCCCGCTGCCCTTCCTGCATCCAATCCAGACGAAACGCTGTCGGGTGATAGGTAAGGCCATGCAGGCGCTCCATCCACGCGCTTTGCTCCGGCAGGGGAATCTCCCCGAAGCTCACCAGGGTCACACGCAAGCCCCGCGTGATCAGGCCCGAGACAAGTTCGCGGGTGTAGATCCAGTTGCCGTTCAGCGTGTCAGATGTGATCAGAACATGCATAGGCCACAGTGCTGTGCCCCATTCTATTTTGGATGCGGCGTTTGATGAAACTATTTCTGCAAACGCAAAGGATTGCACAGTTTCTGCGAAGCTCTGCATATCCGCTACAATCAGCGCATGTTTCGCCTGCTCTGCATCACCGCGCATCCCGACGACGAAGCCGGAAACTTCGGCGGCACGCTCCTGACTTATCGTGAGCGCGGAGTGGAAACTAGCGTCATCTGCCTCACTCCCGGCCAGGCTGGATCCCATCGCGGCGACGCCAAGTCCGATCAGGAGCTCGCCGAGACTCGCAAGCGGGAATTTGCCGGTGCCTGCGAAATCCTGCAAGTCTCCCGCCCTGTGATTCTCGATTACCCCGACGGGCAACTCTACCGGCAGGAACTCAACCGCGTGGTCTATGAACTGACCCAGCACGTGCGCCACTTTCGTCCGCAGGTACTGCTGACCTTCGGCGCCGAGGGCGGAGTCACCGGCCATCCTGATCATTCCATGGCCGGAACTTTTGCGGCGCTTGCATTCCACTGGGCGGGACGCGCCAACCGCTATTCGGATCAACTGCATGACGGCGTGACTGCTCATCAGACACAAAAACTGTATCTGGCGACCGCCGCCGCCGCGCTCCCCAACCGGCAGCCGATCACCTTCTCACCCCACACCGCCGTCATCGATATTGGCGACCATCTCGAAACCAAGATCGCCGCTTTCAAAGCCCACAAGACTCAGGCTCCATTGTGGCCGCTGTTCGAAGAACATGCGCGCAAGCGCGGAAGTCAGGAGTTGTTTCACCTGGCGGCTTCGGTGAACGGCGGCCCTGCGAAACAAGAAACCGACTTGTTCGACGGAGTCGTGGACACAGATTTATCAGCCACCGCTTAGCCTCGCCGTGAGGTGGGCGACAATCAGCGCGGCCGAATAATATCCGTCAGCATATCCGGCTTTGACTCGTCGCGTACCAGATGCGGATACTTCTCTCCCCCGTGATAATCGAGATTAAACGTCCGGAAATAATCCGTATTCTCGATGAGCAGTTGCAACGGCGGTGTACTGTTCTTCCCGGCAGACAAAGCGTCGCGCAGCACCTGAAAGCTGAAGCGCCGCCCATTCACGGCCACGATCTTCATCTCTGGCCCGATACCCGCCCCAGCAGCAGCCATGCCTTCGATGGTGTCCTGGATCTCGCCATCTTCTTTCACAATCAGGCCAATCGAAAATGAAGCATTAATCTCACTGCGCTCATCCTCAAACGCTTTCATCATCTCCGACCGGTTCTCGTCGTAAGTGAGCTTCCATCCCGCATTTTCGATGCCACCCAGGGGAGCCCCCGGACCATGGCTTGTCAGCCGTTCTGTCCAAAAGCCGCGCCAGTCGTACGGCACCACCTGATTTAGCGCATTCAGCACGTCGTCGAAGTTATAGGTCTTCACTTCCGGAGCACCGCTCGGTTGCCCATGAAAGATGTGGCAGAAATCATCGAGCGTTTTTTTGCCGCCACTCTGGCTGCGAATGATCGAATCCACCCACAACCAATTCAGCTCATCCTCATCGTAGTAATCAACTTGCCGCCGCCAGGATTCCCACTGTTTGGGCGAATAGTAGAGCTGCGCTGCGGAGTCCGCGGTGTCCTGCAAGTTGCGCCACGATCTTCCCGGACGGTGGTCCATCTCGGCCGCAACCATAGCCAACTCCTCGCGAAACTGCACCGGCGTCCACATCCCGCTGCGCGCCGGAAGGATCTCGCCCAAATATTCCGTCAGCCCTTCGTAAACCCAAAGCAGATCATCCTGCATGACTTGCTGATAATCCGATGTCGTCAGGTCCGCAGGACGCCGGTACTTCCCATTCCAGGAGTGCACGTACTCGTGCGACAGGAGCGAAGCGTTTCCGATTCTCATTTCTCGGTCCACCATGGTCCGTTCGCTGGCGCGGCTGTCATTGGATTCGTGGTGCTCCAGGCCGAAGTGGGCCACGTGGTCGCTCAGAGTGTAGAGAAAGTGGTAATCGCGGTAGTGGGTCGCGCCAAACAGCAAGCCTGTCTGCTTCACCAGATTGCGATAGCCCTCCCAAACCTCCGGCGGCGCCTCCAGAGCGGTGGAACTGTCCGCGGCAACGTCCAACTCCACAGGAGGATTCTGCCCCGGATTGAGCGGAACAAGCTTCATATATTCGCCGGTAATGACTGGAGAATCCACCAGCGTGTAAAGCGAAACCGGGCTGAAATGAACTTCGTCTCCTGTCTGTGAAGCCACCGGCAACGGAGTACCGAACTTCCATCCCGCAGGCAGTCTCACCGACGCGGAGTAAGTAAGCTGATCGGCGGTCCAGCGCTTGGGATACAGCAGAACTTGATTCCAGCTGATCAGAGCGAGCTTTTCGGTCGCCGAAGCCCCGGCAGAAAACATCGCCTCACTCCCGCTGGCCGGAGACAGATAGTCCAGGCTGGCATGCACTTCCTGCACCCCTGCCGGAACTTCAACCAATACCGTCCAGTTGTCGTCGAGCGCGCGGCGCCACTTGAGTAGCTGGCCATTGCCTGTGAACTTCAATCCCGCCAGATCAATCACCGGCCCGCTGGGAGCATGTTCGCCGGGGATCCACTTGGGGTAGTAGAGGGTCAGGGTCCCGGGAGAGGCTGGGATCGTGAGCTGCGCATGAAAGATCTTCCGCGGAGCATCGGTGGCATCGAGCGCAATGCTGATGTGCGGCGGGGCCGCGGCGGCAGCGTGCAGCCAAATGCACATTGAAATCACCATGGTCAAAACAACCGCACAGCGCGAACCCCTCATGAATCCTCCTAGCGCAAACGTTTGACTATAGCAGCGCAACGGCGACTTCGTCACGTCGCAAACTCCTCCTGTATGATTTCCTGCGTGAGCTCGCGGCGCGGAAAATTCATCACCTTCGAAGGCCTGGACGGTTGCGGCAAGAGCACCCAAATGGAGCGCCTCGCCCGCGCCCTGCGGAAACAAGACGTTCCGGTGACCGTGACCCGCGAGCCCGGAGGCACCGCAGCCGGGGAAAAAATCCGGCAGTTACTGCTCGATACCCGCACTTCCGGCCTGTCTCCGATGGCCGAGTTGGCGCTGATGTTTGCCGCCCGTGCCCAGCATGCCGAGGAAGTCATCCTTCCCGCCTTGGCTGCCGGACAGGTCGTTTTATGCGACCGCTTCACCGATTCCAGCGAGGCTTATCAGGGTGGCGGACGCAAGCTGGGCAGCAAGCCAGTGCATGATCTGCACCGCGCCCTGGTCGGGGACTTGCAGCCCGACCTGACCATCCTGATGGATTCCGACGTCGCCGCCAGCGTGGACCGCGCCCGCCGCCGCAATCGCGCCCACAACAAAAATAATTCTTCCGACGAAAACCGCTTCGAACGGGAGAACCGGGCGTTCTTCGCTCGCGTTCGCACGGCTTATCTGGAAATCGCAAAACGCGAGCCGGGCCGGGTCGTGGTCGTGGACGCACGCGGCACTCCCGACCAGACCCATGCGAAAATCATCGAGATCGTCCGCCGCAAGCTCCATGCGCTGGAGCCAAGCAAAGAAAGGCGCTAAAAAGATTTCAAGAACCAAGAACCAAGAGCTAGGTATTAAGATTTCATGCCCTTTTCAGACTTCCACGGCAACTCCGAGACCGTCCGCCACATTCGCGAAATGCTGGCCCGCGAACGTTTCCCGCAAGGGGTGATCCTCGCCGGCCCCGCTGGTTCGGGAAAGTACACCCTCGCCACCATGGTCGCCCGGGCCATGAACTGCCTCGAACAGCCCGTCACAGATGGACTTCCCGACTACTGCGGCAAATGCTCAAACTGTCTCCGCATCGCCCAACTGGAAGACTTGGACACACGTGTCGCCGAAGCCGTAGAAGCACGCGAGGGCCTGAAAGAAACAGAGAAGAAAGAAACCCGGCTGTTTGTTCAAACTCATCCCGACGTTCTCGTGATCCCGCCCGACCCGCCGCAAATGATGATCAAAGTGGATCAGGTGCGCCGCGTCATCGAGAACATTTACTTTCGCCCATCCGAGGGCCGGGAGAGGGTGTTCATCTTCACCGACGCCGCGTTCATGAAGGAGGCGGCAAACTCCCTGCTCAAAGTGCTGGAAGAACCACCCGACTTCGCCACAATTTTCTTGCTGGCCGAAAATGCCGGAGAATTGCTTCCAACCATCCGCTCCCGCTCCATGCTCCTCCAGCTACGCAGTCTGTCACTCGTGGAAATCGAACAATACCTCGCGAAGCATCGTCCCGACTGGAAGCCGCAGCAGCGCGCCCTGGTCGCGAAGTTATCGGAGGGAGCAGTCGGCCGGGCGAGGACGTTTGACCTGGAAGCCTATTCGGCCGCCCGCGAGCATGCACTAACTATTTTACGAACTGCCCTGCACGCCTCCGAGCACACCGACCTGTTTAAGATCACGGAAACCTATCGCGCAGGAGCTGAAGGCCGCCAGAAAACAGACCTGTTGCTGCGCTGCCTCTATTCCCTGCTGCAAGACCTGCTCTTTCTTGACTCGGGTGCGCCAGACCAGGTCCGCAACACAGATATCCTTCCTCAACTGCAAAAACTGGCTCCCGCCGCCACTTTCGACTGGCTCTCGTCCGCTTCCGACCGCCTGGCGGAGGTCGAACGCGGCCTCCGGCGCAATCTTCTGCGCTCTCTGTCGCTGGATGGATTCGAGGCCGCGCTGGAAAGAAGCTAAAAAAGTTAGAACTTAGAAGTCAGAATGCAGAAGCGAAACCCCTGATCTGAAACTGTTTTTACTTCTGCATTCCGACTTCCAACTTCTGCCTTTTTCTTCCGACTTCCCACAAGCGGTTCTGGAGTATACTGCGCTTCAAGAGTTGATTATTCTTCTCAGGGAACGGCAATCATGAGCTTACGAGCGGTTGAAGAGGTATCCACGCAGGTTCCGGCTGACGATTTTCAGGCGCTGGAAGACAAGGTTTATCGCACTATTGAGCTATACAAGTCCGCGCGGGAAGCGCGTTCGGTCGCTGAGCGGGACGTGAAACGACTGCGCGAGCAGTTGGACGAGCGCGAGGAAGAAGTCGAGACCTTGCGCCGGGAAATGGTCGGCCTGCGCAAAGAGCGCGAAGAAATTCGCTCACGCGTGGAAAAGATGCTGACGCAGATTGATCGCATGGCCGAGGAACCGGCTGCAAGTTGAGGCTGGCGGACAGGGAGTCATAATGGCAACGGCCACAAAACAGCCGCACGTTCAGGACGCCACCAACAACAGCGTCCGGGTAGAGATTTTCGACCAGGGTTACAACCTGCGCGGGACCGATCCTGATTACATCCTGAAGCTGGCCGAATACGTCGATTCAAAAATGCGCGCCGTTGCCGAGCAGACCCACACGGTAGATAGCGCCCGCCTCGCCGTTCTGGCCGCTCTGAACATCGCCGACGAATATCACCTGCTCAAGCGCAACGCCGAAGGTGGCACCTCAGAGTCATCGAAGCGGACCCGGAAACTTTTGAACGCTTTGGATGAAGTGCTGGCGGAAAACCGTCGCGCTGGCTGATTCGCCCTACCGCGAACGCCGCTGGAATGACGCCTCACCCCCGCGTTTGGCGATTGAAGTAAAAAGCAATTCCGCTTTCAATCCTCGGTCCCTCAAATATCCTTCGACTTTGGCTTTGGTTTTTTCCACTCGCGCTTGAGGGTCCAAGAACATCAGGACCGACGGCCCCGCCCCGCTCAACGCCGTTCCCAATACGCCGCCGTTCACCGGAAACTCCTGTAGCGCCGGCAACAACGGACAGAGTTGCGCCCGGTAAGGCTGATGGATGCGGTCTTCCAACGAGCATGCCAGCATCTTCCGGTCACCCTGAAACAACGCGGCCAGCAGCAGCATCGAATTTTGGATGTTGGCAACAGTGTCGGCGCGCGAGTATTCGTCAGGCAATACCGCGCGCGCCTCTTCAGTCGGTAAACTCTCGTCCGGGATCGCCAACAGCAGCGGCCACTTCCCTTTCGGCACAAAGCGCGCCACCTGCGCCTCCGCATCGCCACACATGCGCGCGACGGTCACACCTCCCATCCAACACGCCGCCGCATTGTCAGGATGATGCTCGCGCCGCGAAGCCTCGCCGATAATCCGGGCGCTGCTCCACCGCAACCGCCCGAAGTGGACAGCCAGCGCAATTCCCGCCAGCCGCGCCGCCGCCGAGGACCCGAAGCCTTTGCCAATAGGAAACTCGTTGGCAATCGTAAGCGCCAGCGCAGGAACAGGCTTCCTCGCGGATTCCAGAACTTCCTTGTAGGTGGTCAGGATCAGATGGTTCTCAACCCGGCTGCAAACCGCCGAATCGCGGCCGGTCGCGATGATGGAAACTTTCTTTGCCTTCCGGGCTTGGACTCTCAGCGCGAGATCCAGCGCCAGGGCGGCGGCATCAAACGCCGGCCCCAGGTTCGCCGAAGTCGCGGGAAGGCTAATGCTGAAGGTTTGCATGGAGGTCAGTTTTCCGCCGCACGCAGCAACTCCACCACCGCATCCACGCTGGGTTCCAGCACCAGCGGCGAGCGTTGCAGCGGTTTCAGCACTGAACTCTCGGCCTCATGGGAAGTTCCAGTGAACAAATCGCCGCGGTGAAATTTCAGTGTGAAGTCCGCGTCCTTCAGCGCATGGCCGGTGAGCACCAGAACCACCATTTCTTCCGGCATTACGAATCCCTGCTTCACCAGCTTTTTCAGTCCCGCCAAAGTCACCGCCGACGCGGGTTCGCAGCCAATCCCCTCGGCTCCGATTTCCGCCTTGGCCATCGCGATTTCCACCTCACTCACTTGCTCGACCGCGCCACCAGTTTCTCGAATTACACGCAAGGCCTTCTTCCACGACGCCGGATTGCCAATGCGAATCGCCGTCGCCAAGGTGTCGGCCTGCACCGGAATCAGTTTCTCTCCGCCATTTTCGTGGATCGTCCGCACCAGAGGATTCGCGCCCGCGGCTTGAATCACAGAAATTTTCGGCAGCCGCGAAATGAAGCCCAGCTGCTTCATTTCCCGTAGAGCCTTGCCAATCGCCGAAGAATTGGCGAGATTTCCCCCGGGAACAATAATGTGGTCAGGCGGCTCCCACGCAAGTTGCTCCAGCAGTTCGAACGCAGCCGTCTTCTGCCCTTCCACTCGATATGGGTTCACCGAGTTCAGCAGATACACCGGCATCCGCTCCACCACTTCGTTGAGCACGCGAACGCACCCGTCGAAATCGGTTTTCAGCTGGCAGGTGATGGCGCCGTAATCAAGCGACTGCGACAGCTTGCTCCAGGAAATCTTGCCGTCGGGAATCAGCACCAGGCTGTGCAGCCCGCCGCGCGCCGCATACGCCGCCATGGACGCGGAAGTATTTCCCGTGGAAGCGCACGCGACCCATTTATATCCTGCTTGCCGCGCGAACGACGCCGCCACCGTCATTCCCGTGTCTTTAAAAGATCCAGTCGGGTTCATCCCCTGATGTTTCGCGAAAAGTTGCGGCATGCCTGCGCTCTTGGCGCAGTGCGGCAGCGAATACAGCGGCGTGTTGCCTTCGCGAAGGGTAATAACCTGCTGCACCGAAATCTCCGGCAGGATTTCGCGAAACCGCCAAACCCCGCTCCGGTCGGCCGCGTCGCGCGACGACTGCCGATCCAGCCACAGCTGCTTTAGAGACGCTGCATCCAGCCCTTGGGGCCCTCGCTCCTCCCAGCCGGGAAAAATTATTTCCAGCAGGTCGCGGCAGTGCTCGCAGCGAAAACGGTCCGCAAGAGCGGTCCGGCCGCAGCCTATGCAGCGTAGTTGCGATACAGATTTCTCGGATTGAATCGCGGGTTCGGGCATGCAAGCACTCAGCATTCAGCACTCAGCATTCAGCGGCCTTGGTTCGAGGCTTAGATACTGTGCACTGAACCTGCAAGCGAGAACCTAGGATAACAGAGGGCGAAACGCGTTCAGTGCTAGACTCGATGCCTTTGGCTGAGTGCTGAACCCTGAGTGCTTACTTCCGCAGATAACTATCGGTCTTATTGATCCAATCCTCCCGCGGAGGATTGAAAATATCCAGATCAACTGTATCTTCCATCGCCTCGGCTTTGTGCGGCATGTTCGGAGGGATCGTGAGTACTTCTCCGGCGTGCACTACGATCTCCTGTCCATCAATCCAGAACTTCAGCGCCCCCTCCAGAATGTAGGACAACTGTTCGTTCACATGACTGTGCTCGGGGATAATGCATCCTTTCTTCAGCAGCACACGCGTCAGCATGACGTTGTGTCCCACGACCAGCTGCCTCTGCAGCAGCGGATTCAGCGTCTCAAGTTCAACCTCATCCCAGCGCAGATACTTGAGTTGAGGCTTCCCCACAGACGCACTGGCTGCCGTGCGCTTCAGCGCGATATGAGTTTTCCTTTTCGAAGGCACGCGCTTCCTGACCTTCTTGGCCTTCGCCGCAACCTTCTTCGGTGATCGCTTCTTCATATTCACAGCCCCTTGTACGCACCGCCATCCACCAAAATCGTCTGCCCCGTAATATAAGAAGCCCGCTCCGATGCCAGCCACACGATAGCATCCGCGACTTCTCGCGGTTCGGCGACGCGCTTCAGCGCCGCGTCGCTGGCCCAAGCAGCAAAAATGTCAGCCTCGCTCTTACCCGAAGCCGCGGACCGCGCCCGGGCCAGTTCCTTCAACCGCTCGGTTGCGGTGTACCCCGGCCCAACGTTGTTCACAGTAATCCCATCTTTGCCAAATTCATTGGCCAGACTCTTGACCAGCCCCACCACCGCGGCGCGCACCGCATTCGAGAGCACCAAGTCCGGCACCGGCTGCTTGGTCGTGATCGAAGTAAGTGTGACAATCCGTCCCCAACGCTGTGGCTGCATATGCGGAATCACTTCTCGTGCAAAATATACCGTACTCAGGAAATTCGCATCCACCGCCTTACGCCATTCCTCAATGCTCGCCGTCAGAAATCCCTTCGCCGGAGGCCCGCCAGCGTTGGTCACGCAAATATCCACGCCGCCGAATTTCTCGACCACTGCCTCGACGAAGGCGTGCACCGCGCCCGCATCGGTCACATCAAATGCTTGCGCGAACACCTCTGCGCCAGACTTCTTCCGAATCTCGTCTGCCGCCGCATCCAACTTCTCGCCATTGCGCGCGCACATCGCCACGCGGCATCCTTCTGCGGCGAAGGCCTCAGCAGCGGCAAGTCCAATGCCCTGGCTGGACGCCGCCACCAGCGCTACTCGATTCTTCAGACCCGTTTCCATAGGCACTGGATTATAAATCCGCTCCGCTTGCCGATGCGCTCGCCAAACCGTTACCCTTGACATAGCGGCAAGGAGCACCCGATGAAGCGGCACCGTTTCCATCCCGAAACCGAATCTGTCCACGGCGCGGCTGATCTGGAGAAGCGCAACGCCCCCATGGCGCAGCCGATCTATCAGACCTCAACTTTCCAGGTCACCGATTCCGACCAGCAACTCCGCGCCACCGGCACGGACATGTTCTACACCCGCTACGGTAATCCGACTCACACGGCAGTTGAATCGGCCATCGCCGAACTTGAAGGCGCAGATGCCGCGCTGCTCTTCGCTTCCGGCATGGGAGCCATCACCACCAGCATTCTCGCGCTGGTGAAGAGCGGCGACCACATTGTTGCCCAGCGCGACATTTATGGCGGCGTGACCAAGTTTTTTTCCACCTGGCTGCCAAAGCTGGGCGTCGAGACCACGCTGGTTGACACCACCGACTACGAGCAGCACGCGCGCGCCATCCGCCCGAATACCAAGTTGATCTATCTCGAGTCGCCGACCAATCCAACTCTGCGTGTCGTTGATCTGCGCAAGCCGGTGGCTTTGGCCCGAGAGCACCAAATCCTAACGCTGATTGACAGCACCTTTGCCACCCCGATCAACCAGCGCCCCACGGAGTTTGGCATTGACGTGGTCCTGCACTCCGGAACTAAGTACTTCGGCGGACACACCGACCTGATTTGCGGAGTCGCCGCCGGACGCCAGGACGTCATCGATCAGATCAAAGCCACTCGCACCACGCTCGGCGGAGTCATGGATCCCCATGCTGCGTTCCTTCTGCTGCGTGGAATCAAGACTCTCGCCGTGCGCGTCGAACGGCAGAACGAAAGCGCGCTGCGGGTCGCTGAATTTCTTTCGCAGCACCCCAAGGTTCGATCGGTGAACTATCCGTTTCTGCAGGGACATCCCCAGCGCGCCTTGGCCATGGAGCAGATGAAAGGCGGAGGCGGCGTGCTCAGCTTCGAAGTTGACGGTACCGGAGAAGACGCCAAACGCCTGAGCGAGGCGCTGCACTTGTTCACTCTGGCGCCCAGCCTCGGAGGAGTCGAATCGCTGGTCTCGATCCCCGTACTCACGTCCCACGCCATGATCTCGCTCGAGCTTCGGCAAAAGATGGGTGTCACTGAACAACTCATTCGCCTCTCGGTAGGAATTGAAAATGCCGACGACTTGATTGCGGACATCGAGCAAGCTCTCACCGTGGTTTCGCCCGTAAAACAGCACGTGGAAGTCGGCTGAAACGATGCAGGCAAGAGCGGAAGCCGCGATCATCGGACTCGGTTTCGTCGGTAAAGCCCATCTCGAGGCCCTGCGCCGTCTCGGCATCCCGGTACGCGGAATTCTCGGCAGTTCCCCCGATCGCACACAACAAGCGGCCCAGGAACTCGGAATCCCGCACGCATATTCTTCGCTCGACGATCTGGTAAGAGATCCCGCCGTCACCGCGGTCCACGTTTGCTCCCCCAACTACGTTCATCACGATCAATCGAAAGCCGCGCTGGAAGCGGGCAAACACGTCATGTGCGAAAAGCCCCTGGCCATGAACACTCGCGAGAGCCAGTCGCTGATTGACCTGGCGCATAAAGCGAACCGGGTCGGAGGCGTGACCTATAACCTGCGCTACTACCCGCTTTGTCAACAGGCCCGCGCCCTTGTGCAACAAGGCGCAATCGGCGAGCCGCGGCTGATTCACGGCAGCTTTCTGCAGGACTGGCTACTCTACCCCACCGACTGGAACTGGCGCCTGCAGCCCGAACTCGGCGGCGAAATGCGCGTGGTGGCCGACATCGGAACCCACTGGCTCGATCTGCTCACCTGGATCACCGGCAAGAAAGTCACCGAACTCTGCGCCGATCTCGCAACTGTTATCCCGGTGAGAAAACGCCCTCGCGGACGAGTGGAAACTTTCCAGCAGACCACCGGCGCCACCGACGACTTCAAAGTCACAACCGACGACTACGCTTCCATCCTCCTGAATTTCGAAGGCGGAGCTCGCGGCGTCTGCACCGTGTCGCAAATCAGCGCCGGACGCAAGACGCGCCTGTGGTTCGAAGTTGACGGATCGGAAGGCTCGCTGTCGTGGAATTCGGAGGACCCCAACACGCTCTGGATCGGCCACCGCCGCGAGCCCAATCAGGAGTTGATCAAAGACCCCTCGCTGATGAGCCCCGAAGCCCGCGGATACGCCGCCTACCCCGGCGGCCACGCCGAAGGCTATCCCGACACGTTCGTTCAACTGTTCAAAGACTTCTACGCTTATCTCGAAGCCGGCGACCTCTCCAAGCCGCGATCCTTCCCCAACCTTCGAAACCGGGCACGAAGAAATGCTCCTCTGCGATGCCATCGCTCGCAGCGCAAAAGAACGGCGCTGGGTGAAGTCTGGCCTAGCGATTTTGTTACACTGGCGTGGGTTCCCCGCTCTCTTCCTTAAGAACGCCGTCACCCAGCCATCGAGGAGGTCCCATCATGAAAAAACTCTTGAAATGGATTGCCATCGTCATCGCAGTCCTCATCGTCATCGCGCTCGCTCTGCCTTTCTTGATCAACGTCAATTCCTTCAAGCCGCAAATCGAGTCCAATCTGACCGACGCACTGGGGCGCAAAGTTACAGTGGGGAATCTCAGCCTGTCCATTCTCTCCGGAAGCGTCGGCGCGGATGACATCGCCATTGCCGACGATCCCGCCTTCGCCACCTCGCCCTTCATTCGCGCCAAAGCCCTGAAAGTTGGCGTGGAGCTGATGCCTCTAATTTTCTCCAAGCAGCTTCACGTGACCGAACTGACTCTGGATGAGCCGCAGGTCACCCTGCTGCGCGCGCCTTCTGGACGCTGGAATTATTCGACGCTGGGTGGCACCTCGGCCAGCAAACCAGCCACCCCGGCCTCGTCTGATAACTCATTCCAGCAAAACCTCTCGGTCGGCAAACTCGCCATCAAAAATGGCCGGGTATCGATTGCCACGACGAAGTCTCCTGCCAAGGCTCACGTCTATGACAAGGTAAACATCGAGGTGAAGAACTTCTCCTTCGCCTCGCAGTCTCCTTTCACACTGAGCGCCGAACTTCCCGGTGGAGGAACCCTGAAGCTTGATGGCACCGCCGGACCAATCCCGACCGACGCGGCGCAGACTCCATTGCAAGCCAAGCTGGAAGTGAAGAAGCTCGACCTCGGCAAGTCAGGATTCGTTGATCCCAGCGGTGGAATCGGGGGAGTTGCCGACTTCGACGGCGATGTGAACTCTGACGGTCATCAAGTCAACAGCAGCGGCAATATGACCGCCGATTCGCTCAAGCTCTCGCCCAAAGGCACTCCCGCAAAGAGCGCAGTCAAGCTGCAATACGCCACCACCTACGAATTGCAGAAGCAAACCGGGCGACTCACCCGGGGAGATGTTTCCGTGGGCAAAGCCGTCGCTAAGCTTGGCGGAACCTACGACCTAAGCGGCGATTCTCCTTCAATCAATGCAAAGGTCACCGCCGACAACATGCCCGTGGATGACCTCGTCACCTTGCTGCCGGCCCTCGGCGTCGTGCTGCCCTCGGGCTCGTCGTTGCAGGGCGGCACGCTCTCCGCCGACCTCACCGCTGTCGGCCCGGTGGAGAAGTTGCTTATCAACGGTCCCGGTGAAGCTCGTCAGCACCAAGCTGGCTGGCTTCAGCATGGCGTCGAAACTTGGGTCAATCCTGAATCTGGGCGGCAGCGGCCAATCCGGTTCCGACACCGTCATTCAGAATTTCAGTTCTGATGTCCATGTCGCGCCTGCCGGAATCCAAACCCAGAACGTGAATCTGGTTGTCCCCAGCATCGGCACCGTAACCGGTAGCGGCACCGTCAGCCCGCAGGATGCGCTGGACTACAAGATGTCAGCCAGCTTGAGCGGCGGCGTGGGAGGCGGGCTTACGGCGGTTACTGGGGGAAAAGGCGGCATCCCGTTCTTCATCCAGGGCACAGCTTCCCAACCGAAATTTGTTCCTGACGTGAAAGGCATGGTCACCGGGCGCCTCGGCCAGCTTGGCGGCCAGGTTCCCGGCGGGCAAAACACCCAGGGTCTGGTGAACGCTGTGGGCGGCTTGTTCGGGAAAAAGAAGAAGCCGTAACTCTCACTTCAGCTTAACCAGCGCCGAACTGTAGCCGTTGAGAGTGAAAGTAATCGGCGAAGCCGGAGAAATCGAAACCGGAGTCGGGCCAGTAATCGGGCTGGTGGTCGAATCCATCGTCACCAGCGACGCCGTGGTGAACGCGCCCAGAGCGCTCACGTCCAGCGTGATCTTTCCGACCAGGCCTTTGCCGTTATTGTCGGATGCGGAAGCCACCGCGTGATTGGAAATCAGCACCACCACGCTTCCGTCCGCGGGGTTTTGCACGGCCAGTTCTTCCACGTCGGCAGTGTTGGTGTTGCTGGTTTGCAGAATTACCCGCCCAATCGGTCCCGGCGGAAACATCTGTCCCAGCCAATAATCCACCCAGTAGCTGAGTTGGGTCTGGCCGGTCGAGCCGTTCAATTCCCCAAACTGCGCGTCGGCCGCGAAATCCCAGTGGTAGAGCAGTTGCACGCCGGCCTTACCCACTTGCGAAAACACATACGGCCGCCACGCCGCAAAAAACGCGTCGGAGCCGCGCAGGTCGTCCACAAACGTCTGCCCGGATTGCAAGCGCTCATTCCGTTGCCCGTGTCGAAATCCGCATTGACGTTGTTTTCCGTAATCCAGATCGGAACCGTCGCCAAATTCGGGTTCGCGGAGAGATTTGAGCGAATTGTTTGTACGCTGCTGGCAAAGCCAGGCACTGTACTGAAAACAAATCCGTCGTTCTTGGACTGGTCGCAAATGGAGTAGTAGTGAGTCGCCACCGCGTCCACTTGCGCAGTCACGTTGCTGCCGAACGTGGACGCCCAGCTTTCCGAACCGCAACACATCTCGAGTCCAACAAACTTTATGTTCTGATCCACTGCGTGCATGGCGGGAACCACCGCGTTGTACATCTTGGTGTAATCCAGTGCAGGCGTGAGGCTGGTATTAGAAGTGAAGTTGTTGATGCTCGGTTCGTTGTAGATGCCCCACCATGTAACCTTGTCGTTCGGGTACGCCGGCGACACGTGGGACACGTTATCCAGCGACGTAAAGCCGCCCGTATCGTAGTACCGCACCAAGTCAGCCGCGTAAGCGGCAAATTGCGAGTATGACGAATCCAGAAAACTGTCGTTATAGCTACTGGCGTCGTTGTTCGTGTACATGAAGTCCGGGCCTTTGGCGACTTGAAACTCCGGGCTGTGATCGCCCACAGCTAACACTGGATGCGTGATCCCATCAAGAACAGTGAAATCCCAGGTGCTTGGGCTGGCCTGCGGCACGCCCTGCGAAATCCCCTGCAAGCGAATGTGGCTTGGATTCAAAGCTCCCAGCGGAGCGAGTGCGCCTGGAAATTGCTGGAGGAACGTGTAGTCCCACTCCGCTGGCTGGAACGATGTGGACATCGCCAGGTCGAACGGCCCGCTAGTGGCGCTGTTCACCGCAACCGTCGCGCTGATTGTTGGCGGAGGCGGCGGTGGAGGTGGCGGGGTAACCATGCTGCCGCCGCCACAGCCGATCAGACCGGCAAGAAACAAAAGCACAGCAGCTCAACGCGACTTTGTTCATGTTGCGTATTCTAATCAAACTTGCGCGGAGAAGTTAGATTGGAAATTGCGACAGGTCAGATGGATTGGGAAAAAGTCTTCAGATCGCTTCCACTGGCCACTGCCCACTCGCGACTCAAACATACCCCAACCCCGCCAGTCGGTCATGGATGATCTGCTCGTCGCCGGAACCGCCACCGGGGCCTTTCTTCTCCATCCCCGCGACCAGCGACCGCCCCTGCATGGTTTCCGGAATTTCGTATCCCGCGAGATCGAGCAACGTCGGCGCAACATCCAGCAGCCGCGCACCTTCATACTCCCCGCTCAGCGGACAATTCGGCGCCGCCAGAATGAACATCCCATACTGCGCGTGATTGCAACCGTCCGGCCCGGTGTCATTTTCCTGCACGTGCACCGCACCATGCCCCACGCTTCCAATCGACCGCCAGTAAAGCCCGCCAAAGTGAACAACCAGATCCGGCGCAACATTGCGGACATTCTTATAAAGCTCCTTGGGCTTGAACACCAATGACTTCAGCGGCAGTCCCTTGTCGTCGGGCAGCGCCTCTAGCCGCGCCTTCATTTCATTCTGAAAAGATTCGTACTCCGCCGCCGGAATCACGCCCTGCGGCTCTCTCCCCTGCAGGTTGAAGAAGACTCGAGCGTAGTATCCTCCCTCGCTCCACACACGCGTCTTGCTCCAATTCACGTTGAGCTTGTCGAACGGAGTGATTGCGGTCGGCTGCTCATTCAACACCAGCAGCCCTTCGCGAATCAGCCACTCATTGATCGCAATTCCGCCGTCAAGCCGCTGCGCCCCGTGATCGGAGACGATCAGCACCACTGTGTCCTGGTCGAGCAATTCCAGCGCCTTCCCAATCTGTTCGTCGAGCCACAAATAGTAGTCCGGGATCGCATTCTGGTAAGGATTCCCCGGCTGAAACAGCACGTGCTTCTCATCAAAATAATTCCAGAAGCCGTGGTGCATGCGGTCAAGCCCGATGTCCACAAAGTGAAAATAATCCCACTCCTGTTCCTTCAGCAGCCAGTTGACGACTTTCCACTGCTTCTCGCTCATGCGGAAAATCTCATCCCGTAGCCAATCTTTGCGGTCGGTGCGGAAATTCTTCACGTCCACCGGATACTCCCCGACCAACTCGGTGATCTTCGCCTTGAACGAGGGCGGATGGGTGAAATCATTCTTCACGGTATCGGGAGTAAGAAAGCATCCGATGCTGATGCCGTTAATCTTGCGCGGCGGATAATTCGGCGGCACGCCAACGATGATCGACCGCTTCCCTTCCCGCGCCAGTTGGTCCCACATCGCCAAAGCCTTGATGGACGCGGAGTTCGCGAAGCCCAGCTTTTCGTATGAATGATCAACCCGGTTGCGAAATCCGTACACGCCGAGCGAACCTGGATCCTGGCTGGTGCACATGCACATCCACGCCGGCACCGTGATTGGAGGAATCACGCTTTCCAGGCGCCCATACACACCCATATCCATGAGCCGCCGCAAATTCACCAGCCGCTCGTCGCCGAAAACAACTTCCGGCGCGGCGCAATCGAGTCCAAGCACGCAGATTTTCATTTCAGGGCTTCTTTTCGAAACAGCGACTTTCCTTCCATGATCTCAGGAACCGGAACTCCCAAATGATTCAGGATTGTAGGCGCCAGGTCAATGATCTTGGGAGTGACAAGGTTTGATTGTGGGGGCACGGGCGTCCCCGCCCGTGCAATGCCCGGAAGATTCGAAAACAAAATCCCCGGCACCGCCTCAGGATCCACAATGTGGTCCCCACTCCATTTGCGCATGTTGTCGGTAATCAGCGAATCCGCAAACCCTCCCACCGCGCTTTCCCACGACACTCGAAACCCCGGATGAAAATTCACCAGCAAATCCGGCGCGTTCGCAGCGTAAGGCCCAAAATAGAGTTCCTCTCGGCGCGACACACTCTTCACCACCGCCTGCTGCGTTGCCGCATCCGGAATTCCAGCCAGCCCCGCCGCGATTGCGTTCCGCACCCGCTCCGCCTCCGTCCCTTCTTCCAGAATCCCTTCGCGTTCGCGGCCTCTGAAATTCAAATAAATCCCGCCCAGCCCCACCGCATATGCATAAGTGCGCGACCAATCCACCGCCGCAAACCCTTCGCCCAAATCCGCTCCCGGTTTCCGGCCGTCCTTCAGCGCCAGCAAACCGTTTTGCCATAACCAGGTGTTCGTGTCGAAAGAGCGCCGGAACGTATTGAACCCGTGATCGGACAGCACAAACAGCAGCGTGTCCTCATCCACTTTGTCGAGGACGGACGTAAGCAGTTTGTCGCACCTCGAGTAGTGCTGCTCAATCAAGGTCGAGAAATCCCTCGCCAAATCCGGTTCATAGCCCGGATGCTCCGGATCGCGAAACCGCCAGAGCATGTGCTGCACCCGGTCCGGCGTGTCGTAAAGCAAAAAGAAAAACCCTTCCGAGAAGCGGTCGAGTTCAAATCGCATCAACCGCTCGCGCTCTTCCAGCACCAAGTCGCATTGCGCCAGATAGGCGGCTTCGTCCAGCCTTCCATTGTTCAGGCCGTTATGGTCCTCGGCCATTCCCAAAGTCGAAAACAAACCGATCTCAGCCGCCAGATCCTTCGCATAATTCGCCGGAGCCGAAACCGGAAACAACGGCGCCGCCGGATCAAAATTCATCGCCGAGACATAGAACTCAATTTGCGGCTCGATTTGCCGAACGTAAAACCTCGCAATACCCGTCACCGATTGCAGCATGGAAAACTTGAACTTGAACCGCACCCACTCGCTCCACGATTTTTCCGCAAGCTCAATCCGCGCCGGATTTCCACCCGTTTCGATCACCAATCCGCGCCGATCTTTGGCCACCCGCACTCGAATCTCGCACTCTGTATCTCCCTGCGGAGACTGCCGCGTATTCCGCGGCCCAATCACGTGCGTCTTCAGATCAGAGCCTGAATCCAAGAATCACAACCTGCTCGTTCTCCCGCGCCTGCGCATTCTTGTCCTGCGTATAAAACGTCCCCTTATTCTGGCTGCCGCGCAAATCGGGCACGCCAACTCCCGCCAGCATTCGCCCATTCATTTCATCCGGAGGAAACGTGCACGGACACCGCAGCACCACGCTGGGAACGCCCGCCTGCGAAAGCGCATTCCAGAGCGGCTGCCCTTTGCGCTGATTGACAACCTGCGGCGCAGCGAACGCGCTCTTGGGACGTTCAAACCTGCTCAACGCCGCATCCGGAAGATAAGTCGAAGGGTCGCGCGAAATGAAGTCGAATATCCCGTGCCCGCCGGGATTGGTTCCCGTAGCAAACGACGACCACGCCACCGGAGTCTGCGCCGGATAGGTAGTTTTCAGTCGCGAATAAGAACCAGACTTGCGAATGCGCGCCAGGTTGGGAAGCTCGCCGCGCTCAAGCATGGACTCAACAATGGTGGGTTCAAGCCCGTCCAGCCCAATGACGATCGCTTTCTTGCGCAAAGAATGCCTGATATCTCAAGAAGGATTTTTCGGCGCATCGCTCGGCGCCGCGGGAGTCGAAGAAGTCGAAGTCGCCGCCGGGTCCGCCGCGCGCGGCGCTCTCCCGATGATTCTGAAAAATGCCGCCGTCACCTTGTTCCAGAAGACCAGCAAAACGCCAATAATGCTGGCGATCCCCGAGGTGACCGTCATCACCTGGTCCGGACCTGCGTACAGCGCTAGTAAATCAACATGCATGAGGACTCTAAGCTGCTTCCGATTCTGAAGGGTTTACTGACCAATTTTACGGGAGTTCCGTCGGGAACGGAAATCAAAATCTCGGGCTTCGAACCGGCAATTACACTGAACAACCGCCGGCGGTGCTACTTGACCGTGATAAAGAGAGTTCCATTCTGACTACCGTCGTTGGCCGTGATAGTCGCAGTGCCCGCGGCCGGAAACGTCGCTGTACCTGACGAACTAATGTTCACAAAAGAGGAGTTACTCGAAGTCCACGTCACTGTACCGGTTGCACCGCTGGCGGTGAAGGTCGTGGCCGCAGCGCCCACGCTATAAACAACCTCTGGAAAGGTTCCCACAGCTTGTTCCGGGCAGGGAGTGATAGTTAGACCGGTCGTTACCGAGGCAGGGCTAACAACATTCTCACGGTTTTATTGTACGAGAGTTCCCGGCGAGCGTGGCATCCAATTTCAGCGACCGTTACTGGATCGTAATGTTTTCCGAAGCCCCAGCACAGGTCGTGCCGTTGATATAAGAGCCAGTTATGGTAGCGGGCCCTTGGCCCGAGAAGGTTGCGACGTTATTTTGGAACGTCGCAATGTTGCCGCTGGAGGTCCAGGTGGTGGAACTCGTGACGTCTGTGCCATTAAAAGTGGCGGAGAACGTTGCCGTCGTACCGTTCGTAAAGGTCGGCCCGCTGGGGACGGACGAAATTAACAACCCTGACCGCTGCCCGTAACCGTTCCAGTCGCCGAACCGCCGATTCCAGATAAAGTTGCAGTGATGGTCACGCCCGAGGCCGTTCCAACGCCCTTCACACTTCCTGTGGTGACGGTTGCGCAGGGACTCGAGCTCTGCCAGACGGCAGAATTGGTTACATCCTTGTTACCGCTGCTGTAGGTCGCGGTCGCGAAAAGCTTCACCGTCGAACCCTGGGCCACCGTGAAACTGCTGGAACCTCCGCCATTGGCGCCAGTCGTGACGGTCATTGAGTTCGGCTGATTGACGAAGAAACCCGTGCAACTGGCGGCCAAGGTAAGCAGCAGAATGGCGGCAATTAGAACTATGCGTGAACGCGTTCGCTCGAAGCTCCACATGGCAAACCCCACGACTAGAAATGTTCCCAGGCTATTTGGCGAAGCAGCTTGCAAAATTGTAGCAGACAGGTTCGTCCGGAAACCGGACACTGTACCAACGTGTGACACATGCTCGCTTGAGGGTGGAACGAGGGTCAATCGGAAACTTGCAGAGAAAAAACCTAATTTGTCCGTTTCGCCTTATGGATCCGCTCATCCACCGGCTTGCGCCCGGCAAAACCCTCGTTGGTTCCATGCCAGTGGGTGATCGACGGTTCCCCCAGCTTCCAGCACAGCAGGATGATCTCGCCGTCCACCTCGCAAGGGAAATCCAGCAGCCCGATATCGAGATCCTTCACCTGAACACCCATGGCGTCAATCTCCGCCATCGCATCCTTCACCCGTTGGATGGCCTTCTCCCGCTCAGCCTTCCGCCGCGCCAGATGGACGACGTTCAGCGACATCCCTCCGCTGAGAAATACCCGGTGGGCGATTTCCTGCATTTCCGCGTCCACCGATTCCATCAGCTTCTTGCCCTCAATGGACGTCCGCAGCAGCGATTCGAGGACCGGCACAAGATCTTGCGCTTCGTCGAGAGTGAATGTGCGGGTGGACATAAGGGTATGGGGCTATTTTAGCATTCCGTCCTTGGTCGTTGGTCGTTCGTCGTTGGCCAAAACCAAAACCACCGAAAGCACATAAAGAATTCTGAATGGCGAGCATTTCGTAACAGTCCAAAACCTTCGGATCACTCGGCCTTCGGCCAACGACCAACGACGAACGACCAACGACAGGTTTTACTGAATCTCCAGCATCCTCCCCAGCGCCACCTTGGCCCAATGCTTCACATCGTCGCGAACCTTGATCTGATTCACTACATTCCCCTCAACCAGATTCTCCAGCACCCAGCACAAATGCTGTGGCGAGATGCGAAACATTGTTGTGCACAGACAGCCCGAATCATCCAGGGTGATGACCTTTTTCCCGTCCGCGGCAAACTCTTTGCCCATGCGGTTCACCAGATGAATTTCCGTGCCCACCGCGAACATCGTCCCCGAGGGCGCCTGCCGGATCATCTTCAGCAAGCCCTTCAGTCGATCCGATGCCGTCCGCCTTCTGACAAACTTCCCAGCGGCATTCCGGATGCACAATCACCTGAATTCCCGGATACCTCGCGCGCACATTATCCACGTGCTCCGGCAAAAACCGCTGATGCACCGAGCAGTGCCCCTTCCACAAAATCACCCGCGCCTTCCGCAGTCGTTCCGCATCCAGCCCGCCATTCAGCATGTAGGGATCCCAAACCACCATCTCGTTCAACGGAATTCCAAGGTTGTAACCGGTATTGCGCCCCAGATGCTGATCGGGGAGAAAGAGCAGCTTCGGAGTCTTCGCAAATCCCCACTTAAACGCCCCCGCCGCATTCGACGAAGTGCAAACCACCCCACCGCGCTCGCCGCAAAACGCCTTGATCGCCGCAGTCGAGTTCATGTACGTGATCGGCGTCACCCCATCGCCCAGGTCGTTGGTAACGCCCGCGCGCACCAGGTTCTCCCAGCAATCCTCCACCTGCGTAATCTCAGCCATATCGGCCATGGAACATCCAGCGTTGAGGTCAGGAAGAATCGTCACCTGCCCCGGCTGCGCCAGAATGTCAGCACTCTCCGCCATAAAATGCACGCCGCAAAAGACAATGTATTTGCCGCCGGCCTGCGCCGCCTGCTGTGAAAGTTTGTAGGAGTCGCCGCGAAAATCGGCAAAGCGAATGACTTCATCGCGCTGATAATGGTGTCCCAGAATCACGCACTCGCGCCCCAAAACCTTGCGGGCAGCGGCAATGCGCTCATCCATGGTGTGATCAGGGAGAACCAAATAGTTCTCCAGACTGCAAACAGCGGTAGCGGTAGCCATATTGTCTCGCCTTCAGCTCCGGCAATGCGTCACAGCGACAGAGGATCCTCTGCGCGCTCAAGCTCATTCCGAAACGGGGATGTTGAAAGCTTCCAGCGGCTCCAGCGAACTCACTGCGCGTCATTTTCCGAAACTCGCAATCGGAATCAGCGCCCAGTCCGCGGGGTTGTTGAAGCCGTCCGTACTTCTTTACAGCTCATAGGATGCTCGGCAGCGGCGGAAGGTGTCGCTTTTTTTCGACCGCGCTCCCTACCGCAAATGCCGCAGCAACCTGAGATATTGTGCACCGTTTCATGGGCAGATGGCAAGTTGAGACGCCCTGCGGGCGTGAGCGATGCGGGAACCCACAGCCGAACTCCTGAGCGCAAGAGAAGCATCCCTGTGTGGCGCGGGCGCCCTCGCCCTCGAAATGCACTAAAACTCAGCAGTCGGCCTAAGCGCCGGGCTGACGATTCTAGGTTTTTCTCTGCGTTCTCGGCGATCTCGGCGGTGAAACGCCTTCCCCGACGGCTCACCGCTACCCCCCAATATGCACCATGGTCCTCGACGCCGGAACAAAATCCGCCTCACCGATATGGTGACGCGCCTCTTTCCTCGCCACCACTCCGTGGATGAATTCCACCAAGTCCTCGTCTGAAGCGCCGCGCCGCATCAGCTCGTGCAGATCGTGGTCCCAAACCGAAAAGAGGCAGGTGCGAATCTTGCCGTCGGAAGTAATGCGAATGCGGCTGCAATGTCCGCAAAACGGATGCGACACCGGCGCGATAATTCCGATTTCTCCAACCCCGTCGTCAAACCGATAACGCCGCGCGGTTTCGCTGCGCCCGTGCGGAATCTCGATCAGCGGACGATACTCCGCCATGCGCTTCAGAATTTCATCCAGCGTGATCACGATATCCGGCGACCAAACCCGGTCTTCCTCAAGCGGCATGAACTCGATGAAGCGCACGATCACGCCTTCCTCGCGCGCAAACATGCCAAACGGAATGATCTGGTCTTCGTTGAACCCGCGCATCAGCACGCAATTGACCTTGAGCGGCCACAACCCAGCGTGACGCGCCGCGCGCATCCCCGCGAGGACATGATCGAACCCTCCCGGCACCCGGGTAATGCGCGCAAACCGGTCCGGATCAACCGCGTCCATGCTGACGGTGATGCGATTCAAGCCCGCATCCTTCAGTGGCTGCGCCAAACCAGCCAGCAGATGCCCGTTGGTGGTCATGGCGATGTCGAGCGGTTCGCCGTCGCTTTGAAAGGGCGCGGCTTCAGCCGTGCCGATGGGCGCGTCGGGAAAGCATCGGGAGGGCACGGCTTTAGCCGTGCCGTTAGGGCTGCTGGAAGACAGGGGCTTTAGCCCCCGGGGCCGCAACTGCGCCAACTCCCGCACGAAATCCACCACGCCCCGCCGCAGCAGCGGCTCCCCACCCGTCAGCCGGATCTTCGTAATCCCCAGCGAAACCAGCACCCGCGCCATCCGCAGATAGTCCGCAAACGGCAGCTCCCCGTAAAGCGCCCCTTCATTCCCCGTCCGGCAGTAAACACACTTGTAGTTACACCGGTCGGTAATCGAAATCCGGAGATCGGTGATGGCGCGCCCGAATTTGTCGGTAAGAGGCAGCTTCTAGCTCCTAGCTCTTAGCTTGTGCGGAAAGGACACGGCAGGCGGGGAAATCCCGGCAGTCGTTTCCTTTCCAATGCTCTCTTTCGAAAGCGGGAGGCCCAGGCGTTTCCACCCAAACCCTCGGGAAGTGGCGCAGGCTCACGCCCAAACTCATCCCTCGCCGCCGCAGCCAGGGTATACCCAAAGGCCGCGGCAGTCGGAAACTCAACTCAATTATAGACGCAGGAGGGAGGAGGATCTGAGACTACTTCGAAGGAATATTCTTGTTGAGCAAAGCGCGAAAGTCGGAAAGTCTCAACCGGACTGAAAAGCCCGCTTGGGAATCATCTCGAACAAACGTGGGCCCTTATAAAGCATGAACAAGCTTCGTCGTTTCACGAAAACTTTGTGTAAGCCGCCCATTTATTTCGCGTCGCTCGCTGATGTCGCTCGACATCCGAATGCCACCGTCATCTCGCGCGCAAGCGGTATTCCTTTGATAAGTGTGGGTGCTTCAGAAATTCGCGCTTCGCGCGTCCTGGTCTAAAGAATATGTAGTGGAACAGACGAACCAAAGCACACCTAAGGCCAGAAGAGGTACTGCCCTCGCAATGAGGCTTGACAAATATATCCCAGATACCCAGCGCGAAGGACAGGACTCCAACGAGCGACCGGAATATAGACAACCGACGTCCCTCATATAGATCCCTCGTTGTGTCTCAGCGTAATCATCCGATGTGCATTGAAATGTGACTTCCATACGGAATCACCTGGAACTCGGCTCCATTTGCTACGCTCAACGCCTTCTCAATCGCCTTCTCCGCCAGCGGCGCCATAATCGCAAACCCAGCCTTGTTCGGATGCAACCCATCCTTCGCCAGATCTGCCTTCAGCAGCCCCTTGTCGTCCACCACGGCGTTGAAGTAATCGAGATACACCAGATCATTCGCCGCGCAATAATCCTTCAGCCAGCGGTTGAGTGCCAAAACTCTTTCCATAGGACGCTGCGCAAAAAAATCCTGCGACTCCGGCGTGTAATTGTGCACCGGCAAGATAGAAGAAAAAATCACTTTGATACCGTGCGCGCGTGCCAGCTCCGCAATCGAGGCATAGTTCGCCTCAATGTCTTCATTCGATATCTTCCCGGTATTTCCGGCAATGTCATTGGTGCCCGCCAGAATCACGACCGCTTTCGGCTGCAAGTTGATCACGTCCTGCCGAAAGCGCACCAGCATCTGCGAGGTCGTCTGCCCGCCAATCCCGCGATTGACGTACGGCTTGCCAGGAAACGACTCATCCAGCTTCCAGATATCAGTAATCGAATCGCCAAAGAACACCACCCGATTCTCTTCCGCCGCCGGCGGCTTCAGCGCCGCATTGGCATCGCGATATCGCGCCAGTTGCCCATAGTCGTCGGTAAAAACAGCAATGCGCGAGGCCCGGTAATTATCCAGCCCCGCGTAGCCGGTGGGAGGAATCGTGATTGGCGGAGTCGCCTGCTGGGCAAAAGCTCCAACGCTAAAAGACAGGACCAGGAACGCTCGACTCACTGCATTGCAACACTCATTGAAAAGCACGATCTACCTCCATGAGGTTTCATCCGTGCGAATCCGCGTAAATCCGCGGCGAAGAAGGTCGGCTCTTGGCCGACGACCGACGACCAACGACCAACGACGATTTCACATGCCATCATAGTTCGGCCCGCCCCCGCCCTCCGGTGGAACCCAAGTAATGATCTGATACGGGTCCTGAATATCACAGGTCTTGCAGTGCACGCAGTTCGACGGATTCAGGCTGATCCGCTTCCCATTCGGTGCCGACGCGTCGTCGAGCATCTCGTAAACATTTGCCGGACAAAAATGCTGGCACGGACTGCCGTACTCGCGAATGCATCGCGAATTGCAAACGTCAGTGTCGGCAATGATCGAGATGCGCCGGCTGATCTTCCTCATGCTTCGTCCCCGAATGATAAAGATCGGTCAGCTTGTCGAACGTCAGCTTGCCATCGCCCTTGGCATTGCCGATCAGATGCGCTTCCGCACCGCCATCGGCCGGCAGACTCACTCAACTTCTTCATTCGTGTGTAACCCGCCATCCCCGGATAGCGATTGCGCAACCCGCGTCCACCCGTAAACTGCTGAAGGCCCGTATGCAACATCCCGCGCCAGAAGCCGTGTTCAAAGCCCTGATGAAAATTCCGCACCTTCCAGAGTTCTTCTTTAATCCAGCTCGATTCCACCTTCTTCTGAAACGCCCCTAAGGTCGCCGCCGAAAAATCATCTTTCTTCAGCGCCTCGAACGCCGTTTCCGCCGCCAGCATCCCGCTCTTGATCGCCAGATGAATCCCCTTCAGCCGCTGCGAATTCAAGAATCCCGCCGAGTCGCCGAGAATCATCCATCCATTCCCCGCCACCGGAGGAATCGCCCACCACCCGCCGTAAGGCAGCGACTTCGCTCCGTAGCGAATCATCTTGCCGCCTTCCAGCAGCTTCGCCACAAACGGATGCCGCTTGAACTCCTGCAACACCCGCTGCGGATCAAGCCGCGGATCGGCATAATCAAGCCCGGTTACGAATCCAAGCGAAACAATGTTGTCCTTGCCGCCGTAAATCCACGCCCCGCCGTACTCGCGCGAAGTCAGCGGCCATCCCATCGTGTAAATCACTTCGCCCGGAGCGATGCGCCCTGACGGAACTTCCCACAACTCTTTCACGCCCTGCCCATACGTCTGCGGATTGCAATCCTTCGCAAGATCGAATCTATTGATGACCTGTTTCGTCAGCGACCCGCGCGTGCCTTCGGCGAGAATGACGACTTTCGCCTGCAACTCATATCCCGGCTCGAAATTCGATTTCTTCTGATTCTGCTTGTCCACGCCCTTGTCGTCGGTGAGGACTCCCGTCACGCAATCGCCATCAAACCGCAACTCCGACCCAGCAAATCCGGTGAAGACGGTGATCCCAGCCTCTTCAACTTTTCCGCCCAGCCACTTCACAAACCGATTCAGCGAAATCACGTAATTGCCGTGATCACGCAGCGGGGGCGGCGTGATAGGAAACTTGAGCTTGCTCTTTTCAGTCAGGAAATAAACCGCTTCGTTCGAAACCGGCGCATCCAGCGGCGCTTCTTTCTCAAATCCCGGCAGCAATTCGCGCATCGACCGCGGATCGAGCAGCGCTCCAGAAAGGCAATGCTGCCCAATCTCCCGTGCCTTCTCCAGCACGTAGATATTTTCTTTGCTGAGTTGCGAATCAGGATTTTCGGCGTTGTGCTGGTCGATCAACTGCGAGAGCCGCAGCGCGCAAGCCATCCCCGCTGGCCCGCCGCCGACGATGACCACATCCGCCGGCATCTGCGGCCGCTCAATGTTTTCGAGATTCTTGCGAAATACCAGCATAAAAAACGCCACGGATTTACGCGGATTCACACGGATAAATCAAGATCTTTGTGTTTGATCCGTGAAGATCCGTGCGAATCCGTGGCTGCTTTTACGTTCCCGCCTTCGCCTTCTTCACTTCCTCAATCAGCGGCGGCACAATATCAAACAAATTCCCCACCACCGCCACATCGGCAATTTCAAAAATCGGCGCTTCGGAATCCTTGTTGACGGCAATCACCGCGCGCGCGCCTTTCATTCCGACAATGTGTTGAATCGCGCCGCTGATGCCCAGCGCCAGATAAAGCTTAGGCGCGACCGTCTGCCCCGACGATCCTATCTGGCGGTCCATTGGCAGCCATCCCGAATCGCAAATTGGCCGCGATGCTGCGATTTCTCCGCCCAGCGCGTCGGCAAGCTGCTTCGCCAGTTCGATATTCTTTTGCTCCTTAATTCCTCGCCCGACCGAGACGATGATTTCAGCTTGCGTCAAATCCACTGCCTGCTTGGCTTCCTTGAAGATTTCCTGCGGCTTGTTGCGGACAGTTCCAGCCGCAACTTCCAGATTCACTGTCTCAACCGGCGCTGCACCCGCTCCCGCCTCAACTTTGTCACCGCGGAACGCACCGTTCTGAAAGGTCACAAACCACGGCGCATCGCAACTGAAGCTGACGTCCGCGGCGAATTTCCCTTGAAACATCTGTCGCGTGAACAGCAGTTTGTCGCCGTCTTTGCGATATCCGATGCAGTCGCTGATCACCGTCCGCCCCATCGCGGTCGCCAGCTTGGGAATAAAATCCCGCACCTGGTAGGTGTGCGGCATCAGCACCAGCTTGAACGCGTTGGTAGAAAGAAACTGCTTGAGCCCCGCAGAAAAAGCATCCGGAGTGTAAGGATTCAGCGCCGCCGATTCCAGGCCGTAAACCTTCGCGACCTTCTTCGCGGCAATCTCACTGGCGATGCGCGGCCACGCCGCTGCCGACCACCGCCGCCTCCAGAGTCCATCCGGTTTCAGCGGCAATCAATTGCCCCGCTACCAGCGTCTCCCACGACGCGCGGTTCAGCTTGCCTTCGCGCTGCTCGACCACCACCAGAATCTTGTCAGACATTTTAATTCCGCGAAACCAATCAGTGAGTCACACTGCCGCGCTTGTGGTGCCCAATTCCCAGCAGCGTGCATCCAATGGCGGCCTGCACCAAAAACCAGACAGGATACACAGACGAACCAGCCTTGATGCTGCTATAAACGAAAGCCAGAAAAATCAGGTCCGTCCACAACAGCAGCTTGCCCACCGTCATCAGCACGGAGCCTTTTTCTTCATCTCCACCCAGTTGCACTTCCTCTTCGCGAATCATTTGATGGCCGGACATGTTCTCTCCTTGAAGCAGCTCTTGGCTGTAAGCTCTTGGCTCTTAACTTTTGGTCACGTGCCTCTTCACAACACTCTCATTTCATTCCGCAATTTATCCACCAGCTTCTTGGCAATCTCTCCCGGCGATCCTTCCAGATATTCCGTCTTCTTCGTCTTCTGCGGAATATACATGCGCTCGATCTTTTGCATGTTTTCGCCGATAGCCTGTTGCACCTCGGCCAGCGACACTTTGCGCAACGGCTTGTTCTTGGCCTGCTTGATTCCAATCAACGTTGCATAGCGCAGCTTGTTGATGCCGGATTGAATCGTGAGCACGGCAGGCAGCGGCATCTCCACGAACTGAAAATACCCAGCTTCAAGTTCGCGCTTCACCTTGATCCCGCTATCCGTTTTTTCAATCTGCATGATGATGGTAGCGTGCGGCCACCCCAGCAACTCTGCCAGAGTCACGCCCGTCTGCGCGTAGCCGTAGTCGTCCGACTGCAACCCGGTAAAGATCAGATCAAACTGCTCATCTTTAATCGCCGCCGCAAACGCTCGCGCGGTATTCGACGCGTCCAGTCCCACAAAACCCGCATCCTCGAGATGAATGCCGCGATCCGCGCCCTTGGCTAGCGCCTCGCGAAGCACCTGCTGCGCCCGCGCTGGGCCGGCAGTGATGGCCACCACTTCCCCGCCGTGCTTTTCCTTCTGGCGCAGAGCTTCTTCGAGCGCGAACGCGTCCGGCTCGTTCACTTCGTACGACACATCCTCACGAATCCAGGTCCCCGCCTCATTCAGTTTTAGAGGCGCATCCTTCTGCGGGACCTGCTTCATGCACACCAGAATCTTCAAGCGATCTCCGGATGATTGTGAATGTGATGGCGGACTGGCAAGTATAAATCAGGAAAGCAGCTTTTAGCTGTTAGCTCTTAGCTTTTAGCCAGAGCGGCAAGGAATCAGATCGGGCCAGGCGGGAACTGAGGGCTCCAAGCTAAAAGCTAAGAGCTAACAGCTAAAAGCTATTCTGTAAAAACCACCGACTGCAGCCCCGAGATATCAAACCGCTTCCGGCAGCGGACGTTCTTGCATCCCATCACATCGTCCTTGCGCAGCATGTAGGACTTGGCTTTGGCAAAGCGGGCGCGGTCGCGCTCATCGGCGCGTCCCGAGAGCTGGCGCTTCTTGGTGCGCACCAGCCATGTGACTTCATACTCCGCCGCCTGGTGGCAGTGCGGACAATTCAGCGTCGCAGGCTTCTTCTCCGGCCGTTCGTCGAAAAACTCGCGCTCGTCCATAAGGCAGTGGCTGGCGGTCAGTGGCTAGTGGCTAGTTAATGGCACCACTCCCTACCAGCATCAAGCCAATTATGTCACAAGCTCGATTTGCGGATACACTCTCAGCCGTGGCGAAGAAGAAAAAGCCGAAGAAGTTCTCTGCCGTGCAGGCCGTTAAAGAAATGGCCCGTGAACGCATCGGCGCGCCCGGGACGGAACAGGTCGTCCCCGACCTAAAGAAAAAAAGAAAGTCCTCCGAGAAACACAAACCCACTCTGGGGCAGATCCTACAAGAGAACGAATAGTCACCGATAGCTTTCCGTACACGGTAGGGTCGCATTCGGCCTGCCCTGCTGAATGTCATTCATCAAAGCCGTTTTCACCAGGTCGCCGTTCTTATAATGCTTCCACTGCCACAGGCCGTACCCGTTCGCCAGATAGAACTGCTCCTCATCTCTGCAATTCTGGTAATTCTTGTCGCAGTTGTAGTGGTAGTGCAACACTCGCGTCCATGCCTGTCCTATATTTCCACCCAAATCCATCTGCTGCGGAGCATCGATGTCATTGACCACCGTCCCGAGATCGCTTGATTTGTAAGGACGACAAGATGAGAAGTACACAAACTTCGTGTCCCGCACCTTAATCTCCGGCCCAGCCTCCCCTTCCGGCACACAGCGCGCAGCAACCGGCAGATCGTGCTCGAATCGCTTGAAAGAGGTGTTGTCCTTCCAATCCAGCTCTGTAGCTCGCATATAGACATACTTTTCGTCGAATGCCTTTACGTCAAACCCATGCGCCTTGCGGCTCTTCAGCCAGAACCAGTAGCCTCGCGAGGCGAAGTCACTATCCGGAAACACTTGGGTGTAGATGGGATTGGGTTTGCCGTCGAGGAATTGACTGGCCCTCCTCCCCTCATTCATCACGAAATATTTCATAATGTCGGCTTGGCCCGTAGGACAGGAAAAATCCTGTGCCACCAAGGCAGCAGGAAGGAGCAATAAAAGATAACCAAACAAGAATTTCACGGAAGTGCTCCGGCAAGGTTTGTCTAGGTTCTGAAACACAGAGCAGAAGCTCAAGTTGCGGCCGCGGTGTACCCTCTTTGAGTCCGGTCCGCTGGTTCCGGCCGCAGTCGGCCGGGCCTTCCTGCTCTGTGGATTGCACGCTCAGCCTACTTCACGACAGCGATTCCTCCGTCCCCACCCCACCCCCGCTGCGCTTCATCTGATAGAGAGCACGGTCGGCCGCTTCCAATAGACTTTCGATCGTCTCGCCATCGCTCGGATACGCTGCAATTCCAATTGCGACGCTCATCCGCGGCTCTTCCTGATCCGCAGCTAGTTGTTTAAAGACTCGCCCCGCCACTTGTTGAGCTGCCGTCCCATCGCTATCCAGCAACAGCATGGCAAACTCATCTCCACCGAACCGCGCCGCCGTGTCAATGTTCCGGCCGCAACTCAGCAGAACCTGGCTTAGGCGTTTCAGCACTCGATTCCCCACTATGTGTCCGTGGCGGTCGTTGATCGGTTTCATGCCATCCAGGTCGAGCAGCATGACCGCAAACGGACGCTCCGTCCGCTGCGACCGCTTGATCTCTTCCGTCAGGACTTCCATGAAGCTACGGTAATTCGCCAGTCCCGTGAGCGCGTCGGAGGCAGCCAGACGCTGGAGTTTTTCCTCGATTTCCCTGCGCTCTGAAACCAGCGCCGCAAGCGCCAGGCCGGTCACCGCGGAGATGCCCACGTACACCTGTAAGAGGACCAGCGACTCATTCTGCGTACCCCTCACAAATGGACCGAATCCCGCGAGTGTGCCCGAGATTGCAATTGCGGCAATCACAGAGGCGGCCATCGCTGTCTCGCGCGGAGTAAACCTGAACGCCGCCCAGATCAGAAACGGGATACAGAGGAACTCCAGAGGGTAGCCTTTGGCGCTCGCTCCAAGGAACCCACCAAACACGCTTTGGCCGACCACGAGGATTCCGATAAACAAAACAGCAGCTTCTGCAAGCTGCGCTCCGCTCCAACGTAAACGTGGACCCCGGAGCCAGAGAACAAGCAGCGGAGCCACCACCAGCGCGCCTCCCGCATCGCCTAGCCACCATGTTGACCAGATCGACCCATATTCTGACCACTTCGCCAAACCGCTCAAACAAAGGCTGGTGACGCCGAGCGTGGCGCTTACCGACGTGCCCACCCCGCCCGCCAGGGCAGCGAATTTGAAGATATCCTGCGCCCTGCTGAAAGCTTTGTAGCCGTGGGCAAACCGATTTACCAGGTAGCAGCCAACGAGTGCCTCCAGAGTATTTCCCGCTGCGATACCGCCGGAGGTTAGCACTGAGCCGGCAGTTGTGATGTTGACCAGGAATGCGCCCACGAAGACGCCGGGCCAACCTTCATAGCCAAAAATCAGTAAGGCTGCTAATGCGATTCCGGTGGGAGGCCACACCGCCGTTGCACTCGGATTCACAAACGCCAGGCGGAGCCCCAGCTTACCCGCAATGAAGTAAACCGCCGCCAGGAGCAGGATTCGCGCTAGTCTTCGAACAGCCAGTGAACGATTCATTGGACGTTGCTGCGAGATTCCGGTGGAGACGTATTTCGGGGGCACTAGCTTTGCCGGTCAGGATGGCCAAGCTCGTTACGCGAAAATCTTAGGCTGGATTTTAAAAACAGTCAAAGCGAAAACTGCCGGGCTCGCCCGGGACTGCCGATCATGCACTTCACTCTGCGGGAAGGCGTTTAAGACGAGATCCAGCAGGCGACATCACCTCCGACTCCAGCCTCTTTGTCAGGCATCTGCGGCACAAGCAGCCTTCGGTTTTGCTTTCGGGAACTGGCAAAATGTTCGGCAGGTCAGAGCACCAGCAGCCAGCCGCCTGCTGGCACGACATAGGCGCCTTACATTGAGAGCAGCGTATCTCCACCCCAGCATTATGCTGATGTTGCATTCCCGCTGGCAAATAGTAGGATCGTCAACTATGGTGCCGGCATAAACATGCGCGTTGTTTCTCTCCTGGCGAGCGCCACCGAAATCGTCTGCGCCTTGGGCGCTGGCGAAATGCTGGTTGGGCGGTCGCATGAGTGCGATAACCCGGACTGGGTGCGGCGACTTCCACCTTGCAGCAGCCCAGCATTCGACGTCTCAGTTCCGAGTGGGGAAATCGATCGAGAGGTCCGGCGCAGGCTCCGGTCCGGCGAACCGCTCTATCACGTTGACGGGGAATTGATTCGTGAGCTCCGTCCCGATCTGCTGATCACGCAAGCGCACTGCGAAGTGTGCGCCGTTACTCCCGGTGACGTGGAGCGCAGTGGCGCTTGTGCACTCACAGCGCGGCAAATCGCTCTGTCCGCCTCATCTTTGGAGGAGATATTCCAAAGCGTTCGACAGATATCGCAAGCACTAGGCCTGGAACCGCAGGGCGAGGCCCTGGTCCGTCGCGAACGCGAGCGCCTCGCCACAGTTCGGCAAAGGGCTAAAGCCTTTCGCACGCCATCCGTGGTCATGCTGGAGTGGACAGACCCGCTATTCGCAATGGGAAACTGGGGTCCGGAACTGGTGGAAATCGCGAACGGCGAACTGCTGCTTGGGAAAAAGGGCGAGTATTCAGCCGCCATTCCCGCCGAGCAGCTGCGTGATGCTGATCCGGAGTACCTGATTGTGGCACCGTGCGGATTCAACTTGGAACGGACCTTGCGAGAACTAACCGTCCTGCAGCAGCATCCGTGGTGGCGGGAGCTGCAAGCGGTACGCGAAGGCAACGTCGCGTTTGCCGACGGCAATCTCTTCTTCAACCGGTCCGGGATGACGATCTCCGAAACCGCCGAGATCATCGCCGAAATTCTTCATGGTGTCTCATTCGGCAGAGCTGCCGGGGTTAGTTGGCGCTGGATTGAAGCGCCGGCAGCGAGCGATGTGCCGCGGATAATGGTGAGCCGGACTTGAAGAAGATCATCTTATCGTGGAGCAGCGGTAAAGACAGCGCCTGGACGTTGCATCTCCTCCGCCAACAGCCGGACATCCAGGTGGCCGCGCTGGTCACGACCTTTAACTCCGAAGCCAACCGGGTGGCGATGCATGCTGTCCGCCGCTCGCTGGTGGAAACGCAGGCCGAACGAACCGGGCTCCCGCTCTGGGCGGTGGAATTGCCATGGCCGTGCTCGAACCTGGACTACGAAGAGCGGATGCGCGCTGTATGCCAACGAGCCACGGCTGAGGGAATCACCGCTATCGCCTTCGGAGACCTTTTTCTTCAGGAGATTCGCGACTATCGGGTGCGGCAATTAGCGGGGAGCGGGATTGAACCGCTGTTTCCGGTCTGGCAAATTCCCACCGCCTCAACTGGCCCGCGATATGATCGCAGCCGGCGTGAAGGCAAGGATTACATGCGTGGACCCAGCGAAACTCACGAAATCCTTTGCCGGTCGTGAGTACGACCTGAGCTTGCTACAGGCTTTTCCGCCTGAGACCGACCCGTGCGGCGAGAACGGAGAATTTCACAGTTTCGTATACGACGCACCGGTGTTCTCGCGCCCCATCGAAGTACAAGCCGGAGAAGTGGTCGAACGCGATGGATTCGTCTTTGCCGACTTACTCCCAAAATAACGGACGGTACATTCCCCTCTTCGTGGCTGCCCAGAAAAACGTCAGCCCTCACGCCGCCTGCAGTTCCTCCAGCAAATCCGCCTTCAGCTCTTCCTGCTTGGCAGCCGGAAGCTTGGTGCCCGCCGACGTGAGGTAGAAAACATCAATCGCCATCTGCCCTTCGGTATCAATCAACGCAATCTCGATATTGCAATCCCGATGTGAGAACCTGGAGCAGATTCGGTTGAGCAGACCCAGACGATCCTGCGCCACCACCTGCACCAACGTGCTGCTGGCGGAACTCTCATCGTCAAACTCAACCCGGGTCGGGACCTTAATCCTTGCCAGTTGTTTTTCCGAGCGCAGCCGATCGCGCAACATGCGGTCGAGATCGGCTTCGCCATTGAGGACGTCGGCCACGCTCCGCTGAAAGCGTCCCCACTCCGGCAGATTCAGCTCAAGCGTGCGAAAGCGGTCGGTGAAGAAAAACGTGTCCACCACGACGCCCGCGGCGTTTGAAAACGCGTCCGCCTTCACAATATTCATTCCCCACGCAGCCAGCGATCCTGCAAGTTTGGCGAAAAGGAAAGGCCGATCCTGGGTCACCAGCGTCAGCTCAAACCAATGCCGTCCGCGTTCCAGATGAAGCTGCACCGACTCCTCGGAAAGCTTCCCCGCCATCTCCAAATGCCGCAACACTTCTTCCGGCCGATACGTCCGCAGATACCGCTTCGGCAAACCCTCCAGAAACGGCTTGATCTTCTTCGCCATCTTCGGAGCCAGCACCTGCAATCGCGCGACGGTTTCGTCTTTTTCACCGTCGGCGTGCAGCCGCTGGTCGGCGGTGCGGCTCATGCAGTTGGCGGCCGCGATGTAAAGTTGCCACACATTCTCCGCCTTCCATGGCGTCAGCGCTTCCGGATTCACCGCCTTGATGTCTGCGTAAGTGAGCAGGCAAAGCATCTTCAGCCGCTCGGGCGTCCCCATTTTTTCGGTGAACCCCTCAATCGTCGCCGGATCGTAAATATCCCGCCGCAGCACCGCAGAAATCTCCAGATGGCTGCCAATCAGGAACGAAATGACCTCACGATCCGCAGGTTCCAGCTGCAGACGATCCATGCACTTGTGAGCAATCTCCAAGCTGGCGATCACATGGTTCGTGCCCGGCACGCCTTTGCCTACGTCATGCAGCAGCAGCGCCAGATAGAGCAGCTCCGGCTTTTCCAACTCTTCTAGCAGCCGCCCGTAGCGCTGGTCCCACTCCGACTTTGACGTCCGCGCCCGATGCAGACATTCAATCGCCAGGAACGAATGCTCGTCCACGGTGAAGCGATGATAAAAGTCGCGGACGACCAAAGAGTCAATCAGCCTGAGTTCGGGAAGCAACACGGTCAGCAGTCCCAAAGAATGCATGGCCCGCAGCCCGTCGGCCGCGTGCGGCTCGGTAAGCACCGACTGCAAGTAGCGCCAGCTCTCCGGCCCTGAAGGCGGCGCCGCGGTCAACTCCGGTACCACTTGCTGCACCCGGCTCTCCGTGGACATAGCCAGCTTCAGGCCATGATGCGCAGTAAAGCTGAATATCCGGAAAAGCAGTTCCGGATCGCGAATCGCCGAAGGCTGTTGCAGAAACACCAGCCCATCCACGACCGAGAAATCCGCATTCGAAAGCCGCGACCGCAGATTCTGGAAATGGCGGTACAACGACGACCGCGCCGCCGGCACCGACTCAATCAACCGCAAACACTCGTAGTGCACCGCGCGCGCGTGGCGGAAATAGACTCGCATCCACTTGGCCGCGTCCAGATGCTCGGCGCTACTGACCCCAATGTGCCGCTCCGCCGCTTCGTCCTGCGATTCCCAGGCCAGCATGTTGTCATCGCGCCCCTGCCGGTAGTGTAGAAACACCCGCACGGAACTCAGAAATTCCAACGCCGGCGCAAAGCTCTTGCGCGCCGACTCCGGCAGCAGCGTCTCCGGATCCGGCCACGTCCGCTCCTTGTCCATCGCGGAAAGCAGCGCCATCCAGCAAGCTACGTTGTAGTCGCGCAAGCCGCCCGGGGCCTCTTTGATGTTTGGCTCCAGATGAAATACGGTGTTGCCGTATTTTGCATGGCGGGAGCGTGTCACTTCGGTCAACTGCTGGATGATGTAATTCCCCTCCCGTACAAAAAATTTGGGCAGGACCTTATCGTGGAGGCTTTCAAAGAGCGCCCGATCGCCCGCGACGAAACGGCAATCCAGCAGCGAAATCGTGAACTCAACATTCTGCGGATCGAACTGTTCGCACTCCGCCAGGGTCCGAGTCGTCGGCCCCAGCTTCATCCGCAAGTCCCAAAGTTCCTGACAAAAGGTCCGCACCGGGTCCCGCAAAACGTCTTCGGTACCGCGGTCGGCGTGTAAAAAGAGGATGTCAACGTCGGAATGCGGAAACAACGCGCGGCGGCCAAAGCCTCCCAGCGCCACTAGTGCAAAATTCTTGGCCTCCGCCCCCGGCGAGATGAGTTCGTCCCACAGCCGCAGCAGGATCTTCTCCACCAGTTGGGTGCGCTCGGCAATCGCCGCCAGACCGTTCCCGGCGGCAGCAAAATCTTGCTGAATCCGTGTAGATTCAGCGAGGTAGAGGTCGCGGAGTTCAGTGCGTAACGTGGCGGCTGTACTCATCGGGTGCGGCTATGGACACAATTATAGGCAATCCGCTGCGGAGCGGCCCTGTATTTACTGTACCCGCCACACCAGTCCCACGGAAATTGAAACATTTTATGGAGCGAATCAGGTTTGGTTATTCGAAACCGCGGAAGTTCAGGTTCTAACTCGAAGCTCAATGAGTGTGATGGAGATTTAACGCCAATGAATGTTGTTGCGATATATTGCGGTCATGTTGAAAGCGCTCGCCCGAAATGCCAGACCGCCTCAGGGACACAGCCTTGCCTCGATATTCCGCCACCTGGGAGCGCTGGGACTTTTCTTTCTGGCGATTCTCGATAGCTCTCCTCTGCCAACCTTCGGAGGCCCCGACATCTTGACGGCAATTCTTGCCGCCACCCACCGCGATCCCTGGTACGAGTATGCCGCGCTTGCAACGGCAGGGTCGGTGATCGGAGCCTACCTCACGTTCAGGCTCGCACGGAAGGCCGGATCGGCTTACCTGCAAAGCAAGTTCGGAAATCGGAAGCTGGATGCCGTACTCGCCTTTTTTAACAAATGGGGCACTGGCGCTCTTGCCGTCTCCGCGGCGGTACCGTTCCCATTTCCCACCAGCGTATTTTTCGCGGCGGCGGGCGCTTCGAATTACGGCGTGGGGAGATTTCTGACGGTGGTGACCATTTGCCGGGGTGCGCGCTACACATTCATCGCAATTATTGCCGATCACTACGGCCGCCACTTCATCCGTCTTCTGCGCCATCCAGCCCAGTATTGGGGTTGGCTGTTGCTGTTCGCGGCAATCATCTTCGGCTTGATCATGGGCGGAATGGCAGTCAACAGACGGCTGGCGGCGGGTCAATGAGCGGTGAACGAGCGCTATCGGGATTTATCGCCAGATGACAATCATGGCCTTTTCAATTGGTACGTGGTGCGATCATGAACGAGAATTTGCGGGTTACGCATCACTCTTGCGGCGACGGCTTGCCAGTCAGGCGGGAGGATGCTGAGGTGTGCGCTGTCTACGATCAAAACGTCGGCTTGGCGACAGCCCGGCTCGAACGCATTCGCTTCGCCGTCAAATAACCACACGGCATGACCAATGCTTGTAAATCCCAGGAGCAAGCCGAAGAATGGAACTGCCTGACTCGCAGCTTGGGGAGTTGGTTCCTCGGCGTTAGCCCAACTCGTATCACCAATTGCGGCAACATTCCGCTTAATTGTCGAGGGGATCATCCGTTCAACAGAAGCCACCGCTTCTGGTTTGACTCTATCTACTTGTAATGCTGGCCAGAGGAGGTACTGTCCGTCAGGACGGAGAATAACGAGGCGCCCTTGTGCCGCCGTTGTACGCACTGCCTCGAACGTGTTCTCCGCGAGTGCAGGTCCTGAACCCCGATGTACCGTTTTGCCGTCGAGACCGATTGGCTTACCATCCATTCCCACTGAATCGGAGTAATCGGGCTGTGTGGAGAGCCTGACGGGAACTCGGTTCTCGATGATCAGTTTCACAATCTCAGCAGATTGCGGCGGCGCCTCGGTGTGGGCAGCCTCGCGGTAGTACCAAACCATGCCTCCTTGTTGAGCGATTGAGCTGATCGAGACCCGAAGCGACTCCAGACCGATAGGGACTCCGTCGGCCGTAATCAAGCCGTTAGCTGTCAGAGCGATCTTTAAGATTGGCGCATTAGAGTCAAAACTGACTTTGGGACGTGGGCTTTGAGAATTCACCGAGCGGGTCTCTTTCCTTGTGCCTGAAAGGCTAGCATACAAGTCCAACTAAACTGTCGTTAACAGGCGTTAACACTCATGGACCTTGGCCAGCGCGGGAAAAGTTTTGAGTGTGATTGGCGATTTTCCGTCAACTGACAACGCCTCGGCTTACGTTTTGCTGGAATCAAAGCCTTAACTCAGTTGGGCGTGGACGTTGAATCCAGGAACGAGAATCCCAAGCAGACGACGCTGCGGTCGCAATGCCCAGGACACCATCGCGATCACGGCCAATGTCATGGGCGCGACTGCCTCTTCCAGACTGTGCTCATGCATCCACCACGAAGCGGCCGCGCCACTCAACTCGAAGAATATCCCTGCATAAGCCCATTCCTTCAGCCGTGGGTAACCGGGAATCAGCAAAACGATACCTCCAAGCACCTTCCAGACGCCGATGATCCGCAGGAAATACACGGGATAGCCGAGGAGCATTACGATGTCAGCCACCGGGGCCCCGGCCACCAGCATTGCTTTGCCGTGTACCAGATCGGTGACTCCGCCGACAATCGTCTCAAGAGCAATCAGGATGGTCACCGTCCAATAAGCGATTATCTTTGTCCTCACGCGTGCCCCCCCCGACGGTCTTTGTTCAAATGCTCAATGCTCAATGTTCAATGTTCGATGTTCAATGTTCAATGTTCAATGGCGATTGCGCACAAAAATACCTCGTCCTGTTAACGGGCGTTAACGCATATTTGACACGCCAATCCAAGGAAGGGGGTTGGTGAAAAGCCACCCCACTCGTCGCGATTACCAGCCCATTTGGTCCATCCGCTTAAGGATAATCGCGCTGTAACTGTTCATGCGCTCGGGTCGTCGCCTGAGGGGAGCTGGCAGAATTGCAGCGAGCCGCGCCGCCTGTTGCCGGTCGATATTCCGGGCTCCGGTTTCGTCGTAGTAACGACTCGCCGACTCTGCGCCATAAATTCCAGGGCCCCATTCGACCACGTTGAGGTATATCTCCAGAATCCGATGCTTGCCGAGGACGAATTCGGCCACGGGTACCAGTGTGGCCTCTGCGCCCTTGCGGAGGATAGAGCGGCCGGTACCGAAGAATAGATTTTTTACGAGTTGCTGCGTCAGAGTGGAGGCTCCGCGAGTGCGATCGCCTTCCAAATCGTCCTGGGCAGCGATTTGGATCTCACGCCAATCGAATCCATGGTGCTGGTAGAAGTGCGCGTCCTCTGCGGCGATCACGGCGTGCTGGAGATCGGGCGAGATTTGGTTGAGCGGAATAAATTTGTAGCGGTCACGATACGGCTTGTGGTGAGCCCAGGCCTGCAAGCGGCGCTGCATGTGCACCGCGGTTGTCGGTGGGTCAATCCACCGGGCAGCCACCAGGGCCAGCGCGGCAATCGACCAAAGAAGCACCACGCCGATGGCAAGCCAACGAATAAAGGATCGGACGAAGCCCGTCCGGCGCGGAGGCTTGGTGTGGGTGTCCGGCATCGCTGTCACAGTTCAGCCTTTCGCGTGATCTAGTGCTAGCGCGAGTCCTGTGCAGCCGATCAAGCACACTACGCTTCCCGTTGATGCAATCGAGCTGTGGTAATTGGCTGCTGCCGTAGGTACCCACGGCACAACGGACCGGAGATGGGAATTGGTCGCATACCTGGAGTGCACTCCCGTAATTTGAAACTGTGGCCGCGCGGTGGTCAAATCAATTCACTCGCCACTGTTCAGAGCAGATTACGCCACCGAGTCTAGCCCGTGCGGAAGCGAACGGAGCAGACATGAGATTTTTGCAGCGACTCTTCGGAGAATTTTGCCCCCATCGGTTTGCTTGGCCACGACTCACTGGCAGCGGCCAGCACTATCAAATCTGTCTCACTTGCGGAGCGGCCTACGAATATGACTGGAAGAAGATGCAACGCACGGATCGCCTGCTCGTGACCGACGAGCAATCAGCTCTGAGCCTGGCGCAGACGCGATTCCCGGGAACTGTCAGTTGACGAAAACAGCGCCGCTGCCACGCATTTGACGGCGGTTCGCCCGATTCGCCTGACGATCCGGCAAGTTGATCAACTGCGGGGTATGCGAAAGTGGTACGATCGCGAATGAAGCGAATCTGTGTTTTGTCGCTGCCCGCCCTCATTATTATTGTTATTGCTGTTCCGCTTGCCTTGCTGGTTCTTCAAGGTTGCAACGCTCTCAATCCCTTGTGCGGAAGCGCTCGCCCGGTTCCTGTGATTGCCTCCCTTTCCGCCACCAGCATTACATTCGCTCAAGTGCAGCAAGGCTTTGTTCTCACCGTGAATGGCAGTCAGTTTGTTTCAGCTTCGGTCGGAGTAGTCAATGGGACGGCGCAAAACACCGTGGTCGCCAGCAGCACTAAGCTGAAAATCACGCTCACTACCGCCGTGATCTCCGCTCCCGGAACCGCCAAGGTGACGGTGAATACCCCCAGCGGAAACTCCGGATCCTTAGGCTGCAGCAGCGGTGGAACCAGCCACACACTTGTTTTGACGGTTACGTAGGGCAGGGCGTTTTGGGTGTCGAGCGAAGGGTTAACTGTTGCAATCAGGCCTCAGCGCTCAGAACCGAAATTCTGCAACGGTAAAGAGCTCACGGTACTCCGCGGTGTCTTTCAAGAACAGCTCAAAATACCATCCGCAGTGTGACGGGCAACCTTGACATCGTTTTTCCCCGATGCTTAGAGTCGGCATTGCTCCGCCCCGGAGGGCCCTTGCCAGACGCCACCATCGCCACCGACCCCAAGCTCGATTCCAAGCTGAAAACATCCCAAGCTGACTCCAACCAGATCCTCTGGCTGGCTCTCACCATGACTCCCGGCCTGGGACCAACCCGCTCCCGCCGCCTGGTCGAGTTCTTCGGCACCATCGATCGCGTCTTCGCCTCTTCGCTCACCGAACTCGAAGCCGCCGGATTGCCGGCTCAATCGGCGCAAGCCCTGGGCACGGGCCGCTCGATTCAACTAGCCAACGAGGAACTCGCTCGCGCTGCGGCCGCAGACGTACACCTCGTCGCCCTGGATGATCCCGCATACCCGCCCCGCTTGCGGCAAATTTACGATCCACCTTTAGTGCTCTACGTCCGCGGAAACGTTGCCGCACTCTCGCTGCCCGGCATCGCGGTGGTTGGCACCCGCCATCCCACGCCCTACGGCACGGGCATGGCCGAGCGCCTCGCCTGCGACCTTGCCACGCGAGGACTCGTCATCTTCAGCGGCCTCGCCCGCGGCGTTGATACGGCCGCCCACCGCGGCGCCGTCGCGGGAAAAGGCAAAACCGTCGCCATGTTCGGCACCGGCGTGGACGTGCTCTATCCCAAAGAAAATTCGCGACTCTCCGAACAGATTCTGGCCAGCGGTGGCGCACTGGTCTCTGAGTTCCCTCTCGGCAGCTTCGCCGCCCCGCAGAATTTCCCCATTCGCAACCGCATCATCAGCGGAATCTCATACGGAGTGCTGGTAGTCGAAGCCGCCGAATACAGCGGCACCCGCATCACCGCCCGCTGCGCTCTCGAGCAAAATCGCGACGTGTACGCCGTCCCCGGCAACGTCACCAACAAAAACTCCTGGGGCCCGAATACGCTCATCAAACAAGGCGCCAAGCTGGTCGCCACCTGGGAAGACGTTTGGGAAGAACTGCCGCAGGATGTTCGACTTGCACTCACTCCCGAGACTGGCGCTGAATCTCCGGGAAGCCACTCTGCATCTCTATTCGGGGAACCTTCGCTCTCTCCGCACGAAAAAAAGATTTATTCCGTGCTCAAGGCCGATGAGGCCATGCACCTGGACGAGATCATCGAAGCCCTGGAGCCGGCACTGTCCTCCTCCGAAATTTTCGCCGCGCTATTTGAGTTAGAGCTGGCCGGGAAAGTGAAGCAGCTGCCGGGGAAGAATTTTGTAAGAAGCTTTTAGCTGTTAGCTCTTAGCTTTTAGCTCAAGCTTACTCGCGGAGAACTCTTATGAGGAACTACGAAGACCTGCTGGTGTGGCGGAAGGCCCACGGTCTGACTCTCTTGATTTATAAGAGTACGCAGTGTTTTCCCAGCGAAGAAAAATTCGGGTTGACCAATCAGATTCGCAGGTCCTGTGCTTCGATCGGAGCAAATCTGGCAGAAGGCTGTGGGAGAAGGTCGGACCCCGAGATGAGGAGATTTGTACAGATCGCGATGGGATCGGGTGCGGAATTGTCGTATCATCTGCTGCTCGCGCGAGACTTGGGCTTCGTGTCGAAAACGTCTTTTGATCAACTCCGTTCCGATCTGAGCGGAGTAATGCGGATGCTATCGTCTCTGTCGCAAAAGTTGACGCCAGCTCCCCATGTGGTTCAGCTAAGAGCTAACAGCTAAAAGCTAGTGGCTAGTAGCTAGAAGCTGCCCGTTCGTGCTAGCTTCAAAACAATCGAGGAACAAATTGGCAAAGGGACTAGTCATCGTCGAATCACCGGGTAAGGTCAAGCTGATTTCGAAATACCTTGGCAAGGACTACACCGTCGAAGCCTCGTTGGGGCACGTGAAGGATCTGCCCAAGAGCACGCTGGGCGTTGACGTAGACAATGATTTCGAGACTGAGTACGTCGTCATCCCGGGCAAAGAGAAGGTTGTCGCCAAGCTGAAGAAGATCGCCGCGTCCGTGGATACCATCTATCTGGCGCCTGACCCGGACCGCGAAGGGGAGGCGATCGCAGCGCACCTTGCCCAGGAACTGGGTGACGGAGCCAAATCTAAGAAGAAAAAAAAGAAGGGCGAAAACGGCATCGAGCGCTTCCGGCGAGTGACGTTTAACGAGATTACGCAGCGTGCCGTCCGCGAAGCTTTTGAGCATCCCCGCGACATTGATCAGAACTTAGTTGACGCGCAGCAGGCCCGCCGCGTGCTCGACCGCCTGGTCGGATATCAAGTTTCACCGCTTTTATGGGATAAGGTCCGCCGCGGCCTTTCCGCTGGCCGTGTTCAGACCGTCGCACTTCGTCTGATCGTCGAGCGCGAACGCGAAATCAAGGCCTTCGACAAGAAGGAATACTGGACCATCGATGCGCATCTGACTGGCCCCAAGCCGCCCGCCTTCGACGCCCGCTTTCTTGGCAAGGGTGAAGAAAAGGTCGAGGTCGGGAACGCCGAAGAAGCGGAAAAGATCCGCGCAGCTCTCGAACACGCCGATTGGGTCGTCCGCTCTGCCGAAAAGAAAGAGCGTCGCCGTAACGCGACTCCGCCGTTCACCACCAGCAAATTGCAACAAGACGCTTCCCGCAAACTGCGTTTCAGCGTGAAGCGCGCCATGATGATCGCCCAGCGCCTGTATGAAGGCGTCGAACTCGGCGAAGAGGGCCTGGTCGGCCTCATTACCTACATGCGTACCGATTCCACTCGTGTCGCGCCCGAAGCACTGACCGAAGTTCGCGAATACATCACATCGCAATATGGCCCCGACTATTTGCCGCAGACGCCGAATACTTATAAAGAAAAGAAGGAAGCGCAGGCGGCGCACGAAGCCATACGCCCGACTTCGGCCATGCGCCATCCCGACCAGATTAAGCAGTACTTAAAAGAAGATGAATACAAAGTTTACAAGCTGATCTGGCAGCGCTTCATCGCTTCGCAAATCACGCCCGCTGTGTTCGACCAGACCACGGTGGACATCGATGCCAAGTCCGGCGCCGACGTCTTCTGGTTCCGCGTCACCGGATCGATCATGAAGTTCGACGGTTTCCTGCGCGTCTATGAAGAGTCCAAAGAAGGCAAGGACGAAGAAGACGAAGAGTTGAAGCACAAACTTCCTCCGCTCGAAGCCGGACAAAAACTCACCTTGAAGGAGCTGAAACCGGAGCAGCATTTCACGGAACCGCCTCCGCGCTACAACGAAGCTTCATTGGTCAAGGAGCTCGAAGAACGCGGAATCGGCCGCCCGTCAACCTATTCGGCGATCTTAAGCACTATCCAGGAACGCCAGTACGTGCAAAAAGTCGGCGGCAAATTCTCGCCAACAGAGATCGGCTTGGTCGTAACCGACTTGCTGGTCGAAAACTTTCCCGACATTTTTGATATCGCGTACACTGCACGCCTTGAAGAAGAACTCGACGAGATCGAAGAAGGCAAAGAAGGCTGGAAGCAAGCTCTCGGCGACTTCTACAAGAAATTCGAAAAAGACCTCCGCTATGCCCATAAACACATGGAGAACATCAAGCGGATGGAGAAGCCGACCGACGAGAAGTGCGAGCGCTGCGGATCACCGCTGGTCATCAAGTGGGGCAAGCACGGTTCGTTTTACGCGTGCAGTTCCTACGACAAAGAAAATCCCGAGAGCTGCACCTTCACCAAAGAAAATCCGATTAACCTGCCTGATCTGGATTCGGCGGATGTGCAGGAGACTACGCAGGAAGAGTATTGCGAAAACTGCGGCCGTGTGATGGTCCTGAAGCGTGGACGTTTCGGCCAGTTCATGGCCTGCACTGGATATCCGGATTGCAAGACGACACGGCGGCTCGACCAGGGCAAACGCGTGCCAGACATTCCGCTCGAAGAAATGTGCCCGAAATGCGGCACCCGCAATCTGATGATCCGCCACGGGCGCTACGGCGAGTTTACTTCGTGCAGCGGATATCCCGACTGCAAATACGTGAAGCAGAATTTCATCGGCGTGAAGTGCCCACTGTGCAAAGACGGCGACCTCGTCGAGAAAAAGGCTCGCAAGGGAAACACGTTCTACGGCTGCGGAAATTACCCCAAGTGCAAGTTCACCGCCGCCCACAAGCCGATTGCCGAGAAGTGCCCTGTTTGCGGCAGTGAATATTTGGTTGAGAAGTTTTTGAAAGCAGGCCCGGTGGTCGCCTGCCCCAACAAAGAATGCGATTTCGAACGCCCCGGCGAGCCCGTAGCGGAGTCTGCGCCGACAGCCAGCTAAACTCCGAGGAGAATTCCATGCCCAAGAAGCCTACAGCCGAAGACGCGAAAATCATCATGCAGCTCTACGAACTCCGCCGCGAATCCGAGATGCGCAAAGCCAGAGCCTGGTATGCAGGATGGTGGCCGTCCAGCGCGGATGACATTCTGAAGGTTATGCAAGCCGGCGGAGCCCCGGAAAATGCCTGGTTTCGCCAGGTAAACGGCTATTGGGACATGGCGGCGTCATTCGTTCTACATGGGGTACTTAATGAAAGCCTATTCTTCGACAGCGGCGGCGAACTGTGGTTCGTCCTCGCGAAGTTGCAGCCGTTCCTAAAAGAGGTCCGTCAGAAGGCTAATCTCCCTCACGGATTTATGCGGGTTGAAAAAGTGGCGACACGAACCAAAGATGGCCGTGACCGCTTGCAGATGTTCTCGAAGCGCGCTGAAACGATGCGTGCGGCGGCGAAGGCCTCGTAGCCGGAGCGTCACGAAATATATTCGCGTATATACTCGTCCCGCGTCTCGCGCAGACTCTCCAGATCCCCATCAAAAATGATGTGCCCATCGCGCAGAATCAAAAAACCCATGGGAACGGTGGCCCGCGAGTGCGGCGGCAGCGGCTTCATCTTGTTTTCTTTCCGGTCGAAGTAGTGCGTACCCATGGTGAACGCGTCCTGCAGACGGTGCGTCACCAGCAATGAACTGGTCTTATAAACGTCGCGCTGCTTCACCAGCAATTCGATGATGGTATTCGACGTTACCGGATCGAGCCCGCCCGTCGGCGAATCATAGAGCAGTACTTCCGGATGCGTAATAATCGTCCGCGCAATCCCCACCCGCCGCCGCATTCCACCTGACAACTCGGATGGGTACATGTCCACGGTGTGCTCGAGTTCCACAAAGCTCAACGCTTCGCGCACCCGTTCTTCAATCTCACTTTCCGGAAGATTCCCTTCTTCGAATAGCCGGAACGCCACGTTCTCACGCACCGTGAGCGAGTCGAAAAGCGCACTCTCCTGAAACACGATCCCAACCCGCAGGCGCAAGATGAACAACTGGTCTTCGGTCATCTCGGTGACTTCTTCGCCCAACAGCCGAATCCGCCCGGAATCCGGCTTCATCAGCCCCAGCGCCAGCTTTAAGATCGTGCTTTTCCCCGACCCCGCCACGCCAAAAATGGCCTTGGTTTCTCCCAGCCTCAGTTGAAAAGAAATCCCATCCAGGATTTGCCGCTCTTCAAATCCAATGGAGACATTCTCAAATTCCAGCGCAATCGAGGCCGGCCCCTGCGAAGGTTTGGTGAATTGTTCTGCGGCCACCGGAGGACTCGCCATGGGAGTAAGAAGTTACTGTCCAAAAATTGTCATCGAAAGCCGGGTCACAAAAAAGTCCACTGTAATAATCAGGATCGACGAAGCCACCACTGCCTGCGTGGTGGCGCGACCCACGCCCTGCGTGCCGCCGCGCGCCGTAATCCCGTAGTAGCAGCCGATCGTCGAAATGATGAAGCCAAATAGTATCGGCTTTATCAGACCCATGAACACATCCTGAAAAACCAGGATCTGCCAAGCCGTGCTCCAATACTGATGAGGATCCACGCCAAACAAAAAACTCGAAACCCACCCGCCGCCGGCAAAACCCAGCGCGTCAGAAATAATCGTGAGAAAGAACAACATGAATACCGTGGACACCACCCGCGGTGTTACCAGCTTCTTCATCGGGTCAGTACCGAGGGCGCGCATGGCGTCAATCTGCTCGGTCACAACCATCGACCCAATTTCGCTGGCCATGCCGGAAGCATTCCGCCCAGCCACCATCAGGCCGGTAATCACCGGGCCAAGTTCGCGGACCATGCCCAGCGAAACCAGTTGCCCGATCAACGAAAGCGACCCAAACCGCTGCAAGGTGCTGGCGCTGTTTTGCGCCAACGCAGCTCCGGTAAAGAACCCAGTCAGAGCCACAATCGGCAGCGATCCCACGCCGATCAGATCGGCCTGCTGCACCATGTCCGCAAAGTAGCGGGGCCGCGCGAACAAATTTGCCACTGCCCGCGAGGCGATCCCGGCGTACTCCTGGACCGATTGGACCTTCTCTTTCGCAAAATCGCCGGGTGAGATCAGTTCCATGAGCGTTCAGAGGAATATAACAGAGAGCAGCCGTCAGCCATCAGCTATCAGCCGTCAGGAAAATCTGCTCTCACGAAACTTTGCCGTCAACTCCCTAAGCCCTGTCATTTCGAACCGCCACAGGCGGAGAGGAACCTGCTTTTCGCCGGCAGCGACCCCGATGCCGGTGGTACGGAAGTCCACCGACGCCTTAGCTTGAGAATGATCGGTAAGGCCAACGGACCAGAAACGAGCAGGGTTACCTGACGGCTGATGGCTGACGGCTGACGGCCACTACTCTCTTGTCTTTTTCTTGATCTCAATACTCAACCGCTTGATTTTCTGGTTGAGCGTAGAGAGAGGAATGTGAAAGCGCTCGGCGGTTTCAGTCTGGTTCCAGCTGCATTTCTCGAGCATGTCCGTAATAATACGGCGCTCGCATTCTTCCATGATGTCAAACAAAGACGCGTCGCCATGCGTCTCAATCAACGGCAGCAGCGCCCCGCGGCCGATGATATGGTCGGGCAGCAACTCTGGCCCAATCTCCGGCGCAGACGAAAGCACCACAGCCCGCTCCATCACATTTTCCAGCTCCCGCACGTTCCCTTGCCACGAGTAGTTCAGCAACGGACGCATCGCTTCCGGAGTCATCACCCGCAGCGGCCGCTGGTTTTCTTCCGAATACTTGCGCAGGAAATAGTCCACCAGCAGCGGGATGTCCTCCTTGCGCTGCCGCAGCGGCGGCAAGTCAATGGCAATCACGTTGAGCCGGTAGAAAAGATCTTCGCGGAACTTCCCTTCCCGCACCAGTTGCCGCAGATCAACGTTGGTAGCCGCGATGATACGCACGTCAACCTGAATCTCATGTGTCCCGCCCAGGTGCATGAACTTGCGGTCCTGCAGCACGCGCAAAATCTTCGATTGCGTGTCCAGCCCCATGGTTCCGATCTCGTCCAGAAACAAGGTGCCGCGGTCGGCAATCTCGAACAGTCCCTTTTTCGAAGCGACGGCACTGGTGAATGCCCCCTTCACGTGACCAAACAGCGTGGACTCCAACAGATCCGGAGGCATCGAGCCGGTGTTGACCGGGACAAACGGCCGATCGCGCCGCGTTGAATTCAAGTGCAGCGCCTTGGCGATCAGTTCCTTGCCGGTCCCGCTCTCGCCCTGCAACAGCACCGTCGAGCGGCTCGGAGCAACCTGCGCCACCAGGTCGAAAATCTTGAGCATGGGATCGCTCTTGCCCACGATATTCTCGAAGTTATAGCGCTGCTTGAGCGCGCGCTTGAGCTGGATGTTTTCTTCTTCGGCGCGACGCCGGCCAACCGCCGCACGCACATCCGCGAGCAGTTTCTCGTTGTCCCAGGGCTTTTGCAGGAAGTTGCCGGCGCCACCTTGCATGGCCCGGACCGCGTCTTCTACGGTTCCGTAGGCGGTAATAATGATGACCGGAAGTTGCGCATCCAGCGCGCGAATTTCCGGCAGCAGATCAATCCCGCTCCGCCCCGGCAGCGCCAGATCGAGCAACACCAGATCGAACGGACGGTCGCCCAGCCGGGAAAGCCCCTCGTCTCCGTTCGCCGCGGTTTCTACTTCGTAGCCTTCGAGTTCCAACAGTGTCTGCAACGACTCGCGAATTTCCGCTTCGTCGTCCACAATCAGCACGCATCCCTGGGTCGGCGTGGATTCGCTCATCCGCCTCGAAATGACGGCGACTTCAGACATTGACAGCCTTTCTCATCAACGGAAACTCCAGATAGAAAGTCGTGCCCGCATCCGGCGCGCTCTCCACCCGAATCTTGCCCGCGTGCTCCTGAATAATTCCGTAGGTCACCGAAAGCCCCAGCCCGGTGCCGCGCCGCTGATTTTCCTGCGGCGAAGTCTTGGTCGTAAAGAACGGATCGTAGATACGCTGAATGTGTTCCTGCGCAATCCCGGTCCCGGTGTCCGAGATCGCCACGCTCACCCCGTCGCCGTTCGATGTCGCCACCCGCAACGTCCCGCCATTCGGCATCGCGTCCTTGGCGTTGAGGAACAGATTCAAGAACACTTGTTGCAGCCGCCCGGCATTTCCCTGGATCATCGGCAGGTGTGAGGCCAACTCGTCCTGCACCACGACTTTCGTCGTCTTGAACTGATGCTCCAGCAAACTCAGCGTGTCGAGGATGACCTTGTTCACATCCACTTCTGCGAATTCCGCTGCGCTGGTACGCGAAAAATTCAGCAGATTATTCACAATCTCCGACGCCCGGAAAGTCTGCCGCGTGATCTTGTCGAGGAGTCCGCCTTTTTGTTCGTCTCCCTGAAGTTGTTTCGAAAGCATCTGCGCGTACGAAGAAATCACTGCCAGCGGCGTATTCACTTCATGCGCCACTCCTGCCGCCAACAGGCCGATAGACGAGAGCTTGTCGGCCTGCGAAAGCTGTGTTTCCAGCTCCACCCGCTCCGTAATATCGTCCATGATGATCAGCCGCCCCACGACGCTGAACTTCTTGGTGACCAGCGGAGCGATAGCAACGTTGACGATTCGCGTTTCCCCGGTCGGCGCCAAAAGCCGGAATTTGTAGAGATTGTGAATGCCCGGGCTCTGCCGCGTCCGGTAGAACTCTTCCACGAAATCCGCTGGGAAAATTTCGCTCAGTGGACGCGTCAGCGCCTGCCAGCGCGGCAGCGCATACATCACTTCCATCTGCGAGTTCCAGGATTCAACCCGGTCCGCAAGGTCAACTGCCAGAACTCCCACGTTGATGGACTCTACGATGTTCTCGTTGAAGTCTTTCAGCCGTTCGTATTGCGCGATCTTCTGCTCCAGCGACGCGTACAGCCGGGCATTTTGAATCGCGATCGCAAAGTAGTCCGCCAGCGTTTCCAGCAACTCCACATCTTCACTGGAGAGGAAGTCGCCTTCAACAGTCTTGCCCAGCCCGAGCACAGCAACAGTGCTTTTCTGCGCGCGGCACGGAATGTAATAGTTCAAATCCAGCCGCGCAATCGTCTCCTGCGCCGTCGCGGTCTCGCGCGGCACCCGGTGGGTGTTCTCAAAAAAGATGTGGCCTTCACCCGTCTCCGGTCGCACCGCGGTCAGGAAAGTGAGATCAAGTCCGCCCGTCTGCTGGATCCCGAACGATTTCGCCAGCAGAAACCGGTCTTGCTCGCCGCTGGCCAAAAAGATTGCCATGCGGTCAACCATCAGCGTGCGCGAAAGTTGGTCCACAACCGCAGTCAGCATTTTGTCGAGATCGGTTTCGGCATTCAATTCGCGCCCAAACTCGATCAGCGTATGCCGATAGTCATAGCGCGTCCGGTAGAACAGGCGGTCGATTCGTCCCTCAATCCACTGGCGCACCGGATCAAACAGCAGCGCGGTCACCACAATCAGCAGCACCAAACCCGGTCGCCCCAGGTTCGGCAAACGCGTCTGTACAACGTACGCGACTACCGCGACCAGGCCGAAATAGCCTCCCGCAATGGCCACCGCCGCCAGCGTATAAGCCATCCCGCGCTTGAAGATGAGATCAACATCCATCAGCCGATAGCGGAAGATGGCATACCCGAAAGTCAGCGGCAGGATGCCGAGCGATAGTACCGAGATTTTTACGTCCCGAATCCCCAGGATGTAAGGCACCGCGTAAAGCAGCGCGAACGGCGCAATCGCCATGACGGTGCCGCGCGTCAGCCATTTCAACTGCTGCCGCAGAATGGTTTGATCGGACTGCCGGTACCCGTGCAGCAACACCATCGCGGCAACCGCAAAATACACGACCAGATACGCCATCTCCATCCGGTCCATCTGCCAGCGCAGGGTTTCGCTCGCTCGTGAGAACAACTTCGAAGTCACATGAAACGCCAGCAGCACGAATCCCGGCAGATACAACGATGGAATCGCCCAGCGATGTTTTCTCGCGAAGCTGTGCTCTTCAGGGAAGGTAAGAACGAAGTGCAGAAATAGCGCCGGCTGCAGCAACCACGCAGCAACGTTGCCCCAGTAAATCGCCCAGTCAAACGTGTTCAGCTTGCCACTGTAGTGGAACGAGTAGAAAACGAACGAGACCAGACAGAAAATGTAAAAGTGAGTAGAGCCCGGCGCCGTCCAGCGGCGGAAGAGCACGTAGAGGCCGATTCCGAGATAAACCATGGCGACCAGGCGCAACCAGTCGCTGGCGTTGCGCTGTGCCGGAATCAAGATGACGGCGGCGTTGAGCGGAACTGAACCGCGCAGCAGAGAGTACGTCGCCTTCGACCAGACGCCATCGTGGTAGAGCTGTCGCGTTACCTCACCGCTGCGGCTCACAGGGTGTTCATCCACCGCAATCAGGCGATCTCCCGCCTTGATTCCAGCGCGCGTGCCGGGACTATCTGTATCCACGCGGTCCGCAACCAGATCTTGGCCGTGCTCCACCCACCAAACCCCGTCGTAGGGCGCGGCGTATTGGCTGCCTTTGCGGAAGCTAATGCCCGCCAGCGTAACGGCAGTAACGGTCAGCAGCACCAGCAGGACGGCAGTAAAGCGAACTTGAAAATCCCGGTTCATCGGAGTCGTAAATGACGCAGGCGGCACAACCGCACCCGCCCGCTGCAATGAATGCACGTTCCCTGCCAAGCCAACCGTTTTTTTAGACGAGCTAAGTGCCATATTAGTAAGCTCTTCCAGGATTATAGAAGGAGCTCGCGCACAAGGTTATGTTTTTTGGAATGAATCTCTGATATTTGGTAAGTCTCTGGCATCAATAAGGTTACATGGGAGGCAATCCAGGCCGTCGCCATCGAAAAAAATGGGGAGCCGAAGCTCCCCTTTACAAAGCGACAGAGGCGATATCTGCTCTAATAGACTCTGCAGACCCCTTTGAAAGTTGTACGAAGCACAAACAGAATGCCGGACTTTATTCGAGAACCGGTGGAGGCCGTACCAGACCCGGCCCGATATCCCGCTCCCCAATGGGTGCAAGTAGACGGCCTCCGATTCCGCTTTGCCCACGCCGGCACCGGCCCTGCACTAGTTCTGGTGCATGGGCTACTGGGATACTCGTTCAGTTGGCGCCAAGTCATCCCATCCTTTGCCGGGCGGTTCGAAGTCTTTGCGCCCGATCTCCCAGGAGCAGGGTTTTCAGATTGCGATCCCAGCCTGGACTGTCGCCTGTCCTCTGCCGCCAAGCGACTGCTAGGCTTCCTCGACGCCGCAGGTATCGATTCCTGCGACTTGGTAGGCAGTTCTTACGGCGGCACTACGGCGATGACCCTCGCGGCCCTGGCGCCCTCACGCGTGCGGCGTTTGGTGCTGGTTTCCCCCGCAAACCCGTGGTCCCGGATTGGGCGAGCCCGTTTAGCTCTGTTACGAAACCCCGCAATTGCCGCGCTCTTCCCCAGTGTGGCCTGGCCAATGCGGTTCCTTCACGGCTATTTCTTACGCCGAATGTGGGGAGATCCACGGCGAATCACTCCGGACATATATCGTGGTTATGCCGCCCCGCTCCGCCAGCGCAGTACCCTGGAACATGCAGTCAAAATCGTGCGCTGTTGGTGGGAAGACATGCAGGAACTCCAAGCCATCCTGCCGCGGATTTCGCGCGTTCCCACTCTCCTGCTCTGGGGCAGCAAAGACCGGACCGTGGATCCAGCGTCCGCCGAGCCTCTGCGCAGGAATTTCCAGGGCGCTCAACTCGCAGTCATCGAGGGCGCAGGCCATCTTCCCTACGAAGAGTTCCCCGAGGAATTCAGCCGCATTGTGACCGACTTCCTCCATCCAACGAGGGCTCCGGCAGTGCCAACCGGGAAGTAACCTGACAACCTCCACCTTGCAGTGCTAGGCTCAGACCAGTTTGGCTGAAACGACGTTTCAATCCGCCCCTTCCGGCGCCCTGAGCCGGATCGTCCGCGCCTTTCGCTCGGAGAATTCCGGCGCATGGCTACGATTTCTGCTGGCCGCCATCGGACTGGCATTCGCCTTCGCGGCAGCCATCTTTTCCACCGCATCGCGCGACGCCGGCAACGTTCCCGCCACCGTGGTCCTGGCCTCCCTCGCGTTGCTCATCGCCACTGGCGTTGGCCTCGGAACCGTCCCCTACCTCGCCCGGCGCGTTGGCGCCAGACGTATGCGCGAGGCCCTCGATTTCGAAGTCACCAAGGCCGGCGCGCTCTATGCAGTTGTCGTATTGCTGATCGGAATCGCCGCCCTGAACACCGGTAACAATCTGCTCTACATCATCGTCGCCGCCATGCTGGCGGCCATCGTCGTCTCCGGCATCGCCTCCGCACTGTGTCTGCGCGGACTCGAACTCGATCTCAAGATTCCGGAGCACATTTTCGCCGGTACCCAAGTGCCCGGTACGCTCTGCGTGCGCAACCCTCGCCGCTGGATACCTTCGCTTTCCATCTCCGCCACTCCCGCGGAAGCAGGGAAAGAGCGCAAGCGCTGGAGCTGGGTCGCGACCACCTTCCCCGTGCCGCCCTGGCGTCCGCCTGACCGCCAGTGGTTGCAGTTGCCGGACCGCAAACTCCGTCGCATCCCAGTCGATCCGCCATCGGGGGTTTTCCACGAATCTGCGTACTTCCCGCTGATTCCGCCGAAGATTAATCTGCAAGCGGAAGTTGCCTTGAACTTTCGCCGTCGCGGCCGCTACCAGGAGCGATTCAGCCTCTCCACCCGCTTCCCCTTCGCGTTTCTGGTGAAGACCCGCCGCGTCGCGCTCGCCCGCGAGGTGCTGATTTATCCCGAATTGACCGACTCTCAAGAAGTAGTCGAGTTGCTGCCGGTACTGAGCGGCAAGTGCGAAGCCTACCTGCGCGGCCAGGGTTCCGACCTTTACCGCATCCGCGAATATCTCCCCGAGGACTCAGCGCGCCACGTGGATTGGAAGGCCACCGCCAAGTCCGGTGATCTTAAAGTCCGCGAATACGCTCGCGAAGACGAGCGCCGCCTGCGCCTGGTTTTCGATAACCCCGCCCCGGGTGCGATTTCGGCCAAAGCCTACGAGCAAATGATCTCGCTGGCCGCTTCCCTGACCTGGCGCCTCTCGCAGCAGAACGTCTTTCTTTCTTTCGTTGCTCAGGATTACGAGGCGGTCGGCGATTTCTACGGATTCCTGCATTATCTGGCCACAGCTTCGCCCCAGGCCGGACCGTCAGCCCTCGATTCCCTCGCCGGATCAACCGATTACAGCCTGGTCTTCACGTCGTGTAAGCGCGGCACCATTCCCGCTTCCCTGTGGGCAAGCTCCTACTTCCTGTTCGCCGAAGACTAACCGGCAGGCCATTACATCCCCAGTCCTGCGGCGGCGATTTGCCCTCCCATTCTGCTACTCCCAAATTCCAGCGGTAACCATGACCTTGGTTACCGCCGTTCATTGGCCCTTAGGGTAATAACTGGTAAGGTTCCATCCAGCAAGACCTTGGAATATGGCCAGCCCCCAAATCCGACTTGCTTTATGGGTGTTGCAACCCGCATTGCAGGCGGCGATTGCGGTAATTGTGTACCGCCGCAAGCTGCACAAAGAATTCCCCATATTCTTTGCTTATGCGCTGGTGCAGATCGCGCTGTTCGCGGTGGAGTACCCGGTCAGCGTGTGGGGCAGCCGCTCGGCATACTTCTATACTTTCTGGGCAGGCGCGGGCCTGAACGTGGTTTTGTCGTTCAAAATCATTCACGAAATTTTCCTCGACATTTTCCGCCCTTATCACGCGCTCCGCGACTTGGGCACGGCTCTGTTTAAGTGGGCGGCGCTGATCATGGTGCTGGTGTCGGTGGTGGTGATCGCGGTGAGCCCGGGCTGGGATGATCCGCTGCCGGAGACCATTCAGGTGGTGCAGCGTTGCGTTCGCGTAGTGCAATGCGGCCTGGTCCTGTTTCTGTTGGCTTTCTGCCGGAACCTCGGAGTGTCATGGAGAAGGCAGAGTTTTGGCATCGCGATGGGCTTCGGGCTCTTCGCCGGAGTCGAACTGCTGACCACCGCTCTCTACTCGGGCCTGCACATGCGTGGACAAACGGTAAACCTCATTGACATGACCGCGTATAACTTCGGCATGGTCATGTGGATGCTGTATTCCGTGTTCAACCGGCGCAGTCAGTCGGTTCCCGTACTGGTGCCGTTGCGCTGGGATGAGGCGCTTACCGATATTCATCCCCAGATTGGCGGCTCCGAATCGCTCATCCCGATGTTCGAACACATGGTGGATCGCGCCTTCTCCAAAGCCCAGGACACCCACGCCTGAGTTAGTGCGCTATCGCACACTCTGCTTTCCACTCAAGCCCTTTTGTCTCAAAATGATGCACCGATTGGCTTGCCGCAGCTGTCGGCCTTGACAGTGCGCATATAATTTCTCCCAACTAGGGTTTCCGCTCCCAGGGAACCCGCATGTAAGGAGAAAGACCATGAAGCATGCGGTCAGGACTTTAGTCCTGGTGGTAGCCGTAGCGTGCACTTGCTTGGCAACAGCCAAGTCAATCAGCACCAAGACACACGACGCTCCAATGCCGTTGTGTCACCGGGCAATTTGCGAGTAACGTCCCCTCCGCCTGTTGGGGGAGCTTATGGGCCCGCGATTGCGAAAGCAATCAGGGCCCTCTTTTTTTGCGAAGTGTCTTTCGTCGGAAGATCGCGAGCTTACGCCGCTGGGTTCTTTTCTTGAAGAAGTTCCTTGAGAAGTTCCACGTTGTGCACCGGCGGCTTGCAGCTTCCACCAGAGCAAACCACCGCGACCGTTCTTCCCTGCTTCACTGCCGGAAGTTGTGGAATCGTTGCCGCCAGCGACGGCGGAAGATTCGCCTGCACCGTCTGACTGAAACTTAATTTCAGTGCCGACCTTCCGAAAGACGAGGCCGCGACCGCCTCAACATAAAGCTGTGCCGCCGTCTCGTCCTCTCCCACAATCACGATCTGCGTATGCGGCTCAGCGAAACACACCGCCGCAATCCCATACGTCGCGGCAAACAATCCATACTGGCCCGCAGCACCCGCCAACAGTTCCAGCGTCGCCTCGGCTTTGTCCCGGTATCCAGCCTCATCGGTATAACCGTGCATTCTCAGCAACGCAATCGCCGCCATCGGATTCCCCGCCGGAGTCGGCGAGTCCTGAAACGGCTTGCGCGCCGTATTGAGCACGCCGAGCGATCCCGAGGCTGGCTGCGCGTCGAGGAATCCCCCGGAAACAGAATCGTAGAATCGCGCAATCATCACGTCCGTAATCTGCCGCGCTATGCGGAAATAGCTTAAGTCCGCCGTGGATTCATACGCGTCCAGACAAGCATTGGCCGTACATGCGTAGTCATCCAGAAATCCAACCGTGTCGCGCCGCGCCGCACCCGCGTCGGAATAGGCGACCACGTGCTTGAGCCCTGCGTCGGCACTCCACGCTTCCGCCAGAATGCGATCCAGTGACCGCAGCGCGAACCGCCGCGCTTCCTCCAAATGCAACACACTGCCAGCCTTCAGATACGCCGAAACACACAACCCATTCCAACTCACATAAACCGTCTTATCCACATACGGAGTCGTGCGCTGCAACCGCGCCGCATACATTTTCTTTTTCGCCGATTGCAGAATCTCACGCACTCTCTCGCTCGAGATTTTCAGCCGCGCCGCAATCTCCTCGACCGGCGCCCGCTGGTAGAGCACATTCTTCGCCGGATTGTGATGCATCTCGCCGACTTCATTGATGTCGTAATGCAGGCATGCAACCTGCGCTTCCTCCTCGGTGAGCACCGCCTTGGCTCTCGTCCACCGTCCAGGTAAAGTAATCGCCGTCATCTTCCAGTGAAATGTCGGCATCCTGTGACGCGTAAAACCCGCCGTGCTTGCGGTCGCTCAGCCATTCATCCATCCAGCGAATGATGTCGCGCGCGACTTCCGCAAAAAACTCCGAGCCCGTCGCCTGATACGCATGCACATAGTTCTTCAACAGCTCAGAATTGTCATACGACATCTTCTCGAAGTGCGGCACCACCCACCGCTCATCCACCGAGTAGCGATGAAACCCTCCCGCCAGTTGGTCATAAACCCCGCCTCGCGCCATCTTCTCCAGGGTAGTCGTGAATACTTCCCTCAGTACGTCCGTGGGGAGACGGGCGTCCCCGCCCGTCCGGAACGCAGCTCCGCGCCCTTGATCTTCGCTAGCGGAAGAACCCGCAGCTCCGCCAGTTCTGTACCGGTCAATCAACAAATCCAGCGCCGAAGGATGCGGAAACTTCGGCGCGCTCCCAAACCCGCCATGCTCCGCGTCAAACATCTTCAAAGCCGCCTGCACAATCTCATCCACCACGCGCGGAGAAACGTCCCCGCTCTTCGCCGCAAAAGACTCCGAATGCGCAATCGCGCCCTCCACCAGATTCGCCTGCTCCGTCACATCCGCATTCTTTTCGTGAAACGCCTCCGAGATCGACATCAGCACCCGCCGAAAACTCGGCCGCCCATAATGCTCGTCCGGAGGAAAATACGTTCCGCCAAAGTACGGCTTCCCATCCGGCGTCAGAAACGCCGTCAGCGGCCACCCGCCCTGTCCACTGAGCGCCTGCACCGCAACCTGATAACGGGCGTCAATATCTGGACGCTCATCGCGATCCACCTTAATGGCCACAAACCTCTCATTCACAATCTGCGCAATCTCCGGATCGTCGTACGATTCGCGGTCCATCACGTGGCACCAGTGGCACCACACCGCCCCAATATCGAGCAGGATCGGTTTATTCAACCGCCGCGCCGCCGCAAACGCCTCCTCGCCCCACTCATGCCACCGAATCGGCTGATGCATCGCCGACCGCAGAGTAGGAGGAAGACGCGCGAGCCAGGGAATTAACAGTCTCGGTGGTCATGTTTGAATCTTACTGGTTTTCGAGGAGGTAGGGCATCCCGGCCGGGGTGATCAAGCCGCACGCCTTGCCCACACTTTCGTCAGCGATCTCAGCAGACGGTTCATCACATCATCGGACTTGGAAAGCACGTCCTGAATACCAACCGCGTGAGCGTTCTGCGAAACCTGTTCACACTCGTGCAAGGTAAGCATCACGATTGCGGTGCACGGAGCCAGGCGGCTGATCTGGTCGGCCGCTTCGAACCCGTTCATGACTGGCATCTGCAAATCCAGGATCACCACATCGGGGTGTAGTTCCTTAACTTTTTCTACTGCAATGCTGCCGTTCTCCGCCTCGCCACATACTTCCCAATCGCTGTTTTGCTCGATACAAGACCGAAGCGTGTGGCGGATGATAGCACTGTCATCAACGATGAGAATCGTGTGCGCCATAGCAGCCTCCGCGGGGAGCCCTTGACAGGCTGCTGGCCGCATCGCAACGTAACACGGCGACGGACGGCACGAGGAAGGGCTACTTCGACCCTACTCTCTAGAACGCCGAAGTAAATACCGCTGATGCTGTACGGTAGCGCACGTTCGTTGGTTAGCCAATGTAAGGCACAATTACCTAACCCCTTTCAAAATAAGGAGTAAGATGAAGCTGTCTCTTCTAGCATGTTTCCGCCGCGCCCAGTCTGGGTGACGGTCTTCTGCAAAATCAGACAACTTACTTGTCGCGCAAGGAGCCGTTTATGGCCAGCACGCTGCGCTTGTCGACCAAGGTGTCTCCAAAACCATCTTCCCGCGATGGCGATGGAAATCACATCCACAACCTCATTCTGCTCGGCCTCCCCCCAAAAGAACGCGAGCTGCTGTTCCCAAAACTGGAGTTTGTGCGCCTGAAAACGCACCATGTGTTGCATGAGCCCGGGGACACTTTGAAGTCCGCCTACTTCTGCGATACCGGCCTGATTTCGATTCTCAGCGTCTTCCCCGACGGAAAGTCCGTCGAGGTAGGCCTGGTCGGCAAAGAGGGTTTCATCGGCGTCCCGCTGGTTGCTGGATTTCGTACCGCCGCCACCCGCGCCATTGCTCAAATTGAAGCCACCGCCTTCCGTGTGGACGCCGACTCGCTGACCACAGCCCTGCAACAGTGCCCGCGTCTGGAGCGCAAGCTACAGCAGTTTTCACAAATCATGGCCATGCAGGTGACCCAGATCGCCGCCTGCAACCGCCTCCATGAGGTAAACGAACGGCTCGCGCGGTGGTTGCTGATGAGCGCCGACCGCGTGGGATCGAATTCGGTGCCGTTGACTCAGGAATTTCTGGCGCAGATGCTGGGAACCCGCCGCTCCAGTGTTACCGTGGCGGCCGGAATGTTGCAGAGAGCCGGGCTGATCACTCATTCTCGCGGCGACGTACAAATCATCGACCGGCCAAACCTGGAAGAAGCAGCCTGCGAATGCTACGCCATCATGCAGCGCCAGGCCAAAGAATGGCAGAGCCATTCCGATTGACCCTGCGTCCGACGGCGCACAGACCACAGACCTTCAGCGAACCGACAAGCCTCCGCCTTCAAAATAGGATTGCTGAATTCCAGTCCGAGTCGTTGATTTTCCCGAGGGGCGCCATGCTCCCGAATCTACTCAACCCGCCGCCTCCCGGTTTCGAGAAACACGAATTCCATTGCCCACACTGCCAAGAACAAACCCTGTTCTTTTTGCCCGGAAGCGCGGTGCTCTTCGCCACTACCTCATGTCAGCACTGTCATCGAGAGTTTCTGATCGTGCAGAACGCGCCGCGAAAGTAGGGAAAGAGAGGCCTCGGCTCCCCGCCACAATCCCGGGCGTGAACTACTCCCCTTGACCTGCGTTACGTAACGCATTACGCTTAGATGTGATCCGCTCAATCCGTCACAAAGGACTGAGACGTCTCTACGAGGACGATGACCCTCGCGGCGTGACCCGGGAACACATGGAAAAGCTACGCGACATCCTTGCCAGGCTCGATGCCGCCGCCGAGGTCGCAGACATGGACCTGCCGGGATTCCGACCGCATCCGCTGAAGGGCAACTTGAAAGGCTTTTGGGCAGTAACCGTACGCGCAAACTGGCGCGTGATTTTCCGCTTTGCCGACAGCGACGCGATTGACGTTGACTACACCGACTACCACTGAGGAGACCGAACCATGCCGATGAAGAACCCGCCACATCCCGGAGGCTTTGTGCTCCGCCAGTGCATTGAGCCTTTGGGCTTGACCATCACCCAAGCCGCCGCCGCCCTCGGAGTTACGCGCACCACGTTGTCAGAACTGGTCAACGAGAAGCGCGGAATCTCCCCAGAAATGGCAGTCCGTCTGTCCAAAGTCTTTGGCGGCAACGCCGCAACCTGGCTCACCCAGCAGGCCCATTATGACTTGGCCCAGGTCCGCGCCGATCGGATTAGGCTCAAGCGGCTCGAGTTCGCGTAGCCGTCAGATTTCTATATTATGTTACCCGCCATGTCCGACCTCATAACCCGAACGGCGTCACGCACTCTTCTCCTGACAGCACTAACGATCCTCACCCTCCCCCTCGCCGCCCAGACCAACTACTTCACCGACTGGCCCGCCGGCACTTCCCCCCGGGAAGTCGGCAAGCGCGTCGCCGAGCACTTCGTCACCAGTCCGCATGCCGATCCCAAACACATCGTCTATCAGGAAGTCTGCGCGTGGTACGGAGCCCTGACCTTCGCCCAGCTTTCCGGCGACAAAGACCTCACCACTGAGCTCATCAAGCGATTCGATCCCCTACTCGCCCCGCCGGGTTCTGACATGATCGGCCAAAATCGCCACGTGGACTTCACCGTCTTCGGCACTGTGCCGCTAGAAATTTATCAGCAGACGAAAGACCCCAAGTACCTTGCCCTCGGCAAGTCATTCCCCGATCGCCAGTGGGAAAATCCCATGCCCGACGGCCTCACGCCTGAAACCCGTTACTGGATCGACGACATGTACATGATCACCACCGTCGAGGTGCAGGCCTATCGCGCCACCGGAGACATGAAGTATCTCGACCGCGCGTCTTTAGAAATGGTGGCCTACCTCGACAAGTTGCAGCAGCCCAACGGCCTCTTCTACCACGCGCCCGACGCGCCCTTTTTCTGGGGACGCGGCAACGGCTGGGTCGCCGCCGGCATGACCGAGTTGCTGCGCTCGCTCCCCCCCAACCATCCCCGCCGCGCCCGAATTCTCGAGGCGTATCAAAAGATGATGCACACGCTTTTGGGGTATCAGAGTAGCGACGGGATGTGGCGGCAGCTGATCGATCATCCCGAGGCGTGGCCGGAGACTTCCTCCACCGGCATGTTTACTTTCGCCATGATCACCGGCGTCAAGAATGGATGGCTCGACCCTGCCACCTACGGCCCCGCCGCCCGCAAAGCCTGGATCGCCCTCGTCGGCTACATCGACCAGAACGCCGACGTAACCAGCGTCTGCGAAGGCACCGGAAAGAAAAATGACCTCGACTATTATCTGGCCCGCGCCCGCCGCACCGGCGACTTCCACGGCCAGGCGCCAGTGCTGTGGTGTGCCTCGGCACTGCTAAGATAAGAAAAGTTCCCTGGTCTTCGACTTGAAACGGGATCAAGAGAGTGGCTTTTCAAGCCTAGACTTTTTCGACTATTGATCACGCTCTTCTGCGCATCCTACCCTTAAAGGATTCGCCCGGATCCAGTCGCGGTCAAAGCCGGGGCAAGTCTTCCCGAGGAGCCAAAGGTGGGTCGTTTGTTTTCCGGAGTGTGGAATCGGGCGTGGGTGCTGGCAGTGACCACCCTATTGTCTGCACCTGGCTTTACGCAGACTCCTCAGCAGACGCCGGACCCCTCCCCCGAGCAAGTTACGCTAAGAATGATCGTGGTGAGCTCTCAGGACCAAGCGGAGACCATACTCAGCCAACTCCGCCAGAGTCAGGATTTCGCCACCCTCGCGAAGCAGAAATCTATCGACACAACCGCCGACCAGGGCGGACTGATGGAGAAGGTCGCCCCATCGACGTTGCGCCCCGAACTGCGCGATGCATTGCAAGGCTTGGCCCCCGGCCAACTGAGTCCAGTCTTGCGAACCCCGCTGGGATACGCGATCTTGCTGTTGGTGGAACGGTCCCACGTGCAAGAAAACTCTGCCCTCGCCTACGTCGGGAACCAAGCCAGCAGCGCCACGGGAAGCGTGAAGGCCACCTTCAATGTTTCCGGGTTGGCGGAGGCTGAACTGGGCTTGATCCGGGCGACCAAGGAACCGACCTGGGACCCTGATCCGTGGCTGGTTTGTGAAGTCCGCAAGCAATCGCTTCTCTCCGAGAAGCAGCGGCTTGAGGAGTTCTTGTCGCCCCGGAACAAAACAGCGCGGGACGCTCGGCCAGCCATCGACGTCATGAGCGCACACGTCTCACTGGGGGAACTGAATGCCTACCGCGGAAACATGGAAAGTACCATCGAGCAGTATCAGGCCGCCCGCCAGATTGCAGAGTCCCAGGTTCCGGCAGCTCTCAATCAGATGAATGAGGCACTTGGGATTTCCTACCTACATAAATCGGGGATGGAAAATGACGCCTATCGCGCCCCCGGCGAGAAATGTCTGATACCCGTCCCCCCGGGGAACGCCTACACCAAAACCGGCGATTCCGAAAAGGCAGTCGAATACTTTCTTAAATACCTGGAACAGAAGCCGGACGAGCTGGAAGTGAAGTGGCTGCTTAACCTGGCATACATGACGCTGGGAGAGTACCCAGACAAAGTTCCGCCGAAATATTTGATTCCACCTTCGGTTTTTCAGTCGGCGGAAGACGTTGGGCGCTTTCCTGACGTCGCGCCTGCCGCTGGTCTTGATACGTTCGCGATGGCGGGAGGGATCATCGTGGATGACTTCGAGAACAACGGTCGCTTGGACGTGGTCAAGTCGAGCTTCGACGTTTGCGCGCCGATGCAGTTCTTCCATAACAACGGAGATGGTACCTTTACGGACCGCGCCGCCAAGGCGGGTCTGGCGGACCAACTGGGCGGACTGAACATAATCCAAGCCGACTACAACAACGATGGCTGCACCGACATTCTCGTGTTGCGGGGCGGCTGGGAGGTGGCGCAGCGCAAATCACTGCTTCGCAACAACTGCAACGGTACCTTCACCGACGTGACCGCCGGCAGCGGCCTGTCAGTCCCGACCGCCACGCAGGCGGGGGTTTGGGTAGATATCAATAACGACGGCCTTCTCGACCTGTTTGTCGGCAACGAAGGCAGCCCTGCTCAGCTTTTTCTCAACAACGGCAATGGTACATTCAAGGACATTTCTCATTCCGCCGGGATTGATAAGGTCGGGTTCAGCAAGGGCGTGACCGCAGCCGATTACGATAACGATGGGTATGCAGACCTCTTCGTCTCTAATCTGCTGGGGCCAAACTTCCTCTACCACAACAACCACGACAATACGTTCACGGAAGTTTCAGAGTCGGCGGGTGTGCAGGGGCCGACGCGCGGGTTCGCCACGTGGTTTTTCGACTACGACAACGACGGTTGGCCGGATTTGTTTGTGACCAGCTACCCCGTTTCTGTTGAGGAGACAGCCCGTACCTATCTTGGGCTGCCGCACAACGCCAACACCCTGAAGCTTTACAAGAACATGAAGAGACGGAACCTTCAAGGACGTAACTGCGGAAGTTGGGCTGGATAGAGCTTTCATGCCCATGGGCGCAAATTTCGGCGACATTGATAATGACGGGTTCTTGGATATTTACCTGGGAACGGGAAACCCTTCATATGGATCACTGGTGCCAAGCGTCCTGCTCCGTAATCACGACGGCAAATACTTCGTCGACGTCACCGCCTCGTCGGGTACGGGTGAATTGCACAAGGGGCACGGAGTCGCCTTTGCTGACTTGGAGAACAACGGCAATGAGGACATCGTCTTTGAGGTTGGCGGGGCCACGCTAGGCGACAGTCATGCCACCCGGGTGTTTGAAAATCCCGGACACGGCAACGACTGGATCAACCTGAAGCTGGTAGGCGTCAAGAGCAATCGTTCCGCTATCGGTACACGAATCAAAGTGACCGTGGAAAACAAGGGCCAGGGGATACGCTCGATCTATCGGACAGTGGGCAGCGGCGGCTCGTTCGGAGCGTCGCCGCTGCAACAACACATTGGCTTAGGCAAGGACGCACGAATCGTTGACCTGGAAGATCTGGTGGCCTGCCAGCAACACGCGGCAGCATTTCGCCAACCTGGATAAGAACCAGTTTCTGGAGATCAGGGAGTTCAACACCGATTACGTGAAGCTGGTTCGGCCACCTGTCCGACTAGGCGGCGGGCGGCGAGATGCTTCCCCGCTGGCGGCGAAACCTGCGCCTGCCGCTGCAATCAGCAATCACACGCAGTAGTGGAGGAGAGCAGTATGAGAAGCCCGGTTCTGCTGATTGCGGCGCTGGTTCTCGTTACGGGTTCAAGCTGGGCGTCGCAGGAATACTCTGCGTCCGGCATGGTGTTGAAGGTGGATCCCCAACACAAGACCTTTGTTGTCTCCTGCCAGGCCATCCCCGGTTACATGGCTGCAATGACCATGCCTTTCGACGTTCGTGCTCCGAAAGACCTCGATGGCGTCGTGCCCGGCGCGATGGTGGAATTTAATCTGGTAGTGGACCAAGAGGCCGCTTACGCCGAAAACATAAGAATCCGCAGCTACGAAGGCGTAGAACAGGATCCGTTGACTGCCCGGCGGTTGAAGCTTCTGAACCAGCTGTCCGATCCGCAATCTTCCGCAGTGAAGCCACTGGCGGTAGGTCAGGCCATACCAAATTTCACCTTTACTGACCAGGCGAACAAACGAGTCTCTCTGTCCCAGTTCCGCGGGAAAGTTATCGCCATTAATTTCATCTACACCAGCTGCGCCCTGCCGAACTTCTGCTACCGCAACGCCAACACGTTTGCTGTGGTCCAGAAGCGATTCAAGGAACAGCTAGGCCGAGACTTGGTCTTGCTCACCCTCACCTTTGATCCTGCCCGCGACCGGCCCGAGGTTCTTGCCCGCTATGCTCGCACCTGGAAAGCTGACCCGAATACTTGGCACTTTCTAACCGGCCCGGTCCCTGAGGTACAACGCGTCAACCACCTTTTCGGAATGGATTTCTTCCCCGACGAAGGCTTGATGAACCATTCCCTGCACACCGCCATCATCGACCGCCACGGGAAGTTGTTCACCAACATCGAAGGCAACCAGTTTACGGCAGAACAACTGGGCGATCTGGTGCAGGCAGTCTTGATCAACAAATGAATCCGCCAGCGGACGTAACCGCGTCTGCAAAGGCACCGGCAAGAAGATTGATCTCGACTATTGTCTCGCCCTGCACGCGAAAAACGCAGCCCAAGCGCAAGCACGCTCGCGATTGCGTCCCGGACCGAAAAGCTTCTTTCATCTCACCTGGAAACACAAAACTTCCAGGTTTCTAAAACAGGAACTTCATTGCCACCTGAATCACCCGCGGGCTCACATCCGACTGAATCGAGCCAAAAACGCTAGCGGGCGATTCGATGTCGCTGACTGGCAAGCGGAAGTTCGTGTGGTTGAGAACATTGAACAGCTCGCCGCGGAACTGGAGCTCTTTGGTTTCCGTCAGTCGAATGTTCTTGAGCGCCGAGAAGTCCCAGTTCACGTATCCTGGCCCTCGCAGTACGTTCCGGCCTTCGTTTCCGAACTGCTCGACGGGAGAAGCCGGGTTCTGGGCGATTTTCTGAAAGGCATTCACATTGAACCACTGCGCCACAGTGTGTGGCCCGGAATTGGGATCGCCGACGACATTTGGCCGATTGCTGGAAAACCCGGAAATTTCCGGTGCCTGCCCCTGTAGGGAAACGTCATTGGAATCGAACACTGTGAAGGGGGTGCCGCTCATGGCGGTGAAAATTCCGTTCACCTGCCAATTGCCAAGGACACGTCCGTAAACGGTGTTGGAGTGCTGCAAGTACGGAATGCTCCACTGATAGCTCAGCACGAAGCGATGGCGGGCATCGAACATCGAGTTGCCGCGCTCGGCGCCCAGATCGAACGGATTCTGCGCCAAATCATTTTCTCCAGCCACCGGCTGCGATGCCGAGCCAGTGATGTTGAACGACGAGACATCATCGATGGAGTGCGACCACGTGTACGAAGCCAGGAACGACAGGCCGTGACTGAAGCGCTTGCGCAGGCTGGTTTCGAGCGCGTTGTAGTTGGAATTTGCAATGCTGGCGATCTCGCCCACGGAACCGTAAACGCAATTGTTCGGGTTCGCCAGCGTGCACCCGGAATAAAGGCGACGCTGGTTCACGTTGTTTTCCGTGGAAATCGGGCATGGGTTTGCCACCGAGCAACCCGGACTTGTCGTGTCCACCCCCGGAACATAGGCCGCAGGATTCCCTTCAATGAATCGCGGCAGCTTCACCCCGGTCGTGCCCACGTAACCGACCTGCAATAGCCAATCCGCGCCAAACGATCGCTGAATGTTCAGGTTCCAATCCTGCGCGTAAGGCAGGCGCAGGTTCTTAGAGACCACGAGCAGTGTCATCGGCTCGGGAAAGGGCACTCCAAAAGGATTCGGGCTGTAATACGGATTAGCAAACGAGTTGATGGGGAAACCCAACTGCAAAGTCTTCAGATACGGAGGTGCGCTGATCGGATCTTGCAGCGGGCCACCTTCTCCGGTGTAGTACGGCTCGTAGAAAATTCCATAGGCGGCGCTAATCACGGTTTTGGAATCGCCCATCGGATCCCAGGCGAGGCCCACTCGCGGCGCAAACGCAGTCTTCTCGGTCGGAATCAGGCCTGCCGGTACGCCCGGGTCGCCGGGATAGAGAAGCCCCTTCGGGGCATCGGGAATTACTTTTGACTGCGCACCGGGAACGAACAGATTCACCTGATTGTTGGTTTCGGTCGAGGGAAACGGCAACTCGTAACGAAGACCGACATTCAGCGTCAGACGCGATGTGGCTTTGTAAGTGTCCTGGGCATACGCATCGACAGCCCGGTCACGGATATGACGATCGAAATTGCCTCCGCCTTGCAAAAAGACGACCGGATTCGCCGAAAGAAAGTTGGCAAAACCGTCGTTGTAGAGGAATCCCGCGAATGAAGGTATCCCTGCGAATACGAAGAACCCATTGCTGGCAATGCCCTGCAAGGCATTGATCTGGTCGAGGCGAAGGCCTCCGCCGAATTTCATTTCGTGGCTGCCGTGGACCCAACTCAGGCTGCCCGAGACGTCATAGGTGTTCTGAAACGTGTTGCGCGGTCCGGTAATCGGGTCGCCCACCGACGCGTACCCGCCCACCTGGATGAACGGCACTCCTGCGGCTTCGGGAAGCGTCGGCGCGTAGGTAAAACCGTATTGCGACGCTGGCGTCTGATTTACGTGCTGGCCCAGCAGAAGCTTATTGCGCAGATACGAAACGCGGACTACACCAACCGTCGTCGAGGAAAAAATGTGGGTCTCTTGCGCGACAAAGTTTTGCGAGCGATCATCCTGTCCAACCGGAAAACCGGGGACATTGGCGCCCACCGGCGACAGAGGATCGGTCGTCGGCCCGCCGCTGAACATGTAGCGAAAATTCAGAGTGTCCGCGGCAGTCAGGTATTGGTCCAGCCGCATTCCGAATTGGTCGTTCGTCTGGCTCAGAGTCTGTGTGGCAAGGAATTCGTTCGTGCCCACGTTCGGCCTTGGGAACAACGGCAAGACTTGAGCCGAAGTTGGATCAATGGGAGTGAAAAGGGTCACTTGGTTATTCGGCACGTTCATGCCGAAGTAGGTGAGTTGCCCGTTGGGATCGAACGCGTGGGCCTGGTTGTTGGTGCACAGCCCGCCCACAAATGCGTCGTGAAATCCGCCGTGGAGAATCGAGGTACAGAGCTGCCCGAAATCGCCTCCCCGTTCCGGGATAGAAGGCACGGTTGCGGCCACGGTTTCACCCTGCCGGTTGCGGAAGCCTTCGTAGTATCCGAAGAAGAAAGTCTTGTCCTTGACGATCGGTCCGCCGAAAGTTCCGCCGAACTGGTTCTGCTTCAAGGGCTGCACGGTGTTCGTGAAGTAGTCCGAGGAATCCATAGCGTCATTGCGCAGAAATTCCCAGAGAGCTCCGTGGAACTGGTTGGTGCCCGAGCGGGTGACGATGTTGGTAGTGGAACCGGTATTACGACCAAATTCCGCGTTGGCGTTGTGAGTAAGAATTCTGAACTCCTCGATCGCATCGACCGGCGGCTTCAGAACGAAGCCAGCGTCCACGGCGTTAACGTTGTCAGCTCCGTCGATCAGAAAATTATTCGATTCCGGGCGCTGGCCATCGACTGCGTAAGCTTGGCCTTGTCGCGCGGGGCCGCCGGCCTGGAGAAGTCCGGGTGTCAAAGGGACGACGCCGGGCTGGAGCAGACCTAATTGCGTGAAGTTGCGGCCATCCAGCGGCAGGTCGAGCATTTCGCGTTCGCCGACAACCTGTCCGAGGCTGCTCACAGTGGGCTGGACAAGTTCGGCATCGGCGCTCACCTGCACCTGCTGGGTCTCTGCCCCAACTGTCAGATGCACGGCAACCGTCGCCGTCTCATTCACGCTCAGGGAAATGCCCTGCTGCAAATACTTCTGGAAACCGTTGGCGGCGACTTCCAGGCTGTAGTGTCCGACGGGAAGTTCCAACAGCAAGTAGCTTCCGCTGCGATCAGTGGCCGCGGTGCGAACCAGGCCGGTTTCAACCTGCCGGGCGGTCACGTTGGCGCCGATCACGATGGCGTCGCTGGAATCGGAAACCGTGCCCCGGATACTGCCGGTGATCTGCTGCGCGAAAAGCTGCCCGCACGCGAAGAACACTAGTCCCACCACGATCAGGTTTCTGGCTTTCATCATTAGCTTCCACTTCCCCTTCGGATTTGCGACTGTATGCGTGACGGGCAGGACGGATCGTCCCACGAAAAGACAGACTCCCCCACGACAAAGTGTGGTGATTATTGGAGGTAAGCAAAAAACGATCAATAGTAGGAAAGCAGTAGTTTCAGTGACGCGACTGAATTTTTTTGTACTATTGCTCGCTACTGGGGCGTCATTTAGTCTGCTTTGATTGTCTGGACCTGAACAAGGCCAGGTTGAGTCTTGAGGGGACCGACCATCTCGTCATTCATAACAATTGCAGACACTCCGACAGCGAGTGCGGGATTGCGGCGGCACGGCTTGCGTTTCTCGCCTTGATCTCGCTGCTGCTGGTTCTCCTGGCCGGACACAAACCGTCGGAGGCATCGCTGGGATCGGCCGTGGTGCTTGCGGTATTACCGGTGTACAGCATTTTCCAGAGTAAAATTTCGAAAGCTTGAAACTAAGTCATGGCTGATCAGGAACAACCCGGAAACGCTCTCCGCGACGCCGCCAAGCCCAAATCAAAGTCTGCGACGAAGTCCGCCCGGACGAAGATCGCCATCATCGAAGACGCACAAGCCACCGGCGACGTAGCGGCAGCTTACGATGCCTGGCGAGCCGGCTCAGGACGCACGCACGTCCCTGGCATCGTCAAGTGCTTCAGTGCGCGTCCAGATTTTCTGCGCCAGGTCTTGGACTTCTCAAACACCGTACATTTCTCAGAAGGTCATCTCTCGCGGCGGCATAAAGAGATGATCGCCAGCCACGTTTCTTATTTGAACCGGTGCCCGTATTGACTGGACAGCCACGCTTACTTCCTGCGTGTCCAGGGAGCCCCTGATCACTGTGTACAAGCAATCATCGATGGCAAGCTTGAGGAAGCTGGCCTGACTCCGGCGGAGCGCGCCTTATTGGACTACGTAAAGCTGGTCACCGAGGCCGCTTACCGTACAACTTCGGAAGACGTGCAGAAACTTCGCGACGCGGGATGGAAAGAGGACCAGATTGCCGAGGCGGTTTATATCACCGCGATGTTCGCATTCTTTAACCGCGTAGCTGACGCCTTTGGAATCGCTTCCCAGGACTACCTCTCGACCGGCAAATTGACGCCGTAGCTCAACCGTAGCCTACTCCCGCTTTAGCCCCCGCTCCCATGTCTCGTCATCAGCCGCGTTCAGGTCCACCCAGGCCTCATCCGTCATGCTGGCACGCCATTGCAGGAACGGCAAAGCGCTAGGCCCCACCAGATGGCGGAGTTGCCAGGTGTCGCTCTCCGCGATTTCCAGAATCTTCTTCGCAACCACAGATGGATGCACTGGGTTCTGCAGCGCGGCCGCGAACATTGCGGCATACCGTTCGCGCTGGCGGTACGGCGAAGGGTTCGCAGGGACGCCAATTCGCCGCGCCATCGCGGTGTCAATAATGCCCGGCTCCACAATCAGTACCCGTACGCCAAACGTCTTCATCTCACCCGCCAGCCCCTCGCTCAAAGCTTCCAGAGCCCACTTCGAAGCGCTGTAGGGCGTGAGCGGCGCGCTGGAAATGCGTCCTGCCACCGACGTCACGTTTATGATGCAACCACTCCCGCGTTGCGCGCATGTGCGGCACCACCGCCTGAATGCACCGGATGGCTCCGAAGTAATTGGTCTCCATGACCGCGCGAAACTCGTCCAGCGGCAACTCTTCGACCGACCCTGCCTTTTCGATGCCGGCGTTGTTGACCAGCACATCAATCGGGCCGCTCTTGCAGGATGGCCGCAATGCCGCTGCTGACTGATTCGTCCGAGTCCACGTCCATCGCCGAGACAGTGATCGGCAGTTTTTCCCGCGCTGCCGTCTCTGCCAGCTCCGGAGACTGCGCCGGCTTACGCATGGTTGCGAAAACTGTGTGCCCCGCCCGGCCAAAAGCCAACGCCGCCTCAAACCCAATCCCCTTGCTCGTTCCCGTGATTAGTACCGATGCCATCGTCGTCTCCTTGTTACTGCGCGTCTACGCTTGTCCCGCGCGTCAACGCCAAGCGATTCTATCCCACCAGCTGACTCGGAGACGCCGAACAGCAGCCCGATCTCCTTTTAGGGGATTTCATAGTAATCTCTGAGCCATGCGCACCCTCTGCAAGGTCTGCCTTTGCGGCCTGATTGCGTTTTTGCCGCTGCTGACTCAGGTCAGCGCCGCGCAACCCAAGCGCGTACCACCCCCGATTGTGATTATTCACGCCACCGTCATCAATCCTGGCACGTCATCGGTCGAAGCGAATCGGACAGTGGTCATCACCGGAGATCGCATCACCTCGGTTTCGGAGACTACAAACTCCCTGCCGCCGAAAAACGCTCGCGTGATCGACGCCACCGGTCAATATCTCCTGCCTGGGTTCTGGGACATGCATGTGCACTCCGCCTTCGGCAATTGGTTTCCTGGCGGGCGCGACATCATCTTGCCGCTCTTCATCGCCAACGGCGTCACCGGCGTGCGCGATATGGGCGGAGATGCTCCGATTCTCCTGAAGTGGCGCAAAGAAATCGCCGAACGCCGAATCATCGGCCCACGCATGGTTATCTCCGGCCCCATGCTGGACGGGTATTTGCCCAACGGCAAACTACGCTTTCCGAGTTCTATCCCCATCACCACTCCCGCCAGTGCGATTGCTGCCGTGGACTTGCTGAAAACCCAGGGCGTGGATTTCATCAAAGTCCAGTCCGTAATTTCGCCTGACGCCTATCTCGCCGCGGCGGCCGAAGCGCACAAACAAGGGTTGCCCATCGTTGGCCATGTGCCAGACAAAGTTCGCATCAGAGAAGTTGTTCAGGCTGGACAAAAGAGTATCGAGCACCTGATGGGTATTTTCGAAGGCTGTTCCACGGAAGAAGACAAATTCATCCAGGGCCAAGGCAACTTGAAGCTCCTGCTCACCACCCAGGACCAGCAACGATGCGACTCGCTCACCAAACTCCTGGCGCAGAACCAAACCTGGCAGGTCCCCACGCTGGCCTGGCAACGTGGCGGAACCTTTCTCGATCAACGCGACTTGAAGCACCAGCCCCTCGACAAATACGTTCCCGCTTACTGGCGCGATGTAACCTGGCGTCGCTTCACCGATGAGATGATGCCCGATCTCGTACGTGACCCGCTTGCGCTACGTCAAGCGTACTTCGCGCGCAATCTACAAATGGTCGGTGCCCTGCACCATGCCGGAGTGCCGTTCATGGCCGGAACCGACACCGCTCCGGGCGTTTACATAATGCCGGGCTTCAGCTTGCACGATGAGCTGGCCAATTTTGTTGAGGCCGGTTTCACCCCGATGGAAGCGCTCCAGACGGCGACCAGCAACCCGGCAAAATTTCTTGGGCTGGAGGCCACCCTGGGTTCGGTCGAACCCGGCAAGATCGCCGATTTGGTGTTGGTGAGCGAAAACCCTTTGAAGGACATCCAGAACAGCCGAAAAATCACCGTCGTGATTTCCCGCGGACGGGTTTTCGATCGTGCGGCTCTGGATCAGATCCTTCTCGACGTGGAGACCGCGGCAAAGCGAAAGAATTAGACAATCAATTTCCGACGAAAACATCGCCGCGCATTATTTGTGGGCCTGCCCGAGCGTTTAGGCACTGATCTGAGTCCCTCAAGAACTCGATGCCATACAGATAAAGAGCACGATGGCGAACCGTTCCGCGAACCAGGACCCGCTCCTGCTGTCGGGGCGGAAGGAACTCGACCTGAATTTGTGAACCCATAGGCAGATCGGCCAGGGTAAACAGGCACATCCCCACCTCGCTGAGATTAATACCGATAGCATCCACGCGGGCAGAATCGCTGAAGACCTGTACCGAGGTGTTAAGCAATTGGCGTTTTTGGCGACGCCTGTCTGGCTTGAAACTGCGCTGGAGAATCATCCGCACACCCTTGAGGACAAAGTAGCGCAGAGGTCCTCGCGGGCGAAGGTTACGGAAGGTCAGTAGCGGCTATCGGGCCTGGAAACTGTCGAAAATCGGCGTTTAGGCGAACGAATCAAATCCCGAGCGACTTCCGCGCCACCGCGCAATACAACTCCACCGCCTCCCGCAGCTGCTTTTTCTCCACATACTCACCGTCGGTGTGTGCCACGTGGATTGACCCCGGCCCCATCAGCAGCGGCTGGCCCCAGTTGCTGAGCGCAGGAATATCGGTAGTGAACGCCGCAACCATGGTGGGCAGCCCTTCAAACGTTCGCAGCCGGACGAACGGAATCTCCAGCGTGAACTCCACCGTAGCCAGATCTCCCACCGTAGCGACAATCTCTCGCCGCAATTGTTCCGAAGTCCCAATCAACCGGTAGAGCAGTTGCGCGCGCGCATAGTCGGAAATCACGTTGGGCGCGCGTCCGCCCTCAATCGTGCCGACGTTCAATGTGCACGGGCCAATTTCGGGATCGGAAGGCAGCGGCATCGCCCGTAACCGGTGCAGCGCCTCAATCAATTTATCAATCGCCGACTCCCCCAGCTCCGGATACGCCGAGTGCGCCATCTTCCCCGCCGCCGTCAATTGCACGCGCAGCGCGCCTTTCGACGCAACCGCCACTCGATTCTCCGTCGGCTCGCCGTTGATCAGAAACTTGCACGAGTTCGCCTGCTGATTCGCAACCTTCGCTCCCCGGCTGTCGCGCTCTTCGCCGACTAGAAATAAAAGACCGACGTAAATGCCTTCCTTTTTCAGCACCTCGGCAGCCGCAACTTGCACCGCAATAATCCCCTTGGCGTCGCACGACCCGCGCCCGTACACGCGAGCATCGTCTTCAGACGAGGTAATAAACGGCGGGACCGTGTCCATGTGCGTAGAAAAAACAACAGCAGGCTTCGGTTCCTGCGGCGAAGTGGCGTACACATTGGCCCGCTCGCCTTCAACCGCCATTCGCTGAACGCTATACCCCAGCCCGCGCAACTCATCGGCGAGCACACGCCCGACCGCGCCTTCGTTCCCGCTGATAGATTCAATGTCCGCCAGCAGCCGCGTAAGTGAGACAACATCCATAGGCAAACGAGGATAACCCACCGCGTCGCCAAGAGCGAACTCAGCTTTTGAATGGAATCAATCAGGATTGTGCAACGCCCAACAATGATTTGGAGCAACGGGCGTCCCCGTCCGTTGGCGGGCCGCACGCCCGCTCGCTCTCAACCTGTTCCATTGCTCCGACTGCGATAATCTAATCGCGACATCGAGCATGAATCCCACCCCCACCGCAATCCGCTCCCTCTTCCTCGACGGCCCCGCCGGACGCCTCGAGGCCCTGCTCAACTCCGGCGCCGCGGACGCCACCCACGCCGCTCTCGTCTGCCATCCTCATCCCCTGTTCGGCGGCACCATGCACAACAAAGTCGTGTTCCACGCCATGAAAGCCCTGAACAGCTTCGGATTCCCGGTCCTCCGCTTCAATTTCCGCGGCACCGGCCTCAGTCATGGTGAGCACGACCATGGTGCCGGCGAGACCGACGACGTCCGCACCGCTCTCGACTGGCTCGACCGCGAATTCCGTTTGCCCATGATCTTCGCTGGCTTCTCTTTCGGCGCCGCCATCGGCCTGCGCGTCGCCTGTCCGGATGATCGTGTTAACGCCGTGATCGGCCTCGGCGTGCCGCTCAACCCAGTTGATGAGCGTAGCTACGACTTTGACTTCTTGCGTTCGTGCGCGAAGCCGAAACTTTTCGTCAGCGGCAGCCGCGATCAATTCGCCACCCGCGCGAAACTTGAAGCGCTGGTAAATTCCCTCCCCGAGCCGAAGAAGCTCGTCGTGATCGAGAGTGCAGACCATTTTTTTGAAGGCCGCCTCCGCGAAATGCGCGACGCAATCGAAACGTGGGTCCGAGACACGATTCGATGAAACAAATCGCCCGCCACATCTTCGACCACGCCCTCCGCGAATCCGGCATCCCGCAAGCCTTCGCGCGCCACCTGCACTGTGACCGCGGCGTCCTGCGAATCTGCGAAGACCTCTACGACCTCAACTCGTACAGCCGCGTTTTCGTCGTCGCCATCGGCAAGGCCGCGCACACCATGCTGATTGCTCTCCACGAAATCGCCGGCACGCGCTTCGAGGGCATTGTCGCCAGTTCCGTCGAGCCCGAGTTCCAAATTCGCGGCTTCCGATATTTCCACGGCGGACATCCCGTCCCCAACGCCGAATCCCTCCGCGCCGCCAACGCGATGCTGCAATCGCTGAACACTTTGAACGAATCTTCTCTGGTGATTTACCTAATCAGTGGCGGCGGCTCCGCAGCCGCCGAAAAGCCAATCGACGACGAAATTTCCCTCGACGACCTCATTGCCACCTACCGCGCCCTCGTCCATTCCGGCGCGCCCATCGCCGAGATCAACGCCATCCGCAAGCATCTCTCCGCCATCAAAGGCGGACGCCTCGCCCAAGCCGCGTATCCCGCGCATCAGGTTTCGATTTTCATTTCCGATGTCCCCGACGCAACCCCCGACGCCCTCGCCTCCGGCCCCACCATGCCCGACTCAACCACGGCCGAAGACTGCTACGCCCTTGCCGCGAAATACAAAATGCAGTTCCCGCCATCCGTGCAGGAACTTTTCGATCGTCGCGCCCTGGACGAGACTCCGAAGTCCGACGACCCCGCCTTTATCCGCACCCGTTGGTGGACCGTCCTCTCCAACGCCGCCTTGCTCAAAGCCGCCGCAGAAGAAGGATGGCGCCAGGGCTTCATAGTCGAAATAGACAACAGTTGCGACGATTGGGATTACGCCAAAGCCGCCGATTACCTATTGCAGCGCCTGCGCGATTTGCGGCAAAAGCATGAACGAGTCTGCCTGCTCTCCGGCGGAGAAGTGACGGTTCACGTCGAAAACGGCGGCAGCGGTGGCCGCAATCAGCAGTTTGCTTTGTATTGCGCAGAAAAAATTGGCGGAGAAAACATCTGCATCCTCAGTGCCGGCTCTGACGGCATCGACGGCAACAGCCCCGCCGCCGGCGCGATCGCGGATGGAACGACTCTAAAGCGCGCAAAAGAACTCGGCCTTGAGCCAAGCAGCCACCTGAAAAACTTCAACGCCTTTCCATTTTTCGAAGCGAGTAGGCGACGCCATCATCATCGGCCCCACCGGCAACAACCTTCGCGATCTCAGAATTCTCCTCGCCGCCTAAGCTGTCTTCTTCTCCGCCACTGGCGGCATTTTGCTCATCGCCTCATCTTGCCCGCGCTGCATTTCCTCTTGAGACATATCTTTGATATGTGTCGCCAGCGACCACTTGTGTCCAAATGGATCGGCGACCATGCCATAACGGTCGCCCCAGAACTGGTCCATCAGCGGCATCTTCACCTCAGCGCCCGCCGCCACCGCGCGGTTGAATGCGGCATCCACATTCTCTGTGTAAATGTGAATGGTCACGCCAGCGCCGCCGGTCGAAAGCGGAGACAGTCCGCCCATTTCCGGGAACTCGTCGTTCAACATCAGCATCGAGTCGCCGATGCGGAGCGACGCGTGCATGACTTTGCCACCGGGCGTGCGCGCGACGTGCAGGATTTCGGCGCCCAGTGCGTTCTTGTAAAACTCCAATGCCTTGTCGGCATCGCGGACGGTCAAGTGCGGAGTCAGAGTGTGAAAACCGGCGGGAACAGCCTGAACTGGTTCGGTCATAAGAATCTCCTGAGCCAGAGATTCTAGTCCAACCAATATGAAAATACGTCAAAAAATCCGGGTGACGCCTTCCTTCAAAATCAGCACCCGGTCTTTCACTCCCGCCGCCACCGCCTCCTGCTCCAGCAATTGCAAAGGCTCATCCATCGGCTCGTGCGACAGGCAAAAAGTACCGTAGTGCATCGGTACCATCCACTTCGAATTCAAATCAAGAAACGCCCGCGTCGCGTCGGCCGGACTGGCATGCACATTGCGAAACGACGGCGGATTGTAAGCCCCAATCGGCAGCAGCGCCAACTGCGGAGCCAGCCGCGTCCCAATCTCGCGGAACCCGGAAAAATACGCCGTGTCGCCCGCGTGATACACCGAATGCTTGCCCCCGCGCAGCACATAGCCGCCATATCCGCGGTGCGCATCTTTCAATACTCGCGCGCCCCAGTGCCGCGACGGCACATGCGTAATCGTCAGATCGTTGTGCCGATAGTTGCTCCACCAGTTCAGCTCGACCACGTCGCGAAATCCGAGATCGGAAACCAGATCGAAGACGCTTGCCGGAACCACCGCAGTCGGCGCCGAACCGCGAAAGCGTTTGGTATGCTGCACAATCGCGCGCAGTGACGGGCGGTGCAGATGATCAAAATGCGCATGTGTAATCAGCACCAGATCAATCGCTGGCAGGTCGCGCATCTTCACTCCCGGCTGCCGCAGCCGTTTCAGCACAAACAGCCAGCGCGCAAAATTCGGGTCCACCAGCACGCTCTCGCCGCCCAGCTGTAAAAAGAAACTGGCGTGCCCAATAAACGTCACACCCATGTCGCCATTTGTAACCAGCTTCGGCTTGTGCGATTCCCCCGTCCGCGGCCTGACCGCAGACTCCCGCACCAGCTTCCCAAACTGCTGCGCCCGCTTGCGCAACGCCGGATTCTTAAGCGCCTGTTTTAACATCGGCTCTTGACTCTAGGCTCTAGGCTCTGGGCTCTTAGCTTTTCTCCGCGACCTTCGCGGTTTTTCTTAGCGACCTTTGCGGTTAAATGCTCCTTAGTCGGGAGCCATCTCCGCCCTACGGGCTCCAAGCTAAAAGCTAAGAGCTAACAGCTAAGAGCTTATTTTAATCATTTGCTTGACCCACCGTGATTACCTCAGTTCTAATTCCAGTGGTTTCAGAAATTAGGAGCAGCCAATGCGAGTCGCATTCTTAGGTTTGGGAATCATGGGCCAGGCGATGGCCACCAACCTCGTCAAAGCCGGACACGAAGTCACCGTCTGGAACCGCACCGCCGGCAAGGCGGTTGATGGCGCGCGCACCACCGCCACTCCCGCAGAGGCCGCGCAGGGAGCCGAAGTCGTTTGGATGGCCGTCTCCGACACCGCCGCCGTGGAAAGCGTCCTCTTCGGTCCCGACGGCGTCGAGCAGTCACTCACCGACGGGATGATCGTCGTCGATTCCAGCACCATTTCTCCGTCCGCTACGCGCAAATTCGCCGAGCGCGTCGCCCGCAAAGGCGCGCAATACGTTGACTCGCCTATGACGGGATCGAAAATCGCCGCCGAAGCCGGCACCCTGCTCTTTATCGTCGGAGGCGACGAAGCCACCATCGAGCGCCTCAAGCCGCTCTACGCCGCTATGGGCAAGAAAATTTTCCGCATGGGCGAAGTCGGCAAAGGCCAGTCCGCCAAGCTGGCCATGAATCTACAAATCGCGCTCATCTACGAAGGCTTCGCCGAAGGCCTCACCCTCGCCGCCAAGCTCGGCGTGGACGCGGAAAAACTCATCCCGCTGGTCAACGCTTCCATGATCAAGTCCGGCGTGGTCGAATACAAAGCTCCATTCGTCCTCGCCCGCGATTTCACCGCCAACTTCCCGCTCCGCCTCATGCGCAAAGATATTCGCCTCGCCCTCGACGCCGCCAAAGAAGTCCGCGCCAAGCTCCCCGCCCTCGAAACCGTCGAGGAGGTTTACGACTTGGCCATCGAAGACGGCCACGCCGACCTCGACTACGCCGCCACGTTGTTGCTGCTGGAAAAATGGGCGGGGGTAGAAGTGAAGGGCGAGGCGGCATGACGAAAGAATCGACCCGCAAAAAACTCCGCGACTTAGTCTCGCAGCGCGCGCTTATCCTCGGCCCGATCACGCTTAGCAGCGGCAAACAGTCGAACCACTATTTTGACTGCCGAAGGCTCACGCTCAACTCCGAAGGCGCGGAATTGGTCGGCGAGGCTGTCCTCGACGTAATTCAGGAACTCCCCGAAAAGCCACTAGCAATCGGAGGCCTCACCCACGGGGCCGACCCCATCATCGTCGCCGTCATGATGAAGGCGCGGCAGCGCGGACTCGCGATCGACGGCTTCTTCGTCCGCAAAGAGGCCAAGGCCCACGGCACCAAGAACCTGATCGAGAACGCTCCCCAGCCCGGCACCAAAGTTGTGGTCGTGGACGACGTGGTCACCGAGGGCGGATCGATTCTCAAAGCCATCGACGAAGCCGAGCGCGCCGGATGCGAAGTGGTCGCCGCCATCACCCTGGTGGACCGCAAAGAAGGCGGCGGCGACAAAATCCGCGCCAAAATCGCGCAGTATATTCCGCTGTTTACGCTGGATGATTTTCGCGAGGAACTCAGACGCGCGGGGTGAAATCGCCGCCAGCTGGCTCAGCTTCAACCTGAGGCAAGGTCCGCGATCACAGGCTGGTCGAACAGCGCCATCTCCTCAGGTGTCGGCGCTTGGAATACCTCGAACCAACGAGACAACGCATCCCGCTCGATAGGTGGCTTCTCTAGGCCCCGGCGCTGAATCCTTTCGAAGAGCACATCCACAGGCGCCGAGAGATAATGCAACTCAACCGCAGCGCCTAGGGCTCGAGCTCCAACACGCAAAGCATCCCGCTCCGACCTTCCCCACGTGCCCCATTCGATGATCACAGTAAGACCCCGCGCGAGAAGTTCCTGACCCAGCTTCCATTGCAGCGACTCGATCTTGGCGCGCGTCTTCTCTTCGTAGAGATCCATTGACAGAGAATCCATCCATTCATCAGCAGAAAACCGGATCGCGCGGAGTCTGCTCTCAAGCGCCTTGGCGAGCGTAGTCTTGCCGGAGCCCGGCAACCCGCACACAATGATTAGTCTCCCTCTAGCGTCCGATCTTCCCATGGCAAAATTATCGCCGATGAATGGCCCCGGTTAGGCCGGAGTTTCACGATGCATACCCGAAAGCCACGCCGCCGTAGTCAAACATAATGTGGTCGCGCTTGAGAAAATGATGGGAAGAATAAAAAAGTATTTCCAGCTCAAGACCGTGATCCCGGCAAAGCAAAGAGCGAACGCCCACGCAGTGCCGCGCATGAGCGCCAAAGACTCCGGCGGAAGGCGGCCTAACTGCCACGCCAATACCACCGCGAGCAGAAGAAACACGCTGACAAAGAGCCCGAACCCAACATAAAAATCCCAATACGTCCGGCTAGACCCCATCATGTCAAAGTGAGTTGACCGCATGGGACCAAGATCCACTCCCCACTTGGGATCGGACCAGGGAAAACCAGATGTGTGTCCCGCGTCAAACAGCACCAGCAGAACAGCAGCGATTCGATAAAACACAGACGCTTTCATCTTCGCCTCCAGATTGCCTCCACAGATCACGCCAGCGGGCGCCAATATCCTGCCGCGCAGCTTGAAACTGTACCACTACATGCGAGCCGGTCGTGCCCTAAATCCCCGCCATTTAAGCCACTACCCCTGACCACCCTTTCGTTGACACTATTCCTCGCAAACTGTTAAATTTAATAGTTCCTGAGCATTCGAAAGAGACCTTTCGCCCGGTCACTACCTAGCAGACAAACATGGATGAGACGTTCCGACAAATAGGCGAATTACTGCTTGGCTCCGTCCCAACTATTATTTTTTTCCTGTTGTTGTATGGGCTGTACACCGTGCTCGTCCATAAGCCGCTGATGCGGGTCCTGGCCGAGCGCCGCGTCCGCACTCAGGGAGCCATCGAGAAGGCCCGCGCCGATATTGCCCTGGCCGAGCGCCGCACCGCCGAATACGAACAAAAGCTGCGCGACGCGCGAATCGCCATCCTGAAAGCGCAAGAAGCCCGCCGGGCCTTAGCTACGAAAGCTCGTGACACAGCCGTCGCCCAGGCCCGAACTCAGTCGCAAGCGCAAGTGCAGCAAGCCAAGGCCGCCATCGAACAAGACAAGCAAGCTGCCCAGACCACGCTCGATTCCGAAGCCGGACGCCTAGCGACAGAAATCATCCGCATCGTGCTCGAACCGGCCATGGCAGGCAGCCAATAGAAGATATCCAGAAGAAAATGACAAACTTCGCCAAATTTCGAAAGCACAACCTGCGCAAGTTGGGCCTGATATTGGCCGTCGCGATGTTGCTTTCGGGATTTGTTGTCGCACAGTCGTCTCAGTCGCAGCCCGCGAGCTCATCCGAGTCGCAAGTCTCCGCCGCGCCGGCTCCAGCCAACGCGGAACAATCCAAATCCGGCGAGTCCAAAGAAGCTCCAGCCGGGGACGAAACCACGCCCTTCAAACATTCCCCGTCGGTAAAGTTGCTGGCGAAAATCACCGGGCTAAGCATCGACGGCGCCTACTGGCTGGCCGTAATTCTGAATTTCGCCATCGTCGCCGGGGTGATCTTCTGGTTTTCAAAGAAGAACCTGCCCGCCATGTTCCGCGGCCGCACCGCCACCATTCAGAAGTCGCTGGAAGAGGCCCGCGCCGCCAGCGCCGACGCGAATCGCCGCCTCGCCGAAATCGAATCGCGTCTGAAACATTTGGGCGAAGAAATCACACAGATGAACGCCACTGCCGAATCCAGCGCGGTTGCGGAAGACGCAAGAATCAAAGCCGCTGCTGAAGAAGACGCGCGCCGCATTGTCGAGTCTGCGCAGCAGGACATCGCCGCCGCCGCCCGCGTCGCCCGCCGCGAGTTAACCGCCCACGCCGCCGACTTGGCCGTGACGCTGGCCAGCCAGCAGATTAAAGTAGACGGGCGCACCGATGAGGCTTTGGTCCGCCGCTTCGCAAAAGATCTTGCTGCTGATGGCGCGGGAAAGAAATCGTAATGGCCACCGTCACCAACACGTACGCACGCGCCTTCGCCGACGTCGTCGTGTCCATGCGCCTCGATGCCGCCGCGACTCTGGCCGAAGCCCAGCAGATGGCCGCGTTCGCAAGCGACAACAAAGGCCTCCGCGAAGTCTGGGACGCACCCGCAATTTCCGCCGAGCAAAAGCGCGCCGTGCTCGACAGCATCGTCAAACGCGCCGGAATCTCCCGCCCGGTTCGCAATTTTGTCGCTGTGTTGATCGACCATCGCCGCACACGATTCATCGGCGAGATCGTTACCCAGTTCGCGCAGGAACTGAATCAGCGCCTCGGATTCGCCGAAGCCGAGGTCACCACCGCGCGCGAATTGAGCGCCGACGAGAGGTCTAAACTTGAAGCGGATCTGGCAAAAGTAACCAGCAAGCGAATCCGCGCCACCTATATAAAGGATGCGACAATCCTCGGCGGCGCAATCGCCCGCGTCGGCAGCACGGTGTACGACGGTTCGGTCAAAGGACAGTTGGAAAAGATCAGGCAGCAATTAGTCAGTTGAAAACTGATTGCTAGAAGCCAGGAGCTAAAAGCTAGAAGCTGATTTTATGGCCCAAATCAAAGCAGACGAAATCACCCAATTAATCCGCGCGCAGATCGAGAATTACGAAGTCAAGATCGCAGTGGATGAAGTCGGCACCGTGCTCACCCTCGGCGACGGCATTGCCCGCGTTCACGGCCTCGATAAAGTCATGGCTGGCGAATTGCTTTCCTTCCCCCACGGCCTCGCCGGAATCGCCATGAACCTGGAAGAAGACCAGGTCGGCGTAGTGCTGCTCGGCGAATACACCGAGATCAAAGAAGGAGACGAGGTCAAGCGCACCGGACGCATCATGAGCGTGCCCGTCGGCGACAACATGATTGGCCGCGTGGTCAACGCGCTCGGCCAACCCATCGACGACAAAGGCCCGGTCGCGACCGACAAATTCATTCCGCTCGAGCGCCTCGCCCCCGGCGTCATCGATCGCCAGCCCGTGCGCGAACCGATGGCGACCGGAATCAAAGCCATCGACAGCATGATCCCCGTCGGCCGCGGCCAGCGCGAGTTGATCATCGGCGACCGCCAAACGGGAAAAACCGCGATTGCGATCGACACCATCATCAACAGCAAGGGCAACGATCTGATTTGCATTTACTGCGCCATCGGCCAGAAGCGGTCGTCAATCGCGCAGGTCGTGAAAATCCTCTCCGACTACGGCGCCATGGATTACACCATCGTGCTCGCCGCGTCTGCGTCCGAGCCCGCGCCCATGCAGTACATCGCGCCTTATGCGGCCTGCGCGATGGGTGAATATTTCCGCGACACCAAGCGCCACGCGCTCGTCATTTATGACGATCTTTCGAAGCACGCCGCGTCGTATCGCGAAATTTCGCTGCTGCTGCGTCGCCCTCCCGGCCGCGAAGCGTACCCCGGAGACGTTTTCTATCTTCACTCGCGTCTGCTGGAGCGCGCATCGAAAATGAGCGACGCGAAAGGCGGCGGATCGCTGACCGCCCTGCCTATCATCGAAACTCAGGCCGGAGACGTTTCGGCCTACATTCCAACCAACGTCATCTCCATTACCGACGGCCAGATTTATCTCGAAACCGATTTATTCAACCAGGGCATCCGCCCCGCGGTGAACGTGGGGTTGTCCGTAAGCCGCGTCGGCGGCAGCGCGCAGATCAAAGCCATGCGCCAGGTTGCCGGCAGCTTAAAGCTGGAACTCGCGCAGTATCGTGAGCTGGCAGCCTTCTCGCAATTCGGCAGCGATCTCGACAAAGCCACGCAAAACCAGCTCAATCGCGGACAGCGCTTGGTCGAAGCCCTGAAGCAGAAACAGTTTTCGCCTTTGCCGTTCTCGAAACAAATCCTGATGATTCTCGCCGGAACCAGTGGCTTCCTCGACGACCTGCCGGTCCAGCAAATCGGCGCTTTTGAAACCGAACTCTACCGCTACGTAGAGTCCGCAAACCCCGGCGTTCTGCGCACCATCATGGAAAAGAAGATCCTCGATGACGCTCTGCAAGCGGAAATGAAGAAGCTGATTAAGGAATGCAAAGAAGCTTTTGTGGCGGAGCAACAAGCGGTAGCAGCGAAGTAGGTTTTGTTCTTGGCCAACGACCAAGGACGAACGACCAACGACTGATTTATGGCCAACATTCTCGATATCCGGCGTCGCATCCGCAGCGTGATCAACACGCGGCAGATCACCCGCGCCATGAAGATGATTTCTGCGGCCCGGCTGCGTCGCGCCCAGGAGCGCGCATTGGCGGCGCGTCCGTACGCGCAGATGCTGACCAACGTTCTAAAGTCGCTGGTATCGCGTGCCGACATTTACGATTCCGCGACCGGAGAAATCCTGCACCCGCTTCTGGTCAAACGCGACGAGAAGAATGTGCTCTTGATCGTGATCACCGGAGACAAAGGCCTGGCCGGCGCATTCAACGCCAACATCCTGAAAGCCGCAAGCAAGTTCATCGACGCGAAGTCTGGAAAGAACATCGAGCTGGAAACCATCGGCCGCAAGGGACGCGACTTCCTGCGCCGCCGATTCGCCGCCGCCGAACCGCGCAAAGCTGACTCCGCCGCTTCTCCGCAAACAACTTTGGTTGGCGAGCAAATCGGTGTGCTGAACAAGGTGGATTACGCGCTGGCCGCGGAACTCGCCGATCGCTTGGTCGAGCGCTATGCCAACACAGAAATCGACTCTGTGTACATCGTGTACAACGAATTCAAATCCGTAATCGCGCAGCGTCTCGTCGTCGAGCAGTTGCTGCCCATCGAGCACATCGGCACACCGGAAATTGCGCAGGCACAGGAAATGGAGCTGCAAGAAAAGCAGCGCGTGCTCGAGGCCTCCAAGGGAGCAGGGGTTTCTATTCGCCCCGCCGATACGAGTGAGGTTGACGCACACGCCGCCGCCTTCGCCGCCGCGCCCGTGGACTACATTTACGAGCAGCCACCACAGCAGTTGTTCCGCGCGCTGCTGCCGAAGTACGTCGCCATACAGATTCATCACGCGCTCCTGGAGTCCGTCGCCGCCGAGCACGCCGCGCGCATGACCGCCATGGAAGCCGCCACCAGCAACGCCAGTGACATGATCGACTCCCTGACGCTAATCATGAACCGCGCCCGTCAGGCCAAGATCACGAAAGAGATTATCGAGATTGTGAGTGGAGCAGCAGCGGCATCGTGAAGATCATGTGGGCAAAGCAAGCCAGGAGCTAGAAGCTTTTTATGTCAGAAAATATCGGACGCGTAGTTCAAATTACCGGGCCGGCCGTCGACATACAGTTCGTCGAGGCAACCATGCCGCCGATTTACCAAGCGCTTCGCATCGTCGACGAGGGATTTACCGTGCCCCAGCCCATCAACGTCATCGTTGAAGTGCAGCAGCATCTCGGCGAAGGCCGCGTCCGCTGCATCGCCATGTCCGCAACCGACGGTATGGTTCGCGGCATGAAGGCCATCGACCAGGGCGGACCGATTTCCGTTCCCGTCGGCCACGGCACTCTCGGCCGCGTCATGAACGTGATCGGCGAGCCGGTCGACAATCTCGGCCCCGTCGAGTACAAAGAGCGCCATCCCATTCATCGCACCGCGCCGTTGTTCGACGAGCAGGCGACCACCGCCGAAATGTTTGAGACCGGCGTAAAGGTTGTCGATCTCATCCAGCCCTTTCTGAAAGGCGGCAAGATCGGCCTGTTCGGCGGAGCGGGCGTCGGCAAAACCGTCGTCATCATGGAGCTGATCAACAACGTCGCCAAGCAGCACGGGGGATTCTCCGTGTTTGCCGGCGTCGGCGAGCGCACCCGCGAAGGCAACGATCTGTGGCTGGAAATGACCGAGTCCGGCGTCATCAAGCCCGGCGATCCCAGCAAGTCGAAAGCGGCTTTGATCTACGGCCAGATGACCGAGCCGCCCGGCGCCCGCCTGCGCGTGGCCCTCACCGGACTAACTGTCGCCGAATATTTCCGCGACGTCGAAGGCGCCGACACCCTGCTCTTCATCGACAACATTTTCCGCTTCACCCAGGCTGGATCGGAAGTTTCCGCGCTGCTCGGCCGCATGCCGAGCGCGGTAGGATATCAGCCTAACCTTGCAACGGAGATGGGCGAACTGCAAGAGCGCATCACCTCGACGAAAAAAGGTTCCGTCACCTCGGTGCAGGCGATCTACGTTCCCGCCGACGATCTCACCGATCCCGCGCCGGCAACCACGTTCGCCCACTTGGACGCGACCACGGTTCTCTCGCGCGCCCTGACCGAAATCGGAATCTACCCCGCGGTCGATCCTTTGGCTTCGACGTCGCGCATTCTCGATCCGCGCATCGTCGGCCAGGAACATTACGACGTCGCGCAATCCGTGAAGCGGACCTTGCAGACTTACAAAGACCTGCAAGACATCATTGCGATTCTCGGCATGGACGAGTTGAGCGAAGACCAGAAACTCACCGTCACCCGCGCTCGCAAGATTCAGCGCTTCCTGTCGCAGCCCTTCCACGTCGCCGAGCAATTCACCGGCGCCCCCGGCCGCTACGTGAAAGTCGCCGACACCGTGAAAGGCTTCAAGGAAATCGTGGAAGGCAAGCACGACGCGATTCCCGAGAAAGCGTTTTACATGAAGGGTACGATTGACGAAGTGTTAGAAGCTGCCGAGAAGATGAAGGCGGCAGCGTAAAGAAGCTCCTAGCCATTAGCTTTAGCCTCAAGCCAAATCGGCGTGGGCGCGAGCTAAGAGCCAAGAGCTAAGAGCCAAGAGCTGTCTTATGGATTCTTTCCAACTCGAAATCGTAACTCCCGAGAAGATGGTCGTCCGCGACACCGCGGAGTCCGTCCAGATTCCCGGCCTTAACGGATACCTCGGCATTCTTCCCGGCCATGCGCCCCTGATTACCGAACTCGGCGCCGGCGAGATTATCTACCGAGCCAACGGCCAGGCGCACAGTTTCTGTGTGGCTTGGGGATTTGCCGAAGTCCTGCAAGATCGTGTCACCGTTCTCGCGGAAACCGTCGAGCGTTGCGACGAGATAGATGTCACCCGCGCCCAGCGCGCTCTCGCTCGCGCCGAAGAGTCTTTGCGCTCGGCACAAACACCCGATGACTTCTCGCGCGCAACCGGCAAGTTGCGAGTCGCCCAGGCCCGGATCGAAGTCGCACAGAAGAAAGACAGCTCGGCATAGCATCTTCCGAGTCAGAGAGGCGCGGCCTTCATGACCAAGATCGAAGCCATCATCCAAACCGCGAAACTGGAAGCCGTCAAAAACGCCTTGCACGAAATCGGCGTCGAAGGCATGACCGTCATCGAAGTCCGCGGCCACGGCCGCCAGAAGGGCCACACCGAGGTTTATCGCGGCCGCGAGTACACCGTCGATCTAATCCCCAAAATCAAAATCGAAATGGTCCTCGCCGACGACATGGTGGAAAAGGTGACGCAGGCAATCATCGCTTCAGCCCAAACCGGAAAAATCGGCGATGGCAAGATTTTTCTCTCGCGCGTCGATGAAGCCATTCGCATTCGCAACGCCGAGCACGGCGACAACGCACTCTAAAGCGGTTGTCAGATGGGAGCAGCCATTTTTGCGCCGCCGTTTTTTGCTGGAAGCTCTTCGCTAAAGGAGCCAACAGCTAAAAGCGATGAGCTGATTTTTCATGTCCCGCCTTCGCATTTCCGCCATCTCCTACCTCAACACTGCGCCCCTGATGTGGGACTTTGAGCACGGAAACGCCGGCGCCGACTTCGACATCGCCTACACACTGCCCTCGCAATGCGCCATAGAATTGGCCCGCGGCGTCGCCGACGTCGGCATCATCCCCGCCGCAGCATACGCCACCATCCCCAATCTCTCCATTCTCCCCGGAGTCGCAATCGCATCGAAGAAGGCCGTCCGCTCCATTCTCCTGGTCAGCCACAAACCGCTCGACGCCATCAACACCGTCGCCCTCGATAGTTCTTCACTGACCAGCGTCGCTCTGACTCGCGTCTTGTTTGAAAAATGTTGGGGCGGAGGCCGCGAGTTCACTTCCCTTTCTCCCGATCTCGACACCATGCTCGCCACTCACGATGCCGCACTTTTAATCGGCGACCCCGCCCTGAAAGTTGACCGTTCGCAATACCAAACATGGGACCTCGCCGACGAATGGAACCATTTCACCGGCAAGCCATTCGTCTTCGCCTTCTGGGCCGTCACACCAACCGCCGTTAAAGAATCGAGTCTTGATCTCGCCACCATCTTCCAGCAATCCCGCGACCACGGCCTGATGCGCGCCAGCCTCGCCGAAATCGTCGCAGCATGGTCCCCCAAACTCGGCCTAAGCGAAGCCGCCGTCCACTCCTACCTCACCACCAACATCCACTACTACTTGGACGAACCCTGCCTAGACGGCCTTCGCCTCTTTTACCGCTACGCCAACGAATGCGGCGTCCTTCCCCGCGTCCCCGCCTTGCATTTTTGCCCAACACCCCAAGGCACCTAGCTCGAAGTGCTATGCTGTGTAGGTATTTATGCGGCTCCCGAGCCTCAGCTTGCTGTTGCTGGCCCTATGCTGGAGTTCAACTGCACCTCTCGCCATTTCACAAGAACAGAATCGGATTGATCGGGTCCGCGACCTTCTGCGCCAAGCCAGCAAACTGATTGAAGACATGCCAGAGGCGCAGCGAATGAGCGCTGCTTCGAATATCGCCAACACGCAGGCCCGTGCAGGTGATCTTCCCGGAGCCCTCACCACGGCGCATCTTTTGAAGAAACCCCAAGAACTGGCGCAGGCCCTGGGATCCATCGCATATGCAGTCGATTATGCAGGAGACCTCAATGGAGCCTTAGAGTTGATCCACAGCTCACCTGAGAGCCAAATAAAGGAATCTTCATACGCCTCGATAGCTCAAGCCCATGCCAAGGGCGACTTCTCGGATGCTCTTCGTATTGCTCATCTAATCAGGAACGACTCGGGTAATCTGGTGGCAGCTCTCAGTGGGATTGCTGAGGCGCAGTGGAAATCCGGAGATCACAACGGGGCGCAACGGACGTGGGGTGAAGCGCTCGATGTTACGGAGCACGCCAGAAGGGTCGATCCGTTCATGGCGACGCACCTAGTTGGAATCGCGATGAGCCGCGCCAAGGTCGGCGAAACTGCCGCTGCATCTGCGGCCCTCAACGATTTCTACCGTATCATTGAGGAACCCGATCCTCCAGATCAAGCGCTGCTTTCATCGCTGGCTATGGGCTTCGTTCAGATCGACGATGTCACCAGTGCTTTGCGGGTAACCAAAGAATTGCTACCGGGATCCAATCGCGACATTTGCCTGGTGACGGTTTCGGCGCAACTAATGAAGAAAGACGACGTAGCCGATGCGACCGAGATTGTTTCGCGAATATCTGATCCCAAACTTCAAGCCATCGCGTTACAGGATATCGCGATTTCCCAAGCGTCACTTGGAAGGCCCGCTTCAGCTATAGAAACAACGGACAAAATCTCAAGCACCTCTGAGCGCGCCGGCGCCCTAGCGATGCTCGCGCTTCAGCAAGCAGAAAAGGGTGACGCCGCCGCGAGCGATACGTTAGGGCGAGCTTCAAGTCTTGCCAATAGCGCGGGCAACACAGTGCCCCTGCACGTTTTCGCGATTATCGCCATAACGCGTGCTGTGCTTGACGACTTTGCCGGCGCAAAAGCTGATGTACAGAAGCTTCCTCCCGAAGCCAGGGCGTGGCCGTGGGCATGTATCACGTCGATGATGGTCGACGCCGGCGACCTATCTGGCGCACTCGATATTGCCACAAACGAGACGTCTGCCCAACCGAAGGCCTCTGCTTTGTTAGGAACAGCAATGGCTCTCCTTTATCAGATCCATGCCGAAGCAAAAGGTCCTTCTGCGTCGCGCTAATACGAGAGGAGGGTGATGGCCACTCTCATTTGGCCGGATTGCCGAGCTCCGTTAGAATTGTCCAAACCACATGTCCCTGACCAAACCGCAAGCCCTCGACCTCTACGCCTCCGACGACCTGATAGGGATCGGCATGGAAGCCGACGCTGTCCGCCGCAAGCTGCATCCCGAAGGCGTCGCCACCTACATCATTGATCGCAACATCAACTACACAAACTTTTGCACAGAATATTGTACGTTTTGCGCGTTTTATCGACCGCTGAAGGGGCCGGCTGCGAAAGAAGGATACATCCTCGAGTTCGAAACGATTTATGAAAAGGTGCGCGAGACCGTTGAGCTCGGCGGCACTGGGGTGCTGATGCAGGGCGGCTTGCATCCTGACTTGAAGATTGACTGGCACGAGCGGATGCTGCGCGGCATCAAAGAGCGTTTTCCCAAGGTTCATTTGCACTGCTACTCGGCGTCCGAGATTATTGCCATCGCTGAGTACAGCGAACTCTCGATTCGCGACACGATTTCGAAACTTCGCGACGCTGGACTCGACTCCATCCCCGGCGGCGGCGCCGAAATTCTGGACGACGAAGTCCGCCACCGCATCGCCCGCCTCAAGTGCCTGACCGCCGACTGGCTCAACGTGCACCGTACCGCGCACCAACTTGGGATGCGCACGACGGCGACGATGATGTTCGGCGTCGGCGAAAAGCACGAGCACCGCGTCAATCATCTGCAGGCGATTTACGACTTGCAGGAAGAAACCGGCGGATTCACCGCCTTCATCCCCTGGACATTCCAGCCGCAAAACACCGCGCTCGGCGGCCGCAAGTGGGAAGAAGCCACCGCCGTCGAGTACCTGAAGAACCTGGCCATCTCGCGGATCTTTCTTTCGAACTTCAAAAACGTCCAGTCGAGTTGGGTCACGCAAGGCCTGAAAGTCTGCCAGATGGGCCTTCGCTTCGGCGGCAACGACGTCGGCTCGGTCATGCTGGAAGAAAACGTCGTCCGCGCCGCCGGCGTCACCAACTGCACCACGGAAGAAGAACTCCGCCGCATCATTCGCGACGCGGGGTTCAGGCCTGTGCAAAGGGACACGCTGTACCGGACGTACTTCTTGAATTGACCCACCGCCTCCCGCGGTTCGGCACTTTTTTCCCTCGACTGCGTGGAAGAGCGGCTTTTCAAAGCCGCGCAAGCGTCACGTTGAATAACCCTCCCTTAGGGCCTGCGGGGGGCTAAAGCCCGCTTTCATCGGAAATGAGGTTACGCGGCCATAAATGGCCGCTCTTCCACCCCGAACCCCTTTCCATTACTTTCCTCTTGACAATAGTCGTTATAACGATGATAGTGTGTTCAGTGAAAACGACAACTCAATCTGAAATCAAGGCTCGCCGCGTCGGCTCCCCCGAGGAAGCGGCGTCCATTGATCTGTTCCGCACCGCCGACCTGCTCTCCCGCGCTCCGGCGCAGTTACTCAAGAGCGAGGACCTCTCGCCGACGCAATACAACGTGCTTCGCATCCTGCGCGGCGCGCCCAGCGGACTTCCCTGCGGCGAAATTGCCACCCGCATGATTACCCGTGATCCCGACGTTACGCGCCTGCTCGACCGCCTGGCGAAGCGCCGACTGATAGCCCGCCGCCGCGAGAGCAAAGACCGCCGCGTCGTCGTGACGAAGATCAATCCTGAGGGCCTCGAATTGCTGGCCCGTCTCGATGAACCCATGCAGGAGATTCATCGCAAGCAACTCGGCCATCTCGGCCGTAACCCATTGAAGACATTGGGCGAACTCCTGGAGGCCGCTCGCGCTGGACTGGCATAACTTTTTTGGCTATATATTTGTTGCAACGACTATCGTGCTAACGCATCTAAACCTCAGCAGGAAAGGATAAATACCATGAGCGCACTTGCTACTCCCGAAGCCACCACCGCTACCACCACCTGGAACATCGACCCGGTCCATTCCGTGGCCGAATTCAAGGTCAAACACATGATGATTACCAATGTGAAGGGGCAGTTCACCGGAGTCTCCGGCGCCCTGTCTCTCAACGAAGACAACCTCACGCTTTCTCACGTAGAGGCCATCATTGACGCGGCTTCCATCAACACTCGCGAGCCGCAGCGCGATACGCACTTGAAGAGCCCCGATTTTTTTGACGTGGAGAAGTTCCCCACCCTGTCCTTCAAGTCCACTCACGTAAGCCGCAATGCGGATGGGGACCTGCAAGTCGCCGGCGATCTGACTATTCACGGCGTCACCCGCAACGTGACTTTCGAAGTCGAAGGCCCGACCGCTCCGGCCAAAGACCCGTGGGGCAACACGCGGCTGGGCCTGTCGGCCACGACGAAGATCAACCGTAAAGATTTCGGCTTGACCTGGAACGCCGCGCTGGAAACCGGCGGCATCCTGGTCGGCGAAGAGGTGACCATTACGCTGGATGTCGAATTCATCAAGGGCTGATTGGCTCGGATCGATTTCGACGAGATGGCTCTCGAAAACCCCACTTCTCGAAACCCGCGAGAAGTGGGGCACCCGGCGATGTTTCAAGCCAAGAGCGAGGGTGCCCTATGAAAACACTCCCAGCCAGTGCTACTATCCCTTCCCATGTTTAAACTTACGACGTCCAAACACGTCAAACTATTCGCCGCTCTCCTCTGTCTCGCCCTAACCGCGTCCGCCGCCGACCTCCCCAGCAAGAAGTATCTGAACCTCGCCGCGATCAAGACCATGGTCGCCGCCGCTGAGGCCGAGGCTCAACGCCAGCACGTCGAAGTCACAATCTGCATTGTGGACGAAAGCGGCAACCTGCTCTTCCTTGAAAAAGCCGACAGCGCGCCCCTCAACACCATTCAGTGGGCGCAGAAAAAAGCCCGCCACGCCGCCTTCTACAAGAGTCCCTCGAAAGATGCGCAAGACACCGTCCAGAAAGGCAACGTCGCCGCCCTCGCCTATCCCGAATTTTTCCCCAACCAGGGCGGCCTCCCCATCCTCGCCGACGGACAAATCCTCGGTGGCATCGCCGCCAGCGGCGCCAAGTCCGAGGTGGACGAAGCCGTCGCCCAAGCCGGGCTGGATGCGCTTCTTAAGAAATAACCCGCTGGCTTACGACTAACTCCGCTTGATGATAAATACCGTCTTGTCATCAATGCGATCGATTTCGCCGATTCGCTGCAGATATTCGTCCTGCTTCACCGCGTGCTGCAGGATCGCGTTGCAAATCTCTTTTGCCGGCTCATGCTGGTGATCGCGAAGCACGCGCTCGATCTGCAAACGGTCGTCCTGATCGCTGCCATCGTAAACCCCGTCCGTATAAAGGAACAGAATGTCTCCCGGACTCATCAGGGTGATTTCCGACAGGTCCGACAAGTTCACCTGCCTCTGCCTGAGCGTCATGGAAAAATACTTGTTCCGGTCAGGATGGTCCTCGGGAATTTCCAGGCCCAGCGGCGGGAACTGTACCATTTGATCCTCGTGGATCTCCACGAACCTTCTATATTCTGCGGAGAAGACCAGAGGCGATGGATGGCCGAAATTCACAAAACGGAAAAGCCCCTCGGAGCGCATCTCGCCATACAGCATGGTCGCGATCTCGCGCGCGTTGTCGTTCGCATTCCGTCCTAAAGCGTTGCGTGCGGTGACGGACTGCGCCAGCCGCAGATTAATCTTCTCGAACAGCCCCGGCGTTGTCTTCCCGTAGCGATCAAGTTCAGAAAGCATCAATGCGTGAAACGTATCGTGCACGGTCGAGGCAATCTTCGCCGAGATAATTCCGTGCCCCTGAGCATCCACCAACAGCACTCCCGCCGTGGTGCGGAGTTCCGGCAGAACTTCGGCGACTCGCAATTCCTCTGAACTCTTTGCCTTTCTGTACTCGATTCCTGCGCTCGCGCTCGTGACCGGGCCTGGATTCCAACCACAGCACATGATCGTCCACCGAGTTTCGCGGAGTCTCGCCTTGCGGAAGCGGTTCGAGATATTGGCTGGCCAATTTGATGGCGCGTGCGATCCGCGCGTCAATGTTGTAGCGTTGCTGAAAATTGATGTATTCAAAAAGGTCTCCGCCCACGGCCCCGGCGGGAATGGAGTTGCCGTACATGTCGATTCCGCGAAGCCGCGGAATCGCCCCTTCCACCGGCAGCAGCCGCTTGCGCAGGTACTCATCAATGGTTGTGGATGTCTCTGGTGTTCCCATAGAAGAAACTTTACCCGGAAGAGCCGGGGAACTCCACTGTCAGCGCGAACGGGCTGGCTGGCCACCCCTGTGGAGGATCCGAGAACTTCGGCTGCCAGACTGGCTGCCCTTGGCTCCAACCCCAAACTAGTCTGCGCAATGACGGGCCGATCCGGTCCGGCCGAGAGAAAGTTCGTGCATTCGGTGCAACTACGCATGTAATCTTTCTGACCAGTAACATTTTCGGACGCGAGCTTGAGCCCGCATCCTCCGCGATGGCTATGCAACTGCTCTCTGAACGAATTAGAAAAGCCACGACGTTCCTTCTTGCATCGTTCCTATGGATTCACGCCGTTCTCTTTTTGAATTTTCAGTCCACGCTGATTGCCAACTGTACGCGCGTCCTTCGCCTCTCCACTTCCGAGTTCGTGCTCTTCGCTCTTCTGGTCACATTCTCCTTTCTCACCGGGTCAGGCTTCTGGAAGACCCTTCTGAGTCGGCTATACATTTACTTTTTCCCTTTCGTCGTGCTGGGGTACGCCCTCTATCTGTGCTTTCTGCTGCTACGACGGATGAACAGATGGTTCAAGTCCCAGGCGAGTCCGCAACTGGCTGCTCCCCTCGTCGCCAACCAAGGTGCCACGTCGGCAATTGTTCCAGTGCTCTCTGCCAGCCCTGAAAGTCGAATCTCCAGCAAAGAAGGGGCCTTGCGGTTACTGCGCTTCCTGCTACGACCATTTCAAAGGTTCATGCTCCTCTGGTGCGTTCTCCTGCTTGTCACAACTCATATCGGGATTGTGTGGCTGTGCCTCATAGTCGTCTTGGCCAACTTGGCGCGAAAGATCTTCCTTCTTTTGACGATCTTGCTTTTCTCGGATCCTTGGTTGAAGAAAGCTGGAACAGCCCTAACCGGAGGCCTACAAAATGCCCTTGCGGCCCTCGCTGCCATAACGCTCGACTCAGCCCCAGACAACGAATTGCAAAACCTGTGGAATCAGCTGAGTTTGTGGCGAAAGATACTGGAATTCCTGAAGGACCCTTACCTGATGTCGAGGTGGGCGTGGGTTTTGGGGATCTTGTTCTTTGGGTCTATCTACATTTACATTGCTATTCTTTTCTCCTTTGGTTACTACGGAGTTGCGCGAGCGAGCGGCATCCAATACTCGTGGCCTGATGCCCTACTGACTTCGGTCTTCATTCCGTTCTTTATTTCGGACTTGCCAAAGGTATTTGCCGAAAGATTCCTGGGTGGCATCCAGTGCCTGCTCGTTGTCGTGGTCGGCGTCGGAACGATTGTGAATTTCTTGCGGAGGAAGCTGGATACCGTCCGCAGAGCAGCTACGACTCTGAGCGACCGATTCTACGATCAGAACGTTCGCGAGAAATATGTGGTGCTTGAGGCGAGGTTCTCCCCGACTTCAAAGCCCAGCTCCAACGAGGGATCCTCCCCGAAGTAACAGCCTACGTGGATCGCGGTGAAATCTAGGGGCGGGCTGATCTCCCGTGGCTCAGGCCTTACAATTCCGGCATTAACGATGGGAGGCGGCATGAGTAACTCAGGTAAGAAGCCAAGGTCGCAGGCGGAGAAAAAGAAATCGGCAAGACGAGCCAGAATGCTGACCTTCGCTGGGGCAACGATTGTGTTGGCGACGTTTATTGTGAAAGACGGCTTCAAGGAGCGAATAAAGGATCTGGACGACTCCATAATCGCTACCGAAAATGCCATCGGTATTGAGGAAAGCATCGACGATGTGTCGACCCAGCAGATCGCAACGCAGTTAAAGTTGGACGCAATTAGCAACAAATTGGGCGCCCAACGTAACGGACAGGTCGACTTATTCCGCGGAGGTGCAGTCGGGCGCACTTGTACTGCAAGAACGCGAGGCAAGTATCGAAGCTGGATATGAACGCCTCCTGCGGCTAATCGATGAACTCCCTCGATCCGCGGAGGCTCGGAAGCAAGCCGAACAGATCAAGGCGCGAGTCGATGCGCGGGAGAAAGAGGTGGAGGCTAAACGGAAAGAATATCTGCAAAGGAAGCCACCGGATTTCGTTGCGGCCGCCGGCCTCTTCCTGAGCACGGCCGAAATAACGGTGTCGGACTTAGAAGTCATCGTCTTTTATGACGCCGTCCTCACTCGTGCGAAACAGGTGCAGACTGCTTACGACACACTTTACGGAGTGTGCCGTTGGGTAACATACTTCTTATACTTAGTCGGCTGGTCCCTCGCATTGTACGGCCGTATGAATGATGTCGAGGGCTTATCCGAACCGGAGTAGCTAAAACGAACTTCACACGCAAAGGCGTTCAAACAACCCGAGGTCACCCCGATGTGCCGAAATATTAAAACGCTTTTCAACTTCGATCCGCCGGTCACGGAGGAAGAGGTGCGCGCGGCTTCGCTACAGTTTGTGAGAAAGATCAGCGGGTTCACCAAACCGTCGAAGGCCAATGAAGCCGTGTTCCTGGCGGCGGTGGAGGAAGTGGCTGGCGATCTCCGAGCGGCTGCTGCGCGCGCTCGAAACCACCGCCCCGCCCAAGAACCGCGAAGAAGAAGCCGCTAAGGCCAGGGCGCGGGCGGCGGAACGCTTTGGCGCAGCGTGAAAATCAGCTCTTGGCTCTTAGCTTTGACGTTCGGACTTCCGCGCGCGATCGGAAATCCCGTTGTGCACACAGACCGGGTTCCCACCCTTTCGCAAAAAACGCGAAAGAATGGGGCACCCTCGGTTTGGGTTGTCCAGGCTAAACCCCCAGTTTACTCTCCAGTAAACATGGAAATTCGCTTCGTCGCGGCGTAACATCAGGGGCGTTTTTCGACGAAAGGACGCTGCCTCCACACCGCCATGACACCGATCACCACGGACACGATCCTCGGCATGCCCGCCGCCACCTACACGCTCATCCACGTCTTGATCAGCCTGATCGGGATTGCCTCGGGCCTCGTCGTGATGTATGGCATGATCGGCGGCAAGCGGCTCGGCCGCATGACTGCGCTCTTTTTGACAACCACGGTGCTGACCAGCGTGACCGGCTTCGGGTTCCCATTCAACGGCGTTACGCCCGGAATTAAGGTTGGCATTCTGTCGATGATCGTGTTGGCGATTGCCATCGTCGCGCGCTACCCGCTTCAACTCGCCGGCCCCTGGCGGACGACCTACGTCATCACAGCCATGATCGCGCTGTATTTCAACGTGTTCGTCCTGGTGGTGCAGTCGTTCGAAAAAATCTCAGCTTTGAAGGCGCTGGCGCCGACGCAGAAAGAGCCGCCGTTCGCCATCGCGCAAGGGATTGTTCTGAGTAGCTTTCATCGTGCTGACAATTTTTGCGGTGAAGGGGTTCCGTCGCGGTGCGGTTGCTGAGGCGCGCCCGGCCGGGAAGGCGGCATAGGCCGCGACCGCTGTCTTATGCCGTTAGAAATCTGAGGCCTTTCTCCACGTGATATAGTCCCGCCGTGAACAGGAGGGCTGTCTCATGTCCAAACCACCTTACCGTGGGTTGTCGTTCGGATTGCGATTGGTGTCGGCGCTGATCGCAGTTATCGCGGTGTTGATGATCGTCAGCAACCGTCCGCTGATCATGTGGATGTTCATGCATCCTCCGGTATCAGAGGTTTCTGCTTTGATGCTGGCGATGGTTAAGGAGCTGGGCGGCGTCATGCTGATGGTCAGCGCGATGCTGTTCTTCGCCGCCCGCGATCCCGCGCGCAACGTGGCCATCATAGACGCATTCATAGTGGGGCTCTGCGTCCTCAGCGTGACCGCGGTGCTGTCCGCCAGACTGCTCGACGGTTTGTATCCCTCCTACTTGATCTGGGGCAAAGCCGTGATCAGGCTAGCGCTGGCAGCACTACTGCTTTCTGTGCGTCCGCGGGGAACTGTGGCGCTGCACTAGCGGTTGCAGGATTGCAGGGCGCGAAGCTTGCTGCGCCCTGACGACCTCTCATCATTATTACTGGTACGTGTTCGTACACATGAACAGCGGCGTGGTCTGGCCAAGACTGAAGTTGTTAATCACGGATTCCTGATGCATCACCCACGAACCGCTTTGCGCGATGTAGTGCTTCCAGTCATAGAGTCCAATCTGATATCCCAGACTGAACACCTCCATGTCGGTACAGTTCGAGTAGCTCGAGTCGCAACCGTACTGATACTTGAACTGCCGAGTCAGCACCTGTCCGAGACTGCCGCCCGTGTCGATCATTGCCGGCTTGGTGATGGAGTTGACCACGTATCCTAAATTTGACGTTTGCTGCGGAGTGCAGCTGTTATAGAAAGTGAAGGCCGACTGCGCCGGCTTGATGTGAAGGTTGTGGCTGGCCCGGTTGACCGGTATACATCGCGGGGACATCGGCAGATCGACGTTAAATCGCTTGAAGGTGCTGGGATCGTTCCAATTCAGCTCCGTGCTCCGGTCGTACACGTAATTGGCGTCGTATGTTTTCACATCCCAGGGATAACCGTTCAAGCTCTTGGTCCACACGAAATATCCCTGAGGGGCAAAAACGGCTTGCAGTTCGGGATTGATCGAGCTGTAGATCGGGTTCGCGTTGCCGGGTCCCATGTAGCGATCAACGCGATTGGGATATGCCATCACAAAGTAGTTCAACATGTCCTCTGTGCCCGAAGGACAGGCAAAGGTTTGTGCGGCAGCACTCGCGCACAGGCCGAGAATGGCCGCGAGAAAGAACGTAGTTTTCACCGGGGAACTCCTGAAACAAGTCTCGACTCTTCGAGTACGGCGCACTGACTTTCAGCGGGGAAACGCGAAGGAAGCCCGGAAAATAATAGCCGACAAGCGGCTACTTCTGACGAGATTTTTATTGAATTCAACAGAAGCCTAGGGCGAATACCCTAGTTATGCCACTACCGCCTGATACTCCTCGTACGCGCCCTTGAAGTCCGTGATCTTGTGATCGCCTTCGAAGTGCCAGACACGCGTCGCCACTTCGTCGACCAGATCCTCGTCATGCGAGACCAGGAAGACCGTCCCGTGAAACTTCTGTAGCGCGATATTCAACGCGTTGATGGATTCGAGATCAAGGTGGTTCGTCGGTTCGTCGAATACCAGCACGTTAGGTTTCTGGAGCATGAGTTTGCAGAACAACAGGCGGCTGGCTTCGCCGCCGGAAAGAATTTCGGTCTTCTTGTCGGCGTCTTCACGCGGGAAGAGCATCTGGCCGAGCAAGCCGCGAATTTCTTCCGTTGATGCGCCTGGGTCCCACTGATGCAGCCATTCAAACGCCGTCGTCCCCGGCTCGATCAGCGCCCTGTGGTCCTGAGCAAAGTATCCGACCGAAGCTTCGTGGCCCCAGATCACTTTGCCGTCGTCGATGAAGTCGCCATCGTAGCCGCTGGTCTTGCGCAGCTCGGCATTGGTGATGGTCGGAGCATTCGCCAGCAGCGCGTTCACCAGCGTGGTTTTGCCAGCGCCGTTGCGGCCCATGAGGGCGATCTTTTCTCCGCGAGTCACACTGGCTGTGAAGTTGCGCACCACGGGAACCTCGCCGTACGACTTGTTGATGCCTTCGATTTCTAAAATGTGCTTCCCCGACGGACGCTTCTGATCAAACTTCAAATACGGACGCTGAATGTTCGACCGCGCCAGCTCCGTCACCTGCAAACGCTCGACTTCCTTGCGCCGCGACTGCACCTGGCTCGACCGCGTTCCTGCCGAGAAGCGCGCGATGAAGTCATTCAACTGCGAAATTTTCTTCTCCCGCTGTGCATTCTGACTCTCAATCTGCGACCGCACCTGCGTTTTGGCGACGACCATATCGTCGTAAGTGCCGGTATAAGTGATGATGGTTTCGTAATCGATGTCGGCGATGTGGGTGCACACGCGGTTCAGAAAATGGCGGTCGTGCGAAATCACAATCAGCACGCCTTCAAACTGATTCAAAAATCCCTGTAGCCAGTGGATCGAATCCAAGTCCAAGTGGTTGGTAGGCTCGTCGAGCAGCAGCGCTTGCGGATGCCCGAAAAGCGCCTGCGCCAGTAGCACGCGAACTTTGTGTCCGCCCGGCAGCTCGCCCATTTTGCGCTCGTGCATTTCGTCGGGAATATCCAGCCCTTGCAGCAGAACGGCGGCATCGCTCTCGGCGGTGTAGCCGTCTTCCTCGCCGACAATTCCTTCCAGCTCACCCAGCTTCATGCCGTCGGCGTCGGTCATCTCCGGTTTCGCGTAAAGCTTGTCGCGCTCTTCGAGAGCCGCCCACAGCCGCTTGTTTCCCATGATGACGGTATCGATCACCCGGTACTTGTCGAAGGCAAACTGGTCCTGGCTCAAAACGCCCAGCTTTTTCGGCCGCACGACGGTCCCCTTCTGCGGGTCCAGTTCGCCCGACAGCAGCTTCATAAACGTGGACTTCCCCGCCCCGTTCGGCCCGGTCAGGCCGTAGCGTTTCCCCGGCGTAAAGCCTGTGGATACTTCATCAAACAGAATTTTTGCGCCGTAGCGCATGGACACGTTGCCGACTGAAATCATGTTCTTTGCTTCTCTTCTTTGTCTCTAGGAAACCGCTTAACTTGTCTTTAATTTCTCTAGGGAACTGCGGAGGAATTGCCCAAAAGGACGAACGCAGCTACTGTATTCAGGATATCATGGCACCCCAGCAGGACCGGCCATTTTGCCGGTTACCCGGGTCATCCGGATCATGTCGGCGGGGTTAAGTCCAAGTCACAGGGAACCATTAAGCCGATTCCTGCGTCCAATCTAAATATGCGCCTCGCGATGGTGGCTTTCTGGTGTTTACTGCTGGCGGGGATTTCGGCTGCGCAGGCCGCGCCCTCCGCAAAACAGCCCACGTCAACTGTGGCGGGCCAGGTGGTGCAATATCCCGGCGGGACTCCGTTGAGAAAGGTTCTGGTCTCGCTGACTTCTGCTGAAGGAATTTCCCTGAGCGGCAGGAATGAGCCGAGCCCCCACACCGGCGTGACCGACGCCGAAGGCCACTTCCAAATAGATGAAGTGCAGGCCGGAGACTATCAAGTCACCTTCGAACGCAATGGCTTCGTAACTACGAACCGCAGGTCTCATACCTATTCCTCAGCATCGCTTTCTGTCGCCCCAGGTCAGAACCTCACCGGCCTGCTCTTTCGTATGCTGCCCGCGGGAGTGATCGAGGGAAAGATCGTGGATGAAGACGGTGACCCGCTGCCGGGCGTGCAAGTGATGGCGATGTCACCTACGAGCCAAAACGGTTTCGGCGGAACACAGACCAACGACTTGGGCGAATACCGGATCAGCGGCCTTCCCCATGGAGAGTTTCTGGTCATGGCACTGGCCTCTCAGACACCGGTAACTGAAAACGCCAAGCCGGACGAGACTAGAGTCTATGCTCCAACGTTTTACCCGGGGACGCTGGATCGGCGGCAGGCGACAAGAATCCAAGTTCACTCCGGGGATGAATCCAGCGCCAACTTCAATTTAGTCTCTAGCAAGACGTTTACGGTGCGGGGGAGCGTTTCGGGTGTAGCAGCGCGACGGCCGCAGAACGCGACAGAGCGAGGAGACGCGACCGTAGTGTTCCACTCACTGGATGGTCAGGTGGGCCGGCAATTTCAAGGGCCACTCCTTCCCAACTCAACCTTCGAAGTCGGGGGTGTCCTGCCGGGATCCTACAACGCCCAAGTAATCGCGCAGGGGCCGGATGGCTGGAGACCTGTTCGTGCCAGCCAAACCATCGAAGTCCGCGATGCCGACGTCGACGGACTCCAACTTTCTCCCGAGCCGCCCAGTCAGATTCGTGGCCGCTTTCGTATGGACACAAGCAACGGGCAGACCCCCGACTGGACGCAGTTGAACATTCAGATCGATCCCGACGAGCGAGAGAACTCCGACGGCCCCGCGGGGGGCAAGGTTGCCAAAGACGGATCATTCAATATCGAAGCTCCGGCCGGGAACTATCACGTAATCGTCACTTCCAATTCCAACGGTGAGGCGTGGCGCGATTACATCATGAAGGAAGTCGTTCTCAACGGAAAAGACGTGGGCGACTCCGGGTTCTCACTCACCGGCGGACTGACTTCGCTCGAAATCGTCGCCAGCGCCGAGGGCAGCTCGATCGAGGGCAACGTTGTGGATGAGGACGGCAAGCCCGTCGCCGACATCCTGGTCGTCTGCGTCCCCGATGCCAGCCGCCGCAAACGCCGCGACATTTACCAGCAAGTCACGACCGACCGGCAAGGTCACTTCGCTCTGCGCGGACTGAATCCCGGGGACTATCAAGTCTTTACGCTGGACGACACCGCCGACGACATCACCGATCCTGATTTCGTGGCCGCCCACGAAGCCCTGGGGCAAACCGTCAAACTCGACCCGGGCGAACGCAAAGGGGTCGTGCTGAAACTGCCCGCCGAAAGCCAGCCTTAGCTGCATTCCCGTACTTGCGCTCCCGTCGATTACAATAGAGAGTTCCGGTGCGACCCGCCTTCCGTCTGGGCGGGCCATCCCTGTATAGATGACGTTGTCAGTCCCAGCCTTCGCCGTCCTTCTGGCCCAGCACAGCCTCTCGCAATACGTCCGCCAGCACTTTTTCGACACCACTTTCAAAGGCCTGTACAAAGCCAACGCCTTCGACATGGCGTTGCTGATCCCGTATTTCATCGTCCTGATTCTGCTGGCTTCGTATGGAATGCACCGCTACACTCTGGTGTATCTCTACTATAAGAAGAAGAAAAACAAGACGCTCGAACCCGCCGAGCAGTTCGCCGACCTGCCACGAGTCACGGTGCAGCTGCCGATTTTCAACGAGCAGTACGTTGTGGACCGCCTGTTGCAGGCCATTTGCCGGCTTGAATATCCGCGCGAGAAGCTCGACATTCAACTGCTCGACGATTCAACCGACGAAACCGTCGAAGTGGCCCGTGGCCTGGTCGAGCACTATGCGGCACAAGGGCACCCGGTCCGCTATATCCATCGCACTAACCGCGAAGGATACAAAGCCGGCGCCCTGCATGAAGGATTGAAAACCGCGACTGGTGAATTCGTTGCCATCTTCGACGCCGACTTCGTTCCGCCGCCGGATTTTCTGCTGCGCACCATTCATCACTTCACCGACCCAAAAGTCGGCATGGTCCAGACCCGCTGGACCCATATCAACCGCAATTATTCTTTTCTGACCGAAGTCGAAGCCATTCTGCTCGACGGCCACTTCGTGCTCGAGCATTCCGGCCGCGCCCGTCACGATGTGTTTTTTAATTTCAACGGCACCGCCGGAATCTGGCGACGGCAAGCTATCGAGGAAGCCGGTGGCTGGCAGCACGATACGCTCACCGAAGACACCGATCTCTCATACCGCGCCCAGCTTAAGGGATGGAAATTTATTTATCGCCAGGACATCGAATGCCCTGCCGAACTTCCGGTTGAAATGACGGCATTCAAGACGCAGCAAGCACGCTGGGCCAAAGGCCTCATCCAAACGGGAAAGAAGATTCTGCCTCGCGTGCTGAAAAGCGACCAGCCCTTCCGCGTGAAGCTTGAGGCCTGCTACCACCTGACCGCGAACTTGAGCTATCCGCTGATGGTGATTCTGTCGGTACTTTTGCTTCCGGCTATGGTCATCCGCTTCTACCAGGGCTGGTTTCAGATGCTTTACATTGATATCCCTCTGTTTCTGGCCTCGACATTTTCGATCTCGAGCTTCTATTTGGTCTCGCAGCGCGAGCTGTTTCCAAAAACCTGGCCGCGGGCGCTTCTCTATCTGCCCTTCCTGATGGCGCTTGGCATTGGCCTCACTCTCACCAACACCATTGCAGTTCTTGAAGCGCTGGTTGGCAAGCAGAGCGCATTCGCTCGTACCCCGAAGTATCGCGTCGAAAACAAGAAAGACAAAGTCCAGGCCACAAAATACCGCAAACGTCTCGGCTGGGTTCCCTGGGTGGAATTACTGATCGGCAGCTACTTCGCGATGACCGTTTTCTACGCTTTGCAGAACGAGAACTATCTCACCGTTCCGTTTCTGCTTTTATTTGTCGTGGGCTACTGGTACACCGGCCTGATGTCGCTGCTGCAGGGCCGTTTCACTGGCATTTCCCTTAGCGCCGCGGAGAGTCACTCTAAGCCCTTCCCGGTTGGGGTTTAGCGAAACGTCCACACCGTCAACCGGGGCTTCCTTTCCTTTGCCCTGGCAGAGGTTTAGAATGCCAGTCGCTTCACGCCTGCAAGGAGGCCCTATGACTTATCGCCGTTTGGCAGTTCGTCTCCTATTGGCGGCTGGTTTGGCTCCGCTCCTGAGTTGCGGAGACCAGCACAGCGGTGAAACCTATATTTTGGTTTCCGTAAACATCAAAGTGCCCTATTGGCAGAGCGCCGGCGCCGGATTGGCCCAGGCGGGCCAGCAGTTGAAAGTCGCTTACGCCGTCACCGGACCCGACACCTACGATCCCGCCGCCGAGCGCGAGGCGCTGCAGAGCGCGGTCAGCAAGAAAGCGACCGGCATCCTCATTTCCGTAGCCGATGCCAACCTTCTCAAAGATGACATTGACGCCGCGATCAAAGCCGGCATTCCGGTGATCACCATTGACTCCGACTCTCCTGCCAGCAAACGCCTGTTCTTTATTGGCACCAACAATTTTCAAGCGGGACAGACGGGCGGCAAGCGCCTGGCGCAGGAACTCAGGAACAAAGGCACTGTTGCCGTCTTTACCATGCCCACGCAGCCTAACCTCAACGAGCGGCTGCGCGGATATCTGGACGCGCTGGAAGCTTTTCCGCAGATCAAAGTCACTCACATCGTGGATATCAAAGGCGATCCTCGGATTGCTTTCGACACCGCAACTCAATTCCTTGGCAATGACAAGAAGGAACACATCGACGCATTTGTGTGCCTGGAGGCGATCTCCGGGAACGAAGTGGCTACGGTGCTCGACAACAATGGAGTTAAGGGAAGAGTGGTGATCGCGATGGATGCCGACCCTGCGACGCTGGGGTGGATCCAAAAGGGAGTGATCTCAGCCACCATCTCTCAGAAGCCTTACACCATGGCCTATGTGGGCCTTAAGATGCTGGATGATTTGCACCATGAAAATCTTGGCACGCTCGATTCCGATTGGACCCGCGACAGTTTTGCTCCTGTGCCCGCGTTCGTGGACACCGGATCGGCACTGGTGGATAAGAGCAATGTGGACGCTTTTGTCTCTGCTTCAAAATCTTTGACAGGAAAATAGGAATTAAAAAAGACCTAATGGGAAAACTTTTGCGTGCCGCTGTTCTCTGCTCGGTGGTTTCCGTTTGCCTGCTAGCCAGCGCTCTTGACCGTCAACCTGGCTCCGATTACCACGCGCGCCGCGAAAAGCTCGCTGCAAAACTCGATGGCGGCGTGGCGCTGGTGTTCGCGCCTCCTGAGGCTGAGGGCCCCAACGCAATCTACGGCTATCGCCCCGACGACAATTTCTATTACTTGACCGGATGGCCGGAACCCGGTGCAGCCTTGCTAGTCGTGTCGGCTCGCGAAGCGAAGGGCGATGTTCCAGCCCGGCCTTACAGCGAAATTCTTTTTCTGCCCAGCCGTAATCAATCCGAGGAGCACTGGACCGGCCCCAAGCTCGGCCCTGAAAACGCAAAGGCCGCGGAGCTGACCGGCGTCGATCGCGTCGAAAGTCTAGACCAACTGCGCGATCGCATGGTCAGCCTGTTCCCCGATCACGGCGTCAAGATCTACACCGACGTTCCCACGGCGAACGATGATTCCAACTCCACTCAACCGCTAGGCTGGCTGAAGAATGCAAACGCCTTCCCGGTGGGGACCAGTTATCAGGACATTCGTCCGTTGCTGGGGTCATTGCGCACGGTGAAGGACGCCGGTGAAGTCGAGTTGGTCCGCAAAGCCACGAACGCTTCGATCGCCGCGCAGTTCGCCGCCATACGCGCCATCAAACCGGGCGTGACGGAGCGCGAGATCTCTGCGCTTCTGCAATATGAATGGGGCAAGCGCGGGTGCGAACGGCCGGCATATGCTCCCATCGTCGGCTCGGGCATCAACTCCACGGTGCTGCATTATTCCGACGATTCGGGCACGATTCAGTCCGGCGATCTCATCGTAATGGACGCGGCCGGGGAATATTCGCTGTACGCCTCCGACATTACCCGCACCATGCCCGCCAACGGCAAATTCACGCCGCGCCAGCGCGAGATTTACGAAATCGTTCTCGGCGCGCAGAAGGCTGCCATGGCGGCATTCGTGTCCGGCAAATCGCACCTGCAGCGAAAGTCAGCCGACTCCATCTACCAGGCCGCCTACGACTACATCAACACTCACGGGAAAGATTCCACAGGCGAGCCGCTGGGCAAGTACTTCATCCACGGCCTCGGCCACTACGTTGGACTCGACGTTCACGACCCAGGTGACTACACCGTCCCACTTGGTCCGGGCATGATTTTCACCATCGAGCCCGGCATCTACATTCCAGAAGAAAAACTCGGCGTCCGCATCGAAGACATGTACTACGTGGATAAAGACGGCAAGCTCATCCGGCTGACCGAGGCTTTGCCGCAGTCGCCGGATGAGATCGAGAAGCTGATGTCAAAATCAGGTCAATGAGCGGCAGCCGTCTGCCTACAAGCGTGAGCATTTTACTGGGCGAGCACGAATCACCTCATGCAGCGCTCGCCTGCCCTGCCAGCTTGCGATTGAGGAACTCACGAATGGCGTCGGCAATCTCCCAATAATGGGTTTCCAGCGCGAAGTGGCCAGTGTCGTAGAAGTGTATTTCTGCGCTCGGGTTGTCGCGTTTGAATGCCTCTGCTCCGGGCGGAAGAAAAAATGGGTCGTTCTTCCCCCAAACAGCCAGTAGCGGCGGCTGGAATGTACGGAAATACTCCTGGAACTTTGGGTAGAGCGCAACGTTGCTGGCATAATCCAGGAACAGATCGAGCTGGATCTCATCGTTACCGGGCCGGCTCAGCAGCGCAGAATCCAGTTGGTATGCTTCCGGCGCCACAAGCGACTCGTCTGAGACGCCATGAACGTATTGGAACTTGGTCGTTTCAGGTGTAAGAAAGCCACGTAACGCTTCACGATTTTCGGGGGTTGGTTCTTTCCAGTACTTCTGGATCGGGTTCCAGCCCTGGCTCAGGCCCTCTTCATAGGCGTTGCCGTTCTGGGAGATGATTGCCGTGACCCGCTCTGGATGCGCCAGGGCCAGGCGGAGGCCGACAGGCGCGCCGTAATCGAAGAGGTAAATTGCGTAGTGTTCGAGACCGATCGTCTGAGTGAAAGTGTCGATGACCTTGGCCAGATGTTCGAACGTATAAGCGAACTGTTGACGGTCGGGGGCGTCCGAGAAACCAAATCCCGGCAAGTCAGGCGCGATCACATGGTAGCGGTCGGCCAAGACCGGAATGAGGTTGCGGAACATGTGCGACGACGACGGAAAACCGTGCAGCAGGAGTAGGGTTGGGGAAGTTTTCAAGCCGGCTTCGCGATAGAAGATTTTGGAGCCGTCGACGATGGCGTGTTGATAGCGAGTCATAATGTGTCTCCTCTGGGATTTGCGGCAGTCTGAATTCGGGTGCCGGTCCGGCAACGTTTTGCCGGCTTACACCATCAGATTGTACTAACCGCTTAAAAGATACATTATCGGTGTTACAATTTGAAGAGATTATGAGACAGCGCGGAAAGGTCGCTGATTCGCCCTGGAGAGATGGGTTCCTCTTTGTTGGCAACCAACTGACCCTGGATTTCCTGAACACGCGGCCGGTCCAGAACGGCGAGGCCACGGAGTTGCTGCCCGATTTCAGCGCGCTCTTGCGCTGGTTTCAAGCGGCGGGGTTACTGAACTCTCGTGAGGTGACGAACCTCCAACGGCAGTGGGGGGAATCGGCCGTCGCACGACGGACGCTCGACGCCATGCGTCAATTTCGAGAGAAGCTGAGAAAAGAGATTCTTGCCTGGGAGGGTGGCGCTGACGTCCATCGCGCCACGGTAGAAGAGTTAAATCAGCTGATGGCGGCGCACCCCACGGTTAGCAAGCTCCAGGCTACCGGAAATGCTCTCACGATGAAACCGTGGTTCGAACCGCGCCATCCCGAGGACCTGTTTGCTCCCTTGGCTTACGGTGCGGCGGACTTGCTGGCTAGTGGGGATCGCGATCGTGTCCGCAAGTGTGGACAGTGCATTCTGCATTTCTACGACACCAGCAAAAAGGGGACACGCCACTGGTGCAGCATGCAACTGTGCGGAAACCGCCTGAAAGTCGCGGCCTATGCGAAGCGCCAGCGCCTAAGTACTCACGGGTGATTGGAGGCGCGGGATCACACACCGTACTTGGCAATTAGCGATGAACCGCCACTGCACTTGCGACGCCGTGCAGCCACCGCCCTCCACAGTTTGGTATCCTTAATGCCGTGCGGATGATCTGGTGGTTTTTGATCGTGCTTTGCGCCGCCGGGGCTGTGGTGTGGGCCGCTTTGTCTGCATACATTCGCGTGCGCCAGCGGCTGAACAATGCCCAAAACCGCCCGCCGGAACCTGATCAGCACGAAGCCGATCACGAGATTTAAGGGGAGAAAACTTTGTCGAGCCTTACCGCCGTTGAAACCCGCGAAATCAGCATCGCCCACAGCCCAGATTCCGACGACGCCTTCATGTTCTACGGCCTCGCCACCAACAAAGTCCAGGTTCCCGGCCTGCGCTTCACTCACACTCTTTGCGACATTCAGACGCTGAACCAGCAGGCAATGAGCGCAGACGGCGACGGCGTTTACGACGTCACTGCCGTTTCCTTTCACGCTTATCCTTATATACAGGACCACTACGCGCTCATGACGTGCGGCGGCAGTGTCGGCGAAGGCTACGGGCCAATGATTGTCGCGCCGCGCGCCTTCGCGCTCGACGAAATCAAACGCAAGACGATCGCCATCCCCGGCAAGCTCACCACCGCGTATCTGGCGCTGAAGTTGTTCGCGCCGGGAATCGAAACCGAAGTCGTGCCGTTCGATCAGATTATCCCCAGCGTGCTGGCGGGCAAATACGAAGCCGGATTAATCATCCACGAAGGCCAGCTCACCTACGATCAATCCGGCCTGCACCGCATCGTGGACCTCGGCAAGTGGTGGCAGCAAACCACCGGCCTGCCGCTGCCCCTCGGAGGCAACGCCATCCGCCGCAGCCTCGGCTCGCGAACTGATTTCGACCGTCTCCACCGCGCTGCGCGACAGCATTCAGTACGCCCTCGACCACCGCGAGCAGGCCCTCGCCTATGCCATGCAGTTTGCCCGCGACTTAGATCCGCAGATGGCCGACCGCTTCGTCGGCATGTACGTAAACGAGCGTACGCTGGACTACGGCCCGGATGGCAAAGAAGCGATCCGCAGATTGCTGGACATGGGTTACCACGCCGGGATTATTTCGGTGGAGCCTAGGGTGGAGTTTGTGGGGTAGAACAGAGGAAAATGCCGTATGAAAATCCTCGCCTTGCTTTTGGCTGTAGGCATTTCGATCTCATCCCACGCCGAGTCATCTCCGGGCGACCGCCGAGATCAAGCTCTCAAGCGGATCAACGCTTGTCTTCGGCGCGATGAGGTCTCGAGCCGCGAATGCAAGGATCTTAACGAGAACGTTCAGACTCTGGTTGACGTGTACAAGAGCGGCGACAAGACCGTTTTGCCGATTCTGTTTCGATTCACTTACCTAACTGACTTCTATGGCGAAGCTTTGCTCTCGGATACTGATGGTTTCCTGGCAGCAATGGCCCAGTTGCACGACCAGGATCGAGAGGCAGTCACTAATGGCATTGCGGGAGGCACATGGGGGATCCGTAAGCGGGAGCGGTTCGAGGCGATAAAGGCGGTGCTGGCGGGAATCCCGGACTCATCGCCTGTCAAGAAGATTTCCAGCCTATGCCTGACAACACTTGAGAAGAACAACGCACAATTCGTCGTCACGTATTTCCCGCCGCAAATATTTACAGGTCGTGCCGCTGATTTTGAGGTCCATTGGTTCTCCAGCGATATGTACGCGCTCGGGGAGACTCCGCTCTGGCCACCGTCTTCAGGAGGCCCGACGACATACCGGTTCACTTACCTGCCGGCCTTCACTGGTCCGAGTGTACTAACCTTAACCGTCCAACAAGATGGAACAGGACAGATCACCATGAAAACTGGCGATGGGGAACGCAAGACCACACATCTCGATGAGTCAGCTCAGATTCCAAGCGATCGTGTCACGAAATTTTTCACCCGATTAGATCAGGCGCACTTCTGGACCATGCCTACGGCCCTGCCCAGCACCGGATTTGATGGGGCCGAGTGGATACTGGAAGGCGTCCAAGATGGCAACTACCGTGTCGTTGCCCGCTGGTGCCCCGACGTTGATCGGAAGTCCGCGGACGAAGCGCCATTTGCGGACGCAATTCGTTTCTTGTTTGAACTGGCCGGGCATAAGCACGTGGGCAGTTGCTGAGAACCGCATCCGCCGCCTCCCCAGAGGGAGCTCAACTGCACCGAAGGTCAGAATCCCTACAATATTTCCGCCCTTCGTCCGTCTATAGGAATGGATGCATGAGCCATCGGGCATCACCGCGATGACCGAGCAAGATCGTCAAGTCTCCGAAATCGTTGCGGAAGAACGGTCCCGGCTGCGCAATTTCATCCGCAAGCGGGTGCCCAATGAAGCCGACGTGGAAGATCTTCTTCAGGAAGTCTTCTACGAACTGGTGGAAGCCAACCGCCTGCTGATGCCGATTGAGCACGTGACCGGCTGGCTTTTTCGGGTCGCGCGCAATCGCATCACCGATCTTTTTCGCAAGAAGAGGCCGGAGAATTTCAGCGACGCAGCCGTCGAGGACGAAGACGGCGAGCTGCTACGGATCGAAGATCTGTTGCCATCGCCCGATGCCGGGCCGGAAGCGATCTACTTCGGCACCGTGCTTCTCGATGAGCTGGCATTTGCACTCGACGAATTGCCCGACGAACAGCGCGAGGTGTTCGTCGCTCACGAGATCGAAGGACGCAGCTTCAAGGAGTTGTCGGCGGAAAGCGGGGTAAGCGTCAACACCCTGCTCTCGCGCAAGCGCTACGCGGTGCTGCATCTGCGCCAACGGTTGCAGAGCATTCACGACGAGTTTATGGAAAGGTGAGGAACAGAACATGAAAAGAATATGGATTACTCTGGCGGCATCGGTGGGGATCGCCGCCTTCATCGGGATTGGCGGCGAGGTAGTGATGCATTTGTGGAACTGGAATCTGCCGGCGGTCTTAGGATTGCGAGAAATTACCTTCTGGCAGGCGATCTCAATTTTCGCTCTCTGCCGGATTCTGTTCGGAGACTTGGGTATGCGTGTGCGCGGCCCTCATCGCTCCAATTTCCGGCAGCGAATGGCCGAACGCTGGGAGCACATGACCCCGGAGGAACGAGAACAATTCCGGCAAAGCTGGCGCGGACGTTGCGGCTTCGGGCCATCCACCAGCGAGAACAAGGCGCAATAAATCGGTTGCTGTTATCGCCTTCGGCGGCGGCTCACCCGAAGGACTGATACTCGTCCCAAAACTTCGGCCATCCCAGCCGCGGGCCGCCACACACAAAAATGTCGGGGTGGTACTCGCTCTCTTCATTCTTGATCCCGTAAGGATTGCCGTTATGCCCCGCCAGTTGACATGAAGTGAATGCCTGCACCGCATCTTCGCGGGAAAAGCCGACGACAATGAGTGTCGCAGGCGGCGGCGCCGGATAACCCCGCAACCACGAGGAGTTGGTCATGCTGATCGGCACCGGTAGATGATATTCCTGGCCTAGAATTTCAACTGCTCCCTGCTCCCCGTAGTTTCCTACCAATACTCCGAGACTCACGCGCTGGTCGGCGGGTAGCGAATCGCGTATGCCGGCGACGCTCTTGACCAGCTCGCTCCACCCGATCTCCTCGCGCAGATCGCCGTTGTTCGCCAGCGCAAAGTCTCGCAGCTTTCCGCTGGATGCAATCGGCAAGATCAGCGCGCAAATGTACAAACCACATGCCGCCAACCCGGCGAAGAACACAGCTTCTACCGTCCTCCGCCAGCCTCGCGACAGCGACCCCTCGACCCAGCGCTCGCCGGCGGCCGCGCCCATCGCCATCAACATGGGGTACGCGGCCGCCACGTAGTAAAACCGTCCTTTGCTAAAGAAGAAAAGTGCAAACGGCACCAGATACATCCAAGCCAGCATGCGGTATCGCCGGTCGCGCAGGAAAGCCAGCAATCCTGCAATCCACAACGGCGCAGAGAACAGATTGGTGCAAATCAGAAACTGCTGACTCACAAACCCTTGCCCCCGACCCTCGGCCACATCACGCGCGTGAATGTGCTGCAAAAAGTGCAGCGAGATGAACCCATGCCGTATCTGCCAAACCAAATTCGGCAAGAAAATCAGGAGGGCCAGCGCAGCACCGCCCCAGAACCATCCGCTCAAAAGAAACCGCCGCGCCTTCGTCAACAGCATCCCAGCCAGAATTCCTGCGACCAGAAAGCAGATGGTGTACTTGGTCAGCAGCCCGATGCCAACCACTGCACCGATCGTCAGCCACCAGTGCGGATTTTCCGTTTTCAGCAGCCGAATAATGAAATACGCAATCAGCACCCACCACAAATAATCGAACGAAGAATACTGGAACTCTGTCCCTTCAAAGAGGGGTAATGGTGAAAGCGCGACTGCAAGTGCGGCCGTCACTTGCGCCAGCCGGCCACCGCCAAGTTCCCGCGCCATCAGCCCGGTGAAAACAATTGCCAGCGCCTGCGCGATTACTGAGAACAGCCGCAGCCCGGTCAGCGACAAACCGAAGATCGACATCCCAACTCGCTCCACAAAGGGCGTCAGCGGAGGATAGGGCACGAAGCCCCAGTCGAGATGCCGGGCATCGCTCAGAACCTGCAACTCGTCCCGGTGAAATCCATAATTGTGATTGGTGAGCAGATGAACCAGGGTGACCACAGCGGCGATTGCGAGAGGTGCGAATGTTTTCACCCGCGATGCGCCCGCGGGCACCAAGCGAATGGCTGGAGGCTGAGAGCTGATAACTATTTCACCTTTCGGGGGAATGAAAATATCGGGTCAACGTCCACCGGCACGTCGCTAGCTTTGTCCAACGACTTTTGCAGATCCTGCGGAATCACATCATATTTCTTGAACCACGCTTCGGTTCGAGCACGATCGCCGGTCGCCTCCATTTCCAGCAACTCTTTGGCAAGGCTCTCAATTTGCCCCGGCATCTTTGCGAAATCCACTGAATATTTTCCCGACGCGTCGCGCTTGATCGCCCCGTGCTCCAGGTAATAGTTGAACTCCATCATCTCGGCCTGGCCGTGGGCCTCGGCGGCGCCGAAGCGCATGGTGCGAAGATTTCCCGCCACATACGACGCGTAATACTCCGGCAGCTTCTCTTTGGGGAGAACGCCATGGTCCACCAGCCACTTCAAGCTGAACATTCCCACCACGTCGGCCTTGGCTTCTTCGAGACCGCTGTATGCTGGCCCAATGGCCTCGCGGATGTCAATCTTTTCTCCGCTGGCGTTGTGGGCAAAGTCCGGCCCAAGCCCGTGGCAAATCTCGTGCATCACCGTCCCCAACAAATATCCTTCGGCGGAAGCTTGCTCCGCCTGGGCAACCGGCATCAGGTATTTTGCCAACGGCAAAATCACGTAATTCACTCGTGCGTCCATGAAATTCTTAAAGAAAAGTTTCTTGCTTCCCTTTGACGCATGCAGTTCCGGATCATTGGGCAGATTATCCGCCACCGCCTGGTAACCGTGGCCCAAGTCCGCGGTGCGAAATGGCGCGTCCACAACTTCCATCGGCGTTTCCAGTCCATGCTTCGACGGGCGGTCAAGCTCCGCCACCGGCAACGCGTCCTGGATGTCAGGCACATACTTTTGAAATGCCTCCACCCTGCGGCTCTCCACTTCATCGCGCACCAGCAACGACGCCCCGTACGTCGTTTTCACTCCCAGCAGCGCATCGTCGTACGATTCATACGGGGCAAAAATCAGATCGAATTTCGGCCGCTTCATATCCAGCCACGCAACATCGCTCTTAAAGTACTCGCCGGTCAGCAGCGCGTCCGCCCGCAGCCGCAGATAATTGGCAAAGGCCGGGTCGGAACTCAAATCGGCCGCTGCGCGCAAATCCGCCGCCGCAGGCTCAAGAAAAGCGCGGTACGCAATGTGATACGGCAAGCCTTCCAATTCGGTTCCATGCCATCGGACGACGGTGGTCGGACTATAAATTTCCGCCCGCTTGTCCGGATGCTCCTTCACATACCGCTCGATCTGGTCCCGCGTCAGGCCCGCCGGATAAAACCCCCGCCCCGGCGGATCCGGCTCAGTCCCCACGAATGGAACGTTTTCTTCCAACAAATCAAATCGTGAGCCGTTGATCCACAAATATCGGCGTAACTCCACGGACTTCGCATCCGTCTTTTTCTCGAGTGACTCGTACAACACCAGAGCCTCGGGGTCTATTTGTCGCCAGTAGATGGCGTCGAGGTACCGGCACGCGTCCACCAGCTTTGCCACCATCTGCTGTTCGCGAGGGCTGAAGTCCCCATTGTGAAACGGCATCTGCACTTGCCGGAAGCGGGCGAGCCGCTGCTTGAGATCGGGCGCAACCGCCAGATCAGCCGGCGAAGATTTCTTTCCCGCTGTCTCTGAATTGGTTTGGGAGAAAACTGAAAAAGATGAGAAAACAATTACTAGAGCAACTGCAAGCACAACCCCGGGGGCTTTCATTATTGCCGGATTGTAACAGAGAATTTTCGTAGACTATGCCCCGGCAGTGCACACTGCATCACGAGAGGAAACGTTATCATATTCACGTGACTGCAATGTCCAAATCGCAGGCGCTGCTGATCGACGCCGATGACACGCTGTGGGAAAACAACATTTATTTCGAGCGCGCGATTGCAGACTTCATTTCGTTCCTGAATCACCGCGAGCGCTCGCCGGCGGAAGTCCGTGAAATCCTGAATGACGTGGAACGCGAATGCATTGTCAGCCACGGTTATGGCCTGCACAGCTTTGCCCACGCTCTGGTAAAAACCTTCGAGCGAATTTCTGTGGAACCGCTCACCGACGGATTGCACCAGACCATTCGCGGATTTGCTCAAACCATCGCCGAGCAACCAGTCCAGCTTCTGCCGCAAGTCGCCGAGACCCTGCACTATCTCGCTGGCCGCCATCACCTGATTCTCGTTACCAAGGGCGATTTCGCCGAGCAATCCGGCAAGGTGGAGCGCTCCGGACTCAAGCGATTCTTTTCCGCGGTCGAAGTCGTCGCCGACAAAACCATTCCCGCTTATCACGAGGTCGTCGCGAAACATGAACTGGTCAGCCAGCACACTTGGATGGTCGGCAACAGCCCCAAGTCTGACATCAATCCCGCATTAGGCGCGGGCATCAACGCGGTTTTTGTTCGCCACGATGACACCTGGATCCTGGAGCACGAAGAACTCGCACCCGTGCAGCCACCGAGCAGGCTACTGGTGCTGAACGCGTTTGCGGAGTTGACTGAGCACTTTTAGGAGATTGGACTAAGTCTTAACCTGGAAGGGAACCATGCGATTCGCCTTATTCTTCATGGCTTCTTTGCGACGCTTGCGTTTGGGGCCTCTGCCTTCAGCCGATCCAGTGCCTTTTCGGCGTCTAGCGCAAGGGGGCCATGCGGCAGGATCTTTAAATACTCCTGATAATGAGTGATGGCATCGCCCTGGTTCCCGGTCTTTTCCGAACACTCAGCCAGCCGGAAATTCGCCAGCGCATCATTCGGCTTATAGATCAGCGCTTCTTTATAGCGCTCGAGCGCGGCGCGGTAGTTCTTGCGCTTGAAGTAGAAGTCTCCGACCTCGACATCCTTCGCCGCTTTGTGTGGGTCCCACGGATGCATTTCCTGCACATCGGAAGCCGCCTCTTCGGCGTCCACTACCGCCGCCCCGCTCTGCGGATGCTTCTTCTGGTCATCGCTCGGCGGACTTAAATCAATCCGGGTGTCTCGGCTGGAGCTTTCTTCGGCTGCGCGCGCGCTGTCGTCGGATTTGTCGCGCTGCTTTTCGGATGGAGCGGGAGAAGAATCATCCTGCTGGGCATACATGGGCAGGGAAACCAGGACCAGTAGGCAGAAACCGCCGATTGCAAGCAAAATGCGACTGCGCATAAAACTATTCTAAACCCTGTAACCACTTCAGATCCGAAGCCCGAAGGCCGGGGCCTTGGAAAAAAAAAGGCCGCTCCGCTTTCGCAGAACGGCCGTTGGCGAAGTCCTCCGGGGAGGAGGGAAAAACCTTACATTGAAGGCGGCGCAGGATTCGCAGTCGCGCTGGGCGCGGGAGCCTGCGGGTTGTCGCCGGTGGTGTTCGTCATCAGACGCACACTCACACGGCGGTTCGCAGCCCGTCCGTCATGGGTCTTGTTGTCGTCCACCGGCTTGTCCTTGCCCAATCCAATCACGTAAATCTTGTGGGCAGGAATGTTGTACTTCGAGCCGAGGTACTGGACGACCGACGACGCGCGCCGCTCGCTCAGACCATAGTTATAGTCTGCCGGGCCAACCGCATCCGTTCCGCCTTCCACCGTGATGATGTATCCCTTGGTGCTAGGAACCACGGCTGCCAGCTTGTCGAGTTCGTCTTTGGCGTCCTTGGACAGGAAGTCTTTGTCGAAGCCAAAGTGCACAGCCGCTTCGTTCACGGTGCGATAGTTGTCGAGATTGGCGACCGCATCCGAAAGCACGCCCACGCGGTGCACGGCGTTGTCGGCTGAAGTCTGTGCCTGGGCTGCCTGGTCGCCAGCGGCTTGCGCCTTCTGGTCGGCCGCAGCGGCGGCAGCAGTCACCTGCTGAATGCCGGACTGGGCTCGGGCGTCAACGTCCTTGATCGACTTGGTGTTCTGTGCGGTCAGGTCGTCGAGCTCGTTGGTCTTGTTGATGATCGGTGTGGTCTCTTGTTTGACATAATTCTTGCTGGCGCAACCTACCGTCGCCAACATGCTTGCTCCCAACATAATGACTAAAGAAGCGCGATTCATAGTTTGGAGGACTCCTTCCTCTCTTGAAGTTCTAAACCTGGGCAACAGGAGTTTCGATTTCTGTGCCTGGGTGACACGTTCCTGCGTGTCAAATCCTGGGTTTGCTTCTGTTACAAAACTCTGGGGTCTAACCCTGCCCTGAGTCGCAGGCGGCTTTGCTCAGCCTGATTGTACTTGAGCACGAGCCATGCCAACTGTGATTCGCGAACCAGCTAGCCGTAACCTACTCATCGGGCAAGACTTAGACGTATCCTCATGATACGCCGGTTGTCTGCATAATGCCTAAAAGTGAGGAAAATTTATATGGTCAGAGCAATTCCGCAGACCGCAAAGCACTGATTATGGAGGGTCGGGGGTCCTGGCCGGCCGTCGAGCAGAGCTCGACGACTGTTTCTGCCAAGAAAGTAGCCTTAGTCACCGGGGCTGATTACCTCTGCTTGACCACGGTACTGCGCACGCCGGTCTGGAAACCAGCCGCAGTCTTCCTTAACTAGATTGTCATCGCTCTAGGCCTCGCGCATTATCCACTAAAATAGACCCAGCCCCCTGATGGATCTGCAGCAGAAAATCCGTTCTATCCCCGCCTCCCCTGGCGTGTACCTCTACAAAAACGCTGCGGGCGAGGTGATCTACGTCGGGAAGGCCAAAAGCCTCCGCCACCGGGTCAGTTCCTACTTTCACGAAGGCCGCGTCGCCGACGCCAAAACCGGCACCCTGGTCCGCGAGGCGGTGGACGTTGACTACATCGTCGTTGCCAATAACAAAGAAGCACTGGCGCTCGAAAACAACCTCATCAAGCAGAAGCAGCCCCGCTTCAACATTCTTCTGCGCGACGACAAAACTTACCCCTACGTGAAGCTCACGCTGGGTGAGCGATACCCACGTGTGTACGTGACTCGTCGGTTGAAAAAAGACGGCAGCGCTTATTACGGCCCCTACTTCCCTGCCAACCTCGCCTACCGCATTGTGGATCTGATCCACCGCAGTTTTCTCGTCCCCTCCTGCACCGTGGATCTGAACCGCTTCCACCCCCGCCCCTGCCTCCAGTTCTACATTGGACGCTGCCTCGGGCCGTGCGTCGAAGGCCTGACCACGCCGGAGATTTATCAGGAGGCCGTGCGCGATGTGAAGCTATTCCTCGACGGAAATCACGCGGACCTTTCGAAATCCCTGCGCGATCGCATGGCCCGCGCCGCCGAATCGCAAGAATTCGAGCGCGCCGCCAAATATCGGGACCTGATTTCTACTGTTGAGCAGTTGCAGGAAAAACAGCGCATCGCCTCCGTCGAAGGCGACGACGCCGACGTCTTCGGATATCACTTTGAAAACGGGATGCTGGCGGTGAACCTGTTTCACATGCGCGGCGGCAAAATCCTCGATCGCAGAGAGTTCTTTTGGGAAGACTTGCCGGAATTTGAAATCGACAATGGGGGGACGGGCGTCCCCTCCCGTCCAGCCGAGCAAAGCTCGGCTCCGAATTTCGCCCCTGCCGAATTTTTCTCTTCACTCCTGAAACAGCTTTACATCGGGCAGCCCTACGTCCCGCGCAACGTTTACGTCCCCACAGATTTCGAAGACCGCGAGATGCTCGAAGAATTGCTCTCCGAACAACTGTCAGAAAGGACCGCCCGGCCTGCGCGAATCCACATCCTCGCTCCCCAGCGCGGCGACAAGCGTTCGCTGATCGACCTCGCCGCCAGCAACGCCAAGCAGCTTTACGACCAGCGCTTCCGCATCATGAAGCCCAACGCCAAAGCCATTCAGGAAGCATTGCAAGACGCGCTCAACTTGCCCGAACCTCCGCGCCGCATCGAGTGCTTCGACATTTCGCACATTCAAGGCGCGGAGACCGTCGCCTCCATGGTCGTGTGGGAAGACGGCAAGATGAAAAAGTCTGATTATCGAAAATTTATTATCCGCACCGTCGAAGGCGTGGACGATTTCGCCTCCATGCGCGAGGTCGTCACCCGCCGCTATCAGCGAATTCAACAAGAAAAACTTCAGGATGCGAAGAAGCAATGCCCAGCCTGATTCTGATCGACGGCGGACTGGGCCAACTCAGCGCCGCGGCCGCAGCGCTGTCTTCTTTACAGATCATCAATCAACCGCTGGCTGCCATAGCTAAGCGCGAAGAAATCATCTACGTCTGTCGGCCAGGAAAACGAGCCGGTCAGTCCTCGACCACCATTCTCCGGTCCTGCATCTTGTCCAGCTCATCCGTGACGAGGCCCACCGCTTCGCCGTAACCTTCCATCGCAAGCGTCGCCAGATTCGCGACCGCTCGACAGAATTGCGCGACGTCCCTGGCGTCGGCGAAAGCACTACGCGCAGATTGCTCGAACATTTCGGGAGTTTGCAGGCCGTCAAGCAAGCCGACGTGGCGGCGCTTTCGGCGGTGGTAACAAAATCTCAAGCCGAAGCGATTTTGCAGCATTTCAACAAGTAGTCACTGCCCCGAGTTCCCCATATCCATCGCGACCTTCCAGCTTCCGTCTTTCTGCTTCTTCCAGATGGTTGCGTACTTGCCTTTGTTTACCACCGGCTTGCCGTCTTTGTCCTTCGTGCTGAATTCATACGTCCCGTAGGTGTAGCCGAGGTCGCCGGACGCCGCCATCCCCGCGCCCACTGGCGCCCAGGTCAGATGATTGTCCGGCTTATCGAGAAAGCCCATGGTCTTCGCGATGTTTTCTTTTCCTTGCAGGAATGCCTCGCCGTTCGGCACCTCGACCGCGTCGTCGGCATAGTAGGACATGTATCCCTGCGAACCGTGGTCGGCAGCTGCCTTCATGAAATCGTTTTCGATTTTCACCAGCGCCGCGCTGCCGTCGGATTGCGAATTCGCGAGCGTGCCGAGTGTGAAAGCTGCCACCAACAAAATCAACCAGAATTTCGTTTTCATTTCTGCTCTCCTGAGTCGAAATCTTCTTTCGTAGATGGGTGAGTTGATTCGAGGAGCGGATCGCGTCGTGCTTCCGGCACAATCTCCTCTAAAACCTCCCTCGAGAAATTTTGCGCCAACTCCACCGCCCGCGCTAGCGGCGTCTTCTCGTTCCGCAGCAGCGCGATCTGCACGTCCTTGCGCAGCGACCATTTCGGATGCGCACTCGCCAGCACAAACAAAGCATCCGGCGTATTATGTTTCATCAGCGCTGTCACCACCAGCGCCTCCACCAGATGTGAGTTGTCCAGCGCGGTCGAAACCACGCGCGCCTCCGCGTCCAGAAGCAACGCCGCCGCTACCCGCCCAGAAGCCCGCCGCGCCAGCGAAATCCTCTCCCCCAGCGAGACCGATTCCATCCGGTTCAGGATTTGCTCTTCCGCGGCCCGTTTCACGTCCGCTGCAACCGTGGGCGTAAGCGCAACTTGCATCAGATCGAAAACAAACAGCCGCCGCAGCATCGGGATGGTGATATGCCGCGGCGTGCGCGGATGCGTGGCCAGCGCCAGCAAAACTTTGCGGCTTTTCATCGCGCCCGGATTCCGCGCCAGAAAAACGAGATCAGCAGCGGTCACATCCGAGCGCTGCAACAGAGCAAGCGCCTGGTCCTCGCTGAGATCAGAGGCGCCAGGACTCGCCGCATCATTTAGAACAATTTCGCCCGAGTCGCCTTTCGGCGCGTCGTGTTTTGGCATGTCAGGAGCGCCAGCGATTTCCGTCGGTTTGGAGTCGGCGCTGTCCATCTATAGAACGCCAGCCACAGGTCTTGAATCTGGTTTGGATCAACGTCCCGGGGGGAGTCTATTGCGTGCGCTCTACCAGCGTCCCCGCAATCATGTCGTGCAGGGCCTGCTTGCGCTGAGTGAATCCCGCCATGATGTAGCCAATGAGCAGAATCAATCCGGAAATGATTTTCGAGAAATGCCGTCCCGTGGCGCGGGCGAACGATATCCGCCGTCCTTCCAGGTCAGTAACTTTCAGACCCAGTGCCATCTTGCCCAGGGTGGCCTGTTTTGACGAACTCTCCATCGCCGCCTCGTAAATCCAGCTGCCCAGCAATCCGATCGTGCCACTGATAATAAAACTCACCAGGTGAATGCCGATTCTGGGCATATCCACTGCGTATCCCGCCACGCCGATCATTGCACCTACCACCGCCCCAACCGGCAACACCACCAAATCCACCAGAATTCCGTCAATGAGCGCGGCCACAAACCGCATCCAGAAGCCGCCATACCGCACGCCCACAAAAGGCACCGCGTAGCTTACCGGCGCCGGCGGCCAAACCGGAGCCTGCGGCGGCGCAACCACCGGAGGCACCGCGGGCGGAGGCGGCGCCGACTGCTGAAGTTCCGCCGAAAAAGGATTCCCACAGTTCGCGCAGAACCGCGCCACTTCCGAATTCTGCGCTCCGCACCGATTGCAGTAAATCGCGCCGTTGGCCATGAGTCGTGAATATAAACACGTCAGCCGCTCGATGCAAATAGCGGCCCAGGGTCAGGAGCCAGCGCCCGATCAACCCATTCCCACGTCGGGCTCAGCACGCGGACTCAGAGTCGACAACGCTCAGAAGCTCTCGTCCAGAGCGACTTGCTGCACGGTGGCGTCCAGCCTCTGCTGTTCCAGCGTGTGCCTCTGCTGCAAGTCGGCAATCTCTTTATTGAGCGCGGTCAGACGGTCTTCCTGAGAATTAAGCTGCCCGGTATAACGCTGCAGCAATGCTTTCTCCTCTGCGCTGCCCTTGAGCGCCTTCATATTCTCGCGAATGCGCGCCTGGTCGCGGTTGATGGCATTCAGTTCCTGCTGCCGGGTTTCGATTTCCGATTGCAGTCTGGCGACCACGTTCTTCTGATCAATTACATGGCGAAAAGCTTTTTCCAGTTCCGGCGTCATTCGATTTTCCACCCGCAGCGCGTCGATCTGGCCATCGCTAAGGTCCGTGAGCTGCGCTGTGGTTGTTTGGGGAGTAAATTCCTCAACCGCAAGCTCGCCCGTCTTGTTCGGATCGACCGCCACCCGGAAGCGGTAATACGAAGCCGTCGTCTCTTCCGGCTTGCTGCCTTCGGCCAGCTTCCATCCCCCGCGCACCGGATGCTCAATCACCACCTGCCGCGCCGCCGTGTCCGCATTGCGAATTGTGTATTTCATTTTGCTGCGCTGTTCGCGGGTAATGAAAATCACGCCTTGAGCCACCCGAATGCGGCTCACTGGCTGGTCTTTGAACTCCGACTCCGACGTGACCCGCACTGCGGTGTCGGCCGCGTACGAGAGCAGCCGCCGCTCATCCGGATGCACGGTCTCAATCAGCCCCTCGCCCGCGAACGTCCCGCTGTCAACAATGTTGAACGTGCCGGAATCGAGCGTCTGCCCGCTGGCGTTCTTGATCCAAAGCGCGCGCAGCGGCGGCTGACCATTCCCCGACCACAGCGTGACTTTCTCCGCTTCAATCCGCGCTTGCAGAATCGGCACTAGCGCCGACTGGTTCTTGCCAATGGTGATGCTCTGTTTGAGGTTGTATTCGAAGTAGTCGCCGAGGTCCTGGGCCTCAGCTTCAGGCGCCTGCGGTCTTGAGTACGGCGGCGGCGTCCGAAGCTTAGAGAATTGCTCCAACCGATCGAAATTGCGGCCGTTTTGGGACATATTCGCTGCGGGGGCGCTGGCTTCGACCTCCACCGTCTCAGAGACAGATCCCACCGCCAATGTCGCGTCAGCCTGATTGGCTTGATTTGCGCGCAGGTTCACGAACATTCGTGTCGTGTTGAACCCAGAGCTCTGGAAGGTGAGGTCGGCGCGACCGGAAGGCAGGCCCGAAAACTGGTAGTGCCCGTTGGAGTCAGTCAGTGCCGTCTGCGGCGCGCCGGTTCCCGCATGTCTCAATCCGACCCTAGCTCCCTGCACCACCGCGCCAGAGGGGTCGGTCACCGTTCCCTCCAGACTTGCGCTTCCTCCGACTCGAAAAACTCCGCCGCCTATTCCGCCGCCCGACCCGGAACCTACGCCGCTGCCCCCTCCCGCAGACACGGGCGCGGCCACTTCCTCTTCCATCGTCGCCTCCTGCGTCTGCGGCGTCAGCATAGCCGCTTCCGGCAACGGAACCACGGGCCTGCGTCCATACAGCGGCTGCGAAATATTCTGAATGAACGATTGCGGCGCGCCCGCAATCAGCGACAACTGCACGTCCTTCCAATCCTCGCCGATGGTGTTGTCCACAATCGCCCAGCCTTGCAGCAGCGGCTTCTCTCCCGCCTTTTCCGGCAGGATAATGCGATACGTACTCTTCCACACCGGCACTTCGCTGATGTAGCTGACAAAAATGTCGCGGTCGCCGCTTCCGGTGGCCGAAATCGACATCCGCCGCAAGTCTTTTGCTCGGGAAGAACCCACCAAGATCGAGATACCGCCCCACTTCCTGATTCAGATCATGTTCCGCCAGCCGCACCGAAACCGCCGGGCCAAGTTCGAAATTCTTCATCTCGCCAGCGTCGGTCATGACGGAAAATTCCGTCACGTTATAAGTCGTCCCCGAATCACTAGTCCGTTGCTCTTGTTCCACGCTGAGCAGACGCCCGCTCGCCGTCTCGCCCTTGCTACGCACCTCCACTCGCGAACCGCGCATGGCAGTCAGAAAATCCGTGCGCGTAATCGCTTCCCCAAACGGCAGCCGCAGAGTTTTCAGCCGCTCGTCGAGCGGCGCAATTGAGTTGTAGCGGACGCCGGAAATGCGTCCGTCGCCCAGGTCCACGACCGTGAGGGATTTCAGGACATCGTTCAACTGCGCGGTGGTGAAATCAATGGCCAGTTCCTGGTTCCCATGTACTCGCGCCGCGTGCTCAAAATATCCCACGCCGTTCTTGTAAAGCACGACGCGCTTCACCGGCAGCCGCGACGAGGCGTCGTTGGACGAACTCTGATTGGATGAACCGCCGCCCGATGAAATCTGACTGGACGAAGCCGGCGCCACAGGTTTGGCGATTGCACTCTTAGTTTGCGCCTGAGAAAAAGCCGCGCCTGAAATCAGCGCGGCAGTGATTACAACGAGAAGACTCCTGAGCAGCGTGCGCATCTCTGCACCTCCCCGCGTGAGCGGCACCATCTGACTTGTAAGGAAGAACGCCCCAGGTCAACAATCTTGCGATGTAAAGTGCGACCCGCTTGGTTGCATGCAGCCCGTCAGAAAGGCACCCTGCCATGCAATTTAGCAGATGCGCGCGAGATCCCTCGCCCCGCTGGTGAAAGCGCGGGGCTTCGGGATGACGCCTCGGGGTAGTTGCACTACGCCGGAGTTCCCGCAGCCTGCTTCGCCGCCGGGTTGAAATCCTTTAGCGACAACTCAATCCCGCCAAACTCCGGATGGTCATTATGATCGAGTGTAAACGCAATTTCCATCTGGTCTCCTGGCAGCAAATTCTCTTTCGCAACGCGCTCCGCCATCCGCCAGCCCACCGCCTTATGCGAGACCGCCCGCCGCCAAGCGTTGCCCGCCTCGCCCGCCGCCAACGCTGCGGCCGGAGCCAGATTCATCCGCACATGCTTCTCTTTCATGATCTTCACCGGACTCGTCAGCCGCGCGTTCGCCGAAAACACCGGCTCCGGATTCCCCGCCCCGAACGGCTCCATCTTCTTTAGCGCTTCAAACATTTCGGGAGTAATCGCATCCAGCGGAAGCTCGGCGTCAATGTTCAGGGTCGGCTCAAAATCAGCCAGCGAAAGCCGTGATCGCGCATACGCATCCAGTTGCGCCCGCAATTCCTGCACTCGCGCCGACGGCAGGGAAAATCCCACCGCGTATGCGTGGCCGCCGAATCGCGTGAATAGCGGCGCACACGACTCCAGCGCGTTCAGCAGATGAAACGCCGGAATCGACCGCCCCGACCCATGTGCTTCCTCACCATCGCGCGACACCACTAGCGCCGGACGTCCGTGGCGCTCCACCACCCGCGTTGCCGTAATTCCAATCACTCCGCGATGCCAACCGTCGCCATCAATCACCATGCAGTAGGAATCGCGCAGCGTTGCGTCATCGGTGAGCCGCTGCTCGATGGCATCCACAATCCGCCGCTCTTCTTCCTGGCGCTCGCTGTTCAGTTTATCCAGCCGCTGAGCGATTTCACGTGCCCGCGCCAAATCTTTCACACTGAACAATTCGATCACGTCTTTCGCAATGTCCATGCGGCCCGCGGCGTTGATCCTCGGCGCAATCCGAAACCCCACTTCGCTGGACCGCAGCGGCTTCCCGCCGAGCTGCGCTACTTCCAGCAGCGCCTTCAATCCTGGATTCACCGCCGACCGCAACGCATTCAGGCCCAGGCTCGCGATCACGCGATTCTCCCCTACCAGCGGAACCGAATCCGCGATGGTCGCGATTGCGGCAATCTTCATAAACGAAGTCAGCAGCGGCGCTTGATCGCGATGTGGCAGTCGTTTCTCCATGAGAGCCTGCGCGAGTTTGAACGCAATCCCCGCGCCGCAAAGCGACTTGCACGGATACTCGCAGCCCGGCTGATTCGGATTCACCACGGCAAACGCATGCGGCAGCCCATCCTGCCCCGGCAAGTGATGGTCGGTAATGATGAGATCGACGCCCGCGCGCCGCGCACTCTCCGCGGCCGCAAACGCCCGCGTCCCGGCGTCCACGCTGATCACCAGCCGAATTCCCGCCGCTGCGGCGCGCTCGATCACATCTCCGCGTAGGTCGTAGCCTTCGCGAATGCGGTGCGGCACGTGGAAGTCCGCCGCGCCGCCACAAAGCTCAATCGCAGTTTTCAGGATTACGACCGCGGTCGTGCCGTCCACGTCGTAGTCGCCATAGACAAGAATCCCTTCCTTGCGCTCGATAGCGGCGTCCAGACGATCGACAGCCGCTTTCATTCCGGTCATTAAATATGGAGAGTGCAGATGAGAAAGCGACGGCGAGAGAAACGGCAAGGCAGATTCAGGAGAATCAATCCCGCGCTGGACCAGCAATTTCGCCAGTGTATTTCGCAGAATGACGTTCGAGGAGAGAAACGGCGCCGGCGCAATTCCATCCGCCAGCGCCTGCACTTTTTCCGGGTGAGTTGGTTTGAGGTTCCAGCGCACGGCTAGGGTTCGTCGTCCGCCCCGGTTTCATCAATGGCGATGCTGCCGAAGTCTTCGGAAACTTCAACCAGACGCTGGTAGTGTTCATACCATTCGGTCGCGCCTTCGTAGAGCATCATCACGCCCTGGAACGCGAACCCGAGTTGCACGAATCCGGTTTTGCCGAGATAAGTCCGCAGCCAGCGCGCGTCTTCGAGGTCTTCATCGCTGGTAAATTCCGCGTTGCTCAAGCGCTGGATCATTCCCTCCAGCTCTTCTTTTTCGAGCGTCCACGAATCCATGGTCACAAACGGAGATCCCGAAGCCTTGGCCAGCTCTACAAAATCTTTCCAGCCATCTGCGTCCTCGTCCGGCTTCCACATCACGGTCTGGACTTCCTCATGGTCCACATAGCCGGGAAACCGGCGCATGCCATGGCCTTCAACGAAGGCCACCATGTCGTCTTTCAACGTCGCGAGATCGTCAGGAAGCTTGGTCATGTCCAATGCAGCATTGTATGCCCAATAGCCATCAGCCGTCAGCCATCAGCCATCAGGTAAATCTCTTTCGCGCAGACTATCCGGCGGCGGCACGGATTTGGTTTTCCTGATGGCTGATGGCTGACGGCTGATGGCTAAAAGCTATGCTAGACTATTTCTTTCACCGACAACTCCCAACGCACATGCTGCTTTCCAAAGAATATGTGGGCTACCTGGCCCGCGAAACCGTCAAAAGACTGGCCGCCTCCGAGTTCATCGAAACCAAGTCCCTGCCTTTAGTTACGGAAAAGGTCCACGCGGCCATGCTGGAAGAACTATCGCTCGAAGACCGCATTAATGACGAAGTTCGCGTGATCCTCGAGGCGTATTCGGACGAAATGCGCAACACCGGCGCCGACTACCAGGAAATGTTCCGCAAAGTGAAGAGCGAACTGGTGCGGAAATACAAGGCGGTGCTATGAGGCTCAGCCGCGACAAGGTCAACAAGGTTGCGCACACTGTCACCGACGCCCTCGCCGACCATCGACGAAGTGGATTTCGTCGAGGACCGCAACACCATTCGCCTCGAAGTGCGGAAAATTCTCGAAGATCTGCTGAATCAGGAAGCGCGCATCGACCAGTCCGCCCGGCTGAAAATCGAAAGCCAGAAGCGCACCATCCTCGAAGGCAGCCAGGAGTGGGACATCCTCTACCGCAAGTACTACAACGAGGAAGTGAAGAAGCTGGGCGTGTAGCTGGCTGCCAGTTTACTCTCCCCGCAAGAACCATTTACCGCCTCGCACGCAGAGTACGCCGAGAAGCCTTATTTCAAAAACTAGGCGATCTCGGCGGTTAATGCTTTTTCCTCGTCCGCGAGATAATAAGGTCTTGCAGCAACAAAGCATTTCCGACTTCATCAAGCGCGCCGCCCTCGCCGCCGGGTTCGACCTCGCCGGAATCTCTTCGGTCCGCGATTTCCCCGAACTCGCCCGCTTCCCGGAATGGATCGCCGCCGGCCGCGCCGGCGAAATGAAATACCTTGAATCGCGCGACGACGCCGGCGAATCTCCGGCGCGCTTCGCTGCAATCCGCATTCCCGTGGGCGCGCAGCGTCGTCGTCTGTGCCATCAACTACAACACTGCGCATCCTTATTCGACGGCACGTCCACAATCCCGGCCATGGATGGATTTCCCGCTACGCCTGGAGCCGCGAGGATTATCACGATTCGGTCCTGCGCCGGCTGCGCGAAGTGGAAAACGAGACTCAAGGAATCTGCGTCGCTGACCCGATGAATGCTGTCATTGAAACCCGCTCCTACGTCGACACCGGCCCGATCGTCGAGCGCGTCTATGCCAAGTACGCCGGCGTGGGCTGGATCGGCAAGAACACCTGCATCATCAATCAGAAGATTGGCTCGTGGCTTTTTCTCGGCGTGATCGTCACCTCGCTCGAACTCTCTCCAGATCTTCCCGCGCCCGACCGCTGCGGGACCTGCACTCGCTGCATCGAAGCCTGCCCGACCGACGCGATTGTCGCGCCCTACCAACTCGACTCCAACAAATGCATCTCGTATCTCACCATCGAAAAGCGCGGCGCCATTCCCGAAGAATTGCGCGAGGGCATGGGACACCAGGTCTTTGGCTGCGACATCTGCCAGGACGTCTGCCCCTGGAACCGCAAAGCTCCCGCGACCGATAAGCCCGAATTTCAGCCGCGTGAAGGACTCGTCAATCCCGCGCTTGGCGTGGCTGGCGGAAATCACGCGCAGAAGAATTTCGCGAGAAATTTCGCGGCTCTCCCATCAAGCGCGCCAAGCACTCCGGACTACGCCGGAATGCACTCATCGCTATTGGCAACAGCGGGGATCAGAATCTTCTGGGCGTCGTCGAGAGAGCTTCAAGTGATCCCGATCCGGTGGTCGCGGAGGCCGCGCAGTGGGCGAAGGGACGTCTGCTACGATTCGCCTCAACTGACCCTCGCAATCCTGTTGACTAAGCTGCGCACGCAGCGTACGCTTTGGCGGATTTCCGAACCGCAGTCGCCCACAAGTCAACTGCAACAAGGAGAAGACAATGCACGTCGGCATCCTGCAGCTCTGGCTCCCTATTTTGCTCTCGGCCGTGATCGTCTTCGTCGCCAGTTCGCTCATCCACATGGTGCTCCCCTTCCACAAGAACGACTACCGCAAACTTCCCGACGAAGATAAGGTGATGGACACTCTCCGCTCCGCCGGTGTCACCCCCGGCCCCACCTATCATTTCCCCACACCACCCACAAAGAAATGAAGTCGCCGGAGGTGGTTGAGAAATTCAAGCGTGGCCCCACCGGCCTGCTCACGGTGAGACCCAGCGGCGCTCCGGGGTTGGGAAAATTCCTCGGGCAGTGGTTTCTCTACTGCATCGTGGTCAGTATCTTCGTCGCGTACCTCACCGGACGCACGCGAATCGCCGGAACTCCGTACCTCGAAATCTTCCGCGTGGCCGGCGCCACCGCCTTCCTGGCATACGCCGGAGCGCTGGCTCAAGAACGCAATCTGGAAAGGCGAAGACCTGGGGCGTGACCTTCAAACACGTCATTGACGGCTTGATCTTCGGACTGTTGACGGCCGGCACCTTCGGATGGCTGTGGCCGAAAATGTAACGCCGTACCCAACGGCGGTAGACTCCCCCTGATGCGGGCGTCGCCGCTTTCGTGTCGCGGATACGACGAAGCCTAGCGCCCCGGCCATTTGTCACCTCCATGTCTCCTCCTTCCGCCCCAAGTTATAATCAAAGCAGGTTTCCCCATCTTAGGAGTATCCATGCCGCTGCAAAAGACCGACAAGATCTGGCACAAAGGAAAGCTCATCCGCTGGGACGACGCGAACATTCACGTGATGTCGCATGTGATCCACTATGGCTCATCGGTTTTCGAGGGCGTCCGTTGCTACGCTCCGCCTTCCGGGCCGGCAATCTTCCGCGCCGACGAGCACATCCAGCGGCTGCTCGATTCCGCCAAGGTTTATCGCATGGATGTCGGCTTTGGGCTGGAGGAATTGGTTGCTGCCATGGGCGAACTGGTGCGCACCAACGGCGTTTGGCCTTGCTACATTCGGCCCATCGTCTTCCGCGGGTACGGCGATGCCGGCGTCACCCCGGTGAACTGCCCGGTCGAGGTTTACATTGCCAACTATCCCTGGGGCAAATATCTGACCCAGGACGATTCCGGCGTCGACGTCTGCGTCTCATCCTGGACGCGAATCGCTCCCAACACGCTGCCTGCCCTGGCCAAGGCCGGCGCGAATTATATGAATTCGCAGCTGATCCGCATGGAAGCTACGACCAACGGTTATGTGGAAGGCATTGCGCTTGACGCGAACGGCTACGTCAGCGAAGGTTCGGGAGAAAATGTCTTCGTTGTCCGCAATGGCGTGCTGCAAACCGCGCCCGCTGGGAAACTCGGTTTTGCCGGGCATTACTCGCGACTCTATTCTGAGACTGGCGCGCGATCTTGGGATTCCCGTCGCCGAAGCCGGCATACCGCGCGAAATGTTGTACATCGCGGACGAAGCTTTCTTCACCGGCACCGCCGCCGAAGTTACTCCGATTCGATCGGTTGATCGCATAACGGTCGGCAAAGGCAATGTCGGGCCGATCACCAGAGCTTTGCAGCGTGAATTCTTCGGTATCGTGCACGGCACCCTGCCCGACCGCTTCAACTGGCTGACTCCAGTGCAGGTTGCGAGCAAACAGCCGGTCGGGGTTTGAAAGCAGTCGTGGTCGTTGGTCAGTTGGCAGCCCTCGGCAGCGGGGTGCCCCTGACATTCCCAGCGCTCCGCCCACGTCTGGTTCGCGTCTAGCCGACCACCCGACCACTAACCACTGACCACTGCTTCCCCTGCTATACTTCCCTCCGCAACTTCAGCCCCAAGGAGGAACCCATGCGTTTTGCAGCTTGTAGTCTGCTGTTTGCGGTTCTGCTAGCTGGCCCTGCGCTTCAATCCGCGTACGCGGAGGACGCCAAGCCTATGTACTCGGCCAGCGCCACCGACAAGTTCGTGAACTTCCCCGGCCTTCCCACTTGCATGAAAGCGTCCGTTCTGAGCGGCGATCCCATGAAGGGCGCCTTCCTGCTGCTGGTCAAGACCACCACCGGATGCGTCGTCCCCTGGCACTGGCATACCGTCACCGAAAACTTGATGTTCGTCTCTGGCAGCGGCAAGGGCGAAATGAAAGGCGGTGGCACCGCGCTCAGTCTCCACGCCGGTGACTTCGTCAGCCTGCCCGGCAAGGGCGTGCATCAGTTCACCTGCATTGCGGCCTGCACTTTCTTCCTCAGCGCCGACGGGGCTTTCGATATCCACTATGTGGATAAAGACGGCAAAGAGATTTCTCCCGACGAGGCCCTGAAAAGCAAAGCCAAGGCCAAAATGCCGATGAAGAAAGAAATGCCCAAGAAAGAAATGAAAGACATGAAGGACATGAAGATGTAGAATCCTGCTCATTCGGGACCTGCCCGGCAGGTCCCCTTCCCCATGCTCCGGGTTATGTCTGCCTTCTCCGGAGGCTGATTATGGAAGAGCGAATTCGCTACATCACCCATCGCGGCCAGCAAGTCCTGCTGGTGGATGTTTCCAACTGCACGTCCGCCGAAATGATCGCACTGGCGCAGATGCTCCCCACCCATCTGGCTGACGAACCGCTGGGTTCAGTCCTGCTGCTGGCCGATTTCAGCGGATCGAAGTTCGACAAGACGGCGTTCGAGAGCCTGAAGCAGGCCGCCGTCTATGACCGTCCTCACCTGAAGCGCTCCGCCTGGGTCGGTGTCGAGGCGATGCCGAAGGTTTATTACGAGAACCTGAAATCATTTTCTCAGCGCGACCTGCCGATATTCACCACTCGCGAGGAAGCACTGAATTGGCTGGTGGCGGAAGAGAAGATGGCCAGCGGGCAGTAAGCGGGCTGAGTAAACTCTAGGTCGAAGATTCTGTTAGTGTAATCTGCTGATTACGCAAAGTGGCTTCTCAATCAGAACAATAGCCTCTTGCCTGGCTTCTGCGTGGAGACTCGGGGAAGCAGGATATACTTGTTAAGTAAACGACAGGAACGTTGACTCTCTTATCCTGCGATTGAATCCATGTATTGCCTGTCCATCGTGCGTCCAAGACCAATTCGCTTTGAGGGAACGGGGGCTGCGCTACGCATGGAAGAACACGTCTTCAAATAGCGCGATTCCCTTTGCATCGGTAAGCCTACAGCGATCAAGATTCGCATCCCTATCGAACCAGCAGTCCAACCAGTAACCCTTCTTGTGCAGCGTGGACCCAGCGTTGTTCGGCTCGAGGTGCAGCGCGTTCGGAGAGACACCCTGCGGGCGTTGTGGCGGACGTCCTACCCACCAGAGCACGACTGCCATGAGGACGACCACCGCTCCTAGTACCACACCAGTGAACTTCCTCGAAGTGAAGCGGAGCAGCAGTGCGACCACTACGCCGAGCGAAAGCACAGTCCGAGCACGAACCACGTCCCGATCGGCAGGCTGACCAGGCCCATCACCAGAAAGCGAACGGCGACCAAGATGCCGGTAACCTCCGAGTCCACGCGCATAACGCGCCATCGGCCCGGATGCGGATTGGAGCCATGATCCTTCATTGGCCCCAATTGTCCCACCGGTCCCTCGCGAATCCACTTAAGGGAGATGAACTGTTGATAAGTCTCTATTGCCGGAAAGCAGCCGCGGAACTGCCGCTCAACTTCTCCACTTCAGCGTCACCGGCCCCGCTCATTGGATGATTCATCTCTCCGCCGCTGCGCTTCGCCTCCAGATGCGCCGCCTTCAGCCCGAAATACCATTTCGCCGGACGGTCGGCATCGTCAATCAGCATCAGGTGTGGATTGTGCTTCAATCCTCGCTCTGCAATTCCATGGTCCGCCGGTCTTGTTCCACAAATTTGGCGAACACAAACTTCAACAGCGACGGCCCGAACGGCACCCAGCGGAAAATATTCCAGCAGGCGACTACGTCAATGCGACAATGATCGCGGGTGATGGGCGTGACTGTGGTCAGAGACGAAAACCAGTACTTCCCTGCGCGAATGGTTTCAAACCTCATGTTGGGCAGCACAAAATCAATGGTGGTCGTGGTGGAATCGGCTTCGGCTAAAAGCCGCAGCAGTTTGTACGGCGCGCTGTTCGAGCTGGGCTTGTGCGCGCTCATGCGAAAGCCGTTGGGGATCGGTTCAAACTGTTTTTGCTTTTCGTGAATGCTGTGCCGCGACCGCCACCACCACGCCTGATGCACAAACGGCCCATGCGCCGGATCCATCAGCCCGATAATTCCGTGGTCCACGCTGCAAGGCAAATCCGCGGTCAGGTAAGCAGTCTTGTATTTGTCGCTGAAAGTGGGCACTCGCGGAGCCTGCAAACCCGGCTCGTCACGACGCGTAAATCCCGCACTGGCCGGGCCGGGATCAGGAATGAATACCCAAACAAACTGATCGCGCTCTTCGCAGGCATAATTCCCGGCATATATGCGATCGACTTTCAGATTCTGGTCCGCGGTGAGTGATGGAATAAGGTGGCACTGCCCGCTCTGGGCGTCGAATCTCCAGCCGTGATAGCTGCATTCGACCTCGCTGCCATCAAACTTTCCGCAGGAAAGCGGCATCCCGCGGTGGGGGCAGGCATCGCGCAGCGCAAAAGGCCGATCGTTCTTGTCGCGCCCAATCACCAGCGGCGTTTCCAGCAGCATCGCCCTGCGCAAATCTCCGCGCCAGACTTGCTCCGAAGGCAGTGCGCGATACCAGAACCCGGTCAGCATCAGCGAATCCGGCGCTTCGCGCGTGGGCAGGTCAGCAGTGGACATGGAGAAAAGCCAGCGTAACACAACGACGGTCGTCTTTCGGTCGTCGGTCGTTGGTCGGCGGCGAAGCATGCCAGCTCGTGTAGGTCGGACACTCTCTTGTCCGACGCCTTTGCTGCAGCGCGTGCGCAGCCCGCGCCAGGATGGCACGCCTTCAGGCGTGCCGCCACGCTACCGCCACAACCAAAGCGCGACACAGGAGCGGCCGTCCGAGTGGCTCATTCCAAGTCGAAAGCGGCGGACAAGAGTGTCCGACCCACACAAGCTCATCCGCGCCCGCCCACCGACGCACTATAATGTTTTCTCAATTCACAAAGTTTTCCGTACTCCCCTCAAAAGGACCAGAAGCGAATGAAGCTTGGTGGATTTCTCTTGCTGCTCTCCGGATGGGCCATCGTATTCGCGGCCCTGACAATGCTTCACGGCGGTGCGCTCTCCGCATTTATTGTCGCCGGACTGGCGGTTGAAATTCTGGGGCTGGCGCTGTTTGCGAAATCCCACATCCCGGTTAGCGAGGACAACGGATGACCTACCGCCCCCCGGAGTTTTACCTGTTCACGTTCGCACTTTGCTTGGTTTTCGTCCTGCTCACTCTGTTCGCCGTCGCGGGTCTCGCTTTGATCAACACCGGCTTGGGTCGCTCGCGCAGCGCTGCCCATGCCATGACCTCTTCGCTGTGCGTCATTTGCGTCGCAATGTTGGTCTATTTCGTTTGGGGCTTCGCGGTGCAAGGATATCGTGCGGTCCCAGTTTTTGGGTTGCCGTACATCCCTAGGCCACCACGTGGTTTTTTCCTGAGGGGCGTGCCTTGGGGTACGCTAGTGTCTTTGCCGGTATTGTTGGGACTGTTCAGCGTCAGCCTCTCTTCGCTTATTCCGTTAGGGGCGGCCGCCGATCGCTGGCGCTTGAGTGCTGCTTGCGCTTCGACGGCAATCATTGCGGGATGTACGTACCCGTTATTCGTGGTCTGGACATCCGGCTTTTGGGTAGGAATCGGTGGCAGAGCAAACCTTGGGGATTTCGTGGACACCGGCGGTTCCGGCGCAATTCAAGTCACCGGGGGTTTGACCGCACTCTGCGTTGCCTGGCTCCTCGGCCCACGTCAAGGAAAGTATTTATCCAACGGTATGCCCGCCGCCATCCCCGCGCACAATGGCGTTTACGTCGTGTTCGGCAGCATGCTGGCATGGATCGGTTGGCTCGGCCTGAATTCCGCAGGCGCGATACTCTACACCGGACTCCCTGCCGAAAATTCCGTGCTGGTCGTGATCAACACAACCTTCTCCGCCATGACCGCCGCTCTCACGGCTGCTGCCATGACCAAAATCCGCTTCCGCAAGCCTGACGCTTCGCTGATCGCCAACGGCTGGGTCGGGGGGCTGGTCGCCAGCAGCGCCGGTTGCGCATCGCTCAAACCCGCCACCGCCGTTCTCACCGGACTGGTCGCCGGCGCGCTGGTAGTTCTCTCAATCGAATTCCTGGAATTCACTCTGAAAGTTGATGACCCCTGCGGATCCGTCTCCGTCCACGCCGTCGCGGGAATCTGGGGATTGCTGGCGGTAGGAATTTTCGCGGGAAGCGGAGGACAATTACTAGCGCAGCTTGTAGGCGTCGCAACCTTGCTCGGCTTCATTCTTGCCGCTGACCTACGGCCTCAACTGGCTGCTGGGAAAATTCATTCCGCATCGCGTGTCTATTGATGGCGAACGCCAGGGCCTCGATCTGCACGAACTAGGAGCCGACGCCTACCCCGAGTTTGTAGTCCATGCCGACGAATTCATGCAGAGGTGAAGCAGTTCTGCTCTTGGTTATTGGCGCGAAGTTGCGGGTGAGCTTGCGAACGAGCGATGAGGTCGAGGGACGTGCTTTCCCTGCCCTGAGAGCTGAGAGCTGATCGCCAAGAGCTAAGAACCAACAGCCAAGAGCTGCAGCTAAGAGCCGCTTTCCTCGAGATACGCAATCTGGTGCTTAAAAATAAATAAATTCGGCTGCCCGTCCCGGGTGAGCCGCAGCATGTTGCGGTCGTAATACTCAATCCAGCCGTGCACAGTCTCGCCGTCCACCAGCTTGATGGCCACCGGCTGCTGTTTTTCGGTCAGCGCTTTGAGGTACGCAACTTCCTGATTGGTTGAATCCGGAGGAGCAGTTTTGGCTTTGTGCTTGGCGTGGGCCGCGTCGGGTGAAGGCATACTCAGATTGTACAGGCCAAGGACTAGTGAATCTTCGAAGTGTAATATCCGGTGCGATGGCGCGTCTTGTAATTCGCGCCAGAATCAATGCCTGCCAGCTTGACGTCAACCCGCCGGAAATCCGAATCCGCCACTCGCCGGTCGGGATAGTACGCCAGCAGATACTGTGTCCGTAGTTCGTCGCTGATGTTGCGAAACGCCTGATCAAGCTGTGGGAGCGTAGTCGCATAAAAATATTTGCCGCCGGTATCTTCGGAGAGCTGGATGAGCGCATGCTCGCCACCGATATCGCGCCCGGCGCTGGCTTCAATGGGCACGATGATGATGCTGTACACAATGGCCTCGGAGATTTGCGCCGCCCGCACCGCCTCCTGATAATCCATTTTGCTGACCGTGTCGCCGCCGTCGGTAATCACCACCATCACCTTTCTTCCCTGCCGGGGTTCGAGCGATTCCGCGCCGACGTAAATCGCATCGTAGAGCGCGGTGGCTGCGCCCAGAGGCAGATGATCAATCCCCCGGTCAATCGTTTTCAAGTCCGCGGTGAAAGGAACTACCTGGTCCACAACCTCGCTGAAACCGTAAAGCGACAATCCATCGACCGGCCGCAGGATCGCCTGGGCAAAGCGGCGCGCCGAGTTGAGTTCCAGCGGCAGCAACCGCCGCGTGCTGAGGCTGGTATCAATGTCGAGCACGATGGAAAGCGGCAGCTCCGATTCCTTGTCGAACACGGATATTTTTTGCAGCTTCTCGTCTTCGAATAATTGGAAGTTGTCTTTGCTCAAACCTGCAACCGGCGCGCCATGTTCGTCGGTGACCGTCACGAATACGTTGACCAGCTTGACGTCCACCTTAAAGGTTGTGTCGTCGCTCTGCTCGGCAGGTTTGGTGGAGCCTTTGGAGCCAGGAACCCACGGCGGTTTCGGCACGGTATTCGAAGTCTGGGCATGGCACACTGCAACGGCCAGCAGCAGTATGGCGGTGAGGATTTTCATCGGGAGGCTTTTCACTTGGATGCGCGGCCCGGCGCCATTGGCTGCCCGCTCTCAGATGATGCAGCGATCTGCTCCGGAAACGGCTCTCCGTCCGCCCACACCGCGCCGTCCTCAAAGTGCTCTTTCTTCCAGATCGGCACCGTGCGCTTCAGAGTGTCAATCAGCCAGCGGCAGGCCTCGAACGCCGCGGCGCGGTGGGCGGAGAAGACCGACAATCAATACGCTGCTCTCGCCAATCTCAAGCCGCCCCAGCCGGTGCACGATCGCGACGTTGCGGATGGCAAACCGCTGCTGGGCATCTGCTGCCAGTTGTTCGAGCTTGCTCAGCGCCATGCCTTCATAGGATTCGTATTCCAGGTAGAGGGTGCGGCGCCCGCGGCTGTGATTGCGAACGATACCGTCAAAGATGACGATGGCGCCGTCTTCTGGACGCTCCAGTGCGGGTACGATTTCGTGCGGCACAATGCGCTGGCGCACCAGACGAACCAGCGGCGCGTCTTCGGAACCACCGCTGACCGGAGGTAGCAGCGCCACTTCATCTCCGGAATGCAACTTCGCCTTCAGGCCCGCGTATTCCTGATTCACGGAAACCGCGATGGACGAAAGTTTTCCCTTCAGCGAAGCCAGCTGCCTTTCGTAATGCTCCACCACGTCCCCCGCCGTGGCTTCGTCGGGCAGGGTCAGATCATCCGAGCTGCGCCCGGTAAGGTCTTTCAGCACTCCGAAAAATAGGACTCGCACCTGCATAAGGGAAGGTCAGCGTTCGATAGTAGTTTATCGTGACCCCTCGGGAGTGGCTAACCGCGTCTGAGACACAAAAAAAGGCCAGCCCGATTTCCGGACTGGCCGTGGGAGTTGAGTCACTACCTCAACGAAATCTTTGCGGTGGCTTGTCTTTGTTCTTGTCCTCTTTGGGAGGCTTGTCTTCTTTCGGAGGCTTCTGCGGCTTGTCGTTGCGCGGCTGCTCCGCTTGCCGCTGTTCACGCTGCGGTGGCGGCTCAGCCGGACGCGTATCCGGACGAGGCGCCTGCTGCTGCCGGGTTTCCGGCTGCGGAGGTGGCTGCTGACGGTTCTCGTTGCGCGGAGTCGATTCCTGCTGGTTTTGCGGCGGAGCATTCTCCCGTCGCGTCTCCGGCGGACGGGCGGGTTGCTCAGGCTGAGTTCGCGGCGTTTCCGGCCGAGCATTATCAGGGCGCCCGTTGTTAGGCCGCGCGTTCGGGTTCTGCCTCGGCTGCTCTGGCGTCTGCTCCGGCCGGTTAGCCGAAGGCGGACGAGGAACCGACTCGTTCGGTCGATTGTTATCCGGTTGAGCCGGACGGTTTTCCGGTGCTCCCGGGCGGGGAACATTGCGATTGTTGTCAGCGCCCGGACGATTCACCGGAGCAGTAGGCCGATTGTCCGGCTGTCCTGGGTTGCGATTGTTATCCGCCCCGGGGCGGTTGTTCTCCGGTGCTGCCGGACGATTATCCGGTACTCCGGGACGATTGTTGTCCGGACCACCGGGCCGCGGAACATTGCGATTGTTATCGGCACCCGGACGATTCGCCGGAGTAACTGGCTGGCCCGGAGCATTGCGGTTGTTTTCTGCTCCCGGACGGTTGTTCTCTGGTGCCGGCTGATTCCCCGGCGCGACTGGCTGGCTCGGAGCGTTGCGGTTGTTTTCTGCGCCCGGACGATTATTCTCTGGTGCCGGCTGATTCCCCGGCGCCGCTGGCTGTCCTGGGGCGTTGCGGTTGTTTTCTGCTCCCGGACGGTTTGCCGGCGAACCCGGCTGATTTGCGGGTTGTCCTGGACGCGCGCCTACGTTATTGGTTGCCGGAGGATTGGCCCCTCCACGCGCACCACGCTCCAAGGGCTTGGCCTCGGTTGGCGGCGCCGACTTGACCGTTCTTACCGGAGGCGCAGCGGGCGAACGCTGGTTTCCACCTCCCTCGACTACCGTGGGACGATTCACCACGGTGGGCTGACGAGTTGCTACGACCTGCCGATTGATTGCCTGTTCCGGTGGCCTACTCTGCACCTGGCGAGCCGGACCGACAACGCTCTGGCGATCTGGCTGTATATTCCTGGCTACGTCATGAGTTACCGGCGCCGATGCTATCTGCCGCGCGTCCACCCGCACAACGTTATCGTGCACCGGCCGAGCATTCACAAAGGTGTCGTGGTTCACCACAGTCACGCTGTTCGTCACCCGCTGATTGACGTAGGTAACGTTGGTGACGTGATTGACCGTCACGTTGTTGTAAACATTAGTGACCTGTGTGACGTTCACGCGAGTGTTGCTGACATTGACATTCTGCACGTAGCGCGGACTGGTCCGGTACCACGGAACGAATACTTCTCCCGGTCCCAGCGGAAACCATCCTACCCCGCCTCCACCGCCCACTCCGACTCCGATGCTAAAACCTCCGCCGCCAACGAATGCCACCAGCGCCGGTGAATAGACTGGCCTGACTTCGACCGCTACCGGGCCCGGCACCCAACACCAAGTGCTTTCCACAAATGCCCACCGGCCATAATGGAACGGAGCGAAGCCCCAAGGTTCTTGCTCGACCCAAGTCCAGCCCCAGGGAGAAACGTAAGTCCAGTTACCGTAGCGATACGGCGCCCAATCTCCCGGAACCCCAGCTGGCGTCCAGACATTTCCATACCCGGCTACTTCGTGCCAACGGCCATAGTCGTCCAGATCCTCATAGCCAGTCATTTCCTCGGAAACGTACTGTCTGCTGCGTATTCGGTCTTCTCGCTGGTCCCGCGACAAGGCCCAGCGTCCAAAGTCATCGGGATCCCCGATTTCTCCGACGTCGTAACTTAGTTGATCGGTCCCAGAAAACGCTCCCTGCTGACCTGCTTGCAAGCGATACGAATCTCCGGCGCCGCCAGTAATTTCAGACCTTCCACGCCATACGGTAGCAACGGTTTGATCGCCATTCTGGTTAACGTCTAAGCGAAATTCTCCCGCCTGATCCACATTGAAAGCCAAATTCGGGGAATCGACTTCGAACCGGTCGTCGTGGTCAAACCGACGGACTCGGAAATACAGGGAACCTGTGGACAAACGAAGTTGGGTGACATCATTTCCCAGCTCAAGGAAAGTCAAGCTGGTTTCCGGTCCCAAACGGATGGAGGTGGATCCGATCTGCACCTCGGCGCGCGAGTCCCTGTCCACCCACAAATTGTCGCCGGTGGTCAGCGGACGGTTCGGCACGGCGTCGAGCCAGTCGCCCTGGCCCCCTGGCTGGAATGAAACCGAGCCCTGCACGAAGCCAATTCTTCCGGCGCGGGTGGGCGGATCCTGATCGTAATTCTGATCCTGCGTCAAAGCTCTTGGCGCAATTGGCAGCAACAACAAGATCGCCACCGCAAATACTGCAAGGGAAAATCCTGTGCGCGTTTTCATAGGCAATTCCTCAATGCGGCTTTCTGGCGCCGCCGTCTCGTGTTCTCGTACTCATGTTGATTAAACACACGCCCAAAGGACAAGTTCCATACGGTCAGCACGGTAAACGGCCATCCACCAAAGTGTAGATGGATATACATGAAACAACGAGGGTTACGGGATACCCCTCGGCGGAGATGACCAGAGCGGTGGCCTTCTGCCACCGACTTTTTGCCATCCAGATTGTGTAGATTCAGGGTAAGATGCCCGTGCCAACCGGAATGAAACGAACCGTAATCGCCGCCCTTCTCAGCTTGGCTGTAGGCCTTCCTGTGGGCTGGATGGTGGCGATGCTGCTCACGCCAGTGCTCTGGTCGCTGGAGCCGGTTCTCCACGTCGAACTCGCGGGTCACTCCGGACCCTCGGACTGGGTGTTTTACGTCGTGTGGACCGTCGTGATTCCCGCACTCTTTCTCTTGTTCAGGTTCGCCGTGCTGCGCAATCCTCCGGCAGCGGGCGCGGCTGGCTCTGGCGATAGCTAGCTGACCGTCTGCTCCGCCAGCACCTTCTCCCGCTCCTCGGCATCGCGCTGCTCGTCGGAGACCGTGGTCGGAAGCGCCAGCTCCAGCACTTCGCGGATCGTCTTCACGTAGTGGACGTTGAGATTTTCCAGTTGCTCCGGTGTCAGGTCTTCGTCCACGTTCATTTTGTTTTCGGCGGGAAGAATGACGTCGTGAACTCCGGCACGTTTTGCCGCGAGAACCTTTTCCTTGATCCCGCCCACCGGCAGCACATTTCCGCTCAACGTGATTTCACCGGTCATCGCGGTCAACGGACGCACGGGGCGGTCTTTCAACAACGACACCAGCGCCGTCGCCATGGTCACGCCCGCCGAAGGCCCGTCCTTGGGAATCGCTCCGGCCGGAACGTGGATGTGAATATCGTGATCGGCAAAAAAGCCTTCATCGATTCTGAGTTGCCCCGCGTTCGACCGCACCCAGGTCAGCGCCGCCTGCATGGACTCCTGCATCACCTGGCCAATCTGCCCGGTCATGGTGAAGCCGCCTTTGCCCTTCATGACGTTGGCTTCCACGAACAAAACATCACCACCCGAGGGAGTCCAGGCCAACCCCACCACCACTCCGGCGCGTTTGGTGCGCTCGGCAATTTCGCCTTCGCTGCGGACTTTGATTCCGCCCAAGAATTCCTGGATAACTTCCTTGGTCACCACCAGCTTTTCGGTCTTGCCTTCTGCCAATCGCCGCGCCTGCTTACGGCAAATTGTGCCAATGTTGCGTTCCAGGTTGCGCACTCCGGCTTCGCGCGTGTAATGGCGAATCAGGTAGCCCATAGCATCCCGCGGAAACTCGATCTGCTCGGCGGTAACTCCGTTTTCCTCAATCTGCCGTGGCACCAGATACTGAAACGCAATGTGGACTTTCTCTTCTTCGGTGTAGCCTTGCAGCTCAATGATCTCCATGCGGTCGCGCAGGGGCTCGGCAACGGGGTCGAGCATGTTCGCCGTGGTGATGAACAACACCTTCGACAAATCGAACGGCACGTCGAGGTAGTTGTCGCGGAACGTCGCGTTCTGCTCCGGATCCAGAGCTTCGAGCAGCGCCGACCCAGGATCGCCGCGGAAGTCGCGACCGACCTTGTCAATTTCGTCGAGCATGAAGACCGGATCTTTCGTCTCTGCGCGGCGAATGCCTTGAATGATCTGCCCCGGCAGCGCTCCGATATAGGTGCGCCGGTGGCCACGAATTTCCGCCTCGTCGTGAACGCCGCCAAGCGAGATGCGGACGAACTTCCGCCCCAGAGCGCGCGCAATCGAGCGGCCCAGCGAAGTCTTGCCCACGCCCGGAGGCCCGACGAAACAAAGAATCGGCCCCTTCATGGTCGGCTTCAACCGCCGCACCGACAAATAATCCAGAATGCGGTCCTTCACCTTCTGCAGGTCGTAGTGGTCGGTGTCGAGAATTTCTTTGGCTTTTAGAATGTCCACTTCGCCGCCGGAGGTTTTGGCCCACGGCAGCACCGCCAGCCATTCCACATAATTCCGCGTTACGCCGTAGTCTGCTGCCATCGGAGACATGCGCGCCAGGCGCCCCAATTCTTTCAGCGCTTCTTTCTTCACGTCGTCGGGCATGCCGGCGCTTTCGATCTTCTGTCGTAGCTCGTCGGTATCGCGCTGCCCTTCATCCTGCTCGCCCAGTTCCTTCTGGATCGCCTTCATCTGTTCGCGCAGATAATATTCGCGCTGGCTCTGCTGCACCCGGTCCTGCACTTCGGACTGGATCTTGTTGCGTAGTTGCTGGACTTCCAGTTCCTTCGCCAGATGCTGGTTCACTTTCTCGAGGCGCACCCGGACATCCGTAGTTTCCAGTGTGTCTTGCTTGTCAGAGGTTGACAGCGAGGGCAGCGACGAGGCAATGAAATCCACCAGCCGCCCCGGCTCATCAATATTCATCGCCACAGTCGAAAGCTCATCCGACAAAGTCGGCGATCCAGCCACAATCTGCTGAAACAGCGTCAGCACATTGCGCTGTAGGGCCTCCACTTCAGAAGTTTTCGGGGGAACTGCTTCGGGCACGGTTTCGACCGTCGCCTGCATGTAAGGCGTGAGCTGGGTAAACTCCTTCAGCCGCACCCGCTCCAGTCCCTCCGCGAACACAAAGAGGCTCTGGTTCGGCATCTTCACAACCTTGTGGACGACGGCCAGACTGCCTACGGTATAAAGATCGGTCGGTTGGGGAACATCCACCCGCGCCTCGCGCTGGGCCACCACCACGATGGTTTTGTCTTCGCCGAGTGAATTGATCAGCAGCACGGAGCTCTCGCGCCCCACCGTCAGCGGCAGCACCGCATGGGGGAACAGCACCGTATCGCGCACCGGCAATACTGGAAGTGATCGATCGTTCTCTTTTTCTTTTTCTTCTTTTTCTTGCGGCATGTTTCTCCCGTTGCGCGCTGGTGCATCTCTTCAGCGCGGAAGTCGTGCCATTTTTCTTGAGTGTATCTTACTCAACTTTGATGTCCAAGATTTCCAGAAGATTCAAGCGCTAGTCTTCTGTCGCAATATCTCCACGTCGGTAAAGCATTTGGATTCTAAACCTCGCTCACCCGTTTGTGTGAGAACGAAGGACAATCCACAGGATGCACGAAGGATTTGCCTTCGGCCTTATACTTGGTCGCCGATAGCCGACCCTTGGCAAATCAGTTGGGCCCAGTACTACACCCGCCGCTTTCCCGACCCGAAAATCCAGCAGCTGATGTCGCAAGCCCCATGGCTCAACTACACCATGCTCGGCGGATTGCCACCACCGTAGGGCTGATATTCCCTCCTTGCCCTCGCGTGTTAAGATGTGTGCATGGCGAACACACGCAGCGCAACTTTCAGCATCCGCCTCAAGCCAGAAACGAAGAAACGCCTCGGCCGCCTGGCCAAAGAGTCCGGCCGCAGTGCAAATTTTCTGATCTCGGACGCCGTGGAATCGTACGTCGCCGACCAGGAACGGATTCTGGCGGAAGTCCGTCAGGCCGACCGCCAAGTTAAGTCCGGCCATTACGTTCGGCATGAAGATATGAAAGCATGGCTGCTTTCATGGGGCACTGATCGCGAGCTTCCGCCTCCCAAGTGCGCCTGCGGCAAAAGTCACGACGATCAGGCGCTGTGTCAATAGAAATTGTCTGGTCTCCACTGGCGCGTGCAAGGCTGCGAGAGATTCACGCGTACGTCGCCGATGACAAGCCTGAAGCAGCAGCGCGTTTGGCCACTCGAATCGTGGCCGTAGTCGAGGCTCTAAGAAACCATCCGCATCTGGGCCGCGCCGGCGCCAATCCTGAAACCCGCGAATTGGTCATCGGCGGCACGCCGTACATCGTGCTCTATCGCGTTCACCATGATCGCGTCGTCATCAGCACGATCTGGCACGGTGCGCAAGATAGATAGGGTTTTCTTGTCATGGTCTGCGCCTAAAAGCTGTTGACTCTCACGCTGCCGGATAGACCCCTAGCACCTTCACCATATCCGCTACCGCTCGCAGTTGCAGCAGCGCCCCTTTGGCCAGCCGGTCGTCCCCGCGCAAAAAGTCAGCATAGAAAACGTATTCCCACGGCCGGCCGCGGATGGGCCTCGACTCAATCTTGCTCAAGCTGATGTCGCGCTCGCGAAACACTCCCAGCGCGCGATGCAGCGCTCCGGGAATATTTTTCAGGCCGAAGGCAATAGAAGTCTTGTTCGCTCCCGGCAGCACTCGTCTCTTTTTTCGCAGCAGAAAAAATCGCGTAAAGTTGCGTTTGTCGTCTTCAATCCCTGCCGCCAGAATTTTGCCCTTGTACACCGCCGCGGCATGCCGGCTGGCAATTCCCGCGGCATCGCGCAATCCGCCCGTGATCACGTGCTTCACGCCGCCCGCTGTGTCGTAAAACGGCGTGGCTTCAATCCTCGGATTCTCGCGGAAGAAATCCCGGCATTGGTCGAGCGCCACCGGATGCGAAAATGCCCGTTGAATTTCAGACCGCTTTACTCCCGGCGCCGCGATCAGATTGTGCACAATCCGCAAATGAAATTCGCGCTGGATGAACACATCCCGCGCCAGCAGCAAGTCAGCATGTTCGGTCACCGTTCCGGCCAGCGTGTTCTCGATCGGGATTACCGCAATCGGAACTTTCCCAGCTTCCAGCCGGTCAAACACTTCCGCCGACCGCGCGCACGGAACAATGGTGCAGCCCGGCAGCATGCGCCGCGCGGCTTCGTGGCTGAACGACCCCGGCTCTCCCTGGATGGCAACTTTCATCGGCTCACGCTCTGAGGCTCAACCTGCAACAGCAAATCCTTCTCCAGCAACAATGCATCCACTCCGCTCGAATAATAGTGAGGAATGGTTTGCATCACATTGTAGCCGCGACGCTTGTAGAAAGAGATTGCGCCAACATTATCCACCGCGGTCTCCAGCCGCACCATATGACACTGCGAGGCCCGGAGCCGCAACTCCGCCACATCTAGCAACGCCGATCCCACGCGATGCCGCCGCGCCTCGGCCCGCACATCAATCGTGATCACGTGCCCAATTCCCCGCCGGCTGCACTCCGCCACCAGAAACCCCAGAACTGCGTTGTCCCCGCCAGGCTCGCCGTTTCCGGACACTGCCCCTTCAACTCTCTCTGCCACTAGTGTGAACGACCCCGCCCGCTGCATATACGACTTCAATTCGCCTCGCGAATAGGCAATTCCCGGTGCAAAGCAAGCCTGATCAAGTCTCCAAAGAGTCTCGAAATCCTGCGGTCGATGGTCATTGACTGTGAATCTCACCGACTCATTCTAGCCGTCTTGTTCCGGTCCTCGTCCCGCCGTCGTACCCATCTCGGCCGGCCTCGCTGCAAGCTTAGTACAATCAGCGACTTAGAGCATCCCATCGGCTTTGCAAAAATATACGACGAAAATCTTGCTCGTTTGCACCCCAAGTCGTACCATTCGCATCTGAGGTTTTGTGGTGCGCCTGATCGTCATTGCCGCGCTGTCGGCCGTCGCCGTGGACTTGGCCTGGTTCCTGATCTTCTCACGCTACAACCGCCGTAAAGGCGACCTGGTTTTGCGTTGGGTGGAAGCCGCCTCGGCCACCCGCGGCCGTGTTCTGGATACGAAATGGCTCAGCAAGAGCTGCCTGCAGGCTCACATGAGTTTCGCCGCGCAGTGGTTTGAAAACGCGCGCGTCACCATCAAGCTTCTGCCCCGGCCGATTCTTATTCAGTGGCTGGTTTGCCTGTGGCGGCGGCAGCGGGAAACCGTCACCTTTGAAGCCGACCTCGACGATTCGCCCACCTTCCACCTGGAGATCACCCGCCATCGTTGGTTGACTCAGAAGCCCAAAGAGCTATCCAGCCCCACCCGCAACTGGACTCTCTCCAAGCCCGGTCCGGTGGTTTTGACCACGCGCACGGAGTGGACGCACGAACTTACTCCGGTCGTGAATACCTTGATGACCTCTCGCGGCCACAATTTGCTGACCGTCCGCTTCCGCCCCGATTCGCCTCATTTGTCAGCGACTATTCCCCTGGACGCTCTCTCCGATGAAGAAACCACGGCCGCGTTCTTGAGCGTGTTAAGAGACTTGGCTGCCGGCGCTTCCGCCTCGCGCCACTAGAATCTTTCCGTTTTCCGCATATCAAGACCCGCACAAATCTCTTTCGAAATCGAGACGTTCCGTGCTATGCTGCGCGGCAAATGTCCAATCCAGGGAATCCCACGCCGCAGTTCGGTACCGCGGAATACGCCGGTGTCGCCGGAACCGAGCATTGTCAGTTCTGCCGTCAGCTGATCGGCCGCCGCTACTATCGCGTGAACTCAGCCATGGCGTGTGCCGCTTGCGGCGAGCGCGCCCAACACGAGCTTCCGAAAGACGGCCATAGTCAGTTCGTCCGCGGCCTCATTTTCGGCATTGGGGCTGCCATCCTGGGATTGATTCTGTACGCCACATTCGAGATTGCGACCGGGTTGATTGTGGGATACGTTTCGCTGGCGGTTGGCTACATTGTCGGCAAAGGGATCAAGATGGGATCGCGCGGGGCGGGTGGCCGCAAGTATCAGATCGCTGCCGTGATTCTGACCTATGCTGCGGTTTCTCTGGCCGCGGTGCCGGTTGTAATTTCGCAGGTCATTAAATTGAACAAAGCGCAGCACTCCGCCCAGGTCCAGCAGCCAGCCGATTCCAGTTCGGATCAGCAGCAGGCACCACCGCCGGGCGCCCGGCTTATGCGCATTGGGCCGGCGCTGCTGCAACTCGCTATCATGGGCTTGGCTTCGCCTTTCCTTGAATTACAGGATTCCTACCATGGCATCATTGGTCTGATAATTCTTTTTGTCGGAATTCGTATAGCCTGGAGATTGACGGCAGGGACTGAGACTCAAGTCTTCGGCCCCTTCGAGAGCGCGCCAGCCACACCCTGAAACGTCATCCGTGTCCACCATCACACCCGAGTTCAATCGAAACTGCTCCCGCTGTTCCAGCGAATTGCCGGCGGGAGCGCTGGCATGCGAGAAGTGCCATGCCCTGGTTCATGGCAGCGAACTGGAGCGCATAGCTGCAAAAGCCAAGGAACTGGAAGCCAAGAACGAATTGCGGCAGGCGCGCGAGCAATGGCTGATGAGTTTGCCGTTACTCCCCAAGGGATCGAAGCAGGCAGAGTGGGTCCGCGATCACGCGCTGGCCCTCGACGTGGCTGCCGACCGGCAACAAGCGCCTGAAAGCGAAAACAAGTGGGCGCAAAAGCTCGGTCCCGTCGGGCCCATAGCAATTCTGCTGGCCAAGGGTAAGGTCGTGCTGGCGGCGGTCTTCAAACTGAAATTCTTGCTCAGCTTCGCCGCCTTTTTCAGCCTTTATTGGGCGCTGTACGGAGCCGCTTTCGGCTTTGGCTTTGCCGCTCTTATTCTCATCCACGAAATGGGTCACTTCATTGATATCAAGCGCCGTGGTTTGCCGGCGGAGATGCCGGTTTTTCTACCTGGGCTCGGCGCGTACGTTCGCTGGAACGCTCTCGGAGTTTCGCTCGAAACTCGCGCGGCGGTGAGTCTGGCGGGCCCCCTGGCCGGCGCATTGGCTGCTATCGCATGCGCCGTTTTGTGGTGGAAGACGGGCAACGGTCTGTGGGCGGGTTTGGCCCGCTCGGGCGCTTGGCTCAACGCTATAAACCTGATCCCGGTGTGGATGCTCGATGGTGGCCAGGCTGCTCTCGCGCTCAGCAAACTGGAGCGCATTGGGCTGCTCACTCTTTGCCTGGCGCTATGGATATTCTTCGGCGAGAGCGTTTTCTTCTTGGTCGCTCTCGGCGCCGCTTACCGTGTCTTCACCAAAGACATTCCGGATCATCCCAGTCTTGCTACCAGCATCTATTTCGCAGCGGTGTTGATCTGTCTGGGTGCGGTGATGTGGATGATGCCGGGCCAGGGATTCGGGCCGCGATAGCTCACTCTTTCTCGGCCACAAACCTGTACCCCACTCCTCGCACCGTCAGCAGGTGCTTCGGCCTCACCGGGTTGTCCTCCAGATAGCGCCGCAGCCGCACGATGAAGTTATCAATCGCCCGCGTGTCCGTGTCTTCGCGCAACCCCCAAACCTCTTCCAGAATGGATTTCCGCGACACCACTCTTCCCCGGTTTCGCACCAGGTGCCGCAGCAGGTCCGCTTCCATCACGGTCAGTTGGGTGGTGGTTCCTTTCGCGCGAAGCACCAGGTTGCCAAAATCAATCGTCCGCCCGGCAAAAGAAAACTCGCCGAACTCGTCCGCCGGTTGATTCGCCGTATCCGCCACCGGCGGCTCGGAAGTTGCCGAGTGCTGCATCCAATCCCGCCGCCGCAACAATCCCTGCAACCGCGCCAGCAGAATCGGAAGCTCGAACGGCTTGGGAAGATAATCATCCGCGCCCGAAGCAAACCCTTCCAGCACGTCTTCCGGACGCCCCCGCGCGGTGAGCATGAGAATGGGAATAAAATTTCTGGCGGCCCGCAAATCCGCCGCCACCGCAAAACCGTTCTTCCCCGGGAGCATCACGTCCAGCACCATGGCGTCGAAGGATTCGCGTTTTGCCAGGAGAAGATCCAGCGCAGTCTCGCCATCGCCGGCGACTTGGGCGGTGTGCCCCTCGGCCTGCAAATTGAATTGCAGCCCGTTGGCGATATGCGCTTCGTCCTCCACAATCAGCACCCGGCTCATGACGCTCTCCGCGGCAGCTCCAGAATCACGGTTGCGCCTTTGCCCTCACCCGCGCTCTCCGCCGAAACCCGGCCGCCATGCCGTTTGGCAATTGTCCGCACGAGAAAAAGTCCAAGCCCGGTTCCCCGCACCTGCCGGAGCGTGCGGCTCGGCACCCGATAAAAGCGCTTGAAGATGCTCTTCAGTTCTCCACGCGGAATCCCAACACCGCGGTCCTGCACTCGCAGCACCAGGCGTTTCTGTTCCGCCAAATCCAAATGCACGGAAATATCCACCTGATTCCCCGAATATTTCACGGCGTTGTCCAGCAGATTCGAAACCGCTGTCCGCAGGTCTTCCGGATCGCCGGTCACTTCCGAGCCTCTTCCGTTTAAGGATGATTCATATCGCAGACCGCCCGGCTGCAAGTGATGGCTGTTGCGCGCAGTCTCCACGCAACGCTCCACCAGACTCGCGAAATCCACTTCTACATGCTCGGCTTTGCGCGCGCCCGCTCTTCCGGCCTTCAGCACCTGCTCCACCGTGTTACTGAGGCGGTCGGTGTCCTCAATCATTAGGCGGTAGAAATCCCGCCGCTGGGCATCCTCAAGCTCCCGGCGCTGAAGGGTCTGCAAGTATAGGCGAATCGAGGCAATCGGAGTTTTCAGTTCGTGAGTTACCGCATTGATGAAACTATCGTGCTGCTCGTTCTTCCGAATTTCGCGAACCAGAAAGCTGGTATTGAGGATGAGTCCCGCGACAATTACCGCGAAGAAGATGAACCCCAGCAGGACGCGGATTCCCTCGCGCCAGTTGAGGATGATCCAGCCAGAGCCGACAAAGACGGCGATGGATGCGAGCACCACCCCAAAGGAGAGAAAGAAAATGATCTTGCCGCGCCGCGTGATGCGCATGTCAGGATTCTAACGCGGTAAACCGCCTGGCGGCGGAATGCGATGGAGAGCCTGGGAATTGCAGATCGCAACTCCCACCTGCCTGGTGAAACAACTATCGAAGGAGAACTAGACCGAAACCAGTTCCGCCTCGGCTGGCGCCGGCGCCAGCTTTTCGTGTTTGGACTCCGGCTGGGGCAATTCCGAAAGCTTCACCCGATACACATGCCGCGCCAAGCCCAGCTTTTTCAATGTCCAGATGCCATACCAGTTCAAATCGATCTCGTACCATCTCAACCCATGGCGGGCCGAAACCGGGTGAGCATGGTGGTTATTGTGCCAGCCTTCGCCGAAGGTCAATAGCGCGACCCACCAGCTATTGGTGGACTGGTCGCGGGTGACGAACCGGCGCGTACCCCAGCTGTGGGTGGCGGAATTCACCAGCCAGGTGGCGTGCAGACCAACCACGGTACGCACGAACATTCCCCACATCAGGAATGGCATGCCGCCAATCGCGAACAGCACTGCGCCCAGGATAATCACTGGCACGTAGTGATACTTGGTAAGCCAGATGTGGACCTTCGACTTGGTGAGATCGGGAACGTAACGCGAGAGAGTTTCGGTGTCCTGGTGAAGGCTTTTGCCAGTAAGGATCCATCCCATGTGCGCCCACCACTTGCCCTCAACGGGCGAGTGCGGATCGCCGTCCTTGTCTGAAAACTGATGATGAATGCGATGCGTGGCCACCCAGAAAATCGGCCCGCCTTCGAGAGTAAGGGTGCCGCAAACCGTCAGAAAATATTCCACCCACTTCGGCGTCTTGTATCCACGATGCGTCAGCAGCCGGTGATAGCCCATGCCGATGCCGAGACTGCCGGTGATCCACCACAGCACGGCCGCTGCCAGCAATGCCTTCCAGGTAAAAAAGAATATCGCCGCAATCGCGCCCAGGTGAAACATCGCCATAAAGCCGGCTGTAATCCAATTAATCTTGTCGTCGCCGCGACGTTGCCGCGCCGCACCCTGCAGGTCTTCGATTTTCATGTTCGCCGGCTGGATTTTCACTGGGGGATCTCCTGTATTCGGTTCTGCTAAAACTATCTTCTAAATTAGCAGCCGGACTCCGCCGACAGGTGTAATAGTTCTGTAATAGGGGGTGTTTGCAGGTTACTCGAGTAATTCGAATCAGGAAGTGTCCCGTAACGGCGTTGCTGTTTAATTACGAAAGGGTGTCGTACTTTTGTCGCGATCCTCGCGATAGCGGAGGTGAATTCTTCTCCAGCGTGCGCAGAGAAAAATCCGAAAGTTCGAGGTGCGATTTCCGCGCGATCGAGCGTTAATGTTTCAGAAGTTTTGACTTTACAGGAATGACCTTAGGCAGGGGAGACGCGTCCCTTGCCAGCAGTTCGTCCACGATCCGCATCCAGCGTTCAAACGGTGGAGCCCAAACCTCGACATCAGAACCCGGGACATCAGAACCTAGGAGTTTGCCTGGGGGCACGGGGGAGACTCTCGCTTCAATGCTCATTTTGGGTTCCATAAATCACTTAACCCATAAGATGGGAAGTAGTCGCAGAAGGTTGCAAGAAAACGACTTACCCTTGATCGTGTATTACTTCAGTGCGGCATGCGCCGCGCAGATTGCAAGAAGAGCCTTAGATCAAACCGTGTCCCGAACCGGCAATTCCTTCCCTAATCGGCAAGCAAACCACAACAGTCCAGTTTCGGCACTTGACTTCCGCACCAACAGGTCTAGCATTGAGGTATCACCTCCGATCCAATTCAGGATCGAATGGGCCGGTAGCCAAGGAATGTCACCGCTTCTTGGTCGTCGGCCCATTTAAATTACTTCCACAAGTCGCGGGCCGATAATACATTCATCTTTAGCCGCGGTGGGCAAAACACCTCTGCGCGGAAGGAGTGGATGTGAATCGTACTTCTATCTTGTTGCTATGTGTGATCGCGCTCGTTGTAGGGTGGTTGGCGTACTCGAGATTTTCGTCACCAACCGCCGGTGCCCCGTCATCGCTGGGTCCTAAAATTGAGGGCAGTAAGATCTTCTTTGTCCCAGTCGGCGACTTCCCGAGCACACAATTGGAACCGCTAGTTCAGTACTACCGCCAAAAATACAACCTCGAAATCGCTGTATTGAAAAGCATTCCCGTGGACCCAGCAACCAGGGACCAATCTCGTCAGCAACTAATGGCGGAGAAACTGGTTGCAAGCCTTCGAGACGGTGTTCCCGAATACGCCAACGACTCTACGGTGATCCTGATTGGCTTCACCAGCGAGGACATCTACCCAACATCGCAGGGATGGGAGTTTGCCTTCGGCTGGAGAATAGGCGCTACCCGCACCGCCGTCGTCTCCACTGCACGCATGAACCTGCACTATGCCGGGGAACCCTCAGACGTGAGTACGTCGGACATCAGGATGCGGAAAGTTGTCACGAAAGACATCGGAATCCTCTATTACGGATTGCCCCAGAGTAAAGACCCCAAGAGCGTGCTCTACAGCCAGATATTAGGAATTCAAGAACTCGACCAAGTGGGTGAAGACTTCTGAGCGGGACTAGGTGCAAGATCGAGAGTTAATCCCGACGTAAGGGACAATGGCGAATGACTGCGCTAGCCCACCACCCACTGCTTCACCTTCCGCGCCACTGACTCCGGCGCCTCAACTTGCAATTCCACGGTTCCGTCCTTGTAGGCCCGCGAATAAATCCGCGCTCGCGCCTCAAGCATCGCCAGCGTCTTGCCTTCTTTCTGCGGAATCCTTAAATGCATTTTCCCCACCGGATCTTCCGACACAACCTGATCAATCCGATCGAGCAGCGCCCCCAGCCCGATCCCTTTCGCCGCCGATACGTGCACCGTATGCTCGTCGTCGCGCAAACTATCACGCTGCTTGGTCGGCAGCAGATCAATCTTGTTCTTCACGTGCAGCCGGGGTTTCTCGCCGACTTCCAGTTCCTTCAGCACCAAGTCCACCTGCGCGTCCTGCTCGGCTGAGAGTGGACTGCTCGCGTCTGACACGTGCACAATCAGCGCCGCCCGCTGCACTTCTTCCAGAGTCGCGCGAAAGGCCGACACCAGCGTATGCGGCAAATTGCGGATAAATCCCACCGTGTCCGACATCAGCACTTTCCGCTTCGATGGCAACCCGACTGACCGCAACGTTGGATCCAGCGTGGCAAACATCCGCGGCGACTCCATCACCGTGGCCTTGGTCAGCGCATTGAACAGCGTGGATTTCCCGGCGTTGGTGTAGCCCACCAGCGCCACCGTCGCTACCGGCACCGATTCCCGCCGCTGCCTCTGTTGTCGCCGAATCCGACGAACGTTCTCAATCTGCTGCTGCAAGTGCCGCAGCCGCCGGGCGATCTTCCGGCGATCGGTTTCGAGCTGGGTTTCGCCGGGACCCCGCGTCCCGATGCCGCCGCCGAGTTGCGACATTTCTATTCCGCGCCCTGCCAATCGCGGCAGCATGTATTCCAGCTGTGCTAGTTCTACCTGCAACTGGCCTTCCCGGGTCCGTGCATGAGTGGCAAAAATGTCGAGGATCAACTGAGTACGGTCCAGTACCCGCACATTCACCACATTTTCAATATTGCGCTGCTGCGAGGCGGTCAGATCGTGGTCAAACAAAAGCAGGTCAGCGGAAACCGAGGCCGCAGCCCCGGCAATTTCTTCCAGCTTCCCTTTTCCGATGAGAGTCGCGGGATCAGGACGATCGCGACGTTGCAGAATTTCACCCGCGATTTCGGCTCCCGCGCTGAGCGCCAGATCGCGAAGCTCGTCCAGGGATTCTTCCGCACTGAACTGTGGATCGGAGTTTACTCGCGGAGCGGTGGCCGCATCGCGCGCCGCCTGCGCTCCGCCGGTCAGATTCTTGCCCCGCTTCCGGCTACGATAGTCGAGGCCGACAAGGAAGGCGCGTTCCTTCCTCATTCCGGGCGCGAGAACGGAATGCATCTCCGCGCGCCTCACGTCCCGCGACAATCTGGATTCAGTACCGCGCAAGCTCAAACAGCCTCATCCCTCGGTACCGGACGCGACCGGAGTCTCGCCGCCATCGGTTTCCGCGGCTGGCGTCGAAGTGACCATTCGCGGCCGCTCCGCATATCCATGTCCTGCTTTGGCCACGGCCACGGTCGAAATCGCGTGCTTGAAAATCAGTTGCTCCTGATTGTTGGTTTCGAGCACTACCGAATATTTATCAAACGAGCGGATCCGTCCCGTCAGCTTGACCCCGCTCATCAGATAAATCGTGATGCTGCTCCGCTCTTTGCGAGCGTTGTTGAGGAAAGTATCTTGAATATTCTGCGCCGCCGGCTTCGTTTCCATTTCCGATCTCCTAGCCCCGTGCTCCCAAAAGCGTGCCGGACTCGCCCCTTAACAAGCCAGCCGAAAATTGGTGCAGTATTCAAACAATACGGTGGAATCGTGGAGTTTTCAACCAGAAGCGCTAAACGGCCATGCGGGTGGCGGGTGCCCTGCATGCGCAGCGCCGCGTCACTACCCAGGCTAAACCGGCAACTCTTCCTGAGTCCAGTCCACTTCGGGCTTAGGCTCCGCCGTTAAATCCAGCACCAGCTTCTCCAGAATCAGCCGCCGGCTCGGAGGATTCGACCGCAAGGCGAGGTCGGCGCGGGACACCAGCCGAATCGCCCGCGTCAGGTCCCTTTTCGATTTATACCGCCGCGCCTGCCGGATAATATCGTCCGCCGCAAACGGGGGCACTCGAAATCCCTGCCACAACGCCGCCCACAACATGCGCTGGTCGCGCACATTGCGTTCCAGAATCACCAGCATCTGGCGAAAAGTTTTCGCCAGCATATAAAGATGTCCGATGGCGGCTTCATCGCCGTCCCCGCCGGAGAGAATGGCATCCAGCATTTCTAAAGCGCGGGCTCGGTCCCGCGCAGAAATCGCGTCCGTCAGTTCGTACAACGAACGTTGCTTGGCCGCCAGCACCATGGTTTCCACGTCGCCCAGCGTCACCCGCTTCTTCTCACCGACATACAGGATCAGCTTCTCCAGTTCGTTGGAGACCATCATCATGTCGCCGCCCAAAGAATCCACCAGTTCGCGGGCCGCGTCCGGCTCGATTTTCACTTCGCGAGTGACGCAATATTCCTGTATCCACCGGACCGCCTCGCTCTCTTCCACGCGTCCCAGTTCGACGATCGCGCAATACTGGCCAAGCGTTTCCCGGATACGCTCGTAACGTTCTTTGTCGGTCAGGTCCATGCGCCGTGCGTCGGCGGGAATGCTGATGTGATCGGCGACGAAGATCAGCACCGCATCCGGGTTGGGGTCCTTGCAGTACTGCTCAATGGCGTTGAGCTTCTCCTCATTGGAATTAGCCCCCCGCCCGAACATGGTCTTCACGCCGCGCACGAAAAATATCTGAAACGGCGCCATCAGAGATGGCGTGCGCGCCCGATCCAGTACCTCCGCCAGATCGGTCTCCGCCAGATCAAAGTCAAACAGGCTGAATTCGCGCAGGTCGCTCGGAACCAGCGACCGCAGGATCGCGTCCCGGCACTGCTTGCGGAAAAACACTTCATCGCCGACAAAAACGTATGCCGGGCGCAGCTTTCGCGCTTCCACTTCCGAAACAAAGCGCTCGGCTTGGGCAAACGCCCGCATCAGAAGGCCTCCAGCACGTTCGAAACCAGGGTACGGGCAAACGACTGCGAAAGCCGCTGAAACGCCGGCGAATCTTCCTCAAAAAAGCTGCTCAGGTCCTGCGACACCTGGTACTGCTCGCGAAACGCGTACGAAGGATTCTGGTACAACACCCTTCCGTCCCGGTCGGTGAGCGCGACTTTCATGTTGACAATCACCAGCACGCTCGAGGCCCGCCCGGTTTTAGAGTCATAAGTCAACGGCGTCGTGTATGTAGAAAGAACGGTGCCGCGCAAAGTCGCGTCCGCCGACGCAGGGTCGGCAGTGACGTGATACTTGGTGCGCGTCGTAAATTCCTGCACTACCGCCGCCGTCAGCGTCTGCTCGATCTTGTAAGTCTGCGTCTGATTCACAAATGCGGGCACCGCCAGCGTCCGCAAGTCAGAGGGCAGCAGATTCGCGTGTCCCGCCGTGTGATACCCACACCCCGCTCCAACAACGCATACCAGCAGGACGAAAATCCGCTTCACTGGATTTGCCCCCGCGGCCGGGTCGCGGCCATGCTCTCCGCCACTTCCACCGCCGACGTCGCGGCCACCCGGAAATTATCCGAAGCCGCCCACAACCAAATGCTTTGTGGGTCAGCCGAGTCCGGGGTCACGGAAACCAGGATGTCGCCCTGCCCGGCGGCGTTCACGTTGTTGGGCCCCTCTTCGCTATCCGCGATCACCGCCACGTGTTCTCCGGCCAACGCCGCGGAAACTCTCGCGGTCCCCGTCGGCTGTTCAAATTCCACATGCAGCGAAAATGCGTGCCCGTGGAACACCGGCGCTTGCACTATCAGCAGCGAAGGAAGCGGCGCGCGATCGCCCACGATTTTCTGGTAATGCTTCACCACCCGCTCGGTCACCGAAGACAACGGCGGCGTGGACTCCGCGCCATAGCGAGCCACCATGTTGAACGCCACTTGGACATCAAAAATCTTCTTGGGCAGCGGTTGGAACGAGAGCAGGTTCACCGTCTGCTCATGCAATTCATCCATTCCCTTTTGCCCACGCTCGGACGCCGGCTCGTTCACCGTCGCTACTACCCGCTTGATGGGCGCCGCTGCATGCAGCCGCGTTAGCAACAGCCCCAATACCACCGCCACCGGATGCGCCACCACCGCCGGCTCGGGTTGCAGTCCCGGAATAAACGTCTGCCCCAGTTGCCGTTCCACCCAGGGCGCCCGCACTACCGCGCCGGCTTCATCCTCCAAGGCGTATGAAAGATCAACAATCGCGCTGCCCGACTTCATGACCTGCTGCCAGTTCCGCCGCGTGCAGTCGCCGTCGGAAGCGAAAAACGTAAAGTCCATGTGTTCGAACTCCGACGACCGCACGCTCTGAATAAACGTGACTTCATCCTTCACTGCTTCCAGTTGTCCCAGCGATTCGTCGTCGTCCAGCAGCTTTACATCCAGCGATGGAAAATTCCGCTGGTCCAGCATCTCGACAACTTCCTTGCCCTTCAGCGATCCGGCACCCACAATCGCCACGCGGTAAAATCCCCGCGCCGCATCCGGAGGCGCAATGCCGCCAGTTTTCATGTTCGAGTTCATGAAGTTTGCGAAGCCTCCGTATAAGTCGGAGGCGGCGGATCCGGTTTACGCCGAAATACCCACTGCAAGCGCCAGAATACTCCGGAGAACATGTAGAACAGCGCCACTGCGAACAATACCTGTCGTGAAAAAAACCAGATCGCGCCAAACAACAATCCGAAAATAACGATCAATCGAAATGGCTGCCGAGCACGGAAGTCCAGATCCTTCATGCTGTAGAAGCGCCAGGTGCTGACCATCAGGTAGGCAGCGACCACGATCACGACCAGCCAGGTGACCGCGGTTCCCCACCATTCCGGAGGATCGCCGCCGGTAAAGTGCACTACGGCCGCAATCACGCCTGCTCCTGCGGGAATCGGCATCCCCACAAAATATTTCTTTCCCGGGCGTCCGGGATTTGACGGCTCAGGGTTGACGGCGATGTTGAACCGAGCCAGCCGGCTCGCCCCTGCGATCAGGAAGGCAAATCCGGCAATCGCACCCAGATTCGAGAGTTTCACCACCATGTCCGGATACGAGATATACGGCGAAATACTTCGGAAGCCCCACATCCACGCCAGGAACGCCGGGGCCACACCAAATGTGATCACGTCGGCCAGCGAATCCAGTTCGCGCCCGAAATCGCTGGTCGTGTTCGTCATCCGGGCAATCCGCCCATCCAGCCCGTCAAACAACACCGCAAACCCAATCGCCATCGCCGCGTGATCAAAATGCCAGTACTCGGCCAGCGACCCCTGGGTGATCTGCTGAAGAGCATAGAAGCCGAGGTACATGTTCGCGGTCGTGAACAGCGACGGCAGAATGTACATGCCCTTTCGCAACCGCCGCGATGCGCGGTCTTCTTTTCGGCGCTTGAGATAGAGTTCTTCGTCCATCAGCGCGCCCCCTGCTGTGTCCGCCCCGCCGCAGCCCCGGCCAGTTCCTTTTCGCTCTTGAGAAACGCCAGAATGCTCGACCCGCCCTTCACGTGATCGCCAACCTTCACGCCAATCTCCGCCGACGTCTCCAGCACCACATCCACGCGCGACCCAAACTTGATCAGCCCTACGCGCTCGCCCCGCTCCACCCGGTCGCCAATCTTTTTAGTGAACACAATCCGCCGAGCCAAGAGGCCAGCGATCTGTTTGAACGTGACCGTGTGGCCTTCGCCCTCAACCGTGACCGAATTCTGCTCGTTCTGTTCTGCGCTCAGAGCGTTCATCGCGTTCAGATATTTTCCGGTCTGATAGCGAACACCGCGAATCACTCCCGCGACCGGCGAGCGGTTCACGTGCACATTAAAGACATTCAGGAAGATGCTAATCCGCTGCGCCGGCTTCCCGTTCACCACGACGGTTGAGACATCCGTCACCTTGCCATCGGCGGGAGAAACCACCGCCCCGGCTTCGTTCGGAATCATCCGTTCGGGATCGCGGAAGAACCATAGGAAGAACGCCGCCAGGAGCACCGGCACGACAGCCCATAGGGGACTGGTCAACCATCCCACCAGCAGGGCGGCTCCCAGCATCACCAACCCGTAGTAGTAGCCATCACGAACCATAGCGAGACAAAGGAATTATATGGCACGCGCGGCGCGGAACCTGGGGTTTTCGCGCACAAAACAAAAGCCCAGTTAACTCTGGGCTGTCATGCCTGGCGGTAGATGCATGAATCCTGCACCGTCCGTGACGGTGGATGCGTTGGACAATCTTCTTAGGCGACCTGGCCGGCCGAGACGTGCTGCCGGTACTGCCGCTCGATGGACTCCATCTGGTCGCGCAGTCGCAGCTTCAGCTTCTTCAGCCTGACTTCTTCCAGTTTTTCGTCATCGGTGAGGTAACGCTTGTGGGTGAGAGAGGAGAGACGTTGCTCGTACTGGGTGTGCTCCGTAGCCAGCTTGCGAAATTCGTCATGCGTGGCCAAGAGTTGATCTCTAGAGGCTAGCATCCTGCAGACCTCCTAATATTCATATTTTCTGAGCTAAACCTAGCACAGGTACAGTGAACCGATCAACGATGTTTTTTCAACAGATATTCATCCGCAAGTCACACAATTGTAATGATTTAACTTTGCACCGGAATCAGGGCAGTCACAGCGCCTGGTGGCTTCACAGTGCCAGGGCGTAGAGAACCGCGTCCTCTGCCGGATCGCTATAGTACCCCTTGCGCCGACCCTCGCTGAGAAATCCGCATGTCTCGTAAAACGAGCGCGCCGCCACATTCGATTCCCGGACCTCAAGGAAAATTCGGTTTACATGGCAATCGCGCGCCGCGTTCACAAGCCCGCGAATCAATTTTAGGCCAACCCCGCGCTGACGGCTGTCTTCGGCGACCACGATATTCTCCAGTTCGCTTTCGTCTCCCACGCAGCGCGCGATTAAGAATCCCTGAATCACGCCCGCGTGCTCGGCAACCAGCGAGATGCGGCCTGAGTCCTCCCGGACAAAAAGATCTGAATAGAAAGACTCCGGCCATCTGGCGGCCGATCGTGATCGTCCCGCCAACTCCACGATGGCCTCAACATCTTCCCTTCTGGCATCGCGAATATTCATAGCGCAACAAATCCTCTAAGAACTGCTGTCACAGCTCCACAAAGACGTGCAAATTTTCCTGGATGAATCGGGTCCGCTCAGGAGCGCAATTGCCGTGTCCCGGCAACCCTGTGGAACTCGCCGATCTTCACTTCACCTTCGGTCAGCGAAACACAGCTCCTATCGACTCGATCATAATCGTCCCGATTCCGTTTCTTGAATCGCAAATACGCCTGGCGCGAACTCCAAACGTCAATGGTCAAATACCGGCGCGGAGTTTCCCGATCACGAATCAGGTCGGTACGAATATATTCCCGGTCGCGGCGAAACAGCTTGACCCACGCTCCATCCGGACCATAGATCTTCTCAAACTCACGCCGCTTGCCGGATCTGACGCGGAATTCCCACACCACCGCAAAATCCGCCTGCCGCAACTTTTTCTTGATTGCCACCGTCTAGATTGTCACCGTCTGGCCTCGAACGCCCTTCTTAACTTCCGCATCGCTACGCCGGATATAAACCGCGTCCAGCGCCTCTGGAGAAACAACTTCACCTGCTTCAATCTTTTCAAATCCCAACCGCGCCAGCGCATCCGCCCGCGGCGCCGAAACTACGGCCACCGGCAAATTCTTCGCCCGCGCCAGCTCTGCGACCTTCTCATCTGGCGTCACAACCAGGCTGCCAGTAGCATCCCGCAAGAAATTCCTCTTCCGTCCAAAGCTGCTGGGCGATTAGAGCAGCCCGCGATTCCCGGACCTCGAACTCCCCACAATAGAATTCACCCCGGCCCGCATCCAGCGCCGCCAGCAACTTCCCTTCGCGGCCAGCGGCGCGCGCCACCGCTTCCAGCAACGAAACCGCGGCAATCGGTTTCCGCAAAATCTCCGCCAGAGCTTTGATCGCAGCCAGCCCGACCCGCAATCCCGTGAACGAGCCTGGGCCCGACGCCACCGCGAAACCATCAATGTCGTTCTTGGTAAGCCCGTGCTTGCTCAACAAAGCAGAAACCTGTGGCACCAGTTGCGCTGAAAAATTTCCGCCTTCGAGCGAAACCAACTTCCAGCGTGTCGGAAGCTCCCGCCTCAAACCGCACCAGCGCCAGACTGCCATTTTTTCCGGAAGTATCAGCGGCAAGAATGAGCATGGAGGTCAGCCGGCGGACTCCACCAGTTCCAGCAACACCCCTCCGGCGCTCGCCGGATGAACAAAAATGTAGCGATGTCCGCCCGCGCCGGTTTTGATTTCGTCCGAAACCAGCTGCACGCCATCCGCCTTGAGCTTCGCCACCGCCGCCGCAAGATCGGGAACTCGTAGCGAAATGTGATGCATCCCTTCGCCGCGCTTGGCGATGAACTTGGCAATCACCGAATCGTCCGACAGCGGCTCCAGCAATTCCAGTCGCGTGTCGCCGACGGGAATCATGACTACGCGCACCTTCTCGGCGGGAACAACTTCTTCCGGAGACACCGCCAGCCCCAGCTTTTCGTAGATAGCTCTTCGCCGCCGCCAGCGACCGCACCGCAATGCCGATATGGTCGAGCGCGAAATCCATCAGCGAGTTACCTTGCCCGCGACTTCCTCTATCACAGAATACGGATCGCGCTTCCCCTCCGCCACTTCCCCCGCCCAGCGCGACAAGTCATCCTGCGACATAGCCGCCCGCGCCTTTTCCAGCAACGTATCCCGCAGCATTTCTACCAGGCGCGTTTCCCAGTTCTGCTTCCGCCGCTGCAACAGCAACCCTTGCTTGCTCAGATAATCCTCATACTCACCGATCGCTGCCGCCAACTCCTGGACCCCCTGCGCCTCGGTCGCCACCGTCTTCACAATCGGTGGCGTCCAGCCATCCGCGCGCGTGGCCAGTGATTGCAGCGCACGAATCTCGCGCTCCACCCGCTCCGCGCCTTCGTGGTCGCTTTTGTTGATCACGAAAATGTCGGCGATTTCCATGATCCCGGCCTTGATGGTCTGCACATCGTCGCCCATGCCGGGGACCAGAATCACCACCGTGACGTCGGCGACGCGCACAATATCCACTTCATCCTGCCCCACGCCGACGGTTTCAATCATCACCAGATCGCGCCCCGAAGCGTCCATCACCATGGCAACATCCGCCGTCGTCCGCGCCAGTCCGCCCAGCGATCCCCGCGTCGCCATGCTGCGAATGTAAATCCCCGGATCGGCAAAATGCTCCTGCATCCGGATCCGGTCGCCCAGAATCGCGCCGCCGGTGTAAGGGCTGGTCGGATCCACCGCAATAATTCCGACGGTATAGCGATTGTCGTCGCCTACCCCAGATTTGGGTGCCCCACTTCTCGCGGTTTTCGAGAAGTGGGGATTTTCTGTCTTCCTATAGAACTTCGCCAGTTGATCGACCAGCGTGCTCTTCCCCGCGCCCGGAGCGCCCGGTCAGCCCAATCGTCCGCGCACGTCCGCTGTAGGGGAAAAGGGCCTTGAGGAGATCAAGCCATCCCGGCGCGTGATTCTCAACTGTCGAGATCGCACGGGCCAGTGAGCGAGGATCGCCGGAGCGAAGCTGCTCGACTATCGTTTTCGTTTCCGGATTCAAACCGATCAGTGTAAAGCATGCTGAAGCCTGGCGCGGATCCACCCTGCCAGTATTATGAACGTGGCTCATACTCTTGTCATACCTAGTTATGCTATACTTATGACGAATCATGGGGTTTGGAATATGCCTGAGGCTCGTAATCGACGCAAGGCTAGAAAAACATTTTCGCTGTCCCGACAGGCTGTGACCTATCTGGAATCGGTCCGCAAAGAAACCAAACGGATGTCGATGTCCTCCGTACTGGAAGACATTATCCGCGCTCAGCAAGAGGCCAAGGAAATGGAGCGCATCTCGGCTTCTTTTACCAAGTACTACGACTCTCTCACCCCGGAAGAGATCGCTGAGGACCGCGCCTGGGGGCAGTTCGCTGAGACACAATTTCCGACGGAAGAATGACAGCCATGAAACGCACCGCCCTGCGGGGAGAAATCTGGTATGTGAAGTTGCCAACCAACCTGCCGGAAAAGGCGGAGAGGCCCGTGGTTATTGTCTCGCTTGACGCCCGTAATCGGCATCCGGCGATTAGCACCGTGCTAGTCGCTCCTATGACCGGGTCTGTCGAGAAGGAATTCGAGACCCACATCCGGCTTTCGCCCGGCGAAACCGGCCTGCACGCCTCCAGCATTCGCTGCGAAGATCTGACGGTCGTTAGGAAGGAATCTCTCATCGAACCGCGGCTTCCTCTTCGATCTCTGAGCAACATCCGTATTTGTCAGATCGCGGACTTAGTCAGAGTCTCCATGGGCTGCCCACCGCGGTAGCTTGGACTTGGTGCTTTCAGCGACTGCATCACCAGCTTTAAGGTTCGCTTGTGTCTTCACCAATCACACGGTTTCGCCCGCACCTCATACGTCACCGTGGGAACGGCGTTGCTTGGAGATACAACCAGATAGCGAAACCAGCAATTAACACAACCGCGCCAATTACCAAACGTCGAATGATTTGCGGAATTGTCATCATCCTAGTGCCGTCGATCTAATCCTTCAACAACTGTCTCGCAATCACCAGCCGCTGAATCTCGCTCGTCCCCTCGCCGATGGTGCACAGCTTCACGTCGCGATAAAACTTCTCCGCCGGATAATCTTTGATGAACCCATACCCACCGTGAATCTGCACGCCTTCGTTGGCGACCTTCACCGCGACTTCGCTGGCAAACAGCTTCGCCATGGACGATTCCAGCGTCGTCTTCAGCCCCGCGTCTTTCATCGCCGCCGCCCGGAAGGTCAGCAGTTTCGCGGCTTCGATCTCCGTCGCCATGTCGGCCAGCTTCCACTGAATCGCCTGAAAATCGCTGATCGCGCGCCCGAACTGCTTGCGCTCCTTGGAATAATTCAGCGCCGCCTCGTACGCGCCCTCCGCCATCCCCAGCGACAACGCCGCAATCGAGATGCGTCCGCCATCCAGCACCCGCATGGCGTCCACGAATCCCTGGCCTTCGGTGCCCAGAAGATTTTCCGCCGGCACAACGCAGTCTTCGAAAATCAATTCCGCGGTATCGCTGGCCCGCAGCCCCAGCTTGTCTTCCTTTTTTCCCGGACGAAATCCCTTGGTCCCCTTCTCCACCACAAACGCGGAGAGGCCGTGAGTGTGCGCCGCGCGGTCGGTGACTGCGATCACGACCAGCACGTCGGCGTAGTGCCCGTTGGTACAAAACGTCTTATTGCCATTCAGCACCCAGGTGTTGCCGCGGCGAACTGCAGTCATGCGTGCGCTGCCTGCGTCGGAGCCGGAAGCAGGCTCGGTCAATCCCCATGCCCCAATGAACTCGCCGGTCGCCAGCTTGGGCAGATACTTTTTCTTCTGCGCGTCATTCCCAGCAAGAAAAATATGGTTCGAGCACAGCGACGTGTGCGCCGCCACGATGATGCCGACCGACCCATCCACGCGCGAAAGCTCTTCGATGGCGATGACGTACTCCACGTACCCCATGCCCGCGCCGCCCAGCTCGTGCGGGAAGATGACGCCCATCAGGCCAAGCTTGCCCAGTTCCTTGATGGTCGCGAGCGGAAAATCTCCGTGCTCATCCCATTTGCGGACGTTAGGCGCGATCTCGCGCTCGGCAAATTCGCGCACGCTCTTCTTGAGGTGCAGTTGTTCTTCGTTGAGTTGGAAGTCCAAAGGGTTCTCCTACTGGGGAAGGCTTATTACACCACAGCGGAGAGCAAGGAAGAAATGCTCATACCGACCGGTTGGTTAAGCCTGCTTCTTGTCGCCTTTACCGAGAATCCGCTTCGCCATCCACAGCGGGGCGACGAACACATGCGCTGGATTCGTCAGAAACGCCGGCTTGTTCCCTTCAATCAGATGCCCCAGCCAGGCCAGCGCAAACGCCGCCGGAATCAAGAACAGCGCGATAATCCAGTGAAACCACACCACAATGACGGAGGAAAATCCCAGAGGAATGGCGATCAAATGCAGCGCCCGGTTCACCGGATGATTGTGCGCGCCGTCATAATGCGAGTAGAGTCCCACAGGTCACCTCGCTTCCGGGTCTGAATTATAGCGCGGAGGTTGTATCGGGGCATGTCTTCAGACATGCCGAGAGCATCTTACTTGATCGCGCCTTCAGGCGCCGCGACTTCATCGCCATGAGCAACTGGTTCAGAAATAAATCGCTCAAACACTTCATTCGAAATCATCCGCCCGCGCCCGGTCAGCCGCACCGCTGTTCCGGCGCGCTCGACCAATCCGTCCTCAACCAGCTCGGCCAAGGCTTCTGCATACGCGCCCACCGCATCTTCGCCGAACTCTTTCTCGATCTCGGCCACGTCAATCCCCCGGTTCAATCGCAGGCTTAAAAAGAAAGCCTCCTGCAATGCCGCCTCGGGAGAAACGGCAATGCAATCCTGCGCCGCTCCACCCACGTATTTCTCCAACGCATCCGGATTCGAGAACCGCACCGCGCCCGCATCCGACCGCAGCATCGAATGCGCGTCCACTCCAAATCCCAGATACGGCTGCCGTGTCCAATACTTCAGATTGTGTCGCGATTCATGTCCCCGTCGAGCAAAATTCGATATCTCATACTGCTCAATCCCCGCCGCATTCAACCGCTCACACGCAGTTTCGTAGAACTCGGCCGTCAGATCGTCATCTGGGACAAAGTGCGCGTGATACTTCTGCCCTCCCGCAATCAGCTCGCGCCCCAGCCGTGAGTCTTCATCGACTTCCAGCATATAAACGCTGGCGTGCGGCACGCCGCTGCCGATCAGTTCGTCCAGCGACTGCTCCCAGCTCTCCCGCGTCTGGTGCGGCAATCCGGCGATCAAATCCACGTTGATATTTGCAATCCCCGCCGCCCGCAGGCGAGCAATGTCGTCGAGCACGACGTCCCGTTTATGGAGCCGCCCCACCGACGCCGCTTCCTGGTCCACAAACGACTGCACCCCCAGGCTCACCCGGTTGACGCCGCATCGCACCAGGGCCTCAAGCACGGTCGGCGTCAGCGTCCCCGGCGCGCATTCTACGGTGACTTCGGCCCCGCGCTCGATCTCAAACTTTTGCGAAATGGTGACAAAGATCCGCTCCAGTTGCGCTATTTCTAAAATAGTGGGGGTGCCGCCACCGAAATAAATCGAGTCAACCCGCTGCTCAAACTGGCCGCCCATCAGCGCTGCGGTTTCCTGGGCTTGCTCGATTTCGCGGCACAATCGGACCACATAGCGGTCGAATACAGCGCGCGAAAAAACATCAGAAGCGAAGTTGCAGTACGTACACTTCGTTTTGCAGAAGGGCACCGAAATGTACAATCCGAAAGGCATCTGTATGATTATCCCACTGCGAGATGAGTCGCACTTGGCACCGTGCCAAAAGGAGACCTCACCTGCTGCCTCGCGTCGTCATAACCGGAATGGGCGTCGTAAGCCCTAATGGCATTGGCAGGGAAGCCTTCTGCCGCGCCGTGCTCGCTGGCAAGTCCGGCGTGAAGCGCATTTCGCGCTTTGATCCTTCGAATCTTCTTGTCCACGTCGCCGGAGAAATCCCCGAGTTCGACGAACTCGCATGGGTGGACGCGCGCGAGCGCAAGCATGTTTCCCGCGTCGTTCCGCTCTGCCTCGCCGCCACCACCGAAGCCGTTAAAGACTCCGGCCTCGACGTCGCGGCCATGACTGTCGAAGAGAAACAGCAGATCGGAATCATTCTCGGCACCGGCGGCGGCGCGACGGAGTTTTCCGAGCAGCAATACGCCTTGTGGCACAGCGGCAAAGAGAAACAGGTCAGCTTGTTCTGCATTCCCTCCGGCACCATGGGCACCATCCCCAGCGAGATTGCAATGCGCTTCGGCTTCCGCGGATACGCCCACGTAGTCACCGCCGGTTGCACTTCATCCACCGACGCCCTCGGGTACGCGTATCAGCACATTCAGGCCGGAATCCAGCCCATGTTTCTCGCCGGAGGCGTCGATTCGCCGATCACCGCCGGAATCATCAAGGGCTACACCATGATTCGCGCTCTTACACAATCCTGGAACGACCAGCCCGAACGCGCCTCGCGCCCGTTTTCCGCTGACCGCGACGGCTTCGTCCTCGCCGAAGGCTCCTGGATGTTCGTCCTTGAAGACTACGACCACGCTCAAGCCCGCGGCGCAAAAATCTACGCCGAGATCACCGGCTACGGCGCCACTTGCGAGGCCTACCACCGTGTCCGCATGAGCGAGTCTCCGGAAGAGCCTGCGCGCGCGATTACTCTGGCGCTCGAAGAATCTGGTATCGGTCCTGAAGACATCCAATACGTCAGCCTGCACGGTACTTCGACCGAAATGAACGACCGCGTGGAGACGCGTGCCCTGAAGCTCGCACTCGGCGATCACGCCTATAAAATCCCCATGTCCGGATTGAAGTCGCAAATCGGCCACGCCCAGGGTGCATGCGGTTCCGCTAGCGTTGCCGCCACTCTGGTCGCGATGGAGCACGGTTTTGTTCCTCCGACCATCAATCTCGACTCTCCCGACCCCGAATGCGATCTGGACTATGTCCCCGACGTGGGCCGGAAGGTTTCGATCGAGCATGCAGTCTGCAACTGCGTAGGCTTCGGGTCGAAGAACTCCGCGCTAGTATTGAAAAAGATCGCATGACCACACCCCCTAACACTGTCTTCCTTAGCGAGGTACGACCTTCGCGAAGGAAAGTCCTTGCGCCGTCGAAGTACCCCGACTATTTCCGCAGCACCAATGCTGCCTCAGGGAATTCTCCCCGTGAACGTTGTTAAGCAAATCTGCCTCGCGGGTGTACTGGTTTGCGGTATCGCCTCCGGCCAGACGACAAGCTATCCCTATCTACTCCGCCTGGAGCATTCCAACTTCGAGAATCACGCATGCGTTCTCCTGCAAACCAGCGGCGCATTCCATCTCGAGGTTGACCACGGTGACAACGTCAAAGTATTCGAAGGCGCCATCCCGCCAAACCATCTCAAAGAAATCGAGTCTGACTTGGACAGCAGTACCCTCATGGGGCTCTCGCAGCAGCAAATACAAGAGCCCCTGATTCGCACCCGCCACGATGAACTGCAAGTCACCGTGCTCCGAAACGATGGCTGGCAGGATTTATTCTTCCGCAGCAGCGACAGCCAGCAGCCTTTCGAGCGCTGGCTGCAACCGCTAATCCGTTGGCTCGACAATCTGCATAAGCTGCCCCACCGGGAGCTTTCGGAAGACGAGGGGAAAAATAATTGTCTGCCTCCGAAACCGATAACACTTAAGAAGCGCGAAGCTGACACCACGCCCGCGCCGGTCACCTCGAAGACGACTGCACACATCCTCTCAAGCGGTCCTGCGACCATTCACCCGCAGCCGCAACCGTCACAGCAGGCCGCGCCGCAGTCGGCCCCGGCCTTGCTGCGCCTCTATTCGTTCGACAGGCGGTCTGACAGCGCGCACGAGAGCTGCGCGCTAGTGGGCGAGAATGGCATTTATCGCTTCGAAGACCGCACTCAAAAAACCGGCAAGCCGGTCAACGCGAGGATAATCGCAGGACAGATCAAAGCCGACGAACTTCGGCTACTACGTCAATTGCTCGACGACCCCGCGCTCGAGAAAATTCAACATCACGAACCTCGCGGCGGCGTGGTGCCTGTGATGGGAGGCCTCATCGAGATTACCGTCTCCCGCCCCGGAGGAGTTCAGCGCGTCGTCCTTTCGCCGTTCTTCAAACGTGCGGGGTCTATGTCCTTCTATGCCGGCGACGCAGATTCGAGCTTGGCTCACCCGTTGCTAAAATTCTTGGCTGAACACGTGGAGAACAACCAGGCAGGGGTTCTGGACCCTAGCAAACGCAACGGATGTAGCGAAGCGCCTTAAATCTCGACTACACAATCTTCGCCACCAGGTCATACTCGTGCGTCTCGGTAATCTGGCAGCGATAAAACTCTCCGGGAACCGGTTCCAGTCCCTCAGGCACGTCTGCGACGTAAAGTTTTCCATCAATTTCCGGCGCATGCATCACGGTCCGCCCTTCGAGAAGCATGTCGCTCTCTTCCGACGGGCCTTCGAGCAGCACATCAAACTCTTTCCCGCGCAGCGCCTTTTTCTTGCGTTTGCTGATTCCCTTCTGAATCTGCATGAGATGTTTGCGCCGCCGCTCGATCTCGCGCAGCGGCAGCTTTTCATCCAGCGCAAACGCGGTTGCGCCATCCTGGTCGGAGTAGGCAAAGCTCCCCATCCAGTCGAATTCCGCCGCGCGCACAAAATCGCAAAGCTCCTCGAATTCTTTCTCCGTCTCGCCGGGAAATCCCACGATGAACGACGTTCGCAGAGTCACTCCTGGAATAGTGCGCCGCATCTTCTCAATCGTCCGCAGGAAGATTTCCCCGCTGCCGCCGCGCTTCATACGCTTCAGGGTCGCCGCCGACGCATGTTGCAACGGAACATCCACATACGAACAAATTTTTTCGTGCGCCGCAATCGTCTCCAGCAGCCGCGCCGTAATCTTGTTCGGATAGGCATACAGAAACCGTATCCAGCGCAGGTCTTGGATGCCCGCCAATTTTTCCAGCAGCAACGCCAGCCCGTCTTTCAGCCCAAAATCTTCGCCGTAGCAGGTCGTGTCCTGCCCGATCAAGGTAATCTCGCGCACGCCCGACTTGGCCAGCCGTTCGGCTTCAGCGATCACCGACTCAAACCGCCGCGAGCGAAATTTTCCGCGAAGCTGCGGAATAATGCAGAAGCTGCACGGGTGATCGCAACCCTCGGCAATCTTGATGTAGGCCGTCGAACGCGCCGTCGCCAGCACCCGTGGCGTGGCTTCGTCGTAAAGATAATTCGGCAGGTCCGCGATGGCTCCATCCCAGGTCTCGCGCGAAAACCGGCCCTGCGCCGCACGCGCGTCGCCTTCGGCGCGCGAAGTCAAAATCCGGAACGGCGAGGCGTCTGCCGCAGAATCAATCCCGACCGGAACGATCCCGGCCGCCGCTAGAATCCCTTCCAACTCCCCCGTCCCTACGACCGCGTCCACTTCCGGAATATTCTTCTTGATCTCGTCGCGATAGCGCTCTACCAGACATCCCGCGACAACCAGCTTCCGCGCCTTGCCCGATTTCAGCCGAGCCATGTCCAGAATCGCGTTCACCGATTCCCGCTGCGCGCTCTCGATAAACGAGCAGGTGTTTACTACAATGACATCGGCGTCTTCTGCGCGAGGGACCAACTCCGCCCCCGCCTGCGCCAGCATCCCCATCATCACTTCGCTGTCCACGAGGTTTTTGGGACACCCCAGGCTTACAAACCCGACCTTCGGAGCAGCCGCCGATTGGGGGTTGGAGGGTTCGAGCACAGGCACAGCAAGGGACTTATTAGACATGCGATTTCATCATTTTAGCAGCCTTGGCCTAGGCCGTTCCCAAGGGTCAAGTACCGAGGGCACTTTCCCCCGATTTCGTGAGGCGATAGAGTTTTTCCATGAGCGCCACCGGGACCGGAAAGAAGTATGTCTGCGCGCAGTGCGACATGTCGGAAACAAGCTGCGCCTGCGAGAAATTTTGTGTCTTCTGCCAAAGCCAGTTAGACGTTCGCCTCTGCCACGATGGCCTGTTTTACTGCCCGGGGTGCCGCGAAGCCTGCGACTACAAAACCGCCGACGAGTAAAAATCTGTTCACCACAGAGACACAGGGCCACAGAGAAAACAAATCTTTCGGCTCTTGATTCCTCTGTGCCTCTGTGCCTCTGTGGTGAGAAGGGGCTCGCTTTAAATCACCACGGTCTCGTGATACTCCCCAAACACTCCGCGCATAGCGTCTGAAATCTCACCGACCGTCGCGTACGCTTCCACCGCCGCCAGAATCTTCGGCATCAGATTCTCGCCCGCTCCGGCCGTCGCTCGCACCGCATCGAGCGCCTGCTTCCACGGCCCCGGATCTCGCCGCGCTCGCAACGCCCGGACCCGTTCCACCTGCTTGCGTTCCAGATCTTCATCAATGCGCTGGATAGGGACCGCTTTCTCCCGCTCCTGCGTAAATTTATTTACCCCCACCACGGTCGCCTCGCCCTGGTCCACCGCCCGCTGATATTCATACGCCGCGTTCTGAATTTCCTGCTGCACAAATCCCCGTTCAATCGCCTTTAGCATTCCGCCCAGCGCGTCAATTTTGTCGAGATAGTCCTTGGCTCGCTTCTCAATCTCTCCCGTGAGCGACTCGATAAAATACGACCCCGCCAGCGGATCAACCGTGTTCGGTACGCCCGACTCATACGCCACAATCTGCTGCGTGCGCAGGGCAATCCGCGCAGCCTGCTCCGTCGGCAGGGACAGCGCCTCGTCGAACGAATTGGTATGCAGCGATTGGGTTCCGCCCAGCACCGCCGCCATCGCCTGAATCGCCGTGCGCACAATATTGTTTTTCGGCTGCTGTGCGGTCAGCGTCGAGCCAGCGGTCTGGGTGTGAAAACGCAGCATCCACGACCGCGGATTCTTCGCCCTGAACTTCTCGCGCATGATGTGCGCCCACATCCGCCGCGCCGCCCGGAATTTGGCGACTTCTTCCAGGAAATTGCTGTGGGCATTAAAAAAGAACGAGATTCGCGGCCCGAACACATCCACGTCCAGACCCGCGTCAACCGCGGCTTGTACGTACGCGCTGCCGTTGGCCAGCGTGAATGCCACTTCCTGCACCGCGGTCGAACCTGCTTCCCGCATGTGGTAGCCGGAGATCGAAATCGTGTTCCACTCTGGCACGTTCTCATTGGCCCAGGCAAACAGGTCAGTCACAATCCGCATCGCCCGCGCCACCGGATAGATGTACGTCCCGCGCGCAATGTACTCCTTCAGAATGTCGTTCTGCACCGTCCCCGAAAGCTTGCGAATATCTGCGCCTTTTCGCCGCGCCACCGCGACATAAAGCGCCAGCAGGATTGACGCTGTCGCATTGATCGTCATCGAGGTCGAAATCTTCGTCAGATCAATCCCGTCGAACAGCCGCTCCATGTCCTCCACGGAGCAAATGGACACGCCAACCTTGCCCACTTCGCCGGCCGCCAGCAGGTGGTCCGCGTCGAGTCCGATCTGCGTCGGCAAATCAAAAGCCACCGAAAGCCCGGTCGTCCCTTGCCCCAGCAAATACTTGTAGCGTTTGTTCGACTCCTCGGCGTCGCCCATGCCCGCGTATTGGCGCATGGTCCACGGCCGCCCGCGGTACATGGTCGGCTGCACCCCACGCGTGTAGGGAAAATCCCCCGGATAGCCCACCTGCTGGTCGTAATCAAAGTCGGCAAGATCGGACGGGGTGTACAGCGGACGGACAGGAATGTGCGATGAGGTTTCCGGATCAGCTGAATTTTCTGTCGCCTTGGATTTTTCAGGCATGAACTTTTTCAGGCACGCAATCAGAACTAACTTTTCTTGCGCGGACGCCGCGCTCGCCAAAACGAGGTTACTCCAAACCAGCCAAACACCAGCGTGAACCCAGCCGCCACCGCCATGTGATTCGGGCTTACCCCTCCGGCGCGATAAGCGATGTACTCCTTGACCAAGGCCGCGCCGCCAATCACCGCAAAAACTATAAAAACAAACCCGGTGATCTCGTGCCAAAGCTGCCGCACCACCCCCGCAAAATGCTCCACAGTCGCCCGAATCCCGCCCAGCAGCGCGCCATAGGTTCGGGAGCCCTTTATTTGCTTCCCGGCAACCCGCGCCGCAATGCCCAATTTCCGCCCGGTGGAGACGTTATTCATCGCTCTCGATTTTAACAACCTCTCGGTTTAGAATACCCCTAAGGTGATGCGGCGGCCCTGGCGCCAGCATCTAATAGACACATATTCGTCGGGACGGGGGATTCGTGGACCAACAGTTAAAGAACCTAATGAAAGAATTGGGCGAGGCCATCAACGAGTCTCTGGCCGATTCCGACCAGATTGCCGAAGTCGTCACCCGCATCAAAGACGGCGGCTACGATATTTTCCTGGTCCTCGAAGCCACCATCGGAGTCAGCCGCCCCGGCGAAAAATCCACCGACAAGACTTCCCTGGTCACCACGCTTTCCAGCAACCCCGAGCTGAAAATCAGCGACCAGGATTTGAAGTTCCTGAAGTCGCTGCGGATTAAGATTGAGAACGACGCCGCCTGACTTCCCTGCCATCAGCGAGTGAGTTCATTTCCCTCGGTTTAGCTTTTGGGTGGAGCAGGGCCTCCGGCCCTGCGTTGAAGACCGCCTGACTCGAGCGCCTTTAGCCGCTGAGGTACGGTGTTACTGTCGGCACCAACACCACCGTCTTAATCCTTCCCCCGCCGTGGTACAAATAATCAGGCGATGGAGTTCGCCCTTAACCGCCCGCCACTTGGCCGGCTGATAACTCCTACCACTTTGGTTAGGAGAACTCCGCACGTGAACGACATTCTGGTCATCTCCATCGGCGCCATCCTCGGCGCCAACGCCCGGTGGATCATCAGCCGCTACGCCGCACGCATCCTCGGCCCCACATTTCCCTACGGCACGCTGTTTATCAACGTGACCGGCAGCTTCATCGTCGGCTTCTTCATGATCTGGGCCACCGAGCGCGTGCTGCTCGACCCGCGCTGGCGCCTGCTCATCGTGGTCGGATTCTGCGGCGCATTCACGACTTTTTCCAGCTACGCCTTCGAAACCATGGCCTACTTCGAGCAAGGCCAATGGCTGCTGATGTTCACCAACTTCGCGTCCAACAATTTGCTGTGCCTGGGCGCCGCGCTGGCTGGCATGGCATTGGCGCGCGCATTATAAAAAGCCATGGGATCTTTTGTCCTCGAAACCGAACGCCTCACGCTGAATCATTTCAGCGAAGCCGATATCCCCGAACTCGTTCCGCTGATCGGCGCTCGTGAAGTCGCGGCCAACACTCTGCGCATCCCGCATCCTTATGAAGAAAAGCATGCCCGCGAATTTCTCGCCAGCGTGGCCAAAGAAGACGAACTCCGGTTGGCCATCCGCCGGCGCAGCGACGGCCGCATCTGCGGCGGTATCGGTCTGCATCCCGATATGCAGCACCTGCGCGCCGAACTCGGCTACTGGATTGGCGTTCCCTTCTGGGGCAACGGCTACGCCACCGAGGCCGGTCGCGCCGTCGTTCGCCACGGCTTCGAGCAAGTCAAACTCAACCGCATCTTCGCCGCGCACTTCGAAGGCAATGAGGGCTCCGGAAACGTGCTTCGCAAGATCGGCATGAAACACGAGGGCTGTGCCAGACAGGCCATTCTCAAGTGGGGCAAACTTATGGATCTGGAGATGTACGCCATTCTTCGCGAAGACGTGCCCTAGCTTTCGGAAAAGCGTAAAATGCCAATCGCCATGGCCGTCCAAGTCACGATTTATCTGAACGAATCCGACAAGTGGCAGGGCAAGCCTCTGCACATGTCCATCCTGAACTACCTGCACGATGAGAACGTGTTCGCTGCCTGCACCCTGCACGCCGTCGGCGGATTCCTCGGCCGCCAGCGCGTCAAGACCAGCCACCTGGTGGACGCCGGCGGCAAGCTCCCCATCATCATCATTTTTGTGGATACCGATGAGCACGTCAGCCGCGTGCTCCCGAAGTTGAAGGAAATGGCCGCCCACCGCCTAATCGTGCGGGAAAATGTGGTTTTGGAACAGGGGAATTTAGATTAGGGACTTGGGGAAATGACCTACGCCACGTGCTCCACGCCCTCAGCATTGGCAGAAAACACACCCTCAAAGTTCACGAAATAACACTCCGCCGAGAGCTGCGGAAAATTCTCCTTCACTAACTGCGCCGCGCGGAGCAACTCCTCGCGATGGTGCTGCGCCTCGCGCTCCCGGTCCCCCTGGAACGCCGCCAGGCCGCCGTAGGTCGCGCAGTCCGAGTGGCACATCAGCAAAATCCTCTCGGTTCTATGCAGCAGGATCGACATCCGCACCTGCTCCAGAATGAAGTCGCGCTCAAAATCGTTGCGCGGAGACGCGAATGTCTTTGCCCCGCCCGCCACCACAATCATGTCCGGACGCAGAATCCCCCGCCGTTGCAAGAACTTGTGCACCGCCGTCCGAATCCGCTGATCAAAGCAGCAAAGCACCGCCGCATCGGCCACGTAAGGCTCGGGGGGAGAGTCAAAGTGAAAGATCTTTTCCATGTGATCGTCATCAAAGATTACACGGTTTTCGCGATTTCCTACTTTCTAGCTAAATCTAGATTAATCTTGACAAAGGTACTTAGAGGAACCACAATGTAGCTCGGAGAACAATATGGCAGTAGCGCCCGTCAAGAAAATCGGCCCGGCGATCGATGCCAAACTGCACAAGGAATTCGTCGCCGTCGCCCACCAGTACGGCCATTCCCAGCGTTATCTGCTGGAGAAGGCGATTGACCACTACATTCACAACGTACTGCCGTCTCAGCACACCCTACGGCCGGAAGTGATGGCAGCCTATCGCCGCTCCAACGAGAAATTCAAAGACCTCTATAAGAAGCTCGCCGAGTAGCGGTATGGCAGAGCGAATCTTCCTGACCGTGGCCGAAGTCCTGGCCATCCATCATTTGCAGGTCGAAGAATACGGCGGCGCCCAGGGAATCCGCGACTCTGGGCTTCTGGAATCCGCCGTCTTCCGCCCGCAGATCGGCTATTACCAAAACATTCAGGAAGAAGCCGCGGCCCTCATGGAATCGCTCGCTAACAATCATCCCTTCCTCGACGGCAACAAGCGTGTGGCATTCGCCTCCGCCCACACCTTCCTGCTGGTGAACGGCTACGATCTCCAAGTCGAGCCTTTGCGCGCCAGCAAATTCATGTTCGACGCAATCGCCAAAGGAGAATTTCGCTTTGGAGTCATCCTCAAGTGGCTGAACGCCCATCTCGTGAAACTCGCTTGAGTTTCTAGCCGGCAATCTTCAAGATCCAGCTCGCCACCTTCTCCAACGCCACCGGAGACATGGTCTCTTCGATCTCGCCATACTCGCCCACACCACCGGTCTTCGCCGTCTGGAACAAATGATTCAGCCCCGGCAGTTCGTCCACTTCAAAATTCTTGTTCCCGCCCGCCGCCAGCGCTTTCCGGATGGCCGGCAGGTTCTGCTCCGGTGGGACTTGCAAATCTTTTTCGCCGTTGATGTCCAGCACCGGACACTTGACTCTACTCAGCGTCGGCGCCGGATCGTACTTGAGAAAATCTCGGAACCAGGGCGAGCTCACCATCTTGATCTGCATCCCCATCTGCGCCTCAGGAACTTTCCCCGCCATCACCGCGCGGAGATCTTTTTCGAGAACCGCGTCGTCTTCATCCTTCTTTACCGTCGCAAGAACTTCTTTTTGGATCGCTGCATCCTTCTCTACGTCAGCCTGACTCTTGCCCGCCGCCCGCCCAATGAGCACCACTTGCTGCTGCAGAATTTCATCCCCCGGGACCCCTGGCCCGGCCATCATCACAATGAATGCAACATCCGGATCGTGCGTCGCCGCCATCGGCGCCTCAATCCCTCCTTCGCTGTGCCCCACCAATCCGATCTTGTGGGGATTCACTTCCGCGCGCATCTTCAAATACGCCACTCCCGCCTCGGCGTCCGATGCAAAATCCGCCATCACCGCCTTCGAATAGTCGCCGCCCGATTTCCCCACGCCGCGCTTGTCCGCACGCAGCACCACAATTCCTTTGCGGGTCAGATAGTCGGCTAACACTAGAAACGGTTTGTGGCCCATGAGAGTTTCATCGCGGTCGTGCGGCCCAGAACCAACCATCAGCAATACCGCCGGAAACGGCCCCTTGCCCGACGGAATCGTCAGCGTTGCCGCCAGCTCAATCTTTGCCGCCGGATTGCTGTATGAAACTTCCTCCTCGCGATACGGATACGGCTTCACCGGATTCTGCGGCCGCTTCAACTCCAGTTCCGACTTATTCTTCACCGGCTTCAGCACCAGCGGCCAGCTCTTCCCCATCTGCGTCCAAGTCCCGCTGATTGTGCCCAAGTCCGCGGCGATCGTCCCGTCGTAGTTTCCTCCGATGGATTTCATTTCAAACTTCAACTCCGCGCCCGTCCGCGTGATGCTGTTGACCGGAATCCCGTTCGCGCCCTGATCGAGGCTGTCCATGGTCGCCGTCAGCCCGTCTTCGGTGTTGGTGATGTGAAGCAGCAGCCGCAGTTTCCCCATACCGGTGTCGAGTGTCCCCAGCCAGTCGCCATCAATGTCCGAATGCTTGGCCGGTTTCGGCGCCGATTTCGTCGCAATGCTTCCGCGACGAAAGTTCAGTTCCAGCGGCGCTCCCTGGGTCCATGTGCCGTCGATCTCACTGGCATCGGCGTTCACTTTGCCAGTGTAGGCGCCGTGGACAGCGTCCACCGTGAGGTCGAGCTTCGACTCCTTCAGCGTGACCGCATTCACCGGGATACCCGGCGCTCCCTGATCAATGCTATCGAGCGTGGCTTTCAGGCTGCCGTCAGCCGCTTTGGTGACGTGCAACACCAGGCGCAACTCCGCGGTGCCGACCGTGAGCTTCCCGTTCCAATCGCCGACAATGTCCTGCGCAAAAGAAAGGCTGGTCGTGATTGCGATGAACGCGAGAATGATGAACATCTTTTTCATGACGACTCTCCAACTTCGATTCAAGCTTGACTTCACGTAGATAGTCTTTGGGGAAGCAGTTTCCTTACATCTGGCTCAATACGTTGTCGATGTCCGCCGCTCGATTGCCGCCACCGCGACATGCCTGCGCTCGGGGATGACCTCGAACAATATCCGCCAATTGCCAACGCGGCGGCGGAAACCGGGAAGTCCCTGCAGCTTGCAGATATCGCCCTGAAACGGGTTCTCCTGCATTTCCGCCAGCGCCGCCAGAATGCGCGTCCGGTCGCCCGCCGGAATACGCTTAAGAGACTTTCTTGCCGGCCCTGCGAGGACGACGGTCCATTCCATCTAAATACTCTCCTAGACTTACGTAGTCTCCCCGTTTGTACGCCGTCATCCCGCGCCGGTAAGCGCGCACCTCGGCCGCTGTGGGCTTCTCGGTGGGAATCAATTGCCCCGACAGGTAAACCCTGAACGCCTCGCGCACCAACTCAGAGCGCGTCCGGTGCTCCGCTTTCCTGACCTGTTCCACCTGCTTCGCCATCGCCGGTGGAAGAGAAATCGTGAATGTCGTAGATTCTCGCATGGTTGTTACTTTGTCATACTTAGTGTTGCTCGTCAACTTTCTACTTCTGGCGTCCAAGGAATGATCCTTCACTTCATCCCATCCAAAATCGACCCCACAATCCCTCCGACTACGCCACCCTGCACCGTCTGGGTGCGGACCTCATGGGGCAGATACTGATCAATCACGTGGGCCAGCCTTGCAATCGGCAGCGTCTGTAGCCAGATTCTCCCCGGCCCGGTAAGTTGGGCCAGAAAAAATCCATCTCCGCCGAAAATCAGATTCTTGATGCCGGGCACAGTCGTGATCTGAAACGACACACTCGATTGAAACGCGCCCACATGCCCCGGATGCACATACAAGGTTTCGCCCGGTTGCAAGTCGCGGACAACCAGTTCGCCCGAAAGTTCCAGCCACGCCGTCCCCTGTCCGCTCAGGTGTTGGAGCATGAAGCCGCTGCCGCCGAAAATTCCTGCGCCCAGCGATTGCTGAAAGCCGACAGAAATCTGAATCTGCGGCGTCGCGCACAGAAAGCCGTGGCGATGAATCATGTACTCGTTTCCCGGCGAAACTTCAACCGGAACGATGTGCCCCGGCAACTTGGTGGCAAACGCCACCTCGCCGGCAGCGCCCATGGCTCGGTATTCGGTCATGAAAATCGACCCGCCCCCGGCGACCCGCTTGATGCACTCCGAACAACCCTCCGCCGCCGCCAAACTGCGTGTGCGTGGTCATCTGAATGGAACTACCCATCCACGAAAGCTCCCCGGCCTCGGAGATGACGGACTCGTTGGGATCAAGAACAAACTCCAGGACAGGCATTGTGGTTCCGGTGATGCGGGATTGCATGAAAAGCCCCTTGCGAGATGCTGTGGTTAAGTTTCCCTCTCTAGGCACATATCTCAGTAAAACAGCATTCAACTCTTCTCTTTACTCGTCGGCCAGCGCACCGCCGCCACAAACAGCAGCAGTCCGATCACAATGGCACACGGCGCGAAAACCGCGCCACCCCATACGTTGGGATAGTGCAACTTTCCCTGAGACAGCGTTCCCACACCCCAACAAATGAGCGCGAAGCCCATGAAGGCGAGCATGCCCCGCTGCCGCCTCATCATCGCTGCCTTACCCGGCGCTTCGTGATGGTGTTTCATCGATCCGCTCAACCCCTCTTTGCCTTCATCTCCGCCAGCAACTGCTCAATCCGATCATCCTTCTCAATCGCATTCAGCCGCCCTTCGATGTCCTCATCGCCAATCTCGGACTTCGCCTGGCTGACCGCCTCATTCCGCTGCACCTTATGCTTCATGCGATCAAACGCCGCAATCTTCGACTGGTCGCCGATGGCCGCACGCGCGTCATGCGCCTTGCCGACCGCCCGTGCCCGCCGCTGCTGTGCCATCAGCAGATCGGCCTTGCCCGTGGCCTCGGTCAGTTTCTGTTCCAGTTGCCGCAGCGCGGTCTTCAGGTTCTCCACCTGCGCTCTCTGGTCCGCGACCTGCTGCGAAAAGCTGCCCGCCATCTCGCGATAGCTTTCCACGCGATGCAGCGCCGCCCGCGCCAGGTCATCTTCTTTCTTGGTGACCGCAAGTTCGGCCTTGCGCATCCATTCCGCCGTCTTGTCTTCGTTTTCCTTCTGCCGTTTTTCCAGCAGGTGCTGGTCGGCGATGGCAATCGCCACCTGCGTCTTCACCTGCAAAAGCTGGTTCTGCATGTCGAGGATGACTTGCTTGATCATCTTCTCCGGCTCTTCCGCCTTGTCGATGAGATCGTTGATGTTCGCCCGTACCAGAGTTGAAACCCGTTCAAGTAACGCCATGATGGACTCCTTTCAAATGCAGCTCTTGGCTCTTGGTTCTTGGCTCTTAAATCAAAACCAAAACAAATGATGGGTGGCCCACCCTACGCGGTTTTCGTAGGGTGGGAACCACTGCGCTTTCCTAACTCAGAAACCTCTTGTCATTCCGAACCGCTTCCAGCGGCGAACCTGCTTTCCGTTTTGACATCGCCAGTCCTATGACGATGCCGACCACGATTCCAATCGCCAGCCACGCGCCGCCGGAACCCAGGACGACCGCAATCGCTGCACCGATCCCCGTGCCCAACGCGATGCCTAATCCGATTTGCATGGACGGTTTTTTCATATCCCCTCGGCTTTAGTGGTGGGGCAGGTGAGGGCATCCTTCGACTTCGCTCAGGACAGGCCCTGCCCCTACACAACCAGATTGATTGCTCTGACTACTTCTTCCCCGCTGCCGGTGGCAACTGCTCCGGCGGCTGCGGCGGCTTCGGAGACTTGTCCCCAATTCCCCGCACCTTCGAGAGCAAATCGCTCATGCTCATCCCCGAGAGCGTCTCGAACAGCGCGGGAACCTGCGCCGCCATCTTGGTCAAGTCGCCGGTGATTTTGTTCATCCCGGACGAATCGCCGCCGGTCGAAACCACGGTGATCTTGTCCACGTTGGCCAGCGGAGCCGCCATCGCCCGCATGATTTCCGGCATGCTGGTCAGCAGCTTGTCGTAAATCGCGGCCTGGTTGTACTCCTGGTAAGCCTCGGCTTTCACGTTCATGGCGCGGGCTTCGGCATCACCTTTCTTGAAGATGATTTCCGATTCCGCTTCGCCCTGGGCGCGAATCGAAGACGCGCGACCTTCGGCTTCCGCGATCAGGCGCTGTTTCTCGGCCGCCGCCAGCGTCTCAATCCGCTGACGCTCAATCTCCGCCGGCTTCAGCACCGTCGCGATCAGTTCATTCTGGCGGCGATTAATTTCCGCTTCCTGAACTTTGACCTGCTGCTCTTTCTCCACCTGCTGCACCTTCACCTGCTCAGCCGTCACTTGCTGCTGCATGATGGCGGTTTGAATGTCGTAAGCCTTGTCGGCCTGCGCCTGCTGCCGCTTGGTGACTTCCACATACTGCGCCCGCTTCACTTCCAGATCGCGTTGCGCCTCCGCCTGCTTTGCCAAAGAGAGCGTTTCAGCAAGCACTCGGTCCTGATCGGCCTGCGCCTTGGCCACGGCTGATTCCCGCGTCGCCAGTGCGCGCCGGATCGCGGTATCGCGGTCCGCTTCCGCCGCCGCAACGTCGGCATCGCGTTTAATGCGCGCAACGTCCGGCCGCCCCATGTTGATGATGTATTCGTTCTTGTCGCGAACTTCCTTGATGGTGAACGAGATGACTTCGAGTCCCATCTTGTTCATGTCGTCGGCGCAAGTCGAACGCATGCGGTCGCCAACCATCTCCGGCTGCTTGACGATTTCTTCCACCGTCAACTGCCCGATGATGCCGCGCAGGTGGCCTTCCATCACCAGCTTGATCAGCCCTTCGCGCTCCTGGTCAGACTTGGTGAGGAACTGCTCCGCCGCCGTCCAGATCGATTCCGTGTCCGACTTAACTTTGATCTGCGCGACGGCTTCGACCGTGACCGCGACGCCTTGCTTGGTGTATAGGTCCTGCTGCGGCGCCACGTCAAACGACATCAGTTCGAGCGATAGATCGTGACAGTTCTCGATCATCGGCAACACAATCGTGCCGCGCCCGACCACCACTCTTTTATTGCGGAAGCCGTAAACAATTAGCGCCTCATGCGGCCCCGCTTTCCGATAAAGCCGCGCCGCTCCGTTCAAAAGAAACAGGAGCAGCAGAATCCCCAGCCCGATAACGACCCAAATCTCCGTGGATAGTCCTAAGAACATATTGCCTCCCTTCAAATTTGCACTCTGCAACGCGAAACAATTTCAATTGCCCAATTCGTTTTCTTCCCCCGACATCTCCGACCACGGACGCACATAAGCAATCCCGCGCTCATAGCGCGTGACCACGACTTCCGTCCCCTTCACGATTGCTGACGCATCTTCCGTGCGCGCCCCGCAAACCCGCCGCGTCCCCGCCTGCGAGTAGATCAATTCCCCGGTGCCACCTTCGCGAATAGGAATTGACAGTTTGCCCAGCACGCCAACCATTTCGAAATCCGCCGGGTCCAACGCTTCGTCCTCGGAACTCAGCACCCGGCTCATGAAGAGATAAATAATCGCCGCGCCTCCGGTGCCGCTCAGAAGCGATATCCCCAACGCTCCCCAAAACCAGATTGCCGAATGTCGCGTCAGCAAATATCCCGTTCCGCCAAACCACGCCAGAAATGCGGTCAGCGTGATCAGGTTGAAGGGCGAAATCTGCGAGCCATGCGCCCCGGCTCCGTGTCCGGCATGTGCGCCGCCGTGGAAGTGCACCGCCGGCGAGTGAAAATGAAAATGCGGCACATGCAAATGCATTCCGCCGCCCAGGAACATCACCAGACTCAGGAAGAACCCCACGACAAAACAGACCAGATAAAAATCCGCCCAGGTCATCGCCGTCCTCCTCTTTTGCCGTTCGCGGTGCCGCCACTTGTATGTGGCTGCAGCGCTTCCAGCAACCGGTCCGCCAGCCCCGGCGTATCCAAAATCGCGCCCAGCAAGATCAGGCTTTTCCGCGTGTCCTTCTCCCGCGCCGCTTTCATCAGCACCTCGCTCAGTTCATGGTCGCTGGCAAACCGCTCCGACCCCTGCAGCAGCCACACATCGAGCTTCCCCTCGACCGTCCGCAAATCCGAGGTCAGTTCCGTGTGATAGCCATCGGGGTCGTCCACCAAAAACCCCGGATGCACTTTGAAAAACTTCGCCAGCAACGCCCGCGACCCCTGCGTCATATGCCGCCGCGATCCGCCCTCGATTTGCGACACATACGACTGGCTAATGCTCTTCCTCTGTTCCTTGCGCACGGCCAGCACCAGTTCCTGCTGGGTCATGGGCCGGCCCAGTCCGCGCAGCGAGCCTTCCACTTCCCGCAAGTACCGGATTTTCTCCGCCAGTTTCATATTTCGTATCGCAATATGTATATTGCAATTTGTAATGTGTTGTCAAGGACTGGATTAGGCTTGTTTTCAATAGGCTGCAAGGAGAGAAATGGACTAAGGAAGGTGCATCTGGCGAGAAGGATGAATCTGCAGCGAACCGCGGGAACAGGTATTCGGGCACCGGGTCTTACGGATGCACAACCCGCAACCCCATCCCCTTCTCAAACCCGTCAAAGTCCCGGTCGCGATGCAATAACTCGTGCCCCGCCTGCAAGCAAAATGTCGCGATCAGGCAATCAATCGTCCGGCGCACCGTGTATCCCTTTTCACGCAAGGCCCGATAATTCAAGGCCGCCGCAATCGCCAAGTCTTTCCCACCCGTCTCAAATACCTGAAACCCCAACAGCTCATCGCGAACCTGCACGAAAGCCGCATCTCCACGGACCCCTTGCAAAACCTCGCAAAGAATCAGGTCCGTAAGCCCCAACCGCTGCCGGGTGAGTTCACGATCAAGCCAGACCGTCTCCGGAGTTTTCGGTGCCTCGCAGATAATCAATCCACACCGTGGTGTCAACGATCACCATGCCGGCCCATCCGTGACTGTGCGAGATCCCCCTCCCAGTGCACCCTGCCCCGCAACCGGCGAATCGACGCTTGCGCGTGGGTCTGGGCCAACAACCGCAAACCGGCCTCGACGGCAGCCTTCTTGGTCCGCGCTCCGCTGCGCCGCATGGCCTGGCTCATCAACTGATCGTCAATTTCGATGTTCGTACGCATAAACCCGATGTGTATAAATACCATATTTATGTGTATGACGCAAACCGCTCTACCAACCGTCTACGTTTGATTTCCACCGCCCCGCAGGATTAGCATGTCCTCGTTCGCGCATAGTGGTCTTATTAACAACCAGCCCCGACCCTCAGGAGGTTTTTCATGGGCACAATTTCGGTCGCACAAATCGATCCCCGCGTCGTCAGCTTTCTCGAAAAGCCGCGCCAGATGCTCATCAATGGCCGCTGGGTGGACGCTATCTCCGGCAAAACTTTCCCCACCTACGATCCTTCCACCGGCGAAGTGCTCGCCACGGTTGCCGAAGGCGACACCGCCGACATTGATCTCGCGGTAAAAGCCGCGCGCAAGGCTTTCGAAGGCAAGTGGCGCAAAATGTCACCTTCCGAGCGCGGCAAGCTCATCTGGAAACTTGGCGACCTGATCGACGCGCACGTCGAAGAGTTCGCCTATCTGGAATCGCTCGACAACGGCAAGCCGCTGACCATCGCCCGCGCCGCCGACGTCCCGCTCGCCGCCGAACTTTTCCGCTACATGGCCGGATGGGCCACCAAGCTCGAAGGCAACACCATTCCTCTGTCCGTCCCCTACACGCCCAGCGCCAAATATCTCAGCTACACTCTGCGCGAACCGGTCGGCGTAGTTGGACAAATCATTCCCTGGAATTTCCCGCTGCTGATGGCCGCGTGGAAACTAGGCCCGGCTCTGGCGACTGGATGCACTGTCGTCCTGAAACCCGCCGAGCAGACGCCGCTTTCCGCGCTGAAACTCGGAGAACTGATTCTCGAAGCCGGCTTCCCCGAAGGCGTGGTGAACATCGTCCCCGGCTATGGCGAAACTGCCGGCGCCGCCCTGGCCGTGCACATGGACGTGGACAAGATTGCCTTCACTGGCTCGACCGAAGTAGGCAGGCTCATCGTCAATGCCGCGACTGGCAACCTGAAACGGGTTTCTCTCGAACTGGGCGGCAAGTCGCCCAACGTCGTCTTCAAAGACGCCGATCTCGATAAAGCTATCCCCGGAGCCGCCAGCGCCATCTTCTTCAATCACGGCCAGTGCTGCTGCGCCGGATCGCGCCTCTACGTCGAAAAGTCCGTCTTCGATCAGGTCGTGGAAGGCGTCGCCGAATACGCAAAGAAAATTAAGGTCGGCCCAGGGCTCGACGCCGCAACTGAAATGGGTCCGCTGGTTTCGCTCGAACAACAGAACCGGGTTTGCAGCTATCTGGAATCCGGCGCTGCGCAAGGCGCGAAGGCAGCCGCTGGCGGGCACAAGGTATCCGGCAAAGGATACTTCGTCGAACCCACGGTGCTGGTCGACACCCGGGAGGACATGAAGGTGGTCCAAGAAGAAATCTTCGGACCCGTGGTCGTGGCCATGCCGTTCTCCGATCCCGCGGAGCTTGTGCCACGCGCCAACGACAACGTGTACGGACTAGCCGCCGGCATCTGGACGCGCGACATCAGCAAAGCCCACCGCATGGCCGACCAGATCGCCGCCGGAACCGTGTGGATCAACTGCTACAACATTTTCGACGCCGCGCTCCCCTTCGGCGGCTACAAGCAATCCGGATGGGGCCGCGAAATGGGCCACGAGGTCCTAAACAACTACACCCAGACGAAAGCGGTGTGCGCGAGGATCTAGGCAGTTCATCAAATTAGCTTGCGGAGGCACGGGCGTCCCCGCCCGTGCTTTTTTTGCGGCGAGAGAAAAAGGCAGAGTTGGTTCCTAAACGTTTGACTATTGCCCATTCTCGCCAGAACGACTTACCTTATAGGATTCTGTGTTTAGCAACGAACGACGTAGCGACATTTTGAATAAGAGCTTCCTACTATGGTTTTCGCTATTGCGGCGCCGCGTATAATCCGAAGCACTTTTATACGGTCGTGATCACGACGGTCGCGCTAAAGGCGGGTTGTTTGTTTTCTAGAGTGTTGCATCGGGCGTGGGTGCTGGCCGTGGTGACTCTATTGTCTGCGTCGGGCATTACGCAAACTCCGCAGCCGGCGCCAAACTTCCGGCGCCGAACAGGTTACGCTGCGAATGATCGTGGTGAGCTCCCAGGAGGACGCGGAGCGGATCCTCGGCCAACTGAGGCAGGGCCAGGATTTCGCCACCCTCGCCAAACAGAAATCCATCGATACAACTTCCGACTCCGGCGGTCTGATGCAGAATGTGCTCCCGTCCACGCTGCGTCCCGAGTTGCGCGATGCATTGCAGGCCATGGCTCCCGGGCAACTTAGCCCGGTGCTGCGGACACCGCTGGGATATGCGATCTTGCTGTTGGTGGAACGATCTCACGCTCAGGAAGACCCAACCCTCGCCTACATCGGGAACCAAGCCAGCAGCGCCACTGGAAGCGTCAAGATCACCTTCGATGTTTCAGGGTTTGCGGAGGCGGAACTGGGCTTGACCCGGGCGTCCAAGATGCCAGGTTGGTATCCCGACCCGCAGGTTGTTTGCGAGGTTCGCAAAGAAAGTCTTCTCTCCGAGAAGCAGGGCCTTGAGGACTTCTTGTCTCCTCGGAACAAGGCGGCGCGGCAGGATCGGCCGGCCATCGACGTCATGAACGCACATGTGGCGCTGGGGGAGTTGAATGCCTACCGCGGCAACATGGACAGCACCATCGAGCAGTATCAGGCCGCGCACCAGATTGCAGAGTCCCAGGTCCCGGCAGCGCTGAATCAGATGAACGAGGCGCTCGGGATTTCCTATCTACACAAGTCCGAGATGGAGAATGACGTCTATCACTCTCCCCGGGAGAAATGCCTGCTGCCGATGCAGCCCGGAAACGCCTACACCAAGACTGCCGATTCCGAAAAGGCAGTCGAATACTTTCTTAAATACCTGGAACAGAAGCCGGACGAGCTGGAAGTGAAGTGGCTGCTTAACCTGGCATACATGACGCTGGGAGAGTACCCAGACAAAGTTCCGCCGAAATATTTGATTCCACCTTCGGTTTTTCAGTCGGCGGAAGACGTTGGGCGCTTTCCTGACGTCGCGCCTGCCGCTGGTCTTGATACGTTCGCGATGGCGGGAGGGATCATCGTGGATGACTTCGAGAACAACGGTCGCTTGGACGTGGTCAAGTCGAGCTTCGATGTTTGCGCGCCGATGCAGTTCTTCCATAACAACGGGGATGGTACCTTTACGGACCGTGCCGCCAAAGCAGGTCTGGCGGACCAACTGGGCGGGCTGAACATAATCCAGGCCGACTACAACAACGATGGCTGTACCGACATTCTCGTGTTGCGTGGCGCCTGGGAGGCGGCGCAACGTAAGTCTCTGCTTCGGAATAATTGCGATGGCACCTTCACCGATGTGACCTTTGCCAGCGGCCTGGCGGTCCCCACCAGCACCCAAGGCGCGGTTTGGGTGGACATCAATAATGACGGACTGCTCGACTTGTTCGTTGGCAACGAAGGCAGCCCGGCGCAACTCTTTCTGAACAAGGGCGACGGCACATTCCAGAATATTTCCCACTCCGCCGGGATTGATAAGATTGCCTTCAGCAAAGGAGTAGCTGCGGCCGATTACGATAACGATGGATATGCGGACCTCTTCGTCTCCAACCTGACCGGGCCGAGTTTTCTCTATCACAACAACCACGACAACACGTTTACGGAAGTCGCCGAAGCCGCCGGCGTGCAAGCAAACACGCGCGGTTTCGCCACATGGTTCTTCGACTACGACAACGATGGCTGGCCGGATTTGTTTGTGGCCACCAACCCTGCTTCCGTGGACGAGACGGCCAGGACCTATCTTGGGCTGCCGCACAACGCCACGACTCTGAAGCTTTACAAGAACATGAAGAACGGAACCTTCAAGGACGTGACCGCAGAGGTCGGGCTCGACAAAGTTTTTATGCCTATGGGTGCGAACTTTGGCGACATTGATAACGACGGATTCCTGGATATTTATCTGGGAACGGGAAATCCCTTCCTATGGCTCGGCGGTGCCGAATGTGCTTCTTCGCAATCACGACGGCAAGTATTTCGTGGACGTCACGGCTTCCTCCGGTACAGGTGACTTACACAAAGGACACGCCATTGCCTTCGCCGATCTCGAAAACAACGGCAACGAAGACATCATTGCCGAGGTTGGTGGCGCGACCCCTGGCGACAGTCATGCCATGCGGGTGTTTGAAAACCCAGGACACGGCAACGACTGGATCAACCTGAAGCTGGTAGGCGTCAAGAGCAATCGTTCCGCTATCGGTACACGCATCAAAGTGACTGTGGAGAACAAGGGCCAGGGAACGCGCTCGATTTATCGGACAGTGAGCAGCGGCGGCTCGTTCGGAGCATCGCCCCTGCAACAACACATTGGGCTGGGCAAAGATGCGCGAATCGTCGACCTGGAAATCTGGTGGCCGGCCAGCAACACACGGCAGCACTTCGCCAATGTGAACAAGAACCAGTTCATCGAGATCAAGGAATTTGCCACGGACTACGCCAAGCTGGACCGGCCAGTGGTCCGACTCGGGGGCGCGCGGCGCGATAGCCCAGCGCTGGCGAAACAACCTGAGGCCCAGCGCGAAAAGAGCGATCGTGTGCAGTAGTAGAGGAGCAAGAACTAAAATGAGAAGCACGGTTCTGGCGATAACGATGCTGTTTCTGGTCACCGGCTCTGGTTGGGCGACACAGCAGTACGACGCCTCGGGCATGGTGTTGAAAGTGGACCAGCCGCACAATGCGTTTGTAGTTTCCTGCCAGGCTATCTCCGGCTTTATGGAAGCGATGACCATGCCTTTTGAGGTGCGCGCGGGCAAAGAACTGTCGCGCTTCACAAGAAAAAACCCCGACTCGAAAGTCGGGGCTTCATGACTAAGCTGCAAATGAACTTATTGCACGCGCGCGTTGTGCTTCTTGCGGTAGATCGCGTTGGACGTCCGGTTCTGCTGGCGATTAACCTGACGGTGTTCGGCCGGGGTCAGATGGCCGCCGTTGGCTGCGCGATCATTTTTCACTTCGTGCTTGATCGCGGATTCACGGCCTTCCAGGTGCGCGGTTTCTTTAGGTGTTAGCTGGCCGCTCTTCACGCCCTGCGCGATGCGCTCTTGCTGGTTGCGCTGCCGCTGTCCTACTTCTGTCTTGGGATGGGTGTTCTGCACCGCGGCATTGTGCTTGTCGCGATAGATGTTTCCAGAGAGTTTATTCTGCTGATGGTTTAGAGTGGCGCGATCCGCGGCCGTCAGATGCCCGTCGTCGGCTTTGCGCATCTTGCTCTCTTCCTTATTCAGCCCCGCTTCTTTGGTTTCCAGGTTCTTGGTTTCCCCCGCGGTGAGCTGACCGCTCTGCACTCCGTTTCCGATCCGATCCTGCTGATTTTCTTTTCGCTGTTGAATGGTTGGAGCGGGCGGGTTGGCCGGCGTCGTACTCTGCGAAAATGCCGGTGCCGCAAGCACTGCCAAGGTCCCTGCGAACAATGCCTTCTCAAAAATCGAACTCATGGATTCTCCTCCGTGGTTTTGATTCGCCTTCGCGCAGCTTTCTGCTGTCTTTGAGCTGCTTGGGTTGTCAAACACGTTGCGTGGATATTTGTTGCGCAATCGAAATATGCTAAGCCGGAAAGGCGCGCTGATCTCGTTACCAAAGGGACAGCGACCTGATGAACAATGGCCGATGTCCGGGCTGGAAAAAACAAGGGGCCCGAAGGCCCCTTGAGCGCTGCGGTCAAAAATGACTTCAGAATGGAAGTCCCGGCAATTCCACCGTCTTCTCCACCTGCACCGATTTCAAGCCGTTGGGATCCAGCCCCAGCGCTTGCAGAATCGTCACCGCAACCTGTGACGTAGCCACTGGGGTCTTCAACGTCCCCGCCTTCAGGCTGGGATTCGAAACGATCAGTCCGACGTTGGTATCGCCAAAGCTGAACCCTCCGTGCTCCGCGTTCTTCTTGGTGGAACCGGTGTAAATGGTCCCGTAAATCGGCTGCACCAGAATGTCGGGCGTGCGAGTGTCATGATTGGGATCGTTGAACTTGAGCTTAATTTCGTTCCCTGACAACACTTCGTCAATAAACAGCGCGTTGGCATTGGCGTTTAGATAGGCCGCCACCGCCGGCGTCTGGCTTTGATCCGGCAGCCAGATCAGCGCGATGTCGTCATCCTGCACGAATCCGCAAGGCCCGGTGCTGCAAGCTGCTGCGTTTGCAAGCACCAGCGCCGCCGGGTTCGTGCCACCGTCCGGCAAGGCCGCAACCAGGTCCGCAAAATGCCCCGGCTTGTTCACCTTTACAGGGTTGATGGGCGACTGCCCGTGCTTGGCGCTGACAATGAACAACGTCGAGTTGTAAATGCCCTGCGACTTCAGCGCCTGAATCATCATCCCCAGCGCCTGGTCGGTTCTCTCCAGACCATAGTTCAGGACGGCCGTCGGCGTTCCCGCGCCATCCTTGTAGCCGCCCGGCTGCCCATTCAGAAAACCGGTGTCGTCGGCGCAACTGCCGTCGAAGTTGTCTTTGGAAAGCTTTTGCCCCACGCTCACAGCTTGAAAATTCATTCCGAACACCGCTGGAACTCCCGGCCCCGGCGTGCCGTCGTGGTTCAGGCCGTGAATCTCGTTCAGAATTGCCTGCACCTTTTTGTAGTCATTCTCCACCGTGCAAACCACGCTGACTGTGGCGTCGAGGCCGGGCGCGTTGGTGATTTCGGGTGTAAAGAGGTCATCCACTCCGGCGCCCGACGGCCCATTCACCCAGTCATAAGCCGGATGCTTGTCGGCCCAGGCTGTGTGTCCACCCGCCGCCTTGACCACCTCAAAAATCGTGTTGGTCCGGATCGCCTGATGCGGCCACAGCGCCACGCACTGGCCGTTCACCAGATGCCGCGGCAGCTTCGTCGGGTCGATCACATTCAACGAAACATTCTGACGCGTTGTACAAATCAATGCTTTCGTCAAACACCATGGTGTTGCCAGCGCCGCCCGAGCAGGTCGTGTTGGTCGGATCGAAAATATCGCGGCTGTAGCTCACGTCATAAAACAGTCCGCTGGTGATGGGCGAACCTCCAGTGACCAGCGCCATCAGGCCAGGAAACGAATCCGAATTCGCGGGCGTGCGGGCATTGGAATACGTGACGCCGGTGCGCGACAATTGAGCCAGCGCTGAGTTGGGATGGTTCTGCACATAATTCGCTACGTCCAGGGCGTGCAGCCCATCTACGCTGATCAACAGAACATGTTTGATGTTGCCTTCGGAAGCAGCCTGCGCCGCTCCGGCAAGAAGTAGGATGGCCGCTGCGACTAACAGCGCACGACGATAGATCACGGGGGAATTCCTCCTTGAGTGGTTCAAATGACGATTGGAATTGAAAGGCAGGACGAGAGTAACGGCAGCGTGCTGAAAAGGCGGTTAAGGTCAGATGAACAAACGGTAAAAAACTTTCCGGTGAAATAAGAGCTGAATTCACCAACCTTTCACATAGTATTAATCACCTTGTTATCACAGGCCTGTCAGGCTTAGATGTGGGAGAGACTGCTTCCAGCGGGCTGCAAGGTGCCAGGGAGGAAATTTCTATGGGCCGCAGACTCACGATCGTCTTCTTCGATGCGGGAGGCGGCCACCGCAGCGCCGCCGAGGCTCTGAAGATCGTCCTCGAAACCCAAGGCTGGCAAGTCACTCTCCTCAACCTTCAAGAGCAGCTCGATAAACTCGACCTGTTGAAGAAGGTCACCGGCCTGCGCATTCAGGATGGTTACAACCTCATCCTCCGCAAAGGCTGGACCCGGCTTACGCCGCAGCTGCTGCCGATACTGCAAGCGGTCGTTCGCGTGTATCATCGCCCGACCGTGAAAATGCTGCGCAAGTATTGGCAGGAGAACCCCGCCGACATGGTCCTCTCGGTCATTCCGCACTTCAATCGTGCGCTCGTAGAGAGTCTCCGAAAAACCACGCCCTCAGCGGCATTCGTTACTCTTCTCACCGACTTCGCCGACTACCCGCCCCACTTCTGGATGGAACGCGAATCCCAATACCTGATCTGCGGCACCGAGCGTGCCGAATTGCAGGCCTATGCCCTCGGCCACGACCGCAACCACGTCTTCCTCGCCTCGGGCATGGTCATGAAGCCGAAGTTCTATCAGCAAACCTCTGTCAATCGCGTCGCGGAACGGAACCGCCTCGGCTTGAATCCCGAGACGCCCACCGGCATTGTGCTCTTCGGAGGCGCCGGTTCCGCCACCATGCTCGACATCGTGAAGCGCCTCAACGCCAGCCAAGCCAATCTGCAACTGATTTTGATCTGCGGCAAAAACCAAAAACTGCTCAATGCGGTCAAAGCGACTCAAGACACGGTTCCCGGTCTTCGCCGAAGGCTTCACCCAGAACGTTGACTACTACATGGCCCTCGCCGATTTCTTCATCGGCAAACCCGGTCCCGGCAGCATCAGTGAAGCACTTCAGTTCCACCTGCCGGTGATTGTCGAATGCAACGGCCGCACCCTGCCGCAGGAACGCTACAACGCGCAATGGGTCACCGAGAACCGAATGGGAATCGTGCTCAAGAACTTCCGACAGATCAACACGGGAGTCGAGCAGTTGCTCGAACCCAAAGCCTTCGCTGAATTCAAAACCAACGCCAGTGCCTACAACAATCGCGCGCTGTTCGAGATTCCCGAATTTCTGGAGGAGATATTGCAACGCAACGAGTCTGCCGCATCTGGCCTCGGCGTTCCTATGCCAGCGTGACACTCGAGCAGAAGACCGTCATCCCACCGCCCTGGAAACGAGCTTTGCGAAATGATTTTCGCCGATACCCTTATCCTCTCGGACTTGCACCTGGGCTCTGAAGTCAGCCGCGCCAAGTCCGCCTTGCGCCTGCTGAAATCCGCATCCTTCAATCGCCTCATCCTGCTTGGCGATATTTTTTCTGACCTGAATTTCGGCCGCCTCAAAAAAGAACACTGGCAATTCCTCGGATACATCCGCAAACTTTCCAACCCCAAGCGTGAAATCGAAGTGGTCTGGGTCGAAGGCAATCACGACCACGGCCTCGCCCAGGTCATGTCGCATCTGGTCGGCATCCGCGTGTATCAGGAATATGCCTGGGAATTTAACGGCATCCGCCACCTCGCCATCCACGGACATCAGTTCGACAGCTTCGTTTCAGGCAACCGCGTGGTCAGCGGCTTCTTGTCGGCCCTGCATCTGGCGATGCAAAAAATGTCCTTCGGCAAAAAGCGCATCACCGGCTTCATCGAGCGCTTCGATACCGTGTGGCTGCGCCTCTCCGCCAAAGTCGCCGGCGGAGCCATCGCACACGCGCGATCGCAGAACGCCCAACGCGTCTTCTGCGGGCATACCCACGAAGCTCTCAGCCTGAAGCGCGACGGCATCGAATACTTCAACTCCGGCAGTTGGACCCAGGAAAAAGCCACCTACATCGCCGTGGACCAATCCGGCGTCCGCGTCTGGGAATACCGCGACCCTACGGATGAATCCCTGGAGCACGAAGTCAAAGAAGATTTGGAACTGGACTTCGAAGACCTGCTGGCGGACTAGACCGACTCATGTCTCTGTTTGCGCCATCGCTCGACCAGATCCCGCGCGGCGCCCTGCCATGTCGGGAACTGGAACTCAAAACCGGAATCCAACAGACGACCTGGTACAACTCGTCGACTTTTGAGTATGAGTTCCGTTTCCGTCCGCATGAAAACAGCCCCTATTTCTAACATCCACTCGGTGGCGGGAAGACCCATTCGAATTCCGTATGCGTCCCTCAATGCGCGCATGAATTCCTGATTTGACAGGGGGTTGGGGGCTGCCAGGTTCAGAGTGCCAGTAAGTTCCTCGTGCTCTATCAGGAAATCCACAGCCTTGCAAAAATCAACTTCGTGGATCCACGAGACAAATTGTTTCCCGGAGCCAGCCTTACCGCCGAGTCCGTGACGGACAAGGGTCAGGAGTGTATCAAAGATTCCGCCGCGGTCCGGGCTCAGCGTTAACGCGCTGCGCAATGCCACCTTGCGCATGCCCGGTACGTCCGCAGCAAAGAAGGCGGCTTCCCAACTCGTTGCCACGTTGATACTGAAACGCCATGTGTCAGGCGCATTGGGCTCGTTCCCGCCGATCTCGCCGTGCTCCTCGTCCATCGCGCGGTCAAAAGAGTGGCGGTAAATCGTTGCCGTACTCGCATTCATCCACAGAGATGGACGACGTGCAATCTGACGCAACGCTTGGCCGAGCAGCAGCGTTGTATTCAACCGCGAGTCCATGATTTCTCTGCGGTTTCGAGCGTTATATCTACAGTTGACACTTCGGCCCGAGAGATTGATAAGCACATCTGCACCTTCGAGTTCCGAAACCCAACTGCCCAGCGTCACACCATCCCACTGTTTTACCTGCCATGGCTGCTGCTGAAGTACTCGCGAAAAGACGACAGGGTGGTGGCCGGATGCATGCAAGTGACGTGCCAGTATTGTGCCAACCTGCCCACTCCCGCCGGCAAGCACAATGCGAAGCCGATCGGTCACGCGCTGGACTCCAGGGAAGTGGGGCCCTTGCACATCCTTACAGCCCCGCTTCAATCCGCGAGCGCGGATCGAGGAAATCTCGCAGGGCGTCTCCGATAAAGTTGAACGACAGCACTGCCAGCATCACTGCGATCGCCGGAAAGATCACCAGATGCGGCGCGTCGAACAAGTGCGCGCGTCCGTCATTGAGCATCGTTCCCCACGAAGCCGTTGGCGGAGGCACGCCTAATCCCAGAAAGCTCATCGTGGCTTCGGCGAGGATCGCGCCGGCCATGCCAATTGCGGCCTGCACGATCACCGGCTGAATAATGTTCGGCAGAATGTGGCGCGACAAGAATTCGCAGATCATTGGCTCCCAGTGCCCGCGCCGCTTCCACATATTCTTTTTCTCGCGCCGCCAGCACTTGCGCGCGCACCAGCCGCGCGTAGCCAACCCATCCGCCGAGCGAAAGCGCGAACACCAGATTGAAAATCCCCGGCCCACGAAACGCCACGAACGCAATGGCGATCAGGATTCCGGGAAACGAGAGGAAGGCATTCATCACGATCACGTTGACGAAGCGGTCAATGCGGCCTCCGTAGTAGCCGGCAATCGACCCCACAATCAGCCCAATTCCCAGCGACATCGCCACTACGCAGCTTCCCACTAGCATAGAAATGCGCGAACCATAGATGATGCGGGAGAGAATGTCGCGGCCCAGTTCGTCCGACCCGCCGACTTGCGCCCAGGATGGCGGAGAGAGCCGCGTTGCCAGATTGATGTGGGCTGGGTCTTGCGGAGCCATCCACGGCGCAAACACCGCACAGATGGTGAAGAAGACAACGAACACCACGCCCATCGCCGCCAGCGGATTGCGCCGGGTCAACCGCGGCAGCGAGATGGCAATGGCAGACAATTCCTCACTGTGCAAGACACGTGCAAGACAACAGTCTAGTTCCCCGCGCCGGACGCCGTAGTCGCCGGTGCGAACTCCTCGCCCATCCACCTCTGGAAGGCATCCATATTCTGCGCCCGTCCCAGGAAGTTTTTCACCAGCGTGTTCGCCGAAACCGATCCGCCCGGCTGCAGCACACTCCGCCGATAACGCATGGGCGCCGGGCCCGCCAGCAGATTATTCTGATCGAACTGGCTGAAGAAATCCTCGGCGATCACTTTGTCCCACAGGTAGGTGTAATACGCAGAGGAATAGCCGCCCAAGTGTCCGAACGCCGTGTACATGTGAGTGCCCGGCAACGCCGTAAGCGGCGTGTACTTCTTCTGGTCGGCGCTTACGACCGCGTCCAAATCCACGTTCTCCGGCTTGGTCTTGTAGATATCGTAAGAGACCGCCGTGTAAGTATCCTGCTGGCTTACCCAACCGCCGCGGCCAAACGCCGACGCGCGGTTCATCCTCGCTACCAGCTCCGCCGGAATCGGCTCGCCGGTCTTGTAATGTTTGGCAAATGACGCCAGCACCTGCGGACTGTGCATCCACTCTTCCAGCATTTGCGACGGCGCTTCCACAAAATCGCCTTCCATGCTGATGCCACTGATCCCTGCCCACTTTTGCTGTCCGCCGAGAATGTGATGCATCAGGTGGCCAAATTCGTGGAAGAACGTCACCACGTCGCCGTACTCCATCAATCCCGGATCGTCTTTGGTGGTTTCGGGAAAATTGCACACCAGAATCGCTTCCGGCAGTTGCTTGCCGGCAATGCCATCGAGCACGGGCACCATTTCCGCGTGGCTGAACTTCCCCGGCCGCGGGTGCATGTCCAGATAAAACCGCCCGATGGTCTTGCCGCCGTCAACCACATCCCAGGTTTCTACCGTCGGGTCCCACGAAGGAACGTTCTCTTCGCGCACAAACTTCACCTGAAACAGCGTCGAAGCCGTGTCCAGAATCCCCTGCCGCACTTCGTTGAAGGGCAAGTACGGACGCACCGCCTGCGAATCAAAGTTGTATTGCGCGCGCCGCACCAGTTCACTCAAATATCCGTTCTCGTAGTCTCCAACCTCGGTCGCGGAAGGATCCGTCTTCCGCTTCTCCGACAGCAGCATCTCGAATTCCTTCTGCGTCACCGGTCGGGCCGCCTGATTCACCTTCTCGATGAAATCCGCAATATTCCCGCCTTGCTGGATCATCTTGTCGGCTGCATTGTAGTCCGCCCACGACGAGTACCCCAGAATCGTCGCCAGCTCATACCGCGTCTTCATCATGCTCTCAAGCACTTCCTTGTTCTTGGGATACGCCCGCGTATTGAAAGCCTCAAACAGCCGTCGCCGCAGCTCATCGCTCTTGCTGAACTTCAGGGCAGGCAGGATGTCGGGGTAGTTAGTGGTGATAATGATCTTGCCGTCCGCGCCCGGCTTGTGCCGGTCAATGTAGTCCTGGGGCAGGCCGTCGAGTTCCTTGGCGTCTGTGACCTCGACCTTCTTCTGGTCGTCGCTGATGTTTCGGTCAAACGTCGACTGCTCGTTGGTGAGGTCGTCGTTCAGCTTTTTCAGGTGGGTGCGCGTGGCGTCATCTTTGTCCACGCCCGCCAGGCGGAACTCGAGCAACTGCCGCTTCACGTAGTACTGGGTCTCCGCATCGGACTTCGAAACGTCCAGCCCCGAGAGCGCCTGATACACGTCGCGATTCAGCGCCAGCGCCGTTTGCACCGCACTGGCCTTGCTTACCATGGCCGTCGCAGAATCACGAAACTTGGAGTCGGGATGCACTTGCTCCATGAGCGAAGCAAAATAGAGGGCGGTATTGATCTGCCGGATCGCCTCGTCGAAAGGCACCAGCGTATTCTCGATGGTCCGCGGACCCTTGACCGCCGTGACCTTATCCACTGAGACCTGCGCCGCCGCCAAGCGGTCGCCGATGATCTTTTCAAAACCCGCCACATCCGGCTTGGAAGCCCAAATCGTCGCCTGGGCCGGAGCCTGGCCAAAAGTGGCAACCGCCGAAATCACGAGCAATCCAGCCACAAGAATCCGTGCCTTAAGCATGTAGAAACCTCTCTGGAAGCGGGAGATAGGACTATATGTGAGACGCTGGAGTCCAGTAATCGTCAACCACCGATTGTGTTGGAGGCGTATGGGGAAAGTCAAGTTTCCGGCCAGTCTTTCCGGCCCGGAATCGATTTTCAGGCGGTAAACTCTGCCTTTCAACCTGGATTTCTCCCGTAATCGCCAGTTTTTCCAACCCAGATCTACCGCCCGACCGTCCCCCGCTCATTCAGGCTCCTGTTACTTTTGTGCCGTGTCATGGCACCTTTGGTTCATTGACCTTCCGGGGAATCGGCGATAACGTGACGCCAGTTATTCGATTTCGGCTCCCCCTCTGTGGCGTGGAATCTGTGGCTGGGAAACGAATCGCTGCATTCAGGGGGTGGCTCTTATGAAAGTCCTTCACGTTTGCTTCGCGGCTTTGGGATTCGCGGTGGCCCGCTGGTTCTTTAAGCGGGAACCGCTGGCGGTGGCCGATCCTGTCGCCCGTCTTCGCGCTTCGGGTTTGCTCTAGTTTTTTCGGCGGCGTGCCGCGCCTCGGTCTCAGCCCTTTAACGCGCACGCCGGTTTCACCCCAAGTCTTATGACTTTGGTGTCCCCGCGTAACCATTACCCGGTCTCACCCGCTCCCATTCACATCTAGAATTGAGGCGTCTAGCTTTCGCGTTTGAGAGCGATGGCAAGCTGTGTCTCGACGTTTCGTTTATGTCACGCCTTCTCCGCATTGCCGGCTTCGCACTGCTGTTCTGCTCACCGGCATTCCTCCGCGCCCAGAATGACGAGGTCCCGCTCGGAGACGTCGCCCGCGCCACCCGAAATGCCAAGCCGCCCGAGGACCCTCACAGCTCCGACCAAAAGGTAATCGACAACGATAATCTTTCGGTAATGATGGACAAAGCCGAGAGCGAACGCCTCGACGGCAAGCCGGTGTTCTCCATCGATCCCACGGGGAAGGGCTTCACCATGACCTCGCCCGACGGGACTTGCAGCCTGTCTTTCGACGCCAAAGCAACTGCGCTGATTTCCACTCCGTACATCGCCAGCGACCTTCCCCAGGATGAATTGCTCAAGCTCGAAGGCCCTGCTGCCATTCACGACGACGTCCTCGAAGTTTCGCTGCACAACAGCACCGCATGGGAACTGAAGGAGATCGTGGTTGCGATCACCGAACTGCGCAGTCAGCCGGGTATCGAACTGCATCCCGCACGACTGATAGCGGCAACCGATTTAGCACCATCGGAAAAACTTCCTGACTCGACTTTGCTGTATCACATGAAGGCCACCGCGGCGCCCGATTCCATCACCGTCTTCCGCGCCAATCTCCTCGGAGACTTCAGCGATGTGAAAGATTGGCACTGGTCCCTGGTCTCAGCCCGCGGAGTTCCGCCCGCCGCTCCTGCTCCCACGCTGCAACCGCAAGCACCAAGCGTGCTCCAGTCGCTGCCCCCGGGCGCATCTGCCCAAGCGTCGTCAGAAGTCCCGGCCCCCACCGAAAAGCACTAAGCTCCAACTGCCGGACCTCGCCGTGCGAAAGTCCAATCAAATGCCACCCCGTCGCTTGCGCCGGAGGTCTACAATAACCGTTTTGCTTGTAGGCTCGGTCTGAACTTGCTTGCCTAAGTTAGGAGACGATATGCGAAAGCTTTGCCTATGCTCGGTCGCGCTGCTCGTGCTGGTTTCCCTTGCTTCCGCTCAGGCCCCATCGCCTGACACTCACGAGATCGAGCAGAGAGTCAACGCCACCCTGAGCAAGATGACCCTTGAGCAAAAGATTGACCTCCTCGGCGGCATCAACACGTTCGACGTCCGCGGATTTCCTGACCTCGGCCTGCCTCTTCTCCACACCGCCGACGGACCTATCGGCATTCGCAATGACGGCCCTGCGACCGCCACCGCTGGCGGAATCAGCCTCGCCGCTAGCTGGGACCCGGCGCTCGCCAAAGAAGTCGGTATCCAGATCGGTCGCGACGCCCGCGCCAAAGGCAAGCACTTCCATCTCGGCCCCGGCGTCAATATCTACCGCTCTCCGCTGAACGGCCGCAATTTCGAATACTTCGGCGAAGATCCCTTCCTTGGATCGCGTATCGTTGTCGGCTACATCCAGGGCGTACAGAGCCAGGGCGTGGCTTCGACCGTCAAGCACTATATGGGCAACAACTCCGAGTTCGACCGGCACGGCACCGACTCGGTCATTGACGAACGCACCATGCGCGAAATCTACCTGCCGATCTTCGAAGCCGCTGTCCGCGAAGCCCATGTCGCCGCCATTATGGACTCCTACAACTTCACCAACGGCGAGCACATGACCCAGAACAGCCGCATGAACAATGACCTCGTGAAGAAGGAGTGGAGCTTTCCCGGCGTCATCATGTCCGACTGGGACGCCACGTACGACACCGTCGGCGCCGCTAACAGTGGACTCGATCTCGAAATGCCTTCCGGAAAATTTCTCAACCGCGAAAAACTTCTCCCTGCCGTCAAGGCAGGAAAAGTCTCTGAAGCAACCATCGACGACAAAGTCCGCCGCATTCTTCGCACCGAATTTGAATTCGGCTGGCCGGATCGCGATCAACGGGACAATTCCATTCCTCGGCTGAATCAGGATGGACGCCGCGTCGCACTGCAAGCCGCCCGCGAAGGCATTGTTCTGCTGAAGAACGACGGCAACGTTTTGCCGCTGGATAAAAACAAAATCAAAACCATCGCCGTGATCGGCCCCGACGCCTATCCCGCGGTTCCCGTCGGCGGCGGCAGCGCGCAAGTCCAGCCGTTCAACTCGGTCAGCATTCTCGAAGGACTTAGCAACCACCTCGGCACCAGCGCCGCCGTCACGTCCACGAACGGCCTCATGTCCGTCGGACACGCCGCCATCACCACCGACTTTCAGCAGAAGCCAACCGGCAAAGACTCCGGCCTGAAACTGGAAACTTTCAGCAACGGAAACCTCTCCGGCCCGCCGGCGAAAACCGAAGTGAATAAGCACCTGGTTCTGGGGCAGCCTTTCGACATTGCTACGATCAACTTCGATGAACTTGATTTTGCTTCCTTGCAGCAAACCCACAGCAGTTCTGAGCGCTGGACCGGATACTATGTCCCGAAATCCGCCGGCACATTCGACATTTTCGTGCAGCAAGGCGGCTTCTCCCCCAGCGGCTTCCGCATGTATGTTGACGGCAAGCTGCTCTTCGACAATTGGTCGAACCAGAAGTTTATCCTCGCCCAAACCAGCGTCACGCTCGATGCTAAACCTCACAAAATTGTCGTCGAGCACCACAGTGACGCAGGCTTCGGCCTCCCGTTCATTCGCATGGGAATCGTTCCCCAAGGCACATGGGTTGATCCCGCCGCCGAAGAACTCGCCTCGAAAGCCGACGCCGTCGTCCTCGCCGTCGGATACACTCCGCAAAGCGAAACCGAAGGCTGGGACCGCACCTTCGAACTTCCTCCCGGACAAAACGAACTCATCCAGAAAGTCGCCGCCAAAAATAAGAACGTGATCATCGTCATCACGTCCGGCGGCGGTGTGGACATGACACCCTGGATTGACAAAGTTTCCGGCGTCGTCGAAGCCTGGTATCCCGGACAGGAAGGCGGCACCGCCCTCGCCGAAATTCTCACCGGCGACACAAATCCCTCCGGCCACTTGCCGGCGACGTTCGAGCGCCGCTGGGAAGATAATCCCACTCACGACACCTACTACCCCGCCGCCGGCACCAACAAAGTCCCCTACAAAGAAGGGATCTTCGTCGGATACCGCGGCTACGAGCACAACAAGACGAAGCCGCTCTTCCCCTTCGGATACGGCCTGTCGTACACCACATTCAAATACAGCAACCTCGTCGCCGACGAACACAGCGTGTCCTTCGACGTGACCAACACCGGATCCCGCGCCGGAGACGCCGTGCCCCAGGTTTACATCGCGCCCGAGCAGTCGAGTGTTCCGCGTCCCGCGAAAGAGTTGAAGGGATTCGCTAGAGTCACTTTGCAGCCCGGCGAAACCAAGACGGTAAAGATCCCGCTTGAACGGCCGATCGTTCGCTTTCTGGGGAGGTCACGCATGGAAGGTCGAGAAGGGCGACTATGACGTGCTGGTCGGCAGCTCATCCGATCAGATCGAGTTGCAAGGAAAGATAAGTGTTCCTCGGGACTACGTAATCCTTCAAATCACCGGTATGAGCGGTCGCATGGGAGATATAACTCGGATGGCCACTCAAGGCCTTGTGGTGCAACCAGGCCGCATCCGCGTTTCCCAAGGCGTTACCCAAGGTCTTGTCCTCACCAAAGTAGAGCCTGTCTATCCTGATGAAGCCAAGGCCGCGAAGGTTGAAGGCAGACGTTGTGCTAGCGAGTAGTTATCGGTAAGGATGGAAGCGTAGAGCACATCCATGTGATCAACAGCGCATCTGACCTGCTCACCCAAGCCGCCATCGATGCCGTAAAACAGTGGAGGTACCGGCCCTACGTGCTGAACGGAGATCCCGTGGAGGTCGATACTCAGGTCACCGTCAATTTCACTCTTGCGGGGCAATAGTAGAAAGAAGCGAGAGCCACATCACACAGGAAACAGTGGGGATCACTCCACCCGCTTCACCGCTTCCGCCTTCCCGCTCTTCACACTCCGCAGCGCCGCGTCCAGAACTTCCTGATTCTGCCAACCTTCCTCGCCTGGAATCGGGAACGGCGCCTTCCCCTCCACCGCATCCGCGAACGCATCCACCTGCGCCACGTAAACTAATTCATTCGATACGGATTTTTTCTCCACCACCGCGCCATCGCGCCGAAGTTGCAACTCAATCGCATGCTCCACATTCAGCGCGTCGTCAGCGCGTAACACCCCAGATTCACCGATGAACTCAAGCGGCGTTCGATACTCCGCGCGATATGAAACCGGCACCATCCCCAGTCGTCCCGCGAGAAAACTCCAGCGTCAGCGAGGCCGCCGACTCCACATCTCCCGAGCGTTCATCGGACACCGCCGTCGCGCTCACTCGCACCACTTCATCCTGCAAGATGTAGCGCAGCGTATCGATGCAATGCACGCCGACATCGAAAATCGGCCCCGCTCCCGCCAGCTTCGCGTCATACAACCACTTCCGCGGATGCGACGGGTCGGCAAAGAACGAAAACTCCGACCGCGCAAAAACCGGCCGCCCAATCTTTCCCGACGCCACCCACTCCCGCAACCCGCGCACGCTTTCGTTGAAGCGAAATACATGCGCCACGCCGAACAGCACGCCTTTATGCCGCGCGGCTTTCACCATCTGCCGGCATTCGTCCGCGTTCATGCCTAGCGGCTTTTCGCACAGCACCGGCTTGCCGGCATCCACCGCGTCCAGCACGTCGGCCAAATGCAAAGAGTTCGGCGTCGTCACCAGCACCGCATCCACTTCCGGAGAGGCACACAGGTCCGCGACCGAATCAAACGCCAGCGGAATCCCATACTCCGCCGCCGACTTCTTCGCCTCAGTAATGCCCCGCCGCGACAGCGCTGTCACCCGGCAGTTCTTCGACAGCGCAAACCCCGGCATCAGCCGCTTGACCGCATGCAGCCCAAAGCCGGCAATGCCGAATCGCACCATGCTCATCGAACCATGCTCATCGAACCATGATTTTCTTAGTTTACTGGGTTGCAGCCAGCGAGCGCGGCACAAAGTTAGGCGAGATAGTGTTGCGGTTGGTCAACGACCCGTCCGTGTTGATGGAGAATTCCGTTACCGACCGCGATCCGATATTCCCCACGTAAACGTATTTTCCATCCGGGTCGGTCACAATAAACCCAGGATTCGTGCCCGCACTGACCGAGGTCGCGGCAAACGCGGTGAGCACTCCCGTCGCTGCGTCGATCGTGTACTGCGAAACGCTGCTCGACCCTGAATCCGCCACGTAAAGATATTTCCCGCTCAAGTCCACCACCGCCGCCACCGGGGTCGTCCCGGTTCCGGAGATCAACCCCAGCACCGGCGCAATCCCTCCGCCCGCTTGAATGCTGTAACCGGAGACCGTGTTGGCCCCGGGATTGGTCGCATACAAGAACTTGGACGCTGAATCTACTGCGACCCCGGCCACACCATTGCTCACCGGGAATAATCCCACCAGCTGGAGCGATCCGGAATTTACGTTCAATACCGCAATGCTGGAAAAGTTCGGTAGCGGCGCATACAAGAACCCAGCAGCCGATAGTACCAATCCCGCCGGACTGGCGCCCACCGAAACGCTCGAACTCAACGTCAACGCTCCGCCTGCGCCGATCTTGAATGCAAAGACCGCGTTGCCGACCTGGTCGCCAACAAACAACAGGCTGCCGCCGCTGTCCATCGTCATGGGGCCGGGAGAAATCATCCCCGCAGCCGAGGTTCGGGGCAGCACTTCAGTCAACGCTCCGGAGTTGGAATTGATCGTGTAGAGCGAAATCGTGCCATCCAATTGGTTGGACACATAAAGAAATTGCCCCGCAGGATTCACCAGCACGCTGGCGGGCGAATTCCCGGCCACGTACGGCGACCCTACCAGCAAGCTCGCCACGCCGGTCTTGTCATTAATGCGATACGCCGAAAGCGAATTTGCACCGCCCGCGATGTAGGCCAGATGCGTAGCGCCGGCACCGCCAGAAAAGAAAGAGCTACAGCCGCTGAACAGCCCGAGTGCAGTCAGTGCCAGCCCTGCTGCCAAAACGGGCCTGAAGCCGGCAGCCCGCCTGCGCCCGCCCGATTTTCCGTCATCGCTTTGCGCGCCGAGTCTCATTCGCGTTTCCCAAACCTGTAAACCAGCCCCGTCGAGAGCCGGAGATTATGCTGCGTGCTGCCGAATTCTGTCGTAATCAAGTAGTCCGCCTGAATCGGCCGCACCGAGAACCTGCCCTTCAGCGGAAGGTCCACACCTCCGCCGAACGCGACGGCCTTGCCCAGGTGAGAAGGTTCCAGCTGCGTGGTCCCCGGCTGCCGCAACCGGTCACGCGCCTTGCCAAACAATCCATGCCCGTAGAACCGAATACCCTTCCACTCGTAGGTGTACTGCGGCCCGATCATGAAGTTGAACTCTTCCATCTCGGTCGTAGAATGCCCGCTGACGTCGATGACCGCTCCCAATCCTTCGTACAGGTTGGGCAGGGCAACTTCAATGTTCCCGCCGTTCAGATTCAGTTGATTGGCAAATCCCAGCGTCTTGCTGTCGAACCGAAGGTAGGAATATCCGCCGAAAACATCAATCGCCGGCAACTTGGACTTGCTCTGCGCCACGGCCGGGGTCGGCGCAACCGCGCATAGAAGTGAACCCAATAAGAAGAAGACCGCAGCCCTTCTCTGGACGGGGGACATCCCTGGGATAGCCATCAGCTTCGGTCCAAGTCTCCTCAAAGGTTTTGGCGAAACAAGTACTATAGCAGCCCCGACGGGATGTCCAGCCTTCGCGCCCGCGGTTAGTGGCCCAATTGAAACCCTGCGTCGTCCCGAAGCCCCCGCGCTTTCTCCAGCGGGGCGAGGGATCTCGCGTGCACCACCCAACCGTCCGCCACAACTCAGCTTTTAAAGTAACGATTGACGTTACGTGGATAGATGCGCGCCCTTCTCACGGAGATGCCGTCCCGCGCTTTACTTCGCCGTCAGCGCGCCCACGCCACTCCCCGCCACGCATAGACTCGAAAACCTTCACTCCGTCGGTCCCGCCCAGCTCCGGCTCACTAGCCCGCTCCGGATGCGGCATCATCCCCAGGACATTGCGCCCCGGGCTGCAAATCCCTGCAATATTTTCCAGCGACCCATTCGGATTCGCTTCCGCTGTAATCTCTCCCGCGGGATCGCAATAGCGGAACACGATCCGCTGGTCGCGGCGCAACTCGGCCAGCGTCGCGTCGTCGCAATAATAATTTCCTTCCATGTGCCCGATGGGAATCATCAGCACGTCTCCGGCGCGACAGGCGTTAGTAAACGGCGTGTCCGCGTTCTCCACCCTTACCTGCACCGGCTTGCATACATATTTCAGGCCCGCGTTGCGCATCAGCGCGCCCGGCAGCAATCCCGACTCGCACAGAATCTGAAATCCATTGCAAATTCCCAGCACCAGCCCACCGCCATCGGCAAACTTCCGCACCGACTCCATCACCGGAGAAAACTTCGCAATCGCCCCCGTCCGCAAATAATCCCCATAGGCAAACCCGCCCGGCACAATGATGGCGTCGCAATTCTCCAACTCATGCGATTCGTGCCAAAGAAACGTCGCCGGCTGCTTGAGGACGTTCTCCACCATCCACAACGCATCGTGATCGCAATTCGATCCGGGAAAAATAATGACGCCGAATTTCATGGTGCGCTTCCTTGAAAAGGGGGTTCTGAGGTCAGTTTAACATGAACAAAACAGGCGACAAATTTCGGTATTAACCAGAGAAGAAGGACTTGCGGTGAACTAGTGAGATCGGGATTTTGCCGTATGGGACTATCGCTCGTTGTTCGATAGCATACCGAGGTGCCGCGCGAGACCGACCTGCGTGTCCAGCAGCTTTGCAAAGAAATTCTGGCCGCCGCGACGAAAGCCGAAGTGGAACGGATTCTCCCAGAACTCCGCGCCGCTCTAGAGGAGCATATTCGCTTGGCGAAAGACTCGCTGGAACTACAGGCGAGCATCATTGCCGTTCTTGATGAATTAGCCAGTAAGCATCCCCAACAGCCCAAAATGGCAGCGGACTAAGAAGTTGCTGAAAACGTGACAGCGTGGCATCAGGAGCTTATAACCCCCAATTGTTAAAATTCGCGCATCCCCGTTGACAAAGAAATCCCCTCCTTTAAAATCGCATGTTTATGCGAGACGAACCCCTAACAATTCAGGACCTTTCCACCGCCGACCACACACGAATTCTTAAACTCACCGGCCCTCTGACCCTTGTCAACCTCTTCGAGTTTCAGAACCTGGTCCGCACCAACACTTCGCCCAAACTGATCATTGACTTCACGAGTGTTCCTTACGTGGATTCCGCTGGAGTTGGTTCGCTGGTCGGAGCTTACGTGCGCCATCAGAAGGAAGGCCACTCGATCACTTTGGCGGGAGTGAATGACCGCGTGCGTGGCACCCTGAAAGTCACGCAAGTGGATAAATTCTTTGAGTACGTTGACAGCGTGCCCCAGGTGGCGTGAGCTTCCGCCGAAAGGCTTTTAACTGCAAAGGACGCTAAGGAAACGCGAAGGCCGCAAAGCAAGGCTGTCTCTTTTCCTCCTCGGCGCTTTCTTAGCGTCCTTTGCGGTTAAAAGCTCTTGGCCCTAATACGGGATCTCGCTTGTCGGTTCCCGCAACGCCTTCTCATAGTCCGACGACGTAGTCCGGTAGCAACGCAGCCTCGCCTGCCGGCGGTCCAAATCTGCGACCGGACTATCCGGTGCATATCTCCAACTTTCGGCCCTGGCCTGACGCTGCCACCGCATCTCCCAAAGGGTCTCATCGCACGACGCATCACGCACCGCGTGGACTCGGTGCACCAGCGAATAATTCAGTCCGTAAGAGGACAGCGGCGGCTGGTAAGGAAGAAAGTCATACACCAGCTTGATGAAGCGCGACTCGTCTTTCCCCATCTCTTGCTCGGCAATGAAAACCTCGTCGTTAGCAAAAAATGACGTCCGCGGAAGTGATAACGCCAGAGCTATCAGCCGAACCTCAATCGGCTGCTTCCTGGTCGGGGTCCAGGGCTCTCCATCCGCAGCAGTGGCTCCGCTGCTTACGACGAGCATCGCCGCCAGCATAAAAACAGAGACAACGGAATTGCGATTCCGCTTCATGTTGCGCCACTACTTCGATGCCCGGAACCCTGGGAGGGAAACAGGCACTCAGGAATTACTGCCTCGCAGAAACCGCAGAATTATACCCACTCCAAGCCCTGTGAATTATGTCCAGAATGTAAAAAATGTCCCACTCATTGCGGAGGAAGCTCAGGAACATCGCCCGATGACCCCGTCACCCCACGCCCGACGGCCGGAAGTTCGCCAAGTCCCCCCGGAAACGCTATAATTTCCCTTCGCCTGCGTTTTCCAGGCAGCCTGAGGGCATACCAGTGGTTTCTTCTGACAGGCGTCCTGATTCCGCGAAAGCAATTTCAAGTTCATAGAACCGAGGTATCTCCATGTCTGGCCACTCAAAATGGGCCACAATCAAGCATAAAAAGGGCGCGCTTGACGCCAAGCGCGGCAAGATTTTTACCCGCCTGATCAAGGAAATCAGCATTGCCGCCAAGAACGGCGGCGGCGATCCCGACGCCAACCCGCGCCTGCGCGGCGCCATTCTCGCCGCCAAGTCCGAGAACATGCCTCAGGACAACATCAAGCGCGCCATTCAGCGCGGCACCGGCGAGCTTCCCGGCGCGGTTTACGAAGAATTTCAGCTCGAAGGCTACGGCCCCGGCGGCGTCGCCATCCTGCTGGAGATCAACACCGACAACCGCAACCGCACCGTCAGCGAAATTCGCCATGCCTTTGGCAAAAATGGTGGCAACATGGCCGCAGCGGGTGCCGTCGCGTATCTGTTCCACAAGAAGGGCGACATCGTCATCGCGAAAACTGCCGCCAAAGAAGACGACCTGATGGCGATCGTTCTCGAAGCCGGCGCCGAGGATCTCCGCGATGACGGCGACAACTGGGAAGTGCTCACCGATACGTCGGTGTACGAAGCCGTGCTCGAGGCGGTAAAGAAAGCCGGAATTGAACCGATTTCCGCCTCGGTGACGATGATTCCGCAAAACTATATCAAGCTCGAAGGATCGCAGGCAGGAACCATGATCCGCCTGATCGAAGCCTTCGAAGAACACGACGACGTACAAAACGTCCACGCCAATTTCGATATTGATCAGAAGGTCCTGGAGGAAGTCGCGGGCTAGCTGGTTGGAGTCGGCTATTGCTTGTATCAGGGCACGGCTTTAGCCGTGCCGCAATCGCCGTCCGTTTTGAAAGGGCGCGGCTTCAGCCGCGCCGTCAATCGTTCCCCCAAGCCGGTGTCATTCCGAGCGCAGCATCACAATTCGCAACGCGAATCGTGATGCGAAGTCGAGGAACCTGCTGTTTGCCTGCGCCTCCCCAAATCCCGCGTGCCGCCCCACGCACTTCCCCTTCCACACCCAGATTAACTTTCCGCGACGTTTTCCTCACTCCTGTGCATAATTCTGTGGAAAACTAGTCTGATATACCAATAAACCCTGATACTGGAAATGCTTATACAGCTTGCACACACCTGAGTGCGAAGCGCCGTGGAAAAATCTGTTGCCAAAATTCGGCTCGATAAACTTCTGCTCGAACGCGGCCTCGTCCCCTCGCGCGAACGCGCTCAAGCCTTGATCCTCGCCGGAAAAATTCTCGTCAACGGACAAAAAATAGAAAAATCCGGCGCGTCAGTGACCACCGACGCTGAAATCCGCCTTCTCGGCGAAGACATGAAATACGTGAGCCGCGGTGGCTTGAAACTCGAACACGCCCTCGCGCATTGGAAGATCAACGTCGCCGGAAAAGTCTGCCTCGACGTCGGCGCCTCCACCGGAGGCTTCACCGACTGCCTCCTGCAGCACGGCGCCGCAAGAGTAATCGCAGTGGACACCGGACATGGCCAGATCGCATTCCAGTTTCGAAACGACCCCCGCGTCCGCCTGCTGGAAAAAACCAACGCCCGCTATCTCACCGCAGAACAACTCGGCGAACTCGCAGACTTGATCGCAATGGACGTGTCTTTCATTTCGGCAACGCTGGTTCTTCCAGCCGTAGTCGCCGCCGCCTTCGCAGCAGAAGCAAGCGCCCGTTCCGGCCGCGAACTAATTGTCTTGGTCAAACCGCAATTCGAAGCCGGACGTGAAAACGTAGGCAAAGGCGGCATCGTCCGCGATCCCGAAATTCAGCAGCAAGCCGTGGAAAGAGTCCGCTCTGCAGTGCAATCTCTGGGCGCGATCTCCACCGACGTAGTCGAATCCCCCATTCTCGGCGCCGAAGGCAACCGCGAATTCCTCCTCTACGCCAAGTTCTAAACCAACACCGTTTCACCACAGAGACACAGAGCCACAGAGAACGCCAAACTTCCTTCTGTTTTCTCTGTGCCTCTGTGTCTCTGTGGTGAACGCTTTTGCCCTCGTTTCTGTACAATTTCACTTCACCATGCCCGAAGCGCCAAAGAAGACCGTCGGCATCGTCTCCAAGCCGCAAAAGCCAGAAGTCGCCGAAATCATGCCCGGCCTCATCCAGTGGCTGCGTGGGCACGGTTACGACTTCATCGTCGATCCCGAAACCGTCGCTCATGCCGCCGGGGCACCGCAAGTCGCGCGCACAGAAATGGCCGCCCGCAAACTGGAGTTCGTCATCGTCCTCGGTGGCGATGGCACGCTGCTCTCCGCCGCTCGCGCCGTTGCCAAAGCCGGCATTCCGATCCTGGGAATAAATTTGGGCGCGTTGGGATTCCTCACTGAAGTCCCACTCGAAGAACTCTATCCCACGCTCGAGAGCATCCAGAATGGATCGTGCACAATTCACCAGCGCTCCATGGTCCACTGCGAGGTCAGCCGCAGCGGATCGGTGATCGCCACATATGACGCGCTCAATGACGTCGTCGTCGGCAAAGGCACCATCGCGCGCCTCAATCACTGCGACGTTTACATCGACAAGATTTTTGTCTCGCGCTACCAGGCCGACAGCCTCATCGTCTCCAGCCCCACCGGATCGACTGCATACTCGCTCGCCGCCGGCGGTCCCATTCTGATGCCCGACGTCGAAGCCTTCGTCATCACTCCGGTCTCGGCGCATTCGCTCACCCACCGTCCTCTGGTCGTCCGCGACACCTCCGAAATCGAAATCGTCGTGATGACGGGAGAGGAAGAAGCCTATCTCAGCATTGACGGCCAGGCCGGCATGCCCATGCTCGACGGCGACCGCGTCTTCTGCCGCAAGTCGCAACATCAGGTCAAACTCCTGCACACCAAGGGCACCTTCTTCGACGTGCTAAGGGGCAAGCTCAAGTGGGGACAGCGTTAGTGGCAGAAGCGGGAAGTCGAGAATCGAGCGTCGCAGGATTTCAAGAAAAAGAATTTCAGGCGGGAGTCGTACCCATCCACTACGCCGAAGGCCCGGCCAATGGCCCGCCGCTGGTCCTGCTACACGGTCTCGCCCGCGACTGGAAATCGTTTTTCGTTTTACTTCCCGAACTTTCGAGCCGCTTCCACGTCTTCGCGCTCGACTTGCGCGGCCACGGCGCTTCCGGCCGTGTCCCTCAAGGCTACCGGATCACCGACTACGCCCAGGATGTCTCCGCATTTCTGAAGCAGATAGTCCCCGGCGGCGCCGCCATTTTCGGGCATTCGTTGGGCGCGGAGGTAGGAATGTGCGCGGCGGCAGATCGAGATTGCAGCGTCTCCGCTCTCATTCTCGGCGATCCCGTGATCTCTGCCGAGAACTTCGCTCGCAGCATGTATGACCCGCTCTTCCTCCAACTCCACAAACTCATCGAGCAGGGTGGTTCGCAGGAAGAACTCGCACGCGGAATAGGAAGGATCGCACTCCAGGTCCCCGGCTTCGACGAAGTTCTTCACATCGATGAGTTGCCCGGAAACACCGGGCCTGTGCTCCTGGAGTGGGCCCGCTGCGCTAGACTGGCCGATCCCGAAACGATCGCAATGTTGCTGGCTGGAAGCTCATTTGCCGGATGGGACCCGCGAACAATCCTCCCGCAAATTACCTGCCCGACGCTTCTCTTGCAAGGAAACCCGGAACTCGACGCGCTCCTCACCGACGACGACGTCAAGCTCGCACTAGCTCTCTTGCCCAACGGCAAGCACATCAAATTCCCGTTGCTAGGTCACGCCCTCTTCATGCAGCAACCAAAGCCCGTACTGAATGCCATCAACGCTTTCCTAACCAGATAAACAGAATAGGTCGTGTAGGGGCAGAGCCTGTCCTGAGCGAAGTCGAAGGACGCCCTCACCTGCTCCCACCTCAAATGTTGGCAAGAACCCATCACAGACGAACCCTCGACACGAGAAGCACCAAGAGATCTAACTCTCGCCCCTCATCAAATCGCCGACCGTTTCGCGCTTCCGAATCACCTTCGCCGACTTCCCCTCCACCAATATCTCCGCCGCCCGTGGACGCGTATTGTAATTCGAAGCCAGCGCCATCCCGTACGCCCCCGCGTCCAGAATCGCAAGCAGTTCGCCCTCGCCAACTATAGCCACCTCGCGCCCGCGCGCAAAAAAATCCCCCGACTCGCAAACCGGCCCGACAATGTCCACAACTTCAGTGTCCGCATCGCCAGCAAGCACCGGCACAATCTGATGCTCCGCCTGATACAGCGACGGCCGAATCAAATCATTCATCCCCGCATCCACCACAAGAAATTTCTTGTCGCCATTCGTCTTGCGATACAACACGCGGGTCAACAAAACGCCCGCCGCGCCGACAATCGACCGCCCCGGCTCCAGCAGCAGCGTGACCCCCAGCCCGCGCAACGGCCCGGTCACCGCCCGGGCGTATTCGTCGATTGCCTGATCAACATCGGCCGCGCCCGCATAGTCGATCCCCATCCCTCCGCCCGCATCCACATACTCAATCGTGTGTCCATCGCTGCGCAGTTGTCGCACCAACTCCGCAACGCGTTCCATCGCGACCGAGAACGGAGCAAAGTCCGTAATCTGCGACCCGATATGAACGCTGACTCCGCCGACTTGCAGATATTTTTCCTTCGCGGCGCGCGCATAAAGCTCGCGGGCCTCGCCGAGCGGGACTCCAAATTTATGCTTGTGCAGCCCGGTCGAAATATAGGGATGCGTCTCCGCCGGGACATCCGGATTCACGCGAAACGCAATCTTCGCCGTCCGCTTCCGTTTCGCCGCAATCTTCGCGACCGCGTCCAACTCGGACGCGCTCTCCAGATTGAACAGCCGAATTCCGGCTTTCAGCGCCGCTTCAATTTCCGCCGCCGTCTTGCCCACTCCTGAAAACACCACTCGCTTCGCCGCCCGCCGGTCCACGCGCAGTACGCGTTCCAGTTCGCCGCCAGAGACCACATCGAATCCGCAGCCCAGTTTCCCCAACAGGCGCAGAATGCTGAGATTCGAATTTGCCTTCACCGAGTAGCAGATCGAATGCTCAACCCCGCGGAACACTGCTTGAAACGCCCGCACTCGCTCCCGAATCATCGCCGCAGAATAAACGTACAAAGGCGTTCCAAACCGTTCCGCAAGTTCGGGCAGCGGAATGCGTTCGCAGCGCAGAACCGCACGCCATCCGCCGCTTTTTCTCCCCGTAGACTTGTAGGTAAATCCGGGAGTCCGCTGCACGAGCGCCCGCGGGGCCGCGGAGAGATGAGCTGATGGGAACTGGGAGGCGTCGCTCACTTGCGTTTGGCCGCGCTCCCTTTTACTTTGATCACCACTACCGTCTGATCGTCGAACGTCTCGACCCCACGAGCATGTTCGGCAACCGCTTTGAAGATGGCCTTCACCATGGCTTCAGCAGAACTCGTACACTGCTCGGTGATTATTTTTTCCAGCCGCGTGCGCCCGAAAAGGTCTCCGGCTTTGTTGGTGGCGTCAAGAATCCCGTCGCTGAAGAACACAAACACGTCGTCCGCGTGCGCCTGAAAGGTGAACTCGTCGTACTCCGCTTCATCAAACAGTCCCAGTGGCAGCCCGGTCGCTTCGATCAGCTGCGTCTTGCCTTCATGGCAATACACCGGACGCGGCAGTCCCGAATTCGCCACCACCAAGGTGCGATTCAAGTCATCCCAGACCGCATAAATCAGCGAAACAAACTGGGCCTCAATTCGCCGTTCGGCCAGCGAATAATTTACCGCCGCCAGCATTTCCGCCGGCCCCGGCTCAATCGGCGCGTGCGACCGGACAATTCCGCTGACCAACGCCGCGTAAATCGCCGCCGGCGCGCCTTTCCCGCTGACGTCGCCAATGACCAGCGCCAGTCGCGACTGCGAATAACTGACAAAGTCATACAAATCGCCGCCAATTTGCCGCGCCGGAGAAAATTTCGCCGCAATATCCAGATTCGCCAGCTTCGGACGCGACTGCGGCAGCAGCCGGAACTGCAACTCCCGTGCCAGCGACATGTCGCGCTCCAGCCGCCGCTCCTGCCGCGCAATCTCCTCGTACAGCCGCGCATTCTCGATGGCAATCGCGATCTGCGCCGCCAGCGTTGTAATCGTTCGCTGATGATCTTCGGTAAAGAATCCGCGCTTGGTGTGCTCCAGATCGAGCACGCCGATGACTTTGTCTTTGTAGATCAGCGGCACCGCCAGTTCCGACCGCGTCTCGGGATTGGTCTCGATGTAGCGCGGGTCTTTCTTCACATCCTTGACCAGCACCGCTTCCCGGCTCTCCGCCGCAGCGCCCACAATTCCTTTGCCCAAGGCAATGTCGTGCTTCAGATGAATGTTTTCCTGAAACCGCAGCGAGAACCGGTGCTGCAGCTTCTCTCCCGCCGCATCCAGCAACAGAATGCTGAACATCTGATAATCAATAATCCGCTGCAGCAGTTCGCCAACCCGCTTCAACACTTCGTCCAAATTCAAAATGGACGTCAGCTCGCGCGCGATTTCATTCAGCAGCAGCAGCGTCTTCGCCTGCCGCGTCACGCGCGTGTAGAGCCGCGCATTCTCAATTCCCACCGCCATGCGCGACGCGATCAGTGTCAGCAGCCTTTTGTGCTCTTCGGTGAAGTGGTCGGGCAGCGGCGACTCAATATCAATCACTCCAATCACCCGGTTCTTCACAATCAGCGGCACCGCCAGCTCCGAGCGCACATTCGGCAGCGCAGAAATATACCTGGAATCGGCGCACACATCGCCCACCAGCACCGCTTCTCGCCGCTGCGCCGCCGCCCCCGTCACCCCTTCGCCGACCTTAATCCGCAATCGGTCCGCCACTTCGCTCGAATATCCAACGCTGAACCGGAAATACAGCTCCTGCGTCTTCTCGTTCAATAAAAGGATGCCAAATATCTCGTAATCAATGACTTTGCGGACAAGCTCCGCCACCCGCCGCAGCGTGGTATCGAGGTCGAGCGTGGTGTTCACCACGTCCGCCACTTCCAGCAGCAGTGGCTCAATTCGCGATTGCAACTCAGGTTGGACTGCGGTCATCTCCACCCTTCAATCATATCAGCCGGAAAAGGCGTCGTTGGTCGTGACAACCCGTCGTTGGTCGTACGTCGTGCGTCGTTCGCCTGACCCGTCGTCGGTCGTCGGTCGTCGGCCACCCACTGTCAATGCATTGTCATTCCGAATCGCCGTAGGCGAAGAGGAACCTGCTTTTCGCTTGCAGCGCTCTTGCCGCCACGCAACGCGAGGTCGCCGATACCAAACAAAGCATGCGAACTGGCCAACGACCAACGACGAACGACCAACGACGGGTTCTGACCAACGACGGCCTCACCCCACTACCGGCACAACGCAAATGTCTGGAAGATTCCTATACTTCTCCGCGTAATCCAGCCCGTAGCCCACAACAAACTTGTCCGGAATCGTGAACCCGACATAATCGGCCTCCACTGCCAGCTTCCGCCGCGAAGGCTTGTCCAGCAGCACCGCGACGCGAAAACTTTTCGGCTGATGCCCCAGCAGCAGCCGCTTGATGAACGTAAGCGTCAGCCCGGTATCCAGAATGTCTTCGACCAGAATCACATTCTTGTCGCGCAGCGACTTGTCCACGTCCTTGGTCAGCCGCACTTCGCCGGTCGAATCCCAGGTGGTGGTTCCCTGCGCCGCATTCCCATAGCTGGCCACGCCAATAAAATCGAACGTCGCGTCGAGCTCCACCTGACGCACCAGATCGCTCAGGAAAACCGCCGCGCCCTTCAACACTCCGACAAAGATCGCCGGCTGCCCAGACAAGTCAGCCGAAATCTGCTTCGCCTATCTCGGCCACCCGCTCAGCAATCTGCTCCCGCGAGATCAAGATTTCAAGTTCGTTCACGGAAAGATATCTTACGCTTCTACAACGATCCCGCTGCATTGAAGCGATTCCTCCGCATCAATAGAATGATCGGAGCCAATGGCAAGCTGGAAGCTAGCTGGCTAGGAGCTAAAAGCTGTGAACCTCAACGGCGTCAAAATTACCTGGCTCGGACACGCCACCTTCCGCATTCAAACTCCCCAAGGCAAAACCATTCTCGTCGATCCCTGGGTCATGCAAAATCCCGCCTGCCCGGAAAACGAAAAGACCGTCAAGTCCGTGGACGTCATGCTCATCACCCACGGGCACGGCGACCATATCGGCGACGCCGTCGAAATCGCCAAAAAGCACAAGCCCAAAGTCGTTGGTATCCCCGAACTCTGTCGCTGGCTGGAGAAGAAGGGCGTCGAGAATATATCCATGATGAACAAAGGTGGCACCCAGCAAGTCGGCGACATCAAAGTCACCATGGTCCACGCCGACCACTCCTGCGGAATTCAGGACGGCGATGAACTCGTGTACGGCGGCGAAGCCGTCGGATACGTCATCGAATTCGAAAACGGTCTCAAGATTTACCACGCCGGCGACACCAACGTCTTCGGCGACATGAAAATCATCCGCGAGCTCTACGCGCCGGATATCGCCATGCTCCCCATCGGCGACCACTTCACCATGGGCCCGAGAGAAGCCGCCTACGCGTGCAACTTGCTGAAGCCGAAAACCGTAATCCCCATGCACTTCGCGACTTTCCCTGTGCTCACCGGCCGCCCCAGCGACCTGAGCAAGCTAGTCCATGGCGTCGAAATCCTGGAAATGAAGCCCGGCCAAACCATCCAATGATCATTACTAACTCTGTCATCCTGAGCGAAAGCAGATCATTCGCGACTGCGAATGACCTGCTGAAGTCGAAGGACCTTGTGTTCGCTTGCGGTGCCACACCCCCCGCAGGGGATTCTCACGAGAATCGCTGATTAGGAGAGAAAATGCCCGACGACAAACCCCGCTGGATGATGCACGGCATCACCGCCGAACCCATCGAGACCTATCTCTACGCCCTGCTCCCGCCGCGCGATGAAGTCCTCGCGGAAATGGAAGCCGCCGCCGCCGAGCGCAATATCCCCATCGTCGGTCCTGCCGTAGGCCGCATCCTGCACCAACTCGTTCTGATCTCCGGCGCGAAGACCGTTTTCGAAATGGGCTCCGCCATCGGCTACTCCACCATCTGGTGGGCGCGCGCCGTAGGCGACGGCGGCCGCGTCATCTACACCGATGGCGACCGCAAAAACGCCGACGAAGCCCGCGGATATTTCGACCGAGCCGGTGTCTCGGGCCGCATCACCGTCCACGTCGGCGACGCCCTCGAGCTTTTGTCTGAACAGAAGCAGGAATTCGACATCATCTTCTGCGACCTGGATAAGGAAGACTACCCCCGCGCCTTCCGCCTGGCTCTTCCGCGATTGCGTAAAGGCGGCCTTCTGGTCGCCGACAACGTTCTGTGGAGCGGCAAAGTCGCCGATCCGAATCCGTCCGACGCTTCCACCAAAGCTATCGTAGAATTCAACCGGCTGTTGTACGCATCGGCGGATCTGTTCACCACAATCCTTCCGATCAGGGATGGACTCGCAGTAGCGATAAAGAAGTAACGCGCTGCAATTTTGAGGAGGAAGCTATGCCAGCCAAGAAAATCATCGCAGTCGCCGGAGCCACCGGGCATCAAGGCGGCGGCCTGGTCCGCGCCATCCTCGCCGATCCCAATGGAGGTTTCGCCGTCCGTGCTCTGACCAGACACCCCACATCCGATAAGGCCAAGGCTCTCGCCGACCTCGGCGCTGAAGTCGTTGCCGCCGACGTGGATGATGTCGAAAGCCTCAAACGCGCCTTCGCCGGCGCTTATGGCGCATTCTGCGTCACCTTCTTCTGGGAGCATTTTTCTCCCGAACGAGAAACTGCCCAAGCTCGCAACCAAGCACAGGCTGCCAAGCACGCTGGCGTCCAGCACACCATCTGGTCAACCCTCGAAGACACTCGCAAGTTCGTTCCGCTGAGCGATAACCGCATGCCGACTCTGCAGGGCCATTACAAAGTCCCCCACCTCGATTCCAAAGGCGAGGCCGACGCAGACTTCCAGAAAATTCCCTCCACCCTCCTGTTGACCTCTTTCTACTGGGACAACCTGATCATTTTCGGCATGGGTCCCAAGCGCGACGCCGAAGGCAGGCTGGCGTTCTCGCTGCCCATGGCGGATAAGAAGATGGCGACCATCGCAGCAGAAGATATCGGGAAGTGCAGCTATGGAATCTTCAAGAAGCCGGCGGAGTTTATCGGTAAGACGGTGGGCATCGCGGGCGAGCACTTGACCGGAGCACAAATGGCGACTCAGTTGAGCGAGGCCATTGGCGAAGATGTCCGCTACGACTACGTTCCCCCCGAGATTTATCGCAGTTTGGGTTTCCCCGGCGCAGACGACCTCGGCAATATGTTCCAGTTCTTTCGTGACTTCGCGGATGTCCTCGGCGCCGCGCGCAGCGTCGAACTCTCGCGCGGTGTGAACCCCGAATTGCAAACGTTCAGGGCCTGGCTGAAGGAAAACATCACGCGGGTTCCGATAGAGCCAAAGAAAGCCACCGCCTGATCCAGAAGCAGCCTCACGGCACTTCGTCGCAACACATCAGATTCATACGGTCAGATCGACTTCATCGGAATCCCCGTCACATCCTCCACAGGCCCCACTTCCTTTCTGCAAAAACCGCCCTGGCGGTGAGGAAACAGCAAGGACATGGCTGAGCGCATGCTAGGATCACTCCCTTGAGTCAACCTCGTGCGCCAGTCTTAGTTTCCGCCGCCCTCGGGACTGTTATCTCGCTCTTTGCCTTCGGGCTGAGCTGGCTAACTCACCGGGAGTGGACGGCGTACCCCCAGCTCCCGGGCTTCCTCGTGGCAGCTTTGACTCCGGGGTTTGGGGTTCATAGTGGCAAGGGACGAGCGTTTGCAGTTTTGATGGTCAGTGTCAATGCGATCTGCTACAGCTTTGTCGTGTACTTGTGTTACTCGGTTCTTTCGTATCTCAGGGGACGGCGCAGTTCAGATTGACTTCAACGGCAATCCACTCGACCATCTAAGGGGCGGCTAAGTCCCATGTTCACAAGACGTACTCTGATCTGCACTGTCGGAGGATTAGGTTTCTCCCTGCTGGCATTCGGCCTGGGCGAGTCAGGTGAAAGTTTCTGGCGGTTCTTCCTTGACCTGCCCGGCTTTTTCGTTGCAGCGTTTACCCCTGGTTTCGGAGTTCACGGTAATCCGCAAGCATTAAACGCGCTGATGATAGTCGCCAACACCGTCTTTTATAGCCTGATCGCGTACTGGCTTTATCCGATTCTCGTTCGTCGCAAAAAATCAGACTGACGCTGTCAGATCGACTTCACCGGAATCCCCGTCACGTCCTCCACCAGCCCCACTTCCTTCTGCAAGAAGGGTTCAGCATACGTGACCCCGGCCAGCATTCCATAAAACTGCGCCATAGATTCAATCCGCGCTCGAATCTCGTCCCGCGCCGGAAAAATGTCCTTCCCCGCTTCCTGATCGCTGAATTGCGACTTGTAAGCCATCAGCGACTCAAACCGCGACTCAAACTGCCCGCTGATGTCCACCACAAACGTCGGACGAATATCGAAATACAAGGTCGCATAGATGATCTTGAACGGCCGATGCGGAGCCAAACGCTCAGCGGACGTCTGCTTTTCTCCCGCCACCACCGAAGCCACCGCAGAAGCAACCTGGCTGAATGCTGACTGCTGAGTGCTGAGTGCTCGCTCCAAATCCAACTTCGCCAGCCCCGCCAGAAAGCACGCCTCATACCCCAGCTTCGACGCCGTGTAGTGGTCGGGATGCCTTCCCTCCCAGTAGGGCAGAATCACCACCCGCGGCCGCTGCTCGCGAATTACCCGCGCAACCTTCAGCCGGTTCTCCCAATTGTTTTCGACGCGTCCATCCGGAATATCCAGCGCTCCGCGCCACGAAACTCGCAGGATTTTTGCTGCTTCCGCCGCTTCCGCCGCCCGCTCCTCGGCGCTGCCGCGAGTCCCCATCTCGCCTTGCGTCAGGTCAAGAATGCCCGTGCGATGCCCGCGCTCCGCCATCTTGAGCAGCGTTCCGCCGCAAGTCTGCTCCACGTCGTCGCGATGCGCCGCAATTGCTAGTATGTCGAGGTTCATAAGTGCCGACATTCGTAAAGATGCCCAGTTTACAGGAACCACTATCCCTGCTGGTCGAGAAACGCCTTCAGCCGCGCGTACCCCGCCCGGCTCACCGGCAACCGCGCACCGTCATTCAGAATGACCACGTGACTGTCTTTGCTGTAAGGTTCCAGGCGGGCGACTCGATCGAGGTTCACCAAATACGACCGGTGAATCCGCACAAAGTTCTTCGGATCAACCGCCGCCTCCAGGCTTGCAATCGTCTGCTGTTTCAAATGCTTCTTGCCCAGGCTTGCTAGCGCGACGTAATCGTCCTGCGCCTCGGCATAATCCAGCTTCTCCACCGGAATGATCTGTACCCGCGTCCCGTCCCGCACCACAATCCGCTCGGCGAACTGACCTGGCTCTCGCGCCGCTGCTGTCAGCGCCGCGGGCGCCGGCAACTTCCCGCCGATGCGCTCTGTGGCTCGCTTCAGCGCCGAGTCGAAGCGTTGGGCGGTAAAGGGCTTCAGCAGATAATCCACCGCGTGTACTTCGAACGCCCGCAGCGCATGCTCGTCGTGCGCAGTAACAAATACAATCGCAACCTCTGACCCGATCAACTCCAGCACCTCGAACCCATCCAGCTTCGGCATCTGGATGTCGAGAAACAGCAGGTCCGGCTTCAGTTCGCCCGCCAGTCTCACCGCCTCGAAGCCATTCGCGCACTCACCCACTATCTCCACCTCCGGATGCGATTGCAACATCTCGCGAATCACTTGCCGCGCGAGCGCTTCGTCATCAACGATAATTGCGCGGTATTTCTGGTTCGGCTCACTCATGCCGATTTCTCCATCGACTTTTCCGCGGACCGCTCCGCAGGAATCTCCAGCGCCACCACAAAATGCTCGCCGTCCGTTCTGACCTCGAAGCGCGCACGACTCCCGTAAGCCGTATCAATCCGTTGCCGCACATTGTTCAGGCCGATGCCCGCACCCTTGCGCCGCGGCGTCTCCGGATCGAAATTGTTTTCGATCTTGATCGCTAACGATGAAGACGACATATCTCCCGCCCCCCGCCCAATCTCGATGCTGATCCACCCGCCCTCAGTCAGATTCGATATCCCGTGCCCCACCGCATTCTCCACCAACGGTTGCAGCAGGAGAGGCGGCACCAGACAGTCCAGCACCGCCGGGTCCGTCTTCTCCTCCAGCCTGAGCCGCGCGCCAAACCGAATTTGCTCCACCGATAAATAGGAATGTGTCAACGCCAACTCGTCGCGCAGCGGAATCAGCGCCTTCTCTCCCAAACCCAGAGTCTTGCGCAGAAAATCCGCCAACAGCACGCACATCTCACGCGCCTTCGCGGAGTCGCTGGTGGTCAATGCGCTGATGGAGTTCAGGCAGTTAAAAATAAAGTGCGGATTCACCTGCGTCTTGAGCGCTTTCAGCTCCGACTCGCGCGCCAATACTCGCGCTTCTGCCTCGCGCTTCTCCGCCTCATGTGACGCCTGGTCCGAAAGCAAAACATAATGCAGCGCCACCGCCAGCAGATACAGCAGCACGCCACTGCCAAAAAGCACCGGATAATCCTTCGCAATCTGCTGATCGAGTCCCGGGAAGATTGCAGAGAGCGCGAACGCCAGCCCTCTCGCGACCAGTATCCAAATCCCGCTCGCCACCAAGGCAGCTGAAAGATGCGTTCCCGCGAGCCGCGAAAAACTGGACGACTCCAGCGGCGTCCCCCGGCACGAGTACCATGCCGAGAGACAGACGAACGCATAGACCACGCACAACGGAATCGCCAGCGCCGCCGCGCGCTCCCAACTCAACCCTCCCAGCGCAGCCAGCAGGTATAGCAGGATCGCGCACAAAGGAACCCATGCCAGCGAGTAGAACCCCAGTCGTCGTAGTTGGCCAACAATCGGATGCATAGTAGGACGTCAGTTCCTGATTTCAATTCCTCCGAACATCGCCACACCGCGAATGATCAGCGTCTTCGTCTGTTTCGTAGGATCAGGTTGAACGTGGCGGGTTTTATCCTCATAGGCGCCGAAAATTCCCACTCCTTTGACCGACACCAGCCAGTTGTCCGGCACCCGGATTTCTCCCCCTCCGAAGATGGCGCTAGCGTCCAATACCGCATGGTCCCCGTCGATGTCGGCATTGCGAAAGTCAACTTTGTAGCCGCCAAAGGTGGCGAACAGGCTGCCGCCCTTAAAGTTTTTCGTGTTCACCTGCCGGTCGCCGCCACCGAAAACATAAAGCGCATCAAAGTTCGGGTTCGACGAAACTCCTGGCGCCTCCCTGTGCAGCGCCTGCCACAGCATCGCTACTCCCGCGAAGATAATCAGCACCGGCCACAGGTCCCAGAAATTCAGGTGCGTGATGCCCATTTCATTGAGCTGCAGAATTATCCCCAGCCCAATCAGCACCGCTCCGGTGGGGCGCCCTCCCGCGTATGCGATTTTGACAATGCCGATAACAACAAAGATCATCGGCCAGAAGTGAAGCGCAACCCCCCATGGCAGATAGCCGAGCTTTTCCAGCAGCAGCACCGAGCCGACAACAATAAACACCACCGCGCCGATTACCGGCCCCTTGTCACGCTGCTGTATTTCGCGATTGTCTTGCTCATGATTGTCTTGAGGATTCATTTGTCACCTCGCATTTGTCGAGACGCCGCATCCTTTGGCGAGTGAGGCTCAGTCCGACGGCTGAACAACACCACCAGCCCCGCCACGATCAACACCGCAGGCCACCAAGGTAACACCTCATTCAGCGCAGAACTGTGCAGCCTGTCCGCAACCGATTGCAGTTGCGTTTGCACGAACACACAGGCCACGCATCCCAGAACGACCCCGGCGATTGTATCTTTTGTCCACAGCGTCTTGTTGCCGCTCCCGGTCATCTCACTTCTCCTTCCCTTCACTGTCTGGAAGATAGAGGCAACTCGACCACCGCGCTCCTGGTTTTCGGCAAACAGCGGCTGGCTACCGGCGAATGCCGGAATCTACCGAGGGATCGGGAATCGCGGTGCGATGCCCGCGCTCGGCCAAACCCCGCAGGCTGAGAGCACCGCCTAGTCTTCAGGCCATCAGGAATTGCCCTATTGACACGTTTCAATACGTGGCGTAAAGAGGATAGCCGTTGTTCTCTGCTGTCGGACCGGGGGGCCAAGGGTTCGCAGCCAGGAGGCGGTATGCGGCATGAACGAAGACTGGCGGTCGTGGGATTGCTGGGAGCAGTGGTGGTTCTCTACTCGATGACGGCGCAGGCGCAGACACCGATGCAGATTTATGGTTCGTGGCATTGCGGCAATGATTTTTGCACTTGGGCCTCAGTGCGCGACATGACGGATTTCGACGTCAAGAACCACTGGCTGATTGATCGCGGCGATGGATCGGGACTAGCGTCCGTGAATCTGGTGATCCTGAGTTTTGTGCAGCCCATGAAGCTGCTCAATAAGACCAACGACGCCGGGGACGTGAACGGCGTTCCGGTGGGAATGAACGCGGCAGTGGTGAATTACTTCAAGAGCCACAACGTCCGCGTGATGCTTTCCATCGGCGGAATCACTTACACCAGTTTCTGGGATCAGGCGCTGTCTTCGAATCCGACTCAACTGGGATTGAATGCGGCGGCGGCGGCGCAGAGCCTGGGTGTGGGAATTGAAATTGATTACGAGAATAGTTCCAGTCCCAACCTGACCGGTTTGCAGGCCTTCGTGAATGCCTACCGCTCGCAGATTCCATACGACGCGACCGGAGCAAATCCGGCGGCGCGCTTAACAATCGACCTGGGCGCGGGCGATCAGTATCTGACCGATCTTTCGCGTTACGCGACGACAAACTTTCTGAACGATGCGTCTCCGGTGCTCGATTACGCCAATGCGATGGTACCCAACAAGCAGCCGCCAAGCGCGTCTTCGGCGGAGGGCAACTGGCAGCAACACATCACGGGGAAGGCAAATTATGCGCCGCCCGTCCCGCCGCTGGCGCCCAACCGGCTCACGGGAAGCCTGTACATCGTGACCGGGAGAAACGTTGCGCCGGAGTGCAACAACTTCAGTTCGTCCCTGGAAAACAGCACCGGCAGTTACGTGGAAACCGTTCCCCCCGCTGGCGCCGGCACCACCAACGGCATGCTGGGGCTTATGTTCTGGGCGGCAGAGTGCCAGGGGACGCATTCGATCTGCACAACTCCGCCGAATACTTGCGAAGCTGGAGTGGGGACGGGAGCAAAGACCTACAGCATTCCGTTGCCCATGCCGGCGCTGCGGCAGCAATAGTCATTTCACTTGAGAAGGGGCGCTGCGGCGTCCCTTTTGTTTTCTGTTGGTTTCAAAGGCCGTTCCGCCTCTGCAATTCAAGTCCGCCTGGGGATCTGCCGATCTCTTCCCTGCTGAGCACAAATTCCTCATGAAAATTCTGATCGTGGATGACAGCCGGTTCCTTCGTCTGGCGAATGAGCGGGCCCTGGTGAAGGCTGGGCATGTCGTGATTACCGCGTCCGACGGCGAAGAGGGGTTGCGCCTGGCGCAGGAGCGCAAGCCCGACCTGGTGGTGCTAGATATGATGCTACCCAAGCTTTCCGGGCCGGACGTGCTGCGGGCGCTGCGCAAAGATGCGGACACGGCGGCGATGCCGATCATGGTGCTCACCAGCCTGCCTCAGTGCAACAAGGATAAGCTATTGAGTGAGGGAGCGACCTCATATTTTGCGAAATCTGAATTGATGCTGGATAAGGGCACCGGCATGTTTGTGGAAACGGTCGAGAAGATGCTGTTTAAGGTCAAGGGACACGCCGTGGGGCGTTAGCTCGCGAACTAGTTCATTTCCGAAAGAACCCTCCAGATTTCTGTGTGATAGATTTTGAGTGTCTGCTGTTGCGGGCCTCGCCATGCCAGAATCCGCCATGCAAATTCAAGACCTCGCCGCCTGGACACTCGATACCGCCACGCAACGCGGCGCCACGTATGCTGACGTTCGCGTGGTGCAAGACCGCAGCCGCGCACTGGCCACAAAAAACGGGAAAATAGGGAATGCGTCGGATTCGCAATCGCTGGGATTCAGTGTGCGCGTCATAGTCAATGGCGCATGGGGATTTGCTGCGTCTGCCGACATGAGCCGCGAGTCAGTCGAGGCGACGGCCGCGCGCGCTGTGGATATTGCGAAGGCCTCGGCGACAGTGAAGCAGAGCGAAGTGAGATTGGTCCCGGAGAAGGCGGTGACCGCCGACTGGACCACGCCGTACAAAATTGATCCATTCACGATTTCGGTGGAGCAGAACCTGGCGCTACTGGAGAAGATTGACGCGGAATTGCGTTCGGTGGCGGGAGTGACGCTGGCCGAGACCAACATGAATTTCCGCCGCGAGGAGCAGTGGTTCTTCTCGTCGGAAGGCTCGAACATTCATCAGACCAAGTACGTGACCGGCGCGGGTTACGTCGCGTACGCGTTCGCTGGAACCGAGATCCAGAAACGCTCGTATCCCAACTCGTTTGGAGGACAGTGGCAGAACAAGGGCTACGAACTGATTGATGAACTCAAGTTACTGGAAAACGCGCGCAGGATCGGCGAAGAGGCTGTTGCCTTGCACAGCGCGGATCAGTGCCCTGAGGGAGTCTTTGACATCATTTTGGACAGCTCGCAGCTGGGATTGCAGATCCACGAGTCAGTCGGGCATCCGATTGAACTGGACCGGGTGCTGGGGATGGAAGCGAATTTCGCCGGGACTTCGTTCTTGACCTTGGACAAGTTACGCACCTTGAAATACGGCAGCGAGTTGGTGAACGTGGTTGCGGACGCGCGTCAGGAACATGGGCCGGGACTCGGTACGTTTGCATTTGATGACGAAGGCGTTCCGGCGCAATGTACCCCGATCATCACGAATGGGTTATTTACCGGATATCTCAGTTCGCGGGAGACCGCGCCGACGATCGGGTTGGAACGCTCCGGCGGAACGCTGCGCGCAGAGGGCTGGAATCGGCTACCGATAATTCGGATGACCAATATCAGCATTCTTCCCGGTGAGAGCCCCCTGACCTTGGAACAATTAATTTCTTCCACTGATTACGGGATTCTGTTTCAAACCAACCGCTCGTGGTCGATTGATGACAAACGCTACAACTTCCAGTTCGGGACGGAGATTGGCTGGGAGATCAAGAATGGCAAGCGCGTGCGGATGCTGAAGAATCCTTCGTATTCGGGGATCACAACGGAGTTCTGGAATTCGATGGACGCGATTTGCTCGCGGGATGAGTGGACGCTATGGGGGACTCCGAATTGCGGGAAGGGGCAGCCACAGCAGGTGATGGGGACAGGACACGGGGCGAGTCCGGCGCGATTTCGGGGAGTCAAGGTGGGGAGTGCGTATAAGGGGAATTGAAAGCCTTTAGCTGTTAGCTTTTAGCTAGACCGGAATCGACTTGGCTAAGAGCTAAGGGCTAAGAGCTAAGAGCTGCTATCAATGCTTACTCGCGATCAAGCCGCTGACATTTTCTCCCGCATTCGCAAACTCGCGACTGCGGATGAGGTGGAGTGCCTGTTTTATGGCGGGCATTCTGCGCTTACGCGGTTTGCGAATAACACCATCCATCAGAATGTGGCAGAGGAGAATTTCGGGGTCTCGGTGCGGACGGCGTTTGCCGGGCGCACGGCGCGGGCGACTACGAATGCGTTTGATGATGAGGGTTTGCGGCGGGTAGTGCAGGCTTCGGAGAGTTTGGCGCGGGTGCAGCAGGAAGATTCGGATTTGTTGGCGCTGCCTAGCACGGGCGGGGACGCCCGTGCCTCCATAAACCAATCTGTGCCCACACGATATTTTCAGCAGACTGCAGGACTTACGCCGGCTGCACGCGCGGAAGGGGTTGGGAAGATTGTCGGTATCGCGCAGAAACAGAAACTGACTACGGCAGGGATTTTTGCGAGTTCCGAGACGGTCGAGGGCATTTTCAATTCGCGAGGGTTGAGCGATTGGCATACGCAGACTTCGGCCGAGATTTCGATCACCATGCTGGCCGCGGATTCGTCGGGGTGGCAGAAGGCGAACTCGCCGAACGTGGCGAATCTGGATGCGGCAGCCTTGGCGGAGATTGCGGCGTCGAAGGCCGCGAAGTCGTCTGCTCCGCGGGAGCTTGCGGCGGGCAAGTACACCGTCATTCTGGAGCCTTCCGCGGTGCTCGACATGGTGGGTTTTGCCTTCTTTGATTTTGGCGGGCTGGCGATTCTGGACCAACGATCTTTCTTGAGCAATCGCATCGGCGCCCAGTTGTTCGGGAAGAACATCACCATATGGGATGACGTTGCGCATCCGCTCCAGTCGGGGTCTCCGTTCGACGGCGAAGGGCTTCGCCGCCAGCGGATGAAGCTGGTGGAGAACGGAGTCGTCCAGGGTTTGGTCTATGCGCGGGCCAGCGCGGAAAAGATGAAGAGGTCGGAGCACGCGGACAAAGTCGGGCCGATCGAGGCCACCGGCCACGGCTTCCCGATTCCCAACGAAATGGGCGAAGCGCCGATGAACATTGTCTTCGAGCCGCCGCGCGATCCGAAGACGGTGGATGAGATGATCGCCTCCACCGAGCGCGGAATTCTGGTGACCCGCCTGTGGTACATCCGCGAGGTTGATCCTTACGAAAAGATTCTGACCGGCATGACTCGCGACGGGACGTTCCTGGTGGAGAACGGAAAGGTCGTCTGCGGACTGAGAAATTTCCGCTTCAATCAGAGTCTGATTGAGATGCTCTCGAACGTGGAGCAGATGAGTGTCCCTGTTCGCACCAGTGGAGAAGAGGCGTTCGATATGGTCGTTCCGGCGATGAAAGTCAGAGATTTCAATTTCACTGAGGTTACGAAATTCTGAAGGCAGCAATTGGCGCGTTTGCGTCGGGGTTTCCATGGTGATGCGGGTTTGGGTCACAATCGGCTTGCTGCTGGCGTTGGCCGATATTTCGGCGCCACGAACATCCAGGCCTTTGAAAGTTGACCTGATTCCCTAATCCCCTCGGGGGCGACTTCTCACATCGTGAATGTTCGCCTCAACTTAGCCGAATAGTTAGTGCACGCCGCCTGACAGCGCCTTACCCGCAAGTTCATGTACCACAAGAAGTTAAACCTCGAAGGCCAATAACTTCGGTAACTTTCCCTGCCGGATTCCGCATTGTAGTCTGCCAATGATGTCCAACGAATCAGTCAACTCTCCTGGAGCTGCAAAGGCTGCGCGGTCGCGCTATTCCGACGTGCAGGGCGCGGCGCGTTTTCCGGTCAAGCTTCCGATCCATATCAAATCGAAGGCCGGAGACAGCGACACCGAAAGCGAAAACATTTCCTCGAACGGCGTGCTGTTTCAGTACGACGTGGATATGCCGGTCGGCTCGACGGTGGACTTCACGATTTCACTGCCGGCCGAGGTTGTGGGCGCGGCGGCGGACGTACAAGTGGAATGCCGGGGACGAGTGGTCCGCACCGGCGAGCAGGATGGACGCCGCGGCGTAGGCGTGGTGATTGATGAGTATCGCTTTGAGCGGAAGTAGGGATCTGGAAATTGGGTTGGGAAGCAAGAGCAATAAAAAAGGCGTCGGACAGGAATGTCCGGCCCACACAACCAAAACCGTATGGCTAGCGCTGGGTTGAGCACGGGAGACGTGAAGGTGGCCCCTCCGGAGATGGAGAACAGGGAACAGTTCATACGTGTGATCGTGGCCGACTCGCAGGCGATTTTCCGCGCCGGGTTGCGCAAAATCTTTGCGGTTGAAGATGACATTCGAGTAGTGGGGCAGGCAGAGACTCTGCCGCAAGCGGTCGCCGCGGCGCAAAAATTTGCCGCCGAAATTCTGGTTTTTGAGGCCGCTCTGGCGGAGAATCCTCCCGAGGCAGTGCAGGAAATCCTCAAACAAGCTCGCACCTTGCGGGTAGTGGCAGTAACCGAAATGCCGGACCAGGAACTAACGCTGGAGTTGTTCCGGCGCGGCGCGCATGCCGTGGTTTCCCGCGAGATTGATTCCGAACTGTTCGTTGACTGTCTGCGCAAAGTCTCAAAAGGCGAAGCCTGGCTGGAGCCGCATGCGGTGCAGTGGGTGCTGGAAGCGTATCGTACGCACGGCACCAGACCGACTTCGGCGCGGACCAAGGTCCAGCTCACGCCGAAAGAAGCGCTCATCGTTTCCGGCGTGACGCAGGGGATGAAGAACAAAGAAATTGCCGTCCGGGTGGGCACGACCGAGCAGGTGGTGAAGAATTATCTGCGCAAAGTTTATGACAAGCTGGGAGTAGCTGACCGGCTGGAGCTGGCGCTCTACTGCCTGAACAACCGCGTGCTTCAGGACACAAAAATGGCTGCCCCGGCCGATCAGGCGCGACCGGCATCGCAACCGACGACCGAGACCGCCGAAAGACAAGACAGAGTCTTCAGTTGACCTGGAAACAGCCGAGACTCCGAAGAAATTCTCCTAATCGAAGTTGCTGTTGCCGGCAATCTCCTACCGATTTCGTCTCCAAGTCTACGTCTCCAGGTTTACGTCTCCGGGTTGCGATGACGGCCCTGCACCCATAGAATCGAAAGCAGCAGGTTTTACCTGCTTCGTTGTTCCTCTTGCAGTAGCTTCCTGATAGCGCCGGAGAGATGGCCGAGTGGCTGAAGGCGCACGCTTGGAAAGCGTGTTTACTCGAAAGGGTAACGTGGGTTCGAATCCCACTCTCTCCGCCAGTTTTTCTCATTCCACGCGACGTCACGAACTGTTTGACAATCCGTTCAGGGCAAGTTGCATCTCTTGCGGCCGGATTTGGCGGGAGTTAGGCGAGAGTCTGCGACGATGCCAATCCCGGATCTGCGAGCTTGATGGCGGCGGGATCGGGGTATGGCTCCCGCTTCGGAAAAGCCAAATAGAAGAGCACAAACAACAGCACAGATCAGCGGCGCACCAGCACGCTGCCTTCGGGGCCGACGGTGCCTCCGGTAAGCCAGTCGGATCCGGCAAAGGAGGAATGCAAGAGGTGTCCCTGGGCGGAGAGGCCGCTATCCGGTGTGCCGTAGAAGAAACTTTGTCCCCAATCCCAGGCAGCGTGAAAGCCTACCGCGAACCACAGGGTGCCGGTTCGCCACAGGGTGAGAACAGAAGAAAAGCGCGATGAGCACGATCTGGAAGAGGCCGAACTTCGTCTCCCCGGGGTTGTCTCGGTGCAAGGAACGCAAACGAGAGTGACAATAGGAGCGCAGCGGGCCAAAATCCGATTCCCGTGGTCAAAGTAAACTGGGCGTAACCGCGTAGACAAGAATTCTTCGAAAAGACCAACTACAAGAAACGCAATCGCCCACAACAATGCGAAGCGGAAAATGCTCCAGCCGCTCAGTTCGGGTCCACCGAAGTAGAAATTGTGATCGGCGCGGAGGGCCAGGAGCAAGACTGAAATCGCGCCGAAACCCCATAGGCATCCCTGCCAGAAATTTCCCCGAAAAGCCTGCTTGAGCGGCAAGCCATAGTAGCGGAGCTTGCGCTTTTCGATCTTGGCCATAATTGCGGCAACCCCCAGAGACGAGGGCAAGACTGCAGTGTGTCACCGACGATTTCAGGGCCCGGGCGGAGTTCCACCGGCTGATTCCTTTGGGACGGCGACTTTCGCACATGCTTGACAACGAAATTGACGGCGAAACCGATTGCGAACAAAAGAACCACAAAAATGAATAAGCGCCAGCCCGCGCGGAGTTCCACATCATTGAAGAAAATCCTGCGCACCGGGGAGGGTGATGCTGGCTGCACCGGCGGCAACTGCGCGGGGGGAGTTATAAGTTCAGGTGTTTCGTCCATTTCCTCGTTTCCTTTCCAGTGAAGCGTCGCAAACTCTGGCGAAGTCAGCTACAAATACGATGCGAAGCATGCACCGAGTTCCACCTACTCCGAAGTTTTCTCCGGAAGCGGCAGCCCCATTTCCTTCATCACCATTTGCAGGTCCTTCCACGTCTCCTTCTTCTGACGCGGATCGCGCAGAAGGAAAGCCGGGTGATACGTCACCGCAAGTTTGGTGCCGCGGAAATCATACCAGCGGCCGCGCAGCTCTGACATGGGCGCATTGATGGCAAGCAAGGTCTTGGCGGCCACGGCGCCGAGGGCCACCAGCGCTTTGGGCTTGATGGCTTCGATCTGCCGCATCAGGAATGGCGAGCAGGTGTCGCACTCATCGCGCTCGGGCGTGCGATTGCCCGGTGGGCGGCACTTGATGATGTTGGCGATGTAGACGTCCTCGCGGCGCAGGCCCATGGCCTTGATCATGTTGGTCAGCAATTGGCCGGAGCGTCCGACGAAAGGCTCGCCTTGCTCGTCTTCGTCCGCGCCGGGAGCCTCGCCGATGAACATCAGATCGCGCGTTAGGATTCCCGACTCCGAAAACAATTTGCTTGCGGCCTTGTTTATGCAGGCGGCAGCGGGTGCAATCGCCGAGGTCTTCGCGGATGAGGCGGAGCGCGGTGGCGGGGTCGGCGGCGGATGCGGATTTCGCTTTAGGCAGGGATTCCTCCTGGGAAACAACTGGGCGCTGCTCGGCAAAGGGTGAGGGCGGCCCGCGCCACACGGGTCGCGGCTTGTTCGGAATTCTCGGGTGCACTTGGGCGGCGGTAGAAATCGTAGATGCCGAGATCGTTGTAATAGCGGACGCGGTCGGTGAGCGCGCGGCGAAGAGCGGGGTCGAGAGGACATGTGTTATTCAGGATAACGGATGGGACGCGAGAGCGCTTCCCTGTTTGAGTTTGACTGCCTGGTCGAGCACCCGCTGCGCGACTTCCCACTTGGTGGTTTCGGGGACGCTGATGGTTTCTGAAGCGGTAAGAATGGTGACCGCGTTGCGCTCAGAGTCGAAACCGATGCCGGGTTTCGAAACGTCGTTGACGACGATTGCATCGAGCGATTTGGCGGCGAGCTTCTTCTTCGCGTTTTCGATCACGTTTTGGGTTTCGGCGGCGAAACCGATCACGACTTGCGATGTTCTGCGGCGGGCGACTTCGGCGAGGATGTCGGGAGTTGGCTCGAGGTCGAGGGTCATGCGGCCAGTGCGTTTGAGTTTTTCTTCCGCGGGATGGCTCACGGTGTAGTCGGCGACCGCGGCGGTCTTGATGACGATGGACGCCTCCGGCATTAGGCGTAGCACGGCTTCGTGCATCTGGCTCGCGGATTCGACCCAGGTAATTTCGGCAGCGGATGGCGGCTTGAGCGCAGTGGGACCACTGATCAGAATGACTCGTGCGCCTCGGCGTGACGGCGGCTTCGGCGAGGGCGTATCCCATGCGTCCGCTGGAGCGGTTGGTGAGGTAGCGGACGGGATCGATTTTTTCGCGGGTGGGGCCGGCGGTGATGAGAACCGTTTCGCCGGAAAGGTCCTGCGCCGCGCCGAGGGCTTCGAGAGTGGCGGCAACGATGGCAGCGTTTTCGGCGAGGCGTCCGGGGCCGGTCATGCCGCAGGCGAGATATCCGCTGCCGGGTTCGACGATCTTGACTCCGCGCTTGCGCAGAGTTTCCAGATTCTGCTGCGTGGCGGGATGGTCCCACATGTTTACGTTCATGGCCGGGGCGACGACGACCGGCGCTGTGGTCGCGAGAAAGAGAGTGGTCAGGAAATCGTTGGCGATTCCCTGGGCAAATTTTCGCGAGGACGTCTGCGGTAGCGGGCGCGACCACCAGCGCGTCAATGGATTGTGCTACGGCGATGTGCTCGATGGCGGAATCAATGTTGGGTTCGGCGCCGGAGTCCGCGGCGAACATGCTGGTGATGACTTTTTCTCCGGAGAGCGCGGCGAAGGTAAGCGGGCGGATGAACTCTTGCGCCGAAGCGGTCATGATGACCTGCACGCGTATGCCGTGGTCCTGCAGCAGGCGAACTAATTCGGCGGCCTTATAAGCCGCGATCCCGCCACAGACTCCGAGGGCGATTTTCATGATAGCTGCTGGCTTCTAGCTGCTGGCCTCTAGCGAACAAAATCAAGATTGCTAGAGGCTAGCCGCTAGGAGCTAGGACCCAAAATGCCAGCGACAATAAGAGCCGATTGCGGCTCTACTAATTTTCCTGCGCGATGGCCTTATCGAGCAAATCCCCGGCGACTTCGACCGGGGACGCGGGGACCTCGGGGATGATCCACTTGACCTTGCCGGCCTTGATCTCGTCCTGCGCAATGCGGCAGGGTTTGCGCGAATGGGTATCGATGACCGGAGGAGCTCCGCCCTGCAGTTGCCGGGCTCGGCGGGCCGCGACCAGGATGTACCGATAGTTGCTGTCGAAACCTTCAATCAACTTCATTGCGTTCTCCCCTGCGTCAGTGTCCTGCGGTTTCTCCGAAAGTTTCTCGGGGCTTTTCTGCGAACGACCGCAATATGGGTTGTATGCGCTGGCGAATCTGCTCCAGGCGGCAGGTTTCAGCTTTCGCGCTCAAGTCTGCATCTGCGTCTCCAGCCCGCCTGAGCCGTTCGGAAAGCAGAATCGCTTGCAGCGTTTCCACAGAGTCTGCCAGGCGGTCGTTCACCAAAATATAGTCGTATTTCTCGTAATTCTCAATCTCGCGCCGGGCGGCCTCGAGGCGCCGCTGGATCACGAGTTCCGAATCCTGACTGCGCTCTCGCAATCGCCTCTCCAGTTCCGCACGATTGGGCGGCAGAATGAAAACGCTGACCGCCTCGGGTAGCTTGCGCTTGATCTGCGCCGCGCCTTGGACGTCGATATCGAGCAACAGATCCTTACCGTCGGCCTTGGCTTTATCGAGAAAGTGGCGGGCGGTGCCGTACAAGTCGCTGCCGAAGACATCGGCATGCTCGAGGAATTGGTCCGTCCGGATCATGTCCTCGAATTGCTCGCGAGTGACAAAGAAATATTCGCAGCCGTTGCGCTCGGACCCGCGCGGCTTGCGCGTGGTATAGGAAATGGAGAACTCCAGGTCGGGAACGGTCCGGCGGATTTCATTTACCAGCGTGGACTTGCCCGATCCCGAAGGCGCGGAAATGATGAAGACGTTGGTCATTATGGGTTGGACATCATTCGATGTTCTGCACCTGCTCGCGCACCTTTTCGATGTCGGACTTCATGGCCAATCCGGCTTCGGTGATGCGCAGGGCATCGCCGGCGAGGCCGGAGGTCTTCGACGAGCAACGTGTTGGCTTCGCGGTTCATTTCCTGCAAGAGAAAATCCAGCTTCTTGCCGATTTCGCCGTTTTCGTCGAGCAAGCCAAGAAAGTGTTGTACGTGGTTCTCCAAGCGGACCAGCTCTTCCTGAATGTCGCTGCGATCGGCCAGCAAGGCCGCTTCCTGCAGAATGCGGTCCTGGTCCACTGACGCGCCCAGCCACTCCTGCATGCGCGACTTCAGGCGGTCGGAATAGGTTTTCAGCACCAGCTCGCGATACTTGCGGACCTCTTTGCACGCGGTCCGGATGTGCGCCATGCGTTCACGCAGTTCGCGCTCGATGGCGCGGCCTTCTTCTGCGCGCATGTTGTTCAACTGCTGTAAGGCCTCTTCGAGCTTGGGCAGCACCGCGGGGAGAAGTTCTTCCTCGGCGGGGACGGCGCTGGAATCGAGCGCGCCGGGCAGACGAAGCACGGCATTCAAATCAGGCTCGGAGGCAATGCGGTTTTCCGCCGCAGCGGCGCGGAAGGCCTTTACGTATGCCGCAACCAGGGGGCGGTTGAGCGTGAGGGCGGCTGCGCTGCTCTGCTCGAACGAGAGGTTCACGTCCACGTGGCCGCGCGCCAGCTTTTCTTTGAGCACGCGGCGCAGAGACGATTCCAGCAAGTCAGAGTTCGAAGGGAGACGGAAATGAAGATCGAGAAAGTTGTGGTTCACCGCTTTGATGGAAAGCGTGAACGCGAGATCGCCGGCGACTTGCCCCTTCACCTGCGCGAAACCGGTCATGGATCGGATGGGCATTAGATGGTCCTGGATTCCTTCATTGCGCCGGCGCCGCCGCGCGAGGCGCTTCGATATCGATGAACTGAAGATCATACAGCCGGCGATAGGTGCCGAGCTTCTGCACCAGTTCTTCATGGCTACCGATATCGGCGATGGCGCCGTTTTCGATGACCACAATCCGGTCGGCGCGGCGCACGGTGGAAAGCCGGTGAGCGATGACGACGACCGTGCGCCCGGCCATCAGGTTCTGCAGCGCGGATTGCACCAGCGCTTCCGATTCGCTGTCCAGCGCGGAAGTGGCTTCGTCAAGAATCAGAATCGGAGCGTTTTTCAGCAAGGCGCGGGCGATGGCAATGCGCTGGCGCTCGCCTCCGGAAAGGCGGACGCCTTTTTCTCCGATCACCGTGTCGTATCCGGCGGGCAACTCCATGATGAAGTCGTGGGCCAGGGCGGCGCGGGCCGCGGCTTCAATGGCGGTTTGCGAAACGCTGGGCTGGCCGTAGGCGATGTTGTTGCGCAGGCTGTCGTTGAACAGCACAGTTTCCTGCGTGACGACGCCGATTTGCGAGCGGATCGGAAGCCAAAGAAACGTCGCGAACATCCTTCCCGTCAATGGAAATGTTTCCGGTGGTCACGTCGAAGAACCGCGGGATCAGGGAAACCAGCGTGCTCTTCCCTGCTCCACTGGATCCGACGAGAGCCAGAATTTCCCCGGCTTTCACGTCCAAATTGATGTTGCGGAGGACTTCGCGCTGGACGCCTTCCGATTCGTAGCAGAAGGAAACGTCCTTGAAGCTAATGTTCCTGGAGAACGGCAACAGAGCGGGGGCGTTGGCCTTCTCCTGCACTTCGTCGCTGAACGTCCATGAACTTGAAGATTTCGGATGATGCGCCAAGGGCCTGCTGGAAATTGTTGTGGAAGAGAGCAAACTTGCGGACCGG
>CAWIXA010000004.1:0-132928 GCA_963839975.1 uncultured Acidobacteriota bacterium | reverse complement strand
ACCACAGGCGATATCAGCGGAACGGTGGCCGACCAGAGCGGCGCCGCGATTCCGGGCAGCGCGATGACGCTGACTGACCAGGCAACCGGATCCGTGCGCAAGACCACGTCCGACGCGCAGGGCAATTTCAGCTTTCAGAAGGTTGAAATTGGAAATTACACCCTTAATGCGACAAAGGAAGGGTTCAAGACCGTCGCCCAGAAAAATTTGGAAGTTCACGTCAATTCAGTGACAAATGCCACTGTGCGGCTGGAGGTAGGTGCCGCCACGGAAGTGGTGAACGTAGAGGCCGCGGCCGTCAACTTGAATACGGAGAACGGCGAAGTTGGCAACGTCATGCTGAGCGAGCAGGTGAGTCAATTGCCGCTGAACGGCCCGCAACTTCATCGAGCTGACGACCCTGATGCCCGGCGCTTCCGTTGGAGGCGGCTTCGACAACAAGAACAAGGGCTTGCTCGCCGGAGTTGACATCTCCTTCAGCGGCGCACCCGCGAATGCCAATCAATGGCAGGTAAATGGTACCAATAACAATGACGAAGGTTCGCAGCGCACCATCCTTGTATATCCTTCGGTTGACGCCATCCAGGAATTTAAGATCCTTCGCAACAGCTATGGTCCTGAGTACGGCGGCGCCGGCGGAGCACAGATCAACCTTGTCACCAAGGGGGGCGGAAACCAGTTTCACGGCGATGCGTATTATTTCGGGCGTAATGATAAGCTCGATGCCGCTAACTTCTTCCTCGGCCAGCAGAAGGCCAACTGCCTGAATCTCGCTGTTTGCGGAAAGAAGAACTTTCTGCGCCGCAACGATTACGGATTCACGGTAGGCGGGCCGATCAAGAAGGACAAGCTCTTCTTTTTCTTCTCGGAAGAGTGGAACAAGGAAAACCGCGGTCAGGTGCGTCAGCAATGGCTTCCGACGGCAGCGGAGCGCGGCAATATTGCTGGTGGAATTGGCGGTAATTACAGCGATATCGCTGGTTGCGCGGCCAATTCTGGTGCGCCGCCGGTTCCGAACGACCCGGCTACCGGACTCCCGTTCACCGGTAACACCATTCCTGCCAACCGGTTGAGCCCTGCCGGCGAAGCTTATATTTCCCAGCTCCCGCTTCCGAACCTTATCAACAACTGCGCTGCGCATAATTGGGTGGCGCAGGTGGGGACTCCGCTGAACTGGCGCGAAGACAACGTTCGTGGCGACTATAACCTTACGAAAACCACGACTTTGATGATTAACTTCACTAACGAATCATGGGTCAACCCGCTGCACGGAGACGGAGAAGGCGGGCTGTGGGGCGACGACGCTTTCCCGGCAGTAAGCGACGCGTGGTCGCAGCCCAGCAAGATGCTTGTGGCCAAACTAACCACGACCCTCGGCTCCAATAAGGTCAACGACTTTGCCTTCTCTTGGTCGGCCAACCGCATCAACATCAGTCAGGCCGGCGATACTCCGGCACTGCAGCAGACGATCGTTTCCCAGATGCCCCTGATTTTCCCCATCAGCGGCAAGACGCACGCCAACCAGCTTCCGCAGCAGATTTGCTGGTGCTCTACGTATATCGGCGACATCGGCCCCTGGAGCAATCGTCAGGATCTGTTCACCTGGAAGGACGATTTCTCCATGGCCATGAATAAGCACACATTCAAGGCCGGCATCCTTTACGACAAGAACGCCAAAGACGAGGAACAGGGCGAGGAGGCGGGCGGAATGTGGGGTGCGGCGGGTTACAACGGTTCCCTTTCTTGGGGCAGCCCGACTGGCGGCAATCAGTGGGCGGACACGACCCTACTTAACGCTTTATGGGGCGTAAACGAGAACAATAGAAATCCGATTAGCGATCCACGCTGGCGCGATGTCGAATTCTACCTTGGCGACACTTGGAAGGTGACCAGGAACCTGACTGTGGACTACGGAATGCGCTGGTCGTTAATGCCTGACGCCTGGCTGGCCGACAATAAACTGGCGGCGTTTGAGCCGTCCGCTTATAGCGCCGCGCTGGGTACCTCTCCCTGCAACGGGATTGTGATGGCCGCAGGAGCGCCTAACGGTTGTGCCGCGAATGGCTTCGCCGGAGGCGTGTTCTCCAAGAACCGCAGCATCATTCCATCGAACAACCACTTGATTGCGCCACGTCTTGGATTTGCATGGGACGTGTTCGGTCACGGGAAATGGGTGGTGCGCTCTGGCGTAGGACAGTTCTTCACTCGTGATCCGATCAGCGGCACCAGCACGCGACTGGTTGGCGCGAATCCGCCGTTCACTGTCGGCTCCGGTGCCGAACGCACGCTGGACGCTCCGTCGGGGTTCAGTACCGCTAACAACAATCTGTTCGACTTTAGCCCTGGTGGTAACGCGAACCAGAGTGTCCAGCTCAACACGAACCTTGCCAATAGCTGGCAGTACAACCTGACCACCGAAGTTGCACCTTGGCACGATGGGAAGCTGGGAAGTCGGCTACGTTGGACTGCGTGGCATTCACCTCGATACTTACTACGACATTGATCAACTGGCGCCGGCGAACCGTCTCGCTTGGATTTTGCGAGCGCCTGGAAACAATGCCAACAACCTGTTCCCCTTCGGCGCCAAGTACGGTGGCGCACCCGGGGCCGTTTACCAATGGGCCCATGGCGGGGACTCCATTTACCACTCACTCCAGAGTCAGTTCACGCAGAGGATGTCCCACAATTCTATCGCCCAGATGAGTTATACCTGGTCCAAGAACATCTCCAACGTCGAAGGCGATTACCCCAATAACCAGGACGGCATTGCGGACAGCTACAATCAGCGCGCCAGCCGTGGGCTGTCCAACTTCGACCGAACGCACGTGTTCGCGGGCAGCCTGGTTTACAATCTGCCCGGCCTCGAAAAGAGTAATACCATCGTGAAGGAGGTTGCCGGCGGCTGGGAGACCAGCACGGTGGTCAGCGTCGCAACAGGTAATGCTCTTACCATCACCGGGGGTCTGATAGGGGGCCCGCAAAGCGCCACCTGTACCTCTCTCGCGGGTGGAGCGCCCTGTCCAGCAGGCGTCGGAACGCTCGGCTCGGATCCGTGGGGGGCTGTTGGCAACGGCGCCTTTACCAACCTGAGCGTCCGTCCGCTACAGACTGGTCCCTGCTTTAGCGGGAACAAGTTGAAGTGGTTCGACCCCAATTCTTGGACCATGAACGGTTACACCTTGGGTCAGGCTCCACTCGGCGACACTGGGCAGTGCCATGGCCCCGCAATTCGTGACGTGGACTTTGGGCTCGACAAGAACTGGGGCATCCCGAAGCTGGGCGAACAAGCCAAGCTGCAGTTCCGGATGGAGTTCTTCAACCTGTTCAACCATCCGATGTTCCGCTTCGGCGGCTCGAGTTTGGACAGCAACACAAACTTGCACTACGTAGCCACGGGTGGGACGATCATAAACGGAAAGGTCACGGGAACGACTCTCCAACCTGGATCGTCTTTCGGCAACACACCGTCGGTGAACAACCTGGGTAACCGCGAGATTCAATACTCCCTGAAGGTCATCTTCTAGGGCGCTCGCATAGCAGGACTAAAACGAAGGGTGGGCTTGACTTTGGTCCAGCCCACCCTTTTTAATTCAGTGGAAGTTCATTCCATTGGACGGAAATGGGGCCTGGTGGTCAGCCGCGCAGTAAACTGTGAGTTCAAGTTTTGGCGGCCTGTCGCGCTGGTTGCGGTCGTCTTCATGCTCGCCTCTGCTGTCATCGCTGAGATCCCCTCCAAGAGCCGAATTATCGAACTCATCCGCCACGATCAATTACCCGCCGCGGAGGAGCAGCTTTGGGACGTCCTGACGGCTCATCCGGACGAGATCTGGGCGCTTGAGCTAATGGGCGACCTGCGCGTGCGCCAGAAGCGAAATGCGGAGGCAGAGGCACTGTTCCATCGCGCGCTTCGAATTGATCCCTCCAGCCTGGAGGCGCAACGCAGCCTGGGAGCTTTGGCCCAATCAGAGGGAAAGGCTACGGAAGCGGTCGCAGCCTACGAGGCGATAGTAAAGATTGTGCCTCACGATCGCGATGCCAATCTGACGCTGGCAACGCTCTACGAGCAAACCAGCAAGTATCAGGAGTCGGTCGCGGCGGTGGAGCGTATTCCGGTGATATCGCGCCCAGCCGATGTTCTTCCGCTTCTGGCCCATGATTACGCGGAACTCGGCCAACCTGAGAAGATCCCGACCCTGATCTCGCAGGTATTGCGCCTGCCGCCCGCGAAGCGAGGAACAGCGCTCGATTTCGTGGCGGTGCTGCTGCACAACGGCTATGTTGAGGATGCGTCGAAGTTGATGGCGGCGATCCGCCCAGTGAAGCCCGATGCCGGTTATATGCACATGCTGGCTCGGGTGCGCGAAGCCGAGGGACGCAAAGCAGAGGCGCGGCAGTTACTGGCCGAGGCGCTCAACATACAGCCGAAATCGTTCGACATCCTTTTCGATTCCGCCCGCTTAGCCGCCGAGGAGAATCGCTGGAAAGATTCGGTAGATCTGTTGAAGCGCGCGGACGCGGCGAAGCCGGACGACCCCGCCGTGCTGATGAAGCTTGCAGTCGAAAATGCGCAAATCGGAGAGCTTGAGAACGCAAGGTTGGCGTCCCAGCGCCTATATGACCTCGAACCCGAGAATCCAGATGCGCAATACATCTACGGCAGGATCTTGCAGGAGACGCAGCGGTTCCAGGAAGTCCTGGATCCGCTGGCGCATAAGATGGTGGCGGAGCGGCCCGACGATCCGCACGCACTCTTTCTATTGGGGATGATTGATTACGACCAAGGCAACGAAGCCGAATCGCGTCAGGCGTTCACCCACAGCTTGCAGCTCGATCCTAAGAACAATGACACCCGCTATTACCTGGCGATGCTCGACGAGCGCCAGGGAAATTTTGACGCGGCGCGCGAGGGGTTAGAACAAGTAGTGAAGATAGACCCGAACCACGCTGGCGCCCAGCAGGAGCTGGGGGTGATCAAGCTTCGTCAGGGAGATATAGCCGGTGCGCGCACGGCCCTGGAAATGGCGATGAAACTGCGGCCCGATATTCCGCAGACCCACTACCAATTGGGGCTGGTCTATGCGCGGCTGGGAATGACCGAGCAGGCAAAAACGCAAACTGAGATATACCAGAAATTGCACCAGGCCCTGAATGACAAACTGAAGAGCGATATCTTGCCGCAATCCGCGAATACGAAGTCTGCTCCCAAATGATGCCGCTCCGAATCAGCCTCGGAATGTTCGTTGCCGCCGCCGTGGCGATCACGATGCCCGCCTTGGCCGCCCAGAGCGCTGCCAAGGGGGCGAAGCGGGACGCCGGCAGCACATTGCCAGCCGCCAAAAGCGCGGCGCCCAAGACCGACGCCGCGCAACAGCATTTCGATTCAGCGCAGACCTATCAACTAGCCGGAGATTTTGACAATGCGGCTAAGGAATACCGGCGAGCCATTGCCACCGGGCTCGACCATCTGGGCAATCTTCGGGCTGCCCGGCAGGATTACGCCGGCGCGGAGCAGTTGCTGCAGCAGGCTATGGCCGCGGACCCGGATGCTACGGATCCCGCGGTGGACCTCGCCGTCACCGAGCTTTATTCCGGCGACATGCTGAAAGCGGAAACGGACGCGAAGGCAGTGCTGCAGAAAAATCCAGACCATTTCCGCGCTCACGCCCTGCTCGGCAAAATTGATTTCTTGCAGGGGAACTATGAGGCCGCGGCCGACGAGCTACACGCGGCACTGGGCCTGACCACCGACTTTGACATCGCGTACAGCCTTGCGCTGGCTGATCTGGAGCTGAAGAAGACGTCACTGGCGACCGTGCTCTTTGACGAGATGAAGAACTCCCTGCCAGAGAGCGCGCAATTGCACGTATTGATCGGGCGGGCCTTCTTAGCGACCGGCTATCTCCAGCTGGCAACAAGAGAATTCGGGCGCGCGACTGCGCTGGACCCAAAATATCCGGACGTTCATTATTATTTGGGGCTGGCCTCTGTATTGAGCGCGCAGGCGCCCGCTGTTCCGCTCGGCGAGAGCCAGCTGGACCTAGCCAAAGCGGAAACCTCTCTGCAAGAAGCCATCAGGCTCCAACCGGAAGACCCGCGGGCGTTTTTTTATCTCGGTCAGCGCTACGCGTCTGAAGAGAAATGGGCAAACGCGGCGGACGCCTATCGCTCCGTCATCAAGCTAACGCCGGCTGCGCAACGGATGGATTCCGCGATGGCGGGCGCATACGAAGGGCTCGCGGAAGCGTTGCGCAAGCTGGGTAAGAACGAGGAGGCCGCCACGGAGTCGGCCAAGGTGCAGCAGATTCGCGCCACCCTTCCGAAGGATGGGGCGAGCGCGCCCGGGAACGATATCGCGAAGGCGAACAGTGACCCGAATCAGCAGGAGCTTCACTCCATGATGCTTCGGCCGGGAGCCTCCGAACTATCCGACCCCAAAACGGAAGCCGCGTACACGAAATCAGTGTCTTCTCTGTTGGGGCAGGCGTATCACAACCTGGGCGTTATTGACGCACGTGCCGAGCGCTACGCGCAGGCCGCCGGGGAATTCTCGCAAGCGGCGAAATGGGAGCCTTCCATCCCCAGCTTGGACCGCAACTGGGGCCTCTCCGCGTTCCGTGCGGAGAAATACGACGAAGCCACGGGGCCGCTGGAGCGGGAGTTGCGCCGTACGCCGGATGATCTCTCGATCCGCGAGATGCTCGGTCTCTGCTACTACATGGGCGATAAGTTCGCTGAAAGCGCGGAGACGTTGCGCTCGGTCCTCGAGCAGTTGCCGGACAACGCAGGCCTGCTTTACGCGGCCGGCACGTCGCTGGTGCGCAGCGGCGACGCGAAGAACGGCGCACGCGTTTTTTCCCGGATGCTGGAGAAGGACCAGAACGTGCCAGCCGTACACCTGATGTTGGGCCAGGCTTACGCCCAGGAGCAGAATTATCCCGAGGCTCTGGCAGAGTTTGCGCGGGCACTGCAGCTCGACCCGCACACCGCCGAAGCGCACTACCAATCAGGAATGGTGGCACTAAAGCAGGGGAAGCTGGATGTCTCCGCGGACCAATTTCAACAGGAACTATCGGTCAATCCCGGTTACATCCCGGCGGAATACCAGTTGGGATTCGTGAAGCTGGAGATGCAGCAGACAGATGCGGCCATTCCGTTATTGCAGGATGTCGTAAGCCGGCAGCCGAATCATTCCGATGCTCACTATGAGCTGGGCAAGGCGTTGCTGGATCAGGGGAAGGTGAAAGATGCCATTCAGGATCTGGAAACCTCGATTCGCCTGCAGCCGACCGATTACGCTTATTATCAGCTCAGCGTGGCATACCGGCGCGAAGGGCGCGCCAACGACGCAGAACAAGCCATGCTGATGTACCAAAAACTGAGGCCTAAACCCCATGTGCCGCAGCAGCAGCAATAGGAAGGGCTGAAGAACCAGGATCCGCCTCTATGACCAGATTCGTCGTACAGATTACGGTGCTCGTAGGCTTGGCCAGTGTGCTTGTTGCCGCGCAGCAGCCTTCTCCCCCTACGAAGGATTCGGGAATGGTGCTGCATGTTACCACTCGCATGGTGCTGGTGGATGCTGTTGTGCTCGATAAAGAAGGCCATCCCGTGAAGGGCTTGAAACCGGACGACTTCGTGGTGACCGAAAACGGAGTTCCTCAGCGCATCGCATCTTTTTCTGAGCATGGTTCGGAGCGCACGAGTGCGGCACCGCCCCCGGTTCTGCCTCCGCACGTAACAACGAACCGCCCTTCGGTAACGCAGGCGAATGCAGAAAACGGCACCGTAGCCGTGCTGTTACTCGACGGCCTAAATACTCCTCCTCAAGACCAGATTTACGTGAAGCAGGAGATGCTGAAGTTCTTGGCGCGACAATACGATCCCAACACGAGGCTGGCGGTGTTTACCCTGACCAACAAACTGACGGTGCTGCAGAATTTCACCCAGGACCCGCTTCTGTTGCGAGCTGTACTGGACCGCTACCTAGGGCAAACACCAGCCGTGGCGCGGAGCGGCGGCCAGATGGAAACGGCCCCAGCTTCTGTTCCTCCGCCAACCGTAAATTTGCCGCCGCAGGCCACAGGAGGGCCCACCGGTAGCGGCCCGGATCCTGGGCTTCCCGCAACGCTTGCCGCCGGGGGAGCCAACGCCACCATTTTTGAAGATATTGCTTACATGACGGACCGCTTCGAGAGGGAATCCGAAAACTTTGCGCTCGATACCCGCATTTCGGTCACCCTTGCGGCTTTGGAGGAAATTGCCCGTTTCATGTCCGGGCAAAGTGGACGCAAAGTGCTGCTGTGGTTTTCAACTGGGTTCCCGTTTTCCGTGGTAGGAGATTCGCCCAGTGCAATGGAGTCAGAAAGAGACTATGGCGATCAAATCCGTCGGACCATCAATCTGCTGAACGATGCGCATATAGCCACATACACCATTGATGCGGGCGGGCTGGTGCCGAGCAGCCTGGGCGATCCGAGCCTGAGCGGACGGGATCCAGGTAAGGTCGTCCTTGGCATCGACACCAATCGCGCATTGGCCGCCGAGTCCTTCCAGCGATTCTCCACCCACGACGCCATGGAGACGATTGCCCGCGATACAGGAGGACGCTACTTCAATGGCAACGACCTCGATAAAGCCATTCAATCGGCGTTAAGGGAATCGAGTTCCTACTACATGCTCGGGTATTACCCTAGCAACAAAAAGTGGGACGGGAAGTTTCGCAACGTCAAATTGCAGGTGGACCAGCCGGGCACTCAGTTGCGGTATCGGAGAGGATATTTCGCGGTGAACCCTTCGGATTGGAAAAAGGGCAACGGCGAGCAGACGCTGACGGCCGCTTTAACGGGGAATTCGCTGCCTTCGACAGAAGTGACGTTCATGGCTCGGGCGCTGCCTCCGCAGCCGGATTCGGACACAGTGGTTGAATTTGCGATAGATCCCTCCACCCTGTTGTTTCAGACTGAATCCGGAAACCTTCAGACTGAATCGGGAAACCGTCGGACTGAGTCGGGAAACCGTCGAACTGAATCGGAAAACCTTCAGGCTGAATCGGGAAACTTTCACCACTGCAGTCTGCAGCTTGAGGTGCAGGCATTCACGCCCGATGGCAAGAGAGTAAAGGCGGAGGTGCAGGGCGCGGAGGCATCGCTGCCGGAGCCGACTTACGAAAAGGTACGCAAGCGGGAGCTTCCCATGAGCGTGCCGATCCGGTTGGCACCGGGGAAGTACATTTTACGTCTCGGTGTGCGGGATAACCTTACGGGATTGTTTGGAACGGCAGATTTGCTAGTGGAGGTTCCAGCCAAGTCGGAAAGCAAGCGATAATGCGCCATTTCGAGGCACGGAATCATCGCTGCTCGTTTTCAGTCGGCCTTGTTATCTGTTCGTTTCTGAGCTAGCGGTTGCCGAACCCTTCGACTGGAAGGCTCTTTTGCCCGACGGGGTGGTTTGGTTTTTGCAGGAATGGAGGAACAGTCATGAGATCGAGACATCGTTGGGTGCAGACTCTGACGGTTGCATTGCTCTCCGCGGCTGGTGCCGCGCAGCGAGCCGAACACGATGGCAGCGGGCAGTTCTTCCGAAATCACTACCATAACCGTTCGCGTCACTTACCAGCAGAACCATCGGCCCGCAGCCTCATTGCGGGTAGAGCTCGTTTCCCCGATGGGTGGCATGACGAGTATGCGGACAACCGACGGAAATGGCGGCGCTACTTTCGACGGCGTGGGCAGCGGGCGTTTTCAGGTGCGGGTAAGCGGGCCCGACATCGAGACCACAACCAGCGAGATTATTGAAACGGGGGGCAGCAGTGGGGGGCCGTTCATCACAGAACACATAGAGGTGCGGTTCATCCAGAAGACCGACGCTAATGTCCCCGGCCAGGATATTATTGTGGCCATCCCAGACGCCGCTAGGCAGGAATTCGACCTGGGCTCGAAGGAAATGGACAAGAAGCACTTTGAGGAAGCCAAAGTCCATTTTCAGAAGGCGATTGCTGCGTTTCCGAAATACGCGGAAGCATTTAACAGCCTTGCTTTGGTAGAAATCCAACTGAAGGACCCAAAAGGCGCCGTGGACGCGTTTCGCAGCGCCACCCAAATTGATCCCACTCTACAGGAAGCCACTAAGTATTTGGGGCAGTTCTATTACGAGAACAGACAATACAAAGACGCGGAGCCGTACCTGCTGCGATGTGCCGCCAACGAGCCGCAAAGCGCCCAAGTCCTCACGGTGCTCGCCAACACCGAGTTGCAAAATGGCGAAACCGACCTCGCTCTCACCAATGCCCGAAAAGTGCCTTCTCTTCCCAACCCCAAGCCGTTTGCGATTTCACACTTGATCGTGGCGCAGGCGCTCGACGGAAAAGGCAAGGACGACGAAATCGCAAAGGAATATGAAGAGTATTTGAAGGAGGCGCCTGACTCTCTCCTGGCGCCCCGGGTGAAAGATGCGTTGGCGAAGCTGAAGTCCAAATAAAGAGCGGCGGGTTCCTGACCGGTGCGCGCGCCGGTTGCTGTCAGCAGCGTACTCCGCCAAACAGAACCTGGGGGTGCCTGTGATCGAGGGATCGCAGGCACCCATTGCTATTCGCCGTCTGGATGTGGGCCACCCGCCCGCGGTTGAGGTGATCAGGCTAGAATAAAACAATCCCGAATATGTTGAGGCCTGCCTCGATTCTTGGCGTCCCGCTCCTGATCATTCTAGTGTTAGTGGCACCTCGCGCCTTGCTGATCTCCGCACAATCCCCGTCGAGTAAGAGCGACAAAGTCAGTACTGCAACTGAAATCAGGCTGATCGATCCCAGTTGGTGGCCGACCAAGGGAATTGCCCCGCGCGATCAGTATGTCGGGTCGGAGACCTGTGGACGCTGCCATCAGAATATATTTGCGACGCAGAAGAATACGCCCATGGCCCACGCCGTGAAACCGGCCACGGCAGATGCGTTCGCCAATATGCCCCACACCATGCGCTTTCGCGCCGAGTCCTACGATTATTTGCTTTCCCAAACGGCGGCCGGGGCAGAGTATTCGACCACCAACGGCCAGCAGTCCGCCTCAGAAGCCGTGACCTGGGTATTCGGGGACCGGCAGTTCGGCGATACTTTCCTGTATCAGCAGAACGGGATCTATTTTGAGAGCCGGGTGAGCTATTACAGGGCCCTAAACGGATTGGACCTCACCACCGGAAGGACCCAGTTTCGGCCTAGCCGCATCGAGACTGCGTTGGGCCGGCGCATGTCCCCAGACGAGCCTCCGGTGTGCTTTGGCTGCCATTCGACCGCGGCAAGTACGGACGGTGTATTTCGCCCCGAACGAATGATTCCGGGCGTCGGCTGTGAAGCGTGTCATGGTCCCGGAGCGCAGCATGTGGCGCAGATGAGCCTGGAACCTGATGCGAGGACTTCGACCCTCATTTTCAATCCGGCGCGCCTCGGCCCGGCTGACGCGGTGGATTTCTGCGGCGCATGTCACCGTACTTCGGCCGATGTAACCCTCAACTCCATAACTGGGATTTTCAACCTGCGGTTTCCTTCCTATCGTTTAGAGCAAAGCCGCTGTTGGGGAAATGGCGAGGCGCGACTCACCTGCGTGGCGTGCCACGACGTCCACAAACCGCGAGTGCAAGAGGCAGCCTTCTACGACAAAGTGTGCGTGGGATGCCATTCGCCAGCGAGCGGCGCCCAGAAGGACCGAACGCATGCGATCGGCATCTGCAAGGTTTCAAACCACGACTGTGTGACGTGCCATATGCCGAAATATACGATTCCTTCCATGCATACTGCCTTCACGGACCACAAAATCGCGGTCCACGGAGACCAGTTCACCGAATGAGGAAATAGCAGGGGGAGGGAGGTTTGGTAGCGCTACCGGGAATCGAACCCGGGTTTGAAGATTGAGAATCTTCCGTCCTAACCCCTAGACGATAGCGCCGCTTGAGGGCAGACCAAATTATAACAATACCCGGCGGTCGGAAACGGGCTGCCGGATGCTTGCCATTGACCTCAACAACCCGTGCGCAACGCTCGGCTCGTGGTATTTTGAATACCGCCCATGAAAAGGACTCTGCTGACTTCAACTCTGGTTCTGATGGCTTGGACGGCGGTGGCTGAGGATCAGTACCAGCCGTTGCCGGTGCCGCTCACCAACAACGCGGTGGCCGCGATCAGGGTCAATGGCCAGACGCTGGTTTATTCGCTGATGGGGCTGGGTTCGCAGAAGGACTGGAAATCAATTACCAACACCGCCTACGCGTTGAATATTAAATACGACAAATGGACGGAAATCCGCGCGGTCCCGGGTTCAGGCCGAGTGGGAACGGTGGCTGTGGGAGCGGCGGAGCAGGTCTTCCTTTTTGGAGGATATGTTGTCGATCCCAGCGGGCTGGAGCAAATTGTTCCCCAGGTTACGATTTACGATCCCATTGGGCTGCGCTGGCATAACGGGCCGGATCTTCCGCTGGCGGTGCGAGATGCGGTAGCGGGGGTGTACCGCGACCGGTATATCTATGTGGTCGGCGGGCTTGCGAACGCTGGCCCGACCAATCAGGTTCAAATATACGACGCCGAGGCGAAAAGATGGCTGGTGGGGACTCCGTTCCCCGGCACCGCGGTCTTTGGGCATGCCGGTGCCGTGGTGGGGGACACCATCATTTATGTGGACGGGGCGGAGAAGAATCAGGCGGGCGGCAAAGTCGGGTATGTAGCTTCCGACGAATGCTGGATGGGCAAAATTGATCACCACGATCCTCGAAAAATCGAGTGGAAGAAGTTGCCAGCGCATCCCGGGGAGGCGCGCTACCGCATCGGGGCTGGCGGGTCGGAGAAAGAAGGGAGAATTTACTTCGCTGGCGGGAGCGATACGGTTTACGACTATACGGGCATCGGTCTGGATGGCAAGCCAGCAGAGCCGTCTGCGGTGGTCTTCGCGTTCAACTTGAAGAGCAATGCATGGGAGACGATTCAGCAGAATAATCCGAACCCGACCATGGACCATCGCGGACTGATTGTGACCTCAGAAGGAATGGTCGTTGTCGGCGGAATGGCCAAGGGCCAGAAGGTAGTCGGAACCACCGCCCTGCTGCCTACCGGGAAATGAGATCAGCGGGCCCGGGCCAGCACCAGGGTCACATCATCGGGCTGTTCCGCCGCGCCGATCCAGTCATCTACAGCGGCGGTCACGATTTCAGCGATGCGGTTCAAGGGTAGGTCTCGGTTTTCCTGCACCAACTCAATCAAGCGCGGTTCGCCGAATTCTCCAAACTCATTTTCCGGCTCGGTCACGCCGTCGCTGTAGGCGAGAAAAATATCCCCGGGACGCAGTTGAACCGTGCCCTCGTCGTAGCTGATGTCATCGAACAGGCCGACCACGGTGCCACCGTCTTCCAGGCGGCGGATGGAGCCGTTTTTGCTCAACAGCATCGGAGGCAAATGCCCGGCGTTGCTGAAAGTCAGCCGGCGGTCCTCGCCGTCGTAAGCCGCCAGAAACAACGTCGCATATTTTTCCATTGGAGTGCTGTGGTAGAGCTGGTGATTCAGCAGTGACAGCAGCGTGCCGGGTGAAGCTTCAGCTCCGGGGGTTACAGGTTCGTATTTCTCCGCGAGAGTCGCTCCGGCGGCAACTGCCTGCGCCTGGCGCAGGATGGGAATTCCCTCGATGGAATAGGCGCGGACGGCGGAGTGAATGGTCGCCATCAGAAGGGCGGCGGAAATGCCCTTACCGCTTACGTCGCCGACAGCAAGGATGAGCTTCTCCGGGCCGATGGTGAGGAAATCGTAGTAGTCGCCGCTCACGCTGCGCGCCGGACGGCAGAATCCGAACACCTCAAGGCTGGGCAACTGCGAAATGTGCTGCGGGAAGAGCTGCGCCTGCACTTCTTGTGCGATGGTGATTTCGTTCTCCAGCCGCTGCTTCGCTTGCTGATCGAGTATCAGTTTCTCGATGGACTCGGTCATCAGGTTGAAAGAGCCGGCGAGGGCGGCGATCTGATCCTTGGAGGTGATGGCGATGCGATGGCTGAAGTCGCCGCGATTTACATGCGTGGTTGCCTCGTAGAGTTGGCCGACCGCGCCGGTGACGGTGCGAGTAAGACCGGTGCCGATGTAGATCGCTATCACCACAAAAATGACCAGCACGGCGATCCCGACGACCAGCCAGAACTGGATCGACGCTCCCAGTTCGCCTAATGCCGCAAACAGGCGATGGTAGAGTTTAGAGAGCCGGGTCTCGACGCTCAGAGTCGCCGCGGTTGAGGTATTTCCGTCGGCCCAGTTCACGACCGAGATGTCGGCGGGAAACGACACATCGAGATCGAGTGCCCTTACGGGAGTAGGAATCTCGCCCATGCTGTAGATCGGCGAGCGCGCCCCCGTTCCCGGGTCCCGTGCGAAGAGAGTGACCTGCCCCAAATCATTGGCCAGCCCAAGCAGCCTGCGTTGGTCAAGCGGACGGCTTGAGACTACCGTGAGCTTGCCGCTCTTTGTATCCACGGTGGCGACCGAACGCAGGAAGAAGCTCCCGCGATCACGCACCACCTGCGCGGGCTGCGCTGGAGGATATCCCTGAGGCGCAGGGGAAATCTGCGCATCCGATGTATTCAGCAACGGCCTTGAGTCCAGCCACGCACAAACTTGGGACCGGCCCCATGCGTCGGGGTTATCGTAGCGCAGTAAATTTGGTCTCTGGCCGGCATCCAGTTCTGCGGCGATTCGGTGCGCGATGACGAGATTGCTTGTGGCGAGGCTGCTGAGTTCGGAATCCAACCTTGAGGTCACAATGAATGTGGCAAACTGACTGGCCGACAAATAAAAGCCTCCTGCGGCCAGTGTGATAAGCAGCAGCAGAGGGATGACTCCGATGAAGACGTAGGTAACGATGAGGCGATTTCGCAGCCGCCAGAGAAGGCGAGACGACAGCCAACGTGCTCCGAGTACGGTGGAGAAAAAAACCACCAAGAGGCTGAGAAAGGTGATCCAGCCGCCGAGAGAATTTCCGAGAGAGCTGCGAAAAATATTCGCCACCTGCCGAACCACGAAGAGCAGAGCATCGAGCCCGAGAAGGTACCAGGTGATGAACGCGAACTTTCCCTTGGGGTAGAGGCCGTTTCGCAGCAGCCAGGGGCGGAATTGTCGCAGACGGAGACGCATCGGATGCCGTCTGAATTATAGATGGAAGTTCTGTGCGCGGATTGTGGAGATGGGCTCGTCTCCCCAACGTTCAAATCTCGGGATAGAAATCGAAGAAGGCATCGAGGCTCGACTTGAGCTGCTTTTCAATCTGTTCTTTACTGCCCTCAAGCACGTGCATGGTGACGTGCGCCTCGCGTCCGTTTTTAAGCTTCAGGGTTGCGTCCGCGACTTCGGCAACTTCTTCTGAGGGTAATAGGCGCAGTCCGTAAACCAGGGTCAGGTTGGCCATACTTTGTATTGTACGTCGGGGTCTGCTGTTACAATTTCGCTGTGTTCCAGAGAATTCTGATGGTCAGCGTGATCGCAGCGGCGGGACAACTGTGCCTGGCGCAGGAAACCAGCGCGCCGGCCAAGCCACAAGTCAAAGTGCACGTGCTGAATGTGTGCGCGCCTTCGCCTGATGAGCAACAGGAAATTGCGGCAGCCCTGTCGCGGATCCCGGCGAAACCGTATTTTGGCGCGGACTTTGAAGTGGACCGCGGGCGTTCGGTGCTAGATCCGGGCGCGAGTCCTCTGATGATGGCGGGGGGGGCGAGTGCGCCTTTGACTGCCGACACTGCGAGCGCAGATTTTGTGCGCGTCCGGCATGACTTTGCGGGGCAGGCCTTCTTTTCTACCGTCCAATACTCTTTTAGCCGCGACAGCAAACAGATGGTGGAGACGCTGGTATTTCGGGTGCGCGAACCGAAAGACCTGATGCAGGTGTCGATCGAGGACAGTGCCTCATCGGTGACTTCGGCGGCGGTGATGCTGGGCGCGGGTACGCCCGCAAGCCGCATCCGGCTGGAGCGGTTTGGAAAATCGTCGGTGGTACTGGCGCGCTGCTCCGGGGAGGGTGAGGGCCCGCCTCCGGACCAGAGCGCCTACGCGCCTGTGTTCTCTTCGGCGTCGGCGGTGCTGGCGAACTATCGCGGCATTTTGGGTGCGAAGACGCTGGTTCCGGCTGAACTGACGAGAGTTGGCGCCACCGGCGGGGCGGGGAAGCCTCCTGCAAAGAAGCCCGGCAGTGTGAAGCACCCGTGAGGCCGCAAATCCTGCGGCTGAAACCGAAGTTCAAATTTGGAATCTAATCAATCCTATGGACAACGTGCGAAATGTAGTTATCGTGGGATCGGGGTGCGCGGGACACACGGCTGCGCTCTATACTGCCCGCGCTAAATTAAACCCACTGGTCATCGAAGGGCATGAGCCGGGCGGCCAGCTTTCGCTGACCACGCTGGTGGAAAATTTCCCTGGCTTTCCGGAAGGCATCCACGGGCCCGAACTGATTGCGAATATGCGCAAACAGGCGGAGCGTTTTGGAGCGGAATATCAACTGGCACATGTGACCGCGGCCGATCTCAAGAGCAGCCCGTTTACCCTTCAAGTGGGCAAGCACTCGGTCCAGACGCGGACTCTGATCATTGCTAGCGGAGCTTCGGCACGCTGGCTGGGGTTGTCGAACGAGCAGGCGCTAATCGGGCATGGCGTTTCCTCGTGCGCGACCTGCGATGGGTTCTTTTTCTCCGGCAAGGAGATCGCGGTCATCGGCGGGGGCGATTCCGCCATGGAAGAAGCGATGTTCTTGACGCGATTCGCGACCAAGGTCACGCTGATCCACCGGCGCGATCAATTTCGGGCATCGAAAATCATGCTGGAGCGCGCCCAGAAGAACAACAAAATTCACTTCCTCACCAACACCGTGGTCGAAGATGTGCTGGATGCTTCGAAGAAGGAAGTCACCGCTCTGAAACTGCGCGACACCAGTAACGGAAAAGTGTGGGACCAGCCGGCCAGCGCAATGTTTCTCGGCATCGGACATATTCCCAATGCCAAGATTTTCGAAGGCCAACTCGATACCGACTCGGAAGGGTATTTGAAAACCACCAATAACGTGTTCACCCGTGTCCCCGGGGTATATGCCTGCGGAGATGTACAGGACCGGCGCTATCGCCAGGCCATCACCGCGGCGGGATCGGGCTGCATGGCGGCGCTCGAGGTGGAGAAGTTCCTGGAAGACCAGGGGCAGTAATCGAATGTTTCCCACGCGTTCGAAGTTACTTCAACTTCGCGGGACTTGGCCGCTCACTCTAACCGGCGCGCTTTTGTGATACAAATTTCTGTGATCTTCCAGTTGGGCCAAGCGGCTGATATTTCCTCGCGCCCGAGAGACCTGTGCTAAGAGCACTTTTTATTTCCCTTTCCGAGAGCCGCTGGCTGCGCGGAATTGCGGAACGGTCGTCATTTGGGAGGCGCATTTCTGGCCGGTTCGTTGCGGGCACCGAAGTGGAAGATGCGCTCGGCGTCGCGCAAACCCTGAATCGTGCAGGGCTCAGTGTCTCGATTGATAACCTCGGCGAGAATGTAACGGCGCCCGAAGAAGCCCTGCATAGCGGGGGGCTTTACCGGCAGATGCTTGCCGAGATCTCCGCACGCGGACTGAATGCCAACGTCAGCCTGAAGCTGACCCACATGGGGCTGGATTTTGATCCGAAGCTTGCTAATGAAAACGTAAGCGGGCTGGTGGCTCAGGCAGCGTCGATGCAGCCGAAGAATTTTGTGCGTGTGGACATGGAAGGCTCAGCCTACACGCAGCGCACGCTGGATTTTGTGCATGCACTGCATAAAGCTCCGGGAAACCGGGGGGTTGTGGGCGCGGTAATCCAGAGCTACATGCGGCGCTCGGAAGATGACGTCGCCCGGCTGCTGCAGGATGGAATCAGAATCCGGCTGTGCAAAGGGGCTTACAAAGAGCCCGCCGAGATTGCCTACCAGGCCAAACCCGAAGTGGATGCGAACTACGTGAAGCTGATGAAGATTCTGATGAAAAGCGGAATCTATCATGGTCTTGCCACCCACGATGAAAAGATCATTCGGGAGGCCAAGGCCTTTGCTGTACAGGAGAACATTGCTCCCGATGCCTTTGAATTCCAGATGCTGTACGGCATCCGGCGCGATCTGCAACAGTCGTTGGTGCGCGAGGGATGGCGGATGCGGGTGTATGTTCCGTTCGGAGCGGAGTGGTATCCGTACCTGATGCGGCGGCTGGCGGAGCGGCCGGCGAACGTTCGATTCATTGCGAAAAATCTGCTGAGGCGGTAGCGAAGGACGGCTAATCGCTGGCGACCGATACCTGGCGCGCCTCCACCGGTACGGTCACTCGCAGCGAAGTGCCGGCATTGCCGGAAGCAACCTCAAAGGTGCCGCCTAGTTCCCGAATTCTCTCCCGCATGCCGGCGAGGCCGACGCCGGACGTGCCGGAAGAGCGAAACCGCTCGAGCACCTCTGAGGGAATCCCCACGCCGTTATCTTTCACGATCAAGGTTGCCCGCTGCGGGCCGGGCTCGAAAATTACTTCCGCTGAACGACTCTTCGAATGGCGATGAATATTCGTGAGGCTCTCTTGCAGGACGCGAAACAGCGCGATCTCGGCCTCGCGCGGCAAGCGCGTGCTCAACTCATGGATATCGATTTTGATTTGAATACCGCTGCGCTTGGCGAATTCCTCCGCGTACCACTTGGCGGCAACGGAGAATCCGGCTTCGTCCAGCCCGGAGGGGTGCAGGAGATGAGAGATGGTTCGAATCTCCTTGAGTGACTGGTCCAGAAGAAGGATGCAGTCGGAGTATCGGCGGTCGTCCTCATGTCCGGCCGCGAGCGCGGTCAGGACCATCTTGGCGGCTGCCAGTTGCTGACCCGTGCTGTCGTGAAGCTCACGGGCAAACTTTCGCCGTTCCTCATCCTGTAACTGCATCAAGTGAGCGCTCAGGCGGCGAGTGGCCTCCCGGCTGGCGATGGCTGCGGCCTCGGACTGGCGGGCTTTGTGTTCGGCTTCGGTAGCAGCACGCGCTGCCGTTTGCGTGGCCAACTCAGCCAATTCGCGGGCCAGCAATTCTTCGCGCACCAGCCGGTAATGCCAGAAAAGGAGCAACACCGCGGCCAGGAAGCTGGTAATGAGGATCACTATGGTGAATAAGAAAGTGATTCCAGCGGAAACCCTCCGCCCTTGCAGCACTCGCCCCTCTTCGGCGCGCATGTCCTGAGTCACGGAAATGATCTCGTCCGCAAAGGCGACGCTCTGCCGGGTCATGTCCGGCTGCCCGGGAGGCGCTGGCGCCCCGCTCCGCTTCAGGGCCACGGATTTTTCCCAGAGCGCGGTGCGATCCGCAACCAGTCGCTCCAGACGATCGCAATTCCTTTGCTGAACGGGATTATCCGCTGTGCTCTTGCGCAGTTCCGCCAGCACCACTGGGACACGCCCGACTGCCTGTTGATACTGGGCCAGTGACGGGTCGTCCCCGCTGAAGACGTAAGTCAACCGGGCGCGCGCCGCGAAGGCGATCGTCGATTCGGTGTCTCCCAACAAGACTTGCACTTGCTGCGTACGGAGTACCTGACGCTCACTTTCGGTGAAGCCTCGCAAGGTGCCGTAAACCATGAATGCGCAAGCCAGCAAGAGTCCGATGGCGATGTACAGAGCGAGGCGGGCTTTCAGTAGGCTCGACATACGATGGTCAGCTCTTTTTCTCGACCCTGGCAGTGAACGTCCCCTGAGCCAGCCGCGTGGAAATCTCGTCGCCCAATTCGACTTGGGCCGAGTGCTTCACCAGCTTTCCTGAGGAGTCGAAGACCAGGGCATATCCGCGCTCGAGAATTGCCACCGGGGAGAGCGCCTTTAACTGCTGGTGGATCTGATCGAGATGCGACCTTCGCCGCAACAAGGCAGCGCGCATTGCCGCGGCCATGGTGGAAGTGTGGGTGACCAGGTCTTTCCGGATTGCGGCCAGCATGCGGCGGGCGTCGTAATGGCGAACGGCGGCGGAGGCGCGTTCGCAGCGACGCCGATGTTGTTCGAGCAACTTGCGTTCTGCTTTCTCGAGGCGGAAGATCAGGTCATCGAGCTTCTGTTGTCGCTGTTGGATTCCGCCCATCATGCGGGCAAACGCGCCTTGCTGCGCGGCTTCGGTCAATGCTTGCTTCGCCATCAGCAGTCGATAGCGCACGGCCCGCGCCAGCCGCAACTGGAGCGACTCCGCCTGCTGTTCGATTTCCTGCCGTGAGCGGATGACCAGTTCGGCTGCGGCCGAGGGCGTAGGCGCGCGCAGGTCGGCAACGAAGTCAATGATGGTGAAGTCGGTTTCGTGGCCGATGGCGGAAATGATGGGAATCTGTGAATCGGCGACGGCTCGCGCCAGGCCTTCGTGATTGAACGCCGCCAGGTCTTCGGCGGATCCACCGCCCCGTGCCACGATGATGACGTCAACACTTTTTGTCCGGTTGAAGTACTTGATCCCGGTGCTAACTTCGGTGGCAGCCGCATCTCCTTGGACCTGCGCGGGATAGATGAGCAGGTTCGCCGAGTGGTGTCTGCGGCGCAGGATATTCAGAATGTCTTTCAGCGCGGCCGCCTGGGGAGACGTCACGATGCCGATGCGGCGGGGCAGTGGCGGAATTGGTTTCTTGCGAGCGGGGTCGAACAGGCCCTCAGCTTCGAGCTTTGCTTTGAGCTGTTCAAAGGCGATCTGCAAGGCGCCGGCACCCTTCGGCTCCAGATATTCAGCGGAGAGTTGCAACTCTCCCTTGGTCTCGTAAATGGTTGCCCGACCACGTAGTACCACCAGCATGCCATCTTCAGGGCGGAAGCGGAGCAGGCGCGCCTGGGTCTTGAACATCACAGCGCGAATCTGTGATTCCTTATCTTTCAGGGTGAAATACAGGTGGCCGGACGAGCCGGGAGCTCGAAAGTTGGAGATTTCGCCTTCCACCCAGATATCGCCGTACTCGCGCTCCATGCTGGTGCGCAGGGCGGCAACGAGATCGCGCACCACCCAGATACGGCGGTCGGGAGCTTTGAAACTGAATCCAAGCTGATCGGCGAAGGCCACGTCAGGAGTTTACCGTGTCCGCGCAGATGAGGAAAATTCAATACGGCGCGAATCACGCGGATTCGCCAATTGGCATGGCGAGTTGGGACAGTTAATAGTCGGTTTCAGGCGAGATTGATGGGGCCGCCTGGCATTTGCAGGATTTTGCCGCGATTCCCCTGCGTTTCGAGGCCGCTCTTATCGCCAGCCAGAATTCTGCCGACCGCGCGCAGCGCTTCGACTTCCTCTTGCAATTGCTCCAGTTCGGCTTCTTTTCGGCGAAGCACTTCAATGGGGTCTCTCATGGATCTCCTTGGCGGATAAGCCTGCAAGCACTTTACGGGGGAGTGGCCGAGGAGGAAACGTCACAGAAGTACAAGCCTGAATTCAGTGTCCGAGATGGTACGGATGCCCCTTCAGTACAGTGAACGCCCGGTACACCTGTTCCAGTAAGACGACTCGCGCCAGTTCATGCGCCAGCGTCATTTTGCCGATAGAGAGCACGAAGTCAGCTTTCGCGCGGAGTGGGTCGCTGAAACCATCGGCTGGGCCGATGGCGAACATCAGCGGCAGGGGATTGCGGTCCTGATGCTCGCGCAGAAATCCGGCCAACTCTTCGGAGGAAAGTTGCTTGCCTCGGGAATCCAGCAGCACCAGCCTGCGGCGCGCGCCCCGGTTTTCCCATAGCTTGATGAGGGCAGCTTCGTCTTTGAGAGACACGCCTTCGGCTTCGGCAAACTGCCGCAGCCGCTTCAGGTATTCGTCGGTAAGGGACTGAATGGCGGGGTTCTTCGTTTTGCCGATCCATGCGATGGTGAGTTTCACGGAGAAAAGATTTTAACCGCAAAGGTCGCGAAGAAAACGCTAAGGCCGCCAAGAAAATCTTAAGCTTTGCTTCGCGTCCTTGGCGTTTTCTTCGCGACCTTTGCGGTTAAAGGCTTTTCTGCCGGGATCAAGCCCGCTTGCGGACTGCCTTCTTGGCCACGGCTTTTTTCCGAGGCTTGGCGACCAAATCCGCGGGTTCCAGTTTCTTCGCCGACTTCCAGAGCCGCTCCAGATCGTAATAGCGGCGCGATGTCTCAGAAAAAATGTGGATCACGAAATCCACGTAGTCGATCAGCACCCACTCCGCCTGCTTGTAGCCTTCGATGCTGTTGGGATAAACCCCTGCCCGCTTCAGGCGCAGCTCGACTTCGTCGGAAATGGCCTGGATCTGGCGCGGGTTGGTCCCGCTGCATACCACGAAGTAATCGGTGAATGCGCCGGTGCCTTGCTCTAGCTCGAGCACCGAGATCTGCTCTGCTTTCTTTTCCTGGCAGGCGTGGATGGCTTCAGAAACTTGCTGCTGAAGGGCCTTCTTCTTGAGCGCTTGACTCTTGACATCGTTTTTCTTGGAATCAGTTTTTTTCATTCGGTCCGTTGTCGTTACCGCAGAATCATTCGCAGAGATTGTGGAGCGCCGGGCGTCCTGGCCCGTCCTCGGCAGAAGCCAGGGGCCTAAGCGTACAGCCCTTCCTTCTTTATGTATTCTTCCACACTTTCGGGAACCAGTCTTCTGATGGGCTTTTTGGTGCGCACCGCCGCGCGGATTTCGGTCGCGGAGATTTTCTGATTAACGTCATCGAGCAGGTGCAGGGTCACGCCGGGGAGCACGAGGTCGCCCTTTGCCGGCTGCCGGGCAAAAGGCTTGGTGGCCTCAGTCCGGGGGCGTAATTTCTCCGGCAGCGCACCGGCTACGTCGGCAAGCGAAAACCCAGGGCGACTGGCTACGATGAATGCACACTCCGCAAACAGCGCTTCGGCTTCGCGCCATTTCGCGATGTCTTTGAATGCGTCCACGCCGATCAGGAAAAACAGCCGGTCGCTTTTTTTGAGCGACTGCTTCAACCTGCGAATCGTGTCGATGCTGTAGTTAGGGGTCGAAGCCACTGATGCCTTCGCGCTTTTCCTGTCATGCAGAATGAATTCACCGGGCGCTTCCAGCAGTGATGGCGTGAATATCTTTTCACCCTGCGTAGCCAGCGCCGTCATTGTGTAGCGATGGAAGTAAGAAGCCACCGGCTGGGAGGTCTTGTGCGGGGGGACGTTCGTGGGCACAAAATAAATCCGGCCCAAGTCGCAGCGTTCTCGCGCCGCTTGCGCAAGCGCGAGATGCCCTTTATGAATGGGATCGAAGGTGCCACCGAAGAGGCCGATGTTCATAGTTCAGAAATATGACTACGCGCTCGCTTCCACCGGAGCTTCGCGGCGCACTTGATCGACTTTGTCCGCCATCGCGAATTTCAGCTTTTCGATGCCCTCGCCGGTGACAGCAGAAATCGCAAAAAACTCAAGATCATGCGTCTTGGCATACTTTTTGAGTTTCGCCACCTTGCTCTTGTTGGCCACGTCGCACTTGGACGCGGCCAGAATCATCGGCTTGCTCTCAAGTCCGGCTCCGAAGTTCTTCAGTTCGTCCATGATGACTTCAAAATCCTTCACCGGATCGGGCCGGCCGCTCGCATCCGATACATCCACCAGATGCACCAGCAGCCGCGTCCGCTCAATGTGTCGCAAGAACTGCGTGCCCAGGCCCGCGCCTTGATGCGCGCCTTCAATCAGGCCGGGAATGTCGGCGACCACAAAGCTTCGGCCTTGCAGCGCGTCGCCGGCGATGACAACGCCCAGGTTGGGCTCCAGCGTCGTAAAAGGATAATCCGCAATCTTCGGTCGCGCCGCCGAAATGCGCGAAATCAGCGTGGACTTGCCAGCATTGGGATAGCCGACCAGCCCGACATCGGCCAGCAGCTTCAACTCCAGCCGCAACGCGCGCTCTTCTCCGGGACGCCCGTCTTCATGCTCGCGCGGAGCTTGATGGACACTGAGGTCGCAAACCGCGCATTGCCGCGTCCGCCGCGTCCGCCAGCGGCAATAACAATCCGGTCGTCGGGTCGTGAAAAATCATGCACCACGTCGCCGGAATCGGCGTCGTAAACAATCGTCCCGACCGGCACTTTCAGCAGAATTTCCTGCCCTTCGCGGCCGGTCTTGTTCGATCCTTCGCCGTGACGTCCGCGCTGGGCTTTGTATTCGGGATTGAAACGAAAATGCACCAGCGTGTTGTGCTGTTCGCTGGATTCCATGATGACATCGCCGCCCTTGCCGCCGTCCCCGCCGGAGGGTCCGCCGCGCGGGACGAACTTCTCCCGGCGAAAGGCCATGCAGCCGTTCCCGCCGTCCCCGGCCTTGACTCGAATTGTGGCTTCATCGATAAACATGAGCAATCAGCCATCAGCCGTCAGGAAAACCGTTGTCCGACAACTTGGTCTTCGCTGCCGCGGTTTGACCGCCAAGCGTCTTGCCTTCCATTCAAGCACAAAAAAGCCCCGGCCCGTAGCCGGAGCAGTTACACCGCCTGTGTCTTTGATGGGTTTACCTGACGGCTGATAGCTGACGGCTGAAAGCTACTTCGCTTCCAGCGGTTCGATCAACACAAACTTGCCCATGTTGCCTCGGTCTTTGAAAACGATGCGGCCGCTGATCTTGGCGAAAAGCGTATCGTCTTTGCCGCGGCCGACGTTCAGGCCGGGCTTTACGCGGGTGCCGCGCTGGCGCACGATGATGGTGCCGCCGGGGACAACCTGTCCGCCGAATGCCTTGAATCCCAGACGCTGCGCGTTGGAGTCGCGTCCGTTGCGGGAACTTCCTAATCCTTTTTTATGGGCCATGAAAAAAGCTCCTAGCTGTTAGCTTCTAGCTCTTAGCTTAAGGCCTTCAGCGCTTGGCTGACGGCTTTCGGCAAAATCTCATTTCAAAAATAGCGATGTCATTCCGAACCGCTTCAGCGGTGAGGAACCTGCTTTTACTTCTTCTTCGGGGCGGCTTTTTTCGCTGCGCTCTTCTTCGGGGCCGCCTTCTTGGCTGCCGGCTTCGCGGCCTTGGCCTCGGCCTTGGGCTCTTCGGTCGCCGCGGCTACCTTCTTCGGCTTCGCTACCTTCTTCGGCAACTCCGGCGCGGAGAACGTCTGTCCGTTGAATGCGATCTCGGTGATCCGCACCGAACTGAACGGCTGGCGATGTCCGGCGAGCTTTCGGTATTGCTTCTTCTTCTTGTAGTGGAAGACGATGATTTTTTTGGCGCGGTCGTCGCCGAGCACCTGACCAGTCACCACCGCGCCCGACTCGGGACGCACAATCTCTCCGGCGCTGGCCGAAACCGCCAGCACGTCGCCGAACTCAACTTTGCCGTCTTTACCGCCAGCCTGAGTTTCCAGGCGGAGCACATCTCCGGGCGCCACTCGGTACTGCTTTCCACCAGCGCGGATGACCGCGTACATACTCCTGCCTCCGTCGTGTCCCCGGCACAGTTGTGTACAACCGTGTGGAGCGGGCGCCCTCGCCCGCCAACTCTCAGGGCATCTTGATCTTGTGCTTGCTGTTTTTCCCCGCGTCGGCCTCTTGCCGACATTTGCGGACAGCCCCAGAACAGGGCCGCAAGTACAGGCAAACTCAACTATTTTAACGTGATGGGGAGAGGATGGTCAAACTCAAAGCTGCGACTCGCTGCAATAGCGGGAGACGGGCCAAGTCAGTGCACGCGCAGGAAGAAATACGCCGTCATGCAAACGCCAACTGCAATCACGAACCCACGCACCCAGGCGCGCGGCAAATGTCAGGGAATAATGTGCGCCGAAATATCCGCCCACCGCGGCCCCACAGATCATAACCAGCGCCTGCGGCCAGTACACGGCATGCTTCGCGATGAACACGATCACCGCCACTCCGTTGGTCGACGCGCTCAGGACGATCTTCAACGCATTCATCTCGTGAATGTCGGCCATGCCGAAGGCCGCGAGCATGGCGAGGATGACGAACCCCATGCCTCCGCCAAAATAGCCGCCGTAGATTCCGACCAGTAACTGGAAGCAGGACGCGGCCAAGATGGCTTTCACGCCGGGATCATGCCGGAAGGCTTGGCTGACTGCGGGGGCGCCAGCCGGGGTGAGTCTTCCTCCGAAAATAAACAGAAGAGTGGCTACCAGCATCAGCCAGGGCAGGAGCTTCAGGAACGTATGCGCCGGAGTACGGAGGAGAAGCAACGCTCCCACAGCTCCTCCCGCGAGCGAAACGCTTACCAGAGAGATCAGCACTGCTCGCCCAACTCTTAGATGACGCCGAAACGCGCCGCCGCTGAACGTGAGGCCAGTCCACAGGGCAACGGTATTAGAAGCGTTCGCCGGAATGGCGGGGACGCCGGTGAACAGAAGCGTGGGGAAGGTGATGAAGCTGCCGCCGCCGGCAACGGCGTTTAACGCCCCACCCATCAGCGCGGCGAAGAACAACATGACGGCATTCGGCAGGTTGAAGTAGGGGACGGGCAAAGTAGAAATGTATCAGAGACGCGCGTGTGGGCCAGACAGTCTTGTCCCAGGCCTTTGATTTTGTTCTGGTTAGCGGCAAGAATCAAAGCCAAAAGCGTCGGATGAGAGTGTCCGACCCACACGGGTTTGTGGTACTTAGGGACGATGGTTAGCCGCCGTAAGTTCCGGTGCCTGGTTCCCGTTTCTGCTCCGCGAACTTATCGCGCATCCGGCCGCCAAACTCCTGCACCCGGCCAGAGATGTTCTCACGCGTCTCGCGGCCGCTGGCGGGCGCGAGTAGCATTCCCACACCGACTCCCACGCCAACCCCGATCAAGAGGGCGGCTGCAGAGTTCATGTGACTGTGGTCTTCGCCGCGGACTGCGTCCATTGCGCGGCTCGCCCGGCGCGAGGCCACGTCATAAGTGTCGCGCGCCCGGTCGCTGAGGTCGTCAATGCCTTCGTTGAACCGGTTCCTGAGTGAATCCAGCAGGTACACGCTGGTCCCCAGCAATACGTTCCATAAGACTTTCTCTCTACGCGTTTTCATTCTGGCGCCTCCGTGGTGGGTTATTTGTGCAGATATGGAGATGCCGAAAATGGAGGAGGCAGTTGGCAGAGGATGGGAAAAGACGGTGGAGAAAAACGGACTGTGGCTCGTTCAGCGCCGCGAAGCGACGTGCACGAGCATGAAGTGCACAGCCACGCACGATGTAAGGCGAAACTCCTACTGAATCAGCGTCCCGTTCGGTTCCTCATCCGGCGGAATCACCACCGCCGCGGCCACGCGGTCGCCCGGCTCCATGTGCAGCAGGCGGACGCCTTGCGCTGACCGCCCTGACTCGCGGATGGTTTTCGATTCGATGCGGATGATTTTGCCGTACTGGCTGATCAGCATCACTTCGGATTTTTCCGACGACCTGCGAGATGCCGGTGACCTTGCCGTTGCGCTCCGTGGTCTTGACGTTGATCACGCCCGAGCCGCCGCGGCCTTGCAGGCGGTATTCGTCGGCGGGAGTGCGCTTGCCGTAACCGTTTTCGGTGACGGAAAGAATCAGCGAGCCTTTGATCGGAATGGTCGCGTCGGTGGCGGTGGCTTCCGGCACGCCGGCTTCGGCTTTGGCTTTTTCCGCCTCGGCCTCGGCTTTCTTCGGGTCCTTCGGCGTGGTCGCCATGCCGACGATGTAGTCCTTTTCGTCGAGGTTCATGCCGCGCACGCCGTAGGCCGGGCGGCCCATGGGGCGAACGTCGGCTTCGTCGAAGCGGATGGCCTGGCCATCGTGCGAGGCGAGGAAGATGATCTGGGCGCCGTCGGTCAGCGTGGTGCCGACCAGTTCGTCGCCCTTGTCGATGCCGATCGCGATGATGCCGCGCGACATGACATTGGAAAAATCTTTCAGCTCGGTCTTCTTCACCGTGCCGTTGCGCGTGGCGAAGAAAATGAAGCGGCCTTCTTCTTCCAGATTGCGGACGGCCAGCATGGTACGCACGGTTTCGCCGGGTTGCAGCGAAACCAGATTGCCGACGTGCTTGCCTTTGCCGGCGGCGCCGACGTCGGGAATTTCATAAACCTTCAGCCAGAAGACGCGTCCGGTGTTGGTGAAGATCAGAATGTAGGCGTGGGTCGAGGCGATGAACAGATGCTCGACGAAATCCTCGTCGCGCGTCTTCATGCCGGTGCGGCCCTGGCCTCCGCGGCGCTGCTGGCGATAGGTGGAGATCGGCGTGCGCTTCATGTATCCGCTGTGGCTGACGGTGACCGCGGTTTGCTCGTCGGCGATCAGGTCTTCGAGCTGGATTTCCGCAGCTTCGTCTTCGATGACGGTGCGCCGCTCGTCGCCATAGAGCTTCTTGATTTCTTCCAACTCGGTGACGATGACCCTGCGGAGCTTCTTTTCCGAGCCAAGAATCGATTCGAACTCGGTGATGTTCTCGCGGACTTGCTTCAGTTCGTTCGAGATTTCGTCAATCGAGAGCCGGGTCAGGCGGTGCAGTTGCAGTTCGAGGATGGCGTCGGCCTGAGTCGCGGTGAACGGCTTTTCCGGATCGACCTTCGGCGCGCGGCCAGTTGTGTTGATCTCGATTTTCTTGCCGCCGAAATACGCGACCAAATTTTCGCGAGCGTCGCCGCGGTTGGCGCTGCCGCGAATGATGGCGATCACGTTGTCGAGATGATCGAGCGCGGTGAGGTAGCCTTCGAGAATGTGCTCGCGGTCTTTCGCCTTTTGCAGCAGGTAGGCGGTGCGGCGGCGGACGACGTCGACGCGGTGATCGATGAAGTGCTGGAGCGCCTGAATCAGGCCCATTTCCTTGGGCTGGCCGTTCACCACGGCCAGGAAGATCATGCTGAAACCTTCCTGCATCGAGGTGTGCTTAAACAGCTGGTTCAAGATGATCTGAGGCTCGGCGCCGCGTTTGAGTTCGATGACGATGCGCATTCCGTCGCGATCGCTCTCATCGCGTACGTCGGAGATATCGTCGATAATCTTGTCGTTTACCAGTTCGGCGATGCGCTCAACCAGCTTCGCCTTGTTGACCTGATAAGGAATTTCGGTAACGATGATTGCTTCGCGGTCTTTGCTGAAGGTTTCAATCGCGGCGCGGGCACGCATCATGAAGCGTCCGCGGCCGTGCTTGTAGGCTTCGAGAATTCCGCTGCGGCCGTGAATGATAGCGGCGGTGGGGAAGTCCGGGCCTTTGACGATTTGCAGAATTTCTGGCAGCGTGGTCGCGGGATTATTCACCAGGGTGATGGCAGCGTCCACAATTTCGGTCAGGTTGTGCGGCGGAATTTTCGTCGCCATGCCAACGGCGATTCCGTCGGAACCGTTCACCAGCAAATTCGGAATTCGTGTCGGAAGAACATCCGGTTCGATCTCGTTGCCGTCATAGTTGGGCCGGAAATCGACGGTATCTTTGTCGAGGTCTTCTAACAGCGCAGAAGCAACCCGCGTGAGCTTGGCTTCGGTGTAACGATCGGCTGCCGGGGGATCTCCATCGACTGAGCCGAAATTTCCTTGTCCATCCACCAGCGGATAGCGCATCGCGAACGGCTGAGCGAGGCGAACCAACGCGTCATACACCGCAAGATTTCCGTGCGGATGGTACTTGCCCATGACTTCGCCGACGATGCGGGCGCACTTGCGCGTGGACTTGTTCGGCTGCAAGCCCATTTGCTGCATGGTGTAGAGAATTCGCCGGTGCACCGGCTTCAATCCATCGCGCACGTCTGGCAAGGCGCGGCCAATGATGACCGACATCGAGTAGTCGAGATACGACCGCCGCATCTCCTCTTCAATGTTGACCGGCTGAATGTTGGCCGCGCCGGGGCCGCCGTCGCCGGGAGGAGGAGTCAAAGGAAGTTCAGGATTTTGATCGTCTGCCATAGAAAAAGCTCTTAGCTATTAGCCTTTAGCTCTTAGCTGAAATGGGCCGCGATTCGCCTGGTTCCAAAGCACGATTCGGGGGCCGATTCCGGAGTCTTAAAAAGACCGTAAATATATGGAAATCAGTGACTTAGTCAACGATGCTACTAGTTTTGATTATATCACGAAGAGGTATGTTCGGGGTGGTCCGAGAAGGGTAGCGTGAGTTATCAAACTGAGTTCTCGGCAGTGTATTTCTTTTGCGAAGGGCGACGAAGAAAAGCTTTGGGTAACATGGAGAATTCGGGCCGCCTTAGAAGCTTAGCTGCTAACCGCCAAAGACTGATTCGCCTTGAACTTGCTTCCAAAGTAATGCAAAATTAGCGCCTTCCCCGTTGGAGGCTTAGGTGCGTCTAAATTCACGTTCGATTTGTGCATTGGTAGCGTTGTCCCTGGTCGCGCTGACGTCTTCGGCGCAAACTCCGGCCGCGCTTGGCCCAAACTCCGACCCTGTGTATCAACAGCTGCGCAACATCGGGATGGGCAGCGAGGCGGTGACGGTCAAAGATTTTGAACTCAAGCGCGATGCCGCGACCTTTCACCTGAACGGGTACGTGTGTTTCGTCGCTCCGGTGAATGGCAAGGTTACTGGCGCCGTGTTCGTGGGCGACGGCAAGATGGTGATCGATCCTCCCATTCCGATGGAAAAGTCGTCGCTCAAACTACTTACAAAATCGGACGAATTCGTCGAGCAATACGAGCACTTGGTCCTGCGTTTCACTGATTCGACCTACGAAGAAATCAAGAAGGCCGGAACTGCAGGCGGCAGCTGCGACGCTGGTTTGCTGCATGACTCGCAAAACGCAATGCGACACAGCCATTTCATGAAGTACAACCTTGACGCTCGCATCCTCCAGGATGTACTCAGCGCCGAGCCGGGCGGCCTGTTTGTCGCCTTCGTGCACGGCAAGAAGTACAACGGCAAAGAGATCTACTTCGTCGATCCGCACGGCGCGCCAGAGTCTAGTCCACCAAGTCGCTCCCGAAGAGATCGAGTTTCTCACCTACGACGACAACAAACTGGGCACCTGGGCAGCGTTCCATTTTTCGCCGGAATACAAAGATGGAAGCGCGACCGGAACGCAGCAGAACTACTCGTACCAAATCACGCATCAGATGCTAGACACCACGATTGAGAAGCATGCGCAACTGAACGGCAAGGCAACAACTACGTTGGTTTCGCTTGTGGATGGGTTGCGCGTTATCCCTTTCGATTTATACCGGACACTGCGCGTCCAGAGCGTGATGGATGAGAAGCAAACGGCGCTTTCCTTCATCCAAGAGGACAAGAACGACGACGCGGATTTCTGGGTGATCCTGCCGCGCCCGCTTGGATTGGGAGAGAAGTACACGATTACCAGTACCTATGCGGAGAAGCACACGATTAACGGTACTCATGACTTAGAAGACGCCGTCGAGAACAAGGGTAGCGGAAATTACTATCCTATCGCGCGCGGCGATTGGTATCCCAACAATGTGGCCGGAGGCTTGGGCCAGTACGTCGCTTATGACATGACGTTCAGGATTCCGAAAGGCATGAAGATGGCGGCCTCAGGTATCCAGGTCAGTGAAAGCAACGATGGCGGGCAGGATGTGACAGTTTGGAAGAGTGCGGTTCCGGAGCCGCTTGCCAGCTTCAACTTTGGCCGATTCAAGGTGGAAGAAGCCAAGCTCACTTCTCCTGAATATCTGGTGCAGGCTTACGTCAATGCGGAACCACCGGACGACATCAAGTACCTGCTAGAGAAAGCCAACCAGGATACCGGCAACTGGCGCAGTAAGGATAACCCCGAAGGCATGGGTGCGCCCGGGATGGGTCACCACGGCTCGCAATATGCCGAGGCGCTGGGCAACATGTCCACAACGCCTCTACAGAAGAAGGCCTTAGCGGAGGCCGAGCTTTCGATGCAGCTCTACTCGGACTATTTTGGGCCTCCGCCTTTCAAACAATTGGCGATCACGCAGCAGTGGGCCTGCAATTACGGTGAATCATTCCCGGGACTAGTTTATCTCCCACTCTGCTACTTCTACGATCCCGGGTTGCGCCACACGTTTCATATGGATTATCGTGATTTCGGTTACTGGAAGGTTGTTGCCCCGCACGAGGTGGCGCACCAGTGGTGGGGTCATACGGTTGGCTTCGATTCGTATCGTGACCAATGGATGAGCGAAGGCTTTGCCGACATGTCGGCTTCCATGTATATCCAACTGATTGAAAGGAATCCGAAGAAGTTCATCGAGTTCTGGGATGACGAGCGCACGATGCTCCTCGAGCGAAACAATATGGGGTTTCGCGCTAACGACGCCGGGCCCTTAACCATGGGCTATCGCTTGAGCAACGACAGGACCGGATTTGATATTACTCGCAAGCTGATCTATCCCAAAGGCGCATACATCCTTCATATGCTGCGCATGATGATGTGGACTGCTCAGGGCGGCGACCAGAACTTCAAGGACATGATGCACGATTTCGTGCAGACCTATAGCGGGCGTGCCGCCACCACCGAAGACTTCAAAGCCATGGTGGAAAAACACATGACCCCTGATATGCAGCGCATCGGCGGCGGCAAAATGGACTGGTTCTTTGACGAATACGTGTACGGGACAGCTCTGCCAGCCTACAAGCTGGACTCGAGCTTTGACAAGAACAGCGATGGAGATGTCGTGTTTTCGATGAAACTGACACAGTCCGGCGTGGAGGAGCACTTTCGCATGCTGGTGCCGCTTTATTTCGAATTCGCCGACGGACATGTCGCTGAGATCGGGCGCGTCACCATGGTCGGCAACACGTCGCAGGAAGGCAAAATTCCGCTCAAAGGCCTTAAAGACATCCCGCATCGCGCCATGCTGAACTACTTTGACGACGTGCTAGCCTCACCGAACTAAGATGAACTTGCTGGTATGTATGCGAGACCGCACCTAAGCGGCGAACATGGACGCGTGCTTGACTTTACGGTCGGATTATTACTTCGTCAGGCCCTGACGGCAGGTCGAACTTTACGCCGCGCTGCTGGTTCTGCTTGAGGGTGGCTGGGATGTCGAGGTCGGCGATTTGGATCCGCCGCGTCCAGGCGCCGCTCGACCAGTAGTCGGACTTGGTGTACATCACTTGTCCGATGATGGAGTAGCTGCTGACTTCTTCGCTGTGCCCGTCGCGATAAACCAGCACCGCCGGGGGGATTTCTTTCAGCGGCTCCTTTTGCGGAGTTGAGGCCGCCCCTTCCGGACCCAGCGCCTGCGCCGACACCTCGCCGAAGTTTGTGATCCGCACCCATTGATTTCCACGCAGCTCGAGCATCACTGCGTCCGGCACTGGATCGGGCTTTGCCGGTGCAACCGGAGCCGATTGCGCCGCGGGTGGCGGAGCCTCGTATTCCGGCTCATTGGAGTCGTAATCGGAATAAAAATACGGTGCGCCGTAGAAGTAAGGATTCCGACGGAAGTTCCGCCGCGGCCCGACGCGTCCGAAGCTGAGTCCCACCGAGGAGCGATGTCCAACCGCGGAATTGGGCCCGTGAGCGGGGGACCCGCCGGAGATGGAAATATGATTTTGAGCAAGAAGGCTGGTTGAGCAGAAGGCCACAGCCAACAACGGCAATGCGAGGTGTTTGGACATCGGCGTCAGTTCGTCGGGCTCAGTTGCTCTTCGCTCCAGCGGGCAGTTGGAACTCCACCCCGCGATCGTCATTCTGCTTCACCGTCGCCTGAAGGTCAAGCTCAGCCAGAGCGACTTTTCGGGTGAGCCCGTCGCTCAGATCGAACAGCGTGGATCCAACAATCGCGTAATTCAGAATCTCACGTTGGTGGCCATCTTTGAACACCAGCAGGGTGGGCGGCTGATTTGCAGCTGGCGCCTGCGCCTGATTCGCAGTCTCCGCAGGAGCGGCGACGCGGTAGTCTTCTTCTCTGTCGAGTTCGTCGCGGTCGCGCCGCTCTGTCCTGAAATATTCGTCGGTGCCGGGGCCGCGTCGGTCGAAAACGGTTGGGCCGCCGCGGTAGTCGTCCTGTTCCATTGAATCATCCACGCCTGGGTCATCCACGTAAACCGGATAAGCGTAGGGAACAGCAATGGCGTTGCTGTAGAAAGGGCCGCCAAAGCCGTTGTCGCGGTGGCGATGCGGTGAAAAAATCGGCCGCTGATGGAACTCGCGGTGGAATTGAAAAGGCACGTTGCCGAAGTTGGGCGAGGTTACGCTGGCTGGCACCCCGTGAAAACCTGGATGGCCGCCAAATCCGAACGAGGTCACGCTGGGAGGATTTCCGTGGAGCGTCGTCGAGTTCAGACCGTTCGAATGAAAGTTGTTCCCCTGCGCCGCCGCAGAAAGCGACACACCGAAAACACCGATTACGGTAAGAGTCAAGAAAGCAAGCTTCTGGAAACTCTGGGTACGCATACGCACCGCCTTCCTTAGTTTAGAACGCTGAGAGCCAGTAAGGGTTGCGATATTTTTTGCGAATCGTCGCGCGAGCCGAACGCCAAAAACGGGAGTTTCTTGGATCGCGCCACCCCCGATCACCCCCTGATTTTGGCCAATCCAATCAGGTTCCACAGGGCGTTTGCGGCAATAAGGCCGGTCATGACCGCTGCGGCCAGTTCCCGGTACTTGGTTTCCAGGAAATCGGCCATAATCCCGGCCACAAAAACAAAAAGGAAGACCACGCCGATCAGCGAAAAGACGTAGTCCGGATCATGGGGCGAGGCCACCCGCAGAGCCAGGAACAGGAGCGCAATGAGCAAGGGAGCGGTATTGCCGAAGTAGCGAGATCTGCGCCATGCGAAATAGGTGAACAGCGCGGCCGGAACCAAGACCGCCAAAACCGGCCCACTGGCGACTACCTCCTTGCGTGCTTGCAGATATGCGCCCGGCATCCTTAGAGCGGTCAGGCTAGCGGTCACCAAGCGGGCATGTCGCAGGCTCGCCGAGAAAATCGCTGGATGAAAGAGGTATGCGGCAAACAACAACGTTAGCCCGACCGCAGCCGCCGCACCGAGGATGCCCAGCGCCGCGGACCTCCGCGACGGCGCCAGATACAGCATGAACGCCAACAACACCGGAATCATCAGCGCCAGCGAAAACTGAGATCCCACCGCCAGGGCCAGAGAAACTCCGAGCAATGCGATTCGCCGCCAGTTCCATAGCACAACTTCGCGCGGCGCATAAAGCGTGTGTGAAACCGCGATCGCGGTGAACACCGCGCCAAACGTGCCCCAGGCGGCGGCGATGTCCGGGCCGGCAAGCCAGAGTGCGCTGCTTCGAACCACGGCGGGAGAGAAACAATACAGGGCCAGTGCGATGTAGCCTCCGGCGTTTCCATAGAGGCGGCGGGAAACGTACCACACCGAGGCGCCGAGCAGGACTCCGAAAAGAATGTAAGGCACGCGCGTCAACCAGACCCAAAGCCATGAATCCGGCGAGACGCCGAACACAGCCACCGGGGCGGCGCCGGTCAAGTACCACAGCGGCGAGTGGTCGGGATCGTACTCGCTTTGCGGGGGGAGTTCGGGCGGAGCGGCGGATTGCAGGGAAGGCGTTCCGGCGATTCCGTGTCCGTGCCACTGCTCGATCCCTTGCTGGACGCGGACAAACTCATCTGGGCTGACCAGGTTGGGCGCAGAATGAGCGACCAGCCAGGCGCATTCGGCCACGAAAACCAACAGCAGCAGTCCCGCGAGCACCTGCGGTTTTCCAAAGCGTTCGCGGCTGAGAAATGCTGCCATGTGGAAGCGAGTGTTTTATCACGGCGGGGAGGGAATGGTGAAGTACGCAGAGGAGGACGGGTTTGAAGTTCTGGAGTATGCGGAAGTGGCTGACTCCGCGGCAGGGGCAGGTGAGGGCTCCTGCCCCCGCACGAGCAGAGTGATTGATCTACCAGGAGTAATGAACGGTGTAGGTGATCACCTGCTCTCCATCTGGCGCGATGGTCACGGGGAACTCAATCGTCTGAGCATCTGTCTTGCGGGAGTTGGCGGACTGATCGGTCAGTTTCCAGTTGGTCCAGCGGTAGAGGTGTTCGACGGCGCGGACCTCGACCGCTTCCTTCTTGTGATTGCGCAGGCGGATTTCAAATGACTCGTCCATCCAGTGCTGGTTCGCATCCACGTGATAGTTGGTACGCTTGCGCTCGCCGGTCACGTCGAAGGCGTTGCCGGTGAAGACGCGAATGGTTTCGTCCTTGGGCGTGTGGTCAATGGTGTTTTCGCCGACGAACTCCAGGTGGCCGTCAGTATCGCGGCGATAGAAACGCAGCTTGCCTTTGGGCAGCGGAATACCGAGATGATTGGCTTCAGCGTTCTTGAATTCCTCCATCACCCACACTTTCGGATTCGAGGCGGTGCCGTAGTTTACGTCCTGCTGAATTTGCTGCTGGTTGTAGTAGGCATACTGATCGGTGTGGGCGCCGTCGTAAATGAACAGCCGCTGGGCGTGAATTCCGGTGGAGCGTACGAACTCCACCTGCTTTGTTTCCGCGTCGCGCAGAGTAGTGGGGCGCTGCAAGGTGTAAAGATGAAATTCGTCGAAAGCTTTTTCGCGGACCACGGGTGGCGCGGCCGCGTCCACTTCGACCATTTGTGCTGCCCCGTACGCCCGTCCGGTCAGTGTCGGTTCCTGGACTTTGTTCACGTCGCCCGCCATCAGCTTGATGCGCGCGTCTTCAAATGTTTTGCCGCTGAAGTTGCGCATGGTGATCCAGCCAATCATGTCGAGCAAGTCGGTCTTGCTGCCCGGCTGGTCTTGCACCACCACGTTGTAATCCGACTGCCAATTCATTCCGCCGCTGACGTAGGAAATTTCCGCGTTGAATTTCCCCGGATTATCAGTGCGCAGCAGCCAGCTCAGCGTTGGCTTCAGAATGGAATCCGCGCTGAGCGCAGGGAAGACGGGCTGGCCAGGCAATCCGAAGTGCAGCACGCCGTCCATTTCGATGATGGGCTGTGACGACTGTCTGTTGCGGATAGCCTTGCATGTAATTCGGCGAAGCGTATCCGCTGCGGATGACCTTGCCTTTGATCTTTACGTCGCTGCCGTCGGCGTTTCGACCGACAACGAAATCAATGGTCTTGCCTTCGTAAAATGACAGCAACATCTCCGGCGAGACCGGATCGTTGCGGTAATTCTGCTCGAGGATCTGAAGTGCCCGCCCGTTGGGATCGCGGAGAATGACCGAGTCCGGCTCCAGATGCGCCGCGATTCCCGCGTATTCCGCCTGGTTGACTCCCGATTGCAAGTCGAGCGGAACATGTTCGCGCGCGACAAAGAAATTCTGGTTGTAGATGGTGAGTGCGGTACTGCTGTCGTTGGCAGCGTTCTGTTTTTCCAGTGCTGATTTTTCTTGCGCAGCCGGCGCGGCGTGACACACCTTCAGATTAAAGACTAATAACAGCCCGAATAGAGTGATGCCCAGCAATAGCCCCAACAGCTTCTTCATGGAATCCTCCCGTAGCGGACTCGGAAGGAGAGACGTTTTCCGGTCCTATGGGGAGAACGGGCGGGGGGCGGGGACTTGCGGGGAAAGTTGGTCCGTGTGGGTCGGACATCCAAGGGCGTCCTCAGTCGTCGGGGAAGACCCTAACGAATTTGAACTTGATTTTGGCCGACGACGGACGACCAACGACCAAGGACGTTCTTAGTGTCCGACCCACATGGGCATCTTTAACTAATGCGTGTGTGGGCTCTGTGGGGAGGCTCTTTTCTTGTGCTCGCTGGCGCTTTTCAGCACCTTGATCTCGAAGGTCACCGGAAGCTGTTTCGGGGGATAGCAGGCGGCGTTGTCGCAGGCCTGGTAGTAGAGCTTGCCGTGAATCGCGTACTTGGTTGGAATGACAGTCTTCAGAGGCCGAACCACGATTTCGATTGGAAAGTCGCCACTGTACACGTTGAGCTTTTCATCGGGTGCGAAGGGGAAGCTGCGGTCCTCGCCGTCGGGATAGATGACCTTCTCGATTGCGATGTCGGTGGGTGCGTCTAGTTTCAGGTCGGTCTTCTTCAGATACTCCTGCTTCGGGTGATGGGAGTTGATGTGAAATCCCGAAGAGATGCGGAATTGCAGTTGAATCGTTCCCGGATGGCCGCGGTAGATGGAAGCAATCTCCGGCGGCTGCATGGTGACTGAGGGCCTGCGAGTGCCGCTGGGAATATCCTGCGCGGTGGCCAAAGAAGAAGACGCGAAGATCCCGGCTGAAAATCAAAGCCCGCCAGATGATCGGTTGGACGTTCACTTCTGCGCCACCTGGCCCTGCTGCCCGAGGGCCTTCTGAATATTGGTTTCAATTTCGGAGCGGCTGACCAGTCCGAACACGCGGTCCACGACTTTGCCGTCGCGGCCGATGTAGAAAGTGGAAGGCAGATACGGAATGCCGCCGTACTGATCTCCGACCGCTTCCTTTCCGACCAGCACCGGGTAATTCACGTTCATTTTCTGAGCGAACTCGGCAATCTCCTTGGGGCTGGCGTCGTCCATGGCGATGCCGACCACCTGCAACCCTTGTGGGCCGTATTTTTTCTGCAAGTCCACGAACCACGGCATCTCGATCTTGCAAGGCTCACACCACGTTGCCCAGAAGTTCAGCAGGACAGCCTTGCCGCGAAAATCGGAGAGCTTCACGCTCTTGCCGTCAAGCGACGCCAGAGAGAAATCCGGAGCGAGTTGCCCTTGCAACTTGCTTGTTCCTCCGATGGAAGCGGACGAGTTATTGTGGCGGGCTTTCTGAATGCCGAACACCAGCATCAGCGAAATCACGATGGCGACAACAATAAGAATGACAGGGTCGCGTTTCACAACACTCCTTTACAGAACGAAGCGATTCAAGATTGAAAAGTAGCGTGCCAGCAATGTGAACCTCCCCAGGACCAGAAGCACTCCGAGCGCGATCAGAAGCCCGCCGCTGGCCACTTCGATCGCGTGCATGTGACGACGGAAGCCACTGTAAAACTTCATGAAGCGTTCGATGCCCAGGGCCGCCAAAAGGAACGGTACGGCGAGGCCCAAAGAATAAATAGTCAACAGCAGGATTCCTTTGCTCACCGAATTTTGGGCTGCCGCGAAGCCGAGAATCGTGCCTAGAATCGGACCCACGCAAGGCGTCCAGCCAAAGGCAAAGGCGAATCCGATTGCGAACGCGCCCCAGGGTGTGCTGCCGCCCTTCACGCCATGCAGTCGCTTATCTGCATACAGGGCCTTGATGGGCAGGATGCCGGTGAGGTGCAGCCCGAACAGAATAATAACGACGCCAGCGACGCGCGCCAGCGTGGATTTATACTGCGCCGCCAGTTGTCCGATCTCGGTCGAAAGCGCGCCCAGCGTGATGAACACGACGCTGAAGCCGATGATGAAGGCAATTGAATTCATCATCACTTTGCGCAGCACGTGAGTTTCCTGAACTTTGAGTTCCTCCACGCCCACGCCGGAAATCAGCGAGACATAGCCCGGCACCAGCGGCAACACGCAAGGCGATAAGAAGGAAACCAGGCCAGCCACGAAGGCGGCTATCGGTAGCGGAAGGTTACCCATTCGGAATTATTGTATCCCTAACAGGGGTTTAGAGGCCGAGGCTGGTCCTCGTCGTTGGTCGTTGGTCATTCGTCGTTGGCCAACCCGTGAACTTTAGCTACTTAATTTGACGTTGACTTTGGGTCAACGACCAACGGCCAACGACCAACGACGCTTTTCACTTTGGCGAGAACTGCCCCGGCGCCTCGGCCACCATCTTCCGCAGCAGGCCTGCGGGGAGCGTGGCAGTCAGCACGGTGCGGTCTTTTTCCTGGCTCACCTTCAGGCTATCGAGAGCTTTCTTGATGTCAGGATCGGGGGTCTGTCCGGAAACCGAGATTTCGGCGGAATGAAAAATCGCGAGGTAGCTATTCACTTGCGAGGTGAGTTGCTCCGCTGCCTGATCGTCGCGGGTAAAAGCCTCGGCGCGAAAGTGGACTTCGCCAACCAGCGGCACGTACCTCACCGAAGCCACTGCGGTTGCGGGACCGGAGACGGGCAGTCCCAAAGCCGAGGATTCTGAGCCGGAGGAGTTGAGTTTGAAAATGGCCCACGCCAGGCTGGTCAGCGGCACCCGTTTGTACGACTGCCGCAGCAGCGCCGGGCCGCCAAATGGCGACGCCAGCTTGCGCGAACGATCAATGATGCCGCGAATCACGCTGGCGTCGTTTACGTTGGAAGCGGCAACGGTGTCGTAACCGAGAATGGCGACACGCAGTGTGCGGTTTTCCAGCGGGATGTTGTAAATATCGATGGCGCGGTAGGTATCAACCGATGACGCCAGACCTTTCAGGTATGCGCGAAGCCGGTCGCCGTCGATCTTAGCGACGACCACTTCTGAGAAGCGAGTCTCATTGCCAGTCTGCGGGCTGGCATAGTGAACGGCCAGAGCAGCCTCCTGCAAATCGCGCTCAAACTGGAAACCAGTGGCTTGGATAAACCGCTCGTACTCGGGATCGTGTGCGACTGCGGGCAGCTTCTTGGCCACGTCGGTGTAGCGCATCCACTTGAGGTCCACATAGATAAATCCGTCGGCGGTGGGAAGCAGGCGGGCCGGCTCCGGTGGTGCGTGCCTGCGCAGGAAAACCGCTGCCCACACCGCCGCCACAATGATGAGGAAGCCGAGCCAGATGGGAAGTTTTCGCCGGAATCGCATGAATTAATGATGATGAAGATGGCGGTGGTCACAAATCATAGCACCCAGCGGCGGTCGCCGCCCTCAACCACCGCCCTCACCACAGCGAGAGGCGTCCCTAATAGCTCGCGCTGTAATTCGCTACGACACGTGCCACTTTCCCGCTCGCCGACAGCTCCATGAACTCGGCCGTGCGGGTCCCTTTGTGGTTTGTGTACAAAAGCACCACGCTGCTCAACCCCCACAGCACGTCCTCAAGATGAAAGCGGAGCTCCGGGTAGGCTTCAAGCCCTCGCTGAAAGTACGCTCGCAAGGCCGATTTGCCGGCCACCTTTCCATCGGGCGTCCCCAACAGTTGCGCGGCGACGGGTGAGGTCAACTCGACCTTATCCTCGTAGTGAGCCATGATCATGTCCAGGTCGTGAGCGTTCCAGGCGGCGATCCAATGGTTGGCAAGATTCCAGGCTTCCTCTTTTGTCACTGCGGTTTCTCCGTTCCCGGCTGATCAAAGTAAGAATTTTACGTAATCCTGAAGTTGCCGGATGGAAGCTTCCGAGAGCAGCGAGAAGACGACCACACGCGGCGAAGTGCGTGTCTTCGCACCGCCGAGGTCTGCCGCAGTCACGCTATCGCAGACGACTGCCGCCATTTCCGCGAGCCCGCGTTGCCAGTTTTTCTTGCTGGCGTCACGAAAAACCAGCGTATCGGGATGGAATCCGCTGGCCAGTAGCATGGTCCGGCCCAGCTTCAGAAATTCCGGCCAGCGGGAGGCGACCGCGACCAGCGCGTCTTTTGGAGCGGGAAGCCATCCAGCCAGTGATTCCGGGACCGAGCGGGTCTGCAAAGCGAGGAACTCCAAGCCGGGCGGAAGCGCGTCGGTAGCGATTTTCGCTTTGCTCTGCAGCACGACAGGGATTGTGCCCTTCAAAGCGGCAGGCGATTTGCACGCTTCCAGCCCCGCGCTCTTGACCGGGAAATCCAACGCCTGCTGAATTTCGGCGGCGACGATTTTTCGTAGCTCCTCATCCGGTTCGATCAGCAGGAAATGATCAGGTGGTGCCTGGTTCAGTCTTTCGCGTAGCCGTGCATGAACCGTCGCCGAAGGAATTCCGAGTTCGCGGGCGGAGAGGAAAAGATCAGAAATGAGCTGGTCAAGAGTGTGGCCGCCTGATGGCCGTGTCGCGGTTTTGCCTTTACTCTCGCGGACAAATACCCCGCTGCCGCGCCGGGATTCCAGCCAGCCTTCGCGCTCCAGTTGCCGGTATCCGGCGCTGGCGGTGTTGGGATGCAGCTTGAACCGCCGCGCCAGCTCGCGGGTGCTGGGCAGGCGCTGTCCGGGAGCGAGGTCGCCACTCAGAATCCCCAGAATGACCTGGGTGACGAGCTGCTCGCGGATGCTGACTTCATTGGCGCGATTGAACCAGAGCTGCATCGAGTAGTCTTTCAATCACGTCTGGGATTTTGCTGGGGACTCGTCTGGATGGATGAGTTTCAGGTGCAGTTCGAACTCGCGCTGCAGAAAGCTGAGATTGCGGTCGCGGTTATAATCCGAACGGTAGAAGAAACCATACTCGTTGCTCTTGTCATGCTTGATCTTGAACTGGGCATCTGCACACGCAGTACACTCAGCCTCAAGGGGTATGCGCGGGCCGGCCGTCCCGATCCGTCGCAGCCACTTGGTGATCCGCAGAGTTGGTTTTTGGATCCGCAAACTGAAAGCGTACACCGAGTGCAATGCCCCAGTCACTCCGGCTGAAGGCGCCGCTCTTGCACGTCAATTACCGCTATGGTACCTTTTATAATTGTCCCGTTAAAGAAGAAGGGATTAGTGTGGCAGGGGGCGATGCTCGGGCATGTCCCACTTGCTGGCGTAGCTCAGCTGGTAGAGCATCTGATTTGTAATCAGAGGGTCAGGGGTTCAAATCCCTTCGCCAGCTCCAGAGTTGAGGCGTATTGCAGGCGTGAGCGAAGCGGGAGCCTGCAGCCGAAATCCTGAGCGACGCGAAGGAACTGCTTCGGCACTCATGGTTTAGAATATAAGGCGGCGGACGGTTTTTCCCATCAGCAATCCATAAGGGAATTTTCCAGATGAGCTGTTAGCGCGCGGGTTTTGGTGCGCACCTTCTGATCCCCAAATGGCAGGGTGAAAGCGGTTCTGTGCTGGAGCGCGTCCGGAAAATGGGTTCGAAGTTCTGCACAGGTGGGTGAGTGGTTAAAGCCAACAGACTGTAAATCTGTCCCTCCTAGCGAGGTACGAAGGTTCGAATCCTTCCCTGTGCACCAGAATTGAAGAGGCTCTGAATTAAAGAGGTTCTGAAAGATCAGGTTTGCGGTGAAGCGATTCGTAATAGCGCTGGTGGCGTATGCAGCCTTAGCAGTCCTGGCGCTGACGACATTGAGCGATACGCGAATCCGGATTGCGACGCTGGCGGTTTTGGCGCTGTTTGCAGTGAAGACGTGGGTGCGCCGTAAAGATGTCATGCATCCGGAGCGGCGAAAGTGGGAGTGAGCAGTGAGCCGATGTAGCTCAGTTGGTAGAGCACTCCCTTGGTAAGGGAGAGGTCATCAGTTCAATCCTGATCATCGGCTCCAGAGATTTGGTTGGATTTCGAGGTTTCGGATGAAGGTTTTGGGAGGGCACGGCTTTAGCCGTGCCGCTAAGAGTCGCAAAGAAGAGTGGCTTTAGCCGCTGAGGTTTTGCTGAGAGCTGACAGCTGAAAGCTGACAGCTGATTTTTGCGGGAGTAACTCAGTGGTAGAGTCACAGCCTTCCAAGCTGTTGGTCGCGGGTTCGATTCCCGTCTCCCGCTCCAGGATTTGGAAAAGGTGCAAGCCGTGGGCTTCGAGCAGGCAGTAATAAAGGTTGAGAACGAAAAAGAATTCGAGGAGCTGAAAGGCGCCATCAACCGCGCGCTGGCTCGCGAAAATGCCGGCAAGTATTTGAAGCGGGTCGCTAGCGCGGGATTGCGGATTCGGAATTTTGATCTGGTGCTGGCGAAGGGCGTCCTGGAACAAGTGGATGGAGCGCTGGCGGGAGCAGACTGCGAAAGGATTGTACGCAGCGCTGGCTTTGTCAGATCAGGCGCAGATGAAAGAGTTTTATCTGTCCAAGATTGAAGAAGTGGACGCGGCGTTGAGAACGAAGTTCCACAAGCTGTATCAGTATTACTGAGCGGTGGCGCTGCACTGGAAAGCAGGTTCCTCACCGCTGAAGCGGTTCGGAATGACAGAGATTTTTTAGGGTTTTGATTCAAGCTAGCAGCTAAAAGCTAGGAGCTAAGAGCTGATTTATGGCGAAAGAGAAATTTGAACGGAATAAGCCGCACTGCAACGTAGGCACCATCGGTCACATTGATCATGGCAAGACCACGCTGACGGCGGCCATCACCAAGGTTTTGTCGAAGCACAACCCGAAGATCCAGTTCCGGTCGTTTGATTCGATCGACAACGCTCCGGAAGAAAAGGCGCGCGGCATAACCATTGCGACGGCGCACGTCGAGTATGAGACGGCGAACCGGCACTACGCGCACGTGGATTGCCCGGGCCACGCCGACTACATCAAGAACATGATCACCGGCGCGGCGCAGATGGATGGCGCGATCTTGGTTGTGGCTGCGACCGACGGTCCGATGCCGCAGACGCGCGAGCACGTGCTGTTGGCGCGCCAGGTCGGCGTGCCTTACATTGTGGTTGCGTTGAACAAGTGCGACGCGGTGGACGATCCCGAGTTGCTCGATCTGGTGGAACTTGAAGTGCGCGAACTGCTGAAGAGCTACGGATTCCCGGGAGACAGTGCGCCGGTGGTTCGGCTTGTCGGCGCTGGGCGCGCTGAACGGCGAAGCCAAGTGGGAAAAGCAAGTTGATGAGCTGATGGAAGCGGTGGATAAATCCATTCCGCAACCGGCGCGCGAGTTGGACAAGCCGTTCCTGATGCCGATCGAAGATATTTTCTCGATCTCGGGCCGCGGCACGGTGGTGACCGGGCGTATCGAGCGCGGGAAAGTGAAAGTCGGCGAGGAAGTGGAAATTGTCGGCTTCCGCGACACCCGCAAGACGGTTGTCACCGGCGTTGAAATGTTTAAGAAGCAATTGGACGAAGGCATGGCGGGCGACAACGCCGGCTTGCTGTTGCGCGGCATTGGCAAAGACGATGTCGAGCGCGGCATGGTGCTGGCCAAGGGCGGATCGATCACGCCGCACACCAAGTTCAAGGCGACGGTGTACATCCTGACCAAAGAAGAAGGCGGGCGGCACACGCCGTTCTTCAAGGGCTATCGTCCGCAGTTTTATCTGCGCACGACGGACGTGACGGGCGTGGCCGAGCTTCCAGGCGGCACCGAAATGGTGATGCCGGGAGACAACGTGGAGCTGGTGATTGAGCTGATCACGCCGGTGGCGATGGAAAAGGGCTTGCGCTTCGCCATCCGCGAAGGCGGACACACCGTGGGCTCGGGCGCGATCAGCGAGATTGTGCAGTAGGAGTTGGCAATCCGAATGTGTTGGCGGGAACATTTGGATGGTGGGTAGCGTCGCATGGGATGCTGTTATCAGCAATGTTGAGTGCTATTGGTGCTGGAGTCGCGGCTTTGGTGCTGGTAGTCACCTTAGGCGAGCCGGTCACGACTGGGTTGAGGAACGAGAGTAGCTCGAAGCCTAAGTCACGCGATGTTACGTGATGTTGGGTTTGGAGAGCTAGAAGCTAAGAGCTAGGAGCTGTTTTTATGCCCCGAGAAATTATTACGATGCAGTGCGGTGATTGCAAAGAGCGGAATTATTCGACGACGAAGAACCGCAAGACGACGCCGGACCGGCTGGAACTGAAGAAGTTCTGCAACCGGTGCCGGAAGCATACGCCGCATAAGGAAGTGAAATAATCGGGCGATCTGGTGATCGGGTCGTCGGGCGATCTGAAAATCACCCGATCATCCGATCTGCGATCACCCGATGTGAACAGGGGCGTAAGCTCAACGGTTAAACTGTCGGTCTCCAAAACCGAACTTGGGGGTTCGAATCCCTCCGCCCCTGCCAGAATTTAGGTGCGAAGGCCGGAACGAAGAGTAGTCAGGCGAAACGAAGAGCACGGGAGTTGAGGCGAGGAAAATGGCAACTTCGAGCGCAGCCGCGGGGAACAATGTTGGCGAGGGGATTAAGTCCTGGCCGCAGCGGGTCAAGTCGTTTTACAACGACGTGCGCACCGAAATGCGCAAGGTCACAGCGCCCTCACGCAAGGAAGTCCAGGCGACCACGACTGTCGTGCTGGTCGCCATCTCTATCTTTGGCGTCTATTTCTTCGTCATCGATTATGTGATCAACGCGGGCGTGGACCGGTTGTTCCACTTTTTCGCGAAGTAGCTGAACAGTTTCAGAGGATTTTCAGATTATGCCGGACGAGACCAACAACGAAACCAGCAGTACGGATGTTGCGACGCCTGCTGCGCCAGACAACGCTGCCGTCGCCGAGCCGCCTCGCAATCCGAACATGAAGTGGTACATCATCCACTCCTATTCGGGATTCGAGCGCAAAGTGAAAGAGTCGCTGGAATCGCGGGTGCGGGCGTTCGCTCTGGAACACAAGATCGGAAAGGTGCTGATCCCGACTGAGTCGGTCACCGAAGTTCGGAACGGCAAGAAGTACAACGTCGAGCGCATGTTCTATCCCGGCTACGTGCTGGTTGAGATGGACATGGACGACCACGTCTGGCACGTGGTCAAGGCGACGCCGCGGGTCACGGGATTTGTCGGCACCGGGCAGCAGCCGACGCCGCTTTCCGAAGAAGAAGTGCAGCACATTGTGTACCGGGCCGGCGAATCGAAGGACAAGCCCAAGCTCAAGGTCAAGTTCGAGAAGAACGAAACGGTGCGCATCACCGAAGGGCCGTTTGCCACGTTTACTGGCGTGGTGGATGAAGTCAACGACGACCGCGAAACGCTGAAAGTGATGGTCACGATCTTCGGGCGCTCTACGCCGGTGGAATTGGAATTCAAGCAAGTTGAAAAGCAGGGGTAGGGTTAAGGACAAGCGATGGCGAAAAAAGCTACAGGTTCGGTAAAGCTGCAAATCGCGGCGGGCAAGGCGACGCCGGCGCCGCCGGTTGGTCCCGCGCTCGGTCAGGCGCAGATCAACATCATGGAATTCTGCAAGCAGTTCAACGCGCGCACCAGCCAGAAGGAACTGGAAGGGCTGATCATTCCGGTGGTGATCACGGTGTTCAGCGACCGCTCGTTCACCTTCATCACCAAAACGCCTCCAGCTGCGATTTTGCTGAAGCGCGCGGCGGGGATTGCCAAGGGTTCGGGCGCGCCCAACAAAGACAAAGTCGGCAAGGTCACGCTGAAACAGGTTGAGGACATCGCCAAGCAGAAAATGCCAGACTTGAATGCAGCGTCGGTGGACTCGGCGATCAGAAGCATTCGCGGGACGGCACGGTCGATGGGAATTGAAGTAGTTGGGTAAGTCGCTTGACCGGGAGGGCGCGGCTTTAGCCGTGCCGCGGAGACGAGTTTTGAAACAGGGGCTTTAGCCCCCAGTCGAAATCACTACGGCTGACCGGAACAACGTTCAGCGGTGGGAGACGAGGAAAAGCAGATGAGAAAAGTTGGAAAGAACGTTGTCAAAGCGCGGAAGCAGGTTGAGCCGCGCCCTTATACGCTGCAGGACGCTGTACCTCTGCTGCAAAAAGTAAAGTTTGCCAAGTTCGATGAGACCGTCGAAGTCACCATGCGGCTGGGAGTCGATCCCAAGCATGCCGACCAGATGGTGCGCGGAACGGTGGTTCTGCCGCACGGGCTGGGCAAGTCGAAAAAAGTTCTGGTGATCGCCAGCGGCGAAAAGCTGCGTGAAGCCGAAGCGGCGGGCGCAGACTTTGTCGGCGGCGAAGACATGGTGGAGAAAATCACCAAAGAGAACTGGACCGACTTCGATGCGCTGGTGGCAACGCCCGACATGATGAAGTCGGTCGGCCGTCTGGGCAAAGTCCTCGGCCCCAAGGGGCTGATGCCGAATCCCAAGACCGGGACCGTCACTTTCGACGTGGCCAAAGCGGTGCAGGAAGTGAAAGCCGGCAAGGTTGAGTTCCGCACCGACAAGACGGCGCTGGTTCACGTTCCGGTAGGCAAGATTTCGTTTTCGCCGGACAAGCTGATTGAGAATGCGACCGTGTTGATCACCAGCGTGATCAAGGCCAAGCCGTCGGTGGCCAAGGGTAAGTACATCAAGGGCTGCTATTTGAGTTCGACCATGGGCCCGGGGATTTCGCTGGATACATCGGCGATCGAAACGGCTTCAAAGGCTTAAGCGGGCCTAAAGGTCCGCGGACGGGCGAGGACGCCCGTCTCTCCATTAAAACTTTTTGAGGGATTGAATATGGCGGTTACCAGGGCAAAGAAAAAAGAGCAAGTCGAACAGCTGGGTAAAGACTTGCAGAGCGTCTCGACGGTGATTGTGACCACCTACAGCAAGCTGACTGTGGCGCAGGATTTTGAATTGCGCAAGTTGCTTCGCAGTTCGGGCGCCAAGTACACCGTGGTCAAGAACACGCTGGCGGAACTCGCGGCCAAGGGCACCAAGGTCGAAGGCGCGTTGAAAGATCTTTCCGGCGTAACCTCGATCGCGTACACCGAAGGCGATCCGGTGGCGCTGGCCAAGGCGTTGTCCAAGTACGCCAAGGACAATCCGGAGTTCACCTTCAAAGCGGGTGTTGTCGAAGGCCGCGTGATCTCGATCAAACAGATCGAGTCGCTGGCGTCCATGCCGTCGAAAGAAGAGATTTATTCCAAGCTGCTGTTCCTGCTCAATTCGCCGGCACAGCGTTTGGTCACGGCGATGAACGCCGTGGGACGCGATCTGGCGGTGGTCATCAGCCAGGGCGTGGAGAAGGGCAAGTTTGGCGGAGAAGCGCCGGCGGCTGGCGCGTAAACAAGTTTCAGTTGTCCGAAGCCAAGGGTTGCGCAGGTCTGGTCTTTACCGCGTTGTCTGGCGTGGATGAAAGACGAGGGCGCACTGGAAACCTGGTTTACGGATAACGAAAGAATGAGGCGCGGCAAGCTGCGTCTCTGAGAGAAAGAATCAAAAACACTGGAGAACTGAAATGGCGGACTTGCAGCAGTTGGAAGAGCAGATCGTTGGACTGTCGTTGCTGGACGCGGCAGAACTGGTAAAGAAACTGGAATCGCGGCTGGGAGTTTCGGCAGCGGCAGCGGCCCCGGTGATGGTTGCCGGCGGCGGTGGAGCGGCGGCAGCGGCTCCGGCGGCTGAAGCGCAGACCGAGTTCACGGTTGTCCTCAAGGAAGTTGGGGCCAACAAGATCAACGTCATCAAGGCGGTCCGTGAAGTCACCAGCCTGGGCTTGAAAGAAGCCAAGGACCTGGTGGACGGAGCGCCCAAGGCGGTGAAAGAAGGCGTCTCCAAGGAAGAAGCGGAGACCATCAAGAAGAAGTTCACCGAAGCTGGCGCGGTTGTCGAAGTAAAGTAGTCATTTTCTTGGGGTTATGGAGGGACGGGCGTCTCGCCCGTCGAGCCGGGCCGAGACGCCCGGCGCTCCAAAATCCTGAGGCAGCTAGCAATTTTGAGACCACGACTGGCGTGAATCGGGGAGTAGTGCTATTATTGTCACTAACAGCACCGCTTCCTACTTCATCCAGAGAGAGCGGCCCTCCACAAGACTTGGACCCAGGGAAGCGGAGCGGGCCGCTGGACACGGATTGGCAACTGTCTCGCGGGCGGCGAGACGGGAACAGGCCCTAGAACTGGCGCGGAAAAGAAAAAATCAAATCGGCCATGCGCTGCCAACGGCGCCTGAGGGACGGGCTGTCCCTGCGGGCGCATTTGTGTGTTTTGCAAGAATCGGATTTGGCGCCGATCATTTTTCATCTGTCTCCGCGAAGTGCCGGGCGCCGCTGATCTTCTGTACCGGGTCCTGAACCAGGGCATCGCCAGAGTGCCCGCTGTTTTGCAGTTGAGTGCAGCCCCGGCTGCGCGAAAAAGCTGCGCATAAAAGTTTGGGAGTGACTCCGAATGTCGAAAAGAAACGGCTTCCGCAAACGCTTCGATTTTTCCAAGATTCCAGCCACCATCCAGATTCCTAACTTGATCGAGGTCCAAAAGCGTTCGTACGAGCGCTTCCTGCAAATGGACCGCCTGCCCAGCGAGCGCGATGACGCCGGGCTTGCAGGCCGTGTTTCAGTCGGTGTTTCCGATCACCGACTTCCGCAACATCTCGCAGCTTGAGTTTGTCGATTTCGCTATCGGCAACTGGGAGTGCAAGTGCGGCCACTTGAAGGGGCTGCATCACCTGCGCACCACTTGTAAGAATTGCGGCAACACCGTCATCACTGATCCGTTTCATCCCGGCGATGTGCTTTGCCACAAGTGCGGCACTTACAACGCGAACACTCCGGACTTCTGCAACAAGTGCGGCGACCCGGTTGGATTGCAGCTGAAATATGACGTGGCCGAGTGCGAAGAGCGCGGCATGACGTACTCCGCGCCGCTTAAGGTCACCATGCGCCTGACGATTTTCGACAAGGACGCTGAGACCGGGAACCGCTCCATCCGCGACATTAAAGAGCAGGAAGTTTTCTTCGGCGACGTACCGCTGATGACGCAGAACGGCACCTTCATTGTGAACGGCACCGAGCGCGTAATTGTCAGCCAGTTGCACCGCTCGCCGGGCGTGTTCTTTGAGACTGCGAACAACCGCACCTACTTCCTCGGCAAGATCATTCCTTACCGCGGATCGTGGGTTGAATTTGAATACGACCAGAAGAACGTGTTGTACGTGCGTATTGATCGCAAGCGCAAGTTCCTGGGCACCATCTTCCTGCGCGCCTTGGGCCTGCGCACCGGCGAAGACATTTTGCGGACGTTTTACACCGTGGACCGGCTCGTCGTCCGTGACAAGAAGCTCTTCTGGACGATTGATCCGAACAGCGAAAAGGCCACCAACTTGGTGGGCATGAAGCTGGCGCACAGCATCAAGTCGAAGTCGGGCGAGGAAATTGCGCACTCCGGCCGCAAGATCAACGCCGCCACGCTAAAGGAAATTCAGAAAGCAAAGATCAGCGAGATCGAAGTGGATGTCAGCGACCTCGAAGGCGCGTGGGCTGCTAGCGACATCGTGGACACGACGACCGGCGAAGTGTTCCTCGAAACCAACACGGAAATAACTCCGGACAAGGTTGCGAAGATCCTCGAATCCGGCGTCATCGAAATGAACCTGTTCTTCCCCGAGCGCGATGACGTGGGCACGGTCATCAGCCAGACGCTGAAGCGCGATTCCGTGAAGACGCCGCAAGAAGCGCTGATCGAAATCTACCGCAAGCTGCGTCCCGGCGATCCGCCGACGCTCGATACGGCCACCGCGCTCTTCCATGGCATGTTCTTCGATGCCCGGAAGTATGACTTCTCCCGCGTCGGCCGGCTTAAGTTCAACATCAAGCTGTTCGAGAACAGCGATTACACCAGTCTGGACAAGCGCACGCTCGATCCCGACGATTTCTATGCGACCATCAATTACCTGCTGAAGCTGCGCAAGAACATTGGCGCGGTCGATGACATCGATCACCTCGGCAACCGCCGCGTACGCGCAGTCGGCGAATTGCTTGAGAACCAGTTCCGCATCGGCTTGGTGCGCATGGAGCGGGCGATCAAAGAAAAAATGTCCGTGTACCAGGAAATGTCCACGGCCATGCCGCACGATCTGGTCAACGCCAAGCCGGTGATGGCGGCGATTCGCGAATTCTTCGGATCATCGCAGCTTTCGCAGTTCATGGATCAGACCAATCCGCTGTCGGAAATTACCCACAAGCGGCGTCTGTCGGCTCTTGGGCCGGGCGGCTTGTCGCGTGAGCGCGCCGGATTCGAAGTCCGCGACGTGCATCCGACGCACTACGGACGTATCTGCCCGATTGAAACGCCAGAAGGTCCGAACATTGGACTGATTTCATCGTTGAGCTGCTATGCGCGCATCAATGACTACGGCTTCATCGAGTCGCCGTATCGCCGCGTGAAGGGCGGGCGGGTGCTCGACTACGTGACCATCGTGAACGCCGGCGACAGCGATCGCAAAACCGGCGACCATCTCGAGAAGCACGAAGCCGAGAAGATGAACGCCGAGTTGAAAGAGCGCAAGAAGCGGCCCGCGGAACTCGAGCCGTTCTCGTTCTATCTTTCCGCTTGGGAAGAAGACAAGCACGTGATCGCGCAGGCCAACGTGGAACTCGACGAAAAGGGACGAATCGTCGGCGATCTGGTCAACGCCCGCAAGGCCGGCAACTTCGTTTTGGTTAGCCAGGACGACGTGGACTACGTGGACGTCAGCCCCAAGCAGTTGGTTTCAGTGGCTGCGTCGCTGGTGCCATTCCTGGAGCATGACGACGCGAACCGCGCGTTGATGGGCGCGAACATGCAGCGGCAGTCGGTTCCGCTGCTGCGTGCCGAAGCTCCCATCGTTGGAACAGGAATGGAAGGGGTTACGGCACGCGACTCGGGCGCGGTAATTCTCGCCAAGCGTAACGGTGTGATCGACTCGGTGGATTCCGAGCGCATCATTGTGCGCGTCGAGGGTGAGCATCATCCTGGACAGCTTTCGCGCGAAGTGGGCAGCGATATTTATCAGCTGACCAAGTTCAAGCGCTCCAACCAGAACACCTGCATCAATCAGAAGCCGGTGGTTGAGCGCGGGCAGCGCGTGACCAAGGGCCAGGTCATTGCCGACGGGCCTTGCACCGATAAGGGCGAGCTCGCTCTCGGGCGCAACGTGCTGGTCGCGTTCATGCCATGGCGCGGCTACAACTTCGAGGACGCGATCCTGGTTTCGGAAAAGCTGGTGAAAGAGGACTACTACACCTCGGTCCACATCGAGGAATATGAAATCGAGTCTCGCGACACCAAGCTGGGGCCGGAGGAAGTCACGCGCGACATTCCCAACGTCAGCGAAACCATGCTGCGCAATTTGGATGAAGCGGGCGTGATCCGTATCGGCGCCGGAATCAAGCAGGGCGACATTCTGGTGGGCAAGGTCACACCCAAGGGCGAGACCCAGCTGACGCCGGAAGAAAAATTGCTTCGCGCCATCTTCGGCGAAAAGGCCGGAGACGTTCGCGACGCTTCGCTCTACTGTCCCCCGGGAATCGAAGGCGTCATCGTGGACGTGAAGATCTTCTCCCGCAAGGGCCAGGAAAAAGACCAGCGCGCGAAGGCGATTGAAGAGACGCAGATTGCGAAACTCGAGAAGAACCTTTCTGACGAGATCCGCATTCTGACTGACGAACGCTTGAAGCGCCTGGAGGGGATTCTTGGCGGCAAAGAAGTGCAGGCTGACCTGCACGACGAGCGCACCAACAAGCGCTTGCTGACAAAGGGAGCGATTCTCGATCGCGATGCCATTGAGCGCATTTCCACGCGGAACCTGAAGCGTATTAAGTACAACGACAAAGATCCGCGGGTGAATGAGCAGATTGACGAAATCGAAGAGATGACGTCGCGTCAGATTGACGTTCTCAAGAAGATCGTCGGCGAAAAGAAAGACAAGCTCACCAAGGGCGACGAGCTGCCGCCGGGCGTGATCAAGCTGGTTAAGGTCTATATCGCCATGAAGCGCAAGCTGAGTGTGGGCGACAAGATGGCCGGCCGTCACGGAAACAAGGGCGTGATTGCCCGCATTCTGCCGGACGAGGACATGCCTTACCTCGAAGACGGCACGCCGGTCGAGATCGTGCTCAATCCTCTGGGTGTTCCTTCCCGTATGAACGTGGGTCAGATTCTCGAAACCCACCTCGGATGGGCGGGGCACGAACTCGGCAAGAAGATCACCGAGTTCCTGAAAGAAAATTCGCGCGAAGAGACCGTTCGCCGCGAACTGCAGAGGCTGTTCAAGGGGACGACACTCGAGCAGGAAATTTCCGAGGTCCCCGACGACGAGTTGATGGCGGTCGCGGAAAGCCTGGGCGGTGGCGTGTTCACCGGGTCGCCGGTATTCGACGGCTCGCGCGAGCACGAGATCAAGTCGCTGCTGAAGACCGCAGGCCTGCCAGAGTCCGGCAAGACGACTTTGCACGACGGCATGACCGGTGACAAGTTCGAACAGCCGGTCACCGTCGGCTACATCTACATGCTGAAGCTGTCGCACCTGGTGGACGACAAGATCCACGCGCGCTCCATCGGGCCGTACTCGCTAATCACCCAGCAGCCGCTGGGCGGAAAAGCGCAGTTCGGCGGACAGCGCTTCGGAGAAATGGAAGTTTGGGCGCTGGAAGCGTACGGCGCGGCGTTCATCCTTCAAGAATTGCTGACGGCGAAGTCCGACGACGTTTACGGCCGTACCAAGATTTACGAGGCCATCGTCAAGGGTGAAGCTGCCATGGAGCCGGGCGTTCCGGAATCGTTTAACGTGCTCATCCGCGAGCTGCAATCGCTCTGTCTTGATGTGGAGTTGATCAAGGCAGGCGAGAAGAAGCCGGTGTTGAGCGCGGCAGCAGATTAAGTTTCTTAGAAATAGTTTCGCGGGGATGGGCGCTCTCGGCCTCAGCGGAACACAAAAAAACTGGCAACTGGCCACTGGCAACCGGCTACTGCCGCTGAGAGCAGGAAGTGGAGGAAGCCCTTGTTCCGTTCAAGTCCTTTTGATTTGGCTAACCCGGTCGCAGATTTCGACGCTATTCGCATCAGCCTGGCCTCTCCGGAAAAAATCCGGAGCTGGTCGCATGGCGAGGTGACGAAGCCCGAGACCATCAACTACCGCACCTTCAAGCCGGAGCGCGATGGCTTGTTCTGCGCCCGCATTTTTGGCCCGGTCACCGACTGGGAGTGCCTCTGCGGCAAGTACAAGCGCATGAAGCACCGCGGAGTCATCTGCGACAAGTGCGGCGTGGAAGTCACGCTGTCCAAGGTCCGGCGAGAACGCCTCGGACACATCGAGCTGGCTTCGCCGTGCTCACACGTGTGGTTCTTCAAGGGACTGCCCAGCCGCATCGGCCATCTGCTCGACATTTCCCTGCGCGATCTCGAAGCCATTCTTTACTTCGAGGCTTACGTGACCGTCGAGCCTGGCGACGCGCCGGTGAAAGAGCGCGAAGTAATTAAAGACGAAACCAAGTACCGCGAACTAGACCAGCAATACCGCCCGGCCGGCTTCAAGGCCATGATGGGCGCGGAAGCGATTAAGGAACTGCTCAAGCGCGTGGAAGTGGATACGCTTTCCGGCGAACTGCGCGAGAAAATGCGCCACGAGAACTCGCTGCAGAAGCGCTTGAAATACGCTAAGCGGCTGAAAGTCGTCGAAGCTTTCCGCAAGAGCGGCAACAAACCGAACTGGATGATTCTCGATGTGATTCCGGTAATTCCGCCGGAACTGCGTCCCCTCGTTCCACTCGACGGCGGCCGCTTTGCCACCTCCGATTTGAACGATCTTTATCGCCGCGTGATCAACCGCAATAACCGCTTGAAGAAGCTGATGGACCTGCACGCTCCCGAAGTCATCGTGCGCAACGAAAAGCGCATGTTGCAGGAAGCGGTAGATGCGCTGTTTGACAACGGACGCCGCGGTCGCGTGCTGCGCGGAGCCAACAACCGTCCGCTGAAGTCTTTGTCCGACACGTTGAAAGGCAAGCAGGGACGCTTCCGCCAGAATCTGCTGGGCAAGCGCGTGGATTACTCCGGCCGTTCCGTCATCGTGGTCGGTCCTGAGCTCAAGCTGCATCAGTGCGGCCTGCCCAAGAAGATGGCGCTCGAACTGTTCAAGCCGTTCATTTATCACCGCCTCGAACAGACCGGACACTGCACCACCATCAAGCAGGCCAAAGAAATGGTCGAGCAGCAGGATGCGATCGTTTGGGACATCCTGGAAGAGGTCATCAAAGACCATCCGGTGCTGCTGAACCGCGCTCCCACGCTTCACCGCCTCGGCATTCAGGCGTTTGAGCCGGTGCTGGTGGAAGGCAAAGCAATCAAGATTCACCCGCTGGTTTGCACGGCGTTCAACGCCGACTTTGACGGCGACCAGATGGCGGTGCACATTCCGTTGTCTCCGGAAGCGCAGGTTGAAGCCAGCGTGCTGATGCTGTCGTCGCACAACATTCTGTCGCCAGCATCCGGCCAGCCCATCACCGTTCCGACGCAGGACATGGTTCTTGGTCTTTACTACCTGACCAAGGGCAAGCCCGGCGCCAAGGGTGAAGGCCGCGCCTTTGCCAACATTGACGAAGTGCTGATGGCAGTCGAGGCCGGCGAGATTGAGACGCTGACCCCGATCCGCCTGCGCTACAGCGGGGAGGTCATCGACCTCACCACGGCTTACGACGATCAGGACATCGTGCACACCGACCCGGTGCCTTACGACCGGGCGTTCCTCAACACGACGGTGGGACGAGCGATTCTGAACGATCACCTCCCCGAGGGCATGCCGTACATCAACGGCCTGCTCAAGAAGAAGGGAATCGGGCAGTTGGTTAACTTCTGCTACCTGCAGTACGGCCTTGAAGTCACGGTCAAGATGCTGGATGAAGTGAAGGAACTCGGGTTCCGCTTCGCTACCCGTGCCGGTTTGTCCATCGGAATTGACGACATGGTCATTCCCGACAACAAGAAGACGCTGGTGAAAGAAGCCGAGAAGCAGGTGGTCGCGGTCCAGCAGCAGTATCTGGACGGCGCCATCACCAACGGCGAGCGTTATAACAAGGTCATCGAAATCTGGTCGGCGATCACGGAAAAAGTTGCCGATGAAATGTTTGGCCAGATGCAGCAGCGCGACAAGGAAGGCGACATCAACCCGATTTACATCATGGCGGATTCCGGCGCTCGAGGATCGAAACAGCAGATTCGCCAGCTCTCCGGCATGCGCGGCTTGATGGCCAAGCCTTCCGGCGAAATCATCGAAACCCCGATCACGGCCAACTTCCGCGAAGGGTTGACGGTGTTGCAGTACTTCATCTCGACGCACGGCGCCCGCAAGGGACTGGCCGACACCGCGCTGAAGACCGCTGACTCCGGCTACCTGACCCGCCGCCTGGTGGACGTGGCGCAGGACGTGATCATCAGCGAATACGATTGCGGCACGGTCGACGGCATCTACGTGGCCGGCATCGTCGAAGCCGGCGAGATTATCGAGCCGCTGCGCGACCGCATTGTCGGCCGCGTGTCGCTTGAGAAGATCAAAGACTACGACGGCAACGTGATCGTAGACATCAACAACGAAATCACCGAAGACCTGGCCAGCGCGATTCAGGCGGCGGGCATCGAGCGGGTAAAAATTCGTTCTGTGCTCACCTGCGAATCGAAGCGCGGAGTCTGCGTGATGTGCTACGGCCGCAACCTGGCTTCCGGACGTCTCGTCGAACTCGGCGAAGCCACTGGTGTCATCGCGGCGCAGTCCATCGGCGAGCCGGGCACCCAGCTCACCATGCGTACCTTCCACATCGGCGGTACGGCATCGCGAGTGTCCGAACAGTCGAAGCTCGACGCCAAAACCAACGGCACGGTGCGCTTTATCGGACTGCAAACGGTGAAGTCGAAGGCCGGCGACTTGGTGGTGATGAACCGCCAGGGTTCCATTGCCGTGGTTGATGACAAGAACCGGGAACGCGAGCGCTACTCCGTTGTTTACGGCGCGCGCCTCAAGGTCAACGAAGGCGATCCGGTCACGCTGGGCCAGGTGATGGTCGAGTGGGACCCGTACACGTTTGCCATCCTGACCGAAATCGGCGGCACGGTGCAGTTCAAGGACCTGCAGGAAGGGGTCACGCTGCACGAGGAAGTGGACGAAGTCACCGGCCTGTCGCGGCACGTGGTTGCGGACGCTCCCGACGAGAAGCGCCAGCCAGCCATTGTGATCAAGGGTAAGACCAGCAAGCGTTACCTGATGCCGTCGCGTTCCCACCTTATGGTGCAGGAAGGCGACACGGCGCATCCGGGCGACGTGCTGGCCAAGATCCCGCGCGAAACGACCAAGACGAAAGACATCACCGGTGGTCTGCCGCGCGTGGTTGAGCTGTTCGAAGCCCGCAAGCCGCACGAGACGGCGGTCATCAGCGAAATCGATGGCACCGTGAAGTTCGGCGAAGTGGCCAAGGGACAGCGCAAACTCTACGTGCAAGCCGACAACGGCACTGAAAAGGAATACTCAGTTCCGCGCGGCGTGCACATCAACGTGCAGGAAGGCGAGCGCGTGAAAGCGGGCGAACCGCTCATGGACGGCCCGCTGAATCCGCACGATATTCTCGCGGTCCTGGGAGAAAAAGAACTGCAGGCTTACCTGGTGAACGAAATCCAGGAAGTCTATCGGCTGCAGGGCGTCAACATCTCGGACAAGCACATTGAAGTGATCGTCCGCCAGATGATGCGCTGGGTGAAAGTCGAAGACGTGGGCGACACCCAGTTCCTGCTTGAACAGCAGATCGATAAGTTCCGCTTCCGGGAAGAGAACGAACGCGTGATCCGCGAAGGCGGCAAGCCGGCAACCGGCCGTCCGCTGCTGCTTGGCATCACCAAAGCGTCGCTCTCGACCGACTCGTTCATCTCCGCGGCGTCGTTCCAGGAGACTACGCGCGTGCTCACCGAAGCTTCCATCAACGGAGCGGTGGACCACCTGCGCGGCCTGAAAGAGAACGTCATCGTCGGACGCCTGATCCCTGCCGGCACCGGCATGGAGTATTACCGCAACGTGCGCCTGTCTCCAGAGATGGAGGAGGCCGCCGCCAAGGTGCAGGAGGAAGTCTCGCAAGCCTACGAAGAGGCCGAGCGCGCTCTCGAACTCATGCGGACCGAAGGCGAGACCGAGGAACTTACAGCGGAGTAATTCGGCAACTTGCAAAGGGGTGGAGAAATCCACCCTTTTGTTTTTGTGAGGTGGAATGGACAAGCTGGTTCATTTCGCGAAAGTATTTGGGGTTGTCTGGGCCGTCATCGCGGGGTTGTGGGCTGTCTCGCTTCTCCGGGCTGGAAGTTGGGATTTCTCGGTTGGGTGGGTAGGCCATACACCTCCTCCGATGTGGGTTATTCATGTCATGTTTTATGCTTGGCCTGTGATCCCCGCATTTCTCGTTGCTGCACTTTGGGAACTGGCGCGACTGGCGAGGTTTCGGAGGCGTTAGAGCACCGCAATCCATGCACGCTGACCCACAACAAGCGCCCGACCTGGAAACCCGCCCCACTCTTCGCTTGCTGGAACAGCCCGGCACCACTACTCTGGCACCGTTGATATTCCGATTCATCGAGTTGCTGCGGAAAGCCGTGTGGCGGTCGTTTCAGCACGACGCCTTCGCCATTGCCAAGGCGTCCGCCTATTCGTCCATCTTGACCTTCTTCCCAGCGCTGATTGCCGTAGGCTCGCTGCTGGCCTCGCGCCGCAACACGCAACCGCTATTGGGAGAAGTATCGAACGCGCTGACGGAAATTGTTCCGGCCGGGACCAACACCGTGCAGGCCTACCTTTCCCGGAAGAGTCCCGGACATTCTTTCGGAGTGCTGTCCACGACAACCCTGCTGGCCCTCTGGCTGGCCTCAGGCGTCATGGTTTCGTGGATGGAAGGCTTCCGGCGCTCCTACGAACTGCCGAAGGTCTGGGGCCTGGTGAAGGAGAGGCTGGTGGCGCTGTCCCTGGTCATCCTTGCCGGAATTCCGCTAAGTCTGGCGACCATTCTGGTTGCCTTCGGAAACCGGATCGAACTGCGCATCCTGTCGTCCATTGGGCATGAATTCAGCCCCTACGTGTATCTGATGTGGATGTTCGTGCGTTGGCTGATTGCGATTTCCACCAGCGTGAGCGTCATCGCGCTCATCTACCACAATGCGGTTCCGCGCACCCAGCCCTGGCACAGCGTGCTGCCGGGCGCGACCCTGGCCACCATGATGTGGTTCCTGGTGACCCTGCTTTTCGGATGGTATTTGCAGCATTACGCCGACTACAGCGTGATCTACGGCTCCCTGGGAGTGGCGATTGCGCTGCTGGTGTGGATGTATCTCATTTCTCTGGTGATCCTGATCGGGTCGGAGTTCAATGCCATCCTTTTTCCGCGGACGCGGCTGGGATCGGAACTGAACGGGGCGAGGAAGTAGGAAGCAAAAACGTCGTTGGTCGTTGGTCGTTGGTCGTTGGCCAAAACTTTTTTCCTCTTGGATTCTCTTCGCGTCCTTGGCAGCTTCTCTTTGCGCACTCTGCGGTTAAAAGCTTTTGACCGCGAGGAGGCAGAGGGAATGCATGAAGTACTCGAAGGAATTCCGCCTTTGGTTTCCGACCGACGACGCTTTTCCCGTTACAATATCCGGACACCGAATCCATGAGCGAAAAGAGCGAAAACCCTTTCGGAAGCCAGTCGCTTTGTCCTCCTCCAGAGTTCGCCGCCCGGCGCCGGGCGAAAATCATCTGTACGATCGGCCCCTCTTGCCGTTCGGAGGCGGCGCTGCGCGAGTTGATGCAGCTGGGCATGGACGTGGCCCGCCTGAACTTTTCCCACGGACAGCACGCCGACCACGCGCGTTCCATCGAAAGCTTGCGTCACGCTGCGCAAGAAGAAGGCCGAACCATCTGCATTTTGCAGGACCTGCAAGGGCCCAAGATCCGGACCGGCGCGTTGAAAGACCACAAACCCGTCGTGTTGACGGCGGGTGCGACCGTGACCATCACCGCGCGCGAAGTCGAAGGCACCGCCGAAGTGATCGCAACCACGTTCCAGCGCCTGCCGCAGGAAGTCAGCGCGGGGTCGCGCATTCTGCTCTCCGACGGCCTGATCGAGCTGCGTGTACGCGAAGTGCGTGGGCAGGACGTGGAATGCCAGGTCATCAACGGCGGCACGCTCGGCGAAAATCAGGGAATCAACCTCCCGGGAGCGGCGCTCTCTATTCCGGCGCTTACCGACAAAGACCGCAAAGACCTGGAATTCGGCCTGGAGCAGGGCGTGGACATGGTCGCGCTGTCGTTCGTGCGCTCGGCTTCTGATGTGCGCGAGGTAAAGGAAATCATAGCGGCGCACAAGCAGGACGTCCCCGTGATCGCCAAGCTGGAGAAGCCGCAGGCGCTCGATCAACTGGAAGAAATTCTCGAAGTTGCCGATGGAGTGATGGTTGCGCGGGGCGACTTGGGCGTGGAGATGCCACCGGAAAAAGTTCCGGTGATCCAGAAGCATGTGATTCGCCGCGCCGCCGAGTGGCGCAAGCCGGTGATCATCGCGACGCAAATGCTGGAATCCATGATTGAAAATCCGCGCCCAACGCGGGCCGAGGCCAGCGACGTGGCCAACGCGATTTTCGACGGCACCGACGCCGTCATGCTTTCGGCGGAGACCGCCAGCGGGAAATATCCGCGGGAAGCGGTCTGTATGATGGCGAAAATCGTTGTCGAGGCCGAAAATAACATGGCGGAGTTCATGCAGCCGCGCCGCAGGAAACACCGCCGGCTTTCGATTTCAGAGACCATTTGCGAATCGGTCGCGCACGCCGCCGAGGACGTGGACATGGCCGCCATCGCCGTATTCACCGACACCGGCAACACCGCCCGCATGATTTCCAAGTACCGCCCGCGGACGACCATCTACGCCTTTAGCCGCGCGCAGAATTTGCAATCGCATGAACCTGCTGTGGGGAGTGCATCCGGTGTGCTGGGAACAGAACCTGAGCGTCGAAGGCATGGTCGAGACCGCCGAGCAGGACTTGGTGCGCTCCGGCAAACTCAAACCGGGGGACATTGTAGGCGTGGTCGCGGGGACGCAGATGTCCACGGGTTCAACGAATTTCATGCGGCTGCATGTGGTGAATGGGCGTTGGTAGAGGCCAACCAGTGCAGCCAACTTAGGATCGTGGACTCAGTGTAAAGGCGGATTAACTAAAACGTCGCGATTGCCCAGAACGAAATATCCTTTTCGACCGTCGGGCAAAGCAATATCAATGGTCGCGCAGTTCTTCCAGTACCGAATCCTTTGAACCTGAAACGTAGTGCTTGGTTGAGCGATGGCGAGCTGCTTACCCCCACAGAGTTCATTCCCGCCACCTGCAAAAATAGGTGTTTCGGATCTCACAAGTAGCGTGTGTTTCCGATCCTCCCGCGTATCGCGTAGCCACAACGTGACAATCACGACGCCGACGACAAGCGCGAATCCGATGAAGCCAACCGCGAGGCTACCTATCATCCGCTTCATTTCGTATGTTACCCAGCCTATTGTCACCGCGATCTGGGACAATGGACAAGATTACCGTTGACTGCAGGCGTCTGGAACGGGCATAAGAGACAATCTCTAGTCCCATGAACGCAAACAAGCATTTCTCCGATACTTCCTGCGACCCTCCGGTGCGAGGATTTCTGCATCGCTCCGAATCCCCTTCCGGCGACAGCCTTATCCTCACCCACGGAGCCGGCGGCAACGCGCAAATGGGACTACTGGTCGCGCTGGCGGAAGCCTTTGCTGGAGCGGGTTTCGCGGTGTTGCGCTGCGATCTGCCGTTTCGCCAGCAGCGTCCCTACGGCCCGCCCAGGCCCGGCGATGCAGTCCGTGATCGCGAGGGGCTGAAGCACGCAGTGTCCGCGATGCGAAAGCTTTTCCCCGGACGGCTCTTTCTCGGCGGACAGAGCTACGGCGGCCGCCAGGCGTCCATGCTTGTCGCAGAAACGCCGGTCGCAGAGCAGCCAAAACTCGCGGACGGACTGCTTCTGCTGTCCTATCCTCTGCACCCTCCCGGCCATCCCGAGAAGCCGCGGACGCAGCATCTGCCCGAAGATCCAAGTGCCGGTGATGTTCGTCAGCGGCACCCGCGATCCCTTTGGGACGATTGACGAGATCGAAGCCGCGCGCAAGCTGATTCCGGCGAAGACCCTGCTGCTGCCGGTTGAGGGCGCGGGGCATGATTTGGGATTCGCGGGCAAGAAGAAGCGGGAGGAGTTGCCGGCTCTCGTGCTCGAGAAATTTCAGAGATTCTTCGCCTAAGCCGTTGCCGCGCGCACCCGGAAGCGGATCCCCTCTTTCTCCTGCAAGTACGCAATGATCTCGATCAGATTTCTAGCGTAGGGGTTTCCCGACGGCCCCAGCATCCGCATCAGGCTCTTCGGCGAATGGCGCGTCATTTTGGCCAGTTCGCCGAAGCCGATCGTGGCGTTGATGTAATCGCGCAGCACAGCCTTGCCGGTTTCGACATCTCCGGCGAGAAGATTCTCAACTCCCTCGCGAAGCAGTTCCTTGCGGAATGCTGAATCGCGCTGCACCCGCGCACGGACGGTCTGCTTGAAGTCTTTGGTTAGAGCCATGGGTCCCCTCACTTCTTCCTGCGCTTGTAGTCTTGCCATCTTGCGACTGCGTCCTCGATGTCGCGATTCTGCCGTTTCTTGGTCCCGCGGCCGAGTAGAATCACGAGCATCTCGCCATCCTTGCCGAAGTAAATGCGGTAGCCGGGGCCAAAGTCGAGTTTGTATTCGTAAACACCGGCGCCCACGCCCTTCACGTTAGAGAAATTGCCCAATCCGATTCGAGCAATGGCCGTGGCTACTTTGGCGGCGGCCTGAGCGTTGAGTCCGTCGAACCATTCGGCGAATGGATTGCATCCAGTTGGGTCGAGGTATTGTTGGACTTCGACCATTCGTAATGGTACCATATATGTTACCAATGTCAAAAGAGCAGACGCTTTTGAATCGTCCAACGGTTTATAATTCACCGTTTCGCATCTAACTTTTCTACAGCTAACTTCTGAGGGAGCACAGACATGGCGCAACCCACAATGGCGGCGGTCCCCGGACTCAAAGAGACTTACATCCAACTGAAGACCCGCATGGACAAGGCAGTGGAAGACTTCCGCAAGGCGTTGGTGGGGACGCGAACCGGGCGGGCCTCGGTGCACATGCTGGATTCGGTGATCGTGGAGGCCTACGGCTCGCAAATGCCGCTCAATCAGGTTGCCACGGTTCACGCGCCGGAGGCGCAATTGATCACGGTGCAGCCCTTTGATCCCAGCCAACTCGGAGCCATCGAAAAGGCCATTCGTTCTGGCGAACTGGGGCTGAATCCGATGAATGACGGCAAAATGATCCGCGTGCCGATTCCGGCCCTGACCGAAGAACGCCGCAAGGAGATGGTGAAACATCTGCACAAGGTGCTTGAAGACCATCGCACGGCAGTGCGCAATGTCCGGCGCGACGGCAACGACGCCATCAAGAAGGCGATGAAGGACAAAAAGATCTCCGAGGACGAAGAAAAGCGCGCAATGGATGAAATTCAGAAGCTCACCGACGGCGAAATCAAGAAGATGGAAGAGATGTGCAAGGCGAAGGAAAAAGAAGTGATGGAGATTTAGGAAAGCGGTCGTTGGTCGTTCGTCCTTGGTCTTTGGCCTAACCCCTTTTCACCGCCGAGATCGCCGAACGCGCCGAGAAACCCTCAACTTTTTTGTTTACTAAGGTTGCAGCTTGTGTTGCCGGGCCAACGACGAGCGACAAACGACCAACGACGGCCTTTCGTATAATCAATACATTGTGAAAAAAGTTGTCCATGCCGCGTGTCCGCATGATTGTCCGGATGCTTGCGGTGTCCTGATCACCATCGAAGATGGTCGCGCAGTCAAGATTCAAGGCGATCCGGCGCATCCGGTGACGCGCGGGTTCTTGTGCGCCAAGGTCGCAAAGTATCTGGATCGGGTTTACTCGCCGGACCGCGTGTTGTATCCCATGCGGCGGGTGGCGCCGAAGGGGTACGCGGGCGAGGGCGCGCCGCTCCACACGGGCGGGGACGCCCGTCGCTCCACAATCATCCGAAAATTTCCAGCGCATTTCCTGGGACGAAGCCTTCGACGAAATCATCTGGCGACTCCGCAGTATTTCGGCGACGTTCGGCAGCGAAGCGATCCTGCCGTACTCCTATGGCGGGACACTGGGCAAGCTTAACTACGGTTCGATGGACCGGCGGTTTTTTCATCGGCTGGGGGCTTCGCAACTTGCGCGCACCATTTGCTCAGAGGCGGGCGGCGCCGGGGTCAGATCGGTTTATGGCGCCAATATGGGGACGGAGCCGGAGCAGTTCCGTCATTCCAAGTACATCATTGCGTGGGCGGCGAATATTCATGGCAACAATGTCCATTTGTGGCCGTTCGTCGAAGAAGCGCGTCGCAACGGCGCGAAGTTGGTAGTGATTGACCCATATCGAACGCGCACTGCCGCTTGCGCCGACTGGCACATTCCCATCAATCCCGGCACCGACGTGGCTTTGGCGCTGGGAATGATGCACGTCATCATCAATCGAAATCTGCACGATGCAGACTACGTTGCCAAGCACACGGTGGGATTCGATGAACTTCGCGCTAAAGCCCAGGAGTATCCGCCGGAAAGAGTCGCGCAGTGGACGGGAATGTCGGCCGCCGACATCGAAAAGCTGGCGGTAGAGTACGCGACCTGCCGGCCGGCGGCGATCCGCATGAACTATGGGGTACAGCGCGCGCAGAATGGCGGGATGGCCTCGCGGACGATCGCCATGCTCCCGTGCATCACCGGATCGTGGAAGGAGGTTGGCGGCGGCTTCCAGCTCTCCACCAGCGCGGCGTTTGGATTGAACAATGCCGCTCTGGAACGCACTGATCTGATGCAAACGTCGCTGGGCAGGGAAGCGCGGACAATCAACATGGTCGAACTGGGGCAAGCGCTGAATGTAGTGGATGATCCTCCGGTGAAGGCGCTGTTCGTGTACAACTCGAATCCGGCGGCGGTTTGCCCGAATCACAATGATGTAATCCGCGGTCTGCTTCGCCCTGATCTGTTCACCGTGGTGCATGAGCAGTTCTTCACTGACACGACCGACTATGCCGACATCGTTCTGCCGGCGACGACTTTCTTCGAGCACAAAGAATTGCAGTCGGCGTACGGACATTACTATCTGCAGGTGTCGAACCAGGCGATGGATCCGCTCGGCGAGTGCCGGTCGAATGTGGATCTGTTTCGATCCCTCGCGGAAAAGATGGGGTTTGAGGAAGAATGTTTCCGCGATTCAGTGGAAGACATGATGGACCAGGCCATGGAGTCCCCGAATCCCTGGCTGCGGGGGATCACGCGGGAGCGATTGGAAAAGGAAGGCCACGTCCGGCTAAATTTCGAAGGAAACGGAAACGCGTCCGCTAAACCGTTCCTGCCCTTTGCCAACGGCAACTTCCGCACTCCAAGCGGCAAGGCCTTGCTTTACAACGACGGCCTGAAGGCGGCGGGGCTGGATCCTGTCGCTGAGTTTGTTCCTCCGGAGGAGTCCCGCCATACCGAAAATGCGAAGGCTTTTCCGCTAGAACTGCTGGCGCGCAAGGCCGATAATTTCTTGAACTCGACTTTCACCAATCTTCCGAGCGTTCAAGCCATGGAAGAAGTTGGCCTGCTGGAGATGAATCCGGCCGATGCGCAGCCGCGTGGCATCGGAGACGGCGATACGGTGAAGGCATTCAACCGCCGCGGCGAAATGCATCTAACGGCAAGAGTGGACAACAAAGTTTCACCGGGAGTTGTGGCGGCGAAACTCAACTGGGCAAAACTTACACCCGGCAATCGCAATATAAACGTGCTTACATCGGAAAAACTCACCGACATGGGCAACTCGGCCACGTTTTATTCCGTCTTGGTTGAGGTGGAGCTTTTCCGGCCGGACTCTGCGGGCGCAAATTGAGGGGTTTCTGGCTTCTATTTTGGACGCTCTCCACGGCTCTACCGTATAATTACGGTTTTCCATACTCCACCTGTCTGAGGTAGTGGCAATTTCTCGCGTTCATCAGGATAGTCCTGCAATTTGGGGCGAAAACACTTCCGAGTGTCTGGCGAAGTTCTCCGCCAGCCGCGCATCTCTTTCATTTAGAAAGACTTGTTTTGGTGTTCTTGCGCAGGTGACGAGTCTGCTCATCGTGCTCGCGAGCGTGGCGGCGTTCGCCCAACAGCCCGACGTGATCAGTGCCATAGAAGTGCACGGCAACCGTAGCGTCCCCGCGGAGGCGGTCAGGGCACATATCTTCAGCCGTCCGGGCGATGTTTACGATCAGGCCAACATTGAGCGCGATTTCAACTCGCTCTGGAACACGGGATACTTCGAGGACATTCGCTTTGAGCGTGAGGCCACCCCCAAGGGCTGGATCCTGCACGTGTATGTGAAGGAGAAGTCGCGGATCAAAGAAATCAACTATTTGGGGATTAACGCGATTTCAAAAAGCGACATTCTGGACCGGTTCAAGGAAGCCAAGGTTGGACTCTCGATTGAGTCGCAATACGATCCCACCAAAGTGAAGAAGGCCGAGGTCACGATCAAGCAGTTGGAGGCGGAGCACGGACACCAGTTCGCAACCATCCGGACTGAAGTTCGCCCTATCCCGCCGGCATCGGTGGGAGTGACGTTCGTGGTCCGCGAAGGGCCGAAGGTCAAAGTCGGGCGGATCAAATTTGAAGGCAATAAGAACGTGAAGAGCCGCGAACTACGGCACGCCATGCACTTTATGCGTCCGATTGGCATTCCGCATTCCATCTTCCTGGAAGGCATCTTTGCCAAGACCTATGACGCCACCAAGCTCGACGACGACATGGAGCTGGTGCGAGAGGCGTTGCAGAACCGCGGGTACTTCAAAGCAGTCGTGGGTGAGCCGAAGACCACGATTCGCGACACCGGTCATTCGGGATTTCACGTTCCGCTGATTCAACACGGCGCCGGCAAGTCCATGGACATAACGGTCTCTATCGACGAAGGCGACCGCTACACCCTGGGAAGCATTACGTTTACAAATAACAAAGCATTTCCGAACAGCAAGGTGCTGCGGAACCTCTTTCCCATCAAAGATGGGGAGATATTCGACCGCTCGAAGATCGCCAAAGGACTGGAAAACCTCAAGACGTTTTACGCCAGCGGAGGGTACATCAACTTCACCTCCATTCCAACCCCCACTTTTGATGACCAGAAGAAGGTGGCGTCCTTTGAAATCGATGTGGATGAAGGCAAGCAATTCTCAGTGCGGCGCATTGAGTTTTCCGGGAACACTACCACCCGTGACAAGGTGATCCGCCGCGAACTCGTGCTTGAGGAAGGTCAGCTCTACAACGAGCAACGCTGGAAGATCAGTATCCAGAGGCTCAATCAGTTGGGGTTCTTCGAGCAGATCAAGCCAGACGATCCGACGACCACGGAGCGCCATCTCGACGAGAAAGAAGGGACCGTAGATCTGACCCTTAAGCTGAAAGAGAAGGGGAAGAACCAGATCGGGCTTTCCGGCGGCGTGAGCGGTTTGGCGGGTTCGTTTATTGGGCTGAGCTACTCCACGAATAACTTCCTGGGCTTGGGCGAAACTCTTAGTCTTCAGGCCAACCTTGGCAGTTTGCAGAAAGATGTAACCTTCGGATTCACCGAACCCTACTTGTTTGATCGCCCGCTCACCGCGGGGTTCACGGTGTATGGCCGCAAGCTGACGTATGACCAGGCCCGGCAGAACGCGCTGCTGACGGGACAGGTGCTGAGTGTAAACCAGGCCCAACTAGAGAGCTTGCAAAACTACACGCAAGACAGCAAGGGTTTTTCGATAAACGCTTCTTATCCTCTGCACCGAAGCTTCAAGCGGGTGGGGGCCACTTACTCGTACGACGTCTCGTCGCTGGTGGCGCTGACCACGGCCTCGAAGAATCTGTTCGACTTCCTGGCGTTCAGCGGGGTGAGCGGCCCGAATGCGTTGAACGGGATCATCACCAGCAAGCTCTTGGTGAGCTACTCGGAGAACAAGCTGGACGCGGCGCTCTATCCGCATTCGGGAACGGAGTACTTCCTGGGTGGAGAAATCTCCGGTCTGGGCGGGACCGTCAGGACGGTGCGGCCCATCGTGGAATACAAGCACCATTTCCCGGTGCAGAACCGCCGCAATACGGTGGGCGTGCATTTCCAGGGATCGTTCCTGTCGGGATTTGGAGGCCTGGTTGCGCCTCCGTTCCAGCGTTCGTACATGGGCGGCGAAAATGATCTTCGCGGCTTCGACATCCGTTCAATATCGCCGGTCGCATTTCTGCCGACGGCCTCCTCGGTGAACCTGCGGAATCCAGATGGATCCACCGTGCTCAAGGACCCAAGCAATCCTTTAAGTGGGCCGTACACCATTCGGATTCCGGTGGATCAGATTACGTTTCCTGGCGGAGACCTGAGTCTCGTGTCCAATGTGGAATACCGGATCACCATTGCTGGGCCGGTCGCGATTGCGCCGTTTCTTGATTTCGGGTTCGACCCGATCTTGAGGCGGTCGCAATTACGTATCAACAACGGCCAGTTTACGGCCATCAACGGCCCTCCTGGTTATGGTTGTCCGGCGGAGGATCCGATCAGCTTTACGTGCGTGGGGGCGCAGTCCTTCAGTTTCCCCCAGACGCTAGGGCTCTTGAGCGGTACCAATTGGCAGCCGCGGGCCTCGACTGGGGCGGAGTTGCAAGTTTTCTTGCCGGTAGTAAACGCTCCATTCCGTATCTATTGGGCGTACAACCCACTGCGATTGAATGAGCTGGCGCAGTCGCCGGTCCCTATTACCCGCGGTATGTTCCCGGCGGGGGCGGCGGGCGACTATACGTTCCAGTTGGCCCGGGACACATTCTCCCCCAGGTACCAGTTGCGGGAGCCACGCAAGACCTTCCGCTTTACGGTAGGGACGACTTTCTAGGAGGATTGACGGTTCAGAACCCTGTTTCTATAATGGAGTGTCCACACGCCTGAGCCGCCGGTCGTTGGTTGTTGCGTGGCGCTTTTCGCGGCGCTCCCAGTTTTCATGCGAGAGTCTGAGTCGGTTCGCCTTAACTCGCAAAGATGGCGTTTGTGTGGCTGGGTATTCCGATTTCTCAAGGAACCGCATCTTACAAAATTCAGGAGCACTGCTCCAAGGAGTCCAGGTAATCACATGAAACTTACGCTTATGCGTTTTCTGACGGCTGCGACGTTGTTGTTGGCGTCGGCGGCAATGGCCCAAACCAGCAGCGGCTCTGCCGCTGCACTGCCCGCGGCGCCCAGTTCGGCTGGCGATCCCGCTGCGGTCACGGCTCCCACCGGAACCAAGGTTGGTACCATTGATATGGAAACCGCCATTTTCCTCAGCAACGAGGGCCAGCGTGACTTTGACGCATTAAGCAAGAAACTTGAACCCAAACAGAATGAGCTAAAAGGAAGAAACGACGACATCGAAAACCTTAAGAAACAGCTCAATACGCAGGGCGACAAGCTGAACGACGAGGCTAAGAACAACCTCACCAAGCAAATCGAAACCAAGCAGAAGGCCTTGGAGCGCGATTATCAGGACTTTCAGGAGGATTCGCGCAACCAGGAGAACGAGCTCGCCCAGCGCATTCTGCAAAAGATGTTACCCATCTTTGCGGACTACGCCAAAAATAACGGGTTTGCCTTGATCGTCGACACCTCGCGCAGCAATCAGTGGCCGAATGGGGCGGTAATGTGGAACGGCGGCGGCCTCGATATCACCAAAATTATCGTGGATGCCTATAATGCAAAGTCGGGTGTGCCTGCGCCGGCCAAGCCAGCGGGCGCGGGTGCGAGGCCTGCAGGCAGTGGCGCTGCCGCGAAGCCTGCCGCTCCGGCAACCAAACCCAGCACCACGCCGACCACGCCAGCCAAGCCGTAGTCTGACACCAGACTCAGGATTTTGTTCCCAAGGCCGCGAGCCAACGCGGCCTTTTTATTTTTTGCAGAGAACGGCCCGACACACTCCAAGGCGGTGTCTGTATCTCACAACAGGACCACGGCGCAGGTTCCTGTTGAGGAGATGCCCTATGTTCTCAGGATTGCCCGTTGCTCAACCCTCCATCCGACGCTGGACCGCCGTGACCTCATTCGCGCTGCAAACCAGCCTGGTGGCTGCGATGTTAATTGTTCCCATGCTGTTTACCCAAGCCCTGCCATCGGTCTTTCTGGATCATCGAATTTTCGTTCCCCTGTCTGGTGGACAGGTGACAGCCCCAGATCAAACCGCTGGGACCGGCTCCAGCGAAGCTCCCAAGCCCAATGTCCTGGTAGTTGCGAACCACAAATTCACCTTCGGGAAGCCGCGGCCAACAGGTGACGTCGGCCCGGATGCACCCCCGCTAGGGCCTGAAACGGGCCCAGGGCTTCCTTTGGGCAACTGGATATTAGGCACCGGCCCCGCTCCGCTCCCGACCGCCCCCGTGCCCCCACGGCCCATCCGAATCTCCGAGATGATGGAAGGCAACCTCATCCATCGTGTCGAGCCGCAATATCCGGCCATCGCCCGCCAGATTCGTCTGGAGGGGACGGTGGTCTTGAAGGCGGTCATCAGCCGCGAGGGCAACATCGAGCAGCTACAAGTAGCGAGCGGACCGGGGCTGCTGGCCGGTGCCGCCGCCACCGCTGTCCGGCAATGGAAGTACCGGCCTTACCTCCTGAACGGCGAGCCGGTCGAGGTGGAAACCCAAATCACTGTGAATTTTCTTCTTGGACACTGACGTGGAAACATTGGGTTTGGGCGAGTAGCACGGCGGTAACCTCGGCGGGCAGACGCGTCCCGCTATAATCGCGGGTAGTGGCCACCATCGAAATCGCGAAGCGGGCGGCAACGCGTCCTACGTGGGCGGAAGTGTCCCTGGAGAATCTCCGGCAAAATTACCGCACGGTACGGGACTACGTCGGTAATAGGGTCACGGTGTGCGCGGTGGTCAAGGCTTACGCGTACGGCCACGGCGCCGTCGAGTGCTCGAAAACGCTGGAGGCGGAAGACGCCACCTGGCTCGCCGTGACCTCTCTGGATGAAGCGATTCCCCTCCGCGAAGAAGGTATCGCAACTCGAATTCTGCTGATGACTGGTTTTTGGCGTGGCGAAGAAGAGGAAATTGTCCGCCTCGGCCTGACACCAACCGTTTGGGAAGTTGGCCACATCGAGTTGCTGGAAAGGGCTGCGGCGCGGATTGGGGTCGCGCAGCATGCGATACATCTGAAGCTGGACAGCGGTATGGGGCGACTGGGTGCTGCTCCCGAAGACCTGCCCGCTCTGATCGCAGCTCTCAAGTCCTCGCCCCACTTGCAGCTCGAAGGCTTTGCGACCCACCTCGCATCCTCTGAGGTGCTGGACGCACCGTCAGTAAACGAACAACTCAAGGTGTTCCAAGACGCACGCCGAGAGCTCCGCGAAGCGGGTTTCAATCCTCCGCTAGTGCACGCCGCGAATACATCCGCCGTAATCTCGCATCATGAAAGCTGGAACACGATGGTGCGGCCGGGATTGGCTCTCTACGGTTATCACCTGCCATTCGAGCGCGCGGGGCGCGAAGTCAGTGGAGCGGGACTGAAGCTCGGAGTGAAGCCGGTGCTGACCTGGAAGACGCGCATCTTGTCTCTGCGCGAAATGCGCGGTGGTCAGGCGCTGGGATATGGCGGTACTTATGTCACGAAGGCCCCAGCGCGAATCGCCGTTCTGCCGGTCGGCTACGCCGACGGACTCAACCGCGGCCTTTCGTCTGGCGGCCGGGTAATTGTGCGCGAGCACTACGCCCCGATCGTCGGACGAATTTCCATGGACCTGACCTTGGCCGACGTCACCGGCATTCCCGGCGTCGAGGTAGCCGACGAGGTTGTGCTACTCGGCTCCTACGATGGCCTCAGCGTTGACGCGCGCGAGCATGCCGAACTGGCGCACACGATTCCTTACGAAATTCTGTGCGCGATTTCCAAGCGCGTGCCGCGGAAGTACTGCTGAAGTCGAGGGAAGAGTATGGGACTCTTTGGCAAGAAAAAACCTTCTCCGGCACCGGTCGTGCCTTCGCAAGCGCCGGTTTCGCCTACACGCGCGGACCCGCGAGCTGATCCCAACCTGTTCCAAGTGTTCGATGAGTTTGGGCGCGAACTCTTCATCACCAAAGAACAGTGGCGTATCAACGTGCTCCCGGGTTCCATCAAATCGAATTGGAACAAGCCCGATCAACTCTACGGGATCATTGTCGGATCTTTGAAAGATGGATTCTTCTCTGACGTGCTGGGCGCCGCTGAGCACCTTTACCACACTGACCCTCTTCCATCGCGCGGCGCGTGTACCTACGGCATCGTGCTGACAAAGAACAACCGCCTCGACGAGGCGGAAGAGATATTCCGCTCTTACTTGCAAAAGCACGGTGATGATGGATATGTATTAACGAATCTCGCAAAAGTGTACGCTGCGCGCAACCAGAGTGAAAAGACCGAAGCGACTCTGTGGCGCGCGCTTGAAGTTGATCCCAATCAGAGCAATGCGCTCGACTGGTGTACAGCAAGCTATCGCGAGCGCTCCGGCGAGCAGGCAGGGGCGGACGCGCTGCACCGTATAGCGGCTCTTTCCGGCAGTTGGCGGGCGCAATTGTGGCTGGCGCGAGCCGCGCTCGATGCGCACGATTTGGAGAAAGCTCTCGGCTACTATCGGGAGAGCCTGTCGCGCGTTGGGGACAAAATTCCCGCCGATTTCCTAATGCAGATGGGCGGCGATCTCGGCAAGCATGGCTACCTGAAGGAGCTGTTGCAATTCACGGAACCGAGGTTTGTGCCTGAGCTACACGGCCTTCAGGTTGGCAACAATCTCATCAAGGCCCATTTGGATCTGGACGAAATCGAACCTGCCCGGAAGCTTTTGGACCAACTCTATGCACTTAAACGACCTGACTACAAACAACACTTGAGTTTCTGGGACACGGAAATCGCGAAAGCACGGGTAGCAAAGACTACCGTAGCTGATGAACCGCCCGTAAGTATCGCAATTGCGGCCATTGAGGGGCCGGTTTGGCTCAAGCCGTCGTCGCCCGAAACCGAGCTTTTTCCGCCGAAGCATGCGGATGCGCCAGTAATAAGTTTCTTAGGGTCCAGCGCGGAAGTGCCAAGCGAATCGGAGAAAGTGAGATTCCAGATGGCGGACCCTCCCGGACGCATGAGCCGGGCTTTGCCGCTGTTCCTCGCAGAGCAGGTATGGTTCCGAAGCCAGGCGCGGGTTCAGAGTTTAATGCCTTGGCTGCCGGGAAAGGCCAAGGCCTTTGTCTTAAGCGGAGTACCGTGGCGAGACGAGGACGCAGCTACGTATTCTTTGCGAGGGCCCATAAAGAGCGATTTCGTTGTGACGACCTATCTCAAGACCAAGAGCCAACCTTGGGTGGTCGAACTAAGGTTGATTCGCTCCAGGAATCGCGAAAATCTGGGCGAACTCACTGCTTCTTTCCAATCCGCGGAGCCAGAAGGTGCTTTGCTGGACCTGGCGCGGCGGTTGCTGCTGCTGATTGCGACTCCTGCGCAACTGGAAACTCAAACGCCATCGGCGTTTTTTCAAGTACCTACAGGAGCCAATTTCCCCGCGTACCTCCTCCGCCTGGAACAACTGCTGACCGTGAGATGTGCTGGGATGGAAGGGGTCGCGTCTTCGTTCCTGAGCGGCGAGCGAGAAATCGTAGACGGGAACCTCCAGTTGTGCGTTGCCTGTCCTGACAATGTCGCAACCAGGCTCTTGTTCGCAAGAACGCTGTTGGCAATGAAAAAGGACCCGTCCCGACCTCATCGCAGAATTCAAGGATAAGATCATCTTGCTTCAGCAGAAGAAGCCGCTTCGCGGGCTCGGCACACGACGTGCTGCAAGGAATGTTCAACGAAGCATTGACGCCTTGACTCTCCCCAGTAACGCCGGCGTCAAATGCCCGCTTTGTTATCCTAAAATCACATGCCTTCGCTCTACGCCCGCTGGATGTACGACTGGGAAACCCGCCTCACCTCGGTGGACAACAACCGAGTGGTGCGTCCGCTGGAGTGGGGTATTGAGTGGACGCGGGAATGGCCGTGCCGCAACGGCTTTCTGCCGCATCAGACTCAGGCCGAGTGCGAACGGTATCTTCTGGAGTACAACGCGCGTGCGGTGGCTGCGAGCGACGAGTTCTTTGCCCACAAAACGCCGTCTGATTTCCGGCTGGAAAAACGTGAAGTGCAGGTCTTCAGCACGCGGGAAGTTCCCGATCCGGTGCTGGAGAAAAAAGTTGCCGGAACTTACGCGGAGTTTCTCCGTTTCACTTCGCCGGTGCACACACCGTATCCAGAGAACAATCTAGCCAATGCGCGCTGGTTCCCGGCGACAGGAAGGCCGACGAGCGCTGTAGTGCTGCTGCCGCACTGGAACTCGGATGCGCTCAATTACAACGCGCTGTGCCGCATTCTTAACCGGCTGGGGATTTCGGTGCTGCGGCTGAGCATGCCGTATCACGATATTCGCCGCCCGGCGGAAATCCGACGCGCCGACTACGCGGTCTCCGCCAACATCGGCCGTACCATGGACGCTTGCCGCCAGGCCGTCCTCGACATTCGCTGCTGCCTCGACTGGTTGCAGCAGCAGGGCTACGAGCGCCTCGGCATCACCGGCACTAGTCTGGGATCATGCTATGCCTTTCTCGCCGCCGCGCACGATTCGCGAATCGAGGTCGCCGCATTCAATCATGCGTCCACGTACGTCGCCGACGTCGTATGGCACGGCCAGTCCACGCGCCACATTCGACAGGGACTGGAACCGCAACTAGATATTGACCGGCTGCGCGAGCTGTGGCGCGCCGTCAGCCCGATGTCGTATTTCCAGCAATTCGCACGTTGGAAGCGGAAATCGCTGATCGTGTATGCGAAGTACGATTTGACCTTCCTGCCCGAATTTTCGCGTCAGGTGGTCGCCGAATTCGAGCGCCACAATCTCGACCACAAGGTTGCCGTACTTCCCTGCGGGCATTACTCGATGGGGGAGACACCGTACAAATATATGGATGGTTGGCATCTGGCATCGTTCTTGGGGAGAGGGTTGAAAGGCTAGCCGTCTGAGTGCCGAATGCTGAATGCTGCTTTACAATGTCATTGCCATGAAACCAGACCTCCTGTCGCGCCCGCTGTACGAAGCCGATCCGCAAATCGCCGCGGCCATTGATGACGAAACCCGCCGCCAGCACGAAGGCCTGGAGCTGATCGCCTCCGAGAATTTTGTGAGCGAGGCCGTGCTCGAAGCCATGGGCTCGGTGTTCACGAATAAATATGCCGAGGGCTATCCCGGCAAGCGCTATTACGGCGGCTGCGAGTTCGCGGACATCGTCGAAAACTTGGCGCGCGATCGTGCCAAGCAGCTCTTCGGCGCGGAACATGCTAACGTCCAGCCTCATGCCGGATCACAGGCCAACATGGCGGCGTACTCGGCGGTCATCCAGCCAGGGGACACGATTCTTGGCCTGAACCTGGCGCACGGCGGGCATCTTACCCACGGTCATCATCTGAATTTTTCCGGAAAGACGTATCGCATCGTTCCCTACGGCGTGACGAAAGAAACCGAAACGATCGACTACGACGATCTGGAAAAGCTGGCGGAGAAAGAACAGCCGAAGCTGATCATCGGCGGCGGCAGCGCGTATCCCCGAATTATTGACTTCGCCCGCATGCGGCAGATTGCCGACAAAGTTGGCGCGCTCTACCTGGTGGACATGGCGCACTTTGCCGGACTGGTTGCCGGAGGCGTGCATCCGTCGCCGGTGCCGCATGCGCACATCGTTACTTCGACGACCCATAAAACACTGCGTGGCCCGCGCGCCGGAATGATTCTTTCCAAGCAGGAATTCGCCGCTGCAATCGACAAAGTAGTTTTCCCCGGCATGCAAGGCGGCCCGCTGGTGCACATCATCGCTGCCAAGGCAGTCTGCTTCCGCGAAGCTCTGCAGCCGGAGTTCCGCGATTACGCGAAGCAAGTTGTCGCCAACGCCAAAGTGCTGGCTGACACGCTGGCCACCGAAGGCTTCCGCATCATTTCCGGAGGCACCGACACCCATCTGATGCTCGTCGATGTGTTCTCCAAAGGCATGTTCGGCAGCGAGGCCGAGAAGGCGCTGGGCGAAGCGGGAATCACGGTGAATAAGAATGCCATCCCCTTCGACGTTAATCCGCCCATGAAGCCAAGCGGGATTCGCATTGGAACTCCAGCGCTGACTACGCGAGGGATGAAGGAAGCGGAGATGCGGCAGGTTGGACGTTGGATCAGCGAGGCACTGAACGGGCGTACAGATGCATCCGAGCTAAACAAGATTCGCCGCGAAGTGCTGGGATTGGCCGACGCGTTTCCGCTCTACTCGGCACGACGGGAGCGGGCACACATCGGGATTCAAGCATAGAAGTGTCGCGACATATTGCAACAGGTGCCTAGATGGTGTTCCTTTCATTCACGGCAACACGAGCGGCTCGAGTGGCAGCGTCGCTGCTTTTGATGTCGGCGTGCGAAGCTGCTTTCGCGCAGACGACGCAACATGTAGGGCTCCCGGGTAACCAAACATCGCGGATATCCAAGGTTTTCGTAAATTTGACCGGCGACACGAGGCTATCCCGTCGGCTGTGGTCCTTTATTGATTTTGAGCTGGAAGATGCTGGCATCATGCTTATGAACACCGAGGTTGGCGCCGACACAATTATCAACGGGCAGGTTGATCCTGAAATCACAAATCATCGCCTCAGTTTGGGCGTGGCCCGGATCGAGCTAACCGTCAACGGTAAAACGGAGACGGTAGATTCATGTGAGTCTCTAAGTAGCGATGAGAACGGCGACGTCTTCAATCAGTCTGCGGAGGCTGTAGCCGAGAAGATCCGCGAGAAGTTCCCCACGGCGAGGACTGTCAAGCTTGACTCAGTGAGCAACACAAAAGCGTCGGAAACGTTTGCCTCCGAATTGCCGGGGTGGTTGAAGAAGTCGGGTTTCGGCACGGTTGAGTCCCCAACCGCCGACGTCTTTTTGCGCGTGGACCTTACGCGGGAGAACGTATTAGTTGAGGAGGACGGCGTTAAGTACGGGATCGGTGCTTTTTATCGCGATGGCTCGACGTTGTTTGACGAACGTGGCGACGGAATACTCTCCGCCAAACTGTTGGGCACTCCTCCGGAGCTATGCCCTGATCGAGTGGCAGACCTAGAGTGGTTGTATGGCGATGATCCGTTATTTCGAGTCGCCCGAGACGTCGCGAGACAAATCCGAAGGCACAATATGAAGGTGGCCGTTGCCTCTCCTTCCAGTGGTGTGATCACGAGATAGCCTCTGTGCTTCGCCCGTTCTAATGCGTAAAATCAGTGCGTGCGCATTGCCATCGACATTCGCCGGATGAACGAGTTCGGCGTGGGCACTTACACGCGCAATATCATTCGCGCGCTGGCCCGGCTTGATTGCGGGAATAAGTACTTCCTGCTCGGGCCTCCAGAGAAGGTCAGCGAAATCGGCAAGCTGCCGGAAAACTTCAAAGCCATTCCCGTGCTGGGTCCCGACACGCTGCGCGGATATGTGCAATGCCAGGAGGTCGTCAGCCGCCTGGCTTGCGATCTGGTGCACGTGCCGCACCTGTTTTGGCTTCCGCGACATCTGCCATGCCCATACGTTCTGACCGTGCACGACATGCTGGAGCACATGTACCGGGCACGCGGCGGCTCGGGACTGAAACGGTCGTTGCACTTCACGCTCACGCGGCGGGTGGTGCAGAAGGCGGCGCGAATTTTTGCTGTGTCGCGTTTCACCAAGAGCGAGGTGGAGAAGCTTTTTGCAATTGATCCCAGCCGCATTGAGGTCATCTACAACGCGATTGACCAGCGGTTTCTGAGCGGACACGCTTCCGACGCCGACCGCATCTTCCTTGCAGAGCGTTATCAGGTCACGTATCCATTCCTGCTTTACGCAGGCAGGATCAGTCCGCACAAAAATCTGGTGCGGATTATCGAAGCGTTCTCAGCGTTGAAGGCAGACTTGACCAAGCACGATCTCTACCCCGACCTGAAGCTGATCATCATTGGCGACGAACTGTCGAAGCATCCCGATCTGCGCCGCACTGTGGTGCGCGGCGGGGTACACAACGACGTGCGCTTCTTAGGATTTGTACCCATCGAAGTGCTGCGGATTTTTTACGATGCCGCCAAGGTGTTCGTCTTCCCGTCGTTATACGAAGGCTTCGGACTGCCGCCGCTCGAAGCCATGGCACACGGCACTCCGGTGCTGACCTCGAACACGTCGTCGATTCCTGAAGTAGTCGGGAATGCGGCCGTGATGGTGAATCCGGAAAATGTTTTTGAGATGATGCGCGCGTTACAGCGCGTGCTGCTCGACCAGTCGCTGCGAGAAAAACTTCGCCAGCGTGGATACGAGCAGGTGACGAAGTTCTCTTGGGACAAGTCGGCCGAGCAAGTCCTCTCCGGTTACGAAGAGGCTGCTGGCAAGCGCCGAAAGGAAGCGCCCCTCGAGAGTGCGGTCAACTCGTGAAGCGGGTTGCCGTACGGCAGCCACTCATCGCGGAGTGCGGAACGCTGAAGTGCGAATAGCCGAGAGTTAGCTTTTCACCAGCGGTTGTCCGGGAGAAGTCCGCGCCAGCTTCGACAGCTTAGCGGAGAGCCGGGAGCGATCGGTTTCGGACGAAGCAGCGGCGAAGCGTTTGCGCAACTTCGCGACCTTTTCATTGCGGGTGCGGCGGCGGCGAATCTCAGGGCGACGGCTCGGTGCGGACATGGTTTTCTCCGGAGTGCGAATTTGAAATGCGTCGTTGGTCGTTCGTCGTTGGTCGTTGGCCAAAACCGTTCACGGAATGAATCTAGAAATCTTGACTTATGCTCGCGAACTCGCGATCTCAGCGAGTGAACGGTTTTGCCAACGACCAACGACGAACGACCAACGACGGTGTAAGAAAGCAGCCGGACCTATAAGCCGAATTCTGTCCGCCGGATTGCTCCGGCAGGACGGCCATTCCTCTGGGCCGCGCATTACTGCGCGGCTCAAGCGACCTACCCGAAGGTTTGGCGCACCGAGCCGGCACGCGTCCCCGGCCGAAGCCGGACTTCCTCCCTATTTGGTCTTGCTCCGTGTGGGGTTTGCCCTGCCCGACGCATTACTGCGCCGGCGGTGCGCTCTTACCGCACCTTTTCACCCTTACCCTGGCGTTGCCGCCAAGGCGGTATGTTTTCTGTGGCACTTGCCGTCAGACGGTTTTGAAACCGCCTTCCCGGACGTTATCCGGCACACTGCTCTGTGGAGTTCGGACTTTCCTCCCGCCGCATCCCGAAAGATGTTGCGAGCGGCCGTCCGGTCCAGCTGCCTACATTGGCATTATAGATCAGGTTCAGCCATCAGCTGTCAGCTCTCAGCCGTCAGGAAGATCGTGGCTTTGTTATCATCAATCTTATAGTCCTCATCACGGAGAAGATTTTATGGATGAAACGCCCGGCACCACTGCGGGATCCCGCCGCAACGAAGACATTGCTCTGGATCTGATGAAGTTCATCGCTATGACCACCGGCTACGGCCGGACCAGTTCCACCGGTGTTGGATTCCAGGGCAGTGGCGCCGCGTCGAAGCCCGAGGAGTATGCCGGACATCTGCTGGAGCTTTACGGGAAATGCCTGCAGGCAGTCGCGAAGAAATAAGTTCCGAAATTTTTCTCCGGCAAATAATGAAGCCGCAGCATCAGGGCTGCGGCTCGTAAATTCCTCCGGGCTAGTCAGCGGCCAGGTCCCACCTTACTTCTTTTTCTTCCTCTTCGCCGCTTTCTTAGCAGGTTTCTTTTTCGCAGCTTTCTTCTTGGCTGGTTTCTTCTTTGCCGCTTTCCTGGCTGGCTTCTTGGCTGCTTTTTTCCCGGCAGCCTTTTTCTTCGCCTTCTTGGGCGCTTTCTTCTTCGCGGGAGCTTTTTTTGCCGCAGCTTTCTTCTTCGCCGCCGGCTTCGATCCGCCACCGCCGCCTGCTGCAACCGGGGGCGGCACTGGAACCACAATTACGGGCTCAACCTCCAACTCGCCGACCGACACTACTTCGGCTTCTTCTTCCTCTTCTTCTTCCTCTTCGTAATCCTGGTCGAGCGTGTCGCCGTAAGCGCCAGAGTCGCCGAACTCGTCGGCTTCGTCGTCACGCAGATAGAGGGTTTCCTCGAACATCATTTCTTGCCTCCTCATTTTCCGGACGCCTCGGCGCCGGATGCGCAGTCAGCACGCGCGGGAAAGATTAGAAAGACAAAACTACGACGGCGCCGGATTATAACGGGTTGCTTGCGAGTTAAGCAACCGATTTCGGAAAGGCTTTGGAATCTTAGAAACCGCAGGTCTTATTGCGCAGGAATGATCAGCACCATTCCCGGCCGCAGCGTTGCAAGGTGCGTGTTGGTCTGCTTGATGGCAGTGACGCTGGTGTTGTAGCTAGTTGCAATGGAGTAGAGCGTTTCGCCACGTTTGACGGTGTGGCGCACCGTAGTCCCAGATTTGGCGGCAACTAAATGGCTGCTATGCCTAGACTTAGAAGGAGTTGCGCGTTCTGTGACTGCCCCCGGGCTGATTGGCAGGTGAACGTAAAGCACTCGCCGGCCCGCCAGGCTATCGCCTTTCAGCCGGTTCCAGCGCCGCAGCGTTGCCGGAGGAACGCCAAGATTGTCGGCGACGGTCTCAAGCGTGTCGCTTTTTCTGACTCGATAAACCGTAAGCCGCCTCGAATAAGTCTCTGCGTCACCGCTGGAATGTTTGCCTGCGGCCAAGGGGATGATCAGTTTGGCGCCGGGATCCAAGTCGGCGCTAGCGTCAAGCTGATTGGCGCCTGTGATCGCATGCACGGTGGTATGGTTGCTGCGCGCGATGGACATCAGGGTCTCGCCGGGGGCAACCTCGTGGTAACGCCACCACAGCCGCATGTCAGGCGGAATTGCCGCGATGGTCGTTTGGTACTTTGCAGCCGAACCCACCGGTAGGTGCAAATCGAAGCGCCCAGTTGGAGTAGTCATTCGCAAAAGACTGGGGTTCAGGTCCTGCAACTCTGCGGGCGTGACCCCCACGCACTCCGCGGCCAGCCGCAAATCTACTTGATAGTTTACGGTCACCGTGTCGTATTCCATCCTGGGGTCGGGGACAATCGTATCCAAGCTATATTGCGAGGGGTTCTTGGCCATGATGGTCACAGCCAGAATGATGGGAACGTAATTGCGCGTTTCTTTAGGAAGGACGTTGCGGCGATAGAGTTCCCAAAAATCGGCGTAGCCGGTGCGTTTTACCGCACTTTGCACGGTTCCAGGGCCAGAGTTGTAGGCCGCCATCGCCAGATACCAATCACCGAACTGGTTGTAGAGATCGCGCAAGTGGTGGGCGGCGGCGCGCGTGGATTTTTCCGGGTCCTGGCGCTCGTCCATCCAGCGGTCACGGTGGAGGTCGTAGCCGCGGGCGCGGCTTCCCATGAATTGCCAGATGCCGCGTGCTCCAACCCGCGAGACCGCATAGGGGTGAAACCCCGACTCAGCCTGCGCCAGGTAAATCAAGTCCTGGGGAACCCCTTGTTCTTTCAGTATCCGTTCGATCATTGCGCGGTAGCGCCCGCTGCGAGTCAGGCCGTGTTCGAGGGTCCCGCGGCCGCGGTTGGAGAAATAGTTGATGTATCTGGCTACCTCGTCAGTCATCATCAGAGGTAGATCGGAACGGGTGGCTTTGAGCTCGGCGGCGGCCTTCGCCTTCAGGCTGGGATCCACGGGAATATCGGGGACTTCGTTGGCCTCGTCGATGGGGGCCGGTTCGGACTTCTGCTGGTCGGCAGGGTTATCGGGCTGCAAGGCGGTTGCTGCGAGCTGGTTGAGGCTTTCGAGGACTTGGTCGTACTCGTGCTGAACCCGCGAGTCAGAGCGAACGTCAGACGGGGCCGTGGTCAGCAGGGCAGAGGCGACGTCGTAGTGCTGCTTGGCTGCGTCTTTGTTGCCCGAGCTATATTCCTCTTCGCCGGCCTGAAGTTCTTTGTCAGCCTTGGCGACTAGTTCGGCGGCAGGATCTGGCTTCGGTTCAGCGGGATTGATCTTAGCAACGGGGGCGGCCGAAGGAGTTGCGGTCGCCGGTTTCTGAGGCGGAGCGGATTGCGCCGCGGCGGCGTGAATCGGGGGCGCGCCCTGGAACGCTGGCAGCACGGAAACTGGCTTGCTTGTGTGCGCGCAGCCAAGGCCCGCCAACACCACCGCCAACAGGGCGGCGACCGGGATGTGGGAAACCTTGATCCTCATGTGCATCTATGACTTACCGCCGGTCCGGCCCTCGATTTCGGCAAGGATACGGAATGGTACTCCCCCTGGTTTAGATGGGTCAACGCCTAATCGGCTTTGCCTAGGTTACTTCTGGATGGGGCCAAAAGGTCAGGAATGGGCACTCAAAGCACGGGCGAGGACGCCCGCGCCTCCACGAGCAGGGTTTGGAGGCACGGGCGTTCCCGCCCGTGCTTTGCAACTACCAGGCAATCTTCATCCCGAACTGGAACTGGCGAGGATCATATGCGGCGGTCGCTTGCCCGGCGTTGGTGAAGAGCGGACTTACCGCCGCCACGTTGTAGCGGTTGGCAAGGTTGAATACTTCCGCAATCAATTCCAGGTTCATGCGCTCGCCAACAGGGATACGCTTGGCGATCCGCAAGTCGTCAAAAACCGTCCACGGCGTGAGCCCGGCGTTGCGGCCCAGGTTGCCGTCAAGTTGTTGCAGGGTGGGAGTTGTTCCGGTCAGCACAAACGGCAGAATGCATGGCTCCTGCAGAACCCCAGTGGGCGAGAACTTCGAGTTGACTGGCTTATTTCCGAACGCCGTGCAGGCTGGGTTCACGAAGGTGTTGGGGCGTCCCGTGAGTGAAGACAACTGGAGGTTGTCCCCGTTGCTGGTGATGATGTTAAAGGGCCGTCCGGACGCGAACTCAATGAGGGGAGCGAACGTCCAGTTGCTCAAAAACTTGCTGCCAAAGCCTTCGCCACCGAGTTTGCCGGTCTGGTAAACGCCGCTGAAGACAAAGCGGTGGCGCTGGTCAAAGGTAGAGTTGCTGCGATCAAGCACCGGAATGTAACTGTCCTGGGGAGTCAACGTGGATTGCAAGTCCGTCGAGTCGTCAATGGCATGGGACCAGGTGTAAGACGCCAGGAACTGGTAGTGAGAATTGAAATCCTTTCGCAGGTTGGCGCTGAAGCCGTGGTACACCGACGTGCCGTTAGAGAAGTTGGCGTCCATATCGCCGAAAGGAACGCAGTTGGCCAGCGTGACGGGGTCGCATTTGGCATTGAATCCGTAACCGGCAACCAGTTGTTCCGCCAAGCCGACGCATTGTGCGCCCGGAGCTCCTTGGGTGGCGAGAATGAGTTGCGCGACCGAAGCATTCAGTCCTGAAGGCCGGAAGAAATTCACCAGGGAAGCGGGCACGTACGGGCCCGCCGGCGCCGACATTGCAGCCACTGACCGTGAATGGGCTGGAAGGACTCTGGCCATCGGCGAGGGCGGCATTAAAGTTCTTCACCATCAAATCGCCGCGTACCGTGTTGGCGTTGATCGGCCGATTCAAGTGTCGTCCGCCGTTGAAGTTGTAAGCCAGGTTGAGGGTGAAGCCGCGACCCAGATTGCGTTCGACGCTGAAATTGGCTTGGTGCGCGTAGGCGTACACAAAATTCTTGCCTTGCGGGTAACCGAAGGGTTGGAAACCCACCGCCAACGGAGTGGTGGTCAAGTAGTTCTGGTTGAGAAACAGCGATTGCGGAAAGTTCAACGCCTGGAACTGCTGTTGGTTGGGCAGGTATCCCAGAGCGGCATTCACCGGCCCAAACGGCGAGGGAGCGCACTGTGGAGCGGCGGGATTAACCAGCAGCCCCTGGAAAATGGGAATGGCGTTGAGGTTGCCCGGGTCCCCGGCGAATGTGCAGGTTGCCGTGCCTCCGAACGCCAACTGACCGCTGGTGGAACCATCGGAGGCGTCACCGAGGAAGTAGAGGCCAAGCAGTGGATGATCGTAGAAAAGGCCGTACGACGCGCGAATCACGCTCCTGCCATCACCCGAAGGGTCCCAGGCCAAGCCCACCCGCGGCTGGAAATTGTTCTTATCGGTCTGAATGCCCTTTTGCAGTCCCAGATAGTTATATCCGAAGGCGGCCAGCCCAGTCGGCGCCTTGAACTTGGGTGCGATTTCCACGTCATAGCGCAGACCAAAGTTGAAGGTGAGATTAGGCCAGGCGCGCCAGGAATCCTGCCAGAAGGCTCCGATCGGAATGTTCTTAAAAGAATCGCTGGGGCTGCCCAGTCCTTGAACATAGACAGAGGGAATGCCCAAGCCGTACGACTGTACCGGTGATACACCCGGGATGGTCTGCGCAAAAGCGGGTGGCAGAGAGTTGAAGACGAAGCTGGGAATGACATTGCTGGCCGACAGACTGCCGAAATCGTACACTCCGCCGTAGTTGACCGTGAAAACAGCCTTCAGGGGAATGTAATTGAAATCACCGCCTAACTTGGTATTGTGCCGCCCCAGGGTCCAGGACAAATTGTCGGAGAACTGGTAGCGCTGCTCGGTGCGCTGAATGTATGAGTAAGGCTCGCGTCCAAAATTGGCGAAACCCGGAATGTTGACTGCCGGATCGGAGCCTCCCGGAATCGCCGTGTTGTAGAAGTACGACAATCCGCGGCGGGCATATTGGAAGCGGAAATCGTTGACTTTGTTATTGCCAATGATCCAGGTTTCCTGGGCGACGCCCGCGACATCGCGATAGGTCTGCTCCGATGTGCGCGAGTATCCGTTCTGCCCGAAGGGTTGGTCTTCGCCGCTAACTTCGATTCCTGTGACCGTGCTGGGGCTGACGTTGCCTCGCAGCGTCACGCGGTGGTTGCTATTAATGTTGTGGTCGATGCGGAGTGAGTAAAGGCTGGTGCCTTCGAACACCGGGAAATTGCCCTCCTGCGAGGCCAAGGTTTGATATGAGGTGGGGACGAAACAGGGAGGACTCTGACAGGTTGAGAAGAACCCCGGAGCGTTTCCCATAAAGGCCGGCCAAGCGCCCTTCACCGCCATGCCCGACGATGCTCCGACCAATTCGGAATACAGTTGGAAGAAAGGAACCAACGGCGGGGGCGGTGCGCTCACGTATTGTCCCAGAAAGGCCGCCTGGTCTTTTGTAGCCTGGATGACGGCCACGCCAGATCCGGCGGGAGCTCCAAAAAAGGGCGATGCGTCAAAAGGCTGAAGCCCGAACCCACCCTCGCCAATGCTGGAGAATCCGGTTTCATGCCGCCGCGTGATCTCGTAGGAAAAGAAATAAAACGTCTTGTCTTTCTTGATTGCTCCGCCCGCCGCAATCCCGCCCTGCACGCGCGTGTAAGCCGGTTTGGAGCACGGAGGATTGAGGCATACGGCGAACGGATTTACGGCCTGAAAATCGCGGTCGCGCAAGAAGCCGAAAACGTCACCGTGAAAATCGTTTCCGCCGGACTTGGTCACAATATTCACTACGCCGCCCGAGGCACGGCCGTACTCCGGTTGGTAACCGTTGGTGAGGATCTGGAACTGATCCACGGCTTCTTGCGAGACAGTGGAGCGCACGCCGTTGGTCGAATTGTCAGTGGCGTCAGCGCCATCGACATTCACGAGGTTGGAGCGGCCACGCTGGCCGCTCATGTTCAGACCCGAAGTAGGCGCGGCTCCGGTGTTAGGAGCGTTGTCGCGGACGACCTGGGAATCGGTCAGAGTGTAGTTAATGTAGTTGCGGCCATTGCTGGGGAGGTTTCCAATACTGCGCTGGTTTACCGTATCAACCACGCCGGTGCGCGTGGTTTCGACTGCGGCGGCATCGGCATTTACGTTCACCGATTGTTTTTCACCCGCCACGACGAGTTTGATGGGGAGTTCTTCTACCCCGCCGACCGTAATCACGGCCCCCGGCGCGTTGGCGGTGGCGAATCCCGGGGCGGTCACGGTCACCGTGTAAGACCCCGGAGGCAGTGTCTGTGCGCTGTATTCGCCGGAGCCATTGCTGGCGGCAGAGCGCTCGATTCCCTTGGCCTCATCGCGCACCGTGACGGTGGCATTGGTCACCAGGTTTCCCTGCTGGTCCTTAACAGTGACATGCAGGTCGCCGGTGGCGACGCCTTGTCCGTAAACCAGGGAAGCAAAAAGCAGGACGACGGTAGCGAGCGGGAAAATTCTTGGGATTCGCATGATCTTTGACCTCTCCGGTCTTGCCAGCGGTCCGCTTGAAGGGCCCAATGTCCCGTGCGGAAGGTCGCAACTCCCCCAGAATTGAAACCTTCAGCTCTGACCTAAGCTCTCAACTTCCAACGGACCACCGGCCGCTATTGCTGTTGGTTCGACACCTTGCGCTTCGCGGCACAACCGGTCAATACCATGCCAGTCACGGCCCTTTCATTTCTGGCTCACGAGCTAAGCCATTCAGGAAATGACGGCTACAGAAACCTCACGCGACATCCATTCCCAATTTTCCGCGAAGTGCCGGGGGTTTATTTTGAAACCGACTGGTTGTACATCAGTTTATAGGGGGAAAGCAAGCAGGATCGGAAGATGGGGTTTGGCGGTTTGGATACCGGCACAGGTTTGGAACCGCCTGGTCGGAATCCTTCGGCTAGGTGCGCTCAATGCCTGACTCGATCCCGCCAGCCGTCGCCGTCTGTAGCGCCCAGGCCATGCGCGGAGTATTGTGGGCCAGCCCGAAACGCCCCTGGGAGTCCAGCAGAATGATACCGCCGTGTCCGTTGACCCGGTCTTTCAAGTAATTCATGGCTTCCGCCGCCACCCATTGCGGCAGACTGCCGGAAGCAACCCGGTCCGCCGCCCACTTGGCCAGAACCAGCTTCATAATCGGCTCCCCCCATCCGGTGATGGAGACCGCGGCGCTGAGGTTATCGGCGTAGCAGCCGCAACCGATCAGAGAAGAGTCCCCGAGCCGGCCGGGAGCCTTGTTCAGGGTGCCGCCGGTGGAAGTTGCGGCCGCGATATTCCCGTCACGATCCAGCGCGACGGCCCCGACTGTGTCGTGAGAGATTGTGGGTGCGAATAGTTCTTGATCCGCGCCGGGCGCGGCGGCTTGAATGGCCCGTAGCCTCTCGATTTCTCGGGGAATGATCAAGTCTTCATTCTTGCAAAGCGAAATGCCATGTTCCTCGGCAAATCGCTCCGCACCGTCGGCGACGAAATACACATGCGGACTCTCGCTGAGCACTTTGCGTGCGGCGCGAACCGGATTGGCGATGTGCTCCACGCAACCCACACCGCCGGCGCGGAGGGTGGCGCCGTCCATAATCAGGGCATCGAGTTGCACTTTGCCTTCGCGGTTCAGGAAGCTGCCGCGCCCGGCGTCGAAGGCCTCGTCGTTCTCCATGACGACGACGGCTTCTTCGGCGGCGTCGAGGGCTGACCCGCCCTTTTCGAGCACCCTCCACCCGGCGGCGACGGCTTGCCGAGTGCCGTTCAGATGTGCCTCGATCATGTCGTCAGGGATAGCCCAAGCGCCGCCGTGGACCACCAGGACTGGGTTGTGGGACACGGGCGGAGACCTCCGGGAAGACTGGTCAGTTTAGCACCGGCTGATGAGCACCACTTCGAAGAGGTTGTGTGAGGGCGCCTGCCCCTACACGAGCATTTCGGGGATGGTTGCAAACAATTGGTTCGCAGACTTCAAGCGCGGAATCAGCCAATCAACCGCCTCGACCGTCTTCGAGCGGTCGGCGCCGAACGCGGCGTGTCCTCCATCATGCAGCAAAACTACATCCCCGCCGCGCGCCTTGCTCACTTTTCCTTCGACGTATTCTGCCGACGGCGGATTCCAGTCGAATCCAGTCACATTCCACATAATGGGTTCAAGCCCAAGTTGCCGGACCAGCGTAAACGTCCCCGGACGACGCCCGCCCCACGGAGGGCGAAACAGATTTGAGTGCTCGCCCACAGCGTCAGTGATCGCTTCCCGGCACTGAACGATTTCGTCGCGAACGCGCGCCGCCGGCAGAAAAATCAGCCGCGGATGGGTGAACGTATGATTGCCAATCACGTGGCCGCGCTTTGCGACTTCCCTTGCAATATCCGGCCTTTGCTTCACGTAGCGCCCAATCACAAAGAACGTTGCCTTAACGCCGTGCTTGTCCAGCACATCGAGCAAGCGCAGCGTGTGCGGATCATTTGGCCCGTCGTCGAAAGTAAGCGCGAGGCGATTCCCGCCTGGTGATCCGCAAAACGCTCGCCCAAACCACTGCCCCGTCGGCGCCATGGACTGATATCCCAGAGAAACGGCGCCGGCCGCGGTCGCTCCGGCAATGGCGAGTCCGAGCATGGAGGGATTGTAAATGCAATGCAGAAGCCAGAAGGAAGAATGCAAGTAAGAACGCGAACTAGCTGCAAGTGCCAAACCCGGTTCACTTCTGCCATCTGACTTTTTGCTTTTGCCTTGCTGTTAACTCCTTCCTCAATTGCCAGCAACCGCCTCTCGGGATATTCTCGAATGCAACCTATCCATGGCGAAGCTTTTCGATCTCCCCCGGTACATTGCAGTTGAAGGTCCCATACGCGTCGGCAAGAGTACGCTCTCGACCATTCTCGCCGAACGGCTGAATGCCCAGCGCGTCACCGACCCTGAGCAGAATTCTTTTCTGCGCGCGTTTTACGAGGGCGATCAGGGCGCAGCCTTCCAGGCGCAGTTCACATTTCTCGTGCGCCGCTTCGAACAGCTTCGCGACTTGGACCTGGGCGCGAAATCGCAAAAAGTCGTTATCTCGGATTTCATCTTCGAGAAAGACAAAATTTTCGCCTGCCTCAACCTCAACGATCAGGAACTCGACACCTACAACCGCTACTACAACTATTTTCGCGAGCAGTTGCCAACTCCTGACCTGGTGATTTATCTGCAGGCGACGCCCGAGGTGCTGAAAAAGCGCCTAAAAAAGAAGAACGCGCCCGGCGAAAAGGCGATCAGCGAGGAATATCTCGAAGAAGTCGTCAAGGCCTACGAGCACTTCTTCTTTCACTACACCTCATCTGACTTGCTGATTGTCAATACTTCAGAGATAGACTTCGTCGAGCGCAACGAAGACTTGCAGGAGCTGCTGCGCAAAGTCTCCGCCCCAATCAAGGGGACGCAGTATTTTCTGCCGCTGGGAAGTCAGGAAGCGGCCAGCGCGTAAGAACCGTCATTAGCCATCGGTCGTTGGTCGTTTGCCAACTCGGAACTCCCCAAGCGGATGGAATCAACGGTGAGAGTTTAATAGATGCCCATGACTGAACTTCGCCTGGGAGATCAACTCGTCCGCTACGACCGCGATACGACTGTCGCCGTGTATGCTCAATGGCAGCAGGGTTGGGCTGAAAAGTGCGGATGTTCAGGTTGCCGCAATTTCATTGCAGCGCGAGCGCAGGCTTTCCCGGATGGGTTCCGAACTTTCCTGGCTGAACTCGGAATCGACGCAAACAAAGAAGGCGAAGCAATTTATTACGGGCCGGTCGAAGGCGGGTTGCAATTTTACGGTGGCTGGTTCTAATTTGTCGGCAAATTGATTGAGGCCGGCGAAAGACTCACCACCATACCACTGCCTGGTTCGCCACCTCTCATACAGGCACTTCCCGGCCCCGGAGAAGGCTTCCAATATTGGTTCTCTACGAGTTATGCGCGCCCACCTGCGATTTTCGGAAACACCGTAGCGGCTGTTGAATTCACGACTCTAATCCCGTGGCTGCTCGATGAGCCTGATCTCTTGGGTGGGAAACAAATGAAGAAGGCCGAAGAGATTATGAACCGATATCCGAATACCCTTCGCGGCTTGGCAAAGCCGCCGGAGAAGTAGATCCCGCTACCCCGGCTTCCAGGTCTCAACTTGCACGGGTCTTTGGCAATCACATTGGGTTTTTGCGAGAGTGGTAGAATTTTTGAGTAGATAAGCGTCATGCGTTCTCCTTACGGCCTGAACATCATCGATGACTGCCTGGTCTGCCCGGTCCGGGAAGAGCACCTTTTCTGCAATTTGTCCCTGCCTGCCTTGCAGAAACTGAACGAGATCAAGTCCACCGCGGTGTATCCCAAATCGGCAGTCCTGTTCATCGAAGGCCAGCGGCCGCGCGGGGTGTTTGTCCTCTGTACCGGCAAGGCAAAGCTTTCCACCTCCTCCAGTGAGGGCAAGACCATCATCACCAAGATTTCTGAACCTGGGGACGTTCTCGGCCTGAACGCGAGCGTTTCTGATCATCCCTACGAAGTGACGGCCGAGATGATCGAGCCGGGGCAGGCGAATTTCATTTCCCGCGATGCTCTGCTGCAGTTTCTTCGCGAGAATGGTGAAGTAGCGTTGCGCGTGGCCGAACAATTAAGCCGCAATTACTATGTGGCCTACGAAGAAATCCGTACCCTGGGGCTGACCAGTTCTCCGGCGGAGAAATTCGCGAAGCTGCTGCTGTCATGGGAAACAGGGCAAAGCCAACGGCCAAATCCGGCTTGACTCTCACCCACGAAGAAATCGCGGAAATGATTGGCACCACGCGCGAGACCGTTAGCCGACTATTTTCCGACTTCAAGAAGAAACAATTCGTGCAACTTAAAGGTTCCAGCCTGACCATCCGCAACAAGCCAGCGCTGGAGAAGATGGTCCACTCCTAACCGAGGCAAAAGCGGCCACCGATTTCCACCGATCCACGGATAAACACAAAGTCAAGAATTCATGTCTGTTCTTTTCCTTCTTTATTTCTTGATCTATCCGTGTAATCCGTGAAGATCTGTGGCCGCTCTTGCTTCTACGGTGCGTACGCGCAGCAGGGTTCTTCAGCCAGAGGATCATGCGTGAGCGCGTAGGCCCGGGCTCGCGATCCGCCGCATACTTCGTTGAACTCGCACCGTCCACATTTGCCCTTGAGTTGTGAGCTATCGCGCAGCGAGCGGAACAGGGGCGAGTTCTGATAAATGTCGGCTAGGGGTTCCCAGAGCACATTGCCCGCCGGTAGCGGAAGGAACCCGCTGGGATAAACCTCGCCCGTATGGCTTACAAACACAAATCCTTTGCCGTCATTCACGCCGTTGGGGGCATGTGCGATCAGTTCTTCTTCGGTCTTGGCATTGGGAGCGAGGGCCCGCTGTTGCAACACGTAGCGGCGATAATGCTGACCCTCGGTGGTCTTGATGTGAAACTTGACGCGCTTTGAGGTGGCGTAGAGTTTCGCGAAGACCTGTTCGTGCTCTTCGGCGCTCAGCAGATCACTCAGTTGGGCGCGGCCGGTCGGAACCAGAAAGAAGACGCTCCACAAGACAACTCCAAGCGAGGTCAGCAACTCGATCATATTATCGAGGTCTGCGACGTTATGGTGCGACACCGTGGTGTTGATCTGCACCGGCAGGCCGGCTTCGTGGCACCAGCCCACGGCGTCGAGCGTGCGCTTGTAAGAACCCGTCAAGCCGCGGAACCCATCGTGCAGTTCGGCGGTTGAGCCGTCCAGGCTTAGAGCCAAGCGCATGAGTCCGCTCTTCTTGAGTTCAAAAATCGCGTTGCGCGTCAGCAGTGGAGTGGTGCTCGGAGTCAATGCCGTACGTACCCCGCGGCGACAGGCGTATTGCACGATGGGGATGATATCGGGCCGCTTCAATGGGTCGCCGCCGGTCAGAACAAACAGGGGGACATGCATGGCGGCGATCTGATCAATCAGGTGGAAGGCCTCGGCGGTTGAAAGCTCCAGCGGATGCCGCTGGGTGCGCGAGTTGGCGCGGCAGTGTTTGCATTTGAGGTCGCACGCCTGGGTCATTTCCCAGATGACCAGCATCGGCCGCAGATCGAAATCGCGCGGTTTGAGAGACGCAAAATCCGTGGTTTGGACTGCGCTCAGCCACGGCGGCATTGCGCCGCTACAGTGCAAATTACAGTGAGACTCGCCAGCTAGGGAGCATGACATGCCGTTGATAGTAGGACGATTCGCCGCTGGGATACTGTGCGGAGCGGCACTCCAATTTGTGATGGGAGTCACATCGGCGGATCGCGGCAGATCCAACGATTGCTTTTCATGCGCGAACGGGTGTGATTCCTGTCACCGGGCCTGGTGATACGGAACATGGTGCTGGGTGGGGAAATCGACGATGCTGTGACCGAGGTCAGCTATGATCCCTAGCCGCGATCTTCTGAAACGACTCCAAGCCGAGTTAGCGTTTCTGGAAAGCGGCGGTTATCAGCATTCGTCGCGCTTGCCGTGGCGCGCTCCCTATGTCTTTGAAGAATCCCCGAGTTGCCCAAACTTCTCGGACCGTGCGCGGCCCCATACTTGCGAAGAATGCTGGCTGATTCAGTACGTGCCTCCCGATCTCCGGGACGAGCAAGTGCCCTGCCGCTTCATTCCGCTCGGCGCAAACACTACCGTGGACTCTCTCTACCGCTATGGGACCTTGGAAGAGACTGAGGAAGCACTGCGCAAGTGGCTCCAGGTGCGCATCCGGGAGCTGGAAGCGGAGCTGTCGGAAGCTGCCCAGCTGCCGTTCGCGGCGAATCAATAACCGTCCACATTCCTAAGCATTAAAAGGCCGCAGAAGTACAAGAACGCCGCAGAGCGGCGCAAGACTGCAGCCCAGGGCGCCCGCCCTGGGTAGAAGTGCGGAATGAGTCAGCCCTGAAAGGGCGAACAAACGGGGTCAAATAAGCTCCCCAAAAACGCCCCGGGGCGCCGCGATGCTCACGGCGCCCCCGCGTTCCAATGTCACCCTATCCCCTTTATCAGAAGACGAAGCGTGCCATCAGATAAGTCGAGTTATTGGAACTGGCGTTGCGGCCTGCTCCGTCGTAGTTGGTGCCGGCCCCGTTGAACTTCAGGTAACCGGTGTATTGGAAAGTCAGCCCGATATTCTGCTGCGGCCACCAGCCCACGTTCAACAGGTAACCATCGCTATTCGGGCTGCCGCTGGCGCTGCCCGACAGCGGCGTTCCCTGCCCGTAAAACAGCGGGTCGGCAGTTCCCGTTACATTGAAGAGCCCGCCCGTTACTGAAACGCGGTTGCCGAAGTGATATTCCGCTTCACCCTGCACCGTGTTGAGGTGGTGGCCGACCAGGGAGGCTCCGCTGAGCAGAGAAGTGGCTACCAGCGAAGAATTCTCGCGAATATACGTTCCCCGGAAAGAAAGCACATCGTTCTTCAGGCTCGGAAGAGTGCGGTCGAATTGAAAATCCGCGGCCCAGTCCGTGAAACCGTCTTCCGGACCGGTGATTGCCCCTGGAGAGCTCTTCACGTGAATCCCATAACCGCCGATTTCAAAGTTGTTGTTCTCAGTGGACGTTTGATATGCCAGGCGCCAATACGGGGCCACGCCGCGGATGTTGAGCCCACAACAAGTGCCGTCGTTGGGTTGCGATCCACCGATGTGCTCGGAACGGTACATGGTTCCGACGAAGTACACGTGGTCGTTCCACATGCCGTAGCCGCCGACTCCGGCGACATCCTGAGCCAAGCCGCCGTTAATCAGCGCCCCCGCGGCGGGACCCGGCGCGACATCACTCGAGACAAAGGGGAATCCCCAGGCAGGAGTGCTATTCCACAGGTCTTCGACCGTGGGATTGTTGTTCATGGTTATTCCATAAGTGAATTGCTTGCCGAAGAGCTTGCCGCCGTTGTTGGCATAGCGAATGTCGGTGTTGTCCCAGCTAAAGTGATCGCCTTGGGGGTCATAAGTGACCTGCACGAAGCTTCCCAGATGGCTGCCCCAAGCCCCGGCGAGAAACAGCGATACTGCCTGCGGGAACTCGAAGTTGCCATTCTGCGTCCCAGGCTGCGGCGACTTGGTGGCGCTGAATGAGGTGTCAAAAACCACGGAAAGGGGGAACGCTTCCAGCAGATTCAAGGTGGAGTTGTGGTCTTTCTTCGTCTTGTCAGTGCCCTTGTCGTCGTTGATCTCCGGCTTGGTGGCGAAGGTGTAGCCTTCGAGCTTGAATTTCCTGCCAAACGGCGTCAGTTCGGGGGGCGTGTAGTGGCAGGAGTTGCAAGCCAGCCCCGTCTGCCGCGAATAACTTGGGACAGCGTGAGCGCTGGGCATCCACAGAACCACCAGCGAAAGCGTAGCAGCCATCTTCAATAGGATTTTGGTTAGAGAATATTGCGATTCGGAACCCAGCATTGTTTTTCTCCTCATTGGGGACATTCCCATTGTTGGAAGTGATTCTGCCGCACGGGTGTATCTGCCCGCTGTAGAAGCGGTCACGGATAAATGTGATCAGGATCACAATTTCGGAAGCAGGTCCCGATCTATGATGGTTGCGCTGTACGGCAGCCAGTATTTCTTCGGCCATGGGCCGAGATAAGGGGTGGTTGTGGCGCTTGGAACGATTACGAAGGTGCTGAAGACAGCAACAAAAGGATCTGCGGCGCCAAGGGCCCTCGATTCCTTCTTCCTGCCGAAGAGCGTGGCCGTGATCGGGGCAACGGAGAAAGCCGGAAGCGTCGGCCGGACGGTACTGCTGAATCTCTCGCAGGGGGCCTTTGCCGACAAGGTTTACGCGGTCAATCCGAAACGTACAGAAGTATGCGGCGTTCGCGCCTTTCCCAGCATTGGCGAAGTGCCCGCCGAGATTGATCTCGCTATCGTTGTGACTCCGGCAACCACCGTGCCCGGCGTCATCGGTGAGTGCGTGGATGCCGGCGTAAAAGCTGCCGTGGTAATCTCCGCCGGATTCCGCGAACGCGGCGCCGAAGGGGCCGCGCTCGAAGAAAAGATTCGCGAGCAGCTGCGGCGCGGCTCAGGCTCCATGCGCGTGATTGGCCCGAATTGCCTGGGAATCATGAACCCTGTGATCGGGCTGGATGCGACGTTCGCGAAACGCGCTCCCAAGGCCGGCAACGTTGCGTTCCTCAGCCAGAGCGGCGCGCTGCTCACTGCGATCCTCGATTGGAGCATCCTACAGGACGTTGGCTTCAGCGGGATCGTCTCCACCGGCTCCATGCTCGACGTGGGCTGGGGAGACTTGATCAGCCACTTCGGCGACGATCCCAACACCCACAGCATTCTTATCTATATGGAATCAGTGGGAGACGCGCGCTCGTTTCTGTCCGCGGCGCGCGAGGTTGCCCTGAGCAAGCCGATCATCGTCATTAAAGCCGGAAGATCAGAGGCTGCTTCTCGCGCGGCGGCTTCGCACACCGGAGCGTTGACCGGAAGCGACGAAGTCCTCGACGCTGCCTTTCGGCGTTCCGGGGTTCTGCGGGTGCTGAACATCGCCGATCTTTTCTACATGGCCGACGCTCTCAGCAAACAGGTGCGTCCCAAAGGCCCGCGTCTGACCATTGTGACCAATGCTGGAGGTCCGGCTGTACTGGCTACCGATGCGCTGGTTGCTCTGGACGGCCAACTGGCGACACTTTCCGACCAGACCCTGAACTCGCTGAACGAGTTCCTCCCCGCGCATTGGAGCCACAACAATCCCATCGACATTCTGGGCGACGCTGATTCTTACCGCTACGCCAAAGCCCTCGACATCGCCGCCAAAGATCCCAACAGCGATGGCCTGCTGGTGGTGCTGGCGCCGCAGGGGATGACGAATCCCGCAGAGGTCGCCGAGAAGCTGAAACCGTACGCGCAGTCGGGCAAGCCGGTGTTGGCCAGCTTTATGGGCGGGGAGAGCATTGCCCCGGCGAAACGGGTATTCAACGCCGCAGGCATTCCCTTGTTTTCGTATCCAGACACCGCGGCCAAAGTTTTTTGCTCAATGTGGCGTTACAGCTACAGCTTGCGAGCTCTTTACGAGACGCCCGCGCTGGCCGACGGCACCGAAGCCGCCGGTGTCGCCCGAGAGAGTGCCAGTGCCATCATCGGTAAAGCACGCGAGCGCGGACACTTCCTGCTCAACGAGTTTGAGTCCAAGCACTTGCTCGCGACCTACGGAATTCCCACGGTCGAAACTCGGATCGCCGAGACTGAAGACGAAGCCGCGAAGCAAGCCTCTGAGATCGGCTATCCCATCGTGCTCAAGCTTTTCTCCGACACCATCACCCACAAGACCGACGTCGGCGGAGTCAAGCTCAATCTGAAAGACGAAGCCGCGGTTCGCAGCGCATTTCAGGAGATCAAGACATCCGTTACCCATAAGGCCGGAGCCGAACATTTCGGAGGAGTCACCGTCCAGCCCATGGTGCGGATGGAAGGCTACGAGTTGATTCTGGGCAGCAGCGTGGACGCGCAGTTCGGCCCCGTAATTCTGTTCGGTTCCGGCGGGCAGTTGGTCGAAGTCTATCGCGACCGCGCGCTCGCCTTGCCGCCGCTGAATACGACGCTGGCTCAGCGCATGATGGAACAGACGAAAATCTTCACCGCCCTCAAAGGCGTTCGCGGACGCAAGCCGGTAAATATGGTCGAACTGGAAAAACTGCTGGTGCGGTTCAGCCAGCTGGTCGTCGAACAGCCGTGGATTTCGGAAATCGACATCAACCCACTGATTGCTTCTTCGGATCAACTGCTCGCTCTCGATGCGCGCGTGGTGTTGCACGGAAAAGAAATGACCGAAGATCGTCTGCCGCGGCCCGCGATCCGTCCTTACCCCATGCAGTATGTTTCGGACTGGACGATGAAAGGCGGGAAGGCGGTCACGTTCCGGCCCATTCGCCCGGAAGATGAGCCGCTGATGGTGGGTTTCCACGAGACGCTCTCCGACCGTAGCGTTTATCTGCGCTATTTCGGATCGCTGAGTTTGCAGCGCCGCGTTGCGCACGAGCGTCTGATTCGAATCTGCTTTGGCGACTATGACCGCGAGCTGGCACTAGTGGCGGAGATCAGAGGCCCGGATGGACCGCAGATCATCGGGGTCGGCCGAATCAACCGGATGCACGGGACCGACGAAGCTGAGGTTGCCGTGCTGGTGACGGATGAGTATCAGAAACGCGGCGTGGGCGAAGAGTTACTGCGGCGCGCGATTCATGCTGCGCGGGAAGAAGGCATCCGTGCACTTTCGGCTGAAATGATGGCCGACAACCTGGCCATGCAAGTCATCACCAAGCGATTGGGATTCCGCGTAAAAATGCAGCCGGATTTTGCGTCCCTGCGGGCTAGGTTGGAGTTGTGAGCTGCCGCGATATCGCGCCACATTGCAGGTGGCCTTACGCGTATCCCATTCTCCACTTGCTTGCCACCGCCACGCATCTCCGCCGTACCAGCCATTCTAAGGCGCGCCGGGGGTCGATCTATCGTCCGGTACTTACTGCATTCTCTTGATCCTGAAGAGCCACGGACTGAAGCCTCGCCGTGTATATAATGAGACGCCCTAAACCCCGCACGGGAGGGCGGACAGCAATAACGTTTATTCGCTGGTATCCAAGGCAGTCATGGGTAAGGACAAAACCACAACGACGTCGAATGGAAGCTCCGTCACCCTCAAGTCGGTGGCAGCCCATGTGGGGCTTTCCGCTGGAACGGTTTCCGCCGTTTTGAACGATGCTCCATCAGCCAAGCACATTCCCAAGCCGACTCGCGAACGCATCATTGCCGCCGCCCGGAAGCTGGACTATCGGCCTAATTTTTTCGCGCGCTCCCTCCGCAAGCGGCGGACGTTCACTCTGGGGGTTATCGCGTACGAGATAGGCGATGGATACAGCTCCAGCATCATTGCTGGAATCGAGAACTACGCGCGCCAGAAGGATTATTTTTTTGTCACCGGAGTCCACCGCCATGATCGTGAACTCTTTGATCGTTATTCGAGGCTTTTGCTGCAGCGCGGCGCCGAAGGAATTATCACCGTGGATTTCAACCTGGCGCACTCGTTTCCGGTCCCCGCGGTCTCTATTCCGGGACACATTGACAATGAAGGTGTCACTAACATCGTGCTCGACCATCGCCACGCCGCCGAGTTGGCGCTCAAGCATCTCGTCGAATTGGGGCACAAGGAGATCGCAATCTTACGAGGCCATCCGGAAAGCGCCGACTCGCATTACCGCTGGAATGCGGTTCAGGAGGTGGCCCAGGACATGGGTCTGCATCTCGACCCAGAGCTGGTGATCCAGATCGAATCCACCGATTCGAGTCCGAGCCTGGGCTATCCCTACGGCAAGCGACTGGTAGAGAGCAAGCGGCCGTTCACCGCCCTGTTTGCCTACAATGACATTTCTGCGATCGGCGCGATTCGGGCTTTTCAGGAAGCCGGGCTCCATGTTCCGCGCGATGTTTCTGTCGTCGGTTTCGACGACATTCCCGGCGCCGCGTTTCATTATCCGAGTCTGACCACGGTCCGGCAGCCGTTGCGCCGAATGGGCGAAATTGCCGTGGAAGTTCTCATCGGTCGTATCGAAGAAGAAAAAGAGTACCAGCGCGAAATCGCCGTGCAGCCGGAGATTGTGGTGCGGGAATCCACCGGTCCCGTGCGCTCGTAAGGCCTTACTTCCCTGGGAACTCGTACCGAATCCCGATCCTCGCGAGAATCGGCGGCCCTTGGTTGAAGATCGGAGGGGTGGACGCGGTCGCATACCGCTGGTTCAGCAGATTCTCTCCCGCGATGTAAACCGTCAGTCCGCTCTTAAGTTCTCGTCCGGCGAAAAGATCCATCACATAGCATTGGCCGAGCGGCAGTGTATTCAAATCGTCATCGTACTGCAGGCTGGAATAACGGCCTTCGACGTTCAGCATCAATCGTGTTGGGTTCCAGTAGCGCGCTTCCCATGTGAACTGGTTCCGCGGAACTTCGGGCACGCTTTTCCCAACGAGCGCCGTGGATGAATCCTCGACGTAGGCGTGGACGAACTGATATCCGCCCGAAATCTCTATAAAACTCGTGATATGCGCCACGGCATCAAGTTCCGCCCCATAAGAGCGCGTCCTGCCCAAATTCTGGCGTTGGCGCGTGATCAGCGTCGGCGGAGCCGGGGGCGGAGGTACGACGCTCAGAGTGACGTTGGTGATGGGATCGACAATGTCATTCCAGAAAATCGTTGCGCGCGATTCGAGTTTGTTCGCGAAAGTGGTCGCTTTCAATCCTGCCTCGGCTCCGGAAAGCCTTTCGGCCCGAAGCGCCGGATTGCTGTTGGTCAGCGCAACCCCCTGGCGGAAGCTGCGATACAACTCATTTAACGTGGGTGCCCGAAATGCACGATAGCCTGACAATGACAGCGAAAGATTGTTGTTGAGCGCCCGCATCACCGACACACGAGGACTGAACGCGGATTCAGTCCGATCCGTGAAACTCTGGCCGGTTGCCGTGCCGGAAGGAAGCGGTATCCGCACCGTGCTGCCGTTGAAATTTCGCCAATCGTCCCAGCGCAGCCCGGCAATGAACGTCCACTTGCCGCCGAGGCGAAAAATGTCCTGGCCGAAAATTCCTGTCGAGCGCTGCCGCCCTCCCGCAAGGTTGTATGCAGAGGCGAGAACCAGGTGCTCGTCGCTGGCACCCATGACTTCCTGGGCATCAAGCCCCGCGACGAGAGTATGAGCGCGCAGCACATGCGTCCACTGCGCAGAAGCGCCCAACTGCTGCGACGGGACGTGTTGAATATCGGTCAGGGTCTCGTGACTGCGGTCGGTTGCGATCGACGAGAACGTCTGATCGTAGCCTTGCGACAGTCCAAACACACGAGCTTCGATGGTGTCGTTTGCACCGAAGTTCGTACTGATCCCAGCAGCACCGGATCCAGTTCCTGTGCTGTTGACCGTGAGGGGCGTGCCGTTGTTTCTGGACTCATCGAAAAAACTCCCACGCAGAAAAGCTCGGCCCCCTTCGGATATTTTGTATCCAACTTCGCCGTCCACCGTGGCGTGTTTGGAATTCGCCAGCGTATCCACCGCGCCACGCTCCGATGTCGGCACCAGAATGTAGCCGTTGGTGCGCGACATATCGGCGGCAGCTTCTGCATCCCAGCGCGAAATTACCGTGCCCGACCAGATCGAAAGGTCGGGAGTGTTTTCGGTTCCGTACGAAGTATCAATCGAAACCGATGGGCTTTTGGGCTCACGACTGAGAAATTGCACCACGCCGCCCAGCGCGTCACTGCCGTATAAGCTCGAAGCTCCGCCGCGCACCACTTCCACGCTGCCAAGTGCAGCGTGCGGAATGCGGTCCCAGTAAACCCATCCGCCGAATGGGTCCACCATTGGGACTCCGTCTTCGAGCACCAGCGCGCGGCTCGGACCACTCGCCCCCAGGCCGCGAAGAGACACGCCTTGGGTGGTCGGATTCGAAACCCGGCTGCTGGACCGCCGGAAGAGAGAAAATCCCGGGACCTGACGTAACAGGTCGTCGGTAGTCAGCGCTGGATTTGCGTCTAAATCCGTCGGAGATAGCAGTACCGCGCCGCCCGGAACCTCCGACAATTTCATCTGTGTGCGCGTAGCCGAAACCACAACCTGCTCACGCGGGGCCAGCCCTTGCAAGACAAAGGTGAGCTGCACCGGTCCCGTCGCCGACCAAGACTGCTCGGCGGGAACGAAGGATTTGGACGTGACCCGTACGGTTCCGGAAGCGCCGGTCACATCGGAGAATATGAATCCGCCGTCAGCGCTGGTCTCCGTGGATTGCGTTGACTGTGGCGAGCGGAGCGTGACTTCCGCGCCGGGAATGACGGCACCACTGGTATCTCGGACGATTCCACTTACGGTCAATTGTTGCGCCGCAGCCGAGATGCACGATGCGAGCAGCAACGCCCAAGCGCAGGCAATCCAATGCCTCCAGTCCACAGGCGATCGGTGGCCTCGCGAAGGCACGCGCTTCCTCTTTCCTCAGGAAAATGAGTACGACGACGGTGGGTCGTCCCCAACGAAAAAACTGGGTACAGGATAAAGCAGGTCTCACGAAAATGGTACTAAGGCGAAGTGTGCTACCGCTCGCGCTCGAAGCGGTATCGCCCGCCCAGGCCGTGCGCCACCGATTCCGCGACTTTCAAGAACGCTCGTCCGGCGTGCGAAAGTGTCCCAGCCTTCCGGTAGATCAGCCGCAGTTTGCGGTGCACGTTCAGTTCCTGCACTGGAATGCGGATTAGATCGCCGCGCGCGATTTCATCTTCCACGCTGATTTCCGGAAGGAACGCAACCCCGTTTCCCATCGCGACAAAGCGTTTGATGGCCTGCAGCGTAGGCAGTTCAAGTCCCATGTGCAGCGGAGTCTTGTACTTCTTGAACGCCTGAATCACTTTCTCGCGATACGGTGACGACACGATGTGCGCCACAAACGTTTCCGCGCCCAGTTGCCGGATGCTGACTCTTTGACTCCCGCGCCAGCGGATGCTTCGGGGGCACCACAAAAATCAGCTCATCGGAGTACACCACTACCGACATCAATTCTGGATCTTGCGGATCATACGTAAGCACTCCAAATTCGCATTTGTGCCGCAAAACGTCGTCCGGAATCTGGCTGCCCAGCGACCGCTGAACCATAATGCGAATCACCGGATGCAACCGCTGAAAATCCGCCAGCACCCGCAGAAGGTAGAGCGCAGTAAATTCATTCGCGCCGACGACGAGTTTCCCGGTTTGCAACTCCCGCAGTTCTACCAGCGCCTCTTTCGCATTTTCCCGCAAGTTGATAAGCCGCTCGGCGTACTCCTGCAAGACCCGACCAGCGTCAGTAAGTTGCCCGTCGCGGGCCGATCGGTCGAACAGCGGCTCGCCAATCTCAGTCTCCAGTTTCCGGATTGCCTGGCTGACCGCCGACTGAGTACGATAAAGTTTGTCCGCCGCCCGCGAGAACCCGCCTTCCCGCGCTACCGCCAGAAACACTTCCAGTCTGCGAAATGTCCATTATAATCACCATTAGAAGCAAAACTATACAGTAGCATAAGCAGCACTACTTATATTAGATCAAGTTAATATATTTAGAACAATTATAAGCTTTTCTTTAGGTCGCCCCGGCGGTACGATAACAATCATCACTAGAAATCCAGTTAGAACGGAGTAGGTTTCTAGACGGAGTAGGTTTTATGAACAACGACAGCTCCAGAATCACCATTTTCGATACCACCCTGCGCGACGGGGAGCAGTCCCCCGGTTGCAGCATGAACGTGCAGGAAAAGGCCCGCCTGGCCCGGCAGCTCGACCGCCTCGGCGTGGACGTGATCGAAGCCGGTTTCCCCATCGCCTCCGACGGCGATTTCGCAGCCGTGCAAGCCGTGGCCGCCGCCGTGCCGCGCCCGGTGATTGCCGCGCTGGCCCGCGCCGCCCGTCACGACATTGAGCGCGCAGCTCAGGCATTGCAGTCAGCAGTCCGTCCGCGCATTCACGTATTCCTTGCGACTTCCGATATTCACTTGCAGCACAAGCTGAGAATTTCGCGCCAGCAGGCTCTTGAGCAGGCGCGCGACTCGGTCCGCCTGGCGCGGACATTCTGCAACGACGTTGAATTTTCGCCCGAAGACGCCACCCGCACCGACCCTGAATTTTTGTTCCAGGTCCTCGAAGCCGTCATCGAAGCTGGCGCGACCACGCTCAACATTCCCGACACCGTCGGCTACACCGTCCCCGCCGAATTCGGCGAGCTGATTCGCAACATCCGCGAGCGCGTTCGCGGAGCGAAAGGCGTCGTCATCTCGGCGCATTGCCACAACGATCTCGGTCTTGCCGTCGCGAATTCACTGGCCGCGGTCGCCAACGGAGCGCGCCAGGTCGAGTGCACCATCAACGGAATCGGCGAGCGCGCCGGCAACGCGTCGCTGGAAGAAATCGTGATGGCCGTGCGCGTCCGCGCCGACCAGTATCCGTACACCACCGGCATTGCCAGCGAGCACCTCTATCCCACCAGCCAGTTGCTGGAGGAGATCACCGAAATCCCGGTGCAGCCGAACAAAGCCATCATCGGCCGCAACGCGTTCGCGCACGAAGCCGGCATTCATCAGGACGGCATGTTGAAGAACCGCCTGACCTACGAAATCATGACCCCGCAGTCGGTCGGCGTCCCGGATTCGAAGCTGGTCCTCGGCAAGCACTCCGGACGCCACGCCCTCAGCCTGCGCTGCGATCAGCTCGGCTACCATTTCGAGCGCCGCGAGTTGGATGAAATCTATCGCAAATTCGTAGTCCTCGCCGACCAGATCAAGCACGTTCACGATCACCACTTGCTCGGCCTGATCCACGAAACCTACGGCGAGGCCCATCGCATTCCCCCGGGCCGCGTTGACTCCGGACGCAGTGAATCCGAAAGATCCGTCGCAGCCGCTGCCAACGCCGAAGGCCAAGGACGACGCCTGTTCCCGGCCGTCCCCGCCGCTCCAGCCTCAGATTTCAGCGCCGCCAGCCTGCCCAACACCCCCGGCTCCGAACATCTTCCCGATCAGGAAGATTATCTCTGGGGTGTGTAAGCTGTTGGCGGGAATGCGCACTGGATCAGCATTTCCCCGGTGAACGTCCCGTCTGTCCCCGCATTTCCCCGCATTTCCCAGGACGGGGCACCCTTAGTGGGAATGGTGCGATGCAAAGATGGGCTACCCGCCCAGCCCCCGTTTGATTGATCAGATACCCATATCTCTTTCTATTTGATCGCGCACCAGAAGGTCAGTACGATAATTTTGCGTCTTAGCTGGATTCTTTCGCGACGGTTAGCGACAAGATTCTAATGCCGGGTGTATAGCCAGGCTGAACTGCATTGAGCGGGATTCTATTGGGCGGAGAGACAAATCCGTCCTGCTCGCTTCGCTCACCCTACGGGGTCGGACGGATTTGTCTCTCCGCCCACGCTTCAAGTAAGGCGCGCTGCTCCATGAGCGAATTGTTTTCTAATGATGCTGGGAAGCAACTGTTAGCTTCCTTGCGTCAGGTTTTTAAGGAAAAGCGCGTATACCATCGCCGCAAGAACCGGTTCATCATGTTCGTGTGTGGCGGAACGCTCGACGGGGGAGAACTCTCTCTCCGGAAGCAGTTCGTCGTGTGGGCAGAAACCAATCTTCCTGATTTTGTCTGCTTGTTGGCTGAAGACGCGCTGAAAGACAGCTTTGCTCAAGAAGGCAGACAATTTGTCAATCTCGCAAAATTTGAATCGATCCTTGCCGACGTAGCCGATTGTGTACTAATTTTTCCCGAGAGCCCTGGTTCCTTTGCGGAAGCGGGCTTCTTCTCAAACTCTAAAGTGATCCGTGCGAAAACTCTCGTAATAAACCCCTTACAGTTGCAAACGTCGGAGTCGTTCCTAAATCTTGGCCCTATCGACACCATCAATTCATTTTCCTTTCTGAAGCCAACCGTCCTGCTAAATGCATCAGACTTCACGCCCATTAGATCGCGCCTGCAAGATCGCGTTAGGTGGCCTGAACACCGTGAGCGACTGCCCTACCTCAGATTCACCGAGTTCGACTTCAAGCAAAAGCTACTAGTGGTCTTTGAGGTGCTAAGACTGCTTCGCCTCGCGACTCTCAAGACACTGCGAATTGTGCTTCGGGCCTGCTTTGATGCAGCCCCGCAGAATTCAGAATTGACCCACATCCTCAGAATATTGCTGGCCGCAAAGTTCATTCGCAGAGAAGCAGAGTACTTTAGGGCGGTTCCTGGCCTTAACCTGATCGAGATAGAACATCTCGAAATAGAGCGAGTTTTCGCGCAGGTAAACTTTTTTTACCAGAAGTATGCGAAAGAACTTTTCGATGTGCTGCCAGAGGTGACGCGATGATCATTGAACAGCTTTCCCAGAAACTCGCGCTGCCCGTCCCTTTCCTACTGAAAGTCGCCCGCACGGCATCCCATCGGTACAAGGAATACACGATTGCGAAGAGGAGTGGAGGCCGTAGAACGATCCATCATCCAGCGCGGGAACTGAAACTGGTGCAGGGATGGTTGCTTCACAACGTGCTTACCGTGTTGCCTGTCCATCCTGCCGCAATGGCTTATCGTAGCGGGTCGAACATACGACGTAATGCAGAAATGCACGCGGGTAATAGCTATCTCCTTCGCGTCGATTTTAAGGATTTTTTTCCATCGCTCCGAGGGGGCGATGTCCGGAGGGTATTGCGTGCGAATCGGAAGCGATTGTCGGGAGGCAATGCCACAAATGAAGATATTACTTTCATAAAGAACATCGTCTGTCGAAAAGCTCCGGAAACCAAGATTGAGTTTCTCACAATAGGTGCGCCAACCTCGCCACATCTGTCTAACGCGATCATGTTTGACTTTGACGATATGTGGTCAAGAAAAGCTAAATCTGCGAAAGTGACCTACACTCGGTACGCAGACGACCTATACTTCTCGACAAATCGCCCGAACGTGCTCCAAAAACTTCTAGACCAATTGCGTGACGCGCTGAACCTAAAGAGATCGCCAAAACTACAAATCAACGATCAGAAGACAGTCTTTTCTTCTCGAAAGCGAAGGAGGCTTGTTGCGGGACTTGTTCTGACATCAGATCGAAAGGTCTCAATTGGTCGCGACAAGAAGCGAATGCTCAAATCGCTGGTCTGGAAGCTGAAGCGGGGAGAACTCCAGGGGGATCAGGTAAGAAGCCTTCAAGGATGGATTGCCTATGTGCGTTCCGTCGAGCCTCCATTTGTAAAATCGTTGGAGCAAAAGTACGAATTGGATCTTAGTTCGAGGACCTTATGGATGGCGTGAGGCGACAAATTCGGGGACAGACGGAACTGCCCCCATCTCTTTTGTCCGAGCAGATTTCCCCAATCTTTATAGATACCGTGGGGGGGCTGGCCCACCCTTGCGCCATCCATAATTGAGGCTGCCCCACCCTTTGCGGTTTTCAAAGGGTGGGGCACCACGGACGCCCGCAGCGAATGTTCAATCCGTCACATCAGCCCGCCAAATTTCTTCCTTGACATTGCCCGATAATCCACTACCATATGGTTGTGGATAAATTAGGTACAACGTTTGCGGCTTTGTCTGATCCAACCCGGCGGGCAATGATCGAACGGCTCTCCCATGGGCCTGCCTCTGTGCATGGATTGACGGAACCGTTTGCACTCTCGCAGCAGATGATTTCAAAACATATTGCCTACCTGGTGCGGGCGCGGATGGTGATCAAGACGAAGCGTGGACGAGAGAGTGTGTGCACGCTTAGGCCAGCGGCGATCAAGACAGTCAGCGACTGGGCGATTAGCTATCGCCGATTCTGGGAAGAGAGTTTCGACAAACTGGATGCAGTTGTAAATCAAATGAAGAAAGAGGAGGTCAGAGATGACAAAAAACACGGTTAGCGAAATTGAGCGGATGGTTGTTACAAGAATTTTTAATGCCCCACGCGAATTGGTTTGGAAGGCGTGGACAGACCCGAAATACGTCAAGCAGTGGTGGGGACCGAAGGGCTTTACTGCGCCGGTTTGTCAGATGGATTTTCGCGTTGGAGGAAAATCTCTCCTCTGCATGAGAACGCCGGATGGGCAGGAGTGCTGGAATGCGGTTGAATACCACGAGATTGTTCCCCAAGAAAAGATCGTTTCCTCCATGTACTTCGCCGACTCGAAGGGAAACAAGATTGAGCCTGCGCAATTAGGAATAGAACATGAGGCCATAGACGGTGCGTACGACGTGACCATCTTTGAGGATCTCGGAAACGGCCAGACGAAACTCACCCACATTGGAAATGAACCCATGGAGAGCGCGAAAAATAGCGGTCAACTAGAGGGCTGGAACCAGATACTCGATAAAGTTGCCGCAGTTGTTACGAAGCTAGCGCAGGCGAAATAAGAAGTTGCAGTTTTGATGATTGTCGTGCGCGAGATCTGAACGTAACGCAACGCGGGAAAAGACAGGGGACAGAAAAGTCCCCAGTTTTCCCGTCCCAGTTCCCCCCCCGCCCCTCATGAAGTGTTACAATGCTTACAACAGTTACACTCGGAGGACCGATGAAGCAATCGCGTACGATGGTGCTCAGCATGCGCCTGCCGGTGGAGAGCGGAAAACGCTTGAAGCGCATCGCGAATCGGCACGGCTGGACGGCGAGCGATGCCAGCGCGCGGCTGGTGGAAGAAGGCTTAAGGCGGTCGGAATTTGCTTTCCTGGATTTTCGCGATTCACCGGCAGGCAGGCAAGCCTATATCCAAGGCAGCACCCTGGCCATATGGGAGGTCATGTTGCTTCTGCGGAGTTACAAAGGAAATGTCAAGGACGTGGCCAAGCATCTGAAATGGCCTGAAGCGAAGGTTCGAGCTGCCCTTTACTATGCGGAGGCATTCCCCGGAGAGGTGAACGACGCGATAGCAGAGAACGATTCAATCGATTTCGACAGCCTGAAGCGCATGCTTCCCCAAGCGGTCGACTTTGCCGCCAGACCGACCAAGCGGGGCTGATGCTCAAGCTTCTTCTAGATGAGCACATCTCCCCAGACGTAGCGAATGGCATTCAACGCCGGAATCGGTCGTTAGTTATCCACCCCAGAGTTATCCACTCCATGGTTATCCAATCAATGGCACAGTGGGAGAACGGAAACTTCCTTGGGAAGGAGGATTCCGTTTGCCTGTTGGAAGCAGCGAAGCAACGCTTGACCCTGGTTACGTATGATCGCAGGACGATTCCTCCATTGTTAAAACTTTGGGCAGAGGAAAAGCGATCCCATGGTGGTGTGATATTTGTCGATGAAAAGACAATCTCGCCATCGGATATTGGAGGGCTAGTCCGTGCTCTAATTTCGCTTATGGACGAGGCCGGCGGAATGGACTGGACCAACCAAGTGTACTTTTTGCGGAGCGGACGCTGACGCATCTCACGATCACCAAATACAACCTGTGAGCGATTTTTCCGCACCCACTGGATTCGCGCTACGAGGACGAAAGACTACGAATGCGAAAAGGGTTTACCAGAAAACCACAACCAGACGCACCCGCGACGCCAGTCAAGAACTACATCACGCCGAGCGGGCTGGAGCGCCTTAAAGATGAGCATCGGTTTCTGCTCACCAGGGAACGCCCGGCCGTGGTGGAGGTGGTGGCATGGGCAGCCGGCAACGGCGATCGCAGTGAAAACGCCGACTATCAGTACGGCAAGCGGCGGCTGCGGCAGATCGATGGGCGGATTCGCTTTCTCACCAAGCGAATCGAAGCCGCGGAAGTGGTGGACCCGGAAGCTCCCAGAACGAGGCAGGCAAAGACGGGGCAGGCAATAACAAAGACGAGGGCATTCTTCGGAGCGACCGTGCGCTATGCCAATGCCGCGGGAGCGGAGCGAGTGGTGAGCATCGTGGGCACCGACGAAATCGATCTCAACCGCAACCACATCAGTTGGGTGTCACCTCTGGGGCGCGCGTTGATGAAGTCGGCAGCGGGTGACAGCGTAGTCCTTCAATTGCCGGGCGGTACAGAATCCCTGACCGTGCTGGAAGTGCGTTACGAGCGCATTGCTGTGGAACCGTTCCGTGAACCACCTGGCTCCGAGGCCTCGACAAAGGGACTCACTCGCCGACGCTGAGCGAATCCGAAGGGGTGGGGCAGCCTCAACTTGTGAGTCGTGCAAAAGGTGGCCAGCCCGCCAGTCTTAGGTAACCGCCAGTCTCAGGTAAAATCGTCATTTGCCTTTTGCATTCCGCACTAGCTACAAGCTAAGAGCCAATGCCAATCGCTAAATGCTGATTAAAATCACAACTCTCCCCGGCGACGGAATCGGCCCTGAGGTCACGGAGCAGGCGGTCCATGTTCTGCGGGCCGTGGCCGAAAGCTTCGGACACGAGATCAAAGTCACCGAGAAGAACGTTGGTGGTGCGGCGCTGGTGGCCAGCAACGATCCTCTGCCTGCGGACACCATCGAGAGCTGCCTGGCTTCAGGCGCGGTGCTGCTGGGCGCCGTCGGAGGCCCGGCGTTCGATCGCTATCCCGCAAACCTTCGTCCAGAAGCGGGTTTGCTTCGGCTGAGAAAAGAGCTGGGAGTCTTCGCCAACCTGCGGCCGGCCGTCTGCATTCCGGGGCTCGAAGCGTTGTCTCCGCTGCGCGCGGAAATCGTCCGCGGCACCGACGTGATGATTGTCCGCGAACTGCTCGGCGGAGTTTATTTTGGCGAGCGCTCCACCACCGGCACCGCCGGCAGCCGCCGCGCCGTGGACAGCATGGCTTACAGCGAGCCGGAAATTGAGCGCATCGCCCGCATCGCGTTCGACCTGGCAGGCAAGCGGCGCAAGAAAATTGTTTCCGTGGACAAAGCCAACGTCCTCGATTCCTCGCGCCTGTGGCGGGACGTGGTCAACCGGATCGCGAAAGATTTTCCCGAAATCCAGCTCTCGCACATGTACGTGGACTCCGCAGCCATGGCCGTGGTCTCCCGCCCCGCCGATTTCGACGTAATCCTCACCGAAAATATGTTCGGCGACATTCTTTCCGATCAAGCCGGAGCGGTCGTCGGCTCCCTTGGACTCTTGCCCTCGGCCAGCGTCGGCGGAAAAGTTGGCCTCTACGAACCGATCCACGGCTCCGCCCCCGACATCGCCGGCAAGGGCATTGCGAATCCCCTGGGCGCGATCCTCTCCGCTGCCATGCTGCTGCGCCACTCGTTTTCATTAGAAGCGGAAGCCGTCGCCATTGAGACTGCGGTAAGAGAAGTTCTCGCCGCGGGCCATCGCACAATAGATCTTGTAGCCAAAGGGCAGCCGGCGGTCGCCACCAAAGAAATGGGAGAACTGGTCGCAGGCCGTGTCCGCGGCGCAAAGCCTGACGTGCAACAAAAATGAACCGGCGTTACCCAGCCCCTCATCTTTACGTCTGTCTCTGTACGACTTCCACTTGGCATGCCCGTAGCTGGCTGGCCCAAAGGAGCGCTTCATGATCGGCGGCTCGAAAATGCAGTCCTGCGGTCTGACCGTACTTCGCATCGTGGTTGGAGTTGTTTTCACCATGCATGGATGGCAAAAGATCCACGTCTTCCACCTGCAAGGCGTGACCGGCATGTTGTCGCACCTCGGCATCCCGCTGCCGGCCGTGTTCGCCGTGATTCTCACTGCGGTTGAGTTCCTCGGAGGAATTCTGCTGATCACCGGCTTAGCCACGCGAATTCCGTCAGTTTTGCTCGCGATCGACATGCTGGTGGCGATTATTACTGTCCACATGAAGCACGGCTTCTTCGCGCCCACTGGAATCGAACTTCCACTGACTCTGCTTGGAGCTGTGATTTGCCTCGCGATTTCAGGTGGAGGCTCGTTCTCGCGCAAGGGCTGGTGAGCGACGTGGGGATTGTATACTTGACCCTCAGTGATTGGGATCATAAAGACCGCTGGCGGCTATGCTGCCGTCGCCACGCCGCCGAGTGTCGAAACTGAGTGGCGAACGGATGAACCGCTGACGGTCAAGGCCCTCATTGCGGAGTTGAGGCGGCTTGGCGCACATCAGACCGATATCGGCGACGCCTTCTATTCAGCGGATCCAAATTGGTTGGAAAATTTAGGTGATCCCACCGCGTGATCTGTCACAGGAATAATTCCTAAATTAATAGGATCAGGATTTCCGGCGCCGTCCCGAGGAAACCTTGCCCCCAAACACCCGCGCAAAAATCGCATCAATATTTCGCAACTGACGCTTCAAATCAAATGCCTGTTGGATGGTCTTGGCTGGAACGCGTCCCGCGATGCTCGGGTCTTTGCTGATCTCATCGCGGAAGTTCAGATCTTCTTTCCACGAGCGCATGGCGTGGCTTTGCACCAGGCGGTAGGCGTCTTCACGGGAAATTCCACTCTCGACCAGATCGAGGAGAAGCTGTCCGCTGAACACCAGCCCGCCGGTGCTTTCGAGGTTTGCCTTCATGCGCGCAGGATACACGAACATGGTATCGATCAGGTTCGTCGTTTTGTCCAGCAGGTAATCCACCAGCGTAGTTGAATCAGGCAAAATGACGCGCTCGGCCGAAGAATGCGAAATATCGCGCTCGTGCCATAGGGCGACGTTTTCAAATCCCGCCTGGGCGTTTGATCGAACCACTCGCGCAAGGCCGGAAATTTGTTCTGCCGTAACCGGATTGCGCTTGTGCGGCATGGCCGACGATCCCTTTTGCTTTTCGCTGAAATACTCTTCGGCCTCGCGGACCTCGGTGCGCTGCAAGTGGCGGATCTCGGTGGCGATCTTGTCCAGCGTGCAGGCAATCACCGCGAGCGTCGCCAGATAATGCGCATGCCGGTCGCGCTGAATCACCTGCGAGGAAATCGCGGCGGCTTTCAGTCCCAGGCGCGCGCACATCTTTTCTTCCAGCTCCGGACTGAGGTGCGCAAACGTCCCCACCGCGCCGGAAAACTTTGCCCACGCGCATGTCTTCGGAGGCAGCGTCGAAGCGGGTGATGTCTCGCTGCACCTCGGAATACCAGTTCGCCAGCTTGAATCCGAACGTGATCGGCTCGGCATGAATGCCGTGGGTGCGGCCGATCATGGGCGTGTCCTTGAATTCAAACGCCCGGCGCTTGAGCACGTCGGCCAGTTTGCCTAGATCGGCGGCGATGATTTCAGACGCCTGCTGGATGAGCAGCGCCTGCGCCGTGTCCACGACGTCGTTCGAAGTCAGCCCGTAGTGAAACCAGCGCGATTCCGGGCCGACGAACTCCGCCACCGCGGTGGTGAAGGCGATCACGTCGTGTCGCACTTCGGCCTCAACTTCGCGGATGCGCTCCAGACGGAAATCGGCTAGCTCGCGAATGGCTTTTGCCGCGGCCTTGGGGACGATCTTCGCTTCCGCCAGCGTTTCGGTGGCGGCGATCTCCACCCGCAACCAGGTGCGAAACCGGTTCTCCTCGCCCCAAATGCGGCCCATCTCTTGACGCGTGTAGCGTGCGATCAATGCCAGCTCCCTGTCGTTCATTCCATCAACGACGAATTCATCAATTGTGAGGACTAAGGATTCTAAACGGCGGAGGCATGAGTTCGCTAGTTGGGAGTGTCGGGAGGCTTCGGCGAAAGGCTTTACCACAGAGGACACAGAGGATCACAGAGGTTTCTTCGCCTTATTTACTCAGTGATCCTCAGTGTTCTCTGTGGTTAAAAGGTTTTCGTTTGCGCTTGTCTGATCAGTGGTTTCAGCGCCTGTGACGACACTCCCAAAGTCCCGCCGGAGAATCCGTCAATGTAGGCTGCATTCACGCCGATGACTTCGCCGCGCGAATTGAAGACCGGGCCGCCGCTGGCGCCGTGCGCAGTGGGCGCGTCGTAGATCAGCTTGTCGCCGACCACGTCGCCGAGATGTCCGCAAGTTGCCGAAGGACGAATCAACGACAGCGCCGCCAGTTCGGTCGCCGCGCCTTGATCGTCATGGCGAAACGCCAGCCGCGCATACACCGGCGTCGGCGCCTTGGCCATCATTCCTAAAACTCCCATCGGATATCCCACGACCGCGACCAGTTCTCCCGGATTCGGCCGGTCAGTGGCAAGAGGTAGAGGCTGAAGATCAAACGGCGGCGGGCTGCTCAACCGCATCACCGCCAAGTCTCCATCGGATGACAAGGCTGCGGGAGTCAAAGTGACCGGCGCCGGCGAGCCGGGGAAATACGCGACCATTTTTTCCAGTTTCGCGGTCGCGCCTTTTGCGACCAGTGCGTCAGAATCGGGATCTCCATACCACGGCTCAGCCACGTGGCGGTTGGTTGCGATCAGGCCGTCGGCGACCACAAATCCGGTGCCTGAAATCCGCGTTCTTTGCAGCGCCTTCTGACCGGGGAACCCCACCTGATAAATGCCAAAGATGTAGCAGATCGAATTGCGATAGCGGTTCAGGACCTGCGCCGGCATCGCCTGCTCTTGCTCAAGCTGGTCAACCTGCGCGTTCAAGCGCATGATCTGCTGTTGCATTGCGTCGGAACTAGAGTCGGAACCGAGACTCGACGTGACCCAGTAGCGCGCCAGAATTCCCGCCGTGACGGCGAGAAACAGCACTAGCGCCGTTTGCACCAACCGCGGCCACGCGGTGCAGACCGGTTCTTCTTCGGGGGTCAGATGGTCAGGCGTCATGAACAAGTGGGCAGTGGCCAGTTGTCAGTGGTCAGCAGGTTTTCTGGCCAATGGTTACTGGTCACTGCCACCTGCATGTTCTCGCCAAATGGACGTGCGGGCTACGGTACGGAAGGGGGTGTACCGGCGGATTTGAGACGGAGGGATTGCAAGGAGTGTTCTTTAAGTCGCGTGACCTCTCATCGTGCCGTGGAAGAGCGGCCCTTCAGGGCGGCGTTGAGGGGAAAGCTCGATTCGCGCTTTAGGCCCGGCGAGCTTAAGCTCGCCTTGATCAAGGTGCGATCTTACGCGGCCATAAATGGACGCTCTTCCACCCTGGCCTTCGGCATCTCTGCGGCATTAGATCGCGACCCGTCTTAAACTCGCTCCAATCGCTCCACCGTCCGCTCGTTGACGACGTTCCCCGTATTCAGCGTGGACGCTGGCTCAAACAGCAGAATCCAGCATTCTTCATCGGCCACGGGACGGTGCTCGACTCCGCGCGGCACGACGATGAACTCGCCTTCTTCCAGCCAAACTTGATGGTCTTCTTTTAGCGCGCCGGGTCCCTCCCCCGCGCGGAACTCCATGCGGAAGCGGCCTTTGACCACTAGGAACATTTCGTCTTCGTTCTCGTGATGGTGGAAGATGAACTCGCCTTTCAGCTTGTCCAGCTTCACGTATTGGCCGTTGAGTTCGGCGGCGATGTAAGGCTTCCAGTATTCGTGGATCTGGGAGAACTTCGAGGCGATGTTGATTTTTTCAAGCATGGTTCGTAGATGATCTGGAACGTGAAAATGGCGCACGGATTTGATCAACGTTGCAGACAGAGAGCGTTAAGGAAAAAAAGAGCGTTAAGGGAAAAAAATGACCCAAATAATGACGGCGACTGACACAATGCACATCAGCGCTAGAGCTCCATTTCCAAGGCGACGGTCGGGCCGCGATTCGGACGTGTTTAGTAAGGGCAGAGCGGTGGCCAGAATGGCTGCGGGAGCACCCACTCGCAATACCATCAGCAGTCCGAACCTGCGCAGATCTAATACGATCGCAAGACCGGCAAACATAACCATGCAGGCGTACGCAAAGCGCATAGGTTGTAATCCGACTTTTTTCTCTTCGGCGACTTCAAACATAGTGCTCCAATAGCGTGAGTGGTTTTAACTGCGAGAACGGGTCACAATCCGTTTCGTGGCATTATACCCAACCTCGACGGACGGGCGAGGACGCCCGTCTCTCCACAAACAATTCAAAAAGCAAAAGCCGCCAGCTTTTCGCTGACGGCTGAATGCTGATTGCTGAATGCTGCCCTACGAATTCTCGTACAGCAGCACGCCCTCGTTCTCTTTCGCAGTCCACCGGGCGGTAGAACAGCTTGTTGCCCTCGAGGAAGACCTCGATGAACGCGGGGCGCACGTTGATGGTGCCCTGAATCAGCGCCTCCGACAGCGGGTCTTCGATGTACTTCTGCAACGCCCGGCGCAGCGGCCGCGCGCCATAGGTGCGGTCGGTCAGCGTCTGGTTGAGGATCCACTTCTTGGCTTCGTCCGCCACCGAGACCGTGATGGCTTTCTGCGCCAGGTTCTGGTTCAACTGATTGACCATCAGCTCCAGAATCTGGATCAGGTCTGCCTCGCTCAACGCGTTGAAGATGATGACTTCGTCCAGGCGGTTCAGGAACTCGGGGTTGAAGGTGCGCTTGACCTCGCCCTTCACCAGTTCCTCGACTTTGTCGGAAATCATGTCTTCCTTTGAAGACTGGAAGCCGAGGCCCTCGCGTCTCTGCAAGTGCCGGGCGCCGATGTTCGAAGTCATGATAATGATCGTGTTCTTGAAGTCCACGGTGTTGCCGAGGCCGTCGGTCAACTGGCCGTCTTCAAACACCTGCAACAGGATGTTGAACACGTCAGGATGCGCCTTCTCGATTTCGTCGAGCAGGACGACAGAGTACGGCGCGCGCTTCACGCGTTCGGTGAGCTGTCCACCTTCCTCGTAGCCCACGTATCCCGGAGGCGAGCCAATCAGCTTCGAGACCGAATGCTTCTCCATGAATTCGGACATATCGAAGCGGATCAGCGACTTCTCGGTGCCGAACATGAATTGCGCCAACGTACGCGCAACTTCAGTCTTACCAACGCCGGTAGGTCCAAGAAATAAGAATGACCCAATCGGCCGGTTCGGATTCTTCAGTCCGGCGCGGCTGCGGCGGATGGCGCGCGACAAGGCGCTGATCGACTTGTCCTGCGAAATTACGCGCTTGTGCAGCTCTTCTTCTATACGCAACAGCTTCTGCGTTTCTTCTTCTTTAATCGAGGTGATCGGCACGCCGGTCCAGCGCGAGACTACGTCTTCAATGTCCTCGCGGTTGACCACGCCGGTGGCGGAATCATCCAGATGATATTTTTCGCGAAGGACGCGCAGGTTCTCGCGCTCCTTGCGTTCTTCGTCGGAATAGAAACGCGCCTTCTCGAACTCGTGGTTCGCGACCGCGTTTTCCATTCTGTGGACGATGAACTTCAGCCGCTTCTGCACTTCGGTGATCTCTTCCGGCAGTGAAGTCTGGCGCAGCTTTACGCGCGCTCCGGCTTCGTCAACCAGATCGATGGCCTTGTCCGGCAGAAAACGGTCCGGGAATGTAGCGGTTCGAATGCGACACCGCAAAGTTGATGGCGTCGTCGGTGTACGTGACCGCGTGGAATTTTTCGTAACGGTCTTTGATACCGAAAAGAATCTTCGTCGCGTCGACTTCGTTCGGCGGCGGAACTTTTACCGCCTGGAAGCGCCGCTCGAGCGACCGGTCTTTCTCGATCGACTTGCGATACTCTCCCGGAGTGGTCGCGCCGATGCACTGAATTTCGCCGCGCGAAAGCGCCGGCTTCAGAATGTTGGCGGCGTCGAGCGAGCCTTCCGCCGATCCCGCGCCCACCAGCGTGTGCAACTCATCGATAAAGATGATGCAGTTCTGCGACTCCATCAGTTCCTTCATGATGGTCTTCAGCCGCTCTTCAAACTGTCCGCGATATTTGGTTCCGGCGACGATCAGCGATAGATCAAGCGCCAGGATTCTCTTGTCGGCGAGGAATGACGGTACTTCACCGTCAGCGATGCGCTGCGCCAAGCCTTCCACGATGGCGGTCTTGCCTACGCCTGGTTCGCCAATCAGCACCGGATTGTTCTTGGTGCGGCGGCACAGAATCTGCACTACGCGCTCGAGTTCGGTCTCGCGCCCGACAAGCGGATCAAGCTGGTTGTCCATTGCGCTCTGGGTCAGGTCGCGGGAAAACTCGCTGAGCAGAGACGACTCACGCTGGCGCTGCGGCTGGGCTTTTTCCTGGCTGCTACGCGCAAGTTCTTCGCGGATAGTCGAAAGCCGCAGTCCGCGTTCGTGCAGAATCTCAGCGGCAAAGCATTTTTCTTCTCTCAACAGACCTAAAAGCAAATGCTCGGTTCCAATGTGTTTGTGCGAAAGCCGTTCTGCCTCTTCGGCGGCATAAGCCAGAACCCGCTTGCATTCATTGCTCAGCGGAAGATCAACCGAAGTCGAAACCTTTTCGCGGATGGTGGTGTGTCCCTCGATCTGCTTGCGGATGGATTCGACGGAGGCGTGCGAACGCAGGAATCGATTGGTCAGGGCTTTGTCTTCACGAAGGAGTCCCAACAGCAAGTGCTCGGTCTCAATATAAGGAGAGCCAAACTGGCTGGCTTCGTACCGCGCAAAGAAGATGACGCGTCTTGCCTTTTCCGTATAACGTTCGAACATATAGCCCCCGACCTCCTCCGGAAACGGAAGGCTCGAACTTGCTGCCTGGCGCTCCGGAACCCTTTTTCCTTACTACGTTCCCGTCTCGCACGCCCACATAATCACATTATCGCGGGCCTGCATCTGTTTTACCACTAATCCCCATTACTAAAGGAACCATATCTGATTATCGCAAGTCCTCCTGTGATTAGAAACACATTGCGAGCGTGTATATCTCGGTACATTTGTGCAAATCGCCTATCCGGTCAGGCTTTCCGGCGAGACCTCTTCCATACAACCATTTGCCAGCCGCAGCACCCGGTGACAGCGGCGCGCGAATGCAAAGTTGTGAGTGGCGATCAGCGAGGCCAACTGATGATCGCGATGCAAACGGGCAATCAACTCAAACACCGAATCCGCCGTGCGGCTGTCCAGGTCTCCGGTAGGTTCATCCGCAAGCAGGAATTTCGGCTTGGTGATGAGCGCTCGCGCCAACGCTGCCCGCTGCTGCTCTCCGCCGGAGAGTTCCCCTGCCCGGTGATGCGCCCGCTGGGTCAGGCCAACTTCCTTCAGCCACGCTGAGGCTTCCTGTTCGGCTTGCGCCTTCGGAGTTCCCCGCATCAGCAGCGGCATGGCCACATTCTCCAACGCCGAAAATTCCGGCAGCAGGTAGTGGAACTGCCACACAAACCCGATCTCACGGTTGCGAAAATCCGCTGCAGCACTTTCGGACAAGGTGCTTAACCGCAATTGGGCGCAGTATACGTCACCCGAAGAAGGCCTATCAAGCGTTCCCAGGATGTGCAACAAAGTACTCTTGCCCGTTCCGGATTCGCCGACGATGGCCAGCATCTCCCCTGGTTCCACTGCGAACGAAAGATTGTCAAAGAGCACTAACTCCGAAGCGCCGGAGCGGAAGACCTTCTTCAATCCTTCAACCCGCAACGCCGCCTGTGTAATTAGATGCAACTGGAGTGCCTTTCGTCTCAAACTGCTACTCGTAGCGCAAAGCTTCCGCCGGCAAAATCCGCGCCGCTGACCACGACGGATAAACCGTCGCCACCAGCGCCGTCCCCACCGCCACCAGTGCCACCCAGACTCCGTCCATCACGCGCGGAGCAAAGGGAACATAATCAATTGAATAGACTTCCGGCGCCAGCGGGAAGAGATGATAGTGTCCGCCCAGCCAGCAAAGAACATATCCGAGCACCAATCCGATCGCCGTACCGAACACTCCAATCAGCGCGCCCTGTGCGATGAATACTTTGCGGACCTGAGATTTCCGCGTGCCCATCGACATCAGTACGGCGATGTCCCGCGTCTTCTCCATCACCATCATGGTCAGCGAGATCAGAATGTTCAGCGCGGCCACGAAAACAATCAGGCCGACCGTGATAAACGTCACCAGCCGCTCCAGGCGCAGCGCATGAAACAGCGGCTTGTTCTGCTCCATCCAATTGGTGGTCATGAAGCCCGGGCCGGCGGCTTGCTCCAGTTGCTGCCCAATCTCCGCCGCTTTGTAGATGTCGTCAATCTTGAATTCAATAATCTGGATTACATCTCCAAGGGCGAACAGCCGCTGCGCATCCGAGAGCCGGGTAAAGGCCCACGACGAATCGTAATCATAAAAGCCGGAATCAAATATCCCCGCGACCCGGAAGCGAGTGTACTTGGGCACCAACCCAAACGGCGTCAACTCGCCCTGCGGACTGGTCACCATGACGGGCGATCCGACCTTGACGCCGAGTTCGTCAGCCATTTGCTTTCCCAGGATGATCGCGGGCATCGCTGCGCGCCGCTGCTGGATGGCTTCGAGGGAGTCGGGATCATCCGCGGAACTTGCCTGTGTGGAGCGGGTGCCCTCGCCCGCTGTCTTTGAATTTGCCTCGGCCGCCGGCTCGTCCAATTCCCCCGCCGATCCTTGCTTCACGCTATCCAGCAGATCGCTGACCTTCCGTTCGTCCTGAGGAACAATCCCCTTCAGCACCGCACCCTGCGCACGCGATCCCACCGAAATCAGCACCTGCTCGTAAATGTCCGGCGCAGTGGCGATCACGTGCGGCTGTTTCTGCAATCGCTCCATCAACGGACGCCAGTCATGCATCCCGTCGCCCATCGTGCGCAGCAGGTTTACGTGAGATGTCGAGCCGAGCAACCGGTCTTGCAAGTCCTGACGAAAACCGTTGTTCACGGCGAGCGCCACCACCAGTGAAGCCACTCCCGCGGCTACTCCCGCGATCGAAAGCCCAGTGATCACGCCGATGACAGCCTGCTTGCGCTTGGCGCGAAGATAACGGGACGCGATGAAGAATTCGAATCTCATGTGAGCTATCAGCCGTCAGCTCTCAGCTTTCACCCGAGACCTGACCTGCCAAACTGGATTATAGACATCGCTGCTTCTGTGGCACAGTAGAGGAGCATGTCCGACTCGGAAAGCCACGCTGGCCTTGCCGTATTCCGTCACACCAATTTCACGCTTTACCAGATCGAGCGCTTCTGCATCGTGGCCGGACTCGAAGCGCAATCGGTCGCGGTGGGATGGCAGGTTTACGAAATCACCCGGCGGCCGCTGGACTTGGGGCTGGTCGGACTGGCGCAGTTCTTGCCCAATGTTCTTCTCTTTCTATTAGCCGGACATGCAGCCGACCGCTTCAGCCGAAAGAACCTGCTCCTGATCTGCAACCTGGGATTCGCCGTCTGCTCTGCGGCGTTGATTGAGATCACTCATCGAGGCATGCACGATGTCCGTCCAATCTTTGCGGTGCTGGTGCTGCTGGGGATCGTGCGCTCCTTCAACTCTCCGGCCGGGCGGTCCTTATTGCCGGCGCTGGTGCCGCCAGAATTTTTCCCTACTGCCGTGGCGTGGAACGCGACGACCTTCCAGGCAGCCACCATTCTAGGGCCGGCCATCGGAGGCCTGCTCTACGCTCTGTTTCGCGGCCCGGCGGGCGTGTATGCGACGTCGGCTACCGCATGTGCAGTGGCTACGATCACGCTGGCGCGGGTGCGTGTGCAATCAGCGGTCCGACCAACGGAAGAGGTCAGCCTTCGCACCGTTCTTGCCGGACTGCATTACATCTGGACTCACAGAGCAATTCTGGGGTCCATTTCGCTCGACCTGTTTGCTGTTCTACTTGGCGGCTCGGTAGCCTTGCTTCCGGTCTATGCGCGCGAGATTCTGCACACCGGGCCGTGGGGACTCGGACTGCTGCGAGCCGCGCCCGGAGCTGGAGCAACGATCATGGCGGTCCTGCTCGCCTATCGTCCACTGCGGCGGCGGGCCGGAGCTGTCATGTTGTGGTGCGTCGCCGGATTCGGCGTCTTCACCATCGTGTTCGGAATCTCGCGCAGCCTCACGCTGTCTCTTATCGCACTGGTGCTGGTCGGGGCGACCGACATGGTCAGCATCGTGGTGCGCGGGACTCTGGTGCAGATTGCCACTCCCGACGAAGTCCGCGGCCGCGTCAACGCCGTGGACATGATTTTCATCGGCGCCTCCAACGAGTTGGGAGAATTCGAGTCCGGCCTGACCGCGCACTGGTTCGGCACTGTCCCGGCGGTGCTTCTCGGCGGAGCTGGAACGCTGCTGGTGGTGGGGCTGTGGGCCTGGATGTTTCCGGAGCTCGGGAAGGTGGATAAACTGACGTCGGGGACGGGCTCTTGATTCCATGTCGGATGCCTGGAGAACGTGACGTGTCGTAAAATCATCATTCTTGCCTGTTTCGGATAAACTCGACAAACTCGACAAATTCGGCGAACGTGACCGATTGCGCGTCGTCCTAGTGGCGGCGCGGAACCCGCTCAACATTGGCGCGGCGGCCCGCGCCATGAGCAACTTCGGTTTCCATCGCCTGCGCGTGGTGGTCCCCTACGAAAAGGCATTTCGTGAAGCACGGTCCGCCGTCGGCGCGTCGAGGCTATTGGCAAACGCCGAGGAGTACAAAACCGTCGCCGACGCTGTGGCGGACTGCAACCTCGTGGTCGGGACCACCGCCGTCCGCGAGCGTAACTTGCAGCATCCGGTCAAACGGCTGGAACCCGCCGCACGCCTCATCCGCAAAAAGCTTCAGTCTGGCAACGTCGCGCTCCTGTTTGGATCGGAGAGAATCGGGCTGCGCAACCAGGATCTCAGCCACTGCCACTGGCTGCTACGAATTCCAACCAGCGATGAGAATATTTCGATGAACCTGGGGCAAGCGGTGGCAGTGTGTCTCTACGAACTAGTGCGCAATGGAAAAGCAAAATCCACTCCGCAACCGGAGTACGTGGAGCCTGCGGCCTCCGGAGAGGTCGAGCGCATCACCGGAATGCTGTTCCACGTCCTCCGCGCCAGCGGCTACACCGACCCGCGCCGCACGGCTTCTACGGAAGAAAACGTGCGTCGCCTGGTCCGGCGCCTAAATCTCCCAGCCCGCGATGTCGAGTTCTGGCTCGGCATTCTGCGGCAGATTACTTGGAAGGTGGACTCGGGAGGAGGGACAAAGTCCTGATTCCATGCCGAATTTCGGAGAGTGCAGTGGCGATTTATCGCCAGTTATCGCTCAGGCCGTCGCCTCTAGCTCGGACCCTCGCTGTACGCATACCAACGGTCAGCCAGTTTGCGATAGGAGTAGGCTTCGTCGCCCGGTGCATACGGATGCTCCCCTACTACTTGCGACGAGGAGCAGGGTGGGTATCTGTGCTTTGGGCCGGGTCCGCAATAGAGATAGCCATTCGAGGAGCCACTATCCAGTAACCCAACCGACTTAACTAAGATGAAAGCGTCTCCGCTTTCCGGATCGCGCTCGATACCTTGTGTAATGTCGTTCCGCGCAAACAGACGGCGATATTCATCCCAGCGTTCCTGTGTGATACCTGTTTCAGGGCTGTACTGCAGATACTGATGGTCACGTGTCATGAGCCATGTCGGGTCGATGCGGGTGAGTTGTACGTCGTGGTCAGACATGGAAACGATAGTTTCGAGGTCCCGACGCTGTTGTGGAAAGCGGCTTTTAAGCGTGGCGAGAGAAGGTGGTTCGCAGCTCCACATCAACAACAGGAATCCACAAACGATAGCTGCAAGGAACGAAGCGATGCCAATAAAAACAACTCGCAATACCTTCTGCCATCTTGGAGCTGGCAACGACGGTGTTGAAGCGTCAGTGTTCATCCGTCACAATTCTACCTGCGCTTGCCTCACAGTTGACGAAACCAGGCGTTAGCGCTCACCACGATTCACGGCGTCGTTAGACACGCGTGGAGCTTGTCGATCCCACCCCAAGTCCGAAACAAGTGTTGCCCGTTCGCGTTGATGTCTTCGAGTGGTCTCGGCTTGCGGTTTCCAGAACTTGGGTAAATCACGAAAGCAACGCCCCGGTCGGCTCCACCAGATCGCGGATTGGAGTTGATGCCCAACGCCTCAGCCAAGGCAATTGAGCCCTCGCCCATCGGAAGGTCTGGCGCGCTTTCGTCCGCCACGATCGCGGCTGAAATTTTTCCGTTCTTGAGATTTACCACGGTTGCGAAATCCCCGAGCTTAGCGTGTTTCAGGCCCTCAGGAGGCAGCACCACGTAAGGGATTTTGGCCGCGTCTACAAATCTGTGAGGGTCGCGTTCGTTCGGGATTGTGGCGTCGTAAAGAGAGGTCATTGAGACATAGTAGCCGGGCGCTGGATCGCCCTTTTGTTGCACGACCGGACGCCCATTGGCTTTGCCTGTATCTGTGGCCAAAGCCCACCAGTTGCCGGGATGCCCTGCGTCCCGGATGGTGTCGAGTCCAAGGCGGTCGGTCGGATGGTAGGCTCGATAGGCGCCGTCTGCATCAACAGCCATGCCTCCCGTGTAAACAAACGCGCTCAGACTCGGTGAAGCACACGACCACGCAACGATTCCGTGGTGTTTGAAGAGCTGGGATTTTTCAGACGCAGCGGGTGAATCCGGATGTCTGGGTGCTTGCGGACTGCTCGGCACCGCGACTGCGATGAGCACAATTGCAGTTGCGAGCTTTGCCGACACTAGTCTCTCCTGGTTACTTGCCCGCCACAACCGTCTTCGCCGAAACCAAATTGTCGTACCGGTCATAAACCCGCACCACGACAACATGTTCCTGCCCCGAAGCATCCCCCGCGAGCGGCAGAGAAAAATCGTAGCTCTCCGATTTCGAATCCGAAAGCTGATCAACCGGCTCCACAAAATGCCAGTCGCCCGCATCGAGCGAATACTCAGCGCGCTTGATGGGAGAGAAACTATCCGCCGCGCGGAACTGGACGTGGACTGCGCCGCCTTGCACCGACGCCTTCAGCTCCACAATCTGCGGCGGCGTGGTATCCACTTCGAACCGCGAGCTTTCCTTCTCCGCCGAAAGCGCCTCCTGCGGCGAGTGCGAGGGCGCATCGGACGCGATCACCTTCACCGTGTATCCGCCGTCGGGCAGCAGGGAAGCGTCGAAGGAGTAGAACCTGTCGGTGAGATTGCCCTTCAGCAGCAGCCAGCGGGTCTGGCCGTCTCCGCGGTAATAGACGGAATAAGCCAGTTGATCGTCGTTGTCGTCGTGCACCGCCCACTTCACGCCCACGGACTGACGGTCGCGTATCGGATTCGGAGGCGCGTCGAAGCGTTGCGAAGGGTCCACGTTCGGCGGACGCGGCACCGATTGATAGCGCATTCCCGGCGTGACCGTGACATCGTCAAACTCCGGCGCGACATTCTTCGGTAAATAATTCAAAGTCACGCTTTCGACCCGCGGCGCCGCGTCTTCTGAATGCACGGCGGCTGGATGCAACACTGCTTTCCATTGCACAAACCGCGCTGGCGGCGCAGCGATTTCGGAATCTTTCCCGAGATCAACTCTCTTCCAGGCGCTCCAGTTACGGTCAGGATTGTCCACGTTGCCGCTGCGGGCAAACAACTCGACGTTGCCGCTGCCGCGAAATTCCGCGCGGCCCCACTTGGAAAAAATGTGTGCGTCAAACACGTCGCTCTCATAGCTGCCATCGCCATCAGACGCGCTGCTCAGAAGAAAAATTTTGCCCAGGTTGCTGGTGGAGGCGTAAATCCCGCCGCCCGGTGCTTTGGTGAAAGCGGTCACCTGATTGGCTTCGGCTTTGATCAAGTCGGTATAGTCGTCGCGGTCCGGTACCGCAAAAATCTTTCCCTTGTTTCCCGTCCCGGCCAGCAGGCGTCCCTTCGGGTCGAACGCCAGCGTGTAAACCAGATCGTCGCGCGAACTCCACAAGCGCTCCGGCGAACCGTCGGGCGCAAGGCGGTAGATTTCCGAACCGCCAGGGCCGGCGCCGCTTGCATTGCTCAGCATGACCGTTGGTTCGGGCTGAGGCGCCGCCGCGGGCTGGCCCCCTGCCGCCCCGCCGGCGGGACTCGGAGGCGGCAGCGTGATCGCCACACTTGCCGATCCTCCGCCTGCGCCGCTTCCGCTACGCTTTTCTCCCGCTGCGGCCAAGTAGATATTGCCGGCCTTGTCCAGCGCCAGGCTGGTGATCTCCCGCTTGGGCGCGCTGTAAAGCACGAAGCCTTCGCCCTTGGGAGTGATGCGATAAATCAGCCCGCTGCCGTCGGATCCGGCAATCAGATTTCCCTGCGCATCGAACTTCAACGCGCGGATGTGCGGCTCATCGCTCTTGAAGAAGAGCAGAGTGTTCTCCGGTCGCCGCGACTTTGAAGATCTCTCCATGGTCCCCGGTCGCAACGTATAAGTTCCCGCTCTCATCGAGCGCCAGGTCCCAGATGTACTTGCTGCCGGGATCGAAATAAACCGACGACTTCCACTCGTCTTCAGACTTAGCTTTGGACTTGTCATCTTTTGCGGCGGGGGCCTTTGGTGCGATGTGCTCGAGGCGATACACCTTCCCATCCGGATTGGTGGCTGCGTACAGGACACCGTTCTTGTCCACCACCAGCGCCTGCACCTGCAATTCCTGCGGCTGGAAGATCGCGACCGGCTGGCCTCCGGGCAGAATGCGATACACGCGCGCGGGGCCTCCGGTGGCGGCATAAATTTCACCCTGCGGCCCAACGACGGTTGCCCACACCGCGCTCGCCGGAGTGGTTGCCACCAGCTTGAAACTCGGTGCCAGTTCCAGGGTTCCATCGCTCGAGATGGCAACACCGTGAGCGGTGCCCTTCTGGAAGTCTTCGTATTTCGATTGTTCCCAAGTGCGCGTGCCTTCGGCGAAAAGCAGAGCTGGAACCGACAGCAGAGTTATAAGGATGACGAGATTACGCGAGGACATCGTAGGTTGAACCTCATTGGTTGGCGAAAAATTTAGAGTACCACGCTCATAGAAAGTCCCGCCCTGTCTTCAGACTATGGGGAGACAAGGACTGGGCACCCGAGTTTATAGGGAGGTACTTACTTGATCGTGATGGTCAGCAACTGCGCGCCGGAAACCACAAAATCCAGCGCCGGGGTCGCCGTCTCGCTCACCGACGATTCGCCCCGCACCACCATCTCTTGCGTGCCGTGCATGCCATCCATCACATTCATTACGGAAAGTGGCAGCGCAGGCATGACTTTGTCCGCGACCATTGCCTCAGGATCTGCGTCGAGCACCGAAACGTAAACCCGATTGTTGACGTGCTCTTTGTTAAGCACAGCAATGGTCGAAGCCAGGTCGAGCTTGGGCCCGCCGCCTGGGCCGCCGCGCCGCAAGCGGTCCAGCACATCGCCGTCGCTGACCAGCACATGCAGGGGACCTTTGGAAGCTGAAGTTGGAATGTGAACCGGAATGTGCTCGATGACGGCTTCCCCGCGATACGGCCGCAGCAGAACTTCCACGGTGACCTCGTCACCCGGCCGCGCTTCGCTTACATCGGTGCGGGCGCTCTCCAGTCGCGCCCAGCGCCGGTCTTTGGTGACTTCGAAATCCAATTTCAGGCCCTGGATTGCCGGCGTGCTGTAGGGGTTGTCATAGATGCGGCCAAAGCGCTCGCCGACGGAACCAGCGGCCTGCATGGCTGCGGGCTGCGCTCCGTCGGCGGCGGAGAACATGTCTTGCAGCGTTACATCGGGAAAGCCCTCCACGCGGATATCGCCCTTCACCGAATACGTGGTTTCTTCACCGTATTCGTTGACTCCGTGCAGCGCGTTATACACCGTAGAGGAAATCGCGACCGGGCTCAGCCGCGCGTTGTTTAGAACTTCATAGTGAAAAATCTTGTCGGTCGTTCCGCTGTGAATAGTCAGCGTTACCGGAATCATGTCCGACTTCTTGCCGAGTTCGCCGAGAATTCCGGTGTGGCGGTCCTGCACGAACGATCCCACAGTCTCGGTTGCATTGACGATCTTGAATGCATTGAGCGGCGAGGGAACCGTGGCCAGCACCTGGGCCTTGGTCATCGGCAGATCCACCATTCCGAACTGCAACAGCGGATGGCCGCACGCCAGCAAGTGTCCGGCGTCGATGTACGTAACAGTGCAAGTTGCGGCAATGTCCATGTCGCCGCGCACCAGCACCGCGCTGACGGCCGAGCCGGGAACCAGCGGATCAGGCTGCTTAACGTCGCTGGTTGATCCCACACCCATTACCGGAACGATGCCCTGGCTGGCGAACTGCGGAGCAAAGCGTTGAATCGAATCTTCGGAGAATCCGCTGAAGACCAGCGGCGTTTCGATGGGCCTGAGATAGTTAGCGAAGTCCTGGGCGGGAAGGGAATCGACTCCAGGGCCGGAAGTCTTGGCTGGAAATCGAAGGAAGCGACTTGGTTTGCACCGGAACGCTTGCCGGCGTCGTATCAATCGCGCTGATCTCCAGCATCTCGTTGATCGGAGTGACTCCGGCGATCGGCTCTTTGGAAAATTCGCCAATGCGGAAGGCCACTGCTCCCGCCAGCTTTCCGCCGAAATAAACCGGGCTGCCGCTCATGCCCGCGACCACGCCGGTGTACTCGACCTTTGCGCCTCCCAGGCGCACCAGGATGATGTCACCCTTCGGGCCGTTGACATTGCGCAAGATGCCGAGGACCTCAACGTCCATGGACTCGGGCTTTGTGCCCTGAAAAACCGTGTAGGCGACGCCATGCATTCCGGCATGGATCTGATCGAGCGGCAAAGTTTCAGGCGCCTTGGAAGTCTTGAGCGCAAATCGTCGGAGTGGAAATCAGGGAGGAAAACAGGAAGCCGCAAACGGCTACTACAAAAGAAACTCGTTTCATTTCGCCCCGCAAGACCCTCGGAGGGATACGTAAAACCGGATACACTTCGCCGCTTTTGACATTTACCTTGGGAGAGGTCGAGCCGGGCAAAACATCCTAATCGCGAAGCCCAGCGTCTATACTAGCATAGGACTAACGAAAGGCAGCTCATGTTTTCCAGGCTTTTTCCGTGTAAATGCAGGCGATTGAGCAATTTTTGCGCAGCACTTTTTGGCACGACCCCAGGGCTGTCGTTCTTGATACTCAGCCTGCTGGCGTGGACGCTGCTTCCGGCGACAGCCTGGAGTCAGTCGCAAGACCAGAGTCAGTCAACCCAGAGTCAGCCTTCGCAAACTCAACCCAGCCAACAGAACCCGAACCAGCAGGAGGCTCCGCCCGAGGCTGGCGGGCCGAATGGCGATACCGGGCCTTACGCGGTCCCCAAGAAAGGCGAAGAACCGCCGCCTCCTCCGCCACCCGACAAGCCCAAGAAAATCGAGGGCTTGCCCGATTACTCCATCCATGTGGATGTCCCGGTGGTCACGGTCCCGGTCATGGTGACGACTAAGGACGGTCAGTTCATCTCCAACTTAAAGAAGGAAAACTTTCGAATTTACGAGGATGGGACCCAGCAGGAGATTCACGACTTCAAGATCGAAGAGGCACCGATCACGGCGGTGTTGTTGGTGGAATTTGCCAACACCAACTATGCCATGGAAATCCAAGCCTTACGGGCGTCCTATGCTTTCGCCAGCACGCTGAAGAAGGACGACTGGTTGGCGGTCATCTCCTATGACATGAAGCCCGACATGCTGGTTGACTTCACGCAGGATAAGAATGCCGTCATTCAGGCCCTGAACGGCTTGCGATACCCGGGATTTTCTGAAACCTGGGAGTTTTCAGCTCTTTATGACACCATCGACAGGCTTGAGCGGGTCGAAGGGCACAAATACTTGATTCTAGTGAGCACCGGAATCGACACTGGATTGAGGGTAACGCTCGATCAGATCGAAAAGAAGGTAAAGACCAGCCACGACATTACTATCTTTACCATCAGCATTGGTTGGATCGTTCGAGCAAACTGCGAAGCTTTTGGGGGTTGCGGGCGTTCGCACGGACCGGCCAGCTTTGGCATTTCCCCGATTGACTATGTGCAGGCCGACAACGAGATGCAGACATTCGCGCGCATGACCGGTGGCCGCTTCTACCAGCCCCGGCTGGCGGGTGACTTTCCCGACGTCTTCAAGGACATTGGCGAGGATATTCGGAACCGGTACACCCTCGTTTACCATCCCACCAACACGAAACTGGATGGTACTTACCGCAAGCTGAAAGTGGAAGTCGTTGCCCCGGATGGTGGCCCGCTTAAGATAAAGGACCAGAAAAATAAAGACGTGAAGTTCATCGTAAGCGCTCGCGAAGGCTACACCGCCAAGCACACCGTGGAGTAGTCTGGGCCGTAGCGGGCTCGGGCGTCTTGCGCTAGGTGGTTCGCCTTAGTGGACCAACCGGTCTAGCAGAAAGAAGATTGCAACTCCTAGAAGCACGACCAGCGCCATTTTTCCGCCCGGCTCGCGATTGACCTCGGGCATCAGGTCCGAGGCCGCCACGTAGATGGTCACCCCTCCCGACATCGGCAGGCCTACCCCAACGTGGCGCTTTAGCAAGACCATGGTCAGGACGCCGGCAAATGTAGCTGCTCCCAGAAGGACTGAAGCGCCCCAGGCCAGACGACGGCTACGTCCGCTGGCCAGCATGACGGATGCGATGGTGAACCCCTCCGGAATCTTGTGCAGAAAGATTGCCAGAAAGATCACCCAGCCCAGCCAGTTCGACACAATGAAACCGGAAGCGATGGCGATTCCGTCAAAAAAAGTATGAATCACCAGCCCCAGCAGTACTGAGTAGCCTTTGTGGGCGGCGATGAATTGGTCAGCGTGGGTCTCCTCGCCGAAGTGAAAATGCGGCGTGACCGTGTGCTCAAAGAAGTGCGTGATCAGGTATCCGGCGAGGATCAGGATGGGAGCGTCTTTCTCCCGCAAGTCAAAGCTGGCAGGGATGATTTCGAGGATGGCGGTAGCCAGCATGAATCCCGCGCCGAGAGCCACAAAATACTTGAGATACGACCGGTCCCAATTTCTCTTAACGATAATGGTGCCGCCAAACACATTGGCAGCAGCGGCCGTCGTGCCCAGCAGCAGGCTGAGAAGAATCGGGTGCATGAGAGTGGGAATGATAGCAGAGCGGGCTTCGGGCTTCAGGCTCTGGGCTTCCGGAAGTCAGCTTTCCCCTCAGCGCCAAACGCCGACTACGGCCAGAGCCGAGCCGAAGCCCGAAGCCTGCCATTCTCCCCTGTGCAAAATGAATCAACTTTTATCTTCCTCCCGCGGCGCGAATAAAGTTATAGTGAAAATGCTCAGCGGTTCCCACGACAACTGACCTGTTTGATGGCGCGAAAAGGTAGTTCCACCATCCAGGAAGAGTTGTACTCCACGCCCGACGATTCGGCGCGCGACGACTTGGACGACGCTCGCCTGCTCGACTTGGACGAAGAGAGGGAATCCCCGTTTCTGCGGGCGCAAAAACGCGTCCCCGCACGCCGCAGCCCGCTTCCCAAGAAAACCGCGACCCGCATTTTGTGGGCAGTGCTCGCAGTCGCCGTTGTTGCCATGGGCTGGTTGGGAGCTGAGGTGCTGTACCACTATGGCGAACACTCAACTCGCTTCGGCCTTGAGTCCAGCGACGACATTGAAACCGCCGGCCTGAGCAATGTGACTCGTAGCCAGGTGATGGAAGTGATGGGCGGCGACATCGGCCGCAACGTTTTCTTTATTCCACTCGACCAGCGCCAGAAGCAGCTCGAGCAGATTCCCTGGGTCGAGTCGGCCAGCGTGATGCGCTTCGCTCCCAACCGCATTCGGATTCAGATACAGGAGCGCACTCCGGTCGCCTTCGCCCGTGTCGGTTCCAAGGTCATGTTGATCGATGCCGGCGGCACGCTGATGGACCTTTCCAGCAAGAAGAAATATTCGTTCCCGGTCATTGTGGGCATGAATCCCGGCGAGCCTCTCTCCACCCGTGCCCCAAGAATGAAGATCTACAACCAGCTTGTCGGCGAACTCGACTCCAGCGGAGGGAACTACTCCAAGGACTTGAGCGAGGTGGATATCACCGACCCGGATGACGTCAAAGTTCTCGCCAATGATCCCGAAGGAGAAGTCCTGGTGCATCTAGGTTCGTCGGATTACCTTGATCGCTTCAAGATTTATGTCGCCCACCTGCGCGAATGGCGGCAGCAATTCCAGCGGCTGGAATCAGTGGACCTGCGCTACGACCGCCAGATCATCGTGAACCCGGATCTGAATGGCGTGCCGCGCCAGCCGGCACTTTCGAACGCGGCAGTCCGCGCGGCAATGTCCGCGGGAGTGAAGCCAGCAGCGTTGGTGGTCCGCGAGCCAGTGAAGCCTCAGTCCCCACCCAAGGCGATCAGCATCCCGGCGAAGAAGCCTGCGAAGCCAGGGCCGAAATCGCACTGGCACAAGAAATGGACTCCGGCGAAGCACGTGGCGGCTAAACCAGCGCCTCACCCAGTCGCTGCTTCGAATGCTTTCAAATCGCCAACATCCACCGCGCCGCACAAGCCAAGCCCAGCTATCGCGAAAGGACAAGGGACCCAGTAACAATGCCGAAGCCGCAAGGAAATTTTTTGACCGCGATTGACGTAGGCAGCGCCAAGACCTGTGTTCTGGTTGCCGAGATAACCGAGAACGGTCTGCGCTATCGCGGTCACGGACTGGGAGAGTCGCGCGGCTCGCGCAAAGGCATCATCGTCGATCTCGACAAAGCCGTGGCGTCGATTCAAAAAGTCGTGGAGCAGGCAGAGGACAGCGCGGGAGTTGCAGTGGAGCATGCAATTCTGGGTGTCGCCGGATCGCACGTGCGCGGAATCAATACTCACGGCGGCCTGGTGTTCGGCAATCGCCCGCGCGAGATTGGCCGCGACGAAATCCGCCAGGCCGTGGACAAAGCCCGCGCGATTTCGCTTCCGCCGGACCGCGAAGTATTGCATCTGTTGCCGCAGGATTTCATCCTCGACGACCAGCACGGCGTGCACGATCCCCTGGGCATGATTGCTAGTCGTCTCGAAGTGCGCGTGCATATGATCACCGCCGCGGCTTCAGCCACGCAGAATGTAGTCACCGCCGTAAACCGCGCCGGTGTGCACGTCGACGACACCGTCTTCGAGCCGCTGGCCTGCGCCGATTCCGTGCTGCGCTCCGACGAGCGCGAACTGGGCATCTGCCTGGCCGACATCGGCGCCGGATCGACCAATGTTGTCGTCATTCAGGAAGGTTCGGTCGGCCACAGCGCGGTGCTGCCGGTCGGGGGCGATCACTTCACCAGCGATCTTTCTGTTGGCCTGTGTACTCCGATCGTGGAAGCGGAGAAGATCAAGAAATCTTTTGGAAACGTCGTTGTCACGCTGATTCCCGAAGGCAACGAGGTCGAAGTTCCGAGCGTTGGCGACCGTCCATCGCGGCTGGTTTCGCAGCGCATGGTCGGAGAAATTCTTGAGCCGCGGGCGCGCGAGCTTTTCGAGATGCTGCGGGAAAATCTTCGCCACACCGGAATGCTGGAACATTGCGCCGCGGGCATGGTCATCACCGGAGGCGCCGCCCGCCTGCCCGGAATTATGGACATCGCAGATTCGGTCCTGCGCATGCCGGTCCGCATGGCGTGGCCCGCACCGCTCGCGAAAATGCCGTCCACGTTGGCGGAGCCGGAGTTCGCAACCGTACTAGGAATGATCATGTACGGCCACCGCGCCCGCAGCGCCCGCGGCGTGCAGGACGCGCGCTGGAGTTCGAAGTTGAAAGCGATGTTTGTGGGAATGGGAGCGTAAGAGCAGTGGCTAGTGGTTAGGCCAAGGACCAACGACGAACGACCAACGACGATTTACCAGGAGTGCTGTATGAAAAAAGAAACCAACGAAATCCGCATCAACTATACCGACGATTCCCGCAACGACGCCCGCATCAAGGTCATCGGCGTGGGCGGCGGCGGCGGCAATGCCGTTAACCGCATGATCGACGCCGGCATGGACGGCATCGAGTTCATCGTCGCCAACACCGACCTGCAGGCGCTGCGCATGTCGCGCGCCTCCACGAAGATTCAGCTCGGCGTAAAGCTCACCAACGGACTCGGCGCCGGGGCGAACCCCGAAATCGGCCGCAAAGCCGCGCTCGAAGATTCCGACAAGATCATTGAAGCGATGGAAGGTGCGGACATGGTGTTCGTCACCACCGGACTCGGCGGTGGCACCGGCACCGGCGCGGCTCCGATCATCGCTTCCCTGGCCAGTGAAATGGGCGCGCTCACCGTCGCGGTCGTGACCAAGCCGTTTGCTTTTGAAGGCAAGCGCCGCATGCAGCAAGCCGATCGCGGCGTCGCCGAGTTGATGGATTCGGTAGACACTACCATCGTCATCCCCAATGAAAAGTTGCTCGCCGTGGCGCAGGACGCTGGCTTCTTCGAATCCTTCCGTGTCGCTGACGACATTCTCCGCCAGGGCGTGCAAGGAATCTCTGACATCATCACCATCCCCGGCATCATCAATCGCGACTTCGCCGATGTGAAGGCGATCATGGCCCGCATGGGATACGCCGTCATGGGCACCGCCACTGCCAACGGTTCGCGCCGCGCCACCGAAGCCGCGCAAAAAGCCATTGCCTCGCCGCTGCTCGAGGCCGGAGCCATTGACGGCGCGCGTGGCATCCTGATCAACATCACCGGATCGGCTTCGCTGAAGCTGGCTGAGGTTCAAGAAGCATGCAGCATCATCCAAAACGCCGCCGACGAAGACGCCAACATTATTTTTGGCGCGGTATTGGATGAAAAAATGAAAGACGCGGTGAAGATCACGGTAATCGCAACCGGATTCAAAGAGGCCGACCGCCCGCGCCGACGCATGGAATCGACGGGATTCACAGTCAATGCCGGAGCCGACGACTTCGAGTCAGAACCAACTCGGTCGCCAATGGTGATGGAATCCCATCAGCCTTCTTCGACGTCCGCAGCTTCCGCCGAGGTCGTCTCTGTCGACAACATGCGCAACGCCATGATCGCGAACTTCGAGCAAGCGGACTTGGATGTGCCCGCGTTCCTGAGGAAGCGGGGAGACGCGATG
>CAWIXA010000003.1:272500-1953506 GCA_963839975.1 uncultured Acidobacteriota bacterium | reverse complement strand
GGCCGACCTGCAGGCGATCGTCGCCGCCCAGCGAACGGGAGAGCGCGCCGACGTGCGCACCCTACGAGGCTGGCGCCACGAGCCGTCGGCCAAGAGCTACTGGCGCTGCTCGAAGGGCGGATTTCGCTGTCCGTCACCGACAGCCGCGTAAGCGTTACCCGGGACTGACACCCGAGGCTTCTATTCAATGTGGTTATAGACCGTAAACATCGGCATGTACATCGAGACGACGATGAAGCCGACGATTGAGCCGATGACGATGATCATGACGGGCTCGAGGATCGAGGTGAGGGCTTTGACTGAGGCTTCGACCTGGTCCTCGTAGAAGTCGGCGACCTTGGCGAGCATGGCGTCCAGCGCGCCGGTCTCCTCGCCGACGCCCACCATCTGCGTGACCATCGTCGGGAAGATCGTGGTCTTCGAGAGGGGCTCTGAGATGGTGCCGCCGCGCTTGACAGAGGCGATCACGCCGTCCATGGCCTCCTCGACGACGATGTTGCCGCCGGTCTTGCCGACGATCTCGAGCGCCAGCAGCAGCGGCACGCCGGCGCTCATCAGCGAGGAGAGCGTGCGAGACCAGCGCGCGACCGCGACCTGCTGGACGATCGTGCCGATCTTCATCGGGACGCGTAGGCGGAAACGGTCCCATTGCGGGCGACCCCACGAGGACTTCTTCCACTTCAGGAACGCGAAGAGGGCGAGCCCGGCGCCGGCGAACATCGCCCACCAGTAGCCGACGACGGCGTGTGACATCGTCACCGAGACCTGCGTGATCGCCGGGAGTTCCCCGCCGAACTGCTTGAAGACACCGGCGAAGACGGGCACGAGGAAGGCGACAAGCGCCATCATGACGCCGACGGCGAAGGTGATGACGAGCGCCGGGTAGATCATCGCCGAGCGGATCTGGCGGCGCAGCGAGGCGTCCTTCTCCAGCTGGTCGGCGACGCGCACGAGCGACTCCTCGAGCAGCCCCCCGGCCTCGCCGGCGCGCGTCATGGCGACGAACAGTGGATTGAAGACCTTGGGGTGGGCTTCCATGGCGCCGCTGAGCGAGAGGCCGGCCTCGACGTCCTTGCGCACCTGCGACGACGGTCTCCTTGAGGAACTTGTTCTCCGTCTGTTCCTCGAGCACGTACAGGGCGCGCAGGATCGACAGGCCGGCGGAGATCATCGTGGCGAGCTGGCGCGAGAAGACGGCCAGCTCGCTTGACTTCACCGACTTGAGGAAGCTCAACTCGATCTCGCGCGAGGCGTGCTTGTCGGCGATATCGAGCACGATCATGCCGCGCGACTTCAGCTGGTTTGAGACAGCCTCCCTGGAGTCGGCTTCGATCTCCCCGCGCGCCTTCACGCCGGCGAGGTCCATCGCCTTGAAGACGTAGGTGCTCACGTCACGCCTCTCCCCTCGGATCGAAGCCGGGGTGCACGCTCATCTCACGCCGCCAGCGATCCGGCGCCGAGTAGGCGGCGCAGCTCCTCTGGGGCTCCGGAGCGCGTTTCGGCCTGCTTCTGGGAGATCTTGCCGGTGCGCACGAGCGGGACGAGGGCGGCGTCCATCGTCTGCATCCCCTGCGCCGAGCCGGTCTGCAGGACGGAGTAGATCTGGTGGGTCTTGCCCTCGCGGATCAGGTTGCGCACGGCCGGGTTGGGGATGAGCACCTCGCACGCTGCCACGCGCCCGGAGCCGTCGGCGGTGGGGAGCAGCTGCTGGGTCATGATCGCCCTGCAGGGCGACCGACAGCTGCACGCGCACCTGGCCCTGCTGCTCGGGTGGGAAGACGTCGATGATGCGGTCGACCGTCTGGGCGGTGTCCTGGGTGTGCAGCGTCGCGAACACGAGGTGGCCGGTCTCGGCGGCCGTCAGGGCCGTGGAGATCGTCTCCAGGTCGCGCATCTCGCCGACGAGGATCACGTCGGGGTCCTGGCGCAGGGCGGCCTTCAGGGCCGCGGCGAAGGACTGCGTGTCCGAGCCGAGCTCGCGCTGGTTGACCAGGCACTTCTTGTGACCGTGGAGGAACTCGATCGGGTCCTCGATCGTCATGATGTGCTCCTCGCGCGTGGAGTTGATCTCGTCGAGCATCGCCGCCAGCGAGGTGGACTTGCCCGATCCGGTGGGGCCCGTCACGAGCACGAAGCCGCGCGGCTTGCGAGTCATATCGTGAACGGCGGACGGCAGCCCGAGCTGGTCGATCGAGGTGAGCTCGAAGGGGATCAGGCGGAAGGCGGCGCCGATCGCCCCGCGCTGGTAGTAGGCGTTGACGCGGAAGCGGCGCGTGTCCGGGTATCGAGTAGGCGAAGTCGAGCTGCCAGTTGGTCTCCAGGCGCTGGCGCTGGTCGCCGGAGAGGATCGAGTAGACGATCTCGCGCGTGTCCGTGTCCGAGAGGATCGGATAGCCCTCCACGCGAACGAGCCGGCCGCGAACGCGCACCGTCGGGGGCGCCCCGGCGGAGAGGTGGAGGTCTGAAGCCCGCCGTGGCGACGACCTCCATGAGCAGATCCGCGAAGTCGATGTTCATCGGCTTCGCCCATCGACGCGCGCTACTAGGCGGGTGGGATCGCAGCGGGCTCATTGGCAGATGCCGCGACATCTGAGGGGGCGACCGGACTTGAGCGTGGCTTGCGCGTCGGGAAGCGATCGCACGCTAACTGCTGCCGATCACGCGGGCGATCTCGGCGATCGAGGTGAGGCCCTGGCGCACCTTCTCCAGTCCATCGTCGCGCAGCCTGCGCATCCCCTCGCGGACCGCCACGTCGCGGATCTCCTCCGAGGGACGCCGCTCCAACGCCATGCGTCGAATGTCCGAGGAGAGCGTCATCACCTCGTAGATCCCCAGGCGCCCGCGGTAGCCGGTCCCGCCACAGCGACGGCAGCCCGTGGACTCGTAGGCCTCGAGATCGACCAGCGCCTTGTAGCCGTTCGCGCGCAGGACCTCGGCGGGGACGATCGTGCGCTGCTTGCAGTTGGGGCACAGCATCCGGGCGAGCCGCTGCGCGAGCACGCAGTCGAGCGCCGAGGCCACAAGGAACGGCTCGATCCCCATCTCCACCAGGCGGGTGATGGCCGACGGAGCGTCGTTGGTGTGAAGCGTGGAGAGCACGAGATGCCCGGTCAGGGCCGACTCGACCGCGATCTGGGCGGTCTCGCGGTCGCGGATCTCCCCCACCATGATCACGTCCGGGTCGGCGCGCACCATCGCACGCAGACCCGCGGCGAAGGTGAGGCCGACCTTTGTCGAGACCTGTACCTGCGTGATCCCTTCGAGCTGGTACTCGACGGGGTCCTCGACGGTGATGATGTTCTTCTCGGGGGTGTTGAGCGCCAGGAGCGCCGCGTACAGGGTGGTCGACTTACCAGAGCCGGTGGGACCTGTGACGAGCACCGCGCCGTGGGTTTCGTGGAAGGCGTGTTCGAAGCGCTCGCGCTCGGCCTCGGCCATGCCGAGCTTCTCGAGCTTCATGACGACGGAGTCCTTGTCAAGGATCCTCATCACGATCGACTCGCCGTGCACGCTCGGCAGCGTGACGACGCGCAGGTCGACGTGGCGACCGTCGACGGTGAGGCTGACACGACCGTCCTGGGGCAGACGCCGCTCGGCGATGTCCAGTTCGGCCATGATCTTCACGCGCGAGACGACGCCCGCGGCCATGCGCCGCGGGACGGTCGTGATGTCCTGCAGGATGCCGTCCACGCGCACCCGCACGCGCACCTCGTGCCCGTCGGGGGCCAGATGCACGTCGGAGGCGCCGCGCTCGACCGCCTGCGCGACGATCTGGTTGACGAGCTTGACGACGGGGGCGTCGTCGGCCGTCTCGCGCAGGTTGACGATCTCCGCTTGGCTGTCCTCGGCCTCCTCGACCGCGTTCTCGCCGGAGACGACATCGTCGAGGCGCGCCATGCGCGAAATGAGCTCGCCGATGGCGTCGGGGGAGGCGACCGCGACGCGCACCTCATAGCCGGTCATGATCGCCACGTCGTCGACGGCGAGCACGTTGGAGGGGTCGGCCATCGCGAGCAGGAGCGTGCGCTTGTCCACAAACGCGACGGGCACGGCCTGATAGCGCTTGGCGGCCGTGTTGACGACGAGGTTGGCGGCGCCCATGTCGACGGGGAAGACGTCGAGGTCGAGGTGGTCGAGGCCGTAGCGCTCGGCGAGCGCGCGCGCCAGCCCGTCCGCGGTGATGGCGGGGCTCCGATACCGGCGCGATTGCTACGCACTCCTTCTGTCCTTATCACTAACCAGTTGTTGGTGTTACCCCCGTCGTTTCGCAGTAAGGTCGGGATGTCATTCTTGTTAATCAGCAGCACGTCAATATCGCCATCATTATCGATGTCAGCAAACGCCGCACCTCGTCCGCTGCGCGCGGGCAATTTCCTCAATCCCGCAGCTCCAGAGACATCCATAAACTTGTGGCCTCCGAGATTTCGCAAAAGGAAATTAGGTTCGGCAAAGCTGATAGACGGATTTCGTATTTCTACTTGTTCATTAGTGTGACCGTAGCTGACCCACAGATCCAGCCATCCGTCATTATCGAAGTCAAAAAAACTAGTGCCCCAGCCACAGTACTCGAATCCCAGCGGGCTCAGGCCGAAGACAGAAGTACGATCCATAAACTGATGTAATCCCTGGTTCTCATACAAAGTATTGTTTTGCTCGATCCAGTTAGTGACGAAGATATCCAACAGCCCGTCATTGTTGTAATCCCCGACGGCGATGCCCATCGATCCCTGGGGATTACCTGCGCCATCCACCGCCAACCCCGAGGTCCAACTGGCATCCTTAAAGGTTCCATCGCCATTGTTGATGTAGTAAAAGTTCGGGCCCGAATCATTGACTTGGTAGATGTCCTGACGGCCCTCATTATTGAAATCGCCGAACACGACGCCGAACCCTCGACCCGGGTCTTTGCGAACAATACCGGCCGCTTGGCTCACATCAGTGAATGTTCCGTCCCGGTTGTTGTGATAGAGAATGGCCTGCTCGCCTTCATAATTATCTGGAGGGCAGGCTATAGCGGCGTTCTTCAGCATGCAGCCGCGCGGCTCACCCGGCCGCGGCGGAAGGTGTTGAGGATCGACCTTGGCGAAGTTTGTGACGTATAAATCGAGATAGCCATCGCCGTCATAGTCGCCAAAGGCTGCCCCCATGCTCCATTTGGGAAAAGGCCAATGAGGATCGGAGACACCGGCTGCAGCAGCCACTTCGGTGAACGTGCCGTCACCATTGTTGCGGTAAAGTTTGTTCGGACCGAAGCTGGTTACGTAGATGTCGAGGTAACCATCGTTGTTGTAATCTCCGACGGCACATCCGCTATGCCAGCCGCTGTCGCCCAGATGAGCTTCGCGAGTCACGTCGGTGAAGGTTCCATTGCCATTGTTCCGTAGCAGGTAATCGTGTGGATGCTGGCCAGCCGCCTCCAACTTCCGTGAGGTGCCGTTAACCAGAAAGATGTCCGCAAAACCATCGTTGTTGTAGTCAAGAAAGCAAGCGCCCTGACCGTTGATGTCGATCAAATACTCGCTCAGCTTGTCCCCATTGATAATCTTATGCGTCAATCCGGCTTGGCGAGTGATATCCGTGAAGACGGGCACGTGAGCGGAGTTATCAACCCCCGGCCGCGAAGGATTGGCCTGCCCCCACGCGCTAGTGATACACACGGCGACGGCGGATAGAACTCCGACCAGGCGACCGCTGCTTTCGAGACCCACGAAGAAACCTCGTTAAAGCGATGATTTAGGCGCGATCAGTGTGGACTCAGGATGCGAAGCCGCATGCCTAGTCTCTTTTGTTCCTCGGCATTGAGCTGCTGAACGATCTCAAATTCTTTGCTGGCGTCGGTTGGCCTTCCCGTACGACCTAGTAAAATCCCCAGTTGATAGTGCGCCTTGACCGAACCGGGATCGAGGGCAACCGCTTTCTCGAGTGCCTGCTGCGCCTCCGGAAATTGCTTTTGATTCAACAGAACCCTGCCCAGAGCTTCCCATGCGGCGCCGTATTGAGGATCACGCCGCAAGACATCGCGAAAAGTGACGGTGGCCTGACTGTTCTCGCCCTTGCCTTCGGAGATCAAGCCCAGGTAATAGTAGGCAGCGGTTTGGTCCGGTTGGAGTTCAACGCTCCGGCGCAGATACTTCGCTGCCTCATCTAACTTGACTTCCAAAAAAAGAAGCGAACCCATGGCATAGTTTAGAGCCGGATCGTCCGGGTGCTTCATGAGCAGTATTTGGAAAAGCTTGCCCGCGATCTCGTATTGCTTTTTTGCCACGTTAGCCGAAGCCAACACGTAAGAGTAAGAGTCATTATCAGGCTGCAATCGTGTGGCGGCTTGAAGAGCAGGGATCGCGTCATCCGGAAGGTCCAGCTCAAGGCAGGCCTTTCCGAACTCGAACAGTATCTCGGCATTATTGGGCTGTAGGCGCTTGGCTCTAATCAAGTAGGCGAGGGCCTTTTCTGGATCCCTCTGCTGACTGGCTATTTTGGCCAGCTGCAGCAAGCACTCGGTGCACGTTGGACTCAGACTCAGCGCGGCTTCGTAACTCTGAAAAGCATTGTTCACATCCCCATTCGAAAAGTACAGGTTGGCCAGCGCCAAGGCCATCTCGTAGGAGACTGTGCCACGATTTTTCGCCTTCTCAAGGACCTCCAGGGCCTGCTGATTCAGATCAATTTTTTCAAGTATTGACGCGAATTCAACGATCGAGTCGGCGGAAGCCTCCGGCAAAACGGCCCACTCGCGAACAAGCCCGATGAGGGAATCCTTATCTTTGAGGCCAGCATAGTCTTTCGCGAGGAGCACGATGCCGTCAGCGGAAAGGCGTAGTTCATCCAGAATAGGCTCTGCTTCGCTCAAAGACGCGCGGAAGTCGCCGCTCGCGCATTCAAGCTTTGCAACACCGAGTCGAGCATCCCGGTTGTCAGCATCAAGATGGAGCACGTCGTTGAATTCTTTTTTCGCTAGAAGAGGTTTTCCAGTTTGCACGTAGACTTCAGCTAAAGTCAGCTGTGCCGGTACCAAACCGGGCTTAAGTCGAAGCGCTGCATGCAAGAACTGGGCTGCTTCCGCATAGTGCTTTTGACGAACCCGAATGACGCCTAATATTGATAACGCCAAAGGTCGAGTAGAAGAGTCGCCGAGCGCTAATCTTGCTTCTCCTTCAGCCCCCTTGAGATCGCCGGCTGCCATCAATTCCGCCGCCTCTTGAATGTGATCCGAATCCGCTGGAACTGGACTTGAAGCGCGAACAGGCAAGATAAGGAGCAAGATCAAAAGCGTAAGCTGCGTGCAAATACCTCCCCATCGGAGCATTCGCAGCTTGGGAAATAGGTAAAGCTGACTCATAGGGCCGACACGATTTCCGAAATTCAGACACGAACTGTGTGATCTCTTTACGTCATTGTGGCTCAGGACCGACAAGTGGCTCTTGGCTCTCTGGCACCGCGTGCTCTGAGTGTTGCTGAAGTTGTGCGTACGTAGCCAGCGCCTCCGCGCTTTCTTGCTGTTTCCCAAGTTCGCGCAGGGTCAGTCCCAGAACATAGTAATAATCCGAATTACGTGAGTTGATCGCAATGGCTTTCTGTGTGGCCTCCACAGCTTTTTCCAACTGTTTCTGTGTCCGAAAAGCCTTTGCCATCTCGAAATAGGCGGTATCCGACGCCACATTGACTTCCGTTGCCCGTCGCGCATAACGCAGCGCCTCGGTCGCATTTTTCTGACGATTATAGAAAGCGCTGAGGTAAATATAGGGCCATTCAGACTTTCGCTTTTGTCGATCTTCAAGCTGGATGGCGGTCGTGTAGTTCCTGAGCGCATCATCATTATTGCCAAGGGCTTCCATGGTAATGCCTAGATTGCTGTATGCCTTGATGTAGGAAGGGTCGAGCCGAATCGCTGTCTCAAACTCCGATTTGGCAAGCGGATAAACCCCTCGGGTGTAATAGGTCCGCGCGAGGAAATAATGGTTCTCTGCCGACTCGGGCTTGAGCCGGACAGCCTGCTGCAACTCGACCTCGGCGAGATCGTAACGGCCGATGATGCTGCAGTTCAGGCCCAGTACTTTGTGTGCTTCCGCATTATTTGGGTTCAGCTCGAGTGATTTCGAGATGTGTTCGATCGAGGGCCCGATTTTATGAGTTCTGAATTGCACGTAACCAAGATCATAGTAAGCTCTGGAAGAAGTCGGATGATCTGAGAGGTAGCCGTTCAGACGGGACTCGGTGTCGTCGAATTTGTTGGCGCTAATATCTGCCTCGACAGCCGCGAGAAAGACATCCTGGGCTTCGCCATTGTCCTTCAAAACCCTGCCAGTCCCCGTCTGCTGCGCAGAAGCTGAGACAGCGAGTCTCCCTGGGTCGCCGATTATCACCCACACTGCAAATACGAAGAACCGCAGCCGAATATTCAAGGGTCCATCGTCCCTCTTGATTCAAAATGTGTTCATGCTACCATACGATGTAAACGTTTTCATGAAGCTTAAATTCATGCATGTTCGGCGCCGCTGAAACTGAGCCGGAAGCGCGCAGCGACTTGGGGGATCCGATTCTCAGGGAGGTCACGTCGAAAGGGAACTCTGATTACGTCCGCATACGGATGATCTTGCGAGTTCTCGCATTTGCTCTCCTATTGCCGGCGATTACATGGACGATGTGTCAACATCGCGCAGTTGCCGAAACCAGGCCCAGCATTTCCTCAAAAGCGGAGATTCCCATAACGTTTGCCGATGTTGCTAAAGAGGCTGGGTTGGACTTCAAACAAGACTCGACTGCGTCCGACCAGAAGTATTACCTCGAAACCATGGGCACTGGTCTCGCCTGGATCGACTACGACCAAGACGGACTTATGGACCTGTTTTTCGTCCAGTCCGCGCCGACCGATCTTTATAAACCCCCACATCCGCTACGTTGTGCTCTCTATCACAACAATGGCGATGGAACTTTCACCGACGTTACGGAAAAAGCTGGAGTCGGCGGCGCGGGGCATTATGGACAAGGCGTAGCGGCCGGCGACTACGACAATGATGGCTATCCCGATCTCTACGTCACTGGTTATGGCCGAGCGATTCTGTACCACAACAATGGTGACGGAACTTTTACAGACGTGACGGCAAAAGCCGGAGTTGCAGATGACGGCGGATGGTCCACCAGCGCTGGCTGGTTTGACTACGACAAAGATGGTTGGCTGGATCTGGTCGTTACCAATTACATCGAATGGTCTCCAAAGAACAATATATGGTGTGGTGAGCATCGGCCGGGCTACCGCTCATATTGTCATCCCGGCAATTACAAGGGACAGAAGACGAAGCTATACCACAACAATCACAACGGAACCTTTACCGATGTGAGCGATATTTCCGGCGTCGGCAAACCAGAATCGAAGGGCATGGGCGTGGTGCTCGCGGATTTTAATAACGACGGCTGGCCTGACATTGCCATCGCAAATGATTCGTGGCCTAATTTTCTTTTCATCAACAAGCATGACGGGACATTTGAAGACGTCTCGCTATTTTCCGGTGTTGCAGCAAGCGAAGATGGGCGGTATGAAGCAGGCATGGGCATTGATGCAGCTGACGTCGATGGTGACGGCTGGCAGGACATCTATATCACCCATCTCGATTTTGAAATGAATCGCCTCTATCACAACAACCAGGACGGAACTTTCACTGACGATACTTATCGTTCAGGCATCGGCAATAAGGCGGTGCACCTCAGCGGGGTGTCGACGAAGTTCCTCGACTACGACAACGACGGCTGGCCCGATATTTTGCAGCTTAACGGCGCCATGCTCGATAACATTCAGCTGTATCACAGCGAAGTCTCGTACAAAGAGCCGCTATTAATGTTCCGGAATCTGGGAAAGGGACAGTTCGACAAAGTTTCTGATTCACTAGGTCCGGACTTCATGCGCCAGCGGGCTGGCCGCGGGCTGGCGACCGCCGACTACGACAATGATGGAGATATTGACATTGCTACCAACAACAGTGGCGACTACCCGTCGTTGCTGCGCAACGATGGCGGCAACGCCAATCATTGGCTGACGGTTTTCTTGATCGGAACTAAATCGAATCGGGATGGAACGGGCGCGTCCCTCAAATTAAGCTCTGAAGGGGCTGCGCATGTGGAACAGGCGAAGGGCGGTATGGGTTACATGTCCGCCAGCGATCCGCGTGTTCATTTTGGGTTGGGGAAGAGTACCAGAATCGAGTTTCTCGAAATCACATGGCCAAGCGGACAAATCGACCGTCTGACCAAAGTGCCGATCGATCAAATCATCGCAGTCCAAGAGGGAAGAGGGATTGTGCCTCGAAAGTTCCCAAGAGTAATCAGCGAAAGGAAGCAACTGGTCCAAAAGAATATCAACTAAAACAAATAGAGTATGAATCTTAACCGGCGACACTTTGTTGGTTCTTCGCTTCTCGTCTTTGGGAGTACGTTGATGGATGCGCTCACAACTCCGCTGCAGAGATGGAGGCAAAGTCTAACCCTTCAATCGGGGCCGGTTCCGAATTCAGCTTCTGCTGTGCAGTTCGTGGACGTCGGCCGCCAAGCCGGGCTGACGGTTCCCAACGTTTGGGGTGGAGTGGAGCACAAGCGTTACATCATTGAGGCAAAAGGGAGCGGTCTGGCATTTTTTGATTACGACAACGACGGCTGGCTCGACATTTATTTGACGAACGGAACCCGCCTGGGTGAGAAGTGGCCACAGGGAAAAACCCCAACTTCACAGCTGTTCAAGAATAACCGCGACGGAACCTTCACCAATGTGACCGAGAAGTCAGGCCTTGCTCGTACTGGTTGGCAGACCGGTGTCTGCGTCGGAGATTACGACAATGACGGGTGGGATGACCTGTTTTGCTGTTTCTGGGGCCACAACATTTTGTTTCACAACAATGGCGACGGCACGTTTACCGACGTAACTCAAAAGGCTGGTCTTTACAGCGAGCGGGTTCACTGGGGCGCCGGCTGCACTTTTCTCGATTACGACCGAGATGGGCACCTTGATCTTTTTGTATGCAATTACATCCAGCTCGATCCGGCCCAAGTCAACTCTTCTGGCGAAGCCGCGGTTTGCCAATGGAAAGGTCTCCCGGTCATGTGCGGCCCCCGCGGCCTACCGGGCGACACAAACTTTCTTTATCACAACAATGGAGACGGGACTTTCGCGGATGTTTCGGAAAGGCGGGCATCCTGAAGCCCGGTCCGCGCTATTCCATCACTGCGGTGGCTTATGATTTTGACAACGACGGGTGGCCCGACATCTACGTTGCCGTTGACTCCCAGCCCAGCATTCTTTATCACAACAATCACGACGGGACATTCACTGACATTGCGGTTGCCGCTGGTTGCGCCTACAGTGAGACTGGTCACGAACAGGCGGGGATGGGAGTGGCGGTTGCTGATTACGACTGTGATGGCTGGTTCGATATTTTCAAGACGAACTTCTCAGACGATACCTGCAATCTGTACCGTAACAATGGCGATGGGACATTCAGCGATGTGACGTTTCCGTCGGGAATAGCAGTCAACAGCCGGTATGTCGGATGGGGCTGCGGTTTTCTCGATTTCGATAATGACGGCTGGCCAGATCTTATGCAGATTAACGGCCACGTCTATCCCGAAATGGTTGGGCACGAGGTTGGCGAGTCCTACAAAAATCCGCGCATCGTCTACCGGAACATGGGCAACGGTCAATTCAAAGATGTTTCCTCAGTTATGGGTCCAGGCATCAGCGAGCATTTTTCGAGTCGTGGCGCCGCGTTTGGTGATTACGATAACGACGGAGACATCGACGTGTTGGTTTTGAACATGAACGATCTGCCTTCGCTCTTACGAAACGATGGCGGCAACAGGCAGAATTGGATCAAGGTCAAACTAACCGGAACTAAGTGCAACCGCACCGCAATAGGTGCGCGGGTACGGGTGGTAACCGGTGATCATATTCAGATGGACGAGGTCCACAGCGGCTCGAGTGTGATGTCGCAAGGCGATCTGAGGCTGCACTTCGGTCTGGGGAAAAGTGAAACAGTAGATGTAATCGAGGTGAAGTGGCCGACCACGGGCAAGCTCGAACGATTCACGAAAGTAAAGGCCAATCAGATTCTCACCATTAAAGAAGGCAGCGGGATAGTCGCGGTGGTTGAGCCAAAAAGCCAACTGCTCCGGGGTTCCGGTGTCGAGCCAAGCAGCATTTCAGTTATATCGACCGCGTGAGGCGAATCGATGAACAAGAGAACGTTTCTGAAAGTTTGCTCTCTGGCGATGTCAAACCGCCTGATCTCTCCATTATTGGCGTGGTGCTCCGGTGACAAACTAACTAATTGGGCAGGCAACGTCGAATACAGCACCCAGAAGCTGTACGCCGCGAAGACGGTGCAAGACGTACAAGACTTTGTTAGGGGTCGGGACAGCCTAAAAGCGCTCGGCACTCGTCACTGTTTCAACAAAATTGCCGATAGCACCACTGAATTTCTCTCCTTGAAAGCTTTAGACCAGGTGGTCGAATTAGACGCGGACGCGCGAACTGTGACGATTGAGTCCGGGATGAGCTACGGACAGCTTTGCCCCTATTTGGATAGTCGCGGGTGGGCCCTGCACAACCTGGCGTCGTTGCCGCATATTTCGGTCGCCGGTGCGTGTACCACCGCCACTCATGGCTCCGGCGAGAAGAATGGTAATTTGGCCACTGCGGTCTCGGCACTCGAATTTGTGACTGCAGAGGGGAAAGTTGTAAAACTGTCGCGTAACAAGGATGGCGAGGAGTTCCGCTGCGCAGTCGTCGGCTTGGGTGCGTTGGGAGTAATCACAAAGCTGACGCTCGATATTCAGCCTCGCTTCATGATGAAACAATATGTGTATCAAGACCTGCCGCTGAGCACGATGAAAGAACATTTCGATGCCATCGAGTCCGCCGCCTATAGCGTGAGCCTCTTTACCGATTGGCAGAATAAGCGGATCAACGAGGTATGGCTCAAAATCCGATTACCCGAGGAAGGAAGATTCGACGCTTCTGCGGAATTTTTCGGAGCCAAGCGGGCTTCACGCAACCTTCATCCCATAATCGAGCTCTCCGCGGAAAACTGCACCGAACAGATGGGCGTGCCCGGCCCCTGGTACGATCGGCTCCCACATTTCCGCATGGGTTTTACGCCGAGCGCAGGGAAGGAACTTCAGTCCGAATACTTCGTTCCCCGCCAGAACGCGGTTGATGCGATTCTTGCAGTAGAGCGACTGCGCGATCAAGTAACACCCCATCTGTTGATTTCAGAGATACGAACCATTGCTGCCGACGATCTCTGGATGAGCCCGTGTTACAAACAGCCGAGCGTAACCATTCATTTCACCTGGAAACAGGACTGGCCGGCGGTGCAAAAACTGCTACCGATGATCGAAAGGGAGCTGGCTCCATTTCAGGTCAGGCCACACTGGGGTAAACTGTTTGCCATTTCTCCCGCGGAACTTCATTCCAGGTACGAGCGGATGCCCGAGTTTGTTGAAACATGCGCCAAGTACGATCCTCGCGGGAAATTTCGCAACGAGTTTCTTAGGACGAACATTTTTCGTGATTGGCGGGCATCCTCTTGAGGCCGAGGAACGTAAGATTCTGGAGTCACCAAGCGGTGTAAGCAGATGCTGAGAAGAATATGAATATAAAGGAAGTCGCTCACCGCGCATCTGTCTCGACTGCGACGGTATCGCGCACCATCAACGGTAGCGACTTGGTCAAGCCTCGAACCGCAGAGAAGATTTGGCGCGTCATTCGTGAGCTTGGGTATTATCCGAGCACACAGGCGCGTGCATTGGTGTCGGGAAAGAGTCGAATGTTGGGCCTGATCATTTCCGACATCGTAAATCCTTTCTTCCCGGAACTGGTGAAGAGCTTTGAATTTGCCGCCACCCACCATGGCTACGAGGTGATCGTTGCGAATACCGACTACAATCCCGAGCGCACCACTAATTGTGTACGCAGGATGATCGAGCGCCAGGTGGATGCGGTGGCGATCATCACTTCTGAAATTGAGCCGCATTTAATTGACGAACTTTCAAAGCGAAAATTGCCGATCGTGTTTCTCGACGTTGGCAAGTTGAGGCCGCTGATCAGCAATATCAGTGTCGAATATGACAAAGGCATCCGGGAGGCAGTGCAGCATGTTGTCTCTTTGGGGCACAAGCGGATTGGTTTCATCGCGGGTCCGCGTATCCTGAAGTCGGCCCGGACGCGCCGGGCTGCATTTCTAAAGTACATTGCGGAATGCGGCATCGATGATCATCGTCGAATCGTAGTCGAGGGGACCCATAAGGTCGATGGCGGGGACACTGCCATGACAGGATTGCTGGCCCTTTCAGATCCTCCAACCGCCGTGCTCGCGTCCAATGACCTGACCGCAATCGGTGCCTTGCGGGCGATTAATCGGGCGGGGCTTCGTGTTCCCGCGGATATTTCTCTCATAGGCTTTGACGACATCGAACTCAGCCTGTGCACTCAGCCCCCGCTCACTACCATTCGCCTCTCGCGCACAGAACTTGGGCAAAAAGCGTTTGACGCCCTGTATCGCAACCTTACCAGCGAAAGCAGTGAAGGAGAGGAGATCAAGGTCAGCACGCGTTTGATCGTGCGGCAATCTACGTCTGCCGTTAAAAACAGGAGGGAATGAGTTCTCGCAACCGAGTGACCTCAAGCATTCAGCGTGACAATGGCAGCACTGGCAGCCGGAACGCTAAACCGCAGTATGCTCCGATCTGTGCCGAGCTCTTCAATTTGACTGGGCCTCCATAAACCGTCAGAAGATACGTCTGCTCCGCCGAGACTGATGCCCAATTTACTTTGGAGCGACGGCGCTAACAGACGGCACAACGACCGTGATCGAAAGGATGCCACTGTACCCGCGTCCACCAGAATATCGACATGCAAAGACGGCTCCTTATTAATAACGATAAGAACGACGTGATTCGGCGCAGCCTGGGTTGCGTAGGCGTTAATGTTTCTGCCCCGAGCATCGATGCTGCTGCCAATGACGCGACCTCTGCCAGATTGTGCAAACGCGAGCATTCCATAGTATTCGGGAGTAGCCGAATAGTGTCCGTGCTCGTCATCTCCTATAGGTGAGTATGAGCTGATGAAACCGAGCTGATTGACGCCGGTTTCGATGTTCGCGCCGGCGCAACCTCCCGCAGCGAGGGTAAACATGAAGTCAAGCACCCAAAGAGCTGCGGCAAACGTATCGCTAACTCCAGATTTGCCTCCACCAGAGAACGAGTTTGTCTCGCAAATGCGAAATGGCACTCGCGAAGTGTCCGACGCGGCCCTGAGTTTAGCAAGAAGCGGATCGAGCTTTGGATCAGGGTGCAGCAGTTTGTCAATGGTGCTGGAGGGATTCTGCCCCTCGCGGTAGTAGTGGTGCGTCAGGAGTTCGATGTCTTTGCCCTCGTCGCGGGCAAATCTTACGACCCAATCGGTCGCGTCGGCCGCGTCAGGCCCTGCGAGCGGAACGTCCGGGATCGCCTTCCGGAGAGCGTCTCGGTATGTCCGATATTCGCGCAAGTATTTGTCATAGCTATAACCTATTTGTCGATGACTTTCGTGCGATGAAAACAGGTCGGGTTCATTGCCGATTTCAAATGCAATCAGGTGACTCTTTGCCGCCGCGATGACAGCCTGGGCCTCCCGAATCGCGTTCTCCGGCGTGCCATCACCGAGGTTCAGTCCCCATATGAGTTGCCATCCGGTGGCATCGAGAAAGCTGCCAAGATCACGCAGTACTGCCGCGTTAATGACCGAGCCCCCCATTTTCTCTGGCGATGAAAAAGGCTGCCCCGTCTCTTTGTATGAGGCATAGTCCGACGTGTTCCCGCCGACTCGTATAACACCTTGTTTTCCCAACGTGCGGACGAGTTGACCATATACTGCATTTCGAGAGCTGAGCAGACCTGGCCGCGCTATCGAAGAGATTTCATACCCAAGTCCTATGAAGTTAGCTGGAATAGTCGCAAGCGTTTGTGCGCTATCTAGCTTAACCAGCAACTGTGGTTCACTGGAGATGTTTTGCAGCGCTTTCGCGAAGTTCCGTTGACACAGCACGGTCTGGACCCCACCGCCGACAGCCTGCGTCAAAAATTCCCGCCGATTCATTAACACCCTAGTCAATCTCCAACGCTTGCTTGGTAGGCAATTTCGGAAACGGTGCGTGGCCCCACCTGGTACCAGAAGGCCACTGACGAAATGTCATCTCTTAGCGGCAGATAGCATCTGCGTAGCTGTGATCCGGGAGCAACGCGGCAACGCTTGGATGGGGCCGCCGCCAAGAATTTCAGTTAGCGTATCTTCATCTTTCCTTGAGACCTAAATTATTCAAATGTTGTTCGAATTCGTCAGTCCTAGATTCCTCGCAGCTGGTCGAAGAGCCGCTCTGCAGCCGCATCGTGGTCCGTTCCACTTAAGTAATTGGCCGATCCGGGTGCATCGCTGGACGCCGAGAATCACTTATCAAGAATGCGTTCGCCAAAGCTTCTCTCTCAAGGTCCCCCACAGCGGCGTAAACAACAGAGGCACATTTCGGGACATCGATCAATCTCACTGGCAACATTCTAACGCCGCCTCGCGCTATATTTGGGAACCTACGAGCGAAACCGGAAACGCAAACATGGCGGCGACTTCTCTGGCCCACTTGACGTGCCCGGGAGAACCATCCGCTCATCGGGCTGCTGGTTAGTTGACGCACCCGGCGGGATTTCCAGACGGCCCCAGGTTCAGCAACGAAACCCAATTCTTTGAACCGCACAACGCCTTATGAATGACCAGCGTAGATGAAATGTTCGCTGCAATAGACCCCTAATCTAATGTTGGCGTCCCCGACGGGATTTGAACCCGTATTACCGCCGTGAAAGGGCGACGCCCTGACGGCTTTACAAGAACTTAGAGGGCGCAGGTGGTGCTGTATGTACCTCCAAGACACTGGTGAGAGCAGTAGGAACCGCTTATCGTTACATCATCGTTACATGAATGGAACGGCAAGCTTAAAACCCACAATTGGGAGTTTTTGGTGAAAACCCGCGCCAGCGAGGACGCCAGCGCGGGCTTAGCGCTGGTCAGTACTCGCTTGGCAAGTGGATTACGTTGTTGGCGAAGTACAGCGTGATTTCATCCAGCGGAAAATCCGTGTGCTCGATCTCCTTGGTGAACACGATATTGCCGTTGCCATCGTCGCACGTAAGCGTAGCGGTTCGGTCGGGACGCACGGCGAGCTTCCAGACTTGAAATTCCTCGGCGGCAACAGCCTTGTTGTAGGGCTGAATGATCGCGATTTCGTCCAGAAGCCAATACGCTCCGCCGTGCTCGGCAACGTGCTGCGCGCCGTCGGTGTAGAGAACGTTGCGGTTGATCGCGTGCCGATACCAGTTTTCGCTGCCGGTGAACTGCGCGAGATCGGTTTTGCTGAGAGTCTTCGTCGTCATGATGTGCCTCTTTCGTTTGAAGTGACCCCCACGGCGGGGGCGAGAGAGGCAACAGGAACAGCCGCACTGAAGGCGCGGCGTCACAGGCAACCGTGGAATAAATGAGGGGCAGCCCGTAGGGAATCATCGTTTATGCCGCGAAAGTGCCTTGACGTTAGCCTGCGGCTGTTAGGTTGACTCCGAACCCGTCCGTTAGTGGGTCACGGAAAGAGACACATCGTGACGAAGACGACGCTAGAGACGCGGCGAGGGGCAGACGGAAGACACATGGAGAAGACAGACGGTTCTAGCCTCGGACGCGGCATGCTCCGCACCGGTGACGCTGTGTTGTTCAAGGGCGCGACGCGGGTTTGCCCTTTTCCAGCCCAAGACTCAGGCGGACGGCGACAATTTCACTTGCTTTGGTGGCAGGCGCTGGGGTGCACATTTGCGGAGGAATGATCGGCCGAACTCGTTCGCCAATCGCGAATCATCGTCGGCTCTCATAATCAAGCATGTTTCGAAAGACAACGATGGATCCGACAGCGGCCTTATAACCACACCTTCAGCGCTGAGGCCCACTGAGGCAGGCTTGGTCACGATTGCCACTCCAACGTGCTGAGATACCAGGTGAATTGCTTCTTGGGCGGTAAGGATATCGTGCGCGTGCTTCGGAGCGATGCCCTGACGTTGTGCCGCGTCCATGATTGCGTCACGAACGACGGGATGAGATCGCCGGGCAAACAGAATCCATTCGTCTTTTGCCAAATCTTGGAAAGCAATGTCTTCCTTTTGAGCAGCTGCGTGGGTCTGCGGGAGTGCGGCATAGAGATGCGTCTCGAGCGAATGCCGCAGCCGTGATCCGAGAGCTCTCGCGGCGGTGCTGTCACCAACGCCATATTCAAGTCGCCTGCCATAACGCGCCGGACCAACTCGCTTGAGAACTCGCTAATGAGCTGAACGCGGAGTTTAGGGTACATGGGCAGCCGGATTGCGAGAATCGCTGAAATCCAGGCGTGGTCGGCGTCAGGTGAGTGCCCAATGGTCAAAATGCTATCGCTCCCCTCGCGAGCAGCATGAACGGCTCGGTCTATATGCCAGAGCGCCAGACGAGCCTCTTCGACGAAGATGCGGCCCACTTCGGTGAGTTCCACATTCTTCTTGTTCGTGCGAATGAATAAGTGAAATCTGTGCAGTGCTTCGACCTCATTTATCTGTTTGCTGAATCCAGACTGGGTGATGTGCAATCTGTCGGCGGCCCGAGTGAAGTTCAGCTCTTCGGCCAAGACAATGACTGCGTGCAGGTGACGTACTTCAACCCTGGGGAACACTTCTCCAGCTCCCTTCCTCACCGGCAGAGATTGGTCAATGCCCTACATCTAGTCAAGGAACCGGCAGCGCGGAAAAGTATCAAGAAAGAAGTTATTTTCCCCAATCGGCCGAAAGGGCCGCTGGACAAGGAGAATGCTTGACACTGACTAGTCGGCATGACACGATTTGACTCTGGCCATCTAATTTGTGAGTCGGGTTGAGGCCCTCTCAGATGTCCAGCCGCGAGTTGAGCCCGGAATGGGTTCTTTCGAGTTTTATCCCCCCTATCGCGGCTCCCCAGCACGAGATAAGCGAATTGATTGTCGTCGCGCGGCGCTTGTGGCCAAGCGTTCAGGCTCACGCGTATAGAGAGCAGCCGGGAAAAAGCTCTGACGAAGCGCTTGATTTTGCTTCTGAGGTCTGGGAGGGAGTGTTGCGCTCGGTCGCGAAAACGATTCAGCGGTCCAACGGGAGAAACTGGCGAATAAAGAACATGGAAGCCTATCTCTTCGGTGCTTTCCATCATCGGTTCAACCGCGCTCTAAAGAAGGAGCGCAGAAGACTACAGACGATACAGCATCTTCCTTCGAGTCGTGATCTGGAGCGCTTGCGGCAGGCCCACGATTCAAAGGCGGTGCGCGATCTGGAGCAATCGATCCAGCTCAAAGAGGCCGTTCGGAACATGGATGAGTGGACCCGCAAGGTCTGGGCTGCTCGACAGTACGGATATTCGTGGAAGGAAATCGCAACGCAACTGGGCCTGACCGAACCCCAGGCCAAACTTCGATTTCGTTATGCAATCGGTAAGCTCCGTGCTCGACTGGGCGGCGCTACGTGATTGTTGCGTCGAGCTAGAGTGGTTTGCATTGATTGGTCGCGTTAAACTTGGCTTTTCTTTTGTGAGACGACTTCAACTGGAAGCAGGCAAGTTCTGAAGGCACAAGAAGAATTCAACGGCGAAGAAAAGCGGATATTGGATCTACTGGGGAGGGGTCTATCCCGAGATTTTCCAAACCCGCAACGTGTCGGTTGCCCCGACTCTGCGGTGCTCCGAGGAATAGCCGCTCACAAAGTGCCACTATCAGAAGCGGATCGTTGGCTCAATCACTTCAGCTCCTGCAGCCCGTGCTTTCAAGAGTTCACCCAATTTCGTAAGCAGGCAGTGGATCGACGGCGTACTCAGATTTGGCTAGCTGCGGCGGCGGTTTTCATCTTTGCGATAGCGGGATGGTTCTGGGTGCGAACTCGGCCGCAGGTGCAAACTGCGGCGGTTGTGGTTCTCGATTTGCGTGGCCGTGCGACAGTTCGCGGAGAAAACCCACCCGAGACTAGTCAGCCGCCATTAGAGGTTCCTCGTAACGCAAGGAGTCTGAACTTGGAGTTGCCAATCGGAAGCAACGAGGGGGCGTACGATGTAGCGCTACTCGATCCGAGTGGCGCTGAACTTTTCCGCACGAGTGCCACGGCTAAACTCGAAGATCACATTGTGGTACTGAGAGCCGATGTCGATCTCGCCGGCGTCTCTCCGGGTTCGTACTTCCTCGGCTTGCGCCAGCGAGGCTTGGAGTGGATGCGATTTCCTATTCGCGTGCTCTGAAGCTACAACCCAACAATGCTCAAAATCTCTGGCGGAGAACGCCTGTCGTGTCATGACGAGCACGACATTTCACGAAAGGTGTCTGGCGTTTTTCGCAGTATAATAATGGTAATCGTGAGCCGCTCTTCGTCCCCGGAGGTCTGCCATGTACATTCTCGTTCCCTGGAAGCCAGTCGTTCTCGTGTGGGGATTGCTGAGCGGGATGATATTTGTTGGTTTCGTTGCATCTTCGGTGCTTCAAGGAAAGGACCCCTTCGCGCCAGGTGCGACCATCACGCAGCCCGCAGCCGCGAAAACGGGTGCTGCGCAATCGGGGCAACAACCTAAGCACTCCCACAAAGCGGCTCGGACTCCGAGTCAGTGAGACCTCGGAGATCTCTTCCTGCTGATTTGCTTGCTTAGCCTTTTCGGTCACGTCCTCGCGTGGTTTACCTTGCCCAATATTTTCTCCAGCTTTTGCTTCAGCATGACCTCTGCGGGAGAACGTCCTTGGCGTCCGAGCCATGAGACAAAGTCCTTCATTTTGACTTCGTGCTTTACGGGCGGCTGCTGGACAAGAACAGTCACCGTTGTGAATCCCTGACCGATCTCTCCTACCCAGTTGTCCTGCTGCAAGGCCGCGAGAGCGGTAGCGATCGCTTCATAGAGAGTCTCCGCGGTGACCTCTATGGAGTGCTCAACGTCTCGAAGATCCTTGACCGCAACTGTGCACGTTCGAAGAACCACGTGCAAGAGCGTAGCATATTCGCCTTTTGTTCGCCAATAACAATGGCGGGGCGCTGGGCAAGCTCGTTCCGGTTTGTCCGTCACTCGCGTGCTGAAGTCACCGCTGGCAGAGGTTGGGGCGCGGCAACATTCGTCCGCGTCGTGCGCAGAGATTCTACCCCACCTGAGAATCGCCCCCTGAGTCCATCCTGGTAGTAACGATAAATGTGTCCAACGGCACTAGTGCCAACGACGGCAGGATCAGCTGCCAAACGGACGGTATACGTGGGGGCTGGCCAATCCTCTGTTAAAAACATTTGTACGTGGGCAAGGCACGATCCAGGCATGACTTCGGCACACACAAGGTGAGCGCGCCATCCATCGGGCCGGGCGTTAGGATTTAGCATTTCTCCAAGAAGAGGTGTGTTGCCGCACTCCGATGAATTCGTTGATCCGGGTGATAGGTCCTTCGAAATCTTCGTCGGAGATGAACTGACGGAGCCGGGAGAACAATGGTTCGTGACCGGTATAGTTGGTGAACTGTGTGAGAAAGTAGTGGAAGCCAACCTTGGCAAAGGCTCGAAAGTATCGAGCGTTCAATTCGACTTTTCCGACAGCTCCTTCAAAGATCTTGCTTCCTGGGGTACCCTCTCCGAATTCGGCTGCAGGCCATGCCTGCCTGAGAAGTGGCTCCACCCAAGTTCTTTCCTCCGGATCACACGATAGTCGAGTCTCAAAAGGCTTGACTACTCCGAGATCCTTGAATGCTTGGAGCAGTCGCTCCGCCGTCGTATGCTCGCGGATTGGGAGATGGTGCGTCTTCCCAGAACTCTCGACAAAGATCAGTTCTCGAAGTTGTCTGGCTTGGCCATTCTCGATTTCGAGATTAACTTCCACACCCCAAACTGGATCAAATGCACTGAATTCTTGACGTCGCCCCCCGGCGCTTCCCCTGTAGAAAGGGTTGACTTTGTCGTGGTGTGCACGGCCTTCAATGCCGTACCACCTCCGGAAAAAGCCTTCCGGGCCGCATCGGGCTAGCTGCTCATCTAATACGCCTAAACGCTTGTTATTGCAGTCTTCGCAGACGCGATTATCTAGATTTGGTGCGTCGACAAATTCCCCGAACGCCGCAGGCAGAACATGCTCCAGCGAGTTTGCAGAAGAAGAGCAGTAAAGGCACTTGCCGGTGCTTCTCATAGGCTCATTATCTTCGGAATCCGCGGATAGAAGAAGCTGTTACGACATTCTAGGTGAATCGCGATGAACATCCCAAAGGAATTGATACATGGCCCGACTCTCGAAGGATGACCGATAATGGTTTCTTCAGACTGATGAACATTCTTCTGACCAGCACCGGATTTCTCGAAGATTCCGAACACAAGCTTCTGATCCAGATGTTGCGCGACCATCAGAACATCGTCGAGACCCTACCCTTTGACCGGCTGATCAACTACCTCAGGTTCGATCCGAGCAGCAGTTGGGCTAGTGTGGACGCAATTGTATGTAAAGGGGATACAGACCCCGAAGGAATTCCGGCCTATACGTTAGAACGTGCTCTGAAACTCGCTGCCGATTTTCGTGATCTTCCCGAACACTGTGCAATGAGGGACGGGCGCAAATGGAAATCTATTCCATTCGTACTCATTTCGGAGCAGCCATATTATTTCGCCTACCCTGAAGAGATTTCGCGGCTCAAGGTTACTATCGTCAAGCCTTCCTCTTACCTTGTGGAAATCCTACGGAAAGTCACAGATGCTGTTGATGGCTACACCAAGCGGGTTCTCGATGATTACAGCAAAATGGGCTTGCTTGTCCGATTTGAGAAAGGGCGGGCTCAGATAGGCCCGGCGCTTAAGAAGAAGGAGCCGGAAATGGAGAGCTTACTACTATGCGCCGGCCGATAGGCGCACGAACAGAAGATGGATGACAGTGATGCGCGATAATGAGGGCATTCGAGCCGACGTAGAGCTGTTCCAGCAACTGCTCGACATGAATATCAGCGAAACTGAAATGCAAGAGTTTTTCGAGGAGCACCCTTTTTTTCTGATGCAAGCTCGCCTTGGCATCCAAATTCCACATCCCAGCTACGCAACTAGGAGGTGGTCCCCCGATTTTGCTTTTACGTCTATTCTCGGCCCGCGTGACGTTAAGGACATCGAACTTCTCGAAATGAAAGGCCCCGCGGAGAAACTATTGAATTACCACAAAAACCATCCAGGGTTTACGTCGATCCTGCACGGTGCTATCGATCAGGTGCGCGACTACGGACGCTATATCAGCCATCCGGATAATCATCGCAAGATGATGAACCAACTAGGCTACATTCCGACGCAGTCTAAACTCGCCGTACTCATCGGAAGGGATTATCGAGATGCGGAAAGAATGGAAATACTAGAGCGTCGACGCAGTGAAGCGCCGGAAATCGAGATTATCACTTATGACAAAATACTCGAGACTCAGGCAGCGCAGCTAGGTCGCATTGTCGTTCCTGATTTTGGTCTTTCTACTCTACGACTGGCACTCTAGATCCGATTTTCTCTTACCCGATGTCCTTCTTCGCTTCCACTCTTTGACGTTCCTGATTTCAAGATTTACGGTGATCAGGTCTGTGCTCGCACGATTCGCAATAGCAACCGCGTTGCTGTGGGGTGTACGGCAGTGCGATATACTGCTTTAGTTATGAATGCGCCTGAAATCGTTGTGGCGCACATTCGGTCCCATCCTACGTTCGTCATCGTCGATTCGATGGACAGATGGAACCACATGGGCGCGACGCTGGCGGATGCGGTGTTACAGCGCGGAATCGACTACAAGGCAGTCGTCGAGCCTAGGGTGAAGAACCTGAAGGCCGCGCATCCGGAGGCGATCACTACCAGCGTCTTCTCACGCGTCCTCGAACGTGATGGAGCCCCGAAGGTCTTGGATTGGACGGATGGCCCAAAGCCACAGACATTAGTGACGCTCGTCGGGGTGCTCCTGGAGAATGGCATCGAAACCGAAGAGGAGCTTCGTGTGTGGCTCGAACTTCCCGAAAGCATTATCCGCCTTCACCAGATCAAAGGGATCAAGGACAAAACTACTGACTACCTGAAAATTCTGGTAGGCGCGCAGACCGTCGCCGTGGACATGCACCTGTTTGGGTTTCTGGAAGAAGCCGGAGTTTGCCACGCGCGACTATGCGGAAGCACATCGAATCCTTCGGGAAGTGGCTGAGCTTCTCGGGGTTGAAGCATCGAAGCTGGACCACAGCATTTGGCGCTACGGGTCATCGCTGCCAACTAAACGGCGTGCGCGTTTGTGCCAAGCGCCGCGTGCGATTCCCGCCTAATCGACCCGGAATTCCGGGCCGATCTCGACATAACCAAGCAAACAGCGATGGATGGATGGATGGATGGATGTGACATCCGCGATTACAAGGCTTTCGCCACCTCGATCGCAGTTTCGAGCTGCGTGTCTCTTCCTTCTCTCAAAGCGTCTCGCGAGAGTTCCATAGAAAACTTCGGCACGATGCCGTTGTTCTCCAGCATCCGTCCTTGCCACGTCAGGTAGGCGGCAACCGGCAGGCCAAGAATGTATCCGTGGCCAACCTTGTATGCGCTGCCGCTCAGGAGACGGCCGGGCGTCTTCGTTCCCACGATGGTTGCCAGATTGTTTTCCTCCGCGAACGCTGAGACCATCTCGCCGGCGCTCGCGGTGTGCTCGTTTACCAACAGCACGACTCGACCGTGGAATCGTCGCTGGCCGAGTCCTTCGGTGACCACGAGGATAGATTTTTCAACGAAGGCATATCGGGCCGCTAACCATATGAGAGTCGCCTTGTGGGACGGAATCCGTCCGAATCGGGTCAGTTCCTCACGACGATAACCGCGCTCGCGACGTTTCCGCGTGAGACTGTAGCCAACCTCAAGTTTTCCGGGTGTCAAATAGCTCATCAGGCGTAGCCCGCCGATTCCTCCGCCGGTGTTTCCTCGAAGATCCACGATGAGCCGGTTACAACCGTCCAGAGACTCAATAGCACGATCAATATCTTTCGCAACGTCAATCCCGATCACGCCAGGGAACATGGCGACTTTGAGCAGGCCAATTTCATCGCTCAACCTTTCAGCGTGTACGGCTTCGGGCGCGGTGACCGGATGTGTCTTTGACTTGGGCATGGGCAGTTGGACTTTAACCGTCTGCTGTCCTCCGTGGAGCTTCTCGATCAGTAGGCTCGCCGATTCGCCGACCGAAAACGTCAGATCATCTGGAGGTCGAATTTCCCGCTCACCGTTGCCGAGCAACAAATCTCCAGGCCGTATCCCCGCAGAATAGGCTGGACCTCCTTGGTGCACATCCTGAAACATCCAGCGCTCACTCCCGTTCACCGCGATGCGCTGCATGGTTGCATTGATGGCGTGCCGAGCCGGGATGTTTCGCATTCCGGCATGTCGGAAGCCCGTGTGGCTAGTTTTAAGCTCAGCCACGAGACTCTGAACTTCCTTCTCGAATGTCTCCGGTTCCGCGGACGCGAGAATTTGGTCCCGACGGTTCTTTAGCCAGCGCGTTCCAATCCACTCCATTCATAGAGGGATTGAAGTGCTTGGTTTCCACCAAGCGACAGACCTTGTCGAAAATCTTTGTGCGCTCTTCGAGAGTCAAGTTCATTGCTGTTTGATCCCAATCGGTGCCGAGGTCTCCCCGACAGCGACGAATGCTGCCCAATAGAACGGGCTCACCTGCTCACCATACTTTGCCAGCAAGTCCAACTTCGCGTCTCTGAGAGCCGAACCTGTGTCCTCGCCCTGGCCGAGTCGCAGAGTAGAAGCGATCCATCAGCGCACTCGCGAAAGTGTCGTCGGCGCTCCATAAACTTGCGACGACCGATTTCGAACCTGCTACCAAGAACGCTTCCACTAGACTGCTAACGCCCTCTTGTCCCTGTAGTTTGCCCACACCCGTATCGCAAGCGGACAGCGTAGTCAGTTCGGCATTCAGTCGCAATCTGATGATCTCGCGTACCTGCAGCAGTCCATCATCACCAGATTTCGGGTCTGTCCCCAAAACCAGTGCCGAGCGCTCCGGATACTGCGTATCTGCGAACCCGTGGACCGCCAGGTGCAAAACGCGAAACTGGTCGAGCGGCTCCTTCTTGAATGCAGTTTCCGTGGCGTCCTTGCCCAGCAAGATTACCGCCTCCGGTCCGACAATTTTACCGATTTCCTCGACCTCTTCCCGAGTTTGAGGAAGATCTTGAAGCCGCATCCCGGAGAGGTCTGCCATGCCACGAAGAACCCGTCCGCGGACGGTGTCTGGAGCCGGAATTCTCCTGCCCGCTCCGCCTTGATTCTCGTAGGCAACATCACCTACACCGAGAAACGGACTCGCCGCGCTTTCGTTCTTCCTCGCTCTACGCAAGACATCAAGGATGGTTCCGGAAGGCACGTAACTTATCACGCGAGACTTCAACAGATACTCGCCCTGGTTATCGCGCAGTGCTTCAAATGGAAGCAGGTTCAAGGCCCCGTCCGGCGCAATGATGAGTCTTGCTGCCGTCTTCGCTTCGGGGATCGGTTCCAGGAGTGCTCGGAAAAGACGTTTCGAGGTTTCTACCCCCGCGCCCTTTGCGCGTACCTCATCGACAAATTGCTCCGCTAGTTTTTCGACTTCCTTGCGCCCAATCGGCAGCGCTTGAACGTGTGCGCCCCGGCGCGTCACCGAAATACAGAAGGAAATGGGATCATCCAGCACGTACTCCAGGAGCACTTCATCTGGATGCAGGTCGTTCTCCACATTCGTCAACGCCGCTGGCTGCACAGGAAGTCGTCGGTTGGGAACATCTTCTCTGGTCCACGCCAGACCCAGGCGTCGTTCGTATTCAACGAGGTTGTCCAGCAATTGTTCTCGTTCAGGTGCGCTGTTGGTCTGCATGAGTCGCGCCTGGAGACCCGCAACATCGCCTTCCAGCGCGGCTGTCTGATCTGATTCCGTTGCGGGCAGCGCCTTTCTATCTTTAAGAGCCCATGCGAGAGTTCGGCCTCGAACGCGTTCGAGAACTGCGAACGCTCCGGGCGCGTCACCATTCTTGGTGACAAGTTCAAAGTGTCGAAGGTAGGTCTCGCTCATCGCTGCGGCAACGGAACTGTTCCAATATGGCTCATCGACGCTGATGAGCATTCCCTCAATCACATCTTCCGCCTGTTCGTAGAGAGCGTTTGCTTCGGCAAAGTGTCCACGACGCGCCTTCAAATCAGCGAGCATCGTCAAGTTGCGAGGCACGTAATAACGATCACCAACCCGCTGGCTTGCGGCCAGACCCTGAGTGGCACGCGCATCCGCTGTGGCAAGATCTCCGGCATCACGATAAATTTGCGCCAGTTCGAACATGGCGTCGGCTTCCATCCGGTAGAACTGAGCTTGGGTCGCGAATTGGCCGGCATCTTCCAAATACTTCACCGCTTGTTGTCGGTCACCTTTCTGTGCCGCCAGTTTTCCGAGAAGAATCAGCAATTGCGCCTCATGGCCCCGCTTCTCTTGTGATCGCGCTTTGGTGAGTGCATTCTCAAGTACCACCTTCGCCTCGTCGGTTCTGCCGAGCGAGACCAGGGCTTGAGCTTTTCCTTCATACCCCATGAACGGAAGTCCACAGTCAGGATTAGCCTCCGCTAGCTTGATGGCTCTTTCGAAGAATTTCAACGCTTCCGCGTGGCGATTGACTTCTTCGAAGCCTCTGCCCAGCAATTCAAGAAAGCGTACTTGGCCACCGGTGTCGCCGTTCGCCATGGTGGAAAGGAGTGCACCTCCCAGAAGTCTGGCCGCCCGTCCGGGATTCCCTTCTAGGAAACCGATTAGACCCAATTCGCCAGATGCCCTCGTCACCCATTGATCCTCGCCCAAACTCTTTGCGATGTCCTGCGCTTCTAGCCAGTCGCGCTTTGAAGCTCGGTAGTCAATCTCGATGTCTGTGTAGCCCTTCGCGATCAGGCACCAAAGCCGCAGTTTCTTGTCAGCCTGCACGATGGGATTCTGGAGCTGTTCGTTCAAGAAACGTGAAAGGTCAACGAACGACATTGTTTCGGCTTCTGATCTGAAGCCGGCCGACCTTGGCGTGAAGTTCATTCCGCGCATCGCCACGCTCCGAGAACAGCTTCTCAGCTCTGGCATAGAGCGGGGCAGCCGCGGGTCCGTTATTTAGCCAATAGAAGTGATCGGCGACCGCAAGCAGCGGCAGGGGATCGGTGGACTGCTGTAGGTCCGCGGAATCAACGGCAGAACCAGCCGCATTGCCTGAAACCGTTCGGTGCCGAGTGTAGGCGCAGTAAGAGCAGATTGTTAGGAAGACCACGACCGGAGCGGCTACAAAGCCCGCCCATCCTTGGACACGTCTGGCCACTGAGAAACCACGCAAATAAGGAATCTACAAAGTCGTAGTGACGAAGCGGCGCAAAGCAGCGGCAATGCGGATTAGAACCCCAAACCTTCCCAATAGTTTCTCATCAGACAATAAAAAACAAAAGGCATTTTGCTTGAAACCGCGCCTCTGGCAAGCGTTTTAGCGAGACCGACCTCTCCGTGTCCATTGACCAATTAGCGGGGGGCAAACCACGAACGGTTCACACTGTTGCCGAATTTCGGACAAGCGGCGCATTAGGGCCGCTTACACCTAAGAAAGCCACAAAAGTCTTACAATATGGGGGCAAGTTGAGGGGTACAAAGCCGCCCGTCGAAGCGCACGATAGCTCCGGGCGGCTCCTTGCGTTCGACTGCAGCAAGAATCAACACTCCGCCACAGTTTACGTGTGGGCTGTTCTGAAATGTTGGGACGGAGCAGTCTGCGGCTTCGAATCGCCGCCCAACACCTGCGCGAGTCTCATTCACGCTCTTCTTGATAGTAATTGCGTATCACATCGAAGTCGTCTGTAGCACTATCGCAAAGCTCGGTTCCCACTCTCACGATCTGAGGGCTGAATTCAAGGGCGAAATCGGTCTTGTCCTGGAAGCGGATACACACGTAAAGGGTTCCGTCTTCGATGTAATGGTGAATCCAATCCACGACCTTGCCGTAAATCTCAGGGTATCTATTGCGCAGTCTCTGGTGCTTATCCCTGACCCGCTCATCCAGTTTTCTCCGTTCCTCAGCGGTGATCGCAGTTACAGTTGGCCTCTGTCGTGTTGGTTGTGGACTTGTACTCATCGCAGGCTCCTTTGCTCGCTCCCTTTAACGCCAGTCACCTTTACGTGCGGATGCTGACCAAGCGGAAGCGTTTCAATGAGGGGCTGATCCTCGCGCAGTCTTTGAGCCAGTCTTTGCTGGCCAGTATTTCCGTCCGCAAGAAATCGATGGCGGCGCCCTTCGCTTCTCGGTTATGCAGCAGTTCGAGTGGGTCCGATCAAGTCGATGTGCACGCTGCCGAATCGGACTTCCTTGCCTTTGCGAATCATTCTTCCCTGTCTTTTGGCGATGTTGCTCATGGTCGCTTTTTCCGAAGGCCCTTCAGGGCGACTCCCTTTATGATTCCCATCATCTGCGTGATTGAGCGGTGCGATCTCTCAGTCAGAAGAGACCAGTCAGCCCAATGTATGAATGCCTCGCATTCGTGGATCACCGCACGAAGGGCTTCGCGCTCAGGCGTCGTGTCTCTCCTTTGTCTTATTGCTGTGCCGCATCGTCATTTCCTAGCGACTCGCCTCATGACCGGTCGAGTCTTCAACTGTCTCCATCTCACAATGTTCCCACCCTTCACAGTGGAAAGCTCCGGATCAATGGAGAAAGCAATGCTCGCCTTGAATCGAAAACTTACTAGAGTACTGTCATCAAACTCGATGGTCAGTGCCGTGTAGTCGTCCTCGTTCACGAATCGTACTTGCCGGATCACTTTACTAATCAAGGCCGGGTACTCAACGCCCTCACCTCTCGCTTTCACGGTCTTTTGTTTCAATGTTCCTCCTTCAACCGAACCGGAGTCGGAATTCCTCCAGGATGGGGGACGTTACGGCGCGTTCCCGAAGCAGATTTCGGACATCAAGCTCAACCGCATGGAGGAATTCTGTCACGCCACGAATGGCCAGTTGGCTGTTGCCGAGTTCCCTCGGTCCGAGCACTTCGATGTGCAGGCTGTCAAACGTGATTGGCTGCTTTGGTTCCTGTTCCTGTCTCATTTAATCAATCTTTCGGTCGCCAAACTGGAGCGTCGTCGGGAATCAATCCGATCTTACGCACGAGTCTGTGATCTCCGGTCTTGCAATCGAACAGCTCCAGTTTTCCAGTGAGGCGGGTGTCCAGCGTAATCGTGAGTTCGGTCTTATCCTCAAATTCCAGGGAGATGTAACGGCATTCCAGTTCATTGGAGATGCTGACGGCCTCAAGCACTCTGCCCTTAATACCGTCGCTGAATGTGTCTAGGTTTAATTGTCGCTTATGTTTTTTCTGCTTCCGGTTGGCCATGCAGCAACTCCGGTACTAAATATACCACGTCCTAAATAGGACGTGTTCTTTTTAGGGCGTGCAATTTAGAAAAAGGAATCATGCGGGATGAATCCCAGTTTTTCAAGGGCTTGGGGGCACGAATCAAACGTTTACGTGAAGAGGCTGGCGAGAGCCAGGAGGACATGCTTTCGCACGGATATTCTGTGCGATATTGGCAGAAGGTCGAGGCCGGAAAGCCAATAACGTTGCGCACGCTGCTACGTATTTGTCGCATATTTTCAACGCCAATGTGTGACGTTGTTCGGGGGCTGGACGGAATCCCCAACAGGCGTCCGCGACGGTCTCGTTAGCCGAGGTCCTGCCCTTACACTTGCAGGATTTTAAACACACCGCCCCCACCCGCACATGCTTCGGTGTTTCAGTTATGTCTAACTCACATCTCCCTAATTGCTTGAGAAGCTTGATGTCTTAACCCTTGCGCTCGCTGGAGCCTACCGCAAAGCGCGGCGCGAACCTTGAAGTTTTTCTTTGCTGTCCAGAATTCGGACCAGTTCTGGCCCACGGCACTTGTAAATGGATGAAATAAAAGCGAAAACCAATCCAGATATCGAAGCAAGCCCATGCCGGCCTCGCACTTCGGGTGGTCGGAATCCGGGACAACGAATTCGCCCACCAAGAGAGGCGGAGTACAAGGTAGCACTCCGCCAGCGACCAAGAATCGATGTAGTCACGTGGTCGTCTTACGAGGAGCCGGTGCAACAAAAGCCGCCCGAGAAGGTCGCTTGGAGGGAAAACATTGTGGACCTGTGAGGGCCAAAGCTCGGCCCGCGGGTGTTGATTTGCGAGCGTAAGCGTAAAGCGCGGGGCGGGGTGCAGCTCGGGTGTGAGGGAAAGAATGATTTCGTTCGTTATGGCTTGGCTCCCTGCTGCTCGACATTCAGCCGGTTCAGCTGCTCCAGAAACGGCAATAACGGCGGGAGATGGAAGGCTTTCACGAGGCCGCTCTCGCCGAGATAGAAGAGAACCTGGCCCTGTCCGAAAAATTGCCGGAACAGACCCACGGCGTTGAAGGCGTGGTGCTGGAGTTCGTTACGATCGGCGTTGGAGGCCACGGGAAGGTCTTGGATCAGAGACTTCAGCGTATAGAACCACTCAGGTTCGTGACCGGTGCGCGGATGATTGTGGAACACGATCACTTCAGCGTCGGATCGGTGAAAGTGGTGCCGTCGGATTTCGGCGCGGACGTAGTCCGGCACGGCGACGCTTCGTTCCTGACCGACGACGTGATGAATGCGCTCGATGTCGGTCGTGTTGCCGCGCCGGTAGCCGTAGCCGACGATGAGATGCTCTTCGGGTAGATGCTGCGTAAAATCGAGACAGCCGCACAGGAAATGTTTGCGCGTGAAGGTGTACTTCAACACCGCGCCTTTGCGCGTAGTCGCGCGCTTGATCGCGGCGACCATGCGCTTTACCTCCGCTTCATCGACCTTCCGGAAGTCGATGGGGTTCTTTTCGAGGCAGGCCAGAATGACGGCCTCGATGAGCTTGGGTTCAGCTGGAAATGCGTTGAGGTTGTTCATGACGTTGGTGCGGGTGTAGCGTTGGCCGTCCAGGCCTCGATCAAATCCAATAGGTCGCCAGCGGCGGTCAATGCTTCCCCGTAGCTGACGAGCCTTCCGCGAAAGACGCCCTGCGGATCATGCTTCAGCTCGTTGACCTGGCTGTGGACCTTGTGCAGCCTGATACTGTTCCAACCCGCGTACCGGGCGAGGGCCACGCTCTGCAAAGTAGGCACGTCGCCTTTGGCTGGCGCGGCGACGATCTTCAGGACGCGATGGTAGACGGCCGCCGTGCGGAACAGAGCATTGTTGAAATAAAACCCGGCGATCCATAGGCCGTCAGTCTTGACGTTGCCGGCCGCGATGCGGGCGGCGCGCTGGGCCACTGGTTTTATATTGATGGGCCGGTCGGTCCGATCCTGAAAGTTCCTTCGCCTCGCGATGATGAGCGCGTAGACGGCGCCGAGAAAGTCATCGAGGGAGCTTTCAATGTCAGAATTCGCGGTGACGGTCGGAGCCGCGAGGAGCTGGCTGATCCGCCCGGCGCATTGGGTCAGCGTGGCGTATACCGGATCGTTGGTGTCGAGGGAGAGGTTCGGACTGGTCTTTTCCGTAACCTGGGTTTCCATCGGAATCCTGTGTTCCTCAGGGCGAGCGATATAAAAAACGTTATCACACTCTTTGCATCGCGACTTGGTACTGCTCGGCTTGTGGACGCTGTGAGAATCGCTTACGCTCGACTTCAAATCAACAAAAATGGCGGAATGCAAACTTGCACTCCGCCAGAAATGTCAGTTGATGTTCCGATTAACCTAGGCCGCTGTTTTGCGGTTCTTCGGCTTTGCTTTGGCCTTCGTCTTCTTATCTCGTTTGGCAACAAGTTCCTCCGCCACGGCCTTTTGGAGTTTCTCAGTATCTACACGGTAGCGTTTGGCGGCGTCCATAAGAACGTCGTCGCGGCTCGTGGAGGATCGCTGATACGCCGAATCTATCAGGCTGATTTCCAGAACCAGCTTGCAGAGTTCGGACTCATCGTAGGTGCCTACTTGCTTGGCCAGAAGCTCCTGAGCGGACGCAGAGTCTTTCTTTGCCTCTACCTTGTGCCGCTTCGCCAGAGCCGGGACTTGGTTGTAGGAGAGATGGCCGATCAGGTAATGGGCGACCGCCAGCAAGTCTGCCTTCTTTAACGGAGCGGATACGCGTTGGAGGATCGTGGCCAAGACACGATGGCGAGTCGTAATGGCCAGTTTCTCCTTTTCGATCCGCTTGCGTTCCTCAGTCCGTTCTTTGGCAACTTGCTCAGGCGAGGGCGTGTCGGGATGATGCACCCGGCATGAGAGATCGGCGCAGACCTTAACCACTTCTCCGCGCCTCCCGCCGTCCATGACCACGGCTTCGGTCATCTTCTGGCATGGCTTCTGTTGAGGGGCAACCTTGGAACCTGTGCCGTTGGTTTTGGCCTTCTTGATTTCAAGCTCCACGTAACGGTTCTTTCCCAATGGAGCGCCTTCTCGGGTGTTCCAAGCCGAGGAAATCTGCACCAGTTGGGGTTTGGTTTCGAGCGTCTTCGACACATGCGCGTCGATCTTGGCCCGGAAACATTGTGGGTCAGTACAAGAGTCCTTGCGCACGTCGGCAAAAAGCAGCTTGTTGAAGCCTGTCCGTTTGGGACAATTGCTGCACGAGCCTGCTGCGGGAACGAGGGCTTCGTCCTGCTTGTCGAACGGGGCAGACGCCAGTTGTAGCAGGATGTTGGACTCAATCCATGCCGCAAGTTCGCGCACGGGGATGAGCACTTGGCTGTTGCCATCGGTCGTCCACATGCCGCGAAAGGCCGCGTTGAAGGCTTCCTGTTGTTGAGAGTCCGGCAGTTTGGCGATCAAGAGTGCGTGGCCAATGGCAATTGTGTCTTTCAGGAACGCCTCGGCCACGGATGGAATCAAGTCCGCCAGCTTGATGCGGCCTTGCACATAAGCCTCGCTCTTACCCGCTCGGGCCGCGATGCTGGCGATGGTGTAGGTAGGTTCTCCGAGTTGCAAGAGTGACTTGAAACCGAGAGATTCTTCAAGCGGGTGGATGTCCTCGCGTTGCAGGTTTTCGACTACCTGGGCCTCGATGGACTCCGCATCCGTCAGTTTGACCACGCGGACGGGAACGGTTTCGAGTTCCGCCAGCTTCGCCGCTCTTAGGCGACGTGCCCCAGCGACAACTTCGTACTTGCTTTCCTCCAGTTCCCGCACCAGAAGAGGGGCGAGAATCCCTTGCGCTTTCATGCTGGCGGCCAGTTCTTCGAGGTTCTTTTCATCGAATCGCTTGCGCGGGTTGGTAGCGGACTCCACCAATATGCTGATGGGAACGCTTCGATATTCGTTACTGATTGCATTGTTCTGCGCGTCTTGCATGACTATTCTCCTTTTCATTGTTTTGTTCCTTCGGTAGTGGTTGGGGTGTGGCCGTCACACGTCGGGCATGACGACCTGCACGGTTGTTCTTGAGTTAGGGTTTTGTGTTGGGTTAAGCGGCAACCGCCGCTGGCTCGGGGGCAATGCCCCCGAGAATCACAGCAGCGGTCTGTTGGACGGCTTCCAAACTCTCGCGCAGAAGATCGGCGTCTCCATGCCAGAGCTGGATGTAATCGGCGGATGCGGTTCCGGTCTCAAGCCCGATTGCTTGGCAGACCACGAAGGCCACGGCTTCGGCCTCGGTCTCGCGGACTTGCTTGGTGGTCAGGGTGCGACGGTCGCCCCGGTGCAACATCTCGTGGGCGATCTCGTGCGTTAGCGTGGAAAACTCCTCGGCGGGTTGCATCCCGGAAAGCAGCGTGATCTTCCCGCCATACGAGAGACCCTTGGCGGGAGCAATTCTCTCGGAGAAACTAAGCTCGACGCTTTGCGCTTCGACGAACTTGAAGAGTCGTTCGCGGTATCCGCTCACGTCGCCGTTGACTTCGGTCAGCGTTGGAAGCTCTTTGCCTTCGGTCTGAGTAACGTCGAACACATACACGCCCCGGAAACCGTACAACGTGCGCTGAGTCTCCTTGGCATCGGTATTCTGTTCCGCGTTCTCGTCTTTATTGCGCTTGTTGCCGACCATTGGGGCGAGAATGAAAATGCCTTTTTCGCCACGCCGGACGAAGCGGCCAAGCGAAGTCCAAGTGCGGTATCCGGCAACGTGGGTAGCGTCTGGCTTCTGCCTCGCAATCAGCATGATGTTGCCGAAACTGTAGTTGCGAAACTTCGCCATCGCTCCGAGATACTGCGTGAGCACTGCACTCTGCCCGGACTCCAGCGACTGCACCAGATAATCCACGGCTTCTTTGGTCTTGAGGTTGACTTCTTCTAATTTCATGTTTTTTCCCTTCTGCCGGTGTCGGCTTGTTTTTTCTTTCACTAGAGCGGCAGCGAGGAAAAACAAGACGACACTGGTGAAGGGACAGAACGGAGGCCGAAGGAGGGTGGCAGGGCGTGAGTGAAAGCGCGGTGAGTGCCAAACGCGGTTGGGTTTAGTTTGGCGCGAAACCGGCGCAGTCCGAAACGCCCGTCCGAGCCGCGGCCAAGCGGCGTCCACCCGGAAGAGGACGGAGTGGAAAAGAAGATGCCGAGCTACCCTTTCATCTGATCATTTAGCGAGTCTGGTCGGTCAGTCGGAAACGACGCCCCGGTTCTCGATGTGGTGGAGGTCAATAACGTGTGTCAAACTGTCGCGAGTTGCAGGAAGTGTTTAGAATGAATCGTCTCCCCCGAGTTGTGATAGTAATGAATCCCAAACATGAATAATCACTTCTTCGAACGGCCCATTCTTAACTCCCCTTACGACTACCCTGGCCGACATTGGGAGCTTGATGGTGAAGGTCAGCCGACTCAAAGGATCATCGACAATCGTCGGCGTGCGGAATTCATCACACCGATCCCAAAGCCGAAAAAGCAAAAACAGAAGAAAAATCAACAGGCACTGGTGTTTGACGAGGGCAAGGGGCTCTCAACAGACAAGCAGCAGTACGACCCTACGTCCATCATCAATGAGCTTCGCTACCAGGTTGATAAGTGGCGGAAATTGCCAAATCCGAATGACTGGCAGGTAACACCAGAAACCGCGCGCCTGCTCCAACACTGGCGACATCACAAATTCAGCGGCGTGCGTCCGTTCTTCTGTCAGGTCGAGGCGGTCGAGACGGCGATCTGGCTGACCGAGGTCGCCCCCAAGTTGGAAGCCGTGGCAAGCGGTTTCTTGACCATCTTGCCAATGCCAACAACGACGCCAATCCCGGAGCTGATGCGTCTGGCGCTCAAACTTGCCACTGGAGCTGGCAAGACCACGGTCATGGCGATGATCATTGCTTGGCAAACGATCAATGCGACGCGCCACCCGCAGAGCAAGCGATTCACGCGCGGTTTTCTTGTTGTAGCTCCGGGCCTCACGATCAAGGATCGTTTGCGTGTGTTACAGCCGAACGATCCGGACAGCTACTACGCCAGTCGCGAACTGGTCCCAAGCGACATGTTGGACGACGTAAACCGCGCCAAGATCGTGATTACCAACTATCACGCCTTCAAGCTTCGCGAGCGCATCGATCTTTCCAAGGGCGGACGCTCCTTGCTTCAAGGGCGTGGCGAAGAACTGAACACCCTCGAAACCGAGGGACAAATGCTGCAAAGGGTGATGCCCGATCTGATGGGCATCAAAAACATTCTCGTGCTGAACGATGAGGCGCATCACTGCTACCGTGAGAAGGCCGGCGCGGATGACGAGGATGAACTGAAAGGTGATGACAAGAAAGAAGCGGAGAAGAACAAAGGAAGCTGCTCGCGTCTGGATTTCCGGCCTCGAAGCGGTAAATCGCAAACTGGGCGTCGCGCGCGTTCATCGATCTCTCCGCGACGCCGTTCTTTCTGAGCGGTTCAGGCTATGCCGAAGGAACGCTCTTCCCATGGACGATGAGCGATTTCTCGCTCATGGATGCGATCGAATGCGGCATTGTGAAATTGCCGCGTGTCCCGGTGGCCGACAACATCCCTGGGGCCGAAATGCCCATGTTTCGCAATCTATGGGAACACATCGGGAAGAAGATGCCGAAAAAGCGACGTGGCAAGAAGAATGCGCTCGATCCGCTCAGCCTTCCTCCGCAATTGCAGACAGCGCTTGAAGCTCTCTATGGTCACTACGAAAAGACATTCGAGCTATGGCAAGAAGGCAGGTATTCGCGTTCCGCCGTGCTTCATTGTCGTCTGCAACAACACATCGACTTCGAAGTTGGTCTACGACTACATCTCCGGCTTCCTGCGGGACAACGATGACGGATCGCAAAACCCCGATAGCTGGTCGTCTCGCGCTGTTCCGCAATTTCGATGAACACGGAAACCCGTTTCCGAGGCCGAACACGCTGCTGATCGACAGTGAGCAGCTCGAATCAGGCGAGGCGTTGGACGACAATTTCCGCAGCATGGCATCCGATGAGATCGAGCGCTTCCGTCGCGAAATCGTCGAACGCGGCGGCAAGCTGGCCGAGGAGTTGCAGGGAGGCAAGGAACTCGACGACGTAACGTTGCTTCGCGAAGTCATGAATACCGTCGGAAAGTTTGGTCAATTGGGTGGATCGATTCGATGCGTTGTATCCGTTGTCCATGCTGACGGAAGGATGGGATGCCAACACCGTGACCCATGTTCTGGGCGTGCGTGCTTTTGGCACCCAACTACTGTGCGAACAAGTCATCGGTCGTGCGCTACGCCGTCAGTCCTACGATCTGAACGAAGACGGTCTCTTTAATGTGGAATATGCCGACGTGCTCGGTATTCCCTTCGACTTCACTGCCAAGCCAGTCGTTGCGCCGCCACAGCCACCGCGAGAAACGATCCAGGTCAAAGCGATGCGGCCGGAACGAGATGCACTTGAGATTCGGTTTCCACGAGTTGAAGGCTATCGCATTGAGCTGCCCGAGGATCGCCTTTCGGCAGATTTTAATGACGACTCTGTACTCGAACTGACGCCGGACCTCGTCGGCGCTACTGAGACCCAAAACTCAGGGATCATCGGCGAACAAGCGGACCTGAATCTAGTTCATACCGGTGATGTTCGACCATCGCAGGTTTTGTATGAGCTGACTTCGCACCTTGTCTTGCACAGATGGCGTGACCCAGGCGAAGAGGCCAAGCTTCATCTTTTCGGTCAGCTTAAGCGCGTCGCCAAGCAATGGCTCGACGGGTACCTCGTCTGCAAAGGCGGCACATATCCGGCGCAGCTCAAATACAAAATGCTCGCTGATATGGCCTGCAGCAAAATCATCGCCGGCATCAACCGCAAGTTTGTCGGCGAACGGCCGATCAAAGCCGTACTCGATCCGTACAATCCCACCGGATCCACCATGCACGTCAATTTCAACACCTCAAAAACGCTTCGATGGGAAACTGACGCGCGTCGTTGTCACGTCAACTGGGTGGTCCTCGATAGCAATTGGGAGGGCGAGTTCTGCCGCGTGGCCGAAGCACATCCGCGTGTTCGTGCCTATGTGAAGAACCAGAACCTCGGTCTGGAAGTGCCGTACCGCTATGGTTCGGAAATGCGCAAGATACTTGCCGGACTTCATCGTGCGCGTGGATGATGGCCACGGCGACGATGACCTCCTTAATCTCATCGTCGAGATCAAGGGCTACCGCCGTGAAGATGCCAAGGAAAAGAAATCCACCATGGACACCTACTGGGTACCCGGCGTGAATCACCTCGGCTCGCATGGGCGCTGGGCATTTGCCGAGTTCACGGAGGTGTACAAGATAGAAGCCGATTTCGAAGCGAAGGTCGAAGGCGAATTTAACAAAATGATCGAGTCCGTCGCCATAACAGACGGCAGTGTAGGAAGAATAAAGATGGCAAAAAAACAACCCACCGCCAAGACCGTCGAGGCCCTCAAGCACGAGGAGGCCAAGAGGAAAAACATCCCTACGGCGGAATACCAGTCCGTTCTGCAGAAGGCTGAGCAAAGTCCTGTCCGTGTGGCCTATGAGCGCCGCAATCGCGACCTCGATCCGCAACTGGTGTGGCGAGGCAAAGACGAGCAGGACTGGTCAGATTTGGTCGTCCACGCCCCTCCGCTGTACATCCAGGAGAAGGTGCAGCCCAAGGCGCTGATTGACGAACTGCTGCGCGAGACCCGCGAGCGCGAACATGAGGCCGGCGCAGACAACTCGCGGATCTCTTCGCCGATTTCAACGGCATCCCGAAAGGTGTCGACAAGACTGAGTTCTATCAGCACGACCAAAACTGGTCGAACCGCATGATCCTCGGCGATTCATTGCAGGTGATGGCGAGTCTGGCCGAGCGCGAGGGCCTACGCGGCAAGGTACAGTGCATCTACATCGACCCGCCCTACGGGATCAAGTTCAATAGCAACTTCCAGTGGTCCACGACAGTCGCGATGTCAAGGACGGAATTCCGCAGACAAATCACACGCGAACCAGAGCAGGTAAAAGCCTTTCGCGACACTTGGCGCGACGGCATTCACAGCTACCTTACTTACCTCCGTGACCGTCTTACAGTCGCCCGTGATCTGCTCAGCGAATTCTGGGTCTATCTTTGTTCAGATCGGAGATGAGAATGTTCATCGCGTGCGGGCATTGATGGATGAGATATTCGGAGATGCAAATTTTGTGTCTCAGATCTCGATTCAAAAGACCGGCGGGTTCTCTCAATCGAAGATTGGCAACATTCTTGACCATGTCTTGTGGTATGCGCGTTCTATCGATTCACTTAAATATCGCCCCATTAACCTACTGATTCAAGAACCACCGATTGATGATCCGAATTACGTATTGTTGGAATTTGCTGATGGCACTTTCCGCAGAATGACGCCGGAAGAAAGATCTCGCTTAGAGCCTTTTCCTCCGAAGGTGCGCGTGTTCCGATACGGCCCTCTTCAGTCGGATGGTGCAAGCAAGACGGATCAAAAGGTCGAGTTCGAGGGGTGTGAATTCTTTCCGAACGCTAATTCTCATTGGAAGAGTAACGCGGAGGGAATGCACCGTATCGGACGCGCAGGAAAACTCCTGAGAGTTGGCAAGACAATTTATCATCGCCTTTACTGGGATTCTTTTTCTGCAAAGACCCTCGACAATATTTGGTTGGATACGCAGTCTGGCGGGTTTAATGAAGCCAAAGTGTACGTTGTCCAGACAACGACAAAGGTTGTTCAAAGATGTCTTCTCATGGCGACCGATCCCGGCGACCTCGTGCTGGACCCAACATGTGGTTCAGGTACGACGGCCACAGTCGCCGAGCAGTGGGGCCGCCGCTGGATCACCATTGACACTTCTCGTGTGGCTCTGGCGCTGGCGCGTGCCCGGATCATGGGCGCTCGGTATTCGTATTACCTTTTGTCGGATTCCCGCGAGGGTCAGCTGAAGGAAGCAGAAGTGACCCGGACTGCGCCGAGTTCTCAGCCGGTTCGCGGGGATATTCGCCACGGCTTCGTTTATGAGCGCGTGCCACACATAACGCTCAAATCCATCGCCAACAACGCGGAGATCGATGTCATCTGGGAAAAGTGGCAGTTAAAACTGGAGCCGTTACTAAAATCGCTAAACGCAGCCCTAAAAAAGGGATGGAGGGAATGGGACATCCCACGTGTTGCGGAAGAACCGTGGGACGGCAAAACGCAGGAGCTGTTTTACGAGTCAAGTCGGAGCGTGCTCGCAATAATGGCGAGAGACCGTTGAAAGTAGCGGAATGGCTTCAGGCAATCAATCACAATCTAAAGCGTACTTACACGATTGAGACTCTTCCCGATCGCCCTGCCGACCCCTGGGCCGAAGGTCCAACAAAGCTGCACTCTGAGTGGTGGCAGGCGCACTTCGACTTCCAGCATGAAATCGATGCTTCAATCGCCGCGAAAGCAGAATTTGAGTATCTTTACGACACGCCCTACGAGGATAAGAAGAAGGTCCGAGTAGCCGGCCCTTTTACCGTCGAAAGCCTATCGCCACATCGCGTACTTGGCGTGGACGAAAACGACGAATTGATCGACGAGCTAAAGAAAACCGGTCCTGACCATGGCGAGAAGCAGAGCTTTACCCAGATGATTCTGGAGAATCTGAAGACCTCCGGCGTGCAGCAGGCACACAAAGAAGACAAGATCACATTTACTGCATTTACACCCTGGCCGGGCGATCTCGTTTGCGCAGAAGGTCTCTATCTCGAAGGTACTGGTGACTCGGGAGCTCAGAAACGCGCCGCAATCTTCGTCGGACCAGAATTTGGCACAGTAACGCGTCCTGATCTCGTGGAAGCTGCACGCGAGGCCGGAGATGCCGACTTTGACGTGCTAATCGCTTGTGCCTTCAATTACGAGGCGCGGGCGACGGAGTTTAGCAAACTCGGTCGCATTCCCGTGCTAAAGGCACGAATGAACGCCGACCTGCACATGTCCGACGATCTTAAGAACACAGGCAAAGGAAACCTCTTCGTCATCTTCGGCGAGCCAGATATAGAGATCCTCCCAGCAGAAGATGGCAAGGTGTGCGTGAAGGTCAACGGCGTAGACGTGTTTCATCCGAACACGGGCGAGGTCCAGAGCGACGGTGCGGACGGCATCGCGTGCTGGTTCATTGACACTGATTACAACGAGGAGAGCTTTTTTGTTCGTCATGCCTATTTCCTGGGCGCAAACGATCCGTATAGCGCACTCAAAACTACTCTCAAAGCGGAAATCAACAAAGAAGCGTGGGAAACGCTCCACAGCGATACCTCACGGGCCTTCCAGAAACCAAAATCTGGTCGCATCGCAGTCAAGGTAATTAACCATCTTGGAGACGAAGTGATGAAGGTATTTCGAGTGAATTGATGGAATTCCGAATTGCGGACACGTTTACCGACAGCCTCGCCAGGCTTACAGGCGAGGAGCAGAAGGCCGTCAAGACTACGGCTTTTGATCTCCAGTTGAACCCGACTCATCCGAGTCTGCAATTCCACAAATTGGCTAAAGCCAAAGATCCGAACTTTTGGTCGATTCGCGTGAGTCGAGACGTTCGGCTAATCGTACACAGGACCGGAACCAGTCTGTTGCTGTGCTACGTAGATCACCACGACGAAGCGTATCAGTGGGCCGAACGCCGCAAAGTGGAGACTCACCCGAAGACGGGTGCGGCCCAGCTTGGTTGAAATCCGCGAGAGAGTACAAGAAATCACCGTTCCAAAATACGTGGAAGTTGAGCCAGAGCCTGCCCGAAAGCCCCAACTATTTTCTGGATTTACTGAAGACGAATTGCTGGGCTTCGGCGTGCCGTCGGAGTGGCTGGGCGACGTTCGCAATGCGGACGAAGACACCATTCTAGACTTGGCGAATCACCTTCCAGCCGAGGCTGCTGAGGCATTGCTAAATCTCGCTACCGGCGTTTCGCCACAAACCCTTCGTTTGATGGCACAGCCAAAAACGGAGTTCATGGCGGTTGCGAAACCATCCGCGGCGCCCGGTTGTGACGAATCCGTTCGAGCATCCCGACGCTCTGCGGCGCTTCCGAGTAATCAGCAATCAAGAAGAACTGGAGCGGGCTTTTGAGTATCCGTGGGAAAAATGGACGATCTTCCTCCATCCGGCTCAGCGCCAGTTGGTCGAACGCGACTACAGCGGTCCCGCGCGTGTCTCGGGTTCGGCAGGTACCGGCAAGACGATCGTCGCACTGCACCGGGCGGTTCACCTCGCGCGCAAACACTCTGATTCTCGGATACTGCTCACTACATTTTCCGAGACGTTTGTCGAATGCACTTGAGGGCAAAGCTTCGACAGTTGATTAGCAGCGAACCGCGCCTGGGGGAACGGATCGAAGTGCACGCGATGAACTCGATTGGTCAGCGATTGCACGAAGGTCAATCTCGGCAAGCCTCAGATCGCCAGCACTGAAACAATTCGCCAGACTTCTTCAGGAGGCTCCACATGCCTCACAGGGAAACCGGTTCTCACTCCATTTCCTGATGACGGAATGGGAGCAGGTTGTCGATGGATGGCAGTTGGACACATGGGAAGCTTATCGCGATGTTGCGCGCCTGGGACGCAAGACCCGACTCAAAGAGCCTCAGCGAGCATTGCTGTGGTCGATCTTTGAGGATGTGAGGTCCAGACTCCGATCCAAGGGCCTCATCACGTATTCCGGAATTGTTCAATCGGCTGGCGTCCTTCTTCGAGGGTGGCGCACGTTCACCGTTCGATTTTGTGGTTGTCGATGAGGCCCAGGACGTAAGCATTGCTCAGCTCAGATTCCTTGCTGCTCTGGGTGCCGAGCCGCCGAACAAACTCTTCTTCGCCGGAGACCTTGGGCCAACGGATATTCCAGCAGCCTTTCTCGTGGAAGGCTCTCGGCGTCGATGTTCGAGGTCGCTCAACAACCCTGAGAATCAACTATCGGACATCACACCAGATAAGGATGCAAGCCGACCGGCTATTGGGTCCGGAAGTGTCAGACGTGGACGGGAACGTCGAGGACCGCAGGACGACAGTTTCTCTCTTCAACGGACCGGTTCCGATCATCAAGATTCTGGATACTGTCGCGGAAGAAATCAGATTGTCAGCGAATGGCTGAAGGCAAGAACGAGTGAAGGCGTTCAGCCTCATGAAGTCGCGGTTTTCGTTCGATCATCGGCTGAACTGGAAAGGGCTACAGCGGCTGCAGAACACGCGAGACTTCCGTCGAAGCTGCTTGACGAAAATGTCGAGACGGGTGGTGGAAAGATCTCGATCGGCACGATGCACCTTGCGAAGGGCTTAGAATTCCGAGCGGTTGCAGTAATGGCTTGTGACGACGAGGTAATTCCGTTGCAGGAGAGAATCGAAACGGTCGCTGACGATGCGGATCTAGAAGATGTTTACAACACTGAGCGACAATTGCTTTATGTAGCCTGTACACGAGCCCGAGATCAGCTATTGGTGACTGGCGTTGCTCCAGCATCAGAATTTCTTGATGATTTGGAGAGAGGATAAGAATGGTCGTCTTTCTTAGCTCGTGCAACGCTGCCTGAAGCCGGTGGGGAGAATGATTGTTGTTGTCGTTAAGGCATGCACTGGATATAGAAGGATAATCACATTGTGCTTGGTGTCGAAAGCTTCCGCCACGCACTCGTGATACGTTCCGTCGAGGTCGGTGATTGAAAGCGTAACCGGACGCGTCATCTTGCGCCCGATGGGCAGGACGGAACCAAAAAGATGATCGGGCGTAATCAGGGTATCCGTCGGCCTTCCAAACTGCCTGAGAAAGGCAGGCGATGCCTCAATCCGGCGGACTACTGCCTGAGCGCCGTTGCCCTGGACATACTGTATGGGCTCAAGCACATATACCACACAGGCGCGGTGGTGCGTGCGCGCGAATTCGCGCGCTGAGGCATAGATCGAGGCGCCGAATTTCTTGGCCAGTTTCATCGGTGTCCTGATTTCCAGCGCGCAATCGGCGGCGCAACGCGCATAAGCATCCCCCTGGAACAAAGCAAACCGGGCGAAGTTGTTCGCTTCGCGCTCAAACTGATCGGCAATCTCCGGCGACAGTGTTTTCTCGCACTCCTGAAACCAGCGGAAGAGCTTGCGGTGTGTGGGGATTTCGTGATGCCCGGTTTCGTGGAGCTTTAGAAAAGTCTGCTTGGACTCGACGACGGTATCGTCGATATGAATGACCCGCTCCCCGGCGTCATAGAGTCCAAATACCTTCGAAATGGCTGACTTGATACGGTGGGCAATGTCGCCGCCCTTGCTGCGAACATAGGCAAGGATGTGAGCGGGATCGAACAGGCTGGTCGGGGCGACCTGAATGTGAGCAGAGGCAAGGATATCTTCGATGGGAGTGGGGAGCGTGCCCCACGCATCGGCGCGGTCGAGGAGCTTGCGGGCTCGTTCCTCGACCGCACGCAGGTCGTCGGGGTTGAGGGTACTGTCGTCAGGTTTTGTCACTGGTTTTCTTCCGGCTGCGTATGAACTTGAGGTAGTCCATCAGTTCAGATTCCTCCGCAGGTGTAAGAGTGTGGTTTGCGAATGTGGCCACGCGTCCGTGTCTTTGGCCCCGGCTGCGAGCCTTGGCGTTCGTGATATAGCCGGCCATCTCCATCAGTTGCCCGTAATCAATCACATAGATGTCGGCCAGTGCGTGCAGCACGTTCGGGGAAGGTTGCTGGATTTTGTCGTTCTCGATCTGGCTGAGATATGCGTTTGAGACCTCTTTGTTTGTCGCCTCTTCGACCTGCCTGAGCGTCAGCTTGCGGTCGGTGCGAATGGAGGCGAGGTACTGTCCAAGGGTGACTTTCCCAGAACTGCCCTGGGGGGTGCTGCCTGACATTGTGATTCCTCCCAAATTATCTCCTCTGCCGGGATTGTAGAGCGCCCCGCTTGCATTTTCAAGCGTGCGTAGTGTATGCTTGATATACTTAGCATGCGTGTACTAAGCTGCAGCTTCGGGTCCGGAGAAGGTTGGCCCGGCAATCAGGGACGAAGGAAACAGAAAACCATCTGGCCGGGGAGGGCCAAAATAACATGACCAGCACCGAAATCGACATCTTTGAATTTTCGCAGCGGGGGGAGGAAGTTCCTCTCGCCCCGGCATACCGGGTTCGCATTGATGGAGAAGTCTTCCGGATCGACACCCCGAAACCCACGGGCGAGCTGCTCTTGAGCAAAGTCGGGAAGCGTCCTTGCGCGTTCGAGCTTATCGAAGAATTTGCCCACGGCAAGAACGATGTCGTGGAGCCTGACGAGGAAGTCGATCTGCGGAAACGCGGCCTGAAGGGCTTCATCACCGCCCACAAGGAAATGGTCACCATTTTCATCAATGACGCTCCTTATCGGATCGAGCGCGGAGAACGGACAGTGGCCGAGATTCTCGCGAAAGTCGGCCAGACGCCGGATGGGTATGTGTTGCTCGAAGAGAAGAACGGGCCCCCGATGCCGCTGCCGCCGGATCGGCCCGTGAAGATCCACGGATGCGAGGTCTTCCATTCGCAGCCGCAGTCGGGCGGGTCGTCGTAGGGGACGTTATGGAGTACGCGAAGGAACAGATCGAGGAGCTGAAGGGATATTGCCTAAAGGTCAGCGCGTTGGCGGAAGGCAACGACACGTACCTGTATCTGGAAAAGCTGCGCCTTCCGGAAGGGTGTGAGCCCCGAGAATGTGACGCCTTGTTGCGCCCGTTCGGGGGACCCGACGGCTATCCGTCTCGGCTCTATTTTTCGGTGCAGATCAGATCATCGTATGCGCGGAACTGGAACATCAGCAACACGCGAATTTGTGAGAAGAATTGGTTTGCATTTTCATGGATGGTCACGCTGCTGTCGCCGACGCTGCCGCAAATCTTGGTAGCTCACCTGACAGGTTTCACAAAGGAAAAATGAAAGTCGAGATCAGGCTCACAGGGTCGCTGCACAGAGAAATTCTCAAGGATCTGGCTCGGCCGCACCCGTTCGCCGCCGAACGGGTCGGATTTGTCTTTGGTCGGGTTGGAACGCTGGCCGCCGATGGCAGGCTCGTTCTTCTCAATCGGTATCATTCAATTCCTGACGATCAATACATCGATGACCCCGCTGTAGGTGCCAGGATCGGCAGCGATGCCATCACGGGCGCGATGCAGGCGATCTACTACGGTCGGCCGGCGCGGGAAGGGGTCTTCCATGTTCATGTGCATCCGCACAGGGGGGAGACGGGGATGAGCGGAACGGATGCACGCGAAACTCCAAAAATGATGCCCGGATTTCAATCGGTCGGGCGCGATGCGGCGCACGGAATCATTATTCTGAGCCACGACCACGGGTCGGGCTGGGTGTGGCTGCCTGGCCAGAAGGAGCCGGTGGCCGCCGGCACGATCAGCGTCATTGGCAAGCCCTTGGGCGTTTTCGAAAAGGGGGACCGCCGGTGAGCAACGAGCGCTTTTCCCGCCAGTCGTTTTTGGGGCCTGACTCCGATCAGAAGATCGGGCGCTGCACGATCGGTGTGCCCGGCCTCGGAGGAGGAGGCTCGCACGTCATCCAGCAGTTGGCTCATGTCGGTTTTCAGAACTATGTGATTTACGACGGGGATGTCGCCGAGGAATCGAATCTCAACCGGCTGGTGGGGGCAAAGTCCATTGATGTTCCGGCCCAAACGCCCAAACTGCACCTTGCGAAAATGATGATTCTCGGTCTGCAGCCGCAAGCGAGGATCAAAGGCTTTGCGGGGACGTGGCAGGACAATCCCGAGCCGTTGCGGGAGTGCCAGATCGTCATCGGCTGCGTGGACAGCTACCAAGGCCGGCACGAACTTGAAGTGGCCTGCCGACGCTACATGATGCACTACATCGATATCGGCATGGATGTTCATGGACAGGACCCGCCGGTCATCGGCGGCCAGGTCATACTTTCGTCGCCTGGAAACCTTTGTATGCGGTGTATGGGTTTCCTGACCGACCAAAGGATCGCCGAAGAAGCGGCACGATATGGCAAGGCGGGGCCGCGGCCGCAGGTCGTGTGGCCCAACGGCGTTCTGGCCTCGACTGCGGTCGGGCTAGTCGTCGACATAGTCACCGGCTGGACGCGACGTGCGCTAGATCACGCGTACCTTGTGTACGACGGCAATGCCGGCACGTTGAAGGAGAGCGTTACGCTTCGCCATCTTGAGGTCGGCGCTTGTCCTCACTTCCTGGCTGGTGACGTTGGAGATCCAGTGTTAATTGAATTGTAGAGACGCTAGGAAGACGCAGTTCTTCATCTTACAGCTCTAGAAGTGTTGCGATGCTATTTGACGTGAAGTACTGCTAAGCCTCACAAGTCTGGTTTCTTGGTGCTTGCCGTAAAGTGAGAACCGAGGATAAGCAAAGTGGAATAGGAAATAAGGGCATTAGGGGACTAGAATTCAACGCGCGTGAGATCGGCACTCCAAGGAAGGTCATCCTGCGGGAGCGAGGGCCTTCGAGTCTTGGTGTGCAACCAAATTAGGGACAAGGTTCCTTCGCCTATTTGCCTAGGTATCCGATAAGTACGACCAGGATGTGAAATAGAAATGCACAGCTCTCGGACAACTTTGCGGCTTGACCCATGGCCTCCTGAATATGATTCGGCTGTCCAATTTGGTGATATCGAGAGCGAAGGGTCGGGAACCATAAACGCCGAGATCGAGACTCACGACTGGCAGCCGATTGTTCCTCAGTCCGCGGGAGAGTACGAGGAGATATGTTTTGTCGATGGGGTCAGACGTATTGAGGCTCGTGTAATTGCCGACTCGCAGGACAAGATGATACATGGCCTTCTTGGATCGATTGGCGTTGGTGCAGTTCGGGTCCGGGGGGTAACTGCGTCATTTACTGGTATCACGGTTGATCGCTTCTTGATTCTTGGGGAAGGGCTTCTTCAAGAAGAGCAAATCCAAGTCGGTGAACATACTCTTGTCTTCGACGGCATTGCGTCAGCCCAGAACTCTCCCATAGAACTGCTCGGCGAACTCCAGAACCTCATGCGCACACGGGAAGCTCAGCTCGGGAAGGGACTGAGCTCGCGGAACGTTTGCGTATTTGCGGATGGCCCGCTCACATATTTTGCAAGTACCCGAGATGAAGTGGTAGGAATCATTAAAACCATTCATAAACCGTACCTTACAACAAAGCATTTCTCTGTGGTGGGCCGCTTGTTACCAGGACAGCGCACTCCCCTGTTTGCGATCGAGGATGGCAAATACGACCGCTATTCGTGGTTCTTGCGTGTAGCAGACGGCCGCAAGCTAGACCACCTCCTAGCTGGAGTAATCCGGCTCGAAGTGCGGGCGGCGTTGGGGCTGGAGAATGCTTCTAGAATCGCGAACTTCTCGGCCCACGAACTTCCTCGTTTCGTGTCGAGTCCAGCTCGCGATCCCCGAGCGCCTCAGAATCTCGCGCCAGTGGGAAATTTAGAAACGGAGCTACGACATCGCTTGGGCGATTCGCTGCTTGTGCATCGTGGCATCGAGAAGAGACTCTTGGAAGGAGTGCACGCATGAGCCTTGAAATCGGGAAGGTGCTAGGTACTGCTGACTCGCAACCGCTTGACTTCTGGGTAGCAGTCCCGATTGAGAACATTGTTCAACTCGACGACGTGGTTCTAGTCAGGCGGTCTCTGTCGAATGATAGCGTCGTCACGATTTATGGCATTGTCGATGGCCTAATTGCGCGGCACGAAGGAGCCAAACTCGATAGCGATGTTTTCCTCGCGGAGCAGGGCATCTTGCCACTTTTGCACGCGGTCAAAGCTCACGTAACGGTCACAAGAGTCGAGCCGGAAATCTTCGTTCCGCCCCTGCCGGGTCAAGCGGTTTACAGGGCCGCCGGCGTGGATCGTGACCAAGCCCTCTTTTTCGACGCCATGCAAAAAAGGTTCCCCCTCGGCCTGGGTCGCGATGGGGGGATTATTTATGGAAACTTTGAGTTTCTCGACGGCAGCCGTGGGGCGCACATAAATATTTCAGGTATATCCGGCGTTGCAACAAAGACAACGTACGCTACGTTTTTGCTGTACGGCATCTTTCATTCGGAACTCCTTGGGGCGGAGCGGAACAATACGCGCGCGATCATTTTCAACGTAAAAGGAGAGGATCTGCTGTTTCTGGATCAGCCGAATCAATCACTAACGAGTGATGCGGAACGTGCGTATGCGAATCTCGGTCTGCCAACACGGCCCTTTGATGACGTTGCCTTCTTCGCGCCCGTAAAGCGCGGTGAAGAAGTCTTGATACCGGATACCGGGACGCGGGCCGAAGGTGTGACAGCCTACTGCTGGTCAATTGAGGAGTTCTGCAAGCAGCGTTACTTGCGATTCCTGTTCGCGGACGCGGACGCGGAAACAAGTCATTTGGACGCCGTAATAGATCGAGTTGAAATGCACCTTGCCAATGAAGATGTTAGTGGGTGCGAGACCTTTCTCGACCTAAAAACCATCATTGAAAACAACGTCGATTCGTGGGCGCCTCTTGCTGCTGCTGGAACGCGCTCTGCTTTTCTCCGCAGACTAGAGGCAGCAGCGTACCGGGTCGGCCACTTGATTCGCAGCAAGATAGAACGAGAGGAAGCCCATCGCATTGATTGGAAGCGAGCTCAGATGACGGTCATTGACATTCATAACCTACATGATCGAGCGAAGCGATTTGTGATTGGGGTTGTTCTCAAGAAAATGTTCGAGGAAAAAGAGAGCGTAGGTACGGCGAGGCCGCTCGTTTTCGTGGTGTTGGATGAACTTAACAAATATGCTCCACGCGACGGCTGGAGTCCGATCAAAGACGTGATCCTCGATATGGCAGAGCGAGGTCGAAGCTTAGGAGTGATTCTCATCGGTGCTCAGCAGACAGCTAGTCAAATTGAGCGTCGCGTTGTGGGCAACTGTGCGTTTCGCGTTGTAGGTCGTTTGGACATGGCAGAGGCTCAACACGGCGAATATGGCTTCCTCCCGGCTCCTAGCAGAGCTAGAGCTGGGATTCTAAAACCTGGGACCGTGATCATCTCGCAGCCGGAAATTCCCATTCCGCTGATGGCGCAGTTTCCATTCCCCGCTTGGGCTACGCGGCCTAGCGAGGTCAAGAGCGCAGTCTCCGGAAATCCATTCAGGAAGTTTGACAAATGAGGTTTCTTCATACGTCCGACTGGCACGTTGGCAGGACTCTTCGTGGTCGTTCGCGCCTTGAAGAGCACGAGGCTATTCGAACGGAAGTACTGGATATCGCTGTCCGTGAAAAAACAGATTGCCTATTGCTCACGGGCGACCTGTTTGACTCTCAGGTGCCCTCCCCAGATTCAGAGCGGCTCGTATACAACCTTTTTGCGGAACTGCTGGCAAGGGGAATTGCCGCAGTGGTGATTGGGGGCAACCACGATCATCCGAAACGTTTAGCAGCCGTTCGCCAACTACTTGAGCCGTTGGGGATATATATCCGTCCCGAGCCTGCTGCTCCAGCCGATGGTGGCATAATCCATTTCAGCAAGAACAATGAGACGGCAAACATCGCGGTCCTGCCCTTTGTCTCTGAAAAGAAGATCGTGGATGTTTGCCAGATGATGGGGCCGGAAGAAACGTGGTATTCGGCTTATGAAGAGCGAATAGGACAGATGTGTTTCAAACTGGCTGAAGGATTTTCAACTTCAACGATAAACATACTTCTCGCCCACCTCTACGTGAACGGATCGCAGACAAGTGGCAGCGAGCGCGAAATTCATGTAGCTCAGCCATATGCGGTCAGCCCACAAAGATTTCCGACATCGGCACACTATATCGGACTGGGCCACCTACATCGGCCCCAAGAGGTGTTAGCGCCTTCGCCCTGCTACTATGCGGGCTCCCCATTGCAATTGGACTTCGGCGAGCAAGGACAGGAGAAGCGGGTAGTGTTGATTGAGGCACGTCCTGGGAAATCAGGCCGGCTGGAGAGCATCAGTTTAAGTTCGGGGCGGAGACTTCGTGCGGTTACAGGCACAATCGAAGAGCTTGAAAAGTCGGCGAGCACTTTCGGGCAAGACTACCTTCACGTCACTGTGAAAACGACAGGGCCGGTACCAGGGATTGCCGACCGAATTCGCGACATTCTCCCAAACGCTCTTGATGTCCGTACAGACTATCCGCGGACTTTGGTCAAATTAGACGAAGAACGTCGACACATGGCGCCAGACGCAATGTTTGCAAGTTTTTACCAGTCTCAGCATGGGGCTCCCGCAACGAAAGAATTGATACAAGCATTTAACACTCTGCATGAGGAAGTGATGGATGCGACCGACTAGGCTGGAAGTAGAGGGGTTTACCAGCTTTCGACAGGGCGTAGCACTCGACTTCAGCACTCTAGACCTCTTCGTGATCACAGGTCCGACAGGTGCTGGCAAGTCTTCGCTAATCGACGCAATTATTTATGCCCTTTACGGTCGAACACCGCGGATCGGTGATAAGGCTGGTTCGGACCTAATAAGCCAAGGCGCGGAGCGGATGCGCGTTTTGCTGGAGTTCAAAGCGGGCAAGAAGGCTTACCGCTTGTTTCGAACTCTGAAGAGAGGGGGTAGCGCGAAGCTCCAATTAGAGGTTCAGGATTCGAAGGGCGAATGGGACGCCATCTCGAATAAGGTCTTCGAAGTACGGCAAAAGGTAGAGGAGATTCTTGGCGTTGATTTCGATGGTTTCACGAAGTCGATTGTGTTGCCCCAGGGAGAATTTGACAAGTTTTTGCGAGGCGATCCGGTCGAGCGCCGTCGGATTCTGTCCGACTTGCTCCATCTTAATGTCTACGAGGAAATGGGCAAGCGTGCGCGCCAGATTGAAACAAATGCGCGTATTGAGCAGTCATTGGTGGAGCAGCAGCTCGCGACTGCGTACGCTGAGGTCAGTGAGGAGCGCAAATCCGAACTCGAAAAGGAACTCAAACGACTAACCGCCGAACAGCAAGAACTCTCGTCCGAGATCAAGGTTGTACAGAAGGTTCAGCCTTGGGCTATTGAGTTGGGAAAGGAAAGAGACAGGAGAAACGAGACAAACAAAACTCTGGATTCATTGGTGAAGGAGCTCACCAAAGCTGAGACAGCGGGTCGCCTTCTGCAAGATAAGGTCAAGGGTTACGGGAAACGCATCAAGGAGCTCGATAATTCGATAAACACGTGTGGTTACGACGAAAAGCGACACCTGGAGCTTTCATCGATTCTTCCTATTGCCAAGCAGCGCGAGGAACTACAGAGCGCAATTGCGGTCTCGAAAGAAGAGCTTTCAGGGCTGAAGTCTGAGTTGAAGGGCCTGGAACCGTTAGCAACCAAGGCTAAGGACAAATGGCAGGCTTTGGTTCCGAAACTGGAAGCGAGTGACAAGCTGTGGCAGACCCGTAAGAAAGAGTACGACGAGGCTAAGAAGCGGTACGGTTCTGCGGATGTCATTATTCAAACGGCAGAGGATTGGGTGGCCGCTAGTGAGCAAATAGGCGAAAAGCGGGAGCTAGAGGAAAACATTGCGCTAACGCAGACGCGGATCGAAGATGCCAAGAATGACATTGAGCAACTGCAGCAACTCTACGATAAGGCGGAAGTTGCTCTTCGGGAAGCAACAGCGGATCTGCTCGACTTGCGGCAGCGGCACGCTGTTGACGACATTCGGCGGCGTCTTAGGAAGGGTGACCCCTGTCCCGTATGCGAACAGGCCGTATCAACTCTGCCTAAGCCGGGGAAACACGCTGCGGTTGAACGTGCTCAGGAGCTGGTTGAAGAGCGTCAACGCGTGAGAGACCGGCACAACACCGCGTTACTCAAGAAGAACAATTTGCGTGAATCTTTACCTAACGAACTTAAGATTTTGCGGAAGACCCTTCGAACTATTGAGAACTCGATTTCCTCCGCGGTCTCAAAAGCAGAACGCATTCTCGGGAAGGCTCCAGGAACTGCAGCGGGTAAGGAACTGGAACAACTGGCTCAGCGCGTCTCAAAGTTTGAAGCAGACTGCGCGAGTGCCGCCGAGAAACTCCAGGAGATGCAGGGTGCTGAATCAGATGCGCGAGACGATAGCAAGAACAAGGAGAACGAGATAAAGCAGTTGTCCCGCGATTTGACAACTGCCGAAGCCGGGATAGCTGATAAGACGGCCAAGCTAAAGGAAATCGACAAAGAACTGCGGGGCGAGGCAGAGCTGAAGGTTCTGGCTGAAGAGGTCAAGCAATTAGAAAGAGCGAAACGACAGAAAGATGGATACGAAGCGGAGAAGAAGAAAGAAGAATCAGCCTATTCGACCGCTGAAAACCAGCGCATAGCCAGTGAGTCAGATGCGAGTTCGCTGCGAAAACGGAGCGGCGAGCTGCAATCTTCTGCCGGACTGCTTGTTGGGTCTATTGCGAAACTTGAAGAAAAGATTCGAAAAGAGATGTCTTTCCAGGTTGGAGCAGACGAATTGGAAGAGCTGAACGCGCTGCGAACACGACTTGAGACTGATTTCCGCAAGTCTGCCGTTGCGCTCACGACCACACAAAACAGCCTGGAAACAATCGTGCGAGGCCTCAAAGAAGTCTCTCAAAAACGCGGCCAAATCAAAGAACTGAAAGCGCGAGTTGATCTGTATCACGAGCTTGGAGTGGCCTTGCAGGCCAATCAGTTCATCCGATTCATAACCGAGCAAGCGCTTCGCAGTCTCGCCGAATACGGCACGCATCACTTGAATAAACTTAGCTCGGGTAGATATTCGTTCGGCAGCGAAACAGATGATTTTCTTGTGCTGGATCATTGGAACGCCGATGAGTCGCGCTCAGTTAATACGTTAAGTGGTGGCGAATCTTTCTTGGCGTCCCTGTCTCTCGCACTGGCGTTGGGGGATGCGCTGGTCGAGCTTTCAACGAACTCAAGTGCTCTTAGTCTGGAATCTTTGTTCCTTGACGAAGGCTTTTCGACGCTAGATCTGGAGACTCTGGACGTTGTCGTACAGGGAATCGAAGCGCTAGCAGGCGGAGAGCGCTTGGTGGGCATCATCTCGCACGTCCCAGAGCTGGCCGAACGATTTCCAGTTCAAATTCAAGTCAAAAAAGCTATAGGGGGGAGCACCCTGGCTGTCGTTGGTGGTACAGGTGAAATCAAAGCGGAGCTCGTGGCAACTTCATGAGTTGGGTAGACAACCTTGTTCGAATTCTTGAAGCGAGTATTTGCGCAATCACCGGTCGCACGACCTGTACCAGATTCCACGTTGGGCAAAACAGCCTCGTCAGTTGATCCCACAGGCCGGGGCGATGCTGCGCAGGAGGCCTCCAAAGCAACGCGACTCGTCGGCGCTGTTGCCGTCGATCGGTACTTCGAACTGAGCAATATCATTGAAGGTGCCAAGGCGGATGGCGACTTCGGAACTGCTATCCGAGCAGCACGCGAGACTTATCCCCTTATGGGTGCCGTCGTGCAGCAGATGAAGAAAGAGTATGGCAGCTTCGACATCTGTACTTCCCATGCAGTTCATACCGCCGGCACCTTAATGGCAGTTGTGGGCGAACGCCAGGGCATTTCGGAACTTCGGACAGTACTCAATGAAACGCCGGATCTCCGCCAGTGGCTTCCTGTTGTGGAAAGAGCACAGGCGGATGCCGACTTGGTAGATGCCATAATGGCTGCGGTCAATGACCAGTCCGGTATCAAGCAGAATGATCTCAGAGGACGAATTAGTGGCGATGGGCGTCGACTCAGCGCGCTCGCATCGTGGCTGGAAAAGGGTAGGCGGCTGCAGCGAGTCAGCGTTGGATCAACCTACATGCTTTATCCACCAGGGTTTTCGCTCGACTTGCCAGTATCCGAATCAGTTCCAGTAGCCAAGGACAAACGCTCGTCCGAACCGACGACGGCGCTCGTACATCGGCGCCGCCCATCTCGCTTAGCGGTACACGCCAGAAACCTCAATTTTACTGGCCTTGCATATATTCGACTTCCAAAGGCTCCGAACGCTTGGGAGGAACCGTCACGAGGCCAAAGCCGCGCGCCTTCGGGAGGTTCCACAAGCCTTCCAAGTAGTAGCGGTGATGCCGACGAACGGCGCAGCAAACCTCCGCGATTCACGGTGAGTGGCGACGGTTGGATGTTGGCCAGGGAGGAAGCGCTTGCACTTGAGAAACGTCCCAACGCTGCTTACAAGGAGACGTTTCATACTGCGGGTTCGACGGTCTGGCTCGACCCAAAAGGACGACGTGAGCAATTTCCAACAGCACCGGCTATTGCGCTGACGACAGACCGATCCGGGGCGCTGTTGGCTGAAAAGGGGCTCGCCTGTGACGTGTATCGTGCCGATGTAATTTCGATGGTTCGGGTATGCTCTTTCTATCGCGTGATGGCATTCTGCATGGCTACACGGAAATGCTCGAATCAATACTCGCGGAACGAGTCGCAGATTTACCTGAGTTCGGCGAGCAGGCAAAGCGCTTTGGCATTGATTCGCGATCGCTGAAGAATCATGTTCGATGTGTGGCCCTCTCTCAAGATCGGATGCGATATGTCATCACGATCGTCGACGAGGCTTGGTGCTACGACTTGACAATTGGAAGGCCCATTTGGGGCCTCAGGTTTCCTTCGAAAGAGGGCTGGACTGAGATTGCGGCCGAGCGCTCGGAACGGCGTGGCGCAAGCGCCGAAGTCACTGTTGCTTTGCGGCTAATGGAACTAGCACTACCCGTAAGCCCTGAAGCTATCACACGGCAATACAAAACACTTGCAATGCGCTGGCATCCTGATCGTAACCCTAATGATCCGGATTCTACCCGAAAGTTTCAGGAACTTGGTGCAGCGATGGAACTGCTGACGGGGGTTGAACTTTTAGGTCTTTCTGGCGCAGAGGTCGCGGGTATCGCTTACGAACAGATTCTCCGTAAGAGTTCGGTCAATCTCCCCGACGGAATAAAGCTGACGATTTCCATGACATTGCAGATCGGGGGTGCCTTTGGTGCGGATTGGATCTATGCTGCAAACTTCGCCCACAGGGGGCACAGCACATTCTTGGCGGGTTACAGCGGCAGGGTCATAGAAGTGGATGCCGCCGGGCTGCCGCTGCGCGTTTACGATATCGGTGCCGTTCCCCGGCAGGTTGCAAGGAGTTCGTCACACCTTTTCATCCTCACCGACACGCGGCTTTACATTCTTCAGCAAGATCAGTTGGTCGCGCTCGTGGATGTATTGGGTCAAGGCAAGCTGATCTTTGGTGATCATGGATTTGGGTTGTTGCAGAAAAAGCAGTTTCAGTGGTTTACTCACACGGGCCAACTTCTCGGAGAAGTGAAGACGCGAGATCCGATTCGGAGGACGTACTCTGGTGCTGAAGGGCTTGTCGTCGAAACGCGCACACACCGGGGGATCGTGGGCGGCGCTCAAAGCTGGTGGTAGTTGTGATCTTCTCTTTTCAGATCGCTATCCCAATTCCGTGCGCCATGGATGAAGTTTGATTTATTTCTAGAGCGGATGTCTTCGAGACATCGGCTCCCAATTGGGGCCCGAGCTTTGCGATGTCGTCGGTAAAGAGCGTGGCCTCATGGCTCGCGCGGGAGATGGAGACGTAGCCGAAGCGTGAGTTGAGCAGATCCGGGTGGACGCTGGTATCGGCATGAACGAGGACGCGCTCGGCGGTAAGACCCTGGGAGCTGTGGCTGGTGACGGCATAGCCGTGGTCGAAGTGACGATGCTCGCCGACGTTGAACTCCATCTGGCGGCGGTCTTCCAATCGGGCGGCAAGGCGGCCATCGGGATGGATCGACTCAATGGTAGCTAGGTCGCGATTGGCGACGCCAAGCGATTTGTCGGGGGCGGTGAATTGAATGCGGTCGCCGACGGAAAACTCCCGTTCGATCTCCCGATAAACGCTGACGCCTGTTAAGCGGCGGGGATCGTAGGTGACAAGTTCTTGGTTCGGTTTCTCGACCGTGAGCAGGTTTGCCGCTGGGTCGATGGCGACTACCGACGCATAGGCGGCGGCTTCAATTCCAACAGCCTTGCTGCCGCGCGCGTAGCGCACAACGTCGTCGACCTCGTAGTGGCTCGCCCAGGATCGTTCGGCTCCGGTCATGTCCTGACGCTGAACTAGCACGCCGAATTTATGATCTTCCAAACCAAGCGTTCCATTGGTCTTTAACTCTTGGCGAACGGCTACGTTCATCTCATGGCGAGAAGCATTGTCGGGTGAGACGATGAGAGTGTTTTCCGGCGATTCGACGTAACTCTTGGCGATGGTCCGGACGCGATCCTCTCGGTTAGGAATTTCCTTCACACGGCCCTGCTGCTGAAGCGCATCGAGTGCAGCGGAGACTTGCCCCGTCGCGAGCAGTTCGACGGCGGATTTCAAGGCCGGGTCTTCGCTGGCGAACGATCTCATCGAGATTGGCCGTCCGCATTCCGGCTTCCTGTAGTTGTTCAAAGGGGCGACCCGCCTCGACACCCTGATGTTGGCGGATATCGCCGATCAACAGCACACGGTCATTAGCTTCAATCCGCGTAAGGAACTCGCGCATCTGGTTGGTGCTGGCAAGGCTTGATTCATCGACGAAATAGAAGCGCTTTTGCCCAGCCGCGTCTGGTTCTGCTGCGCGCGCGAGGAAGCCTTGGAGAGTTCCCGCGTGGACTCCGGCCTCGTTCAATTGGCGCGAAGCACGGGAGGTCGGGGCGAGGCCTTCGACCTGGTAGCCCCGTGTCTCTAGCGACGTGCGAATTGCTCTTAATGCGGTCGTTTTGCCTGAGCCAGCGAAGCCTTGGATTCCCTGAATGCGATCCGGTGAACTGAGAACATCCTCGATTACACTCTTTTGCGCGTGGTTAAGATGCCGGTGCTGATCGGCAAAGGAGATTGCGTCCGAACGTGAAAAGACTGGTTCGGCATGGTGTTGTCCCTCACGCATTCTGCGGATAATTTCATGTTCCGCTTCGATAGTCTTCGCGGTAGTGAACTGACGGCCCGGAACGCCCTGAGGCCGATCCACGATTTGAAATTCTCCGGAAGCCAATCGAGCCGACAGATTGGCGCGGACCTGTCCGTGGGTGATCTCACCCATGCCGCGACGGAGCCCGTCGCGGATCAATGCACGTTCATCCACAACCGCCTCGCGTTCAAAGTTCTTGTCGCGAGAAAACGTCAGAGATTCTCGAACGCGGTCCAAAGAGTTGACTGGCTTCTCCTGATGTTGAGACCGTTCACGAGCCGCTCGGACAACCGCATCGGCCTGGTGTCCAAAGTCTGCGGCCAACTTTCGGTGAGCGGCCATCACCTCTCCCGGTGAATGAATTTCTTTGCGGTCGCGCGTCGAGTGCGCCGCGATCTCGGCAGCTTCCTTGCCCGAGCGACCCGTGCGTTCGAGGTACTCACGAATCTGTTGGCTCCGGGGGCTGGATGCGTCTAGGTATTCCTGCGTGTAGCCCTTGATCTCCGGGAGCACCACTCCTGCCCTGTCGTAATTTCATATCCAAGTTGGCGCAGTTTGTAGGTCAGCTCGGATTGATAGATGGCTGTGGCAAACTGTTGCGAGGCGAAGAGGCTCTGCGGCTGGATCGCACGAGGCTGGCCGTTGTCGCGCTCGGTAACGTTGAAAACGACGGCGTGCGTGTGGAGTTGTGGCGCAACGTAGCCATCAACCGGGCGGGCCGTATCATGCTCGAACTTGGCGACGATAAACTTGCCCGTGGTCTCTGGCGGATGATTGCCGCCGATGCGGGCTTGCGTGTAGTGTTCGAGTTGGTCAAGGGCAACGCGAACGCTCTCTCGGTGAGCCTCACGGACGCGGTCATCGCCGCCGACCAGCGCGGTGAGCGAGACGGATTTGGGCGCGGAAAAGGTCGCATCCCAGCCGGCTCGGTGCTCCATCGTCTTGATGGTCTTGCCCTCGGCGTCCTGATATTCATAGGACGCTCGTTGCCGCACAAGTTGCTCTCCGGTCTGAGGATCCTGCCCCTGGCTGAGTTTCGCGAAGTCCTCTGCGGAGACCGTCCTGGCAAGTCCGAACCGTCCCGCCAGTCGTCCTTGCCATTCCCCGGCGATGACGCCTTGTTGCGACCAATAGTTCTGCTCTTTTGCGGTGAACTCCTTCTGGTGGTAAGTCTGTGCCTGGCCTGCAGAGAGTGGCTTTGAAATGGTCAGCATGGTCGTTCTACTCCACCTGGTTCCCGTGCGTCTGTACCCCGTATTCGGGATTTAGAAGATTGCCCTGCATCTCGTCGGAGTCTGAAGTGGGCGCGGTGCTGGGCACAATCAAGTCATCCATTGTCCGCTCATCGAAACCGAGACTCTTCTCTTCCAAGGCGATGAAGGGAAACGAAAATCGCGCGACATGGTTGCCGTATTTGAGAAAGCCTCGAAGATCGTCGAGACCCGAGACCTCGGACGGTAAAACAAGCGGTTCAGTCTGCCGGTCGAGTGCGAAGTTTCGTCCCGCGCGTGAGCCCTCGTAGTGCGTTTCACGCAGCCGCTCTATCTCAATTTCGCCGATCGCCTCGCTGACCCATTTCGCAGCCCGCGGCTCGGTTGTGCGAAGGAAAATCTTTGTCGCGGGTTGCGAGAGCATGGCCTCGGCGTCTTCCCCGTAGCGGGCCTGCATTTGGCTGCGTCCCTGGAAACCAAGGATGACCGGGTTCTGCGATTTCCGATTCTCGGTGATGGCCGTATGGAGTTGCGGTAGTCGCTGCAAGCTGGCCAACTCGTCGATGACGAACCAAACGGGTTTCTGTTCCGGCATGGGTTCGTTTAGCAGCCGCAAGACGAGCGTATCGATCCACAGACTAATGAGCGGGCGAAGCGCCTCGCGCATGGTTGGGCGCGAAGTGATGAAGATCCAACCGCGCCGCGTCTCCGCCCAATTGGTTGCCGTCCAGGCAGAGCTAGTCTCGTCTGGCTTGGGCAGAAGCCGGAAGCTGTCCGCGCTCATGTTGAGAGAACCGAGAACTCCCGTCCGCTGTTGCGGTGCCTTCGGATCGATCAGCATCCAATACTCGGTTCCTTTGACGCGACGGTCGATTTCGGCGGGATCGGACATCCACCGCACGAGTTCCTCCGGCGTCGGAAGGAAGGTCAGCAGATGCGCGAAAATCTTCTGCGGAGCTTCAACGAAGAAGCGATTCGTCACGCCTTCCGGCTGGTAGAGCGACACGGCCAGTGCCTTGGCTTCGGCCTTGCGACGGAGTTCTTTCGACGGGTTCCAATAGGGCATCCGAGCGTCGAGTGGATTGAGAACGATGTCACCCCGGCGCTCGTTATAGAACTGTTTCACAAACTCGCAGGCCGGATCGTAAACAATCGCGCTGTCGCCGCGGGCGTCCACCTGATAGAGCATCTGGCGAATGATGCTTGACTTGCCGGAACCGGTGTCACCCACGATCAGGAAGTGCTTGTTTTCGGCATCTCGCGGAATACGCAAGGGTAGCTTCGAATCGTTCGTCGTGATGCCAATGCCGTTGCCGCTGACCGCTTCCGTGAAGTCCTTGGCATTCACGAGAACGGGGCCTTTGAGGCGGCGCCCGTAGCGAAGTGCCTTGATGCGCCGGATATCCTTCCGAACGGAAAATGGAAGCTGAAGCGCGAAGGCCGCCAGACCAAAAATCAGTTGCATCTTGAAGAGCTGAGTAAGAGAAACCTCCGCATAAATCCAATGCCAGATCCAAGCGTGAAGAGCCTTGTTCGAGTATCTGTGCGGTTGCTCACGGAGCAGCAAGCTAAAGCCTTTCCGCCGTGCTTCAGATGAAAGCACAAGCGGCAACGGACCACCCGTAGGCTGCGGCGTCGCTCCTGGCTCTACGTCGCCTTCAAGCGCAGTCCGGGTCACGTGATTTACGATCGGAAACGTAGAGCAGTTGATAGTTGCTACTGGAATGTGTGACACCTGCCAATTCGGTGCGGAGATAGTACGGCAGGTAGTAGCGTTCGAGCGGTGAAAGACCAAATTGAAAGCGGACGTAGACAAAGAATCCAGTCGCGACGAGCGCGAGAAAGATCGCGCCGAGGGTGTAAAGATAATGGCGGGGCGGCCAAATGATCGATTCTCTGCGGCCCCACTGCTGGACGGCGGGCATGGCTATTTCTCCTTGTTCTGGCTGCGCTTAGCTAGTAGTTCCTGCGCCTTCGCGGCCTTGGTCGTCTGGACCTGGCGAAAGAGGACGGTGAGCTGTTCCTGGGCAAGTTTGTCGCCGCGCAGCAACGGTTCGAGCGTGTTCATCAAAAGCATCTGAATGCCGACGAGTTCGGTGAAGATGTGCAGGTCCATTGGCGTGTGACTCCCAACAACAACACCGTGAAGCAATAGTTCGCGCGCCCATTCGCTCGGTGTCTTGCCGGCTCGCGAGGCGGCTTCTTCTACGGCCTTCGCCTCGTTTGTGGTGAGCTTGGTGCTTAGGTTGCAAGAGCGTCGGTCGCGCCCTCTCAGCTTCTTCGAATTCCGTTCGCCGATCGTTTGTGTCTCAGCCACGGGGAACCTCGATAGGCTTGTTTTGTCGGTATCTGTTCAGATACCGTTCGATTCCACGCCCTTTTGTTTTCAGTGGTATCTGCCGAGATACCAAAGTATCTGGGCAGTTCCCTATCAGGGGTGGAGTGTCACAATTCTTCCGGTGCGAAGCACCGTTCTTGCTCCGGCACGAACTTAAATGCAGGATCACGCCTTCACCGCCCGCACAGAAGGCGTTGACTCCACCCCGGCTACGAGCTTCTTGGCAGGCTCCTCCGACGCGCCATTGCTTGGACCCTTACGGACACGCAATGTAGAAGGAACCTCCTTGGCCTGGGGCGTCTTCAGAAAGTCCTGAAAGTCCCGGTCCTTCGAAAAGACATAGTTGAGCGCTTTGTCCACGACATCGTCTGCGGATGCGTGGACGAAAGCGGCGTACTGATCGACCTGTTCGGCGGTGGCCTCATCGAGACGAACCGAAGCACTGATGTAGCGGGTCTGGTTGATATCGAGCAATGGCATTGTTGTTCTCCTTATAGGTGGTTGGAATCAGGCAATCTTTCTGCGGGCAATCATTCTTTGCGCCGTCTGTGCGATCTCCCGTGCACGAGCGCGGCAAAGTGCGATGGGAATCTCGAATCGACGACGAACTTCAAGCAACGTCACAACGTCGTCTATCGGAATGCCTTCGATGAGCCAAAGTCTGGCCGACGCAACGTCAACCGTCCGCTGAGCGTAGTAAAGAGGATTGGGCTTATCGGCGCGGAGCGAAGCCAGCTTGCGGGTAAGCTTGGCGGCGTCTTTGCCGCGGGAAAGCTCATGCAGAACCCATGCCCAATCGTGCTCGGAATGGGTGTGGTTCGAGGTACGCTTTCGCGCTGTGATTGGACGGGCCGGAAGGAGGCCATCGGCGGCTAGAATATCGAGCCGGAAGTCATCGCAATTCCAAGTGGAATCGCCGGGATATTCGACCGTCACTGGATACGCGGGATCGTACTTGCAATTGAGGAATCCCGGTAGCGCGGAGCACGCGGTTGCAATCGGTACAAGCGGGATCGCCGCCAAAGGTAACGGCAAGCAGTTTCAGTGCGCTTTCTTGTTGTTCGAGGGTAAAGCCGTCGACTCGCCAGAGGATCTGGTATTTGCCGAGCGATGTCGAGAGGACTGCATTCGGCAGGGGAACCGCATCCGAGGCTCGGAGCGAAGAGAGTCGGGTCTCTCCATCGGTATCTAAATCCAGATAGAGATGGCGGACCGCAGCAATGCACTCTTTGGTGCGTTTCCGGCTGTCAGAACGAAGCGGATTGGCAGCTACGTAGACATTCGCGCCAGCAGAGTTCTCATGTGCGAGCCAGGCGAGGTAACGAGGCGCGAGCGCAGTCTCCAATTGGACGATTCTCTGAATCGTCGCGCGAGGGACTTCACGTCGTAGAAAGAGAGCGATCGTCTCACCCGGAGCAAAGCAACGAGTGAGGAATTCAGCAGCTGTGACGGTTGCATTCTGAGCATTAGGCTGTGGCATGTTTCACCTCGAAAACCGGCTCTATCAGGAAGCGTTTTGCGTCCCGGTCGTATCCACGAATCGCCAGCACTTCGCGGAGGATGCGGCGCCCTGGCTGCCGCTCAACGTGGACGACAAAATCAACGGCTTCCCCGATCTCGGCTTCGGTGTCGGAGAAGGTGGTTTGCGCGTGGTTGCGCATGACCAGATTGGCGAAACGACGGAGCGCTTTCTCCGCGGAATTCGCATGAATCGTCGCTAGCGAACCGGCATGGCCGGTGTTGAAGGAATCGAGCAGCGTTCTCGCCTCGATTCCGCGCACTTCGCCGAGAATGATCCGGTCCGGTCTCCAGCGCAGAGCGGACTTCAAAAGATCATCGAAAGAGATGTTGGCCTTGAACGTGTCGGTCTGGCATTCGGCCGGCACAATGTTCGGCTTCTGGATGTGAAGTTCGGAGGTATCTTCGATGACCACGATGCGATCATGGTCCGGAATGAAGTCAGCCAATATCCGTAAGAGCGTGGTCTTGCCGGTCCCCGTTCCACCGCTGATAAGCAGGGTCTTTCCGTTGCGGATCTGTTCCCCCAGGAAGTCCGCGAGTGGCCGTGTCAGCGTGCCGCGAGCGATCAGGTCATCGATCGTGTAATGCCGGCTGGTGAACTTTCTGATTGTCAGAGCAGGTGCCGGGCGCACAACCGGCGGAATCACTGCCGCCAGGCGGCTTCCGTCTGGGAGCTGCGCGTGCAGCAAGGGATTGTCCTCGTCTAGCTTCTTGCCGAGTTGATTGGCGATCACTTCGAGGCCGGTGCGGAGCTGGCCGGCGTTGAAGGAAATGGTCGCTTCTTGGCGCATGATCCCGTCACGTTCGTACCACCATGAGGCATCGGGATTGCCCATGATCTCGCTGATGCTGTCGTCCAGCAGCAGCGGCTCGATCGGGCGAAGGAATGGAAGGATCAATTCGAAGCTCATAGTGGGAACCTCACAGCGATGGAAGCCCAGCGGGTAGCCGGGCTTCCGAGAGTGAAGAGCAAGGGCCTATGCGGCCGTTTCCTCCTGGGGTGATTCATCGTGTTCCTGATCCTCGGCAGCGGCCTTTTCAGCGCGGTCCAGCTTCAGGATCGAGGCGACTCGAATTTCCCAGACACGCCGCTTCGAGTCCGTTTTCTTGCTGTCGTACTCGCGGCTGCGCAGTTCGCCTTCCACCTGGATATGTGCACCCTTGGTGAGCGTTTTGGCGAACTCCGAGAGCTTGCCGAAGACGACGCAACGGTGCCATTCGGTGTGCGAGATGTACTTGCCATCCTTCTTGTAGGAGGACTTGGTTGCCAGCGAAAGGGTGGTGACGCTGAAATCCGGGCTGTTGGTACGCCCTTCTGGGTTGCTGCCGAGGAAGCCGATGAGAGTTACTTTGTTCTGATACATGATTGTCTCCGTTTGTTGAATTTCCCGATCTTGATCGGGGCACCATCAAGCGAGTGGGCCATGCTCCCAAGTGCCGAAGCTCTGCATTTACGGAGGCTCCGGAGAAATCTTTTCGGCGCTCTTTGCGAACAAGATTTGGAGGGAAACCGTAACCCGCAGGGCGGCGCAGCCGAAGCAGAAGAGCGAGCTGCCGCAGGGCGCATGAAAAGCCCCGAAGCGGTGCCCGAACAAAGGCGGGATACAAACGGCAGACACTCTTCAGAGCAAAGTTTTCATTGGCACACTGGCTGCGGAAGGCGACCACGATCGGTGCTCGCTCCGAGTTGGCATGTCCGTTGCAAGAAGGGTGTAGCTCGCCACCTCCGTTGCATCTCGGAGCGCTCTCGTTCGCCAGGCCCACTATGCACAGAGACACGTGGGGCAGGCCAGCCGGATTGGCAGCAGAAATGGACATCGTTTAGTCTCGGGGATTCTCTAAAGATCCTTAGCTGAACGCCTGGTCGGCCCGGAAACGCACGATGGTCAGACCGAGGGGGTTCACGGCAAGCTCATTGTTCTTCACGTTCTCGCGAAAGACATAGGTAACGCTGGCTGTCCATCGCTCCCGCTTGAGTTCGGTGTGATCCGCGGGATTGGTGTAAACCTTCTCGAACTCGATCCGCGCCGAATACGGAGACTGGCGAAGGTCGTCGAGGATGACGTTCTTGATCTCGACATCGACATACGGCAAGGTACTGTCTTTGACGTAGTTCTGAATGCTGTTGTCCTTGCGTTCCTGGTCGATGACGGCGCGTTGAACATCGCTATTGAGGAAGTAGAGTGACTGCGTTTGATCACGTTCAATGGTGAAACGATTGCGGTTGAAATACAGTTCGGCCCAGCGGGTCAGGTAATACTTGTTCTCCGCCTCCTGGGGGCGATACTGAAAGTTCCGGTAGTCGATCGCTTCCGCATGGCCCACGTCATTGATCCGCACAATCATTGGGTGCATGTTGGCTAGCGCCGTCTGGCTCTTGTAGGTGAGCCCAGCCAGGCTGACACACACGACGGCGAGCACGAGAATGGTCACTTTCAAGTAGGTATTCATCACCAGTGGGTCGCCATATTGCTCCAGGTAACGCTCTGCAGCTCGGGTGATTTCCGGGGTGGCTTTGGTTTCTACGCTCATCGTTTCTGTGCTCATTTTGACCTCGTTCTCTTGTTGCCGGTTTACATCCCGCTCCGCATCGCCATCAGCGCTACGCCGAGGCCCACACCGTGTCCGCCAGTACCGCCAGTGAATAAGGTGTGCGTCATGGTCGGAATCTTGAAAAGGATGTAGATGTTGACCAGTACCAGAAGAACAAGAAGTGGCAAGGTCTGGACTATCAATGAAGGGTCCGACAAGCTCTGACCAAGCTGGAGGTAGTAGTTGGTCAGAACATGAGACAAAACATTCAGAGTGGCTGCGGCCACAACTTTGTAAAAGCTGAATCCGAGATAAGCCTTGAGCCATCCCCAGAACAACCAATCGAGTTTGTCGAAGACAAGGAATGGAATAAAGATCGGCCCGAGCAATCCGATGATCGTTGCCGCAATTGCGCCGTAGGCCACGATTGCGGAAACGATTGCGGCCAACAAGGCCAGGAGGAATTGCACCGCAAAGTACACCATCGCGTAGTAGGGGGACATCATCGTATTCAGCAGTCCAGGCCCTGTCTTGGAAGATGCAGCATTGATCTCGTTCAGCATGGTGGTGGAACCATCTGATCCAATTACGTTCACAAGATTGATCGTGCCGCCGTCGATGAAGCCCTTGAGGGAAAAGCCAAGTCCGGGAATGGAACTGTCGTAATAGTTCACCATCACGTAAGCGAAGGTAAGCAGCATGAAGAGGTTGAGAAACCTCCCCATGCTGAATCCGGCTTCGCCGTGTGCAGATGCGAGTGCTTCCTGCACTCCGAACCAAACCATCACGATAGTGGCCAGCGCCAGGACCATGTGAATCCCCATCGCTGTGATGGAGGGCGCCGCCGTGGCGGCAAGCGACTGGCAAGCCTGAGCGATAAACTGGAAGAGACTCATATTTCATCCCCTTGTGTTTCTCCTACTCAGTACGCCTGCGTAAGGAGAGTCTCCGACCCGCTGCTGGTTGTGGTGATGTTGGCGTTGTAATAGCTTTCGTATCCTGCCGAGTCACGGAATGCTGATTTCAGTGCGTCCTGTTGCTGTTTTTGGGCGACGATCTGTTGCAGGGAAAGATTCGCATTGATCTGGTTCGCGTCCTGCTGGGTGCGGAGTTGCAAAAGCAATGCCTGGTTCATGCGCTGCAACGTTGCCATGATGGTCTGCTGGGAAGCGTCCTGGGTTTGCGTTGCGGCCTCAAGATTGGCGATGTCGGTTTGTCTTGAGGACTGATTCGCGCGGATAGTCCCGAGAGCCTGCAAGTTGTTGGTCATTACGGAGTCGTTGATGTCAACGGTCGCGCCCTGCGCGGCAATCTGCAACTGGCCCGGCAACACTGGCAGTGCTGTAGCCAGGGATTACGTTGGCGGTATTCGGCACGCTCACTTGCTGGTAGGAGGCCGCAGCTCCCTTTCCGGTATTCGCCGAATTGAGCCAACCCATCGAATTGCCGTAGGTATTCGAGATCTGCTGTAGCAGGAGCAAGTCGGAAGTTGGAGACAGAAATCGGGAATAAAGCATTCTCGGCGCGAGGATCATCTGGTGAACGAGGTTGTACTGCTGCTTTGCGACGTTGTAGGCCTGTAGCGCTGTTGTGGCGATCTTGACCGTGTTGGAAAAGATTTGCTGGCCCTGCTCGATCTGCTGGAATTGGTTGGAGATGGATTGTTCTTCGTGTTCGATCTGCGTAATGGCGTGGACCGACTGCGTAGGATCGTAGACGATACCGGAACCGAATTGCGCGTGCGCAGCGGGTTGCAATGCCGCAGCGAGGCCGATAGAGAGTGCGGTAACGATTAGCTTCTTCACTTTCTTGTCCTTTCGTCTGCGGTTGGTGTGGCACGCTCTCACAGCAACACCGCGCTACTGCTGTGCAGCAATAATTTCTTTCTGAATCTGTGCAAGGCGGTCCGCTTCTGGCTTACACCGTGCGTCTCGTTCTTTCTTCTTGGCTTCCAGGGCCGCTATCTGCTCCGGAGTCAGCTTCTCTCCTGTCAGAAGTTCTGACGATCCGGCGGTCACTGGGTCGATGCATTCCTTGGCATACGCCGGGTACTCAGCGTTGTATTGATCCTGCAACTGTTTCACTTTTGCCGATTTGCTCTGGCAGCCGGCAAAGGTGAGAGTCCACAGAACGAAGAGGGAAAGAGCACTTTTTCGCATTGAAAGCCTCCTTAAAAAGCTCTGTGGAATAGTGTGGTTCGAGTACGCAGGAAGAAGCAAGTCCTGCGTGAAATAGACCTTCACGCGATGTCCTTCCCGAATCGTGATCGTGGGTGGTATCTGGATGAAACGGTCAAGAATGCTCGCCGCGGACTGCGAAACACTGCCTGCAGCCCCGTTCGTGAACGCCTGGGAGCCGCTCGTGGTAATGGTGCCGCCACCCTGCGTGATTTGGCTCGCCCCGGCGACCACACCCAACGCGATCGAGGTGCCGAAGATCTGAAGGTAGTGATTATTGACCTTGTCTTTTAGACCTTGCTCCCCGATTTGATCGAGACCCTGGAACTGGTCGAGATCGACGGAATAACCGTCGGGCATAATGAGGCGGTGGAAAACAACTGCCATTCGGCGCTGTTGACCGAAGCCCGCCGCTCCAATCTTCTTTGCTTCACCGAGAACAACTGTCCCCTCGGGAATGATGACGTGTTGATGATCGTGCGAATACAGCGGATTTGAGACAAGAACTTTGACGGGCCCTACTGCGTCCCCATCTAGGCGGTTCATCAGAACGGTGTCGAGCACTGAGCCCTCATAAATCAGATACGGCTGGCCGGTGGCTGAATCGACATTGGCCTCCAGCGGGCGTTTATAGCCTCCGGGCGTGTCTTCCCGTTTTGCTTTCGGTTTCTGGAGCAGACGAGATTACTGTTTGCCTGCCGGTCGGCGGGGCCATACTGGGCGGGCATCGCCTGGCCTTGCTGTTGTTGCGGCTGTTCGACGGAGCCGGAGTACACAAGGTTGGAAGCGAAACGTGAGTTGTCTGCGCGTTCCCGCTCTTTCGCGGCGATTAGCTGCGCCTGCTGTTGTACGGGCGTTAGTTGCATCTGCATGTCGCCCTGCTGTAATTGCGAACAGGGCTGGCCGGGAACACAGGGGGCAGCAACGCCGTTCGGGCCGTAGGCCGCGGCGGCGGTCCGCTGCGCGGGCGTCGCAGACGCAAGTGCCGGATCTCCGATTGCTGCAGCGGCCATTGTTGCCTGCCGCTCTTTCTGACGTTCGGCCTGGATCTGATTCTTCAACTCCTGCACGTTGCTGTCGGTGTTGTCCTGCAACGTCGGTTGCGGCGGCTGGCCTTTCGCGCCGGCCTGTTGCGCTGGCGTCTTCTTTCCGGACGAACTGAAGAGCGCCGCCACAATCACGAGCAATGCCGCACCGAGATAAACGAAGATCTTGAGGTTTTTCTGCAAGACTCCTTTCGGCAGTTCCAGGTTGCGACGCAACGTGGGATCGCCTGGGGGGTCGGTCTGCGCGTTCGGTATGGGTCGTAAAGATGTTTTCAGTCATGGCGGCTATCCCTTGCGTGTGAATTCCATTTTCTTTTTGCCCAGCTCTACATATCCGCTGTCCATGATCTTCGGGATGATGTATGTCCCTTCCCGGAGGTCGTAAGTGACGAGGTTCGGCTTGCCGTCCTTCATCTCGTACACGCTGAACTTTTCAGGCGCTTTCGTCTTGATGTAGGTGAACTTGTCGTCGTGATAGATCGACTGGATATCGAAAGGCGCTTCGTTCGCTTTGTAGACGTAGTCGAACTTGAGCTGCGTCGGATAGGCGCTCTTGTACTCGTCAACGGCCTGTTCAACGTGCGATTGAAGCGCGGCAAGTTGCTGTCGAGACTGTTCGAGTTGGGCGGCCGGCACAAACTGTGGCGGGCCGCTCGCGGCCACAATCGCGGAACGGTCGGCGGGTTCGACGATCACCTTCAGGTCAGGGCTGGTGGCAGGGGTGAGCCCGATATGTCCTGGAGTGTGAAACTGTAGATGTTGCCCTTGTCCGTAATGAGGTTCAAGTTGGAGCTGATGCCTTGCTTTGCCGGATGCACAAAGCAGAAGTTGCCAACCACATCCACGATCCAGAAATCCTTGTCGCCAGTGGCCGCTTCCATGATCTTCTCGGTGGTGGGCAGCTCGATAAGGGTCGTGTACTTCAACTTCGCGCGGATCGGAATGATGTCCTGGGAGTGATACTGCACCGTGCGCGCGGAATCTTGCGCTACGAGGCCGATGGAAGAAACGATCAACAAGACAATTGATAGATGACATTTCAGGTGGTTCACAGCGCTTCTCCTTTGTGGTTCGTTGTAGCGGTTGATCCGGCCAGCGTGCGCGGCTGGAATGGGTAATCTTCCGCGAGATGGCGAAGCCCATCTGCAATGCCGAAGCGATCGAAGTAGTCCCGCTTCTTGAGGTTGTCGCGGGCGTTGTTGGTTGCCATCCAGTGCGAGACCGAATCGACGTTCAACTGCACTTTCTTCGAGGTCTGCGCCTTCCGAATGAGCATCTGGCCCGGCGGAACAAGGCCGCCGATCAGGTCCAGTTCGGTGTCGTTCAGATGAAACGCTTCGCGGTATACATCGCGGTTCATCTCCGGGTTGGCCAGGAAGATCTTTGTGGGGCAACTCTCGGCCACAATCGCCAGCATTCCCGATTCCTCCAACTCTTTGATGGATTGCGTCGCCAGGATCATCGCGGCGTTGTGCTTGCGCCACGTCTTCTGCGCCTGCACCACGTAATTGCGGATCGTCTCGTTCTTGATGAACAGCCACGCCTCATCGAGCAGGAAGATCTTGAAGGTGGCGAGTCTTTTTGGGTCTGCGATCTCGTTGCGACGCGCGATGCAAAACGTAAAACAGCAATGGCTCCAAGACCTCCGGGCGCATCATTCCAGCCGTGGAAGTTGAAAGTCTGAAAGCGGGAGAACGAGAGCGTGTCCTCAACGTTGTCAAACAGAAAACCGTACTGTCCACCGCGAGTCCAGCGGTGTAGTCGTTCCTTCAACTCGCCGATTATGTTGCAAAAGTTCGAGATCGTGCGCTGGTTCGGCTCCAGCACGTACATGCGCTCTATCGCCATCCCACAACCGGCGTTCTTCTTTGAAGTCGAGCCGATGACGCTAGTTCGTTGCCCTCAATGAGTACACGGAAGAAGCTGAAGAGAAATTGCAGGTTCTCTTTGGTCTGAGGCAGGGAGAAGGGATTGATGGTGAAATCCCGCGCCTCCTGGCCGACGTTCAGGTATGAACCACCAAAGATCGTCGTAAGCGACTGAAAGCTCCCGCCGATATCGAAGATGAACGTCAGCGGTGCATACTTCTGTGCGTTCTGCAGAAGGAAATTACAGAAATACGATTTCCCACTCCCCGTCATCCCGAGAATCAGCGTGTGGGCAACCTCGCCGTTATGCAGGTTGAGAAAGTAGGGCGTGCTGTTGTCGGTTTCAAGCGCGGCCAGGTACTCCGTACCGAGATGCGCATTCGTCTTCTCGCCGGGCAGGATCGTAAACAGAAAGGACAGGTCGGCATAGTTTGTGTTCAGCAGATACAACTGGCGGAGGTTCAGCGCGTAGTTGCCCGGCACGGTGGCGAAATAAGCGTTGAGCTGGTTGTAGGTTTCCGCGAACAGATTGCCGTCCGCATTGGTGAAGACGCCGGTAAACTCGGCCACCAGTTGATCGAGTTCCGTTCTTGCCTGACCGGATGACGCCCGGCCATAGAGCACAATCGTGAGCGAGAAATCGCCAAGCGATTGGCCGTCACCCAAGGCACGCAGGCAATCCCCAAGATTTTCAATGTCAGCCTGCTTGGACTCATCCACCAGCACATCGCGCGGATTCGTCTGTGTCGCGTCGTTGCCCATCTGAGAGACAAACCCGTCTTCGACATATTGAAGTGGCGGCGGCGCTTGTTTACTTCCTTGCGGGCCTTGTCCGCGGGTAGCGGCGTCCACTCCGTGACGACGTAGAAGTTGGCCGGAATCTTCAGCAGCGCGTCGAGCACCAGGGGCCGCGTCTCGGTGATGGCCTCTTTCATCGTCAGCACGCGGACGATGTGATCGCCTACGCGCAGATGATCGCGTTCCGCTTCGATGTCGGAGTTGACCACCTGATAGTCGAGAAACTGCGTGGACTGCGGCCTGCCGGCAATACGCCAGTCGTCATAATTCAGCAGGCGTCGGAAAAACGTGAACTGTCCCTGCTGATTCAGAATCTCGATTTGCATGAAGTCTGCGAGCTGCCGAGCGAATGCCTGCACGTGCTGGTCGAGCCGTTGAAGATCGCGCTCGATATGCGTCCGCAACAGCGTCTTCATGCTGTCGTTGGTGAACTGCGATTTGAGTTCGGCAATCGCGCCTTCTGGATCGCGCAACAGGCGAGCGAGCGCCGTCCCGACGCCGGTCTTCGACCGGGCGCCTTCGAGCAGGATGCAGTAGAAGATCTCAACCTGATAAAGATGGTCTCGCTTGCCTTCAAAGAACTTTCGCCGCTGATCGATCGCTGCCTCCACAACAGGGTCGTCATACGTTGCGAATGGGATGTCAGGTCGATTCGACTTGAAGAGATATTGGTAGACGTGGAAGCCTGGGCCAAACGCTTTAAGCGCCGCTTCTAACCGCTTCACTGCATACTCTTGTTCCGACCGGTCAAGACTCTCGTAGTCCACGCCGGAAATACTGAGGACCATCCCTACATCGCCGCTCTTGGTGAGGAAGGTCGTCTCATTCCAGAAGCCATAGAGATTGATGTGGTCGTTGAGAGCTGCGCTCTCTTTCCACGGCTTGATGACTTTGTCGAGACGCAGCATCACACCACCTCCACATGTGGGACTTGCTGTTTCGCAGCGTCGTAGCGCAATTTGTAGCGTTCAGACTTTGCGAGGATGCGGAGAAACGCCGGATCGCTGTTCGTTACCCAATGACCGAAAGCAAAACCGCCAATGAACACGGCGATGCCGGCCAAGATGGAGTTGAAGAGATTGAAGGCTCCCACCGCGCCGACGCAGACGAAGTAGAACAGAGTGCGCTCGACGCCCAGGTAGGTGAGCGGCTTATGCATGCTCTTGAAGACTCGATTTGTGCGATGCTTCTGATCTGTGTTGTTTGGCATAAGGGACTCGTTCAGCATCTGTTGAACTTGGCGGGTAGGGCCTCCTACACGCCCCAAAGCCAACTCAGGACGTTTACGGCGAGGACGGCAATCCCGGTTCCGGCGGCGACACCGGCCAAGGCCTTCTTTGCGCCGGGTTCGCCGTGGGCGAAACCGTAGCCGCCGATCACGATCGCCACTAGACTTGCAACCTTTGCAATGGTGCCGGTGAAAAGACTTTGGATAGCGGTAAAGCCCGTGTCGAACGGTGAACCCTGTGCCAGCGCCGCCACAGGAATGAGGAAGAACAGGGCAAGAACAACTGTGGTTGGACGCACGCGCTTCGACTGAAGAAGGCGTCCGATTTGGCGGATGGAATGAGCTCGCGACCAACGGGGCATTTGCACCTCCCGCAGCACCTCAAATCGGCTGCTTGTGGCGCAAACGTAACGCTGCTCAAACAACATGTCCAACAACTTCTCGTCACTCTGTTATTCCTGGGAGGAATAACAGATGAACATGGTGTCGCGAGCAGGTAAATTGAGCCTTCCGCTCGCTAATGAATCTTCCAGACAAAGCGATTTGTCGGCAAATGCGACCCCGGCACTGATACAAGGAATACGCCTAAGTATTTGGCCCCGAGATACGATTGTGGTGGCGGGTACGTAATCACTTTGCTCGCAAATCTGCGTCCAAGTGCCTAGCGATGATGCAGATGAGGCTGTCGCGACCTGTATGACTCGGTTCTGCTGCAATGCCAGATCGGCAACCGAGAAGCGATTTGCTCAATGAAATGTGACGTGAGAAATCGGATTATCGCTGTCTGATATTCCCGGCGGGAATATCACGCGGACGAGAAGTTGTTGGACACGGTCGAGGAAACGAAGCAAATTAGCTGACAGCGTCGGTTCCGCGCAAAATCCAATTGCGCGCGGAACCGCATTGCAGCGAGGCTTCTATGTCGACCCAGCCCACTCGAATTCCCCCACGCGAGCGGCTACGCTCGGTTCGGGAAGCACCCGTCAACCAACAATACGCCGCACGTTTCCTCAACCTGCATCCGAAGACGGTACTCCGCAAGGCTCGTGAGGGCTCGCTTCCCGCGCATCCGGTTGGGACAGGTCGGAAGCGCTGGCATTTCTATCTCTCGGAGCTAGACCATTGGCTTCGTTCTCAGGTAATCTCAGGCAGCCACCCGCGTCGCCAACCCCAAGGAGATTACATTGGCTAAGCGAACGCGGTATCAGTACGGTAGTGTTGAGATCAACAAACGCGTAACAGGACCGGACGTATGGCTCTATCGTTGGTGGGAACCGACTTCAGACGGTCGCAGGACCAGAAGAGGGTTCACCGTCGGAACCGTCGAAAAGTACAAGACGGAGGCCCACGCCTTGAAAGCAGCAGAAGGCATGCGGCTGATGATCAACGATGGGATGTTGCGCCGAGATCCGGTTCTCTTCTGTGGCATCCTCGACCGTTTCCTGCTCGATCAGAAACAGGAAGAGGACGCCGAACAAATCACTCACAATACTCTAGCCTCCTACCGAAGTATGATTTGCCAACACATCCGACCCAAGTGGGGCGACGCCTGTCTCGAAGACGTTCGGCCCGCTTTGGTACAGGATTGGCTTCGCAAGCTCGTCCTCTCGCCCAAGTACAAGGGACATATTCGATCCCTGATGTATCGTCTTTTCGACAAGGCGATGCTTTGGGAATTGCTGAATGTGGAACGAAACCCCATGGACTTGGTCGAAGTGAAGGGCATCAGCAAGCGCAAGAAACGTCCTCGCGTCCTTCAGGTAAAGGATGCTTGGCAAATGCTCGACGCGCTGGTTCAGCCCTTTCGAACCATCGTGCTAATTGGCTTGTGTTTCGGTTTGCGAATCAGCGAAATCCTGGGTTTGCGCTGGACGGATTTCGATTTCAAGCGATCGGTGGTTCTGGTTCAACGATCAGCGGTCGGAAAGCGGCTCAACAAGTTGAAGACGGAGTATTCGCAGGACGAGGTTCCAATCGAACGGGGCTTTATCCTCGAACTCAAGAAATGGCAAGCGCTCTGTCTCGATACCGAAGAGCACTGGCTTTTCCCGAGCCCGGTGACGGGTCGACCGTATCATGCCGACTCGATGCGCAACGACTACCTGGTTCCTACAGGTCTGAAATTGGGACTTGGCAGGATCGGGTTTCACACGTTCCGTCACACATATCGTGCGTGGCTGGACGAGACCGGAGCACCCGTGGGCGTACAGCAGAAACTCATGCGACACGCGCACGTCTCAACCACAATGGACCAGTACGGCAATGCCTCGGCCTTGGCCAAGCGCAAAGCCAATCGGCCCATCGTGCAACGCCTCTTGCAAAGACCTGCCAATCAAGAGGTCTCCATTCAATAAATAAGGGGAACTGTGTGGCAGTTCCCCTTATTGGACAGTTTTGGACAGTTGCTGCAAGTGCCCAATTGCCCGTAACCCTATGATTGCGTTGGTTGCGGGGGGTGGATTTGAACCACCGACCTTTGGGTTATGAGCCCAACGAGCTACCAGACTGCTCCACCCCGCGCTTTGATGATAACAACCGCTTCTCTCACGGTCAAACTTGCGCCGGCACAAGTTTCCTGCGGCAACCGCATTTTCGGTCACCGCCGAGCGTGGCGTGGGCCTCACTGCTTCAGTTTCGGGCGCTCACAAGCATCCACAATTTTCGACGGATCGATGGCCGCGTTGTCCAACTGCTCTTCCAGAATGCGTCCGTCTTTGCCGATCAAGAAATTTACCCGGCGGGCGGCTTTGTATTCGTCGGAGTAGAGGCCGTATTTCCTGGTTACCTCGCCTCCCCAGTCGCTCAACAACGGGAAGGTCACGCCGATGGAGTCGGCGAAGGCTTTGTTGGCGAATGCACTATCCATGCTCACACCCAGGACCTGGGTGTCGGTAGCTTCCAGCTTTTTCAAATTCTGCTGGAAGTTTTTCATTTGCTGCGTTCAACCACCGGTAAACGCGAAAATGTAAAACGCAAGCACAACCTGCTTCTTCCCGCGATAATCGCTGAGCTTGACTTCCTTTGGAGGCCAAGACCCGTCGAAATATTTCAAAGTGAATTCAGGAGCAAGGTCACCGACCTTGGGCATGGCAGAAGGTTCCTCCTTGGCGGAGATGGAGAACGGCTGGGAAAGAAGTGCGCACAGCAGAATCGCAGCAACGGTGAATCTCTTCATGCGGGACTCCTCGCACACGCAGTCTAGCTCTGGGACGCGGGATTGGTCAAACAGTAACGGCCGCCAGGTTCGTCCACAAACGAAACCGTGGACTGTCCACAGTAGGTGGGTTATGCTGGCGTTGATAGCAGGAGGACAACCCGTGAAACGCTTCTTAATCGGTCTGACTTTATGTGTTGCTTTTGTCGCAAGCGCAGTGGCCCAACAGGACGCGTCGAGCGCGCCAGCCACGAAACGACGATGTCGAAAGATTGCTCAGCCATATGCAGTCGCCGAAAGGATGAACCAGATGATGGCCGCCATGGTCCAAGCGATGCACCAGATGGCGCATCAGGAATATCTCAAAGATAAGGACAAGCTCCCTGCTGGCTTTGAAGAGCAACAGAGCAAAATGATGGACGACATGTTCAAGAACATGCCCTGGAATGAAATGATTCAGGCCATGGTCCCGTCCTATCAAAAGCACTTTACCAAGGGCGATGTAGATTCTCTGGTCACGTTCTATTCTTCGCCAACCGGGCAGAAGGTTCTGCGCGAGATGCCAGCCGTCATGAGTGACGCGATGGAATCCATGATGCCGATTATGGAGAAGTACATGGGCACTGTGAAAGAGCGCATTGACCAGGAGAGAGCTGAGGCGTTGAAGGAATCGGAGAAGACGTCGAATTAGAAGGCCGCATCAGGCAAGACTAAGCATGTCGTGGCTACAGTTCTTGTCCCCGGCGCTGGCTGCGCGGAGCCCGGAGAATCAGCAATCCAGCGGCCACGCTGCATACTGCAAGTAAAGCCATCCCTACGGCGAACGATCCGGTTCGCGTCACCAGCCATCCAAATGCTGAGGGACCAGCGAATCCAGCGATGCTGCCGACTGCGTTAATCGCTCCCACCGATGCCGCGGCTGCCGATGCGCTCAGAAATTCGCTCGGAATCGCCCAGAATATTGGCAGGTACGCGGTGTTGATGGCGACCATGGAAAACAAGACCATGGTCAGGACCATGGAGGGAGGCCGCGCCACGAGCGCCAGCAGTCCAATTGCAGAAATAAATAAAGGAAGCGCCGCGTGCCAGTGCCTTTCGCCGTGGCGGTCAGAATGCCATCCGTTGAAGAGCATGGCGCCGAACAGGACGATGTAAGGTATGGCTCCAATCAGTCCCACGCGAGCGTCAGAAAATCCGGACTGGCGTTTCAGCATGGTCGGCATCCAGAAAAAAATCGCGTATCCGGAGAAGTACTGTAGGAACGTCAGCCCGGCCAGCATCATGACCAGCGGAGAGCGGATCGCTGCCCAGGCGCTGACCGACCGCGAGCCGGCCGGTGTTTCCTCCGCCAACTTCTGGTCAATCCACTCGCGCTGCTCGGGCGCGAGCCAGTGCGCCTGACGCGGCCAATCCGTCAGCAGGAAGAAGGCGGCCACTCCCAACACCATCGCCGGGATGCCTTCCAGCACAAACAGCCAACGCCACCCCTGGATGTCGAACCAGTGGCGTCCCAAAATCCAGCCGGCCAGCGGCGACCCAATAATAAAAGACAACGGTATGGCAGCCATGAAGTTGCTGGTGGCTTTGCCGCGGTCCTCGCGAATGAACCAATGGCTCAGATACACAACTACGCCGGGGAAGAAGCCGGCTTCCGCAGCGCCTAACGCAAAGCGGGCCAAATACAACTGGGCCGGAGTATGCACCAGTGCGGTCAGCGAGGTCATCATTCCCCAGATGATCATGGTCGCCGAGATCATCCGGCGGGCGCTCCATCGCTCCACCAGCAAGGCTCCGGGAATTTGCAAGGCCACGTAGCTGATGAAAAAAACGCCTGCGCCCATTCCAAACACTTTGTCACTGAACCCCAGATCGCGCGACATTCCGAGGCCGGCATAGGCCACGCTGGTGCGGTCCAGGTAATTGGTGACGTAGAGAATGAACACAAACGGCAACAGCCGCACCGCGACTTGGTGCCGAGTATGGTCGGCAAGTCGTCCGCTGACAGATGCGATCGGAGGCGGGGAAGCCACGGCCAAGAAGGTCTCCAGCAACCAGTGTAGAAGCTGGCGGAGTATATCGAACGGCGAACGGTTAGGGAAGGACTATCTTCGTTCCTTCCCTTCTCCTTTCCCTCTCCGTGACCTCGGAGGGCAATTGCGCCGATGCTCCGAAAAGCTTTAAAGTTCAAACGCGCAGCATGAGCCTCCAGACTCTGAACGACATCTTTTTCGCCGTCGCCGGCCGCGATCAGCCGCAACTCATGTTGCGGAAAACTGCCCGCGGGTGGGATCCGATTTCCTCGCAGGAATTTACCGCAAAGGTCAGCGGCGTTGCAGCCGCGCTCAAATCCTGGGAAGTCTCCCGCGGAGACCGGGTCGCAATTCTCAGTGAGAACCGGCACGAGTGGGTGGTGGCTGACTTCGCGTGCCTGCTGCTAGGCGCGGTCGTGGTCCCCATTTACACCACGCTTACTCCCGAGCAGACCGCCTATCTTCTGCATGATTCCGGCGCGCGGGCCATCTTCGTTTCTTCCAAGAAGCACTTAGATAAAGTAGCGTCCATCGTGAGTGGCACGGCAGTCGAGAAGATCGTCGTCATGGACGAGATCATGGGAGAGACTACTGACCTTCGCGCGGTACCGATGGCGGAGTTGATGCAATCGCGAGGAGACTCGCAACTCGAGTCCGTCGGGCGCAGGATTCAACCCAGTGATCTCGCGACCATCATCTATACCTCGGGCACCACGGGAGTTCCCAAGGGCGTGATGCTGACCCACGGCAACATGGCTGCCAACATTAACTTTTTTCTGATCGGACTGGGATTCGAGTTGGGGTTGTCCTGCGTTTCCTTTCTCCCGCTTTCGCACGTGACTGCGCGTTGCGTCGATCTGGGCCTGCTCTACAGCGGAGTCACGGTCGCTCATCTGGGCCAACTCGACCAGCTCTCGCAGGCGCTGCTCGAAGTTCGTCCGCAGGTTTTGCTGAGTGTTCCGCGCGTGTACGAAAAAATACATGCGCAGACGGAACTGCATGCCGCAAAATTTCCGCTGAGGCAGATTTACCATTGGGCGCTGCGCGTAGGCCGGGCGCACCGAGCGGAAACACTGGCCGGAATCACGCCGCGATCGTTGCGTTGGAAGCTGGCAGACAAGTTGGTGTATTCGAAAGTCCGCGCTGGTCTCGGCGGACGTGTGAAGACCTTCGTCTCCGGCGGCGCGCCGCTAGGGCTTCCCCTGGCACAGTGGTTTGCAGACGTCGGCATCCGCATCTGCGAGGGTTATGGCCTAACTGAAACCTCACCGGTGATCGCGGCCAATAATCCCGCAGCCCACAGGATTGGAAGCGTTGGCAAGCCGTTGGCAAACGTTCAGGTGAAAATTGCGGATGACGGCGAAATCCTGGTCCGCGGACCTTCGATTTTCCATGGTTATTGGAACAAGCCGGAGGAGACACAAGCCGCGTTTGTGGACGGATGGTTCAAAACCGGCGACATCGGCGAGCTAGACGCGGATGGGTTCCTGTACGTAACCGATCGCAAGAAAGACCTGCTGAAGACTTCCGGCGGAAAGTTCATTGCGCCGCAGCCGATCGAGAACGCGCTGAAACACAATCCGCTGATTGGCGAAGCCGTCGTCGTCGGCGATAAGCGAAAGTTCCCGGCAGTGCTGATCGTTCCTAACTTCGCTGCGCTCGACGCCTGGGCACAAGAGCACGGCGTGGCGTTTTCTTCGCGGGAAGCACTGATCGCCGATGCGCGGGTGCAGGATTGCTACGAAACCATCGTCAGCGAGTTGAATCAGAGCCTGGCACAGTTTGAAAAGCTGAAAAAGGTCGCGCTGCTGGCGGAGGAATTCTCTCCCGCGGATGGAACCATGACCGCAAGCCTGAAGATCCGGCGCCGCGCCGTGGAGGAACGCTGCCGCGAGCAGATTGAGAAGATGTACGCGGACAGCCAGTGACGCACCCCGGTTCACCACAGAGACACAGTGCCACGGAGGAAGCAAACTATAAAGAATTTGTTTTCTCTGTGACTCTGTGTCTCCGTGGTGAACAAGGTTTTCGCGCATTACAATGGAAACATGTCTGACCCACTCATCATCGCCGGCCGCGCATTCAGCTCGCGGCTGATCGTCGGCACCGGAAAATACAAGTCCTTTCAGGAAACTGCGCGCGCCCTCGAAGCCAGTGGTGCGGAGATTGTCACCGTCGCGGTGCGGCGGGTGAATCTTGATCGCAGCAAGGAATCGCTGCTCGATTACATTGATCCCAAAAAATATTTCCTTCTGCCGAACACTGCCGGATGCTACACCGCGGACGAGGCGATTCGCGCCGCGCGCCTGGGACGCGAAGTCGGCATCTCCGACTGGGTAAAGCTCGAAGTCATCGGAGACCAGGCGACGCTTTATCCCGACGTGCAGGCCACTCTCGAAGCCACGCGGGTGCTGGTGAAAGAAGGATTCACTGTCCTTCCCTACACTTCCGACGACGTGGTCTTCGCCCGGCGTTTGCTGGACGCGGGCGCGGCAACGATCATGCCACTGGGCGCGCCAATCGGCAGCGGCCTGGGCATTCAGAACCGTGCGAATCTGCAAATTTTGCGTGAAGTCATCACTGGCGTCCCGCTGATTGTGGATGCGGGTGTCGGGACGGCGTCCGATGCGACCGTCGCAATGGAACTCGGCGCCGATGCAGTGCTGATGAACACTGGAATCGCCGGTGCGCAGGATCCGGTGCTGATGGCCGAGGCCATGAAGCACGCGGTCGTTGCCGGTAGGCAGGCGTATCTTGCAGGGCGCATGGAGAAGAAGCTCTACGCGACGGCGAGTTCGCCGCTGGAAGGCGTTGTGAAGTAGGCCTGCTTAACTAAAAAAGAAAAAGGGCGGCTTCGCGCCGCCCTTCTCTACTTAGAGCGCGTTTACTTACATCGCGCTCTTTGCGGCGATCATCTTCACGCTGTCCACATGCATGGACTCTCCGGTCATGGTTCCGGTGACGGCCACATGATGGCCTTCATGTCCGGTTAGCACGTCAGGATTATCCACCGCGATCACCTTTTGGTCGCCGTCGGTCACTACGACCAGTTTGGCGCCTGCTGCCACGCACTTCTTGGTGCATGCAGCGCCCGCCTCGCCTGCGTTCTTGGCTCCGCATTTGGAGTCGGACACAATGCCGTTGACGGTAGTGGAGTCGGCGGCAAACGTGATGCCGACGAGCATGAACGTAACGCACAGAGCAAGACAGATCAGCAGCAGTTTCCTCATGGCGAATTTCTCCTTAGAAATTTTGGCGGCTGGGCCGCGATTGGGTTACGATTCCCTCTGGCCGAAACACTTTTCGATGCGCAGCCACAGGACAGTCGGCAACCGGGTCAAACCACGACGCGCCGAAATATATCACAACCGCGGGCTGCAGGTTGTAACGGAAAGGTCATGGATTGCGTGGCCGGCCCCCCGCCCGTGTGGCCGCAGCAAGCTACTTGCTGGCAGAGTTCATCGCCGGGCGCTCCGCAGGCACCGATTCCGGAGATACATAAACCACTTCCCCCGGACGCGCGTAGTGAAACTGCTCTCGCGCCTCTCTTTCGATGCGCTTGGGATCGCTCTTGAGCTGGGTTACCTGTTCTGAATACTGATCGTTTTCTTTTTGCAGCTGGCTGATTTGTTTTTGCAGGTCCTGATACTCGGCCCGCTTGGTCCGATAAACCACCATCCCGTTGGCGCCGAACATCACATGCACAAACATCCACACTGCCAGAACTGCCACCGCTCCCGTGGCCAGCCGGCGCCAGACACTATGTATCTTTTCGACAACCGGTTCAGCCTTGGCGCGTGCTTTGGCGGCCCAGGCTTCCGCCTGATCGGCACCCTGCTCGAGCGACCGCAGCCTGGTTTCGGGCGTCGGCAGAACCCGGATTTTAGGCATCTCTATTCGAAGATCCATTGTTTCGCAGCCGCGCTCAGCTTCTGCAAGCCCTGCTGGCTGGGCGCTTCCGAATACACTCTGACCACCGGCTCCGTCCCCGACAACCGGTAGCAGATCCACGAGCCGTCATCGAGCACCAGCTTCAAGCCATCCTTGCGGACGGCCTGGTCCACCTTGCGTCCGGCAAAATTGTGCGGATCAAGGCGTAACTTTTCAGTAAACTTCGCTTGCACTTCCGGCGTCAAGTGGAAGTTCTCGCGCATGGGGTAAAAGGAACCAACTTTGACAAATAGCTCTTGCAGCATACGGCCCAGCGATTGCTTGCGATTCGCCACCATTTCACAGCAAAGTAAGCCCGCCAGGATGCCATCTTTCTCAGGAACGTGATACCGGATGGAAAGCCCCGCGCTTTCCTCGCCGCCGATGGCAATTTTGTCCTGCTTGATCAGTTCACCGATGTACTTGAAACCGACGGGAGTTTCGTTTAACTCGACCTGATGGTGTTTGGCAATCGCGTTGATGAGATTCGTGGTCGCAACTGACTTCCCTACGCCGTTTTTCCAGCCTCGGCTTTCGACTAGATAATCAAACAGTAGAGCGATCACGTAATTTGGCTGAAGGAAAGTTCCATCTTCGTCCACGATTCCAAAGCGATCAGCGTCGCCGTCGGTCGCAATGCCGATGTGGGCCTTGGTCTCGCGCATCTTCTCGCGCATGGGTTCGAGCAGATGATCGTCCGGCTCAGGAGCGTGGCCGCCGAATAGGACGTCGCGATAGTCGTGGACTGTCGCAACTTCGACTCCGGCGTCTCGCAAAAGTGAATCCGAATAGCCACGGGCCGCGCCCCAAAGGGGATCGAAGACCACGCGCACTCCCGCTTTTTGAATTGCAGCAAAGTCTATGATCTCGCGCAGCCGCGCCAGGTACGCAGGTTTGGGATCGAGCGGATCGGCTTCGACTTTGGATCCGCTCGGCGCAGCGCCGTCGGCGGCGATTTCTTTTTCAATGTGCTGCGTGACCTCGGGAAGCGCAGGCGCGCCGTCGGGCGTGGAAAATTTAATTCCGTTGTATTCGGGAGGATTGTGCGATGCGGTGAAGTTGATGGCGCCGTCGGCCTTCTCGTGAATCACAGCGTACGAAATCGCCGGAGTGGGCGCAGCTTCGGCGATTATCAGAGGAGTGATGCTGTAGCTGCCCAGGATGTCGGCGGCCATCGAGCAGAAAGTTTCGCCGAGAAACCGCGGGTCGCGGCCGACAATTACCCTCGCCCCTTGCGGACATTGCGATTTAACGTATCGCGCAATACCATTGACCGCGCGCCGCACGTTGGCAAAGGTAAATTCCTCCGCCATCACTGCGCGCCATCCGGATGTGCCAAACTTGATTTGTGTAGTCATGGGGGAATCTGTCGTGACACTAGAAGGGGCTGTACGGCACGGCTGAAAGCCGTGCCCTCCCGTTCTTACGAGGCTGATTCTATATGACCGACAAACTGCTCGTCCTCACAACCGCCGGATCGGAAATAGAAGCGGAGAAAATCGCCACCGCCCTGGTGGAGCGCCGTCTGGCCGCCTGCGTCAGCATTGTCCCGCGCGTTCAGTCTATTTACCGATGGGAAGGCAAGGTCGAGCAGGCGGAGGAATTTCTATTGTTGGTTAAGACGGTGAAAGCCCGGGAAGAGCAAGTGCGCGCTGCAATTTGTGAGCTGCACACTTATGACTTGCCGGAGTGCATTGCCATTCCGATCGAGAGCGGCAGCACCGAGTATCTGAAGTGGTTGTCGGATTCCGTGGAATGACCTTGTGATGGAGGAAACAATGAGCGCGAGAGACAATTCTGCCAGTGTTGGTATCTCGATGGGTTCAGCCCTTGCGATGATTCTGTCTTATGACCGGAACCATTCGATCTTCTATGCCATCGTGCACGGCTTGTGCACCTGGTTTTACGTTCTCTACCGGGTGATTTGGAAATAACGCGAACGGCGGCCAGGTTCCCCGGCCGCCGCTGCCCCTACCATAAAAAATTGCGCCGAGGCTTACCCACGCCCTCTGCGGTCGTGCCGGATGTCCCGCCGGTCGGCGCGTTTATCTCTGCGGTCATGGCGAATGTCGCGGCGGTCGGAACGCAGATCGCGTCTGTCGCTGCGAATATCGCGCCGGTCGCGGCGAGCATCCCGGTAATCGCCGTTGCGAAGGTCATTTCGCAGATCACGGCGGTCGCCACGGATGTCGCGCCGGTCTTGTCTGCGGTCAACTCGGTCGTGGCGCAGTTCTCGCCGATCCTGCCTAAAATCTGGCCGGTCGTTTCGAAGGTCCTGCCCTAAAGCTAATCCCGATCCCAGCACTGCAAAACACAACATAGAAAGTAATCGTCGTCGCATATCGCTTCTCCCGCTTTCCGGGCCATTTGGCCTCGGTATCTTGAACACAGGCTTCGGGGGAAAGTTTTGAACGTGTCGTAAGTACTGGGAAAAGAGGGCCCACGGCATAGTAGTCGTCAGAAGGTGGGAAAGAGGTAAAGAATGCTCACGACTGCCCTCGACCAGCATCAATGATGCGTAATCGGGATTTAGCGCCAGTTATGCAGCACGAATCACCATGTAGTCGCCCAGCGTGGCGCGACCACCGGATTTGGTTTAGAGGAGTTTAGGTCCACGAGTTGGCGCTCAGTGATGCGCCCGTCTGCCGCGATGTCGCCCCTGAAAATCCTGCCGTCTCTTGCAAATACGAGTCGGCCTTGTTGGTCCCAATCGACCCACCCGGCCCTCTCAATGTTGGTCACCGAGCCTTTCTTAGAAACCACTGCAAACTCAGCGGGACAATCATTGAGTTCCTTCGATCTAGCGAGCCGAATGATTTGCGAACCGTTGACCTTTTCTCTAATTTCGGGCTGGGTAGTGCGAAATCGGTACGGGGTGCCTCCAGTCTCTTGCTTCCATTCTTGCGTCAGCATCCACCCGTCCCGCTGCAATCGTTCCGAGAAAATCGGTTCGTCACCTCCGAAATGGCAATCATTGAGGATCACGTGAAGTCGTCCCGGCTTGTGACTCGGATGCGGCTTTGCGACGTCCTTTTCGTGATTTAGCAGAACAGTTTTGTCGTCCTTGAAAAGTCCACCGCCATCCCAAGACTGACCTTTGGGCCACAGGGCGAGCGCGGTGAAATATGGTGGCTTGCTGATTGCCGTCCAGGTGTGCGTAAACTCCCGATCTTTCAGAGTACGGGGAGAAATCTTCTGCGCAAAGTAGATCACTAGCGAGCCATCAGGACTGAGGTCACTACGGCGCTCATAAACTCTGCCATGAAACCACTGGCCAATTTGGAAGGTGTCATCCGCAGTGTTCCATTTCACGAGTTGGACCCAGTGCGAAGGTCCACGGCGAAAGATGACCGCTGTCGGTGACTTTCGCGCCAAAATCATGAAGAGGCGAGCCGGAGTAGGTTTCGACTTCCCCTTGGACTCGAGCCTTGCGTTCGGCATGATTGTTTTTTAGCACAAACGGATGCCCTGGATCGGTAACTGTTGTAACCGGGCGTTACCACTCATTGACCGACCTTACTTTTCCAGAAACTCCGCCACCGCTTTCCCAACTTGCGCGTAGTCGCAATACTGGTGACCGCAACCGTCGTCGATGACCACCAGATCAGCATGCAGCAGGTGCGCAAATTCGATGGCAGGCTCTGGTGTCACGGCATGATCTTCCCTTGCGACAATAACCAAAACCTTGGCTTTGACTGCGGCCGCCGCGCGCTCCATAGAGCCGCCGTAGTGCTTTGAAACATCCAACGCCATCATGGCCTGGCTTTGGCGTACTTTGTTGTTCGCATCCTGCCCTCCATTTGATCCCTTGGCCTGCGCGATCTCGGCGGTCACTTGTTCACGTGAGTGAGTGCGGTTGAATTCCGCTGGAGTTTTCAGAAGCAGCGCTCCGAATTCATATTCCGGCCCGCGCGCGGGATTTCGATCATAGTCGCCACTGTGCCAGCCGGGGTCGTTTTCGATTGCGTCAATTTGCGCCTGCAAGTGCACCAGGCTATACGGCGATAATCGTGGCGCGCCGACAATGGGAATGGCCTTGTCCATGAAATCCGCATAAGAGACCATCCATTGAAAGGTTTGCATTCCACCCATTGAGATTCCCATGACCGCTTTCACGTGTTGAATGTTCAGAACCTTCGTCAGCAGCTCATGTTCCGTGTTGACCATGTCAACGATGGAGATGTTGGGAAAGTGCATGTGCGGCTGGAGCGCGCTGTTTGACGGAGACGACGAGACACCGTTGCTGAGTGCGTCCACAAGAATCACGTAGTACTTGGAACTGTCCGCCAGCTTGCCGGGGCCGACACTGCTCATCAACTGCTCCGTGGTTCCACCAGCCCACGTAGGAAAAAGGATGACGTTTGACTTGTCGGCATTGAGTTGGCCGAAAGTACGGTAGCCGATGCGGCAGTCGTGCAGAACTTCCCCACTTTCCAGCTTGAAATCGCCGAGGTTCGCGAATTGTTGGTCTTGCGAGAACGCGGAGACGGCCACACACAGACACACGCAGAGGAAAAAGTACCGGGAAGAGAATCGCATAGCGCGGGATTGTAGCAGAGAGAATTGAGACGCGGAACTACGCGAGCGCCTGATCGAGATCGGCAAGAATGTCGTCCACATCCTCGATACCAACCGAGATACGCACCATGCCGTCGGTCAAGCCGATGGCTTTTCTTCCCTTGGCTCCGAGAGCGGCGTGAGTCATGGTAGCGGGATGTGAGATCAACGTCTCCACTCCGCCCAGGGATTCAGCCAGCGTACACACTCGAACCCGCTTCAGAAGTCTGGCAGCGTTGGCCAGTGACCCGGTTTCGAACGTGATCATGGATCCGAAACCGGTCATCTGGCGGCATGCCAGTTCGTGCTGCGGATGATCTTTCAGGCCGGGATAGAAAACTTTTTTTACTTTCTTGTGACGTGAAAGGTAGTCCGCGACTTTTCCGCCATTGCAGTCATGTTGCAGCATACGGACAGCTAGGGTCTTCGTCCCCCGCAACACCAGCCAGCATTCAAACGGAGAAAGAATCGCGCCCGCGGCCTTCTGCACAAAACCCAACTGCTCGGTCTGCTCTGCTCGCGTGCAGACAACCACTCCGCCCAGGCCGTCGCTATGGCCGTTGAGAAACTTCGTCGTCGAATGGACGACCATGTCTGCGCCCAACGCGATTGGCTGCTGGAAATAGGGCGACATAAAAGTGTTGTCAACGACCAGCTCAACTTTCTTGCGTCGCGTTATGGCTGCGATGGCTTCGATGTCGCTGATGGACATAAGCGGATTGGTCGGCGTTTCCACATAGACCATGCGGGTTTTCTTGCCGATGGCGCGCTCTACGTTTCTGGCATCGGTCGTATCCACGTAGGTGAATTCGAAACCGTAGCCGGAAAGCACCTGATTGAAGAGTCGCGGCACGCCTCCGTACAGATCATTGCCGCAGACGACGTGGTCGCCGCTCTTGTACATGGCGCAGAGCGCATTGATCGCGGCCATTCCGCTAGCGAAGACGCGTGAGGCCGACTCCGCCTTCGAGCGAAGCCAGATTCTTTTCCAGCCGGTCGCGAGTGGGATTAGAGACGCGGGCGTATTCGTATCCTCGATTTTTGCCGAGTTCGTCCTGCAGGTATGTAGACGTGGGATAAATCGGCACACCGACCGCGCCAGTCGAGGGATCAGGCTCCTGGCCATCGTGGATGGCGCGAGTAGAGAAGCCGGGAAACCGTCGTTGGTCGTTGGTCGTTGGTCGTTGGCCAAACTCCCTTTTCATGACCAGGCCTCAAAACGATAAAGGATGAATCCAGCAAGAGGCTTGTTGTTCGTCGGCATTAGCGGATTGTACAGAATCGGAATTGCATCCTTTGGCTTGAACTTGCGATGCCCAAACACGTTCGATATCCGTTCGTAGGTAAGACCGTCCAACGCAACGAAATGATATTTGACCTCAGTACCGCGGCGTCGGCCAACCAAACGCTTGCTCCACTCGACTTCGGCTGTTACGAGCAGGTGATTGGTGGCAAGCCGAGACTCCTCCCGGAGAAAAAACATTAGTAGGGCAGTGCCGACTAACGAGGCCACGCCGAACAACAATCTCGCGAAAAGCTCCGCTTCAGTTAGCCCGACCCAACCCAGAACGGCACATGCAAGGATCCACAGGAGAAAAACAACGTAGCGAAATTGGGCAGAAAGAGTGGTCGAAACTGTTGATGAGGCTGCCATAGCTGCACCGGAAGTCATTGGCCAACGACCAACGACGAACGACCAACGACGTTCTTCAAATTCCACCTTCAAAAATCTTCTTCGACAAATACCGCTCCGCCGAATCCGGGATGATCGTCACCACCCGCTTCCCTGCTCCGAGTCTCTGCGCCACCTTCAAAGCGGCGAACACCGCGGCCCCGCCGCTGGATCCGGCCAGAACCCCTTCCGTCGCCGCCAACCGGTTTACGGTTTCGAACGCGTCCTTGTCGGTCACCATCAGAATCTCATCGCAGACCGAAGGATCAAAATTCTTCGGGATAAAACTCGCGCCGATGCCTTCGACTTTGTGCTTGCCCGGAGGCCCGCCGCCCAGCACTGATCCTTGCGTCTCGACCGCGACCGTGAACACGCCCGGCAGTTTCTCTTTCATGAAGCGCGCAATCCCGGTAAATGTTCCCGCCGTCCCCGATCCCAACACGACTGCATCGAGCCTGCCCTTCCATCTGCTCGAAAGATTTCCTCCGCAGTGGTTTCGTAGTGATACTCGGGGTTGGCGGGATTTTCAAATTGCCCAGCCATGAAGGCTCCTGGCGTCTTCGCGACCAACTCCTGCGCCTGCCGGATCGCACCTGCCATGCCTTCTTCATCCGGCGTGCGCGTGACGTCAGCTCCCAGCGCCCGCATGATGATCACCTTCTCTTCCGAGAAACGCTCGGGGACAAACAGCGCCACTTTATAGCCGCGATTCACGCCAATCAGCGCCAAGCCCAATCCCGGTATTTCCCGCGGTAGCTTCGACGATCACCCCGCCTTTTTTCAACCGGCCTTCACGTTCGGCGTTGCGAATGATTCCGATCGCCGCCCGGTCTTTCACGCTGCCGCCCGGATTCAGGTATTCGAGCTTGGCAAAAACATCCGCCGATGAGGAAGGCACCAGCCGCGTGAGCCGCAGCATGGGAGTCTGACCGACCAGGTCGGTGATGTTATCGGCCACGCGCAGGCGAGAGTTGGAAAGAATCGGCACTCTACAGGGTACGGAAGAGGCACGACAGCGTCAATCTGGATCGGGCGATCGGGTCATCGGGTGATCTGAGAATCAAACCTACACCATCGTCTGGTTTGCAGATCACCCGATGACCCGATCACCAGATCGCCCGATCCTCTAGTGCTCCTGCCCGGGGTAATATCCGGCACGGGTGCGCACACTGAGCTTCTTGTAAGGCTTGGCGTGCGCATCCACGCGAACGGTGCGGAAGCCGGGCACCGATTTCGGCGTAGTCGGAGCGTAAGTAATGGTGTACTGGTTGCGAATGTCGTGGGCAACGGTCTTGCTGATCGCATCCACTTCGCTGAGCGTCGGAGGAAAGAACGCAATCCCTCCGGTGCGGTCGGCAAGCATTTGCAGCGCCCGCTTCGCCTTCCGCGACTTCTCGTCCCCGAGCAACCCAATGGCGTAGACGACGGGCCCATTCTCCTGTTGCAGAGTGTGCAGCGCCTGTTCCAGGCTCAACTGGCTGGCGTCATCTTCGCCGTCCGTGACCACGAAGATGACTTTGTGTTGCAATGGCGAACGCGCCAACTCGTCCGTCCACGAGGCCACAACGGCGTCATACAGAGCGGTGCCGCCGCGCGTTTCGACTTTTTCCAAGGCCGCCTGCAGCTTCTTAATGTCGGAAGTAAACTCCTGGTCCAGGTAGTACTCGTCGTTGAAGTTCACGATAAAAACCTGGTCCTGCGGATTGCTTGACCGGACCAGATTCAGCGCCGCCTTGTTTACCTCGTCGCGCTTTTCCCGCATCGATCCCGAGTTATCAATCACGATTCCCATAGCCACGGGATAATCTTCGCGGCGGAACGACCTGATTTGTTGTGCCTGGTCGTTCTCGAATACAGAAAAAGCGGAGCGGTCAAGGGTGGTGATAATCCGGTTCTTGTCGTCAACCACAGTAGCGTGGAGGGTAACTTCGGCAACGTCTTTGCGGAACACAAAGACGCCGTTGTCAGTGGCGGTCGGCTCCTGTCCCGGGGGCCGTTTAGCGTCAGGAGCCGGGCCTGCGGGCGTTTGCGCCTGCGGGGGCGTGGCCTGTCCTTGGGCGGGAGCTCGCTCGGCAGGCGTTTGGCTTGGAGAACCTTCTCCTGCGCCTGGCGTTTGGGTCGGCTTGGCTTGGTTCGGCGGCACCGATTGATCGGCGGGCGGTGCGCTGGGATCGCTCTGTGGAGTTGGCGCTTGAGTGGACGGAGTCTGTGTCTGCGCCAAGACTGAGATCGCCAGACCTGTAGCAACCAAGAGCACAATTCCAACAACAATTTTGGCCTGAAGATTATTGCGAAGACGCATAGTACCCAGTTTTGGCATAAACATGGAGCGGCGGCAATCCCTTGGGTGGCAGTAATTTCACCTTTATCTTATGCCATTTGCCGTCATGCCCTGGGTTGGTTGGACGATATCCGAGTACATATTGGTTGCGTAGCTCAATACCGATCTTGGTGGCCACATCGGCCAGGTCGTTGGGGTTATCAATGGTAAATGCGCGTCCCCCGCTCAATTCCGACACATCACTGAGCAACTGCGGCCCCAGCCGCTCTTCGTCAGTGCGGAAGTCATGATCGTAGATTCCAATGGAATAAACCATGACGTCAGCTTCTTTGACCAACGACTTGATCTCGCCCTCGGTATAGCGGCTATGGTTGTCGCCTCCATCGGAAATGATCAGAAGAGATTTCTTGGGATACTTGGCATCGCGCATCTTGCTGATGCCAAGATAAATCGCGTCCAGCAGCGCGGTTCGACCCTTCGGAACGGTGTAGATCAGCTTGTTCTGCAGATCGTCCACCGATTGCGTGAAGTCAGAAACTTCCTGCGGCTTATCGGCAAATGCAATCAGGAAGAATTCGTCCTGCGGATTTGCAGTCTTGAAGAATTCCGTTACGGCTTCGCGGGCGCGCTCAATCTTACTGCTCATACTCCCGCTCATATCAAAGATCACGCCCAGTGAAATGGGCGCGTCCTCACTCGAGAAATGCCGCACGTCCTGCCGGTCTTTGCCCTCGAAGACCTGGAAATTTTCTTTGTCGAGTCCGGTGACCAGGCGATTCATGGGGTCGGTTACGGTTACCGGAACCAACACTAAATCCACTTTGGCTCGAATGGTGGCAGCATGAGTTCGAACCGTGTCTGCCAGCGCGTTTTTTGGGGTCGCCTTGTCGGTTTCCAGTCGCGGCGCGACGTGAATGTCTTCTACATCCGGATTTTGGGCGAAGGCGGTTGCTGCGATCAAAAGCAGACAGGCGGCTAACGGTACAAGGACACAAAGAAGGGCAAGAACCGGAAACGGCGTGGTTTTTTGCTTGCGGGTTAAAATCCCGGGTCCCGAAGACCCGCGCCGGGTGGGGCGCGCCATAATTTCCCCGATCGGGTGCAGAGTATCACATGTTGCGACAGCGAGTGTTAAATCTTTGTCACGTAGGGCTCATTTTCGTTCCTTATTGAAATTAGATTCCCGCCCTGTGCAAAAGTTTGCTCTTCTGCCGCCAGCATGTTCGCTCATGAATGCCTTCGAAGCCTGCGCCTTGATACAATCGCTTGGCTCCAGGCAAATGGCAGACATAGAACCCTTTCGTGCGCTTCGCTATGATCCCGCTCGAGTTGCGTTGGCTCAGGTAGCCACCCAGCCCTACGACAAGATCACTCCCGAAATGCAGGAGGGTTACTACGCGTCCAGTCCCTACAACCTGGTACGAATCATTCTTGGCAAGCGTAGTGCCAATGATGGCCCCGGCGACGATCCCTATACCCGCGCGGCGGCTCATTTCAGCGACTGGCGCCGGCAAGGCGTCTTTTGCCAGGATCCCCACCCCTCGCTTTATCGCTACACCCAGCAGTTTCCAGCCCCGGGCGGCAAAGGACAGTTTGAGCGTCACGGATTCGTCGCTCTTGGAAAAGTCGAGGATTACGCCTCCGGCGTGGTTTTTCGGCACGAGCAGACTCTGGCCAAGCCCAAAGCCGACCGCCTCGACCTTCTGCAGGCCACGCGGGCCCATTTCGGACAGATTTTCATGCTCTACAGCGACCCTGCGGCAGAGATAGAAAATGCCCTCGCGTCCGCAGACTCTCCGCTGATGGAGATGACCGACGAGTATGGGGTCCTGCACCGGGTGTGGAGAGTTTCTGATCCGGAAATTGTAGCTCTGGTTCGTGGCAAGATGCGCGACAAGAAGCTGATCATCGCCGATGGCCACCACCGCTACGAGACGGCGCTAACCTATCGCAACCAGCGCCGAGAGAGCGGCGCCGCCGGACTTTCGGCGAGCGGTGTACCCAGAGAATCAGGCCGGACGGATGCGTCGGAGCTGGCCCCATACGAACTGGCGATGATGACGTTTGTGAACATGGACAGCCCCGGCCTGGTGATCCTGCCCACTCACCGCGTCGTCCATGGTGTTCCCTCCTTTTCTATGGATTCTCTGCGCACCGGCGCCAGTGAGTATTTCAGTGTGGAAGAAGCTGATGCCTCAATCAACCCCGCGCGAGCCACGGCCATGCTCCGCGAGGCAGCGCACACGGGAACCTCCCTCGTGGCAGTCGGGCGCGATCGCGTATTTCTGTTGAGCCGGCCGAAAGCACCCGCATCGGCGTTCGGCAGCCTGTCCCTGCGCCAGCAAGGCCTCGATGTAGTGCAACTCCACAAATGCCTGCTCGAAGGCGCGCTGGGAATTTCCGAAGAGGCGATACGCGATCAGCAGAACGTAACGTATATTCGCGACGCCTCGGAAGCAATGGCCACCGTCCGCAGTGAGCGCGCAGATGTAGCCTTTCTGATGAATCCAGCGCGCATGACCCAGATCCGGGACATTGCCTTTGCCGGCGAAGTGCTCCCGCAAAAATCGACCGATTTCTACCCCAAATTGCTCAGCGGCCTCACTATTTATGCGCTGGAATAGAAGCGCAAGACCTGGTCGCACTACCCGCCTGCTGAGCCTCTCAGCTTTGCTGCTGGTCGCCACTCTTGCCGCGCGGCATTCGCCCGGTCAAAGCGCGCCTGTCGTAGACCCTGCCGCGGATCGAGCTTCTGCTTCTCCAGCGGTCGCGGCGGCGCACACCCTGCTCATCATGATTGACCCTGCCCACGGCGGCGGTGAGCCCGGCGCGATTCTGAATCCAGCTATGCCGGAGAAAGACGTCACTCTGGCCATCGCGCGCCTACTGCAACAGCAGTTGGCCGCGCGCGGCATTCAAGCTGTCCTGATCCGTAACAGCGACCAGACCCTATCCACCGACCAACGAGCGCAGGTCGTCAACTCTGCGCGCCCGGGGCTCTATATCGCGATTCACGCCACATCCCAAGGCACCGGGATGCGAATCTACACCGCCATGCTTCCCGCCGGGGGAGACAGTTCCGGTTCCTTCATGGACTGGCAAATGGCACAAGGACAGGCGCTGACGCGGAGCCGGTGGGTACAGGATCAAGTCTCCGGGGCGATTCAAAAGATGGGGTTCCCTTTCCGCAGCCTTATCGCGCCGCTCCGTCCGCTAAACAACGTTACTGTTCCAGCCTTGGCGGTCGAGATTGCGCCGACAACCGGCAATGTCTCGCAGCTCGCCTCGGTTGATTACCAGCAGATGGTCACCGCTGCGCTCGCCAACAGCATCGCACTAATTCGGGGGAGTCTGGAGTCCGGGCGATGATCCCTCGTCAGTTGGCCATCGCAACCGCGATCCTGTTTACGGTCGCAATTGGAATGTCACTTTACGTCCGGCAACTTCGGCGACGGGAAACCCTTACATACCCTGCAATCCAAGAGCAGCATGTGGCGCCGCCAGCTCCCGGCCCCACCGAGCGAGTAACCGTGTGGGTCGCATACGATGATCCGGGAAACCTGCGAGCCCAATCCATTTCCATTCCCCTCGCAGCGGGCAGGCAAGAACGTGCGCAGGCACTCGCGCGTGCTCTGCTGGAGATTTATGTGGATAAGGACTCGCCCCATCCTCTGGCGGCGGGGGCCGAAATCCACGACGTCTATCTGGTAGATCCCGGCCTCGTCGTCGTAGATGTGAACCAGGCTTTCGCGGATGGCCAGACCTCGGGCGTGTTGGCGGAGGAACTTACCATCGCCTCCATGATTCAGACGCTCTCCGCGAACACTCCCGGCCTGATGCGGGCAAAAATCCTGGTGGACGGGAAAGAGCGAGAAACCCTTGCCGGACACGCCGACCTCTCCGGCTTCTACGATGTTTCGCAGGTCGAAGCGCTAGCGAAGCAACTGGCGGCGCAATAAGCACGAATAAGCGGGAGCGAACACCCGCACCACACCGCCCCTGCTAGAATCCCTTTGCATGTTCTATCGCTCCGACAATCGAACTCCTGACCAGATGCGGCCGGTGCGTATGGTGTCCGACTTCATCTCGACGGCCGAGGGTTCGGTCCTCATCGAGGTTGGCAATACGCGTGTGATCTGCACCGCGTCGGTGGAGGAATCGGTACCGGCCTTCCGGCGCAACACCGGTCTGGGCTGGGTGAGCGCAGAATATGGCATGTTGCCCCGCGCTACACTGACCCGCACTCCGCGTGAAGCGGCTCGCGGACGGGTGGGCGGACGCACCCATGAAATCCAGCGCTTGATCGGACGTTCGTTGCGCGCCGTCACCGATCTGACAAAACTCGGCGAGCGCACGGTCTGGGTGGATTGCGACGTGATCCAGGCCGACGGCGGCACCCGCACGGCTTCCATCACCGGAGCATTCGTCGCGCTGGGCCTGGCGCTGAATAAGCTGGTTGAAGCTGGTACCCTGAAATCCGCCCCGCTGAATGACTTCGTCGCTGCGGTCAGCGTGGGCATCGTGGACGGCGAGCCGCTGCTCGACCTCTGCTACGAAGAAGACTCCCGCGCCGATGTGGACATGAATTTCGTAATGACGGCCGACAATAAGTTCGTAGAACTGCAAGCCACCGCCGAGCATCAAGTCTTCGATGAGAAGCAGTTGGCAGCCATGATCGGCCTGGCGCGGCAGGGACTTAAAGAACTGATTGCAAAGCAGCAAGCCATCCTGGGGAAGTTAGTCGCGACAGCCTGATTCTTGCTGCGGCGCACGTCCTCGCGAGAATTCTTGTTCCGTTTTCGTAACAAAAGTACGTTTCCCGAATCGGAACAACAATTCCATAAGAGAATCTCGTTCACTTGCAGACCGCCGGACGCGGGCTACAAGAGCGTTGACCCCCTCGAGACGCTTTTCGCACGCACGCCCCGTCCGGCAGCCTTATCTTCATCTTCCAACCCCGCTCGCGCCCGTAGTGGACTCCGTCCGAACTGCCTTTCGGCCGCCACTTGCGCCCACGCCCACGACTGATAGAATCAAGACGTTCGGCGGGAGTAGTTCAGCGGTAGAACGCCAGCTTCCCAAGCTGGATGCCACGGGTTCGATCCCCGTCTCCCGCTCCATTCTTTGAATCGAAATCCACCATGAAGCTCGCCATTCGCCGCTCCCCCATTCACTCCGACGGAGTCTATGCCACGGCGCCCATCAAGAAGCGCACCATCGTCGTGGAATACACCGGGCCACGGCTCACCTATGGTGAGGCCGACGCTATCTACGAGCATTCTCCGCGGACGTATCTGTTTGGCATGGTGGACGGCGTGCACGTGATTGACGGCGACGGCATCGCGGCCTTCATCAATCACTCCTGTGACCCTAACTGCGAGGCCGACGAGATCAGGGGACGCGTCATCATTCGCGCCCTTCGCAACATTGCCGCCGGTGAAGAGTTGGTCTACGACTACAACCTTTACGACGGCGATAAGGACGATCTCGCGCTGTGCGTCTGCAAAGCGAAAAGGTGCCGGGGCAGCATGTATTCGGAACAGGAATTGGAGCGACGAAAGGCGGGCGTCGGGCTTTAGGCTTCGGGCTTCAGGCCGTTGCTCGATCGTCTGGGATGGGATGCTCGATGGGTTTACGGCACCGGCGAGAAGCAGGTTCCTCGCTGCCTCCTGCGGCTCGGAATAACAAGAATTTTGATTTTCCTGAAGCCCGAAGCCTCACGCCCGAAGCCCGAGTCTACGTCCAGCGGAACCAGCGCAGAGCCAGCACAAACGAAATCACTCCCCACGCAACCACAATCGCGATTCTTCCGGACTGCGAAGCCAGCGTCGCGCCTTCAAGGATGGTCGCGCGCAACGCGTCATTCAACGCGGTAAGCGGCAGCGCTTTGATGAATGGCTGCACCAGCGCGGGAAAACGTTCGTAAGAAAAAAATACGCCGGTAAATATCCACATCGGCATCATGACCAGGTTCATCAGGCCGCTTGCGGTCTCGATTTTCTGCGCGCGGCTTGCGGTGAGCAGGCCGAGTCCGCCGAAAGCGATCGCGCCGATAGCGCCGATCAATAGAATGCTCCCCACGGAACCCAGCACCCGCATGTGAAAAACAACAACACCAAACCCGAGCAGTAGTGCCACTTCCGCGACCATCAGCATCAGACGGCTGCCGATCAGGGCGAGAAGGAAATCTCCCCGCCGCATAGGAGTCGCCACAAAACGCTTGAGCAGCTTCCGCTGCCGCATGTCAACCAGCGCAAACCCCATGCCCCACATCCCGGAGTTCATCAGGTTCATGCCCAGCAGCCCCGGAATCAGAAAATCGATGTATCGTGAACCCGGCTCGCTGGACGTGAATACCGTGGTCGCTACCGCATCCTTCCGCCCAGCCGACGACTGTAGCGCATCGTTTACCTCGGTATGCGACAGCACACTTTCGGGACGCGCCGGATCATAGTCGTATTGCACCTCGTTTGAGAAAATCGGTTCCACCACCAGGTCGTATTTGCCCAGCCGCAGCCCCTGTGCCGCGCGGTCGCGATCAACAATCTCGGCGTGGATGGAACCCTTCTGTGCCGATTTCTGAATCAAAGACAAAACGTTTTCGGCGTATGCGCCTGAAGTGATCGCGATCGAAGTCGCATCGGCTGGCTTGTTGCGAAAAGCAATTCCCAAACCAAAGGACAGAAGCAGCGGGAAAACAAACATCCAGAAAACGACTTCAGGCTCGCGGCGAAGTTCCTTCATCCGCACCGAAATCAGATGGAAGAATCCCGACCATCGACTGTTGCGCAAAGCAACAGTCTGCATCTTCTTCTCGATCTTCTTCTCCGCCGGCGTTTCCTGGGAAGCACTCATTATTCTTCTCTCAAATGGCGCCCGGTCAGACGGACAAATACATCTTCCAGGCTGGCCTGCCGCGTGGTCAGATGCTCCAACTGCGCCGCCTGCTTGTCAACCGCATCCAGCAACGCAGGAATTGTCCGGTGCGGCTCGCGCACGCTCAGGCTGATCAAGCCATCGTCGTTGTGCACGGAGTCCACCCCCGGCAACGTCTTGCAGGTTTCAGCCGCGCCGGATGAATCTCCCGCCAGCGAAAACTCGACTACATGATGACCGCCAAGTTGCGCGATCAATTCTGCCGGCGATCCCTCGGCAATGATCTGTCCGTGGTCCACAATCGCCAGCCGGTCGCACAGCCGCTCGGCTTCGTCCATGTAATGTGTGGTCAACAAAACAGTGCCGCCGGTCTGCTGGAAAGCACGAACGATGTCCCACAACTGGCGCCGGCTCTGCGGATCGAGCCCGGTGGTCGGTTCGTCCAGGAATAACACTCGAGGTGATCCAACCAGCGCCGTCGCCACCGCCAGCCTCTGCCGTTGTCCGCCCGAGAGTTTCCCAACCCACGAATCAGCCTTCTCTTCGAGTTGCAGCGCAGCCAGGACCTCCTCTGACGGTCGGGGTTCGCGGTAGAAGCTGGCAAAAAGCTCGACCGTCTCGCGGACCGTCAATTTCTCCGAAAGCCGCGTCTCCTGCAGAGAAATGCCGATCTTTTCACGCAATTCACGAGGGTGGGATTTCCATGTCTGCCCTAGAATCGTCACCTCGCCGGAAGTCGGCTCGAGCAGGCCTTCCAGAATCTCAATGGTGGTAGTCTTCCCCGCCCCATTCGGTCCCAGCAGGCCGAAACATTCCCCTGCCTGAATCTCCAGATTCAGCCCACGCACTGCCTCCACTTTGCCGTCGTAGGTTTTGCGCAGGTCGCGGCATTGGATTGCGGCGGGCATGAAAGGATTCTACCGGAGGAGCCTCGATCATGACGCTTGGGCCTTGACACTTCACAAACAGATTTGTTGTTAAGATAATCCGAACATGCACTCCCACCTGCGCGGCTTTACTTGAACGCTTTCTCCTGAGCACCGTGTGTGATCTCACACCCCGAACCTTCTGACAGGAGAAAATCATGTTGCGCAGACGTGCGGTTTCCGTCGTATTTTTTCTAGCACTCACCTCGCTGGCCCCGGCCCAGGCAGTGCGCCACTTCACCTTTCACTATGGCTTCACGGTTAAAGATGTTCCCGCAGGCGAGCGCGTCCGCGTCTGGTTCCCCGCCGCGCATTCCGATCCCTACCAGGAGGTCCGCGTGGTCTCAGCGACTGGCGACCTGAGTCTCAAGAAGACACGCGAGTCGCGATTCAACAATGAAATCTATTACGCGGAATCGTCGAAAGCGAAAGGTGGAGACCTTCGCTTTGAAGTCGTTTACGAGGTGGTTCGCCATGAGCACCTGACTCTGGGACTGGTCCGCCCCCGCCTCGAAAACGCCACTCTCACCAAGAAAGAGAACGCGATGTATCTCGCTCCCGATAAACTAGTCCCCATCACCGGGCTTCCGGCAGACCTCGCGGCTAGGGTGACCAGCGGCAAGACCTCGCAACTCGAGAAAGCCCGTGCCATTTACGACTACGTGTTCGAAACCCTGCGCTATGACAAGACAGGCACCGGGTGGGGGCACGGCGATGTACTCTGGGCCTGCGACTCGAAGCGCGGCAACTGCACTGACTTTCATTCCCTGTTCATCGCCATGGCGCGATCGCAGGGCATCCCCTCGCGCTTCGAAATTGGATTTCCCCTGCCGGCCGACAAGACATCGACAGACATCGCCGGATATCACTGCTGGGCGGAATTTTTCGATCCGCAAAATGGCTGGATACCGGTGGACATTTCCGAGGCCTGGAAAAATCCGGTCAAAAAGAATTATTTCTTTGGAGCCCACGACGCAGACCGGGTGCAATTTTCAGTTGGACGCGATTTGAAATTGAACCCTCCGCAAGATGGAGACCCGCTGAATTACTTCGTGTATCCATATGTGGAAGTGGCGGGGAAAACCTATCCAAATATCGCCAACGCGTTTTCGTTTGCGGAGCTGAATCCAACGTCAGCATCCGCCGCCGCCCTGGGAATACGACCCTAAGTCTATGTAAGAATTGATTCAGAAGCGCCGAAATGCTGCGCTCGATGGATTGTTAAAGGGATGTTACAATTGCCTGCCTGGGGAACCCAGCCGAGCTTCCTCCCGGGGGCTTTGCAAGTCTGAATTCCGCAAGTATGCGACCGAACGGCTCAACTAAGAATGGCTCGACCGCTTACCCCTGAACAAAAACAGGGGAGGCTGGTGTTCGCGCGAATCAGCCGCTACGTCGGGCGCCTGGCGAAGGAATCGAAGTCGGAGGACGTTCACCGTTTCCGCACCAACAGCCGTCGGGTCGAAGCTCTGCTTGCGGAACTGGTTCCGGAAAACGGTAACAAGAACAAGCTCCTGAAGTTGCTTTCCAAGCTGCGCAAGCGGGCCGGACGTGTGCGTGACCTCGACGTTCAGATCGCTTTCCTGAAGAACCTCCGTGTGCCCGACCGGCAGAACCATCGCGCGCAACTTTTAGAACTGCTGGCGGAAGATCATGGCCGGCGCTCGAAGAAACTGGCGAAGAGTTTCGATTCTGACACCGTCCGGGAACTGCGGAAGCGTTTGCGCCGCGCGCAATCTGAAATCAAGCTGGACGGAATCGACCCCCTCAAGCTCGCCCTGGACCGCTTGCCCAAGCCCGTCCAGACGCCGATGAATGAAAAAATGCTGCATGCCTGCCGCATCGCCGCCAAGCAGTCGCGTTATCTCGCCGAACTCGCGACCGAGTCGGCGCCGGCCAAGGCATTCGTGGAAGAATTGAAGCGCGCGCAAGATGAAGTGGGCGAATGGCATGACGTTTTGAAGCTGCAGCAAAGGGCGGAAAAGCTTTTTGGCACGGTGCACGATTCCGCATTGGTGGCTGCGCTGCAGAACATCAGCCGCGCCCGGTTCCGCCGTGCCGTGACCGCCATGACCGCCGTCATTGCAGATTTACCCACACGGCAACCGGTAGTCTCGTCTCAGGCTGGCCGCAAGTCTGCAACACCCGAGCCGGCCGCGCAAAGTGCGGCGTAATCCGCCGAGTTTTCCACCGCTCACCAGAACTTTTCCTGGTTGTACACTGATGCGGAATGCCAACCTTCGCTGCCGTTGACATCGGATCGAACTCCGTCCGCCTGAAGATCTCCCGCCTGATTTCTCACCGCCTGGTCGAAATCCTCGAAGACCGCGAAGTCACGCGCCTGGGAGAATCGGTTTTTCGCAACGGCTTCCTCTCTCCTGAAGCCATCGCCTTGACCGTCAAGGTTCTGCGCCGGTTTCACCGCGCGGCACAAAGAACGGGAGCGGATTCTGTCCGCGTAGTCGCCACCAGCGCGCTGCGTGACGCCCGCAACTCCCGCGCGTTTCTGGAATGGGTACGATCGGCAACCGGTTGGCAAGTGGAGATTATTTCAGGACTGGAAGAAGCCCGATTAATTCACCTGGGACTGACCTCGAGCTTGCGGGTGAATTCCTCTCCCGCGCTGATGATGGATCTCGGCGGCGGCAGTTGTGAACTCACGGTCTCGAAAAGGGGGCACATTCAGGAGACCGTCAGCCTGCCGCTGGGCGCTGTAAGGCTGACCAATGACTTCGTCCATCATGATCCGCCGCGCAAGCCTGAGATGCGGCAAATGCGCGGCCTGATTGCCCGCGAGATCGGCCGCGTCGCGCCGCGGATTATCAAGGCTCGCCCCAAGGTTGTAATTGCAACATCGGGCACCGCGGAGGCCTTGGCCACCGTCTGCCACACTCTTTACCGCACCCGAAGCCAGCGCGGCATGACGGTTTCCCGCCAGCAAATGCGCCGCATCGCCAAGATGCTGGCCCGGCTCTCACTGCAAGAACGTCGTAACGTCAACGGAATCGGCCTGCGCCGCGCCGAAATCGTCATCGCCGGTGCGGCAGTGTTTGCCGAGTTGCTGGAGCGCTGCAAGCTGGGCGGCTTCCGATATTCTCCGCTCGGCCTGCGCGATGGTCTGTTGGCTCAGATGGCCGCCGACTACGACCATGCCACACGTTCCGGAAAACAGATCGCGTCCGAACGCCAGGATTCACTTCTCGCCGCAGTACAGCATTATCACGTGGATCTCGATCATGCTACTCGCGTACGGGAAACAGCCTTGAAGTTGTTTTCCGACTTGAGGCGAATCCATCGCCTGCCGCCGGAGTACAAAGAATGGATTGCCGCCGCGGCAATGCTGTGCGAAGTCGGGGATTACGTGAACCGCACCGGCCGTCACCGCCACACCTACTACATCATTTCGCATTCCGAAATCCTGGGCTACACGCTGCCGCAGAGAAGAGTGATCGCCGCCATTGCCCGCTATCTCGGCAAGTCCCGCCCGGCGATCGGAGACGCTCCCATCAAGTCGCTTCCACCCTCCGAGCAAAAACAGATCGCCAAGGCTTCGCTCCTGCTTCGACTGGCCTGGGCGCTGAACCTGGGACGTAGCGGCGCGCTGAAGACCTCAAGGGTAAGAATTCACGAAGCCTCGGTGGAATTAATTCTGGTCCCGAAACGCCCCATGAGCGTGGATCTGGAACTGTGGGCGGTAGAAAAAGAGCGGGCTTATTTCCGCGAAGTCTTCGGGTGGGATTTTTCCGCAGCAGCCGCGGCAGCGGCTTGAATCTCTCGCGCCATCTTCGGAGTGAAAAACCAGTTCAGGGTTGCGGCGTGACGCAAAGTCTCGGCGCGGGCCACCGCACCCTTCTTGAAATCCAGTATCGCCTCGCTGCCGGACTTGGTGATGATCCGTGCCAGAAACTCCGTAATGGTCGGGTTATGTCCCACCACCATGATGGCCTCGTGCTTGGCGTATTTTTCCAGCATCCGGCGGAAATCCGTGAATGAAGCCTCCGGGCGCATCGCCGCATCCAGTTGCAGTTTGCCTTCGTATCCCAGTTCATTGCCAATCAGCGATGCCGTCTGGGTAGCGCGTTTCAGCGGGCTGGAAATGATCACATCCGGTTGGACATTCAACGCCGCCAAGGCCCGGCCTACAACCCCGCACTGCTCAATACCATCGTCATCCAGTGGACGCTTCTCGTCCTTCTTAAGGTTGCTGTAAGCAGTCCCGGCGCTGGCATGGCGGACAAAGTAAATGATCATGAAGCCCTACGTTCCTTTCGCGCCGCCACCCGTCGCAACTTGCGTTCAGGCGCGACCGGGATTGCCGCGACGGACTGCTTCCCCTCCGCCAGCGCGACCAGAAAATCCTGCGCGCTGAATCCTGGAGCCGGCGCCTTGCGCTTGCCAGAAGCCTTCCACGCCGGTACATACGAACCGTCCCGGCGTAGCACACGCGATTTCACCGTGTCCGCCAGGTAGGCATCGAGGATTTCCTGCCGGACGCGCTCGCGCAGCATCGCGTCTCTCACCGGAAACATGGTCTCCACGCGCTCGTAGAGATTACGCGGCATCCAGTCAGCGCTGGCCAGGTAAACTTCCTCCTGGCCGCCATTAGCAAAATAAAAAATGCGGCTGTGCTCCAGAAACCTGCCTACAATGCTGCGCACGCGAATGCGGTCGCTCACTCCGCGAATCCCCGGCCGCAGCGCGCACATGCCACGCACGATCAGATCAATTTCCACTCCCGCTTGTGATGCCCGATACAGTGCCGCAATGATGTTCTTATCCAGCAGTGCGTTCATCTTCGCAATGATGCGCGCCGGACGCCCCAGCCGCGCATGGTCGCTTTCACGGGCAATCAAGTCCAGACGAGTTCTCTGCGATATTCACCGGCGACACCATCAGCGGAGCGTAATTGTTGTGCTCCGCATAGGCGGTGAGAAAAGAAAATACATTGTGCACCGCTCCGGTGATTTCCTCATCCGCGGTCAACAGGCTCAAGTCGGTATAAATGCGTGCGGTCGTCGCGTTGTAATTGCCCGTGCCCAGGTGAGCATAGCGGCGGGACACGCCGTCGGGATCTCTCCGCACCAGGAGTAAAAGCTTGCAATGCGTCTTCAACCCGACCAGGCCGTGAAACACCTGCACCCCGGCGTCTTCCAAATCCCGCGCCCAGCGAATGTTTGAAGCCTCGTCAAACCGTGCCTTAAGCTCCACCACGGCCGTAACTTCTTTCTTGGCGGCCGCCGCGATCAAGGCCCTTACGATCATGGAGTTTTCGCCGGTGCGATAAAGAGTCTGCTTGATCGAGAGAACATTCGGATCCTCGGCTGCAGCTTCAATAAACGAAACCACCGCGTCGAACGAATCAAAAGGATGGTGCAGCAGCACATCGTGCCGGCGTAGCTCTTCAAATAAATCCTGCGATTTTGCCGTCAGCCGCAGTTCACGCGGGACGAACGGCTTGAACTTGAGGTCAGGCCGGTCCGTCTGCTCGTAAATGTTGAATAGCCGCGGAAGATTCACCGGGCCGTCCACGCGGATCACTTGCCATGGTTCCAAACCAAAGTTTGTGCGCAGGCGTTCCGTGATCTCGGGATCGGCGTCAGCTTCAATCTCCAGCCGCACCGCATCGCCTTTGCGCCGGTTGTGCAGCTCGGTGCGCACAGATTCCAGCAGGTTGCGCGATTCTTCTTCCGCCAGATAAAGATTGCTGTTGCGGGTCACTCGAAACGCGGCGGAAGAAATAATGTCGTATCCGCTGTACATGCGCGCCGCGTGAAACGCCACCAAGTCGGCAAGAAAAATGAAATCCGTCGTCCCCTCAGACGGCAGCCGCACCAGCCGGGGCAACGCCCGCGGCACCGTAACCACACCGGTGTAAGTCAGTGAAGACCGCCGGCGGCGGCGCAACAAAAACGCCACACACAATGCCTTGTTGATGACTCTTGGAAAAGGATGCGCCGGGTCAACTGTCACCGGCGTCAGCAGCAAATCAAGTTCGCGCTCACAATAATCCTGCACGAAGGCACGAGCGTTGTCATCCAGTTCATGGAGGCTGAGAACGCGGATGCCCTTCGCCGCCAACTGCGGACGCAGTTTCTCGTTCCAGCACTGATACTGTTCACCAACAAATTTGTGAAGCTCTTCGGCAACCAGGTCACGCTCTTCGAGCAACGTCAGCCCGTCGGGGCCGGCTTCGGTGTAGCCATCTTCGATTTGCTGTACCAGTCCCGCGACCCGCACCTCAAAAAATTCGTCCAAATTGTTCGCGCTGATGGAAAGAAACTTCAGCCGCTCGAGCAGCGGATTGTTCTCATCCTGCGCCTCTTCAAGCACGCGATGGTTGAACTGCAACCACGAAAGCTCGCGGTTGATGTAAAACTCCGGATTGTCCACTGAGGCACGTGCCATGACGGAATCAAGGGGAGTACAGCGAAAAGTGGCAGGCCTTCAAGAATGCCATCGGCTGCCAGAACCAGTATAAAGCAGCGGGCTCTCCTCCTCGGGTCTCAGAAGGAATCTATCTGGAAGGTGTTAAAGGAGTGTGAAAAAGCGGCTTTGGGCTTACTGCCCTGAATCCAACCTTGCAATCTCCTGCGCAAACAACGGATTCGTCGGGAACTGATCGCGCAGCGACGCCAACAACTCTCGCGCGCGCGGCTTGTCGTGCTCGTGCACGTATGCCATCGCCAGCAGAATGTTGGCGAATGGTGCAAGGTAGCGTCCGTGCGCGGCGGTCAGTTGCAGTTCTTTGATCCCCTCTTGCTTGTCGCCGGAAAGCCCGCCCAGCCGAATCAGCCAGCGCATGGGCGCGTTCAGGCTGCCAATGATGAATTTGCTGAAGCCGCTGGCGAGGTAGGCATCGTAACACTGGGGATCGACGGCCAGAGTTTGTTGCGACCACCCGGTGGCATCTTTCGTGTACTTCAAAGAAGCGAGATTGCGCTTTTCAATCAGCGCCGCATAGTCGCCTTGCAGGCCGTTGGTTAAGGTCAGGGCGAACAGGGCGTCCCGGTCTTTCGGGTTTTTCGCCAGCCGCGCATGGGCGATGGTTTCGGCCTTCTCAATGGCCGCATTGAAGCGGTCCCGGACTGTCGGGTCTGCGTTCGGCTTGGGGCGGTTTTCGAATCTCTTGTCACTCTCAAAAAATTGCGCCTCCAATATTCCCAGCCGATGGAACTCCGAAAACAGCACTCCAGCAGCGTCAGCCGTCGGCCCCATGGGATCGTCAGGATGGCTCTGCTCCCACGCCGCAAAAATGTTATGCGCGCCGCCGAAATCCAAACTGTAGAGAAGTTGAAAGCCGTGGTCGAGGGGAGGACGAGAGATCACGGCGTCCGCGGCCAGCGCGGGCAATGCAGTCAGAAGCGCCGCCAAAGCCGCCGGCCGGATTAGAGATGCTGCTCTCATTCAGCTCAAGTGCCTCACAAGTATAGATGCGCGCCGCCCGCACATTCAGTCATTCGAGTGTAAAAGTGTTGTCAAGAGCGCTCCCCGGTTTCGGAACCAAGTTGCCCTCTTCCCTTCGCCTGCATCCAAGCCCCGATGTTTCGAATAGCGCTACCCTTGGTCTCTATCACCATTGCACTGGCCCCCTCAGCTGCGCAAGACCAATCGTCTGCCTCCAGCCACTCGGTTCACACCGAGATGCACAACGTCATGTACCACTACACGGATTCGATTTCGGTGCACATCACACAACTGGAAGGGAACCTGGTTCCTGTGGACAAGGCGGGCATCCCGTTCTTTGATGATCCAACTTCGTTTGTGCTCGATATTCGTTCCGCAGAAATCTCGATCACCACCGATGCCCTGGCCAACGCGCTGAACCAATACGCATTCGCCGATCCTCACGCCCCGCTCAAGGAACTTCGGATTTCGACCCAAGGGGGCAAGCTCAGCATTAAGGGACGGCTGCGCTCAAAAGGCAACATTCCGTTCGAAAGCGTCGGATCGCTCTCCGTTACTCCAGCGGGCGAAATCCGCGTGCATACCGAAAAGGTGAAGGCGGCGCATCTTCCCGTGAAAGGTTTGATGGATCTGTTAGGCGAAACTATCGCCGGGCTGATTGACACTCGCAAGGTCCGCGGGGTCCGCGCCGAAAATGACGACCTGATCCTGGCTCCCGCCGAACTGTTCCCGCCGCCCCACGTGCAAGGCCGGCTGAGTTCGGTCGCGCTCCGCGGAAATGAGATTGTTCAGGAGTACGGAAATGCGCTAGTGCGTTCGGAGAAAATCCCTGGCAACTATATGGCCTATCAAGGCGCACAGCTTCGCTTCGGGAAATTGACCATGAGCGACACCGATCTGATCTTGATTGACCTCGATCCGCAGGATCCGTTCGACTTCTATTTGAATCACTACAAAGAGCAGCTGACGGCCGGGTATACGAAAAACACTCTCAGTTCCGGTTTGCGTGCATATTTCCGCGACTACAATAAACTCACGCCGGCGCAAAGGACTCACAAGTAACCGGTTTGACCCGCCGATTGGCCTCTGCTAACGTCAAATGTTTTCCCGCGGGCGGGCGAGGACGCCCGCCGCTCCAACCTCAATTCGATTGTGGAGCGACGGGCGTCCTCGCCGTCCAATGCTTGCAGGCGGAAACAGAATCGAGCTTTTCCCATGGCCCTAAAATTCCGCGGCGTGGATTTCATTTCCTTTGACACTCTGCTTACCGACGATGAACGCCTGGTCCGCGACACCGCGCGCCGCTTTATCGAAGACAATCTCATTCCTATTATTGAAGAGTGCAACCGAGCCGGACGCTTTCCCCGCGAACTGGTCAAGCCCATGGGCGACCTCGGCTTCTTCGGAGCCAGCCTCAAAGGCTACGGCTGCGCCGGAATGTCCAACGTGGAATACGGACTGGTCACGCAGGAACTGGAGCGCGGCGACTCCGGCGTGCGCTCATTCGTCAGCGTGCAGTCGGCGCTGGTGATGTATCCCATTTACGCCTTTGGCAGCGACGAGCAAAAACAAACCTGGCTGCCGGCAATGCAAAAAGGTGAAAAGCTCGGCTGCTTCGGACTCACCGAACCTGATTTCGGGTCAAACCCCGGCGGCATGAGAACGCGTGCCCGCAAAGTCGGCGACGAGTACGTGCTGAACGGCGAAAAGATGTGGATCACGTCGGGGTCAATCGCCGACGTGGCCGTGATCTGGGCGAAGACCGACGACTCCACGACTGACAATTCAAAAGACCCCAACGACGGCAGCTCGATTCGCGGATTTCTAGTCGAAACCGACCGTCCCGGCTTCCGCGCCGAAGACATTCACGGCAAGTGGTCGCTGCGCGCGTCGGTGACGTCGAGCCTGTCGCTGCAAGACGTTCACATCCCCGCGTCGAATCTTCTTCCGAAAAGCGGGGGCCTAAAGTCACCTTTGATGTGTCTTAATCAAGCCCGCTACGGAATCGCCTGGGGGGCGGTGGGCGCGGCCATGGCCTGCTACGACTGCGCGCTGCAATATTCGCTTTTCCGCAAACAGTTCCACAATGAGCCCATCGCCTCGCGCCAACTGGTGCAGGAAAAGCTGGCCTGGATGATCACCGAGATCACCAAAGCGCAGTTGCTGGTCCTGCAAGTCGGCCGCCTCAAAGATCAGGAAAAAGTCCAGCACCAGCACATCTCGATGGCCAAGCGAAACAACGTCTGGATGGCCCTCGAGTGCGCTCGCCTGTCCCGCGACATCCTCGGCGCCAACGGCGTAGCCGACGAGTACCCCATCATGCGCCACATGATGAATCTGGAATCAGTGAAGACCTACGAGGGCACCCACGACATTCATACGCTGATTATTGGGCAGAGCGTAACCGGGATTGACGCGTTCTGAGGGGGAGCAGGTTTCAGCTTCTAGCCGTTAGTTTTCGACAGGACGTCAACGGTTTGCAGGTTTATCTCTGGGAAGAGTGTCTCGCTGATCTTCTGAAAAATAGACTTGAAGAGCATCTCGGAAACCATCGAGCGGGGAAAGCTGACCAAAGCAACGATCAAGAATGGAGAAGAGAATCACCGGGAAGAATCACTGCAGAAGGGGTCAAACGAACAAAGGCGACCACTTTCGTGATCGCCCTCGTAAAAAGCCTTAAAGCGGTTGGACGTTCTCGGCTTGCCAGCCCTTGGGGCCCTTGGTTACGTCGAATTGCACGGCCTGGCCTTCTTGAAGGCTCTTGAACCCGCCGGACTGAATGGCGGAGAAATGGACGAAAACATCTTCGCCCGACTGGCGGCTGATAAAGCCGTAGCCTTTGGCGTCATTGAACCACTTTACTGTTCCTTGTTCCATGGTGTTAATTTGTTCCTTTGTTGGTGTTACGCTGAAGGGATCGGGACATCTGTGCAGGTTACTAGCTTGTTGAAGCAAGAACTGCTCACTACCGATTCGGTCTAACGTACACCGCGATGCTACGCTTTTCGCCTTAGCATAGCAATTAAATTACGCGCCCGCGAGCCGCCACATGCGTAACTCGTTTGTTTTCAATTTCATACTGTTGACAAAATTTTATCCACAGCGCCCCTTAGACCGCAAAATTAGGGCTTTATCCGATTAGAGAGTAGAATGGATACACCAGCAGAAGGGATTCATATGCCCCGCAATTCAGGCGAGCAGTGGCAGGACTTGACTCAGGTGGCCATCGAACAGCGCGACTCTCAGCAGATCAACCATCTCATCGAGCAGCTTGACCGCGATCAGCAGAGCGAAGAGATCCATAAGCACGCTTCGCCGCAGCGATAACCGGGACAGGCTTTTCCCGGTGGCACTTAACTCTTAACCTCGAAGACTCCGGCACATTGCGACTTCGCGATTGAGAAATCACACGTTCTTTGCGTCTCTTTCGCGAATTAAGGAGCCACTATGTCCGGCGTCAACGGCGACAAGTCCAGATTTCACCGCGTGCGCAAGCAGAAGATCGCGCGCCGCCTCCGCAACGAAAAACTCTTCGCAGGCCAGGTCGCTCCGAAATCAGCCTCGGTGCCCGCATCGCAGAAACCCGCATCGCAGAATCAGAATAAAGACGCGAAGGTGTCGGCATGAGCGCGCCTACGCTGACCACCTGGTCGCTCACGAATCCCACAGCCGCAGGGCTCAAGAAGAAGCGGGTGCTGCTGATTGACACCTCGCGCGCCAAGCGCGATCTGCGCTCCGAAACCATGCGCAAGCTCGGGGTTGAGGTTGACTGCGCCGCCGACATCAGCGAAGCCCGCTGCTGGTGGCGCGCCGATCTGTATGATCTGGTGCTCATCCACGTGGACGATGCGACCGCACCCCGCGACAAATTCTGCGACGACATGCGCAACGCCACGCCCCCGCAGCACATCATGTTCCTGGTCGGCAAGCCGGAATATCTGGCCACGGCGCCAACCGCCGATTCAGAACTTACGCCACTCGCCCTGACCGATGACAACGCCGCCGAACCCGGCATCTGGAACGATGTGAAAACCGCGCTGACCGCGAAACTAAAGGATGCACCGTCGCAGCGTTGGGGAATTCTTGAAGCCTGCCGCCGGATTTCCGCCGTGCGGTCGGTCTCGGAAGCGCGGTCGAAAGCTGTCCGCAACCGGCCCATGCCGCCTCGAGATTCCGAAATAACCCAATCCCGCCGCGGCGAAGAAGTTGATCTGCTCACGCAACTGATGAAAGAGAGAACGCAATGAAAAACCTTTACGTTGGAAACTTGCCCCACAGCACTACTGAACCCGAGTTGCGTCAACTGTTCGAGGCCCACGGAGCAGTGGAACGGGTCAGCATGGTCACCGACCGCGAAACCGGCCGCTCGCGCGGCTTTGCGTTCGTGGAAATGACCGACGCTGGCGAGGCCGAAAAGGCCATCGCAGCGCTGAACGGCACCGAACTCCAGGGACGCGCTTTGAAGATCAATGAAGCGAAACCGAAGACCGACCGTCCCGGCGGCGGCGGTGGTGGGCGAGGATTTGGCGGTGGCGGGGGCGGGGGCCGCGGCTTCGGCGGCGGTGGTGGTGGCGGACGCCCGGGTGGCGGCGGAGGCGGTCGCAAAGGTGGCGGCGGTGGCGGTGGTCGCGACGACTATCAAGGCCACGCGCGTCAGCCCAGAGAGCCGCGCTGGTAGCGTTCCCCGCGGCGAAAGACGCAAAAAACAGGACGCCTTAAGACCGGACGCACAGAGCACGACAGCAGCTTGCCAACTATGAAGATGACCCAGGAGAACTAGCCATGCCACGAGGCCGATCAACTTTCAACAAGCGTCAAAAAGAACAAGCCCGCCAGCAGAAACAACGTGAAAAAGTCGAGCGCCGCACCCAACGCGGCCAGGAAAAGCCCGAGGGCAGCGAAGTCGCCGTGGACGAGATGGAAGAACTACGCCGCCACGCCGAAGAGCAGGCCGCTCTGTTTCATGTGGGGTCGGACGAGCAAAACTGAGACAACTCTTCTGCCTCGGTCCGGATCCCCTGCTCGATACCGATCAGTTAGAGCCCGAATTGCTTTTTGGCATCCACTAAAGACAAGCCTGCTCGCAATGCGGCTGCAATGCTTCGAAATTCGTGGCGGTAATCGTCGAGGTGGTGAGGGTCAGGCTTCGCGCGGAAACCGAGGATGTTGCGGGAATGGAACTCTCCTGAGTAGTGAATGAGGTCGTCGTGGACATATTTCAGCAGCCCATTGTCCCAATTGGCTGTTACTAGGTCATAGCAGTTCTGCCACGCTTCTGGATCCCACGATTCCTCCTCGGCGAGGTTCTCCAATGCGTCAGCAATGGCGGTTCGTGTCGCATCCATCATGGCGATTACATTTTAAGCTCGACCGGCTGAAATAAGGGGATTCACGCCCCTACATCGTAATCTCAAACGATTACTGATTGCGTCTGGCGCGAGCCTGCGTTACGCTACTTATGCTCTCGCGGTTCTCCCCTTCCTTTCCGATCCCAAGCCGTAAACCAAGCCCAAACTGCATAAGGATGTCAAAATCACGTGGTTAGGACGAGATACCCACAAGCTATGGTGTTTTACGACTTGACCCCGGCGCAATTTCGCCAGTACAGTAAGGCTAATTTGTGCCCCGCCCTGTCCAGCCTGGGACGGCGTCGCAACTGGCGAACTGGCGGAGGAATCCGGTTGGTTAACCCGTCCTTTGATGGCTGTCTGCCGACGTCTGGAGCCGCGTGGCGTGATGGTACGGGACCCGGTCGGCCTTCGACCGCATCCCAGGGAGCGCGGCGTTTACTGGCGCGGATTGAAGCCGTGCCCTTTCAAAGCTTGGCTTCGACTAGGGTTCCACAGGCAGGAGTCGCGTCCCCAAGGAGTACAAGTTGCTCAAACTAAAGAAGCTTCAGATCCTCGGATTCAAGTCGTTCTGCGACCGTACCGAACTCAAGTTTCACGGTGACGGCATTGCCGCCATCATCGGGCCCAACGGTTGCGGCAAGTCGAATATCGCCGACGCCATTTCGTGGGTGCTCGGCGAGCAATCGGCCAAGACCCTGCGCGGCTCGCGCATGGAGGACGTCATCTTTGCCGGCACTCGCGACCGCAAGCCGACCGGCATGGCCGAGGTCTCGCTTACGCTGATCGATCCCGCCGAGTACTCTGGCCCCGACAAGAACGATCCGACCGAGCTGGTACTGCACGAGGAAATGCCCGCCGAGGATTGGGACGAAGCCGAAATTCGCGCCAAAGCCGCCGAAGAAGTTGAGCGCATCACCGAAGAAAACCAGCCGGGCGCTACCGAAGAAGTCGAGATTCCGCGATCCAAAATAAAGATGGTCGCGATGGCCTTTCCTGACGACGAGCCGATCTTTGCGCAAAACGTCGTGCCGTTCATACCGCCGGCGGCTGCAACCAAATCGACATCGGTCGTTTCCGCGGAGACCGGCGGAGCGCAAGTGGTCTTGAAAATCCGCCGCCGAAAATTTCAGCAGCAGTTTCACTCCGGAGAAATCGTAGTCACACGCCGTCTGTTCCGCTCCGGCGACAGCGAATATCTGCTGAACGGAAAACTCTGCCGCCTGCGCGACATTCAGGAATTGTTTATGGGCACAGGCCTGGGGCCGGAATCCTATGCGCTGATTGAGCAGGGCCGCATCGGGCAAATCCTGAGCAGCCGTCCCACCGACCGCCGCGCGATTATCGAAGAGGCTGCGGGAATTACGAAATTCAAAACCAAGAAGCGGCTCGCCGAAGCGCGCCTCGAAGACGCCAAAGTGAATCTGGCCCGCGTAAACGACATTTTCGAAGAAGTCACGCGGCAGATGAATTCGCTTAAGCGGCAGGCTTCGAAGGCAGAACGCTATGGCCGTCTGCGCGATGAGATGCGGGCGAAGCTCCGCGTCGTTGTCGCCAGCAAGTTTGCGCAATTCGATGTTCAGAGCGGCGAGATTGATTCCGCGATCACCGCGGTTTCCGAAGAAATGCGGCGTCAAACCGACGGTTTGCGCGAAATGGAAACCGAACTTGGCCGAGCGGACCCAGCGCGGATACGCCATCGAAGCCGAGATTCGCGAAAACGGCGGACGCCTTGCCGACCTGAAACTCGAAGTTGACCGCAACCAGTCGCAGCGCCGACACAACGAAGAGCGCGGCAACGAGCTTACGATTCGCGCCGCCGCTTTCGACACCGAGTTGGGTCAAGCCCGCGTGCGTTTCACCGCACTGGAAGAGGAGTTGAACTCCAACCGCCAGTCGCTGGAGTCTGCCGCCACCGACCTCGCCGCGGCGCAACAGGAACTCGAAGCCAGCCAGCAGCAGGCGATCTCTGCCGCGGGTGCGCTCGCCGACCTCGAGCAGCAGCAAGAGCAATCGCGGGTCGGAATTCTCGAATCGGTCGCTGCGATTTCGGATTTACGCAATCAGCTTACGCAGGCGGAAGAACGCATGGCAGCGGCTGACCGTGAAGCCCAGCGCTTGCATGCGGAAATGGCAACTGCGCGCACGCAAGCCGAAACCTTCGGCGGCGAGCGCGGCCAGTTGGCGATTGAGTTCGAGTCGGTCTCGGGCCGGATTTCAGCTCTGACGCAAGAAATCTCGCAGACGCGCGAATTGCTCGAACTCAAGCGCCGTCAGGAAACCGAGTCCAAAAATCATCTGGACGGTTTGCGGGCAGAGTTCGCGACCGCACTGGGCAAGCGCAGTTCGCTCGAAGCCGTCATCGCCGAACATGGTTATTCCACCGACTCGGTGCGGCGACTGTTTCAGACGGGCGTGTTTCAGGGCGGAAAGGCTCCGGTCGGTGTGCTGGCCGATTTTCTGGAAGTTGATCCTCGGTATGAAGGCGTAGTCGAAGACTTCCTGCGCGATGAATTGAACTACATCGTAGTGAAGTCGTGGGACGCCGCGGATGAAGGTCTCCGCCTGCTGCGTTCGGACGTGGACGGCCGCGCGACGTTCCTGGTGCATCCCGACGATTCGCAGGCGCGTTTCTCGTTTGCGGTGGCCGATGGCTCGCCGAATCCTCCCAATGATTCCATCCTGCCGCTGAAGCACATGATTCGAGTGCTCGACGGCTTTGGAAAATCGCTGGAAGTGATTCTGCCCAAGCTGCGCGACGGATACATCGTTCCCGATCCGCAGTTCGCGCGCGACCTGGCGCTGGAAAATCCCGATGCATTCTTCCTGTCGAAATCCGGCGAGTGCTTTCACAACGTGACCGTCACCGGAGGCAAGCAGCGTGCCGAAGGCCCGCTTTCCATGAAGCGCGAGTTGCGCGACGTGATGCGGCTGGAAGGAGAACTGGAAGAGGCGCTGCGCCATGAAGAAACGCGCGCCCTGAACCTTGGCCATGAAATCGCCGACCTGACCTCGCTGCTGGAGCGATTGGAAGCCGAAAAACGCGAATCCGAAAAGCAGGCTATGACTTCCGGCCACGCATTGCACCAGATAGATACCGAGATGGCGCGGGTGCGGGAGCGCTGGGCCGTCTGCGAGCGGGAACTGGCGCGCCTCGCCGCAGAACGTGCGGCACAAGAAGAGATCGTGGGAACGCGGCGGGCGGAAATCGCCGAGATTGACGGTCGTCGCGCACAGTTGGAGCAGGAAGCAGCCGCTGCGCAAGGGATGATGGCGTCGCTGCGCGAGAACCGCGATCTAGCGGCGCAGGCGGTCTCCGAGCGCAAGGCGCAGGCGGCCACGCTGGAGGAGCGGCATCGCTCCGCGGCGTCGGTGCTGGAAAGAATCGCGCAACTGGTCGCGGAGATGCGGGCGCGCATGGATTCGCTGGCCTCGCAGATCGAGTCCGCCGCGACGGAGAAAGCTCAGCGCGAGTTGGAAAATCTGGCAATCGCAGAAAAGCTGGTTGATCTCGAAGCAGAAAGAAACGCCTGCGAAGTGCGCGGCGGATTGCTGGAGTTTGAATCCGAGCAGGCACGGGCGCGGCTGGCTGAACTCGACGCGCTGTTGAAGGAGTCCCGCCAAATGCTGAATGCCTCGCGTGATCGCAAAGCCGAGCTGTCGACAACGCTGGTCAAGCTGCAATCGGATGCCGAATATCTGGCGCACACCTGCGTCAATGACTTGGGCGTGCAGCGCGTAGAACTGATGTCCGATGCGACTCTCGCTCGCGTCTGCGGTGACGAGCTTGCCGCCGAGGAGCAAACCTGCCAGGAGATGCGTGCTCGCCTCGACGCCATGGGCCCGGTCAACATGATGGCGCTTGAAGAGTACAAGGAAACTGCCGACCGACAGGCATTTCTCGATACACAAAGAAAAGACCTGCTCGACGCCATCGAAAACACTACCGCGACGATCAAAGAAATCGACACCTTCTCGCGTCAGAAATTCGAAGAAGCTTTCAACAAGATCAACGAGAATTTCCAGGTCACATTTAAGAAGTTGTTTGGCGGCGGCAACGCCTTTATGCGCCTCACCGATCTCGAGAATAGTCAGGAAAGCGGCATTGACGTGGTCGCATCGCCTCCCGGCAAGCGGCTGCAAAACGTGCTGCTACTCTCCGGCGGCGAAAAAGCTATGACTGCGCTGGCGCTGCTGGTCGGGATTTTCCAGTATCAGCCCAGCCCATTCTGCATCCTCGATGAAGTGGACGCGCCGCTCGACGAAGCCAACATCGGCCGCTTCACGCAACTGGTCGAAGAGATGAGTGTGCGCACCCAGTTCGTGCTGATCACCCACAGCAAGAAGACCATGAGCATCGCCCCCGTGCTCTACGGCGTGACCATGCAGGAGCCGGGGGTGTCGAAGCTGGTGTCGGTGAGGTTTGGGGCGACGGCGCAAGCCTCAGCGTAGGATAGATCCTGGCAGTCGCCATCGATGCGGACGTTCCTTAAATTCTGCCTTGGTTCAGCAGTTGTCGCTTGTGGTCCTTATCGTCGCGGCAGCTTGGTGGTTTTTCTTCTATTCGCGAGATCTGCCCGACATCGCCAGGCTCGCTCAGTTCGCACCCGCCAGTAACACCTCCGTTTCCGATCCTTGCTTGGGAACTCCATCAGTTGCGATTCCCTACGAAGCAATGGGCGGAAACCTTCGCAATGCGCTGAGTGCCTCGGAAGTGAGACCGGCACTCCAGATCAGTCGGACAATGTTCTGCGCCGCCACTTTTAGGACGGTCCATCGTGAACTGGCCGAGATGAGGACTTCGGCGCGGATCGAGCGCCATTATTCTCGACAGGAATTGTCTACGATCTATGCAAATCGGACTTACTTCGGAGAAGGATTGGTTGGGGTTCAATCGGCGTCCCAGTATTTCTTTCACAAGTATCCTGGTGACCTGAGTGTCGCAGAAGCCGCGCTACTGGCCGGATTGGTCAAAGGGCCTTCATATCTATCTCCCGTCAGGCATCCGGAACGCGCCCTGCTGCGGCGGAATGAGGTATTAGACGCGATGTCGCAGGCTGGATCTATCACCGTTTCGCAGGCTGACGCCGCAAAGAATGCTCCGCTGCAAATCGCGGTCACCGAAGGCGGCACGAGGAGAATTCAGTGAAATTTACAATACTCTGCGAATTGCCGCCGGGTCCTTCGGCTGCGAAGATCATTCGCTTTGCGAATGATTCTCTGCGCTCACGAGGGCAGTACCCAGAGTCGTCTCGCAATTTTCCACAACTCCGTTCCTCTGAACTCCTTGACAAACGCCCGATTCAGGGGAAGGGTCATTTGTCAATCGCTCATCGGTGGAAAACGCGGACGCTCGAAATCGGCTATCATCTCAACCGTTGACAAAAAATTCTGAGCGGCTAAAATACGCCACGATTTCTTTATCGAAAATTCCCCAATGACTACCGACCTCCTCGATCCCGTTCTTTTACAAACTGACTTTCCCGGACTGCATTTGTTCGCCAGCGGGAAAGTCCGCGACGTTTACAAACTCGGCAGCGAGCATCTTCTGTTTGTTGCCACTGACCGCATCTCGGCGTTTGACTATGTGCTGGCTACCGGCATTCCGCAAAAAGGCCGGGTGCTGACCCAGATCTCGCTTTTTTGGTTCGATTTTCTAACGGATGTCGTTCCCAATCATATGATCACCGCCGACGTGAACCAATTTCCGGCGGAAGTGCGGCAGTATGCCAGCCAGCTTCGGGGACGCTCCATGCTGGTAAAGCGCGCAGAGATGTTTCCGGTGGAGTGCGTGGTTCGCGGCTACCTCTCTGGCTCGGGCTGGAAGGAGTACAAAGCCAACGGCAGCGTTTGTGGCATCAAGCTTCCTGCCGGGCTCCGGGAATCCGAGCAGCTACCGGAGCCTATCTTCACTCCAGCAACCAAGGCCACCACAGGGCATGATGAAAACATCTCATTCGAGCACATGACGCAGGCTGGTGGACCCGGAAGACGCCCGCCAGTTGCGCGATCTGAGCCTGGAGATTTACAGCAAGGCCGCCGCCTACGCGCGGCAAAAAGGCATTATTATTGCCGACACAAAGTTCGAGTTCGGGCGCACCGCCGCCGGCATCACCCTCGCCGACGAGGTGCTCACGCCCGACTCCTCTCGCTTCTGGCCGGCCGATTTGTATTCCCCCGGCATGGCGCAGCAGTCGTTCGACAAGCAGTACGTGCGCGATTACCTGGAAGAGATTCGCTGGAACAAGCTGCCTCCGGCGCCGGCCCTCCCGGCTGAAGTGGCGCGCAAGACCAGCGAGAAGTATGTCGAAGCGTATCGCCAGCTTACTGGACGTGAGTTGGATGTGTAGTTTGGGCGCGGGGAGAGAGGGAACCGCGTGAACGTTGCGGACTGGATCATCCTTGTGGTGCTGGTGCTTTCGATCGTGCAAGCGGCCAGCTCGGGATTTTTTCAGGAAGCGTTTGGCATCGCAGGACTCGTATTCGGGTATCTGATCGCCGCCTGGGGATATCGCAACCTCGCCGATCATTTTGCCTCGTATATCAGTTCGCGCTGGCTGGGTGAGATCGCCGCCTTTCTGGCGATTTTTATCGGTGTAATGATCGTCGCAGGGATATTGGGCCGGATCGTTCGCTGGATCATGAAAGAAGCCGGATTGAAGTTGGTAGACCGGTTTCTGGGTGGCGCGCTCGGCTTGGTTCGCGGATGTTTGCTGGTGGCGATTGTTCTGGTGAGCATGACAGCGTTCACTCCAACATCGCGCTGGCTGCAGGGTTCAAGTTTGGGGCCGTACTTTCTGGTGGTGGGAAGGGCGGCGATTTGGGTAGCGCCCTCCGAGTTGCGGGCGAAGTTTTATCAGGGATTGGATTACGTGCGTAAAGCGCAGACTTCAGCGCCGACGCCGGCCGGTCCCAAACGGTGACCTAGGTGTTGCAGTCAAGAGGTTGCGAGCTGACGTCAACCCAAACGAAAAGAGATTATCCAGTGAAAGATCAACTCGAAGCACTCGTACAGCAGATGTATCGCAGCAACATTCTTTATTCCGAAGCGGTGCGCGAATTCAAACGGCGTTTTATTGCGACCGTACTCGAAGAAAACAAGGGAAACCAGTGCCGCGCGGCAAGGCAACTGGGAATGCACCGCAACACGCTCAGCCGCACCGTGGATGAACTGAAGATTGATGTTCGCCAGTTCCGCGACGGAGGCAAGCGCCCGCCGCGAAGCACCCGCCCACCGGCCTTCGAGAAGAAGATGGCACGATAGAGTATCCCGCTGTGCAATAAGCGCAATAAAAAAGGCAGCCCGAAAGGGCTGCCTTAATTCTTGTTACCCGAACGATTACTGCGGCTTGTGAGCCGGCCGATGGTGTACCGGCGGCTTCGGTTTCGGCGCAGGCTTGGCACCCGCCTTCCGCAGTAGCGCGCCCTTTTCCATGGTCATCATGAAGGGACTAGGAACATACGATACCGGCGTTCCCTCAAAGTCCAGGGTATCGCCTGCTTTCGGCATGGTCTTAGCAGGAATTACTCCGGTCATAGTGATGGTGATATCGGCCTGCTTTTTCTCGATGTCATCTTCACTGGCTGCGATGGTTAACACGCTCGACGGAACTGTCGGCGGCGTGGCTTCCGGCGTCTCCCCCGTAAGCACTGTGCCTTCCATCTGCAACGGCGTGCCCTTGAGGACGTTCCATACTTTGTCCTGATCTTCTTGCGTGCCGGCAGAGAGTACCAGTTCCCACTCGCCAAAACTGAGCTGTTGGATCTGGGCCGAAGTCTTGTCCTTCACCAGGTCATGCGCTTGCTCGGCAGGGGTGGGGGGAACGTACTGGGTGATCTTCGGGCAATCCGCTGTCGGGAGCGGATTCGCCTTTGCACAAGCAATCACGTCGGTCCAGCCTTCCTCTGAACCGTGATAGTTCTTGTAAACCTTCTGCCCGTAGGCCGATATCGGATCCTTCCCTTGAGGGCTGGCAAGATTGACCGCTCGACCCACAAAAAACAACCCATTCAGGGTGTCTGCGGGTTTGGGAGTCAGATATGCCGTCGCCAGCTGGTAAACATTCTGGAGATCGGTCGGATCGCCTTCCACGGCCGCCCGCAAGTATTGCTGCGCATGCGGGTAGTCCTTGTTCGCGAGCGCGGCAAATCCCGCACCGCCGTTAAAAATAATCGTGACTTGCTTCTTCAGCTTGGCCCAGTCGGCGTCCGGCATGGTCGCCGGTTTCTGCGCCGTGGCCAGGCACTCCAGGCCTTTGCTGGAATACTGTGCGGTGTCGGCGATCCCCTGCTGACTTGCCGCGGCGGTTGTGGCCGAGGTTGCGTTCTGGCGCCCCAGCGAGCTGAGCAATCCCAGAGCTCTGAGATTACATGGATCCGCCGCCAGCAGGCGCTTCGCTGCGTCCACCACTTTGACTTGGTCATTCAGCTGCACATACGTACCCATGAGCAGTTCCAGCGTGGAGATTTTCATCACGCTGTTGGGATACTGCACAGAAAATGCCTCGAGCGCACTAGCCTTGGCCTTAGGGTCAGTCTGCTGGATGGCTCCCACGTAGGCGTTGTATTCGGCCCCATCCTTGATCTCTGGCCCCTGGGCCTGTCCGCTTGCGGGCGCTGCCGGTTGAGTTTGGGCCTGAGCTTGCGCGGCAGCCGCGACAGCAACTGCAAGCACAATCGCCAGTAAAGTTGTTTTCATTCCAATCGCTCCTCGGGTCCTTGGGAATCGAACTGCAGGAAACTGATGCAACGCCAAACTTGAATCTGAATGGTTTTAGCGCGGTGCGCCCTCGGCGCAAGGCCAAGGCACTCAGCACCCACTCCCGCCGTCATGGGCAGAAGCTTGGTTCCAGTGAGCGGGATTATATGTATGTGCTTCAACTTACGCAAGTTTCTTCGCATCAATGCCCTGCCTCACACACCCTTTAGATGCAAACCGCGAAAATCCTTTGAACTGGTACCATTTAAACTGTGCTGCCGCAGCGACTTCCATGAATGTTATAACCCCACTTGCCGGACAAGTTGCAGTGGTCACCGGCGCCGGCCGAGGCATTGGAGCAGCTATTGCCCGCAAACTGGCTTCGCAGGGGGCCACCGCTGTAGTCTGCGGCCGGACACTCAAGACCCTGGAGACCACAGCCTCCGCCATCACTGCGCTCGGAGGCAGCGCACAAGCGCTCGCCTGCGACGTCACCGACCTGGAATCGGTCGAGGCGCTCGCGGCTTCCGTCGAGCGGGAATTCGGCAAGATCGACATTCTGGTGAACAACGCAGGCATTGGTTCGTTCGCAGGCCCGCTCCATGAAATGACACCGCAAGCCTGGGAAAAGCTCCTGAATACGAACTTGCGCGGCGTTTTTTATTGCGTCCGAAGTTTCGCGCCCATGATGATCCGGGCGGCGGCCGGTCATATCGTAAACATTTCATCCCTGGCCGGAAAGAATGCTCTTCCCAACGGCGCCGCCTACGCTGCCTCTAAGTGGGGACTGAATGGCTTGAGCTATTCCATCGCGGAGGAGCTGCGAGGGCACGGCGTTCGGGTCTCGGTAGTTTGTCCGGGCTCGGTGGACACTGAGCTGAGTCCGCACACCGGCAAGGACCCGAACAAGATGCTCAAGCCCGACGACGTGGCCCACGTGGTAGCCATGCTGGTGACCCAAGCTCCACAGTCGTTCGTCAGCGAAGTCCTGCTGCGCCCGACCCAAAAGCCGTGAGCTCGCATTTTTGGCCCGCGTCAGTCCTTGAACAGATCGTCGAACGCCCGACGGGCACTGTCCCCGGGACGGGAAGCAGGGCCGGTTGAGGTCTGCTTCTCCACCCGCACACTGATGGAATAAAACTTGCACTCGTTGCGCGCGTCTTTCTTAGCGATTCTCTCCGGCACCGGCTGCATGCACTCGAACCGGCTGGAGGGATCAAAGTAAGAGCACTGTTTGCAGGAGTGCAACTCGAACCCGCACTTCGCGCATTGCCCCAAAGGCTCGGCAGTCAGCGTCAGCAGCGTTCCGCACTGGGCACAGCGGGAGACGGAGTGCGTCCCCGTCATGTGCACAGGGCGCGGCCCGAAGGTGTCTTTGCGGACGGGTTTCTCCGCCGCCGGACCCGGCTTCTGGCGCTCCCGGTCGTTGTCCTGGTATCCGTGCTGGCGGTATTTAGCACACACAGAGAATTGTCCTTGCAGGAAAAAGGCTGGAACGCAACATTCTCTCCCTTGCGAGGCTGAAGTACAAGTCCAAGGAGGAAGGACGGCACCCTGGCCCTCTTGATAGGCCCCCGCCTTCCGTAATTTACATGCCGGGGACATCAAACCCAGGCATCATAGTAGAATCGGGCAAACGTATTCCAGATGGCGAACATGGCTTATCCGCGAGCGCTAACTGTGGCACGGCGTGCCAGTGCCGTGGCTTGTGTCTGGCTTGTCCTTTTTATCGGATTCGTTTCTGCCGTTCACTCTCACCCGCAGGCTTCACGCGTCCCAGACCGTTGTTCGGTTTGCGCCTTGGCGCATGCCGGAGTGGTTCCGGTCGCGCTAAGCGTCCCGGTCCCCGTTTTTGCCAGTTCATCGGTACACGTTACCGGCCCAGTCTCTCCACGATCTCTGCTCTTCGTTTCGTCCCTCTACATTCGTCCTCCACCTGTGGTTTAACGCTCCTGCCCCAACACAGTTGTATAGGTGCGTTTGAAAACCATCTCTATTGGAGGAAATCATGTTGGCTTCTTACCAGAAGCCGCTTCGCGCGGCTTTTCTTCTCATTTCTTATTTGGCATTGGCCTTCGCCGCCAACGCTCAGTCGGCTGGAAATTCAACCTCGGTTACGGGCGTGGTCGTCGATCCCACAGGCGCAGTTGTTCCGAATGTGAGTGTCGAAATTCACAATCCGGTGAGCGGATTTAGTCGGACCGTAGTTACTGACGCCGCCGGACAGTTCTCTATCCCCAACGTTCCCTTCAATCCGTATCACCTCAGCGCCAATGGTCAAGGGTTTGCTGCCTACTCGCATGACATTGATGTCCGATCAGTAGTGCCGGTGACTCTCAACATCAGCCTGAAAGTCGGGAACTCGGAGTCCGTCACCGTCGAAGCGGGCGCGGCAGACCTGCTGGAGAACGAATCCACTTTCCACACTGACGTGGACAAGAGCTTGTTCGACAAATTACCGCTCGAGAGTTCCTCTTCTTCGATTAGCTCTCTCGTCACGCTGGCCACTCCAGGAATTTCCGCCGATTCAAACGGCCTTTTTCATGGACTCGGAGACCACGCGGAAAACTCCTTCTCCGTGGACGGTCAGCCCATTACCGATCAACAGAGCAAGCAGTTCTCCAACCAGATTCCACTCGATTCCGTGCAGTCGCTCGAGGTCATCACCGGTGCACCGCCAGCGGAATATGGCGACAAGACCAGCATTGTCATCAGCGTTACAACCCGCTCCGGCCAGGGCATGACCGCGCCCAAGGGAAGCGTTACTACCTCCTACGGCAGTTTCGGATCTTCAAATGTCGGCTTCAATTTGGGTTACGGCGAAGCCAAGTGGGGAAATTTCATCTCGCTCAGCGGACTGAATGATGGCCGATTCCTCGATCCGCCGGAATTTCAGGTTACCCACGACAAGGGCAACGAAGAAAATCTTTTTGACCGAGTCGATTACCAATTCTCGACCAAAGACTCTATTCACTTGAACCTGGGCCTCACTCGTTCATGGTTCCAAACTCCAAATTCCTTCGACGCCCAAAATGCGACTTCATGGAAGGGTCTGGTGGTCAGCAACGGCGGCCTCGACCCCAAAGGGAATGTCGTCGGCCCGACCGACCAGCGCTCGCAGATCAAGAGCTTCAACATCGCCCCATCGTGGACGCGCTTGCTCAACAACACCACCGTGTTCACCCTCGGCGCCTTTGTCCGCCGCGATCAGTACAACTACTATCCCAGCGGCAACCCGTTTGCCGATCTCGCTCCCGCCGGCCTACAGGCCGAAACCGTCGGTCAGGACCGGACCCTCACCAACACCGGCCTTCGCTCGGACATTGCTTACGTGAAAGGCATTCACAATCTGAAGGTAGGAGCGACTTATGAGCAGACGTTCCTCAACGAGAATGACAAACTAGGCATCGTTGATCCCACACTTCTTTCGACCACATTCGGCTGCCCGAACGGCCAGCCCGCGCCCGATCCTTGCGCTGTCCTTCCGCCCTACGACTTGACCCAAGGGGGCACGCGGTTCACATTCAACGGGCATACTGACGTAAAGGAGCTGGCGCTTTACGCTCAGGACACCATCACCAAAGGAGACTGGTCTTTCAACGTTGGCCTGCGCGGCGATTTCTACAACGGCCTCGTGACCCACCGCGAGGCCGAACCTCGTCTCGGGATCTCATACAACATCAAGCCGACCAATACCGTTCTGCGCGTTTCTTATGCGCGAGTGCTGGAAACTCCGTTCAACGAGAACCTGGTGCTCACCAACGTCGGATGCGATTCACCTGTGCTCAATCCGTTGCTCGGCTGTTCCGCGGCGAATACAACGCCTCTCGGCCCTGGGTGGCGCAACGAGTTCCACGCCGGACTGCAACAAGCGTTCGGGAAATACCTGGTGTTTTCTGGCGAATATATCTGGAAGTACACCCACAACAGCTACGACTTCAGCATTTTGGGCAATAGTCCGATTACGTTCCCGGTCGCCTGGGATCGCTCCAAGATCCCGGGATTCGCCGGCCGCGTTAGTGTCCCCAACTACCACGGATTCTCGGCCCTGATGGTCTTCTCCAGCGTGGCTGCGCGGTACTTCACTCCTCAGATCGGCGGGGCAGGGGCGACACCTGCAGCGCCCAGCGGGGTTTTCCGCATTGATCACGACGAGAAATTCAACCAGACGACCCACCTGCAATATCAGCCGTGGAAGATCGGCCCGTGGTTCGGCTTCAACTGGCGCTACGACAGCGGCCTGGTAGCTGGGCCGGTTCCCTGTGCCGGGGGCAACTGCAATAACGGTCCCGCGGGAAGCGACACCGTAGTGGACACTTCCATCATCAGCCCCGACCAGCAATTTCAGGCTGGCCTGTTCTGCGGGCCGATTCACGCTACCCTGACCACGCCTCTCAGCTCGGGACTCGGTACGAACCTGTGCCCAGCGTCCCAATACGGCTCAACTCTGATAACCATTCCCGCGCCCGGCACGGAAAATGACGACAAGAACCCGCCGCGTATCGCCCCGCGTCACTTATTCGACGTCGCCATTGGAGACGACAATCTCTTCCACGGTGATAAGCACAAGTGGAGTGCGCAACTGACCGTAATCAATCTCACGAATCGCGTGGCGCTCTACAACTTCCTGTCCACGTTCAGCGGAACGCATTACGTGACCCCGCGGGCGCTGACCGCGCAAGTGGGCTTTAACTTCTAGGCCAAAAAGGGGACGAATTGGGCAAACTAAAGTTACCGAATTCGCCCCTCTACGAGGGGGTTGATGACAAGCGGAGCGGTAAGATTGGGCGTATCCCATACTTACCGATTGGAGCCCTTGTCGTGCGAAGACTTCGAATTTTGCTGCTGATTTCTGCGGCGCTTGCAATAGCGGTGCCCCTGGCAGCACAGGACATCAACGCACCCACGGAGCGAGGGCAGCTCACTGGCACTGTGATCGACACGAACGGCGATACCATTTCTGGCGCCACCGTCGTTCTCACGGGCTCTGCCCTCACAGCGCCCCGTACCCTGCTGTCCAGTGACACCGGATTCTTTGCCTTCGCCGGTGTCGATGCAGGCACTTATAACGTCAGCATCAGCGCTAAAGGATTCACGGGCTGGGCTTCACCCCCCGTCATCGTCAATCCAGGCCAGTATGTAATCCTGACCGGCTGCGAACTCAGAATCGCAGCGGCGCTAACCTCGATATCGGTGTCTGATTCCAGTGAAGAAATCGCCACCGAGCAAGTCAAGATCGAAGAGCAGCAGCGGGTCTTGGGCATCTTCCCGAATTTCTACGTGGCCTATGATCACGACGCCGCTCCGCTCACCACGAAGCTGAAGTTTCATCTCGCCCTCAAGACCTCGACCGATCCGGTTACCCTTGCCGGAGTGGGCATGCTTGCCGGTATCAACCAGGCAGCCGACGTTCCCAACTACGGTCAAGGATGGAAGGCTTACGGCGAGCGCTCTGGCGCTTCCGCTGCCGACGGCCTCTCCGACATCATGATCGGTGGGGCCATCCTGCCGTCTCTTCTCCGTCAGGACCCGCGCTACTTCTACCAAGGCACGGGCACGAATAAGTCTCGCGCTCTCCACGCCCTCTCGGCTCCTTTTGTCTGCAGGGGGGACAATGGTCGGCGGCAACCCAACTACTCGAGCATCGGTGGCGACCTGGCCTCGTCCGCTCTTTCGAGCGCCTACTATCCCGCTTCGAATCGCGGCGCAGGCCTGGTCTTCGAGAATCTCACCATCAACACCGGTGAGCGAATGCTCAGTGGCCTAATCCAGGAGTTCGTCCTGCACCGGTTCATGCCCAAAGCCAAGAACAAGAACGAGTAGGACATGAGCCTCCACAAGATGAAGTCGACGGTGGCGGTTGGTTTGATGCATAGACGATCCCACAAACGTTCGGCTCTATAAACCTCACCACCGGGGGGCGCCTGGTAACCGATCCGGCTGACCGCGCAAGTGGGCTTTAACTTCTAGCGTAGAATCTTAGGAGGCACTCCCATAAGGACTGCCTCCTAAATGGTTGGTTCCTGCATGACCGGCAGAATTCTTGCTATTTCGCTGCTTGTGGCGATGACAGTAGTATCTCTAGCGACCCGAACGCCTTTGTTTTCGCCCGCAATCGCTCGCGTTGCGCCATGCCATGGACAGAGCTCGCCTTTGCGTTCGCCTGGACCGGTAAGCCACGAATGCTGCCAAACCGGTCACCAGACGGCAAGTCCACAAGAAGCAGCCAAGCTGCTGTACTCCCTCGGGGTCCCGGTTAAACTCTGCCGCGACCTGTTGACCCCTCCGTATTTGGTGAGCAATTTTTCTAGTCCGCTGACGGCTTCGGTCAGTCCTCCACAGATCGCCCCCCTACGCATTTAGAGCTTGCCCGCCTGTCTGCTGCTTCCGGGACGGCAAAACCATGCACCCGGATGCCTATTTATTCCTTAACGAATGACGCAGTGGAGGGACATGTGCAGAATGCTGTGCCGTGTTTAGTTGCAGTCGTTACCCTGAGCTTATTGTCTCTTGCCCAGGAAAATAAACCCGGCATGGCCATGCCTGGGCAAGAGCAGCAGAGCGGAACCATGGAAACCATGCCGGGAATGGATCCTGTGCCTGAGAAGACCAAGAACATGCAGCCCGCCTCACTGATTGACGCAATCGAGCGGCACGCAATTTCAGGGACCGATGTCGAACCAAACTCCACGCCCTCGGAGATGATCATGCGGCAGAAAGGCATCTGGACACTCATGTTCCACGGCGAAGTCTTCCTTAACGAGATCCAGCAAACAGGTCCGCGCGGCGCTGACAAGTTCTTCTCGACGAATTGGTTCATGCCGATGGCGCAAAGGAAATTCGGCCATGGGACTTTGACGCTGCGAACCATGGTGAGCCTCGAACCGACAACGGTTTCGAGCCGGCAGTACCCCGAACTATTCCAGCAGGGCGAAACTGCTTATAGCCGTCCGATTGCCGACGGTCAGCATCCGCACGACTTTTTTATGGAGTTGGCAGCGCTTTACGACTACAAGCCAACCGAGAAAACGCTGGTATCAGTCTATGCGGCTCCGGTCGGCGACCCGGCCTTCGGGCCTCCCGCCTTTCCTCACCGGATCTCGGACTCAGAAGATCCTGCTGCCCCACTGGGCCACCACTTCGAGGATTCCACGCACATCGCAAGTGACGTAATTACTCTTGGCGTCGCCAATCGTAATTTCAGACTAGAGGCTTCCGGGTTCCACGGGCGCGAGCCCGACGAAGATCGCTGGGACATCGATTCCGGCAAGATCGACTCCTGGTCCGCGCGCTTCACTGCGAACCCTGCCCCTAATTGGAGCTTGCAATATTCGTTTGCGCAGTTGCATAGCCCAGAGGCGATTGCCCCAAACGAAGACATTCGCCGCATGACGGCATCTGTGATGTACAACCTGCCGATCAGCAACGGCAATTGGGCTTCGCTGCTGCTCTGGGGCCGCAACCAAAGTCTCACGGACGGCAACGTCGGGAACGCTTACCTTGCCGAATCGACGCTAAGATTTTTCAACCGAAACAACGTCTGGATAAGGCTCGAGAACGCCGACCGCACTAATGAACTGCTGCTGGGAGAAAATCTGCCGCCGCCAGGTTTCACGGGACGCTACTTCACAAGAGTGCAGGCCTACACCTCTGGATATGACCGTGAAGTCGGCCACATCCCGCACGTTTCTACCGCGTTGGGGGGCCAAGTGACCTGGTACGGAGTCCCGGATGTTTTGAAGGCAACTTACGGCTCCCATCCGGTCGGCGTTGCAGCGTTCTTGCGGGTGCGAACGAGATGAACCGTGTGGTTCGGACACTCTCGTTCGACGCGCTTGATCGTGAATCTGGCGGCCCGCATGCAAGGCCGGGCCTGAATTGTATTTCCCCATAACGGGTGCTACCATCCGAATAGTTGCAGTCATTGTTGGAGGCCTTATGTCTGATCGAAGTGGAAGTGGCGTACTGTGGTTTTTAGCCGGCTTGGGAATCGGCGCGGCGGTGGGAATTCTTTATGCCCCGCAGTCGGGTAGCGAGACCCGCGAAATCCTGATGGCGAAAGCTGAGGAAGGACGGGACTTCGTCCGCAAAAGAGCGCGAGACGCGCGTGAACAGGCCGAGCAGTGGGCCGATCGCGGAAAAGAAGTTCTGAAGACCCAGAAAGAGTCGTTCCGCTCCGCGGTCGAGGCCGGACGACAGGCCTATCGCGAGAAGACCACAGCAGCAGCCGGAGATGGCGGCGAGAATCTGTGATTTAGTTCGCGAGAGCTGTACCAGGTAAGTTGAACGCATGAATACCCTGCTTATCATTTCGATTGTGGTCATCGGGTTCGCGGTCGTCGGTCAGGCGTTGATCCTTGCGGGCATGTTCTTTGCTATGCGTAGGACCAGCGGCAGGGTTGAACTGCTGGCCGAGGAAGTGCGGACGAAAGTCATTCCCACAGCCCAACTGGCGCACGAAATGATCGTCGAGTTGCGGCCCAAGCTGGTCAACGTGGTCGACAATGTCAGCGTCTCGACCAACGTTATGCGGGACCAACTCGAGCGCCTGGATGCGACCTTGACCGACATCGTGGATCGCACTCGCTTGCAAGTAATCCGTGCCGACGAGTTCGTCAACAGCACTATGGATAAGCTCGAAGAAACCCGCGAGGCGGTACAACGCACTGTGGTTTCTCCCGTCAAGCATCTCAGCGGAATCATGCACGGTCTGTCGGTTGGCCTGGAAGCTTTTCTCGGCCGCCGCCGTGAACGGGAAGCAGCCACCGTTCCGCAAGACGAAATGTTCATCTGAGAGGCAGTGGCTGGCCACTGGCAACTTTTCCCATGCCATACGCCTACCTGATCCTCGCAGCCGGCGTGGTCGTGTGGTTCGCTCCGTTTGTTCCTGCGCATCAGAAGACCGGCCCCGCCAAGATCGTCAATCGCAGCTCGCGATGGGGCGTCCTGTTACAGTTCGCGGCATTCACTCTGCTCTGGCAAGGACATTTCTGGGAACGTCACCTTTCCGCGTGGCGGACGGTAGTTTCTATCGCCCTATTCGCAATCGCCGCTGTACTTTCCTGGACTTCTGCCAGTGCCTTACGAGGTCAATTGCGAATTGTGGCCGGCCTGGGCGCCGACCATAAGCTCATCCGCTCAGGCCCTTACGCTTTGGTCCGTCATCCGATCTACACTTCCATGCTGGCCGTGATCTGCGCCACCGCGGTGCTCATTGCTCCATGGCAGCTTTTCGTGGGGGCTTTGGTTCTGTTCGTCGTGGGGACAGAGATTCGCGTGCGGACGGAAGAGAAGTTACTAGGCTTGCAGTTCGGCGGGGAGTTTCAGGACTACAAGCACACCGTCCCGGCCTATATTCCGCTTTTCAGGGCGTTCCGCTCGAACTAGGCGACCGCTGTTGTATCGGATCTCTACGGAAATTGGAAGTTGGCCCTGCGTCCGCCTAGGGTTTGACCGCGTCCGCCCGCAGCCTTCCAATGCGTCCGCCGGGGCCGACGATGTAAGGCAGTGAAAGTGCGTTCCAGTTGCCATCGTCGAGGCGCTGCCAAGTTTTGCCGTCGTCGCGGGAAATGTCGGACCCGTTGGTTCCGGCCGCAATCCAAGTTTTGGCGTCCGCAAACCAAGCCACAGCAGAGCGGTAACCATGGGGTGGCTTCGAGGCAGCAGTCCAGTGCCGTCCGCCATCAGCCGTCCAGGCGGCCGTGCCGGCGAAGGCGTCAGGCTTCTTGTAGTCGCCACCTACCGCCAGTCCATTCTTTAAGTCGCGGAACGCAAGTGAAAAGACTCCCGCCGAATCGGTGCCGCCCGCTACAGGAATCGAAGCCTCCCGGCACCCTTTGGTGCTGTCCCGGGAAGCCAGTAGCGGTGATAACAGAATGCGCGGCCCGCCTTTTCCTCCCGTGCCGACGACGTATCTGCGAGAGCCAAACACGAAAACCGAAGAATTGCTGGCCGCAAAGGCAGATTCATCAGGACGCGCCGCGCAGGAGGCGTCGTCAATGAACCACCCATGGCCAAGAACCATGACTTGCGTATCAAAGTGGCCGTGGATCGGGTCGCCAATCAGCACTCCGGTTTTCTCATCTCCCAACATGCCGAAATCCTGAGTCTGAAAACTGAGCGAATCCCAGAACCCTTTCTTTTCCGAGTTTCCTAGTTCTTCCGTCCAATGTGCGCAGCCGTCAGTCGTCTGGTACACGCGGGACTGGTCACCTGGGCCGGATGACATGACCATGGCGTTGCTTGCGTCCCAAGCCCAAATACCGCGGAAATCGAGCTGCTCCGCTCCCGGCGGTGTTGCGCATTTCTCCCACCGCGCACCGCCATTGACGGTTCGCAGAACCGTGCCGCTGGCCCCACTGGCCCACGCCACCAAACCGTTCACCGAGTGGATGCCGCGAAGGTTGGCGGTCGATTGCGACTCCTGGATTTCCCATTGGCCGCTGGCGAGGCCGAAGACGGAAAGCACAAATATCGAAAGGACGCAGTACCGAGTCATGCGGAATGAGTGTAGCCAAGGTCGGTCGGTGCGTCCAGAAGGGCGAGACAAGGTCAGCGAGTTTACCGCTGATCCACCGGCACCCAATGCTGCGGATACGCCGGCCCAATGTAGTCGGCGCGAGGGCGAATCAGGCGATTATCGTCGAGCTGCTCGATTACGTGCGCGCTCCAGCCGCTGATTCGCGACACCGCAAAGATCGGGGTGAACAGGTCAACGTCAATTCCCAGCACGTGATAGGTTGAGGCCGAGTAGAAATCCACGTTCGCGTTCAGTTTCTTCTCTGCCTTCACGAACTGCTCAATCTTCCGCGACATTTCAAACCACTTCGGTTCGCCGCTCGAATGGCACAAGTCTTCGGACATTTTGCGCAAGTGGGTGGCACGCGGATCTTCGGTGTGATAGACACGGTGCCCGAAGCCGGAAATCTTTTTCTTCTGCGCCAGCATGTCGCGCACATAGGCGACTGGATCGGCGCCGGCGGCGTCAATCTTTTGCAGGATCAGAAAAACTGCTTCGTTGGCGCCTCCGTGCAGGGGGCCTTTCAGCGCGCCGATGGCCGAGGTGATCGCCGAGTGCATGTCGGAAAGCGTGGCTGCCGTCACTCGCGCTGCGAACGTAGAAGCATTCAACTCATGATCGGCGTGCAGAATCAGCGCCACATCCAGCGCGTTTTCGGCGGTTTTCGAAGGTGCCTGGCCATTGAGCATCAGCAAAAAATTCGCGGCGTGTGAAAGCGAGCGGTCCGGTTCGACCACATTTTTGCCTTTGCGTAACCGGTCGTAAGCAGCCACGATCATCGCAATCTGCGAAGTCAGGCGAATTGCCTTGCTGACATTGGCTGCGTGATCGTTATTTTTCTCTTCGCGATCGTAAAGTCCCAGCGTGGAAACCGCAGTGCGCAGCACGTCCATAGGTGCAGAAGCTTTAGGCACGCTGCGCAGAAAATCAATGATCGCGGGGTCAAGATTGCGCTCCCCCGCCAGCCGCTGATGTAATTCTTTCAGTTCGCTTTCGGTGGGGAGTTTGCCGTTCCAGAGCAGGTAGCAGGTCTCTTCAAAGGTGGAGTTGTCGGCAAGTTCGTGAATATCAATTCCGCGGTAGGCCAAGACACCCTGATCGCCGTCGATGTAGCAAATCTTCGATGTTGTGGCGACCACACCCTCCAGCCCTTTGGGAGCGTGCGTAGCGGTCAGGCTGGACATGGTTCCTCGCTCATATTCAGAAATTTTTGTGCGCGTCCCAACGCCGAGGCACGCAACTTCCCCAACTAACTTTTATACGCTAAAAAGCGGCAAGTTTCCAAGCTGGCAGCGTTCCCCGAAGGTACACGTACCTCTCGAAATGACGTACACGATGCGGGTTCACGATTACAATCGGGACATGCGATGGGCGGTTGCTCTATTTGTGATTGCGGTCACGGGTGCCGGGGTGTGCTCCGAGCCGCAGGCGCTCCCCACATTGCTTCCCTGCCCGCCGGGCGCCAGTGAAGCCGCGTGTAATCCTTCGCACCAGGATTTGAAAGCCGCCAAGACGGCATTCGCGCGCGGGCTGAAGCTGCAGAAAAGCAACCCCGAGCAGGCCTTCCACGAGTTGGACCGCGCCGCGCAGTTGGTTCCCCGCAACGTGGAATACCTGACCGCTCGCGAGTTGGCGCGCCAGCAACTGGTCTATACCCACATTGAGCGAGGAAACGTGGAACTCGAAGCCGGCAAGCAAGTGGAAGCTCTGGCCGACTTTCGCAGCGCCCTGGGCCTTGATCCCGCCAATACTTTCGCGCAGGAGCGGGTGCGCGATTCTTTGGGCGACGCTCTGCCCAAGACAACGGCCCCGCCGAGCGTCGTGGAGGAGTCGCAGGTAATCCGTCTGGCTCCCAATCTGAACCGCGCCAGCTTTCACTTCCGTGGCGACAGCAAAGAGTTGCTCAAGACCATTGCAACTTCCTACGGAGTTTCGCCGCAGATTGAAGACTCCGTCGCTTCCCGCCGGGTGAATTTCGACATCGACGACGTGGATTTTTATCAGGCCATGCAGGTCGCGGCGCAGATCACCAAAACCTTCTGGACGCCGCTGAGCGAGAAGCAGATGCTGGTTGCCGCCGACACACCGGACAACCGCCGCCAATACGAGCGCCTGGCCATGCGGACGTTTTACATCCCGGGGAGCGCGGCCTCGCCAACCGCTTTGAACGACATCGTAAACCTGCTGCGCAATTTATTTGAACTCCGGTTCATCACTCCCAACCCCGGCTCTTCGACTTTGACCGTGCGGGGCCCGCTCAACATTCTCGATGCCGCTACTCAGTTCCTTCTAGCCATGGACAGTTCGCGCCCGCAGGTGATGATTGAGATTCACGTCTATCAGGTGAACCACACCCTTACCCGCAACATCGGCGTGCATATTCCAAACCAGTTCAACATGTTCAATATTCCAGCCGGGGCCTTGGCCGCGCTGGGCGGTCAGAACATTCAGGACCTGATCAACCAACTGATTTCGAGCGGCGGCATCAATCAGGCGAACAACACGGCCATCTCCGCGCTGCTGGCGCAACTTCAGGGTCAGCAGAGTCAGCAGAACTCCATCTTCAGCCAGCCCCTGGCAACTTTCGGCGGCGGCAAGACTCTGACCGGAGTCAGCCTCGATAAACTCACTGCGCAGCTTTCGGTCAACGAGGGATACATCAAGACCCTCGACCGCGCCACTCTACGGGCTTCTCAGGGCAGCGACACCACCTTCCGCATCGGAAGCCGCATTCCGATTCTGAATGCAACTTTTGCCCCGGTTTTCAATACTGCTGCCATTTCGCAGGTGCTGCAAAATAATAGTTTCCAAGCCGCTTTCCCTTCCTTCAGTTACGAAGACCTCGGACTGACGGTGAAAGCTAAACCTTCGATCACCTCGAGTTCGGACGTGAGTCTGCAATTGGAGATCAGCATCCGTTCGCTCGCCGGCCCGTCCTTCAACGGCGTGCCCGTCATCGGGAACCGAGAGTACAAAGGCTCCATCACGCTGCTCGACGGAGAGCCGGCCGTCGTCGCCGGACAAGTCACCCACAGTGAGACCCTCGCCCTGACCGGCATCCCTGGCTTCGGGCAATTTCCGGGACTGAACAAAATCACGGCCAGCAACAGCAAAGAGTACGAGGACGACGAACTGCTGGTGGTGATCACTCCCCACATCACCAGCCGCACTACCGGTCAGAATTCGGAAGTTTACTTATCGAAATGACAACCATGAAGCCGGCAGGAGTGTTTCTGACGGCGGATTGGCAAAACCTCGCCATGCTGAACTACGAGGTCGATCCAGGTCTTCTCTCCAAATTCCGCCCCGCTGGAACCGAACTTGACCACTGGAATGGCAAGACTTTCGTAAGTTTGGTTGGCTTTAGGTTCCTGAAAACCAAGGTACGTGGAATTCCAATTCCGTTTCACCGCAATTTCGATGAAGTCAACCTCCGCTTTTACGTCCGCAGATCAGCAGGCAGTGAAATTAGAAGAGGTGTTGTTTTCATTAAGGAAATTGTTCCGCGCTGGGCAATTGCTGCCGTCAGCGCGAAGCTTCTACAACGAGAAGTACGTCGCGCTCCCCATGGGTCATCGGGTGAAGTCTGGTGAGCAAGGATTGTTTGTGGAATATAGCTGGCATTCCAGTCTCGCTTGGAACCGCATTAGCATCAGCGCAACAGGAAATCCCGCGCTGCCAGACCCCGGATCGGAAGAAGAGTTCATCACCGAGCACTTCTGGGGTTATTCCGCTCAACCCGATGGAACGACTGTGGAATATCGCGTTACGCACCCATCCTGGCGGGTTTGGAGCGAGTGCGATGGGAAATTTGAAGGGAACGCGACAGACCTCTACGGACGCGAACTGGCCTCGGTTCTTGCAGGGACACCTTCATCGGCATTTCTTGCTGAAGGATCAGCCGTCACGGTGTTTCGCGGTGAGAAGGTTATGAGTTAAACACCGGAGCGAGTCACTTCTCCTTCGCCGCGAAATCCACCAACTGCTTCAACACATCATAATTATTCCCGCTCACGCCCACCGGCCTTCCATTGACGAACAACGTCGGAGTAGCGGTAACGTCAACCGATTTACCCAGGTTGATCGAGTTTTCCACCCGGGTCTGGGTTTCGGGCTGAGTGGAGCAGGCGGCGATGTCCGGGCCCTTTCACTCCTGACTGGTCCGCCAGTTCGGTCAGCTTCTGGTCGGCATTTTCGGCAGTGATGTCCGCCTGAGCTCCATAGACGCCGGTGAGGAACTTCCAGAACGCCTCGTGGGAGACCCGTCCCACGCAATCCGCGTACGCTGCGCCCTTCAGCGCCCAGTTGTGCATGGGCAGTGGAAAATTCTCGAAGACGAAATGAATATTGGGGTTCTCGCTCACCAGCTTTTCGACCGTGGGGGCGGCCTCTTTGCAATGCGGGCACTGCAGATCACTGAATTCGACGATCGTGACCGGAGCACTGGCTGGGCCGCGCGACGGTCCCTTGGCCTTCTTCTCTAGCTCCAGCTTCGCTTCTTCAAACGGATGTTTGCCGAAAGGTACAATGTCACCGAACACAGCGTGTTTGCCGTCCGCGGTTACAAAAAACGCTTGGCTGCCCTGCCCTTGCGGACCACTTATCTGCACCTTCACTTCTGCCAATCCCGTAGCCTTGCTCGGCTTGAGCGAAGTAATCTTCCACGTGGTTTGCGGTTCCCAGCCGATTTGAGCACGCAGGAAAGCATTCACTTCTTCCTCGCTCGGCAGGCTCGTCATCTCGCCCGATGACGAAGCCGCCACCGCATGGGGTTTGGCGGGACTCGCGGTCTTCGCCGGAGTGGCCGCACCGGTTTGCTGCGCCGCGGCCACGGCCGCCAGCATCAGCAACAACACAAATGTCCTCAATGAATAGCGCATGTCGTTCCTTTGTTTAGATTAGATGTCCGCTTTGGCGGCAATTGGAAAGCGCCGGCCATAGCCGAATGCCTTGGAAGAAATCTTGATCCCGGGAGCTGCCTGCTGGCGCTTGTATTCATTCCGCTCGATCATGCGGACCACGCCTCGCACCAACTCGACTTCGAAGCCGTGATCGCGCGCAATCTCTTCAATCGAATGCGCCTGCTCCACATAGTCTTCAAGAATAGCATCCAGCACGTCGTACGGGGGCAGGCTGTCACTATCGAGCTGGCCGGGACGAAGCTCGGCCGACGGCGGCTTCTCCAGTGTCGCTGCGGGAATGACCGGCTTCCTGGAATTCACGTACCGACTCAGGCGGTACACCATCGTCTTGGGGACATCGGAAATAATCGCCAGGCCGCCGGCCATGTCTCCGTAGAGCGTGCAATAGCCGACGCCGAGCTCGCTTTTGTTCCCGGTGCTCAACACCAGCGCACGGAATTTATTCGAAAGCGCCATCAGCAGCGACCCGCGGATTCGCGCCTGGATATTCTCTTCCGTCGCATCTTCCGGTCGTCCCTGGAAAACGTCGCGCAGGACTTCGCGATAGCCTTCATATATCCCGTTGATCGCCAGAATATCGAAACGAATGCCAAGGTTTGCAGCCAGCTTCTTCGCGTCCTCAACTGATCCCGGAGAAGAATACGGTCCCGGCATTCCCACGCCGATCACGTTATCCGGCCCGATCGCCTCCGCGGCAATGGCCGCGGTCAGCGCCGAATCAATGCCGCCGCTCAACCCGATGATCGCCTGCCGGAAACCGCATTTGCGTATGTAGTCGCGCGTTCCGAGCACCAGCGCCGAATAAATGCTGCCTTCCTCGCCCTCAACCTGTTCGTGGATTTCTCCGGTCAGCGATTCAGAATCGAACAGCACCAGGTCTTCCTCAAACGACTTGCCTTGCGCGATCACGTTGCCCGCCCGGTCGAACACCATGCTGGAACCATCGAAAACCAGGCTGTCGTTTCCGCCAACCTGATTTACGAACGCCACTGGCACGTGATCGTTGCGGGCGATGGTCGCGAGCATCTCGTGGCGGAGTTCGCGCTTCCCTGCCCAGAACGGCGAGGCAGAAATATTGAGCACAAAATCTCCGCCCGCCTGCACCAGCGCTTCTACCGGATCGAAACTATAAAGTCTCCGGTTCCAGAAGTGCTTATCGTTCCAGGCGTCCTCGCAAATGGTCAGCGCCATTTGCTTTCCGCAGAACGGTAACAACGACTGGCTGCGGGCAGGAGCGAAATTCCGCATTTCATCGAAGACGTCGTAAGTCGGCAGCAGCATCTTCGACTGCACAAACTTGATGCCGCCATCCATCAACAACGCGGCCGAGTTCATCACCGACTTTCCCGTTTCCGCCTGCGCCGGCGTGACCATCCCGCAAATCACCGCAATACCGCGAGTCTCGGCCGCAATGTGCTCCGCCGCCTCGCGATTGTGGACTACAAATGAAGCACGCTCCACCAGGTCCCTGGGAGGATAGCCACACACCGAAAGCTCAGGAAAAAGAATCAACCCGGCGCCGCGAGATTTCGCCGCCTGCGCAAAATCAATAATTTTGGCGGTGTTGCCGGCGAAGTCTCCGACCGTAGGATTGATCTGCCCCAGCGCAATCTTCACACTTCCAGTTTAACGGCGGGGGGATTCCGAGCCAAGTCGAGGGAGTCTCACTGTCAGCAACGGCTCTCCCAAAGGACTCACTGGGCAGATGAGACTGCCACGAACTGCGGAGGCGGGGAGGTGCGATTGTCAGGCACCTTGTCAGCAGGCTTGGGACCGTTATCGGGCGGCGCGCCCGGGCCTTCTTCCCCAGGACGCCGCAGAGTCGGCCCCTTTATAGGCTGGGTTTCCTTCTGCGCTGCTGTGGCCACTGCCGAACCACCGAGGTCAATTTCCTTCTCCGTGCGCACAACTTTCTCGCCGCCGACTTTCATCGTCTCCACTCGAATTACCTCGTCGCCGACCAGGCGTACGAAATCCACATCCTGCGGCGGTTCGCCATAAATCCAATCTTCGTAATCCGTCTCTCCGTCCTTCTCGCGGATCTTCTTCCCCGGCCGGCCCTTCGCATAAATCACCATCTCGCGGTTCATTCCTACCAGCACGTGGTGGTTCTTAATGGCGTCTTTCACCTTGGGAGGAACACTCTCCAGGTAGGCCTCCAACGAAGACTTGGAGTCGAAATCGAACACCGGCCATAGCAGTTCCTTGACTTGCTCCACCGTTAAGTCGGGAAGGTGATGGTCAAAAACCAGGTCCACATAAGAGCCGCGCGGATTGTTGATCGGGTCCTGCCCGGCTCCAGGACTCACCACGCCTCCACCGACGCCGACCTGTAAGTGCTCATACCACTTGGTTTTCTTGACCGGACCCCCATTGATCTCGAAATGAATACGGTCGCCCTTCATCTCCATGCGCGTGATAATGGCGCGATCGCCCGGCTTGACCGAGGGTCCCCAAAGCGCCAGTTGCCGCCTCAAAGTATCCCCGCTGGGCGAGACTTTTCCGTTCTTCAAGGTTAGGCCAGTCTTGCCCATAGGAAACTGGGTGCGGATATACACCAGGTCAGAATTGAAGGTCCGGATCAGATCGATCCGGTGCTGTTCGGTAAGAGGAATCTTCTGGTCTTCGGCGCGCGAAATCCCCGCGCTCAGGAGGCACAGGGTAACCAGCACTGCAGTTTGGCGTGGCCTCATACAACCCACCTGTTGCCGATTATAAACCTTTGCGCGAGAAGGCTGTACTTGGAGGGCCGCGCTGCGCTTGGAGCTGCCCATTGACGAAGTTCTAGAATCCTACTGGAGCCAGCCGCAGTCCGTCTCTGGCTACTTGAAGCGGCAGTACGCGCGCTCCGGCGTCGCCAATCGCCGTCGCCACCCGGCTGGCCGCGCCTTTCTCCACCAGGAAGATCACGCAGCCTCCACCGCCAGCGCCGCACACTTTCGCAGCCCGGCCGCCGTGCTTGTCGGCCACTGTAATCAGCTTGTCGATCAGCGGAGTCGTAATCCCGGGCGCGTTGGTCCGTCGCAGCTTCCATTCCTCGCGGAGGAGGCGGGCGACTCCATCCCAGTCGCTGACCACCAAGGCCTGATGCATAGAGCGCGCAATCGTTGCAATCCGCTCAAAGTTGCGGAACACGCGCCGGTCTCCGTTGATATGCAGCTTGAACACTTCCCAGTTGTTGATCCCCGATTTACGCGGCGCTCCGGTGTAGGCCAGCACAAAGCGCGACTCGATCTCCTCCGGCATGATCGGCACCGCCTCGCGATGAATTCCGTCGGCGTCAAGGCGAATGGCGCTCACCCCCCCATACAGCGCGGGATAGTAATCCTGGCATCCGGTGGGCACCGAGATGATCTGTGCTTCAACGTTCTGCGCAATCACCCGCATCTGCTCCAGCGTAAGATTGCGGTCGGTGAAGCGGGCCAGCGCGGCAGTGGTCGCAACCATCAGCGCCGACGATCCGGAAATTCCCGCACCCGCCGGAGATTCGGAATCAGTCTCGATCAGCACGCCTTCCTTAGGCGCAAAGAATTGCAAAAGCCGTGCCGCAATCGGCAGGCGAAATTTCTTCCGGCCCCGCAAATCATCCAGGCTCTCGAAGTTTTCTTCTTTCTTCGTGTCCACCGAACGCAGGTGAATTTGCCTGCCCTTGAGAGGAGTTACCCGGCAGGTGGTAAGAATGTTGACCGCAAAATTCAGCGTCATCGCGCCGGGATGGAAAAGATAAAGCGGCCAAAGATCGATGGTTCCTCCGGCGAGATCGGCGCGGCAAGGCGCTTGCGCAACAATCGGCAGACCGCTAGGCGAGTAGAGATTCTTGCTCATGGCGTGAACTGCGAATTATATGACAGGTGGGAGACTCAGCCCGGTTCATGCCATCTGAATGGCGAGTGCTGGCCAAGTTTAAGCAAGTACCGACCACCGCACCGGACTGCCATCCCCGCCCACACCCCGTATCTCAACCGCGCCGTCAGTAACCCGCGGATGAATCCGGTTTCCGTTGACTTCGATTTTCTGGAATCGCTTTAGTTCCTCCGCCGTAAGCGAAAGCCTCACGCTCCACGTGTTTTTTGTGGAAGGGTTATACCAGCCTTCGTATCCACGCGCCGACTTGATCAGCCCGAGCAATGGCGACTCGAAGCGGAACGAACTCAACGGCAGCCGCGGCGCGAGAAGCACACCCGACTCAGTGAATTCAAGTCCCAACAATTTTGCCAACGAATAAAGAGGGCAGGCGTGGGTGTGCATATTGAAAACCGGAAAATCCGTCCACCCAAAAGGAGTGCCTCCGGTCGTCTCGCCCGGCTTCTTACTCGACGCCGAATTCAGAACGTCGGGGCCACTCCACGTCCCGTACCAGATATCGGGATAGACCTCAGCGTGACGCGCGAAGGAATTTTTCTTCCACTCATCCCAGGCCATCGCGCCGTCTAGTCCAGCCAGCGCCCAGATGAGAGTCTGATTGAGTGATGGCCACACACCACCGGCGACTTGCGTTCCCGGTTCCACCTTCCACACGCCATTCGTGATTCGGTCACGACTGTCGTTCAGTTGAATTGCTCCGATGGGCGAAGGCTTGCGAAGGGCCTCGTCAATCGCCTTGATCAGGATCGGTGTCTGTTCTTCGCTAGAGACCCGGCCCAGGATTGCCCACGGCTGCGGCTCGATCCACATGCCTGCTTCGCCCAGCCATCCCTGCGTCGGCCCAAGCCAGGCGCGGGGGAACCACTTTCCCGTCCATAGCTTCTGCACCGCCTCGCGATGCTCTTCCGCTTTGCGGCGAATCAACGACACTGCGTGGTCGTCATCCCCGGCATAGCTGAGCAGTAGCGCGTAGTAATCGAAAACATACGCCGCCATCGCAGAGTTCAACACGCTCTCGCTTTTCTCCAAGGTTTCACCGAGAGACGCCGCTGGGACCCACCCCGGCACCAGCGCATCATTCCAGTCGTCGTGCAGCATGCGCATCAGGCCGTGCTCGCCGGTTTTCACGTCATCGGTCAAATGTTTGTAGCAGCGCGCGAGGAGCGACCGCACGGTGGCTCTCTCTTGCTGGCCATAGACCGGAACCACGTCGGACTCGAGAAACCGCACGTCGCGAGTCGCCAAGACGTACTCGCTCACCGTCCACAGTAACCACATCGGCATATCGCTGGAATTGTCGCTGGTGGTCGGCATGGGCATGCCGTGGCCGACAATTCCATAAGGGATCGATCCGTCCGGACGGACCTCTTTCAAGGTGTAGCGTAGGACTTCTTTCACCATCTCCGGATCGCTGAACAAAAACGGCAACACATGTTGCAGCGGATCGCGCGCCGCCCCCTGAAATCCCATTACGTATTGATAAATACTGGCCTGCGAAAGAATGTGCTGATGGAAAAAATTGTCGTAGGTCAGCCCGCTGCGCAGATAGTAGTGGTTCCACGTGACCTCGCGCTCCACCCACGGCTCGCTCTCGGTGCTGAAGTGCAGCCCGCTTTTCTTCCACTGCTGGCTTGATTCCGCAAGCGCGGTCTGAGCACTCTTCCGATATTTGGTCGCCAGCGAGTCCAGGTCGAATCCGCTTGGCAGATAGCCATACAAAAACGTCAGAGTTCGGCTCTGGCCGGGTTTCAACGTCAGTCTTCGTTCAAGCAGCAAGGCACTCTCTGGGCCGGTCTTGCTCAGGTCGCCATCAAGACTGTGCTCCAGGCCGCTCGGCTTGTTCACGCCTCCGGCTCCAAAGAAATCTTCCCCGTTAGTCGTGACCGCATCCGCCGGAGCATCCAGCGATATAAGAAACGTGGGCGGCGGACTGAGATCGTCGAAGTCGGCTGACCTCGGAGCATTCTTGTCGGGTGGAGTCAGGAACGAGTTCGGATTCTTCTCGAGATATGCGACCATCCCCTGAAAAGCGCGTTCGTCAGCCGGGTCGCGGCCGAGAAACTCCTTCCGTTCCAGCAGGCCCAAACTATCGTCAAGCTTCTTGAAATGATGCTCGAATCGCGTGGCGAAATCCCGCCGCAATTCATGCATGCTCTTTCCGGCAAATCCCTGCATGAACCCGCGAAACGAAAACTGATATTGCTGGCAGCCCCAATACTCGACCCATCGAAGGTTCGCCTCGGAACGACTGTGGTTGTTGATGGTGATTTGCGAAACCAATACCGGATCGTCACCAAAGGGTGCGAAGATGACTTGATCAATCGCGTAATTCTCTCCCGCAACCTTCTTGCGGAAGTATCCAATCCCGAAAGTTCGCTCGAAGCTTTTCGCGTTACCGGGATAGTAGGTGCTCAATCCCGCTTTTCCATCGGTCAAATAGCCGAACCCGCCCGCGAACTGGCCGCGATCCGGTGCGTAGTCGTTCAAGAATTTCGGAGCGCCTTCGTCCTGCCGAACCCGTACGTGGCCGTAGTTGGAAGCGATGGCGACGACCCGGTCGTTGCCGACTTGATGAATGTGCTCGGTCGGACCCAAGACTCCAGGATTCACCTGGGTAACAGCCTTGGGGTCGTTGATCTGGTCGCATGTGTAGTGGAACGACGGCAGCCCAAACTCGTCTTCAATCCAGTTGCCGAAGTGGCCTGAGCCGTAAGCCTTCACCCCAGCTTCGGCCGGCTTGCCGACATTCTCGGCGGCGAGTGCCCAGGTCTCTGGCAAGAACTTCAACCCGGCGGCGGTCAGAGTGACACCAGATAGGAATCGCCTGCGATCAACCGCCATTCGGAGTTCTCCCGTCAGGAATTGCGACGCACCAAAAGATAGCACTCGGAAGGAATTCGTGCAGGAAGGTTTTGGTCCTACGCGGCTGGTCTATGTGCCGATGTTCAGCGCCCGCTTGATGGTGCCGCGCTCTTTCTGGATCTTTTCTTGCAGCAGGGTGATGGCGTAGATCAACTGCTCCGGACGCGGCGGACAGCCAGGAACGTAAATGTCCACTGGGATGACCTGATTCACGCTCTGCACCAGCGCATAGTTATTGAACACGCCGCCGGAGGTGGCGCACGCGCCCATCGAGATCACCCACTTCGGCTCCGGCATCTGCTCCCAGAGTTGACGAATGACCGGCGCCATTTTGTTGGAGACGCGCCCGGCAATGATCATCAGGTCCGATTGCCGCGGCGACGGGCGAAACACCTCAGCGCCGAAGCGGGCAATATCGAACCGCGACGCGCCCATGGACATCATCTCAATCGCGCAGCAGGCCAGGCCGAAAGTCATCGGCCAGATGGAATTCTTGCGCATCCAGTTGATGACGTTATCTACGGTCGTGAGCACCACACCTTCCGGTGTGGGGTTGCCGTAGGTCAAGTCCTTCACGACCCGCTTGCCGTTTTCGATATCTACGTACGGCCCGAATTCCAGCGTCTTTTCCATCGAGGATATTCTAAACCACCCAAGGCTTTTTACCACAGAGGACACAGAGGATCACAGGGTAAAGCTCTTTGCCTCAGCGATCCTCCGTGCCCTCTGTGGTAAAAGGTTTTGGTTTAAGGATTGATCACAATCTTCCCCAGCATCTCGCTCTTCTCCATGTGCTCGTGGGCGGCGCGAGTTTCTTTGAGCGGGAACGCTCGATCCACCACCGGCTTCAGCCGCCCACTGAAGACATGCTTCAGGACTTCGTGCATCTCGCCCATGGTCCCCATGTAGGAGCCGAGAATCGAAAGCTGGCGCGAAAAAACGAAGCGCAGATCAATCGTCGCATGCGGTCCGGTAGTCGCGCCGCACGTCACCAGAGTGCCGGCGGGTTTGAGCGAGCGCACACTCTCATCCCAGGTGGCCGGACCAACGTGTTCCATCGCGATGTCCACACCTTCCTTGTTTGTAATCCGCCGAACTTCCTCCGAGATCTTCTGCTGGTAGTGATTGATGACATGGTCGGCGCCAAGTTTGCGGGCAAATTCGGCCTTGCGATCATCTCCGGCGGTCGCAATGACCGTGCAGTCGAACAGCTTCGCAATCTGGATGCCGGCGATCCCCACACCGGAGTTCGCTCCCAGCACCAGCACCGTCATTCCCGGACGAATCGCCGCCCGCCCCGTCAGCATGTGCCAGGCGGTCGTAAAGACCAAAGGAACGCTGGCTGCCTGGTTGAAATCCAAATTCGCAGATTCTGGAATGGGCACGACACCGACCGCCGGGACCGCAATCAATTCACAGTTGCCACCGTCCACGGCATTGCCGAGCACGGTGAATTCGCGGCACTGGTTCTGCAATCCAGCCACGCACTTTACGCAGTGTCCGCAGAAAGTGCATCGGCGCCAGCAGGACACGCTGCCCTGCCTTGAATCCGGAAACGTACTCGCCCACCTCGACGATTTCGCCCGCAACGTCGCTGCCGAGAATGTGTGGCAGCTTCACTCCGGGCAGCCCTTTGCGCACCCACAGGTCAAGGTGATTCATCGCGCAAGCCTTCACGCGGACCAGCACCTGGTCTTTGCGAAGTTGCGGCTCCGGAATGTCTTCGTAGCGAAGCACCTCCGGACCACCGAATTCGTGGATGCGAACTGCTTTCATGAAAACTCCTTGCCGCAAATCAAGCTATCACAATGCCAAGTTGACTTCCCTCCTCCCACCCCAAATAATCACTCTGTGGACATATACGAGCAGATCGTCCAGCTACGCCAGCAGGGACGGCGCGGCGCTGTGGCCACGATCGTCAACGTGCGCGGATCAGTCCCTTCGTTCGAGACCGCGAAGATGCTCATCCGCGACGACGGCTCGATCATCGGCACAGTCGGCGGCGGATGTGTGGAAGCAGAAGTCTGGCAAGCCGCACGCGAGGTCATGGAGAGCGAGAAACCACGAACGCTCACTTTCAATCTCAATCAGAATCCCAAGTACGATACCGGCCTTGTCTGCGGCGGCACCTTAGACATTTTCATCGAGCCAGTGCTACCTCCGGCATTACTTTATGTTTTCGGCGCAGGCCATGTAGCGCTCAGCCTTTATCGGGTCGCCAGAAGCGCGGGATTCGACGTCAGCGTCATCGACGACCGCGAGAGTTACGCTAACCGCGAGCGCTTTCCCGACGCCAAAGAAGTCATCGCCGAAGACTTCGATCAGGCGATGTCGCGATTGAGTCCGTGCGAAACTTCGTACATCGTGATCGTCACCCGCGGCCATCGCGACGACATGCGCGTCCTCGGCTGGGCAGTTCAAACCCAAGCCCGCTACATCGGAATGATCGGGTCGAAGCGCAAGACGATCACAATTTTCCGCGAACTGGTAAAAGAAGGCCTCCCGGAGACTCTGTTCGAGCGAGTTCACGCTCCGGTCGGACTCGACATTGGCGCCATCACTCCGGAAGAGATCGCGGTCGCTATCACCGCAGAATTGATCGCTGCGCGCCGCCGGGTTGAGCGCCCGCTACCGCACATGAGCTGGTTCCACTCGCGGAAAGGCGGATTGACCGACATGGACGTGGAGCTGCCGAAAAGAAAAGCTTTAACCACAGAGGACACTGAGGATCACAGAGACAAAAGAAGATATCTACCCTGTGATCCTCTGTGCCCTCTGTGGTAAAGCTTTTTGTTCGTAGCTTCCGAATCTCTGAACATCGGAGAACTGAATGGCAACCCTGGGCCTCATCGAATACGCAGACGCCAGTCCTGAAGTGCGCGCGGTTTACGACGACATCATGGCCACGCGCAAAATCGACTGGATCAACAATTTCTGGAAAGCCTTAGCCCACGATCCCGCAACGCTGAAACGAACTTGGGCCGACATGAAGCAGATCATGGCGCCCGGAGCCCTCGACCCGCTCACCAAAGAGCTGATCTACGTTGCCGTGAGCGTTACCAACCAATGTGGATACGGCATCGCCTCGCACACCGCCTGGGCGCGAAAACAGGGCATGACCGACGACATGTTCCGCGAACTGATGGCGGTGGTCGGCATGGCAAACGAAACCAACCGCCTGGTCGCCGGATACCAGGTTGAACTTGATCCGCAGTTCAAGGTTTAGAACCCGAGGTTAGCTATGGCGCACAAACTCACCACTTCTTATCTCGAAGATTCCATCGCCCTGTTTCGCTTCTATAAGAAGATGGCCGAGGGCGCGATCGAGCAGGTCACCGATGACCAACTGTTTGCCACGCTCGACGAAGAGATGAACTCCATCGCGATCATCGTCAAGCACATGTCTGGCAACATGCGCTCGCGCTGGACGAATTTCCTGACCAGCGACGGCGAGAAGCCGGATCGTAACCGCGACACGGAATTTGTCGATCCTGCCGCGACTCGCGCGGATCTGACGCGAGACTGGAATGAAGGTCTGGGAGAAAGTATTTGAAGCCCTGACGCCGCTCTCCGATGCCAGACCTCAATCGCACCGTCACCATTCGCGGCGAACCGCATTCGGTGATGCAGGCCATCAACCGACAGATCGCGCACTACGCCTACCACTGCGGACAGATTGTGTTTCTGGCAAAACACTTCAAGGGCGGCGAATGGAAATCATTGAGTGTCCCGCGAAATAAATCGGCGGAGTTTCAATCGGAGAGTACATGCGGGAGAAGCCAGCCAGAGATAGATGTACCTTTGAGGAAGGAACTGAGGCTCACTGTCGATCGGGCAGATGAAATAACGAGTCAATGAGTGTAATGGCGATGTTTCAACCGTTGCATCGCCGGCCTTCAAAGAGTTTTGTGAACTTCTTCATGGAAGGTCTAGACAATCCGAGCGATTTAGGGAACATCCGCACCAGGCTGTCGCCGGGATCAGCAACCAATTCCTTCTTGGGTTCAACAGCGGCAAACTCGAATCCCAAGTAGACGAGTTGCTCTTGGCAAAGCCATCCCGGTCTTTCACGCGCAACTTGCACAAGGTCTTCGGATGCTCCTCGGTCAAACGAAACATAGCTTCTGACATGATGAAGTAGTTTTCGACTTCGCTTCGTTTTATGCCTGGTTTTAGCACGATCAGAATAGGTTTTCAAGATGGCATGATATTGTGCGTCATGCCGTGCGATCCCAGCGATGTGTATCAATAGGACGATCGCTGCAATGGCCGCGATGACTAGCGTAACCAAATGATGCGGTTCCGACTTTCATCGTGCTCCCGCCCGACAAGATTATGCACCGTTCAACAATTGACGAAAACGGCGATTTACACTCACCGAGATCGGAACCTGAACTCGTGTGCCTTCATATCCACCCGTCGCCCGCGAAAGCGCACCCCTTCCGCTTCCAGCCGCAGCCGCTGTTCGATCGCCGAATCTCCGCACAACTTGATCGCGCCACCTGCGCCGAGCACACGCTGCCAGGGCAATCCAAACGACCGCTGCAACACCCTCGCCACTTGCCGCGCGCCATGGGGTAAACCGGCCGCGCGAGCCACGGCGCCGTAGGTCGAGACTTTCCCCTTGGGAATTTTCTGAATAGCCGCACGGATGCGTGCTTGCGGAGACAACTTCGGTCGCGGCCGACTGCTAGTCAAGATCTAAGCGGCTGCGCCCGCCCGGAACGACTGCACCGCTTCCTCTTCGCTGTTGTAAACCTCGAACACGGTCAGCAGCTTGGTGACCTGCAGCAGATCGCCCACCCGTTGCGTAAGCCGTGCCAGCTTGACCGCTCCGCCGGCGTTCCGCGCCGTAGTGTAAAGCGCCACCAGCGTCCCAAGCCCGCCGCTATCGATGTAGGTCACGTCGGCAAGGTTCAGAATGATGCGGCTGCCCTGGGTGATCAGAGCCTTTACCTGATCACGCAACTCTGCCGTTTCTTCGCCGAATACGATGCGCCCGGCGCAGTCCACTACAACGATCCCATCATTGAGCTGCCGAACGCCTATTTTCAGTTGCATGGCAGTCTCCTTCCTCACAATAATCCAGCGAAAAGGGTATATCTTGCGACGCCGCTTCGCAAGCCAAGAATGGCCCCAAATGGCCGAATTTTACGCCCTCCGCCATCACGTATAATCACCTCATCTCTTCATGAGCTACCAGGTCCTGGCCCGCAAATACCGTCCGCAGAAATTTTCCGAAGTCATCGGGCAGGACCACGTCACCCGCACCCTGAAAAACGCCATCGAGCAGGGACGCACCGCTCACGGCTACATTTTCAGCGGGCATCGCGGCATCGGCAAGACCACCATCGCGCGCATTCTGGCGATGGCGCTGAATTGCCGCTCGTCGGACAAGCCGGTCGCCGAGCCTTGCGGAATTTGCGACTCCTGCACCGAGATTCGCGCCGGCAACTCCGTGGACGTGATTGAAATTGACGCCGCCACCAATCGCGGCATCGACGAAATCCGCGAATTGCGCGAGGCCACGCGCTATCGTCCCGCGCGCGATCGCTTCAAGATTTACATTCTCGACGAAGCCCACCAGATCACCGACGCGGCTTTCAACGCCCTGCTCAAGACGCTCGAAGAGCCGCCCGGACACGTGGTCTTCATGCTGGCGACGACTGCGCCCGAAGACATTCCGCAGACCATCCGCTCGCGCTGCCAGCATTTCAGTTTTCGCGCCGTGAAGTTCGAGCAGATTGTCGAACAACTCAGAGACTTGTGCGGACGAGAAAACATCTCCGCCGACGAAGACGCGCTGGCGCTTCTGGCCGAAGCCGGCGACGGCTCCGTGCGCGACGCGCTTTCGCTTCTCGACCAGGCCATTGCATCGAGCGAGAACCAGGGCAGTCTGAGCGCGGAATCTGTTCGGCAGCTGATCGGCGCTGCGCCGTCGGGCGTGCTGGAAGAAATCATGCAGGCGGTTTCGCGCAGCGCCAGCCAGGAAATTTTGCAGATCACCGACCGCCTGCTCACCGAAGGACAGAATCCCGTCCACTTCGCGAGGCAGTTGGTGCGGTTCCTGCGCAATGCCGTGGTCGCCAAAGTTGCCGGAGCCGACTCTTCCCTGCTCCAGATTTCATCGCGACGAGCGCGCCCGCGTCGCACGGATTGCAGAACTGTTCAGCGAAGAAGACTTGGCGCGGCATCTGCAAATCATGCTGCGCACGCATTCGCGAACTCGGCTATCGCCAGGAACAGCGTTTCCATCTTGAGCTGGGACTTTTGAAGATGTCCCACGCGCAGCGATTGCTGCCGATGGAGCAGTTGCTGAGCGGAGCCACGCCGGAGCGGACCGCCGTCGCCAGAGCGCAAACTGGCACTCGCCCCGGAAGCCGAGAAAGCCGGAGCCGCCGCGCAGCGCCGCGTCCATTCATTTCTCCATTTGCCGCCGACTCGGCGCGCAAGGGCACTCCGCGGTCGGAAGCTTCCGAGACGCGGAGCGCCTTCGCGTCCCGCACCGGCCGCGGTCAGCAACCAGCAAGTCGTCATGGGATCGGCCGCGCCCGCCGTGGTCCGCCGCTCCAGAAAGCCAGCCCCAGATTGAATCGACGCCCGAGTCCAGACCCGACGCCAAAGCCCGATCAAGCCAGCTTAGATGACGTTCGCGCCGCCGTGCTGAACGCGCTGGCGTCCGCGGGCCAGAACATGCTCGCCTCCATGCTCGAAGCTGGAGAATGGCAGATTGAAGGCAATCAACTGGTGATCCGGGTAGCATCTTCCGCGACGCTGATCGACATGTCGATCAGCGCCGACGCCAAGCGGATGATCATCGCGACGGCGAGCGCAGCCTTAGGACGAGCCGTCAGGCTGCAGATTGTCCCCGGCGCAAACTTACAGCCCGCGGCGACTCAGACGACTGCGCCGAAACCGGCAGCCAACGGAAACGGCGGCAGCCGCGGCCGTGCCGAACAGGAACCGGTAGTCCAGCGTATGAAAGAAAAATTCGGCGCTGAAATCAGAACGGTCATTGATTACAGGAAATAAGCTCTAAGCCATTAGCTCTTGGCTTTGGCCAAGATCATAACGATGCAAGCTAAGAGCTAAGAACCAGGAGCCAACAACCCAAGAGCTGCCCCATGACTGGATTCAACATTCAAGAATTAATGTCGCAGGCGAAGAAGCAGTACGAAGTCCTGCAGAAGAAAATGCAGGAGACGGTGGTCGAGGCATCTTCGGGTGGCGGCGCAGTTACGGTGAAAATGGACGGCCGCAAGCAAGTGCTCGGCATCAAGATTGACCCCGAGGCGGTAAAGTCCGGCGACATTGAAATGCTGCAAGACCTGATCGCCGCCGCCATCAACGGCGCCGCCAAGAAAGTGGACGACGCCATGCAATCCACCATGGGCGGCATGATGGGAGGTCTGAACCTGCCCGGAATCGGATGATCGGGCTATCGGCTGATCGGAGGATCTAAAACCACGTGGCATGCGGTTTTCAGATCACCCGATGACCCGATCACCAGATCCCCCGATCAAGATATGTCTCGCTTCGCTGAACCCATGGCTCGTCTCATCGACGAGCTGAAAAAACTTCCCGGCGTTGGCAGCAAGTCTGCGCAGCGGCTGGCGTTCCATATTCTGCGCTCCAGCAACGACGACGCTGACGCCCTCGCTGGAGCCATCCACGACGTCAAAGCCAGCCTGCGCCTGTGCTCCATCTGCAACAACATCACCGACGTTGATCCCTGCGTCTATTGCTCCAGCGCGACGCGCAACCAGCGCCTCATCTGCGTGGTCGAGGAGCCGACCAACATCGCGTCCGTCGAAAAAACGCGCCATTACAACGGCGTCTATCACGTGCTGCACGGAGCCATCTCGCCCATCCACGGCGTGGGCCCGGAGCAACTGCGCATTGCGAATCTGATGAAGCGCGTCGAAGCCGGCCAAGCGGACGAAGTCATTCTTGCCACCAATCCCACCGTCGAAGGCGAGGCCACGGCGACGTATCTTTCCGGCCAACTCCGCCGCGCCGGACTGAAAGTAACCCGCATCGCCACCGGCATCCCCGCCGGCAGCGACATCGAGTACGCCGATGAAATCACGATGCTGAAAGCGATGGAAGGTCGGCGGGAGCTGTAGGCGGCGCGCCTCGTGCTTGGCGAAATTTCCGAAGGACCATCCGGATGGCGGCGACTAGAGACGTCAGTTTAGACACGATCGAGAAACATCTCCTACGCCTGGGTGGCGGCAACCATTGCCACAACATGGCACGTTTGAAACGATTCCAGCGCCATTGCTCGATGTCGCCGGCAGAAAAAGAGTTCTTCGAGCTTGTGTTTCTGCAAAATGATGATGTGAGGAGGATTTCCCCGCGAGGCGATGACCGCACACTTCGCGCTGTGGCGAAACGCGCGATCGGGCTTGGACATCCCGCTCATGCTCTTGGGTGAAGCGCAGTGGGAACAATTGCCGGCACACTGCTCAATGAGCGAAGCTTCCTACGAAAACCTTCTCAAGAGGTGAGATCAATGTGGATCACGTGGAAAGACAAGGACGATGATCTTATTTGGCCAATCCCGCTCGAAAAGAAAATTGATATCTTCTATCAGCAGGCGTTGGGCTGGCAGTTGCACGTCGCGGACTTAGTTGCTAATGGCGGGCTTCCGCTTGACGGCGGAACGACGCTACTGGCGATACGGCACTCAGGTTTCGCCGTACTTCAGATATGCCTAAGCTACTTCGAGACAATCGGGAAGTACCAAGCGCCCAAAGGCAGCCACAAGAAAGACAACGAGTATTTCAAAGCGGGCGTTCAGGCGGTCTTTCCGTCTATCCGGAACGTTCCCTCTGAAGTGCGGAAGCAGCTGCTCGACGTTCTTTGGAAAGATGCGCGGTGCGGTCTTTACCACAACTCAAGAACTCGCCACCGTGTGGGTCTCGGTCAGCCACCGAACGGCGAGGCAATGGCTTACGATTCCGAGGCTCAAATACTTGCGATCAGTCCGGAGCACCTTCCACAGGATCTCAAGGCCCATCTTGAACGCTATCGTACGGATCTGCTGAATCCGGTTAATGGTGAAGCTCGCCAAAACTTCGAATATCAGTTCGACAAGGATTTCGGTGTCACAAGGAAATCTCAATCCACAGTTCCCTAATCCCCCTCCCCCGCATCCGCCCCCAGGAAGCAATTCGCTTCCTCCCCCGCCGCCAGAATCCCCTCCGGCAAACTCCCGCGGTTGTATTCCGCCATGCGGTTTTTCCATTTCAGAAAGTCGGTGATGGATTGCGGCTCGATCCGCACTTCCACGCGGCGGAGGCTAGCGAGGAGCAGATTCATCTCGCGACGGAATCCGACAGCAGCACGCAGCTTCCCAGATGACATGCAGACCATCTCGACCGATCTTCCGCGAAGTTCCAGCAATCCCCATCCGGCGGGCAATTCGTCCGGCCGCAGCAGTCCGGAGGGAGCCAGGTGGAACCGCTCGCATCCCATGCCTTTTTCTGGCTTTCGGCGAAAGGGTTTTTCGCGGTCGGCCAGAAAATCGGCGCGCGAGATTTTGCACTCCACGGTCACCGAATGGCTGCCCCGCTTCCAGCCGATGGCGTCCGGAGTCTCTCCGCTGGCACAACTCTGCTCCGAGAGCACCACGCCGCAGCCGTAACTGCGCAGCCAGGCCACGGCTCTCTCGACCAATTTGTTGTGGGTCATACAAATAGATTCACCCGCCAGCGCGCCGCGGAGAAGTAACTGCGGAGTGTCGGCGTGCTCGCGCTGGCGCTGCACTGTGTCAAACTAACTGGGAGGCCTCGTGAACGGGACGAGAAGGTTTGTATCAGGATACGGCTTCAGCCGTATCGAGACTGGCGATTTTGGCGAGCGGCTTACGCCGCCGCCCGCAGCGCCTAAAGGCGATTTCGTGGCGTGGATCTAACGGCACGCCTGAAGGCGTGCCCTGATATGAAGCCTCGCGGCACAATCGTTACGCTGAACCGAAATCAATCCGAATGAACGTCCTCGAATTCACCTTCCTGGTCTGGACCGGATCCCTGGCCGCCGGCTTTCTCGGCGCACTGACCGGCCTTGGGGGCGGCGTGGTCCTGGTCCCGCTGCTCACCATCTTCTTCCATGTTGACCTACGTTATGCCATCGGAGCGTCGCTGGTATCAGTCATCGCAACGTCGTCCGGTTCGGCCGCCGCTTACGTGAAAGAAGGCTTCTCCAACATCCGCATTGGGATGTTTCTGGAAATCGCGACGACACTGGGCGCGCTGCTGGGTGCGTATCTCACCGCGAAGGTTCCGGCGAATACGATTGCCATTATTTTCGGAGTGGTGTTGACGTATTCTGCGTACGTTTCGCGGCGCACGCGTCCCAGGACCGCGGTCGAACTCCCCCCCGACCCGCTCGCGACCAAACTCAAGATGAACGGAACTTTTCCCGACACCAGCGGCCTGCGCAGCTACAACGTCTATAACGTGCCCACCGGATTCGGAGTCATGTTCGGCGCGGGCGCACTCTCGGGGCTGCTGGGCATCGGCTCCGGCGCGCTCAAAGTCGTAGCCATGGACCAGGCAATGAAAATCCCATTCAAAGTTTCGACCACTACCAGCAACTTCATGATCGGCGTGACCGCGGCGGCCAGCGCTGGAGTCTATTTAAGCCGCGGTTACATTGATCCGTCACTAGCCATGCCGGTGATGCTCGGAGTCTTGCTCGGCTCGCTGATCGGGACGCGGGTGCTGGTCAAGACCCAAACCAAGTCGCTGCGTCTGGTCTTCAGCATCGTGATCGTCCTGCTGGGAATAGAAATGCTGTTCAAGGGTTTCCGAGGGGCCTTCTGATGAATTGGAAAGAGCGGCGCGTCGCCGAGCGGCGGCTTCCAAATCTTCAAAATCAGGAGTGGTACGAGCAACGAACCGAGATCGTCATTGCCTACCTGCTGCGCGCCGGCGTTCTGACAGCGGCGACGGTGGTGATTGTCGGTGCCGCGCTGTTTCTGGGGGCGCATCCGGCTGCGCACGTGGACTACCGCACTTTCCACGCGGTAGCGGATGAATTGAGGACCGTACACGGAATCGTCCACGCTGCTTTCTCCGGCGACTCACGTGCCATCATGCAGTTGGGCTTGCTGCTGCTGATTGCGACGCCGATTGTCCGCGTCATGTTCTCGGTCGCTGCCTTCGCCATCGAGGGCGACCGCATGTACGTATTCTTCACCATGCTGGTATTGGCTGTGCTTCTCTACAGCTTGTTCGGATCTTTTCTGATCGCCTGAACGGGTCTGACTCATCTGGAACAACCTTTTCACCGCCGAATACGCCGAGGTCGCCGAGAAATTCACGAAAATTGTTCTCTCTGCGGCCTCGGCGTCTCGGCGGTTAACTGGTTTTGCTTCGCAGCGTGATCAAAGTGATCTCCGGCGGGCAGTTGAGGCGAATCGGTGCCCGAATCGTTCCGATTCCGATATTCGTGTACAGCGTCAGGTTCCTCACCTTGTACAGTCCTCGCGGATATCTCTTGGCCAGCGGCGGCAGCCATGGCGCGCCGATTCCCGGAATCCACACTTGTCCGCCGTGGGAGTGTCCGGAAAGCTGCAAGTCAACTGGCGTCACCGAAATCTCGTCCGCAAAGTCCGGCTCATGCGCCAGCATAATGGTGCACTCTGTGGACGGAATATTCTCCAGCGCAAGACCTACATCTGGCCTGCCCTCCAACACATCGTCAATCCCGGCCAGCCAGATGCGGTCCTTTCCGCGCTCCAGCGGAATCGAGCGGTTTATCAGCACTGGTAGATGATGATCGCGCAATGCACGGACAACCCGCGCTGGATCGGAATTGGCGTCATGGTTCCCTAACACGGCGAACCTGCCCATGGGAGCCTGCAGACCTTGCAAAATTTCGGCGCACGGTTCGGCGCCTTGCGCGAAACTCCTCCGGGTACCGGGTGACCTGTTCAGCAATGGAACCGTCACAAAGTCACCAGTCAGGGCAATCAGATCGGGACGCAGACCGTTGACGATCTCTACCGCCTTCTGAATGGGTATGGCTGAGAAGCGGTCGTCGTAGTGAAAGTCGCTTAGTTGGGCAATGGTGAAGCCATCGAAGGCGTGAGGCAACCGCGCAAGCGAGATCTCGATCCGGGTAACTTGCGGGTGGTTGGACTCCTCAAAGCCCCAGCCGCCGGCGACCGCTGCGCCCGAAACTGCGCCAGCGGCGGTGTAAAGGAACTTTCTCCGGGTGAGCTTTCCTGAAATGGACAAGGTTTCCGCAACTCGTTCGCGCAGGGACTGGGTTGAATTCTAACTTAAGGGGGGAGGCTGCGGAGTTCTCCTCTTTTCGCGCTGTGGAACATATATCCGCAGATAAAACATAAAAGCTACGATTGCGAGATTGACGATGAGAAATGCAGCATGGAGGAGAGACACGTGACGCACCAGCAATTGGATTTCGAAGGGAAGATAGCTTGCGCCAGAGATCAGGGCAACCCACTCCGCCCAGGCCCTGGCCCGCCAAAGGCCGTAGGCCTCGGCAAACCGCAAGCCCGAGTAACTGCACGCCCCTAAGACCACAAGCCAGACCTTGGCATCGCTTAGCCGTCCCGCCAATCGCAGCAGGAGATGGGCAAGGTGGCGGTCAGGACTGATGTGAAGAGAACGTAAGAACCATTCCGCCACATCCTTGGGGTCAACCCAATAAAGGCTCACAGCCGCGACCAGCACCAGCAGCCCCTTTCCCAACTCGAACAGCGCCACCGTGCGCAACGCCTGCAGCCGGGCGCGATGTTCTTTGCTGCCAACGGCAGCCTGGGATTGGGGATGATCTGAATTCATTGGCTGGAGTCACGCGCGCTGGCGCGAAGCTCTTTCACGATTTCCTGCGCCGCCTGTCGCGCTTCTGCGCTGTGGGCGACGTCGAAAGAAATCGCACCTACTCTCGCATGGCCGCCGCCACCGTAACGTTCGCAAATCTTCGCCAGATTCACCACCGGCGGTGACGGAGCCCACGGATTCGAACCGACAGATACTTTCACTCGAAAACTGCTCTTGCTCAGCCCAACACTATAGACGGACTCGGGATGTAAATAGTACGGCACAAATTTGTTGTAGCCTTCCAGTTCGAGATCGGTGATATCGAAAAACAGCGTTCCGTCTTTGGATTCGGTGCGTTCCTTGAGCACCCCCATCGATTGCCGATGCCTTTCAAGCAGCGGCGGCAGCAGTGGAGCGACAAACGGAGCGTTGATCACTTCCGACAGCGGGGTCCTCGCCAGCAGCGGAATCAGCCGCGGAATAAATGTGGGGTCCTGCATGGATTCGATCACCATCGTCAACTGCATGGCTGGAGCTTTCATTTCCACGGCAGTCTTTGCGTCGGGATACATCGCCCCGTCAATGATGTCCGTCCAGTGCACCAGTTCGGCAACGGCTGCGCGATTAAACCCGAAGCGCTGCTCACCAATCATGGCAATAAAGCTGGTGCAGGACTTAAAGCCGGGATCATAAAACTTTTGGTTGCTCTGGTCCTGTTCAAAGTGCGCCGCATCGGCGGGCGAAAGAAATGCGCTCTCGTGATGGTCGAACCACCAGGTAATTTTCGGCGAACTCGAGTACTTGAAGTCCACGATGGCGTTTTCCTGGCCGTCGAAATCCGCCTCGTCGAACAAAGCTCCCGCGCGATGCAGCAGGCCCGAGTAAACAAACTCCACGTCGTTGCGAATCCGCTCCTGGTAAAACCGCGAAAACAAGGCCGCGGATGACGCCCCGTCAAAACACCGGTCGTGATAAAACACCTTAACTCTCAAGAAGTCCCTTTCTGGTGGTACCCAACCCTCTGTGCCAAGAGTCGCCTGGAACAATGGAACAGAGGAATAAAAGACTATAGGAATGCCATCCCGCAACGTTCCTGTCAAGCGGTTCAGGAACCGGGCGGGCTAAGTCCCAAAGAATCATCGTGGAATATCTTCACCCTGCCAGCCTCGATGCAAGAGCGCCAATCACCGGCAACTCGTAGCCTTGCCCTTGCAGCGCCTTCACCAGAAGCACCACCCAGATCACCGCGATCGCGATAAAAGTTATTCCTACTGAGAGCCAGGCGAGCAGAAATCCGATGACCGGCAAGAAGGACAAGATCGCAAACAGAAACCTCACCAGAAATGCCGCCACCGCGCCCGCCGCGAAAAAGAACAGCGATTGCCAGGAATGAAATCGCACGAAGCGGCTGCTCTTCAGCGCCGGGACCGCCAAGAACACGATTGCCGGAACTGGCGTCGCATAGGCCAGCCCTCCGAACAAGGCGTCGCCAGTGTCTGCGACAGTTAGGGTTTCAGGCGCAGTCACAGAGCGTCCGCACCCTGGGCAGAAGGCGCTGATTTCCGGCATTTCCGCAGCACAGTGAGAGCAGATCATTGGTTACCGATAATACTTACCTTTGCGGCGACAGCCAAATGGACGAATCGGGTGATCTACCCTCCAACCCTCGCGATTCTCAGATGACCCGATCATCCGATGGCCCGATCACCCGATCGAATTTTGCCATTCGCTGTGGCTCGACCTACAATCGAATGCTCCGCATGAGTTCCAACATTCTGCTTCCGGTGGCGTCGCCGCGCCGAGGGTCCCGGCCTCTGCGAGTTTTGGGTCTGTTCGCATTGGTCTTACTGCTTGTGGCCTCAGGTGCTGTGGCATGGCTGGTCGCCATTGCGCGTTCGGCGCTCCCCGATCTCGATGGCCCGCTCCCGGTGTCCGGGATCTCCGCCCCAGTCAGCGTGAACCGCGACAGTCATGGAGTTCCGACGATTGAGGCCGCCACTCTTGACGACCTTTTTTTTGCGCAAGGATACATCACTGCGCAAGACCGGTTGTTTCAGATGGATTTGCTCCGCCGCGCCGCCGCCGGAGACCTCTCGGAAATCGTGGGCGACGTTGCGCTGAAACATGACCGCCAGCAGCGCATTCTTGGGATCAGAGCGGCGGCGGAAAAGGGACTTTTGGCAGCCACGCCCGAAGACCGCGCGCAATTCGCCGCTTATGCGCGCGGGGTAAATGCCTACATCGAAACCCATCGGAACCGCCTGCCTCTGGAGTTTCGCGCGCTGCGTTACTCGCCGCGTCCGTGGACCGAAAAAGATTCGCTGATGATCGCCTATCAGATGGTTGAAACCCTCAGCACCAATCCCCTGTTCGCCCTCACCCGCGAACGCGTCCTCGCCAAGCTGGGCCCTGAACTCACCGCAGATCTCTACGTGAATACCTCGTGGCGAGACCATCCGCCAACCGCCGCATCGCCCACACTCGATGCCCCTCCGCCCGATCAGCCTGTGACTCCGGCGCGCCCGGTTGCGTCGTCCACTCATTCCGCGCCCGCCGGGATGCCCGCCCTGCTTAACCCTTGGCTGGAACCCTTCCTGCGCGAGCAACCGGTCGCGCTCGGATCGAACGACTGGGTCGTATCCGGAGCGCACACGGTTACCGGCAAACCTCTGCTCTCGAATGACATGCACCTCGGCCATCAAATGCCGAATCTCTGGTATGAAGCGCACCTGCTTTCCGGCGATTTCGATGTGGCCGGCGTCACCCTTCCCGGTTATCCCTACGTCATTGTCGGGCACAATCGCCGCGTGGCTTGGGGATTCACCAACGTCGGCCCCGCCATCGAAGATGCCTTCATCGAAACCTTCAACGGCCAGGGACAGTACCTGACACCCGATGGCTGGAAACAGCCGGAAGTGCGACAGGAAGTGATCCACGTGAAGGGCAAGGCCGATGTGGTGGTCAACGTGGAGGTCACCCGTCATGGCCCCATCGTGAGTGAACTGGCTCCCGGGGAGACCCGCAAGATCGCGCTGCGCTGGACGCTTTACGACGGCATTCGCAATCCGTTCTTCCACGTGGATTCGGTCCAGAACTGGGAACAGTTTCGGCGCGCCTTTTCAGAATTCGACGCGCCCGGTCAGAACGTTGTTTATGCTGACATCGATGGCAATATCGGATATCAGGCGACCGGAAAGATCCCGATTCGCGCCGCCGGCGACGGTAGCCTTCCCGTAGATGGCAGTAACAACGCCCACGAGTGGACCAGTTACATTCCGTTCGACAAGCTACCGAATGTATTCAATCCGCCGTCGGGTATCATCGCCACCGCCAACGGGCGCATCACCCCTGACGGCTACCCCTATTCCATCAGCGTGCAGTGGGAAGCTCCCTGGCGTACCGACCGAATCTATCGTGTGCTGGGATCGGGCAAGAAGTTTGCTGCCGCGGACATGCTGAGTCTGGAAACCGATGTCTATTCTGAGCTTGATCGCTTCGTGGCTGACAAATTCGTTTATGCCATAGACCACGCGAAGAGTGCCTCGCCCCGCGCCCACGATGCAGCAAATATCCTGCGCCAGTGGAATGGCCAGATGGACGCGAACTCAGCCGCGCCCACCCTCGCCACCCAAGCCCGGACCGAACTCAGACGTATGCTTCTGGCTTCTAAGTTGGGAGACTACCCGCTGTCCGGCGGGCCAGAGACTTGGGAAACTTATCACTGGATGATGGAAACGGTGTGGCTGGAGAACGTCCTTACCCACCAGCCGCCACGCTGGCTGCCACATGGTTACGATACCTACGACGATCTGCTTGCAGCGGCCATGGATAAAGCTCTACAGAAAGCCCCGGCCGACTTGAATTCCTGGAACTGGGGCCCGCTGGATTCCATGACCATCCAGAATCCGATCCTCGGGAAAATCCCCCTTCTGCGCCGCTGGACCGGCCCGGGCGAACAACCGCAGTCCGGCAGCGGATACACCGTTAAGGCCGCGGGCCGCGATTACGGACCCTCGGAGCGGTTTACGGCCGATCTATCGAATCTGGATGCTTCAACCCTCAACACAGTGACCGGACAATCCGGAAATTTCCTCAGCCCCTACTATCTGGATCAGTGGCAGGCGTGGTACTCCGGCTATACGTTCAAGTTGCCATTTTCGAAATCGGCGGCAGAGGATGCAACGGCGCACCGGCTGATTCTGGAACCAAAATAGATTGAATCATCGGTGGACTGAATCATTGAATCAATGAAACCCGTGGGTTTTGAAAAATGATTCAATCCCCCGATGATTCAATGATTCAATTCCCTAGAAGTCCACGACCTTCACATCAATCGCCTGCCCGACGATGTTCACCTGGGTCGCCTGGAGCTTATCGGTAGTCGTGTCGTAGATTTGCAGCCCTCCGCCCTGGCAAACGTAAACCACATGCCGGTTCGGAATCGGCTCAATTCCCGTGACATCGCCATTTTGCGGTGGAACGATGACCTTGGAGTGCACCGTATCGAAAATCGCCAAGCAGCCGCGCGTCTCGGTAGAACTGGTGACATTGGTGCAGGTGCGGGAGCCCACGAACAACTGCCCATTCGCGCCCATCTGGATGCGGTTGTGATAGCCGTCAGGAATCAGCACAGTTGCAGCTACAGACAAGGACCCGAGATCTACAAGGCTGAGAACTCCGCAATTCGCCGCGGCGGTGCCGGCCCCACAGGCCGTGCCCGGGGGTGTTCCGGCAACATAGAGCGTATTGCCGGATACCAACCCGATCGTCGCTCCGCCAACCACCCCTCCATTCACCAGCGGGATCGGCGCTCCAGCCGATTGGGTTCCTACATTGAGCGGAACAATGCTGGCATTCCCCGCGCCTCCGCACTCCAACCCGCAGTTGAAAATGTAAGCCGTCGAGCCGCTGCTGTTGAACACGGCCCAAACCGGCCGGTCGAAGCCGCTCACGGCGCAGGCGGCGATGGGAACAGACGTACAGGGCACTTGGCTGTTGGTTTGCGGACCGCTCCCGATCAAAGCGGGGTACAGCAATGTCACGGCGTCCGAGTTATCGGAAAAAACCAGAATCTGATTGCCGGTCGGGCTGGGAACCAGATAGTGGGCTCCGGGGACCGGAACCACCGCGGTGGTTGCTCTGCCCGAGATGTCAGTCCTGGCCACACCTCCGGGCGCTTGCCCGAGCATGGGAGCGCTGGGTATGGCAACAAATGCGCTCACGTCATCAGTCCAAACGAACAGACTTTCGGTGGTTCCGGCGAAGCCCGTGGCGCCAGTGCCGGCTTGGGCCGCATTGTCCACGACCGCGATTTGGTTGCCTGCCTGACTCACCACCAGAGTGTGGTCTTTCTTGGGGCTTACGACCATGAGGCCCGCATCCGGCAACAGCCCGGCAAGCGACACTCCGGACACGGACAAGAGATCCCGGGAAGCATCTACAATCTCAAGCCCAGGAGAAATACCCACCTGGCTCTGGTGGAGCGGATTCGAGACAAACGCCCGAAACTTCGGGTGGTTCGACGCTTGGTTGGTGTTCGAGTAGCCGTTGCCGCTGCATGAAACCAGCATGGCACTCCCGAAAACGCACACAATTAAGGCACTTAAGGTTTTTCTCAACCGTGGGACTCCGAAGAGCATTGAAGGATAGAGAGTTAGATGCGAAAGAGCGGATTATATCAGAGGGCTACCCTAAACATTTTCCAGGTCCGGTGCCAGACCGGACAATGCAAGTCCGTTCTCTCTCCTGTATTCTCAAGAATATGGCGGGCGACTTCTTAGCGCGTCTGAAGGCTTCCCCGGTGCTATGCGATGGCGCCATGGGCACCCTGCTCTACGAAAAGGGCATCTTCATCAACCGCTGCTATGACGAACTCAATCTTTCGCAGCCGGACCTGATTCGCGGGCTTCACCACGATTATCTGCAAGCTGGCGCCGAAGTCATTGAGACCAACACCTTTGGCGGCAACAGCTTCCGGTTGGAACGCCACGGGCTTGCCGATAAAGTCCGCGAAATCAACTTCGCCGGCGCCAAACTGGCCAAAGAGGCTGCCAAGAGTTTTGACGCCTGGGTAGCGGGCTCGGTCGGGCCTCTGGGCGTCAGGATTGAACCCCTCGGCAAGACTTCGCTCCAGGAAGCTCGTGACGCATTCCGTGCCCAGATTACCGCTTTGCTCGAAGGCGGCGCCGACATTCTGATTCTGGAAACCTTTGGCTATGTCGAGGAATTGCATCAGGCCTTCCTCGCCGCCCGCGACGTCGATCCCAAGATTCCGGTCGTTGCCCAGGTCACCGTGGACGAAGACTCCAACTGCATGGACGGCTCGACGCCGGAAGTCTTCGCGCCGCGGATCGAACAGTGGGGCGTGGACGTGATCGGCTGCAACTGCAGCGTCGGCCCCGTGGCCATGCTCGACGCCATCGAGAGGGTCCGCGCAGCTACATCGCTTCCGATTTCCGCCCAGCCGAACGCCGGAATTCCGCGCTCCGTCGAAGGGCGCAATATCTACCTGTGCTCGCCGGAGTACATGGCGAGCTACGCGCGGAAGTTCGTGGCCGCCGGCGTTCGCCTGATCGGCGGTTGCTGTGGCACCACTCCGGAACACACGCGGGTGATGAAATCCGCCCTGCGCGCAACCCAGGCACGTGCCCGCACCGCCGATGCCCAAACCAGGGCCGAAGCAGCCCCTCGGGCCGTCGCCGCCGTGCCGCTGGAAAAACGATCGCAACTCGGCGCCAAGATTGCCCACGGCGAATTCGTCGCCATGGTGGAAATTGTTCCGCCCAAGGGCACCAACATCCAGAAGGAACTGGAGGGCGCGCGCTACCTGAAATCAGTTGGCGTGGACGGAATTAATATTCCTGACAGCCCCCGCGCATCCGCCCGGATGAGCAATCAGGCACTTTCGTTGCTGCTGCAACAGCAGGCTGGGATCGAGGCCATCCTGCACTACACCTGCCGCGATCGCAACGTACTTTGCATCCAGTCGGATTTGCTGGGCGCAGCCGCCGTCGGCATCAAGAACCTGATCTGCATCACCGGCGATCCGCCGAAGATGGGCGGCTACCCCGACGCCACCGCCGTCTTCGACGTGGACGCCATCGGCCTGGTCAATATTGTCCACAACCTCAATCGCGGTCTAGACATAGGCGGCAACCCCATCGGCATCGGCACCGGTTTCGCTATCGGCGTCGGCGCCAATCCCGGCGTGCTGAATATTGATGAAGAAATCAGCCGTTTTGAATACAAGGTTGAAGCCGGGGCCGAGTTCGCCGTCACCCAGCCGGTGTTCGATCTTTCGCTGCTAGAGAATTTCCTGCGCAAGATCGAGCATTGCCGCATCCCGGTCATCGCCGGGATCTGGCCCCTGGTCAGCGCCCGCAATGCCGAGTTCATGAAGAATGAACTGCGGGTGTCGGTCCCCGATGCCATCCTCGAGCGCATGACCCGTGCCCCTTCGCCTGAAGCCGCCCGCGAAGAAGGCATCGCCATCGCCCGCGAAATGCTGGTCTCAGTACGCGGTATGGTGCAAGGTGCCCAAATCAGCGCTCCGCAAGGACGCTACACCTCCGCCGTGGACGTGCTCGAGGCTCTGGGAGATTCCCGAGCGTCCACAGCCTAAGATCGAACTCGCAGCTGAAACCTTAGAAGCAATATCGTTTTTGCTACATTTTTCACTGTATGGTTCGAGCCTGTCCTTTGTGTAGAATCACCTTAGGAGTTTTTCCCTTTTGCCAAAATTTGAAGAGTGCATTCAGCGCTTGGAAAGAATCGTTCAGGAACTGGAACAAGGCGAAGTGCCATTGGAGAAATCGCTGACACTTTTCGAAGAAGGAATGCAGCTTTCTGCTTCTTGCCGGAAAGAGTTGGAAGAAGCTGAAGGCAAAGTGGAGATTCTCCTGAAGCAGAACGGCAAGATTCAGGCCGAACCGTTCGACCGCCAATAGCGGCCGCAACGGTGCAAATGCGGCGAACTCTTCTCCGCTCCGCCTTCACGGAGCCCCAGCAGCCGTAATGCGGCGAGAACCGAGGAGCTTATGCAACCCAACAATATTGTCCTGCTCCAAAGCGATCCCAACCTTGCACAGAATCTGGCCACGTCATTGTCGCATTCGTTTCGTCGCGTGCATGTTGCACATTCGCTGGACGACCTGCGCCACGCCGTCGCGAAGGATTGTCCATTTGCGATCGTCGTTGATCTCGAGGCCGCGACTCTCGGCGACGTTGCATCCCTCAAGCAGGATTTTGGAGAGACCCGCATCATCTGCAACCACCGCGTCGCGGACGAGGAAATGTGGTCGTTCAGCCTGAGTGCCGGAGCCGATGACTGCTGCCCATCGTCCGATATGCGCGGAATTCTGTCCGCCGCGATCCGCGATACGACTGCCAGTTCCATGGCAGCGTAAAGATCAGCCCTCAGCCGTTCGCCGTCATGGTTTTCCTAATGGCTGAAAGCTGATGGCTAAGAGCTGCTTGTTATACTTCCCTCCATGCTGACGCAAACTCTGGAGGAAGGCAGCAAGCTCGCCGACTCAGCGTTAGAACGCCTCCTTCCTCCCGCCACAGAACGCCCCACTTCCATCCATCAGGCCATGCGCCACAGCGTATTCGCCGGAGGCAAACGCATCCGGCCGATCCTGTGCATGGAAGCTGGCCGCGCCGTGGCCGGATCGCTGCCGGCAGGAATCGAAGACCTCGGCGCAGCATTGGAAATGCTCCACACCTACTCCCTGATTCACGATGACCTTCCCGCCCTCGACAACGACGACCTCCGCCGCGGACGCCCCACCTGCCACAAGGTCTTCGGCGAAGCCATCGCCATCCTTGCCGGAGACGCACTGCAAACTCAGGCTTACGAAGTTCTATCCCGGCTGAGTTGTCCCGCGGAAGCCCGAGTAAGAATCATTGAAGAAATTGCTCGCGGCACCGGAACGGTCAATGGCATGATTGGCGGGCAGGTCGTGGACCTGGAAGCCGAGCGAACCAAACCCAACGCCGCAACGCTGGAGTACATCCATCGCTCCAAGACTGCGGCGTTGATCACCGCGAGCGTTGTAACTGGAGGCATTTACGCGCGTGCGTCTGCGGAGCAAGTGGGGCAACTGCGCGACTTCGGTCAGGCAATCGGCCTTGCCTTCCAAATCGTTGACGACATCCTCGACGTCACCCAGACTTCGGCCCAATTGGGGAAAACCGCCGGAAAAGACACTGCATCGGAAAAGGCCACCTACCCGGCCTTATTCGGCTTGGAAGAATCGCGCAAGCGGGCTGCCAGCTTACTCGAGTCTGCGGGCAAGGCTGTGGAAAATTTTGGCGACCAAGCTAATGTCTTGAAGGATTTGGCCCGATTTCTAATAGAGAGAGAGAACTGAACCTTTTCTGGAACTCGGGGCACCTTAACGTTATACTTTTCTCACTGAGTTCCTCGGAAGCGCGCCTCAGGACCCCAGACACACTCTCTTGGCACCGCCGTGAAAGGTTAAATGAAGAAGACGACATCTCCCCGGGTGGCCTATTTTTCAATGGAGATCGCCCTCGAACCGGACATCCCTACTTACAGCGGAGGTCTGGGCATTTTGGCCGGCGACACCCTGCGCTCCGCCGCCGACCTCGGTGTGCCTCTGGTTGCTGTGACCCTCGCCTACCGCAAGGGATACTTCCGCCAAATCCTCGACTCGGCAGGAAACCAGTTCGAGCAGCCGCAAGAGTGGAACCCCGAAACCCAGATCACGGAAGTAAAACAGCGCGTCACCGTGGAAATCGAAGGCCGCCAGGTTTCGATTCGCGCCTGGAAGTACACCATCACCGGCATCACCGGAGAAATTGTTCCCGTCTATTTGCTCGACACCGACGTGCCTGAAAACTCCGACTACGACCGCACCCTGACCGATTCGCTTTACGGCGGCGATCAACGCTATCGCCTAGCCCAGGAAATCGTGCTCGGCCTCGGGGGCTTCCGGATGACCGAGAAACTCTATCCCGGCCAGCTTGAAACGTTCCACATGAACGAGGGCCACTCAGCCTTGCTCTCCCTCGGCCTGCTCGAACGGCGCCTGGAACAAAGCTTCGCCGGACGCGTGAAACAACTCGACATCGACGGCGTGCGCAACATGTGCATCTTCACCACGCACACCCCCGTTCCCGCCGGCCACGATCAATTCCCGCGCAGCCTGGTTGGTCAAGTTTTAGGACGCGAAGAGCTCGCGCTGCTCAACGAAGCCGACGTCTGGGAAAGCGACGCCCTCAACATGACCTTTTTGGCGCTGCGCTTTTCCGGATACGTGAACGGTGTCGCCATGCGTCATGGCGAAGTTTCACGCGGAATGTTTCCCGCCTACGACATCAGCGCCATCACCAACGGAGTTCACGCCCTTACCTGGACGTCGCCGGCTTTCTGCGAGCTTTTCGATTCCTACATCCCCGGATGGCGCACCGACAACAACTATCTCCGCTACGCCATCAGCATTCCGATACCCAGCATTCAACACGCGCACGGCCAGGCCAAGGCCGAGTTGTTCGAGGAGATCTCCAAATCATTCGGCGTGCAACTCGACCCCAAGCTTCTCACTCTAGGCTTTGCCCGCCGCGCCAGCACCTACAAGCGCGCCGATCTGCTTTTTCAGGATCCCGAACGCCTGCGCCGTATCGCCCGCGAAATCGGCCCGATTCAGCTGGTCTATGGCGGCAAAGCCCATCCTCACGATGAAGGCGGCAAAAACCTGATTCGCCGCGTAGTCGGCGGCGCCAGTTCTTTAGCCGACGTTATCAAGACTGTGTACGTGGAGAATTACGACATGCGCTGGGGCAGGCTCATCACCTCAGGTGTGGACCTCTGGCTGAACACACCCATGCGCCCGCAGGAAGCTTCCGGCACCAGTGGCATGAAAGCCGCGTTGAACGGCGTCCCCAGCTTTAGCGTGGTGGACGGCTGGTGGGCCGAAGGCCACATCGAAGGCATCACCGGATGGGCCATCGGCAGCAGCGAAGTCGCCGAAGACCCCTCACTCGAAGTCGCCGCCCTCTACGACAAGCTGGAGCGCGACATCGTCCCCATGTTCTACGGCCGCCCCAACCGCTACTCCGAGATCATGCGCTACACCATCGCCCTGAACGCGTCCTTCTTCAACACCCAGCGCATGGTGCTGCAATACATTTCGAACGCCTACAAGATTCAGCGGGATGTGGCAGTACCGGCGATGCGGTTGTAGTCTTGCTTTTGCCGGCTTAAAAAGATTCCACACGCGGCACTGGCCGGGAACCATAAAGGCCCCGGCCAGAATCCGCCTTATCTCCCCCGTTACAACTACTTTTTGTCTTCGTTCGCTTCGGCGATGCTGGCCTGTTGGCCAGCTTCCGATACTGCCTTCACGAAATGCTCCGTGCTCTCCGGAGTTGAGACTTTGCCCGACAGAATACTGCGGAACCGCATGTGCTTGCCGTAGATCGCACGGGTAGAGTCGTCGTCCTGCTCGATGACAGCGCCTTCGAGGGTCAGGCCTGCAAACACGCCTTTGGAGCGCGAGTAGGTCAACACTTCAGTGTTCATCTTCCAATCGGTGCCCGCTGACGCATGACGTCCGACTGGACCTGCTGCTACCGATCCTTCGCCGGTAAGTTCGAACTTGCTGGAGAGCAGCCCTTGGAAGCCGCGGTCATTCATGACCAGCATGACCAGGTCCACACCTTCGACCCCGATCTGCAATCCCCAGCTGCCGCCGCCGATGGAAACAAAGGCGGGAGCGCTCCAGCCATGTTCCGTGCGGCACGAAGCAACGCCACGACCATGCTTGCCGCCAAAAATAAAGCCGCCCTTAATCAGGTCCGGCACCACCAGGATGCACTTGGCATTGCTCAATACTTCTTCCGGAATACCTTTGTCCGGAGTAGCCATAATCGAGTGCAGAACTTCAACCGACGATCGCAGGCGAGCGTCGGTGTCTTCGCGGGCAGACCCGGCCCAGGCGTACGATCCGAACACGCCCATCAAGCTCATCAGCAAAAGCGAAATTGTTTTTTTCATGAATGGTTCCTTTCGAAGCGGTGAACTAAGAGGAGAAAGCTTCAGATGGCTGACTTAGTTCAGAAGACCTGAAAGAGAGAGAAGAAGTGCTCGTCTCTTCCATCATGATCACTCAACGGGGAAGCAATAGCTGGTCTGAATTGCTCACTTCGCTCCCGCCCCAGATTCCTTTGATGATTGCGTGATCGGATGCTTTCCTCGCCATGTGAGCAATCCGGCACAGAACGGGTCCGCCGAGCCTGTCATAGTAACGAAGAAGGTAATCAAATGGACCCCGTTCTTCCTCCCCACCGCAATCGAATTCGCAAACGGATAGATTCCACCCAGGATTGGTTCGAAAAGTTGTTTTCGATTCTTGGGCCGCAGAACCAGGAGGCCCGGTCGCAAAGAATGTGCCCCTTTTGCGGCCGCATCACGCCGAGCGCGAAGTGGTCCTGCCTGGAATGCGGCAAGCCGCTTCAGGCCCTTTAAGCTATCGGCAAGAATGCTCGACAGGAATAACATAAGGAGACTGACATGCTTTGGACGATTGTTGCTGTGCTTCTGATTCTGTGGCTCTTGGGTTTTAGCCTGCATGTGGCCGGCGGCTTGATTCATCTACTGCTGGTCGTAGCTTTGATAGTGATAGTTTTCAACCTGCTGAGTGGCCGCCGCGCAGTCTAATACAACCGCGAGGGTCGGAAGGCGAGCGCCGAATGCGCCTCGACCCTCCGGCCTCATTTGGCCAGAACTGGGACCTGCCACTGCGAATGTTTTGCCAACCTCGTGGCAAAAAAGCGGATCCTTTCCTCAGTTGATAGATCAGGATGAGACATCAGGATGATCGATCAGGAGTTTCAGCCTATCCGGAGTTTGCCTCGATTCAGGCCGGGGCGGCGGCGAGGCGCCCGGGTTCCCGTCGTCGGACTTTCCTGCTGACGTCTCTCTCGTTTTACATTCAGCACAAAGTGGACCGTGGCCCACAGGAAATGAGCGCCGTCTGACCGGGTAACAAAAGCATCGACGAACTTTAGCGTGCCGTCCGGCAGTTCCAGGCTGTCAACCAGCATGACGATAGGGATCTGCGGCTTGACCTTCTTGATCTCAGCGGCCACGATCGCGCCATCCAGCAGGGCCAATTCATGCTCGAGCACGATTCCATCTACCCGGCGCGAGCCGAAGAGCCGCAAACCCTCGCTGCCGGTGGCCGCGGTTAACAACTCGTAACCATTTTCTTCGAGCACCCTTAACTGGGCCGGGTTCCGGTGAATACAAAGCAGAGTGGGATTGGTTGCCATACTCATCTACGTGTACCAATACCGCGTCTGCCATGCTGCCCAAAATTGCTCACCAGAATGAAAAATGTCGTGCTCAAAAAAATGCACCCGCTCCACGTGCCCAGGTTCGGGCGGGTGGAGCGGGCGCATGGCCGGTTATCCGATCGCGCTGTTATCGAAGGGACTCAAAGCCAAGGATGATCGACAACTGCGGGCCTTGCACGCTGAATCTTCCATCCACGTACTGGCCATACTGAGAACGGCGGTTGTAGCCGTCGTCATAACCGCGGCGGAAACCTTCGCGGAAGTAGTACTGGTAGTCGTCCTGACTCACGTAGAAGCCGTTGTATCCGTAGTCGGCATCCTGATACGCATAGGAATCCTGATAGCTGGAACGCCATCGGTCTTGCTGGTCCGCTTGTCCAGTTTGGAAGCCTTCCTCGTAACCGTAGTTCACGGCCTGCCGCAGCGTGTCCGCGCCATATTGATTGATCTCGTAATAGTTCCCTGCCCGCCGATAGCGATAGATGGGGGCGGTATAGAAATACGGATCATGATCGTAGTCGTGGTTGCGATCATTCTCGAAAGTTATCTGTTGCTGACGCTCGCGCTCCAAGTAACCTTCCTGAAAGCGATACTGCGCCGTGCGTCTTTCCTGCTGGAGTTGCTCCGTACGCTGCTGGGCCAAACCGCGCTGCCGTTGCTGGTCTAATTCGCGGCGGTACTCCGTGGAGCGTTGCTGTTGCTGCGCCACCATCTCCTGCTGGCGCTGTTGTGAGAGCCGCTCTCCCTGCTGCCGGTTCTGCTCCTGTTGCTGGGCCTGCTGTTGATTGTTGCGCTCCTGCTGCTGGTTGTTGCGGTCCTGTTGCTGTTGCTGTTGCTGAGCACGCTGCTGGTTCTGGTCCTGTTGCTTCTGATCGGCGGCGCGCTGCTGCTGTTGCCGATTCTGTTCCTGCTGCTGTTGCTGCTGCTGAGCCTGCTGTTGCTTATTGCGATCTTGCTGCTGTTGCTGTTGCTGAACTTGCTGGTTCTGATCTTGTTGCCGCTGTTGTTGTTGCTGCCGGTTTTGTTCCTGCGGTGGTGTCTTCTGCGGCTGTTGCGCTTCGGGCTTGGCTTGTTTTTGTTCCTGCTGCTGCGCCGCCTTGGCGTCCTTTTCAGATTTGGTTTGTTTTTCGTCCTGCGGGTCCTGCTGCGGATAAGCAGCAGCGGATCCAAGCAGCGCGAATAGAGCTGCCGTAACCATAACTGTAATGCGTTTCATGAGTGTCGCCTCGACTTCAGCCTAGGCTTCGGAGCGGGAACTAACTGTCTCTTTTTGACCAGTGCGACAGTCCATATCGGTTTGGGGTCCTGCCGGGGAGGCTTGCTTCCAACTCGCGCTGAGGAATCCGCCGCCACAGTCTGCGTGGCAGCGACTCACTGGCAACGCGCTCAAGAATCAATGTCATTGACGGGGATGACATGGCGACGTATCGGGTCGATTCGGTAGCTAGGCAGAAATCACTAAGCGGGATCTTCCGTTCCCTTCGTGGGGGTCTTGCGGCGCAGCATCGGGAAATTTGACGCTGACGATTCCATTCCTTACTGCATACATCACCACTTCGACGGTGGAATGAATCTTGAGCTTGATCAGGATATTGCTGCGATGGGTTTCCACCGTTTTCACTGACACGCCCAGCATCACCGCGATTTCCTTGGAAGTTTTACCCTCAGCTACCAACTGCACCACCTCGCGCTCCCTGGCCCCCAATTCACGCGGCATGGCAAAGGGCGCATCAATGCGAGGGCGCCGCACGTAACCGTCAAGCACCAGATCGGACACGCGCGAACTGAATGCAGACCGATGCTGTTCCAGCGCCCCCACCGCAGCTATCAGGTCATCGGCCCCGTCATTCTTAAAGATCCATCCGCGAACACCTGCTTCCAGACACTCCCGGATTACCTGCTCCGCGTCCACGTCGGTGAGCACCAGTATTCTCTGCTTAGGATTGCTTCGCAGAATCTGGCGGGCCGCGTCTATGCCATTCAGCCGTGGCATGCCAATATCCAAAACAACCAGGTCCGGTTTCAGTTGCCGGTATTTCTCTACCGCATCTCGTCCGTCCACGGCTTCTCCGCATACCTCCCATCCTGCGTGAGACCCGAGTAGTGTACGCACTCCGACAAGAAAAACAGGATGGTCGTCAGCCAGTAAAATCCGGAACGTTCTCATAAGCGAAACCTCCACAGTTGAAGGGGGAGCTTATCAACGCAAGTCCTGTCGGTCTGGTCAGAATTGACCATGAGATCAACTACGCGACGGGATCGCAATGGTTGTGGTATTGGTGAAAGGCGAGCGTTGCGGCGCAGAATCTAATCGTGCAAAACAACGTTGAGCAGCGAACTGTGGACTTGGAGTCCGCCGTTGTAATGAATGAAGCCCAGCTTCCTGAATCGGTTCATAAAAAAACTGACGCGCGAGCGAGTAGTGCCAACCATTTCGGCCAGCGTTTCCTGACTGATCTTGGGGACCACCGTTTCCGGCGACCCCTCTTTGCCGAAGCGGGCCAACAACAACAGGACGCGTGCCAGCCGCTTCTCGCTGGAATTGAACAACTGATCCACCAGGTCCTCTTCGTAGCGAATGTTTCTCGCCAGCAAATAAGTCACAAACAAATCGGAAAACGTTTGCTCGCGGTGGAGCGCGGCCATCATCACCTTCTTCTCGACCCGCAAAAGCTCGCAAGCGGTTAGTGCAGCCGCGGACCCCATGCGCCGGATCTGACCTGCCAGCGAGCCTTCCCCAAAAAAATTCCCCTCCCCGAGGATGGCGATGGTCGCTTCCTTGCCACTCTGCGAAACCACGGTGAGCCGGATCTTGCCTTTTTGAATGTAGAAGACGGCATCCGCGTCGTCGCCTTGGGTGAAGATGGACTGCTTTGGCGCAACCGCCACCATTTTCCGGCCATCACCAATCGTGGCCAGAAAAATGTTCGGATCAAAGCTGATGGTCTTCTTCTTGTTATTGTTGTTCTTGGGCGCGATTCTCATGGATTCGGATGATGATCATGACGAGAGTGGCCGATGATCTAGTGCCCCGCCCGCCACCCTCCGAGCGTCATTCAGTACTTGCCAACATATCGGCTTTTCGGCCATACGGGTAAACTCTTAGTAAGTCTTATTGCAACGCGTGGCGTGTAAGTCGCTGACAGAGTGCAACTTAAGTGTAAGAACTGCGCAACGCATTGCGCGGGGGAGGGTGCGTATCGCATAGATTTTTAGTTGCAGCATACGATTCTTTGCGGTAGGATTTCTCGCGTACGAATAGGTTACCCGATGCAAGGAGGCACCCAATGAGTCCGAACAGGAATGGCAACGATTCTCATTATGGGTCGGTGAATCGATCAGATGTTCCGCAGGGCCGCAAGGGAAAACACCGCAAGGCGGTGGCCGACATTCTGTCCGATCTTTCCAAGTTGAGCGCCCAGCAGGCGGTCAAGATTCCGCTTGAGCGGCCTGAATGGCGAGAAGATGCAGAATCTGCGCTCGGCTTTGAACCGCGTCACCCGCGAGAAGAAAATCCCCGTAGTAACTTCGAGCGACGAAAAATACCTGTACGTTTGGCGCACGGACGCGCCCGCAGGTACGGGCGCAACTGAGTAGTCACCTGGAAAGTGCACGGCGTTGACGGGGTCGTGGTGGCCGGCGGCTAACGCTCAGTCGTGCAACACCACATTGAGCAACGAACTGTGCACCTGCAAAGCACCTTCCGCTCCGCCCGCGTAGTGAATGAAACCCAACTTCCGGAACCGATTCATGAAGAAGCTGACTCGCGAACGGGTTGTCCCAACCATCTCCGCCAGCGTCTCCTGACTGATCTTGGGGACCACGGTTTCCGGAATACCCTCTTTGCCAAAATGAGCCAGTAACAGCAGAAGCACGCGGGCCAGGCGCTTTTCGCTGGAGTTGAAGAGCTGGTCCACCAGGTCTTCTTCGTAGCGGATATTGCGGGCCAGCAAGTAGGCCACGAACATCTCGGAGAATGCCGGTTCGCGATGGAGAACGCCCATCATTGTTTTCTTGTCGACACGAAGGATTTCGCAGTCGGTCATGGTGGCGGCAGACCCCATTCGCAGGAGTTGGCCCGCCAGTGAACCCTCACCAAAAAAATTCCCCGCCCCCACAATCGCGATGGTCGCCTCTTTGCCCTCCTGGGACACCACGGTGAGCCTGACTCGGCCCTTCTGAACATAGAAAATCGCGTCCGCCGCGTCCCCTTGCGCAAATATGGCTTGCTTTTTCTGAACCGACAGAATCTTCTTACCGTCGCCAATGGTCGCGAGGAAGGTATCGGAGTCGAACGCCGGGAGCTTCTTGGTCGCAAGGGTAGCCATCTGTGAACAATTATAGTCCGGCAGCGGACACTTCTATGCCCGATGAGCGACGATCAATGTTGATTTCGAGAAGTGAGCTATTCTGCTCAGCATTGCGAAGAGTAATCTGATTACAACACGGCGCACTCTCACTCAGTGACGAGGCGGCGATGCCCTCAATCCTCCGATGCCACTAATCGCCGATCGCGATGCGACGCGGTGCGAGGCAGGCCGGTACTGAGCTCGCACTTCTCTCCCTTTTTCGCGCCGCAGGTTGGGCAACGAACGGAAAGAGTTGGATCTTTCGTGGACTTCATAATCGCATCGTGAACCGGGTTTGGAAAAAGAACTGGTCAGTATTGACCAGATTCCAAGGCGATTTCGCTTCATAGTAGCCAAAGCCACGTTCCCTGCCGGCAAAACGCACAAGCTGGCCTCCTTCAACACCCGTTCTCAACTGAATAAGGACAAAATGCCGGTGCCAAGCAAAGGGGTTCCCAGAAGCAATCGAGAACTGACCGACCTTCGCCCAGCGGAGAGAGGCCATGCGCCTGCGCACGGCCCGCGATCTGAGTTATCCCTGCCCAGCCGAATCGCGGTGATCGGAAATTACCTTCCGCGGCAGTGCGGGATCGCTACCTTTACCACCGACCTGTGCGACGCGATCGCCACCGAGTACGGCGATGCTCGATTGCTGGCGCTGCCGGTAAACGACACGCCCCAGGGATACGACTATCCCTGCGCGCGTGCGATGGTCGCTCGACCAGGACGACGTCGCGTCCTACCAAGCAGCCGCAGAATTCCTGAACTTCAACAACATTGACATGGTGTGCCTGCAGCACGAGTACGGAATCTTCGGTGGGCCCGCCGGAAGTCATATCCTGCATTTGCTGCGCGGCCTGAAGATGCCGGTGGTGACCACGCTGCACACGGTTCTTCGCGAGCCGGATCCGAATCAAATGCGGGTCATGGAAGAGATTGCGCAGCTTTCCGACCGGCTCATCGTGATGAGCCAGCTCTCTTCGCAGTTTCTGCAGGAGATTTTCAAAGTACCCGGCAGCAAGATCGACATGGTTCCGCACGGAGTTCCGGACCTGCCGTTTCTGGATCCCAATTTCTATCAAAGACCGGTTCGGCGTGGAAGGAAAGGCAGTCCTGCTCACGTTCGGATTGCTCTCTCCGAACAAGGGAATCGAAAACGTGATTCAAGCGCTTCCCGAGATTCTGTCCCGGCACAAGAACGTCGTGTACATCGTCGCGGGCGCGACCCATCCGCACATTTTGCGCCGCGAAGGCGACAAGTATCGCGAGTCTTTGCAGGCATTGGCAAAGCAGATGGGAGTGGAATCGCAGGTGATCTTCCACAACCGCTTCGTCAGCCCGCAAGAGATGGTTGAGTTCATTGGTGCGGCAGACATTTACATCACGCCGTATCGCCACGAAGCGCAGGTTGTCTCCGGTACGCTGGCATACGCGCTGGGCGCGGGCAAGGCGATCATCTCGACTCCCTACTGGCACGCCATGGAGTTGCTGGACGACCGTCGCGGCGCGCTGGTTCCGTTTCAAAATCCCGGCGCCATCGCGCAAAAGACTGTCGAACTTCTGGATACTCCCGCGATTCGCCACGCCATGCGTAAACGCGCCTATGAGTATGCGCGCGCGATGGTCTGGAAAAGAGTCGCGCAGGGTTACATGGAGAGCTTTGGCCGCGTCCGCAGCGACCGTATGGAAAGTCCGCGCGTGCAATTCTCGGCGCAGGTCTACCCCAAAGTCGCTGGATCATCTGCCGCAGCTGAAACTAAACCATCTGCAACGTTTGACCGATGATACGGGAATGCTGCAGCACGCGATCTTCACCGTCCCCAATTGTCGGGAGGGCTACACCACCGACGACAATGCCCGCGCGCTCATTTTCACCGTGCTGCAGAACCAGACGAGAAGCAATGACTGGGACAGCAGACTCGCTTGTCGCCGGACCCAGCATTCCGCTATCTGGCGTTTCTGGAGTATGCGTTTAATCCACAGAAAGGCCGCTTCAGGAATTTTCTAAGCTATAGCCGCCGGTGGAAGGAGCCTGTCGGCTCGGATGATTGCCACGGCCGCGCTCTGTGGGCATTGGGAACGGTCTTGGGCCGCTCCGAAGACTCGGGGCTGAGAGGCGCAGCAGGACGCTTGTTTGAGTTCTCGCTTCCCGCAGCGCTTGCCATCACCAGCCCTCGCGCCAGCGCTTACACCTTGCTCGGAGTTCAGGAATATCTCAGCTCTTATCCCGGCGACCGCGAAGCTCAAAGAATCCGATCGACGACTCAGCCTGCGTTTGCTGCAAATGTACGAATCCGTGCGAAGTCCGGGGTGGAATTGGTTCGAGGATGTTGTGGCCTACGGAAACGCGCGCCTGCCGCAAGCCATGCTGGTCGTGGGATCAGCCTGCTCCGACAGTCGCATGGTTGCCGCCGGCCTTGAATCTCTGGATTGGCTGCTAAAAATACAGCGCTGCGAAATCAACGGCCACTTTGTTCCCATCGGGTCGCAGGGTTTTTATCGCAAGAGTGGCGCAAAGGCCCGCTTCGATCAGCAGCCGATCGAGGCCGCCGGCGCAGTTTCCGCCTGCCTCGAAGCCTATCGCGTGACCGGTGACAATTGCTGGCGCAGCGCGGCCTGGTCGGCATTCAACTGGTTCCTGGGCGACAACGATCTGCAGCTTCCTCTCTATGACCCCATCACCGGCGGCTGCCGCGACGGCTTGCATCCCGACCGCGCCAATCAGAACCAAGGAGCAGAATCCACCTTGTCGTTCTTGATGGCGCTGCTCGAAATGCGGTCACTCGAAAAATCTGATGCTCCGGAACTTGCCGGAGAATTATTCGCTTCTCGCGCTGAAGAACTTCTGATCGCCACTAAATAAAAATATGAGCGTTGCTGTCACAACCCAACTCGCACCCTTGCTTCTCCGGCATCCGGCCAACCCCATCCTAACCAGCAAGGATTGGCCTTACTCGATTAACAGCGTGTTCAACGCGGGCGCGACCTTGCTCCCTGACGGAACAACCCTGCTGCTCTGCCGAGTGGAAGAACGCCGTGGCTTGTCGCATCTGTGCGCCGCGCGCTCGCGCAACGGCGTCGACAACTGGCAAATTGACCCCGAGCCGACCTTAATGCCCAGCCCCGTCGACTATCCCGAAGAAATCTGGGGCATTGAAGATCCGCGTATCACCTTCGTCCCTGAATTGAAGCAGTACGTGGTCACCTACACTTCGTATTCGCGCGGCGGTCCCGGCGTGTCGCTGGCTCTTACCAAAGATTTTCGAACCTTCGAACGCTACGGCGTAATCATGCCGCCCGATGATAAAGACTCCGCGCTTCTGCCACGAAGAATCGACGGCAACTGGGCGCTGATTCACCGGCCCGCGACCAACCTCGGCGCGCACATGTGGATTTCCTACTCTCCGGATCTGCACTATTGGGGAGGGCATCGGCTGATGCTCGAAGCCCGTCGCGGCGCCTGGTGGGACGCAAACAAAATTGGTCTCTCCCCGCCGCCCATCGAAACCTCCAGAGGCTGGCTGGTGCTCTACCACGGCGTCCGGCACACTCCGTCGGGCTGTCTGTATCGCCTGGGATTGGCACTGTTCGATCTTGAGCATCCGGAAAAATGCCTGCTGCGCGGAGACTCGTGGATCTTTGGACCGGAAGCGCCATACGAGCGCCACGGCGACGTAGATGACGTCGTCTTCCCCTGCGGATACACCATGGCTCCCGATGGCGACACCCTAAACATTTATTACGGAGCCGCGGACTCTTCCATCGCGCTGGCCCGGGCCAGCGTGAGCGCTCTGCTGAATTGGCTGGACGCGAACGGCAGCAGTGATCGCCGCCAGCGTGCACAGGATTAATATGGCGGACCCAATCTCAGCAAGTGAGCTATCTTGCTCAGACGCGACTCACCGCACCTGTCATTCTAACTATGTTGAATGTGCAAACGAGGGTGCCACCGCTGATTAGCAGCCCTCATTCGTAGGCCGCTCCGGCCCAACCAGGCACCGAGAGCGGTCACATTCAGCCCATCGGCTCACGTCAATCCGCATCCGTGTGCACGCCCAATCCCGGGTGGACACGATTCGACCTGAAAGCTTGCAAACATTTGGACTGGGGCAACACCTCCGGCGGACGGGAGGTTTTAGCCCACGCACCAAGAGAGGTCAAACATCATGCCTTTGCTTCAACTCCTCGAGGTTCTGGTGGTGGTCGGAGTCCTGCTGTGGTTGGTCAACCGCTTCATTCCTATGCAGGGAACCATCAAGTCAATTTTGAATGGCGTGGTAGTCATCGCTGTTGTTCTGTGGCTGCTCAACATTTTTGGATTGTTTCATTCCCTTTCCAAAATGCACGTCGGAACCTAACCAACGCAGTCAAAAGGTCTGTCAGCCGAGCTGAAGAGATCAACAATCGAATAGCAACCCCGCAGACATCTGCGCCAAGGAGATACTCGTGAATACCAAGCTTTTGTTAGTCGTCGGAATCGCAGCTTTCAGTTTGAACGCGCTCGCTCAGACCAATTCCTCAACCACGTTGGCAGTTGAGCCCATGGCGTACACGCCAACCTTTCGTGTGGTGGTAGTCAGCCGCAGCGTACAGGCAGTCAACTACCGGCATCGCAGCGGATCTACCAAACTCAACTTCGCCGGTACCGATCTGATGCCGGGTGCCGATGGCGTGGCGGAGGTCAACAGCAAACGCGGGTCACTGACCATTGAAGCCGAATTTAGCGATCTGCTGAAACCGACGACGTTTGGCACTGAGTATCTGACCTACGTTCTATGGGCGATTTCGCCCGAAGGCCGCGCCATGAACCTCGGCGAAGTGCTGTTAGGAAACGACCATCGCAGCAAGCTGAACGTGACTACCGACCTTCAGGCGTTCGCGCTGATCGTTACCGCGGAACCTTATTATGCGGTCCGCCAGCCCAGCAACGTAGTGGTGCTCGAGAACGTAGTCCGCGACGACACCAAAGGCGCCGCCGAATTGGTGAATGCCAAATATGAACTGATGGAACGCGGCGGCTACATTCCTACCGGCTACAAGTTTGACCCAGTCGTTCTGAATTCCAAATTGCCGATCGAATTCTTCGAAGCGCGCAATGCGGTGCGGATCGCGCAGTCCGAGGACGCGGACCGCTATGCCCACGAAAGCTACCACCATGCGGTTGAGCTGATGGATCGGGTTGATGCATACGCTATCAGCGGACACGGCAGCCGAAAACCGTTGATAGCCCTGGCTCGCGAGACCGTGCAGACAGCCGAAGATGCCCGAGAGATCGCAGTCAAGAAGATGGACGATGTTCGCCTGGACAACGAACGCCAAGCCTCCGCCAACGCGCAGTCGCAGACCCAGGCGCAAGCCGACGATGCCAACCGGCAGAAGAACCAGGCCCAGTCAGATCGGGATCAAGCAGAGCTCGCCAGGAATCAGGCGCAGTCAGATACCGCAAGCGCACAGGCCGCCAACGCAAATGCCCAGGCCGCCAAAGCTCAAGCCGAGTCTGATGCTACCAACGCGCGAAACCAAGCTGCCGACGCCCGTTCGGATGCGGCTAAGGCCCAGTCCGAAAGTGCAAACAACCAGGCAGCTTCAGACGCCGCGTTAAGCGCAGCCCACGCCGACACCGACCAGGCAAAATCCGATATGGCAAACAGCCAGGCCGCTTCAGCTACCGCTTTAAGCGCAGCTCAAGCGGACGCAGATCAATCCCGCCTGGCGGCACAGCAAGCTCAGGCGAACGCGCAACAGTCAGACATCGACAAAATCGCAATGCGCACAAAATTGTCTGAACAGTTGAATTCGATTCTGCAGACTCGCGACACAGCTCGCGGCCTCATCGTGAGCATGTCCGATGTCTTGTTTGACACGGGAAAGTATTCGTTAAAGCCGGGAGCGCGCGAGAAGCTGGCCAAAGTTGCCGGCATTCTGCTTGCTTATCCGGGACTCAATATTGCCGTCGGCGGCTATACCGACAATGTCGGCGCCGACGCCATGAATCAGACCCTGTCTGAAAATCGTGCCGGTTCGGTCCGCGATTACCTGGTGAAGCAAGGCGTGGCGACCGCTTCGGTGACGGCTACTGGCTTTGGCAACACTCTGCCCGTGGCCACCAACGACAACGCAGCCGGACGGCAACAGAACCGCAGAGTCGAACTCCTGGTGTCCGGAGAAGCCATCGGCAACCCGGTGAACGCGACCACGGGCAGCTTGCGCTAGAAGCGAGTTGACCGGAATCAGAAGTAATGGAGGCAACACTCATGAAAACAATTGGAATCATCAGCACCACAGTTCTATCTTTGCTGGTCGGGATGGCGGGCACTGCTTATGCACAAGACGACCAAAAGCAGCGCGATAAGCAGGACCATCCCAAAGAACAACAACGGCAACCGCAACAACATGATCAACAACGACACCAGGACCAGGGCCGGGAGCAAGATCACGTGCAGCAACAGCAACGGCAGGATCAGAACAATCGCGAACAGCACGCGCAGCAACAGCAGCGGCAGGATCAGAACAATCGGCAAGATCACGCGCAACAACAGCAACGGCAAGATCAGAACAATCGGCAAGATCACGCGCAACAACAGCAACGGCAAGATCAGAACAATCGGCAAGATCACGCGCAACAACAGCAACGGCAAGATCAGAACAATCGGCAAGATCACGCGCAGCGACAGCAGCGGCAAGATCAGAACAACCGGGAGCAGCGTGCCGAGCAGCGCGGCAACGATCGAATGCGGCGCTCGCCCGAAAACCGGCGAGTGGAGCAGAGCTCATGGCAGGAGCATCGTTCACGCAACTGGGATTCCGACCACCGCAACTGGCAACAGCGCGGCGGCTACAACGGCTACCGCGTTCCTGACGACCGTTACCGTGGCTACTTTGGCCACGACCACGGGTTCCGAGTCGGCGGCCTGCCCTTCCTGGTCGTTGGCGGATATCCCCGCTTTCAGTACCAGGGCTATTGGATCAGCGCGGTTGACCCCTGGCCGGAATACTGGGGAGACAACTGGTACGACAACGACGACGTCTATGTCGCGTACGTAGATAACGGCTATTACATGTACAACCGCCGCTATCCGCATACCGGAGTTGCAATCAGCATCTCGTTCTAGCGCTTCCCACGGGTGCAGCTTCGGAAGAGGCTGCACCCAATGTGCTTCGATTATGTTCGTCAGGAGGAAGACATGCTCGGAACTATTTTGATCGTGATTTTGATTTTGGCGCTTTTCGGTGCGTTACCCAGATGGTCGCACAGCCGGGACTGGGGATACTACCCGACCGGTGGCGTAGGAATGATTCTCCTCATCGTGGTCATTCTTCTCGTAATCGGCAGGCTTTGAGTCATGCGGCCGCAATCCATGTCTGAACGCTCCGCATCTTCGTCCAGAATTAGACGCGTGGCTTTTGCGCGCGGGGCCGCCACTTTGCTCGTGGTCTTGCTGTGCAGCGGCGGTTTGTTCGCCTACTCGGTCCTGACTCACGAAGAGATCGTGGACCTGGCGTGGGCCGACCAAATCCGCCCCCTTCTACTCGCGCGATTTCCTGGACTCACTGACGACCAAATCAAAGAGGCCCACGCTTACGCCTACGGGGGCGCGGTCATCCAGGACCTCGGCTACTACCCCTTCGGCAGCAAAGACTTCAGCAACCTGGTGCACTACGTTCGCAGCGGAGACTTCGTCCGCGAACTGATCCTGGAAAGTCAGGATGTGGACGAATACGCCTTCGCACTCGGCGCGTTGTCGCATTATGCGTCGGACATCGCCGGCCATCCCGCCGTCAATGAGTCGGTCGCGCTCAAATATCCCAAGCTCCGGGCAAAGTACGGCAAATCAGTCCGCTATGCTCAGGATAAGACCGCGCACTTGAAAATCGAATTTGGGTTCGACACCCTACAGGTCGCCAAGAACCGTTACGCCTCCGAGCAGTACCACGACTTCATCGGGTTTCAAGTATCCAAGCCGCTGCTGGAGCGGGTCTTTCCGGTGGTCTATGGAGTGGAGTTGAAAGACGTGCTCACGCATGAGGATCTGGCGGTAGGTTCGTATCGTTTCGCCGTGGGTCGACTGATTCCGCAAATGACTCAGGTCGCTCTGCAAACCCACAAGAAGGAACTGATCCGCGAGACGCCGAATTTCGCGAAGAAAAAGTTTCTGTATCGCCTTTCCCGCACCAGCTATGAGAAGGAATGGGGCAAAGATTACGTAAAGTCGGGCATCGGCACGCGGATCTTATCCACCCTCCTGCGTTACATGCCGAGAGTTGGCCCCTTCAAAGGTCTGGGGTTCGATAACCCGACCCCGCAAACTGAAGATCTCTATATCAAGAGCATCAACACCACGGTCGATCAGTACCGGGCTTTCCTCGAACAAGTCCGCACCGGCAGCCTGGTGCTCCCGGATTGCGATTTAGACACTGGCGTGCCCACGAAGGCGGCAGAATATTCGCTGACCGACGACGCCTATGCCAGCTTGCTGGCGCACCTATCGCAGCGCAAGTTCGACCTCGCCTCCCCGGACCTCCGCGAGAACATCCTGGAATTTTATTCCGATCTCTCGGCGCCGGTCGAGACCAAGAAAAACCTGACTGATTGGCAAAACGTGTTGACTGAACTGGACCAGATGAAGGCGCTCCCTCCGGTCATTCGAGCGGCTCAGTGATCGACACTCGCGCATCAGCAACCCCGACGCAACCCCTCGCGTCAAAGCCCGGTGACTCGGACAAGCAAATGCATCTGCTGACTCTTCCCCAATCGACCAAACAGGCAAGAAGGTTCATAGTCCCCGCAGCGTTCGCAACCATTGTGCTGCTGTTGGCGGCCGGTGTATTCCTGGCGTGGCGCTGGCCGTTCAGCCGCGAAGCAGTCTTAAAAGATTTGGAAGAGGCGAGTCTTAGCAAAGTAGAAGTGGGCGCCTTTCACGAAACGTACTTCCCACGGCCGGGCTGCGTTCTCGAACGAGTCGTGTTTCAACACAATCCGAAGGCGGGGTCTGCCCCACTCATCACCGTTCAGAAATTGAGGATTGAGGGTACCTTTTCCGGCCTTTTTAACAGGCACGTTCGCCACATTCGCGCCGAGGGCCTTCGCATTCTGATCCCTGCTCGCGGCTCAGGTGAGCAATTTCAAATCTTCAAGAGATCGACGTTCGTGATTGATGACCTGATTGCAGACGGAGCGATGCTCCAAGTCGCGTCGCGTGACCCCGAGAAGCAACCCCTGCAGTTTTCGTTTCACAACTTTGTGATCAGCAATGTCGGAAGCGACGGGCCCGCGTCCTTCCAGGCCAAGCTCTCAAATCCTCAGCCTCCCGGCGAAATAACCACCACCGGAACGTTCGGGCCCTGGAATCCGGATGACGTGGGCAAAGTGACGGTGTCGGGAGATTACCTATTTCAACAAGCGGACTTGAGCGTGTTCCGCGGCATCGCTGGGCTGCTCTCTTCTTCCGGCAAGTTCTCCGGTACGCTCAATCGCATTGAGGTCCAGGGCGAGACCGATACCCCGCGGTTCACCGTCACCTCCAGTTCCCATGAAGTGCAATTGCAAACTCAGTATCATGCGGTGGTAAACGGTGAGAATGGTGACACCTTTCTGCAGCAAGTAGCGGCAAGGTTCGGGAAAACAACAGTATGGTCGCAAGGCAGTGTGGCGGGACAAGCCGGGCAACCGGGCAAAACCACTTCCGTCGACCTGTCGGCAAAGGATGGACGGATCCAAGACCTTCTGCTCCTGTTTGCGCGCTCGCCTCGCTCCCCAATGTCAGGGACCGCTAGTTTCCGCGCCAAGGTCTCGATTCCGCCGGGTAAGCGCCCTTTCCTGGAGAAAGTGGAATTGCAGGGGGATTTCGGAATCGACTCGGGAAGCTTTTCAAAGTCCGAAACACAGAATGGGATCAACCACCTCAGCCAGGGCGCGCGCAGCGATAGTGATAGAGACCCTCTCCAGACCAGACAGGAACAAGAAGATCCCCAGACCGTGCTCTCGGACTTAACGGGGCACGTCCTGTTAGGAGACGGTATCGCTCAATTCTCCAATCTTTCTTTTAGGGTTCCGGGAGCCTCAGCGCGAATGCATGGGACCTATAACCTCATCACCGAGAAAATTGATCTGCACGGGACGCTGAAGACCGACTCCGCACCGTCGAACACGACACAAGGGATCAAGAGTCTGCTGATGAAGGCGCTGGACCCTTTCTTCAAGAAGAAGCGTGCCGGCTACCAGATGCCAATCAAGATCACCGGGACCTACGAGCATCCTTCCTTCGGATTGGATTTAGCCGGAACCGACGCGAAAACGGCGCGCAAAGACACTGCGCACGCATCTCAACTACTGAAGGGTGGAAGCGCTAATTGAGATTGAAAATGCCGTTTCGCGCAATCATCAAACTTCTCATGGTGCTGGCGTGTTGTTCCGCCACAACCTGGGCAATGGACGACACAACGATCGCGGGCGATGGCGGCTGCCGGCAAATCGCGTGGCAACTGCCTCACACCGCTTCCACATTTGGCCACGGCCTGGCCGCTGCGCCCCGCAATGCCATCCGTCCGGCTAACCTCAAGTGGGAGTTGCCCATCGCCGCCGCGACCGGGCTGCTAATTGCGACCGCTGACAGTCACATTGACAATCACATTCAGTCGCGCTCGTTCGTGAACGCTTCGGCGCGGGGATCAAACATTGGACTGGGCATGGAATTGGGCGCCGCTGGCCTGATGTACCTGGGAGGGTGCGTCGGACACCGATCATCCTATGCCGCCAATACCGGCTTCACCGCCCTCGAAGCCATGGGGGCTGCGAACCTGATGACGTTTGGGATCAAAGCCGCCACCAACCGCCAATACGCCTACCACGCAAATCCCCAAGGCGAATTTTGGGAAGGCGGCAGATCCTTCCCCTCAGGACACGCGGCCACCAGCTTTGCCTTTGCCAGCGTGATCGCGCACCGCTATCCGCACAATATTTGGGTCAAGTTGGGAGTGTACGGGTTAGCCACAGGAGTCAGCTTCGCCCGGGTGGGTGGGAAAAAGCACTTCGCCTCCGACATCCTGGTGGGCGGAACGATTGGTTATGTGACTGGGACCTACCTGGCGACCCATTAACCGGAAGATCCAGGGCACGCCCTCGCTGATTTTTGTCCAGTGGGCTCGGACGGTGAACGGCCGATAGGACGTTCAGGACGCAGCCACTATAGAAGTCGATTCGAGGAGTAGTTTATGTATTCGACAGATCAGTACCTGGCAATTTTCGTGGCAGGGATGTTTGTTGCTGGGATCATACTGTTGTTTCGATGGAAACGTGAGAGATCCCGGACCCGCCAACAATGGAACGACTCCAACCGGCGGTAGCGTTTACGGGCCAGGTGCCAGATAGCGTAGTCGGCGAATTAGCTGGCGTGGGTAAAGAAAAATGCGCCCACCAGACTGGTCAGCGTCAGACCCTCTTGCCGATCCAGCAATACGAACTCGGCATGGTCCGAAACCCGCTTCTCGGACTCCGTGAACGGAGCAACCGTGACTCCGCAGCGCTCGTTCAAGCGGAGCGTCATGCTTCGAGAGCACGATGCACACAGCCAAAAGTATTCTCACTTCTTGCGATTGAGCAGCGCCGAAGGGTGGTCGCTCTGCACGCGAAACAGTCTTCCATCTTCCAAATACCGAAACCGCGTGGAACAGGAAGTACTGACACACTTGGCGAGCATCACAGACCTCGGGATGGTGAGTGCTAGGACTGCTTTAGTATCCCTTAGCAAGGTCGCTCAGTCTGTGACCGCAATCACAGACTGCAGTGAAAGTATCGGAATTTCAGCCGGAGGTTGTAATAGACGCTGGAAAACTACTCTGCGGGCCTGCATTCAAATGAGAACAGTGCCCAGCTCTGACCGTCCTTCTGAGCGTTAACCGGGCGGATTGTGTCTCCCGTGAACTCTGAGATGGCGCGCTCCCAGAACTGGCGAGCCGGAACGTTCGTCTCCATTACGCGAACTTCCCATGTCCCCGGAAACCGCCTCCACACTTCCTGCGCGATTTGGGTACCAATTCCGCGCCGGCGATATCCCCGAGCCACGAAGAACTCGGCCATGTCCCAGACCGCATCTCGCCCGGAAAACTCCGAGCCTCGCTTCACTAAAACCATTCCAGCCAGATTGCCCCCGACCTTGGTAAGAAATGGGTGACGGCCGGGTTCACGCCAGTAAGCGGAGAGGTCCGGGAAGCCAGCAAATTTGCCCTGTTCGCCCAGATCAAGATGGAGAAACTCGCTGAAATCATGGGCGTACAACTCGAGCAGATTAGCCAGGATTGGTTCCTGCTCCGCGGTCGCGGGAATGACTTCTATCTTCGCGGATACCCTCGCTAGCTTTGATTTTGGGAGATTTGGTGGACCTGGTCGGGATCGAACCGACGACCTCTTCCATGCCATGGAAGCGCGCTCCCAGCTGCGCCACAGGCCCACTTGAAGAAACTTTCCAGTACGATTCTCGCCCACCTCCACCGGTTAGTCAAACCAACCACTGTAAAATCCAGTTTGAGGAAAGCAACCAAAATGAGTATTCTGAATCGGACAAGCAGAATGATGACCAGGAACCCTAACCGACTCCGCATGAATGCCAAACCCGCGATCACAATCCTTCTCTCTTTACTCGTCTTAACCGGCTTCAGCCTGGCCCAAACGCCCGCCGCGGCCCAAGCGGTGTCGTATTCCTCCATTACCGAGCTCAACCAGATGGTTGCGAATCTCCAGCAGACGTCGCAAGGCACGCAGTTGGATTTGGCGCGATTGCGAGTCGATAAGTGGAAAACCGACTCGGGCACCAGGCAGCAGACCGCGAAAGATGCCGCCTCGGTCAATCAAAATCTTCAACTCGCTCTGCCCGGCATACTCGATAGCTTGAAGAACTCGCCCGAAAATCTGGCGGTGACTTTCAAGGTCTATCACAACCTCGATCTGCTGTATGACGTTCTCACCTCGGTGGTCGAATCTGCCGGAGCGTTCGGAAGCAAGGAAGAGTTCCAGTCATTGAACAAAGACCTGGGCGCGATCGAGGAGTCGCGCCGCGCGTTTGCCGACCGCATGGACAAACTGGCCAATGCCAAGGAAACCGAGCTGGGGCAGCTTCGCACGGCGCTGCAACAGGCCCGAGCCGAAGCGGCTCCGAAAAAGGTTGTGGTGGATGACACGACGCCTGCACCCAAGAAAGTGCCGCCGTCGCACAAGAAGCCGGCCACTAAGCCTGCAACTCCGAAGACTTCCACGACGCCGGCCCAACCGGCTCCTTCGCAGCCGGCCCAGCATCCCTAGAACCGGAGAAGCACCTGCTAAACACCTTGAAATCAAGGAGCTTACCTTCCTGGAACCTTCGCGCCCTCTTCGGAGTCTAAGAAACTAAGTGAAGCAGCTGTGCCGATGGACCTATAATGAAGGTTGTCGCCATGAAACCCATGGCGGGAGCAGCCAACGTGGCCGAATTCGCAAGTGCGATCGGAGTGCCTGAGTCCGCAGTTATCGCGGAACTCAAGGCGGGGTCAGAAGCGGCATACGCCTGGCTAGTGGGAGAGTTTCATCAGCCGGTCTACAGCGTCGTGTACCGCATCCTGACCGACCCTTCCGACGCCGCGGACACCACGCAGGAAGTATTTCTCAAAGTCTTCCGCGGGATGAAATACTTCAACGGCCAATCCAGCCTGAAGACTTGGATTTATCGCATAGCGATTCACGAAGCCTCGAACCGCCGGCGCTGGTGGTTCCGCCACAAAGCAAAAGAGACTTCGATGGAGCCATCGGAATCTGCCGAGTACTCGGTGTCAGGTTCGGTGAATGCCGCCCTGGTGGATAGGCACAAGTCGCCATTCGAAAACGCCGCCGATCACGAAGTCCAGTCGCGAGTAGAGGAAGAACTGCGCCAGGTTTCCGAGCCCTACCGGACCGCAGTGGTGCTTCGCGACATCGAAGACCTCTCCTACGATGAGATCGCTGAGATCACCCAGGTTTCGTTAGGAACGGTAAAGTCCCGTATCACCCGCGGCCGTGATGCGCTGCGCAAGCGCTTGACCGAATACGCGAAGGAAGTTGGGCCAGAGTTGGGCTTGGATGTCGCCCGCTGCTCGTCTGGCAATGCAGCGGACGCTCCGGTTTTTCGTGGTAAACGAATTGAGGTCACGCCATGACCTGTGGGCAAGCGAAATCCATGTTTTCGGCTTATCTCGATGGGGCCGTGACCGGCAAACAGATGCTTTCCTTGGGCCGGCACATTGAGGATTGCGGATCTTGCGACCAGGAATACAAGTCCCTCCGCCATGCCCAGCAATTGCTGGCGGGCGTGGGCAGGGCGAAAGCGCCTGAGGATTTGTCGCTCAAGCTGCGCCTCGCCATTTCGCGGGAAGCTGCCCGCAGGCGTCAGCCATACTTCGGCAACCTGATGTTCCGGCTGGAGAACTCGCTGCGCAGCTTCATGGTTCCGGCGACCGCAGGTGTGGTTGCAACCATCGCCATTTTCGCCCTTCTGGGGGGATTCATAACCCCGGTGCACGCCGATGACAGTGATGTGCCGCTATTGATCTCCACTAAGCCAGAACTGCAGCAGTCCAGTTTTGGCATGACCCTGGGCGCCATCACGGAAGACTCCCTGGTAATCGAAGCCTACGTGGATGCTAATGGCCGGGTGCAGGATTACCGAATCCTCTCCGATCCCGACAAATTACGGGACCTTCCTCATCAGGTGAAAAACATGCTGATTTTCACCACTTTCCGTCCAGCAACGTGGATGGGCATGCCCCGCCCCGGAACCGCCGTGCTCTCGTTCTCCAAGATCAGCGTAAAGGGCTAAAGTCCGGGTGAGCCGCGCCGTGCTCTTCGCCCGCGTATCTTTACAATTATTGACTCAGGAAACAGATTCAGCGCGTCTATCATCTAAGCTGAGGTAAGCAACAACTTCTATTCAGTTCATGGGTTACGGTCTTCGAGATCGTGCGGACGAAAGAATCGCAAAGGAGACTCGCTTGAAAAAGTTCTCTTCGTTGTTTGGTCTTGTCCTCCTGTTGGCATTTGCCGGCGCAGCGCAGGCACAACAATTCGATGCCGCTTTCGGCTTTGGCACGGTGACAGCGCCGGCGGCCTCTAGCAACTCAACTTTCGTTTTCCCGTCGTTGAGTGGAGGGCTCTACACCACATTCAGTGGAGATGTCCTGCTATGGCACCATCTCGGATTTGGCGGCGAAGTCGCCCCGCGTTGGAGTCGGTCCACGTACGGCGGCGCAGTCAACAATTTTGGGATTGTTCAACAATATCGGCCCATTTTTTATGATTTCAATGCGGTATATGGCCGGAATTTTCAGAAGAAGTTCGGAGCCGATGTTATGGCTGGCATCGGCGCCGAAAGCCTGCGGTTCTACCAGGGCTTCACTTCCTGCGGTTACGTATCTTGCACAGATTACGTCAGCAGTAACCACTTTGCCGGACATATCGGCGCTGACCTGCGCCTCTACTTCTGGGGCCATGCCTTCATCCGCCCCGAAGCCCATTACTACATCATTCACAACAACAAGGAGTTCAACAACGCGAACGTTTCGCGCTTTGCCATCTCAATCGGTTATTCCTTCATGCCCGGATTCTGAACGGCAAACAAGCGAGGAGAAGTCGCGAGGCATGCCCTCACCACTTCTCCTCGATTGCGGTCAGATTGCCTGTAGAACAAATTCCTTGCCCAATCCAGGCCCGCAGTGCTAATTTTCGGAAATGATCGAACCGGTCGAGAAGCCGCCCGCCACACGCGAGCAACCTCCGCCCGACGCTTCCCGGTTCTGCCCCAACTGTTCCACGCAACTGATCGAGCAGAAATGCAAGCTCAAGTGTCCGCAATGCGGCTATTACTTGAGTTGCTCTGACTTCTACTAGCTCTCGAGCTGAGCGCTCATCGTGATCTGTGCGTTCAGCACCTTCGAAACCGGACACCCCGCCTTCGCATCCGCCGCAGCCTTCTGAAACGCGGCGTCGTCCGCGCCGGGAATCTTCGCCTTTACATCCAGATGAATTGCGGTAATCGTCCAGCCCGAATCCAGTTTCTCCATTTTCAAATTCGCGGTGGTGTTGATGCTTTCGGGAGTAAGATTCGCGCCTCCCAGTTGCGCCGACAGCGCCATGGAAAAGCACGCCGCGTGCGCCGCCGCGATCAATTCTTCCGGATTCGTCCCCGGGGCGCCTTCGAACCGCGTTTTGAAGGAATAGGGCACATGAGAAAAAACTCCGCTGGGTGCTGAGAACTCACCCTTGCCGTCTTTCAGACCGCCTTGCCACACTGCGCTCGCCTTGCGTTCCATCTCTTATTTCTCCTTGTGAAATCGTGAATAAGTATTTTAGATGAGGAACTCGCTTCGTGCGGCGGACCGTTATTCTCCACTCAACGACCGCAACACCTTCCTGATTTCGCGGTTGATGCGCACCGCATCCTGCGAAGAAGAATCGATCAATTCCACCCAGCGCCGCCCATCGCCTTCGATTTTTGCCTGTTGCAGTAAATACGTGGCCTGCAGAATTGCCTCCAGCGAATTGCTCAGGTCGTGCGCCAGCACGCGGAGTCGCGCGACCTCATCCGGCTTCCGACTCTTTGGACCAGCAGTACCGGGGTTTGCCATCACAACTCCATCGCGGCCAGAGTTCGGTACGGTCAGCGCTTAGCCGGCACTTGGCGGTCGTTGGCCTGACCAATTGCCAAGTGCTAAATGCCAATTGCGATTTTTCTCCGCCAGTTTGACAGGCGATACCACCGCTGTAAGAATAGATGCCGTAGCATCTTCCTTCAAGGCGGCCCCGGCCGCCCCGCAAAGTGGTCACTTGCCGAAGTGGCGGAATTGGCAGACGCGCATGGTTCAGGTCCATGTACCCGCAAGGGTGTGGGGGTTCGAGTCCCTTCTTCGGCACCAGACTTCCTCGACGATTAAATGCTCTCAATCTGGCAATTGCGCAGCAATTGATGAACTAATTTGATCAGATAGTGAAAAGTCTTGCGGTGCGAGACACAACTTTTACATTAAATCTTACGTTTCACTCATAAATTCTTGAAAACAAGTATTCAAGGAGCTTACACTGTCCTGCGGCTTTGGTTCAGCATTGCAACCATCGGTGTCCTCTGAAGTCTATTCAAAAATTTCGCCCAGAAGTTCAAGGAGATTTGAAATCCATGAGAAAACTTGGTTACTTGGTTCTGATTTTAGGACTGTTTACGTTTACGGCGTTTGCGGCAGACGATGATGCCCTGCCGGCGAATGCTCTGGCCGGCACGCATGTAAGGCATTCGCACCCCAGCCCTTCCAATTTCAAAAAACAAGGCAACATCCCAACTCCTCATGGCTTTCCGCTAGGCGTTGACACGATCACCAACTTCACTGACCATTTTCAGGCTCCTGGCGTTTACTTCGACGGCAGCGCCCACCACATTTGGGAATACAGCATGGTCGGGAACTCTCCGGACAAGGGCGGCACGACCTGGTTTAATGCTCCTGTGGTGCCGGTTTCGATGGATCTGCGTAATTTCGACGGGTCCCCGCGATACGTTATGGTCACCCCAGGCGGGATTGTAACTTGCGCCAATCCCCCGGCTCCCGGTTGCGTTCGCCTCTTCTCCGATGTCACGCCATTTATTGCGCCTTTCGTGAACGGCCCCGTCTATGGATTAGCGAATTACAGCAGCAGCTCCGTGCCAACACAGTTCGTTGATGCCGTCCAAAAAGCCGAGTTCGGCAATCGCGCCCGTCCCGACTGGCACACCCTTCTTGCCCCGAGCATTAAGGCAACGCGCACCATGGTGCTGATCCGCGGGAGTTACCAATTCTCGCTTAATGCGGACGGAACATGTTGCCGCTTCATTCTGGTGGACGAAAACGTGTTCGGAAGCAAGCTGTTTCCTCCGGCCGCGCCCGATAACACCACTGTAATCGGGTCGGCGGAAGTAGCGGGTGATATCACCACCAAGGACATTTCCACCTTCCTCTTTCCCAACACCTATCTCTTCGGCAGCTTCGGCTGCTGCGTTCTGGGCTTTCACAGTTTCGACTTCGAATTTAACGCCAGTAACAACAACCAGCTGCAGTTTTATGTTCTGAATTACTCAAGCTGGATCAGCCCGGGTTTGTTCGCGGCCTCGGATTGTGCCGCAAACGATCCCGAAAACTGTTTTCAAGATGTCACTGCGCACAGCCATGAGATCTCCGAGACCTTTAACGATCCCTTCGTCGGATTCGATGGCATCCATAACATCACGCCTTTCTGGCAGAATCCGGCGGGGCAATGCCAGGACATTTTGGAAGACGGCGATGTGATCGAAGATCTGCCTAATTCAACTTTCCCAGTTACGGTCGGTGGCGCGACGTATCACCCGCAGACCGAAGCCTTGTTACCCTGGTTCGAATTTCAGGGAAATTCGAGCGCCATTCACAATGCCTACAGCTATCCCAACGAGACCGCGCTTACGACGCTTTCGCTTCCTCAAGGGCTGAACTGCCAATAGATTCGGCCGCGTTCTAACGTGGCGTCGAATGCCCCGCTTCGCAAAGGAGCGGGGTTTTTATTTGGCGCTTCTTCCATTCTGGCGGGAAGCGGGTCAAGCCTTCTGCGTTGACGTCCGTTCGCACCGCCCCTTAAATGGGTACCCGAGACTCCCCTCATGGCCGAAGCGCTAACCATCTCTCACTACAAACTGCTGGAAAAGCTGGGCGGCATGGACGTCGTATATTAAGCTGAGGACACTCGTTTCCACCGAGTACGGGCGCACGCTGTCCAATCTTTATCTGGTTGACGGCCTGAAGTAATCGTCGTTAAATCACAATGTTAAGTCGCAAGAGAATCGATAGTGACATGCCCGCACCAGTTAATCTCTACGATCACGCCTACGGCAAGTATGAGCAAGACGCTTATCGCGAAGTCCGGATCGAAACTTATGGTGAGGACCTGGGGCAAACCAGTTGGGTCAACTCCGAAGAGTCGAAACAGATTCCGGTCTGGTTGAATCTGACGCCCACCTCGTCGGTACTGGAGATTGGCAGCGGATCTGGACGTTATGCCTTGCGCATGGCTGAATCTGTAGGCTGCCAGATTACAGGTCTCGACATTAACGCTTTGGGAATCAGCAACGCGAATCAGCTTTCCCGCGAACTTAAGCTCGAGAAGTCGGCGCGTTTCGAGCAGTGCGACGTGGCCAAAGGACTGCCATTCGCCAACGAGGCTTTTGACGCTGCCTTTTCTAACGATGCCATGTGCCACATTCCCCACCGGTCGTCGCTGCTCGCGGAACTATTTCGGGTGTTGAAACCGGCCGCGCGCTTGCTGGTCAGCGACGCGCTGGTGATTGGCGGAATACTCTCGCATGAAGAAATCGCCACCCGCAGTTCCATCGGGTATTACGCATTCAGTCCTCCCGGAGAAAACGAACGGCTGTTGACCGCAGCTGGATTCCGCATCCTGCAAGCGATGGATACTTCCGAGAACGCAGCGGGTATTGCGAAGCGCCGCTACGATGCCCGTGCGAAAAGAAAGAATGCGCTAATTGCGGCTGAGGGCGAGGCCAACTTCGAAGGCCTACAGAAATTCCTTTCCTCCGTTCACACATTGACTTCGGAGAGGCGCTTGCTGCGATTCGTTTATCTTGCAGAAAAAGAAAAAGCGCGATCGTAACACCGATCGCGCTGTTCTCGCTTCTCGCAGAATTTCTACTTCGTTCTTCCGCCTTCAGTCTTCAGCTTCTCGCTCGCCGAGGCTTGCGCCGCCGCCAGACGTGCCGTCAGCACCCGGAACGGAGAGCAAGAAACGTAGTTGAGCCCCGTCTTGTAGCAGAATTCCACCGACGACGGCTCTCCGCCATGCTCGCCGCAGATGCCCACCTTGAGGTTAGAACGCGTCTTCCGCCCGCGCTCGGTCGCCATCTTCACCAGTTGGCCTACGCCTTCCTGGTCCAGCACCGCAAACGGGTCTTGCTTCAGGATGCCTTCAGCAAGATACGTCGGCAGCACCTTGTTGATGTCGTCGCGCGAGAAGCCGAAAGTAGTCTGGGTAAGATCGTTGGTGCCAAAGGAAAAGAACTCGGCTTCCTTGGCGATCTCGTCGGCAACCAGCGCCGCGCGTGGCAACTCGATCATGGTGCCAACCATGTAGTCGATCTTCTTCCCCTTCTCTTTGAAGACTTCGTCGGCAACCCGCCGGACAATCGCCGCCTGGTTCGCCATTTCTTTCAAAGTTGCAGTCAGCGGGATCATCACTTCGGGATACACTTTGATTCCGTCCTTGGCCACTGCCACAGCAGCTTCGAAGATGGCCCGCGCCTGCATCTCGGTGATCTCAGGATAAGTAATGCCCAGGCGGCAGCCGCGATGTCCGAGCATGGGATTGACTTCGTGCAACTCTTCCACCCGGCGCAGCAGCGGACGTAGTTCCTTCAGCTTCGGCGATTTCGGCTTGGTCGCTTCCAGCACCGCGATTTCGACCATCAGGTCTTCGCGCCGCGGCAGAAATTCGTGCAGCGGAGGATCCAAGGTGCGAATGGTGACCGGGAAGCCGTCCATGGCGCGGAACACACCGTCAAAGTCTTTTCTTTGAAGCGGAAGGAGTTTCTTCAGCGCCGCGCGACGCTCCTTTTCGGTCTTGGCCAGAATCATGGCCCGCATGTGCGGAAGTTTCTTCTCGCCGAAGAACATGTGCTCGGTGCGGCAGAGACCAATGCCTTCAGCTCCGAACGCCCGTGCCTGAATCGCATCACGTGGAATGTCGGCGTTGGCGCGGACTTTCATGGTGCGGAACGGCTCGGACCAGCTCATCAGCTTCATCAGTTCGGGATCGTCTGCCCGCGGAGGAATCGTATTCAGCTTGCCTTTGATCACGCGGCCGGTGGTGCCGTCGAGCGAAATCCAATCGCCCGCCTTGAACGTTTGCCCCTTGGCGAACATTTGTCGCGTCTTTTCATCCACGCGAATGTCGCCGGCGCCGGCCACGCAGCACTTGCCCATGCCACGCGTGACCACGGCCGCGTGACTGGTCATGCCGCCGCGCGAAGTCAGAATGCCCGCCGCTACTTCCATGCCATGAATATCTTCCGGAGTAGTTTCGGCGCGCACCAGAATCACGGGGTTCTTGGTCGCACCGTGACCGGCCTTCTCGACCGCTTCGTCGGCGGTGAAAACAATCTGCCCGACCGCAGCGCCCGGCGATGCGGGCAGCCCCGTCGCCAGCACTTCAACTTTCGCGCTCTTCTCGTCCAGCCGCGGAACCAGAAAATCGTAAAGCTGATTTGGCTCCACGCGGAAAATCGCTTCTTCTTTGGTGATCAGTCCTTCATCCACCATCTGCAACGCGACCCGCACCGCAGCGATTCCCGTTCGCTTGCCGTTGCGCGTTTGCAGCATGTAGAGCTTGCGGTCCTGGATGGTGAACTCGAAATCCTGCATGTCGCGATAATGTTTTTCGAGACGGGTAGTGATTTCCCGGAGCTGGTTGTAAACATCCGGCATCACCTTCTCCAGTTCCAAAATGTGGACCGGAGTGCGAATGCCCGCAACCACATCCTCGCCCTGCGCGTTCATCAGAAACTCGCCGTAAAATTCTTTCGTGCCGATGGCAGGATTGCGCGTGAAACCCACGCCGGTGCCGCTGGTCTCGCCGAGATTGCCGAACACCATGGCCTGCACGTTCACCGCGGTGCCGATCGTGTCGTCGATGTTGTTGATCCGGCGATAGTGCTTGGCGCGGTCATTCTGCCAGGAGCGGAACACGGCATCGCGCGCCATCACCAGCTGCGCTTGCGGATCCTGCGGAAAGTCCTGCTTGGTGTGCTTCTTGACGACCTTCTTGTATTCCGCAATAACTTCCTTCAGCGCTTTGGCGTCGAGATCGGTATCGAGCTTGGCTTTCTTCTGTTTCTTCTTGGCGTCGAACACTTCTTCGAATGCATGCTTCGGGACGTCGAGCACCACGCTGCCGAACATCTGAATCAGGCGGCGATAGGAGTCATACGCAAATCGCGGATTGTTGCTCAGCTTGGCCAGCGACTCAACGCTCTGATCATTTAAACCGAGGTTGAGAATCGTATCCATCATGCCCGGCATGGAAAACTTTGCGCCCGAACGCACGCTCACCAGCAGAGGATTCGCGCCCTTGCCCAGTTGCTGCCCCTGCAGCTTCTCCAGCTGCGACAGCGCCGCTTCCATCTGGCGATCGACTTCCGCTGACACGCGGCCCTGCCGCATGTATTCGCGACATGCCTCGGTCTGAATCGTGAAGCCGGGAGGCACCGGCAGCCCGGCGTTCGTCATTTCGGCAAGGCCCGCACCCTTGCCGCCAAGATCATCCTTCATCTTGCCGTGGCCGTCGGCCTTGCCGCCGCCGAAGGAATAGACGTACTTGACCGTGCTCTTGGACGCGGGACTGCCGTTTTTGCCCGACTGGATTTCAGTTTCTGGAAGCGTGGAGGTTGCCATATGAGTCCTTTAGTTCAGTATTTTGGGTCTTGGAGGGATCAAAGAAAAACTAGCTCTTCCCTTCCGTGACAATTTCTGAAAAATCCGCGATGGTCGAGAATTCTTTCAACATCGTCTGCAACAGCGCCAGGCGGTTCGCGCGCAGCCCTTCATCATCAACCATTACCATTACTTTATCGAAAAATGCGTCCACCGCGGGGCGAATCTTCGAAATTTCCGCCAGCGCCCGCGAGTAGTCTTGCCCTTTCCGGAAACCGTCTACTACCTGGGCAATTTCGGGAATTTGCTTTCCTAACTCCTTTTCGGCGTCATCGCGAAATGCCGCCACATCAACCGCCGTCCCAATGCGCTTCCCGGCCTCACTTGCCTGGCGCAGAATGTTCTTGATTCGCTTGAACGCAATCGAAATCGAATCAAAATCCGCCGAGCCTCGCACTTTCGACACCGCTTCCGCGCGCGCAACGGCATCCACAACATCATCAGCCCCCGCCGCCAAGACTGCGTTCACGACGTCATATTTGTAGCCCAGGTGGTCGCGCAGGTAGAACTCCAGTCGCTCGCGGAAGAACGCTCGAATCGCGTCCTCGTACCTGACCTCGCGCGAGAATTTCTTTTCGGCTGCCGAATCCCTGTAAGTTTCCCGCGCTAGTTGGAATAAATGCCCGATCCCGATCGGCAGCTTATGCTCGGCAATCGTCCTAACGATTCCATTCGCTTGGCGCCGCAACGCAAACGGATCTTTCGACCCCGTCGGCTGCAAGCCCAGCGCAAACATTCCCGCGATGGTCTCGGCTTTGTCCGAAATCGAGAGCACCGCGCCCTCGACTGTTCGCGGAACCGAATCTTCCGCCGATTGCGGCTTGTACTGGTCGTAGATCGTCTGTGCGATGAGTTGCTGCGTGGCGGTGGCCATGCCGCGATCGAGCGGCTGCACGGCTGCATAGAGTCCGCCGACAATCCCCTGAAGCTCGGTAAACTCTTTCACCAGTTCGGTCGTAAGATCAGTCTTGGCCAGGCAGGCCGCCTTGTGCACCACTCCCGGCCGCACCGCCACTTCATTTTGCTTGATGACTTCGCAGACCCAACTACATAACCGTTGCACTCGCAGCGTCTTTTCGTAATAGCTGCCCAGGTCTTTCTGGAAAGTCACGTTCTTTAGCCAGGAAACCCGGTCGCGCAGAGGATGCTTCTGGTCGGTCTGCCAGAAAAAGCGCGCGTCGTTGAAGCGCGCCCGCAGCACGCGCTCGTTGCCATGGCGAATCAGGCCGGCTGGATCGCCGTCGGTATTCAGCACCGCCAGAAAATGCGGCAACAGCTTGCCCTTCGCGTCTTCGACCGCAAAATATTTCTGATGATCGCGCATTACCGTGACCAGCACTTCGTCAGGCAGCTCAAGAAATTCCGGATCAAAGTTGCCGAGAATAGCCGACGGCCACTCTGTAAGATTCACGACGGTGTCGAGCAACGACTTGTCCTCACGCCAGCGTGCGCCAGGGATGGCGCGGGTAGCGGCATCCAGGGCTTTGCGAATTTGCTGTTCACGACCACGGCTACTAAGAACCTTAGCCTGCTTTAGGGCTTCATAGTAAGGCGCACCTGCACTGGGTATCAAAACCGGGCCGTCGGACAATATTCTGTGTCCGCGCGACTGGTTCCCTGCCCGAACTCCGCCAAACTCCAGCGGCACAACCTGATCGTCCAGCATCGCGACGAGCCAGCGCACCGGACGCACAAACCGTTCACTCGGCTTGCGCCAGTACATGCTCTTCGGCCAGTAGATGGAAGCAATTTCCTTGGGAAGCGACTCGGCCAGAATTTCCGCGGCGCTGCGCCCGCGCTTGGTGATCTTCGCCGAGAGATATTCGCCCTTCGGAGTCGGGACTCTCTCCAGTTGTGCGACTTCAATTCCTGCTTTCTTGGCGAATGCATGCGCGGCGGGCGTCGGCTGCCCGTCCTTGAACGCCACACTCACCGCCGGCCCGTTAATTTGCTCGGTAAGATCTGGCTGCGCCGCAGGAATCCCCGGGACAAGCACCGCCAACCGTCGCGGGGTATCAACATGGCTGATCTCCCCGGACGCCGCGAGGCGCTCTCGGTTCAGCAGGTCAACCAAGCGGCGCTGCAACTCGTCCTGCGCGGCTGCAATCATTCGCGCGGGAATCTCTTCCGTCCCGATTTCGAGTAAAAAATCCGGCATTAGTTTCTCTGCTTGCGAAAACCTTTAACCACAGAGGACACAGAGGAGCACTGAGAAACTTAAGGGAAAACCTCGGTGAACCTCTGTGTCCTCTGTGGTAAAGATTTTTTCATGCGACTGGCACTGCTTCCTTTTTCGCGAAGGTTGTATGCGCCACTACAGGTTCTTTTTCTTCAGGCGCAGAAGTTTCAGCCTGCGTTTGCTGGTCCACCCACGCCTTCGCGATCCCCACCGCCAGCGCCCGTACCCGTGCGATCACACCCACGCGCTCGGTCACTGAGATCGCGCCCCGCGCGTCCAGAATGTTGAACAGATGCGAACACTTCAGGCAAAGCTCATACGCACCCAGCAGCGGAAAACGTTTCTTGTCCGGGTGCCCCGTCCTTGTCTCTCCGTTTTGTGGAGAGACAGGGCGGGGACTTTGACCTTTCGTCAGCTCCGCATATTTCTCGAGCAGCGCCTTTGCCTCCGCTTCGCACAAATCAAAATGCTTCCACGCGCTGGCCACATCCGCCGCCTCGAAGTTGTACACCGACATCTGCAACTCATCCGCCAGCCGCACGTCGCCATACTTCGTCACATGCCCCGTGCCCGGATCCCGCGCCCACACAATGTCGTAAATCGAATCCACATCCTGCAAGAAACGCCGAGATGCGCTCCAGCCCATACGTCAGCTCAACCGAAATCGGATCGAGATCCACGCCGCCGCACTGCTGGAAATAGGTGAACTGCGTGATCTCCAGGCCATCGAGCATCACCTGCCATCCGATGCCCCACGCGCCCAGCGTCGGCGACTCCCAGTTGTCCTCTTCAAACTTGATGTCATGCTGGCGCAGATCAATTCCCATCGCGCCCAGCGACTCCAAATAAAGCTCCTGCACATTTTCCGGCGGAGGCTTCAGGATCACCTGCAACTGCATGTGCTTGTAAAGCCGATTGGGATTCTCCCCGTAGCGCCCATCCGCCGGCCGCCGCGACGGCTGCACATACGCCACCTTGTACGGCTTCGGCCCCAGCACCCGCAAAAACGTCTCCGGAGCCATCGTCCCCGCCCCGACTTCAACGTCATACGGCTGCTGCAGGACGCACCCCCGCTCCGCCCAAAACGCCTGCAGGCGCAGGATGAGTTCCTGGAACGTCGGCGGGTTGGAGTTCGATAACGTCATGAATTGAAAGCTGCTAGCTTCTAGCTGCTAGCTTCTCGCGACCTTGAATTTGTTGGCTAGAAGCTAGAGGCTAATAGCTAGAAGCTGTTTTCTGCATGCTTTGGAGCCGAGCAGGTTAACCAACGATTGTAATGGACGACTGCAGAGATAGGAAGGTGGGTAATTGGTAGTGGGCTACTTTGAATTTCTAGCGCGAAAGTAGCGATTTATCAAAAGATTTCCGACAACTAGAAGGACAATCAGGCTCAACGGGAAAACGGTAAAGACTACAACTACAGCTGGCGGGCGATTCCTTCCAGGCCTCCTCGGTTTCCGAGGGGATAACCGGTAAAACTCGCCGCGTACCTCGTCGCGAGACAAGCCATGAAAAGCGAAGCGAACAGCAGAAGCAGTCTAAGGATTACTTTCACGACGCTCTTTCCGCCCTCCGCTCGTAAGACTCCCAGGTGGCCACAAGGTTATTCACGTCCCACAGACGATCTGTGAGCGTTACTGCGCCTCGACCGTGAGCCTCAGACCCACGGCCTTGGCCACTGCCAGCAGCGTGGAAAGCCGCGGATTTCCGCGGACCGATAGGGCCCTGTAGAGACTCTCGCGCTCGATGCCTGCGGCTTTGGCGACCGTCGCGATTCCGCCTTTGGCCTCTGCAATACGCCGCAAGGCGACGAGAAGCACGCTCGGCTCGTCGTCATCCTCCAGTGCGGCACGCAGGAATTGGGCGGCAAACTCGGGGTTCTCGCGGAGTTCGACGCACGCTGGCTTCGTCATGGGAAATGCTTGCCTTGCGTTTCATCGCATGATTGTAACTTATAAGTTACTCTTGCGCAAGCGATCTACACGGCACGACTCAGAGACCCAACCCTCTCCAGCATCCCCCGTGTCACCAGCTTCTTATCAATATTCCGCTCCAGCAGTTGCAGCAGGAACTTCCTCAAATCCGCGCCGGATTTCTGCGACCTATCCGCATCAATCGTGGACAGCGGCGCCCGCAGCATTTGCGCCGCCAGCTTTCGCGATTCCGCTGACAACTCCGACGACGCCAGCCGTTTGTGCTCGGGGCACATCAGGCCATCGGCGAGGGCGTGGAAATATGCGCGGTCGCCGTTCAGCGAGCGGCCGCAGTTCAGGCATTCGGAGAGTTCCGGCAGATAGCCCATCAGGCGCGCCATCCACAGATCGAAGTAGGTGATGGGCAGCCAGTAATCCTTCCCTCTTAGCTGCGCTAGCACGGAAAGCGCCAGGCGGAAAACCGCGTCGTTGGCCTCGCGGTCGGGGAGAAGTTCGTCCAACAATTCGGCCACGTGGCCCAGCGCAACCGCCCGCGGATAGCTCACTTCCGACGCCAGCGGCGATTCCAGCACCTCGCAGGAATCCAGCCGCGCCAGTTCGTGCCTCTCGCGGTCGTCATACGCCACCTTGACGTAAGTCAGCGGCTCCAGCGACCCGCCAAACCGCCGCCGCGATTTCTTGGCCGCGCGCGCCACCCCGCGCACCTTGCCTTCGAGCCGCGTGAACAGCGTCACCAGCAGGTCAGACTCGCGCAAAGGATACGTCCGCAACACAATCGCTTCCGATTCCTTCAGCGCCATGAAAGCAGGATAACGGATTTCAGCTGTCAGCTTTCAGTTATCAGCTCTCACCCAAAACAAAGAGCGCACGCCCCTCGGGACATGCGCTCCAAATCTCTGCAAAACTCGACACCGCTCTTACTGAGACCTGAAAGCTGATAGCTGTCAGCTACCTTCCGAAGTACTTCGCGTTCCGCTCGGCGTAGCTCTTCCACTTTTCCGGAAGATCATCCAGAGCAAAAATCGCCGTCACCGGGCAGACGGGTACGCAGGCGCCGCAGTCAATGCATTCCACAGGGTCGATATACAGCATCTCCTCGGTCTCGAACTTCGGGCTGTCCTTCTTGGGATGAATGCAATCTACCGGGCAAGCATCAACGCACGCGTGGTCCTTGGTCCCGATGCAAGGTTCTGCTATGACATAGGCCATGAATACTCTCTCCTGAAATGGCGCTGAACTATTACGGAAACCCTAATTCTAACAAGATTTTAGGGGTCGGGTACAGTGCGGGATTCCTACCGATGCGGCCGGTCTGGAGTTATGGCAAAACCGACGCTACGGAATTCGGGCGTCTGCCGCACGGACGCTGCCACGGGTGCTTGTTTGGTGGCTTGTATCAGGATATGGCTTCAGCCACATCGAAATCGAGTCAAAAGAGAACAGCGGCTTCAGCCGCGGCGGGGCCTTCAGGCCTCTAGCTCTCCATCGCCGCAACCTGTGCAATCACCGCCGGAACCGCCTGGCCACGTCGCCGCAGCGAAGCTTCTCGCGTGGAGCTCAGTCCCCGAAACCAATCCATCCCCGGCAGCCTGGCAATCGTAGAATCAATTCGTTCGGCGACGGCCGCACCCGAAACATCCCCCAGAACGTAATTCCCGATCCACTCCACTTCGGAATCCGGCTTCACCCCTTCTCCGACCGGCATCCAGAATTTCTGCAAGATGAATTTCGTCAGCCGCTGCGCATTTTTCGGCTGCAGTTGTGTCCTCGCCTTGTTGTAATAGAACGAGAAGTGGCGTCGCTCATCCCGCGCCAGCCGCCGCAGAATCTCCGCCAGCAGCGGATTCCGCGTCCGCACCGCCAGCAGTCCGTAGCCTTCAAGTGTTGTTAGTTCGGAAATCGCTCCCCACGTCAGATAGACAGCGTGAAAGTGTGTCGACATCTGGCAGATCAGAGACGCGACCATCTGTTCCAACCATATTCTTAATGAAGCCTGCTGCTGCACTTCGACAATTCGATTCTCCGAGATCTGCACTCCCGAAGCTTCCAGGAACTGCCGCAGCGTATAGCTGTGAAAAAATTCTTCGTACGCCCAGCAGCTTAGAAATGCCGTGGTCTGCGGATCGCGAATCGCGCAGGTATTCAAAATAGACTTGAGATATACAATGGTGTGCCCCTCAATGTCCATCATGTAGGTCAGGCAGCGGATCTCATCAGCAGTCAGCGGATAATCTGCAGCCCGGCTCAAATCCAAATCGCTGATGTCCACTTTCCGCGAATGGCGGACATACTTCTCCACATCAAAACTGTCAGCGCCTGTATCTAACCCCGACGCCGGTAAAAGTTCGATCCCCACGCAGTTCCCCCTGCGAACTCTTGGATAGTCAATAAATATACGGCTGAAATGGCGCCTTGGATGGAGAAAATTAAGGCCGCTAAACGGCTCGCGGATGCTTGGCCGCCGGCCAAAGAACAATGACCGGAGCCCCTTGTGTTACCCTCTTTCGATAACTTGAGGCCTTTTCAGGAGGATTTGTGCGCAAAAACCTTGTTCCAGGCGCAGTGCTTGCAGTCCTGGCTTTGACGTCTTTGGCTTTCGGTCTGGACCTGACCGGCAAATGGACCGGAACCAGCCCTGACGGCTATCCCCTAGTGCTGACGCTGAAGGGCGAGGCGGCGCAAGCCACAGGCAGCATGCTGGGCGCCGACGGCAAGACTGAATATCCGCTTAAAGACGTCAAGCTGGACGGCGACGTGCTCTCATTCACTGTGGACAGCGAGTATCAAGGCGCCCCAATCAAACTTCTGGCCAAAGCAAAAATTGGGGCGGATGAGCTTCTATTTCACATCGAAACCGCCGACGGTAGTTGGAGCGCCGACGCGCCTCTAAAGCGCGAGGCTAAGCAGTAACTCACGCGCACTAAGCAGGGGTTAGCTCGCGTTGCGGACTCGGCTCGTACTCCACAATGTATCCAGCGACCGCGCTGGCCGCGACGGTGAGCGGACTGGCCAAATACATCTGCCCGGGTCCGCTGCGTCCGGGAAAATTCCGATTCTGCGCGCTGATGACCACTTGATCCGGCCGCGTCGTAACCCCCGGCCCAGCGTTGATGCAGGCGCCGCAACTCGGCTCAATCATCTGCGCTCCGGCCCGCTGAAAGACTTCCAGGTATCCCCGCCGCACGCAGTACTCGCGCGTCTCCTGCGATCCGAACTGGATATAAAACTGCACGGAATCGGCAACCCGCTTGCCCTGCCGGAGCGCGTCCGCCAGCACCAGTGCGTACATATCCATATCTTCATTCTTGCCAGCGGTGCAGGTTCCACCGTAGGCGAGCTCGACCGGAACCGGCGTATTCAAATCGCGAATGAATTTGCCGTTTCCCGGGTCGCCTGGGGTGGCGATCATCGGCGTAATTTCGCTGGCGTCGAGTTCGATCACGTGCGCATACTGCGCATCCGGATCGCCGTACAAGCCTTCAATCATCTTCTCCGCTTGCTCGCGCTTCATCCCACGCCGCTCGACGAGGAATTCAACCGCCTTCTGGTCAGGAGCAACAATGCCGGTGAAACCGCCAATTTCCGCCGCCATGTTGGTCATGGTGGCGCGCTCATCCACACTGAGTTCCTCGATGGCTTCGCCCGAATACTCAATCACCTTCGCCAGCGCCTTACCGCTGCGAACGTAATCCAGGCTCAGGATTTTCAGAATCAGATCCTTCGCGGAAACATTCGCATGCTTCTTGCCGCGAATTACGATCTTCACCGACTCCGGTACACGCACCCGCACGTCTTTCGTGATCCAGGAATTAAAGACGTCGGTAGTTCCAATCCCAAACGCCACGCAACCGATCGCCCCCGAATGTGGAGTGTGCGAATCGGAGCCGACGACCAACTGCCCGGGAAACGCATAGCTTTCCAGCACGATGGAGTGGCATATCCCCTCGGAACCCTTGCGGTCGGTCAATTCCCCGTGCAGGCGAATGCCTTTCCTGGCGGCGAATTCCCCTTGCTTGAGTTTGAGCTGCGTCGCCAGGTCGAGTAATCCCATCTTGCGCTTCTGCTCGGAAAGAACTTCATCGAGAAAGGTCAGATGGTCGCGGAAAAACAAGACACTGTCGGGATCATTCACCGGCGCGTCCTTTCCAACAAGCTGATCGAAGAAAATTGCCGCCATCGGCGTAACATATTCGTGGCTGAAGCGCAGATCGGTGCGCGCGAAGCCTGCGTCGCCCGGCTTCACTGCGGCGACGCTGACCTCGCCTCTTTCGTTCAGCATGTGACGGGCAAAGATTTTCTCAGCCAGCGTCATTGGGCGATTTGCGGTCGCAATACTGGGTAGGAATACTTTCTTCTGCATCCGGGCCACGTTGAATTGAAACAGCCCGCCGTACTCGATAATCTGCCGCGTGATCTCGTCTTCGCCGGCAGTGAATTCGGCAAGCAGAATCTCGGCGCCGGCGCGAATCCGGTCTATGAGAGAGAAATCTGTAGAAGTCAGTACGCCCAGATTCTGGCAATTCTGCTTGTAAATGCGCTCGATGTTTTCCGCGATCACAACTTTGATTCCCGCGCAGAGTTCAGCATAAGGAGACTGTTCGCGGCTCGATCCCTTGCCACGCCGCTTGCCGCTGACCGCCGCCACAAAGCCCCCACGCTTCACGTCTCCGCGTTGGATGGGCATTTCATTGCCGCATTTCAGGCCGGTGTAGGGAAATTCGCCGAGCGTTTCGTCGAAGAAGAAGCAGATGTGTGCAGGGGTAATCTCGTCGGTGGAAATATCGTCGCGCAGTTTGGGATTGTTCTGTGGATTCTTCGTATCCCAGGGAAGGTCTTCGCCCGCGAGTTGGCGCTTGATGAGTTCCGGGTCTTCGGTGAGAAATAAAATCCGACCCGGTAAGCGCACCGTCGTGGGCCGCTTTTCGATCTGTCCTGTTCAGCAAAGTTTCAATCACTGAATTCGCCGCCGGGCTTCTATTTTACGCCCGAAGAGCTGTCAGCTATCAGCTTTCAGCTCTCAGGAAAGCATTTCACCGCCGAGTACGCCGAGATCGCCGAGAAACCCTTCTATCTATATATTCTGAACGGTCTCATTTTCTCAGGACTCTATCTCGGCGTACTCGGCGGTGAAAAGGTTTTGCTCTTGGCCAACGACCGACGACCAATGACCAACGACGCCTTTAATGCTTCCTCACATACTTCTCGCCCGCCGGAATCGCCACCTGCAGCCGATTCTCCTTCGGCGCCAGCGGACAGGTCGCATACGGCGTCACTGCGCACGGCGGACTATAAGCGCGATTGAAATCCAGTACAACTTTTCCGTCGGCCACCGGATCGGTATCGAGAAACCGGCCTCCTGGATAAGTGTCGGTCTTGCTGCTCAAATCGTTGATCACGAAGCTCAATCCCTTGGCCGGATCGCCGCCGAGACGCAATCAGCGTCAGGTCCTGGCCGTTCAATTTGAAGTGCACTTCGCCGCTGATGGGCGTCGGAGTAACATCACCCAGCACATTCGGCACATCGACAGTTCTCTTGCCATCGGAAGGCACGAACGTCGCGGTCACGCGATACGTCATGTCCAGCGGAAAAAACACCGGCCCCGCATATTTGCGGACCGCTTCGCTGTTTAAGTCTTTCACCCGGATACCCAACCGCGTTCCGCGCTTGATCACGTGCATGCGCAGCGCGCCCAGTTCGATGATCGTGGGTTTTCCGGTCACATCGGCCAGAAGCTGGCCTTTGCTGTCAGTCTTGTCGCCAATCTTCGCGGTTACTCCCGGCAGCAGTTCAACCGAGACATCGTCGCCCTGCAGTTTGAACGTTCCTGCATGCGCTGGCCCGGACGGCAATACGATCGCATTGTCGTCGGCGGAGCCAAACGTATTCGCTCCCGGCTTCAGCCAGAACAGCCCTGCCAGCGGCAGCCAATTCTGTTTCAGGTCGTCAACCAGTTCGCCCTTCCACCTTTCAAAGTCTTTGAGGTAGGCGGCGTCAGGAGGCTCTAACGCAAAGGAAATTACCGCTAGGAGCGCAAAAGCAACGGCGAATAGTTTCTTCATGCTGGTCCCCAATGTCACGCGCTCGCCTTGTCCTCCAGCGGCAGTGGCAGCGCATCACCCTTTTCCAGCTCTAATTGTTCCTGCCCGCTCAACGCCTCGACGCGGCCGCGATAAGTCCGCAGATGCGTGGTTGCCTTGTCGAACGCTTCCTGCGCCTTGCCCAGACTCTTGCCCACATTCTCAAACTGGCCCTGGAAATGGTCGAATGATTTTTGCGCCTTGGCCAGCTCCTGGCGGCTCTTTTCGAAGCGGCTCGCGACTTCGTACCACTTGTGCACCAGCGAAATCGTCTGCAAAGTCATCAGCAACGTATTCGGAGAAACCGGAAAAACGTGCTGCTGATTCAGCCAGTCCGCCAGCTCGCGATTACGCACCGCTTCCATGTACAGCGTCTCGCTGGGCAAATACATCAATGCGATTTCGGTGGTGCCGTACTCTGGCTGAATGTAGGCTTTGATTCGTTTTGCCTCCGCCTTCATCACCCGAACAAACTCGTGCCGCGCCTCATCGAGTTGTTCTTCCGTGCTGTTCTCGAAAAATGCCTGCACTTGTTCGCGGGGGAATTTTGCATCAATCGGCAGCCGGCGATCCGGAAAGTTGATCATCGCGTCCACCCGCCCGCCGCCGTTTACCGCGCATTGCATCTCGAACATATTTGCGGGAAGGAAGTCAGACAGCAATCGCTCCAGATGCGCTTCGCCAAACTGCCCGCGCAGATGCGGCAGCTTCAGCAGATTATTCAGATCGTTGATGGAATGCCCAAGCGTTCCCACTTCGCGCAACTGTTCTTCCGCGGCCCGCAGGTGCAGTTGGACCTTTTCAAATTGCGCAAAGCCTTCCTTCAGATTCTGATCGAGCTTCAATTGCACCTGCTCGGTGATAGCCATCAGCTTGGCGTCCACGCGCTCGCGGATGGATTCCAAGCTCTCGGCCGTTTGCTGGTTCAGTCGATCAAAATCGGTTTTCAGCGAAGCAGTGGTCAGGGCGAGAGAACCGGTCAGCTCCTTACGAGTCTCTCCCAACCCTTCGGCCTGCTCACGCCGCCCGGCCTTCATCTGGTCTTCCACAGTGGCCCGTACGCCCGAGAAACCATCCCCTAAGCGGTCGGCCACCTGCTGGCGGAGGTCTCCCTTGGTCTGCTCCAGCCTCGAAGCCATGTCCGCCGTGGCCGCTGCAAACTGCCGGGTCAGGGTTTCCTGCAAACCCGACGCCTGATCCGCAAGTCTTTTAATTACAGCAGCTTGAGAGGAACCCGAACGTTGGTACAGTACCAGCCATAGCAGCAGTACTACGTTCGCGACGAGAACCAGGCCTAAAAGTAACGGGAGAATGGCCAATCGGTAATATCTCCGTTGTAAGGTGCTTGGCTGGATTCTAGAAGGTATTCTTTCCCAAGCAAAGCAGTTTCTCCCAGGGGCATCTGGAACGTAGGCAAGCAAGCATGTTCTGGGCCCTCATTACCGTAATTTCCCTACATTTGGCAGCGGGCGGAGCTCTGTCCAAACCCGCGGCGGATATGACCCTGGCAAGCTCACACCAGCAGGCTCCGGCCTCCGATTCGAAGCCTTACGACCTGGAAGCCGAGCGCCAGTTGCTGGAGATGGCCAATGCCGAGCGCGCCCATGCCGGACTAGCGCCGCTCAAAATGGACGACGGCCTTGTCCGTGCCGCCCGCGCGCATGCCGCTGAGATGGCGTCGCAGAACCAGCTTTCGCATCAGTTTTCCGGTGAGCCCTCCCTCCCCCAACGCCTGGCCGCGAGTTCGCCCCTGCACCTGCAGCGCGAGGGCGAAAACGTCGCCATGGCCCCCAACCCCGATCAGGCGCATGAGGCGCTGATGGCATCTCCGCCGCATCGAGACAACCTGATGAGCCCGAACTTCAACGTCGCCGGATTTGGCGTCTTTCGCAGCGGACACATGCTCTACGTAGCACAGGATTTCGGCTCCAGCCTGCCCTCGTATTCCGTGCAACAGGCGCAGGAGTTGGTCTCCGCCAGCGTTGAGCAGCTCCGCGCCCAGGCCAAAATGCCCAGTCTGCAGCGCATCAATGACCAAGGCGGCAGCCTCCGGTCCAGCGCTTGTGCAATGGCCCAAGCTGATTCGCTAAGCGCTGCCGCGCCGCCGCCCGGAGCGTACATGCTCCGCTACACCAGCATGACGCCCGAAGCCCTCCCCTCCAGCATCTCGAAAGTGATCTCCGCCCGTGGCTTGCACACCTACTCCGCCGGGACCTGCTACGCGAAAACGCAGAAGTATCCCAACGGCGCGTACTGGGTTGTTCTGATCTTCTACTAGGCCCTTAGACTTCTCTGTTCCGTCCGCGACCCGCATACAATAATGCAATGGATCCCGGCAGCATTCGCGTGGGCACGGCCGGATGGTCCTACAAGGACTGGGATGGCATCTTCTACCCACCCGGAATGCTGCGCCGAAAGCTGCATCCCTTGACGCTGGTCGCCCGCTGCTTCGACACCGTCGAAATCAACACTTCGTTCTACGGACACATCAAGCCCGAACTGGCAAAGCTCTGGGCCCGCATCGCCAACGACGTCAATCCCAACTTCGTTTTCACCGCCAAGCTGCACCGGTCGTTCACTCATTCACCCCTCGCTGCTATGGAACCGACTTCGGCCGCGTCCATCCGCCCCAACGACGAAGACGAACGCCTCGCACGCGAAGGACTCGAAGCCATGGCCGCGACCGGAAAGTTCGGCGCCCTGCTGATTCAGTTTCCCGTTTCCTTCAAGAACACGGCGTTGAATCGCGAGTATCTGGAAACGCTGCTGCGGCAGTTCATCGAATATCCGCGCGCTGTCGAAGTACGGCACTCCACCTGGAACAATCCTGAAACCATCGCCTACTTTGCGGAGAGAAACGTCAGTTTCTGCAATATTGATCAGCCTCAGATCGGTCGTTCCCTGGAACCGACTTCGCACGTCACTTCGGCGATCGGCTACGTCCGCCTGCACGGTCGAAATTACGACCAGTGGTTCGAAGCGGATAAGGCCGCCGACCGCTACAACTATCTTTATAAGAGTTCCGAACTCAGCGGCTGGAAAGAGCGCATAGACGAAATTGCGCGGAAGGCCAAAGTCACATTCGTGGTGACCAACAATCACTTCGAAGCCAAAGCCGGAGTGAATGCGTTGCAACTCAAGAACATGCTCACCGGACGCCGTGTGCTCGCGCCGGACTCGCTGTTGCAGCACTATCCGGAACTGAACAGCATCGCCGATCCCGTGGGCGCAGCGCCGCGTCGGGAGAACCAGCTTTTCCTGGGCTGAACCGGCAAAATACAAGAATCACGGCATTGACAACCGAACACCTCAGGAATAACGTTTCTTGGCTGTCGAGAAAACGACCGTGAGTCCCAATCCCCGGTGGTGATTCCATTTCTGCGGAGGTAAATCCGGTGACCCGACGCAAAGTTACGAACTGTGCTCTTCTTTTTGTATTAGGCGTTCTTCTTTCCGCCATGCCGAAATCGGCCGCCGCGCAGTGCGGCACCACGCCAGCAACCGGCTCCATCACATGGACGACAAACTGGTGCGACGAATTTAACGGCGCCGCCAACAGCCCCATCAGTTCCGCGAATTGGACGTATGACACCGGCGGAGGCGGGTTCGGCAACAACGAACTTGAAACCTACTGTGCGCCGACATCAAACACTTCGCCGTGCAGCTCAAGTTCGCCCAACGCCTACATCGACGGCAGCGGCCATCTCGCCATCCAGGTTCGGCTCGTAGGAAGTACCTACACTTCGGCACGGCTGAAAACTCAAGGCCTGCAAAGCTTCCACGCAGGCCGGATCGAAGCCAGCATTCAAATGCCATCGCACGCAGGATTGTGGCCCGCGTTCTGGAATCTAGGCTCGCAAACTGGCGTGACGTGGCCAACGGTCGGCGAATCGGACGTCATGGAAAACTGGCCTACTACATCGAACATCTCAGGGCCGGGCGCGACAGGAAATCGATCCACTATCCACACCAAAGTGACCGGTGGCAGCGGTCTCGGAGGAGCGTTCACCTTTCCGTCGGGCGAGCAAGTTGACACTGCATTTCATGTTTACGGCGAGATCTGGTCGGCCAACATGATTCAGTTCTACGTGGATGATCCGACGCACCCGTTTTTCGTGGTGACTGCATCGGACTTGCCTTCCGGCGATGTGTGGCCGTTCAGCAGTTCCGCCGATGCCTTTTTCCTGATTACGAACATAGCGGTGGGAGGAACACTTGGTGCTCCAACCGATTCTCTAACTGGAAGCCAGCCGCCTATGCTACTGGATTACGTGCGCCAATATCTGCCGTCGACGGTTCCAGCGCCGCTGATGACGGCAAGCGGGAACATCACCGTGACGGCTGGCGCGACAACGGGAAACACAACCGGGCTTCAGATCATGGGCACAACCGGCACCGGCCGAGTTGCGTTTTCATGCAGCACAACTGCTCCAAAGGCAAGCTGCGTAGTTACATCAAGTGATGCGGTCAACCAGCACACGGTTGATTTCAGTAACTCGAGCTCTGCCAGCGGAACCGTCACAGTTACGACAACCAGGAACACCCGGCGCGGCGGACATCCCAATGGAACGCCCCCTGGCAGCTACACCGTGACCGTGAATGCCTTCACCGAGAGCAGCTCGGATGCGACCCAGCCGTCAGCAACGACCAGCTTTGGGTTGACGGTGAACTGAGCTGCAGTCTTTGTTGCAGCGAACTAGAACTTTGGAAACAGCGGAATCGGGTCCGATCGACCACCTCTCGGCAGCTTTTTAATGCCCAGATTAGCCTCTTCGACAGATCCTTTCACGATGTACCTTTTATGGTACACTGATAGTACCGCCAACAAATGTCCTCCGAAAGAACACTCCGGAAGATTGAGCTGGTTTTCTTCCGCAACAAGGCTGGCGGCGAACCGGTGCGGGAATGGTTGAGGGGGTTAGGCGAGGCGGAACGACGCGCCATCGGCACTGACCTGTTGCGAGCACAGTGGCGTTGGCCGGCAGGCATGCCGTTGTGCCGCCCCATGGGAAAGGGTTTGTTTGAAGTGCGAACCGACCTGCCCAGCAATCGCACCGCGCGGGTGTTGCTTTGTTTTTACGATGGGCGACTGGTAGCACTGCATGGATTCATCAAGAAAACCCGCGCCACACCTGAGGATGGTCTGACCCTAGCGCGCAAGCGCCAGAAGGAGTTGGAACAATGAGCAAGAAGAATATGGGATCGAGCATTGACGACTTCCTGAAGAAAGAAGGTATTTTCGAGGAAGCGCAGGCACAAGCCGTGAAGGAAGTCGTGGCCTGGAAACTGGCCAAGGCCATGAAGAAGAAAAAGATTTCCAAGGCGCGCATGGCTGTCTTGCTGAAGACAAGCCGCTCCCAGGTGGATCGCATCCTTGATCCCAAACGCGACATCACGTTGTCGAGCCTCCAGCGGGCAGCGGCTTTGGTGGGCCAGCGGGTGGTGATTGAGTTGGTCTGACTTCGGCGACCATTGGCACTACTGCCTGATCCTCGGGTTCGCCACCGAGTACAGCAAATCCGTCAGAAAATTGACTGCCACATAGGTCAGCCCAATCGCCAGAATGCATCCCTGCACCAGAAAATAGTCGCGGTTACCGATAGCATCCACGGTGAGCCGCCCGATCCCCGGCCAGGAAAAAATTTTCTCCGTCACAATCGCTCCTGCCAGCAATGCCCCAAACTGCAATCCGAGCACCGTCAGCACGGGCAACATGGCATTGCGCAGCGCGTGGCGATACACCACCGCTCGTTCGGTTAAACCTTTTGCGCGCGCGGTACGGATGTAATCCTGCCCGAGTTCTTCGAGCATCGAAGTCCGCACCATGCGGGTGAGGATCGCGGCCAGCGCGCCGCCCATGGTGATGGCCGGCAGCACAAGATTCGCCAGCGTCCCTGAGCCCGACACCGGCAGCCATCCCAGCTTGATGGCGAAGAACAGAATCAGAATCGGCCCCAGCGCAAAATTAGGAAACGATAATCCGAACAGGCTGACGACACTAAGCAGTTTGTCATCCCACCTTCCGCGCCGCTGCGCCGAGCGCACGCCCGCAGGAATTGAAATCAGAATCGCGACCAGCAGCGCCGCCACAGTCAACTGCAGCGTGTACGGATAGCGATGAAGAATCAGACTGGTGACGCTCTGATTGAATCGCAGCGAGGGCCCGAGGTCGCCATGCAGCACGCCAGTCCAGTAGTGCAGATACTGCTGCCAGAACGGGGCGTCAAGCCCATACAAATGCCGCGTAGCCGCGATGTCCGCTGCCGGCGCGCCTTCGCCCAGCATCTGCAAAATAGGATCACCGGGGACAAGATGAATCAGGAGGAAGACAACCGACACAACCAGCCAGATGACCGGAATCGCGTAAGAGGCTCGGATTAACAAGTAACGCAGGATTTTCAAGAGCAGCTCTTGGCCCTTGGCTCGTAGTTCTTATCGAAACATTCCCACAGTTCGAGCTCAGACCAAGAGCCAAGAACCGAGAGCCAAGAGCAGATCCTAAGGCAGCAACCCATATACATCCACTTCCGTGCGCGTTCCAATGTACACCTTACCATTGGCGACTGTAGGCACCGTGAACTTCACCGCGTTCCCGGCCTGGTCGCGCTGATTCAGCGCCTGCGAGCTGTCCCAGAGTTCCATCAACACATTGTTGGCATCGAACGCAAACAAGATCGCAGGCCCGCCGCAAGGACTCGCCGCCGTCCCATAACAACCTACTTCGGTGGCCCAGACGATTCCATTCGACGCGCCCGCCGACGACACAACCGGCGTTGCCCCAGGAAACTTGAAGCAATGTGTGGACGCAGAAGAGGAGCTCGTATTGAACAGGCCGGTGGTGGAGTTGTTAAATTGATAGCTCCGCAGGGCGTCGCAGTTGCCGTGATCGCCTGAACCGGCAATGTAGAGCGTATTCTGCCAGAACGCCGGCGTTGTCCAGGAGCCGTTATCCGCTGGGAACTCTTGCACGACGTTGTCCCCGCCCACGGCGAATTGGCCCATGTTGTCGCGATCCAATAGATAAATGAGCCCCTGCTTGCCTCCGCCCACCAGCAGGTGCGGCGGGCCCACGGTCTGGTCGGGGAGAAGGACCGCTCCGCCAGAGCCGAGATCGCCATCCACCGACTTGAGAATACGCCTGATTGAAAGGGGTGAAGTAATCGGTCAAGGTCAAGGCGCCGTTTGTGCTGATTCTGAAAAAGCTGTCGCCATAATCGCTGCCGCCGGTGTCCGCGTCGAACGTGCCGTTCCCAGTGATCGCGTACAGATTTCCCGCAGCGTCAATCGCAGGCGCGTTCCCCGACATCCAGATGCCGCCCTGTCCGCCGTTCGGATTTGCGTTGAACACCTGTAATTGCTGCTGCACATTGGCCGCGTTGTATCCGAGAATCCAACCGTGATAAGGAAACGCGTCTTCGTGCGAGGCCCACGAGACGTACACCACGCTATGAATCGATCCGCCCACGTTGACGTTCTTGAGCAGCGCCAGCGCGGGCCGCTGTCCTTCCGATTGCGCATCAAAACTCACCACTCCTCCCGACGAACCATCGCCCGTGCCCGGTACCGATGCGCTGATGTTTGTGGGGGTCTGACTTTCGAGTCCCGTAGTTATGTCAATCGCGTGCAGACGCTGACTGAAGACCTTTGGATTTCCCGTACTGCATCCGCCGGTTTCTGACTTGCTCACGACGTAGAGCGTGTGAGTGGCGGGATCAATCACCGGCGTGCCGGTAACGCCGACCTCGGGCTGAATGTCTCCAAATCCGCTGCCGACGTCGTACCAGCAGACCGAAGTCTCATTGGCTACTCCACCGTGCGCCGCGTCGAGCAGGCTGACTTGCCAGAGCTGCTGGCAAGGGCTGGCGTCAGCATCGAATGCGTACAGACTGTCGTGCTGCGTCGCCACGAAAATCACATTATGCACGCTGCCACCGATGTTCAGCGCCGGAAGCCAAAGCGGCTCGGCATAGACCGCGCCATCCACCGCGCACGAAAACAGCTTGCCAAATGTGGTCGCGCGAACGCTGGCCGTGGTCAGGGCAAACTCCTGCGCATTTACGCCGTCGCGTGCCGCGTCGTAGTGGTAGGTAGTAACTCCCGCGAGATCCGTGACTCCTACCGTGGCCGAAGCGCTCTTCGAGGTGTCGGCTACGCTGGTTGCGGTGACCATGTGGGTTCCCGCCGATGCCGGCGGAGAATAAAGGCCCGTCGCGGAAATGGTGCCAACCGCCGGGTTACCGCCTGCCGTCCCATCCACCGCCCAGGTCACTCCCAGATTTTTCGGATCTCCGTTCACCGTCGCGGAGAACTGCTGCGTCTGGGATCCAACCACGACTGAGGCACCGTGAGGATGAATGATGACCTTGACGCTGGGCGGCGGACCGCTCGACGAACCTCCGCAGGCCACCAAGAGACCAACGGCTGTCAATCCGAGAATCGTGAGGATATCCCGCGCCGCCCCTGCGAAGCCTTCATCCCTGCCTCCTCTGCCAAATCACTCAGCTCGCCGGTTGTGCCGCGAGCGGTTGCACGTCTTCGATCTTAACTCTGGAGATGCGGTGGCCATCCATTTCTTCGACCACAAATCGCCGCCCGCCGTAGTAACAGGCATCACCGATGGCCGGAATTTTTTGCAGGCGCGAAAGCATAAACCCCGCCAGCGTCTCAAAACCAGCGTCCCTAGGCAATAACAAATCGTATTGCGACTCCAGGTCGCGCAGGCCCACCGTGCCGTCCAGCACCAGGCTCTTGCTTTCCCCCAGCGGCGAGGGTTCGTGGGGAACTACGTCGAACTCATCTTCAATCTCTCCCACCAGTTGCTCCAGGATATCTTCTACCGTAATCAGCCCCGCAGTCGATCCAAATTCGTCCACCACGATCGCCATGTGCCGCTTGCGCTCCTTGAACTCATCGAGCAATTCGGAAAGCGGCTTGGTCTCGGGCACCACCAGGGCGTCGTGCATCACCTGGCTGATTTTCATCTCGCCGATTTTCGTTTCTCCGATCTTCAAATCGCCCACTCTCATCTCATGCCCACGCGGAGGCGTCGGCTGCAAAGGCCGCGCCGTAAGCCGCAGTACCCAGCGCATCAGGTCCTTGGAGTAGAGCACGCCAATAATGTGTTCCGGGCCGCTCTTCGGATCGTAAACCGGCACTCGCGAGTGCTGCTCCTCCACCACGTGCTCCAGGGCCTCCTGCAAAGTCAGATCTCCGGGCAAGGAAAAAATGTCAGGACGCGGCACCATCACCTCGCGCGCCGTAATATTCTCCAACTCCAGAGCGTGATGCACCATCTCTTCCTGCGCCTGCGCGATCTGGCCCAGTTCCCGGCTCGCGCTCACAATCAGTTTTACTTCATCAGGCGAATGCACCGGCCCCTGGCGCACCCTGCGAAGTCCAAAAACCCTTAGCACCCAACCCGCCGACCGGCCCATGACGAACGTCGCCGGCCGGGTCAGGGTAAGCCAAACTTCCATCGGAGCGGCCACCGCCAGCGCCACTTGCTCCGCTCTCTGCAGGGCCAATGACTTCGGCACCAGCTCGCCGAGAATCACGTGCATAAAAGTGATCAGGCCGAAAGCAATCACAATGGCAATGCTGTGCGCATACACCATCGCGTGGGGGACTCTTTGCAGGAACTGAAAGCTTTCTACGAAGTGGGCAACCATGGGCTCGCCGATCCAGCCCAAAGTCAGGCTGACCACAGTCACCCCTAGCTGGACGCCATTGACGACCTCGTCCAAATTGCGGTGGAGTCTTTGAACAATGCGCGCGCCGATGCGGCGGGCATCAATGAGCTGCTGAATGCGGGTATCGCGAACGCTGACCAGGGCAAACTCGGCCGCGGCAAAGAAGGCGTTAGCCGCGACCAGGAGCAGGACCAGCAAGACCCGGAGCAGCACAAAGGCGATCATCTGACCGCTAATTCTAACATTCCAAAGCCAATTCCCCGGCAAGCTGTTTGCGGCTACAATAGAGGCTGCCCCTTGGAAGCTGGCCTTGGCAAAGGCTGGACGGTGGTACCTCCCGGTCAAGGAATTCCCGCTGGTTATCCTGCTTCCATTTTTCGCTCTGGCTGGTCTAACTAACCAGATGCCCGAGCCGCACTAACTTTCCCGGTTCTTGACCCGGCACGGTGGGAACAAAACCCAGCTGGGCTGCGTACTACAAGTCGGGACGGCAAAACAGACCCAACAGTTCGGCAGGAGGAAGCTGTGAACGGTAACGGTAACGGACAAAAAAAGAAGCGGCGCAAACGCATCATCATAATTTCGGCCATCGTATTGGCATTTGTACTGATCGGCGGCGGCGCGGTCGTCGCGTTCTCCCATGGCAGTTCCAAAATTGATCCCTCCAAGCTCGCTAAGGTCGAAAAGGGCGATCTCGCCAAGAGCGTGGTTGCCACCGGCAAAGTCGAGCCCATCACCAAAGTCGAAGTCAAATCCAAAGCCAGCGGCATTGTGAAAAAGCTGTACGTGGAATATGGCGACCGGGTGAAAAAAGGACAGCTCCTGGCGCAGCTCGACAAGATCGAGATTGAGGCCGGCGTCGAGCAGTCCCGCGCTTCACTAACGGCGGCGCAGGCTAATCTCGCCAGCTCACGGGCCGACTATGAACGCGCCAAGGTTGACGCCGAAGGCCCGGATGTTCCCCTTCTCAAGCGCGCCTATGACCGTGCTCTGCAAATGCAGAAGGACGGCGTAGTCTCCATGTCCGCGCTCGACGACGCCGAGAAGGAATACAAACTCGCCGTCAACAAGCAGAACGTGGCCCGCGCGCAGATGCTCGTGCTCCAGGCCAAGATCGCTCAGGCCCAGGCCCAGGTTGCACAGGACGCGGCCAATCTTAAGCAGCTCGAAGAGCAGCTGAACTATACCGACATCGTTTCGCCGATTGACGGCATCATCCTCTCCCGCGACGTGGAGATGGGCGACGCGGTCAGCTCCATTCTGGTCCTCGGATCAGGCGCCACCCTGGTCATGACCCTCGGCGACACCAGCCAGGTCTATGTCAAAGGCAAAGTGGATGAGAGCGACATTGGCCGCGTCTATCTTGGCCAACCCGCGCGGATCAAAGTCGAATCTTTCAAGGACAAAACCTTCAACGGCGTGGTCACCAAGATATCGCCTATGGGCGTTGAGAAAGACAATGTGACTACGTTTGAAGTGCGCGTCTCCATCCAGAACCCCGGCGGCGAGCTTAAGGCCGAAATGACCGCCAATGCCGAGATCATTCTGGAAGAACACAAAGCCGTACTTCAAATTCCTGAAGGCGCAATCATCTACGACAAAGACCGCAATGCTTCCGTCGAAGTTCCCGATCCTAAGGGCAAAGACGGAAAAAATAAGGTCGCAATTAATATCGGGATTTCTAACGGTGCCAAGACGGAAGTTCTAAAAGGGCTGAAAGAGAACGACCAAGTCATACTGCAGTAGGGATTCATGCGGTCCCGGTTTATAGCGCCGGGTTTCGGGGCACGGGATACCGCTTCCGTGCCCTTTTTGCTTTCTGTCAATCTGCCGGACTGAAATGAGGAGGAACTATGCGTCTCCCGCATCTTGCTCTCAGAATTAGCATCGGCATTGCCGCCTTGGCAGTCTGCACCCTGCCCGCCCTCGCCGCCGAAGGAAGCTTCGACCGCACTCTGCAAGTCAACTGGCACCGTGAACCTGCAAATCGAGACCGGCTCCGGATCCATCAACGTGCGCACCGGCAGTTCCAACGAAGTTCGCGTCACCGGACATATCCGCTCCAGCGACTGGATGGGTTCCGCTGAGGAGCGGGTGAGAAAGCTGGAAAGCAATCCTCCCATTCAGCAAAGCGGCAATGACATCCGCATCGGCCACATTGACGATCCTGAGCTGCGCCGCAATATTTCGATCAGTTACGACGTTGTGGTTCCGGCCAGCACTGAGCTTCGCTCCAACACCGGGTCGGGCAGCCAGGAAATCTCCGGCATCTCTGGATCGCTCGAAGCCAACACTGGCTCCGGCAGTCTGAGAATTTCCAACATCGGCTCCAGCGTTCGCGCCCATTCCGGATCGGGAGGCATAGACATTGACGGCGCGGGAGGCAGCGTCACGGTGCACACCGGTAGCGGGTCCATCCACGCCAGCAGAGTGGCTGGAGGTTTCGATGGCGAGACCGGCAGCGGCCAATTGACTCTGGAGCAGACCGCCCCTGGGTCAGTCCGCGCACAAACTGGTTCCGGAGGACTTGAGTTGCGCAATGTGCATGGTTCCCTGCAAGCCCAGGCCGGCAGCGGTGACATCAGGGCCGAAGGTGAGGCCACCGGCGGCTGGATGGTCCACACTGGCTCAGGCAGCGTACGCCTGCGTCTGCCGCAGAACGCTTCCTTCGACCTCGACGCCCACACCGGCTCCGGTTCCATCAACCTGAACCATCCCGTGACCGTGCAAGGCTCAACAAGCAAGAAAGATATACATGGCAAAGTCGGCGGCGGCGGCGTTCCAGTCGAGGTGCAGACCGGCTCCGGCAGCATTGAAATCGAATAGATCGTCTGGGCACGGGGCCTGTCTTGGACCGAGCCGAAGGATGCCCTCGGCGAGGTTCACGGGCCTCGCCCTCGTGTTTGCTGTCTCCGAAGACCGCTAACCGTGAGTTCGCGCGGCCCGTGACCTCTGTACCTTGACGCCCTCTCCCCAAACCTTTACTTTCGAGGGAACTCTAATCCCCGAGGCTGACTTGGCGAAACGCCCCATCGTTACTCTGACCACCGATTTCGGCCTGAACGACCATTTTGTCGGCACCATGAAGGGCGTCATTCTCGACCTGGTGCCCGACGCGCAGATCGTGGATATCTGCCACTCGGTCCAGCCTTTTGATATTCTCGACGCCGCTCTGACGATTGCGCAGGCCTATGCTTACTATCCGGCGCGTACCGTGCACATGGTGGTGGTGGATCCCGGGGTCGGCAGCGCCCGCCGGCCGATTGTCGCCAGCACTGAGAAATACTCTTTCGTTGCGCCCGACAACGGCGTCTTGTCTCTCATGTATGCGCGAGAGGAGCGTTTGAGCGTTCGCCATCTCACCGCCGACCATTATTTCCTGCAGCCGTTGAGCAATACTTTTCACGGCCGCGACATTTTTTCGCCCGCCGCAGCCTATTTGGCCAAGGGTGTAGATGACGAGAAGTTCGGCCCCGAGATCACCGATTTCGTCCGCTTCAACGCCCCCAAACCCAAGGCCGCCGACGCCAAGACCTTGCGCGGAGTCGTCCTGAAAGTGGACCGCTTCGGAAATCTGATCACCAACATCACTCCTGAGGATGTGCCCTGGCTGTTTCAGCAGCCGATTCCTGCATTCAAGATTGTTGTTGGCAAACAGGAAGTCACCAGCATGAAGATGAATTACGCCGAAGGCGCGCCCGGCCAGGCTTTCGGAATCCTCGGCAGCATGGGATATCTGGAAATCGCCGCCAATCGCGCCGCCGCCGCGCAATTGACCGGTGCGGGCAAAGGATCAGAAGTGAACGTCGTGCTGGAAGGCGCAGTGGCCGCGGGAAACGGACAGTAGCATTTAGCATTTAGCTGGACAAATCAAATGCTAAGTGCGAAATGCTAAGAGCCGCGTTTCTCCCCCGGCCGTGCATAGCGCTCCATCTCCCCCGTCCATTTTAGGAACTGCCACAGGTGGACCCGCTCCCGCCAGAGAAATTCCCAAAACTCCAGAAACCCAATCTGCTGCATCTTCACGCCGCAATAGGTCTCGATCCGCCACAGCAGATACGGGCTCCGCCACGGCGCCAGCCGGTGCCCCCGGGTCGCATTCCACGCATATCGCAGCATGTGCAGCATTCAGTCCATCATAACCCGGTTTTCGCGATGCTAGAATCGAATCGCGACTCATGCCTGACGATCCCCGCCAGAAAGCCGAAGACTACTACTACGCCGCCCTCGACCACTTCGCCGAAGGCAACCACGAGCGCGCATTGGAAGATTATCGCAAGTCCGTGGCCGCCGATCCCACTTTCACCGAGGCGCTGCACGGAATGGCGCGAACTTTGCAAGATTTGGAGCGACTCGACGAAGCCATTGAAGTTGCAAACCGAATCGTAGCTCTTGACGGTGACGACATCCTCGCCCACACCAGCCTATCCGTGCTGTATCAGAAAAAAGGTATGGTCCCCGAAGCGGAGGCCGAAGCCAATAAGGCTAGGGTGCTGGGATGGAAACAACAGTTGAAGAAGGGTGGCACTTAACTACAGCTCTTGGCTCTCGGCTCTTCAGCGTCAACCTGCATGACGCTGCTACACTTCGACCATGGCAGGCTTGGCTCAACGCCTCATTGCGTACGGTTTTGTCGGGGCGTTTTGCCTGGTGGGCCCGCTGTTCCTACTCGTCGCTCTGGGCTCGGCCGTACATCGCGCTGTTTTCATTCACACTGCGTTACGCGCGGAGGGCACGGTGATCGAGATGCGGCCGACACATTCCACTCGCACCGGCGCAGGCGCGTTTATACCTGTGTTTCGCTACACAGCAGACGATGGCCGCGTTTACATCGTTGTCTCGGATGTGACTGTGCGACGCTTTTCCTTCTCGCCGGGCGTGCAAGTAAGCGTCCTCTACCAGCAGGGCCATCCTGAAAACGCGCGCATTGATGCCTTCACGCCACTCTGGCTCTACCCGCTGATCTTCGGAATCGTGGGAGCGGCGTTCTCCAGCATTCCCGCGCTCATCCTGGTGAACCGCATACGGCAGCGCCCGCACTGAATGAGTGAATCATGTTCAATCTGCATGACGCACTACACGAAGAGCCAAGAACCTAGAGCCAAGAACCTGGAGCCAAAGCCGCTTTACAGATCGTACTTCTTCATCAAATGTCGAAACGACCGGTAGGAAATCTTTAGCACATCCGCCGCACGAGCCTGCACACCATGCGATTGCTGCAGCGCAGACTTGAGCAATGACCGCTCGATTTCGGCAACGTACTTTTCCATGTCCATGCCGTCGGGGAGCACTGACCCTGCCGCAATAGACATCCCATCCCCACCGACGCCAGCCACCGCCGCACGGGCGCGCGCGCGTTCCACGGGCAGTTCCACATGCAGTTCTTCTCCGGTTTCAAGTGCCACTGCGCGTTCAATCGTGTTCTCCAACTGACGCACATTTCCCGGCCAGTCGTAATTCGCCAATGCTGAAAGCGAATCCGGCTTCACCCGAACGATACTCTTTCGCGCCGCGGGCAGGTATTTTCGCAAGAAGTGGTTGACCAGCAGCGGCAGATCTTCGCGCCGTTCCCGCAGCGGCGGCACGGTGACCGGAATCACACTCAGCCGGTAATACAAATCTTCGCGGAAGGTGCTTTCTGCTACTTGCCGTTCCAAATCACGGTTAGTCGCTGCAATCACGCGCACGTCAATGGCAATCTCATCGCTGCCGCCCACCGGGCGCACGCATCGTTCCTGCAACACACGCAGCAGCTTCACCTGCATGGTGAGGTTCATCTCCCCGATTTCGTCGAGAAAGATCGTCCCGCCATCGGCCACTTCAAACAGCCCGCGCTTGTTCTGGTTCGCCCCGGTGAACGCGCCCTTTACGTACCCAAACAGTTCGCTTTCAAGCAGAGTCTCCGGAAATGCGCCACAGTTGATGGAGACAAAAGGCTCCGCCGCCCGCGGCGAGCAAGTGTGCACCGCCCGCGCCACCAGTTCTTTTCCCGTACCGCTCTCGCCATAAATCAAGACTGTGCTTTGTGTCGAAGCGACCGTGCGGATGGTTTGCTTCAGCTTGTCCATCGCTGGACTCGCGCCAACGATGTTATCCAGCGAATTTCTGGTGGCCGCATCGCGCTTGAAGGCAAAGTTCTGCCGGCTCAGATTCACTTTTTCCAGGGCCCTGCGGATGGCCAGCTTGACTTCATCCACCATCCCCGGCGACTTGCGAATGTAGTCGGTCGCGCCGCCGGCTTTTACCGCTTCAACGGCGGCTTCGAAGTCATCCACAGCGGTGATCAAAATGACCGCCGAATCCGGCGAAACTTTGTGCGCATGGCGCAGCACTTCAATGCCGTTGATGTTCGGCATCCGAATGTCAGTGACGATCACGTCGAACAGCGCAGAATCCAGTTTGCGGGTCGCCGCTTCTCCCGAGTTGACGGTTTCGACTTTATAGCCCTCGCGGCGCAACGTGATGTCGAGCATTTCGCAGATGGAGCGCTCGTCATCGCAGATCAGGATGTTAGGCATGCGCGCCTTCCCCGATCAGCCGCTCGGACGCGGTCTCCGTCATCGCCTTCTGCGTGCTTTCGACAGGAGCCACCACCACGCCTTCTTCCGCCGCCCGGCGCAGTCTCAGGACGAACGTGCAACCCTGTCCCTGCTTGGATCGCACGAACACCTTACCCTCGTGCGCTTGCACAATCTGATACACAATGGCCAGACCCAACCCGGTGCCGCCTTCAAACTGTGACTGGAACGGCTCAAAGACTTTCTCCACCATCTGCGGACTCATCCCCGGCCCAGTGTCTGCAAAACTGAATTGCCAGTCGGCGTCAATTTCTTCAATGCTGACGGTCAGGGTGCCGCCCTTCCTCATGGCGCGGACGGCGTTTTCGCAAAAATTCCAAAAGACTTGTTTCAGGCGGTCGCCGTCCGCAACTGCGTAAACCGCTTTCGCCGCATATCGCCGCTCGATCTTGATTCCCGTGTTCTGCGCCTGCAGACGGTGGCCCAGCAGGGTCAGCGTGTCTTCCAGCAGCGGCACCATGTCCACATGGGCAAAGTGATACTGCTTGGTGCGCGAGTAGGCCAGAAAATCGGTAATGATATCGTTCAGCCGCTCCGACTCGCGGGTGACAATCTGCAGCAGGCGCCGGTGTTCGTCACTGAGGTCAGGCATCTCCGCCAGCAGGCTCGCGGAACCGGCGATCGAGGTCAGCGGATTTCGCACCTCATGAGCTATGGCCGCCGAGAGCCGCCCGACGGCTGCCAGACGGTCCTGCATGCGCACCTCGCGCTCCAGTCGCCGAAGCTGGGTTAAGTCGTCGAGCGTGTACACGTGGCCCACAGCCCCGCGGCCGGGGACGGTCAATTCCGAAGCCAGGATGCGGAAAGTCTTGCGGAAACCATTGGGCGCTACGAAACGCACTTCGCCGTGGGGGTGCTGCGATGCGGCCTGCGGCAACTGGTCCTGAAACAAAGGAGCAATCGCCTCTCCGAGCAGGTCTTTCTCAGCGTGCTCCACCAATTTCTCCGCCGAAGTATTCACTAGCGTAATCCGCCCATCCAACCCGGTTGTAATCAAGCCACTGGTGGTGGAGCGAATAATATTGATATGCAGGGCCTGCAGGCTCACCAATTCATCGCGGGTGTGCTCCAGGCGTTTGTCGGCCAGGCGAAGCTTGGCCGCCAGCAGTCCGGCCAAGTACGCGATGGCCAAATAGCCGAACAGATTTATAAAGATGATGCCTTGCAGTACTCGTATCCCCGGATGCGTCACCGAATACGACGGCACAATCTGGAAGTAACAAAGCTCCAGCACCGAGCCGTAGAGCAGAAACGCCAGCGCCGACGTGAGATAGGCCCAGGTCTTCGGCAGCAGAATCGCGGCCACCACGATGACCAGTGGATACAGGAAATTGAGCGAACTATCCACGCCGCCGGTGATGTAAACCAGCAGGCTGACCAGCAGCAGGTCGGAAACAACCTGCATCACCGATTGTGCCCGCAACTCTTTCCAGAAACGCAGCAGGATGAGAAAAAATGCAGAAATTGTGTACGCCAGCAGAATCGCGTTCACGAACAATCGCACCGGGAAAGCCAGCGGCGTAAACTGCGCGATCGCCAGTTCTACTCCCAGCAGTATGGTAAGAATCAGGACCCGGACCTTAACCAGCCACGCTAGCCAAACCCGGTCTTCGAAGGCAGAATGCATGTCGACTCTTAAGCTTCTATCGTCCGGTTCCGTCTTTCCGCAGCGGAATCCGGCGCCTGGGGTTTTGCGAGGGACCTTGCGGTCCCTCAACCCGGCTGGTTCTTTACCCGGCTAGTTTGCCGATCAGTGCGAACAACGGCATGTAGAGTGAAATCACGATGCCGCCAATCATGACGCCGAGCAGTCCGATGATGACCGGTTCCAACATGGCCAGCATGTCCTTGGTGGCGGAATCCACTTCGTCTTCGTAGAAATCCGCAATCTTCTGCAGCATGTTGTCCATTGCGCCAGTAGCTTCGCCGACGCCAATCATCTGCGTTACCATGTTGGGGAACACCCCGCATTCGCGCAAAGGATCGACGATCGTGCGGCCCTCTTCAATGGCTTTGCGCACCTTCATCAGCGCTTCTTCCAGCACCGCATTGCCCGAGGTGCGGGCGGTGATGCTCAAGCCTTCAAGAATCGGCACGCCCGACGTGATCAGGGTACCCAGAGTCCGCGTGAATCGGGCCACCGCGATTTTCCGCAGCAACATGCCAATGATCGGCATTTTCAGCATTCCGTAGTCCATCCAGTACTTGCCTCGCGGATCTTTTCGGATGTACTTAATTCCGAACACCAGACCCACGGCGCCGACAATAAAGAACCACCAGAATTGACCGACAAACGCGCTCAAGCCCATCACGATTCGCGTGGGCAGCGGAAGCGACACACCGAGTCCGGCAAACAGATTGGCGAAGATCGGCACCACCCATTTCAGCAGCGCGCCCACAATGAGCACCGCCATCGAAACTACAGCGACCGGGTAGATCAGGGCCGACTTCACCGCGGATTTCAACTTCACGGCCTTCTCCACGTACTGCGCCAGGCGTTGCAGGATGATGTCCAGAATTCCGCCCGTTTCGCCGGCTTCGATCATGTTCGTGGTCAAGTCATCGAACACCTTGGGATACAGGCGCATCGCGTTCGCCAGGGTCGCGCCGCCCTCCACCGTGGTGCGGACGCCCGTCAGCGTCTTCTGAAACGCCGAGTTCTCCTGGTTGGCCGCCAAGATCTCCAGACACTGCACCAACGGCAGGCCGGCATCGATCATGACCGAGAACTGCCGGAAGAAAATGGCAATCTCTTTGGTCTTGACCTTGGTCGAGCCAAAAGTGGGAAGAGCAAATTCTTTGCCCTTCTCGCGGATGGTCGGCGACGCGATTTGCTCGCGCCGAAGCTGCATGGCCAGCACCTGCTTGTTCGCGGCCATGCGCTCGCCGCTGATTTTTTCACCCGAAGTGTTCTTTCCCGAAAATGTGAAGACTGGCATGGTTTCCTCTCTTTACCTGTGCTCCTGAACTCTGTGAGTACCTCGAAACTTAGTGTTTCCCTGTGGCCGTACTCTTGGCCGCAACCCCGGGCGTTCCCGCCCGGCCTGCTAGGCTTGCGCCCCGGTTAATCATTTCCTGCAATTCGTCGGTGTTGCTCGACCGCGCCATGGCGACTTCCTGGGTGATTTGCTTCTGGAAAAACAGCGTGGCCAACGATTGATTAAAAGTCTGCATTCCGTACTTATCCTGCCCGGATTGCATGGCTGAATAAATCTGGTGAATTTTGTCTTCGCGGATCAGGTTGCGTACCGCCGCATTGGGAATCAGGATTTCCATGGCCATCGCCCGTCCCTTGCCATTCGCCGTTGGCAACAGGCTCTGACACATAATCCCTTCCAGCACCAGCGACAACTGCGCGCGAATCTGCGACTGCTGGTGCGCCGGGAAAACGTCAATAATTCGGTTGATAGTTGAAGACGCCGAGTTGGTGTGCAGCGTCCCAAAGGTAAGGTGGCCGGTTTCGGCGATGCGCAGCGCCGATTCAATGGTCTCCAAGTCGCGCATTTCGCCGATCAGCACCACATCCGGATCTTCGCGGAGTGCGGCCCGCAACGCGTCGGTAAAGCTCTTGGTGTCTGCGTGCAACTCGCGCTGGTTGACCACGCAGTTCTTGTTCATGTGGACAAACTCAATCGGGTCTTCGATGGTCAGGATGTGGTCGTGACGTTCCGAGTTGATCTTGTCGATCATGGAAGCCAGGGTGGTGGATTTCCCCGATCCTGTCGGTCCCGTCACCAGCACCAAGCCGCGTGGCTTTTCGCAGAGTTTGGCCACGACTGGCGCCAATCCGAGCTGGTTGAAGTTTTTGATCTCGAATGGAATCACGCGGAACACCGCCGAGGTGGCGCCGCGCTGATTGAATACGTTGGCGCGGAAGCGTGCCAGCCCCTTCAACCCGAACGAAAAGTCCAGCTCCAGATGTTCTTCGAAGCGGTGCTTTTGCGAGTCGGTCATCACGCTGTAGGCCAATTGCTTGGTCTCTGCCGGAGTCATTTGCGGCAAGTCCAGCGGCACCAGGTGCCCGTGTACGCGCACCTGCGGCGGCGAGTTGGTGGTGATATGGAGATCGCTGCCACTCATCTCCAGCATTCGTTTCAACAGATCACTCAATGAAAGCGACATATCTTCGGGTTCCCTCTTTCGAATTCTCTTGCTACCTGCAATGCCTAGTGAATCGTTTCGCGCGCAACTTCTTCGAGCGTGGTCATTCCCGCTGCCACTTTGATCAGGCCACTGCGCCGCAGGGTAATCATTCCGCGCTCAATAGCTTTCTTCTTGAGCTCAACCGCGGACGCTCCCACCAGCACCAACTCCTTGATTTCGTCATCCACTTCCATCACTTCGTAGAGACCGCAGCGCCCTTTGTATCCTGTGTTGTTGCAGACGCCGCATCCCTTGCCCTTCTGGATCTTGATGGTCTTGGCCTCTTCCGGAGTGAACCCCTCTTCGATCAGCGTCTGCACCGGCACTTCAATGGTCTCCACGCACTCTTTGCAAATCCTTCGTATCAACCGCTGGGCGCAGATAAGGTGCACCGAAGTCGCCACCAGGAATGGCTCAATGCCCATGTTCATCAGACGGGTAATGGTTTCTGGCGCGCCGTTGGTGTGCAGGGTGGAGAGCACCAAGTGGCCGGTGAGAGCGGCCTTGATGGCAATTTCCGCAGTTTCAAAGTCGCGGATTTCGCCCACCAGAATGATGTTCGGGTCTTGCCGCAAAAACGCGCGCAGCGCCGCCGCGAAGTTCAACCCGATCTGCTCCTTCATCTGCACCTGGTTGACTCCGCCCAACTGGAATTCAACCGGGTCCTCGGCAGTCATGATGTTGGTGTCGGGAGTATTCAGGCGGGCAATGGAAGAATAAAGAGTGTTTGTCTTCCCGGAACCGGTCGGCCCTGTGACCAGCACCATCCCGTAGGGCTTTAGAATCGCCTTTTCAAACTTGACCAGCGACTCCTGCTCGAAGCCCAGCTTGGTCATATCCAGCCGCAGGTTTTCCTTGTCCAGCAGCCGGAGCACGATCTTTTCGCCCCATAACGTTGGCAGCGTGCTCACGCGGAAATCGAGTTGCTTCTTCTTCCCACCGATGTGCATCTTCAGCATGATGCGGCCGTCCTGCGGCAGCCGCTTCTCGCTGATGTCCAGCTTGGCCATGATCTTCAAACGCGAGGTAATGGCATCCTTCAGCTTGACCGGCGGCGACATAATGGATTGCAAGACACCGTCAATACGGAAACGCACCCGGAATTCTTTTTCGTACGGTTCAATGTGAATGTCGCTGGCTCCACGCTTTACTGCGTCGGTGAGGACCAGGTTGACCAGTTTTACAATGGGCGCCTCATCAGCAGCTCTTTCCAGGTCCGCCAGCGCCAATTCTTCGGCATCTGCTTGCAGTTCAACATCGGCTTCGTCCATGTCCGACATGGACTGCATGACCTGCTCGAGGTCTTCTTCCTTGCTGGTGCCGTATGCCTTTTCAATTCCCTCGAGGATTGAGCTCTCCGAGGCCACCACCGGCTCAATGTTGAACCCGGTCATGAACTTGATGTCGTCCATGGCGAACACGTTGGTGGGATCAACCATGGCGATGGTGAGCGATGCGCCCACCCGGCTCAACGGCAGAATCTGATAGCGCTTGGCAGTCTCGTAAGGAATCAGCTTGACCACGGACGCATCAATCTCGAAGTAAGAAAGATTGATCGCCGGGACTCCATACTGGCGGGAAAGGAAATTGGTGACGTCCTCATCGCTGAGCAGACTCAGTTTCACCAATGCGCTGCCCAGGCGGCAGTTCGTTTCCTTCTGCACCTTGATCGCCTGCTGCAACTGCTCTGGGGTGATGATCTTCTCTTTTACAAGAAGGTCGCCCAGTCTCTGGGACATGCCTCAATCTCCTGTCTGCTACAGCGGAAACAATTACCGGGCATTTAGCCCAGCAAGCGGAAATGCGCCCATTCCGGAAAGAAGTGACACAATTTCGCCGTGACACAAATTGTCACCTTGATTGAGTAACTGCAAAAGTAACGTTGGTACTTGTACTTACACCGCCCGCCCGTACTGCGCGGATATCCGCCAAAGTCCTTATCTTTCTGTGGCCGCGGGCGCGAGGGACATGTACCTTCGGCACTCGCGCCCTCTTCGTCTTACACTGATGAGCGATGCTGCCCCGCTCTCCCGAAGCACAGATCGCCGAGATCTACTCCACCCTCGTCCGCACCTGGGGACGGCCGCATTGGTGGCCTGCGCGAACCCGCTTCGAGGTAATCGTTGGCGCCTACCTGACCCAAAACACCAGTTGGACCAACGTAGATCTGGCGTTGAAACAATTGCGCGCAGCGCGAATATTGACCTTGGCGGGAATCCGCGCCACTCCCATTCCCAAACTTGAAAAACTCATTCGCTCTTCGGGATACTTCCGCCAGAAAGCACGCCGGCTAAAAACATTCGTGAATTTTCTTGACCGGAACTACGCAGGCTCACTGGGCCAGATGTTTCGCCGTCCAACTTCCGAACTGCGAGAGGAGCTTCTTTCACTGAACGGCGTCGGCCCTGAAACCGCGGACTCGATCTTGCTGTACGCCGGCCAACACCCGATCTTTGTGGTGGACGCTTACACCAAACGTATCGCCTCTCGTCACGGAATTCTGCCGGAAACGGCCGACTATGAAGACTTCCGAAACTTGTTCGAGACGGGCCTAGCCTCAGTGCCGCCCAGTGGCCAGACCGCCGCCTCCACGGGCGGAGCTGCCCACCCGCCCTCGCGTATGAGCCTGGCTTCCCGTTCGCCGCTCACGCAGATCTTCAACGATATGCACGGGTCGCTGGTTGGAGTGGGAAAGAACCATTGCCTCAAGTCCGCCGCCCGATGCGAGCGGTGCCCCCTGCGGTCCCTCCTGCCCCAGGATTGGGTCAATCCCGGCTTATAATTGACCTTCGATAATTTGCCCCTTGTGTGGGCAGCTTCCTGACCAATGGCTTCCGGCAATCCCATCCCGCCCGGTTCCAGCCGAAAAAAACTGGCGATCGTCTTGACCGCCACCATCGCCGTCCTTTTTGTCCTGCTGCTGGCGCAAACCTCTTTCGATCTGCCTTTTATCAATCCAGCCAACAATCAGGCCATCGTAGTTTTTGGCGCCCTTTCCGCGATCGTGTTCCTCCTCTTTGCGACTCTGACATTTGTCCTGATGCGCAACCTGTTCAAGCTGTTCGCGGAACGGCGTCTGGGAGTGTTGGGATCGAAGTTCCGCACCCGGCTGGTGGTCGGCAGTCTGCTGCTCTCGTTTATTCCCGTGATCGTGATGTTCTATTTTTCCTATGTGCTGATGAACCGCTCGATCGACAAATGGTTTTCCACCCCGGTGGAAGAGGTTCGGCAAGACACCGCAATTATGGCCACGCTGCTTTCCAAGTACGCGGCCGAGAACGCCCGCGCCGAGGCCGTCTCGATCGCGTCCACTCCCGAGACCCAGCGCGCCTTTGAAGGCCACAGCTTCGCCGGAGTGCTCACCCAATTCCGTGCGCACGAAGCAACGCTGCAGGGCGGCTTCGCCCTGGCAATTGATTCCGGAAACGCAGAGGCCAGCTTCGGCGCTCCCGCTGCCTGGCCGCTTCTGAAACCCAGTATTCCTTCGCAGCCGCTGAATCCGGATCGTCCCCAACACCTTGCCTGGAATGGCGTCGACTACGTCCTGGGCAACGCTACGGTGGGGAGGCACGGTGAAATCGTGGTGGCCATGCCCCTGCCCAAGAATTTTGGCGAAACTCAAAAGCAGCTTGAGGCCAGCCAACAACGTTATCTCGACTTGGCGCGCAATCGCCGCCTGGTGCGCAGGACTTACATGGCCTTCCTGTGGCTGCTCGCCGGAATGGTCCTGTTTGCCAGCATGTGGCTGGCGCTGTATCTTTCCCGCCTTGTCACCAGGCCAGTAGTCGCCCTGGCCGAGGCCACCCAGGAAATCTCGCGCGGAAATCTGGATTACCGCGTCGAAGTCCCCGCCTCCGATGAACTCGGCGACCTTGTCCGTTCCTTCAATCAAATGGCGGAGGAACTTCAAACCAGCCGCCGCCAGATCGAAGCTTCCAGCCGCGAACTGAGCGCCGCCAACTCCGAACTGGATCAGCGCCGGCGCCACATCGAGACCATTCTGGAAAGCATTCCTACCGGAGTGCTTTCTTTGGATGCCGGGTTGCGCGTCACCCACGTGAACCCGGCATTCGTTCGGATGTTCAAGCCGTCCGACGGGTCGGCGCGGCAGACTGCGGGCTTGCTCGCCGCCTCTTTGCGCGATCTGTTCCCGGCCGAAATTCTTGCCGACATGGAACCGCTGCTGCGCCGCGCTGACCGCATGGGCACCACCACCAATCAAATGCAGTTCGCACTGCCACGCGCGCCGTTGAACGTGGCCGTGACCGTCGCCACCCTACAGCACCAAACCCAGCGCGCAGGTTACGTGCTGGTGTTCGAGGACCTCTCCGACTTGCTGCGTGCGCAAAAGCAAGCGGCGTGGCGCGAAGTGGCCCGCCGCGTGGCCCATGAAATCAAGAACCCGCTGACCCCCATCGCGCTCTCGGCCGACAGAATTCTTCGCCATCTGGATCGCGCGAGCACACCGGACACAGCGTCCGTCGATGTGGTGCGCAATTGCGCGGAAACGATCGGCAGCGCGGTCGAAACTGTCCGCACCCTGGTCAACGAGTTCGCCACTCTCGCCAGCTTCCCCGCCTCCCAGCCTCAACCCGCCGACATCAATGCCATCGCCGAGAGCGCGCTCTCCATGTTCAACGGACGACTGGACGGAATCCGTGTGCGCACGCTCTTTTCTGACAGCTTGCCCAAAGTCATGGCCGACCCGCAGGCGATTAAGCGCGCCATCGCCAATCTCATCGACAACGCCGCCGAGTCCCTGCACAGTTCCATGCTGAAAGAGATCGAGATCTCGACCACCCTGGTGGCCAGCCGCGATGCCGTGGAAATCAGCGTGGCCGACAGCGGTCAGGGCGTGACCCAGGAATCGAAGGAGCGCCTCTTCCTGCCGTATTTTTCGACCAAAGAGCGTGGCACCGGACTTGGCCTGGCCATCGTCAGCCGAATTGTCGAAGACCATCACGGTTCCATCCGCGTGGAAGAAAACCGGCCCGTAGGCGCGCGTTTTGTGATTGAATTGCCCATCGCGATGGACGCCGTCGCTGCACCCGCCACCGCTTCCTATGCATAGCGTCTTGATCGTTGACGACGAGTCCGCCATCCGCGAATCTCTGCGGGGCGTCCTCGAAGACGAAGGCTACAAGACTGCCTCCGCCGGCAGCGGCGAAGCCTGCCTGGAGTGCATCGCCAAGCAATCGTTCGACGTGGTCCTGCTGGACATCTGGCTGCCCGGAATGGACGGCCTCAACACCCTCGAGAAAATTCGCGCCCTCCCCGATGCCCCTGAGGTCATCATTATTTCTGGCCACGCCACCATTGAGACCGCCGTCCGTGCCACCAAACTCGGCGCTTTCGACTTTCTGGAAAAGCCGCTTTCCGTCGATCGCACCCTCACCCTGGTTAAGCACGCGGTGGACGCAAAAAAACTGCGCCTCGAAAATCGCGACCTGAAGCGGCAGCTTGCGCCCAAGAGCGTGATCGTAGGCGAAAGTATTCCCATGAAGGCCCTCCGCCAGCAGATTCTGCTAATGGCTCCTACGAATGGCCGCGTCCTCATCTTCGGCGAATCTGGAACCGGAAAGGAACTGGTCGCGCAGGCCATCCACTCGCAGAGCCCGCGCAAAGACGAAATGTTCGTCGAAGTAAATTGCGCGGCGATTCCCGAGGACTTGATAGAGAGCGAGCTATTCGGCCATCGCCGCGGCTCGTTTCCCGCAGCCGGAGATAAAGAAGGTAAGTTTCTCAAGGCCAATGGCGGCACGCTTTTCCTGGACGAAGTCGGCGACATGAGCCTGAAGACCCAATCCAAGGTTCTGCGCACACTCGAGGAGCAGAATTTCACCCCCGTCGGCAGCGACGAGGCTGTGACTGTTGACACCCGCGTCATCGCCTCCACCAACAAAGATCTGGAAGAAGAAATCTCGCGCGGCAATTTTCGCGAAGATCTTTTCTATCGCCTCAACGTGATTCCCTTTTCAGTCCCGCCCCTCCGCGAACGCAAAGAAGACATCCCGTTATTGGCGCGTCACTTTTTGAAAGAGTTTTCGGGCCAGTATGGCCGCCGGCCGCGTGAAATCACCGACGACGCCATCGAGACTCTGATGCGCTACTCCTGGCCAGGCAACGTCCGCGAACTGCGCAACGTGATCGAGCGCATCGTCATCATGAACCCCACCACCACCCGTTTCGACCGCAAACATCTTCCGCCGCTGGTCTATCGCGATGGCAGTCGTCGCGCCGGCGGCGACTTCCTGACCCTGCATCAGGCGCGCACTGCCTACGAGCGCGACTACATCCTGAAGAAGCTCGACGACAATCACGGCAACATCAGCCGCACCGCCGAAGTCCTCGGCCTTGAGCGCAGTCACTTATATAGAAAGATGAAAACCTTGGGGATTGCAGTAAAGGAGTAGGGCTTCAGGCTTCAGGCTTCAGGTTGCTGGCCTCAGGCTTCAGGTTTCCGGCCTCGAGCTAAGTCGCGAAGCGACGTCATTTAATTAGCCCAGCGCATCAGCGCTGGGAAAGCTGTTCGGGACGAGCCGAGTCCCCTTCAGGGGACGGCACTCCGCCTTGACCTCATTTTTCCACCGTCATGAGATTCTCCAATTGCCTTCGCCAATCCATCTCTTCCACAAACGCGCGCGACTCCCGCCACTTCGGCTGCACCTTCACGAACAACTCAAGAAACACTTTTGTCCCGATCATGCGCTCGATTTCCAACCGCGCCGCCGTCCCGATCTTCTTCAGCATTTGCCCCTGGCTTCCAATCAATATGCCCTTTTGGCTATCGCGCTCGCAGAATATTGCGGCTGCGATCCGCGTCAATTTCTTGCCTTCCTCAAATTGCTCGACCATCACAGTCACCGAGTGCGGCACTTCTTCGCTGGTCGCCATCAGAAGCTGCTCGCGGATCAGTTCCGCCGCCATGAACCGCACCGGCTGATCGGTAACCTGATCTTCGGGAAAATATCGCGGCCCCTCAGGCAGCGCCGCAATCAGCTTCGCCAACAGCACGTCGAGTCCTTCGCGTTTGCGCGCGGAAATCGGAATGATTTCCTTGAACTCATGCTGCTTCGAATGTTGCTCAATGATCGGAAGCAACTTATGCTTCTCCGCTTTCAGCAGATCAATCTTGTTGGGAAGAAGAAACGCCGGCGTTTTGCTCTCCTTCACCAGGCTGAGCAACAACTGGTCCGCCGGCTCAGGCCTCCGCGCCGCATCCACGATCATCAAGACCAGATCGCATCCATTCATCGCCTCGCGAACGTCGCCCATCATCTTCCGTCCCAGAGAACTGTCGGCACGATGCACGCCCGGCGTGTCGATCAGCACCACCTGCGCTCCAGCCTTCCCCTTTTTCTTGGGGATGTGAATCACTCCCAGCACGCGGGTGCGCGTGGTCTGCGGCTTGGGGCTCACAATCGCCAGTTTTTCACCGGCTAGCGCGTTCAGCAGCGTGGACTTGCCTGCGTTCGGACGTCCGAGGATGCACACAAAACCTGAGCGGAAGGACATAAGGGGACTAGATCAATTTCATCTGTTCGGGATGAGGCACGGACACGCGCACCCGCTCCACTCGCCGGTCGCTAGCCTGTAACACTTCCAAGCGTAGGCCGTCTTCTTCAATGACTTCGCCTTTTTTCGGGATTCTGCCCGCAAGTTCACTCACCAGGCCGGCGACTGTGGCTGCGCCTTTGCGGTCCGGACGCACACCCAGCAATTCCTCCAGGCGATCCACATCCATATTGCCCGGGACAACGTACGACGTATCGTTTTCCCGCACCACTTGCGCCGGTTCATGCTCATCGCTGATCTCGCCAACAATCTCTTCGACCAGGTCTTCGATGGTCACCAACCCCGCAACTCCTCCGTACTCGTCAATCACAATCGCCATGCGGACTTTATTCTTCTGCATCTCGCGCAGCAGGTCGCTGCCTAACTTGGTTTCCGGAACAAAATAAACGTCCCGGCGCATCAGCGACTCCACCATCCGGCTATGGGCTTCCGAGTCCCGCACCTGCAAGACATCCTGCGCGAACACGACGCCCACAATGTTGTCGATACTACCCTCGAAAACCGGCACCCGCGAAAACGGTTTCACCCGCAGCAACTCGATGAACCGCTCCACGCTGGTGTCCGCAGCCACTGTCACCATCTCCGGACGCGGCTTCATGGCCTCGCGCACCGTCTTTTCGCTGAACTGCACCACCGACTGGATCAAGTCGCGGTTGCTCTCGTCCAGAATCCCCTCTTCGCGTCCGGCCTCGATCAGCGCGTCAACTGCCTCCGCCTGCGTCTCGGGCTGCTGGTCAGAATGCTCCCGCGTCAGCGCCGTCACCGATTGCAGAAACCCCAGAATCAGCGTCACCGGCAGCACCAGATAAATGAGCCCTCGCAACAACGGCAGCCATCGCACCAACCATTCGCCCCTCGTGCGCGAAAAGAAAACAAACGGCACGAAGCGGTTGAACACAATCACGATCAAGATCAATCCCAGCGCCGCTTCCAGAATCTCTTCCACCGCCCACGCGCCGGCGCGAAACACTCCGAACCCAACCACCATCGCGATCGCCGCCATCAGCAGTGGCGTCAACACCGACATCGACAGCGACGCCCGCGAACGGCTCACCTTCAGCCGCGGCTCGACCTGCTGTTCAAAGCTGTCAATGTTGTCCTGGAACTCGCGCGACAAAAATTTGCCAATCTCGGCATAGACGCGTTCCACATACGAAGACAGCGTGAGCAGCGCCAACAACACTACCAGCGTGAATGTAATCGCATAATTCATGTGATGTTCAGATCACCCGATCGCCCGACCACCCTATTCTTTTCGCTTCGCTCGATCAGCCCTGTCGGAAGCCCAAGCCGCCGCCGCAAGCGCACTTCCCGCTCCGCCATTTCGCCCTTGTCGTCCTCATGATCATACCCCGCAAGGTGCAAAATCCCGTGCAAGACAAGGATTTGAACTTCCTTGGCAAGCGAATGGCCCAGGGATCGCGCATTCCGGGCCGCAATGTCGAGCGAGACGGCGATGTCTCCGGCAAACCCGTTGCCCAGAGCCGGAGGAGGAAACGAAAGCACATCCGTCGCCTGCTTCTTGCCACGAAACCGCGAGTTCAGCGACCGCATCTCGCGGCTGTGCGTCACCATCACGGTCACCGACCCCTTCAGCCCCGCGGCCCGGCTCGCTTGCGCAACAAACACCGTCAGCGCACGCTGGCTTAATCCCTTCACCGGCCGCTTCAGAATGATGGTCGGCTCCATTTGCACAATTCCTTTATCAAAAATAAAAGGGAGGGCTTCTCCGCCCTCCCAGTTCAGCCCGTGTTATTCCGCAGCTTCATTCACCGGGGCAATGCCTGGCTGCTCTGGAGCGGAGGCACCATGCCCGTTGCCCGTGCCCTTCGCATCCAGCAGCGACAATTGCTCCTCCGCCATCCGCGTCTTGTGCTCGTCATAGGCGCGGACGATTCTCTGCACCAGATGATGCCTCACCACGTCGGTCTCGTCGAAATATACAAACGACAACCCCTGCACATTCTTCAGCACATCCATCGCCTCCAGCAGTCCGCTGCGGCGCGCGCTGGGCAAATCGATCTGAGTCACATCCCCAGTGATGACCGCCTTGGAATTGAATCCCAGGCGGGTCACAAACATTTTCATCTGCTCCGAGGTTGTGTTCTGCGCCTCATCCAGAATCACAAACGAATCATTCAGTGTGCGCCCGCGCATGAACGCAATCGGCGCAATCTCGATGACGTTCTTCTCCAGATAGCGGTCCACTTTCTCGGGATCGAGCATGTCATACAGCGCGTCGTAAAGAGGACGGAGGTAAGGATCGATCTTCTCCTGCAAAGTTCCGGGCAAGAAGCCCAGCCGCTCCCCAGCCTCGACCGCCGGCCGCGCCAGAATAATGCGATTCACCCGCTTCGAAAGCAGCGCCGAAATCGCCATCGCGACTGCGAGATACGTCTTGCCGGTCCCCGCCGGCCCAATGCCGAACACCATGTCATGACTTTCAATGGCTTCCAGATAGCGGCGCTGGTTCGCGCTCTTCGGCTGCACCGTGCGCCGTCCAAACGAGCGCTGGCGGCCAGCTTCGGCCAGCCCTCGCAACGTCGTCTTGGGATCGGCCACCAGCACCCGCAACATGCTGTTCAAGTCGCCGTTGTTGAAGGTGTGTCCCGAGCGCTGCAGTTGGTCGTAATCAGAAAAGACTTGCTCGGCGCGGGCCACATCGCGCGGCGTCCCTTCCAGTTCTACCGCATTGGAGCGAAGATCAATGTTCAGGTTCAGGCCATCTTCGAGCACATGCAAATTCTCGTCCCGGGTGCCGAATAGGGCCTCAATGTTTGGGCTGATTTCAATGCTTTTCTTCATTCAGATTCTGGTCGTTACCCTCAGGCGCAAAAGCTTTGCTTTTCTCACGGCCCTTAGATGTCATTTGGAAGATCGAGGTGTCGCCGTTGCTCAGCGCTCCTCTTCGGATTGTACTTCGCCGCATGGAAGGGGCAGATAACAGTTCTGTTAAAAGCCTACCCCTCGGAGAAGCCGACCGTCAACCGCGAACCGCACCATGATTTCTTGAATACCCTGATTTCTCGAATACCATGATATGAATCGCGTCGCGTCACCATTTCTTAAAAATGACAAACACCGCCCCCACCATCATTGCGAAGCCCACCAGATAATTCCACCGCAGCGATTCCTTGAGATAAAGCACCGAAAACACCGAGAACACGGTGAGGGTGATCACTTCCTGGATGGTCTTCAACTGCGCGGTAGTGAACTCGTACGACCCGATGCGGTTGGCTGGCACCTGGAAGCAGTACTCCAGCGAAGCGATCATCCAGCTGAAGAAGATCACCTTGGGTAGAGGCGTGCTCCGGTACTTTAGGTGTCCGTACCAGGCAAAGGTCATGAAAATGTTGGAGATGGTCAAGCAGCACGATCGTAGTCATACCGAATATGCTGCCCGATTGTCCCCCGATTTGCCAAGACGCAAGCGCAGCCGCGAGCTATGAGCGGTGGGCTTTGAGCCTTCTAACTAACCACATAAAAGGGGCAGGACCTGGCTGGTCGCTCACTGCTCGCGGCTCATGGCTGCCTTATTGACCAGCGCAACTCCTTCTCGTAAAATAGCTTATTCGAGACCTGCCGGGACGTCCCCAGGGGACACTTCTCTGCTGGAAATCTTTCGTTAAAGGCATTTAACCGAGATGGCAAATCACTTTTCTGCGTTGAAGCGTGCCCGTCAAACCGAAACCCGCACTGCGCGGAACCGCAGCAACAGCTCGCGTCTGCGCTCTGAACTCCGCGGCCTGCGCGAAGCGCTTGCCAAAGGTGACAAGGCCGCTGCCCAGCAGATTTTCCGCAAGACCGTTTCCGCCCTCGACAAAGCCATTCAGAAGGGCGTGCTCCACAAGAACACCGCCGCGCGCTACAAGTCCCGCCTGAGCGCAAGATTGAATGCACTGAAGTAAGCTTGGCTCTGGGCTTCAGGCCTGAGACTTCGGGGTTCTGAGTCTCGTTCTTTTCGTCACAACCAATAAAATCAAGGAATGTCATTCCGAACCGCCGCAGGCGGAGAGGAATCTGCTGTCGCTCGCACCAGGGAGAAAGCCAACGTTTCCACCACCGGCGCCCAAGCCCCAAGCCCAGAGCCTGAAGCCTGACGCCCGAAGCCCGCTTTGCCCTTCCATCCGCTTTCCTGTACAGTTTCCCGCGTCGTCAATTCTTCCGGAGGACTTTTGCCCATGGCTTTCGTTTCCACCGGATTTTTCGTTTCCCTCAGACGCTCAGACCAATTTCCTGATGCTCTTGCGCTGGATACACCTGCTTGCCGGCATCACCTGGGTCGGCCTGCTCTATTTTTTCAACCTGGTGAACGTCCCCTTCATGAAGGAACTCGACGCCGCCACCAAAGGCAAGATCATGCCCGGCCTGATGCTCCGTGCCCTGTGGTGGTTCCGCTGGGGAGCCGTGGTCACCGTTCTCGCCGGCCTCGACCTATTGGGGACAGATTGTCGCCACCGACGCCCGTAACGCCGGCGAGGCCCCGACGATGGCGCTTGGCAAGCTTCTTTCTCATCTGGACCGCCACCTGGGGCATCCTGTACGCCCTGCTCCTGCCCGGTAAAGGCCTGCTGGACAAAGGATGGGTCCTGGCCATCCTCTTTGCTGTAGTCGTCATCGTCGCCGCACACGTCTTTCTGCACTTGAATACTCACGGCTGGGAGAGCAATCGCCTGCTCTCCATCGGCGTCGGCGGCGGCATCGGATGGATGATGCTGCTCAACGTCTGGGGCGTCATCTGGCGCATTCAGAAGCGCGTCATCTCCTGGACCAAGGCCAACGCCGAGACCGGCGCCGCCATCCCCCCGGAGTCGAAACGCATGGCCCGCATGGCCTTCCTGGCCTCGCGCGCCAACGCTTTCCTTTCTATTCCGATGCTGTTCTTCATGGCCGCCGCCAGCCATTACCCCATGTTTGGGTAAAGATGACACCGCTCACGCCAACAACCACGGAGCCGGTAATCCCGGCTCCTTTTGCGTGTCCACCTGTCGGTTCCTGGGAGCGCACCTGCTTGATTTCGCCAAGCTTCCAATCTATGATTTTTTAGTGACCCCCAGCACCAGGATAATCGCCCTTTTGTCCCTGGTGGCGTGGGCGGTTTTTCCTTCCCCCTCTCAATCCCAATCTGGTGGCGGGTCGGCAAGCCCGTCGGCGGCCGCGGAACGGGCAATCAGCCTGGCGGCCTCCGGTCATTGCGCGGCTGCTATCCCCGAGTTGCGCAAGACCATACGAACCATCACCAACAGCGACCTGAAGAAGCTAGCTGGACTACACGGCCTTCGCTGCTCCATGATTCGCAACCAGCCATTGGACGCCCAGGAGTTCCTGCTGGTTCTGCGCCGCGATTTCCCGCGCGATCCCGAAGTGCTCTACCAGGCCACCCACGCCTATGCGGACCTCTCCAACGGCGCATCTCAGGAATTGCTGCATGATGCTCCGTTCTCCTATCACGCCCACGAACTCATAGCCGAAACCCTGGAACAGCAAGGCAAGTTGGACGAAGCGGCCGCCGAGTACCGCAAAATCCTCGATATGAACTCCGCTTTGCCGGGGATACATTTCCGCCTGGGTCGCGTCTTGTTGTCGAAACCAAGTCCAACTCCTGAAGCGGTGCAGGAGGCCAAGCGCGATTTTGAACTGGAGCTGAAAATCGACCCGCAGAATGCGGGCGCGGAAGGAATTCTGGGAGAGATTGCCACCCGCGCCGGGGACACAGCCGCCGCAATCGACCATTACAAACGCGCGACCACGCTTGACGCTGGATTCGCCGAAGCCTACGTCGGCCTCGGGTCTGCCCTGGTCGCGGAAAAGCGTTACGCCGAAGCCGTCCCGCCGCTCGAGACCGCCGTGAAGCTATCGCCGGATGATCCCATGGCTCACTACAACCTGGCTACAGCCTTGAGCCGCGTCGGAAGAAAGGAAGAGGCCGACCGCGAGTTCGCCATACACCGCAAGATGCAGGAGGCGTCACCTGCGGTTCCCGCTCAGGAGGCCGCCCCACCAGCTCCACCGCCGGCCGCCCCTCCTTCGGCCGCGACTCCGCCGAACTGAGCTAGCAGCGAACGGCATAGCTCTACGGCCCCAAGACTTGTGAACCGGCGTCTCCCATCCATCGGGTTGTACCTGCCCTCGCGGCGCGAGTTCGTCAAGCGCCTCCTCGGCGCAGTCGCAGCCACCCGCCTGCCTCTGGCCCTGGGCGCTGCCGCGCCGGCCTATCCCTTTGAAGAAGTCCCGGCTTCGAAGAGCGGCATCACCTGGGTCCACGCCAGCGGCATGTCTGCGGAGCGATATCTTCCTGAAACCATGGGCGCCGGCTGCGCCTTTCTCGACTACGACAACGACGGCTGGATGGACATCTATCTGGTGAATAGCGGCAAGTGCGACTTTTACGAGCCCGCTGCGCCATTGCGCAACGCCCTCTACAAGAACAATCGCGACGGCACGTTCACCGACGTGACCGAGAAAGCGGGAGTGAGCGGGGTGGGATACGGCCAAGGTGTCGCGGTCGGCGACTACGACGGCGACGGCCTTCCCGATCTCTACGTCACCGGCTACGGCCGCAGCGTTCTGTATCACAACAATGGCGACGGGACTTTCACCGATGTGACCGCGAAAGCCGGCGTATCCGCCCCCGGATGGGCCGCCAGCGCCGTATGGTTCGATTACGACAACGATGGCCGCCTTGACCTGTTCGTTTGCCGATACGTTGACTTCGACAAGGCCAAACACCATCGCTGTACCGCTCCCAAGACTCCGGGCTTGCCGGATCAGGCCGCATACTGCAATCCCCGAAGCTATGGACCTACCGCGAACTGGCTTTTTCACAACAACGGCGACGGCACCTTCACCGACGTCAGCCAGTCCAGCGGCATTGCCGAACGCCGCGGGAAGTCCCTCGGGGTCGTGGCCACAGATATCGATAACGACGGGCGGCTCGATCTGTTTGTAGCCAACGACACGGTGGCGGATTTTCTGTTCGCCAATCGCGGCAATGGCAGGTTCGAGGAGATTGCCGAACAGGCCGGCGTCGCGTACAGCGCTGAAGGCCGCCCCCGTGGCGGCATGGGAGTCGATTCCGCCGACTTCAACCAGGACGGCTGGATGGACCTGTTCGTCACCAATCTCGATCGCGAAATGTTTTCCATGTATCGGAACAATCGCGACGGGACCTTCGACGACGACGCTTCGCGCAACGGAATTGGCGCCGCTACCCAACTGATGAGTGGCTGGGGACTCAAGTTTTTCGACTACGACAACGACGGCAATCTCGATCTTTTTCTGGTCAACGGAGAGCCCGACGATCAGGTCGCACGCGCCGAGCCCCGCGTTTCCTACCGCGAACCGCTCATGCTCTTCCACAATACCGGCACCGGATTCAAGAACATCAGCAGCGAAGCCGGCCCGGTGTTTGCACGCCCCATGGCCTCGCGCGGCCTGGCCCTGGGAGATTTCGACAACGATGGCGCCGTGGATGTGTTGATCTCCAATAACAATGAAGCGCCGTTGCTGCTGCGCAACCATGCCGCCGTCAAGAATCATTGGCTGGGATTGAAACTGGTGGGAAAGAAGGCCAACATAGACGCCGTCGGCGCCCGCGTCAGCTACCAGTCTGGCGACCTAAAGCGCAGCCACCTGAAGGTGGGCGGCGGAAGCTATCTGTCGTCGCATGACCCGCGCATGGTTCTAGGGCTGGGTAAGCGCACGAAAATCGACTGGCTGGAAGTCGCTTGGCCGCAGCCCAGCGGCCTGAAGCAGCGCTTTACCGGTCTTCCCATCGACCGCTACATCACAATTGTCGAAGGTGAGACCAAGTGGATCTGATGGGCGACACGCCCGGATGCCACGCCCCAATCCTAACCTGATGTCATTCCGCCCGCCGCAGGCGGAGAGGAACCTGCTTTCGCGGGCACCGCCGCGACTCCATGCGTTCACTAGTCTCTTCGCGTCCGAGGATAACGTAATCCCTCAACACAAAAAGAAAGGAGCCGGATGATCCGGCTCCTTTGAAGTAAAACGTTTCTGCGTCCGCCTAGAAGGTAAACTTCGCCGTCAAGCGGAGGCTGCGAGCTAGCTGGAAGTAGTACGGCTTGCCGTATGCACTGTTAACAGCGGTAGATATGCATCCACTTGCCAATCCGCATGAGGCTCTCCGATCGTTCAACAAGGCCTGAACGTTGTAGGGCCTCATCGCGGCGTTATAGAAAAAGCTGGTGCTTGCGATGGAGCACTGTGCCCCCTCAGTAGACCCGACGCCGCGCGAGCACCACTGAGCACCGGTGGCAGGATTGATGGTCTGCGAAAGCGGATCCGACGACGGGAGCGTCAAATACTGGGCAGCCGCAGTGAGATCCAATGAGGTAATGTCCTGATTGAAGACAGTTACCGATCGCTGATTGAACAAGTTCTCAGCACTCACAGCGAAACTAAGCTCCTTGGACTCAGCGACCTTAACCTTCTGCTCGATGCTGAAGTTGGTCTGGATATACCACGGAGTGCGCCGCGTGCGCGGTGCACTCAATGAGACAACGCCGGTAGTCGGATCCTGCGAGGCGTCAACCCACTTTCCGCGGTCCCACGCCTGAACTGCCCAAGCGCCACCACTGTTGGCTCCCGTATCCAGATAGCTGGTCATCGGCGATCCCTGATACAGGTACTGGAACATGCCGAAGTTCGTGGAGAACTTCTTCATCCAGCTCAGTTCGTAGTAGCCATAGCCCTTGAACGTGTTGGGACGGTCGGTCGGCAGCAGGCCGCTCGACGATCCGCCAAACGCGTTGTACTGGAAGTACGGCTCGTCAAACGCGCGGCTGTTATTCGGTGAACTGCGGCCGGCCTGCTGACCGTCGGAAATATCCGAACTGGTCAGCCCGGTGTAATTGCCCCGCAGCTTGCTGTAGGTGTACGAGAACATGCCAGCAAAATGGCTGCTGGGTGCCTTGGTCAGCCTGACTTCCACACCGTCGTAACTGCGGGCCGCCGGTGGCATCCCCTGGGGTACGCATGTCACACCCGAGCATGGCAAATTCGGTTGCGGCGGACCCGTGGGGTAGAGAAAGTTGTAGAAACTATCGAACGTCTTTTCGACACCTTGGCCAGGATTGCCGATGACGAAGGTTTCGTTGTCAGAGAAAATTGACGAGTCTTCGATTGCGTGATCCAGACGGGTGCGCAAGTAGTTCGATTCCAGCGACAGGGTTTTTGTCAGTTGGTAAGCGATACCAAAATTGGCTTGATGCTGACTGAAGGGTTTCAGCCCCGGCACAACACCGGTTGAGGTAGCTGCGCAAGTCGAGCAGGTAGTCGGGAACGTGCGGTTGTTGACGTTCTCAATGAAGGTCAACCCCGCTGGCGTAGTGCCCCCTGCCCAATTCGCCGGATTTCCGTTGGGGACTGATCCACCATCCTGGCAGAAGCGACCCGCGCTGTTGAGCGCAGGAACGATGGTGTTGAGGGCGGATGTATCCAGCGCGTAAACGCAGTCATTCCAGTACTGGCCACCAAACGAACTGATGGCCACGTTAAGCTTCATGATGTCGAAGAACTTACCGTAGCCTCCATACACCTTCAGCCTGCCGTCATGGAACACGTCCCAAGCTGCGCCAAGTCGGGGAGCAACTTTGTCACCCCAGCTGAAGTTGATGGGATTGCTGGTCAGCCCCGCTGTGGTGCTGGCCGGCAGGTATTCCTTGTCCAAGCGAATACCGAGATTCAGGGTTAAGCCGTGGCCGACCGTCCACGAGTCCTGCGCAAACAGGCCATGGTTAAAGCTGGTCACGTCGCCGCCGGTGCCAAAGTCAGAGACTGTGGCATAGCCAAATTGACCCGCGCATGCTCCTTGTGAGGCCGCGAAGGTGGTGGCGCAGTTGTTCGTTCCAAGGGTGGACACCGGGCCATAATTTGTCTGCCCTACGAACAGCTGGACATCGGGCTCACTGTAGGTCTGCGTAATATCATTCTGCAGCCGGTTGAGCTGGTACCCAAATTTGAAGTTGTGGGTTCCCATCAATCCGCTCTTGAAAAACGCCAAATCCTGGTCGAACTGAATAGCCTTGTTGGCGTTCTGCTTGGTAAAAAACTGGCTAAACGGATCGGATTGGGTGTTGTTCGCCAGCGCCAGCGAACTGGGCAATGGAGCGCCCGACCAGTCATCGACCACCCCAGTGCATGGGTTACCGGTGCAGCCTGGGGCTTGCCACAGAAACAGGGTGTTGTTTGTGGGATAGCCGAAGTCATGATAGTTCTCGAAGTAGTAACCGTACCGGGTGGTTGAGACCAAGTGTGGCGTAAGCGTGATATCCGCCCCGAAGTTAAGGGTCTGGTTCGGAGCCGTGTAACCGATAGTGTGGGCGAATGACGAAGGAGCACTGGCCGCACTAACGTTCGTCAACGAGGCGGTCGGTCGCATCGCCAAAAGGAAGACCGACGCCGTTCACGCGCTGATACTGGTAGAGCCATGATCCGAACAGACGAATCTTTTGCGTCGCGACGGCATCAATTCGCCCCGTCGTGTAGTAGGTATGCGTGTTGCGGCTAAAAGGTAGTGTGCCACCGGCCGCAGGGACGCCTTGGAAACCGCAGGCCGGCAGCCCTTGCGGTACGCAACCACCGCTGTCTGGACCATAAGTGAGGTTCCGCTCAATGTCGTTCCACTCCGGGTTGAATCCGACAAAGCCAAAAATCCGGTCTTTGATGATCGGCCCGCCGAAGGTGAATCCCGGGAACACATCGCTCGAGTGATACCGCTGGGGCTGGTAGAACTGCGTAGCGTTATCAATGTAAGCATTAGCATAAGGGCTAGCGCCACCCTGAGATGCGGGACTCCCAACCACGCCGCTCGGATCATACCGGTGATACTCCTGCGGGCTTCCGTCCATGCCGTCGGTCTCGAGTTGACCGAACAACGACCCGTGGTAGGCGTTCGTGCCCTTCCTCATAATCACGTTGACCACGCCGCCCAGCGCGCCACCGTGCTCGGCTTCCATGCCTGAGGTCTTGACCTGCACTTCCTGAATGAAGTCAAAAGGAACGTTGGTGTGCGAGTAGCCGCCGATCAGGTTCGCGGTTTCCTGTCCTTCTACCAAGGTAAGAATTCTCACCGTCAGACGCGCCGCCCACCGAGAAGCCGTAGGCCTGTCCGTTGGTGGTGCTTCCCGGAGGTGCGCCACCGGATCCGTTCGACCCGATGTTGTTTCCTTCCAAAGGTTCGTTGCGGGCAGAAGGCGCAAACTGAATCACCGACTGGAATGACCGTCCGTGCGGAACGTCGTTGATCACGTCTTCCGTCACGTTGGTCATGGTGTGGTTCGTGGTGACATCAATCGCCTGAGTACCGGCATTCACTTCCACCACCGTCGAACCGGCGCCGACTGCTAGCGGCACGTCCATGGTCGGAAGGTGGCCCGTCTCAAGAACCAGTCCCGCGCTCTTGTAGGTCGAGAAACCCTTGGCCGTCACGGTGACGGTGTAAGTTCCTGGGGGAAGATTGGCGAAACGGTAGTAGCCACCGGAGTCGCTGTCGGTTGACTTTTCGCCAACCAGCACGTCTGAAGTAACGACGACATGGGCACCGGAAACCACAGCGCCGCTAGGATCTTTTACCGTTCCCTGCAGACCGGCAGTTGTTTCCTGGGCAAACACGGCTGCGGAAAACAGCAGACAAAGTCCTGTAACGATTGCCAGGAACTTCGAAGTGGAGAGGATGCGATTCATGCGATTTTCTCCTGAACCTGAACCAAAGAATTTTGTATTTTCCTGAGAGTGGGCGTTCCTCTGCCCAAACTATAGCTTGCTGCTGATGGTGCAACTCTCATTCCAAAAGCGGTTACCCACGATTGACGCTTCCCATTCAATAGCTTACCCAGAAACCAGAACTCAAAAGCGCCCGCAGCATACCAAAAACCACAGACCGACCGCAAGGGATATATGGAATTATGTAGAAAAATGACCGGAAACCACTGCCCAATATGGGGTTTACGCGCCGCGGCCGTCAGTGATTTTGGGTGGGCAAACAACCTTTACATCTATCGGTTTCAGATTTCTTGACAATCTCTCAGAAGCCAAGCGGTTCGTCCCAACCCTAATTCCCCACACGCCTCACGATTGGCGTATTCATTTTGTACTTCCGCTCGATGATGTTCCCGCTGGCATCCTTGACCCGCAGCACAAACACCGGCAGGTCGCCTTCCTTGCCGAAGTTCTCGTGCGACACCGTCACTGGCAGCATCCCGTTCAATCCATGCTCACGATATGCCGTCTCGTAGCGATGGCGTTTCACGTTCCAGGTAAATACCCGCGCTTGGTTGTAGTCGAACGGCGAGCCGTCTTTGGACTCTGTCATTAAGGTGAGGTACTGCGCGACTTTCTTTTCCCCGTCGCTGACTTCGTTGAGCACGAAGTAGGCAACAATGCGCTGCCCCTCAGCGTACTGTGCGATCTCGAGTGGAACGTCGAGATCAATCATCCGCCCAAGCACCCACCCCACATGCCCGTCCGGATCGCGGACCAGCCACCAGTCCTCCATCGCGGGCTTCATTTCTTTCCCACTCCCCGAGGCGGACTTGGTCGCGACCCCAGGCAGGTTCTTCTCCACCGTCTCCCGGCGGAGCACCGAGACCTTCGCGCCCAGGCTCAGTTGATAAAGATGTTCAGTATCACGCCCCGGCTCGACATGCAGATTCGTGTCATTGCGGGTAGTCGCAATCCCTTCGACTGGCGAATTCTGCTCCTGTTGTTTGAGCTTCTGGAATCCGTCGAAGACCTGCTGCGTCACCAGGTAGCGCTGCTCCACCCAGCCTTCGGCGCCGCTTTCCGTCCGCACGCGCGCAAACCGCTTCTCGCGGTCTAGCACATCCACGCGTTCGCCGTTTTTCGCCGTGCCCGTCTTGTTGAATACCTGCGCCAAATGATCGCGCAGCACCACCTGCGGCGCCGAAACGTAGTCCGTCTCGAGCACCCTCTCGTGTCCATGCCCGCAGCCCGCGAGTACGGAAGCGGCTAGCACAGAGAAAAACAATTTTCTTGAAGGGAATTTCACGGGATACGAATCAACGCTACGAACCAATATAGCGCAGCGAGGACACTCCGCTGTTAGTTACGAATGGGACAGCAAGCCAAATTTACAGAACGCGTTCGTGTGCATACCCGCTCGCGCTCAAGGCCGAGAGTAGTTCCGCAATGTGGTCAGGCCCGCGCGTCTCCATAGTGATATCAATCGCCGTATCGCCAAGGTTCACGCCGTAGTAGGCGCGGTCGTAGGAAGTCTCGACGATGTTCGCCCGATGCTGCGCCAAAATTCCCGTCAGCCGATGCAACGCGCCGGGATAATCCGGCAGATGCACCCGCAGGCGCACCAGGCGGCCGTCTTTCACCAGGCCGCGTTCCATGATCCGCGATAGCAGGCTGACGTCAATATTCCCGCCGCAAACCAGCACCGCGACTTTCTTCCCGTTCAGCGGAGTCTTTCGATTGATCAGAGCCGCAATGGCGGCTGCCCCCGCGCCTTCGGCCAGCGTCTTCTCCCGCTCAAGGAGCAGAAGCACGGCGTTGGCGATTTCCTCTTCGTCCACGGTGACGATGTCATCCACGTATTTCTGGATCAGCGGCAACGTCTTCTCTCCCGCTCGACGCACCGCAATTCCATCCGCGATGGTCGCTGCGGGGCTCAACGTCACCGGATGCCCTTCCGCAATCGCCACCTTCATCGATGGCAGCCGCGCCGGCTGCACCCCAATCACCCGCACCTTTGGATTCGTTTCTTTCACCGCGCAAGCTACGCCGGCAATCAATCCGCCTCCGCCGATGGGAGCAACAAGGGCTTCCATGTCCGGGACCTGTTGCAGGATTTCGAGGCCCATGGTGCCCTGCCCCGCAATCACCACCTCATCGTCGAAGGGATGAACAAACGTCATCCCCGATTGCTCGCTGCGCCGGAGAGCCTCTTCGCAAGCTTCGTCGTAGTTCGCGCCGTGCAACACGACTTCCGCGCCGTACCCTTTGGTGGCGGAAACTTTGATTAGCGGCGTGGTCAGCGGCATGACAATCTGCGCCCGGATTCCGTGCCTCCCCGCGTGGTAGGCCAGCCCCTGCGCGTGATTTCCCGCTGACGCGGCAATCACTCCCCGCGACCGCTCTTCCTCGGTCAATGTCAGCAGCTTGTTCAGCGCTCCGCGCTCCTTAAACGCTCCTGTGCGCTGCAGGTTGTCGAGCTTCAAATAAACCGAATTGCCGGTGAGCTGCGACATCTCTTCCGAGCGTGCACACGGAGATAGATAAATCGAGTCGCGAATGCGTCCCATGGCCGCGTGGATTTCAGCCAACGTCACGGCTTTCCCGGCTGATCGGGACGGCTTCGACATGAGAACAGGTTTGGACATGAGGAGTGCTTCGGGTAAGAGCTTACATCGAAACGCTTACACGGAAACGCTCATACGGGAACCAGGTCGCGCCGGCTTTTAGACTTCGGAGGAGGCGGCTGGATGCGAGTCACATATTTATCGATCGCCGCGGCCGCTTTGCGTCCTTCGGAAATCGCCCATACCACCAGCGATTGTCCGCGCCGCATATCTCCCGCGGCAAACACTCCAGGCACCGATGACATGTAGTCATCTCCAGTCGCGACGTTGCCCCGGGGGTCGAGTTTCACCGTCAGCTTTTCGATCATTCCGTTACGCACCGGTCCGGTGAAGCCCATCGCCAGCAGGATGAGATCGGCGTCCATTGCAAACTCGGTTCCGGCAATGGGCTCGAACTTCGGCGCCGGGCCAACTTCAATTCCGTGCAACTGCTTCACATTCCCATTGCCGTCGCCCGTGAGCTTCGTTGTCGCGATGCTCCACTTGCGAATGCCGCCTTCTTCGTGCGCACCTTCCACCCGCAACTGCATAGGCCAAAGCGGCCACGGCGTCAGCGGCGAGCGCTCGGCGGGAGGCACAGGCATGATTTCGAACTGATGCACCGAAGTCGCCTTCTGCCGATGGACCGTTCCCAGGCAGTCTGCGCCGGTGTCACCCCCACCAATAATAATGACGCGTTTGCCAGTGGCCAGAATGTCAGCAGCCGGATCAAGCACGTCTCCATGGCAGCGTTTATTCGATTGTGGCAAATAATCCATTGCGAAATGAATTCCCTTCAAATCGCGCCCCGGAACATTCAGATCGCGGCCGGCCTCGGCGCCACCAGCAAGCAGGATTGCATCAAACTCGCGCTGCAAATCTTCGACCGGAACCGAGTGCCCGACGTGCGCATTGGTCACGAACTTCACGCCCTCGGCTTCCATCTGCTCCAGGCGGCGGTCCACGATGCGCTTCTCCATCTTGAACTCGGGAATGCCGTAACGCAGCAGCCCGCCAATGCGGTCCGCCTTCTCGTAAACCGTGACCCAGTGCCCCGCGCGATTCAGCTGTTGCGCCGCCGCCAGTCCCGCCGGACCCGAACCGACAACCGCGACTTTCTTGCCTGAGCGCATTTTCGGCGGCTCGGGGCGAATAAAACCTTCCTCGAATCCACGCTCCACGATGCTCTTCTCAATCTGCTTGATGGTGACCGCAGGCTCATTGATCCCGAGCACGCAGGCCGCTTCGCACGGCGCCGGACAAATTCGTCCGGTGAATTCCGGAAAATTATTGGTCGAGTGAAGCTGGCGCACCGCTTCTTTCCAGCGCCCGTGATACACCAGATCGTTCCAGTCCGGAATCAGATTGTTGACTGGGCACCCGGTATGGCAGAACGGCACGCCGCAATCCATGCAGCGCGCGCCCTGGGTACGCAGCTTGGCTTCGGGGAAATCCTGGTAAATCTCAAACCAGTCGTTCACACGCTCGGATACCGGACGCCGCGTCGCGCTCTCGCGCCCGCTTTCCATGAAGCCGGTGGCCTTACCCATGCGCCACCTCCAGCAGCTCCGCCACCGGAAGCGGTTGCCCCGGAATATAAGGATGCCGAGTGCGGCTGACACCGAGCACGCGCTTGAACTCGTGCGGGAAAATCTTGATGAAGCGCGGCAGCATCTCCACCCAGTTGTCGAGAATGTGCTTTGCGCGCTTGCTCCCTGTCAACTCATGGTGCCGCTCGACCAGACCATGCACCAACTCGCCGTCGCGCGGCTCGATCACCGGCTCCAGGTCCACCGACGCCAGGTTACAGCGTTTCTCGGTGAAGTCCATCTTGTCGTCAAACACGTAGGCGATGCCGCCGCTCATTCCCGCCGCAAAATTTCTGCCGCAGGAGCCGAGCACCACAACCAGCCCATTGGTCATGTACTCGCAGCCGTGATCGCCGACGCCTTCCACCACGGCGGTCGCGCCCGAGTTCCGCACCGCAAACCGTTCGCCGGCCACGCCGCTAAAGAAGGCTTCGCCGCCGGTCGCGCCGTAAAGCACAACGTTGCCGATGACAATATTTTCTTCCGCCGCGAATCGCGAATTCCTCGGCGGATAGACCACGACCTTGCCGCCGGAAAGCCCTTTGCCCACGTAATCGTTGGCGTCGCCTTCGAGCGTCATGGTCACACCCTTGGCCAGGAACGCGCCGAAACTTTGTCCAGCCGACCCTTCAAACTTGATGCGAATGGTGTCGTCCGGCAAGGCCTTCCGATCCGTAGCGCCGCGCAATCTGCCCGCTCAGCATCGCGCCCACCGTACGATGCACGTTGCGGATGGGGAAACTCATTTCGACCGGCGTGCGATTTTCCAGCGCCGCCTTCGCGCCTGCAATCAGTTGGTGATCGAGCGCCGCATCCAGCCCGTGATCTTGCGCCTGCACGCAATGCCGCGCCACGCGCCCCGGCAGCGGCGGATTGTAGAGAATCGCCGACAGATCTACGCCCTTCGCCTTCCAGTGATCAACCGCAGGCTGCACGTCGAGCATCTCCACGCGCCCAACCATGTCATCAACTTTCTTGAAGCCGAGGTCGGCCATGTACTGCCGCACCTGCTCGGCCACGAAGAAGAAGAAATTGATCACATGCTCGGGCTGCCCGGCGAACTTCTTCCGCAGTTCCGCATCCTGCGTCGCAATGCCCACCGAGCAAGTATTCAGATGACACTTGCGCAGCATGATGCAGCCCATCGCCACCAGTGGCGCAGTCGCAAAACCGAATTCTTCCGCGCCGAGCAGCGCAGCGATCACCACGTCGCGCCCGGTTTGCAGCTTGCCGTCGGTCTGCACGCGAATGCGGCTGCGCAGATCGTTCATCAGCAGAACCTGCTGCGTTTCGGCAAGGCCCAGTTCCCACGGAATTCCCGCATGCTTGATCGAACTCAGCGGCGAAGCGCCCGTGCCGCCGCTGTCGCCGGAAATCAGCACCACATCGGCGTGAGCTTTCGCCACACCCGCGGCAACCGTGCCGACTCCAATCTCCGAAACCAGCTTCACCGAAATCCGCGCCTGCGGATTGGTGTTCTTCAAATCGAAAATCAGTTGCGCCAAATCTTCAATGGAATAAATATCGTGGTGCGGCGGCGGCGAAATCAGTCCCACGCCGGGGATCGAATGCCGAATGCGCGCAATCACTTCATCCACTTTGTGTCCGGGAAGCTGCCCGCCTTCTCCCGGCTTCGCGCCTTGCGCCATCTTGATCTGCAACTCGTCGGCGTTGACCAGATAATTCGTCGTCACCCCGAAGCGCGCCGACGCCACTTGCTTAATCGCGCTGCGTCGCCAGTCGCCATTCGCATCCTTCTTATAGCGCTCTTCGTCCTCGCCGCCTTCGCCGGTGTTCGACTTCCCGCCGATGCGGTTCATCGCAATCGCCAGCGTCTCATGCGCTTCTTTGCTGATCGAACCGAATGACATCGCGCCGGTGGTGAAGCGTTTCACAATTTCTTTCGCCGGCTCCACTTGCTCAATCGCCACCGGCTTGCGCGCCTTCTTGAATTTCATCAGGCTGCGCAGCGTCGCCAGGTTGCGGCTCTGTTTGTCGATCAGGTCAGCGTATTCCTGGAAGCTCTTGAAAGTTCCCTTCGCGCACGCTGTGTTGCAGCTTGCTGATGGTGTCCGGGTTCAGCAGGTGATACTCGCCATTGACGCGGAAGTGATATCCGCCGCCGACCGCCAGTTCCGTGTCCGCATCCGTCACCGCGCGGAAAGCGAACTCGTGCTTCATCTGCGCCTCGCGCGCGAGCACATCAAGACCCACACCGCCAATGCGCGAAGTCGTGCCGGCGAAGTACGCGTTCACCAAATCTTTATTAAGCCCGATCGCCTCAAACACCTGCGCCCCGCGATAACTTTGCAGCGTCGAGATGCCCATCTTCGAGAACGTCTTCAGCAATCCTTTGTTGATGGCCTTGGTGAAATGCTTGACCGCAACGTCGGGAGTCATGCCGCCGGGCAAATAGCCGCGCGTCGCCAGATCTTCCAGCGTTTCGATCGCCAGATAAGGATTAATCGCGCTGGCGCCGTATCCGATCAGCAGCGCAAAATGCATGACCTCACGCGGCTCGCCGGATTCGATAATCAGCGCCACCTGCGTACGCGTCTCTTCGCGCACCAGCAAATTGTGCACCGATGCCAGCGCCAGCAAGCTCGGAATCGGCGCGTAGTTCTTGTCCACGCCGCGGTCGGAAAGAATCAGCAGCGAGTAGCCGGACTTGACCGCCAGCGAAGCCCGTCGCGAAAGCTCATCCAGCGCGAGCCGCAAGCCCGGTTTCGCCGTCCTTTGCGCTGAACAATGCCGGCAACGTGATCGCCAGCAAATCTCCGCGAGAAACCCGGCGCAGCTTTTCCAGATCGCGATTGGTCAGAATCGGATGCGGCAGCTTCAGCGTGTGGCAATTTTCCGGCGTCTCTTCCAGAATGTTGCGCTCAGTCCCGATGTAGCTGATGAGCGACATCACCATCTCTTCGCGGATGGGATCAATCGGCGGATTCGTCACCTGCGCAAAAAGCTGCTTGAAATAATTGAACAGAGGCTGCGGCTTGTCGCTCAGGCAGGCCAGCGGCGTGTCGGTGCCCATGGACCCGATCGGCTCTTCGCCCTTGGCCGCCATCGGCTCCATGATCATCTTCAAATCTTCGTCGGTGTAACCGAAAGCGCGTTGCCGCGAAAGAATCGTCGCATGGTCGGAAGCATGTACCCGCACCGGCTCCGGCAACTGGTCGAGCGTAATCTGATTTTCTTTCAGCCACTCGCCGTAGGGTTGCCGTGCCGCCAGCCGCTTCTTCATTTCCTTGTCGGCGATGATGCGGCCTTCGACCGTATCCACCAGGAACATTTTTCCCGGCTGCAAGCGGCCCTTTCGCTTCACCTTTTCCGGCGGAACCGAAAGCACTCCCGCCTCCGACGCCATCACCACCAGATCATCATCCGTGACCACGTACCGCCCCGGCCGCAAGCCCGTTGCGATCGAGCGTCGCGCCGATCATTCGTCCGTCGGTGAATGCAATCGCCGCTGGCCCGTCCCACGGTTCCATCAGCGATGCGTGATATTCGTAAAACGCCTGCTTCTCCGGCTTAATGTGCGGATTCCCCGCCCACGCTTCCGGAATCAGCATGGCCATCACGTGCGGAATGCTTCGCCCCGCCTGGAACAGAAGTTCGACCGCATTGTCGAAGCTGGCCGAATCGCTGCCGCCGGCCTCGATAATCGGAAACAGCTTCTTCATGTCGTCGCCGAAAAGCGGGGACGACAGGATCGACTGCCGCGCATGCATCCACGCCACGTTGCCCTTCAGCGTGTTGATCTCGCCGTTGTGCGCAACATAGCGATACGGGTGCGCCAGCTTCCAGCTCGGAAAAGTGTTGGTCGAAAACCGCTGATGCACCAGGCAAAGCGCGCTGGCCGCGTCAGGATCAGAAAGCTCGCCGTAAAAATTCTTGATCTGCGGCGCCAGCAGCAGGCCTTTGTAAACGATGGTGCGGCACGACAGCGACGGAATATAGAAGAACTCTTTGTCCTCGATGTCCGACTCGGCAATTTCAAGCTCGGCCCGCTTGCGGACGACATACAGCTTGCGCTCAAACGCGTCCTCGTCCATCTCCGCCGGACGCGCCACGAAAACCTGCTGTATATAAGGTTGCGAAGCCCGGGCCACACGGCCAATCGCGTCCCCGTTCACCGGCGTGTCGCGCCATCCCAGCGTGCTCAGACCTTCTTCGCGGAGAATTCTCTCCAGCACGCCTTCGCAGTTCAGGCGCGGCTGCTTCTCGACCGGTAGAAACGTCATGCCGACGGCGTACTCGCCCGGCTCCGGCAAAGTGAAACCGAGCGTCTCGCATTCGCGGGCGAAGAACTTGTGAGGAATCTGAATCAGCAGGCCCGCGCCGTCGCCTGTCTCGGGATCGCAGCCACAGGCGCCGCGGTGGGTCAGATTGATCAGGATCTGAATGCCCTGCTCAATAATCTGATGGCTCTTCTCGCCGCGAATGCTGGCGACAAACCCCATCCCGCAGGCGTCGTGCTCCTGCGCCGGATCATAAAGACCCTGCGCCGGCGGCAAGCCGTTAATTGTCTTCCAGCGTTGCAAAAGTACTCTCCCGGGAAAGAATCGGTGGTGGCTCGTCAGCCGTCGCACAAATACGGATAGTCGCCGCCAGCGTCAGACTACAGGAGTCTGGCCAACGACGAAGGACGAACGACCAACGATCGCTTCTTAGATCGCGCGCACCACGACCTGTATATATCTTTGGTACAGCGGTTTAGGGTGAAAAGTACAATTCAGAATTTCGATAGCCGCGATGGAAATTTCGATAGCTCCCAAGGTTGCCCGTCCTTGCCTGTCTTCCCCCTCCCAAGAGGTCAGGCTTGGAGCTCGATTCATTTTTTTCGATCACCATCCATCGAAAACTCGAATGCAGCCATCCCCGCTCCTAAGTTATAGTTTCTACGATGCCGTCCACGTGTCAGACCATGCCCATGTCGCCCACAATTACCACGGGCACACGAATTAGCGTCTGGCGTGGGCGTTGAGCTGAAGCCAACAGAATCTGCTCAAGACCCACAGCCGAAAATGACAGGCTGCTGGGTCTTTCGCTTGTAAGCGTCTTTTAATCTGAGATTCGGTCGTCCGTGATCGCGTAATCGTAAGATGGGAACAGGAAAAGCCATTATGAGTGCGGGATTATTTCCAGCGGTGCCCCGATGATTGTGATGAAATTTGGCGGCACTTCGGTCGAAAGCGCCGAAGCCATCGAGCGCGTTGCGAAGATTGTCGGCAGTCGCCGCAAGCAGGCGCCCGTGGTGGTGGTCAGCGCCATGGCCAAAGTCACCGACCAACTCGTCGCCATGGGACACAAGGCCGCGACCGGCGATTGCGAAGCCAGCGTCGGCATGCTCCAATCCTTGCGAGAACGTCATCTGCAGGCCGCCCTCGAATTGCTCGGAGCGAAAAAGTGCGCGGCGCTGATTCCTAAACTCGAAGCCCATTTTTCGGAACTCGAAAGCTTTCTCCGCGGCCTGGCTGCGGTGCGCGAACTCACTCCGCGCGGTAGTGACTATCTTCTTTCCTTCGGCGAATTGCTCTCCAGCCTGATCGTCGCCGATGCTTTCGCCGTCCGCGGACTCAACGCCGCGTGGGTTGATTCCCGCGAATGCCTGGTCACTGACGCCAAACATACTCGCGCCGTCCCGCAGATGGCCGAGACCCGCGAACGGTCGAAAAAGAAAATTTCTCCGCTCCTGGCGAAGAAGCGCATTCCCGTGATGGGTGGCTTCATCGCCTCAACCGCAGCCGGAGTTCCCACCACGCTCGGCCGCGGCGGTTCGGACTATTCCGCCGCCATCATCGGCGCCGCCCTCGACGCCGCCCGCATCGAAATCTGGACCGACGTCGAAGGCATGATGACTACCGACCCGCGCCTCTGTCCCGACGCCCGCACCATCAAGCGCATCAGCTTCAACGAAGCCGCAGAGCTGGCCTATTTCGGCGCGAAGGTGCTTCATCCCGCGACCCTGCTTCCTGCGATTCATCAGAACATTCCCGTCTATGTGTTGAATTCGCGCAATCTCCGTAGCACCGGGACGCAGATCACCGCCCGCGCCCCGCGCAGCACTGATACTTTCCGCGCGATAACTGCGAAAACCGGCATCAGCATCGTGAACGTAGTCGCTTCGCGCGGCATCATGGTGCACGGATTTTTGCGCTCCGTCTTTGAAGCCCTCGACCGGCATTCCACCTCGGTGGACATCGTCGCTATCTCCGAAGTCAGCCTGTCGTTCACGATGGAAACCAAGCGCCTGCCTAAGGCTCTTCTCGCTGAGATGGAAGAAATCGCCGACGTGACCTGCGAAGATCAGCAGGCGATCATCTGCCTGGTAGGCGAAGACATTCACGGCAAGCCCGGCATCGCAGCCAGCGTGTTCAACACCATCGCCAAAGCTGACGTGAATATCCGCATGATTTCCCAGGGTGCGTCCGAAATCAACATCAGCTTCGTAGTGAAAGAAAGCGATGTACCAAGGGCCGTGCGCCGTCTGCATGAGTATTTCTTCCCAACAAAAGGGGCTGCTTCGCTTCAAACGAAGCAGAAAGCACAATCCAATGGCGGCGCCCGCCATCGCAAGAACGGCACGGCAGAAAAGAAATCTGTGCGTTCCGCCGGTGGCGGCAGTAAAACTTTGATTGCGGAAAGGAAGGCCGGCATCCGGCCTGCGCTAACCGTTTGAAGCCCGTGACCCAAGACGCGCCTCCTTCTTCTAGCAGCAGTTCTACGCTGGTACAGAAACCGCTCGACGTCGCCATCCTCGGCTTCGGCACCGTCGGCAGTTCCGTCGCGCGCATCCTCACCGAGCATCCCCATGCTGGCCTCCGCCTTACCCACATCTGCAATCGCAATTTCACCCGCAGAAAAGTGGATTGGGTCCAGCCAACCGTCCGCTGGACCGAAGACATTCAGGACGTTCTCTCCTCCGGCGCTGACATCGTCGTTGAACTCATCGGTGGACTGGAACCTGCGGGCGAATGGGTACGCCGCGCGCTGCAATCAGGAAAGTCCGTGGTCACCGCCAACAAACAACTCATCGCGCGGCACGGTCCGGAACTTGTTCGTCTTGCCCGCCAGCACAATGCGCACATCGCGTTCGGCGCCTCGGTTGCCGGAGGCGTGCCCGTAATCTCCGGTTTGCAGGAAGGCCTCGCCGGAGACGAACTGGTTCAGCTCTGCGGAATCCTCAACGGTACCTGCAATTACATCCTGACCCGAATCGAAAGCGCCGGAATTTCTTTTGCAGACGCCCTGCAAGAAGCGCAAAAACTTGGCTTCGCCGAGGCCGACCCTACCGAAGACGTTGACGGCCTCGACGCCCGCGCCAAACTCACCATCCTGGCGCGTACCGCGTTAGGAGTTGAGGTGAATCCGTTCGACATTTCCGCGCGTTCCATCCGTGCTCTCGAGCCTGTAGATTTTGACTATGCCAAGCTGCTCGATTGCACCATTCGGCAGATTTCGCGTGCCGAGAAAACTTCCGACAAGCTCTTCGCTTCAGTGCAGCCGACGCTGGTGCACCGCGATTCTCCGCTGGCGGGCGTAGAGGGTGGGCAGAATCTGGTAATGTCCACGGGAAAATTCGGCGGAGAAACCGTTTTCGCCGGACACGGCGCTGGAGGCAACCCCACCGCCGTTGCGGTCGTTTCAGATTTGATCGCGATTCAGCGCACGCGCCAGGTCAACGGCGCGGTTTTATACGAAGATGAAGCGGGCGGCGCGGTCTTGCCGGTGAGCACCGACTTCACTTCCCGCCACTATCTGCGCTTCACGGTGAAAGACGAACCGGGAATCATCGCCTCGCTGGCGCTGATCTTCTGCCGATCCGGCATCAACATTGACTCAGTATTCCAGAAGCCCGGATATCCCAAATCGCGGCTGCCGTTCGTTATCACCCTCGAGCCGTGCCCCACTTCCCTGCTCGAAGAGTCGCTCAAGCACATCGCGGAACTCGAGTTTCTGGTCCAGCCCTGCGTGAGTTTGCCGATTCTGGACTAAGTCAAAACCTTTAACCGCAAAGGACGCAAAGAAAACGCGAGGGTCGCAAAGAGAATCAAGCAAGTCTTTGCGTACTTTGCGTTTTCTTTGCGTCCTTTGCGGTTAAGAGCGTTGACCTTCGCCTAATGCGCCGATGCGCTCATGCCCCGGGTTCGCAGCAATTCCACCGACTTTTTCGGATTAATCAAGTGCCGGCGCCCATCCTCACTCGCGGTCGCTCCGGCTTTGATCAACTCAACCGCCTGCGCCGGAGTCAGTGACGGATCGAGCGCGAACAGCTTCGCCGCCAGATTCGCGACACTCGGCGACGCCATCGAAGTCCCCGACAGTTTCGCCCTGGCTCCACCGGGAACGTAGCTTTCTACTTCGTATCCGTCGGCGTCCACCACAACCGTCGGTCCATAACTGGTGAAAGAGGTCTCATCGCCCGCCTGGTTCACCGCTCCAACCGCAATCAAGTTCGGCAGATGCAATCCTGCGGGCACGTCTTGCAGAAAGCTGGCGTCGCTATCCGCATTCCCCGCCGCGCATACGAACAGGGTGTTAGGAGCTCCGCTCATCGCTGTCTCCACCGCATCGTGCCAGATGGAATAAATCTCCGCTGCCCGCGCCTTACGCTCGGCCGGGTCGCTCGGGCCACCGGTCTTCGACAGCCACAATTCGATCTCCTGCGGATCGTCTCCCCAACTCAAATTGACCACCCGCACATTGCGCGTGCGGAAGTAATCTGACATCTGTTGAAAATCCGCCGCCATGCGATGCGCCCACTCCGCGGTCGGCGCAAACGGCAGGTCGGGAAGTTGATCATCGAACCGCGCCACCACTAATCGCGCCGCCGGGTTGCCGCGCACCGCGATCCCAGCTACGTGCGTACCGTGCATGTAAAAGCCCAGTACTTTGTGCAACTCGTCGCGCTGGTGCATTTGCTCCGGAGTGTATGTGCTCATCTTTTGTTGCAGAGCCTTCGCTTCCGCCGAATCCACTCCGTTCTCCATGTCCTGCGAGGCTTTGATCTCGTCACGGAATGTCGGGTACTCCTTCTCTTGCGCCGCCGTCAGCGGATAAGTCCAGTCATGCGACACGCCGCCGTCGTCCAAAAATGCCCATCCATGATTACCGCTGGCGGTAGGATGCGGATCGGTATAAACGTTTTCGCCGAAGATTGACACGTCCACGCCCGAGTCCCAAATCCCCACCAGCACCGGCGTCAGCTTGTCCTTCGCCGTGAGCGTGACTTCGCGCGCTTCCCAAATATCCGGCTTCATGACGTTGTGCGCGGTCACATATTTGCCCAGAACTTCAGAGCGCTGGGCTTTCAGCGGAACGTCGAACTGAATCGATTTCCTCACCGCAATCAATTCCCAGGCCTCGTCGTTGCTCAATGCCTTCGACTTTTCGACCGCTGGATCCAGTTCCGTCTTCACAAATCCAACCATGTTTGCCGCGCTGGTCAATTTGGCGCGCGACCATCCCGATTTCATCGTGTCCTGCACCACGTCCCAGGGCAGCGGGTTGACGGCGTCGGCGTAGTTCTTGGTGAACGATTGCTCGAAAGCCGGCCCGCTCGTGCTCTTGGTCTCCATCGCGGCCTTCAACCAGGCTTCCGTGTAAATCCCGCTGGTCAAGCGCGCCGCAGGTTTGTCTTCCAGATCGCGGATCTGCTTGACCGTCGCCAGCGCCTCCGGATATTCCCCTGCAAGCTGCTGCAGATTCTGACGCGCATAAAGCAGATCGCGCATCGCCGACTTGTCGGCGATGTCATAGTCTCGAAAAACAGTCTCCAGGTCAGCGCGGACCTTTGCCGCGAACCCTTCAAACGTAGCCGCGTCCGCCCGCAGCAATTCCGAAGCAGGCTTATCCATCGGATAGGTGAACCGCGGCAGGTCGGACTGGCTCGTGACCTTCTTCTTCGCGCCCGACTGCGCACCCGCAAATGTTGCCAGCACGACCACCAGAGCCACAACCTGCGAACTCTTCACAGCATGCCATCGAAACATAAGGACCTCATTTGGGAAGAACCTTGGGCATTCTACGAGAACCGACGAAAAGCTGCAGGGCCAAGCGCTCGATTCTGCCGCAGATTCTTGAGTTCCAGATCCAGCCTCAGGAAAATCGACACAGGTTGCAATCCACTTCCGCTTTCCCAACGTACTAAACCCGTACGAGGGCACGGGAGGCGCGGAGCGGCAAGTCCGAGCGCACTCAGTCTCGCACAACTCTCTCAGGAGGCATCGTCATGACAGACTTGAAATCCCCTGCAACCGCAGGCTTAGAAATGCCAGAAAGCTCCGCCCGGAGGTCGTTCCTGAAGCGCACAACCCTCGGATCAGTCGCCATCGCCAGCTCAGCCGTTTTCGGAGGCCTGTTGAAAGCCGCCTCCGCAACCGAGACCCACCCCGAGCCGAAGAAGTCGGGCGGCCTCACTCCCGGTGACCGCGAAATTCTCATCGCCGCCGAAATTGCCGAGGCCCTCGCCGTCACCACCTACACCAACATTATTAATACCGCCCCATTCTTCGCGAACCTGGCTTCGGACGACCAGGGATACCTGATGAATGCTCGCCACGAAGAGATGTCGCATTACCTGCTGGAACAGTCCGCCAGTGGACAGCCCAGCCCGTTCTCCACCTTTTACTATCCGCCCGATATGTTCGCCGACGCTCAGACCACGCTGAACGTGCTGGTCACTCTCGAAGACGCATTCATCGCCGCCTATCTGGTGGGTGTCCGTCGCTTTAGCACTCCCGACCTTCGCGTGACCGCGGCGCGCATCATGGGTATCGAAAGCGACCATCGCACGCTGGCGCGGGTAGTGGCTCCAGGAGTAGCCGCAGTTGATGGCGGCCCAATTGAGAACGTAACCGGATTTCAGGGCGTTTCCGAAAGCGTCGATCCACCCAATAACAATGGCTACGAACGCACCCTGTGCCTGGACCACATTTCTCAAGCGGTCGCGGCCCTCACCCCGTTCGCGGACATCAACGCCGCCGCAGCCGCCGGCTTCGACACCACCAAGCCCTACAGTTTCCAGTCGTTCACGCCGGTGCTGCCAAATCCGCTGGGCGATTTCATTTCGCTCAAAGGTTGTTAATCCTCTTGCTAACGGCTTCTGTGTCCCCGATCCACGCTTCGGTTGATCGGGACACAGTCGCCAGGCAATCCAATAAGACTGAGAAGCCACTCACCCTAACCTTCGCCATCCCAAACACTCGCCGCATGTGAGTTCCTCTGCCGAGCGCCGCGCGCCCACAGGTTTCGCCCCCGGATTTTACTCGGGCCTCTGCCTGCATTCCGGTCTGTGAGAAGCAAATCAAATTTTGCAGACTTCGCATAGAGTGGCGGCGCAACTAAAACCGTTGCGCGCACGCACGGATTTTTGAGCGTTCTACCCAGTGACTTGAGGATGATCCGAGACACGCTCACGGGGGTTGCGTCAGAAACAGCCATGCCACCACGCTGCTGGCTAGAGCGAGAGCGGCGCACGCCAGCATTACCAGTCGAAATCCAAACACAAATCCTCGATTGATGGCGGTCCGAATGGCAAGCGAACTACTTACATCCAAGTTGGGCGGCAGCTCAAGACCCGCAAGTCTGATCGCTCTGGACTGAATCTCATGTAGAACCTCCGCTGAAAGGCCAAGGCTCGCCAGCTCATTTTTCAGCGCAAAACTAAACGCAGTCACCATCACAATTCCAAAGACCGCGATGGCCAGTACGCCGGCAACCCGCGCCACCGCATTGTTGATACCAGAGGCCGTCCCGGCATGATCCTGGGGGACTGAACTCATGACGACTGTGGTCAGAGGAGCCACTGTGACAGCCATTCCGAAACCAAGCACCATGATGGCGGGGAAGAAAGCTTTCCAATAACTGCCGCCGACGGCTGGCAGAGCGAACAGAGCGAAGCCTACCGCCACAATGACCGGCCCGATGATCAGTGGGCGTCGGGCACCGTAACGCGCCACCAGTCCACCCGACCAGCGCGAAAGTACGAAAATCAGCAAAATGAGCGGAAGTACGGCCGCGCCGGTTGCAGTAGTGGAGTAGCCCTGCACCTGAATCAGATTCAACGGAAACAGAAAGAAGAAAATTCCAATGGCGGCGTAGAGGAACAACGTCAGCAGGTTGGCGCCGCTGAAAGTGCGGGATCGAAACAGTGTCAAGGGAACCATAGGCGAGGTCTCCGAGGACTCGACAAGAACGAAGACCCCGAGACTCACCAGACCTAAAATCAAACTTCCGAAAACCAGCGGGTTGCTCCAGCCCAAGTCAGAAGATTCAACGAATCCAAAAACCAACCCGCCTAACCCGATCGTGCCCACCAGGGCGCCAAGCCAGTCTATGCGACCAGCAGTGGCGTTACGACTCTCGGGAACGCGCCACAGCGAAACAACAATCACCACCACCGCAAGCGGAAGATTGATGAAGAACACCCAGCGCCACGAAGCATGCTCTACCAGCCAGCCGCCAAGAACTGGGCCAAAGGCAGTCGTAATCGCCGTAAAGCCAGACCAAGTGCCGATGGCCTGGCCGCGCACCTTTTCGTCGAAAGAAGCGCTGATGATGGCCAGGCTGCCCGGGACTAAGAAAGCCGCTCCCAAACCTTGAAGGCTGCGCGCAATGATTAACTGGTGAATGTTGGCAGCGATTCCGCAAGCCGCAGAAGCCAACGCGAAGACTATTACGCCCGCTACGAACACTCTCCTTCGGCCGAACAGATCGCCGAACGAACCTCCCACCAGGATCAGCGCCCCCAGGAACAATCCGTAGGACTCGACCACCCATTGCACATCGACAATGGTGGCATGCAAGCTGGCTTGAAGCGCCGGCAGCGCAACGTTGACAACCGTGCCATCGATGAACGCCAGACTGGAGCCGAGAATGGTTGCGGCTAGAATCCAGGGTCCTGCTTTCGAGCCATAGGAACTCGGCTCGGTGCTAGACCGGATTACGGCTTCATCACTTGGTGGCTTCATGCAGGCTGTGGATGCCCATAAGGGTTTAGTGCAAGTGATTACAATCCTACGTCGATGCGTCCACCGGAGGAAGCCAAGCCTGATGGCCCGCGTCGCTGGGTTTGGAACCAACCTGAAGGCGTTGCTGGTGCCTCTTCACATGTCCGTAAATGATTGGCAGACTGCGGGTAGTCAGTCGCCGGACACGAAACTGGCGGCGAACTTAAGCGGTTCAGAGGCGGTCGAATAGCATCACGCCACAGGATTGCCCAGAGCAGTTCTGGGCCCAAGGACCGGAGTCAAAGCCTGGGCGGCAACCTGGACAATCCCGTTGCGCACGGCGTACAGCACCAGTTCGCCCACGGAGTGCAGGCCTAGCTTCCGCATGATGTTGCTGCGATGAGTCTCGGCGGTCTTGACGCTCAAGTTCAGGTGCGAAGCCACTTCTTTTGTGGACTTGCCCTCCGCCAGAAGTTGCACGATTTCACGTTCCCGGGGAGTCAAGGTGGGCCGCCGGTCTCTCGCGGGAGTTCCGCTGGCGCCGTGGTAGCCGGACAAGACGAATTCAGCCACACGCGCGGTGAAAAAGGTCCGATTGTACTGTAGGGCATCGATCGCCGAAACCAGGTCCCGCGCCGCATCCGACTTCAGCAGGAACCCTCGCGCGCCCGCGTCCAGCACAGCGCGGACCGCCTGGTCGGTATCATTAATGGTCAAGATCAGGATTCTGGTCTGGGGATTGTCGTGCAGAATTTGGCGCGTAGCTTCCAGGCCATTGAGCAGCGGCATGCCAATATCCAGAACAACGATGGCGGGCTTCAACTGTCTGGCCAGTTCGACCGCCTGCCGGCCGTTGTCGGCTTCGGCACATACTTCCCAGGTAGGCTGCGCCTTGATGAGAAAAACTAGTCCGCGGCGGACTATTTCGTGATCGTCTGCGACCAGGATACGCAGCTTGTTCATTGTCGCCTCCACGCAAAACTCGGCCACGTCATTGCGTGGGCCTGCTACGGGAATTGTTACGCCCTAAATGGTCTTCCCGACGCCACCCGCACTCTAATGCACTCTAAGGCTTTGGTGGAAACAGTCAATACCGTTAAGCCTGTATTGGCACTTCTTGGAACGCGGATGGCTGGCCACGGTTCCAGCTAGGCAGGAGACCAGCTAGACCTTGGGGAAGTGGCATCGGGTAATCTCCGTATTGCGTCAACTCAAGGAAGGGGGATAACGTTTTGTTGTGCGGTCGGACGCGCGCTCCGGAACGGGGAAACCGGACAGGAATAACGTATTGGTACGCGAGGTTGGTCGAGGTTTAGCTGCGCGGACAAGGTGCAGCAGTAGCGTGGTGTGGGCGGGAAAGTGGGTACATGTCTCCGATCCGGGTTCTGGTAGTTGACGACCATGAAATCGCGCGAAGGGGTATCCGGTCGGTTCTTTCCAGCGATGCTTCCCTGGATGTGGTATGGGAAGCGGCCGATGGTGAAGAAGCGGTTCAAAGGGCGGCCGAGCTTCATCCCAGCATCATCCTGCTGGACATCACTCTTCCGCGGATGAGCGGCATCCAAGCCGCCCGAAGAATACGCATCGTTTCACCTGAATCTCGAATCATCTTCTTGAGCCAGCACGATTCGATCCAGATTGCGAAGGACGCGCTGAGTGTGGGAGCCGAAGGTTACGTTGTCAAGTCAGACGCCGGACTCGACCTTTTGACTGCGATTCAAGCCGTTAATGAAGGACGGCAGTTTGTCAGCCGGACGTTGATCGCGCGGGGTTGGAACTGATCTCGCCCCCGCTAAGGTAAAATCTGGCTTTCTACAGAAAACACCGTAGAGCCAACCGCGTCCGCCGTGTGTTAAATAGAGCATATTTGCGCGGCAAATCCCACTTCGCCACTGGTTCATGCCCGACCACTTAGACCTGCGGCCTACCAAGATCTGCTGCTACCTCCACCAAGTTTAGGGGCTCCTCGTGCGCAGGAATGGGTTGGAACAATTGGAGTTCGACGAAGGCATCGAGTTCAATCGAGAAAACAGTCCGTGGAGGAAGGCTAACCCGGTCATCCACTTTAGGAGACGTGTATGAAAAGAAGTGATCGTAGCGCTGTGGGTACCATTTCCAATGGCGAGGCGACGGTCAGCCACAAGAATAATGGCCATTCAGCGCACGACACTCCTTCTGCCGAGCTGGTTGCAATCCTGGGATGCCTGCAGACCATGCGTGACGGCGACTTCTCCGTGCGCCTGCCGGGCTCGTGGGTCGGGCTAACAGGCAAAATTGCGGACACATTCAACGAAATCGCCGCCGTCAATTTTCAGATTGCGCAGGAACTGAAACGCGTTGGCCAGGTCGTCGGCAAGGAAGGTAAAACCCGGGAGCGGACGCGGTTCCATGAGTCCCGAGGGGCCTGGGGCGAGATGGAAACCTCGGTCAATACTCTGGTGGATGACTTGCTTCGTCCTACCACGGAAGTGACGCGTGCGATTGCGGCCGTCGCCCAAGGCAACCTTACACAGACCGTGCAACTGGACGTTGACGGACGCCCACTCGAGGGCGAGTTCCTGCGCTCTGCCGACATCGTCAACACCATGATTCAGCAGCTCGGCGTCTTCACCGCCGAAGTGACGCGCGTGGCCCGCGAAGTCGGTACCGACGGCAAACTCGGCGGCCAGGCGCAAGTCCCCGGCGTCGCCGGAACCTGGAAGGACCTCACCGACTCCGTGAACTCCATGGCCAGCAACCTGACGGGCCAAGTGCGCAACATCGCGGAAGTCGCAACCGCCGTCGCCAGCGGCGACCTTTCCCGAAAAATCACGGTGGACGTTCGCGGCGAAATTCTCCAGCTCAAAGAAGCCATCAACACCATGGTGGACCAGCTTCGCTCCTTCGCCTCCGAAGTGACGCGCGTGGCTCGCGAAGTTGGCACCGACGGCAAACTCGGCGGACAAGCCGTCGTGCCCGGCGTGGCCGGAACCTGGAAAGATCTCACCGACTCGGTTAACGCTATGGCCGGGAACCTCACCGCGCAAGTCCGCAACATTGCCGAGGTGACAACTGCTGTCGCTCGCGGTGACCTCTCACGCAAAATTACAGTGGACGTGAAAGGTGAGATTCTCGAACTCAAAGACACGATTAACACCATGGTGGATCAGCTCAACGCCTTCGCCGGAGAAGTCACGCGCGTGGCCCGCGAAGTCGGCACTGAAGGCAAGCTCGGCGGCCAGGCGCAAGTGCCTGGCGTCGGCGGCACCTGGAAAGATCTCACCGACAACGTAAACTTCATGGCCAGCAACTTGACCGGCCAGGTGCGCAACATCGCCGAAGTCGCGACCGCCATTGCCAGCGGCGATCTTTCCCGCAAGATCACAGTGGACGTGCGCGGCGAAATCCTCCAGCTCAAAGAAACCCTGAACACGATGGTCGATCAGCTCAATCGGTTCGCCGGAGAAGTCACGCGCGTGGCCCGCGAAGTGGGAACCGAAGGAAGGTTGGGCGGACAAGCCAACGTGCCAGGTGTAGCCGGCACTTGGAAAGATTTGACCGACTCTGTGAACTCGATGGCCGGAAACCTCACTGGCCAGGTGCGAAACATTGCTGAAGTTACAACGGCTGTGGCCCGTGGTGATCTGTCGCGCAAAATCACAGTGGATGTAAAAGGCGAGATTCTCGAACTCAAGAACACGATCAACACCATGGTGGACCAACTCAACGCCTTCGCCGGAGAAGTGACTCGCGTCGCCCGCGAAGTCGGCACCGAAGGTAAACTGGGTGGTCAGGCACAGGTGCCTGGTGTCGGCGGCACCTGGAAAGACCTCACCGATAACGTCAATTTCATGGCCAGCAACCTTACTGGTCAGGTGCGCAACATCGCCGAAGTCGCAACCGCCGTGGCCCGTGGCGACCTCTCGCGCAAAATCACTGTCGATGTAAAAGGCGAAATCCTCGAACTCAAAGACACGCTCAACACCATGGTGGACCAGTTGCGGTCGTTCGCCTCCGAAGTCACCCGCGTCGCCCGCGAGGTCGGTACCGACGGCAAACTGGGCGGTCAGGCGGTTGTGCAGGGTGTCGGCGGCACCTGGAAAGATCTCACCGACTCCGTCAACTCCATGGCCAGCAACTTGACCGGCCAGGTTCGCAATATCGCGGAAGTTTCCACCGCCATCGCGAGCGGTAATCTTTCGAAGAAGATCACGGTAAACGTCAGCGGCGAAATTTTGCTACTGAAAGAAACCATCAACACGATGGTGGACCAGCTCAACGCCTTCGCCGGAGAAGTCACGCGCGTGGCCCGCGAAGTGGGAACCGAAGGCCGCCTCGGCGGACAAGCCAACGTGCCCGGCGTCGCTGGAACCTGGAAAGATCTCACTGACTCCGTCAACTCCATGGCCGGAAACCTCACCGGTCAGGTCCGTAACATCGCCGAAGTGACGACCGCTGTGGCCCGCGGCGATCTCTCCCGCAAAATCACGGTCGATGTGAAGGGCGAAATTCTCGAACTGAAGAACACCATTAACACCATGGTGGATCAGCTCAACGCCTTCGCCGGAGAAGTCACCCGCGTCGCTCGCGAGGTCGGCACCGAAGGCAAACTGGGCGGCCAAGCGCAAGTGCCCGGCGTCGGCGGAACCTGGAAAGATCTCACTGACAACGTGAACTTCATGGCCAGCAACCTAACTGGCCAGGTTCGCAACATCGCCGAGGTCGCAACTGCTATCGCGACCGGCGACTTGTCCAAGAAAATCACCGTGGACGTTCGCGGCGAAATTCTCCAGCTCAAAGAAACCCTCAACACCATGGTCGAGCAGTTGCGCTCGTTCGCCGCCGAAGTCACCCGCGTGGCTCGCGAAGTCGGATCAGAAGGCCGTCTCGGCGGACAAGCTAACGTCCCCGGCGTCGCCGGAACCTGGAAGGACCTCACTGACTCCGTCAACGCCATGGCCGGGAATTTGACCGCGCAGGTGCGCAACATCGCCGAAGTTACTACCGCTGTCGCCCGCGGCGACCTCTCGCGCAAAATCACTGTGGATGTGAAAGGTGAAATTCTCGAGCTCAAGAACACGATTAACACCATGGTGGATCAACTCAACGCCTTCGCTGCCGAAGTCACCCGTGTGGCGCGCGAAGTCGGCACCGATGGAAAACTCGGCGGTCAGGCGAAAGTGCCGGGCGTTGCCGGCACTTGGAAAGATCTCACCGACAACGTTAACGTCATGGCCGCAAACCTCACCGAACAGGTGCGCGGCATCGTGAAGGTCGTTACCGCCGTCGCCAACGGCGAACTCACGAAGAAGCTCACTGTGAACGCGAAAGGCGAAGTCGCCGCCCTCGCCGAAACTATCAACAACATGACCGACACGCTGGCAACTTTCGCCGATCAGGTGACGACCGTGGCCCGCGAAGTCGGCGTCGAAGGCCGCCTCGGTGGACAAGCCAACGTCCCCGGCGCCGCCGGCACCTGGAAAGACCTCACCGGCAACGTCAACCTGCTGGCCGATAACCTGACCAACCAGGTGCGCGCCATCGCCGAAGTTGCAACTGCCGTGACCAAGGGCGATCTCACCCGCTCCATTCAGGTAGAAGCCAGTGGCGAAGTCGCCGAACTCAAAGACAACATTAATACGATGATCAACAACCTCCGTGGCACCACGGAGCGCAACACCGAACAGGACTGGCTGAAGACCAACCTCGCGCGCTTCACCGGAATGCTGCAAGGCCAGCGCGATCTGACGACTGTAGGAAGAATGATTCTCTCCGAACTGGCGCCACTGGTTAACGCCCAGCAAGGTGTGATCTATCAAATGGAAACCGAAGAATCCGCCGGAATGGTCTTGCTGTCGGCCTTCGCGTCCGACGGCGGCGATGGTCATCTCCGACGTCTGCGAGTAGGAGAAGGTCTTGTAGGTCAATGCGCCGCCGAGAAGAGACGCATGTTGATCAGCGACCTCCCGCAGAAGACCGTCTCGATTCGCTCCGGCCTGTTCGAGGCAGTGCCGCGCAACGTGATTGTGTTGCCGGTGCTGTTCGAAGACCGCGTCAAAGCCGTCATCGAACTGGCATCGCTGGGCGGATTCACCGCCTCGCATCTCGCCTTCCTCGAACAATTGACCGCCAGCATCGGCATCGTGCTGAACAGCATTGAAGCCACCATGCAGACCGAAGGCCTGCTGAAGCAATCGCAGCAGTTGGCCACCGAACTGCAAACCCAGCAGCGAGAACTGCAACAGACCAACGAACAATTGGCGCAGAAGGCCCAACAGCTTGCCGAACAGAACGTCGAAGTCGAACGCAAGAATCAGGAAATCGAACAGGCCCGCGGCGCCCTGGAAGGCAAAGCCAAAGAGCTCGCGCTCACTTCGAAATACAAGTCTGAGTTCCTGGCCAACATGTCGCACGAACTTCGCACCCCGCTGAATAGCATTCTGGTTTTGGGTCAGCAGCTCAGCGACAACCCCGATCGCAACCTCACCGACAAGCAAGTCGAATTCGCCCGCACCATTCATGGCGCCGGAACCGACCTGCTCAACCTCATCAGCGACATTCTCGATTTGTCCAAGATTGAGTCCGGCACGGTTTCAGTCGAGGCCGACGAAGTCTTCTTCGGCAGCCTGCTCGATATGGTTGCCCGTCCCTTCCGTCACGAGGCCGAGAACCGGAAACTCTCGTTCGAGGTCCATTCCGATTCTCGTTTGCAACGCAGCCTCACCACCGACTCGAAACGTCTGCAACAGGTGTTGAAGAATCTGTTGTCCAACGCTTTCAAGTTCACCGAGGATGGCGGGGTAAGTCTCTCGGTGTCAGTCGCGGCGGATGGCTGGTCCGGTGATCACCCGATTTTGAATGCAGCCGCGTCGGTAGTTGCCTTTAGAGTTTCCGACACCGGAATCGGTATTCCCGCCGAGAAGCAGCGCATCATCTTCGAGGCCTTCCAGCAGGCAGATGCTGGCACCAGCCGCAAGTACGGCGGAACCGGTCTGGGCCTGGCCATCAGTCGTGAGTTGGCCAGCCTCTTGGGCGGAGAAATTCAACTGACCAGTGCTCCCGGCAAAGGCAGCACGTTTACTCTCTACCTCCCGCAAACCTACGTGGGACCGTCGAGTGTGGCCATGCCAGATCGTAAAAGTCTTTCTCCCGCTCTGCCGATTCAACTTGCCAAGCTGGCGGTATCAGACACTCAGGATGAACCCATCGCTGACGACCGAGACACCCTGCAGCCGGGAGATTCAATACTGCTGATTGTTGAGGACGATCCTCATTACGCTCGCGTCTTGTGCGATCTCGCCCGCGACAAGGGGTTCAAGGTCCTCTCTGCCATGCGCGGTTCCGATGCCCTTGCCCTGGCCCGTGAATTTCGTCCCACGGCTGTATCCCTCGACGTCTTCCTTCCCGATATGCTGGGTTGGACAGTCCTCAACCATCTGAAACAGGATTCGGCCACGCGCCATATTCCAGTCCAGATGTTGACCCTCGACGAAGACCGTTACCACGGCTTATCGCGGGGCGCCTTCTCCTTCGTCACCAAGCCCACTACGCCCCAGGGCCTGGAAGTAGCGTTGACTCGCATCAAGGAATACTCGACTCCGCGACGCAAACGTCTGCTCGTCGTCGAAGACAATCCCGCCGAGCAACTCAGCATCCGGGAGCTGCTAGGTTACGACGACATCGACGTAACCGTGACATCGAGGGGCGAAGAAGCCCTTGAGGCAGTCAGCAAGGAACCTTTCGACTGCGTGGTTTTAGACCTTCGTCTGCCCGATATGTCCGGGTTCGAGGTGCTGGAGCGCTTCCGCGACAATCCAACCCTGAGTGACTTGCCGGTCGTGGTATTCACTGGCAGAGAACTTTCTTCCGAGGAGGATGCCCACTTGCACACCCTTGCCCGCAGCGTGGTGGTCAAGGGAGTTGAGTCGCCGGAGCGTCTGCTCGATGAGACGGCTCTGTTCCTGCATCGTGTCGTGGCCAATCTTCCTCCAGAAAAACAAAAGCTCCTGGAGCGTTTGCACCGCTCCGACGATGCCCTGGTAGGCAAGAAAGTATTGGTTGTCGATGACGACGTCCGAAATATCTTCGCTCTCAGCAGCGTGCTCGAGCGCCGTGGTATGACCGTCCTCACGGCGGGCACGGGTAGACAGGCGGTTGCGACGTTGGAGTCAACTCCCGATGTCGCGATCGTACTGATGGACATCATGATGCCCGAGATGGACGGATACGAGACCATGCAGGTAATCCGTCAGAAGAGTGCGATGCGGCGGTTGCCAATTATCTCTCTGACTGCCAAGGCTATGAAGGGGGATCGCGAAAAGTGCCTCGAGGCTGGCGCGTCAGAGTATCTGGCGAAACCGGTCAACACCGATCAGTTGCTATCGGCACTCAGGATGTGGTTGCATCGCTGATTTGAATCCGGATGAATTTGCTGTAGTTCGTAGCGTTAGACATGAAGGAACAACGACATGAGCCAACATGAGAAGGTCAACATTCTGATGGTGGATGACCAACCCTCGAAGCTTCTGACTTACGAGGTGATGCTCGCAGAACTAGGCGAAAACCTAATCAAGGCAAATTCCGGGAGAGAGGCATTGGAACTGCTGCTGAACACGGACGTTGCGGTCGTGTTAATGGATGTAAGCATGCCCGAAATTGATGGCTTCGAGTTAGCGGGCATCATCCGCCAGCATCCCCGCTTTCAAAGGACCGCCATCATTTTCATTTCCGCTGTGCATTTGACTGATCTCGACCGGCTCAAGGGATATCAGCGAGGCGCGGTGGACTATATTTCGGTTCCGGTGGTGCCCGAGTTGCTGCGAGCAAAAGTGAGCGTGTTCGCCGAGTTACACCGCAAGGCGCTGCAACTGGAGAACCTGAATCGCGAACTGCGCCGGCTTTCGACGCGCCTGATGACGGCCCAGGACGAAGAGCGCCGCCGTTTTGCCTGGGATCTGCACGACGGCGTTGGCCAGGAACTCGCTGCCGCCAAAATCATGCTCGACAGCATGCTTCGGCACCCTCGGACTTCGGGGCCCGAAAAAGGACTGGCCGAGGCCAGTGAAATTGTCGATCGCGCAATTCGGCAAGTTCGCAGCATGTCCCATCTGTTGCATCCCCCGTTGCTCGATGAGGGTGGCTTGTTCTCGGCTCTGCGCTGGTTCCTGGAGGGTATGTCGCAGCGCACGGGAATCAAGACCAGTCTGGACTTGCAGCCACCGGAATTTCCGCGCCTCCCGCCGCTGGTCGAGAGAACAGTTTTCCGGATTATCCAGGAGGCGCTGACTAATGTGTTCCGCCATTCGGGCGCACGCACCGCCCGGGTTACGTTGATTCAAAAACAGAATGGCCTTCAGGTGACCGTGCGAGACGACGGCAAAGGGGTTGCGGAAGACACTGCGCAACTGCGGCCCGGCAGCATTGGTGTCGGCATTGGTGGAATCCGGGAACGCGCGAGAGAACTGGGTGGAGAGCTGCGCCTGCTGAATGCCTCTCCGGGTACCATCGTTGAGGTCGCGATCCCTATTACGGTTGCCACCACCCAGGAAGCAATGGCGACGGCGTGACCTGGACGGAAGTTTTAGCTGCTTCGTGAAGGTTATGCAGAAAATGCGAGTCGCCTTGGCGAGTGATCGCAATTTATCCGGGGCAGCGCAATAATCTGCCCGCGGGCGAGAGGATCAAGATGTCCGAGATGACAACTGTTGGCGCATCCGCCGCTTCAGTTTCCTCCAAAGGCGGTGGCAGGCCTGTGCCGGAGACTGCCTCGAGGAGACCGTTTCCAGTGGCTTCGAACAGTGCTGTGGCTCGATATGGAATCGCAATACTCTCCGTCATGCTGGCATTGTTTTTGCGTTATCTTTTCGACCCATTGCTCGGATCGCAGGACGCCTACATCACCGCCTTTACTGCGGTGGTCTTCACTTCCTGGTATTGCGGCCTCGGCCCAGCAATCCTGTCGGTTGTGCTGGCGGCGATCGGGTCCGTCTATTACTTCGTGCCTCCAGTTCACGGGTTTGCGATTCAGAAACCTCAGGATCTGTGGGGGCTGATCGGTTTTTCGTTTTTTTCCGGCCTGATCGTGATCATGGGTGAAGCCAATCGGCGCTCGATCGCTAGAAAGGAAGCGGCGGAGCAGGAAGCAGGCGAGATGCACAAATTCCTGCAAGAGCGCATCGAGGAACGGACCCAGGAGCTCGAAAAGAAGACGGCCGAGGCGACGCGCCAGGCAAAATTCCTGGACTCGGCGAACGACGCCATTTTCGTCCGTAGCAAGGACGACAAAATTACCTACTGGAACCAGGGAGCTACTCGCCTCTATGGTTGGCAACAGCATGAGGTTCTGGCCAAATCTCCCCACGATATTCTGCAAACCGAGTTTCCGGTGCCGATCACCGAGATTCTCTATTCCAAGAACGATTCCTGGGAAGGCGAGCTTCGCCATCGCAAGCGCGATGGCAGTCAGCTCATAGTAGCCAGTCGGTGGACGACCCTGCGGGATACGCATGGAGAAATTTCTGGATGGCTGGAAATTAACACCGACATTACCTCGCGGAAACGCGCAGAAGACGCCGCCCGTCGTTTGGGCGGCCGCATGTTGCAGCTTCAGGATGCCGAGCGGCGCAAGTTTGCCAGAGATCTACATGACGGCCTCGGTCAATATCTGGCCAGCATCAAGATCTTCCTGGATAGCGCCATGAGCGCCGGCGTAACACCGCAAGAGCAAAGGGAGATGCTGGCGGAGAGCGTGTCCATTGTGGAAAGATGTCTGGCCGAAACCCGCACTGTGTCCCACCTGCTGCACCCGCCGCTGCTCGATGAAGCCGGACTAGCTTCCGCGATTCAATGGTATGCCGAGGGTTTTTCCGAACGCAGTGGAATAAGCCTGGAACTGGATCTTCAGCCGGACCTGGGCCGTCTCTCCAACGAGGTTGAGATCACCCTGTTCCGCGTACTGCAGGAGGGCTTGACCAATATTCATCGGCACTCTCACGCTTCCGAGGCAACGGTGAAAATCGTCATTCAAGATGGATCGATTCGAATGCAAATCGCCGACTCGGGATGTGGAATTCCACAGGAGTTGCTGCGAGAATGGCGCGAAATGCGCGCGCCCCTGGGTGTTGGCATGGCCGGCATGCTGGAACGAGCCCGCGACCTGGGCGGCAGCTTTGACGTTCAGTCCGGTGCCAGTGGAACTACACTGACCATCGTAATCCCTCTGAGCGACAGCGAACTTAAAGCCACTCGGTCAGGGGCTGCGGCTGAGGAGCATTCGAAACCGGGCATGTCGGCGGCATGACTGATTCAGCCTTTTTATAACGGGCGAGCACTAGCCGGCCTTCTTCTGTGGAACCTTGGCGCCCTTGGCCCGAGCCTCCGATAAGCCGATCGCAATCGCCTGCTTGCGGTCCTTCACCGTTCCACCCTTCCCGCCTCTCCCAGACTGGAGAGTCCCATGTTTTGCTCTGCGCACCGCGCTGGCAACCATCTTGCCGGCCACCTTGCCGTATTTCCTTCCTGATTTCCTCCTCGACTGGGACGCAGTTTTCGTTGCCATGTAGATTTCTCCTCCTGCTTAGAGTTGGAACCAAACCCAGAGGTTGTGCACAATCCTGATACAGTCGGCGCACTTACGGATCAGTAAATCCCCCGAACGAAGCAGCTCCCTAAACCCCGTGAAAGCTGGAACAACCACAACTCATTGGCACTACATCCAATCCCTCGCGAATCAGTGGAGGAATGCCCTGCCCGCGACTTTCTCGGTGAAGCCCGAGTTCGATGCCGCCCAACGTCTCTACCGGGATGTGCTGCGGCTCCTTGTCGAACATCGTGTTCCTCACGCGGTTTCAGGAGGCTTCGCCCTGTACGAGCATACCGGGGTGCGGCGCCCCGTGAAGGACTTGGACATCTTCCTCACCGCGGAAACGGCCGGTATGGCTTTGGATCTATTGCGGAGGGAAGGATTCCGATGCGAGATCTGCGATCCCATCTGGCTCGCCAAAGCCTATCGCGACGACTTCTTCGTTGACTTCATCACCGGCATGAGCAATGCGGCCATCAATGTGACCGACTCCTGGATTGCGCGTGCTCAGCCGGCGGAAATCCTCGGAATCACCACCAGAACTCTGGCGGGAGAGGAACTGCTGGCCTCGAAATTGTTCGTAACCCGCCGTGAACGGTTCGATGGCGCTGACATTGCACACATCATTTATGCAACTGGCGGGCAGCTCGATTGGGGGCGCATTCTGGACCTCTCAGGATCGCATTGGGAAATCCTGCTGTGGGCCTTGCTCCTGTTTCGCTACGTTTACCCTGCCCAGAGCCACTACGTGCCTCTTCTGGTCTGGACTCAACTGATCAACCGCCTGATGCTCAGGCTGTTGAATCCTGATCCGGCGGCCCGCTTCCGTGGAAGCCTGGTGGACGAGAACATGTTCGCGATTGATGTGAACGAGTGGGGACTCGACGACTTGCTTTCCGAATACCGCGCTTGCCGGGGCCAGAAAATCGAATGGCCGGGATCCAGTGCCGACTCACACGTGGCATAGCGAGTAACCATGAGGATTGCCGCAACCGCAGACCTTCACTTCTCCGCCCAAACCCAGGGAGTGCTCAAAGAGCAACTGGGTAAGGTCCGTGACGAGGCTGACGTATTGATACTCGCCGGAGACCTGACGAATTTTGGCCGTCCCCAGGAAATGGAACCGCTAGTGAACGTTCTGGTGCGTCTGCGTCTTCCAACCATCGCCGTGTTGGGAAACCACGACTACGAAAGCGGTCAGGAAGCGGAACTTATGCGCATGATGACCGCGGAAGGCATCAAGGTGTTGGACGGCACCGGCTACGAGCGAGATGGCGTTGGCTTTGCCGGCACCAAGGGTTTTATCGGCGGATTCGGCCGTGGCCTGCTGACTGCGTTTGGTGAGCCCGAGGTCAAGGCTTTCGTGAAGGTTTCCATCGACGAGGCCATGAAACTGGAGCGTGCCATGTCTCAACTTCGGGCCGCCAAACGCGTAGTCGTACTCCACTATGCACCGATTAGCGCCACCGTGGCCGGAGAGGCGCAGGAGATTTATCCCTACATGGGCAGTTCGCGGCTGGCGGAAGTCGTGGATAGGCACGGCGCCGAGCTCGTGATACACGGACACGCTCACCACGGCAGCCTCACCGGAAAGACCACCGCCGGCATACCAGTTCACAACGTCGCAATCACTCTCCTGCAGGCTCAGCAGCCCCCATCCGTCTATCGCGTTTTCGATGTGTGAACTGCGCTGGACCCTTGCCCAAGCTACATAGTCGGCGAATGCACAATACGGGAAAACCAAGGTTGGCTCCAGACAGCATGTTTCAAACACGATGGCAGATCTTTGATGGCCGATCTTGTTTGGATTGATAGGAGGCTTCGATGTCCACCATTCTGATCATTGTCTTGGTATTGCTCTTACTGGGTGCCTTGCCGACGTGGCCTTACAGCCGCGGCTGGGGCTACTATCCGTCGGGCGGCCTCGGTTTGATCTTGCTGATCCTGGTGATCTTGCAATTGATGGGGCGTCTGTAGCGGACTCCGACGAGCGGGCGCTGGCGGTCTGCCGGCGCTGGCTTTACCCACGGTTTCGGCGGCAGAAAAATACAGGATTTGCTGCATTGCTCTTGCCTGGGTGTTGGAAATAAATTCATCCGTAGGGCGAACAAGTTCTATGTCAACCAGCTCAATGTCGTTGAATCGAATTAGCCCGGAGATCCCACCGCAGGATGAGATCCTTGTTGGACCGTCGATCTTCCCGCGGTGCTCCCGTCCCTACCGGATCCTGTGGGTCGATGATTCTCGTTCTCTGTTGTCGCTCTACCAGGCGATCTTTGAGGGTTTGGGATTCGAAGTTGTAGCGATTCCGTCTCCACTGGAGGCCCTTGATCGCCTCTCGTGGGAGCAGGCCGATGTGGCGATTCTGGACTACGATATGCCAGAGATGGATGGCGGCACCCTGGCTTCAATGATGAAGAGCCGGGTTCCCGGAATGCCGGTAATTCTCTATACCGGCAGTACCAAGGTTCCCCGTCGTGCACGTGAGTGCGTGGACGCGATTTGCGCCAAGGCTTCCCCTCGCGAAGAATTGCTTCTTGCGATTGAGCGATTATTGCGTAGGGTGGCCGACCGATACTCCGAAGTGCGCCAGCCAGTATTATCCCCTCACAGCACTGCGTCGTAGCAGGCTTAACGCGCGCAACGCGTCTTTCATGGCCTGCGACTCTTGAGGGTCGCGGCTTGTACCCTCGATGGCATTCGTGTGCTCGCGAATGGCCTGTTCAGCCAGTTCGATGCTTGGGAGAAGTTTGTCGCGATCAAGTTCCAGCAATGCGGCCTCATAAAGGTCGCGCCACCGCGGGTTGGGGTCGTTCATGGCCGTTGAGTAGGTTTGCAGGTTTCCTGGGGAATCCAAATATGAGCCCATATCCTGTGAGTCGCTTCGCCAGATAAACGAAGTCTAACTGGCGGTAGGAAGGGTGTCGGTAGGGTATCGTACAGTAACTACTTGAGGCCTAGTGGACCATTAAACTGCTGGATCAGCCCGTAGCATTCACAGGCACATTCCTCGAGCTTCTTCCGGTTGAGGACTCTAACCGCACCGGGCGTGTATTTGATGGTTTCCTTTCGCTGAAGACTGGCGGCGGCCAGACTGACGCTAGGGCGGTCAGTTCCCAGCATGGTGGCCAGGAAGTCGTGGGTAATGCGGAGCAGGCCGGCATCAATCCGGTCCTGCATGATCAGCAACCAGCGCGCCAGCCGCTGCTCAATTCCGTGAAGCCGGTTGCAAGCAGCAGACTGGGCGGCCTGCATACCCTGTAGCACAGCTTGCCGGCTGACCATGAATTGCAATTGGGGAGTCAACGGCAAAACACTAAGCAGGGCATCGACTCGGATCCGTAGTCCCTCCCCTGCGATCTGCACCACGGCGCGATGCGGACTTCGGTTCAATCCTACCGCGGCCGGCGTCCCTACCAATCCTTCGTTTCCGACGACCCCAACCTCGACGGTCTTTCCTTCTTTCATCGCCACCACTAGAGAGACCAAGCCGGAGTTCGGAAAGTACACGAACTCAATCTTGTCGCCGGGCTCGTGCAGACTGGCATGGTGGGGCAGGCGGATCGAAGTAACCCACGGACGCAGAGTCTGATACTCGGCTTCTGGAAGAGCGAGAAGAACGCGATTATCGAACCGCCTTGCCCTCTGCGGTGGTGCGTTCGCCGGGAAGAAATAGCTCCGTCTTCCCGTTCCCCGGCCGCTGCGGCAAAGTGAATGGCCTAGTCTGCACGACTACTGGGATGCAGAAAAGCACGGAGCGTCTGCGTCCTGCAGGGTTGCGCGGGGGCCGATAACCGTCTCCCCATTCACTTATACAGTTAACCGTGTAGGGGGTGCAGGACCGAATATGGCGCTTGTGTTCTTCTCCTAATGTTGTTCAACAGACTTTCGGCGGACCCTTGACTTTTCATCCGCATCTTCACGTCTTGGTCTCATCTGGCGGACTCGACAGGACGCTGGATTACCCCGCTTCACTTTGAGCTGATGCGTTGCTGGCGGTTCGGACCTCAAACGAAAAGTTTATTGACACCCTGAAGAACCATGTACCGGATCGCTTCCGCCACGCCATGCGCTATTTCGGGTTGCTCTCACCCGATCTAAACACTTCACATTCTCAGCCTTGTTTGCTTTGCTGAAGCAAACGCGGCGTCCTCGACCTCGGCGATATTCCGCTTCCAGGGAATAAAAGGATCACACCTGCGGTTATCTCCACAGAACGGCATTCTTAACTGGAGGGACCTGCCTTGAATGCTTTGAAGATCCTGTTCGTAGGGCTCATATTCCTCTCGGCAGCATCGCCGGGGATAGGCGCGCAAGAGGCCAAACCTGAGGGAGCGCCCATACTCGGGGTGCATGAGATTGAGGTGACACTTAAGAAATACGAATTCAACCCCGGCTCACTGCGTGTGAAGAAAGGCGAAAAGGTGAGGCTGGTCATGGTCGCCCTGGACCACGATCACGGATTCAGGCTGGACGAATTTGACGTCAATCAGAAGATCCCCAAGGGTACAACGACCGTGGTCGAATTCACTGCTGAGAAATCTGGCACTTTTCAATTTCGCTGCTCGACTGTCTGCGGTTTGGGCCACAGAAGCATGAAAGGAACGCTGGTAGTAGAGGACTAAGAGAGAGCTGCGGTCACGCGTTCGCCGAAACGTCGTCAGGACTTGAAATTGATGCACTCAGCGACAGAGCTGTTACTAGCGATGCCTGTGGAACAGGACAACTCGATCACCTATGGTCAACATTTCAACTATCCTGGCCGGCATTGCCTTCGTCGCCCTGGCTGCCACCAACGTGGTCGTGATGCTCGAGGCTACCCAGTCCTGGCGCAGCGGAGCCGCGCGAGCCCGCTTGATCGCCATTCATCGGGTGGGTGGCTATCTGTTTGTGATGCTGCTCTGCATCATGGCCTACATCATGAGTCAGAGACTGGCTGGTCTAGGGATAACGGGTCATCTGCCTACACACGTGGTTCTGCACATTGTGCTGGTGCTCGTCCTCGTACCCCTGCTTCTGCTGAAGATCTTGATTGTGCGTCGTTACAAGCAGGGCCATTCGTCGCTGAAGGCCATTGGAATAGCGATTTTCGTAGTTTCGTTCGTGCTGGTCGCGATCCCCACCTTGTCAGAACTTCTTCGTTCGATGAACCCGGGAAGCATGGGGTTAAGGCTCGCGACTGGCGTGGTGGTCATGGTGTGCCTTGTCCAGTGCGGCTTGCTGTTCATCAAGAAAAAAGGTCGCCTGCTTCCACCGACCCATCGCAGATCCCGGAGACTCCCGCAGCGGCGACTTTATTAGCTAAACACGAAAACGCGCAGGATCCGCTTCACCTTCTGTTGGCACACACCGAGCAGCAAACGCACGACACCAAGACGCTTCGTTTCCAGGTCCCAACAGAGAGACGGCTTTTTGCCAAGCCGGGACAGTTTCTGACCTTCCGGTGGATGATCGATGGCCAGCGGGTGTCGCGCTCTTACACCATTTCCTCGTCGCCCGTCCTCGAGAACTATGTCGAGATCACGCCCAAGCGTGCAGAAAATGGATGCGTATCGGTTTTCCTCAATGATCGGGCCAAACCCGGCCTGATGGTGGAAGCCACCGGACCGTACGGCCGATTTTACTTTGACCAGGTACTTCACAAGAGCATCGTTCTCATTGCGGCCGGAAGTGGGATCACACCCATGATCTCGATGCTGCGTTATATTGACGACCTTAAACTGCCCACTCCGGCAACGCTCTTATACTGCGTGCGCACCGGCGCGGACATCATTTTTCAGAACGAACTCGCGAGGCTTGAAAGCTCTCTTCACAACTTTAAGTATCAGGTGTGCCTTTCGCGGCCGGACCCCAACTGGGCAGGACACAGCGGTCGACTGACTGGCGAATTTATCTCCCAGCACGTGCTTGATGTGGACTCACCCACTCTCTTTCTCTGCGGCCCCAAGGGCTTCATGGACAGTACACGCGAGATCCTAGCGACTCTCGGTGTAAGCTCAGGACCGGATCCTTCAGGAGAGTTTTGGCGGAAGCAAACTGTCCACCGGGTCTCGTCCACAAGAAGCCGGCTCGGTCGAGACGGTCGTGTTCATGCACTCGGGAAAGGTTTGTCAGGTTTCTGCCGGGAGCACTCTGCTCGACGTGGCCGAGCGAAACGACGTCCAGATTCCATATGGCTGCCGCCAGGGTCTATGCGGCACTTGTGCTACGCGAGTTTTGAGCGGCGCCGTTCAAATGGATGCAGAAGCCGGCCTAACGGCCGAACAGAAAGATGCTGGATATGTGCTGCCTTGTGTTAGCCATGCCGAAGGAACAGTTGTTCTGGAGGCTTAATTAGTTTCTTAACCGAAGATAAATCGCGCTGGACCATCGGTTGCCTCGTGATTTGAGAAGGCGGAATCCGTGACGAAAGAGGAAGTTAGACTGGCCGAATCCGCCGTGCGCAAGGCGCACTGGAAGCGTTGGGGCCCCTACCTCAGCGAACGTGCATGGGGCACGGTGCGCGAAGACTACAGCCCGCACGGGAATGCTTGGGAATATCTGCCGCACGACCATGCTCGTTCCCGCGCCTATCGCTGGAACGAAGACGGCTTGGCTGGAATCAGCGATCGCCGGCAAATACTTTGCTTTGCCGTCGCTCTGTGGAACGAACGCGATCCGATTCTGAAAGAACGCGCCTTCGGTTTAAGTGCAAACGAAGGCAATCACGGCGAGGACGTCAAGGAGTACTACTTCTACCTCGACAGCACGCCTTCGCATTCCTACATGAAGTATCTGTACAAGTACCCCCAAGCGGAGTTCCCTTACGCAAAACTGGTGGAGGAAAACCGCCGCCGCGACAAAAGCCAGCCCGAGTTCGAACTACTCGATACCGGCGTCTTCGACGAAGATCGCTACTTCGACGTGTTCGTGGAATATGCCAAGGCCGATGTCGAGGACATCTTAATAAAGATCACGATCACGAATCGCGGACCGGAAGCTCGCCAATCTTCGAGTTCTGCCCACAATTTGGTTCCGCAATACGTGGTCTTGGGGAAACCATGCGCGACGCCCGAAGCTGCAACAGGCGCGCCGCGGGCCTGATCCAGTGATCGAACTGAACTGGTTTCAGCCAAACCAAACTCAGTCCGATACTCGCTGGCTGTACTGTGAAGGCTCTCCGGAACTTCTCTTTACCGAAAACGAGACCAACGCTAGAAGGCTATTTGGAATCGAGAATCGGACTCCGTTTGTCAAAGATGGGACCAACGACTATGTCGTGCACGGCGCCAAGGACTCGGTCAATCCCCAACTGGTAGGAACGAAAGCAGCCGCCCACTACCAACTGTCACTCGGTTCCGGAGAAACGGCTGTAATAAGGATGCGGCTTGCCGACTCTGACTTCAAAAGCAAAAGAAAGAGCGCGTTTGCCGCCTTCGACAAAACCTTCGCGCTCCGGCAGCGTGAGGCCGATGAGTTTTACGCCACGGTGATTCCTCCGGACCTCTCCGCCGACGCCCAAAACGTCATGCGCCAGGGTTTTGCGGGGATGCTGTGGTCCAAGCAGTTCTATCACTATGTCGTCAAGGATTGGCTGCAGGGCGACTCGGACAATCCAAGTCCGCCAGAGGAGCGCCTAGAAGGGACGCAATCATCAGTGGACTCACTTGTACAACGCTGACGTGATTTCCAGTGCCGGACAAGTGGGAGTATCCGTGGTATGCAGCTTGGGACCTGGCGTTCCACTGCATTCCGCTCGCGCTGATAGATCCTGACTTCGCCAAAGAGCAACTCACGCTCATGCTCCGTGAGTGGTACATGCACCCCAACGGGCAGATACCCGCGTATGAATGGGCTCTCGACGACGTGAATCCACCTGTGCATGCATGGGCCGCATGGCGCGTGTACAAGATCGACAAGAAGCGCACCGGCAAAGGCGACCGCGAATTTCTGAAACGCATCTTCCACAAGTTGATGTTGAACTTCACCTGGTGGGTGAACCGCAAGGACGCTGCGGGAATGAACATCTTCCAAGGCGGGTTTCTCGGCCTCGACAACATCGGAGTATTCGACCGTAGCGCGCCCCCTGCCTACCGGCGGGTACATCGAACAATCGGACGGAACGAGTTGGATGGCCATGTACACACTCAATCTCCTGGCCATCGCTCTGGAACTCGCCAAAGAAGAAGCCTGCTATGAAGACCTGGCTAGCAAATTCTGGGAACACTTCATCTACATCGCTCACGCCATGAGCCATCGCAGCCACGACAGCATAGGCCTGTGGAACGAGGAAGACGGCTTTTTCTACGATGTGCTCAAGCTGCCCGATGGGGCTCAATTTCCAATGAAGATCCGTTCCATGGTGGGATTGATCCCGCTGTTTGCAGTGGAAACTCTGGAGCCGGAAGTGCTCGATCGGCTGCCTGACTTCAAGCGGCGGCTGGAATGGTTTGTCGATAACCGCCCCGATCTCACGGAAAACATGGCCTGCATGCGAACGGAAGGCATGGGCAAGCGAAGGCTATTGTCCGTCGCGGACCAACGCCAGCTCGGCAGCATTCTAAAGTTCATGTTGGACGAGCGCGAGTTCCTCTCGCCCTATGGCATTCGCGCGCTATCGCAGTTCCATCGCGACCATCCGTACAAGCTGACCGCGCAAGATGTCGAACACCGGGTTGAGTATGAACCCGGCGAATCATCGAGCGGAATCTTCGGGGGTAACTCCAATTGGCGTGGGCCGATTTGGTTCCCGGTAAATTTTCTTCTCATCGAGTCCTTGCAAAAATTCCATCATTATTACGGTGACGATTTCAAAGTCGAGTTCCCGACGGGATCGGGAAACATGAAGACGTTATGGGAGGTGGCAGGTGAACTGTCGCGCCGGATGACAACCATCTTTCTTCGTGACGAAAAGGGCCACCGACCTGTATTCGGCAACCTGGAAAAGTTCCAGGCCGACCCTCATTGGCGCGACTTGGTTCTGTTTCACGAATACTTCCATGGCGATTCTGGTTCCGGCGCGGGCGCCAGTCATCAAACCGGATGGACCGGCGTGGTCACCAAGTTAATGCAACAGAGCGGCGAATTCCGTGAAGGCAAGGACACTGAATCAGACGTTGCCACGGTGCCACCGCTGCATAGATTCGCCCGCGGCAAGCACGCTTCACGGGTCCCATGCGGTGAAAGCAAGGAGCAGTTGTGATTCAGTTCACGCGGGAAATATGTGGCGATCTGGAAGCTGCTCTTCGCCGGGAGTGGCTGGAAACCAACGGGCTCGGCGGCTTTGCTTCGTCAACCATCATTGGTTTGAACACCCGCCGCTACCACGGTCTTCTGGTGGTCGCCATAAAGCCACCTGTCGGCCGCCTGGTTCTTCTCTCCAAGCTCGAAGAGACGTTGTTTATCGATGGGAAGGGTTTCGATTTATCGGCCAACCGCTATCCGGGTGTGGTTCACCCGCAAGGGTTCCGCTATCTCAAAAAGTTTCGTCTCAATCCGTTTCCAGTTTTCACGTATGAAGTTGAGGGCATCGAGATCGAGAAGGCGGTGTTCATGATTCACGGTGAAAACAGCACCGTGATTGAGTACGAACTAAGGAAGGACAAACGTCCAGCTCACGTGGATGGACGCCAAGGTCGGCGGCTGGGTGGTAACACCGCGCCGTGGCAAACCTGTTGAAATCCAGGCTCTCTGGTACAACGCGCTATGTATTATGGAACACTTGGCCAGCAGGTGTGGGGACGAGCCTGCCCGAAAGCGCTATTGCCTCATGGCCACGGTCGCGCACTGGAGTTTCAACCGGCTCTTTTGGAACGAAAAGCTGGGTTGCTTGTACGACGTGGTAAACAGCGGTCCTTCTGATCCCTCCATCCGCCCTAACCAGATCTTCGCAGTGAGCCTGCCTCACAGCATGTTGCCCCGGGACCGGGCGAGAAGAGTAGTGGAGAAAGTTGAAGAACACCTGCTGACCCCTTTCGGGCTTCGCAGTCTCGCACCGAGCGACTGGCAATACCGTGGATCCTACATCGGCGGCCCTACAGAGCGCGATGGAGCCTACCACCAGGGAACGGTTTGGCCGTGGCTGCTGGGGCCGTTCATTACCGCGTATATAAAGGTGAATGGAGAAGGCAAGGAAGCCAGGCGCCAAGCGCGAGCCTGGTTGTCTCCCCTGGAGTCTCACCTTGCCGAAGCCGGGTTAGGCCATATCTCGGAGATCTTCGAGGGTGATGCGCCTCATCGTCCATGCGGATGTATTGCTCAGGCTTGGAGCGTGGCCGAGATTTTGCGTGTCCACATCGAAGAGGTGAGGGGTCTGCGTCCGAATCCGCGGCCGAATGACCGCACGGTTCAGAGCACGAACCCGCCAGTCGCCCTGGGCTGCCCATGACTCAAAGTGTCGTCTGGCGGGAAGGTTGGCAAGTGGACGAGAATCTATCGCGCATCACGATGTTGGTAATTGCCACGCTGAGACTTCGCAGAAACCGAACGCAGAGCACTTCATGACTTTTGCTTAATAAGGAGGAACTCATGACTTCCCTGGGCACGCTGAGATTGGTCGGCGTGCAGGTCGCCATGAGTCCGGTTCCTGAGCAATCTGGAAGGCATGATCGCCACCTTAGGCTTTATTGGCTGCCTGAAGCCGAGCTGTCACTCTTCATGCTGTCGTGTGACTTCATTTTGGCCAATCTCGATAGGCTGGCTGCGGCAGGGCCGGTAGCGATGGTGTAGGTTCCTGCTTCCGTCGTCACTGCACTGAGTAAATGCGTCCCGCCCACATCTTCAAAGCTGAGCTGGACCTTATTACCTGCCCCACCGTCAAAAGCAGCGGGGAGCGCGAATAAACCGTGAGTACCGCCGGATATAAGCAGCGCTGAGCTTGTCTCTGGGAAGGCTCTACCGATCGTGTACGTACCTGCGGGTAATGTCTGACCTCCGGCCATGAACTCAAAGGGAACCGTGACAACAACTTTCCCTTCCGCTTGGGCATGCGCGGTGAGCGCCATGCCACAACAAAAGAGCAACATAACCGCAACTACCGAATATTTCTTCATAAACTTCTCCTTTTTTGTCGTGTAGTAGTTTCTATAGACGATAACTGTTACAACAAATGATTTATTCCTTGGAGGGGGTGTTTGTCAGCCAGGGCATGAGCCTGGCTGCATCCGCGATGGCGCAGACTTTATTCCCGGAGAGAGAGCTACTAGACTTTCGGCTGGAAAAAGGGGAACTCATGACTTCCTTGGGCACGCTATTGGTCGGCGTGCAGGTCGCCATGAGTTCGGTTTCTGAGCAATCTGGCAGACGTGAATCGGGTTTTATTGACTGCCTGAAGCGGAGGTGCCACTCTTCATTGTGTCGTGTGAATTCATTTTGGCCAATCCTGACAGGCTTGCAGCGGCTTGGCCCGTCGCGATGGTGTATGTTCCTGCTTCCGTCGTCACTGCGCTAAGTAGATGCGTCTCGCCCACATGCTCAAAGCTGAGCCGGACCTTATCACCTGCGGCACCGTCAAAGACAGCGGGCATCACAAACGAGCTGTTAGTACGGCTGGATATGAGAAGAGGTGATCCCGTATCTAACGAGAGTCTACTGATCGTGTACGTACCGGCGGGTAGTGTCTTACTTCCGGCCGTGAACTCAAAGGGAACAGTAACAACAACTTTCCCTTCCCCTTGGGCATGCGCGGTGAGCGCCATGCCACAGCAAACGAGCAATGTAACTGCAACTGCCGAAAATTTCTTCATAAACTTCTCCTTTTTTGTTCGTGTAGTAGTTTCTATAGACGATAACTGTTACAACAGATGATTTATTCCATGGATGAGGTTTTATCAGCGCGGGGGCATAAGCCTGACTCCATGCGCGACGGCGCCGATTTTATTCCAGGAAATAGAGTTACGAGGGAAAATTGGAGAATCTGGTCCAGTCCAAAGGGGTGTTTCAGTGCAGCTCAAGCCAAAGCGAACCTTCGAGCTTCAACGCTTGAACAAGGTTCGCGACTCACAGCTTCCTATTGCTCACCTGTTTCTCGCTGTTTCCTCGACTCGCGCCAGCATCTTGTCAAGATCTTGTCGCGAATGATATTTTCCGGCGACAACTACCGCTGCGATCTTGCTTGTATTCCGGATGTCCTCCAGCGGGTTCGCTTCCAGTAACACCAGATCAGCTGCGTGCCCGGCTTCGACGACGCCAAATTTATCCAGCTTGGCGAGAAATAGAGCGGGATCGAGCGTGGCCGATTGCAAGGCCCGGGTTGGGCTGAAGCCGACCTTTACCAGCCATTCCAATTCTGCGTGCAGGCTGAAACCGGGGAAAACGTAGGGTCCCGGGCCGTCGCTTCCAGCCATGAACTGTACTCCGGCGCGCTGCATAGTACTGACCAATTGGAGTTCGCGCACGGATTGTTTCTTCGTGCGTTCCAATGCATCCGGCGATGTGCGCACCCGCAGGCTCTCCAGTTCCCACTCACGTCGAACAGAAACAGGGACATACTTCAGGCGTGGATCAACCATCAAAGTGGTATCACCCATGCTCGCCATGGTCTGCGCCGATATCAGCGCCGGCACCTGCCAGGTGTTGTTATCCGAGAGTTGCACGAATAGGTTCCAAGCCCTCATGGGATCGTAGGTCGCCATGGCCAAAGTGGCGGCGCTCGAAGCAGGCGCCGCATCCTGGCCAGACGGCGCTTGCGAAGCTTGTTGTCGCAGCGTGTCCTCTTTCGAGGAGCACGCCAGTGGAATTCCGCTCAACCGTTCGATACTCCTCTGTCCCGCGGCGGAAGCCTCAGCGACAGTAATTGAATTCGGGGCGGGTCCCTCGAACCGGATCTTTAGTTTCGCTGCCTCTTTCGCGAAGGCCAAATAAGAGTCACGTGAAATATCGGCCCGGACCATCACAAGATTGACCCCGCGTTTTTTCAGTTTTGCGACAGCCTCAGGAGCATCCGCGGGATTGTTCAACGTGACAGTTCTAGAGGTGATCTCTCCGCCCGATAAGAATTGATTGGCGAACAGAATATGCGGGCCAAGTAATGTTCCGTCTTCAATCCTCTGCTGCCGCCTTTCCAGCAGGTACGGGTCGCCCCCCATGTCGCGCACTCCGGTTACGCCGTTGGCAACATACAGTGGATAGATGATCTTCTCGTCCCAGGCCGCGGATAGGTCGGCGGTGTGCACGTCCATATCCCACAACCCTGGAATCATGTACTGGCCGGTTGCGTTGATCACGCGAACATTGCGGGTCTCGGTGATCAGGCCAAACCGTGCGACCCCCTGAATTTGGCCGTTCTTAACGACTACGGTCATGCCAGGCAAAATCCGCCCATTCCGCGTATCCACGACATTCACATTGGTGAAAACCAGGGTCTGCGAGGATGGTCCCGGCCCTGATTGCGCCCAAGCCCATGTCCTCAGGCAAAGAAGAACGATGAAGAAGGTGCGCATGATTCAACTCCGCAGAGAAAATCACTGGGAAGCTTAAGGCCGGCGGGCCGCCCAGTCAAACAAAGAGTGTCGATGTAACTTCTCCTGCGCCCTTGGAATCGAAAAAAGTGCGGTAGGGGAGACCGATGGTCTCTCCCAGGTTGGGAACTGACACAAGGTGTTTGACGCAATGTTTAAGACAGTGCCCAGCTTCTCAAGCTTTACCTGTACCTTCATGGCTATAGGAATCGCCGCGAGTGTTTGGCTGGTTCCCGCGTCGTCCGCACAGACTCTCGCCGATGATGTACACATAACCCCTCAAACTGGGTCCCAGTCGAAGGCTGAGTCCGACAAAGACCCGTCGCTGCCAACCGGCAGCCAACGCATCAAGGTCAATGTTGACTTGGTGCTCCTGCCCGTGACCATTACGGATCCCATGAATCGCCCGGTCACTGGATTGGAGAAAGACAATTTCAAAGTCTTTGAAGGCAAAAAGCTGCAGGACATCCGCCACTTCTCCGGCGAGGACATTCCAGTGTCACTAGGTGTGATCTTCGACACCAGCGGCAGCATGAGCAGCAAAATCGATCGGGCGCGCGAGGCGGTCGCAGAGTTTCTCAGGACTGCTAATCCGGAGGACGAGTTCTTCATGATCGCATTCGCTGACGAGCCGCAGCAGTTGTCGGATTTTACGGACTCAGTCGATGAGATTCAGGGAAGGCTCTTGTACACCGCCCCCAAAGGCAAAACGGCCTTGCTGGACGCCATTTATTTAGGCATGGAGAAGATGAGGCAGGCGAAATACCAAAAGAAAGCGCTGCTGATCATCTCCGACGGAGGTGACAATCGCAGCCGATATACGGAAGGTGAGATCAAGAGTCTGGTAAAGGAAGCCGATGTGCTGATCTACGCCATTGGAATCTATGACAACTATTTCCCAACTGAAGAAGAACGTCTGGGTCCCCAGTTGTTAGAAGACATTTCGCAAATCACGGGCGGTCGCGCGTTTACGGTCGAGAACCCAAATGACTTGCAGGATATTGCCCAAAAGATTGGCATTGAGCTCCGCAACCAGTACGTGCTCGGTTACCGCCCCACGAATTTTGCGCGCGATGGAAGGTGGCACAAGGTCAACGTGAAACTGGTGCTGCCCAAGGGCCTACCACCACTGCAAGTCCACGCCAAGATGGGGTACTATGCGCCATCGGAATAAGCTCTTGGATACGAAGCAAAATAGGTGGACTTTGTGGTTATGACGAATCCTATCGCTCGAGACGTTTGTAACCGCAGCCGTACCCCAGTCGAGGAGAGGCAATCGGAGAAATGAAGACGCATTCCCCGGTTTTGCGTAGCAGGATTTCTTGCTGATACACAGCGTCAACCGTGATGGTGAGCCCAGCCGATGGGCGGTGCTCTTGCAAAGTTCGGTCAGATCCCAGCGCCGCTGATTCAGCGAGAGGTCGCGGGTTCGAGCTGCAGACGGGTGCCCTGTTGAAACATGCCGGGAGCAAGTGAGCACTTCCACCCGGCACGCGTCCAACAATGGCAGCAAATTAGTGATCTGAGGTGTGGATAGCCGTCTGGTCACGGCTATCCCATTTGATAATGCTAGTTCTGTTTCATCCCGTCATCATTTTTCATGTTGTCGTCACGCTTCATGTCGTCTTTCTTCATCTTGTCTTTTTTGGCCTTTTTAGCTTTCTCGTCCTTCTTCATCTCGTCCTTCTTCATGTCATCTTTCTTCGACTGATCCTGGCTCATGTCGTCGTGCTTCATTTGGTCCTGCTGGGATTGATCCGGCTTCATGTTGTCGTTGGACTGCGCTACGGCCGTTAGTGGAAGGGCTAGAACACAAGCGGCCATCAGTTTGTAAAGCATCCTTTTCATATTGTTTTCTCCTTGTTGAAATAGCGAACTTAATACCGATTAAATGGGTCTGGGCTATGGTGGTTGAGCGTCGTCATGCGAAACCTAGAATTCAAAGATTTCTTGTTCCGCTATCAAAAAAACCGGCGGTCCGCCGGAAGAGATTGAAACCGCATTTGCAAGCGTTTCTTTGCCTCCCTCTGAGGCCGCGCATGCTTCCAGCGCCTGCATGGAAGGAAAATGAACTTCAGCGATGCGATGAAATGCAGCTTTCCCGCTTGGCGATCCGATCACTCTGGTCGCGACAATCTTCGTTTTGCCGGCGAGTTTCTCTACTGCGAGCGGCACATGCTCGCCCTTATAGACTGTTTCGAACGCTTGAACATCTTTGGGGCGTGGGTACATCACGATTAGTTTGATTGACATTTCCGTCGCTCCTCGTAAGAAATGGATCCAACGTAAAATGTGAGTTGCGACTTGAAGGCGCAACTCACACTGATAACGACCTTCAAAATGCAGCGATGCCGTTGAATCCCGCCTTCGCCGAGATGACCGGATCTTCACTCAGGTTGACAAGCGCTCCCCCTTGCTGCTGAATGGCGAAAACGCCAATTGTCCCGTCTCCAGAATTAAGGGTGTAGAGAAACTTGCTATCAGCCGTGACTGCGATGTCCAGATTGCCGGCACCGGTCGGGTTGATGCCCAAAACCGTTGCCCCTATCGGCGTCAGCGATCCGCCGGTTCCAATGTGAAATCCGGAGATCGTCGAGGAAGCCGCATTCGACACGTAGGCCCAAAGTCCATTCGGGGTGGCGACGTTCCAGCAGTTCGCGTTTCCCAGGGTCGCAACTCCCGCGCTGATTGGAGAAAGCGTTCCGTTAGGAAGAATTGAGTAGGAAGAGATAGTGGAGGCGTCACTGCCGCCGGCGGGGCCGGTTTCAGAAACCAAGGCCACACCGTTAGGGGCGAAGCTGACTGCGAAAGCACCGGGTTGTGAATCGGTGTTAACAACGATAGGCGCAAGCGTTCCATCTGCCAGAACCTGAAAAACATCGATGTCGTTAGTCGCGCGCTCCGACACCGCCAGGAACTGGCCAGTCGGACTGAAAGCCAGCGAAGCGCCCTCGGAGTTGTTTGTCGTCAAGAAACGCGTCGAGTTGGGAATTTGGCTGAGCCGGCCGTTTGCGCTCACAATGAACCCTACAACGTTGCTGCTACCCCCAACGTTTAAAACGTAAACCAGGTTTCCGTGCTGAGCGACGGCATTTGGTTCGGCAGCGCCGGTGAGCTGTTTATCCACCAGTGCCAGCCGCGATCCGTGAACCTGAAAGACTGAAACTTCGCTGCTGCCGCCGTTTACCGCGAACAGTAGTGAATGGTCCTGACTCAGGGTGAGCGACCCTTGCGATTCGAGAGGATCGGTAACGCCCCCCGTTCCTCGGCCGCCAGTCGGAAATATTCCAGACTGTTGAAGCGAACCATCTGCAGCCCGGGCGAAGGCGATGACTTCGTTCCGGGTGGCGGAATTGTTCATTACAAATACCGCGCCCGTTTGGTTTTGATGTCCGAACTGCACCTGGCTTCGAACCGAATACGCCACGCTCACGACGAGCGCGAATAACATCAGACCGCGACTAACTCTACGCATGCTCAACTCCGTCATTAGGATGTGCGCTCCGAAGTCGTGCGACACTCAGGCGTCGCTCCGTTTTCAGGTTGCGCAGTCAATAGGAGCAGGGCAAACAAAAAAAGTTTCGTAGATGGTTGTCGAAAACTTGTAAAAAGTAATGCGCAGGATCGCCAGAGATAAAGTAGACGATCCTGCACCGGTCAAAGCGGGCGACTGGTGTGCAACCACCTATTGCGAACCATCTGATCCCATACCCGTTGTAGGCAGGCCACTCCCGGCCCTGGTGTCACGGCTAGTCATCCGCCCGGATACGTACCCGCAGCGCGGTCCAGAATTTTTCGTAACGCAGTGTGCCCAACTCCTCAACCGGCTGCCGCTGCGTTTACGATTTCGAGCGACGGTGGGAAAAAGTTCGATGCCGATCTTCGGTCAGCTTTTGTGTGAGCCTTTTGATTTTTCTTTATTCTGAAATGCGGGCTCAGTCGCTCTCGCAGCTTGAGCCTGGCCCGCAGCGATCGTGTTTTGACCGCGGCCACACTTAAGCCCAGTGCCTCTGCCGTCTCTTGCAAGGAATGGCCTTCGATGTCGTGAAGGACAAAAACCACACTCAAATTTGGTCCAATGCCCCGCAGTGCGCCGGCGAGCAATTCTCTCAGCTCCGATGTTTCGTACTGTGCCTCAGGGTTCGGTCTCCAGTCTGAGAAGTCGATCGGCAGCAGATCGTCGTCATCAACACTTATTAGGGACTCAGTTGTAGCACGCTGCTTGGTTCGTTGCTTCCGCAGTTCCATGAGCGACTGATTCACAACGATACGAAATAGCCAGGTCGAGAATTTCGAATCCCCTCTGAAGTCGCCGAGTTTTTGAAAAGCTTTGAGGAAGGCTTCCTGGACCACATCCTGCGCGTCCTCGAGGTTGTGAATAATATGTTGTGCGACTCGGAGTAGTTTGCGGTCGTACCGGGTTACGAGCTCCTCGAATGCAGCGACATTTCCTGCCTTGCTGGCGAGGACAAGGTCCGCCTCCGCAGTTGCTGGCGTTGGAGTGAAGAGTTGTGCTGAATCCCGGCTCAAATTGACCTGCTCTAGAACTAACATGCTGTTTCTCCCTTGTTTTACTGATAAACCCGGAAAGAGCCGTCTTTATTCCCGAAGAGGTTACGCACCCTGCTAAATTTCCGGTGCGGCGGTGGGAACTAGGGACCAGCCGAAGACTCCCTTGGGTTACTCCGGTATCGGGTTACTTTCCCGATTTGTGTGCCCGCACGAAAAGGCCCTCTGCGTAAAGGCATCCTTCAAAAACAGGTTCGCAATGTCAGCGAGTGAAATGCTTCTTATCGCTTGGCTGCCGGGTCCTGCGGAGTCGTGTCTCGCCGTGAATCTCAGGGTAGCCGGCGATGACCGCCGGCACCCTGAATCCGAACTTGAGGAAGGCAGGTGATGCTAGTGTTTCATGCCGTCGTCTTGTTTCATGCTGTCGTCCTTCTTCATGCCGTCGTCTTTCTTCATGCTGTCGTCTTTCTTCATGCTGTCGTCTTTCTTGGCTTTCTTAGACTTCTTGCCCTTCTTCGTTTCGTCTTTCTTCATCTTGTCTTGCTTCATGTCGTCGTGCTTCATGTTGTCCTGTTTCATGTCGTCGCCGGACTGCGCAAAAGCCACCAGGGATACAGCCAGGAAACACATAGCCATTAGCTTACAAATCGTCTTCTTCATGAAATTCTTCCTCGGTTTCTCGTTGAATTCGCGCCCGACACACTCCGGCCGCGTGAATGTGATGCGCTTCTGGCACCAGAGTTACAGATCCTCGCCAACGGCTAGACTCTCCCCCGCAATCTTGGTTCGACCTCGGCAACCAATCTCCAGGCAATGGATCCAGATCGTAGTGGACAGAGGCTCGCCAGATCGACCCCCTACTTGCGCTCAGGCTGTCGAATGAAAACAGAAGAAGGAAAAGTTCACAATCCCGCCCACAGTTGTTTTCCTGCCGCTTGGTACTTGCGCGACCCGCGCCAGCATCTTGTCCAGCTTTTGTCGCGACGATGTAACTTTTCCTGCAGGCCCGGAATCTCAGGGAGTGCGGTAAGACATTGCTTGGGAGGTCAGCCAGGCTCGTCGCATCTCGACAACTCTTACCCGCGGATCAAGAGCGCCAGCCGAGGCCCTTTAGGGAACTGGCATCAGGAAAGAGGAAGCAGTATGCCAACAGCAAAGCTCGTAGTCATCTATCCGGTTCCGAAGGATCTGGAGGCATTCGAACGCGCCTACCGCGAACAGCACGTGCCCATGGCGGTCAGTAAGCTGGCGGGCAAGACCAAGATCGTCGCGACCAAGGTCTTGGGTTCGGCGCAAGGCGGCCCTGCGCCCTTTCACAGAATTGCGGAGATCCACTTCCCTTCAATTTCAGCCCTTCAGTCGTGCGCCGCCACCCAAGGAGCGAAGGACACCCTAGCGAACGCCGTTTCCATTTCGACTGGCGGCCCGCCGATGTTTTTCGTCGCGGAAGAAGAGGTGTTCCTGTTCTAAACGGAGAGCTCTTGAATTCTAAAGTCTCCAGACCCAAACGCCCGGGCCTGCGGTGCTCGTCGTGTCCCCATGACCACTGATCACTTGCCTTGCGTTTCTACCACCCTCTTCAAGAAAGTGGAGCGTCAGTTACATTTCACCGCGCAACTTTGAGTCAGCGAAAAGCATCCGTACATATTGATGGGACTATGGTGACTTCAGATGCGATCCGAGAATACTGCGACTCATTCGCATGCACCACTTTGCTGCCAGGACGGCGGTAACCGGAGTTAATAGGAGAGCAGCCATTGAGATCCTTTCTCGAATTAGGTGGTGCAGAAGGGCAGACGCTGGGCTACGTGCCCGGCGCTCCCATCCGAGTCGTGATAGCGGAACCTGACGTTGTGAGCCGGAGACTCATTTGTTCCCTGGTTGAGAGCGAACCAGAAATGACGGCAGAGTGTGTCGATGATTCTCGCCTCATATCGTCAATTCAAGAGACCGTTCCGGAGCTTGTAATCGTGGACGCAAATACGCCCTTGATTCGGCGGGGCGGAAACTGGGACGCTTTGGGGGTCGAGCCTCCGCTTGCCACCATTGTCACAGCCTACGACTCTGCTGCGTTATCGGCATTTGCTTCCATCGCTGTCGATATGGTCGTTAAGCCATTCGACGTTGAGCGCTTCGAGACTGCGCTGGACCTGGCTAAATCGAGGATTCGTCATGCCCGGATCGAGCTGCAGGCTCCTGATCGCACGAACCAGGAGTCCAGGATGCCCCGCCAATTTGTGCAGAGATTGGCCGTGGAAGAGGATGAGAAGATTGTGCTGATACGGGTCGAAGAAATCCAGTGGATGCAGTCATTGGGAAAGTTCATTCGACTGTACGTGGGAGAAAAGTCGCACCTGCTTCGCCAAAGTCTGAAGAACCTCCAGGCGGTGCTTGACCCACGCCGTTTTCTGCGCGTGCATCGCAATGCAATCGTTAACCTCGACCACGTAGACGAGTTCTATCTGCCTCCCACGGGCAATATGTTTGTAAAATTGAACAACGGAGTCTCTTTGCCTCTTCGTCGAGCCAATCGAACCATGTTGCGAAAACTCCTCAGGCAGATATCGTAATCACAGTTCCCACCCGACCCATAGTGTGTCCGGCTTTCCTTCGCCGCAACACAACGGCCCGTCGTGATCTTCCGCCGCCACGCTCCGCTTGCCTAGAGCATTCCGAAGTGGCGTCTCACCTGGAGATTTGTCATCTGGCGCTGTTCTCATATGGCAAGTCATACAGATAATTCTGGCTTCCTCCCAAATGTTGTATCTCCTAAACTCGGCGATCTCCGAGGAGACGTTCATGCCTTTCTGAAAGCGGTTTATCCCCAAGGTTGTTGGAGACCAACCTGCTTTTAGGTAGGAAACCCTTTTAGGAGAAACCTGTGAACTTCGATTTCGCAAAAGCCTCTACTGGAAACAACCAACCTCACGATAAGGATGCACAAAAACTTGTTGCGCGTGCCCGGAAACAACTGGTCCTGCTCTCTGCACTTCTGGGTGGGATCCTGCTCTCCAACATTGCAATGCATGCGCAGTTAACAACTGCGGACATCATCGGAACCGTGTACGACAGCAGCGGGGCGGTGTTGCCCAACGCGAACGTAAGTCTCATGAAGCAGGGGACGAACGAGACTCGAAAGGCGCAAAGCGCTAGCGGAGGCCAGTATTCCTTTACGTTTCTGCAGCCCGGAAGTTACTCGGTGAAAGTCGAGGCCCAGGGCTTCACAACCTTCACCTCCACGGTGGCCGTCTCGGCCGGCGATCGCGCGAGAGTGGATGCGCCATTGCAGGTGGGCCAAACTTCGGAAAGCGTAGAGGTGGTATCACAGAGCCCCTTGTTGCAAACCGAAAACTCTACGGTAGAGAATACTGTTCCCGAGCAGCATGTAGAGAATCTGCCTCTCAGTACGCGCAATTTGACCACTTTGGTGACGTTTGTGCCAGGAGCTAACGAAGGCGCCAGCGTTGACGGGCTGAACAGCGGCCAGCGTCCAGACGATCGCCGCCAGACCAGTTCGTTTTCCGTGAACGGGCAGGACGTTGAGCTGAACAACGAAGTGATTGACGGCACCGACAACAACGAACGCATCATCGGAACTATCGGGGTTAAACCTTCGATTGACGCCATTCAGGAAGTGAACGTAGAGACCAATAACTACACTGCTGAGAGTGGGCGGACGCCCGGCGGCCTGGTCAGTGTCATTACCAAAAGCGGAAGCAACAACTTTCACGGGTCACTCTACGAGTTTCTTCAAAATAACGCTTTTAACGCCAGGAACCCCTTCGACCCATCGCCTCAATTTAAACAATCGGAGTTTCGGCAGAATGACTTCGGTGGCAGCGTTGGTGGCCCCATTATTAAGGACCGGACGTTCTTCTTCTTTGGTTACGAAGGCTTCCGTCAAATTGCCGGGGTCCAAAATCCAATCACCAGCACCGTTCCTACCGCGGCGGAGCAAGCTCTGGGTCCGGCGGGAATTGTGGCGGCAGATCCCGCGACCAACGGCCTGCCGGTCGATCCCATTGCGGCCAACTTATTTAAGTTGTATCCACTGCCAAATACGGGAGCGCCGGGGCAAACTACGAACAACTTCGTTTTCGACCCGAATAGGACCCAATTCAGTACTACCTTCGACGCGCGCGTCGATCATCGGTTCACCAACAACGATCTTTTCTACGGGCGATTCACTTCAAACAACGTCAGTTCGGTGATCCCCACGAACCTGCCTAGCGTCACGATCAATGGGGTCAGCATTAACCCTGGAAACGGCCAGTTTGGCTTCGCTGGACCGGCGAAGGACGTCGCGTATAACGGGCAACTCAACTACACCCATATCTTTACCACCAACCTCTTATTGGAGTTGAAGGCGGCATACACTCGCATCGATAACGTTTCAAACTCTCCGAACTCTGGCACCAATGCCGCCACGGCCGTGGGTTTTCCCAACGACATCAACTTCGGCCCACTGGCGAGCTCAGGCCTGCCATTGATCAATATCGCCGGCTTTGCGCCGCTAGGAGACAGCAACTTCGTTCCGATCGTCGATATTAGCAACACCTTCGAATACAACGGAGCTGTGACCTATAACCGGGGCACACACAGCATAAAATTTGGAGCCGCTCTCATTCGGCGGCAGGCACAAAACCAACAGAGCAATAACGGGGTTGGGAACATCAACTTCGGGCTGCCGGAGGACGGTGGATCAGCGTCACTCAACAATCTGGCCACGTTCCTGACCGGCGCATTCACCGGCGAGGGTCGAAACACGGATCTGTTTACTCCAAACTACCGCTCGTGGGAGCCTGGCTTCTATGCGCAAGACAGCTGGAAGGCAAAGCCTTGGTTGACGGTCAACTACGGACTTCGTTACGACATCTACACGCCGTTCACCGAAGTCGATGGCCGCATTTCCAACTTTGATCCAGTCACCGACAAACTACTTGTTCCAGCACATGAGCTCGCTGTCCTGACCGCGCAAGGAATTGACACCACTGGGATAGTGGCCTCGTCCAATACTGCTGGGCTCAAGACCACCTATTCCAATTTCGAACCGCGGGTTGGTTTTGCCGCTACTCTGGGCCATCAGTTTGTGCTTCGCGGTGGGTTCGGTATCGCCGACTACCCCGGAAACTACACCTCAAACGCCTCTTTCAAGAATGCTCCTTTTAACGGGGTGTACGCTCCCAACGTCAACGGCCAGGCCTGCCAATCTACACTTGCTACACAGATTGAGACCTTCTCGACCGGGTCCTCGACTCTGCCAAGCTGCCAAACCGGCTTGGGGCAAACTACAGCTTTGGGGCAAGGCATTCCGATTCCTGTTCCCCAATCCCTGAACAGTCCCAGCTTGTCTCTGCCTGACAACGTGGCGCTAAACTTCAGGACGTCCTACGTCGAGCAGTTCAATCTTCTGCTCGAGAAACAGTTTGGCCAGAACGTCGTCACCATCGGATACGTAGGTTCCGTGGGACGCCACTTGCCAGTCGTACTCAATGACATTAACGTTCCTGATCCGCTGACGGCGCCGGCCTCCCTGCGCGGTCCTGACGGGCGCTTTGATGTCCGCCCAACCGCCACGACTCTGCCCGGTCTCGGCAGTGTCGGCGAGTACGAGAGTGCAGGCAGTTCCAGCTACAACAGTTTGCAGGTGTCGTTCCAGCGCCGCTACAGCAACGGCCTTACGGTGGCCGCCAACTACACTTACTCCCACTCCATCGACGACGCCACAACCCTAAGCTACGAAGGCCAGGAAGGCTTTGGCAATGCCGACCCCTTTGCCATCAAACGATTTGAAAGGGGTAACAGCGACCTGGATCTCCGTCACCGGTTTCTCGCTACTGCTACCTACGAGTTGCCGTTTGGCAAGAGCTTCGTTGGAGCCAAGAAAATAGCCCTCGCGGGATGGCAGGCCAATACCGTTCTTATTTGGAATTCTGGTAGCCCGTTCAGCATTACCGACAATTTCACCGGTTTTGGTAACTCAGTGTTCAACGGCATTGGGGGCGGCCCAACCCGTCCGAACCAGATCGCACCCGCAACTTTGTCCAACCCCGGAGTTGCCGAGGCTTTCAATACCAACGCATTTGTCATTCCGACTCTCGGCACAATCGGAAACACAGCTCGCAACAGCCTGTATGGCCCCCAGTTCCGGCATTTCGATCTCTCTATCTTCAAAGATTTTGCTCTGACGGAACGCGCCAAACTGGAATTCCGCGCAGAATCTTTCAATCTAACCAATACACCGAACTACTTTGTCGCCAATAACCAGAATGACGCTCCCACCACGAACGCGGTCCAAGGCTCGGGATTCGGCAAGATCGTCACTACCAATCCGAACTACACGCCGCGCGCGCTGCAGTTCGCACTCAAACTGCTGTTCTAGCCCCGACCACGATCGCAACTGAACGAGACCACACGCCCCGCGTGTGGTCTCGCTTTATGTGAACCATTGGGCCAGCTGGAGACTAACCGGCCCACATTTTATTTGCAGGCGATGCAGGACATTAACCTCGATAGGTGACTCGTCAGGAAGGGAACGCTTTCTCCCTAGCTGCGCAGAACGAGCCGGGCAATTCGGCGCTTATCAATGAGTTCTCGTCCATAAGATCCCCGCCGAAGTGATGGGTAAGTTATCGATTTCCTTGTCGAGCGGAGGTCGACATGACGTCTGTGCGGATTGGCCTCGCTGTATCGAGGTCCGAGTATCCGGCAGCTTCGAGCGGCAGCACCTTATCTCGCTGAACTACCGTCATGACTGCGCCTACAGTCAATCCGGCGCTCACACCGACGGTCATCTGTGCCCGGACGCGCTGATCTAACCGGGAATTGTGTTCGATGGATGCGGCCCCACCCTCGCAGCAGGGCAAAAGAGCAGCGGAAGATAGCCCTGAGACGAAACTGCGACGATTCAAGAGACCTCCGGTGCAATTCCGAAAGAACGAAACCGGTGGACTACGGATGCATGAGGTCCTTCAACTCGGCGATATCTGAAGACGAAGCATCGGAAATCAGGCAGAAGCGCATTTCGCCCGATTGCCATGTCGCCCAGTTATAACCCTGGCGCGAGCCAGAATTGCCGAAACCCGGCTCGTCCTCGCGGTAAGGCCAGACGAAAAGATTAATCACGTGCTTGTTGCGGGAATAAACCAACGCCGCGACTTTTTGTCCTCCGATCACGTCCAGGCGCCCGCCGACCAGGGGAAACCCTTGTTCGGAGTAGTCCGCAACGGGTGGAATGAAGTCCAGCTTGCCGTCGAACCATGGTTTCACAGTGTGCTGGTCGGTCGACAGCACATCGGTTAAATGTCCGGGCTGCAACGAGCGCACGTGAGCGTCGATCAGTTCGGCGGTAATTCGGGCCGACTGAGGGTGCGGTTGGGCCACAAAAAACACAACCGCAAGCGCAGCGGCTGCACCGGCCAGAATGCCGAATGTCGGCAAAACGAACCACTTTCGTGAGTATGCCGCTGTAACGCGCTTCGTGCCCGCGGCCTGATCAAGTTGCTGGTGAATTCGCCGGCGCAGATCAGGCGACGCGTGCTGGTACGAGTTGCCTCGCTGAAGCATGGTGCGCAAGGACTCGATGCCTGCGAGCGTAGTCTGGCACTCCGCGCAGCCCTCCAGATGGCGCTCGAAATACGCCGACCGCACCGCGTCTAGTTCGCCGTCAAAGTAACCGTGGACCGTAGTTTGTTCTAATTCGCAGTTCAAGACACCTCCTTTGCCGCAGCGATCAGGGTTCGCTGCAAACGCCCGCGGGCCCGTGACAAAGTGGACATCACCGTGCCAATCGGAATTCCAGTAATCTCCCCGATCTCTTTGTAGGAACAGCCTTCCAGTTCCCTGAGTACGACCACCTCTCTGGACCTGGGGGACAGCGATTCCAATGCCACCGTCAAGCGTTTTCTCTCATCGGCCTGGACCGCCAGCGCCTCGGGACTGGTGCTGGGGGCCAGGTGAATTTCTTCGTTGAATTCGGTCATCAATTCCGATGGACGATTCTTCTCCAGCCACGTGTAGCAAGTGTTGCGAACAATTTGCAGCAGCCAGGCACGCGCGTCCGTGCCCTGAAAACGCGAAAAAAAGCGGTAGGCGCGCAGCATCGCCTCTTGGACTACATCTTCGTAATCGGCGCGGTTTCGCAGCAACCATCGAGCAAGATTTGTGGCGCTGTCCAGATGGGGCAGCACCAGTTGCTCAAACCGAATTCTGTCCTGCGGCTCTGGCACGTTCCTGGGTTCCTAGGCCTCAATGTGGTAACCATCGCCACTGGCGTTTTATTCCCGCAATTCGGGTTCACCCGAAAAAAAGTAATCCCGATGGAATAAAACCTGACTGGTGCTGGTTTATGCAGACGTAACACGTCCTGGCAGGCGACGCGGGCCGGAGACCAACCTAACCAGTCGCGGTTTGCGTCGCCTGATTCTAAGTGATGTGTTCATACTGCCTAACCAGGAGAAAACGCACATGGCAAAAACGAAACTGTTCGATTCGAAACCAAGTGGATTCATCGAGCACGACCACAACAATGACGGAATCGACCGCCGGGGATTTCTGAAGTGCATGGCCTGGGCCGGCACGGGGGCGCTCTGCGTGATGGAGGGCGGTGTGCTGACGTCTCGCGCTCTGGCCTCCGATGTGGGCTCAAAGATGAAGCCCCAAAAAATGGGTGGGCTCAGTTTCGTTCAGATCAGCGACAGCCACATGGGATTCAACAAGCCGGCCAACCCCGACGTCATCGCCACTCTGCAAGCCGCGGTGGACAAGATCAATGCTCTTCCCGAGCAGCCCGAGTTTCTTTTGCACACCGGCGACATCAGCCATCTCTCCAAGCCGTCAGAATTCGACAATGTGGACCAGATCCTGAAAGCCACCAACAAAGAGATTTTCTTCGTGCCCGGAGAACACGACGTTCTCAATGATGACGGAGCCATGTTCCGCGAGCGTTACGCCAAGAACTCCAAAGGGCAAGGCTGGTACAGCTTCGACAAGAAGGGAGTCCACTTCGTCGGCCTGGTAAACGTGATGAACCTCAAGGCTGGCGGGTTAGGCACGCTGGGGCACGATCAGCTGGAGTGGCTGGAAGATGATGTCAAACACCTGAAATCTAGTACGCCCATCATCGTCTTCGCTCACATCCCGCTCTGGACGGTGTACCCGCAGTGGGGATGGGGAACCGACGACAGCGCCCAGGCGCTTTCGTACCTGAAGAAATTTGGCTCGGTTACTGTGTTGAACGGACACATCCACCAAACCATGCAAAAAGTGGAGGGCAATGTAACCTTCCACACTGCGTTCTCGACGGCTTTTCCCCAACCCGCGCCCGGCCAAGGCGATAGCCCGGGGCCAATGAAAGTCCCCGCCGAGCAACTGCGTAGTGTTCTCGGTATCACCGACGTGAATTACGTGCAGGGGCGGCATGCCCTGGGTGTGGTGGACTCGTCGCTCGCCTGAAAGATGAGTCTTCCTAGTTTGTCAATCGATTACAAGGAGAAATGCAACATGAAAAGGAAACTATTCGTTAGCGGCCTAGCCGCAGTACTGCCCTTGGCTCTCGCCGCGGTTTTGATTTCACATCCGACACGAGCGAACAGCGAAGAACCCAAATCCGCCTCTATGCAAGTGAACGTGGATAACTTCACCTTTGGCCCCGAAACCCTCACCGTGCCGGCGAACAGCACAGTGACCTGGGTCAACAAGGATGACGTCCCGCACGTGATCGCCAGCAACGACGGCATCTTTAAATCCAAGGCCCTGGATACGGACGACAAGTATTCATACACCTTTACCAAGGCGGGGACGTACTCGTACTACTGCAGCGTTCACCCCAAGATGGTAGGAAAAATCGTAGTTCAATAGCCAAGCACCTTAGCCCAGAACAGACTGGAACAATGCCGATATGGTGAACCCTTTCGATCCTCAGACGATTCTGCTGGCCAAGCACGCCCAGCACGTGGTGCTGATCCATTTTCCGATTGCGCTGTTTATCACCGGAGTCGGACTGGATCTGCTATCGCGCGGGAAACGTGATTCGCAATTTGCCAGCGCGGCTTATCTCAACCTGTCCATTGCTGCGGCGACTGTAATTCCCGCAGTTTTAACGGGCCTGCTGGCTTGGCAATTCGTTCTGGATGGCAAGAGGCTCAAAGGTCTCTTGCTATGGCACGTCATCGCGGCGTCAATCTCCACGGTGCTGGTAATCGCGTCATGGTGGATCCACCGGCGGACACGCAAATCGGCATCGTTGCGTCTCCCGGCTTTCCGGATTCCCGTCGAACTACTCGGAGTCGCCGTCATCGCCCTTACCGGGCATCTCGGCGGCTTCTTAAGCGGCGTCAATCCATGAGCCATCGGCCATCGGGGAGTCAACGGTATTGCGCCAACTCAGAAACAATTTCTAAACAAAAACATTACCGACGGTTGATCGAACTCTGACATGAATATGACACTTGACACGGAACATTTATCTAGAGTGCGCTCAGGTGAATCCCTCGATTCCACCAAACTCTTACCTCAGTAAAGGAAAATGATTTGTCATGAAAAGCAAAAGCCCCTCCCTTAATACACCTTCGAATTCAAATCAAACCAGCGGAGAAGATGTTTCCTTCCCTGAGAAGAAGGCCCTCAACCGGCGCTCCTTCCTGAAGAACAGCGTAGTGGCTGGAGCTGCAGTAACGGCGGGCGCTGCGCTGTTGGAGAATGTCCCATCCGCCCTGGCGCAGCCGAACAACGGCCACCTGACACGCGGTGATGTGGCTATCTTGCGCTGGCTGGCGGCGGCCGAAATCATCGAGAGCGATCTGTGGCTGCAATATCAGGAACTCGCCGGCACCCAGGACAACGAAGTGTCCACGATCGCCAGCCAGATGATTCCTGGATATCCCTCAAGCCCCACCGGCGGCAGCAGCCTCTATACCAACGCCGTTTCCCAACTCGATGGAGACATGGCGCAGTACATTCACGACAACACAGAAGATGAACTGAGTCACGAAGCTTTTATCAATGCATTCCTGATTTCAAAAGGCGCGGATCCTGTGAGCCTCGACCAATTCCGCACATTGCCGAGCAGCAAGGCGACGGGCGCGAACCAGATTGGGCGGCTTACCACTCTGACTCAACTGACGGTCGATACCACCTGGTGGACCCGCTATCGCAGCCGGACTGGCAATCCTGACTTAGGCGACACATTCGCGCCAGCCGTGCCAAGTCTGATTGTTGGAACGCACCCCGGAGTTCCCCGCACTGACGACGACTTGAACGATCCCGACTTTCTCCAAGCCATTGCCAACACCGCCGGTTTTCACTTTGCCGACATCGAAGTGGGCGGCGCCAGCATGTACCCCGGCCTGGCGCAGAGAGTGAGCAGCGTTGAGGTGCTGCGCATTCTGCTCAGCATTGGCGGAACCGAGATCGCTCACTTCCAGACCTGGCACGACAAGGCTGGCAACGCGATTCCTTCGCCGAATGGCGTGCCGATTATCGATCCGGTCACTAAGGTCCCTGTGTTCTTTCCGGATCTGACCACTGCGGCTGTCCCAGCGGTTGGCGAGGACCTGCAGTCAAACCTGATCATGCCTGAACCCACTGCGTTCCTCAGCCGCAAACTGCCGCCATGTTCGATCATTCGGCCAACCGCGACCGAAAACGCTGCCACGGTCGCGCTCCAGGGCTTCATTAATATGAACTGCTTCGCCGGCCAATCGCGAGCGTTTTTCAACTTCGTGACTCAGCTTGCGCAAGCGGCCGATGCCGCCAGGCGCGGAACCAACTAGCGAATAGTCAAGTTGCTCTGTCGTAGTGAGTCCGGCACACACCACCCACTTGTGTGCCGGACTCGGGATGGAGCCGTGCCCGGTTCTTCGCGATGTGTTTGCAAGAGTGGATCCCCACGAAATGTTTCCGTCGTTTACGGCAATCCACGCAATATCTCCTCACGGTCTTAGCCCGAGGGAATAAAAGAAGCAGAAAAACCGTTATCCCTAGTGAGAGGCATTTCGCAGGAGACGGATTATGAACAAGATGAGAAACAGCAAGCTAACGGAGTCGAGGTGGAGTTCGGCGGCACTTCTGACAGTTGCGTTGCTGGGGGTGGTTGGCAGTGCGTCGGCCAAGGATCGCAAAGCAAAACAATCTGAGAACGAGGCTCGCATCGTCGCGCACATCTCGTTTAGCGGCCTTTCGGCCGTTGATATGGCAATGCAGAGAAAAGTAGACGGCAAATACTACCTGTATGTGCAGCACTCGAAAGGTGAGGGCATCTCGATTATCGATGTCAGCAAGCCCTCTCAGGCGAAAACTCTTGGAGTAATCTCCTGGCCGGATCCGGCCGCCTCGAGCAGGATGGACGTGACCGGCGACCTCGCAATCATCGCGGAGAGCGAGATGCGCTCGATGCAGGGCGGCAGCACGTCCAATGACGACGTCGTACTTTGGGATCTATCCAATCCTGCGGCTCCACGAGTCGTACAAAGGTTTACGGGAGTGGTCAAGTGGCTCCAGGATGAGCGGAATTTTATTTATGTGTTGAATGGCGATGGCTTGTGGGTGGTTTCAGAGCCCGTGGAGAGTAAGCCGGAACAGACAACTCCTCCGGCATATGGAGATTGAGGAGAAGCTCCAATGTGAGGTCGTAAATGCAGGGCTTCACAAGGTCTTTTCCTGCACTACCGGCGGGTGCCGTGATTGGAAGCGACGAGTCACGCCGCGCTGTGTTTGTTCGGTAACGTTTTCGCATTTCAAGGAGAACCTATGTTTGAAGGATTGTTTCAACCTGCGCATCTGTTAGTGATTTTCGGGATTGCATTGCTCGTCTTCGGGCCGAAGAAACTTCCGGAGCTCGGCAAGGGAATCGGGGAGGGTATCCGCGGCTTTAAGGCAGCCATGAAAGCCGAGGAGGCGCAACCAGCCGCTGTAGCGCCCGGAGCCGCCAACGACCAGAGCATGGTGAAGGAATAAGTTATGGGGTTCGGAACGGAAATCCTGTTCATCCTCGTGCTCGGATTCCTGTTGTTGGGGCCAAAACGGCTGCCCACAATCCTGGGACATCTCGCACGAGCGAAGGATCAGTTCGAGAAGGCGAGCCGCAGCCTCAAGTCTCAATTGCAGGCGGAACTCGAAGTCGAACATCGTAACGGCCAAACCGGTTCGCCGCAGGAAACGGTTGGGCTCCAGTGAACTCCCCACGAATCCTTGGAATTGGAACGGCGAACCCGCCGATTCGGCTCACGCAAGAGCAAAGTTTCTACGCTGCGGGTTACGAAAGCGAACGCATTCGGAAGATTTTCCTCAACAGCGACATCGAATACCGGCACTTTTATTTTGGAGGTAGCCTGAATCGCGGGGAAACTTCCGATCAACTGAACGAGCGCTATCTTTCCGGCGCCGTGAAAATAGGTTGCCGCGCGATTCTGGATTGCCTGGAGTCCGCCGGCTCTACCGTGCAGGATGTGGATTTCCTGGCGGTCTGCACCTGCACGGGTTATGTCTGTCCGGATGTTGGCAGCCGTCTCATCGCGCACATGGGCTTTCGCCAGAACGTGCAGCGAGCTTCCATTGTTGGTCTTGGCTGTGCCGGCGCACTTCCTGCGCTGCAGCGGGTGACCGACTTCGTTCGCGCAAATCCCGGGCGTCGAGCACTTCTACTGGCCGTCGAGATTTGCTCTGCCTGCTACTACGTCGATAACACCCTGGAGACCGTGGTTGGCAACGCGATTTGCGCGGATGGCGCTGCCGCCTTCTTGCTCGGCGCGGAACAACAACAGGGCCCCGGTGATCCGGAGGTCGTTTATCGGGAGATCATCTATCCGAAAATCATTGACTTCGAGACCTGCCTCGATACCGAGCACATCGAGGAAGTTGGTCTTCAACACCGCGGCGGAAAGCTGCGAATTGTGCTGGGAGTATCTATCCAGCATCTCGCGGGCCCTATGATCGAAACGGCGCTCCAGCACTTGCTGCGGAGAAATGGGCTTTCCCAGTCTGATATTCGCTTCTGGGCGGTTCATCCCGGCGGGCGCAAAGTTATTGACAATGTTCAAAAGCACTTTGGAATGACTGACGATCAATTACGCTTCTCCCGGGTTGTCTTACGCAATTACGGGAACATGTCTTCCCCCACAGTAATGTTTGTACTGAATGAAGTTGTGCGTAACGGCGATCCGCAGCCCGGCGACTGGGGAGTGATGATCGCCCTGGGCCCGGGAATGGCCGCGGAGGTCGCACTGCTCAGATGGTAGCTCGATTGGCTTTGCGGCCGCTGCTCAACGTTCTCAAAGGAGCTAGAAAGACCCACTCCTGGGCGGAGCTGAAGCTGCTTCTGAGAGATCGATTATTTCCGGCAACGGCAGCCGTGCCGAACGCCGAGGATCCGCGGCCTCCTCTCTTGTTCCAGATGGCAACTGCCTATTGGGTGTCTCAGGCGATATATGTCGCGGCTAAGCTCGGTGTTGCCGACTTGCTGGAGGATGGTCCGCAATCGTGCACAGCGCTGGCAACCGTCACTGGTTCGGACGCACCCTCGCTCTATCGTTTGCTTCGAGCATTATCAAGTGTTGGCATTTTTTCGCGCGTCGGGAAAGGCAGTTTTGCTCTTTCCCGCCTTGCGGAACCGCTTCGGAGTGATGTCCCTGGATCTCTTCGGGCCATAGTGATCACGATCGGCGAAATTCATTACCAGGCTTGCGGCGAGCTTCTTCACAGTGTTCGAACTGGTTCTACGGCCTTCAATCACGTGTTTGGATCCAGCCTCTTCGACTACCTGCAGCAAAACGCCGATGCCGCCGACGCGTTTAATGGAGGCATGACGAACCTGTCATCCCTATTGGCTCACGCGATTTTGATGGCCTACGACTTCTCGGGAATCTCTTCGCTGGTGGATGTTGGAGGAGGCGAGGGCAGGCTCCTGCGAAGAGTTCTTGAGTTGAATCCAGGAATGACGGGTATTGTTTTCGACTTGCCCAAGACTGTCGAGTCAGCCAATCAAGGGCTGAGTGACAACCAGCGGTGTTCATACATCGCGGGAAACTTCTTCGAGTCGGTTCCAGGCGGAGCCGACGCCTACATGCTCTGCGGTGTGCTGCATGATTGGGACGACGAGCGTGCCATCACGGTCCTTCGGAATTGTCGTCGTGCCACGAAAAAGAGTGCAAGGATACTGATAGTGGACATGGTTGTCCCGGATACGAATTCCGCTTCTTTCAGTAAACTTCTTGATCTGAACATGATGGTTATGACCGGAGGGCGGGAACGGACGAAGGCTGAGTGGTGCGTCCTGCTTGATGCCGCTGATTACAGACTTGTGCGAATCATTCCAACTATGGCCCCGCAGAGCGTCATCGAAGCCACACCAAAATAGCGTCGGGGAACGCCCAAGTCCCTACAAATACGGCCCAAGGCGGAATTCTCAAGGATCATCACCGCCGACCCGAACTGCATGCCACTTCCCTTCAGTCGCACTCAAGCGGCTGTCTTCTAGCTCCAGCTATTAGATCCCATGGCTACTCGATCTTCTTGAAATTCATAATTCGAATCTCGCCGGTTTCCAAATTTAGTACGTCTCGATCTTCGTGCCGGCCGCAGCCGCGTTCGTTCCTGTCCCGAGCTAGTTGATTCAAAGCTTGGCTGGCCGTGAATGTGCTCCTTGCATAATCGTTAAAGCCGGTTCTTTCCGAGCACATGGAAAAGCTGCGGCCCCTGGTTTGAAAGCGTAACTTTTCGTCAGCGAAGAGCATCGTGAGCGCAAATAACCAGCTTCCGCCGAAAGGTCTATCAAGAGCCGCATCCCAACGAGGAGAAACGCTGTGAAACTCAGTAAAGTATGTACCCGTCGGACCAAGAATGAACTAAAAACCTGGTCGGCTACCCTTTGGTCGTTGTTGCCAACAGTCTCGGTCGCGATGCTATTGGCTATAGCTTTTGTCGGAAGCGCATCACAACTCGGGGCTCAATCCATTACCTCAGGCGACATCGTGGGATTAGTCGCTGATCCTTCGGGTGCAGTCATACCTAATGCACAAGTAACCCTCAAGAGCGATGAAAAGGGAAATACCCAGGTTCAATCGACCAGTGATCGGGGCACCTACCGCTTTTCTCTGCTCGCCCCGGGAAATTATTCGGTGTCAGTCGCGGTTGCCGGCTTCCAGGAAACAACGATGCGCGCCGCAGTAACGATAGGTCAGGCAACGACGCTTAACATAGTTCTCGCTGTCAGTCAGGCCTCAACCACAGTCGAAGTGACCTCAGATGCCACTTTTCTGCAGACCGACAACGCTGACGTCTCCACCAGTTTCAGCCAGATGCAGATATCTCAAGTACCCAACCCGGGAAATGATCTGAGCTACATTGCGCAGACCGCGCCCGGGGTGATCCAAAACACGCAGGGCGGCAGTGGTAATTTTTCCGCCTACGGTTTGCCTGCGACTTCAAACCTTTTTACGTTGAATGGGCAGAACGAGAACGATCCATTTCTAAACCTGAACAACTCTGGCGCCACGAATCTGCTACTGGGGAACAACGACGTGGAACAGGCCACGGTTGTGACCAACGGCTACTCCGGCGAGTACGGGACCCTGGCCGGCGCCAATGTCAACTACGTGACCAAATCGGGAGGCAACAACTTCCACGGAAACGCGCTGTATTGGTGGAATGGAGATGTTCTCAACGCCAACAGCTACTTCAATAATCAAAGCGGCACGCCTCGACCTTTCGTAAACGCCAATCAGTGGGCTGCGTCAATTGGCGGGCCTATTAAGAAGGATAAGACGTTCTTTTTCCTGGACACCGAAGGACTGCGCTTCGTGTTGCCGACTAGCCTGAACGTCCGTATTCCCAGTTCGCAGTTCGCGTCCGCCACCTTGGCAAACCTGGCCAACGCCAGCCTGGCGTCGGTCCCGTTTTATCAAGGGCTGTTTAACCTCTACAACAATGCACCGGGAGCAGGCCGCGCCCAGGACGTCTTGTCGCCCGGACAAGATGCTAACGGCAACCCAACCGGCGACGGGTGTGGAAGTTTCGCTCTGCCCGGTGGCGGACCCTGCGCGCTTCAGTTCAACTCCAACGTCGGACAGTTGAGCACCGAGTGGTTGTTAACGGCTCGAGTAGATCAGATCCTGAGCAACACTGATCGGTTGTTCGGTCATTTCCGCACCGACCACGGTTTCCAAGCCACGGTCACGGATGCGATTTCACCGTCGTTCAACCTGGGAAGCCGTCAGCCGCAGAACGAAGGCCAACTGGTCGAGACCCACACCTTCGGGGCCAACGCGGTAAACCAGTTCATCGCATCGGGACAGTACGCCTCGGCGCTGTTCAACCTGAACAATTTGCAGGCGGCCCAGCAGGCTCTGCCTTTCCGTATAGCCTTCTCGGGGGGAGCATTTTCTACACTAGGAAGATTTTTTGGAATCGTACCTCAGGGCCGGAACGTGAGCCAGTATGAATTCCTGGACGACTTCTCCATCGCGAAGGGAAATCACTCGCTGAAAGCCGGAGTCAGTTTCCGGCGCAACAACATCAGTGACTTCGATCCGGGAATTGGTTCGATCGGCGCCAGCAACAACGCAACTTTGCAGAACTTCTTTAACGGCGATGGGGGAGTTTACTTCCAGAGCTTCCCGTCACAGGCAAGCCAGCCGGTTGCTCTTTACGACCTGGGCTTCTACGGACAGGATGAATGGCGGGTAAAGCCTAGCCTCAAGCTGACTTTCTCGCTGCGCGGTGAACACTTTTCCGATCCGGTATGCCAGACCAATTGTTTTGCGCACTTAAGCGGAAACTTTCTCAACGTTTCTCATGACCCGAACCAGCCCTACAACCAGGCGATTGTGTTTGGCCAGCACGCAGTTCTGCCGAACTACACAAATATCGAGTGGCTGCCTCGGTTCGGCTTCGCCTGGACGCCCTTCGGCCTGAAGACCACGGTCATCCGGGGAGGCATCGGCCTGTTTGCCGATTCCTTCCCCGGCACCCTTGCCGATCAGTTGCTAAGCAACCCACCGTTGCAAGTGGGGTTCAACATCGCTGGCGGTCCACTTTCCCCGGCTGTTGCAGGCAACCAGGCGCAATTGGCGGCCCAGAGCAATGCTGCTTTCCTCGGCGCGTTCGCTAAGGGCGGCACGATTGCCAGCATTCAGAACAGCGTACCTGGTTTTACTCCGCCTACGTTTAATACGGTCGCAGCCCGCATCCAGAACCCGCGCTATCAGGAGTGGAACCTCGAAATCCAGCAAGAGCTGGGTCAAAAGACGTCCTTGATCTGTGAACTATGTTGGGAACCACGGCGTACATGAGGTCGTACAGAATCCGGGGTTGAACGCATTTTGTGACCAGAATTGTCTGACCGCGCTCAACAACGGCAATCCGCCGTCCGTTAGCCAGTTTGGTAGCCTGCCGACCTCAGCCATCGATCCGCGGTTTTCCACCGTGACCGAGACTTCGTCGTCCGGAGATTCCAACTACAACGGCGTGACCGCCTCGGTCACGCGCCAAACCACGAACTTGACGTTGCAGGCAAACTACACGTATAGCCACGCTCAGGATGATGTTTCCAACGGAGGGCTCCTGAACTTCAACGCTCTGACGAACTCCAGCATCCTGGCTCCGATTGACCCGTTTAACCTGCGCCGGTTCAACTACGGTAATTCCGACTACGATACCCGGCATTATCTAAGCGTGAACTACGTGTATAACTTGCCGCACAAGTTTGGCCCAAGCTCCGTGTTAGGAGGTTGGACGGTTTCCGGCACGGTGTTTGCGCGTTCTGGGCTGCCGTTTACGGTCGTCGATTCCAATGCCTACGGCATCTTGAACGGCAACAACTATGGGATCGCCGGCACCTCGTCAATTACAGTCCCGGTTCTTGGCGGAAGCCGAAGCTGTACGAGCCAGGCTGCCAACCCGGCAACTCCCTGCCTGCTCGCCTCGAACTTCGGTTCCGCCACCACGGGATTCGGCGATCAGCGCCGGAACCAGTTCACCGGTCCGAGCTTCTTCAACAGCGACTTCGCCATTAGCAAAACGTTTGCGGTTCCTCACTGGGAAGGCGCTCACCTTGGAGTAGGAGCGCAGTTCTTTAACATCTTTAACCATCCGCACTTCGATCAGCCGGATGCCGATGTGGCATCGTCCACCTTCGGCCAAATCATCAATCCCGTAGCCTCCCCCACCAGCATCTTCGGCTCGTTCCTGGGAGCGGATGCTTCGCCGCGGTTAATACAGTTGCACGCCACGTTCACGCTTCTGACAAGGAAGCTTGGTTGGCGGTCCCGGAGTTTGGGGCCGCCATTTTTTTTGCCGCAAACGCGGTGTGTTCGGTGCTCAACCAGGATGAGAATCTCGACCTAGCCATCAACAAAAGAAGATTCCGAATTGAAGGCGACTTCCCCGGCTTGCTCACGAATCGCGAGACAAGATCAGGGATGGCCAAAGAGCGACTTACGGGACTGCAAGTGATTGAAAACATGGTGGCCAGGGACGGAGTTGAACCGCCGACGCCAGCCTTTTCAGGGCTGCGCTCTACCACCTGAGCTACCTGGCCATGCTGTGAGGAGCTACCTGTTGCCGGAAACGCGCGCCAAACCTGCCAGGATATGTGGACCTATAACCGCTGGCGGTTAGTCCGCGGAATGCGTGCGAACTAGGTGATTATAAACAATCAAACCGGATTCTGCTTAACCCCGCGTATCTACCATCGAAAAAATTCGGCCGTCGAACCTTCATGCCGTTGCGGGCTCTCCCCGGATTTGTCCGTTCAGTACCGTAAATGAACACCGCTCCGCCGCTACCCAGTACGCGATCTCGCGATAATCCGCCACATCAAACATCGCCAAGTCCGCATCTTTCCCCGGCTCAATCGACCCCTTGCGCTCCTGAAGGCCGAGAGCCCACGCGCCATTGATAGTCGCCGCTGAGATTGCCTCCGCCGGCGACATTCTCATGTGCGTGCACGCCAGCGAAAGCACAAACGGCATGTTCGCCGTCGGGGACGACCCCGGGTTGTAGTCGGTGGCCAACGCGACGGCAGCTCCGCCATCAATCAACTTGCGCGCCGCGGGATATTTCCCAAGGCCTAGAAAGTAATTCGCTCCCGGGACCAGCGTCGCGATCGTGTTGCTCACGGCCAGGAGCGAAATGTCGCCGTCGTCCAAGTGGTCAAGATGATCAAGCGATGCTGGACCGAACTTCAGCAGGCGTTGCAATGGAGTTCGCTTGAGTTGAGAAATATGCGCGCGCACTTGCAAACCGTTTTTTCGCGCCGCTTCAAAGATTTTTGCCGCGTCCTCTTCGCTGAAGGCCCCCGAGTCGCAGAAGACGTCCACGAAACGCGCCAGCTTGCGTTTCGCCGCCTGCGGAATCATCTGCTCGCACACCAGCGTGACATATTCCTGCGGCTTTCCCTGAAATTCGTGCGGGACAACATGAGCGCCGAGCAGAGTCGGAACCACTGTCCCCGGCCATTTCCCCGCCGCGCTCCGAATCGCTTCCAGCGATTTCAGTTCCGCCTCAAGCGACAGCCCGTACCCAGACTTCGCTTCCACGGTCGTCGTGCCATGACGATGACATTTCCTGCAACGCTGCAAGCGTTTTCGCCGCGAGTTGCGTTCTTCCGGACTTGCGTACACCCTCCACGCTCGATCGGATGCCACCACCGGCTGCGGCGATCTGCTCGTAGGTTGCTCCCGCGATGCGCTTTTCGAAGTCCACCAGCCGCGGCGAGACGAACACCGGATGCGTATGCGAATCCACAAACCCCGGCAGGACAACTTTCCCCGCGCAGTCAATCTCAACTATTTTCTTCCGGACCTTCCTTACCCAGGGATCGCGCAGCGCATCCTTTGTCTTGCCGACGGAAACAATCTTCCCGCCCACACAAAGCACCGCGGCGTCTTCGATGATGCCGAGTTCGCGAAGCCGGGCCCCCCGCCGCGGGCCGGCGTTGTGGCCCGACGAGCGTGAGCAACTGCCCGATGTTGACCAGCAGCAGCGGCGGATTCATTCCGCTGTATTCAATCTCATGTCTATTCAACCAAGGATTCTCGATGCGGTGCCAGCCGATCAGCGCCGAAAACTGGCCGCTTTCTGAATGATACAATCCTCTCGTTCGATCTCCGCTTTCCGCGCCGAAACCACACACAATGTCGGTGAACCTCTCATCTCTGCCTGCGCGTCGTAGCGGTCTTACTCCTCGCCTTCATGCCCGCTTGCGGAGGCAGCTAGCAGCACCGTCGTAACAATTCCACCGTCGCAGACTCTCCGCCAGGTCGCCGCCGCCCACAATATCAACGTTGGCGCCGCCGCCGATTCGCCATATCTGTCAGCGACGCCAGCTACGCCGCGACTTTGGGGTCAGAATACAGCCAACTCCAGGCCGAAAACGAGATGAAGTTTGGCATTATCCACCCCGCTGTCAGTACCTACGACTTCACCGGCGGCGACGCCCTGGTCGCTTACGCCCAGGCCCACACCATGGTCGTCCGCGGACACACTCTCGTCTGGCACAACCAGGTCCCGGCATGGGTGACTTCAGGAGGCTACACTTCGCCCCAGCTCTCGACCATTCTGCAGGACCACATCACCACCGTCATGCAACACTACGCCGGTAAAGTCTATGGCTGGGACGTGGTCAACGAAGCCTTCAACGACGACGGCACCATCCGCGAGCACCATCTGGTATGACCAGCCCGGCATCGGCTTTGCGGGCATGGGAACCCAGTACATCGAGCAGGCGCTGAACTGGGCCCACGCCGCCGACCCCAACGCCAAGCTTTTCTACAACGACTACAACGACGAGACCATGAACCCGAAGTCAGACGCCATTTACGCGATGGCGCAAGACTTCAAAACTCGTGGCGTCCCCCTCGACGGCATCGGGTTTCAGTTCCACGTGGATCTCAGTTTTGACGATCCCAACGTCCTGGCTTCGGTGGCGAGCAACTTTCAGCGCTTCGCCGCACTCGGGCTGGAGATCCACATCACGGAACTAGACATCCGCCTGCAGGATTCCAGCGCAGCATCGCTCGCCGCGCAGGCCAAACTCTATGGCGAACTCGCCGCCATCTGCGTGCAGCAGCCCAACTGCAAGGTTTTTCAAACCTGGGGATTCACCGACAAGCATTCCTGGATTCCAAGCGCCTTTCCGGGATGGGGCTGGGCGTTGCCTTTCGACGCGAATTACCAGAAGAAGCCGGCGTATACCAGCATTCTGAACGCGCTGTAGTCAGCGGTTATTCAGTGGAACCTTCACGCCCTTCTTTCCGCAAACTCCCTCGCCTCTCCATACCCCGCATCCGCGTGGCGAATAATCCCCATCCCCGGATCGGTCGTCAGCACCCGCTCAATCCGCTTCGCCATCGCGTCAGTCCCATCGGCGACCGTGACCTGCCCGGCATGCAGCGAATAGCCGATCCCGACCCCACCGCCGTTGTGAATCGAAACCCACGACGCTCCCGCCGCCGTATTCAGCAAAGCATTCAGCAGAGGCCAGTCGGCGACAGCGTCGCTGCCGTCTTTCATGCTCTCAGTCTCGCGGAACGGAGACGCCACCGAACCGCAATCCAGATGATCGCGCCCCATCACGATTGGCGCTTTCAGCTTTCCCTTCTTCACCAGATCATTGATCGCCAAGCCGAACTGCGCGCGCTCGCCGTAACCCAACCAGCAGATTCGCGCCGGCAGTCCCTGAAACTTAATCCGCTTGCGCGCCAGATCAATCCAGCGGCGCAAGATTTGATTCTCCGGAAAAAGCTCAAGCACCAGATCGTCAGTCACATGAATGTCCGAAGCCTCGCCCGAAAGCGCCACCCAGCGAAATGGTCCCCGCCCTTCGCAAAACAGCGGACGAATATATGCCGGCACAAATCCCGGAAAATCGTAAGCGTTCTTCACTCCGCGCTGAAACGCAAACGTCCGGATATTGTTGCCGTAATCAAACGTGACCGCGCCCATTTTCTGCAGCCGCAGCATGCCTTCGACATGCCGCGCAATCGCGTCCAGCGATTTCTCTTCATATGCCTTGGGATCTCGCCGGCGCAGCTCCACCGCTTCCGCCAGCGACATTCCATTCGGAACATACCCATTCAGCGGATCATGCGACGAAGTCTGGTCGGTCAGAATATCCGGCACCACGCCGCGCTCGGCAAGCTCGGGAATTATGTCGGCGCAATTCCCGACCAGTCCGACGGACACATTTTCCTTTTTCCGCACCGCATTCTTCAAAATGCGCAGCGCTTCATCGAGCGACGTCACCATGAAGTCGCAATAGCCGGTCTTCAGCCGTTTCTTGATGCGCTCGGCGTCAACATCAATCCCCAGGAATGCCGCGCCGGTCATAGTCGCCGCCAGCGGCTGCGCTCCTCCCATGCCGCCCATGCCACCGCTGACAATCAGCTTGCCGGAGAGATCTCCGCCGAAATGCTTTTCTCCCGCCGCGGCAAACGTCTCAAACGTACCCTGCACGATTCCCTGCGACCCGATATAAATCCATGAGCCAGCCGTCATCTGGCCGTACATCATCAGCCCGGCACGTTCGAGTTCGTTAAACTTCTCCCAGTTCGACCAGTGCCCCACCAGATTCGAATTCGCAATCAGCACCCGCGGCGCGTATTCGTGCGTCTTGAAAACACCCACCGGTTTGCCCGACTGCACCAGCAGAGTCTCGTCATCGGCCAGTTCTTTCAATGACCGCACGATCGCGTGATAACAATCCCAATTGCGCGCAGCTTTACCGGTTCCGCCATACACCACCAGATCGCGCGGACGCTCGCCAACCTCTTCGTCGAGATTGTTCATCAGCATGCGCATGGCGGCTTCCTGCGCCCAGCCTTTGCAGGAGAGGGCAGTGCCGCGCGGCGCGCGAATCGGAGTGTATGCGGAAGAGGAGATTTCCGTTTCGACGGGCATAAATATAGACCCGATACGATGTTAGTGCTTAACGCGGTATGACGCCAGCGTGAGAAAGGAAGAAAAGACTTGCCGCGACGAGTCCGCACCAGACGAAACATCGCGGCGTCCTGGCTATTGCTTGGGCGGCGCAGCCTTGCCCGGAGCTTCGCTCTCCGGCATCTTCATCCCCGGAGCGCGCCCGCATTCGGAGGCGGTCCGCCGAACGGTGACGTAGCCAGAATGTCTTTAGCGGCCTGGGGAAGCTTATCGGCGTGGGCACACATCAGGCTGACTTGCCACATCTCGGTCTCGGAAAGCGATAGTTTGAAGCTCGGCATCCCGGTCAGGCGAATCCCATTCGCCACCTTCCAATACGTCTCCCCCGGTTCGTCGTCGGTCACGCCCTTGCCTTCCGTCAGCTTCGGCGGATGAGGAAACATCCCTTTGGAAAAACCGCCTTCCATCTGCCCCGGTCGCCCATGGCAGATGCCGCAATGGTGGCTATACACTTGCGCGCCAGCGATAAGGTTCGCGTCATCCGCCTGAATGGGAACGCTCGTCGGCATCTCCTTCGCAATCCGCGCGTCGAGTGCCTTGTGCGCCAACATGGTTTCGAACGGCATCGGCGGAGCCGAGGTGGCTACCGGCACCGCGCCGCTGCCAAAGTAGAAGAAACCACACAGTGGGACAAGAACAACACCGACGATCACTCCGAACACGAATGTTTTCAAATTACCTCTCTCTTTCACCGCGCCAACGGAAAATCCACGCAATCCGCACAGAGACGAACCATCACGTCGAATCTTCTACCTGACGCAAAGCAAAGCACTTACCCGCGCGCGGAAAGCAATCGTACCACACCCAATGTTGAGGACGCCCCCGGCCGAGAAACCGAATTAGGACACACTCATCCCGCCTCGCGTTACCGTCGTAACATTGTCCGCACTTAATCACTCAACTACTCTTTAACGACTGCCTCCCCAGTTGCTCGAACCCCGCACATATCCGAGTAGGAGATCTTTTGTCGAAAGCAACACGAGGCCGACATAGAATCGTCACTCATTCTGCAAGCCGCCCTGCGCGCTCGGCCCTGGTATTTTCATTCTCATTGCTCTTGTTGGCTCCGCTACTCTTTGGCCAGCAACCAACTTCCGCCATCGACGTTCGCAGCCACGTAATCACCCACGCCGAGCAGATTCGTCAGCTTAGTCCGCAAGAAGTGGGAAATGCATACCCTGTCCATCTCCGCGGTATCGTCACCTACTACGACTCGGTCGCCCCAAATCTCTTCGTGCAGGATTCTTCAGCGGGAATCTGGGTTGATACAAGCGGGTTACCGAATCCGCCAAAACCCGGACAGTTGATCGATCTTACCGGAGTCGTTGGCCCCGGGTTTACGCCGATTGTCGCAAAGCCCCACTGGACCGTGCTTGGCTCACGACCCATGCCCCGCGTCAAACAAGTCAGCTTCGCGGAGTTAGCAACGGGCGCTGACGACAGTCAATGGGTTGAGATAGAAGGCATCGTCCGGTCTTTTGGGTTGGAAGCTGCTGGGAACGTGCTGGTAATCGACGTATCAACCGCCGGCGGAATAATTAAGGTGCGTGTTCCAGACTACACAACACCGTTCCCCATGGAGTTGATCGACGCCAACGTCCGCTTCCGCGGCGTTTGCGGGACCGCTTTCAATCGCCAAAAGCAACTCGTAAGTATCCATCTCTTTGTTCCAGGCATGGACAACTTGAAGGTCATCGATCCGGCGATAGCCAACCCATTCTCCATGCCCACTACGCCAATCGGCAGTTTAGGAACATTTACCGCGAAAGGCGTGAACGTTCATCGGGTAAAAGTTGCTGGCATCGTAACCGCTCAAATACCCGGGCGCGGCCTCTTCCTCAAAGACGCGACCGGCGGTCTTTACGTTCAAACTCAGGATGGCGGTCTTTTGCAGCCTGGTGATGAAGTCCAAGCCGTCGGTTTCCCCGCCGTGGGAGAGTACACCCCGATCCTGCGTAGCGCTCGTTTCGCGCCCACGATGCACCATGAATCGCTTTCGCCGATTCGAGTCACCGCGAAGGAAGCGCTCTTCGGCAGCTACGACGCCCAGTTGATTCAAATCGAAGGATTCCTCCAGTCAGACAAGCAGGAAAATGGTGGGCGTCACGTCCTCGTGGCGGAATCCGGCAACGTGGTCTTCCAGGCGGTCATCGATAGCTCACAGATCAACCCTAACGCGCCCAGCCTTCTGCCCGGCGCCAAGCTACGCTTCACTGGCATTTGCTCCGTCCGGACCGATGAGAACGGCAATGCATCAGAATTCCGTGTCATTCTGCGCGGTCCGCAAGACATTACCGTGCTTGCCCGGCCACCGTGGTTGACCGCCGGTCGCGCTCTATCCTTATTGGGAATCCTGATCGCCGGAGTCATTGGGGCGCTGATGTGGGTTCTGGCGCTGCGTCGTCGTGTCCTGCGCCAAACCGGCCTTATTCGTCGCCAGATCGAGAGTGAAGCTCATCTGGAACGGCGTTGCCGGTCGCTCATCGAAAATTCTCCCTACGGAATTGCCTCGCTGGCTAATAACTACCAGTTGCTGGACATAAACCCGGCGTTCCGGCAGATTGCAGGGTTGAATCCGGATGAGCAAATCTCAGGCTTGCGGCTACAGGACCTATTGCAGTTTTCCGCTTCGGACCTGGAAAGATTCAACCGGCTTTTGGAGCTCGGCGGCACCTTTCAGCATGCGGAGTTCGCTTGCCAGAAGCGCAGCGCGGCACAGCTCATTTTGCGCGTCTCCGGGCACGTAATCCCCGAAGGCGCCGATATTGCCAGCCGGGTTGAGATCATCCTGGAGGACATCACTTCTCAACGTCAGTTGGAGCAACAGCTTCTCCAGAATCACAAGATAGAAGCAGTCGGGCGCCTCGCTGGCGGCGTAGCCCACGATTTCAATAACCTGTTGATGATCATTAGCGGCCACACCTCCCTTCTAATCCACAAATTTGGGCGTAATTCCGATGAAGGACAGAAACTGGGGATGGTCGAGGAGGCTGCCACTCGAGCCGCCGGACTTACCCGTCAACTTCTCGCGTACAGCCGGAAGCAGGTCCTCGAGCCCAGAATCCTCGCCATTGATCCTTTGGTGAAGAACTTGGAGGGTATGCTGCGCCGCCTGATCCGCGAAGACATCGAACTCCGTACGGAGTTGCATGCCGAGGGTGCGAACGTCCAAGTGGATCCCAATCAGCTTGAGCAAGTGCTCATCAACCTCGCGGTGAATGCGCGTGACGCAATGCCCGCAGGTGGGCTGTTGTCAATCCGGACTCAACGCTCGCGAGTCGAGCCGCGCTTGGACCAGGCGTCTCCGGTGAGCCCCGGCTCATACATCGTGATATCGGTCTCCGATTCCGGAGTGGGCATGGACTCCGCTACTCGCGACCGTCTGTTCGAGCCATTCTTCACTACCAAAGAAATGGGTAAGGGCACCGGCCTCGGCCTTTCCATGGTGTACGGCATAGTGCGCCAGAGTGGCGGACACATTGTTGTGGACACCGCACCGGGTAAAGGTACGACGTTCCGTATCTACTTGCCGCTGGCAGAGCAAACCGTTAACGCCAGCGCAGGTCCGTCGTCCGAAGCGCTCCCCGCCCGCGGAAAAGGCAATATCCTGGTGGTCGAAGACGAGAAGAACCTGCGGGCCTTGCTCGCCGAAACTCTCACCGATCTGGGCTATAGGGTGATCCAGGCAGAAAATGGAGAGGCGGCCCTTAACCTCGCCGAATCTGCCCTGGCCAGCTTCGATCTGCTAATCACAGACATGGTGATGCCCAAAATGAGTGGCCGGGAACTCACTCAGTCGTTGCGGGCACGCCGTCCAGCACTGTCCGTTCTCTTCATTTCCGGATACTCAGATGTGATTCCAAGCGACGAAGAGTTTTTTAACACCACAACCCAGTTTTTGCAGAAGCCCTTCAGCCGCGAGACCCTCGGCCACCGAGTGCGGGAGTTGCTTCTGGCGCGAGCCATCACCCCTGCTTTGCGGAAGTCTGCAACCGCATCCTCGTAAATGGTAGTCCGCAAGCGGGAAATCCCCGCCGCCGGTCCACCCACCTGCTCCAACCAAAGTCAGAATCTCGTTGTAAGTTGTAGCGTGCCGTAAAGGATGTATCAGATCACCCTCGAAGGCATGGGAAGAGGAAGGATTTACCGCTGACTTACCAAATTCGTCGTGCTGAGATTTTGGGGTGGGAGACGGGAATCGAACCCGCAACCGTCGGAGCCACAGTCCGGTGCTCTGCCAGTTGAGCTACTCCCACCAGGCCTTCTGATTATACAAGGTAGCGAGAGGAGGCTCTTGGCTCTTGGGCGTCGCCTGCTGGACCTGAGTCGCATGCTCCCCGGCTGGTGCGAGCCTTAGCTCATGGTTCGCAGCCTTGACCCACACGATGATCCAGCCGCGAAGCGGCGGAACGTGAAAGCCCCGCACGGCAGTGCCGGGGAGGAAATGAGATGGTGGAGGCCGAGCCCCTTCAGGGACGACACGGGAAGCGAGGAAATCTAAATTGGCTGAATGCTGAGTGCTGAATGCTGAGTGCTACCTTCCCACTCCCACGTACTCAAATCCCATCGCCCGCAACCTAACCGCATCCAGAGCATTCTTCGTGTCCACAATCAAAGGACGCCGCACAAGATTCTTGATCCTGGAAAAATCCAAACCGCGGAACTCCGGCCATCCGGTGCCGACCACCAGAGCCTCCACGCCTTCCGCCGCCGCATATGCTGACTCGCAATAATGTACGGTGCCGTTCAACTCCAGCTTGGCGTCTGGAATCGCCACCGGATCATAAGCCCGTACCCGCGCCCCGCGAGCCACCAGGCTCTGCACCAACCTCACGGCCCCCGATCCCGCCACCGAGTTGGTGTTGGGCTTGAAGGAGAGGCCAAGAATTCCTACATCCTTATTCTGCAGCGAGTTCAGGCACGTCGAGATCTTTTCTGCCAGACCCTCCGCCAGCCCATGGTTCACTTCGCGGGCTGCGCTCAATATCTTCAACTCCACGTTGTTCTGCTGCGCCAGTTGCGCCAGCGAATCCATATCGGCCTGGGCAAACAGCCCGCCCATTCCAGCCCCCGCTTGTAGGCATCGCGGGCCGATCTTCTTATCGAGTCCCAAGGCGAGGGAAAGTTGTACGGCATCGCCGTTCACCCGCTCACACAATCCAGCAAGCTCGTTGATGAACGAAATCTTTGCCGCGACAAATGCCGTCGCCGACTCGCGAACCAGTTCAGCCGTTTCGTGATTGGTCACGATCACCGGCACCCCGCGCATCACCAGCGGATGAAAAATCTGCTTGATCGCCACCACTGCATCATTCGAGGCCGTCCCCAGAACGATCCGGTCTGGCCAATTGAAATCTTCTACGGCGCAGCCCGCGGTGAAAAACATGGGCTGCGAAACGATGGTCGCCTTCAGGCCTGCATCGTGCAATTTCTTTTCCAGCATGGTCCCAGTCCCGACGGAAACCGGTGTCACAATCACCAAAGTCGGAGCCTTCGGCACCGCGCGCGCAATTCGCAAGGTCAAATCGGCCAAGTGCTGCGGGGTATCCTCGGCCAGAAAGATCACGCCCGATTTGCGGGCAAACGACTCGACGTCGGTCGAGTACGCCAGCCGCCCCGAGCGAACGTTCCTCCGGATCACTTCAGAAAGGTTCTTTTCGTGAAAGGGCACCTTGCCCTGGGCCATTTCCACCATGCGGGAACTATCGGGATGGCAACAGGTTACCGGGGTGCCAAAATCGGCCAAACAGGCCGAAATTACCGTACCCAGATACCCCGCTCCATACACGCCGATCTGCATGCTTCCTCCCGAGGCTGGAAACAGTTCCCCCGTCCTATCTTTTATTTACGCTATTGATTGCAGATTGGGCAGAGTACGAGAGGGACATGTACCTTGCGAAACAGTACAGTGCGGCATGGGTAATCGGCGTATATTGCGACCCCTTTAGACACCGGCATCTGGAACTTAGCGTGTTCGGCCAGACGCTGTGTGGCAACTCCAAGCGCCGATCGCTCTGACTGGCGCGCCGGGCCCCCATTATTCATCAACTAGTCAATATTTTTCTCTTGCACGCGGATTTCCTCGCGACTATGCTGGCGTCCTTCCCCGATTTAACAATTCAAAACAGTTAGCAAGGGAGCCCTCCCATGATCCCCTTTGACGGGAAGTTTGCCCAAAACACCTCTTACCCCCTCGCCCTGGCAGCTTACAGCAGTGGTGGGCCGCCAGCGGGTTACGTCGCCAACGAAACCGCCTTCGAAATCCTCGCCGACGATCAAACTGACGATTTCAAAGCTCAATCCGCTCGAAGCAGTGACAGCCACCGCCGCATGATGCAGAGCATGTTGCGCCAGCCTCCGCAACATCAGAACGTAACCAACGGCGTCGCCGCGCGCGCCGTTGTCCCCAGTGCCGCCAACTTGCATTTTGGCTGGGTCTGCCTCGACCCGCAAACGGTGATCGTCGCCATCCGCGGCACCCAGCTAGTCCACGAGTGGTTCGACAACTTTGACTTCATCCCCGCGCCATTCGGCCCCGTCCCCGGACGCGGCACCGTCCACCAAGGCTTCCAATTGGTGTACTACTCCATCCGTAATAGCCTGGTTGGGCTGGTTCGAAAGTTCGCCGCCGGGCGCAAGAACCTGCTGCTCACCGGACACAGCCTGGGCGGCGCATTGTGCGCCCTGGCCGCGGTTGATCTGATGAATGACGCCGCCGAGAATCTTGCCCCGGTCGTGTACACCTGGGCCGAGCCGCGCGTCGGCCACGACGACTTCGTCACCTTTTACAACACCCACATCAATGTCTGCTACCGGATCGTCAACGTCTGGGACGTAGTTCCGCACCTTCCCCCTGACATCGCCGACTACGAACACGAAGGCAACGAACTCGCCATCGACAGCGGCTTCTCATTCGACGTAGTCCACAACCACGTGCTGGCCACCGGATACGCCCCAGGAATTGCGAAATGGAACCAGCAGCACCCGTGACGGTCGGCGAAAGCAATGTCATTCCGAGCCAAGCGGATCGCGAAGCGATCTCGCGTAGCGAGGAACCTGCTGTTGACCGGTAGCACCCGTGCCGCCGAAGAGAATAGGGTCAAGCGAGAGTACTTAACGAAACTAGCGATACAGCAAGACCCCCGCCACCGCCGCCCCCGCAATCAGCAGCGGCTCCGGCACTTTCCATCTGCAGCGTAATCCCCAGCGCTACCACGGCAACCAGCACCGTCGCCCAGTCATGAATCGCGCGACGGCCCAGAATGTAAACCGCCCCAGCGATCGCCCCGGTTGCCGCCGCCGTCACTCCTTGAAGCGCCGCGCGTGCCTGTGGATTTTTCGCAATCTTTCCGAAGAACGGGCTGACAAACACAACCACCAGATAGACGGGAATAAAAACTCCCGCCGCCGCAGCCATCGCCCCCCACGGTCCCGCGACCAGGTATCCGATGAAACCCGATGTGATCACCACCGGCCCCGGCGTAATCATGGCCACGGCGACCGCGTCGAGAAATTGACGGTCGGTGAGCCAGTGATGTTGCTCGACCACGCCTCCGTAAAGAAACGGAACAATCGCCAGCCCGCTGCCGAAGACGAAAGCCCCGGCTTTGGTAAAGAACAGGAGCAACTCGAGCACCTTGCCGCGCACTGCAGTTCCTGCGGCCAGCAAAGGCACAAACATTCCGGCGTGAGGCTGCACGATACGTGGCCGGGCCTTGGCGAGATACGCAACCACTCCCCCCAGCAGGAACAGCCACACGATTTCGCGTCCCGTAACCGCGGTCGAAACTGCGAGGACAACGAAGATGGCCCACAGCAGGCGGTCTTTCCCCAGTACCATGTGCGACAGCTTCCATGCCGAGCGCGCAATGATCGCCACCACCGCCGCGCCAATTCCGTAGAATGCCGGCTGCATCCACGGCAGCCCGCCATAGCGGACGTACGCCGAGGCGATCGCCAGCACCATGAGAAACGACGGCCCAATGAACGCCAGTCCCGACGACCGACGCGCCCAGACACCCCAGCGCGCAGATAACCGAGGTAGATCGCCAGCTGCGCCGCCAGCGGCCCCGGCGCAAGTTGCGCCAGTGCGAGCCCTTCAAGATAATCTTCGCGGCTCACCCAGCGGCGGCGCTCGACCAGGTCGCGCTGCATGTATCCCGCCAGCGCGATCGGCCCCCCGAACCCAGTCGTTCCCAGCCACAGAAAATAGCGGCAGAACTGGAAGAAAGAAACGGGGACAACTTCCTGCGCGTCTGCCTGCGTGCCGGCCACCTGTGCGGTTTGCGAGTCGCCTGCCATGTGGGAAACTGCAAACCTATTTCTTGGAGTTCGTCTTGTCCAGCGCCGCGTGCAAACCGTGCGCCAGCTTCACCGCATCATCGTTGGCCCAGAAGTGCATAAAGAACAGCCGCGGCTCTTCCGTCAGCATGTGACTGTGCAGTGCGGTCACCTGAATCCCATTCTCGCGCAGCGCCGCAATCACCGAATTCACTTCGCTCCCCAGCAGAACGAAGTCACCAGTGATGGCCGCGTGGCCGCTGCCGGTCGGCTGAAAATTAATCGCGGTCGAAACGCCCATCGACGCCGGTATCTCCATCCCGTGATCGTGAATGGTCTCAGCCCGCGGCACGGCGAACTGATATATCCCGCCGTTGTCCTTGCCCTTGCGCCCCATCGCCTCGTCAATCTTGTCGGTATCGAGTTCAATTTTTGGCCCTGCCGCCACGGCGGGACTCTCGGCCGGAGTTCCGGTCAGCGCCACCGCATCGTGGATTGCCTGCGCCAGCTTGGCCGCATTCCCGTGCCCGGCAATGTGCATGTACATCACCCGCGGCGATTCATGCAACACATGATTGTGCAGCGCCGTGACCTCAATCCCTCCCTGCTGCAGCTTCGCCATCACCGGACCAACTTCGTCTTCGATCAGCACCAGGTCGCCCATCACCATGGCGTTGTCGCCGCTCGAAGAGAACGCCGCCCACGACCCCAGCGCCAGGCCGGGCTTGATCGGAGTGCCGTCCACCGTGACCTTCAGGTCTTTGCGAGGCATGGCAAACTTCAGCGCCCCATCGGACTGCACTTTTCCCGTGCGCCCGAGTGCATCCTCGACCGGCTTCCATTCCGGCGGAGCTTGCGCGGTGGCAAACAGGGAAAAGATAGAGATAGGAGAACAGAAATACAAAAGCCACGCTGGATAATCGGCAGCACCGCGAGAAAAGGAAGACAGACAAGAACGCAAAGACTGCGCCGGATACATGCAAACATGAGAAAGCCTCCTGGTGCCAGAGGTCTCAACCCTCGATGCAGGGGAGGAAGTCCACTCTGGCGGAAATCGTGCCGAGAGAATCATACAACGTAAAGCGAGCGACTCTTGTCATATACCCGCAAAAAAAAAAGCGCGGGCAATTAGCCCGCGCCATACATACAATCCTGTATCGCTACTCTTTGGTCTCTTCTTTGGTCTCAGCCGCCACGGCCGCTTCATTGGCCTGCGCCGCTTCCGCTTCTTCCATCTGTTTCTTGGTTTCTTCGGCTTTCTTGGCGCGGGCATCGGCGCGTTTCTGGCGCTTTTCATCCAGCACCTGCTCGCTGCCCAGCAGTTCGATGAACGCCTTGTCCGCCCCATCGCCCTTTTGCCATCCCGCGCGAATGATGCGGGTGTAGCCGCCGGCGCGGTCGCCGAAGCGTGGGCCGACGGTATCGAACAGCTTGTTCACGGCTTCCGCGGTCATCAGATATGCCGTGGCCTGGCGGCGGGCTGACAGGTCCCCGCGCTTGCCCAGCGTGATCATCTTTTCGACGATCGGCTTCAGCGCCTTGGCCTTGGGAATGGTGGTTTCAATCCGCTCTTCGATGATGAGCGAAGTGGCCATGTTCCGCAGCAGCGAGCGCCGGTGCGACGTGGTCCGTCCGAGTTTGAATCCAAATACTTTGTGACGCATGATGAACCCCAGTCGTTAGTGGCTAGTGACTAGTTGCTAGTTCCAGCTCAATCGTTTGTAACTAAACCAGCGGCCAGTCGCTAATCACTAGCAACCAGCCACTAACTACTGTCTTCTTAGTAATCGTCCGGCCCGTACGCCGACGCCGGCAGCACCTGGTTCGAAGTCGGCCCGGGGACAGCGTTCCCGTGCTCATCAATCTTCATGCCCAGGCTCAAGCCCATGGTGCCGAGAATTTCCTTGATCTCGTTCAGCGACTTGCGGCCGAAATTCTTCGTCTTCAGCATTTCGGCTTCGGTCTTCTGCACCAGTTCGCCGATGGACTGAATGTTGGCATTCTTCAGGCAGTTGTAGCTGCGCACCGAAAGCTCCAGCTCCTCGACCGACCGGTTCAGATTCTCGTTCTTGATTTCCGGCTTGCGGTCTTCGGTGGTGGTCCCGGTTTCGATATCTTCTTCAAAGTTGATGAAGATATTCATGTGGTCCTTCAGCAGCTTCGCCGCCAGACCAATCGCGTCCGCCGGAATGATCGAACCGTTGGTCCAGACTTCGAGCGTGAGCTTGTCGTAGTCGGTGATCTGTCCAAGACGCGCCGCTTCCACCGTGTAGTTGCACTTGCGCACCGGCGAGTGGACGGAATCAATCGGAATAAATCCGATACCGAGGTCTTCGTCGAAGTTCTTGTCCGCGGAAACGTAGCCGCGCCCGCGCTTCAGCCGCATTTCCATGTCGAGCCGTGCCGCCTTCGCTGACGGTGGCAATGTAAACGTCTTTGTCCAGGACTTCGACGTCGCCATCGGCCTCGATCATTCCCGAGGTGACGACGCCCGGCTGGTCCGAGCGCAGATAGATGGCCTTCGGCGCGTCGCCGCTCAGCTTGAACGGAACCTGCTTCAGGTTCAGGATAATGTCGGTCGCGTCTTCTACAACGCCGGGGATGGACTGGAACTCGTGCAGCACGCCTTCAATCTTGACGGCGGTAACGGCCGCGCCTTCGATCGAAGACAGCAGCACGCGGCGAAGCGCGTTGCCGATGGTAGTGCCGAATCCGCGCTCAAAAGGCTGCGCCCAGAAAATTCCGTACTTGTCGGTTAAGGTTGAAGTATCAACCGCGAGACGTTTCGGTTTTTGAAAACCCTTCCAAAGCATTTGTTTCTCCTTCGGCCGTTTGGCTCAATCGCGATTCGCTGAGTGGTCCAACTCAGGTCAACATCGCGAAAGGCTGATCTGGCACGAAATGTTCAGGACCAGAATTTCGAGTTTCTAGTTTCAGGTTTCAAAACGCCCGAAACTCGAAACCTGAAACTTGAAACTTACTTGCTGTACAAGTTCCACAATCAACTGCTCGTTCACCGGCAGGTGAATATCCTCGCGCTTCGGCAGCGCCAGCACCTTGCCCTTGAAATTGTCGCGATCAATTTCCAGCCAGCCCGGAGCATTCTGGTGCGCGGCGAATTCTTTCGCCTGCTCCAGCAATCCCAGCTTTTTGCTGTTTTCGCGAATCGCAATCTCTTCTCCCACAGCCACCTGGTACGAAGGAATGTTGACCTTGCGGCCATTCACCGCAACGTGCCCGTGACGCACAAGCTGCCGCGCCTGACGCCGTGACATCCCGAAGCCGAGCTTGTACACGACTGTATCGAGACGCCGCTCCAACTGCTGCAATAGCAGTTCGCCGGTCACGCCCGGGGCGCGCGCGGCCTTCTCAAAGTAGTTGCGGAACTGGCCTTCCTGCGTGAAGTACATGCGCTTGGCTTTCTGCTTCTCGCGCAGTTGCAGGCCGTAACCTACGATTTTGGCTTTGCGGTCCTTGCCATGCTGGCCGGGAGCAAAGTTGCGTTTCTCCACCGGACACTTGTCGGTGAAACATTTCGAGCCTTTGAGGAACAGCTTCATGCCCTCGCGGCGGCAAAGACGGCAGACGGGATCGGTATAACGTGCCAAGTTTTCTTCTCCTTATTTCCTGTCCAGTTTACGGGTTTGGCTAAACCTGTCTTCCTGGGCAACTGGGTTTCGATTGTGAAACTCGAAACCCGAAACTTGAAACTACACTCTCCTCCGCTTCGGCGGACGGCAACCGTTATGCGGAATGGGAGTCACATCTTTAATGTTGCGGACTTCAATGCCTGCTGCGGCCAGCGCCCGGATCGCCGATTCGCGTCCCGAACCCGGCCCGCTGACGCGCACCTCGACGGTGCGCACACCGTGATCGCGCGCCATGTTGGCGGCATTGCTCGCGGCCTGCTGTGCCGCGAAGGGCGTGCCCTTGCGCGATCCGCGGAAACCCAGCGACCCTGAGCTCTTCCAGGAGAGCACGTTCCCCGCCTGGTCGGTGATGGTCACGATGGTGTTATTGAAGGTCGCCTGAATATGCACCACGCCAAATGAGACGTGTTTGCGCTCCTTCTTTTTGAAGGTCTTTTTCTTGCCCTTCTTCTCCGGCGCCGCTGCGGCGCCGCCTGCTGCTACGGGTTTCGCCATAAACCGTCCTTGGTCGTTGGTCGTTCGTCGTTGGCAAAATCTCTCGCTGCCCTAACGATGACGATCCAACAACATTCCAGCCAACTACAGCCGTCGGTCGAGTCCAACTCGTCGGGGTTGGTTTCGGCCAACGACCAACGACGAACGACGGCTTCTAAGTCTTCGTCGCTGCCTTCTTCTGCGCGATCGTTCCCTTGCGCGGTCCCTTGCGGGTGCGTGCGTTAGTGTGCGTCCGCTGTCCGCGAACCGGCAAATTGCGGCGGTGACGGAATCCGCGATAGGAGCCGATTTCGATGAGCCGCTTGATGCTCATGGAAATCTCTTTGCGCAGATCGCCTTCCACCAGGCCTTCGCCTTCAATCACCTGACGAATGCGGTTGACTTCGTCCTCGCCCAGGTCCTGGACCTTTTTCATCGGGTCCACGTTGGCCTCGTCGAGAATCCGCGCCGCGCGCGAGTTTCCAATTCCGTAGATGTACGTCAGCGCGATGAATGACCGCTTGTTGCGCGGAAGATCGACGCCTGCAATTCGTGCCATAAATCTCCTATTACCCCTGCCGCTGCTTGTGTTTCGAATTCTCGCAAATCACCCGCACCACACCCTTGCGATGGATGACCTTGCACTTGTCGCAAATTTTCTTGACCGATGCCCGTACTTTCATAAACCCGTCCTCAGCCGTCAGCTCTCAGCCGTCAGGAAAACCGGCCGCGCGCGGCAATCATTTATATCGATACACAATCCGCCCGCGATTCAAATCGTAAGGCGAAAGCTCGACTGCAACTTTGTCGCCCGGCAGAATGCGGATGAAGTTCTTGCGCATCTTGCCGGAAACATGCGCCAGAACCTGGTGTTTGTTTTCCAGCTCCACCTTGAACATGGCATTGGGCAGCGGCTCCAGCACCGTTGCCATCACCTCAATCGCGTCTTCTTTGCTCATGCACCTCTCAAAATCAGCTCTTAGCTGTTAGCTCTTAGCATTTAGCTAAAAGCCAAGAGCTAAAGGCTAAAAGCTCCTACTGCGTCAAAATCAGCGGCCCATCTTTCGTCACCGCCACGCAATGCTCAAAATGCGCGCTGGAACTGCCGTCCGCGGTGACCGCCGTCCACTTATCGTCCAGAACTTTCGCCTCCGGACGCCCGGAATTCACCATCGGCTCAATCGCCAGCACCATGCCTTCGCGCAACCGCGTGTCCGCGCCGCGCGACTTAAAATTCGGTACTTGCGGCTCTTCGTGCAGCTTGGTCCCAATCCCGTGGCCGACAAATTCGCGCACTACGCTGAACCCGTTCGCCTCCACGTATTCCTGCACTGCCGCGCCAATATCGCTGACCCGGTTACCGATCTTCACCTGCTCAATCGCCTTGTACAGCGACTGCTCGGTGACTTCCATCAACTTCTGCCGCTCCGGCGAAACCGAATCGCCGACTGCCACCGTGATCGCCGCGTCGCCGTAATATCCATCCAGCACCACGCCGCAATCAATCGAAACGATGTCGCCCGCCTTCAGCACCCGTTTTTCCGACGGGATCCCGTGCACAATCTCTTCATTCACCGACGTGCACAGCACACAGGGATAATCGTAGTACCCCTTAAAAGCCGGCTTCGCGCCCGACTTCCAAATCTTCCGCTCCGCCGCCTTTTCCAGGTCCATCGTGGTCACGCCCGGCGCGACCATCGAGCGAAGCTCGTCCAGCGTTTCGCGAACGATGCGGCCACTCTTCCGCATCTTGTCAATTTCCGACTGCGACTTGCAAACAATTGCCACGCCTACTTAGCCTCCGACGCAGCCGCCGCCTTGCCGTCCACTTCCCGCACAATGCTGGCCGTCACTTCGTCCACCGGCCGGTCACCGTCAACCGCCACCACCCGGCCCAGCGCTTCGTAATACTCGGCTACCGGCCTGGTCTGGCGCTCATACGTTGCCAGGCGCTCGCGAATAACTTCCTCGCGGTCATCATCGCGGATGAACAGCTTCGAGCCGTCCACATCACAGGTTTCAGCAACAAGTGGCGGCTGGGAATGGACGTTATAGATCAGCCCACAGGTAGGACAAGTCCTGCGCCCCGTGATCCGGAGCAATAACTTATTATAATCCACCTGAATCCGCACCACAATCGGCAGCCACGCCGGCCACTTCCCACTATCAAAAAACTCAAACTTCAAAAACGCGTCCAGCCAGGCCGCCTGCCTCTGCGCCCGCGGAAATCCGTCGAGTATAAACCCGCGCTGCGCGTCCGGTTCCCGCAAACGCCAGGCCACGATGTCGCAGACCAAGTGGTCGGGGACCAACTCCCCCCGCGCCATCAAATCCTTTACTTCCAAGCCCAGCGGCGTTCGCCTGCTTCACATGCTCACGCAGCAAATCGCCGGTCGAAACCTGCGGAATGCGGTAATGCTGGGTAATATTGTGCGACTGGGTGCCTTTCCCGGCTCCCGGTGGCCCAAGCAGCACAATGGGTCCGATGTTTCGCAAAACTTGCTCTGCCATCGAACTGGCCTTAACCCGCTCCTGTTCCAAAAATCCCAGTTGCTAGTGACTAGTGGCTAGCAACTGCCTACCACGTCCGCCGGCCGCGAATCCTTCCGCTCTTCGGCGTAAACCCGTCGTAGTGGCGCATGATCAGCTGCGATTCAATCTGGTTGACTGTGTCCATGGCCACGCCCACCACAATCAGCAGCGAGGTCCCGCCAAAATAAAAATTCACTCCCAGGCCATTCAGCACCCAGTTGGGCAGGCGCTCGAAGAAGTTCCCCAGCGGCTGGAACAGATGGTTCAAGTGAATACCGGCGATCATCCATTCCGGAATGAGCGAAATCACGATCAGATACAGCGCGCCCACCAACGTCATGCGCGTCAGAATCTCATTGATGTGGTCGGCCGTGCGTTTTCCCGGACGAATACCTGGAATAAATCCTCCGTACTTGCGCATGTTGTCCGCGACTTCGTTCGGGTTAAAGACAATCGAAATGTAGAAGTACGCGAAAAAGATGATGGCAACGACGTAAACAACCGTGTACAGCGGCTCGCCCCACTTAAGCCATCCCAGCACTGGCCCGAAATATCGATTATCGCGCAGCCCAATGAGCACTGTTTGAGGAATGGTCACAATCGACGAAGCGAAGATCACCGGCATCACGCCGCCCGCATTTACTTTCAGCGGCAGATGCGTGGTCTGCCCACCCATCATCTTTCGCCCGATAATCCGTTTGGCGTACTGCACCGGAATGCGGCGCTCACTGCGCTCCACATATACGATGAAGGCGACTACCGCGATCATCAGTATGATTAGCGCCGCCATCAAGACGGGAGTCAACGGCCCCCACGTCATGTCCTTGGCTTTGCCCCACAGATCCTGAATACCGCGCGGCAAACCAACAATGATGCCGGTAAAGATCAGCAGCGACATGCCATTGCCGATGCCGCGCTCCGTGATCTGCTCGCCCAGCCACATGATGAATGCGCTGCCCGTGGTCAGAGTCAGCACCGTCGTCAACCGGAATGCCCAACCCGGATGCGGCACAAAGGCGCCCAACTTCTCCAGGCCAATGGCCATGGTCATGGACTGGATCACGCTCAAAATAATGGTCAGATAGCGCGTCCACTGCGTGATCTTCTTGCGCCCCATCTCGCCTTCCTTCTGCAATTTCGCCAGCGGCTCATAAACCACCGTCAGCAACTGCAGAATGATGGACGAAGTGATGTAGGGCATGATGCCCAAAGCGAAGATGGTCGCGCGCCGCAGGTTGCCGCCGGAAAACAAATCCACAAACCCCAACAGCGAGCCTTGGCCTTGCTCGAATGCCTTTTGCAGCGCAACAAAATCCACACCCGGAGTCGGCACGTGGCCGCCAATGCGGTACACCGCCAGCATGGCCAGCGTGAACAGCACCCGCTTGCGCAGGTCGGGAATGCGGAAGATATTGGCGAACTTATCGAGCATTACTGCGAAACCTCAGGCATTACTGCAAAACCTCAAACTTGCCGCCGGCCTTGGTGATCTTTTCCTGCGCCGACTTCGAAAACTTGTGCGCCTGCACCGTGATCGCAGACTTCAACTCGCCATCGCCCAGGATCTTCACCGGCTTCTTGGTGCTGATCACGCCCGCCTTGCGCAGCACATCGGGATTGATGGTGTCGCCCAACCCCTCCAGCTTTTCCAGGTTCACAATGTTGAATTCCTGGCGGAAGATGTTGGTGAATCCGCGCTTGGGCAACCGGCGGTGCAACGGCATCTGGCCGCCTTCAAATCCGCGCATCATGCGCGAACCGCTGCGCGAGCGTTGCCCTTTATGTCCGCGGGTCGAGGTCTTGCCCATGCCCGAGCCCATGCCGCGGCCCACCCGCTTCTTGCCTTCATTCGCCTTCTTCGGCGCTCGTATGTTCGAAAGATTCATAGATAAGCTCTTAGCTTCCAGCCATTAGCTCTTAGCTTGAATCCTTCAGCCAGTTTCTTTGGGTTCGGCTAAAAGCTAAAGGCTAAGAGCTAAAAGTTTCTTATTTCAAAATCTCCACTAAATGCGGCACCTTCGCCACCATGCCGCGGATCGCTGCATTGTCGGGCCGCTCAATCACCTGATTCAGCCGGGTAAAGCCCAGGCCCTTTACTACGCGCTTGTGCGTCACGGGCGTACAAATCGCCGAGCGCACCCACTTCAGTTGAATTTTTCCGCTGCTGGGAGCTGCTTTTTTCGCCGTCATTAGAGTTAGAGCTCCTCCACCGATTTGCCGCGCATGCTGGCGACTGCTTCCCGATTCTTCAATTTCTTCAGCGCGTCAAACGTGGCCTTGATCACGTTATGCGGGTTGGTCGTGCCAATCGATTTGGTCAGCACGTTCTGAATCCCCACCGAGGTCATCACCGCGCGCACCGCGCCGCCGGCAATCACGCCCGTACCTTCCGGCGCCGGCTTCAGCAGCACCATGCCCGACCCGTAACGGCCCAGCACCGTGTGCGGAATGCTGGTCTGCGTCAGGTTGGCGCGCATCAGGTTCTTCTTGGCCGATTCAATGGCCTTGCGAATCGCCTGCGGCACTTCTTTGGCTTTGCCCGCCCCATGCCCCACCACTCCCGAGGCCGGATCTCCCACTACCACCAGCGCCGCAAACGACAGGTTCTTGCCGCCCTTCACCACTTTGGTGACACGATTAATGGCGACCACCTGGTCCTTCAACTGGTAGGCACCGGCATCGAGTTTCTTGATTACTGTTGGCATTCTCGATTTTCTCTTCTCTCGCCGCGGTTCGTGGCTGCAACTAGTAAAGAGCTTCTCACTAGCCACTGACCACTAGCCACTAGCCACTTGTTCCTAAAACTGCAATCCCGCTTCCCGCGCCGCATCGGCCAGGGCCTTAACTCGCCCGTGATAAATGTATCCGCCGCGGTCAAACACCACTTTGCTGATGCCCTTGGCCTTGGCGCGCTCGGCGATCGCCTTGCCGACGGACTTCGCCGAAGCCAGGTTTCCGCCCGACGTGCGGCCTTCTGCCTTGCCTTCAGCGCTGTTGGCAGAAACCAGCGTCGCCCCCTGCAAGTCGTCAATCACCTGCACGTAGATATGGTTCAGCGACCGATAAACGTTCAGCCGCGGCCGCTCCGCCGTGCCCATGACCTTCTTGCGGATCCGCTTATGCACCCGGCGCCGATTGGCGTTCTTCGATGTCTGTGTCAGCATAAAATCAGCTCTTGGCTCTTAAGATCAGCTCTTGGCTCTCGGTTCTTGGCTCTTAAAACCACCCGAGCCTCAAACCGCTGGAATCTCCCCTCACAGCAAATGGTCTCAGCCAAGAACCGACAGCCAAGAACCAAGAGCTGCTTATTTCGCTCCCGTCTTTCCAACTTTCTTCTTCAAGCGCTCGCCCGCATAGCGCACACCCTTGTTCTTGTACGGGTCCGGCGGACGCAAGCTTCGCATTTCCGCCGCCACCTGTCCGACTTTCTGGCGGTCGATTCCTGTCACCGAAACCTTGGTCTGCTTGGGATCCACCGCAACGTCAATCCCCGAAGGCAGCGGATACTCAATCGGGTGCGAATATCCCAGGCTGAACACCACCGTGCCCTTGCCCTTCATCTCCGCGCGGTATCCAATGCCGACAATCTCCAGTTCGCGCGTCCAGCCCTTGGTCACGCCTTCGACGGCATTATTGACCAGAGCACGCGCCAGCCCGTGCAGCGCTGCCTGCGAATCGTTCTCGCGGATGGCGACCAGGTTCCCGTCCTTCTGCTCCATGGTGATGCCCGTTGGGACGCGCGTATCCAGCTTGCCCTTCGGCCCCTGCACCATGACCGTGTTGCCTTCGATTTTGACTGTCACTCCCTTAGGAAGCGCAATCGGCTTTTTTCCAATTCGTGACATAGAAGCTCTTAGCCTTTAGCTGTTAGCTCCTAGCTCTTCGGTTTTAGCTAACTGCTAAAAGCTCAGAGCTAAAAGCTGGGTTCCTACCAAACTTCGCACAGCAACTCGCCGCCCAAGCCCTGCTTGCGTGCCTGGCGTCCAGTCATGACTCCGCGAGGCGTGGTCAGAATGTTGATGCCCATGCCACCCAGCACGCGCGGGATTTCCGTGCGCCGCACATACACCCGGCAGCCGGGACGCGACACTCGCGCCACATTCGAAATCACGGCGTCGTTATTGTTGTCGTACTTCAGGTAGATGCGAATGACTTTGTGGCCTTCCTCTTCGGTGGCCTTGAAATTGGAGACGTAGCCCTCTTCCTTAAGAATGCGGGCAATCTCCAGCTTCAGCTTGGAAGCCGGCACATCCACCTTCTGGTGCCGCGCGCGAATCGCGTTGCGAATTCGCGTCAGCATGTCTGCGACCGGATCGGTCAACTTCATACGTTTTGCTTCTCCTCAGCCGCCCGTTCTCTCCGTGTCAAGCGGAGAACCAGCAACGGCCCGCGTAACCCAACTTCTTTAGACACAAACCAACTCTTACCAGGACGACTTCGAAACTCCAGGAATCTCCCCACGCAGCGCCAGCCCGCGGAAACACAAACGGCACAGGCCGAACTTGCGCAAGAACGCCCGCGGCCGCCCGCAAATCTGGCAGCGGTTGTGCCGCCGCGTGGAAAACTTCGGTCGCGGCTGCTTTTTGTCGCGCGCCTGCTTGAATACTTCCTGGATCTTCGCGTCTTTCACTCGTTTTGCTGTAGTCATGCAGTCCTTAAAAAACTCCGTTGTCTAACTTTGAACTTCTTACACCGCCCGGAACGGCATACCCAGATGCTTCAACAGCGCCCGCGCCTGATTGTCATTCGCCGCCGTGGTCACAATGGTGACGTTCATGCCCTTCTGCTTATCCACCTTGGCGTAATCAATCTCCGGAAAAATCAACTGGTCGTGCAAGCCCAGCGTGTAATTGCCGCGCCCGTCAAACGACTTGGTTGAAACCCCGCGAAAATCGCGCACCCGCGGCAGCACCACGTTCACCAAGCGGTCGAAAAATTCGTACATGCGGTCGCCGCGCAGCGTGACCATGGCACCAATCGGCATGCCTTCGCGGACCTTGAACGCCGCAATCGACTTCTTGGCGCGCGTGACTACCGGCTTCTGCCCGGTGATCTGGCCCAGTTCGTTCACCGCGGGGTCCATAACCTTGGCATTCTGCGTGGCCTCGCCCATGCCCATGTTCACCACAATCTTGTTCAGATGGGGCACCGCCATCGGGTTGGTGAACTCGAATTCCTTCATCAGCGCCGGAGCCACTTCCTTGCGGAAACGGTCCTTCAGCCGCGGCGTCTCTTTCGCGCTGTGCCGGGCAACTCCCGGAGCCGCCTGCGCTTCCTGACCGCCGCCCTTTTTATCTTTTTTATCTTTTGCCATAAACTCAGCCTTCAGGTGACGCTACTTGTCCAGCGTCGTTCCGCACTTCCTGCAAACTCTCACCTTGCGGTCGCCGCGCACTTCGTGGCCAATTCGCACCGGCCCGCAAGTAGCGCACACCAGCTGCACTTTCGAAATCGAGACCGCGCTTTCCTGCTCGGCAATGCCGCCTTTCGACTTCTGGCTGGGACGCAGGTGCTTCTTCACCATCATCACGTGCTCGACCAGGACTTTGCCTTTGTCCGGCATCACCCGCAGCACGCGGCCCTGCTTGCCCTTGTCGCGCCCGCTCAATACTTTCACCGTGTCGTTGCGGCGGATGTCAACTCGCTTATGCTCTGTCGTTGTCGCTATCATTTCTAAATTCGCCCTTCACTTCTTCTCAGTCACTGCCCAGGCGCTACAGAACTTCCGGCGCCAGTGAAACAATCTTCAAAAACTTCTTTTCGCGCAGCTCTCTTGCCACTGGCCCGAACACGCGTGTCCCCACCGGCTCACCGGTTTCGTTGATCAGCACCGCCGCGTTCGAATCGAAGCGGATATACGTTCCATCGCGCCGCCCGTATTCCTTGCGGGTGCGCACGATCACCGCCTTGACCACTGTCCCCTTCTTGACCTGCCCGTCCGGCGAAGCTTCCTTCACGCTGGCCGTGATCACATCCCCCAGGCTGGCGTGTATTCCGGTCGATCCGCCCAGAGGCATGATCATCTGCAGCTTTCGCGCGCCGCTGTTGTCAGCGACCTCGAGCATCGATCTCATCATCAAACTCATAAAAAGTTCCCTCGCGGAGCCAGTTAGCCTTCGTGACAACGTCGCAACCCAGAACCCGATGGGGCTGAATGCTCAGTGCTGAATGCTGAGTGCTTACTTCTCCACATCCACCGCAACTTCCGGCACCAGCGCCGCCTTGCGCACCACTTCCTTCAGCCGCCAGCGCTTCAACTTCGAGAGCGGCCGCGTTTCTTCTAACCGCACCACATCGCCCACATGCGCCTGATTCTTCTCGTCGTGCGCGTAAAACTTCTTGGCTGTCGAAATCACCCGGATATAAAGCGGGTGCGCCTTGCGGCGGATGACCTGGACCACAATCGTCTTCTGCATGCGGTTCGAGACCACTTCGCCCACCACTTCCTTGCGTCGTCCTGCCACTCGCGTTTCCGCCATTACTTCTTCTCCAATTTCGGGCTGGGGTTCGTGCCCGGTGCCGCGGCCGCGCGCTCGCGAACAATGGTCTTCACCCGGGCAATGTCCTTGCGCAGCCCGCGCAGCTTCGTCAGGCTTTCCGTCTGCCCCATGTTGAGCTGAAACTTCAGCTTGAAAAGCTGATCGCTCATGTCCTTTTCCTGATGACTCAGCTCTTCGCTGGTCAGGTTTCTGATTTTCTCTGCATCCATAAATTCGCTCTCAGCTTCTACTGGGTTGCGTGACGCTGCACAAACGACGTCCGCAACGGCAACTTGTGCGACGCCAGCCGCATGGCCTCTTTCGCGTCCTGCTGGGTCACGCCTTCCATCTCAAATAAAATCTTCCCCGGCTTCACCACCGCGACCCAGTGATCCGGGCGCGCCCTTGCCTTTACCCATACGGGTTTCAGCAGGCTTCTTGGTGACCGGCTTGTCCGGAAACAACCGGATCCAGATCTTCCCGCCGCGCTTGATGAAACGAGTCATGGCCACGCGGCTGGCTTCAATCTGCCGGTCGGTGATCCACCCCGGCTCCAGCACCTTCAATCCGAAGTCGCCGAACGACAGCGTGCTTCCCTGCCAGGCTTTTCCGCACATGCGTCCGCGTTGCTGCTTGCGGTACTTAACTTTTTTCGGCATCAACATAAAATCGGCTCTTGGCTGCTAGCTCTTGGCTCTTAGCTCAAAATCTATCTCGCGAAATCTGCAATCGTCGACCTTACCTGATAGCTGATCGGCTGACACCTGATTTCAAAACGCTCCCACTGCCTGCGTCTCCCGCTTCTTGGTCGGCAGAATCTCGCCTTTGTAAACCCAGACCTTCACGCCGATGACGCCATACGTGGTGCGCGCTTCGGTGAAGCCGTAATCAATGTCGGCACGCAGCGTGTGCAGCGGCAGACGGCCCTGCAGGTACCACTCGGAGCGAGCGATTTCGTTTCCGTTCAAACGTCCGCTTACCCTAACTTTGATCCCCTTGCATCCAAATCGCAGCGCCGAATCCACCGCCTTACGCATCGCCCGGCGGAAGCCGACGCGCTTTTCCAGTTGCAGCGCGATCGACTCCGAAACCAGTTGCGCATCCAGTTCTGGCTTATGCACTTCGAGAATGTCGAGAAACACCTCGCGACCGGTGCGCTTCTGCACGTCGCCCTTCAGCTTGTCGATCTCGGCGCCCTTGCGACCGATAATGATGCCCGGGCGTGCCGTCCGGATAATGACCCGCAGCTTGTTGCCCGGTCGCTCAATCTCGATCGAGCTCACGCCCGCCGATTTGAGCTTTTCCTTCAGCTCATTCTTCAGCTTGACGTCTTCAAGCAACAGCTTGTCGTAGTCGCGTTCCACAAACCAGCGCGACTTCCACGGCTTGGTGTAGCCAAGCCGGAACCCGTAAGGATGTACCTTCTGTCCCATAAAGCTCCTGAACTATCTCTCTTCCCGGCGGTCTTGGTGCCGGCAAACTTTTTCGCCACGGCCTTCTTCTTGGTACGCGCCTTGGTCTTTCCTGTTGCGGCCTTCGCCTCGGTCCGCTCTTCGCCCACTACGGTCGCCAGATCCGCGCCGCCAGTTTTGCCACGCTCCGCCAGCGCAATCTCGATGTGCGCAATCCGCCGCACATAACGGAACGCCCTTCCCATCGGGGCTGGACGAATGCGCTTCATCCGCGGCCCGTCGTTGGCGACGGCATGCTTCACGTAAAGATTGTCGATGTCCACATCGACGTTCTTTTCGCCGCTCAGGTAATTCGCGTTCTGCACCGCCGAGCGCAGCAGTTTTTCGACTTTCGCCGCCACACGCTTCTTGGTGAACATCAGCGTGTTCAGCGCATCTTCCACGCGCTTGCCTTTGATCAACTCCAGCACCAGCCGCGCCTTCTGCGGCGAGACGCGCACGAATCGGGTTTGAGCTCTAAATTCCATGTTTTAATCTCAGCTCTTGGCTCTTAGCTGTTAGCTCTTAGCTAAAGGCTAAAAGCTAATGGCTAAAAGCTGATTTCTAACTCTTGGGCGCCGCCGGGGCCGCCGGTGTAATCGCTCCCGGCCCGCCCGGAGGTCCCGCCGGACGCGCCGCCGTTTCCGTCGCCGCCTTCATCGAGTGCCCCTTGAACTGGCGGGTAAAACTGAATTCGCCCAGCTTGTGGCCGACCATGTTTTCGGTCACGTACACCGGAATGAATTTCTTTCCGTTGTGCACCGCAATCGTGTGTCCCACCATCTCCGGGATGATGGTCGAGCGCCGCGACCAGGTGCGCAACACTTTCTTCTCGTTGCGCGAGTTCATGCCCTCGATCCGCGACGCCAGGTACGCGTCGATGAAAGCGCCTTTTTTCGATGAACGCATAGCTATTTCGCTCTCCGGCTCACAATAAATTTATCGGTGCGCTTGTTGTTGCGCGTCTTGTATCCCCGCGTCGGCTGGCCCCACGGCGTTACCGGATGCCTTCCGCCCGACGTCTTTCCCTCACCACCGCCGTGCGGATGGTCAACCGGGTTCATGGAGACGCCGCGGTTGTGCGGCTTTTTGCCCATCCAGCGCATGCGTCCGGCTTTGCCAATGGTCACGTTCTCGTGATCGATGTTGCCCACCTGTCCGATGGTCGCCATGCAGTCGTGCGAAACCTTTCGCGTTTCGCCCGAAGGCAGCTTCACCAGCGCGTAGTCGCCTTCTTTCGCGACCAGTTGCGCCGCGCCGCCCGCCGACCGCACCATCTGCGCGCCCTTCCCAGGACGCAGTTCAAGATTGTGGATAGTCGTGCCCGGCGGAATATTTTTCAGCGGCAGCGCGTTCCCGACCAAGATGTCCGCATCCGGCCCGCTCACAATTTTCTGTCCCATCTTCAATCCGTCTGGCTGAAGGATGTACCGCTTCTCGCCGTCGGCATACGCCAGCAGCGCAATGCGCGCCGAGCGGTTAGGATCGTACTCAATCGACGCCACCGTCGCCGGAATCCCGGTCTTGTCGCGCTTGAAATCGATGATGCGCAGTTTGCGCTTGTGCCCGCCGCCGCGAAACCGCATGGTCATATCGCCCGAATTGCGGCGTCCGCCCTGCCGGTTCTTAGTCTCGGTCAGCGGCTTGTGCGGCCGGTCGGTAGTCAGGTCCGCGCTCGAAAGCGTGGTCCGGTAGCGCAACGTCTGGGTTGTCGGTCTGTAAGTCTTGATTGCCATAAAATCAGCTCTTAGCTGCTAGCTCTTAGCTTTTCCCTGCCGCAGCCGGCGTTCGAGGTTGGCCAACGACCAACGACGAACGACCAACGACGGTTCTTACAAATTCTGCGCGTACTCCGGCATCTTTTCTCCGGCCCGCAACCGCACGTACGCCTTCTTCCAATCCGACCGGTAGCCGGCAAACTTTCCCCGCCGCCGCTCTTTCCCCGGATAATTCGCCGTGCGCACCGATCTTACTTTCACTTTGAAGATCGACTGCACCGCTTCCTTGATCTCGGTCTTGGTCGCCTTCGGAGCCACTTGGAAGACCAGCGTGTTCTGCGTCTCCTTGATCCCGACGCCCTTCTCGGTAATCACCGGCTTGCGAATAATCTGATATGCGGTCTTCATGGTTTACGCTACCTCCGCCGCTTTCTTGTTGCGCGTGCGCGGAGCCTTCGCCGCCTTCTTCTGCGCCTTCTTCTCGCCTTCGCCGGCATCGTGCGAACGCTTCGAAGCCGCCTTCTTCAGCGAAACTTGCAGCTTCTCAATTGCCGGCTGCGAAAAAATCGCCCGGTCATAGCGCAGCAGATGATACGGATGCACCTCGTTGCTCGAGACCAACTCGATGCCCTTCAGGTTCCGTGAACTCAAATCCAGATTGCGGTTCCCGTGGTTCGCGACCTCCACCAAAAGCGCGCCCTTATCAACCTTCAGCGCATCCAGCGACTCGCGAAACGCCCCCGTCTTCGGTTCTTTCAGATCAAATGCGTTCACCACGATCAGCTTGCCGTCGGCAAGTTTCGCCGCCAGCGCCGAACGCAACGCGCCCAACTGCTTTTTGCGCGGAAAAGTGTACGCATGCGAATGCGGATTCGGCCCATGCACCGTCCCGCCATGCCGCCACAGTGGCGATCGGATCGAGCCCACACGCGCGCGCCCCGTGCCCTTCTGCTTCCAGAGCTTCTTGCCCGCGCCCGAAACCAGCTTCTTATTCTTGGTGGCGTGAGTGCCGGCACGCTGCCCGGCGCGGTAATGCTTCACCGCTTCCCAGAGCAGGTCCTCGTTGACCGCGCCAAATACTTCGTCCGCGAGCTCGAGCGTCCCGACCTTCTTGCCCTTCAAATCGTGAATGTCGATAGTTGCCATTTTCTTAGTCTCTTCATCAGCACGGGTTTCAAATTACCCGCGCACCGTTTTGGCCGACGACCAACGACGGCTCTTACCCCTTCTTCGCTGCCCGCTTCGCCGCCTTCAACGGATCCACCGTCGCCGAACCCGCAAACCCGCGGCGCTCTCGTGGCGGCTTCTTCGATTTCGTGATGATCAAATACCCGCCATTCGGTCCCGGCACGCTGCCTTCAACGACGAGCAGATTGTCATCTTTCTCGACGCCCAGCACTCGCAAGTTGCGAACAGTGACCCGTGCATTGCCCATGTGCCCCGACATCCGCATGCCCTTGAACACGCGCGATGGAAACGCCGACGAGCCAATCGAGCCGGTAATCTGAAACATCGAACCGTGTGACTTCGCGCCGCCAGCAAAGTGATGTCGTTTTACTACGCCCTGAAATCCTTTTCCCTTGCTGACCCCGACAATGTCCACAAACTTTTCACCATCGAACATCTCAACCAGCACCCGGTCGCCCGGCTTCACTGCTTCGTCGCCATCGGCCTCGATGGGAACTTCGCGGATAAACTTCACCGGCGGAATATTGTTCTTCGCCAGGTGCCCGCGCATCGGCTGAGTCAGTTTCGACTCCTTCATGAACTCAACCAGCCCAATCTGCGCCGAGTCGTACCCGTCCTTGGTCTGCGACTTGTGCTGCGTGACCACGCATGGCCCCGCCTGCAGCACCGTCGCCGGATGCACGTCGCCCTTCGAATCGAAGAGTTGCGTCATCCCGACCTTTTTTCCCAGAATCCCTGTTACTTTTGCCATTTCCTTCTCCGTCCCAGCTTGGCGTGCATGGAATCGCCGCTATTGGCTGGGGAGCTTCTTACTTTTACTTGTGCTCTTTCCCAAACGCTTTGATCTCCACATCGACACCCGCCGGCAGATCCAGCTTCATCAGCGCATCCACCGTCTGCGGCGTGGGATCGAGAATATCCAGCAGACGCTTGTGCGTCCTGATCTCGAACTGCTCCCGCGATTTCTTGTCCACGTGCGGCGAACGCAGCACGCAGAACTTGTTCTTCATCGTCGGCAATGGAATCGGCCCGGCAATCTGCGCCCCGGTCCGCTTCGCGGTAGCCACGATTTCTGTGGTTGACTGATCGAGCACGCGGTAGTCGTATGCCTTCAGCCGTATCCGAATTTTTTCGTTTCCAATCACGTTTCGTTTCCTAACCCCCTCCGACATCTCCGGAAGGAAAGACCCTGCGGCAAGCTGCAAGCCGCGAAAACCAGCTCTTAAGCTTCTAGCTCAAACCAAACCCGCTGCCGCCTTTGGCCAACGACCAACGACGAACGACCAACGACGGTTTTCCTACTGCACAATCTCGCTGATTGCGCCCGAGCCCACGGTGTGTCCGCCTTCGCGGATGGCGAAGCGCAAGCCTTTTTCCATCGCCACCGGCGTGATCAGCTCGATCACCAGCTCCACGTTGTCTCCCGGCATCACCATTTCGGTGCCGCCTGGAAGCTCGGCCACGCCCGTCACGTCCGTCGTGCGCAGATAAAACTGCGGACGATAGCCCTTGAAGAACGGCGTGTGCCGCCCGCCTTCTTCTTTGGTCAGGATGTACACCGTCGCCTTGAACTTGGTGTGCGGCGTGATCGATCCGCCCTTCGCCAACACCATGCCGCGCTCGACATCGTCTTTGCCAATGCCGCGCAACAGCAAGCCGGCGTTGTCGCCCGCCATGCCTTCGTCCAGTTGCTTCTTGAACATTTCGACGCCAGTGACAACCGTCTTGCGCGTATCGCGGAAGCCAACGATTTCAACTTCCTCGCCGACCTTCACTTTCCCCCGCTCGATACGGCCGGTCACCACCGTGCCGCGCCCCGAGATCGAAAAAATATCTTCAATCGGCATCAGGAACGGCTTGTCCAACTCGCGCGCCGGTTGCGGAATGGATTTATCCACCGCTTCCATCAGCTCATCAACTTGCTTTTCCCACTTGGCTTCCCCGTTCAGCGCGCCCAGCGCCGACAAGCGAACCACCGGTGCACTCGTCTCCCGGGAACCCGTAGCTCTTCAGCAGCTCGCGCACTTCGAGTTCCACCAGGTCGAGCAACTCGGGATCGTCCACCGCGTCGCACTTGTTCAGCGCGACCACGATGTACGGCACGCCGACCTGACGCGCCAACAGCACGTGCTCGCGCGTCTGCGGCATCGGACCGTCGGTCGCAGCCACCACCAGAATCGCGCCATCCATCTGCGCCGCGCCCGTGATCATGTTCTTGATGTAGTCGGCGTGGCCCGGGCAATCCACGTGCGCGTAGTGGCGGTTCGCCGTCTCATACTCGACGTGCGCCGTCGCGATGGTTATGCCGCGCGCCTTTTCTTCCGGAGCGTTGTCGATCGAATCAAACGACCGGAACTGGATCTTCGGGTTGTGCTTGGACAAAACCTTGGTGATGGCCGCCGTCAGCGTGGTCTTGCCATGATCAATGTGACCAATGGTGCCTACGTTGCAGTGCGGCTTATTACGTTCAAATTTCTCTTTCGCCATTGCTTCGTTTCCTCAGGGGCTAAAGCCCCAAATTTCACTGCGTTCGCTTCGGCACGGCTCAAGCCGTGCCCTGATACAAAATCGCTACTTCTTGCCGCCTTGCGCCTTGCCAATAATTTCTTCTGCCACTGACCGCGGCGTTTCTTCATACCGCGCAAAGTGCATCGAGTATTCCGCACGCCCTTGCGTTGAAGACCGCATATGGGTTGCATAGCCGAACATTTCCGCCAGCGGCACGATCGCTTTGATCACCTGCGAACCGGCGCGGTGCTCCATACCTTCAATGCGTCCGCGGCGCGAACTTAGGTCGCCCATGATCGCTCCGGCATAATCTTCCGGAGTCACGACTTCGACCGCCATCACCGGCTCCAGCAGCACCGGAGACGCCCTGCGCGCAGCTTCTTTGAATGCCATCGATCCGGCGATCTTGAATGCCATTTCATTCGAATCGACGTCGTGATAGCTGCCGTCGTAGAGCGTCGCCTTCACATCGACCATCGGGTAGCCGGCGAGAATTCCGCCTTCGAGCGCTTCCTTAATACCTTGGTCAATCGGCTTAATGAATTCTTTCGGAATCGAACCGCCTGTGATGTCGTTGACAAACTCATAGCCCGCCCCAGCAGGTTGCGGGTCAAGATAAATCTTGGCGTGGCCGTATTGACCCTTGCCGCCGGTCTGGCGAATGTACTTGCCTTCGGCCTCGGAATGCTTGCGAATGGTCTCGCGATACGCCACCTGCGGCTTGCCGACGCTGGCTTCGACTTTGTACTCCCGCATCATGCGATCGACAATGATCTCGAGATGCAACTCGCCCATGCCGCTGATGATGGTTTGTCCGCTGTCTGGATCGGTGTGAACTTTAAAGGTGGGATCTTCCTGGGCCAGTTTGGCCAGCGCCATGCCCATTTTTTCCTGGTCGGCTTTGGTCTTAGGCTCAACCGCGACGGAAATCACGGGGACTGCGAACGTGATCGATTCCAGCGTGATCGGATGTCTCTCGTCGCAAATCGTGTCGCCGGTCGAAACATTCTTCAATCCCACGGCGGCGCAAATATCGCCCGCCAGAATTTCCTGAATGTCTTCGCGCTTGTTGGCATGCATCTTCAGCAGACGCCCAATGCGCTCGTGCCGCTGAGTGCGCGAGTTCATCACCGAATCGCTCGACTTCAACTGCCCCGAGTACACCCGGATAAACGTCAGCTGCCCGACATACGGGTCAGCCATGATCTTGAATGCCAGGGCCGAAAACGGCTCGTCATCGGAAGCCTTGCGCGTAATGGCCTCGCCATTTTCCGGATTGATGCCTTTGGTTTCCTGTGTATCCAGCGGCGAAGGCAGATAATCTACCACCGCATCGAGCAGCGGCTGAATGCCTTTATTCTTGAACGCCGTGCCAACCACGACCGGGAAAACTTTCAGAGCAATCGTTGACTTGCGCAGCGAAGCCTTCAACTCCGCCTCAGAAATTTCTTCGCCTTCAAGAAACTTGTGCAGCATGTCGTCGTCGTTTTCGGCGACCGTCTCAACCAGTTGTGCGCGAAAGGCTTCAGCTTTCTTTCTCAGCTCGGCGGGAATTTCTTCGGTTTCGTACTCGGCGCCCAGGTCTTCGTTGGTCCAGATGATCGCCTTCATCGAGAGCAGATCAACCACGCCTCTAAACTTGTCTTCTTGTCCAATGGGAATCTGAATCGCGATGGGCTTGGCATTGAGGCGCTTGCGGAGGGTGTCAATGGCATGCTCGAAGTCGGCGCCCATCTTGTCAATCTTGTTGATAAAACAAATTCGCGGAACACCGTACTTGTCCGCTTGTCGCCAGACTTTTTCCGATTGCGGCTGGACGCCATGCACCGCGTCAAACACTGCGACCGCTCCATCCAGGACGCGTAACGACCGCTCGACTTCGGCGGTAAAGTCCACGTGCCCGGGAGTATCAATAATGTTGATGCGAATGTCGCGCCAGCTGCAGGTGGTGGCAGCGGAAGTGATCGTAATCCCGCGCTCCTGCTCCTGCTCCATCCAGTCCATGGTGGCAGTGCCTTCGTGCACTTCGCCCAGGCGGTGCGTCTTTCCCGTATAGAAAAGAATGCGCTCAGTCGTAGTGGTCTTTCCGGCATCAATGTGCGCCATGATACCGATATTTCTGCACCGTTCTAATGGAACTGTTCTGGACACAGCTTTCTTCTTCTCTTCCTTGCGGATTTCCTGCTCGCCGATGTTTGCCGGACTGCTCATTAATTCAGTTCTTAGCTCTTAGCTCTTGGCTCTTGGCTCTTGAACCGTTCGCTCCTGCAAGAACCAAGAGCCAACAGCCAAGAGCTGCCCTTCTACCACCGATAATGCGCAAAGGCCTTATTCGCCTCCGCCATGCGGTGCACATCTTCTTTCTTCTTGATGGCCGCACCTTTTCCATTGGCCGCGTCGAGCAACTCGTTGCTCAACTTGTCGATCATTCCTTTTTCCGAGCGCCCGCGCGAATACGTCACCAGCCACCGAATCGCCAGCGACGTGCGCCTGTCGGCATTCACTTCCACCGGCACCTGATAGTTGGCGCCGCCCACGCGCCGCGACTTCACTTCCAGCAGCGGCTTGGCGTTTTCGACTGCCTTCTTGAACAGCTTCAGGGCCTCGTCGCCACCCTTGCTCTCCAGGCGCGTCAAGGCTTCATAGAAGATGCCCTCAGCCGTGCTCTTCTTTCCCTGCCACATCATCGAGTTGACAAACTTCGTCACCAGGTCCGATCCATACACCGGATCCGGCTCGACCGTACGCTTTGCGATATGTCCTTTGCGAGGCATCTTTAGCTTTTCGCTCCTAGCTCTTCAGCTTCTAGCCTGAGCTTGGTTTCTTATCCCTTTTTCGGTCTCTTCGCTCCGTACTTCGAACGCCCCTGCATGCGGCCCGCTACGCCAACCGCATCCAGCGTTCCACGAATCACGTGATAACGCACGCCCGGCAGGTCTTTCACACGGCCGCCGCGGATCAGCACAATCGAGTGCTCCTGCAGGTTGTGGCCAACGCCTGGGATGTACGTTGTAACTTCAATTCCATTAGTCAATCGCACGCGCGCAACCTTGCGCAGCGCTGAGTTCGGCTTCTTCGGCGTCTGCGTGTACACGCGGGTGCAAACACCGCGCTTCTGCGGACACGATTGCAGCGCCGGACTCGCCGTCTTGTAGCGCGGACTCTTTCTTCCGTCGCGAACCAACTGATTAAACGTAGGCACTCTTGCTCCTTGACGCCGTTTTCGCAGCGTCTCTGCTTCGGCCAGACCGCAGCAATCTGCCGCGAGATCGTTCCGCGCAAAACACACGGAAACCCACTCTCGTTTTTCGGTCCAGGCTGGATAGCGTTCGCCATCCATACTTCCGGCCACACATCGCCGGAAATTTTCTTTTCCCTTTGACAGGTCTGACGACGGTGGCTCCAAGCCCCAAACTCGGGAGGCGCTCCGTTTCGTCAGCTTCGCTCCGCATATCTCCCTGAGAGAGTTTTTCGCGGAACGTTTCAGCGAGGGCGTTTTCGCAATCTTACTTCATGATGCGAAATCGTGTTTCTCTAAGCCTTAACTTCGCTTTTCCGGCGTCCGCCTCGCGCAAGGCGAACAGGGACACAGGTACAGGCAAGCCAGGATGTACTCGCGGAACCTTTTAAATATATCAATCGTCAATCCAACACGTCAACCGCATTCTTGCCCGCATCTTACGTTGCAAGGTCTGGTTCAGAATTCCGGCTCGGTTCCTGGGCGGGTTGCCGAAAAAACACCCAGCCTCTACACTGAGAGTTTTCCAGACAGCGCGTCTTACCCTCGTGGTGGAAGGATTCATGAGCAGGTTTACTTCGGGCACATCTCTGGCTTGCATCCTGTCGGCATCCCTTATCCTGGCTGCCTGTAGCAAAGGCGCTCCAACCACCGTAATCACCAACCCGGTGCCGGCGATTGTGGATCTTTGCCCCTCGACATCCATCACCTGCTCGGCGGGACTGAACCTGTCCCTCGAGGTCGGCCAGACCCTGGTGGTTACCGCCACCGCAAAGGATCATTTGGGGGCGACCGAGACCGAGACTTTCTCGTTCCAGTCCAGCAATCCTTCGATCTTGACCGTTGCCAGCAACGGCATCGTGTGCGCCGGAACCTGGAATTCCCTCACCAACCCGCAAATATGTACTCCCGGTTCAACCGGAGTGTCCCAGATTACTGCCGTCGCGCAGGGCGTAAGCAGCCCGCCGGTGACCGTGTTTGTGCACCAGCACGTCACCCGGGTCACCATCAACAAAGTGCCCAATCAGCCCGCGACCCTTTCTGCCACCTGCTTTTCCAAGGGCGCTCCTGCCGGCCCAGAAAGCTCGCTCTTTGAAGCGTTCGCCTTCAACGGAACGTCAGACATTACTTCAAGCGTGGGCCCGTTCTCCTGGCAACCGATTCTGACCGGGGGACAAACTACCAGTGCCGTCACTCTGAGCACTCCTCCGGTGGGGGCCCCCTTGAATCAGGAGATTGCCACTGCCAACGCCCCCGGAATCACTCCGTTCTTTGCCACCGTGGGTGGCTTCAACAGCCAGCCGGTACAGTTCCAAACCTGTCCCGTGCAGTCCATTTCCGTCAGCGCCTTGGGAAATCCGGCAACCTCTTTTGTGGTGAACACCGGCACTTCAACCACGCTAAACGCCACCGTCACCGACAGCCTGGGGCTGAACCTGGTGGGTGTTCCGCTGACCTGGACCTCGACCAACCCGGTCACGCTCTCTGCTTCCGGAGCGACCAGCACCATCTATGGCAGCGTCGGAACCGCTTCAGCTCTAAGCACGGGAGCAGGCGCGGTAACTGCATCCTGCACTCCTCCCGGCTGCAACGGAGGCATCACGCCCTCGCTTCCCATCTATCCGAGGAACTCGATCAGCTTTACTGTCAGGACCGCTACCGCTGTGACCAGCAGCCCCACCGCGTACGTCACTTCGACCGGTTGCAGCACCACCATCGCACCCTGCACTCCAACCATCGTTCCAATCACCAGGACTTCGGCAACCGCCCCTTTCGCCGCAGGAACTCCGATCAGCATTCCGTCCGCTGCCAACTCCATCCTTTTTGACGCGAGAGGCCTCATTGCTTACTTGGGCGTCGATTCTGCCGCGTTTGGCACCCAGGGCCTGATGACCTTCACTGGCGCCTCGGCCTCCCGCATCATCAACATTGCCGGCAAGGTGCTCGCCGTATCCCCAGACGGCACTTTGTCCATCATTTCCGATACCACGGACACTCCCAATCAGGTCTTCGTGTGCACCAACTGCAATGCTGGCAGCGGCAGCAACACCACCGCGGCGTTCCTGATCAACGGCGCCACTGCGGCCGCATTCTCCCCCGACAGCCTGAAGGCTTACATCGTCGCCGGCAACAATCTCTACGTTTATTCGAAAACCGATCCACTACAGACAATTCCACTAACCGCCCCCGCAACCGATGTGGCTTTTATCGGAGACGGATCTCTTGGCTACCTTGCGGGAGGAGATCCGGCTGGCGCATCCTTCCTGCCAACCTGTGACGATCCTGCCTTGTCCGTATCTCCGGCTGCGTGAACCTCGCCAGCCAGTTGATCCGCGCCCTTCCCGACGGACAGTCTGCCCTGGTTCTCGATCCTCCCAACCTTCAAACCGTTACCGCCACCATTACCGGAGCACCCGCCGTCGGCGTTCCCGGCTGCCCGGCTCCTCGCGGATTTCTCGCAATAAACAATTCCTTCGGCCCTATTGGCAGCCTCGGCTTGGGCAACTTTACCCCGACTCAGTTCTTCCTCTCGCCGGATGGCTCCACGGCTTACATCCTGGCCGAAGTCCTGCCCTCGCAGCGGTCGATAACCAACATCACCGCCGCGTCGCAGGCCAGCCCCAACACAACCTATTCCTACACTCTGACCTCCGGCCCCGCGCTGCAAGTTGGTGCCAGCATTGCGATTACTGGCATGCAGAACCTCACCGACAACGGAGTATTCCCGATCACGGCTTTGACCCCTGCCAGCGGCGCCACGCCGGCAACGTTCACGGTAGTCAACGCTTCCGGTATCACTGCCATTGGCGAGAACGGCACCGGAACCGTGACCCCCAGATTCTCATTCATCTCCGTCTTCAACCTCACCACCCAGGTCCCGTCATTCATTTCGCTGGCCGGAAATGCGACCCCGCTGTCCGCATCCCTTAGCCCAGCAGGTGACTTGCTCTTCGTGGGCGCTACCGATGGTGCCGTCCACGTGATCGACACCGCGACCCTGGCCGACACCCAGCAGATCACACTCCCCTATCCGTCGAATGCCCTGTGCTACGGCCCCGGAACCCCGCCCGCTCAATCCCCAGTAACCTGCCTGCCCGATTTGGTGGCAGTCAAACCGTAAACTCGTCGTGGGTCGTTCGTCATTGGTCGTTGGCCAAGGCCAAGAATGCGAATAGTCCAGACCGCCCGTGGGGTGCTCCTAATGCCAGCCGCGAAGCGGCGGCAGAATACAGCCCAGGGCGCAAGCCCTCGGTCAGGCGGGAGATGTGCCCAAAGCCCCGAAGGGGCGAAAGAAACGGACTCGGTGGCGGGTGGCCCACCTCAAGCCGAGGTTGGCCTGAGCTGAAGCTACGGGGTCAGCAGAAAGACGTAGCAGGAAGGGCTTAGGCGCGTCGGCGGGAGCGAACACACACGGCCTTGCAAAGCGCACGGGAACAAACTGGATTCCGTAAGCGACAACATCCTCAACGCTACGCTCCCGGCTCCAAACTCTTCACCGCGGCCTCATGCCTTACGCCGGAACCCTTTTCCAACTCCTTGCCAATACTATCCAGCACCCCATTGATAAAATGCACCGACTCCGGGCTGGAAAACTTATGCGCAATCTCAATCGCCTCATTAATAATCACCGCCCGCGGCGTCGCCGGATACGCCATCAACTCCGCCACCGCCGCCCGCAGAATATTCCGGTCCACCGCCGCCATCCGGTCCATGCGCCAATTCTCGGCATGCTCCTCGATCATCTTGTCGATCTCAGCCGCGCGATCGCTGGCCACGCGAAAAATATCCTCAGCAAACCCTTTGACTTCGCCCGCCACGTCCCCGCGCCCCTGCCAAAACGACGAACGCACCTCCGCCAACGGCTGCTTCCCCAGATCAGCCTGAAACAGCATCTGCAAAGCCAGTTCGCGAGATTTGCGGCGGGTACCCATGGGAGCAGTCGTTGGTCGCTGTCGTCGTTGGTCGTTGGCCTGAATCAGCCAACTCAGAGTTTACAGGAAGGATGAGACAGACGAATTTCGACTATGATTTTTTCTTGGACCTGTGGACAGCCACGAGAACGAGCTTTGGTCTTGCCGCTTTTGCGACGCTTTTGCTGCACTGAGCCGACGAAGCGACGAACGACCAACGACGGCTTTTTTCAGATTCGCCATCTCCACCGCCGCCAGCGCCGCCTCGAATCCCTTGTTCCCCATCTTCAGCCCGGCGCGATCAATCGCCTGCTCCAGCGTCTCGCAGGTGAGAACGCCAAACGCATGCGGCACTCCAGTCTCCTGCGCCGATTGCCCAATCCCGCGCGTAACTTCGTTGACGATCACGTCGTAATGCGCCGTGTCTCCCCGCAGCAGGCATCCCAGACAAATGATGGCATCGTATTTCTTGGTTTCAGCGAGAGTGCGAGCGGCGGAAGGAATTTCGAAAGAACCAGGCACTCGAACAATGTGAATGTCTTTATCAACCAGCACCCGAGCGCACCAGCCCGTCATAGGCGCTCCGAAGCAGCCGATCCGTAATGAACTCATTAAATCGCGAGACCACGATACCGAAGCGAAGCCCGGTGGCATCCAATTTTCCCGCAAGCGTCTTCGCCCGAATTTTGCTTTCGGTTGTTTTCTCTGTGTCTCTGTGTCTCTGTGGTGAAGAATTTTTCAATCGAGCTACTTTCCCTTAAACTGCGCCGCCCGCTTCTCCAAAAACGCCGTAGTCCCTTCCTTCTTATCTTCCGTCGCGCAGGCCGCCCCGAACAACACCGCTTCCAGATACAGCCCCTCGGCCAGCGGCATCTCCATGCCTTTGTTCACCGCTTCCATCGTGTACTGCACCGCCAGCGGCGCATTGGCGATGATCTTCGCCGCAATCGCTTCCGCGCGCGGAATCAACTCCGCCGGCGCGACCACTTCATTCACCAGCCCAATCCGATGCGCCTCCTGCGCCGTAATCATCTCGCCCGTAAGCAGAAGCTGCGAAGCAACTCCCTTGCCCACCAGCCGCGGCAGGCGCTGCGTGCCGCCGTAGCCCGGGATAATCCCCAGCTTCACCTCCGGCTGTCCGAGCTTGGCGGTTTCGCTGGCCAGGCGCATGGTGCAGGCCATGGCAATCTCGCATCCGCCGCCGAGCGCGAATCCATTGATGCAGGCAATCACCGGCTTGCCCAGGTTCTCGATCAGGTTGAGCACGCTCTGCCCGCGGTGCGTGTACTCCTTGCCCGACACCGCGTCGTGCTGCGCCAGCTCGCCAATGTCCGCCCCAGCAATAAACGCCTTCTCGCCCGCCCCGGTCAGGATGACCACCCGCACCCCGGCATCATTCTTAATGTCATGAAACGCCGCCCGCAGCTCTTCCATGGTCGCCATGTTGAGCGCATTGAGCACCTTCGGCCGGTTCACGGTGACGTAGGCGATCGAGTTTTTCTTTTCGAAGAGGATGTTGGAGAAGGTCATGCGAGCTCATTTCTTGAACAGGTTCGTAACACAGTGGAATCTATCTATCTCGTCACGTAAATGCTTCGCACTCTCGCTCGAGATATCACGATAATTGCATATTCACTCATTAACACCTCGTGCTGTCATCGATTGCTTGCGTCCACGCCATTCGTCTCAGATGACAATGCAACGAGCAGTCCAATCCCGATCTCCGCGCATTGCGGCAGAGTACTTCAGATCTCGATGCTTATCGCGCAGAGTCCACAGTCGCAATATCGCGAGACTGCCATTCGCTTCCCGAGATCAGCGTCAAGACCTTCACATTTCCGCACTGTTTAGCTAAGGCAAGACCCGGGTATCCCTCTGCTAATCGACGTCGGAGAATCTCGTCTCACGATCGGCTCGTTGGCTTTCCAGGCACGAATGATCGACGCGGATAGTGACCCAAGTGCTGAACGCGATCTTGCCCGGTAGAGTCGTTTTCTCACTTCGCGCAATCTGAGCGCGATCGTCCACGCTTAGTCCCAAGCCGATGCTCCTGTAGCCGGAAAGATTCGTCGTGTCGTCCGACGATAAGATCCTCGAGCTGCGGCGTCAGTACTAATTCGCCTGGATCAGCGCGCACCGAGTACGTCGAACATCCTATCCACGACTTCCGCCCGATACCACCCCGCCATCTACAGCCGATTCAGCAGCGGAGGCCGTTTTGCTATAATTGTATAGCACGAGGTGACCCATGCTAGCCATCCGCCTTCCCGAAAAAATCGAAAAGCGCCTCGCCCGCCTAGCCAAGCGCACCGGCCGCACCAAGACATACTATGCCCGCGAGGCCATCCTGCAATATCTTGACGATCTGGAAGACATTTATCTGGCCGAAAAGCGAATGGAAGAGATTGAGTCTGGCCGGGTAAAGACGGTCCCCCTTAAGGAAGTCATGCGGCAACATGGCCTGGAATATTGAGTTTGACCCCGCGGCCCGCCGCGAGCTGGAAAAGCTCGACAAGTCCGTCTCGGACCGAATCCTCAGGTTCCTGCACCAGCGTGTCGCCAACCTGGATGATCCCCGCGCCGTCGGCGAAAGACTCAAAGGGCCTCTCCGCGAGTTCTGGAAATATCGAGTTGGCGACTACCGCTTGATTTGTTCTCTAAAAGACGACCGGTTCGTTGTCATCGTCGTCCATGTAGGCCATCGCCGGGAAATCTACAAGCGCTGATTGCGGAGCTTCGCTCCGCCGGGCAGGTGAGCGCACCCTTCGACTTCGCTCAGGGCAGGCTCTGCCCTACACGAGCATCTCTGATCCCCAAGCTTTCTCTGTGTCCCTGTGTCTCTGTGGTGAAAAAGGTTTTAAATCCGTGTTAATCCGTGCAAATCCGTGGCCAAGAAGTTACAGCTTATTCGCCTTCGGATTCCCCGCATCCGAATAATCGTAAAACCCCTTCCCCGACTTCCGCCCATACCAGCCCGCCATCACCAGCCGCTTCAGCAGCGGAGGCGACGCGAACCGCTGCTCTTTGAATTCGTCGTACATCACATGCGTGATGTAGTACGTCGTGTCGAGGCCGACGAAATCGAGCAGCGTAAACGGCCCCATGGGATAGCCGCAGCCCAGCTTCATCGCGTTATCAATGTCCTCGATCGAGCCTACGCCCTCTTCATAGGCGCGGATGGCGTCGAGCAGATACGGCACCAGCAGCCGGTTCACGATGAATCCCGTCTTGTCCGAGGTGCGCACCGGAACTTTGCCCAGCTTTTTTCCGAACTCGTAAGCGGTCTCGTAAACGTCGCTGGCCGTGGCAATCGTGCGCACCACTTCCACCAGCTTCATCAGCGGCACCGGATTAAAAAAGTGCAGCCCAACAAACCGCTCCGGCCGCTTGGTCGCCGTCATCAGCTCAGTAATCGAAATAGAGGAAGTGTTCGAAGCGAAGATGGCGTCCTTCTTTACGATCCCATCCAGCGCGGCATACATTTCTTTTTTCTGCGCAACGTTCTCAATCACCGCCTCGATGACGATGTCGCAATCGGCCAGGTCTTCTCTGCGAGTCGTCCCCTTCAGCCGCGCGCGGATCGCATCCTTCTGCTGCGCCGTGATCCCGCCCTTCTCCGGCGGCTTCTCGGCAAACTTCGCCAGCGACTTCTCAATCCCGGCAAACCCTTTGTCGAGAAACTTCTGCTCGACTTCAAGCACGGTGACGTCAAACCCCGCCATCGCCGCAACCTGCGCGATGCCCGACCCCATCAATCCGCAGCCGAGAACCCCGACCTTCTTGATTTCCATAAATAAAACTTCCTTATCGAACCCGCTAGTCTAGCAGCGCGGCCAAGCAACATGCCAGCCGGAGCAACCATCACAGTGCTTGAGTATTCCTCACCTCCGGTGTAGATTTCCGGCGGTCATGAAATCAGATCTCAGGAGGATCGCAAGATGGGATTCATCGTATGGATCATCGTCGGCTTGATCGCCGGCTGGCTGGCCGGTCAGGTGATGAAGGGTGGCGGCTACGGCGTAGTGGTTGACATCGTTCTCGGCATCCTTGGCGGCATCGTGGGCGGATGGGTCTTCGGCCTGCTCGGCATCTGGCCCGGCGGCGGCATGATCGGCGCCATCATCGTGGCATTCGTCGGCGCCGTAATTTTGGTCTGGATTAGCCGCCTGCTGAAAAAAGTCTGAGAAAACGCCTCAAAGAGGGAAATGTCGAACAAGACTTCCTCGAGACGAAGACTCGAGAAAGACTCGCGACGAACACTCTATGAACAGAACGTTGCCCGCGAAGACCTACGCCACCGCCGCCGCCGACATCGCCGCCGCCAGCGCCACGCTCTTCCCCGCGCCTTCTCCGACCGACTTCTCCAGCGCCCCTTCAACCCGGTTGATCACTTCCGTGACAATGTCCACCGGATCGAACTCCGGCCGGATGACCGCTTCGGCCACGCCCGCATTAAACGAGGAAGCCAGCTGTTTTTCGCCCATCGCTGCCGTGATCAGCCGCCGCATTTTCTCCACTACCATCAGCGCTTCTTTCTCGGCCGTCTCACCCAGCACGATTGCGATGCTCAAAGAGGTGTAGCGGAATGCGAGGTCGTTCTGCCGAATGTTCCCCGCCACCAGTTGTCCCAGGCGCTGCATGGTGCTCTCAAACGCAGACTCTCCCTGCTCTTTCAAGGCTGCGCCGCCAAACCGCATCAGCAACACCGAAGCCGGGGTCTTCTGCTGCCAAGCCCGCCGCACCTCGCCCATCAGCAGATCGAGATACGAAGCCCGTTTCAACAGCCCGGAGTTTTCATCCGTGACCGAAAGATTTTTCACCAACCGCCGCAATCCCGCGTTGCTCAGTGAGATCGCCACTTGCTCGGCAATCATCTTGAACACCAGCACATCGTTCGGCGACCAGTTTCGCGGAGCGCTATCCACCAACAGCAGAATTCCGACATGGTCGTTGCCATCGGTCAGCGGCAGCGCCAGCAACGAACCCGCCGCCAGCGACCCCAACTGCGCGGTGAAAGGCTGCAACTCCGGCGCCGAGGCCAATTCGGCGTACATGAGCGGGCCCCGCTCTATGGCCAGGTCGTGCAACCCGCACGCCAACATCTGCAAGTCCTCCGCTTTACCGGCATGGTTCCCGGCCGCAACAAACTCCTTCAACGCACTCGTCGGAGACCCAGCCTTTCGCAGCGCCACTACACAACGACCCACGCTCCATTGCGTTCCAATTTCGTTAGCTGTTGTATTCAGAACCCCTTCCGCCGTGCTCTGCTGATTAAGTTTGCGCGTGATGTCCGGAATCCGGGTAAACCCGCTCACATCGTTAATCGCAGCCTGCGCCGCGGGAATCGCCGGCGCGGTATTGCTTTCAGCCGCCGGCGCTGGCGCAACCACCGCCGCAGCGTGCCCTCCCGCATATTGCGGCGTCATTCCTGCCGCAAGGTAAAGCTGGTGCAGTTCGGGATTGCGGTCTTCTTCGTGCGGAAACAGTTGCTGGATGCGCTGCAGCCGCTCCAGAGCCTTGTTGCGCATTCCATACTGGACAAGGATCTCCGCCTGCAGCATCAAATCCTGCAACGTGCCCGCGCCCAACGTCTTCTCTTCGTTGCGCACCGGTTGCGCTGGAGCCGACGCCCCAAACCGCGATGCAATCACCGCAAAACGTCCTGGATCAATTTTCCCTTTCAACATTTCCAGCCGCTTCTGGTGACCCGATTCGTAGGCGTCAATTTCTGCCGCCCGGTCCAGCGCGTCCCCAGCTTTCAGAAAATTTCCCTGCTGGCAGTAAAGATCAAACAACTTCAGCAGCGTCGCGCAGTAATCGGCTTCGCGGTTCGCGGTATTGAACTGGTCTGCCAGAAACTCCAGCATCTCCACCGACGGCCGGTGCCCCGCCACAATGTCCTGCATCATGGCCAGGAACGCCCGCCGCTCCCCTTTTTGACGCTGGAACTTTTCCAGTTTGCCGGCCAGTGCCACGGCTTCGGCGTCCAGTTGCGAATCCAGAAATCCGCCAATGAGGTCTCGCACCTGTTCAATGCGCGACGGATTCTGCTCAAAAATTTGCCACACCAGCGGCGCCGCCTCCGCCAAACGATTCGCGCTCAGCAGTGCCCGTGCATACAATTCCCGGAATTCCGGCGAACCGCTGCCCGCGCTCGCCAGTGGCTCCAAAACAAAAATCGCCGCCCCAACTTGTTGCTCTTGCATCAAGCTCTTTGCGTAGCCGAGAGCAATGGCCTCATCGGTGCCATCTTCGCCATAGGCCTTCTCGTACCACTGGCTCGGCTTTCCGCCGGAAGCTTCCGCTTGTTGTGCCAAGCTGAGAAACGCCGCCGCAGCCTGCTTGCTGTCTCCAGCGTCGGAGCAAAGCTCCGCCAACCGCACCACGTTCTTTTCGCCGGGATCCAGACCCACCATTTTCCTCAACACCTTGAGCGCGTCCGCCTTGCGTCCCTGCTTGGTAAGGTCTTGCAACGCGGATTCGTAGGTTTCGAGAGATAGCTTGCGATTGGATTTTTCCAGTAACTCTGCGAAGCGAAGCCTCTGGTCGCAATTCGGGTTGGCAAACCGCGCCAGCTTTTTATACGTCAGGCTGGCCCGCATGGCGTCGCCCGCCGCCAACTGCCGTTCGAATAACTCGCCCAGCAATTGCACGGCTTCCGGCAACCGCTGTAATGACAAACAAAGATCCGCGGTCATTTGCCGGACGGTGTCATTCTCCGGATCCAGCGCCAGCGTTTGCAGGAACTCTTCCAGAGCTTCGCCGGCCTTGCCTTTTTGCAGCAGTTTTTCGCCACGCTCTACGCGTCTGGCGATGTCTTGCCGGTCAGCCCGTTTTGGAGTCTCGCCCATGGGAAGGTATCCACCCCGAGAGCAACCAAAAGGCGTGCCTCGGAGACCGCGCGGCATGCGCGGACTAGTCCAACTCAAAATTCTAGGCAGCCTCGAAGTGCCCGGCAACGCAGTACCCGATTCCGCGATTACGAAGGTCACAACCGCCCTGGCTTTCGCCGCCAGGAATTACTCAAGTAAGCCTTTCCAGCGCTTTCTAATGTCCCTCCCCGGCCCCGCCGCACTAAGCTGGCGGAGACCCGGGAGTGTTTTCCTCCGGCGACGAGTTCGTCCACATGATGCCAGCCGCCATCCTCGCAACCGCTCGGCCCGGAAACCTGCTGGCCTTCGCTGCCTTCGGGATGGCCCTCGGCGTTTACTGGTTCTACAAAGGCTTTCGCCTGTTGCAGCGCAAACGCCTCATCCTCAACACTCCGGCTTCCCGCATTCGCAGCGCGTCCATGGGCCTGGTAGAAATCAGCGGATTGGCCGCCGGCCCCTATGTCCTTAACTCGCCCCTGAAGCAAGTGGAGTGCTACTACTACCAAAGCACCGCCTGGCAGCTAAAACAGCAGGGGAAAAACTCTCAGTGGGTCAAAGTTGCGGAGGAAACTCTGCACGTCCCGTTCTACCTCGATGATGACACCGGCAAGGTTCTGGTCGATCCGCGCGGCGCGGAGATGGACTTGCACTGCGATCTCAGCGAGCAGTACCACCGCTCCATCCTGTTCAGCGGCCCCGAAATGCCTGGTTCGGTCGTCGAATTCCTCGCTCGCTACGGCGTCGATCCCGACAAACGCATCAAGGTCGAAGAGCGCTGCATCAAGCCCAAGAATTTCCTGTTCGTGCTGGGAACGCTGTCACAAAATCCAGGCTTGGACGCCAGTATCCGCCCCTCGTGGGCCGAGCGCCCGGGCCAAAGGACGGTGCCACCAGTCGCGGCCGAAGAAACTGGCCCGGCGAACGAAGCCATGGTGCCGCAAATCATTCGCCTTTCAGGCGCAACCAACGCCTTGCCCGCAACAGAAATGACACAGCAGCAGAAAATTGCTGCCGCCCTGGCAAAGGCCGGAGTCTCGAATCCCGCAAGTTGGTCAACGACCGCGGTGAAGTCGCAATCGGGAACGGCGCTGAAAACGCAATCGCCAATCGCAGTGCACGTAAAAGCCGCTCCTGCGCCTGCGGCGCAGCCGAAAGCCGCTCCCGTGGCCTCCGAGTGTTTCGATCTTCACCCGCCCGTCGTCCTGATGCAGGGCAACCATCAGCCTGCTTTCTTCATTTCCTGGAAAAGCCAGCGCGATGTCGTTAAGTCGCTCGGCTGGAAATCGAACCTTATGATCTGGGGAGGTCCCGCTTTGACTCTGGCCTCAGTTTATTTCTTGCTTGCCTATTTCCATTGGCTGTAAACTTCGCTCCAGCACGGAGAACGCAATGAACACCATTATTTTGTTGGGATTTCTTTTCGTGATCGTGGGCTTCTTTGTTTATCTCATCACGCTCTACAACGGCCTGGTCGCGATTAAGAACGACATCGACAAATCCTGGGCCAACATTGACGTCCTGTTGAAGCAGCGCCACGACGAACTCAGCAAGCTCCTCGACGTCACCAAGGGCTACACTGAACTTCGAGCGCGACACACTAACCAAAATCACCCAGGCCCGCAGCCAGTATTCGCAGGCCATCACGGTCGATCAAAAAGCCCAGGCCGACCAGAGCATGACTTCCGCGCTGCGTGGATTCTTTGCCGTGGCCGAAAACTATCCCGACCTGAAAGCGAACAGTAACTTCCAGCTGCTGGAAAAACGCATCACCGACCTGGAAAACCAAATCGCCGACCGCCGCGAGTTCTACAACGATTCCGTCAACACCTTCAACATCCGCATCCAGCAAGTCCCCGACACCTTCGTGGCCGCCTTCATGCAGCTAACCCCGCGTCAGATGCTGAAGGTTGATGACGCCGACAAGACGGATGTCCAGATGTCATTCGCCCCTGGAAAATGAGTCTGCAAATAAAAGTGTTCGTGTAGGGACAGATGCCCTCACCTGTCCCCGGGCCACAGGCCCGGTTAAGCCCGGGCGAAGCCCGGCACCTGGATCCTCTTGCCCCGAGCCTTCCGGACTAGCAAAAAACTGAGCACTGCCCACCGACCACTGCCGACTGCGTCTCAGTCATATTTCTCGTACAGAATCGCTTTCCGGTCCCACCCCAACGATTTCAGCAACTCCCGATTCGCCTTCACCATCTTGTCCAGCCCGCAAATGTAAGCGTGCGCGTCAGTCCGCCCCTGCACGAGAGCAGGAACATGCTCCTGCACATATCCCCGCAAACCTTGCCACCCTGACGCTCCGCGGCTTAGTGTTGGCAGATAATGAAAGATCTCGTGCTCCCGCGCCAGCCCCAGAAATTCTTCGTGATAGTAAATGTCCTTCTCGGTGCGATTCCCAAACACTAGCCAAAGCTGTTTTCCGAGATGCCGAGCCGAGTCCGCCAGCAGCCAGTGCAGCATGGAACGGAACGGCGCAATCCCGGTCCCCGTGGCAATGAAGATCGTGTCCCGCAGCGGCGGTCGCAGAATGAAATCCCCAAACGGCCCCTGGCACAAAATCTCATCCCCGTCTTTCATGTCGCAAAGGAAATTCGACATCCACCCGTCCTGCACCCGGTTCAGGCAAAGTGCAAAGCGCCCATTTTCCGCCGGCGGAGAGGCAATCGAGTATGCCCGTGTGATCTCCTCGCCGTCCGCCTTGTTGTGCTTAAGCGAGAGCCACTGCCCCGGCACAAACCCAAAACGAGTCACTCCCTGCATCTCGAACTCAAGATGCCGGGTAATCTCCGACAGCCAATGGGATTGAACCAGCCGCGCGCGAAAATTCTGGAATGGAGCCATCTACAAAATTGTAGATGAAATAACGACATCACCGGATGCGGAGACAGATTGCCCGAAGTCGAACTACGCCTTCAAGGCTGGCGTCCGCGCAGGTGAAAATAGTTGTTCAGGAGGCGAACTTTCTCTTGTGACCTCTCGTACAGTCCGGGAGGGGACCCTTTTGTCATAATCCCACTTCTCGGGAGATTCACCATGAACACACATGTCTCAGGGAGTCAAGCGGTTAACGCGTCGCCCCGCCGACTTGCTTGCTGGTTGGAGTCCTTGATCATAGGTCTTGGCATTCCTGCCGCGATTTGGGTCGTTTCCAAACTCATTTCGCTGTCCATTCCCGCGGCGGCGCATGGTTCGGCTGAGCAACGATTCTTGCTTTGGATTCTTGGCGGAGTAGTCGCGGAATGGTTCCTTGTAGTTGCCGTTTGGTTCGTGTTGCGAGTTCGCGGATCCTCCTTCGCAGACATTGGCGTTTGGCGCTTAGGAACATGGCCCGCTTGGGTCATGGCACTCCTGTTTGCGGCTCTTTCGATCGGCAGCAATCTCAGGTTCCTGCCCCGAATGCACATTCCTATCCTGTATGCGTTCATGCCGCCTGGATTTCACTTGGCTGCCGCGCTCCTTTTGGGAATCACTGCGGGGTTCTGTGAGGAGGTCCTGTTTCGCGCCTTTCTGATGACCGAATTCGCGAATGCCGGCTACGGCAAAGTCATGCAGGTCCTTATCCCCGGCGTTGCGTTTGGACTGGCGCACGCCGGCTATCTAAATCAGGGCTTTCTCCCGTGGCTGGGGATCATGATTCCCACCGCGTTTCTGGGCATGATGTGGGGAATTTCGTACCTCCTGGGAAGCCGCAGCTTGGTGCCTGCGATGGTCGCGCACTTCTTGAATGACGCAACCGCGCTGCCTTGGATTGCGTTCTTTATGGTAACGGGTTCATTAGGTCGAACTTAGGCGAGGAAGACTGCGGGGCAATCGCCCTGGGCCGATGGCGCGTGACCGAACGCCGACTGGAAGTGGTGCTCCAGTCCGGGAAAAGAGCTGAGGCTCAGAGGTGTCTTCTACTCCACCGTCACCGACTTCGCCAAATTCCTCGGCTGGTCCACGTCGCAGCCGCGCCGCACCGCAATGTGGTACGCCAGCAACTGCAGCGGCACAATCTCAAGAATAGGCAGCAACTCCTCCGGCGCCTCTGGAACGTAGATCACATGATCGGCAGCTTCTTTGATCTCATGATCGCCTTCGGTTGCCAGCGCAATCACTTGTCCAGAGCGGGCTTTGACTTCCTTCAGGTTGGAACAAGTTTTTTCGTAGCGCACCATCGAGAGCGCGTCTTTGGGATCCCGCGTCGCAATGATCACCACTGGAAGATTCTCGTCAATCAGCGCATTCGGCCCATGCTTCATCTCGCCGGCCGGATACCCTTCCGCGTGGATGTAGGAAATTTCTTTCAGCTTCAACGCCCCTTCGAGCGCAATGGGATAGTGAATGCCTCGTCCCAGGAAAAGAAAATCCTGCGAGCGAACATACTGCTTCGCCAGGTCCTCGCAGTCTTCTTCGTGCGTCAGCAGATGCTCGAGTTTTCCCGGAAGGCAAGTCAGTTCGTGGATCGCGTCCTTCGCTTTCTCCGCAGACAACACGCCGCGAACCTGCCCCAGATAAAGCGCGAACAGATACAGCGCGGTCAGTTGCGCCGTGAACGCCTTGGTGGAGGCAACGCCAATCTCCGGCCCCGCGTGCGTGTAAATCGTGCCCGCCGCTTCGCGCGTGATCATCGACCCGACCACGTTGCAGATGGCCAGCGTCTTCGAACCTTTGGCTTTCGCTTCGCGCTGCGCAGCGATCGTATCCGCCGTCTCGCCCGATTGTGAAATCACAATCGTAATCGTGTCCTGCGGCACGATCGGATCGCGATAACGCCACTCGCTCGCGTAATCCACCTCGACTGGAATGCGCGCCAGGCGCTCAATCATGAACTTTCCTGCCTGCGCCGCATGCCAGCTAGTGCCGCAGGCCGCGATGTTGATCTTCTTCGCCGCCTTGAACTCGGCTTCGGTGATCTCCATCTCGTCCAGATACACGTGCCCGGTTTCCTGCGAGATTCTCCCCAGCGTCGTGTCCCGCACCGAGCGCGGCTGCTCATAAATCTCCTTGAGCATAAAGTGCTTGAAGCCGCCCTTTTCCGCCATGATCGGGTCCCAGGTCACGTGCTGTACCTGGCGGACAATGGGTTGCCCCTTGAAATCGGTGAGCCGCACGCCATCGGGCGTAATGACTGCCAGATCGCCGTCCGCGAGGAAGAAAAGATCGCGAGTGTGATACAGAATCGCGGGCACGTCCGATGCTACAAAATATTCGTCTTTGCCGAGTCCAATGACCGCCGGTGGCCCCATGCGCGCCGCCACAATCGTATTCGGCTCGTCCACCGAAATCACTGCCAGGGCAAACACTCCGGTAAGCTGCACCACCGTCTTGCGGACTGCTTCCTCGAGCGATGGACGGTGCCCATTGCCGCTTTGAGCGTAATGCTTCTCCACTAAATGCGCGATGATTTCTGTGTCCGTCTCGGTCGTGAACTTATGTCCTTCTTCCGCCAGCTTCTTCTTGAGCGAGACATAGTTCTCGATAATGCCGTTGTGCACCACGACGATCTTTCCGGTGCAATCACGATGCGGGTGCGCATTCTCTTCGGTAGGGCGGCCGTGCGTGGCCCAGCGAGTGTGGCCTATTCCGTAGGTGCCGTCCAGCGGCTTCAGCCGGATCACTTCTTCCAGGTTGCGCAGCTTGCCTTCGGCCCGGCGGATTTGCAAACCGTCTCCGTTGCCGCACACCGCAATTCCCGCCGAGTCGTACCCGCGGTATTCCAACCGCCGCAAGCCTTCAATAATGACCGGTACGACCCGCTTCTTACCAACGTATCCCACAATTCCGCACATGCCAGAAAACTCCTATCCGTGGTGTGGGGAGGTGGATTCGAAACATTGCTGCGCCGAACCCGAACAGCCTGACTACTCTTCAATCGAATAGCGAAATTCTTCAATCACCGGATTGGTCAGAACTTCCTTCGCAATGCGGCTCACTTCATTCTCCGCCTGGGTCCGGTCCAGACCGCCGTCCAGCGTCAGCTCGAAGAATTTTCCTTGCCGCACGTCCTGCAACCCGTTGTAGCCCATTTTATGAAGCGCTCCCTGGATCGTCTTACCCTGAGGATCCAGGACGCTCCGCTTCAGCGAAACATATACGTATGCTTTCATGGGGATACCTGATTATACGGCACACAGCACGTCCGGCGTCCCGCTTCGATGACCAAAGTACTTACCCCGCTCTTCCTTAAGGTGTTCAACCTAGTTGTCATTGCCTCGATGTGAAACAGAACCCAGAAACTAGTTGCTAATTGATGAATCTGAGCTATGATCTTCAAAATTCGGAACGTTGCTCGAGGGGGAGTTAGGGTTGGTTCGTGCAACTGGTTCCAGACCGCCACTTCAGTAATAGCAGTAGCAATAGCAGTCCCGGTTCTGACGAGTTTTCACGACACTACCAGGCCCTGCTTCAAACCGCGGATCCCGTCGCCAGCGCGCGCAGCATGCGCGGGCTGTTCGCCGATTTGCTCAAGCAATTTGAGCACAACATCCAGTTTGACCACCTCGACTTCTCGCTGCATGATCCCGCTCGCAACGTCCTGGTAACCCATCCGTTGCTCCAAAAGGGAGCCTTCGATCTTCCCGCAGAGCTTCCCGTCGAGGGGTCCCTCGACAAGGTCCTGCGTCAGCACTACACCATCGAAGTACCCGACGTCGAGACCTACAGCGGCTTTGCCGACCTACGAGCCATCATCCAGAAAATCGGCTTTCGCTCCTTTCGCCTGATTCCCCTGGCCACCGAACGGCGCACCCTGGGCACGATCGGGGTGGGGCGCGTTTCCCCCGGGAGTTTCTCCGAAGAGGACATCCGCTTCGTCCAGCGCGTCGCCGAACTCGTCGCACTGGTCCTCGAAAACGCGCTTCTGGCAGAAGTTCTCAGCAAAGAGCGGAACCGCCTGGAAACCCTGTTGAACGTCAGCACCGCCCTGGTTTCCAGTCTCGATATTCATAAGCTGTTTCAGGAGGTCTCGGCCTCCATCCGCCGCCTGGTCCGCCGGGGTTTTACTCAGCTCGCTGTATATGACGAGAGTTCGAACGCCATGCGGATATACATCTCGGATGTCACCAACAATTCCGAACTCGTGCTCCCGGATACGCTGGTCCCCGTCCCCGAATGTCCTTCCGGAATTGCCTTCATGCAAGGAGAGCAAAGGCTGTTCAGCAGCTCCGACCTTGAAGCCATTAACTCTGCATTCACCCGAAGCCTCCTGGCAAGGGGCGTCCGTACGGTTTGCTGTTTTCCTTTAGTCAGCCGCGGCCGCAAAATCGGTACTGTGGGACTCTCCAGCTTTTCGGAGAACGCCTTCCCGGCTCACGACCTTGACCTGCTGGCCCAGGTTGCCTCCCAAGTCGCCATTGCCGTGGACAACGCTCGCGCTTATGACGAGATCGCCGTGCTCAAAGACCGGCTGGCAAAAGAAAAATTGTACTTGGAGGAGGAACTTCACTCCGTGCACAACTTCGGCGAGATTGTCGGGAACAGCCCCGCCCTCAGGCAAGTGCTGAAGCGAGTTGAGATCGCCGCCCCCAGCGATGCTACTGTCCTGGTTCTGGGAGAAACCGGGACCGGCAAGGAATTGATCGCCCGCGCCTTGCACCGCTTGAGTTCGCGAAGCAACGGTAATTTCATCAAGCTGAATTGCGCCGCCATTCCCACCGGCCTGTTGGAAAGTGAATTGTTTGGCCATGAGAAGGGTGCTTTCACTGGCGCCGTCAGCCAGAAAATCGGACGCCTCGAACTGGCCGACAAAGGAACCATCTTCCTCGATGAAATCGGAGAAATCCCTGGCGAACTCCAACCCAAGCTGCTGCGAGTTCTGCAAGATCACGAGTTCGAGCGACTGGGTGGCATCCGCACCATTCACGTTGATGTACGTTTAATCGCCGCCACCAACCGCGACCTGCAACAAGCGGTTGCGGAACACCAGTTCCGCAGCGATCTGTTCTACCGTCTGAATGTCTTTCCCATTAACATGCCTCCTTTGCGGGAACGAGTCGGTGACATTCCACCTCTGGTGCACTATTTTGTTCAGAAATTCGCCCGCCGCATGAACAAAACCATTGAATCCATCCCCACCGAAATCATTCGCGAGACTGGAGCGCTGGCACTGGCCGGGAAACATTCGGGAACTTGAGAATTTCATTGAACGCTCCGTCATCCTCACCCAGGGCCCCGTTTTCTTCGCTCCCATGGCGGAGTTGCACATCTCGTCTCCTGAGAGACGAGGTGGAACTACCCTTCAGGACATCGAACGCGAATACATCCTCCTGACACTCCGCGAAACCAGCGGGGTCATCGCCGGCGTCCACGGCGCTGCTGCCCGCTTGGGCATGAAGCGCACCACCTTGCAATCCCGCATGCAGAAACTCGGGATCACGCGGGAAGAGTATGAGACCTAGGGGCGCCACCATCTGCCGAAATCCCGTCACCTGCCGTCCCGTCGTCACTTTTTGCACCAGAAATTGTTCACCTGCCCTCTAGCTCCCTTTGTTCTCCGTACTTCGGAGTACAGAACTTTGGTAACACATGTGCCTTCACCCCTAACACTAAGTCCAGTCAGGTGGTGGCAAATGTTGTCTAGGGAAGCTTTGGGGCTTGTCCCGGGCAATCAGGTTCAACGAGCCATTTATTCGCGCAACGGACTGCCTCCGAAGAAGCCGTGCCGTTCCGTTGCGGGACACGTCTCGCTGCCTGCGCGTAACCCGCGCTTCGTAGCAATTTCACGGCTGGCACCAGTTCCGGTGGCGAAAGTCGACCCTTTATACCTGTTTCTTTGCGGCGTCCAGTGGCACCGCTCCGCCGAGCCCACTTCTGGATGGGAACTCGTCCAGGCCATGCTCTCCGAAGACCACGGACCTCGCGCGCTGGCTGCCGAACTGCTTGCCCGCACCGAAGACGGCCGACTCCTCGTCCGCGACCTGCGCCGCACTCGCGGTGGGTTGCACCAGCTCACACGCACCACCGAAGCACCTATCCAGCCACAGGTCGTGAAGGGGGAGGCAGAACCGATGAACACACCCTACGGGTTGCAGATGGTCGAAAACTGCATTACCTGTCCACTCAGAAAAAACAGTTGGTATTGCGGGCTTTCACCCGATCTCCTGAAGTCCTTCAGCGACTTCTCTCACCTCACCACGTACCCCGGCGGAGCGATTCTTTTCGTCGAAGGTCAAATGCCCCGAGGCGCATTCGTGCTGTGCTCCGGCAAAGTCAAATTGTCCACAACTTCGAAGGAAGGCAAAGTCCTGGTTCTGAAAGTGGTCGAACCCGGTGAAGTGATGGGGCTCAGCGCCATAATCTCCGGCGAAGCGTTCGAAATCACCGCCGAGACCATGGGGCCGTGCCTGGTCAACTTTGTGGAGCAAGAGGGTCTGCTCCGCCTGATGGAGGGGAGCGGAGAACTGGGACTCCGCTCCGCCCAGGCCGTCAGCCGCGAATTTCAGTTCACCTATCGCGAAATTCACGAACTGGTGCTCTCCCGGTCTTCGTCCGGAAAACTGGCGCGATTGATCCTCTCCTGGATCAGCCACGATTCAGGTAAAGGCCCCGAGGTCAGAATCCACGCCCCCGTGACCCACGAAGAAATGGCACAGCGCATCGGCGCCTCCCGCGAGACGGTCACCCGTTTGCTAAGTGAACTCAGAAGGAAAGACCTGATTAGGCTTGAGGGCACGACCCTGGTCATCAAGAACCGCCCAGCGCTCGAGGCGCTCGCGGTGTAGAACTGCTCAGGGTTGCTTCGGCGGCCGGCGCCTCCTCCCCGGCCGCCTTTTTTGGCTCTTGGCTCTTGGCTCTCGGCTCTTAGCGCTTGGCTCGTAGTTCTTAGCTCATGGTAGTTGGAGGGAAGGTAAAAGGACCCCATGCTACAGCCGCGAAAGCGGCGGCATGTGAAAGCCCGGCACGGCAGTGCCGGGGGGGAAATCGCGGAGAGATCCGAGTCCCTTCAGGGACGGCACCGTACCCTGCTGGAAACTAAAGCCCAAACAACTCGCGCAGCCGCTTGGTTTGCGCCCGGCTCACCGGAATCTCCGTCTGCTTCTTGTCATCCATCCGCAGTTGATACGAGCTCTTGAACCACGGCACCACTTCCTTAATGCGGTTGGTGTTCACCAAGAACGACCGGTGCGCCCGCCAGAACAAATTGGGATCCAGGCTGTCCAGCAATTCCTCCAGCGTCCGGCAGTTCGACTGGCCTTCCATGCCATTCAGCCCGCTGGTGACCACACTGATGATCCCGTCTTCGATCGACGCAAAACAAATGTCCCGCTGGCTGACCAGAAACAACCGCCCTCCGGCTTTCAGCAATATTTTTGACTGCTGCGGTTTCTGCGACTCCAGCATCCGCACCAGCGTATCCAGTTTGTCGGACGAAGAAGTTGCAGGCTCCATCATGCTCCGTGCCCGCTCCACCGACTGGGCCACGCGCTTCCGGTCAAACGGCTTCAGCAGATAATCGACCGCATTCACCTCGAACGCCCGTACCGCATACTGATCAAACGCCGTGGAAAAAACGATCTTGGGAAGCGGCAGCTTCTTGTCCAGCAGTTTCTTGATGACGCCGAACCCGTCCAGCCCCGGCATCTGCACATCCAGAAACACCAGATCCGGATTATGTTCGCGAATCAGGCTGATCGCTTCCAGCCCGTTCTTCCCCTGCGCGACCACATCCACATCCCCGATATTCTTGAGCAGATACGCAAGTTCGTCGCGCGCCAACTGCTCGTCATCAACAATCACTGCGGATAAAGACACTTTTCCTGCCTCTACGAAAAGTATAAGCCGAATCGGAAGAACTAGCGGATGCGAACTATTCTGGCTTGCCCCTCCCGCCCATCCCCTTCATCATCTCTTCCATACTGACTGGCGTACCGGTGATGTGGCTTTTGGCGTCCGTAATCACGCGGACCAGCGTCATTGAGCTTCCATCTTTGTCGGACGCCTTCACCAGTCCCCAGGGCGTCACTTTGTCACTGATCCAGAAATCCGAGCCATCCTTTGTAGAGCGCCAGTGCTGGCAGGAGAAAGTCCCAGCCGGAGTAGTGATCGACTCCGTACCCATATTCTGGGCTTCGCCGCGAATATCAATCTTCTGGTTCATTTTCTGATGCCCCATTCCTTGCATCATGCTCGACATCTCCATCGGCGGACGCCCGGGCATCTGCACGATCATGCGCTGGATCACGGCGTCATTTCCCTGCTGCGCGATCAACGACTTCGCATAAACCATGCCCTTACTTCGCTGGTCCGTCATCGCGTATTCCGTCCAGTACGCGCCCGAGGGATCTTTCTCCACGATGGCGATGTCAAACTGCGTTTTCCGCCCGTCGGTTTTCACCGACTCGTAGCTGGCGCCTGATCCCACCACCGGTTTGAATACGCCACGCACCTCCTGCACACCCATGCCAAACATCTGCGCTCTCGCCCCAGTGGTGAGCGTCGCAGCCATGCTTGCCGCCAGCATCACCATGAAAATTCCAGTTTTTGATTTCATGCAACTCCTCCTCACAGGTCACAGAATGATCGAAACCGACTCAGTGTACACCTCAAAATGCGGCGTTGCGCGGCCGCAACATTTACACTGAAAGGACTCCATGAATGTCATCTTTGGCATCAACGCGGTTTCAGAAGCCCTGAAAGCCCGTGGCCGCGCTTTCGAATGGGTGGGCGTCGCCACCGAACGCAAAGACATCCGTCTGCAAAACTTGATTAAGGATTGCCGCAAGCTCAGCGTCCCCGTCCGCTTTTTGCCCCGCGTGGAACTCGACCACATGGCCGGCAGTGGCTCGCACCAGGGCGTCGTCGCCGTCACTTCCAGCAAGCAATACAACGATCTGGACGACCTGATCGCCGCCAAGCGCGGCGACCATGCGCTGATCGTCGTGCTCGACGGCGTGGAAGACCCGCATAATCTCGGCGCGATCCTCCGCACCGCCGACGCCGCCGGAGCCGACGGCGTCGTCATCCCTGAACGCCGTGCCGCAGGCATTACCGGCACCGTCGTCAAGTCCTCCGCCGGGGCGAGCGAACATCTCCCTGTCGCCAAAGTCACCAACATCGCGCGAACTTTGGAGGATTTGAAGGCGCAGAATATCTGGACTGTCGGACTCGACGAGCGCGGCGCCCAATCCTACGAATCCCTCGACTACAACATGGACTGCGCCATCGTTCTCGGCGCCGAAGGCAAAGGCCTCCATGACCTCGTAGCCAGAAAATGCGACTTCCTGGTTTCGATTCCCATGCTCGGCAAAGTGCCGTCGCTCAACGTCTCGGTAGCCGCCGGCGTAGTCCTCTACGAAGTCGTCCGCCAACGCCGGAAGATTTCGAAATGAAGTTCTTCTGTGCCGTCTGTGTCCTCTGTGGTCTAGCCTTTCCCGCCGCTGCCCTCGACCGCGAAGCCTTCACCTTCACCCATTACGACCTGAACGCGCAAGTCGAACCCGCACAACAACGCCTCGGCGTCCGCGGAAAAATCACCCTCCGCAACGACTCGCAATCTCCGCAGAAAACTCTGAGCCTTCAGATTTCTTCCTCTCTGCACTGGAGCTCGATCCAACTCGACGGCAAGCCCGCAGAATTCACTTCGCAAACCTACACCTCAGACATCGACCACACCGGAGCGCTAACCGAAGCCATCGTGACCCTTCCACGCGCAATCGCTCCGAAGCAAACAATCGCACTGGAAATCGGCTACGAAGGCGTAATCCCGCAGGATGCAACCCGCCTCACGCGAATCGGCGCGCCTGCCGATGTGGCCAAACACTCCGACTGGGACCAGATCAGCCCGGCGTTCACCGGCCTGCGTGGGATTGGATACGTAGCGTGGTATCCGATCGCAACCGAGGCCGCGAATCTCTCTGAGGGCAACAGCGTGCTTGAAGAAGTGGCACGATGGAAGCAGCGTGAGTCGGAAGCGGCGATGAAAATCAGTTTGTGTCTGTCGGGCCACGATGAGCTGCCGACCGCGCTCATGAATGACGCCCCGTCAGGGGTGCCTGGATCGAGCATGAGTGCAACCACGAGTGGCGATCTCTCCGCTTGCGGCGATCATTCGTTTCCTCGGATCACGCAAACAGTCCCCACGATGATTGTTGCCAACCTGTCCCCCATGGAGCAGGCGAGCGTGTACATTCACTACCTGCCCGACCACAAATCCGCAGCCGAGAACTACGCATTGGCCGTCGAGGAGACTGCGCCATTCATCGACAAATGGTTCGGTGACCACAGGAACGACCCCGGAACGAAAGCCCAAGTGGTCGACCTTCCCGATCCCGATGCCGCCCCCTTCGAAAGCGGCAACATGCTGCTGATGCCATTAAACGTGAAAGACAGCGCGCTCCTGCTCTCCGCTTTGCAGCAACTGACGCACCTCGAGTTCCTCTCCCCGCGCTCGTGGATTCACGACGGCTTGGCCCATTACGCACAACTCAAGTTTCTACAGGAGCGCGGTGGCCGGCCCGCCGTGCTCGATTACCTTCAGGGCCATCGCGATGCCCTGCTCGCATCAGAAAAGCAAACCAAGGCCGCGACCGCGAACCAACCGGCGGAGCATTCGCTCATCAACTCCGCTGACGATTTCTACATTCAGAACAAAGCCATGAACGTCTGGTGGATGCTGCGCGACATCGTCGGCGAGACCGCCTTGCACGCCGCTCTACACAACTACAGAGCGGCCGACGACAAAGACGCCTACTACATGCAAAAGTTGATCGAGGCGCAATCCCATCGCGACCTGGCTTGGTTTTTCGATGATTGGGTCTATCGCGATCGCGGCCTTCCCGACTTCCACATCGTCTCCGTCTATCCGCGTCCGTTGCTGACTGGTGGATACATGGTCACCGTCGTGGTTGAAAATCTTGGCGAAGCCGCCGCCGAAGTCCCCGTAACTCTGCACATGGCCGACAAGGAAGCCACCGAACGTCTCATGGTCCCCGGAAAGTCCCAGGCCTCAGTGCGAATCCAGGCCGGAGCCATGCCCCAGGAAGTCACCGTCAACGACGGCAGCGTGCCGGAAACGGACATGAGCAACAACGTGTATAAGATGGAAGAATTGAATCATTGAGTCACTGAGCGATTGAATCATTGGCAACTCGGCGCGAAATGATTCAATGATTCAATCCCCGATGATTCAATTCCTGGAGGTCTCGTTTGTACATCCAATTCCTCGGCGCTGCCGGAACCGTGACCGGATCCAAACACCTCATCAATGTTTCCGGTGACCCTTCCGGGAAGGAATGCTGTCAGGTGCTGGTTGACTGCGGCATGTTTCAGGGCAAGAAAGAATGGCGTGAGCGCAACTGGCAAGAATCTGCCGATCCCCGCGCGCGAAATCGACCACGTAATCCTCACCCACGCCCATCTCGACCACTGCGGATGGATTCCCCGCCTGGTCAAACAGGGCTTCCGTGGCCCGATCTACGCAACTCCCTCCACCATCGATTTGTGCGGCATCATTTTGCCCGATTCCGGACATCTGCAAGAAGAAGACGCCGAATTCCACAACAAATACAAAACCTCGCGCCACGATCCCGCACTGCCGCTCTACACCGAAGAAGAGGCGATGGCCTGCCTGCAATATTTCAAGCCTGTTACTTTCGGCGAGACCACGCAGCTTACTCCTGAAATTTCGTTCCGTTTCGTCCATGCCGCGCACATTCTCGGATCGTCCATGGTCGAGATCGCTTTAACTCCCAAGGCAGGCGCCGCCACCCGCCTGCTCTTCACCGGCGACATTGGCCGCGTCCACGACCAGCACATCGCTCCCGGCAAAGTGGTGTACTCGGGCCCGCAGTCCGGAGAAACCGCCGACATCGTGGTGATGGAATCCACCTACGGCAATCGCCAGCATCCCGCCACCGACCCTCGTCCTGAGCTCGCGGAGCTGATCCGAAAGACAGCCGAGCGCGGCGGCAGCATCGTCGTCCCCGCATTCGCCGTCGAGCGTACCCAGAAATTTGTTTTCATGCTGAAGGAATTAATGGAATCCGGCCAGGCGCCGCGCCTTCCCGTCTATTGCGACAGCCCCATGGCCATAAAGGCAGTCGAGATTTTCCTGAAGCACACGGAAGAATACAGCGACGCTACCAAACAACTCATCGCCCGTTTCGGCTCTCCGCTAACCTGGTCGGGCTTTACCTTCGCGCAAACCGCCGAAGAATCCAAGAAGATCAACGAAAACAAATTCCCCTGCGTCATTATTTCCTCCAGCGGCATGGTCACCGGAGGCCGCATCCAGCACCACCTTTCACTGCGCCTTCCCGACCCTAAGAATCTCGTCCTCTTTATCGGATTCCAGGCCCCCGGCACCCGCGGCTTCACCATCAAGAGCGGCGCCGGCGAAGTAAAAATGTACGGCCAGATGGTTCCCATTCGCGCCCAGATTGCAGCCCTCGAGCAATTCAGCGATCACGCCGACACGCCCGAACTCCTCGAATGGCTGCGCACTTTCCAAAACCAGCCAAAAGCGACCTACTTAGTTCACGGCGAGCCGGACGCATCGAGCCAGTTGCGCGACACGATGACGAAGGAACTAGGGTGGAACGTGCAGATTGCGCAGTGGATGCAGAAAGTGGAAATTAGTTAGGACTATGACTCAGGCCGAACTCACCAAGCTCCTCGACGCCGCCGAAAAAAGCCCCAAGCAGATCGCTGCCGCCATCTCCGGCTTGCCGGAGAAGACCCTGCGCTATAAACCCGCTCCCGACAAGTGGTGCATCCTGGAAATTCTCGCTCACCTCGCGGACATGGAAATCCTCTACGCCTACCGCATGCGCCAGATGATCGCCGACAAAACTCCCGTGCTCGCCGTCATCGATCAGGACGACTGGGCGCGCAACCTCGGCTATATGGAAGAGTCTCCCGCGGAACTGATCGCGCTCTATGGCCTGAACCGCTATCACACGCTACAGTTACTGCGCCGCCTGAAACTGGAAGACCTGAAAAAATCCGCCTACCACCCCGAACTCAAGAAAGATGTCACTTTGGAGAAATACGTCGAGATGATGAGCAGCCACGGCGCCAAGCATCTACAGCAGATCGAGCGCCTGAAGAAGGAAGCCGGGAAGCTTTAGCATTTCGTAACAAACTACCCGCTGTCAGGCACCGCCGTGGAAGAGCGGCGCTTCAGCGCCGCGTTAGCCAACCCACCGAATTGGGGGCTTCAGCCCCTGGACTTAAGCCTGCCGACTCGTAAATTCCACCAACTTCTCCAGCTTGCTCGCTGCCGCCCCCGAGTCAATCGCCTTCTCCGCCACTGGCAATGCTCGATCCATGTGATCCGCCTTCCCTGCCGCCACCAGAGCCGCCGCCGCGTTCAGCAGTACCACATTCCGCCGCGCCGATTTCTCCCCGCCCAGAATCCGCCGCACAATGCCCGCATTCTCCGCCGCGTTTCCGCCGGCAAGTTCTTCGAGCGGCGCGCGCTTCATCCCAAACTCTTCGGGAGTCACTTCATACGTATGCACCGATCCTTCGCGCACCTCGGCCACGCGCGTCGGCCCGGTGATCGTGATCTCGTCGAGTCCGTCGAGCCCGTGCACAACAAACGCCCGATGCACACCCAGCACGCTCAGCGCCTCAGCCAATTTTTCTACCAAGTCGAGCGCGTACACGCCGACAACCTGCGCCGACGCTCCCGCCGGATTCGTCAGCGGCCCCAGCAAGTTGAAAACCGTCCTCAGACGTGTCTCCCGCCGCGCCGTCTGCACATACTTCGCCGCCGAATGAATCGCCGGCGCAAACAGGAACGCAATCCCGACTTCCGCCAGGCACTCAGCCATCAACTCCGGTGAGAGTTGGATGTTCACTCCCAGCGCCTCCATCACGTCAGCAGCGCCGCACTTCGCGGACATGCCCTGCCCGTCAACTTTCGGCGTCGAACTCCGGTTGCCATGCTTCGCCACCCGAACTCCCGCCCCCGCGACGACCAGCGCGGTCACTGTCGAAATATTGAAAGTGCCGGCAGCATCGCCGCCAGTGCCGCAGGTATCGACCAAGGCCTCGCGCCCCGTGCCGCTCGAATCGAGCACGCCGTGATTGTGGACAGGAATCGGCGTAGCCGCGGCGCGAATGGCCTCAGCAAAGCCGACAATCTCTTCCACCGTCTCACCCTTCATGTGCAGCCCGACCAGCAGCGCGGCGATCTGCGAGTCGGTGCATTTCCCGGACAACACTTCGCCCATGACCGCGCGCGCCTCGTCGCGCGAGAGCGATTCGCGGTGGTTCACAATGCGGTGCAGGGCTTCGAAGATCATGCGGTGCAAAGATTGTACGGCAAGAAGAAAAACTCGGAGGGAATTCGGTCTTCGTTCGGAAGGCGCTCAGAAATCAGGTCAGTGGGCCGCCGCTTGCTGCTGCTTCTCCAGATAAAACTTTTGCAGCACGTAAAACGCCTGCTTCTTCTGCCCGCGGTCAGAGATTACTCCCTTGCGGTTGTAGAAATCCTGAATTCCCGGCAGAAACCGCCGCGGGGAACGAAAATCCATCAGCACCCACGGCGTCATTCCCGCCACTTCTGGAATCCGCTGCGCCATCGCGATCTGATGTTGAAACACGTTGGCTTGGTATTCCTCGGTAAACCGCGTTGCCGCATCGCCATGCAGCCCGTACTGCGCGCCCGCGCCAAATTCGCTGATGATCACCGGCTTCTCCACCGCGAATTTCCACTGCGCCCGGTCCGCATCTTCCGGCTTGCCTTCATACCATCCGATGTATTGATTTAGTCCGATCACGTCCAGCGACTCCGCCAGCGGATCGTTCAGCGTCCGGACATCGCCGGCGCGATCTGTTCGATTCAGCGCCGATGTGATTAGCCGAGTCGAATCCAGTTGCCGCGCATAATCCGCCATGGCTTTCAGGAAGACTGTACGCTCGGGGCTGATCGGCGTCTCGTTCGACATCGACCACATCGCCACCGCCACGCGGTTCTGGTCGCGTGCAATCACATCGCGCAGTTGTGCTTTGGCATTATCGAGCGTCGCCGGATTTTTCCAATCGATGTCCCAATAGTCCGGCACCTCCTCCCACACCAGCAACCCCATGCGGTCGGCCAGTCGAATCATTTCTTCGTTGTGCGGATAATGCGCCAGCCGCACAAAATTCGCGCCCAACTCCTTCGCCCACCCCAGCAGCGTCGAGTCGTCTTCCCCTGAAAACGCCCGCCCACTGCGGAACGGCGCTTCCTCGTGCAAACAAATTCCACGCAGAAAAATCGGCTTTCCATTCAGCAGAATCTGCGTCCCCCGAGTTTCGATAGTGCGAAACCCAATGTCGTCACTGACGCTGTCACCTTCTTCGGAGATGGTCACGCGGTAGAGCTTCGGATTCTCCGGCGACCAGAGCTCCGCTTTCGCCGGAAAACTGAAGAAAAATCTGCCCGCTTTATCAGACGACGCGCTCTGCTTGACACCAATCTCAGGGATCTCAACCGTGATCGTACTCATGTTCCGTGGCCCGTTGACTGTTACCGATCCTTCAATGTGTCCGCCATCCTTCGCCAGACGCACTGAGTAGTTCTCAATAAACGTTCCCGGCACCTCGATCAGTTCCACGCTCCGAGTCAATCCGCCGTAGTTCCACCAGTCGGTATTCCGGGCGGGAACTCCATCCGCGCGGCGCGTGTTGTCCACCTCCACCACCACGCTATTGTCGCCCTCGGCGATCTTGTCGGTCACTTCGAAGTCGAACGGAGTGAATCCGCCCTCGTGCTCGCCCACCTTAACGCCATTCAGCCAGACCCGCGCACGGTAGTTCGCCGCCCCAAAATATAGAAACGTTCGAACGTGCGCCTGCTTCTGATACGAAAAATACCGCTGATACCAAACCACACCCTCGTAAAACAGCAGCGAGTCCCGCTGCGTGTTCCAGTCGCCTGGCACCTTCAGTTTGGGCGAACGGTCAAAATCGTATTCGACCAAATCGCTCTTTGTCTTTGGCTTGGCATTTTCGTAGAACCGGCTCCCCAGGCCGGTTTCGTAGGGATCCACAATCGTGTTCCAAGTCCCATCCAGGCTGATCGCGGTCCGTCCGCTGACATTCCCAATCAAAGGAGAAGGAGAGTTAGAAGTGCCGCTCTGGCCGAAAGACGAAGCAGCCAGCAACGAAACCAAGCCAAGCAGAAATGATCCGCCCACCATCGTTCGCTTCATGTGTTTTTCCCTTGGAGACTATTCAGGCGCGAAGACTTACGGTCCGGCCACAACAAACACCGGGTTCTGTGCAGGCACAACCAGACCGCTGCCGGTCTGGCTGCTGGCCGTTGCCCCGCCAGTATTGGCCACCGTGAACGTACCTGACCCTAAACTTGAAATGGCAAAATACCCGTTGTTCCCGCTGTTCGACATTCCCGTAATCAGGACATTCATGCCCACCTGCAACCCTGGACCACTATTCAAAATGTAGGTGTACGTCGTTGCGCCATTGGAGAAGGCGGCTCCCGAAATGCTGGCCTGCTGTTGCGGAAACGAACTCAACGGCGCGGTCAGCGCGGCGGTGTACACGTCCGCCGGATGCGGGTTGGACCCGGTACTGACCGCCGAAGTGTCAATCACGGCGACGCTCCCGGTATCGCATTGCGAAACATACACCTTAAAATTGGTCGTGCTCCCGCCACCCGACGAGGTCGTAAACGCACGGAAGCGCGCCACGCCCGGCGTCCACGGAGTCGTCGCCACCGGTCCGGCTGAAGGTCCGCAGCCGGTCGGGTTGGTTGTATCCACCGCAACACTCGTGCTGATTGGAATAACTTTGCTGATCGTGTTATTTGCCGTGTTGATGACCGTCACCTGCGTGCTCACGCAGGGGGTGGCGGATCCCGCGCACGGAGCAAGCTGATAACTGGCAACATACGCCCGCGAACCATCCCCGATTCCGGTCACCGACACCGGCGAACATCCACCCGGACATGGAGCGCCCGCCCCCTGGCTCAGGTCTATCACCGCCAACGGATTCACCGTCCCCGAGACGTCGAAGATTCCCACCGTGCTGTTGCTGGGATTGGTGACGTAAAGGCGCTGAATGTGAGGGTCCAGAATCATGTAGTTCGCCCCTGCACCCATCGCAGTAGGAATCGCCGTCGGCGTATCCGACAGCGTGTCGATTTCATAGATCGTCCCGCTGTTGTCCAGCACATAAACTTTCGCGTTATCGGGACGCGCCACCGCCCATACCGGCTTCGCCCCCACGGGAATGGTATTGAGCACGCTGAACCCCAAAATGTTGATGCTGCTCACCATCCCCGATCCCTGATTCACCACGTACAGCTTCTGTGCATTGGGTAACTCCGCCATTGCAACCGGTTGATTGCCCACCGCGATGGTGGCGACGACGGCGTTGGAAGTCGTGTTGATCTGGGAAACCGTGTTGTTGCCATAATTCGCCACGTACACGTTCCCGTTCTCAGTAGTGTTCACAAAGACTGGCTGCGACCCCGCAGGCATGCCGATCGTACTGACAATTGTGGGAGTCCCCACGTTATTTGCCGACACGGTATCTTCGCCGGAATTGGCGACATAGAGCTTGGTTCCGCTCGGGATTACGGCAGCGTGGGTCGGGGCAACGCCCGTCTTAAAAATACCGGCGTACGTGTCGCCGGAAACATCAATGCGCGCTGCGGAACCGGGATCCAGCGACCCATTCGTGGTCACCGAGATCACGTAGTGGAATGCTCCCGGGTTCGGCGGTGGAGGCAAAACCGGCTGCACAATCGGCCGGTAGTTTTCGTTACAGGCGACTTCCAACATGCCCAATAAAAGAACCACTGCCGCACGGCGCAGCCGCCAGCCACGCAGTCCGCTACTCTTCCAAGGAGCCGAGATCATAAGTCCAGACAAGCCAATCATTCAGGAGTCAACGAGGATTGTTCATTCTAACGGCTGTACGCGATCTGCGCCACCGGAGCGAAAGCTTTCCCGGCGTCTTGCAAGGTAGGAAGCCAAAAGGCGGGCGAAAGTTGTAAGCCGAAACTGAAACCCTATCTTTTGGCGCGTTTGGAACTGGCAGCCGATTCCGCCGGGGCCGCCGGCTTTTTCCGCCCTTCCATCTGAACCAGGCTGGCTTTCAGCGCCGCCATCAGGTCCACCACCGGAGCCAGTTTTTTCGGTTGCTCGACTTCCGCAATCTCGCCGCCTTCCAACTTGGTCTGGATCAGCTTCTTCAGATTTTCCTGGAAGTCGTCATGGAATTTCTCCGGCTCCCATTCCGCCGCCAGCGCTTCAATCAACTGGTGCGCAACTTTGACCTCCGAGTCCTTTAACTCCACATCCGGCGCGCCAAACCCTTCCACTTTTTTCACTTCCTCTTCGTAATACATCGTGTGCAGCATCATTCCGCCTGCATGTGGACGCAAAAACACCGTGTATTCGCGGTTGTGCATGGTGAGCTTGGCGATGGCCACGTACTCACTCTTGTTCCAGAGCCTTTGTCAGCAAAGCATACGGTCGCCGCCCTGCTTCTTCAGGAATCAGGTAATAAGAAGATTCAAAGTACACCGGATCCACGTCCCCGGCCTTCACGAATTCCAGAATCTCCATGGTCTTCGCCGTCTTAGGCTCGATCTTCTTGATCTCTTCGGGATCGATCACCACATACTCGTCCTTGCGATACTCGAACCCCTTCACAATCTCGCTGCGTTCCACCACGCGATTGTCCGCCGGACAATAGTATTGTTGCTTGACCCGCTGCAGGTCATCGCGGTGCAGCATGTTGAAGGAAATGCCCGAACTGCGGGCGCCGGAAAACAGCCGTATCGGCATTGAGATCAAGCCGAAGGTAAGATATCCAGACCAGACGGAGGCCGCCATAGTTCACTCCACAAACGTGTTATTAGATCGCGCCAGAGCGATCCGGGTAGCCAGTTTAGACCATGTTCGTCATTTTCTTGCACCAGATTTTGTGCAGTTATCGAAACTGCAAGCTGGATATCTGGGTCGTGAGCACCAGGGGACAACTAGTGCTGGTGTTTACCCTTTGGTTCGCAGGTTCGCGGCGCACTTCGACTTCGAAAAACCCATGATTGCCTATTTGCAATGAATAACTTAGCCGACTTCGCGTGGATCCGCCCAACTCAAGCCGTCGGCAAATTGTGGATTCTAGCCCTGATTTCACTCGTTTTCGGGGTCTTTGGCCGCGCAGTTCGCGGAGTCACCACCAGCGGCGCCCTGGCCGGAGCCATCGTTTGCTTCGCCTTACTCCTCGCAGCCGGACCAGCAGGCTTCGCCGCCTTGCTGATGGTCTTCCTGCTTACATGGATCTCTACCCGCTTCGGATACTCCCGCAAGCAATCTCTCGGCGTCGCCGAGCAGCGCACCGGTAGAAGCGCAGCTCAGGTCGCTGCCAATCTCGGCGTGGCGGCGATCTGCGCCTCGCTCTACGTCCTTGCCTGGCGCAATTCTCGACTCCTGATTGCTCTGGTTGCCGCCCTCGCCGAAGCCGCCGCCGACACGGTCTCCAGTGAGATCGGGCAGGCCGTCGGCGGGACTCCTCGCTTGATCACAACTTGGAAGCCCGTCGCCGAAGGAACCGATGGGGCCATCACCCTCGCCGGAACTATGGCAGGCGTCATCGCCGCCCTCGCCGTGAGCCTGACCGCTCTCTCGCCGATTGGATTTCGGGCTGTCGGCGGCGGATGGCATACCGCAGCGATCTGCGCCGCAGCCGCAGTGATTGGCATGATCGCCGACAGCCTCCTCGGCGCGACCGCAGAACGCCGCGGCGCAATCGGCAACAACGCCGTAAATTTCACCTCCACCGCCATCGCCGCACTGATGGCGACCATGCTCGCTCTGGTCGTGTAGGGGCGGCTGTCCCACCCGCCCCTGGGCCGCAGGCCCAGGCTTTTGACGTTGATTTAACCTCTGCTCTGAATCGTAATGCTCACGCCGCCCCAAACAAAAAATCCTGCGCCCCTCCTATCAGCCACGTCATCTACTTCACCATCCAGGAGCCAACATGCCCGACCCTCGTTACCCCATCGGAAAATTCCACTTCGACGGCCCTCCCACCCCCGACCAACGCGCCCAACTAATCGCCAACATCGAGCAAGCTCCCGCCGCCCTGCGCGCCGCAGTAGCAGGATTATCCCCCCAACAACTGGACACTCCCTACCGCGAAGGCGGATGGACCGTCCGCCAAGTCGCCCATCACGTCCCCGACAGCCACATGAACGCCTACGTCCGATACAAGCTGGCTCTTACCGAGGATGAGCCCACCATCAAGCCCTACGCCGAAGACCGCTGGGCGCAACTCGCCGACACGCAAGCCACTCCCGTGGAAGTTTCGCTTGCGCTGCTCGACTCGCTGCACACCCGCTGGGTGCAACTGCTGCGATCGTCTAAAGCCGGACGACTGGAAGCGAACCTTCCGCCATCCGGAACTGGGTCCGGTTTCGCTGGAGAAGAATCTCGTCCTCTATTCCTGGCACGGCAAGCACCACGTCGCCCACGTGACCGAACTGCGAAAGAGAATGGGCTGGTGATTTGCTGAGAGAACAGCCACGGATCTCCGCGGATCAGCACGGATAAAGAAAGAAATTAGGTTTATCAGTGTGAATCCGCGTAAATCCGTGGCCAGAAGTTGCTTCTAAGCTTTTCTCTGTGACTCCGTGTCTCTGTGGTGAACGATTTCCTATCCCCGAATCCCCGCCCGCCACACCAGATAACTCACACTCTCCCTTAACAGCGCCACCCCGCGCTGCCAGGCCGATTTCGGCCGCGAATCCGGCCGCGGCGCCACAAAGACCTGCACTCCCTCATGCTCCAGCAGCTTGCGGATGCGAAACACATGATACGCATCGCTGACCGCAATACAGGTCCGCATGTGGTTGGCGCGCATAATCACCGCCACCCGCTCCGCCGACTCCGCCGTATCCGACGCCTGCGTCTCCGCGATCAGCGCCGATTCCGGCACTCCCTTGCGCATCAGGTAATCGCGCCCCACCCCGCCTTCGCTGAAGTTCGGATCAGCGGCCGCTCCGCCGGTCGTGATAACCACCGGCGCCAGCCCTTTGCGGAACAAGTCATTGGCATGGTCAAGCCGCGCCCGCAACACCGGCGACGGCCGCCCGTCATATTCCGCCGCGCCAAAAACAATGATGGCATCCGCCGGGTGCAACTGCTGCTGACGGGAATCGTGAACAATGGTGTGAACCGTGGAGGCCACCACGGTCGCGACAAAAACTATCGCGATAACCGTAGTCCAGAAGATCGCTCGCTTGGTGGCCGTTGCGCTCACCCCTTCGCGAAGAACTCCGAAATCTCCTGGGAGGAGATGGCGCCCTCGCGCAAAATCTTCCAGCGCGCTTCTTCATCGGTGAGATCAACAATGGTCGAGGCAATCTCCCGCGGAGACGCGCCGCCATCCACAATAATCGGAATACGCACTCCGAGCTGCTCTCTCACCTCTTCCGCACTGGTACATTCCGATTCGCCGCTCAGGTTCGCGGAAGTCGCCGTGATCGGAATCCCCGCCGCCGTTACTACCGCAATCGGAATCGCAGCATTAGGCACTCGCAGAGCCACGTTCCCCGTATTGGCCGTAACTTTCAGCGGCAACCTCGAGGCGGCTTTCACAATAATGGTCAGCGGTCCCGGCCAGAATTTTGCCGCCAGCGCATGGAACTCTTCCGGCAACGGCTTGGCCAATTCTTCCGCCTGCTCCACATCCCCAATCAGCAGCGACAGCGGTTTGTGCCGCGAGCGCGACTTGATTTCATACACCCGCTCCACCGCCCGCAGATTGAATGGGTCCGCCGCCAGTCCGTAGAACGTGTCCGTCGGCATGCCCAGCACTTCGCCCGCCCGGATCTGATCGGCTGCATACCGGATCAGTGAAGCCTCCGGTTGCTCACTGTTGATCTTTAATATCTCCACGCGCACGGACTTCTCCGAAATTGCTTTGGTTTGAGACAGTTAAGATACCACGACCGCGCTCCCGCCCAAACGCATGATTTTCCGCTCGCGTATGATTCCTGTGGGAAAGATATTGAGCCGATGACAACCACTCAATCCGAAACCGGCCGCCTGCGCCGCATCGAAGGCCGCCACAATGCTTTGGTGAAAGAGCTCCGCCACGCTTTCGACCGGGGCGAACTGACTGCCACCGGTGAGTGCGCCGTCGAAGGCTTCCGCATCATCGAAGAAGCCGTCCGCAGCGGACTCCGCTTCCGCGCCCTTTTCGTCAGCGACGCCGCCCAGTCCCGCACCGCCCGCCTGCTCCCGCAAATCGGCGCCCACACCGAAACCCTGCTCCTGCCCGACAAGCTATTCCGTAGCACCGTCCCCAGCGAAACCCCACAAGGCGTCGCCGCATTGGTCCAGGTCAAGAAGTCTTCTCTGACAGATATTCTCGACCACACCACGACTGGCCCCGTCCTGGTAATCGCCGGAGTCCAAGACCCTGGAAATCTGGGCACCATCCTCCGCTCAGCGGAGGCCTTCGGCGCCAAAGGTGTCCTCCTCGGCGACGGCACCGTCAGCCCCTACAACAGCAAAGTGGTCCGAGCCTCCGCCGGATCAGTTTTCCGCTTGATGGTGTCTAAAGTTGCATTGACCGAGGCCATCACCCAGTTCCGCACCCGCAACATCCGCATGTTGGCCACTTCGTCGCACAAAGGAACCCCGCTGCCGCAGGCCAACTTGGCTCGGCCAGGTTGCAATATTCGTCGGCAACGAAGGCGCCGGGCTGGACAAGAAGCTGCTCTCGCAGATGGATGAGCTGATCACCATCCCCCACTCGCCACGCGTGGAATCGCTCAATGCGGGAGTAGCTGCGAGCGTTGTGCTGTACGAAATATCGAGAGAGAAAACAAACTCTTGAAGTAGTTGCTGCAGAGGATTCCCAGACGTAGCTGGCAGGGCGTGCGATCGCACAACCCTTACGCGTGACGCAGATCGGCTCTTACTGCCCTGCGGCCGCCGCCTTAACTTCCAACGCAGCGTTGTACCGCAGCGCAATATTCATGTACACGCTGCCAGTCGGAGTCTCAAAGCAAAGCACCAGTGCCTCGGTATCCACCGTGCTCTTCGGCCCCTGCTCGGAGGTATGCAGCTCAGGAGGATGCACGCGGAAATGAAATCCCTGATCGTTGAGCGTGGCCACAGCATTGCCAATGACCTGGTTCGCCAGTTCGCACACCGCTTCCCGCACCAAGTCGTCGGACTCGGGCAGTTCAGCGCCTGCGAAATGACTGGCAACGATCGCGGCAGTCTTGGGAGCGAGATCAAAAATTACTCGTCCCTCAATGTCGCCGGTCAGGCGTATCTCGGCGGCGACGCCCTTGCGGCGATACGCTTCCTCTTCCATGCTCAGGTGATCGATCGCCATCGGCGACTTCAACCCTTGCGACAATACGGCATCAGCCGCGTTGATAAACGGCTGGATCAGTTCCATCTTCATCGTTAGACCCCTGCGCCGGCAGCGCTCGCAACTGCTCCGTCATCTCCCAGCACGTACTTGATCACTTCGTAAAGAACTTCAGGCTTCACAGGTTTCTGCACGAAGTGCCGCGCTCCTCGTTGCAGCGCCGCCACAATGTTCTCCTGGTAGCCAACAGAGGACACCATGACCACGCGCGCGTCCGGGTTCTTTTGCACGATTTTTTCCGCCGCCTCAATCCCTTCCATCTGCGGCATGGTGATGTCCATGAGCACGATGTCCGGCTTGATGCGCTCGTATTCACTGATGGCCGTCAGTCCATCTCCCGCCTCGCCCGCCACCTGCCCGCCGAAACTTTCGATAATCCGGCCCAGGTTCTTGCGCGCGAAGACGGAGTCGTCCACGATCAAATACTGGACTGGCTGCCCGTCTTTGCTTCGCTTGACTGCTGCAAACTGCTCCATGGTCCTCCTCCTTCTATTTCCCTGCCCCTAACTTGTCACACCCCGGCGCTCTCGGACACACCGGGTACCCCAAAGATCAACTCTCTCCCGCACCCGCGGCCTTCTCCGACAAACCTTTGCGGCCCGGTAAACACTGTGCCTGCAGCGTGGCGGCCATCGCTTCCAACTCCACCACTCGCATGGCATGACCGCGCTCAATGGCCGCCTTGGGCATGCCGAACACCACACAAGACTGCTCACCCTGCGCGATCGTCATCCCGCCCGCGGCCTTCATCAAGCCCAACCCGTGCGCTCCGTCCTCTCCCATTCCCGTCATGAGGACGCCCACCGCGTGGTGGCCAAACTCTTCCGCCACGCTCTTGAACATCACATCGGCAGAAGGGCGATGTCCGTTTACCCGCGGGTCGTCGCTCAATATCGCGATGTCCCCCAGCGGCAACCGCTTTACTTTCAAGTGCCGGCTGCCCGGGCAGATCAGCACCCGTCCCGCCAGCAGCAGATCGCCCGATTGCGCTTCCTTCACGTTCAGCGCGCAACACTCATCCAGGCGGCGGGCAAACATTTCGGTAAACCCTTCCGGCATGTGTTGCACCACCACAATGCTGCCCGGAAAATCTGCCGGCAATTGCGCCAGCAAATAGTGCAGCGACTGCGGCCCCCCGGTTGAAATTCCGATTGCCACAATCTTGCTCGGAGCCTTCTTTTCCCCCGGCTTTCCCTTGGGCCGCGCCACCGGCACCGGAAAATCAGCCGCCGCATGAATCGGAATCCCACGGCTCTGGGCTGCCGCCTTGATCTTCGAAATCAGTTCGGTCGCCACTTCCTGCATGCGCTGCGAAACATCCCGCGGCTTCGCCACAAAATCAAACGCGCCCAGTGAGAGCGCCTTCAGCGTTACTGACGCTCCCTCGGTGCTGTGCGAACTGACCACAATCACCGGAATGCGGTGCTGCCGCATGATTTCTTTCAACATGTCCAGGCCGCCCATGCCCGGCATTTCCAGGTCCAGCGTGATCACTTGCGGCTTCAGATCGGCAATCTTCTTCAGCCCGAAATTCCCGTCCATGGCCGTGCCCACCACCTGGATCGAGTTGTCGGTTTCCAGAATCTGCGGGATGAGCTTGCGCATCAGCGCCGAGTCATCCACCACCAGCACTCGTACCGGTTGCGCGCTCATTGCCGTACCTCCGCCAATACCCCCGCCCCCGGCACCGTCCGGTCCGCGTCCGCCAGCAATACCCCGGACTGGCTCACATCCGCCGTGGAACGAGTGAACCGCTCCACCACCGCCGTCAGGTTCATGATCAGTACCACCCGGCCATCGCCCAGAATGGACGCGCCGCTCACCAGGTCCGTGGCAATCGTCTGATCGTCCAGCGCCTTGATAACCAATTCTTCTTCACCTTCCAGCGAGTCCACAATCAGCCCCATCTTGCGATCGTTGTAATTGATGACCAGAATGAAAATTTTCCCCCGGCGTTCGTCGGTCGCGCCAATGGAGTTCTTTCCCAACCGCATCAGCGGCAACGCCTGCCCTCGCAGTTGCACTACCTCCCACGAAGCCACCTGATGCAAGTCCGATTCCCAGGCCCGCGCGATCTCCGCCACCGTGTTCAACGGAATCGCATACAACCGGTGCTCCACCCGGAACAGCAGCGCCTTGATGATGGCCAGCGTCAGCGGCAGTTTCAGACGGAACCGCGTTCCCTGCCCGGGATGCGTTTCCAACTCCACCGTCCCCTTGAGCCGGTGCAACACGCTGCGCACTACGTCCAGCCCCACTCCTCGCCCCGAAATTTCCGTGATCTCATCCGCCGTGCTGAATCCCGGCCGGAAAATCAAATCCAGCACTTCAGACGACGGCATCCGTTCCGCCTGCTCCGCCGTGATCACCCCAGTCCGGATCGCTTTAGCCTTGATCTTGGCTGCGTCAACTCCGCGTCCATCATCGCTGACTTCCACAATCAACTGGTTGGCCTGGTGATACGCATCCAGCCGAATGGTCCCCGTGGCTGGTTTCCCCGCCTGTTTCCGCGCCGCCGGACTCTCGACTCCATGGCTCACCGCATTTCGCACGATGTGGGTCAACGGCTCCGAAATCGCATCCAGCAGGCTTTTATCCAAGTCTGTGTTTTGTCCGCTGAGCACCAATTCCACTTGCTTGTCGCAACGCTGCGCCGCATCCCGCACGATCCTCGGAAAACGCCGGAACAGCTGCTCCACCGGCACCATGCGAATTTTCATCACCGAGCGCTGCAGATCATTGAGTACCCGCGCCTGAAATCCCATGGCATCCGCGAAACGGGACCGCAAAGCGTCCTTCGGCGAGCGCGCCGCATATTCCGAAAGCACCTGCTGCAGCATGGATTTTCCAATAATCAACTCGCCCACCAGATTCAGTACGTTGTCGATTTTCTCCGCATCCACCCGCAAAACCGTTTCGCCCAGCGTGGACTTCCGGTTCGCCCCTTCACTCTCCCTCACCACCTGACCAGCCTCAAGTTGCTCTTCCACGGCAACGCCTGCTGGTTTCACCTGCGCTTCATCCGATGTTTCGGGCTTCGCAAAGCCAATCTCCACGCACTCCACGGTTGAAATCACCGTCGGGATGCGGCATTTCGCCACCAGATCTCGCTCCGCCTGCGAAGTCGCTACTAGCAGATCAATCTTTTGCACGGTCGTGGCTGAACCCAGCTCCGGCCTTGCGCCCACGATCTGCGCCACCGCCGCCAGCGCGTTAGCCACCAACTGCCGCGCCGCAATCGGCATGGCGCACAGCGGATCAATCTGCGCCACCACATGGAAAATCTTTTTGCCTTCCGACCGGGCAGCCTCAGCCGCAAGTTTTTCGTATTCCGTCCACACCACTTCCGCGCTATCGGCCTTCGATTTCTTCGCGTTGCTCGATTTTTTCGCTCCGCCGGATTTCTTGCCCTTTTCCGCAGCAGCATCCGCCGCTCCCGCAGCCAACTGCTGCACCATCTGCCTTAGCGGCAAGCTATCGGGCAACGCACTCTGCTGCCGATAGGCAGACCAGCATGGCGCCGAACGTGTCGGCCGCCGTGAATCCCAATTCCGCCAGCGAGAACGTTGTGGCCGTGACCTCCACCGCCAGCGCATCCTCCATGATGTGCGCCAATTCGCTCAGCTCGTGGAACCCGCACGCCGCCGCATCCCCCTTCAGTGTGTGCACCGTGCGCCGAATGCTCCGCACCACTTCCGAGTCGTGCGGCGCCTTCTCCAGTTTCAAGGCATCGTCGTTCAGCGACTGCAGAAGCTCCTGCGCCGTCTCAAAGAAGAGATCGCGCAGCTCGCCGCCCCGGTCATCGAAAAACTCACTCACTGGGAAACCTCAAGGCGCTTGTAAGCCGTGCCGCTCTCGCGATACACCATGGTGAACTTGTCGGTCAGGCCCAGCAGGCTTTCCGCGTGACCCACCAGCAGATACCCGCCCGGACTCAAGCAGCGGTAGAACTTTTCCACCAGCCGTTTTTGCTCGGCCTCGTCGAAATACATCATCACGTTGCGGCAGAAAATAATGTCATTCGACTGCGGCAGGAATTCGGTCTTGAGATTGTGAAAATCGAAATGGACGATCTCCTTGATCGCCTTTCTTGACCGCGTAACGCTCGCCGACCTTGTCGAAATAACGCAGCCGGTAGCTGTAATCCACCGACGACATCTGGTGCTCGCTGTAAATCCCTTCCTGTCCCGCTCGCAGCACCGAGTAGTTGATATCGCTGGCCGGGATTTCCACCTTCCACGGCGGCGGCACCAGCGGCTTCGGCCAAACTGCGTCTCTCTGACTCGGCATCCGCAGTTGGTGATACGCCAGCGCGTCCGCCACCATCATCGCAATGGTGTAAGGCTCCTGCCCCGTTGAACAGCCCGCGCTCCAGATGCGCAGTTGATAATCACGTTCTTCCTGCTTTTCGCGGATGATTTCGTCCAGAATGTGTTTGTGGAAAAGTTCGAGCTGCGCCTTATTGCGGAAAAAACTGGTCTCGTTGACCGTCAGGTTTTCTACCAGGCAAATCAGTTCCTGCTTGCCGGCTGGGCTCATCAGCAGGCGGTAGTAGCTGTAGAACGAATCCATGCGGCATTCGCGCAGCCGCCGTTGCAACCGGTCTTGCAGAAAATGCGTCCGCCGGGAATCGAAATACATGCCGCATTCCTGATACACCAGGGTCTGCAGCAACCGCATTTCGGCTTCACTAAGTTGGATGGCCAGAGCTGGAGAACTCATGAGCTTCCTTGTCTTTTGTCTTTCGCTTACTTCGCTGCCGCAGCTCGCCGGGTTCCGGCGCCTGGCTCGGTACTACCCTCGGACGTCGCCGCAATCTTCTGCATCGCGCCCAAGTCCAACACCCGTGTCATGTCCAGCAGAACGATCAGCCGCCCTTTGTACTTGCCCAGTCCGGTCACACAATTCGAGCGCCCCTCTTGCAGGGTCGTCGGTGAGGGCTCCACGTCGGTCGCTGGAATCTTCAACACTTCCGAAGCAGAATCCACAATCAGTCCGGCGAGTTTTCCCTTGTGTTCCACCACCAGAATCCGGTTCTTTCTGCTGCTTGTGACTTTCTTTTCTCCCAGCCGCTTGCGCAGATCGATGACCGAGACGATCTTCCCCCGCAGGTTGATGACTCCTTCCATGTAGTCAGGAGCATCCGGCACCGCGGTAATTTCCGGCACCCGCACGATTTCGTGCAGCGAAGTAATGGGGACGCCGTAAGTCTCGCGGCCCACTTCAAAGCCGACAATGTGCAGCTCACGACTTACGTTGGCTGCTACGTTCATGCGCGTGATCCTGCACTGGCACGCGCCGCTTTGCGACCCCGTCCATCCGCAAAATCGCTGTCATGCCCAATGCCAAAGCTGTTCATCGAGTCCAGCAGTTCGCGCGACATCTTCGACATCTGTTCCGCCGACGCCGCCAGTTCCGTCGAACCCGAAGTCGTCTGCTGCACCAGTTCCCGCATCCGCTCCATCGCCTTCACCACCGCATGGGCGCCGGAAGCCTGCTCTTCCACCGCCGAGTTGATTTCGTGCGTGATCTCGTTCAGCCGCGTGGTTGCCCGCGCAATCTGCGTGGAACCATGCGACTGCTCGTTCGTCGCCGCACCAATTTCCTGGGCGAACTTGTACACCTCGGTGACCACGTTCGAAATCTTGCGTAGCGCAGTATTCAGTTCCTGCCCCAGATCCAGCCCTTCATTCACGATGCCGGTGCTCTGGTCCATGTTCTCGACCGCTTTCCGCGCTTCCTTCTGAATGCTCTGGATCAGTTCGGAAATTTCCTTGGTCGATTGCGCCGATTTCTCTGCCAGTTTGCGCACTTCATCGGCGACCACCGCAAATCCCAGACCGTGTTCGCCCGCGCGTGCCGCTTCGATCGCCGCGTTGAGCGCCAGCAGGTTGGTTTGCTCGGCCAGATCGTCAATCACTTCAATGATCTTGCCGATGTCATCCGCCCTCTGCCCCAGCGCTCCGATAATCTGTCCCGACGATCCAATCGTGTTGTTGATCTTGTTCAGGCCCTCAGTGGCCTTTTCCATGGTGGTGATGCCGCTGTGCACTTCCTCACGCGAACGGTTCGAAATATCGAGCAGCACTTTAGCGGTATCTGCGACGCGCTGGATCGAAGCCACCATCTGGTCAATCGACGCCGACGTCTCGCTCACGCTCGACGCCTGCACCTGCGTGCTCTTCACCATGTTCTGCACGTTGACGCTCATTTCGTGCATGGTGCTGGTCACTTCATCAATCGCCGACGATGTCTGCAAGCTGATCTTTGCCGATTCGTCCGAAGCTCCCGCGACTTGCGTCGAAGCGCTGGCCACCTGCGAAGATGCATCCCGCACATTTCGCACCAGCCCGCGCAGCCCTTCAATCATCTGCGCAAAAGCGTTGCCCAAGGTGTCGTTGGTCGAGCGTGGTTTCACTTCTACCGTCAAATTGCCGCCGGCGATGGCTTCCGAAACCGCCGCCATCTCTTTCAGGTAAGTCACCATCCGGCCAAAGGTTCGCCCCAACTGCCCAATTTCGTCATCGCGTTGAATATCAATCTGGTGGTCCAGATCGCCCGAATCGCCGATCTGCTGTGCCACCTTCATCAACTCCGACAGCGGCTTGGTGATCGAGTGCGCAGTCCGGTAGGCAATCGCGATTCCCAGGCCCAAAGCCACGAGCGTGCTCAACAACGCAATAAAAATTGTCCACGTACCCGCGCTCTCATCGGTCTTACGCCGTTCATCCAGGATGTGCATGGTTTCGTGGTCGGCCACGTTCAGCGCATCGGTCGAGGTCTTCAGCCACGCCGAGGCGTCCTTTTGTAGGTAGTAAATTTGGAGATCGGCGACGGTAGCGTTGCCCGCGTCTACCTCTTTTCGCTTCTGTAGCATCGGCTGGGCAAATTCGGCCACCCAGGCATTTTCATTTTTCTGGACCGTGTCTAGCGCCGCCCGCTGCTGGTCCGAGTTGGCCAGCTTCACGCTATTTTGCAAGCTGTCATTCAACTGGTGGACACCGTCGTTCATATGGTCCACTTCCCGGCTGTCCCCGCTCAGCAGGTAGTTGCCAAGAAACAGGCGGTTATTCATCATCTGGGATCTGACGTTCTCAGTGATGTCCTTCATTTCAAGCGCCGCTGCCGCCGCCGACTTTGCGCTGTGCTCCCGCTGTACTGCGACCAGGTTCACCAGGAACAGCACAATCACCATGGCCAGCACTGCGCCAAAGTTCATGTAAAGCTTCTTGCTGATAGACATGACGTCTCTCCCCGAATCTCGAAGACCTACCCGCGCCGGTTAATTGCCCGGATCGAACTTGAATTCCACCGTTCCCGTGCTTTCAGCGCTGGCGGTTTCGAATCTCCATTTTTTCACCGCATCCACCGCCGCGTTGACAAGAATCGGGTGACCACCGATTACTTTGGTTTCTTTCACCTCGCCATTGGCGAGCACCACCAGCTGCAGCTTCACGTTCCCCGTGATGCCCATCTTTCGCGCGATTTCCGGATACACCGGCGCGACTCTGCTCTTCACTTTCCGGTCGATACCGCTTTGAGCAAACCCAGCCGGCGCGAAGCTCCCGCTCACCGTGGCCAAGATCAGGAAGAACAACAGTGCGCTGCGCACACTTCGAACTATCGTCTGTAGAGACACAAGCCCCCCTCGGTTTATGAAATGCATTTATTTAGTGCACAACGGGTTCCAACGGGAAGAACGTTCTTCCCAAAACGGTAAGGCCAAATTTTTCAGCAACTTGCACCCGTGTGATCCACTCCTTCATCTTCCGGAACCACGGCATGAACGTCTCATTCATGCCAATCTTGTCTCAGGACGATACATTTCGAAGTTATGGCAAGCCGGATGCCTGCCCGCGCCTCCAACCAGCCTTTTCCCTTGACTCAAATTGAGATTGCAGGATAGAGTCCAATTAATTCAATAACTTGTGGCTCGGTGTGTTCACCGAACACCGCGAAGGAGGAGGCTTCTGACTACCGGATCCGAACAGATATCCAAACTGCACGCCGGCGGATCCGGATCCCAGTCCGAAGATGATTCCTTTCAAAAACTGCTGCTGTCCTTTTCCAGCGCCGCCGCCCAAGCCACGTCCTCCCCTGAGCTTCTCAAGATTTTCTGCCGCGCCACCCGCAGCTATTTCCAAGTCAGCGGCACCTACGTATGGCGACTCGTCTCGCCCGATCAGATGGTAGGCGCGGAGGCCGAAGGATGGATGGCCGACCGTTTCCGCGACTCGCTTTTAAATCAGGGCGAGAGTGCTATCGCGAACCAGGCTGTTCACCGGAAAAAAGCGGTTTACTTCAACGCCATTAACACCGCCCATGATCCGATGGCCGCCGAGTATGGCGCCAAGTCCATGCTGGCCGTCCCCCTCATGATGTCCAACGAAGTGATCGGCGCGGTGGTGTTCCTGCACACCATCGATCCACATTTTTTTAGCCCCGATCATGTGACGAAAGCCAGTATTCTGGCCGCTCAGTTGGGCAGCTTTCTTGAGGCCGTGCGTTTGTCCGAGCAAGCCCGCGAAGAACAGCGCCGCGCCGGAATTCTTGCCGAAGTCGCACACAGCCTGCATTCGGAACCAGACTTAGCGCTGCTGGTGGAAGCCGTCGCCGACCGCCTCCGCGCCCTGCTCCGCACTCCCCTGGTGTGCATCCTGGTCCGCGAAACCACGGGGTACGAATTGTGGGCTGTCGCCACCCAGACTCCAGCCACCGCAGTCTCAGTCCGTGCCCGCTATGACCGCAAAGAGAAAGACCTGCATTTCGCTTCCGACCTCGCTCACCGCGCCGTCATGGCAGGCGAACCTATCAGCGTCGCCATCGATCCCGCAACTCACTCCCTGGGCGATCTAGTTCCTCCCGGCACCTTGCTGGCCGCGCCTTTCCGCACTTCCAGCAAGCAGGGCGCGGTCCTCGTCTATCCCCGCCGGGAAGGGCCTTTCAGCGCCGAAGAGAAATCGCTCCTGCCCGTCATCACCAGCTTTGCATCCGTCGCGATTTCCAATGCCGAGCTCTACGCTAAAGCCCGCGCCCAGGCCCACGAACTGCATCAGATTCTCAGCATCGCCTCCGAACTCGGATCGAGCTCCGACCTCGACCAGTTCATGCAGAAATTCATCCTCCGCGCCAGCGACTTCCTCGGTTTTGGACGCGCCTTCGTGGGATTGGTGGAGGATGACAAAATCGAAGTCCGCTGGAGTTTTGCCGACGGCAAACATGGCCCCGGCGGCTTCGTCATTCCCGAAGGAATTCTCACTCGCGCCATGCGCAACAAAGAGGTGCTGTGGGCTGACGACATCTCCGACGTGCAGGGAGCAAACCGGCAAATTCTGAAGGACTTCAACGTCCGCCAGCTTCTCGCCGTCCCCCTCCTCGGCAGCAATGGACAACTGCTCGGCATTTTCGGCGTGTTGGATCGCCTCGATCAGGGAGGCATCTCGAAAGAAGACCTTCGCCGCTCCCAGGCCCTCGCCGCGCAGGTCACGGTCGCTCTCGAAGTCAGCCGCAATCTTTTGCTTTCCGAGCGGCACCGCAATCGTGCCGAGTCCCTGACCAATCTTGCCCTCCAGGTAAGTTCCCTGCTGCGTGGTCCCGACTTCTCGGTCCGCTTTGTCGAGCGTGCCGCCACCATGATGGAAGCCCGCGGCGCAGCTCTGATCGTGGAGAGCGTTCCCCAGCCCAGCGTGGTTTTTGGTCTCCTCTCCAGTCCCGGCTCAAGTCCCGGCGGCGACGAATTATTCCCCGCCAAATTCTCGCGCGCCGTCATGGCCGCCATGTCCGCTCAATCCGATCCGATCCTCATCACCACCGCCGTAACGCTCCTCGGGACCGAACTCGCCGGCCAAACTGGCTGGAATCACGTCATCCTCGCCCGCCTGCAGGGCAGCGAGGATCAGATGCTCGGCGCGTTGTGCCTGGTGGACCGCGCCAAACCCCTGACCGAGGAAGACCGGCAACTCTTGCAGGCCATCGCTGGACAAGCTTCCGTCTCGCTCGAAAACGCCCGCTTCTTCACCCGCATGGAGCAGGCCAACCGCCACTGGATCGAAATCTTTGACGCCATCTCCGACTTCATCGTCGCCCACGATGAGTCCGGAAACGTTCTCCGCGTGAATCGTTCGCTGGCTGACTTCATCGGCGTGCAGCCGCAGCAACTGATCGGCCTTAACATGGGCGCGCTACTGGCCACCGGCGCCAATCCTCCAACTCGCTCCTGCCCCTTCTGCCGCAGCACCGGCAACTTGACCGACGAATACATGCACCCGGTCCTGGAGCGCACCTATCTGGTCTCCACTTCGCAAGTGCACGCCGCCAGCAGCGAGGGTCTGCAGACTATCCACGTCCTGAAAGACATCACCGACCGCCGCGAAGCCGAACGCCGTTATCGCGAGTTGTTCGACAATATCCAGGAAGGCCTTTTCTTTTGCAGTCCCGACGGACTCTTCATCGAAGTCAACGACGCGCTCGTCCGCATGCTCGGCCATGCCAGCCGTGACGAACTCCTCCATTGCGACCCTCGCGAGGAGGTCTTCCCCACTCCGGATCGGCATCGCGACCTCTTCGCTCTTATGGAGCGGCAGGGCACTCTGCGCAATCGCGAGGAAGTTCTGCGCCGCAAAGACGGCGGCGCCGTCCACGTTCTAATCAACGCCTTCGCCGTCCGCGACGCCCAGGGAAACGTCGCCCAATACCGTGGACTCATGCTCGACGTCAGTGGCCTGAAGGCCTATCAGTTGGAGTTGCAACGCGAGCGCGACTTTTCCGGCAAGATCCTCAACAACACCCAGAGCCTGATTTTGGTTTCCGACACGGCCGGACTGATCAGCTACGCCAACCGCCGCTGGCAGGCTCTGGGATACGAACAGCACGCCATCCTCGGTCAGCCGCTCGAGAGCCTCGTGGCCCCGGCCAAACGCGCCGCCCTCCAGGAAGCCTATGAAGCCGTCATTGCCGGCAACCAGGTGGACAATCTGGAACTGCAAGTGTTGCGCGCCGACGGCCGCATCCTGCAATTCTCCGTAAATCTCAGCCCCATGCGCGACGAACAATCGCACGTCAGCAGCATCATCGTCGTCATGAGCGACGTCACTGACTCCGCTTCCTTGCAAGCCAAGCTGATGCACGCAGAAAAAATGGCCGCGGTCGGACAGCTGGTCTCTGGCGTCGCCCACGAAGTGAATAATCCGCTCACCGCCATCTTGGGATTCGCCGACTTGCTCATGGAAAACCAGGAAGTGCCCGAAAGCGCCCGCAAAGATCTGCGCGTGATCTTGCAAGAGGCCCAGCGCACCAAGCAGATCGTGCAGAACCTGCTCAGCTTCGCTCGCCAGATGCCGCCGCAGCGCAAACCCGTGCAGCTCAATGCAATTCTGAAGCGCACCATCCAGCTGCGCGCCTACGACTTCCACAGCCGCGGCGTCGCCATCACTGAGCAATACGACGATGCTCTGCCTTTTGTCATCGGCGACTCCCAGCAGTTGCAGCAGGTCTTCCTCAACATTCTGAATAACGCTTACGATGCAGTGCGCGAATCCGTGCCCGGCCCGCGCATTGAGATTTCCACCCGCAGCAGCAATGACTTCGTTGAAGTTGCCTTCTGCGACAACGGCCACGGCATTACCTACCCCGAGCGCATCTTCGATCCTTTCTTCACCACCAAAGAAGTCGGCGAAGGCACCGGCCTCGGCCTCAGCATTTGTTATGGCATCGTCAAGGAACACGGTGGCGAAATTCTCTGCTCCAACAACGTGGACCGCGCCGGTGCGACCTTTACCGTTCGATTCCCGTCCGTCAGCGAACTGGCTTCGCTCTCGGCCGTAGCTGGAGTTACCAAACCATGAGCTCCCTTGCAGCTAAACCCATTCACCTGCCCGTACTGCTTATCGAGGATGAGCCTGCAGTGATGAGTTACGTGCGCGCCGTTCTCGAGCGCAGCGGCTACGAAGTCGTGTGTTGCGAATCCGGCGCCGACGGCCTGCGCACCCTCGAATCGGGCGAGTTTCTCGGTGTTGTCTCCGACATGCGCACCCCCGGCGGCGTCAATGGCGCCGATGTTCACGACTGGATTTCGCGCAACCGTCCTGAGTTGGTTTCCCGCCTGGTGTTCATCACCGGCGACATCGCCAACGAAGATACCGCCGCCACTCTGCAACGCACGGGCGCGCCCTGCGTGGAAAAACCTTTTGGAGTTCAGCAGTTTATTTCGGTGGTCGAGCAGACCATGGGGAAACCGCAGTGACTTCTCATCTAGGAATTCGCTTCTTAGTGGTGGACGACGAAGCCAGCATCCGTCGCCTGTGCATGACCGTCGCTGAAGCCATGGGCTTCACCTGCATGGAAGCCAATACCGGAGAGGCCGCCCTCGCCCTGCTCGAAGAACAGCCCGCGCACATTATCCTGACCGACCTGGTCATGCCGCAAATGTCCGGCCTCGAGTTTCTCGATGAAGTCAAGAAAAGGCTTCCCCGTTGTGAAGTTGCCGTCATGACCGGCCACGGTTCCGTCGAGACCGCAGTCCAGGCCATGAAACTCGGCGCCTACGACTACATCGCCAAACCCTTCTCTCCGCTCGAAGAGTTGCGCATGTTCCTGCGCCGCATGGCGGAGAAAATCGAACTGGTGGAAGAGAACCAGTTCCTTCGCGAACGCATGGATACCGAGACCGGACTGCACGGCATTGTCGGCTCCACTCCCAAAATTCAAGACGTGCTGCGTATGATCGCGCGCTTGAAAGACACTCGCACTCCCGTCCTGGTCATGGGCGAAAGCGGCACTGGCAAAGAACTGGTCGCGCGCGCGATCCACTTCCGCGGTACCTTCGCCAATCGCCCCTTTGTAGCCGTGGATTGCGGCTCTCTGGTTCCCACTCTCATCGAGAGCGAACTCTTCGGACACGAAAAAGGTTCCTTCACCGGAGCCATGCGCTCGAAACCCGGCCTTTTCCAAACCGCTCACGGGGGCACCATCTTCCTCGATGAAATCGGCGAACTCCCGCAGGAGATGCAAGCCAAGCTGCTGCGCGTTCTCCAGGAAAAAGAAGTCCGCCCCGTCGGCAGCAATCACAAGACTAAAGTGGACGTGCGCGTCATCGCCGCCACCAATCGCGATCTCGAAACCGAATACCGCGCCGGTCGCTTCCGCAAAGACCTCTATTTTCGCTTGAACGTCGTCACCGTTCATCTCCCCTCGCTCCGCGAGCGCCGCTCCGATATTCCCATGCTGGTGCACTGGTTTCTCGATCGCCACGCCAAGGGCTCATCCATCCAGGTAACCAGCGCCGCCATGAAAGCGCTCCTGCAATACGACTGGCCCGGCAATGTCCGCGAGTTGGAGAATTCCATTGAACGCGCCACCGCTCTCGGGGACGGCAAGTTGATCGATGTCGCCGATCTGCCGCCGGCCGTAATTGCCCTCGCACCCTCTCCCGGCGCCGACGGCGGCGCCGGCCCCCAAAGTTCCTTGACCTCCAACGATCTCGAAGACATTGAGCGGGCCACCATCCAGCGCGTTTTCGAACAAGTCAACGGCGACAAAGTCATGGCCGGCAAAATGCTCGGCATAAGCCGCGCCACCCTCTACCGCAAACTCAAGCGCTACAACATCGGCTCCCGCTTTGAACCACCGGCAGCCAGTCACCAGTTGCAATAGAAAACTGACAGCCTTCAACATCAAGAAGCACGCCCGCATCCTCGTCGGCCTCATACTCAGGAACGTAGCGCCGGCTGTTTCATTATGAGACGCGAATCGCTCTTTTCGCCCGGCTGAGATCATCACTCCATTTATTTCCAACTACTTAGACCGTCGAACTTGTGGCCTTCATCGTGCTCCAAACCCGGTGCACCGGGGATGTAATCTCACGTGCGCAAGGAAGCAGTATGGCCGTAGCAGGCAATGCCGGGTCGAACCTCCGCAGTCTCTACACGGTTTACACGACCTTGGCTCGCGAATTCGTGATCGAAGTGCATCCCTGCCCAGAGCTGGAGAGCGCCCTCGACGCTCCCTCCGCCGAAGCCGAGAAATGGTTCGAGTCCATGGACCAGCGCATTCACGCCCACCAGCTGCGTCAGTTTCTTCAAACCTCCGGGCCCACGAATGAAGAAACCCTGCGGCAGCTCTTGGCTCACCATCTCAGCAAGAAGCAGCGCACCGAGTCGGACCGTGACAAAGTCGATTTCCTGCTTGTCCAGTTCTTTTCGCAAAACGCTCCCTCTGACCTCAGCGATGCCGACCTCACTTTCAAGACCGTCGCTCAGTTGCTGGAGCCAGTCTTGGGTGCGGTTGAAGCCACCGAGCCCAAATGGCTCGCGCCCTTAAGTGACCTGCTCTCCGAGGCGACTCACGCCAAGAACCTTAACTGGCTATTGACCACCCGCATCATCGAACGCGGACGCGAGATCAAGCATTCCACCGGGGCAAGATTCTTCGAACCGCCAGCTCTGGCCGCGTTTGCCCGGTTTGGCTTCTTGATTCGCCGCCGATTTTTCCGCCTGATGCATCAGGACCTCAATGCCATCCTCGACGGCTTGCGCGTACTGGAATCACACGGCGTCGCTACCCTCGACTGCCGCAAGGCCCAGTTCTCCGCCGAAGAGCCACTGGCCCGGCTGCGCATGATTTGCCAATCCTGGAAGGTGATGTTCCACGCCGAATATTCTTCCGGCCAGCCGCTTTGCATTCTGGTGGACTTGCGTACCGCGGTGGAAGCCGCTCTCACCCAGAATCCGAACCCGCTCGGTGCGCAAACTCAGCCAAAAGCAAAGGCCGCCGCCGCAGGTGGCGCGACCAGCGGTAGCGCAGCGGATTTTGAAGTTTCAACCGGCCCTTCAACCTGGGACGGAGACGCCGGGGGCTAAGAGCAAAACAGGTGCAAAGGCACGACTTGAGTCGGGCGCTCGTTCAGCGCCACGCACCCAGCCGCGGAGCGGCGAAAGAATGCAGCCCAGGGCGCAAGCCCTGGATAAACAGCAACAACTAGACAGCCCCGAAAAGGGCGAAAGAAACCGCGGCGCGGGTGCTTTCACTCTCGCGGCAAGAAGGTAACTAGGAGTAATCGCTGTGGATCGTCCGACCGTTGTCATCATTTCCGACGAAGAAGAGTTCTCAGTCGCCATCACCGCCCGCTGGCTGGTGGAGCGCAACGTCCCCGCCCTGTCGGTGAAGGGCTCCGATTCCTGCGGCCTGCTTCAAGAAGATTTCGATCTCGCCATCGTCGGCGGCCTTCAGCTCGAAGCGCTTGGCCCGCTGCTTGAGTCCCTGCGCTCCACCGGAAAACCCGTCATCCACGTTTCGCGCCTGAACGGCCATTCCCCGAAATTACCGGGCGTAGTCTCTTTGCCGGAAATTCTCGCCTGGCCCGAATTACTGGTCACCGTCGCCACCCAGATTCTGGAACGTGACCGCGCCGCCGCCGATCTCTCCCGGCTGCGCGAATCCAACGCCCAAATGGAACACCAGGCCGCACTCGGACGCTACATGCTCGAAGTCCGCCACAACCTGAACAACGCCTTGACCTCGGTCCTCGGCAACTCCGAACTGATGCTGCTTGATCCCGCAACCCTTTCCCCGGCTCTCCGCCCCCAACTGGAAACCATCCACAACATGACCCTGCGCATGAACGAAATCATGCAGCGATTCTCCTCCCTGCAAAAAGAAATGCAGTTAGTCGAACAGCAAACCGGGAAGAAATCCGCAAAGGGCGCCACAGCGGGGGCGTAACCCTTCGGGACAGTCAATCATCCTAGATCAGACCGCTTGAACCTTCGGCGCGCTCCGTGTCGGATGTGCAGCACTTCGACTCGCTGACGTTTTTCGATGACTCGGTAAATCACACGATAGACATGCGGTTTCGTGCCGTACAAAAGGTGACGTAGGTGCTTGTTTTCGCGGGTCACCGGAGTACGATTGGGACGCTCTCTCAAGCTTAGGAGGGATCGTCTCAGTCCCTGATACCAGCGCTTGGCCGCAGCAGAGTCTTCCGCGTCAATTTCCACATACAAGTCTTCAAGATCACGCTCAGCCCTTGGACCGATGCTAACGCGGTATGCCATGCCGGGCTTCAAATTCCTCGAAGAACTCCTCGACTGGCCGCATCCTGCCCTTGCGCGCGTCTTCCAAACCCTGCCGGATGCCTTCTCTTGCATCGGCCCGAGCGGCGATATCGAGCAGACGTTGGTAGGCCTCTGGATCCTGAATGACAGCTGCAGCTTTGCCGTTGACGGTTAACACAACGGGACGCTTACTCTTTTTGATCTGCTTGAGAAACTCGCTCGATCGGCGACGGAAGGTAGTGAGTGGCTGAATGTCGGTCGGAATACTGAACACAGAGGGAGTATAGCACCTTTAAAGGTGCTATATCACTATCAGATGCGGAACCAGCACGTGTGCGAATACCGCACCGATGTCGATGTTCTCATCACTAGCCCACGCAGCCAAGGTCGCTTCTAAACTCGTTCACCAAACAGCCACGAGATGTCGGCAGGTCCAGGCTCGTCACGCGAACAAAAACTCCTTCGTCCTCAACTCCCTAATCCGATCCCTCAACTTCGCCGCCCTCTCAAACTCAAACCGCTTCGCCGTCTCCCGCATCTCGACTTCAAGCTTCGCAATGTAAGCATTCAGTTCTTCCTGCCCCTTGAAGTCCGGAATCCCTTCCGCCTCCGAGCTGGCGTAATCCCCGTAGTCCGCTTCGATGGCGCGCACCAGTGACATATCCAGGGGCCGCACAATCGATTCCGGCGTGATCCCGTTCTCCACGTTGTATGCTTCCTGAATCGCCCGCCGGCGGTCGGTCTCATCCATCGCCTTCGTCATCGAGTCCGTCATGCGGTCCGCGTAAAGCACCGCGCGCCCATTCAGATTTCGCGCGCACCGGCCAATCGTCTGAATCAGCGACCCACTCGATCGCAGGAATCCTTCTTTGTCCGCATCCAGAATCGCCACCAGCGAAACTTCCGGCAGGTCGAGCCCTTCGCGCAGCAAATTGATCCCGATCAGCACATCAAACTCGCCCTTACGCAGATCGCGCAGAATCTTCACCCGCTCCAGCGTCTCAATCTCCGAGTGCATGTAGCGGCACTTCACGCCGACTTCGCTGTAATACTCGGCCAGGTCCTCAGCCATGCGCTTGGTCAGCGTCGTCACCAGCACCCGCTCGCCGCGCGCCACCCGCCCGCGAATCTCATGCAGCAGATCGTCAATCTGCCCCTTCACCGGACGAATCTCCACCGGAGGATCCACCAGCCCGGTCGGCCGGATAATCTGCTCCACCACCACGCCGCCGGATTTCGTCAACTCATACGGCCCCGGCGTCGCCGAAACATACACAATCTGATTCGTCCGATGCTCAAACTCCTCAAACGTCAGCGGACGATTATCCAGCGCCGACGGCATCCGGAAACCCATATTCCACCAGCGTATTCTTCCGCGAGCGGTCGCCCGGATACATCGCATGCAACTGCGGCACCGTCTGGTGCGACTCGTCAATGAACAGCAAAAAATCCCGCGCAAAATAATCCAGCAGCGTCGGCGGCGGCTCCCCCGGCATCCGCCCGGTAAAATGCCGCGAATAATTTTCAATTCCATGGCAGTAGCCCATGGACTTGATCATTTCCAGGTCATACATCACCCGCTGATGAATGCGCTGGGCTTCGACCACGCGACCCTGCTTCTCCAGTTCCGCTTCCCACCACTTCAGTTCTTCCTTGATCGTCTCCACCGCGCGCGACCGCGTCTCCGGCTTCATCACGTAATGCGTCTTCGGATAAATCGGCAGCCGCATGTACTTCTGCTTCACCGTCCCAAACAGCGGATCAATCTGCGATAGCGACTCAATCTCATCCCCCCACAACTCGACGCGATAAGCCATGTCATCGTAGGTGGGGAAGATTTCGATGACGTCACCGCGAACCCGAAACGTCCCGCGCCGGAAGTCGCCGTCGGTACGCTCATACAAAATCTCCACCAGCTTTTTCGTGATGTCTTCCCGCTTGATCTTCTGCCCCTTCTCCAGAAACAACAGCATCCCGTAATACGCTTCCGGAGACCCCAAGCCATAAATGCAACTCACCGAGGCCACAATCAAACAATCGCGCCGCTCAAACAGCGACCGTGTCGCCGAAAGCCGCAGCTTATCCAACTCGTCGTTGATGGTCGCTTCCTTCTCTATATAAAGGTCGGCGGCAGGGACGTAAGCTTCCGGCTGGTAGTAGTCGTAATACGAAACGAAGTATTCGACCGCGTTGTGTGGGAAAAAATTCTTGAATTCGTGATAGAGCTGCGCCGCCAGCGTCTTGTTATGCGCCATCACCAGCGCCGGCCGGTTCGACTGCTCAATCACCTTGGCCATGGTGTAGGTCTTGCCCGACCCAGTCACCCCCAGCAGCACCTGATGCTGCTCGCGGTCAGCCAGCCCCCGCATCAGGGACGCAATCGCCCGCCCCTGGTCCCCCTTCGGTTTGTAATCACTGACGAGTCGGAAATCCATATAGGAAGTTGCAGACGAGCCTGCGCCCGCCGCCCTCACAGGAAACAATTTTGGCGTGAGGGAATCTTCCTATTATATCGAGGTTGGCAAAACAGAATTTCGCCGGACCGTAAGGCGGCCTACCGCGGCAGCTTGAAGTTGACCGTGATCTGCGTCTGGATCTCCACCGGCTCGCCGTTTAGCAGGTACGGACGATATTTCCACTGCTTGACCGCTTCCACTGCGGAGTTGGCCAGCATCAGGTCGCCGCTGAGCACTTTCACCCCGGTCACGGAGCCATCTTTGCTGATGGTAGCCATCAACTCTACCGAACCTTCTTTGTGCAACTGTAAAGCCATCGACGAGTACGCTGGAGCCACTTTTCTCACCACCAACCCCTGAGAGACTCCTTGCGAAATTCGCAACGATCCCGGCGCCGGCTTCGGAGCCAGAACCTCCGTCGCCACAATGCTGTTCAGCGCCGCATTCGAGCTGCTCGCCGCAGTCACCGGCAACGGCGGCGGCGTGGGCTGCGACGCCTGCGCTTTAGCCGCTACCTGACTGCTGGGTTTCACCTGGATAACCACCGGTGCAGGCTTCAACGCTGCCGCTTTCTGCTCCGCATTCATCGGCAACTCCTGCACCCGAATCGTCTCCGGCGCGGAGGAATTGCGCTCAGAGGCGCTCGGGCCCGCAGTTGACGAAACTACTCCTAGATCAGGCAACGAGTTCGAATTCGTCGTCTCAGCGGGATTATTTTCAACCTCCGACGGTCGCTGAGCTACTGGCGCTGGCGCCGGCTCCGCCGGTGCCGCTGCCTGTTTCGCTGTTTGCGCGGAAGTCGAGCCATGCAGATACTGCATCGGCTGCAGTTTCTGCCAGCCGAAATAGCCAGCGCCGCCAAGAATCACCAGCAACGCCACCCTCTTGATAAATTTTTCCCCGCCACCAGAACTGGCATGCGCCGCTTCCAATGCCGAAAACGTCGGCACGGAAATTTCTGGCATGGGTTCAGGAAAACTGCTTTCTTGGATAATCGGCTCGTTCGTGATCATCGGCGACGCGCCCGAAAGTTTCAGTTCTGGAGTCTTGGCCAGCGCCGGAGCCGCCGCAGCCGCCTGCCCACCCGTGCTGGCAGCAATCGGCTCGGCTGCCTGACCCTTGGGCGCCCACATCGGCTCAGCCGCAGCTGCGGGCTTGCCGTTAACCGGAATCGATTCCAACAATGCGACTTCGCTCGCCTCTGGCGCAGGTGTTGGCTCTTGCTCTACTTCCAGCGCCGTAAACGGCGCCGCCGGCACTGGCGCTTGCGGAATCACTGGAGGCGTGGCCACCGGACCAGCCGCGGACAAAGTTGCCGCTTCCTGCGCGAACGATCTCGGCGGAAACACAGTCGACGCTTTCGAAACAAAGCTTGTCGGTTCCCCAGCCGAGGCAACCCCAGCAGACGCGGCCTTCGCTTCGTTCTTCCGCAACAATCCCCGTGCCACGCGCAACGTGCCCTTCGATTGCTCAATATTGATTGGCTTGGTCAGCACCAGATTGGCGCCAATCCGAAATGCTTTGGCGACGCCTGCTTGCCCTTCGACCACCGCTACCGAAAGCGAACTGTGATTCAAACTGGAATTGCGCGCCGCTTTGAACAATAAGGACGCATCCTGCTCGTTCTGGCAGTCCACCACCAGAGCGTCGAAGTGCTCATCGGTCAACTTCTTGACCGTGGCAAATGGTTCATTCGAAAGCTCTACCGTGAACTCAAGCTCGCTCAACACCTGGGTCACCAGACGCGCGGCATTCTCGTCCGGGCAGAAAAGCAGGGATTTGTAGCTCATAGTCGCATGGTAGGTACACTGGTGTGTACCGGCAAGTTACTGATGTAATTGCACCAACGCGCATCAGCGGTATGAACGCCCAGACAAATCCGCGCATCCCCCTGTGGCTGAAGACTGGCCTGGACCGCCTGGATCCTGGTGTGGGCGCCACTCTACTGGAAGCACTACGGCGCGCAAAACTTCCTCTACTTCTGCGATCTCGGGAAATCTACTGATCACGCTCGGCCTCTGGCTCGAAAGCCGCTTGATTCTTTCCTGGCAGGCGGTAGGACTGCTCGTATTCCAAACCCTCTACAGCGTTGATCTGATCGCCGCGCTTGCTTTAGGGAAGCATCCTTTCGGCGGCACTGAATACATGTTCGATCCCACCATCCCACTCCCGGTTAGGTTGCTCGGCCTGTATCACCTCGCGGTTCCGGTGCTCTTGCTGTGGGCTGTACATCGATTAGGCTATGACCCAAGGGCCTTGAAGTATCAAGTCCTCACCACCTGCGTGGTCGTGCCCATCAATTATTTCTGGCGTCCCGAGTACAACGTGAACTTCGCTCGCGGGATCGGCCATGAACAGCACCTCATGCCAGGATGGCTTTACTTATTGGGATACCTGGTGGTCGCGCCGCTCCTGGTGTATTGGCCGACGCATCTGCTGTTGAGTAGGTGGGGAAAACGGGCGTTCGCTCGCTCACCCAATGTCAGCGGTGAATCGCCAACTGCATCAGCACGGCGTCTTCAAGATTAGTAACATCGCTGGCGGAAAGGCTCCCGAGCCGGTCGCGCAACCTCTGCTTTGACGCAGTCATGACTTGGTCTGCCATCGCCTTGCGTTGCTGGCCATTTACAGTAACCAGTGTCTCGCCTGGATACACTTTCGCAGTTTGGCTGGAGATTGGAACCACAATCACCCGATTGAGCGCGGTGTTCGCTGCATTATTGCTGAGAATGATCGCTGGACGAGTCTTCTGAATTTCCCCGCCGATGGAGGGGTCAAAGGCCACCCACCAGACCTCACCTCTCCGCGGATGCATCGCCGATCAGTCCTTCCGTCCATTCCTCTGCTTCCCGCTCTCTTTCCCGGTCGCTGGCCATCTCGCGATACTGCGCAATAAGACCCGTGGGCGACTTCTCGGCTGCATGGCGAGCCGCTTTTTCAACACTCTCCGCGGCGTATTCATCAACCACGAACCAGGTCGCGTGGCCTCGGGACACAGGATTTCCCAGTGGCTGCGCATCTGTGCCGTTCCAACGAGTGGCAACCACCTCATCCTGGTCCCAAACGATTCGCGCCACACTCATTCGACCCTCTCCAGGATCGTGAATCACTTCAACAATGCCACCAACCTTAGCCTTCGGAGACAACACTTGCTGAGGTTTGATATACGCCATAACAATGCTACTAGCTAACGAATATAGCTGTACGTACTAGATGTCGTCAATAGTTAAGACATATAGTTATGATCTATAGCTGTAAGCATCTAATTCCTCAGCGTCTTCCCCGTCTTCAGCGTGAACTGTATCCTCTCCTGCGTCTTCTTTTCCCCGCACAGCGACTTGAACGCCTCCCGCTCCAAATCCAAAACATATTGCTCGCTCACCGGAGTCCCCGGGGTTACGTTCCCGCCACACAGCACCTCCGCCACTTTTGTGCCGATCTTCACTTCGTGGTCGCTGATGTACTCCCCCTGCCGCATGATGTGAATACCCAGCCGCAGCGTGGCCAGGACATTTTCTCCCGGCGCTGGAATGTCCATCCGCATCTGCGGCGGTTCATATCCCGCCCGCGCCAACTCCAGCGCTCGCGCCTTAGCATCCGACAGCACGCGGTCACGATTCATCGTGATACCGTCGGCGCCATTCAAGAATCCCAGCCCCCGCGCTTCATGCGCCGAAGTCGAAACCTTGGCCATTGCAATCGTCTCAAACGCTCTCTTCATCGCTTCCATCATCTCCACCGATTCCCCGCGTCCGCCCGGACGAATCGCGCCCGCCGAATCCACCGCCCGCAGCAGCATCTCCTTGCATCCGCCGCCTCCGGGCAACAGTCCAACTCCTACTTCCACAAGCCCCATATAAAGCTCAGCATGCGGCTGTCGCACCGCCGCGTGCAGCGTGATCTCCACTCCGCCGCCCAGCGTCATCCCAAACGGCGCGCTCACCACCGGCTTTGGAGAAAACTTGATTGCTTGCGCCATCCCCTGAAATTGACGAATCGCCATGTCAACCTCGTCCCACTCATCTTCCTGCACGCTCATCAGCAGCATCATCAAATTTGCGCCAACGGAAAAATTGACCGCGTCGTTGGTGATCACAAACGCGTCAAAGTTATCTCCCGCGCCGCCCGGTTTCAGAGTCTGCGAAACCAGTTGCACAATGTCTCCACCCAGCGTGTTCATCTTCGAGTGAAATTCAATGCACCCCACGCCATCGCCCAAATCCACCAGTGACGCCCCCGGGTTCTTCCTGACCACCCCGTTGGATTTCTTTGCCACCGCCACCGACCAGACCCCAACCGCAACCTGCACCGGCTTGTAACCCCCGCTCGCCAGATCGAAATACGCGCGTCCCGAGGCCGATTTCGCGTCGTCTTCATACCAGGTTTTCTTTCCCGACCCCTGCAGCTTCTCCGCGTTCGCCGCCACTGGACGCCCTTCCTTCTTCATTCGCGCGACGGTTACCTCAACCCCGGCCGCATCCCACAACTCGAACGGCCCTAGTTCCCAGTTGAATCCCAGACGCATGGCCCGATCAATCTCCACCACGCTGTCAGAAATTTCCGGGATGCGGTTCGCCGAATACGTCCACAATTCAGAAAGCGCTGACCAGAGAAATTGCCCGTCCTTCCCTTTCCCCGCGCCCCCGATCAAACTCTTCAACCTCGCGCCCGTGTCCTCAATGTTCTTCGCCATTTCCAGCGACGCAAACTTCGCTTTCTGCATCGGACGATATTCCAGCGTCTTCCAATCCAGCCCCAGCCGCTCGCCTTCTCCCGCGCCTTTCACCTTCTTATAAAAACCCCCGCCAGTCTTATCCCCCAGCCATTTCCGTTCCAGCATCTGCTTGAAGAAATCCGGCAGCTTCAGGTCAGCGCGTTCATCGCGCACGTTCTCCGTCATGTTGCGGACCACATGCCCCAAAATATCCAGCCCCACCATATCCAGCGTCCGAAACGTCGCCGAGCGCGGCCATCCCACCGCCTGCCCCGTCAGCGCGTCCACTTCCTCAATGGATAGATCCAGCTCCTGCATCAGCCGCATGACGTTCAGCACTGAAAACGTCCCTATACGATTCGCGATAAAGTTCGGCGTGTCTTTCGCCAACACCACGCCTTTCCCCAGATGAACGTCCGCAAATTTCGACACCACATCCATCAGCGCCGGGTCGGCATCCCCCGTCGGAATAATTTCCAGCAGCCGCATATATCGCGGCGGATTAAAGAAATGCGTCCCGAACCAGCACCGCCGGAAATCCTCCGGAAACCCCTCCGCAATCTTCGCCACCGGCAATCCGCTCGTGTTGGTAGTGATGATGGTCCCCGGCTTGCGCAGCGCATCCACCTTCTTCAACAGTGCCCGCTTGATTTCCAAATCTTCGACGACCGCCTCAATAATCCAATCCGCCTCCGCCACCCGTTTCAGATCGTCTTCAAAATTTCCTGTCGTCACCAGCGACGCAAGCGAAGCTTCATAGAACGCCGCCGGCTTCGATTTCCGCGCTGCGTCCAGCCCCGCCGCCGCGATCTTGTTTCGTCCTGCTCCCGAGGCCCCCGCCGGAATAACATCCAGGAGAAAACACGGCACTCCAGCATTCGCCAGATGCGCCGCCACCCGCGCCCCCATCGTCCCCGCGCCCAGCACTGCAACCTTATGAATGAATTTCATGGAATGACTCCCGTTCTTCGACTTTTATTGATCTATCCGTGCAGATCCGCGCAAATCCGTGGCCGCTTTTGTCACGAAATCAGCTTCGCCAACCCAAACGCCACTGCCGCCGCCACGCCACCAATCACCATCGTCTGAAACGCGCTCCGCAACGCCCGCTCTCCGGTGTACTTCCCTTTGATGTATCCAAAAATGCCGAGCGCCGCCAGCGTCACAACAGCCGAAAACTCCAGCCCCCGCGTTGCGCTGGCGAGAATCACATACGGCGACAGCGGAATCAGCCCTCCGGCAACATAAGCTCCGGCAATCGTTCCCGCGCTGGTCACCGCACGCTTCGGGTCCGGCTCCTCCAGTCCCAACTCGAACCGCATCATAAAATCGACCCAGGCATCGGGATGCTGGCTCAGCGCCTCCGACACCTGCGCGCTCTCGTCCGCCGGCAATCCATAATTCTGAAACACCCGGCTGACCTCAGCCTTTTCCTCTTCGGGAATCTCTTTGATCTCGCGATACTCGCGCGCCTTTTCCTGATCGTAGTGTTCCGCATCGCCACGCGCCGCCAGATATCCGCCCAGCCCCATCGCCACCGATCCCGCCGCAATTTCCGCCAGCCCGCCAATCACAATCAAGTGCGTGTTCGCAATCGCCGAAAGCCCCGCCGCCAGCGCGAAACGGCACCGTCAGCCCGTCCGACATTCCGATCACCATGTCGCGCACAAAATTGCTGGAAGTAAAATGCTTCTCGGTGTGAATGATTCGCGCCATCAATTCGTCTCCTCAGCATGCCATTCCGAAGCATGCGACTCCAAATATTTCCTCGCCAGCTTGACCACTTCTTTCTCCCCGCGATAACTCAGCCGTCGCTCCGCCTCTTCCAGCGGAATCCACAACGCTCGTTTCACTTCAATCCGCATCTCCGGCGCGATCTCATCAATCGTCCCTGCATCGTATCGCAGCAAATAGAAACTCACGACCTTGAACACCTTCTGCCCATCACCCCACGTCCGCACATAGACATACTTAATATCGGTGAGTTTCGTCAGAATGGTCCCGCTGACGCCCGTTTCCTCTCGCACTTCCCGCAGCGCCGTCTCCTGCGCTTTCTCGCCCGGATCAACTAATCCCTTGGGCAAAGCCAATACTTGCTTGTGACGTTTTTTGTCACTCTTCCCTGTCTCGGAGGCCTTCGCCTCCTCCCGCTGGGGCTCAATCACGGCCAATTCCCAGCCCTTCCCAAACGCGCGCACCACCACCCCACCCGCTGAAATCTCCCGTGGCATGGCCCTCAAGCTATCAGGAACAAAGGAGTTCGTCACCTCAGGTAACGAGGTAACCCTCCTACGTAATGGACAGTAGGTGCTTTCCCTTAGCCCAACGGCATCTTATTTGCTGTAAGGGTGTTATTAGTAATGGAGGCCCGGCTGTTATGGCCATCAAGGGCTTAGACCAGATCGTTCGATCGGTGCGCGCCTTCGGACGCGGCATGGCCGGCGTCCACGCTCCCGCCACCCCGACAAAAATTCCTTCTATCGGACTCGCTCTCGGCGGCGGTTTCGCTCGCGGCATCGCCCACATCGGCGTTCTCAAAGTCCTCGAGCATGAAAACATTCCGGTAGATTTCGTCGCTGGAACCAGCGTGGGCGCACTAATCGGCGCCGCCTATTGCAGCGGAGTTTCTCCTGCGGAGCTGGAGCAGATCGCTTCCAAAGTCCGCTTTCGCGATCTCGCACGCTGGACTCTTTCCCGTTACGGGTTTGCTACCAACCTGCGCATGATCAGCTTTCTCAACAAAGTTCTGAAGGTGAAGACCTTCGAAGAGTTGCAGGTCCCCCTGGCCATCACCGCCACCGATTTCGCATCGGGCGAGGGCGTCGTGTTTCGCTCCGGCCCGCTGGCTGATCCGGTGCGCGCCAGTTGTGCCTATCCCGGCGTCTTTCTTCCGGTCACGGTCAACGGCCGCCTGCTGGTAGATGGCATGTTGGCGCACGCCCTTCCGACTCAGCCTCTACGGGAAATGGGCGCCGAGAAGGTGATTGCCGTCAGCCTGAAGAGCAACTGGGCCAACGGCGGCGAAGGCCCCAAACACATTTTCGACGTCATCGGGCAATGCTTCGCGATCGCCCAAAACATGAACTGCGCACAAGCCCGCCAGTCCGCCGACCTGATCATCGAGCCCGACGTCACCGGCTATCGCTATGACGATTTCGAGCACAGCGCCGACTTGGTTCTTCTCGGAGAACGTACCACCCGCGCCGCTCTTCCCCAGATTCGCAAATGGCTCGAAGTCGCGCTGCCCGCTAAGCAGCTTCCGACCCGCGCCGCTCAGGCAAATACCCACCTCGCGCATCCAGCGCTCGATCTCTCAAAGTAAAAGTAACGAGGGACCCCCACTTCTCGCCCGCCTCTGGCGGGAGAAGTGGGGGCTTTTGATACATCCCTCGGTTTGTGAGTTTCAAGAACTGATCCAAAGATTAAGATCAGTGATGCGGCCCGCCCTCGTGTTTGTCATTGCCAGGATGAGCCTCCCTGTTTCCGCGAGGCGCGTTCTCATGCTGCGGACGAGCAGTCTCCTGTCGCGGCGCATTCTCATGCTGCGGACGCGCAATCTCCTGCCGCGGCGCGTTGTCGTGCTGCGGACGGCCACTATCCTGCCGTGGGGCGTTCCCACGCGGCCCGCCGTTGCCGCGGTCTCGCATTTCGGGGGCAGCATTGTGCTGCTGCTGTCCGCCGCGGTTGTTGTTGTAGGAATCATTCCGCTGCATTCCACGATCCGAATTCCCCGGCCTCGGCACGTCTCGGTTTTCTGCGGCCCGGTTTGCAGGGCCACGATTTTCGCCGCCCCTATTCTCGCCGCCCCTATTTTCAAATGAGCGATTTCCCCCGCCCCGGTTCTCGGGCGTACGGTTGTCGGCACGGTTCGGCCTTCCGGCCCCGCGCGCCGGCGTCCCGCGGTTGAACTCTCCCGGCCGAGCCGTCGCTGCCACCGCCGGCCGGCCATGATTCACCGACGCCAGAAAGTCACGGTTGCCCCTGGCACCCTGCTCATGCTGCATCTGCATGCCGGTCGGTTCGAAATGCCGCTCATGCTGTGCCTGCTCTTCGAAACGCCCAGGCCGAGCATTGATTCCACCTCGGCCTCCGTTGTAGCTGACACGGTTCACGTAGGTATTGTTGACCACGGTCTTGTTGTAGATGTGAACATTGGTGATATTCACGTTGTTGACCGAGCGATTGTAGTAGAACGTCCGGTCCCGCCAGTATCCGCCCTCATAGCCATGCCCGAAATATCCGAAGCCGTAGTTCACGCCGCCATAAAAGCCAATATGTGGCCCCCAGTATCCGGCATGCCAAAGATAGAACCCTCCGCCCCAGCCCCAGTAACCCGGCGTCCAAAGCAGGCCGGGCTCAGGAGCCAGCACCCACGTTCCCGGCACCCAGTAGTATCCGTCGGGGCCATACGCCCAATAACCAGGCGTCCAGATGTAACCGTCGCCGGGACAAGCCGGTTGCACATACAACGGCAAAACCGGTGGCGCGATCCCCACTTGGATTAATACGCCCGCAAACGATGAAGCCGGAATCGCCAGCAGCGCCAGCGCAAGGGCCACCCAGCAAATGACACGTGAAATTTTCATGAGATCTCCTCTCGCCCAAAGGTCAGGTTCTACTTCCGAAGATTCGTGTGTATAAACACGATTTCAGGGACGATGTTCTGCGGCGCGCAGCCTGCTGATTCTACTTCGCTTACGATGCCGGAATGCCAGGGTAAGTTGATCAGTGGATACCTTAGTTCAGGCACGGCAAAGACGTAGGCGAGAGAAACCAGGGCGCCCCAAGTTTTTGGTCTTGTTCGGAGATATACTGGGCCCGATGAAGTGGACTACCCGCCACAGAAGTCTCAGTTAGCTGCAACGAACGACTAGTTCTCAAATTCGCGGTCTTTTGCACTTGATTTCGCTGGCCCGGATTCAGTTGCTCGTTTGCGCTACAGCCACCCTAGGCGGATACAGCGCGAGGCTACAGCTATTAGCGGCGCAGGAGAGGTTGCCCCTTCTGAGCAGGCGGGCGACCGATTTTGGAGGGATCGGTTCATCGAACTGGAGTTTCTCCAAGCTCTCTCCCGCCTTGCGGAGGAGTTCCGATCCACGCAAGAAAATCGCTTTCTCCGCCTTCCCGTTGGCCCCAAGCACGATGTCGAAATCTGCACTGGCCGTTTCTGCCGTGATCGTCGGCATTTTGAGGGTACGCATCCGGCTTAACTCCTCCTGCGCGCTGATCGTGTTCCTAGGAGGAGAGACTTGGGCCAACTGCTTAATGCGCGACCGCGTCTCTTCCATCTGAGGATTCGCTTCGAGCGCAAGGGAATACATGTGAAGCGCTGCGGGCAACTTCCGCTCCTTCTCGTACACTTGAGCAAGGTGATCGCCGCTAACTCCGTCTTGCCCGAGTTGCCAAGCCGAGTTCAGATAACTCTCGGCATTCGCGAGATCACCCATCTTGAAATAAATCCACCCCAATGTGTCCCAGTAAGCGCTGATTGCCAGCGTTGTCTGAAGGTCTGCTTTTTGCAGTTTGTCGGCGTTCATCTTTTGTGATCGCTCCTCCGCATCACTCACAGACCGCTGCGAATAGGCAAGAGCGTCGGGGAGGTTTGTGCCCGCTTCGGCCATTTCATACGCCACGACATTGAGCATCTCCGCACCAGAATCGATTTCCACAGCCTTCTGCAGCGCATTAATTCCCAATTCTACGTTGTGGTTACGCAACCGGGCCATGCCGAGCCTAAGTAGCACAAATGCATCGGAAGGGTTTGTCTTAATTGCTGATTCATAGAGCGAAGCCGCCTCTGGATACCTCTTGCGAGTCATATAAAGTTCGCCGAGATTTAACGCCAGATCATGATCTTCAGGCGCGATATCCCGCAATTTCTGCCAAGTCGCAATCGCAGCATCCTGTTTTCCGGTGCCCACGTACATGAAAGCTAGAATCTTGTAAGGAATGACCTCCTTAGGGTTGGCCTCGACAGCTTTCTGAAACGCAGGGAGCGATGAATTTACATCTCTCGCCCCCCAATAATATTCCGCACCCAATTCGGTCCAAGCACGAGAAAAGGTGGGGTCGAGAGAAACTGCCTGCTTCAAAGCAGTGATCGCAGATGTGGAATCCTTAGCCCGCATCGCCTTCCGTGCATCTTGCTCAACTTGCAAGGCTTGCGCAGACGAACTCCCCGGAAGCTCAGTGAAGGCCGGGCGCAACATTTCCACCGCGAAAGCAATCCCTTGCGTAGGCGTCATCGCAGGTCGCATTGAATGAAGGTTGGCAGATGCTTGGAGCAAAATGTAGCTGTTGTAGTCATCAGAAACAGCTTTCTGAAATGCCCGGTAACGTTCCAACTGCTCAGGTGTCACCGCACTCGCTTTGAGGAGGAACCGTCGTTTGGTTATGAGCGTTCCATCGTGCTCTTCCGATCCTCCTTGAAACTCTGCGAAGCTCTCTTTGAGGTCGATTGGAGGCGGCAGTCTTGCGAACCATCCCTTTGGTAACTCGATTCGCGACTGGAGTTCCATCTCGCCGACGTACCCAATCCAGAGCGGTGTCGTCCGCTGAAGGTCTTCATCCTTAATCGCGGGAATGCCCCACGCTGGAAGCGGAATTGCGAATCGGTGTTTGTCGCCTCCGGTGAAATCTTTCAAACTGTAGTCATAGGCTATGACAAAAGGCTCTTCCGTTTTTTCCGGAGGACTGATTCGCACGCCGGTGACTGTTCCCCCTGTGCGCCCTCCATAAAACATCCGCTGGCCCAGATCATTCCACTGCGATTGAGGCGTTTGCCGAAAGAGATACCGGAAGTAGAGTTCGCTGTCACCGTGATCCCAACCATCCACATGCGCTTGCAGCGTGCCATCGGCGTCGATCTTGGCGGTAACTGTGTCGGTGTCTTTGTTGGCGACTTGAGGATCAGCTGGCGTGGTCTGGAACCCAACTTTGTCTGGCATGATGACCAGCGCGGGTTTGCCCCGGAGATTAGGGACCAGATATTCCATCGGTGTGACTTCCGGTGTTGTATCCATCCAAGACAGGCTGCTTCCCTTCGCCACCACGCTGATGACATGATCAAACTGCCCGGGCGAGGGTACATCAACCTCCACGGCTACCCGGGTAGCGACCAAGGCTGGATAGGCATGTATTCCCACGGCGCTCAGCAATGCTGCAAGTAGAGTGTGTTTGTCCTTACAGTCTCCATATTGGTTTGCCAGAATTTCGGCTGCGGCGTGAGGCTGATAGCGCCCAACGCCAAGACTAATCGAGATGTATCGGTAACGCAGGCTCACGTAGTTGTATATAGCCCGCACTTTCGCGTCATCATCCGCCAGCCCCTTGGTTAGCTCCTCTGCCTTAGCCTTCACATCTGGTGATGGCCTGATCTTCTCGCGCTGCAGGTTTTCATACCATCGGCCCACTTCTTCCCAACTACGAAAACTGCTGATCAGTACATCTGGCGCTGGGAGCAATCCACGCATCGCATCGTAACTCAGGTTTTCCCTTTGCTTTTCCAGGCTCTGGCTTTCGAGATTTGACCTTTTCCAAATGTAGATTCGACGAGGTCCTTCCACCTGCATCGTTGGTTGGACTGTTTGACTTTTGAGTTTTATCGCGCGTAAACGGGGAACGTTGATCTCTAATTGCTCTTCGAGAGTAACCAAGTTCTTCACAAAGTAAGCCCCGAGCCAGAACTGCCCAGGGATGAGAGGCTTATTTACCACGAACCGCACTGAATATTCCAGCGTGTCGCCAGGTTCGAGTCCTTTAACTGGCACATGCTTTTCGCGCAGGTCGCTATACATCGGAGCCTGCCGGGACATTTCCGAGGTTATATCCTGAATTGAACTCAAGTCGGTTATTATCGCTGTCTCGTTTGGTTTGATAACGCGGACATCCCGTACTTCCACCGTTCCATTCGATGCCTGGTACGGGAAAGAGAGGACGCCATACTGTCGCACGCCCGCGTCGGATTGTATCCGCACTCGGACGTGTTGCTCGTTCACGAAGGTGCCGTCGTTTTGAAAAACCACATTCGACTTGCTTTGCTCAATGACAACACTTTCCGTCGAGAAATCCTTACCAGATGTTTCACCCTTGGTCGATTCTTGGGCAGAGGAGGGCGCACAGAGAAAAACCAAGCCGAGGTACACCTTGAGGAAAGCGGAGTTAGACATAGCGCTCTGCCATCTTACCCTGTTAGCAAAGCATGAAAACAGAAGTACATCGGGAGACGCCAGAGGGAGGGGGTATTTGACAAACTCGGGGACAGACGGGACCGTTCCCAGTTTTTCGAAAGCTAAGCAACCCTTACTTCATCACTCCGCGCTGCGCAACCCCGATATTGTCCCGCGTACTATTCTTCACCTCGTACATCATCGAGTCAGCCTGCCGAATGATGTCGTGTGGGCTCTTAGCATCGTGCGGATAGGTCGCCAATCCCATCGACGCCCGCACATTCAGATTCAATCCTTCTTCTTTGCAGAACGCGCTACTGCGCAAACTGTCGCGCAAACGCCGGGCTACTACCAGTGCGGAGTCTTTCCCCGTCTGCGGCAGCAGCACGACGAACTCGTCACCGCCGTAGCGGAACGCGTAGTCAATCAACCGCAGTTGCGCTTTGATCAGGTATCCAATTTCCGCCAGCAGCTTGCTGCCGACCAAATGCCCGTGGGTGTCGTTCACCTGCTTGAAGTGGTCAAGATCAATGAACAACACAGAAAATTCATACGCAAAACGCGACGAGCGGTAAACCTCAGTCTCCAGCGTCTTATAAAGATGCCGCGCGTTGTAGAGTCCCGTGCAATCGTCGGTGATGGTCAGCTCTTGGATCTTTTCCACCGAGCGCGCATTCTCAATCGCAATCGCGGCGTAATCGCACAACGCTTGCAAGAAAAATGTTTCATCGGCGCCGAAGTGCGCCATATTCACGTTCACCAACTGAATCACGCCCTGCACTCGCAGCTTCGATTTCAACGGCACGCAAATAATGGACTGCGTCTCCCACTGCGTCACCTGGTCAATGCGCTTCGCAAAGCGTGGGTCCGCGGCCACGTCCGGCACAATCAGCTTCTCGCCGTACTTGGCCACGTGCCCGGCAATTCCTTCTCCAACTTTCAGCCGGACGTTCTTCAACGCTTCAGCCGCAGTGCCCACGGCAATCGCAAAATACAGCTCGTTCTTTTCCTCGTCCACCATCAACAAAGACCAGGTGTCCGGGCGGAAATATTCCGCCATCTTTTCCAGGATAGTTTGCAGAATGGAATCCAGGTCCAGCGAAGAAGTCAGCGCCTTCGCCACGTCGTGAAAGATGGCGAGTTCTTGCGATTGGCGGGCTGTTTCTGCACCTGTAGCGTGCGACATCAAATGGGTCCTTTGCTGGCCAGTGGTCTTCAAATTATATGCAGCGCTCCGAACTACCGGCAACGAACCTTAGTAACGAAATTGAGCCACAAGCCAGCCGTGGTCACTTCCCATACCCCATTGCAACCATTCGCCTTGTCTCCCATACCACCTGACCTGCGTAACTCCCACTCCGCTGTTCCCATGCCCTTCCGGAGCAAAATTCGTTGCGCCTGCCGGGGTTCTTTGGTAGCTTCTTAGAGACCGCAAAACGTTCATTCTGTGACCATTGCGTCCTGAACCGTGCTCCGAATATCCTCCCGGCGTTGCTGCGGCTTTTCGCGAAGGAGAAACCGAATTGTCATCCCGAAATCGCTATCTTTTTACGTCTGAATCCGTGACCGAAGGTCACCCCGATAAGATCGCCGACCAGATTTCCGACGCCGTTCTCGACGCCTGCCTGGCCGAAGACCAGTTCAGCCGCGTAGCCTGCGAAACCCTGACCGCCACCGGCCTGGTCGTCATTGCCGGTGAAATCACCACCAAAGCCTACGTCGATTTCCAGGCCCTGGTCCGCGGCACCATCTCTTCCATCGGCTACAACAACGCCCTCTACGGATTCGACTCCAACACCTGCGCCGTCATCTCCAGCATCAACAAGCAGTCCGGTGACATCGCCATGGGCGTGGACACCGGCGGCGCCGGCGACCAGGGAATGATGTTTGGCTACGCCTGCCGCGAAAATGCCGAGCTCATGCCGATGCCGATCGCATTGGCCCACAAGCTCACGTTGCGGCTTTCTGAAGTTCGCAAGAACGGCAAACTGAACTATCTCCGTCCTGATGGAAAATCGCAGGTCACCGTTGAATACGACGCCAACCAGAAGCCGATTCGTGTAGATGCTGTCGTCGTTTCCACGCAGCACGCTGAAAATGTGACCAACGACGAACTTCGCGCCGACATCATGAAGCATGTGATTCAGGCGACCATCCCCGCCGAGCTGCTCGACGAAGACACCAAGTACCACATCAATCCCACCGGACGTTTCGTAATCGGCGGCCCCATGGGCGACACCGGACTGACCGGCCGCAAGATCATCGTTGACACCTACGGCGGCATGGGACGTCACGGCGGCGGCGCTTTCAGCGGAAAAGATCCGACCAAAGTTGACCGCTCGGCCGCCTACGTCGCCCGTTACATCGCAAAGAACATTGTTGCCGGCGGACTCGCAGACCGTTGCGAAGTTCAGCTCGCGTACGCCATCGGCGTCGCCGATCCCGTCAGCGTTCTGGTCGAAACTTTCGGCACCCACAAAGTTGATCCCCAGATCATTCCTGATCTCGTCCGCGCGCATTTCAAGCTCACCCCCAAGGGCATCATTGATTCGCTGAAGCTGCGCCGTCCGATCTATTGCAAAACCGCCGCTTACGGACACTTCGGCCGCAACGATCCTGACTTCACTTGGGAGGCGACCGACAAGGCCGCCCAACTGGCGAGTGACGCCGGCCTTCGCGAGCCCGTCGCCGCAGGAGTTAGAAAATAGAACCTTTCCACCGCCGAGCGCGCCAAGATCGCCGAGATTTAGAAATAGGTTTTCTTGGCGCACTCGGCGTACTCGGCGGTGCAAGATTTTTCTAAGGCTTCCCGCATAACACAAAGTACAATCAACCTAGCCAACGCCACAGGAGACGTATGTCAACCACTTCGACGCAAATACAGTGCGATATCAAAGGCATCGAGTTTGCCGACCTCGGCAAAAAGCGGATTGAATGGGCCAATCAGTCCATGCAGGTCCTGCAAATCATCCGCAAAGAATTCATCAAGAACCAGCCGCTGAAGGGCATCCGCATCGCGGCTTGCCTGCACGTCACCGCGGAAACGGCAAACCTGGCCATTTGCCTGCGCGACGGCGGCGCCGATGTCGTGCTCACCGCGTCCAACCCGCTTTCCACGCAGGATGACGTTGCTGCCAGCCTGGTCCGTGACAGCGGCATTCCGGTTTTCGCCATCAAGGGTGAAGACAACGACACTTATTACAACCACATCCTCGCCGCCCTCGATCACAAGCCGCACATCACCATGGACGACGGCGCTGACCTGGTCAGCGTGCTGCACACCAAGCGTCAGGATGCGCTCGCGACCGTCATCGGCGGCACCGAAGAAACGACGACCGGCGTCATTCGCCTGCGCGCGATGGCGAAAGAAGGCGTGCTGCAATATCCCATCGTCGCCGTCAACGACGCTGACACCAAGCACCTCTTCGACAATCGCTACGGCACCGGACAGTCCACCATCGACGGCATCATTCGCGCCACCAACTTCCTGCTCGCAGGATCGAAATTCGTGGTCGCTGGCTACGGCTGGTGCGGCCGCGGCCTCGCCAGCCGCGCTCGCGGCCAGGGCGCAGAAGTCATCGTCACCGAAGTCGATCCGACCAAAGCGCTCGAAGCCACCATGGATGGCTTCCGCGTCATGTCCATGCCCGAAGCTGCGAAGCTGGGCGACGTTTTCTGCACCGTCACCGGCAACAAGAACGTCCTCGACAAAGAGCACTTCGAGGTCATGAAAAACGGTGCGATCATTTCCAACTCCGGCCACTTCAACGTGGAAATCGACATTCCCGCGCTGGAAAAAATGTCCTCGTCGAAGCGCACCACGCGCGAGTTCGTCGAAGAATATTCCCTGCGCGACGGCCGCAAAATCAACCTGCTCGGCGAAGGCCGCCTCATCAACCTGGCCGCCGCCGAAGGCCATCCCCCGTCAGTCATGGACATGAGCTTCGCCGACCAGGCCCTCTCGGTGGACTTCATGGTGAAGAACCATGCCACGCTGGAAAAGCGGGTCTATCGCGTCCCTGAGGAACTCGACAAGCGCGTAGCCCGTCTGAAGCTGGAGTCCATGGGCATCAAGATCGATAAACTGACCCCCGAACAGGAAGAATATTTGGCCGGCTGGTCGGAAGGAACATAACGGCAGGCATGATTTCAATCGTGCCAGAAAGTGTTCTGGTACATCAAAAAAGGGCGGCGCAAGCCGCCCTTTTTAATTTGCAGAAAAAAGTAGCCACGATTTACTCGGATCAACACGGATAAGCTCTTTCTCTTTCGTGATCCGTGTGAATCCGTGAAAATCCGTGGCCAGGTTTTGCGCGGGGCCAGTGATCTCACGCCGATTTTTTCGGCAAGCTGAACTCGATCACCCGCCCGCGCTCATCCCGCTCACTCCGCCGTTCATCCTTGCGAAAGTTTTTCGGAATGTAAAACTCAATCACCTTTGCCATAACCCGTCCCCCCTTGGCCCCCACGTACCCCTCTAATTCTAGGAACCCCGGTGCAGGAAAAAAGTCGTAAGCTAGATGCCTCCCGCCGGACTCACGCCTCTCCCCAAGCTTTCCCGGATCATGGCTCGCTGGATTCAGCCCGTTCCTCGGAGAAAATCAATTCCATAAGCTCTTTTGCCGCCGGGTCTCCTACGGTGGCATGGCCGAACAAAATCAGCCTGGCTTGTTCGGGGCTAAGCTTTCTGAGCGTTGGCTTCTGATACTGCTTCGCGACCTCTTGGCCGACTTTCCGCCCGAAGTCAGGGCCTCTGTCGGAATACCTCGGATCGGAATGAAGAAACGGAAGAAAATCTCTTGCCCGGCCCAGCAGGGCTTGCATGGCTTGTCTTAGGTGTAACCGTTTGAGGACTGCTTGCTGATGGCCTTTCCACACGTCTTGCTCGGTCGACTGCCGCACGAATGCACCTCACGTTCAAGGTTGCCTCCCCAGTGCTGCCACTGTCGCACCTCAACGTGTTACGCCTGTTAACTAGTTTGGTTTTGTTACGAAAACAGAACAGGATGGAATTTCTGTCAGCCGCCAAAGCAGAGTTGCAGCGCACAGGCCGCACGCTTTACTTCTTCACATGCTCCCGCGGGTCCGCCAGCGGCTCTAAATCCCGCCCCGCGAATATCTGCTCAAACTCATGCAGCATCTCGCCGTGAATCACTCCATTCGACGCCACCGTCTCGCGGCTGTTCAACTGAAACGGCCCGCCGTGGAAATCCGTAACCCGCCCGCCGGCTTCTTGCACCAGCAGCACGCCCGCCGCCGTGTCCCACGGATTCAGATTAAACTCCCAGAATCCATCCAGCCGCCCGCACGCCACATAGCACAGATCCAGCGCCGCCGACCCCGCCCGTCGCACTCCATGCGACCGCAGCGTCAGTTGGTGATAAAAATAAATGTTCGGATTCTTGTGCCGCTTGTAACTCGGAAACCCCGTCCCCACCAGCGACTCCGCCAGTTTCGCCGTCTTCGAAACCTGAATCGCCCGGTCGTTTAAGCGCGCTCCCTTGCCCCGCTCCGCCGCAAACAACTCATCTCGCGTCGGATCGTAACAAACTCCCGCAACCGTCTCCCCCTTATGCTGCAGCGCCATCGAAACGCAAAACACCGGAAACCCATGCGCGAAGTTCGTCGTCCCATCCAGCGGATCGACATACCACCGATACTCGCTGCCCGTATCGCGCAGCCCTTCTTCCTCTCCCATCACGTCATGTGTGGGCCACAGGCTGCGAATGCGCTCCCGAATCAACGCCTCCGACTTCCGGTCCGCCGCCGTAACCAAATCCGCCTCGCCCTTGTACTCAATCTTGATGTGCTGATCGAAATACTGCATCAGCAGCGCCCCCGCCTCGCGCGCGATGCCGGATATGGCCGGGAGATACCCGGGATTCTCAGCATTTTTCATAGATAAAAAGACCCTGTCATCTCGCGCGGAGCAAAGTGATTCGCAAAAGCGAATCACTTCCGGAGTCGAGGGACCTGCTTTCTTTTGCAGCGCTACAATTGTGGATAAACAGCAGGTCCCGAATGACTAGAGCTGTCAATCCCGTTTCACAACTTTAATCCCCAACTCCTTCAACTGCCCCTCGCTCACCGGAGTCGGCGCGTCCACCATCAAATCCACCGCCCGCGCCGTCTTGGGGAACGGAATCACCTCGCGCAAACTGTCCGCCCCGCCAGAATCATCACAATCCGGTCCAGCCCCAGCGCAATCCCGCCATGCGGAGGCGTTCCATACTCCAGCGCTTCCAGAAAGAATCCAAACCGCGCCTTCGCCTCTTCGTCACTCATCCCCAGCGCCTGAAAAATCTTTCGCTGAATGTCCTGACGATGAATACGAATCGACCCCGACCCCAGCTCCGTCCCATTCAGCACCACGTCATACGCCAGCGCCCGAATCTCTCCCAGCGGCGACTTGGGATCATGCACCGAATCAATATTCGCCTCCAGCTTGGCCATGTCCTCTTCATGCAGCGTGGTAAACGGATGGTGTGCCGGATTCCACCGCTTCTCCCCGCCGTCCCACTCAAACATCGGAAAATCCGACACCCAAAGGAACCGAAAATCCTTCGCCGGATCGCCCGTCTTCTCAAACGCCTTGTGCTTGGCCGCATACTTCTGCGCCAAGTCCAGCCGCAGATATCCGCACTTCTCGCAAAAATGCTGCACACTCTGTTCCGGCCCTTCAGCCTTCGCCGCCGCCAGCAGCCACAAATCGTCCGCATCAACCCCCGCGAACTTCACCACTTTTTCCGAGATCGCCGGATAATCCTTCGCAAACCGCTTTGGGTCCGTCATCAGTTGCACGAACGACGGCCCCTGCACGTGCTGATACGCGCCGTAAGTCCCAATGGTTCGCCGCTCGGTTCCCGAGATGTCTCCCGCCTTCGGAATGCGAATCAGCTGCACCGGAAATTCTTTGCGGATTTTGAACTTCGCTGTGAAGTCTTCCAGTTCCTCCGCCGTCATCGCCTCGCGCACGTCCACCATCGCCGGCAGCCGCATATCTGGCTTGTCATTCCCATACCGCCGGACTGCCTCGTCATAACTCATCCGCGGAAACGGCGTCTCGATGTCCGACCCCGCCGACTCGAACGCCGCCGTCAAAAATCCCTCGACCACCGCCCACACCGTGTCGGTCTGCGGATACGACATCTCCAAATCAATCTGCGTAAATTCGGGCTGCCGGTCGGCGCGCAAATCTTCGTCTCGGAAGCAGCGCACGATCTGGAAGTATTTATCGAACCCCGAAATCATCAGGATCTGTTTGAACATCTGCGGCGACTGAGGCAGCGCATAGAACGACCCCGGCTGCACCCGGCTCGGCACTAGATAATCCCGCGCCCCCTCCGGCGTTGACCGCGTCATGAACGGCGTTTCAATCTCGAAGAAACCTTCGCCGCAAAGATAATCGCGGATCGCCTTCGAAACCTTGTGCCGCATCTCGATATTGAACTGCATGGCATCGCGCCGCAGATCAATGTAGCGATACTTCAGCCGCATTTCCTCATTTGGTAAAACCGATTCCCCGGGGAGGAACGGCGGCTGCTTCGATTCATTCAGCAGGCGCAACTCTTCGACCACCAACTCGACTTCGCCCGTAGGAATGTTTTTATTGATGGTGTCCGTATCGCGCCGCTTTACCGTCCCGATCACAGCGATCACATATTCATTGCGCAGTTGTCCAGCCTTGTCATGCGCCGCGGCATTCAGCTCGCGGTTCACGACAACCTGCGTCACGCCGGTGCGGTCGCGCAGATCGAGAAACACAATACTGCCCAGGTCGCGCCGCCGGTTCATCCAGCCCATGAGCACGGCCCGCTTCCCCGCGTCCGATCCACGGAGATCCCCGCACATGTGCGTGCGCTTCAAATCGCCTAAAAAGTCGAGCAAGTTTTGCCTTTCAGAAAGGATTGCTGGGGAACGCCCAAAGAAAAGATTATAACCGTCCGCTCGGAAAAGCCGCCCGCGGACTTCCGACGGGATACTTAATGAGGCAAAAGCAAAATCGGATGCGTCATCCCGAAGTCCCCGCGCTTTCACCAGCGGGGCGAGGGATCTCGCGCGCAGAGCAACCTCATCCCGCAGCCCTACTTCGCCACAAACTTCAGAGAATCCATCACCCTCAACGCGTCCGCCGGCACCGGCTGCCCTAAAGGCGAGACTGCCAGCAACGAAAACAGCCGATTGTCTTTCCAGTAATAGCGTCCGAACAAGTGAAACCCGTCACTTTCACCTTCAAACTCAATGCCCGGAACCTGTTGCAGCTCAATGTCTTTCTCGGACGTCTTCTTCGCCTTCGCCGCCCCCATGCTTCCGTTGACAGCGGCCTCCAACGCGTCTTTGGGTGTCGCGTGGTTCGTGTTCGCGAAATCACTGACGCTCATCAAGACCTCGACGTTGGCCCCCATGTCCACCGAGTACTGCCGCAACTCAATACTCCCTGACGCCGTAGCTTGCTGCTGCTTCTCAAACCCCGGTTGCATCGGCGTGGTCATTGCGAATCCATCTTCCGGATAGGAATATTCCTTCCACTCCGGCTTGGGCGCCTGCGCTGGTGTAAAAGCCATGAACTTCAGCGAGTCCAGCACTCGAAGCGCGTCTGCTGGCACCGGCGCGCCCAGCCCTGAGATTGAAAGCATGGAAAACAGCCGGTTGTCTTTCCAGTAATAGCGCCCCAGCATGTGGTATGCCGCGGTGTCGGCTTCAAATTCAATCCCCGGCACCTGCTGCAGTTCAATATCTTTTCCGGATGTCTTGTTTGCCTTGGTCGCCTGAATGCTGCCGTTGACGGCGGTCTCCAGCGCCTCCTTCGATGTCCCAACCTTGGAGTTCGGAAAATCGCTGACGCTCATCAGCACTCCGGAATCATTGCTCAGGTCCACTGAGTACTGCCGCATCTCAATATTCCCGGAAGCTGTAGGCTCCTGCTGCTTCGCCACTGTCGGTTGCGCCGGCGCCTTCATCGCAAAGCCCTCGTCGGCATAGGAGTATTCCTTCCACTCCGGCTTGGCCGCCTGCTCCTGCGCGAAAACCACCGCCGCCCCAATAACCATCAACACCGCAAGCAACCGCCGTCGTCTCATCGCCCAACTCCAAAGAAAATTACGCCGCCCCGTCCGCAACCTTTGGCGCGGACGGAAACGGCTTACCAGAAAGAAATCTACTTCTTCGTCGCCATGCCTTCCATCGCCGTCATCCAAGTCGTCCCATCCGGCGACAGTTCGAGTTTCATGCTGTACGACGTCGGCGACAACACTTTCTCCGTGAAGCGCCCTTTCATCGTCATCCCGCCCATGTGCTCATCGCCAGTCCACGTCCAGGTGTCTCCGTTCAACGTTCCGGTTGACTTCTCGGCCTCGCCCATGCTGTCAAACGCGGTATGGGTGTAAACCTTGTTGTCGGAGTCATACCCCATCACCGTCAACTGTTTGCCCTTGCGCATCGAACCCAGATCCATGTCGCTGTACTCGACCAAAAAGTATTTCCCATCCATCCATTCGGCATCAGTGGTGGCGCTCCACTTGGTAGAAGGCGTTCCCGGAGGGCCCGCGGTGTAAGTCCCTGCCGCCGTCCAATGTCCGGTCATGAAATCCAGCTTCTGCAATTCCGCCGCCGGCGGCGGAGGCGCCTGCGCCTGCATCAAAACTGCGGTTAAGAGTGCACACAACACCGCCGCTGCCAGCAATATCCGCTTCATCTTGACTTCTCCAAATCTACTTCTTGTTCGCCGTGCCTTCCATCGCCGTCATCCAGTTCGTGCCATCCTGCGATAGCTCGAATTTCATCGTGTACGACGTCGGCGAGACCACCTTCATGGTGAAGCGGCCCTTCATGGTCTGCCCGCCCATGTGCTCGTCGCTAGTCCACGTCCACGTGTCCCCATTCAACGTTCCGGTTGACTTCTCGGCCTCACCCATACTGTTGAAAGCCGTGTAGGTGTAAGCCTTGTTGTCCGAGTCATATCCCATGACCGCCAGCTCTTTGCCCTTGCCCATCGGCCCCAGGTCCATGTCGCTGCGCTCGACCAGGAAGTATTTTCCATCCATCCATTCGGCATCGGTGGTTTCACTCCATTTGGTCGAAGGCGTTCCCGGAGGCCCGGCGGTGTAAGTCCCCGCCGCGGTCCAGTGTCCTGTCATGAAATCCAGCTTCTGCAATTCCGCCGCCGGCGGAGGAGGTGCCTGCGCCTGCATCGAAATCGCGGTTAAGAGTGCACACAACACCGCCACTGCCAGCAATATCCGCTTCATTTTGATTTCTCCTGAAATTTGATCTTTTCCCCGGTTCGCCGATGTTAGGCCGGGGCCACGATGTTCGTCAATTCCCGATCATGGCTCAGTGAAATTTCGGCTGTGCGTCATCCCGAAGTCCCCGCGTTTTCACCAGCGGGGCGAGGGATCCCGCGTGGACCGTCTAATTGCATGCAACCCGAGCGCGACGGTGGCGCTTCTACTCCACCACTCCTGCCGCCTACCCCTGAATCCTCTGCGCCAATTCCCCCCGCGGAACCGAAACCTGCTCCCCCGTCGCCAGATTCTTCACCGCAAACGCCCCCGCCTTCACTTCGTTCTCACCCACAATCAAAATGTATTTCGCTCCCGCCTTGGTCGCCGCTTCAAACGATTTCTTCAGCCTGAAGCTCTCATCCCCCAGCTCGACGACAACATCATGCCGCCGCAACTCCCGCGCCAGCCGCGCCGCTTCCTTATTCATACTCGCGCCTAAGCGGCGCGATATACACATCCGGCTTGCGCAACACCGCTTCCGCCGACTCACTCAGCGCCAGCACCAGCCGGTCTTCTCCGATGGCAAACCCAATCCCTGGGGCAGGCTGCGGACTACCAAGCAACTCAGCCAGCCCGTCATACCGCCCGCCGCCCAGAATCGCGTTCTGCGCACCCAACGCTCCATGCGTGAACTCGAAGGCCGTCCGCGAGTAGTAATCCAAGCCCCGCACCAACCTGTCGTTCAACGTGAACTCGACCCCAACAGCTTTCAGGATCTCTTTCACTTCATCGAAATGCTTCCGGCAAGGCTCATCCAGAAATTCGCTGATGCGCGGCAGCGTCTCGATAATCGGCTGGTCCTCCGCCACCTTGCAGTCAAACACCCGCAACGGATTCGTCACCGCCCGCCGCTGGCAATCCACGCACATTTTCGGCGCAACCGGCTCCAGCGCCTTGCGCAACGCCTCGTTGTAAGCCGCGCGGTCGTTGGCGCACCCAATCGAATTCAGCTCCAACGTCCAATCTTTAATCCCCAACCGGTCCAGCAGCGTCGCCAGCAGCTCCAAAATCTCCGCATCCCGCGCCGGAGACTCGCTTCCCGCCGACGCCGGCCCAATCACCTCCGCCCCAATCTGATAAAACTGCCGGTAGCGCCCCTTCTGCGGCCGCTCCCGTCGAAACTGCGGCCCAATGTAGTACAGCTTATTCAGCCCGCGATCCCAAAGCTTGTGCTCGATGTAAGCGCGCACCACACCAGCAGTATTCTCCGGACGCAGCGTCAGCGACTGGCCTGAATCGCTCTGCGCCCGCCCGCGGTCCTCCCACGTGTACATCTCCTTCGCGACAATATCCGTTTCCTCCCCCACGCCCCGCGCAAACAATTCCGTGCTCTCGAAAATCGGCGTGCGAATTTCCTGGAAGTTGTAAGCGCGGAACACATCCCGCACCGCCGCCTCCACAAAATTCCACAACGCCGTCTCCGGCGGAAGTAAATCGCGCGTCCCTCGTACGGCTTTAATCATTTCAGTCCTTGGTCATTGGTCGTTGGTCGTTGGCCAAATGCTAAGTGCTAACTGCTAAGTGCCATGCCTCTCCGCCAAGTACGCGTCTTTATATCCCAAATAATTCTTCGCGTACCGCATAATGCTCTCCGAATCCGCCGGCTCCAGCATCCGCCGAAACTTCCCCGGAGACCCCATCCACAGCGACCCCGGCTCGACCACCGTCTTCTCCGGAATCAGCGTCCCCGCCGCGATAATCGATCCCGCCCCAATCTTCGCGCCATTCAAGATGATTGACCCCATCCCGATCAGGCAGCGGTCTTCAATCGTGCACCCATGCAGAGTCACCGTATGCCCCACCGTCACATACTCGCCCAGATAAACCCCGTACTTCTCCTTCATCCCATGCAGCACGCTGCAATCCTGAATATTCGAATACGCCCCGATGCGAATCGCATGCACATCCCCGCGCACCACCGCATTCATCCAAATGCTGGCATGCTCTCCGAGAACTACGTCGCCAATAATCTGCGCCGAGTCGTCCACATAGGACGACGCAGGAATCGTGGGCGAAATGTCTTTGTAAGGACGAATCATGAAACAGCTCTCGGCTCTTGGTTCTTTGCTCTTGCTCCTTGAGATTCTTGGTCGATAGACCTCTTTAGGTTCCTACCAAGAAAGCCGGTTTGGCTAAGAGCTAACGGCCAAGAGCCAAGAGCTGATTGATCCTAACAAATTCCCATTACAGGAACCCCGCAACATTTTGTTCGCACATCACAGACTTTCTTTCCCAACCGTGCTATACCCAAGCTGTCTCCCGTCAGAGGCTGGACTCACTTCTTAGCGGAGTGAATCCATGCGCCGTGTCTTCGTCGTTGTTCTTGCGGTTGCCGTTGTTGCGTTAGCCCTCGCCGTCCCCTGCCTCGCGCAGGATGGCTCCACCGGCTCCATCCACGGCACCGTCTTCGATCCCTCCATCCGCCGCATTGCCGGAGCCAACGTCGTCCTCGTCAACTCCGCCACCGGATTCCGCTACGAGCAAACCACCAACAGCCAGGGCCAGTTCGCATTCGAACTTCTCCCGCCCGGCGACTACACCGCACGCGTCACCAGCGAGGGCATGTCGCCGCAGCTCAGCCAGACTCTGCACGTAGAGATCGGCGGCGTCACCGACATTGCCTTCAAGATGACGCTCGCCGGCGTCCACGAATCCGTGACCGTCTCCGCCGAAGCCAGAACCGTCGAAACCGAACCGCGCGGCCTTTCCTCAGTCATCGACGAACGCGCCATACTCAACCTTCCGCTCAACGGCCGCCGTTTCACCGACCTCGCTCTGCTAACTCCCGGAGTCACCCAGGACCCGCGCGGCCTCAACTCCACTTCCAATGGCGACCTCGCATTCGGCGGCATTCGCGGCTTCCAGACCAGCTACCTGGTTGACGGCGGAGACAACAACAACGCCTTCTTCGCCCAGGCCCGCGGCCGATATCGCGCGCCGTATCAGTTTTCGAATGAAGTAATCCAGGAATTCCGCGTCTCTCCCAATTCCGTCTCCGCCGAAGCCGGACGCACCGGCGGCGCCGTGATCAACGTCGTCACCAAATCCGGCTCCAACAAATTTCACGGCACCGGATTCTATTACCTCCGCAACAGCTCCTTCGACGCCCGCGACCCCTTCCTGAACGTCAAGCCCACCGGCCAGCAGCACCAATTTGGCGCGACCATCGGCGGCCCACTCCGCCGCAACCGCGTCTTCTTCTTCGCCAGCTTCGATCAGCACATCTTCCATGAACCTACGGTCGTCCGCTTTGTCAACGGCAGCAGCGTAGTCGTTCCCCAACCCGGCGCCGGCCCCGCCACTCCCGGCGACTACGAAGCCAGCGATCAGACTCTTGGTATTCGCCACCGCCGCGCAACTCTCCCGGCAAGCCGGCCTCTATCCCTCTCAGCTTCTAGGCAATGCAGGCTTCGCCAAGCTCGACGTGAACCTCTCTTCACACAACTTGCTCGCTGTCCGCGTCAACACCTCGACCTACTCCGGCGAAAACAACGTCTTCATCGATCCTTCCAGCCCCGTGACAACTTACGGCATCTCCGACAACGGCATCGAGCACGTCGAAACCGAAACCGCCACGGCTTCTTTGACGAGCGCTCTTTCCTCGAAACTCGTAAGCCATTTGCGCGCCCAGTTCTCGCGCGATTTGCAATGGTCGGAAAGCAACTCCAACCAGCCTCTCACCCGCATCCCCGGAGTCCTCGACGGCTTTGGCCGCTCCACCATCCTGCCGCGAGAGACTCGCGAGCACCGCGCCCACTTCGCCGAAACCATCAGCCGCGACAGTGGCCGCCACTCCTGGAAGTTCGGCGGCGACGCCCTGCTCACCCAGATCTACAATTTCTTTCCCTCAACTTTCGGCGGAGAATATATCTTCGACCCAATTAAAGTTGACCCGTTCACTTTTCAGCAGATGAACGGCGGCCTCCAACTTACTCCTCTGCGCGCCTACGCTCATCAGGTCCCGCACTACTACATCCAGAACGTTGGATCAGCCGTGAGCCATCCCAACAGCAACGAATACGCCGCCTTCGCCCAGGACACCATTCGCCTCAGCGATCATCTAGGCGTCACCGCCGGCGTCCGCTACGACGTGCAGACTTTCTCCACCAAATATCTGAAGTCCAACCCACTCTGGCCTGATTCCGGAAAAGTCCCGCTCGACCTCAACAACTTCGCGCCGCGCTTCGGCCTCTCCTATTCGTTCGGCAAAGATCGTCCCTACGTCGGCCGCGCCGGATACGGACTCTTCTATCCCCGCATCCCGCAGATCTACAACTCCACCGTCGAAACCGACAACGGCCTCACTCCCAACTCCATTTTCCTTAATCAGACCAACCAATACGCCCAACAGATTTTCCCGCAGTATCCCTTTCCGCTGATCAACTGCGCTCCGCTGGCAACTTCCTGCGCCGTACCGCAAAACCTTCAACAATTCGCCAGCAGCGACATCTCCGCCTTCGCCCGCAACTTCCGAACTCCCGAAGTCCATCAGGTCAGCGCCTCAGTCGAACATGAAGTCGCCAACCGCGTCATCGTCGAACTCTCTTACTCCTTCGTTCACGGACAAAACCTCATCCGCGTCCGCGACGTAAACCTTCCGCCACCTACAAACGTCCAATACCCAATCTTTGATTCCTCCGGCGTAAACCTCCTCGGCTACGGATCAGTTCAAACCTTCGCGACCTGGCAATTCAGTTCCAGCCTGACGTGTCCGTTTCCACCGTGCATCAATCCCCTCGCTCGCCCCATTCCGCAACTCGGATCGATCAACGTCTATGAGAGCGAAGCCTCCAGCGTGTATCACGGCGCCACGCTCTCCATTCGCCGGCAGATGACGCACGGCCTCTACTTCCGCCTCGGCTACACCTACGCCCACGCTATCGACGATGGCCAGGACGCACTCGTCGCCGGACGCCCCGCCACCGTTCAAAACTCCTACGCGCCCAGCTCCGAGCGCGGAAATAGCGTCACCGACCAGCGCAGCCGTTTCGTCTTCTCCTATATCTACGAGCCGCACGCGCTGAACAACGGCCAAGGCGTGCTCGGCAGACTAACCAAAAATTGGAAAAACTCCGCCGTCATCACCTACGGCAGCGGACGCCCCGTCAACGCAACAGTCATCGGTGACGCCAATCAGGACGACAACAGCAACAACGACCGCCTCCCCGGCGCCAGCCGCAACTCCTTCGTCGGCCCCAACTACTCCACCACCGACATGCGCATCTCCCGCAAGCTCTATGTGCGCAAGGGCGTGCGCCTCGAATTCACCGCCGAATCCTTTAACTTGCTCAACCGCCTGAACGCCCGCTATCAGATCACCGAAGACGGGCTGGTCGGCAATGCCGCCACCTTCAACTACGGAACTAAAAAGCTTGGAATCAACTACTTCCCGGCCTACTATCAGGTGCCGACGAATTTCATGAAGGCGACCAGGGCCTACGCCCCGCGCCAGTTGCAATTTGCCCTGCGCCTGGGCTTTTGAGGGGTGGAGCAGGCCTTCCAGGCCTGCATTAAATGAGCTTGTTGGGCGGCTTCAGCCGCTGAGGTACTTCATGGCTTGCTTCGCCACCGCAAGCCGCCGCCGTTTATTTCCCAGATCAGGCGTCCGCCCCGTCCCAAATTCCATATAATCCTTGACTTTACGCGCCGTACTTGCAATAACTAACAAGTCCAAAAAGGACCAGTTTGGGGGTGTAGTTTCTTTGGCAGAAGTCAGATTGCAGGAAGGCGAGTCGCTTGAAAACGCCCTGCGTCGCTTCAAGCGGAAAGTCCAGACGGAGGACATCATTAAAGAAGTAAAACGTCACTCCTTCTACCTGAAGCCCGGCGAGAAAAAACGGGTAAAGGAAGCGCTGGCACGCAAGCGCGCCCGCAAGAAAACACGCAAAGAACAGGATTAAGCAAGCGAGGGTCACGGCTCAGGCTGTGACCCTCCTGGCTTCATCGAAAAGTTGATCCAGCATTCATTCTCCGCTTGGCTTTTTAGAAGTATCCCGCACGCTTCCCCGTGCGGCCGGGCCGAACCCAGGGTTGCAGTAAGACGTAGGGGGGCGACAAATCACGCATTGGCGCGAGCCCTTGCCGTTGGCGATCGCCGATGCTCCGGGCCAAAGGAGCTCTCAATGGAATTCCAGGACAGAATGCTGAAGTGCGTTGACTGCGGCAGCGATTTCGTTTTCACCGCCGGGGAACAGTTATTTTTCCACGATAAACAATTCCGCAACGAACCCAAACGATGCAAGACCTGCAAAGCGAAACGAGTCTCTGTCCTCGGCCCCTCCCCCGCGCGTCAGGGTCATACCAAAGTCGAAACTCACGCCGTGTGTTCGCAGTGCGGCAAAGAAACGACGGTCCCCTTCCGCCCCACACAAGGCCGCCCGATCCTATGTCGCGAATGTTTCCGCGACAAGCGCCACGCCGCCAGCGCGTAGCGCCGAATATAGAGCTTTCGGGTGCCCCATTTCTCGCGCCCTTTGCGAGAAGTGGGGCTTTCCCCCGACGACTGACCCCTACTTCAGCAACTCCCCCGCAATCTGATCCCACTCATCCGCAAGCGCACTTGTCGCCGGCTTCCTCCCAGCTCTCTCATACCAATACCCCGCATTCGACAAGTCTCCCTCCTTGCGATGCAGATAAGCATGCACCCACGAGCCGTCGGGCCCCTCATCCTGCTCCCGCCGTGTCATGCCCTCGCGTCCAATCCCCTTTCGCATCCCACCACAACCCCGCCAGCGCCGCACCAATCCCAGCCGGCGGCGCATCCAGGCGAAGTGATTCACGAAATTCCTGCAAGGTCATAAGAAAGGAAAATCTTGGAAATGAAGTTAGAGCCTGAAGCCTGAAGCCCGAAGCCGCGTCGTCAGCTAGCCTTCCGGTCGCTCTCCACCACCGCATCCTGATGCTGCACCAGTAGCGCCTCAATCTGCCGCAGCAAATCCTGCGTCCCAATCGGCTTCACCAATAACGATTGCACGCCGTTGGTCTTCCAATCCAGATTGCGCGGTGGATACGCCGTCAACAAAGCCGTGGCCGGCCTGTAAGGCTGCGCGCTCGCAGCACGAATCACGTGGAAACCCGCGTCGTCCGTCTCCATCCGCGAGTCGGTAATCACCATCTCATATACGCCGGAAACCAATTTCTCCACCGCTTCCGCCGCCGACGCCGCAGTCTCCACCTCAAACTGATTCAACTCCAGCACCGCCTTCAACGTCAGCAGCACGGTCGCATCGTCATCCACCAACAGGATTCTGCGTTTCATAACTGCCTCACGTCAGACCAAGTCTCGGCGGCGCAGTCGGAATGCCCGTGCCCCATCCCTGCCGCGCATACGCTAGTATAGTTCGGTGTCCAGCTTTTACGTCGAAAATTTCGGCTGCCGCGCCACCCAGGCCGACGGAGCCGCTATAGAGCAACAGTTCCGCGACCGCGGCTTTGACCGCGCCAACCGCCCCGCTGCCGCGAAAATCGTTGTTCTAAACACCTGCGCCGTAACCGCTTCCGCCGAACAGGACGCCCGCGCCGCCCTCCGCCGCATCCGCCGCGAAAATCCCGCCTGCGAAGTAATAGTTACTGGCTGCTACGCCCAGCGCGCCGCCGGCGAAGTTGCCGCCCTCCCCGGCGTTTCGCTCGTCGTCGGCAATTCCCACAAACACAATCTCGCACAGATCGCGCTCCGCGCACACTCTCAGAAGGACAGTCTCAAGTCAGGTTCGTTTATTCCGATCGCGAATCTAGCCCTCGCGGACCGAACTTCCGCGAGCCCGCTCATCGCAGATCAATGGAGCGAGAATCCATCGCGCCCCGAGGACTCGCCCTCGACCGAAGTCTTCGTCTCCGACATCTTCGCCCACACCGAATTGCTGGCCGCGCCGGTCTTCGATTCCGCGAACGAACGCACCCGTCCCAACCTCAAAGTTCAAGATGGATGCAACAATCGCTGCTCGTTCTGCATAATCCCCAGCGTCCGCGGCCGCAGCCGCTCGTTGCCTTTGAATGAAGTCCTCCGCGAAGTAGACCAACTAGTCGCCGCCGGATATCGCGAAGTCGTAATCTCCGGCATCAATCTAGGCCGCTGGGGCCGCGACCTCGCAGGCGAATCTGAGACGTCCGTGGGGGGCGGACACTCTTGTCCGACCAATCTGGAAAACTTAGTGAAAGCCATCCTAGACCACACGCCGCTCGAAAAACTCCGCATCTCCTCAGTCGAGCCTATGGACTGGACCGACTCCCTAATCCGCCTGATGTCCGAAAACCCGCGCATCGCCAAACACGCACACGTCCCCATGCAATCCGGCAGCGACGCCGTTCTCCGCCGCATGCATCGCAAATACCGCCCCTGGCATTACCGCGAGAAGATTGAAAAGATCCGCGCCGCCATGCCCACCGCCGCCATCGGCGCCGACGTCATGGTCGGATTCCCCGGCGAAACCGATTCCGAATTCGCCGAGACTCGCCGCCTGATCGAAGACCTGCCCTTCACCTACCTGCACGTCTTCACTTTTTCCGCGCGCCCCGGAACGCCGGCTGCAACAATGCCCAATCAAGTCCCCGTGAACGTAGCCCGCACTCGCAACCGCATCCTGCGCGACCTCGCATCTGAAAAGAAGCTCGATTTCATGCGCTCCTTCATTGGCCGGAGCCTCGACGCGATCACCCTGAACGTTACTTCCGAAGATTCGCACGGCCGCAACACCGAAGCGCTGACCGACAATTACTTAAAGCTGAAACTACGCGGCCACTACGAAGCTAATCAATGGCGCCGCGCTGAGATACTCGACGTCACCGACGGACAACTCCTCGGCGCAGCCGCATGAGCATCCAATAACTATGCCCACCCCCAATCCCGAAATAATAAAAAAAGAAGATGTCATTCCGAAGCCCGCAAGGGCAGAGGAACCTGCTGTCCTGTGCAGTGACGTGAAGACCAAACTCCCATCCCTACCGCTCGTAATCGCGCTCTTTTCGCTGATCGTGCTGCTCGCATCGCTGTGCGTCGCACAAACCCCACCATCCCCCGCGCAAGAGACAAAAGACAACATCCCCTACCTCACCCCGCTCCCCCAGGACACCGGCCTCCCCGGCCTCAAACAACAACTCCGCAAACTGCAAACCACGGGCCGCCTCATGATGGTCGTCGCCCATCCCGACGACGAAGACGGCGGCACGCTCACCCTCGAGGCCCGTGGCAAAGGCGTGCAGACGCTTCTCTTCACCCTCACTCGCGGCGAAGGCGGACAAAACGAACTCGGCACCGGCCTGTTCGACAAACTCGGCATCCTGCGCACCCTCGAACTCCTCGCCGCCGACAAATATTACGGAGTCGAGCAGCGCTTCTCCCGCGTCGCCGACTTCGGATACTCGAAGACCCCCGAAGAAACTTTCCAAAAATGGGGAGGCCACGACGTGCCGCTTTCTGACATGGTGCGCGTGATCCGCACCTTCCGCCCCGACGTTCTGGTCGCGCGATTCTCGGGAACTGACAACGACGGCCACGGCCATCATCAGGCGTCGGCAATCCTCACCCGCGAAGCCTTCCGCGCCGCCGCCGACCCCAATCGCTTCCCCGAACAGATCAAAGAAGGCCTTCAGCCCTGGCAGCCGAAAAAACTCTACATCGGCAACGTCTGCGGATTCCGCTCCAACACCTGCGCCGACGAAAACTGGACCGTAAAACTCGACGCCGGCGAAGTGGACCCGGTGCTAGGAATGTCGTACGCGCAAATGGCCGCCGACGGCCTCGCCCACCAGCGTTCGCAAGGCCACGGCGAATACAAAGTCCCTCCCGGCCCGCACAACTCGTTTTACAAGCTAGTGGATTCTGTCTTGCCGAACACGAAAGACGCGATCGGACACGAAAAAGATTTGTTTGACGGGATTGATACGAGTCTTGCCGGCGACTGGCGACGCCGGTTGGGTGATGCTGAAAAGCCAAAATTCCGGGCTAGTTCGCGAACTGGCGAAGATATCGACTCAAGTGAAGCTGGTTGATGAACTCGCAGACGTTGACGCAGATTCCGCTGCCGGACCATGCTGAGCTGTGGTCAACAAGAACTGTTTGATGTCGACGACAATCGCAGGACGAGTGACATCAGTCGGACTGCGAGAACAGCACTCTCGGAATTACACGCAAGATGAGTCGCGGCTAGCGGACTCGCGATGGACCTTGCCTTGGACGTCGCGACTGGAGGCCACATGGTGACTCCGACGGCTCGTCGACGGTACTCGCCGCGATGTTCTCCAGGACAGAAGTTCAACCTCGGCTGACGCTTCACAACGGATCGAACTTGAAATCTACCTAGCCGAACCTCGGTCGTGGCGGCTGAAGATCTTGGATCTACAGTGCTTCGGCGCATTCTCGGGTAGTCCATCGCAGGCCCGGGACAGGACTACTCAGATACACTTTACTCGAGAAGCTTCCCGGACAGTTTCCGATCAACTCGTCCATATTGGCATCGATCCGAATCCCGAAGACGCAAAGTATCAACGTCCGATCGACGATCCGCAGTATGTGACGATACCATTTGCGCCTTCGCACGCTTAAGTTCATGCAGGATCACTGCTCAGTCGCCGGAGTCGAAGCACCGATCGTCGGATCTTGGGACAAGCACGAATCATCCGAGAAAAGAGCTGGCACAATCTCGACTCCAGTCTGCGAGAGATCGTTTCGAAAGCAGCCAAGGCACAAAGCGCAGAGCAATCACTCGCCATCGTCCCGCCCTTCTCCGTCGCCCTCGAACCCGGCGAGCAAGTCCTCCCCGTCGCCGACGGAAAAGAAACCACCGTCAAAGTCGGCGTCAGCTCCGAACCTCACCGGAGCACCCGCCGGGACCCTGCATCTCGATCTCCCCGCCGGATGGCGCGCCGAACCTGACAGCCTGAAAGTCAGCCTGCCCAAACGCGGCGACCAGCAAGACTTCACCTTCAAAGTCTTTCCCGCAAATTTAAAAGAAGGACGCTCCGAAATTCGCGCCGTCCTCGACGCCGGCGGCACAAAATACGCCGAAGGCTACACCCTGGTCACCCGCGAAGACCTCGGCAGCGCCTACTACTTCCAGCCCGCCGTCCAGCACGTCAGCATCGTGGACGTAAAAATTCCCGCCAGCCTCAAGCTCGGCTACATCCTCGGCGCCGGCGACGACATTCCCACCGTGCTCCAGCAAATCGGAATGAACGTCACCATCATCCCCGCCGAAAAAATCGCCACCGAAAATCTTGCGCAGTACAACACCATCGTCCTCGGCGTCCGCGCCTACGACGCGCAAAAAGATGTCGTCGCCAACAGCCAGAAGCTGCTCGACTACGTCTCCAACGGCGGCACGCTGGTCGTCCAGCACAACAACGACCAGGGCGCCTTCAACAGCGCGCACTTCACGCCGTATCCCGCGACGCTCAGCCGCACGCGCGTTTCGGTCGAAGAAGCTCCAGTGACGATCCTCGCCCCCGACAATCAGGTCTTTCATTATCCCAACGAAATTTCGCAAAAAGATTTCGACGGCTGGGTGCAGGAGCGCGGCCTCTATTTCATGAGCACATGGGACGACCATTTCACCCCGCTCATGTCCTGCCACGACCCAAACGAGCCCGACCAGAAAGGCGGCCTGCTCTACGCCAAATACGGCAAAGGAATCTACATCTATTCCGGATACGCCTTCTACCGCCAATTGCCCGCCGGAGTCTCGGGAGCGATAAGGCTGTTCGTGAATTTGGTAAGTGCCGGAAATGCAGCTGCTAGCCATTAGCTGCCAGCTGTGAGCTTTGAGCGGTGAGCTGCGAGCATTCAATGCAGCGTGAGATCGAACTGATTTGTTGTTAATTAAGAAAGCCATGTCATTCCGAGCGAGCGGATCGCGAACGTGATCCGCGTAAGTCGAGGAACCTGCTGTCAGCCCGCACAAGATGAACAGCAAATATTTCCACCACAGCAGCAAGCAGCAAGGGATGGCTCGAAGCTCAAAGCTCGAAGCTCAAAGCTAAAAATGCCCGAACAAAAACTAATCCGCGGCCTAGGTCTCGCCAGCGCCACCGCCCTGAACATGATCGACATGATCGGCGTCGGCCCCTTCATCACCATGCCGCTGGTCGTCGCCGCCATGGGAGGCCCGCAAGCCCTGCTCGGATGGATCGTCGGCGCCCTTCTCGCCATCTGCGACGGCCTGGTCTGGGCCGAACTCGGCGCCGCCATGCCCGGCTCCGGCGGATCCTATGTTTATCTCCGCGAAATCTACGGCCCCGCCCGCCTAGGCAAGCTGGTGTCATTCCTCTTCATCTGGCAACTTTCCTTCAGCGCTCCGCTCTCGATTGCATCCGGCGCTCTCGGCTTCGCCAAGTACACTGCCTACCTGCTCCCCGGTCTCGAAACTCAATACGCCGCCCGCCAATGGAGCCTGCATCTCCCGCTCCTCGGCTCCCTGCAGCTCGGGTGGGTAATCGCCGGCACAACCTTCGTCGCCATCGGAATCGTGCTCGTCGCAGTCTTCCTGCTCTATCGCCGCATCACGCGCATCGGACAAATCTCAAAATTGCTGTGGCTGTTCGTGATGGCCACGATTGGCTGGATCATTTTCGCCGGACTCACTCACTTCGATCGCGCTCGCGCCTTCAGCTTTCCCGCCGGAGCCTTCACCCTCGACAAGAATTTCTTCCTCGGCCTCGGCTCCGCCATGCTGATCGCGACTTACGACTACTGGGGCGCCTACAACGTCTGCTTCATCGGCGGTGAACTCAAAGACCCCGGCAAAACCATCCCTCGCGCCGTCCTGCTATCCATTATCCTCGTCGCCGGTCTATATCTATTGATGAATCTCAGCGTCCTCGGCGTGATTGACTGGCACGAAGTCACCGCCGCCGCGCAGTCGAACAATAAGCTCTATATTTTTTCCACTTTCATGCAACGCATCTATGGCGGCTGGGCCGCAAACCTGGTCACCGCGCTCATCATGCTGACCGCGTTCGCATCGGTATTCTCGCTGGTCCTCGGATATTCCCGAGTCCCCTACGCCGCTGCACTCGACGGAAATTATTTCAAAGCTTTCGCGCGCGTCCATCCCACGCTCCAGTTTCCCCACGTCTCGCTGCTGGCGCTCGCCGGAGCCGGAATTCTGTTTTGCTTTTTCCCCCTTGCCGACGTAATCTCTGCCCTGGTCGTCATTCGCATTCTTCTGCAATTCATCGTGCAAGCCATCGGACTCATCGTTCTCCGCATCCGCAAACCAGACATGCCGCGCCCCTTCCGCATGTGGCTCTATCCAATCCCCGCGCTTCTGGCAATCGCCGGATTCGCCTACATCGCAGTCGCGCGCCACAATTTTCTGAAAGAAATCCGCTACGCCGCCGTCATCCTCCTCGTCGGCCTCATCATTTACTACGCTCGCGCCTGGCGAAATAAAGACTGGCCCTTCGGTGACCCGCTCACATCACCAGCCGAATCGCAGGCAACCTGATGGCCGACTCGTTCAACATCTCCGCGACGCGCATAGTCAAAGCCAACGGCTCCGCCCTCGCTCCCCTGCGCGAGCCACTTTTCCGCTCGCTCTGGTTCGCCGCCGTCATTTCCTACACCGGCCGCTGGATGCAAAACGTAGGCGCCGGATGGCTCATGACTCAGCTCACTACGTCACCGTTCATGGTGAGCATGGTGCAGGCCGCTATGATGTTGCCGGTTTTTCTGGTCACTCTTCCCGCAGGCGCCCTGGCGGACATGGTGGACCGCCGCCGTTATTTGCTGGTCACGCAAAGTTGGATGGTTGCCTCCGCGGCGCTGCTCGGAATCTTTACGCTCCTCGGTCTTGCCACTCCCTGGATCATCCTGCTGTTCACCTTTCTCCTCGGCCTCGGAGCGGTCGTGAATGATCCCGGCTGGCAGTCCATCGTTCCCGAGGTTGTTTGCGCTGAAAATCATGCTGCTGCGGTAGCTTTAAATTCTGCCGGATTTAACCTGGCTCGCGCCGTGGGCCCCGCGCTTGGTGGAATGGTGATCGCCGCCACCAGTTCAGGAGTCGCGTTCCTGATCAATGCCGCGTCGCTCTTCGGCGTCATTTTGTTTTTGCTGCGCTGGAAGCGGCCTCACTTCGAACACGCCGAACCCGGACGGGTCATCGATTCCCTGCGCGCCGGATTTCGTTATGCCCGCTCGGCGCCAATCGTTCATTGTGTCCTGGTGCGTACAGGCGCTTTCAGCCTGGCAGCGAGCGCTCTACTGGCGCTGCTACCGCTGATTGCGCGCAACAGTTGCGAGTATGGCGCCACCGGATACGGATTGCTCCTCGGCTCTTTCGGCCTGGGAGCTCTCACCGGAGCGGCCTTGCTCCCGCGCATGCGAACCCGCTTCTCGGTGGACGGCGTCGTCGCCGCTGCCATCGTTCTCTTCGCGTTTATGACTTTCGCCGCCGGCCGTGTCCACATCTTTCATTGGTTGACGGTGGTCCTGTTCCTCAGCGGCGCCGCCTGGATCGCCATCCTCGCCTGCCTCAACGTCGCCGCGCAAACCATGTCTCCGCCTTACTTGCGCGCGCGCACCCTTTCCATGTATTTGCTCGTCCTGCAAGGCGGCATGGCCCTCGGCAGCGCCGCCTGGGGCGCACTGGCGACAAAAGTCGGCGTGCAGACTACAATGCTCTGTTCCGCCGTCGCCCTGATTTTAGGTTTGCTAACCGTTCGCCGGTATCGTCTGACCGTAAAAGAATTAGAATTTGCCCCGTCCGTAGTAAGAGACTGAGAGTTTCTTTGCGGCCTTCGCGCCTTCTTACCGACCTTTGCGGTTAAAAGCTTTTGACTTCGAATTTCAACCGTACGAAAAATTAAAGAGGAGATTCACCATGCGCAATGCAAAGTTGTTGTTAGGAATTTTCGCCGTACTCTGTTGTTCCGGATTCGCTTTCGGTCAAATGGCCATGCCGGCCGCAAAGACCCCCGGCGACGCCCTCAACGCAATCCTGGATATCGGCTCCGGCGAATTCACCGGCGCCGCCGACGCCATGCCCGAAGACAAGTTCTCTTTCGCGCCCACCAACGGCGAGTTCAAAGGCGTTCGCACCTTTGCCCAGCAAGTGAAGCACGTCGCCGCCGTTAACTACATCTTTGGCGCCGTGATTTTGAACGAGAAGCCGCCGGTTGACACCAATGAAGAAAAAGGCCCGGATGCGCTCAAAAGCAAAGCGGAAATCATGAAGTTCCTGAGCGATTCCTTCGCCTACCTGCACAAGGCCCTGGCCTCCATCAACGACAAGAACTCTCTGGATGTGGTCGATCTATTTGGAATGAAGCCGACCCGCCTCGGCGTGGGAGCATTTTCCACCGCGCATCCCTTCGACCACTACGGCCAGATGGTCGAATATTTGCGGATGAACGGAATCATTCCGCCCGCCAGCCGTCCGCAACCGAAACAGTAGGTCAACTTCGAGCCACGGATTCGCGCGGATTTCACGGATGACGATCAGGTTTCTTGACGATCAGGTTTCTAATCCGTGAAGATCCGCGCAATCCGTGACTAGGTTCTATTGACCAAGATTCCTCTGTGCCTCTGCGTCTCTGTGGTGAATGGTTTTCTTACGATACGCAACCATAGTGCCAACTATTTACACTTGCCCTCTTGCATCCTCGCGCCCTCTTGCCCTAGCATCCAACTTGAAAGCCGGCCTGCAAGGTTGGTGATGGCGGTAACCGATTTTTGAACCAATGCTTGAATGAACGGGGCCTGACTCGAATTTGATCCGGTGTGCCACGCTCCGCCATGCGGAGAGGCCTAAAGGGTCTCGGAGGGCTCCAACGTCTACCGACGGTTCATTCTCGGCCCGTCACACGGCTTCGTGGGTCGGCTTCTCTGTTAATCTGGTGATCGGCGGGTTTCAGATCACCCGATGACCCGATCATCCGATCATCCGATTCGCGCCAAATTTCGCGCGACCCGCATCTAATAACAAGTGTTCCCGCGCCTCTTCCAAATCGGCAGCTTCGGCATCCCTACCTACGGCGTCCTCGTCGCCACAGGCGTTCTCGTCGGCCTCTGGATCAGCGTCCGCAATTCCGAGAAGCAAGGCATCAAAGCCGAAAACGCCTGGGACTTCGGCATCGCCCTCGTCCTCTCCGGAATCATCGGCGCAAAAATTCTCTACATCATTCTCGACTGGCGCACCGGACACGCGTACGGACAGAATCTCCGCGAAATCTTCAGCCTCGACACTCTGCAAGCCGGAGGCGTTTTTTCCGGCGGCCTGCTCGCCGCATTCGCCGTAGCCGTCTGGTTCCTGCGCAAACATCACATGCCCGCTCTGCGTACCTTTGACGGCTTCGCTCCCGGCCTCGCTATGGGCCACGCCATTGGCCGCCTCGGCTGCTTCGCCGCAGGCTGCTGCTACGGAAAAGAGACGCATCATTTCTGGGGCGTCACCTTCACCAACCCACTGGCCCACGCCGTTGTAGGGACCCCGTTGGGCGTCCCGCTTGAACCAACCCAACTATTCGAATCCGCCGTCGAGCTCACCATCTTCTTTATCCTTACCTGGATGTTCGCCCGCAAAAAATTCGACGGCCAGATTCTCGGCGCCTATCTCTTCCTCTACGGCATCGCCAGATTCTTTCTCGAATTCCTCCGCGACGATCCCGGCCGCGGCTCCGTCTTCGGCGGCGCTCCTCAGCGGTACCCAGCTGATCGCCATCGGCCTAGTCCTGACCGGCGGCCTCATCTGGTACCTCCGCCCCGCCCCCAAAGTAGCCATCGCCGCCGCCACCCATTAATCTTTGTAATGCAAGCCGCTTGTGTAAGATTCTGTTCGTGCACGATTCTTGATCGCGCCCAACTCTGTTCGTGTAGGGGCAGGTGCCCTCACCTGCCCCACCACAAATGCATGCCTCGTCCAATAACTGCGTGACTCACCCGGCCACCATCACCGTCCCGCGCGAAGCGGCCTCGCAGCGTCTAGACCAGTTCCTCGTCTCCCACCTCCCCGAAACCAGCCGCGCCCGCATCCAGCAACTCATCGCCCAAGAAAAAGTCTTAGTCGATGGAAAAAGCCCCAAGCCCTCCCTCCACCTGCGCGGCGGCGAGACAATTGAAATCCTCGGCGACGTAGAACGCCCGCCCCTCCGCGCCATCCCCGAAGAAATTCCGCTCGATGTCGTTTACGAAGATAAAGACCTCGCCGTCATCAACAAGCCCGCCGGAATGATGGTCCACGCCGGCGCTGGAGCCACCGACGCCGACCGCAATCGCGGCACCCTGGTCAACGCCCTGCTGCACCGTTTCGGACCGCTCTCCGAAGTTGGCGGCGACCTCCGTCCCGGCATCGTTCACCGCCTCGACAAAGAAACCAGCGGCCTCATCGTAGTCGCCAAAAACGACGCCGCCCACCGCAAACTGGCCGCGCAATTCGCCGCTCGCAAAGTCAAGAAAACGTACATCGCCCTCGTCCACGGCGCGTTGAAAAACGACAAAGGCACCATCGCCGCCGCCATCAGTCGCGACGCCGTCCGCCGCGTCCGCATGACCACCCGCCGCACCGGAGGCCGCGAGGCCGTCACCCATTACACCGTCCAGCGCCGCATCGACTCCGATTACGGCAAATTCACCCTGCTCGACGTCAAAATCGACACTGGCCGCACCCACCAGATTCGCGTCCACTTGTCGTCTCTCGGACATCCGATCGTCGGCGACACCCTCTACGGCGCGCCCCGTGAAATCGCCGGCAAATCCGGCGCAGTTCTTTTTCTACCGCGCAATTTCCTCCACGCCGCCGATCTTCAGTTCGCCCATCCCACCACGGGCGAAGCCCTCAGCTTCGCGCGGCCCATTCCCGGCCCACTGAGCGAATTCCTGCGCCGCCTGGAATAATCCCCCGCCCGGATTCCGTCTATAATTGACCTCGATGCGACGTCGTGGGCGTATGCGGCATTTCCCCGTTCTGATATTCCTCGCACTCTGCCTGGGCACCGGAGTCGGCCAAAACACCGAGCCCCAAAATGCCAAGGCCCAAGACAGCAAGTCAGAAAACTTGCCCTCCGCCCCTTCGGCAGTGAAGCAGCAACAAGCCGCTCCCCCGAAGCCGGCTCCCGCACCACCCGCAGCGCCTCCCGCTGAGCCACCCCAGGACTCAGCCCCCTCCGTGAAGAGCGGAACAAACTCAGCCGCCGAACCAGCCGACCCCGCCATCCCCACCTTCACCAAGAACGTCAACGAAGTGAACGTCGTCTTCACCGTCACCGACCGCCACAACCGCTACGTCAAGGACCTGACCAAGAACGACTTCAAGGTCGTGGATGACGAAAAGCCCGTTTCCGAAATTCGCTTCCGTCAAGAAAAGGATCTTCCGCTCCAGGTCGGCCTCCTCATCGACGCCAGCAATTCCATCCGCGACCGTTTCAAGTTCGAGCAGGAAGCCGCCATCGAATTCCTGAATGACACCATTCGCCGTCGCTACGATCAGGCCTTCGTGATTGGCTTTGACGAAAAACCCGAACTCACCCAGGACTTCACCGACAACATGGAACTCCTCTCCGAAGGCGTGCGCATGTTGCACCCCGGAGGCGGCACCGCGCTCTTCGATGCCATCTACTATGCTTCCCGCGACAAGTTGTTGAAGTCCGCGCAGACCGATTCCGTCCGCCGCGCCATCATTCTGGTCACCGACGGCAACGACGATGCCAGCCACGTGACTCGCGAGGAAGCCATTGAAATGGCCCTGCGCGCCGACGTGATTATCTACACCATCAGCACCAACTTCGCAGCCGGCGGTGAGAGCGATTCTTTCGACAAAATTCTCGAGCGCATCGCCGAAGCCACCGGCGGCCGCGCTTTCCGACCTTTCCAGCTTGACGATGTTTCCAATGCCTTTTCCGAAATTCAGGATGACTTGCGCAGCCAGTACGCGCTCTCCTACCATCCCCCGAATTTCGCGCACGACGGCCGCTACCGTGCCATCGAAATCCTGGCCAACCGCCGCGGCCTAAAAGTCCGCAGCCGCAGCGGCTACTATGCCCCGTCGGAGTGAGAAAACCGTCGTTGGTCGTTCGTCGTTGGTCGTTGGCCTCGATAACTCACGGTGCTCGACGAGATGCCCATGCGATAACAGGTTGAACATCGAAAATCCCTAATTCCCAGAATGGCACAACGGGTTTGGCCAACGACCAACGACGAACGACCAACGACGGCTCTCCCGGTTTGACGCTTGCATCTCCCGCTCTTTAAACTCAACAGTGACATTCGAAAGGTAGCCTTGAGCCCCACCGAAACTACGGCCAGCACCAAACGAGAAATTGAAGTCGAAGTCCCGCACGAGGAAGTCGCTCGCGAGACCGACGTCCTCATCCAGAAATATCAAAAGCTCGCCCGCATCCCCGGCTTCCGCAGCGGCCATGCCCCCGCGTCCATCATCAAGCAGCGTTTTGCCCAGGACATTCAAAACGACGTCATCGACGCCCTAGTCCCCCGCTATTTCCGCAAAGAAACCGACCGCCTCGGACTAGCTCCGATCTCGCAGCCCCGCGTCACCGATCTCCACGCCCACACCGGCGAGCCTCTGCGCTTCAAAGCCAGTTTCGAAGTCATGCCCGAGATCGTGGTCGAAGGCTACAAGGAACTCCGCGCCGAGCATCCCGAAATCACCGTCACCGATCAGGAAGTGGAAGAATCGCTCAAGGGCCTGCAAGAACAAAAGGCCTCTTTCACCCCCATCGAAGGCCGTCCCATTGCCGACGGCGATTACGCCCAGGCTGCAATCGATGGCGTCCCCAAGGTCGAAGAAGAAGGCACCAAGCCTGTCCACATGGACGACGTTCTGGTTGAAATCGGCGGCAAGAACACCATGCCCGAGTTCACCGAGAATCTTCGCGGCGCCAATGCCGGAGACGAACGCAACTTCGAGGTCGTCTATCCCCAGGACTTCTCCGATGAACGCCTGCGCGGCAAGACCTTTTCCTACAAAGTCAAAATCAATGCCATCAAGCAAAAATCCCTGCCCGAGTTGAACGAAGACTTCGCCAAAGAGCTCGGTGAGTTCTCAACCGTGGATGAGATTCGCCAGCGCATTCGCGAAGGCATGGAGCACGAACGCCGCCACGCCGTCGAACGCGAAGCCAAGGACAAACTCGTCGCCCAGCTCATTCAGCGCAACGAATTCGAAGTCCCCGAAGCCCTCATCGAGCGTCAGATTGATGTCCGTCTCGAGCGCGGCCTGCGCGCCCTCGCAGCCCAGGGCTTGAAGTCCGAAGACATGAAGAAGATGGATCTGCCTCGCCTCCGCGCCGGTCAACGTGACCAGGCAGTACAGGAAGTGAAAGCTGCTTTATTGCTCGACAAGATCGCTGACAACGAAAAAATCGAGGTCGGCGATGAAGAAGTAGATCGGGAGATTGAAGCTCTGGCGAAACAGACCAATCAGGCTCCCGCTGCGATCCGCTCTCGTTTGACACGTGATGGAGCGCTGGATAGAATCCGGAACAGGATCCGCAGCGAAAAGGCCCTCGATTTTCTGTATCGTCAGTCGGCGTAGAATCCGAATCCGCCCAGGCGGAACGCTTTCCATCCCCCCAGAAATCCCCGGCTTACCGGGCAGGAGTGTGAGAAGTGCGCATGCAAGACAGAGATAGAGATAAAGACGAACGCATGATGCTCGTGCCCATGGTCATCGAACAGACCGGGCGGGGCGAACGCGCTTACGACATTTATTCCCGGCTGCTGCGCGATAACATCATCTTCATCGGCACCCCCATTGATGACAACATCGCCAACCTCGTCATCGCCCAGATGCTTTTCCTGGCACAGGAAGATCCCGAGAAGGATATTCAGCTCTATGTAAATTCTCCCGGTGGGTCGATTACCGCCGGTATGGCAATTTACGACACCATGCAGTACGTGAAGAACGATGTGACTACAATTTGCATTGGACAGGCCGCAAGTATGGCGGCGCTGCTGCTCTCCGCAGGAGAGCCTAAGAAACGCTTGGCGCTGCCGAATTCGAGGATTTTAATTCACCAGCCTTCCATGGGTGGACTCTCCGGCCAGGCCACTGATATTGATATCCATGCCCGCGAGATTTTGCGCATGAGAGAGATAACAAACCAGTTGCTGGCCAAGCACAGCGGTCAAAAGCTGGAAAAGGTCGAGAAAGACGTGGAGCGCGACTTCATCATGAACGCGCAGCAAGCAAAGGAATACGGAATCATAGACGATATCATCTATAAGACTCGCTAGGCTGTATGATCGGCCTTCCGCCGGTCACTTCTGGGGTCTCGGCGTACGGGTTCCGGCCGGCCGGGGGCGGAAGCAAGAACAGAGCGGGCTTGAATAAAGGAGCAATGCCGAGTGAAAAACCGGACCGGAACTGAAGAAATTCTGCGCTGCTCGTTCTGCCACAAGTCGCAGGACGCCGTAGCCAAGCTGATCTCCTCCCCGAGCGATTATCCCCGGGCCTACATCTGCGACGAGTGCGTCGCCGTCTGCAACTCAATTCTCGAAGACGACCGCGCCGCAACTCCTCCCGCGACCACTCCCAACCAGCTTCCCAAACCCGCCGAAGTTAAAGCTTTCCTCGACGAATACGTCATCGGCCAGGAGCAGACCAAAAAGAAGCTCGCCGTCGCGGTTTACAACCACTACAAACGCATCTACATGAACCGCCAGAAGACCAACGACGGCATTGAGCTGGCGAAATCCAACATCATGCTCATCGGCCCCACCGGCACCGGCAAGACTTTGATGGCCCAGACCCTGGCCCGCATGTTGGACGTTCCCTTCGCTATCGTTGACGCCACCACCCTCACCGAAGCCGGCTACGTCGGCGAGGATGTCGAGAACATTATCCTGAAGCTCTTGCAAGCCGCCGACGGCGACGTAGGCCGCGCTCAGACCGGCATCATCTACATCGACGAAGTGGACAAGATCGGACGCAAAGACGAAAACCCGTCCATCACCCGCGACGTTTCCGGCGAAGGCGTGCAGCAGGCGCTGCTCAAGATTCTCGAAGGCACCATCGCCAACGTTCCGCCTCAGGGAGGCCGCAAGCATCCCCACCAGGAATTCACTCCGGTGGATACCACCAACATCCTATTTATCTGCGGTGGCGCCTTCGTAGGCCTCGACAAAATCATCGCCCGCCGCGCCGGCAAGAAGGCCTTGGGCTTCAAGGCAGACAATGCAGAAGGGGAACAACCGCTGGAGCCAGTCGTCGATCGCAAGCAGAATCTCGAACTGCTCAACGAAATCCAGCCCGAAGACCTGATCAAGTTCGGCCTCATCCCCGAATTCGTTGGCCGCCTGCCCGTTGTGGGAATCCTCGAAGACCTCGACGAAGCCGCCCTCATGGAAATCCTGACCCGCCCGAAGAACGCTATCGTGAAGCAATACCAGCGTTTATTCGAGTTCGAGAACGTCCGCCTCAAGTTCAGCGACGACGCGCTCCGCGCCGTCTCCCGCCAGGCCATGGTCCGCAAAGTCGGCGCCCGCGGCCTGCGCATGATTCTCGAAGAACTCATGCTCGACTTGATGTACCATCTTCCAAGCCAGAAGAAAGTCAAAGAATTCGAAGTCACCCGCGAAATGGTTGAAAAACGCAACGTTTCGCTTACTATGATGGAGAAGGCGGGGTAAAGCATCGGGTGATCGGGCCATCTGATGATCGGGCGATCTAGGGTTTTCAGATCATCCGATGACCCGATCACCAGATCACCCGATTTTTCGGAGTCCCATTGACCACAGCCACCAAAGAGAAATTCGAGACCAGAAAACTCCCCATGATGCCCATCCGGGACGTGGTCATCTTCCCGCACATGATGACTCCGTTCGTGGTCGGTCGGGAATCCAGCGTGCGCGCCCTCGAAGAGGCGCTGGCCTCGGATAAAAAGATTTTCCTCGCCACCCAGCACGACGCCAGCGTGGACGAGCCCAAATCCAACGAGATCTATCAGATCGGCACCGTCGTCAACATCGTACAGAGCCTCAAGCTCCCCGACGGCAACATCAAGGTCCTGGTCGAAGGCATCGAACGCGGCAAAGTCCTCCAGATTATCGACACCGAAGGTTTCATGCAGGCCACTGTCCGCCTCGCGCGTTACGCGGTCGAGACCAACGCCGCCCTCGAATCAGCCATGCAGCGCGTCACCGGGCTCTTCGAGCAATACGTAAAGCTCTGCCAATCTCTCAACTACGAGACCATGATCGCCGCCGTGCGCATGGAAGATCCCGCGAAGCTGACCGACACCATCGCCGCGAATCTTCAGCTTTCGATTGAAGAGAAGCAGGAGCTGCTTGAGATTTTCGATCCCGCCGACCGCCTCACCCGCATCGCCGACGTGCTCGACATCGAAATCGAAAAGCTCAACATGGACCGCACCATCCAGTCGCGCGTCAAGCGCCAGATGGAGCGCGCCCAAAAAGAGTATTACCTCAACGAAAAGATCAAGGCCATCCAGAAGGAACTCGGCCGCGGCGAAAAGAGCGAATTCGACGAACTCAAAAAGAAAATCGAAAACGCCGGCATGACCAAAGAAGTCAAAGACAAGGCCATGCAAGAGCTCAAGAAGCTCGAAGCCATGCCGCCCATGTCCGCCGAGTCCACGGTCTCGCGCAACTATCTCGACTGGCTGCTCGCCGTGCCGTGGAAGAAGCGTTCCAAGGAAATCCGCAACATCGCGCGCGCCGAGAAGACCCTGAACGAAGACCACTACGGCCTCGAGAAAATCAAGGAACGCATCCTCGAATTTCTCGCCGTCCGCCAGTTGGTGAAGAATCCCAAAGGCTCCATCCTCTGCTTCGTCGGGCCTCCCGGCGTCGGCAAGACTTCGCTAGGAATGTCCATCGCCAAGGCCACCGGCCGCAAGTTCGTCCGCATGTCGCTCGGCGGCGTTCGCGATGAAGCTGAAGTCCGCGGCCATCGCCGCACCTACATCGGCGCCCTGCCCGGCCAGATCATCCAGATGATGAAAAAGGCCGGCACCAAGAACCCCGTCTTCATGCTCGACGAAGTGGACAAAATGTCCATGGACTTCCGCGGCGATCCGTCTTCCGCGCTGCTCGAAGTGCTCGACCCCGAGCAGAATTTTATGTTCGTCGATCACTACCTCGACGTCGAATACGACCTCTCGCAGGTTTTTTTCGTGGCTACCGCCAACGTGATGCACACCATTCCGCCAGCGTTACAGGACCGCATGGAAGTGCTCCGCCTGCACGGCTACACCGAGCCTGAAAAAGTCGAGATCGCCAAGCAGTTCCTGGTCAAGAAGCAGATGGAACAGGCCGGCCTGAACAAGAAAAACGTCGAGATCGCCGACGAGGCCATCATTTCGCTCATCCGCAACTACACCCGCGAAGCCGGCGTCCGCAACCTCGAACGCGAAATCGGCAACGTCTGCCGCAAGATCGCCCGCAAGGTCGTCAAAGAAGGCGAAGCCTACAACATCAAGATCACTTCTGAAAATCTCGAAGACTTCCTCGGCGTCATCAAGTTCCGCGACACCCTCGCCCACGAAAAGAGCGAAGTCGGCTTGGTCACCGGCCTGGCCTGGACCGAAGTCGGCGGCTCCATCCTCAGCACCGAAGCCAGCGTGGTTGACGGCAAAGGCAAGCTGACTCTTACCGGCAAGCTCGGTGACGTGATGCAGGAATCCGCCCACGCCGCCCTGTCCTACATCCGTTCCCGCGCCCAGCGCCTCGGCCTGACCCGCGACTTCTACCGCAATTTCGATATCCATGTGCACGTCCCCGAAGGCGCCATCCCGAAAGACGGCCCCTCCGCTGGAATTACCATCGCCACCGCGATCGCCAGCGCGCTCAGCAAAATTCCCGTCCGCCGCGATCTCGCCATGACCGGAGAAATCACCCTCCGCGGCAAAGTCCTCCCCATCGGCGGACTCAAAGAAAAACTTCTCGCCGCACATCGCGCCGGAATCTTCGAAGTCATTCTCCCCAAAGAAAACGAAAAGGACGTAGCCGAAGTCCCCGAAAACTTGCGCAGCGCTATGAAGCTCCATTTTGTGGACAACATGGACCAGGTCCTCGCCGTCGCCCTCGAATCGGCTCTGCCGGTAGTCGAAATCCCCGCCGAGGCCACTCAACCCATGGCCCCGCCGCTCTCCAGCGAAGGCCCGACCGCCCGCCAGTAGAACTCACCCCGAGCCTTGACACGAAAGTAGGGGCTGGTTAGAGTGGATACACTCTCCAGCCTATCGGGAATCCCGTAATGAGCGATTCCGCAGAAGCGTATCTCCTCGAACTGTGGGAAAAGAACATATGTCCAAATTGCACTCTGCATATCCCAAGCGGTCAGCGGGTTGGGAGCGGCCAAAAGAGCAAGGGTGGCTTCTGCAGCTTGGATTGCTATGCTAGTTTTTATGAACAAGAATTGACCGAAAGGGCAAGACGTATTTCGGAAGCAGCCAAGAAACACGAATCTTGATCCTATGTCTACTTCCAACATAAGCAAAACCAACGTGGCGCTATTTCCTGAACTGATTGAGGAGGCTGGCGAGCTTCGCACTTCTGGAATCCTTCCGTCGCAGGCAATCCGGGAATTGATCGACCGTGAATGCGTGGTTGGCAACACCGCTATCACGGAAGACCAGATCCAGCCCGCCAGTCTGGATCTCCGCCTCGGCGACATCGCTCACCGTGTTCGGGCGAGTTTCCTTCCGGGCCCGAACAGCACAGTAGAGGCCAAGATTGGCCAGCAGCGGATGACCCGAGTTGACCTGACAAGCGCTGCCGTCTTCGAAAAGGACTGTGTTTACGTCGTCCCCTTGCTTGAAGAATTGCACCTCCCCGACAATGTCTCTGGAAAGGCCAATCCCAAGAGCACGACTGGCCGCTTGGATGTCTTCACCAGACTGATCACCGATTACGGTGTCGAATTTGATCGCGTGCCCGCGGGCTATAGGGGCAAACTATACGCAGAGATTGTGCCCCGCACGTTCACCGTTCGCATTCGCGCCGGAATGAAGCTAAGCCAGCTTCGCTTTGTGCGGGGCACTGCTGACTCCCAGGACAAAGACATCCGCAAGCTCGACCGCGAACAAACCCTGGTGTACATGGACGAAGACAGTCCCACCAAGGCGCGCCTGGATCGCGGACTGCGAATTACCGTCAACCTGGAAGCCGCCGAAAAAGGCGAAGTCATCGCCTACAAAGCGCGCAGCAACGCCCCCATCATCGAGCTCGACCGCATCAATTACTATTCGCCGGAAGAATTCTGGGAGCCTCGCCAACAGAACGACAGCAAAAGCCTCATCCTCGGAGCCGGAGATTTTTACATCCTCGCCTCCCGCGAACGCGTCCGCGTCCCTCCCGACTTCGCCGCCGAAATGGTTCCCTTTGATCCTTCCGATGGCGAGTTCCGCATTCATTACGCCGGCTTCTTCGACCCCGGCTTCGGATACGGCTCCAGCGAAATCAAAGGCACCCGAGCCGTCCTGGAAGTCCGCGCCCATGAAGTCCCGTTCCTGATGGAGCACGGCCAGCTCGTTGGCCGCCTGAACTACATGCCTCTGCTCGCCCGCCCAGAAAAGATTTACGGCGTTGGAATTGGATCCTCCTACCAGCAGCAAGCCCTTGCGCTGAGTAAGCAATTCCGACGCGGGTAGGGACGTTACCGTCTCCCCTACACAATCCCTGCCTGTAGAGCTACAATTTCCTTCGGTGCCGCCATGTTTCTCCCTGTGCGGATTCAAATCAAAGGCCGGACCGGCTTACTCATCGCCGCCGCCATCATCACCGCCGTCCTGGTCTCCTTCCCCGCCTACCGCGCCTTCTTCGCCATCAGCGTAGCCATCGGCATCATCGTCGCTGCCCTCCTCTACCTGCGCAACAAATACCGCCCCATCCGCGAAGAAGACGTAGATACCAAGCGCCCCCTCGGCCTCGACTAACCCGAATCAGCCACCACGAATCGCCCGCCCCTCCACCGCTGCGTCATCCCGAAGTCCCCGCGTTTTCTCCAGCGGGGCGAGGGATCCCGCGTGCAGCGTCCCACCGCCCCCCACTTGCACAATCCCCCCGAAACCTCGAAACTAGCTCATGCGCGTCCTTTCCCGATTCATGACCTCCGCCACCGCCGAGGCCCACTTCCCCGCCCCCGCCGTGCCCGAAGTCGCCTTCCTCGGACGCTCCAACGTCGGCAAATCCAGCGTCATCAATTCCCTGCTGGGCGCAAAAATCGCCAAGACCAGTTCCAGCCCCGGCCGCACTCAGTCCATTAATTTTTTTGAAGTCCGCTGGCCCGGCAAGCCCCAGCCCGCAGTCGTTTTCGCCGATCTCCCCGGCTACGGATACGCCCGCGTCCCCCGCGACGTCTCCAGCACCTGGTCGAGTTTCGTCGATCCCTACATCGCCCAGCGCGAGTGCCTCGTCCTCTGCCTCGCGCTCGTGGACTTGAACGTCCCCCCGCAGGAAAGCGACCAGCGCCTGCTCGATTTCCTCCGCTCCGCCGGACGCCCTTTCCTCATGGTCGGCACCAAAGCCGACAAACTCTCCGGCAACCAGCTCCGCAACTCGCTCAACAATTTCGCGAAAGATTTCCCGGACCTGAAAATCGTCCCTTACTCCGCAAGAACTGGCGCGGGACGCGAAGACCTGTGGCGCGAAATCCGCGCCGCCGCAGAATCCCGCGGCAATCCAGACCAACGCGCTTTCGCTTAGCGAAGCCCCGCGGGAGACCGCTTTCTCAGGACTATCGAGTCCGGAGCGGTTCCAAGTTGGTCAACTGCCTCGGTACGAACTCGTTCGTAGCTTCTTCTTCATAGAAGAAAGCAAGAAGGTCGCTTCCGCGCTGTAATAATCGCGTGCGCTCAAGGAGCCAGTGCTCCACCTGCGGGAGAGCGGAATCGAGAATGTACTCCCTGATTGGATGGCGCAAAATGCGAGGAACAGGCTGAACCGAAATTTCCCATCGGCTCTGCGGCGGCCGATCAAACAAGTTCGAGATCGGCCACTTCTCTCCCGACCTCGCGCCGTTCAGGTATTCGACACGAAGGAACTCGAACCTGTTTGTTCGCAAAGGAGAGCGAAACTTCGATGAGTAAAAGAGCAGTCTTAGCTCGGCTAGCTGAGGAACCGATGCCAACGCCGTGGAGATCGCCTCCGCTCCGACAGGATACGAGAGATTCCGGGCGATCTTCGACCTCGAGAGGGTCGGAATTACGACTTGTTCAATGTCTTCCACCTGACAGCCCTAGCAATGATATGCCAATGCGTTAATCCTCTACTGCCGATTCCTTCTGATTACCTTTGTGCCATCCCCTCCCCCGCCCACTCCGCTAATATTGATTCATCATGTCCAAATACCTAATCACCGGCATCGCCGGATTCATCGGCTCGTCCATCGCCCGCGCCCTCCTGGCCCAGGGAGATGAAGTCCGCGGCATCGACAATCTTTCCACCGGTAAGCGCGAAAACCTCACCGAGATTCTCGGCCAGATCGACTTCCGCGAAGCTGACCTGCTCGACCTCGACGCGGTTCACTCCGCCTGCCGCGGTGTGGACTACATTTTCCACGAAGCCGCCATCCCTTCGGTCCCCAAGTCCGTCGTCGATCCCCTCGGCAGCAACCGCGCCAACGTGGACGCCACCGTCCATCTCCTCATCGCCGCCAAAGACGCCAAGGTCAAGCGCGTGGTCTATGCCGCGTCGTCTTCCGCCTACGGCGACACGCCCACGCTGCCCAAGCACGAAGCCATGATTCCGAATCCGATTTCTCCCTACGCCGTCGCCAAGCTGGCCAGCGAGTACTACATGACTTCGTTCTACCGCTGCTACGGACTTGAAACCGTCTGCCTGCGTTACTTCAACATCTTCGGCCCCCGCCAGGACCCCACGTCGCCATATTCCGGCGTCCTCGCCAAATTCATCACCCAGATGCTGGCCGGCGAGCAGCCCACAATCTTCGGCGACGGCCTTCAGAGCCGCGACTTCACCTACATCGACAACACCGTCAGCGCTAATCTTCTCGCCGCCAAAGCCCCCGCCGCGCAAGCGGCAGGACAGGTTTTCAATGTGGCGACGGGAGAACGCTACGACCTCAACCAAACTTTTGAGTTGTTAAAAAAAATCATCGGATACAACGGCGAAGTAAAATACGCCGCCGACCGCGCCGGAGACGTGAAGCATTCGCTAGCGGACTTATCCCGCACCGAGAAAGCTCTCGGCTATAAACCCAAAGTGAATTTCGAAGAAGGCCTCCGCCGCACCGTAGATTGGTACCGCGGCCAACAAAAAGCCGCCAAGGCGTAAAGGATTTCGCGCTCACTACAAGCCTACGGGGACATGTCACCCCGGACTCTCTGCCAAGCACGAGAAGGCGTCATCCCGAAGTCCCCGCGTTTTCACCAGCGGGGCGAGGGATCTCGCGCGTAGCTCAACGAAACCTCTGCACTCCCTCTTCCCCCGCCACCTCCGACGCCATCCCCGCCAACCGTCTCCCCGGCGTCGCGCCGCACAACCAATCCGAAAACAGCGTCAAATAAACCGCCACAAAAATTGTTGTCGCCGTAAGCAGCGCCGCGAACGCCAGCGGCCATGCCGGCAACCCGCCGATCACCACAATCGAGCTGACCGCAAACGCCAAAACCGCGCACGCCAAAACCACCGCATCCACAAAAATCGAGAACCCGCGCGCCGAAAGCGAGAACAACCCCCAATCCACTCGCGGCGACTCCACCGTCGGCGCCTCCACCACAATCGCCGCCCGCGCCGGAGTCGAAAACGTCAACTCCATTTCCCCCGCCGTGAACATCGAGTCCCGTCCCGAAACCGCCGCCCCCGCCAGCATCTGGATCAGCAGCCAATCCCGCAACGCCCGCTGCACCCGCGGAGTCACCCCGAGAAACTGTATCCCCGCCTGCCCGCCCCCGTCCGCCCACGCCACTCGTCCACGCGCGTCCACCCGCACCTTCGGCGATATCAGATCAAACCGCAGATCCAGCTCCTGCCCCGCCTGCAACCGCCCCACCGCCTGAATCGCCATCCCCGACTCCGTCAGATCGCGAATAATCCCGCCATTCGCCTGGTCCAGCTTCACATAAGCCAGCGACCGCAGCGCGAGCCGCGGCGACCGCCTCCTCCGCGGACACGAGTTCGCCTCGACCGCAATCGCTTCCGCCCAATACCCCATCGCTAAATCTTAGACATCAGAAAGGAAGTACCGCAGTGACCCTTGTGGTTCAGGGAGAACCACCCCGCGCGCCCGGCCATGAGGATTAGTCTTGCAAAGCTGAGAAACTGCCAGAAGCTAAGAACCAAGCGCTAAGAACCAAGAGCCAAGAGCCGCTCTTCACGCCGGCCGCCGCTCCGTTTCCCTCTCCGGCTTGCCAATATCCCGGGCAATCAGCCGGTTTAAATCATAGCTATACGGCCCATAGGCGCGAAACGCCTTCTCATCAAAAAGCCGCTTAATCCCACACCCCAGGCACACCTGGTAGGAATGCTCCTGATACCGCACCGGCCAGCTCATCTTCCGATGCCAGCACCCGCGCAGCACCAGCACCGCTGCGCCCGCAACTCCGGTTGCAACCAGCCCGAACGGCACTTTCCAACCCGACTTCTTGCCCTTGTCTTGCTCTTGCGACTTCTGTTCTTGCGACTTCTTCTCTTTCGCTGCCGACATCTGCCAATCACCGCCCTACCCGACCAGATACGCTCATTCTAGCAGCCCCGCTTTCCACAGCCGGTTAAAGAAAAACACTAAGGGCGCAACGCCATCTGGGGATATAAAGAGAATTATTGCGGTCAAGGCCTAAACCACGGTAACGTACAACTATAGGAAACTCCGGCCAAGCCAGCCGCCGGAAATTTAGAATTGTTTTCTTGGGTGAAAACTGAAACCGGGCTTGACTGACGAAGGAACCGGTTTCGCGGTTGGAATGAGTGCAACTCCTCAAAATGCAGCGGGATGGGGCGACCCGCCGGCGGACGTGTCTCCTGCTGGCCTCGATGTTACTGGCCACGACCCTGCTGGCCTCGACCCTGCGAACAAGCGGGCCGACGACCTCGCTCTCGACGCCGGACGCAACGCCCTGCAAGCTCTGCTGGCCTTCGCCTGCATTCACGAGCAGGCTGCAAAACGCCGCGCCCTGAAAGATTCCGCAGTTCCGGCAGAAGCCCCGCCCGCGTCTTCAGAAGACGAATTTGCGCTCGACGAAGTTCTCCACCTGGTCGCCGCCCGCGCCCTCTCCATCACGGGCGCCGACGGCGTTGCCATCGCTCTCGCCGAGCAGAATGCCATCGTCTGCCGCGTCTCGGCCGGCAGCATCGCTCCCGACCCCGGCATCAAACTTGATCCCAACTCCGGATTCTCCGGCGCCTGCCTGCGCAGCGGAAAAACCGTCCGCTGTGACGACTCCGATACCGACTCCCGCGTAAATGCCCAGGCCTGCCGCGCTCTCGGCACCCGCTCCATGATCGCCGTTCCTCTCATGGCCAAGCGCCGCGTCGGCGGATTGAACGTCGGCGGATCGCGCGTCGTCGGATTAATCGAGGCCTTCTCCAGTGAAACCTTCGGCTTCAACGACAGCGACGTCCGCAGCTTGAATCTTCTCGGCGAATTGATCCTCGCCGCCATCCGCCCCGAGGAAGAGGACCGCCTCGCAGAACTGGCAAAAACCGTCGTTCCGCCTCCCGCTCCCCCGGCGGAAATTCACGCGAGCGAAACCGCCAAGCTCCACGTCCCGGCAAAAGTCATCCTCGACGAAAAATTTGCTCCGCCAGTCGTCGTCAAGGAAATCGCGGTGGCAGTGCCCACCGTTGTTTTGCCAGCTGTTCCCGAGCCGATGCTGAATCCCAAACCGCTTCCCATCGAAGCTCCCGGATCGCTTCCCGCAGAGCCTCGCTCAATTTCCAGCATTCTTCTGACGGCCGCCCTGGTGCTAGTCGTCATCGGACTCGGCTGGGCCGTGGTCTGGAAAGGAAAGCACGTCGAGCAGTCCATCAGCGCCAGCACCCGGCCCGTCCCTTCAGTCAGCGTCACAAAATCGGACATAGCAGTCCTTGCGCCAGACCAGCCTGCCCCAGCGCCCGCGATCAAAGCCGGAAGCACCCCCGAAGTCACAGGCATCCGCCATTGGTCTTCAAAAGATTCCAGCACCGTCGTAGTTGACCTCCAGGACCAAGTCCAATACGAACCGCACTCCCTGGACAATCCGCCCAGAATTTATTTTGACCTGCATAACACAAAGATGGCGGCAGGTCTGGTGAATCAAAGCATCGAGGTCAACGATACTTTCCTGAAACGCGTCCGCATGGCTCAGCCGACCGACGGTGTCACCCGCGTAGTGCTTGAGACTAAGAACGACGCCGAATTCTCCGTCAGCCTCGACCCCAATCCTTACCGCCTGACCATCCAGGTGCACAAGCCTGCCGCAACCGTCGGAGTCATCGTCAGCCCCACAACCTTGTCGAAGCCGTCACCAGTTGTGACCGTGGCGCCAACGAAGAAGCCGAAGCCCAACCAAACCAGGGGTAGCACTCCAAGCCTGACCCCAGGCAATTTCCAGATCGTGCTCGACGCCGGACACGGCGGCTGGGACCTCGGCACCGTCGGCAAAAAAGGCCTTCTCGAAAAAGACCTCGTCCTCGATATCGTCCAGCGCCTCGGCAAACTCATCGAAACCAAGCTTGGCGCGCAGGTGGTTTACACCCGCCAGGATGATTCTTATCTCGCCCTCGAGAAGCGCGCGGAAATTGCCAACATCGCCCGGGCCGATCTCTTCCTCTCCGTGCACGCCAACTACAGCGACCTGTCCACCGCCCGAGGCGTAGAAACCTACTACACCACCACTTACTCTTCCATCAAAGCGCGCACCGACGATGACAGCGCCGCGCTCAAAAACGTGAACTGGACCGGCGTCGATATTCGCGAAAAAGTAATGGATTCGCACCGCCTCGCCGCCGATATTCAGCAGTCCCTCTACGGAGGCCTGGCCGCCCGCAATCCCGACCTCCGCAACCGCGGCGTAAAAGAAGCTCAATATGTTGTCCTGACTGGCACCCAAATGCCCGCCGTCCTCGCCGAAGTCTCCTTCGTCAGCAGCCCCTCCGACGAGGACAAACTGCAAAGCTCCGAATACCGCCAGCAAATCGCCGAATCCCTCTACAAAGGCGTCGCGAGATATCGCGAAGAATCCCGCGCCAAGTTGCAAGCCCACAAGAATTAGTTCATCGGTGAGCGTCAGAGGAAGTCTAAGTCCACGATTGACGAACGCTGCGTTCCCCTTTCGGGAGGTCCTTCATTTGCGACCGCGCCCTGTCGATGGTCAGTCTGCTTTGCAAGAGATTCAACTTGCTTGATATCATCCGCACGGGGTAAGCGTTGGGCGCATTAAGGTGTTCAATACCAGAATCGGAAAAGAGGCTTTCAAGTGAAAAATCGCTTATTGGAAAATCGCTTATCTCGATACACCGTCGCGAGCGAACTGTTCATTAGCATTGGCCTTGGCCTGACGCTCGTAGTCCTTCTCTCCTGCGGACCATCGGCTTTCGCGCAGAACAACACGATCTTTGGCCCCAACGTTTACGTTTTTAGTCCCGGGTCGGATTCGGCAACTCAGAATGTACTCAACTCCAGTGCGGTGAGCGGTATTTCGCAGTTCGGCACCGGACACGTTGCGATTTTCTTTATGCCGGGCACCTACAGCCTGCAAGCCGCGATCGGCTACAACGAGGCCGTTTATGGCCTGGGTATGAACCCCGCCTCTGTCGTCATCAACGGTTACATCACGCCAAACTACGGCCCCACAGTTTCCAAAAACATGACCACAACGTTTTGGCGCTCGATGTCGAACATGACTTTCAATCCTGGGCATAACAGATCGCAGAACAATCCCCCGAATACGCTGCAATGGGGCGTTTCCCAAGGCACGTCCCTGCGGCGGCTACAGGTGAACGGCAACCTGCAACTGGACGGTTCAGCACTGCGTACCGGTATCTGCGGGTGGGCCAGCGGCGGATTCGTTGCCGACATCGTCGTCACCGGCTATATGGATCCCTGCGTTCAGCAACAGTGGTACACCCGCAACAGCAACATTGGCAGTTGGGATGACGTCTTAAACGTGTGGAAACTAGGCCACATCAATAACATGGTCTTTTCCGGGGTCATCGGAGCGCCGCCGCAGACTTTTGCCACCAGCGATCCGCGTTCGGTCCCCGACAACACGGTGCTGAGCACAACTCCGGCATCTCGCGAAAAGCCATTCATCTATGTTGACAGCAGCAGTAACTACAACGTCTTCGTACCTACATTGCAGACCAATTCGTCGGGCGCAACCTGGACCGGAGGCGGCCTTGGCACCGGCTATTCTCTGCCCATCAGCAGCTTCTTCATCGCCACCCCGTCCAGCACCCTGGCACAGATCAATGCCGCACTGGCATCCGGCCAGAACCTCATCCTGACGCCCGGCCAATACAGGTACTCCGGCTCCATCAATGTCACCAATGCCAACACCATCGTGCTCGGCCTTGGATATGCTGACCTTCTGCCGCAGACGGGGACACCCGCCATCACCATCGCCGATGTGGACGGAGTCAGCGTTTCAGGACTGCTGATCGACGCCGGCACGGTCAACTCTGCTGTGCAACTCCAGGTCGGCGTTCCGGGAGGCACCCGGGTCAGTCACAGTGCCAATCCGACAGTGCTGTCTGACATCTTTATTCGGGTTGGCGGATACGTTGCAGGAACTGCAACCACCAGTCTTGAAGTGGACAGCGACAATGTCATCCTTGACAACATGTGGCTGTGGCGCGCGGACCATGGAACCGGCGTCGGCTGGACTAATAACACGGCTGCCCATGGATTGGTTGTGAACGGAGACTTCGTCGTCGCCACCGGCCTGGCCGTCGAGCACTATCAGCAGAACCAGGTGGTGTGGAACGGCAACAACGGCGAAAACATCTTCTTCCAGGATGAACCACCCTATGACGTTCCCAGCCAGAGCGCGTGGATGAATGGAACCGCCAGAGGCTTCTCGCCCTATTCGGTCTCGTCTTCAGTGACGAATCACCAGGCTTATGGCCTGGGCGTTTATTCCAACTTCAATGCGACGAATATCATTCTGGACAGCGCGATTACGGTCCCTGTGACTTCCGGAGTCACGGTGACGGATGCGCTCACCTATAACCTGGGTTCGGCGTCAAACTCCGGAATAGAGCATGTGGTCAATGACCAAGGCGCCTCTGTCTTTCCCGGTGGCAATTCGACCGCCTATCTGCCGTTCTATTGAGGCAAGGCGGGCACGCAGACTCTGACGCTGAACGAGCCGGTAATAGTGCGTCTCGACTGCGACCTGAAAACTTGTGCTACTGGCTCGAATGCGGGCGCACAGGGCAATCCGGAAGGCGATTACACTCATTGTCCCCTGAATGAGTGTAATCGCGATGTCATGACAACTGTTCAAGCCGCAGGGTAATCAGCACATCCCAGCAATGCTCCCAAATCTGCCTCAGCGTACGGGACTAACCTCTGTCGATTCTACGAGGAGCAAGCGGTGTGCCTCGTCCATCGTTCGAACCACATGCAACTCAGGGCGAGACTCTTCGCTGAGTATCTGCAGCATACGCATCATTCCATAAAGATAGTCTTGCGGAGCGACAACGACGCGCATATAACCAGTCGGGATTATGGGCGACATCCCTACCATCTGCCTGAATACAGTTGCTGGAAACGTCAAAGTTGGTCACCTCCGAGAAGTCCCAAAGGCCGCGACACGGCGGATGCGATGTCCTATATTTTGCCGCCGCCTCGTAGCAATCCAGCAGAATGGCGTCTGTCACCAGGCCGTCTAGACTCCCGCGCAGGATGTTGTTCTTTGCGTCGAATTCCAAGAAAAAACTCATCGAAAAGCCTCGCCCCCCAAGATACCCGTCTGCGCCTCACAGCTCAACTGTTGTTAACTGGCGTTAGCACTCATCGACACTAGGGTCAGCCCAAGAAGAGAGGGTTTTGAGTGTAATGGCGATGTTACGCCAACCATTCTTCAAGAGGACGTTGTTTTCGAGACTGCGATAGACTTAACCTCGCCACCGCGAAACCCGACCATAACGATGTTTGATGAGTCGAAAGGCACGCCGTTCGATGATCCCTCATGCTCGTGGAAATAGATCAATCTCTCACCTCGCCTGAGCGACGGCTTGCCGAGGACCCTCAACAATTGCCCTTCCGTCATGCCAAGTTTTAGAGGCAAGGCGAGCTTAATTGTGGCTGAGCCGCTGAGAGCGTGACAGCGACGATCGATCTGCGCGTCGCTGGAAATCCGTTGCCACTGAAAGCTGCCGATAGAGGGTCCGTCGATCTCTCCGCTTTCAAGCCAAAGAACCCACGCGTTCCGGCCATCCGTTCCGTGGAAGCAGAGCCATCCCACAGAATCTCCTGCGTCGCCCTTAGCGCCGGTTGTGCCGCCGAGGAGTTGCTCAACTCTATCCAGTCTAGTTTCTTCCAAAGTTATGGCAACACTTGAGATGTGCAGCCTGCTCAGAATTTCTTTCGGGACGGTAGGCTTCACCTCTTGCGGGTAGATCGAAGTTTGGTGGTTCCCACACCACCCTGGCATTCGTCTGAGCGAGAACTACAGATGTCAGGAACAAGACGAGAAAACAAAATCGTCGCATAGCACATTCTAGACGGAAGAAGGCCGGCCCGAACTCAATTGTTCTAATCAGGCGATTTACACTCAGAATCCCCGGGGCACGTGAAAACAAACCCGGCTAACCGGAACGGTTGGGCTATGTTTATCAACTGATCCCGACGAACCGCCCTCGCCCCGGCAAAAACGGCCGGTCCGCAATTTGCCCCTCAAACTTGCGCGCCCATCGCCCCGGAACTGCGCCACCGCAATCCGGACACGCGCCCTCCGCCGTCACCCGATACTCCTCAATAAAATATCCAGATCGCCGGATTAACAGGCTGCCACACCCGCGGCAGCGCGTGTTCTCCAAATCCCCAACCCGCCCCGGCAAATTCCCCGCATAGACATAGTGCAGCCCCGCATTCTTCCCAATCTCCGCCGCCCGCATCAGATCTTCCGCCCGCGTGTCCGCCGGATCCGACATCTTGTAATCCTTGTGAAACGCCGTCACGTGCCACGGAATTTCCGGCGAGACACTCACCAGAAACTCAGCCAGCCTGCGCAACTCATCATCCGAGTCATTGAATCCAGGAATCAGCAGCGTCACAATTTCCAGCCAGATCCCCATGTCATGCAGCCGCCGAATCGTGTCCAGGATCGGCCCAAGTCGTCCGCCGAGTTCGTGATAATGCCGGTCATCAAAACTCTTCAGATCAACTTTGTACAAATCAATCCACGGCCGCAGATACTCCAGCACCTGCGGCGTCCCGTTCCCGTTCGAAACAAACGCGGTCTTCAATCCCGCGGCTTTCGCCGCTTTGAAAATTTCAACCGCCCACTCGGCCGTGATCAGCGGCTCATTGTACGTGCTGACCACCACCTTCGCGCCCTGCCGCACCGCGTCCCGCACCAGCAATTCCGGCGACGCCTCCAGCGGCGCCGAAACCGCCTCCGGATCCCGCAACGCCTGCGACGTCACCCAGTTCTGGCAATATCCGCAATGCAGATCGCATCCCAGCATTCCAAAGCTGTAAGCCAGCGCCCCCGGATACGCATGAAAAAACGGCTTCTTCTCCACCGGGTCGCACTGCACTCCGCCCACGTATCCCCACGGCACATACAATTTCCCGCCCTGGTTGTAGCGGACCTTGCAAACTCCGGATTGGCCTTCCAGGATCGGACAGCAATGTCCGCAGGCAAAGCAGCGCACTCGATTGCGATCAATGGTTTCGTACAGACGAAGATCGCCCTCGCGCACATGCTGATTGAGGATTTCGCGCAAGGACGACAAGGCGGGCACCTCTCCTCTTATTCTAGAACAGCGGATTTCACGAGGCGAGCCTACTGCGGAGCCGAGTACCTCAATCTTGAAAACCAGCCCTGAGTCATCCCGAAGTCCCCGCGCTTTCACCAGCGGGGCGAGGGATCTGGCGCGGAACTACGCGATTGTCGGCTCCCAGCGCCACCCCGACTCCAGCACCACCTAGGCACCCGGGCCAACTCGAAACCGGAAACGGGAAACTACAAACTAAGCCTCACTGTTCCGCCTTCCCGATGTGATGTGTATGCAGCCAGTTTTCGGCTTCCAAATGCTCCGCATTGATCTGCACCGGGCTCAGGTACCCCGCGCTCTGTCCCACATAAAGACTGGCGTTCTTTTCTCCCCCAGCCTGCGCCAGCAGCGCCCAGTAATACGTTTTGCTATAGTCCTGCGGACGTCCTCTTCCCGCCAGGAAAAACGCCGCCACCTTCGCCTGGGCCTTAACGTTCCCCTGCTCCGCCGACGCCAAAAACCAGTTCATCGCCTCGCGATAATCCTGCTTCATGCCATCCGCCATTGCGTAGCGCTTGCCCAGCGCATACTCCGCGTCTGCATTCCCCGCCGCCGCCAGCTTCTTCAGTTCCTTGATGTCCGTCCCTGCATAGCTTTCATGCGTGGCATTGGAATACGAATCCGCTTCCGCCGCGGACGCCGACCCCTTCGAAGACGCATACCCAAAATTCGGCATCCAGCCCGCCATCCAGGTCGCCATCCATGGAGCCGCCAGCCATACCACCGCAGTCATGCATACAATCGCCGTCAGCAGCAAAACTATTTTGCGGCCCATCGACAGCGGCGCCGGATAAAGCGCCCCGTTCTCGAATGACGGCAACGCCGGTCGCATATTCGGCACCGAATCTCCCGACAGCGGAAACGCCAGCACATCCGCGCGCATATGCTCCGCCCGCCGCACCGCCTTTTCAATCACGACGGTCAGCCGCTCCAAAATCGTGATGTCGTTTTCCCAGAACGCCGCTGGCTCCGGAGAAAACACCTCCAGAATCCCAATTACCTCATCCTTCCGCTTCACCGGACACGCCACAATCGACCGTATCCCCAACCCCCGGCAACTCTTGCGGTCCACGCGCGAATCGTATTCCGAATCGTCGCACTTCAACGTCGCCGCGCTGCGCACGCACTCCCCCGAAAATCCCGACCCCGATTCCAGCCGCGCCCCCATCTCCGGAGAGTCCGTCCCCGCCCGCGCCCGGCAAATCATTTCCGCCGGATTCAGTTTGTTGATCAGCGCAATCGCCGTCCCGCTCGCCCACGTCAGCGTCAGCGCCCGCTGTGCAATCAAATGCAGCGCCGGCTCCAAATCCGGCCCGCACAGTTCCACGTCCTTCTCGATCTCCGCCCACTCGGTAATCAGAGACGAATATCCCGACGCATAAGTTGGCTTAGCCTGCACCGGCCGCCGCGCCAGATCGTCTCTGTCATCTACGGCAGTCGCTCCCTCCAGGCTCGCCGCTGAACCCGCTTTGGCATTCGCCTCCAGCCACTCTTTGAGTTGCGCCAGCGAAGCCGCCGCTATGTCGGGAAAACGAATCCCCGTCCTTCCCGACGGCTCTGACCACACCACGTGCCCCACCGTGCGAATTTGCGCCCCGGTCGCAGACAGATCGATCCCCAGCGGCAGCAGCCGATTCACTTTCATCGGCCCGGGCGCCTGGATGCACATCCCGCTTTCGCTGATGTTGATGATTTCGTTCAGTTCCAGGACCGCGCCCTGGGAGCTTCCGCTCAGGTTCGCGTAGGCAGGGGTAAACACTTTATGCCGCCGGGCGCGGCGCCGCTCACGCGAAATGCCAGGACTTTCCGCTGTATTGTCCGCCGGGGATGCTCCGCGATGGCTTTCCATACAGAAATTGCTTCCATCTTACCCCAGGCGCGAACCCCTATCACCGACTAAAGGGCAGAAAGCGTCGTCTCGCTTCAGTAAGGTCGCCACATTGTTAACCTCTGAGGCGCTTCCTGATAGCTGAAAGCTGACAGCTGCTGTTGGAAGTAACTGTTACCGCGGGACAGGCAAGGGCCCCAGCCGGGGGATCCGCGCAATCGCCGCCACCATCATGCTCGATAGCAATTGCAGAGTCGCCGCATCCTGATGATTAAACGCATTCGGTGCCGCCGACAGCACCTCGAAGATCCCCAGCGTCCGGTGAAACTGCCGCAGCGGCGCCGCCAGAATCGACCGCGCCCCCAACCGCCGGCAACTCGCCAAATCCACATGCGGATGGTCCTCCGCATCGTTGCACAGCACAATCTCTCCCGTCCGCAGGCACTCCGCCGAAATCCCAGAATCCGTCTGCAGCCGCACTCCCAGGTCAGGAGCCGTCCGCCCCGCCCGCGCCCGGCAAATCACTTCGTTCCCTTTCGCAACCCAATGGCCGCACCCGTGGCCCCCGTCAGCGCCTGCGCCCGCTCCGTAATCACTCCAATCGCCGGCTCCAGGTCAATCTGCTGGATGCTGGCCTGCTCGATCAAAGACCGCCCCTCGTTCCATCCTTCCGATTCCGCCGACCCGCGAACATGATGCCGCGACGGCCGATACGTCGAAGCTTCTGCATACTCCGATTCCGAATTTCCAGATTCTAAATACTCAGACTCCGAAGCCGGGACCGTCCGCACCAACTCCCGCACCAGGCGGTTCAGCTCCGCGTCTTCAATCACCCGCGCCGATGGCTGTGCCCGCAAAGATCCACCCAGCAGACGTGACAAACCAAGAACAGCTTTGCTACCGCAGGCTAGACAACTGGGAGTGGCGTTGGCGCTGATAAGTTCGCATTGCACGCAGAAGATAGCAGTTGGCAACGAAAGAAAGTGGACCTGAGACCCCGAAACTGTAGCGGACATCCGGCAAATTCCCTCCGAACATAAAACGGACGACTCAAGGTAAAGGACAGAGCGCTTGTGCAAAAAGTATCGCGGCTGGTTCGGAGCAAACCCGTTGATTGAACCACTCTTCCTTAAGATGGCAACTGGATCGATGCTCGGATGAACATCCGTTTGTTAGGAGAGGAATTGAGCCTGAAGAAATTCTCGTGCGGTCTTAACGTCTCATCGCGAACCCACCCTTACATATTGCGTCTCGATCGTCTGTTTCCCGTTCAAACGAACCACTGGATCCGGCGACAGAACGAGTGAGCCGAGCGTGCCACCGAACTCCATTGCCCGACTTAATTGCTATGGTTGCCGGATCCCTGTCATCGACTGTCTTTAGCTTCCAAGTACCCAACAATTCAGCAGAGAGTGAAACTCTAGTAGGTTCTTGTCATGCTGGGAAAGCGCTGCAGACCAGCAATTATCAGAATCCAGACTGCAAGCGCTAACCTCAACACGATTCTCAGACGAACTTTCATGTTATCTGAAGGGCAGTTTCAGGCGTGCCTCTCCTACCCCGCCTGCGCCGCCAGCATCCCCGCATCCTGCGCAGGAATAAACTCCACATTCTGCACCGCAGTCCGCTGCACCGCCTCCGCCAGGGTGGAAACAAATGCTGAGGTAAGCAGATTAATATCCAGTTGCAGATCGCGGCCGCTATAGCAGCGATAAATCGTCAGCCTCCCGCAATGCCGGTTCCCCGCACACACCAGATCCAGGCTCATGCTCCACGCATTCCCCGATTCAGTCCCGGCAAAGCTCCCCGGCTTGCTCCAGCGCAAGTGCGGCAAGTCTTCCGGTTCGACCAGGTGAAACCCGCGCTCCGCCACGTCCGTCCGCAATTCGAACGCGTCGAAATCGTTGGCATCGAATGCGGCGGTCAGAATTCGGCAAACCTGCTGGAAATCTCCAGCCACCTTCAGTTCTTCCGTAGCCCGCCGGATCGCCATATTGTTGACGAAGATGTGCCGCTGCTCCATGGTCCGCTGCGCCACCCGCCGAATCTCGCCAAACTCCAAATATCCCAGATGCTGCACCCCGATCCATATTCCGGTCCCGAGCACAGCGAGCACCAACCCAAGCGTGCTCCCCGTCGGCCACAGTAAAAACAGACTGAGCAGCGCAAACAGCGCCGACACTCCGTAAAGCACAATCACCACCTGCCGGTGCGACATCCCCAGTTGCAGCAGTTTGTGATGAATATGCTCGCGGTCCGCTGTAAACACCGGCCTTCCGCTGATGAATCTCCGCACCACCGAAAGCGACGTCTCCAGAATCGGCAGCCCAAACGAAACCAGCGGAATCGCCACCGCAATGATCGTCGGCGCCTTCTGCGCTCCGTTAATCGCCAGCGCGCTCAGCATGAACCCAATAAACAGGCTTCCGCAGTCTCCCAAAAAAATCGTGGCTGGATTGAAGTTGAATCGCAGGAAGCCCAGAATCGAACCCGCCAGCGCCAGCGTAATCAGCGACACCAACGACAGATTCCCCATCAGAGCAATCACAAACATTACCAGCGTCGAAAACAGCGCCGACCCCGCCGCCAGCCCATCCAGCCCATCAATCAAATTGAACGCGTTGGTGATGGCCATCACCCAAAGAATGGTCAGCGGCAGACCGGTAATCCACGAAAATTGGTGCGATCCAAACAGCAGCGGCAAGTCCAGAATGCGCAGCCCCCCCGCAAACAGCATCGTCCCCGCAATCGCCTGCACGAAGAATTTCAGATATGGCCCGGCGGTGAAAACATCGTCGTACACGCCCAACGCGAAGATCAAAAGAGCCGGCGGAAGGATGGTAACCAGGGGATGCATCGAAAACGTCGCCCCCGACCGGACGAACAGTCGGTCCACCAGCAGCGCGATTCCGGTGGCCACCAGAAAGGAAAATACAATCGCAATGCCGCCCAAGCGCGGCAGCGCCTTACTGTGCAAATGCCGCTCGTGCACCGGAGCCACAACCCATCCCTTGCGCACCGCGACGTCGCGCACCACTTTGGTCGCAATAAAAGATAGCAGCAGAGATCCGGCGAAGGTCGCCAGATAAAGAATCGTCAAGTCAGCTCCCCCTGGCGCGAACGCAACCGGATCCACCTGACTCGCAAACGCTCAACTCCCAAATTCAAGAATGCTCTTCTTCGCACTATATGACGGCCGCGCCCGCAGAACTATTCTCTTTCTAGATACCGCCGACTCGTTGGGGCACGCTTCCACGAATGTTTCCGACTTGTGTACCGCCCGCAGAACGCGCCCCTTATGCACAACTCAATGTGCTAGACTCCGCTCGAAATGCGAATCTTCTTTCATCGCACCTCCCGGATATCCTTTCTTGCAATTTCGCCTCTTGTGCTTTTCGCTTTTGCGTTTTGCGCAGTCGCAACCTCGGCGCAAACCACGACGCCGCCATCGGCCGCATCAGGGACGGTGTTCCCCGACGCCACCGCCGCCACTCCCGCGAAACCGGCGCCAGTCGCGCCTTCCAGCGGTGATGCCACCATCCGCCTCGGAACCGGAGACTTGGTCGAAGTCAGCGTCTATGACGTCCCCGAGATGAACACCAAGACTCGCGTCAGCGGCACTGGAGATATTTACCTCCCCTTGATTGACTACGTTCACGTAGATGGCCTGACCGTGGATGAAGCCGAAAGCATCATCGAGAAGCGCCTCCAAGAAGGTGGGTACGTAAAGACTCCGCACGTTCAACTTTTCGTGCACGAGTACGCATCGGCGGGAGCCAGCGTTCTGGGAGAAGTGAGTAAGCCCGGCGTCTATCCGGTCCTCGGCGAACAAACCCTGTTCAGCGTGATCTCAGCCGCCGGCGGCTTCACCGATCGCGCCGGCAAGAGTATCACCATCACTCGTCGCGACCAGACCGCAACACCGATCACCGTGCCGCTGGCCCTTAATCCCCAAGACCATCCCGAAACCAACATTGCGATCTATCCCGGCGACACCATCATGGTTCGCCGCGCCGATGTCGTCTTTGTCGTCGGAGAAGTCAGCCGCCCCAGTGGATTAATGATGGGCGACGGTGGGCGATTGAGCGTGCTCCAAGCCATCGCTCTCGCCGGCGGCACCACCCCCACCGCCCGGATGAGCGGCGCCCGCATCATTCGCAAAGGCCCCAACGGCCTCACCGAATTGCCCGTGCCTCTCAAAAATTTGATGAAGGCCAAGGCTGACGACATTCAGCTCGAAGCCAACGACATCCTGTTCGTCCCCAGCGGCCACAACCTCGGACGAAGCGCCGCCACCGCCGTGCAGATGGCCGCCAGCGCCAGTCTGCTCGTAGTCCGCCCCTGATCAAACTGATCCCCTGGAGTGACTTTCAGACTGAGGGTGCCCCATTTCTCGCGCACCTTGCGAGAAGTGGGATGCTGGGGTTCCTAAATCTCTTCGGATGACTTTGACACTGAGGAATTCTCGTGTCAGTTGACTCAAGCCGCCGCGGCCCTCTCCGCGACCGTGGTCCCTTCCACCAACCCCCGTAATACCTCCGAATACTCAAGCGCCGTCCGCTCCCGCGAAAGATTCCTCACAATGTATTCGCGCCCATTCCTCCCCAGCGCATCACAAAGTTCCGGCCGTTCGCGCATCCGCAGGATCGCCTCACATAACTCATCCACATTCCCCGGCTCCACGCAAATTCCGCCGCCACTTCGCTCCAGAATTTCCCGCGCCTGTCCGCCGACTCCCAAAATCACCGGCCGCGCGCAAGCCATAAACTCCAACATCTTCGTGGGAATAACGGTCTCAAACACTTCCGACTTCCTCAGCACCACCAGGCACGCATCCGACGCCGCAATATAATCCGGAATCCTCTCCCGCGGCTGTTGGGGCACAAAGCAAATATTCTTCAGGTTCTTCGCCGCCGCCAAAGCCACAATCCGCTCCCTGTCCGCTCCCTCGCCCAGCAGCATGAACATGACGTCCGGCGCCACATGAGCCAACCGCTCCGCTGCCGCAATCACCGTCTCCAGTCCGTGTGCCAGACCTATCGTCCCAATGAACGAGACCACGAACTTTCCCTCTGCATTGATCCGCTTCATCAAGTCCACATCGCCATTCCGCGGACTAAACAACCCGGTCTCCACCCCGTTCTGCACCACCGAAATTTTCTCCGCCGGAACTTTCCACACCCTCGTCAAATGCTCTCGAAACGCCGGCGTCACCACCACAACGTGCTGCGCCTTGCGATAAAGGAATCCCGCAATCTTCCCCAGCGTGCGCTGCAAAGCTGAATTCGCGTTCCCCACTCCCACCGCCGCCAGCGACTCCGGCCACAAGTCCCGCACTTCAAGCACAAACGGCACGCCCTTCATTTTCGCTGCCCACCATCCCGACAATCCCACCAACAACTGCGGCGAGGTCGCAATCACCACGTCCGGCCTCTCCAAAAACGATCCCGTCATCGCCGCCGACACACAAAACGAACTGTAGTTCAACATCCGCTCGTGCGCCTTGCGATTCGGAAACGGCAGCAGCCACGTCCGCACTACCTGCACTCCGTCAACTATCTCCCGACAGACCATCCGTCGAAAGCGTCGCCGATATTCCGGCCGCACCACTCCATCCGGATGATTCGGAAAACCCGTCAGCACCGTCACCTCATGTCCAGCCCGCGCCCAATGCCGCGCCAGTTCCGACACCCGCGCTGCCGGCGCCCCCATTTCCGGAGGAAAATACTGCGATATGTAAAGGATTTTCACTTCGGCCGTTTCAACTCGATCTCAGTAGTAACAAAGCTTGAATGCGCCCTTGTAGCACAGCGCCCGCGCCCGCTTCGACCCGCTGCGCGCATACTTCTCCCACTTCTCCGCATAACGTGCAAACACGTCGTCGCCCGTGATCTTGTGCATGATCCGCAGTTGCGTTACGTGCAACCGGTGATAAAACGGACTCGCGATCATCGGTAGCCGCGTCCCAGAAAGCTCATACCGCGACCAAAATCCCAAATCATAGCGATCAAGATTCTTCCGCAGCGTCTCCACCGCGCGTGTAAAAAGATTGCGCGCCTCGCCGTCTCCCGTCGCCAGCCAGTAGTCGTGAACTCCCCACGCCGCCCAGATAAACCCATTCAAAATATGCGTCGGCGGCGAAAGGATGTATTCCTCAAACCACAAATCTCCCGCCTGGTCGCGAAACGTAACCCCGCCCGACTCCGTATCCGCAAGAAAACTTCCAAACGCCAGCGTCGCCGCTTTCGCATATTTCGCATCGCCAGTCTCGGCGTGCGCCCGCACCAGCAGAGAAACCCCCTGCCCCTGCGCCAACCCCGAATACCACGGCGCCTTCAACGTCTTCCGATACTCCCAATCAAAATAGTGGTTCCATACGTGCACCCCATGCGCATTCGCTTCCAGCCGCTCACACATCCAATCGCTAGCCAGAAGAAATTTCCCGCGCGCCCCTTCATCCCCACGTCGAAACTGATTGAAAGTTCCCCAGCCCCCACTGCGCCACCGCGATCGGGTTGTACTGCACCCCAATCTGCCCGTGATAATTCAGCAGCGGCACGCCGCCGTCATCATGCGGCCCCGCATACTGCGCCTTCTCAGCAAACGTCATGTAGTACTCGCCGAGCGCATGCACCTGAGCCGCCGGATTCACCTCCGCGGGATCGTGCCAAAAACTAAGCTGACTCTCGCCGGGGAGGAGGTAAGCGCGAAAAATTCGCTGATAATACCGCAGCCTTTGTGAACTCAGCATTGTGCCTTCCACATCGACGTCTGCAAATCCCCGCCTTCAACCGCCACCGTGCTCACCGCCACAAACTCCGTGTGATTGTCCCCGTCCGGTAAAAACGCATTTCCATACTGGAAGAACTTCATCGCCCACCGGTCCTTCTCCCACCCGGCCATCGTTTGCCATTCCGCCCCGTCCGGACTCCCAAATAGTTCGACCCTCCGGCTGGGATTCACTTCACTCGGTTCCACCATCGTCGAAAAAAACATCCCGCTGCGGTTCGTACACGCATAAATCGAAGAACTCGGCAGCGCCCCCATCCGCTCCATCCGCCCCCGCCGATTCAAGTAATAAATAAAGTTCCGCTCCAGCGGCGTGTCGGTTGCGAAATACAATCCATCCTCATTCACCACCGCCGCCACGGCCCGCGTCTGCTGGTTCCCCGCCACAACTTCGTCCACGGTCGCAAAATCTAGCGAAGCCCGCAGAATCCGGCACTCCGCCCCATAATCCCCGGTAAATATCCACAAACAGTTTTCCCACCGGTCATAAAGCACATTGTGGACATGCCGAATCACGCCGCGGTCAAACGTATGAGCAACATGCCAGGTCATCCCTTGATCAGCCGACGCGTAGATGTAAACCTCATCACGCTGAGGATTGTCGAAATACTCCCCCCAAAACACCCGCCCATCAGGCGTTCCAGTGATGTGCAACGGCCGCGTCCCGCGCGTCAGCCGATGCGTAACCCGAAACTCCGTCTCGCCCCCAGGAAGTGTCGCAATCGCCCCCGGCACTGCCCCCACGATATTTCCTGCCGGAAGCTTCGCCAGCGCATGAAACCCATCCCGCACCAACCGAAAGCTCAGCCGGTTTCGCGAAGTAAACCTCCGCCACCACTCTGGGCGATACCGCCCCACGCTCCGCCATTCCAACTCGCAAGCCCGCGCCGCCACCAGCTCATATCCCCGCGACGCATACAGCACGTCCCCATCCCAAGCCAGTGCCCGCAAATTCTCAAACGTAGTAATCCGCTCCAGCCTCAGAGCGCCCGCCGCCGTTAAAGCCTGCGTGGCCATATCAGATCTTCGCCATCAACTCTGCCGTCAGTTCTCAGACTTCAACGCCACAAACGGCCCAATCGCAATCGCGTCCATCTTCGTCCGCTGAAAACATCCAATCGCCTCTTCCGGCTCGCACACAATCGGCTCATTCTCGTTGAAACTGGTATTCAAAATCACCGGAATCCCGCTCTTTCGCTCGAACGCGCGAATCAGATCGTAGTACAGCGGATTCTCCTCGCTGCTCACACTCTGCAAGCGGCCGGTATCGTCCACATGATTCACTGCGCACAACTGCTCGCGTTTCTCCGGACGAATCTTGTACACATGCAGCATGAACGGTGACGGGTGATCGTGCTCAAAATATTCCGCCTGCCGCTCTTCCAGAATCGACGGCGCAAACGGACGAAACCACTCCCGCCGCTTGATCCGCGCATTCAGCACATCCTTCATATTCGCCAGCCCCGGATGCGCCACAATCGACCGGTTCCCCAGCGCCCGCGGCCCCCACTCCATCCGCCCCTGAAACCATCCCACAATATCGCCGCGAGAAATCCGCTCCGCCACCGTATCCAGCAGCGGCCCGCGCTCAAACTTCCGATACTTCACCCCCGCGCTCTTCAGCGCCGCCTCAATCCGCGCATCCGAAAACTCCGGCCCCAAATAAGAATTCTTCATCACATAATCCCGCGGATTCTTCAGCACGGAATGATGCGTATGCAGCGCCGCCCCAATCGCCAGCCCCTCATCCCCAGCCGCCGGCTGAATCCAAGTATGGCGAAACGGCGTCCGCGAAAAAAGTTTCCCGTTGGCCACGCTATTCAGCGCACACCCGCCCGCCATCGCCAGATTTTCCAGCGGAACGTTCTTGTGCAACTCATTCAGCAGATGAAAGAACACTTGCTCAAAACAATGCTGCATCGCGTACGCAAGATCCATCTCCCGCTGCGTGATCTCCGTATCCGGCTCCCGCGGCGGCCCAAACATCTTCACCATGCGGCTGGAAAAATGCCGCGCCAGCGCCACCGTCCCGTCCGGCTTGATCTGCATCCCCTCATTGCTCCCCAGGGGCTGAAAGAATTCCAAGTCCAACTCAAACCCTGAAGTACTGGTCATCAGCAGTTCGCGAATCTGATCGCAATACGTGTCCTTTCCGTACGGCGCCAAGCCCATCACCTTGCCTTCATCCCCATATTTGCTGTACCCGATGAACTCGCAAATCATGGTGTAGAAGCTGCCCAGCGAGTGCGGCAGAAACACGCGATCCAGCACCTCAATCTCACTGCCTCGACACTTCGCCATCATCGTCGAAACAAAATCGCCCGACCCGTCATAACTAAATCCCGCCGCTTGGTCCCACGGCGAGCAGTAGTACGCGCTCGCAATGTGCGCGATGTGGTGCTCCAGTCGGTGCTCCTGAAACTTCAAGTGTGTCGGATCGCACTCCATCGCCTTCGCAATCAGCGTCCGCACATCCCGCATTTCCTCTTTGCGCTGCCGCAGTCGGATAAAATTCAGCAGCTTCGCCGGATTCGCAATCGCATACCGCACCTTCTTCGCCAGATTCGCGTCGCTGTCCTGCCCCACCGCCACATGGTCAACGTCCGTGATCTTCGCCCCCGCCGCCGCCAGGCAAGCCTGAATCGCCAGCGCCGGAAACCCCGCATAATGCTTCACCCGGTTCAGTCGCTCCTCGGCAATCGCAAACAAAACTTTCCCATCCTGCACAATCGCCGCCGAAGCGTCGGCGTGAAACATGTTCAGCCCCAGAATCAACATAAAGCGCTTTTCCTTTTCATCAGAATCATGATTCGTAAATCATGAGACCAGCGGCGCGCTGATCGACTTCAAACCTTCCTGTTCCACTTTCAGTTCGCAGCCAGACCGAAGCGACTCCACAATCCGAATCGTAGCCCGCGTAGTCGCCACAATCTCCTCAAACGAAATCGGTGCCGGACGCCCGCTCTGAATGCTTTCGCAAAACGCCTTCCACTCCGCCGCATGCCCCTTGTCCTGACTCAGCCACGCGCGCGACGAACTTTTCCGCCCCTGCCGCACCAGTTCCAGCCGCCGAAAATCATCCAGCACCGCGACCGCGCCTCCGCCGAACACTTCCACCCGCTCCTTCGAAAACGCCCGGTCCCCGCTGCACAAATAAGAAATCGTCCCCTGCGACCCGTCCGCGAATTCCAGCGAAGCAATCACATCCTGCCCGCCCGCTGACGTCACACTGCGCGCTCCAACCGCCACCGGCTCCGCCCCACACAAGAACGAAAGAAAATCTACAAAATGACAAACCTCGCCCAGAATCCTTCCGCCGCCCTGCTCCACGTCTTCAATCCAATGATCCTTCGGCAACGCCCCCGCATTCACCCGATAATGCATCGCCAGCGGCCCGCCCGCCTGCGCCAGAAACCCTTTCATCCGCCGCGCCATCGCAGCAAACCGCCGATTGAATCCCACCATCAACTGCAGCTCGCCGCCACTCCGCGAATAAGTCCGCTCTATCTGTTCCAGTTCCTCTTCATTCAGACAAAGCGGCTTCTCGCAAAACACATGCTTGCCCAATTCCAGCGCCCGCACCACCTGCCCCGCATGCAGATGATGCCGCGTAGCAATCGCAATCGGTATTGATGGAAGCGTCCGAGTAAACCTCTTCCTCATCAGTCGTGCAAAATCCAAACCCAAACTTATCCGCCGAAGATTTCGCCCTCGCCCCACTCGAAGCGCACAATCCCACCATCTCCGCGCCCGCCGCCTTCATCGCCGGAATCAAAATCCCCTGCGCAAAATTCCCCGCCCCCAGCACTCCCACGCGAACCGGGCCCTGCTGCGCGCTCTCCCGCCGCGAAATCAATTCCAGCCGGGTGCCCCATTTCTCGCGCCCTTTGCGAGAAGTGGGGCTTTCCCTGGACAAGTAATCACCGCCGGGTGCCCCATTCCTCGCGTCCTTTGCGAGAAGTGGGGTTTTTTCTGGATACGTAATCACCACCCCCAAGTGCGGTTCCCCCGTCTTCCCCGTAATTACCTCGTAAGCCGCTCCCGCATTCTCAATCGCAAACGAATGCGTGATCAGCGGCCTGCACATCCACTTTCCCATCCGCCAGCAATTGCAGAAACGCATCCATGTTCCGCGTCTCGCTCCACCGCACATACCCAATCGGATAATCCCGTCCCTTCTGCTCATACGCCGCGTCATACCGCCCTGGTCCATAAGACCGCGATACGCGGAAATCTAATTCCTTCTCGTAATAAAGTTTTCGCTGCAACTCCATTCCAACCGTTCCCACGGCGACCACCACACCCGCGATCCCTCGCCACCTCCGACGCCAGATTCACCGGCCCACTGCTCGGAGTCTCCGCCGCAATCAACACTGAGTCCGCCCCGTTCCCGCCCGAATGCCTCAGGCACAGATCGCGAAACTCCGCCTCTGACGCCGTCACCGCCAGCGCCCCTCGCTTCGCCGCAAGTTCCGCCCGCTCCTGCGCCGGATCCATCCCAATCACCCGGCATCCCGCTGCGTTCAAAATCTGCACCGCCAGTTGCCCCAGCAGCCCGAGCCCGATCACAGCGACTACGTCGCCAAGTTTCGCTTCCGCCGTCCGCACTCCATGGATCGCCACCGCGCCCAGCGTGGTGAACGCCGCGCTCTCAAACTCCACTTCCGCCGACGGAATCCTCGCCACCAGCAACCGCGGCACGCACGCAAACTCCGCATGCACCGCAAATCCCGCGCCGGCGCAAGCCACTCGATCGCCCACCCGCAGATCGGTGATTCCCTCTCCGACCTCGATCACCGTTCCCGCGCTGCTGTACCCCAGCGCCGCCGGCTGATCCAACCGATTCCTCACCGCGGAAGCCGCAGACAGAACTCCATCCCGCCGGATTTTATTCATCACCTCGCGCACCAGATCAGGCCGCGATCGCGCCTTCTGCAGCAAACTCTTCGCCGCAAAATCCGACGACGCCCGCTCCGTCCCTGCCGACACCAGCGACGCCGCAATCCTAACCAGCACACATCCCGGCAACACCCGCGGTGCCGGAACCTCCGCCACTTCAATCGCCCCCGTCCGCGCGCTCTGCAAGACTTGCTTCATGCAATCGCCGCCTGTCTCGACTCGCGATTCATCCATCCGCCCATCGAATCCGCAGACGCCCCACCCGACGACAGCCGCAGCGGTCCATCCACAAAATTCTGCATCCACAACTCCAGCGTCAAAAATTGCCAGATTTGCGCCGACCAGTCCTGCCGCCCGCTACGATGCTCCGCAATCAACCTCTGAACGCCGTCCGCACGAAACAACCCCCGCTCCCGCAGCCTCGACTCCGAAAGCAAATCGTCCGTCATCTCCCGCAAATCATTCGCCAGCCAGTAATCCGTCGGCGCCGCAAACCCCGCCTTCGGCTGACGCAGCACTTCTTCCGGCAGCACGCCCTGCATCGCCCTACGAAAAATATGCTTCGTCGTCGGAGAGAAAAATCCCTTCAGTTTCATCTTCGGAGGCACATTCCACGCCACAAATTCCGCCAGTTCCCGATCCAAAAACGGCACCCGCACCTCCACCGAACACGCCATGCTCATCTTGTCGTTGTAGGTCAGGTTCAGGCTAGTCATGAAAATCTTGGTATCGAGATACAACATCTGGTTCAGAAAATCCGCATGCTGCACTTTTTCAAACGCCGCACGATGCCGCTCACCTGAATCTCCGCCAATCTCGCCACGCACCGCGCTCGAATAAATCCCCGCCCGCTGCGCCGAATCCAGATAAGTGCAGTTGCGAATGAATCTCTCCTCCGCCGGAAGCCCCGCGCTGCGCATCATCTTCTTCGCCATCCGCATCGGCCCTTTGAAGTCCGTCCCGCGCATCCCCGGCATCGCGTCAATCGCCGCTTCCGCCCCGCGCCGCACCATCGCCGGCAGTTTCGAATACATCTCCGCCCAGTAATGCGCCGCGTATTTCCGATACCCTCCGAACAACTCATCCCCGCCCACGCCCGAGAGCAACACCGTCACATCCCGGCTCGCCTCGCGGCACACCAGATACGCCGTAATCAGCGCCGGATCAGCCGTCGGCTCATCCATGTGCCAGCACAACTTCGGCAGCAAATCCGCAACGTCCGGCTCGACCACAATCTGCTGGTTCTCGCATCCCAATTTCTTGGCCAGCCGCGCCGCCACCGCCGGATCATCCAGCGCGTTCTCTCCCTTGCGATATTTTTCCGGAAACGTAACCGTATAAGTCCGCAACGGCGCCTTCGCCGTCTTCGACATCATTGCAACGATGCTCGACGAATCCAGCCCCGCGCTCAGGAACGCCCCCAGCGGCACATCGCTCACCATCTGCTGCTCGACGGAATGCCGGAACCGTTCCTCAATCTCCCGCGCCAAATACTCTTCCGACATCCCGAACTCATGTCCCGCCGCCGGAAACGTCAAATCCCAATACTGGGATATCTCCAGCTTTCCATCGCGAAACATCGCCCGATGCCCCGCCGGCAACTTCACAATCCCCTCAAACAATCGTCTTCGGATCCGGCACCCACAAAAACGTCAGATACTGATCCAGCGCCGCCAAATCGATCCGCGCCTCGATCCCCGGAACCTCCAGCAGCGCCTTCGCCTCCGAAGCAAACGCCAGCCGCCCTCCGCGCAACGCGTAATAAAAAGGCTTGATCCCGAAATGATCGCGCGCCATAAACACTCGCGGCGTCGCCTCGCGCAAATCACAAATCGCAAACGCAAACATCCCATTCAGCCGCGTGACGCACTCCTGCCCCATCTCCTCGTAAAGATGCAGCACAACTTCCGTGTCCGTATTCGACCGAAACCGGTGCCCCTTGCCCTCCAGCTCCCGCCGCAAATCGCCGAAGTTGTAAATCTCTCCGTTGTAAGTAATCCAGACCCGCCCGTCCTCATTCGACATCGGCATGTGCCCATCTGCCGACAAATCCAGAATCGAAAGCCGACGGCTTCCGAGTCCGACGTAAGTCCCATCCGGCGAACGATGGTCCCAAACTCCACTATCATTCGGCCCGCGATGCGCGAGCACCGCCGTCATCCGCGCCAGCGTTTCCCGATCACCCCAATTCGCCAGCCCGCTAATCCCGCACATGCCTATTCCTTTGCCGCGCTGAATTCCGCTGCGCCAACTCGCCCAGTCTGATTGCTAAGAATTCGCGATTCGTAAATCTTCGCCTTGATATGAAAAAACTGGATCCCCTGAAACCCGCAATAAATCAGCCCCGGCACGCCATCCAGAAACCCCATCCGCAAAATGTATTTATAAAAAAAGAAAAAGAAAGGAGACCCCGGCAGCCTTAAGAACTTCTTTCGCAGCCATCGCCGCCGCTGTGCCTGCGTCCCAAAAAACGCCGGTTGCAACTCGTCCTCACCGCCGCCGTCCCGCCACACCAGCGCTTCCCAGTTCGAATACTCATTGTGTTTCTGGATGTACCGCGCCAGACTCTCCACGTTGTAATGCACAATCTTTTCTCGAAGCGTTCCCGTCTTCCCCGCCACCATCACATGCTCATGCACTTCCATGTCGCACATGGATTTGTCCTGCCCCTGCGCCCGGCACTCGAATTTTCCCTTGCCCCGCCGAAACAGCGACAACTTGTAGAACGTCGCGCCGCTATGCCGCAGCCGCCTGCCCAGAAAAAACATCTCCAGCCCAATTTGATATCCATCAACCTGCGCGTCCTGCATCGCCGCGCGCATCTCCGCCGCCAACTCCGGCGTGATCGCCTCATCCGCATCCAGCAGCAGCACCCACTCGTAGCTGAGCGGCAAAGTATCCAGCGCCCACTGCCGCTTCTTCGGCCACCCACCCTGGTAACGAAACTGAATCACCTGCGCCCCAAACTCCCGCGCAATCTCCGCCGTCCCATCGCTGCTCTGCGAGTCCACCACATAGACTTCCCCCGCGCCGCGTAGCGACTCCAGGCATCTCCGCAAATTGTGGGCTTCATTCCGGACCGGAACGATCACGCTTACAGGAAGAGTGACGGCGCGCGATTCCGCGCGAGTTCGCGCCAGAGCTCCAGCCCAAAATTCAGACCGATTTTCGGCCACACGCACGCCGAGCTCCGCCGTTTTCGCCATCAAGAGAGTGGACTACTACGGCCATCCTACGCGAATGTCCCCAGCGGAAAACGTCGTGGGGAGTGCACAAGTTTGTACTCGGACGCGCCGCCCCCATCCGCTATTCTCAGTCCGTGGCCTGCACCGAAACTCCTCCCGGACTCAAATCTCCCGAACTCCCCGCTCCCGGGCTCGCCGACCCCGGCCTCAAGGCCCAGGTCGCCGATTTCTGGAATGCCGAGCCTTGCGGCACACGCTATCTCGGCGACTCCGCCGAGTTCGCGGCCCACGCCCGCGCCCGTTACACGCTCGAACCCTATATCCCAGCCTTCGCCGGATTCGCGACATCCCGCGGAAAGCGCGTCCTGGAAATCGGCGTCGGCATGGGCGCCGACTACGAGCAATGGCTCAAAGCCGGAGCCCTCGCCACCGGCGTCGATCTCTCTCAAAACTCTCTCGACCGCGCCCGCCGCCGCTGCGAACTTGCCGGCCTCGCCCCCGATCTCCGCCTCGCCGACGCCGAAAATCTTCCCTTCGCCGACAACTCTTTCGACATCGTCTATTCCTACGGCGTCATGCACCACAGCCCCGACACCGCCCGCTGCCTGCAAGAAGCCTTCCGCGTCCTCAAGCCCGGCGGCGAGGCCCGCATCATGCTCTACCACCACGCCTCGCTCACCGGACTCATGCTCTGGCTCCGCTACGGCCTCTGGCGCGCCCAATCCATCCGCCAGTGCGTGTACGACCGCCTCGAAAGCCCCGGCACCAAGACGTACACCACCCCAGAAGTCCGCGAGTTGATGTCCAATTTCGCCAACGTCGAAATCGATCAAGTCTTCAGCCCCGGCGACCTCCTACTCCACCAGCCCTCCGCCCGCTTCCAGCACCCCATCTATCGCCTGATCTGGAAACTCTACCCTCGCGCGATCGTTCGCAAGCTCGGCCAGCAGTGGGGATTGTTTCTGCTCATCACCGCGCGCAAGCCATCTTGAATACCCTCAGAATCTCCATCCAAACTCAAAGTCCAGGAATCCTGCGTGGTTCCGTTGGCTGCGCTGCCATCTGGTTAGCTGTTGGTCTGTAGGATCAGTAATCGTCGTATGGAACTCATACATTCCGAGGGATTGCCGGTAGAAGAAGTGGCTCTTTGCACGCTGGCGAAGGAAGCCAAAGCTGAATTTCCGCACCTTGCAGCGCATTCTGCCAGTCCGATCCCGGTGAGATATAAAGAGTTTGCCATCGACAGCTAAGGCCTTGCGAAAAGTAGTCTCCGCCCAGCCCGACAGTCGGTCGCCACGCCTTTTTCGTGTAATTAGTTGTGGAAGTTTCGCTCCACTGCGCACCTCCGCCAAAATACAAACCTTGCCGATACTTGTAGAAGAGCCTGCCTTCAAGATACCGCTCATGGCCTTTTCGATTGTTCAACGTGTTGTCATTGGTCTTGCGCGCATTCATGTACCGCCCTTCGAAGTCGCCCAGCAGTTTGCTTGAATTAAGCAACAGTCCCCCGCCTCCGTTCAGCGCGAAGGTCTGATAGCCGTTGCCCACCAGCGATGGGCCGCTGTACAAAACCGGGCGGGGCGTCCACGAGGGTGAGGCCGGGGTCTCCGAGGCCGGCGGTTTCTCCTGCCCGAAGGCAACGACCGAGAGGAGCAATACACAGGACAGACTCAGGATCTTCATCGGTGGAATTAACCTCCACCGAGATCCATCGGCAAGTACTGCTCCACGTCAGATTAGAAGTCGCTCAGGTACTGCACACCCAGGGTCACAACGCCATACCTTTCGGTGCGTTAATCAACATTCCCACAACGTACATCCCGTGCCAACACCCGCTCGCGCCCGCAGCAATTACTATGACGGCAGCCGTGACACACGCCGCCACCGAGCACGAACCCCTGATCCGCCCCTTCATGCCGGAACTTGATACCGTGCGAGGTGTTGCGGTGCTTGGAGTGGTACTACTTCACGGCTTCTCTTGGCAGTACGCCAGTTTGTCGTTTGGCCCCTGGGCCCGCAGGTTCATGGCCGCCACTCAACCCGGATCGCTGGGTGTGAATCTCTTCTTCGTCCTCTCCGGCTTCTTAATCACAGGTATTCTGTTGGACTCGAACAAGAAGTCACATTTCTACAGGCGCTTCTACACGCGCCGGGCATTGCGCATCCTGCCTGCGTACTACTTTCTCCTGATACTGCTGTTGCTGCTGCGATCGTCTTCGACGGCATTTGTGGGCCTGAGCTTCGTCTACCTGGCGAACATGACAGGATTCTTCGGTGTCGCCTGCGATTACGGACCCCTGTGGTCGCTAGCCGTCGAAGAGCATTTTTACATTCTGTGGCCTGCCGCGGTCCACAATTTCACAGCCAGTAGACTTACGTTGATCTCGGCTGCACTTGTCGTCCTGATTCCCGTGTTGCGTGCTACGTCCTTCGCTCTTGGCTATAGAGCCGGACTGGACTGGTACACATGGTTTGTTGCCGACGGCTTGGCAGCAGGAAGTCTGCTCGCAATCGTACTTCGCTCACCCGCCACTCGACCGCAGGTTAAGACTCTTTGCAGCTTGCTCCTCGGTTCGTCAATCCTCGTCGGGTTGGCTGGTCAGCCATTCGGAATCCTCACGCGGAATCGGCTGCTAGGCGCGGCTTTGCAAGCTACCACGATTAATGAGTTCTTCGCGGGCATCTTGCTCCTCTTTTTGTTGGCTGGCACTGGCCCCGCAAAACGCTGGGTGAACTTCTCCCCGCTTCGCTTTCTCGGATACCTCAGCTACGGCCTATATCTCAACCACCTTCTTGCGTTCCGCGTCTACGACCGAATTTGCCGACACTATCTGCCGCAATTCACCCCCTCCAGTGGCCATTTCTCGCTGGTGCTGTTGCGATTTGCGTTGGCGGGCGGGGGAGCGATTGGAGCCGCCTACCTTTCGCGAAGATTCTTCGAGGAAAGGTTTCTGCGCCTGAAGGATTCCCTCGTACCGAAAACGTCTGTATTCGAGGCGAAGACAACCGATGCGAAAAGCCCACAAGCAGCGTAGGTCGACACCACCGCGCGCGGCTTCCGCTAACCGCTTTCCACCCCGATTCGAGTTCCCTCGGCCATAATACTGCCGGGCGCGAATCGTGCGGCTCATTTTGAATCAGGCAACCTGCGCGTTAGCCTGTCCACGCCACCGCCTTCCCCTCGCGCATCACGACCCAGGCTCGCCTGCCCGCGCGGAGATTCGTACGCCGTCATCGAGGGCATCCCAATTCTCCTGCTTTCCGAGGCCTCTCAGACCCACATCGAAGGCACCCGCTCTCTCGAAGTCGCCAGCCATGGCTTGGACGCACATTGCCTCAGTTCAACGTGCCCCGCGAGATCGATCCCTTCGTGCAAAGGGCCATCGGCGCCACCAACGGGTCCCTCTACCAGCATCTCGCCGGAAACATGAAGGAGTATCCCATCCCGCATCTCCGCCTGCCCGCCGGAGACGGCAAACTATTTTTGGAGATCGGTTGCAGCTGGGGACGATGGTGCATCGCCGCCGCCCGCCAGGGCTATCGCCCCGTCGGCGTCGATCCATCGCTAAAAGGCATCCGCGCCGCCCGCCGCGTGGCCGCGCAACTCGGCATCCACGCTCACTACATCGTCGCCGACGGCCGCCACCTGCCCTTCGCCGACGAAACTTTCAGCCAGGCATTTTCCTACAGCGTCCTGCAGCACATCTCCCGCGACGAGGTCCGCAGCACTCTGGCAGAAATCCACCGCGTGCTCCGCCCCGGCGGAGGGTCACTCGTTCAAATGCCCAACGTGTTCGGAATTCGCTGCCTCTATCACCAGGTTGCGCCGCCGCTTTTGCGAAGCCCGCGACTTCGAGGTCCGCTACTGGACTCCGCGTCAACTGCGCTCCGCCTTCGCCGCCACGTCGGCCCCAGCCGCATTTCCGTTGACGGCTACTTTTCCCTCAACGCCCAATTCAGTGATCTTCGCTTCCTGCCCTGGAAATACCAGTCCTTCTGGTGCGACTCTCCGAGTTGCTGCGCCGCGCCAGCCTCACAACTACTCCGCTGTCGTATCTCGCCGACAGCCTGTACGTCTCATCCACTAAAGACACTGCATACCAGACAAAGACCAGCCCGCCATCACTTCCCCGCCGCCGATCAGCCCGGATCCCTCGCTGGCTTCAATCTCCGAATCGACTTCGCCACTTCCAGAAGTTGTTCCACATGATCGCGCCAGCTGAACTCCGCTGATCTCTCCGCCGCGATCAACCGTCCCGATACTTCCTTCGAGTCCGCAATCTCCACCACCGTTTCGGCAAGCTTTTCCGGCGAGAAACGCGGAAAATACCGCGCCGCGTCGCCGCATACTTCCCGGTGGACCGCCAGATCCGCAGCCGCGATCGGCAGCTTCGAAGCCATCGCCTCCACCAGCGGATGCGCAAACGTTTCGGTATACGCCGGCGTCACGTAGATATCGCACGCCCCATACAAATGATGCAGCAACCGGTACGGCACCGCCCCCAGCTCCACCACCTCATCGCGAATCCCCAGTTCCTGAATTAGCGCCGCCGCCCGCGCCGGATTGTATGTCCCCGGATTCGCCCCCGCGCGCAATTCGCACGTCAGAAACAGCCTGACCTTCCGTCCACCCAAAGCCTGGCGCAGCAGCGGAACCGCCCGCAGCAACGTCTCAAAGTTGCGGTAATAGTTGTAGTGGCTGACAAACAACAGCTTCAGGCATCCGCTCGCAGCATCGACTTTTTGCCGAACCCCATCCGGCAGCCCGGACGGGTCCGCAAAAAACACTCCCCGGTCGAACCCATGATGGATGGCGAGGACATCTTTCCCCGTCCACCGTTGCAGTTCCTCCGCGTACGCCCGGCTGGGAGCTACCGTGCGCTCCGCCCATTGAATCGACCGCTTCGCGAACACTCCCTTGATTCGAGTGTCCGCCCACAGACCGTATTCGCCCCGTGACCTCAGGTCGCGATAAAAATCCCGCGACGTATAAAGCGAATTCCCGCTCAGCAAGATCTGCGGCACTGGTGATTTTCGTAATGCGAAGTTTCCCGCGGAAATCAAGACCTCCGCACCCGACTTCCGAATCAACTCCGGCAAACCCCGCTGCTCGAACCAAAACCTCCGCGCCGCGCCCATCGGAGGATGCGCATCCGCCAATACGATGTTGGGAAGCCCTGCGAAGCCCGCCCTCAGCTCCGGCTGCAGCGCCACCGTCGTCCGCACCGCGGGCAAAGCCGAAAGTCGCGGCAGCACGTTGTAGAGGTAGGTAAGTCCGGCGCCCGCGCTCGCTCCCAGGCCGTTCAGGAACAGATGAATCATTGCCCGGAAGCTGCGGCCAAAAATTGCGGCTCCGGCATGCGGCACAACAGTCTCCTCCGCCGCCGCTACAGTCGCCGCCTGCAACACATCCACCAGGATAAAAGCCATCGCCCAGAAAAAGACGCAGAGGTAATATCCCACTGCAAACATCCAATCCTCGAACGTGGCATGTATCAGCCCCGCTGCCACAATGGCGGCCGCCGGAATGGCGGGAGAAAAGGCATCACCGCTCCTGCCGTATCATTGCGAACACTCGCTTCACATTCACCGCCGCAAGCGTCGCCAGGAAGTAAAACGGGATCACTCCCAGCAGTCCTACCCATTCCGCGATCGCCAGATAACTGCTGCCGTGTTCCCGCACCACCCGGGAATCAAAATGAGAATGCATGGGTACCAACTGGCTCCAGTCATCCCCTGTCAGGCTGGTGCCAAACCCGCTACCAAAAAAGGGATGGTCCTTAATCACCGCCACCGTCTCGTCCCATGGCGCCTGACGGGACAGCAAAATGCTTGTGTCCGGCTTTCCTTTGTACAGGAATACCGACAAAATCGATTCCGTCCCATTCCACCGCGGAGCGTCGGCGGGCAGCGGAACCAGAGCCACCACAACTACCCCAATCACCACGGTCGCGGCCACGCCTTTCACAAGAAGCCGGAACTGCCGCGTCATCACCCCGATCAGCAGACAAGACAACAGCGCCGCCGCCACACTCGCTCGCGAAAAACTGCTCAGCAGCGCAACCGTCGCCAGCAACAGCGCAAAACCGCGCCGCCGCCGCTCCCCCATCGACTTCGCCGCCACCACCCCCCAGAACAACGTGGGCACCGCCACCACCCCCATCACTGCTCCCAGCGAGTTGGGGTTCCCAAAAACTTCATAATGAAACAGGAAGTAAGACCCCGGCGCTGATGTACGTCACCACTTCGCAAACCAGCACCAGGCCACGAAAAAATCTCTCGGGATGGTCCGCAGGCACCGCAAGCCGTCCCCCCGCGCTTCCATACAGAAACAGCAGCAGCAAGCTCAGGGCTTTCAGAAAAGCTTCTTCTGGATACGCCGACACTACCGCCGACACCAGGGCTGACAGCACGCAGAAGAACGCCACCAGATGAAACGTCCCAAAATGATGATTGTTGTCTTTCAGGTAAATGGCGGCCCCGGCCAGCGCCCCAACCGCCAGCACAAACCATCGCCCCTGCAGCCACTCGATCCGAAAGGGCACCTCCGCGCCCGCCCACAGAAATGCCGCCATCAAAATCAGGAAGAAACTCTGCCGGTACCGGGTCAGCGCCGCAAAAACTGATCTGCGCGGCTATCACCGCGCCCAGCACTTCAGGATTGGCAAGATACCCCGGGCTCCGGAGCAGCACCAGCAACACCAGGAACGCTCCCCCCATCAGGATTGCCAGTGTTCTGAGTCCGCCGTCAGACATGAAAAAGCTTCTCTGCGCTATCGAATAACCGCGATTGGATGATAGCAGCGTCTTTCCCAGCGATGGTTACCGATGCAGGTTCTCGCCTCGCTCAGATTTCGCTCACCCGAAGTACTACGTCACTCGACCGCGCCGGCCCTCCGCCCCTCACCCGGAGGTGACGGCCTCCACCCTGTGTCGCCATCTTCCGCATGCGAAAAAATCGACACCGCCGCCTCCGCAAGACCGGCTGCGCAAGCTTCCGGAGAATATTGCTGAATCAGCTCTTCGCTCTCCCGCGACATCCTCTTCCGCAGTTCCGCGTCAGTCGCCACTTCCAGCATCGCCGCCGCCAGCTGCCTGCACGTCCCGCGCCGCGACCATTCTCCCATTCCCCCGGACCAAATCCGCGGCGCATCCCGCCACATGGGTGCAGATCACCGGCAACCCGCAGGCCATCGCTTCATTCACCACCAGTCCCCACGGGTCGCTGTGCGTCGGAAACACAAAACACTCCGCCAGACTGTAATATCCCGGCAGCTCATCGCGATGCACAAACCCGGCAAAGTGAATCGTTCCCGGAAAGATCGACCGCGCCACCGATTCGAACTCCGCCCGCTGCGGCCCATCGCCCGCAAATACCAGTCCCACCTCAGCCCGAAGCTCCGCGCTCAACCTGCCGTAGGCCTCCAGCAGATCCAGTACTCCTTTGGCTTCCACCAGCCGGCCCACAAACAAAAAATACCGCTGCGGCAATCCCAGTTCGCCGCGCAGCCGCTCCTCCCGCGCCCGCGCCATCTGCCCGCCCCTCGAAAACAGATTCACATCTACCGCATTGGGCGCCACAAAGATCTTTCGCGACGAACGATCCATCTGCCGGACATATTCCATCGCCGACTTCCCCGGCACCACAAATCCATCACACCCGCGCAGGAAGTTTTCCTTTAAAGATTCCACCAGCCGCCGTCCGCCGCGCTGATCGCTGGCCGTGCTCTCACACCACAGCAGGAATGCCACGCCCTTCCGATTCGCCCAGCGCTGCGCCTGCCACGACGCCAGATAGTTGTACCCGCCGCACACCAATACTTCCGGTTGCGCCCGCTCCAACGCAGTCGTCGACGCTCTGGTTCACCAGAACGTTGTACTTCCCCAGCCGCTTTCTCCACGACGGCAGCACCTCATACGAAAACCGTATCTCCTCCGCGTACACCCGCCACTGCCGCATCGAATGATCGGTCTCTGACAGAAAAATAACGTGCAGATCCACATCTTCCCGCTCCGCCAGCGCGTTGAACACCGGAATCCGGTACGGCGCAATAATTTCCGTCACTAAGACCAGCCGCCGTTTCACGCCGCACACTCCCGGTAAATTTCGGTCAGACGCCGTGCCTGGTCCGCCAACGTATGCCCCTGCAAAATGGTGCGGCGCGCATTCGCCCCCACTCGCCCGCGGAAATCCTCGCTCTGCAAAACCATTCGCAACGAGTCGCTCAACTCGGCTTCGTTTCCCGGAGTGATCAGAAACCCGTTCTTCCCGTGCTCGATGATTTCCTCAATCCCCTGCCCCCGGCACCCAATCGCCGCCTTCCCCGACGCCATCGCCTCCAGATACACGCATCCCAGCCCCTCATAGCTGCTGGGCAGTGCAAACACTGCGCACCGCCGCATCGCCTCCGCAATGTCTCCCCGATTCTTTCTTCCACGAAACCTCACCCGCCCGCTGATCCCCAACTTCTCCGCCAGCCGCACCAGGTTGCCACGCTCCGGCCCATCTCCAAAAATCTCCAGCGCACATTCCGGGACAACCTCGCTCACCCGGGCAAACGCGCGCAGCAACAGCCCATGCCCCTTGATCGGTATCAGATTCCCCACACTCAACACCGTAAGCGGCGAGCTTAATTCCGCTCCCGGAGAAAACGTCTCCGCATCCACGCCGTTGTAGATCACCTCAGCGTTCCCGTCGAGATCCCGTCCCAGTCGCTCCCGAACCTTTTCGCTGATACAAATCACCCGCTGCGACGACCGATACACCTTCTCCGAAACCCGACGGCACCCTCCCCGCGCCCAGCGCCCCGCCTGAGTTTCAGAAAACACATCCAGCCCATGGGCCGAAACCACGAAAGGAATCCCCAGTTTCTTCCCGATCAACATCGCTGCATGTCCACAAGGCAACGCCCCATGCGCATGGATCAAGTCAACCGGTTCCATCTTCTGTACCGTCTTCATTAGGCTGGCCGCCAGGAACGCCCCTGCCGACGGCAATCCGAAATTTCCCGGCAAAGAAAAATATCTCTCCCACCTGGACGCCACTTCCGAACTCACCGGATGCACCCGCCCCCGATAAAAAGGCTGCACCGCAATCACTCGACTCTCAACCGCGTCGCGCTCCATCCACTTCAACGGATCGGCAATAAAGCCACCCTGACTCCCGTCTTCCGCCGACGGATAAAACGGTGTCAACGTCAGCACTCTCAACCGGCGCGTCTCCCGCCTCGGATCTAGCGCCGACGATCCCGACACCCGCGTTTGCACGCCGCTCACGATGCCTTCCTCAATTCCCGTTTCCCTGCCACTCGCTCAAAAGTTTCTTCCCACTGCGCCGCAATCCCGTCCCAGTCGTAGTTTTGGCTGTGCTGCCTTCCCGAGTGCCCTAATTTCTTCCGCAACTCCGGATTGCCAAGCAGCAATTCCAGCGACGCCATCAGCTCCGCATCCGAGCCAACCTGAAATCCAGTCTCGCCGTGCACCACAGTCTCCGGCGCATAGCTGTTGCGCACCAGTACCGGAAGCCCGCACGCCGCTGCTTCCAACATCACCTTGGGCGAACCTTCCCACTTCGAGGGAAACAGAAAAACATCGGCGCTTTGATATTCCTCCCGCAACGTTTCCGCGCCCAGTTGCCCAAGCAACCTCACGTTCCTCAGTCCCTCGTCCACCATCCGCTGCTTCAATTCATCCGCCATCGGCCCGTCACCCGCAATCCTGAAGTCAGCCTCTGGAAAGCGTTTCGCGGCCGTCAGCAGGAACTGCGGCTGCTTGAATGGCCGCAGCGATCCCACAAACAACACCTGTACTCTGCGATTCGCCACCCGCTCCCAGTCCGGCGTAAAGAATCGCGTGTCCACCCCGGTCGCGATCACTTGGCTGCTCAACCCGTACTCGCGCTTCAGGCTGTTCTGCACGCAAGTTGAATTACTGAACAGATGGTCGCAACGCAACACCGTCTGCTCCCACAGCCTCACGCTCTGTGGCGTAATAGTCGGTTCGTTCCCCAGGTCCGACTGCGATTCAATCGTCCCAATCGTCGCTCGCCGGTCCCGCCATTTCCGGCGCAGGTTCGAGTACACCCGGCTCGCAGGCGACGCCTTCATATAGAAAAGGATGTCCTGTGGTCCCAGCAGAAATTCAGAAAGGATTTTTAGGGTTTGTCTTCGTTCTGGAAGTTGAACCAGTCGAGTATTCGGTCGCCGCGCAATCCGCGGGTCAGGCTCTCCCAGAGAAAACATGCTTACATGAAAGCGCTCGGGATCGAGCCGGCACACAATTTCCCGCGCATTCCCCATTTGCGCATTACGCAAACCCGCGTCCGCAAAGCTGTCCACGAGAATCCGAATGGGCGTCATTCCTGCATCCTCGCGCCGCAGAGTCCTGCCTTGCCGGGTCTAATTGGGAACGCTGCTTGCCGAATGCGCCCATTCTATTCGAAGCTCGCGCAGTTGCGACCCCATCCGCCTGTCGAAATCCCGTGCCTTCCGTGATTCCACCACGTGCTTCCGCGCCGACTCCAGCAGCGCCCGCCGCACCCGCTTCGCCGCATCCAGCGGCAAAGGATTTTCTTCCCGCGGGTCCGCCTCCAAGTCGAACAACTCTTCCCCGCTGGTCTCAAAATCCACCACCAGCTTGTGATGCCCCTTCCGCACCGCTAGAATTCGCGGTCCCACTCGGTTCTCCGGCCGGAACGGATTCGTGCATCCCTTCACACATTCCGTAACCACCGTGCGCTCCCACGCCGCATTCTCCGCAAGCTGGCTCCAGCAGCTACGCCCGCGAAAATCCGCCGGTGCCGGAGTTCCCAGAATGTCCAGCAACGTCGGCGCCAGATCAATCAAGCTCAGCGACTGCTCGACGATTCTGCCGCCGCCATCCGGCACCCGCACCAGCAGCGGCACATGCACCAACTCTTCGCTCAGGCGCAGCGGCGGATGAAACCGCCCCTCATGTTCCAAAAACTCCTCGCCGTGGTCCGCCGTCACCGCCAGCGTGCACTGGTCCCACCGGTTCAGGTCCACAAGCCTTTCCGTCAGCCGCCGAATCTGCTCGTCCGCCCACCGCACGCCTGCGTCATACAGCGCAATCACTTCGTCGCGTTTCTTCCGCAGACGTTTCGCAGTCAAGTCTCCCCGGCCCCAATACGAATTCAAATACCTGCCTTCACTCGCGCCCATGTCTCCGTCGCCCATCAACTCCAGCGCTTCCTGCCTTCGGGTAGTACGGCGCATGTGGATCCATCAAGTGCAGCCACAGGAAAAATGGCCTGTCGGAATTTTCATTCAGCCACGCAATCGCGTGGTCCACGATCACATCCGCCGCCGGAAACCTCCGCAGCGCATCCCATGACTCTTCCGCACTCGTCTTCTGGCAGTACTGGAAATAAAGTTCGTCGTAAGCCGCGCCCAGAGGTCCCAACCCATGGCAAGCCCGCGAAAGCATCTGGTTCGCGCGGCCTCGCAACCCCTGCTTTGCCCTCGGCAGTTCGTCAACCCCCTGCTCGCATGCGAACTCCACCGCCCCGCTGTCCAGAAAATCCCTGAACACGTCGAAGCCGCGGTCATACCCAAATCTCGCCGAAAGATACGGATTCGCCGCCGAAAACGCCGCCGTCGCGAACCCCGCCTCCTGCAGCACGGAAGCGATCGTGCTCTCCTCCGGCGCCAGCCCCAGTAAATCCCGCCCCGGCGCCAGCGGATACCGCGAAGCCAAAATCGCCGGCAGCGAGTAATACGTCGGCGCCCCCGCCGTCACCGCATTCTTAAAAACAAAGCTCTCGCTGGCCAGAGAATCCAGAAACGGCGTCGTCGGCCGCCTATATCCCATAAACCCGGCGTGGTCCGCCCGCCAGCAATCGACAGTGATCAGGATCAGCGAACTCGGCGTCCCCATCACACCGCTCCCTGATGCACAAATCGCGAGTCCCAGTCTTCCCGACGATTGGCGCTGACGTTCACTCGCAATCTGCCGCGCAGGAACGCCCCCTGCGTAACAATCCCGTACATGTCTTCGTCATGGACGTAGAGCAGTTCCGGATACTTCGATTCCAGCGCGCTCAACAGCGAATCCAGCGCCGCCAGCGAGGGTGTCCGGAAATCTTTGAGCGAAGAATGGAAATTGATGGAGTGCACCGAAATAATCACCGGCAGCCCGCGCGAGAAGCAGTTCCCGGCAACCTGCAAATACTTCCCAATGTCCAGTTCCCTCTGGCTGGGTTCAAAATCGATCGTCCGATAAAGATGCAGAACTCCGAATTCATCCACGTGCGGCGCCCGCAACCCGCTGCCCGTCCCGCTCTCCGCGATCCGAATGCCCGCTTCCGCCCACGCCCGATGCGTGTCCCGATTCGCCCGGCAGCCCGGAGCGCACGCTGAAACCGGCTGGCTTCCAAACAATTCCGAAAAATTCCGCTTCCCCTGCCCGATCAATTCCCGCTGCCGGTCGGCGCCCAAAAACCCCGCGTGCGGTTTCTCCGGGTTCCAGTACTCATATCCAATCCACGGCATCCGCCAGTGGATGTACGGCGTCTCCGCTTCCCACAGCAATCTCAGAAGATCGCCCCGCCCGCCTTTTCCCGCCAGCGCGTTCTCCGCGGCCACCGGACAAAAGTGCGTCGTCCCGTGCAACGCAGGATACAAAACGCCTTGCTCAATCCCTGCGCGATACGCTTCGAACAGCCCCGGTCGCGACCATTTCCCCGGCAATCCCTTCGCCAGCGGAAGCGTTTCAATCGTCCTGTATCCCGCCTCCCGCATTTTTTTGAAATCCAGATTCGCCGTGCAAACATTCATCACCAGACACGGCGGCCGCCCGGTTGAGTCCCGATGCCGCCCCAGCAGCGCCGCCACCGCCCCCACATCGTCGGCGGTCTCCAGCGTGTACAGATCGTAGGCGTGTTCTCCCAGCCGCAACCCCCGCGCGCGCAATGCGTCGTAGCCTTCACGGTCGCGCACCCCGACCCGTCCCCAATCGTCGCTCTGTAGAACCACCAGCGGCCGCGAGAACGCCAGCCCCGGCGATTCCGCAGGCCGGCGAAATAGGTTTCTTACTGCGCTTAGCAAAACTGCCCCCCAACGCCTTCGTTATTTAGCAGTCTAGTCAAACCCAAACCATCTCCGAGATAACCGCCAAGGTGCAACTCCCTCTCCTCCGATCTCACTCTCCACTGGTCACCGACCACCAACACTTCCTCAGATGTACCCCAGCCCTTTCAGCCTCTCCTCGATAATCTGCTGCTCTTTCTCGTCCATCTTCAAAGCATCCTCTCGCCCCAGTTCTACCAGCACCGCCGTCAAGAGTTCTTCCAGGCCGCCGAAGCGATGAGCAAATTTCTGTTCCGCCGCGCTGCACAGTTCTTCCGGTAACGCTATAGTTCGCTTACCATCGATCACAGGCTCGCTCCGTTTTTTCCCAGGCTTTGCAGAATCCCCGCCTTCACCATCGCCGCGATCTGGCGGTCTTCGTCATCCAGTCCAAAAATCGCCAGCGTCCCCAGAAACGACACATACGCAGCCGCCAGCCCCAGCGCCGCAATCCTCCAGGACGAGTGCATGCTTGACCGCCGCGTGACTCAATGCCAACAGAAGCCCCAGCGAAAGCGCCGTCGGCAGCACCAGCTTCAGATACCCAGCGTGATACGGAAACACCTTCAGCTTCCTCCGCACACTGATCAGCGACCACAAATTCGTCGTCACCACCGTGATCGCCGAAGCCACCGCCGCCCCTGTCATCCCCATTCGCGGCACCAAAAGCACACTCAACCCGATCAACAGCGCCGCATTTACCGCTTGAATCTTGATCATCTCCAGCTGATGACCTGACATCATCAACAAAAATCCCACCGAACCCACGCCGCAGTTGATCAGTTGTCCCATGGCCCCGATGACCAGCACCGTCGCCCCCGGCAGAAAACCGGCCCCAAAAATCCCCATCAGTGGCCGCGCGAAAATCGCAATCGTCAACGCCAGCGGAATCGTCAGGATCACAATCCACTTGGTCAGCGTCGCATAAAGCCTTTGCAGCAGCGCCCGGTTCCCGTCCGCATGCAGTTCTGCAATGATCGGAGAAAATATCTGGTTCACCGACTGCAATGCGATCGGCACAAACCCCACCAGCGCCATGGCCACCGCGTAGATGCCCACCTGTTTCGGCGCCAGATAGTATCCCAGAACAATCTTGTCCGTCTGCGACAGGGCAAAGTCCACCGCCGCAATCCCAAATGCCACCGCTGAAAACGCCACCACTTTTTTTTCCACCGGAGCAAAAGCAAAGACTGCTCCGGCCCGCGCTTCCGCCGGCGTCATCCTCCACACCGCAACCGCCAGCAGCCCGAGCACCAGCATCGCGCTTCCGACCTGTGCCGCCATGTACCCGCGCAGTCCAAATCCCAGGCTGATCAGCGCCACCGCCACCACAATGTTGACCGGAGTTCCAATGAAGTGCGTGATCACCGTTCGCCGCGCTACATCCCGGTAGCCCGCCATCACCTGCCCCAGGAACGTGGTCAGCGCCCCAAAAATCATGATCAGGGTAAACGCCCAGAAGTAGGCCCCCAGCGCCGGCGCATGATAAAAATGCACCCCCACCCACGGCCCCGCCACCATCACCACCGCCCCCAGCGCCAGGTTCCCCACCGAGAGCACCGCCAGGCTCCCCCGCAAGAATGCCCCCAGCCGCCCATATTCCCCGCGTGTGGAGTATTCCGCTACAAATCGCGCCGCCGTGGCCGGCAGACCAACTGCATTAAACAACCCCAGGAATCCCACAATGCTCATCCCCAGGGCATACAGTCCCAGAGCCTCCGCCCCCAACCGCCGCGCGAGGTAAATCTTGAAAAAGTATCCCGCCGCCGCGGTAAGAATGGTCCCCGCAAAGTACACTGCCGACTGCCGCGAGATGCTCCCAATCCGGCGGTGGAACTCCCCGCCCTCCAACGCAGGCAGCAGTACCGGCGTCAGTTCCTCCGTTACCGCAATGTTGGTCGCTGTCGCCATCCAAATTCCTAAGCTGCGGGATACAAATCCATGACCGCTCGCCTGCTATCTGAAGACTCCAATCGCGAAGTGCTCGCGAAGAACAGCTTTCGTTTTCGCACCAGCGAAAACCGCGCCACAAACCCCGCCCGCTGCAATTCAGAACCCGAATCCCCAGCCGCAGTAAACGTCCATGCGCATCTTCCGCTCGCCTGCATCAGTTCGGCGACCATGCCTGCGCACCGCGCCTCATGTCCACGCCCGCGTTGGGAACCCGGCGTCCATCCATCACAGATCAGCACTGCCCCCGCCGCCGGCTCCCTCAGCGCTTGGCCTAGCCCCGGCACCTTAGCCCCCTCAAAAGGCACGACCCAGCAGAAGTGCACCAGTGTTCCATCGCTCTCCACCAGCGCAAATCCCTCGTCTTCCCCGGATTTCAACCGCTTCGCCGACCGCAACAGATACCGCAGCGTGTCATCCTCCGTCTCGTATCGCATCGCCGCCTTCGCCAGCAGCCTCGCCGAAATCGCCTGCACGCTGAAGTCTTCGGCCGAAGCCGCTCCCTTCCCCATCCACTCCAGAAAAGAAATCTCCACGCCGGAGAAAATTCCCGTCATCGATGCCTTAAACCTGCGCCCCGCGGCCAATATCTCCCCGCTTCTTAACCCGGCCATTCCCCTCGCAAAATTCCTCGCCGCTCTTTCCAGCCGGGGAGAATGCTTCACTAGTTTTGCCGCCCTGTAGCGGAAGACGTGCCCGCCCAGTCGCACCCTCGACCGGCAGCCGGTGATGTGCAAGGTCCGTCTTCCCGCCTTCGCGTACTGCTGCTTGTATCCTTCATCCCCCAGGCCCAGATCCACGCCGCGAATTTCGAAGTCTGCAGCCGCATCCTGAAGAATTCTGCACAGCAAATACGACCCCGGAGACAATCGTCGCGCCTCCACGTCAAATGTCGGCTGGTAGTAAAACCAACTTCCCGCAAACCTGAAGCCGCAGTTCCACGCGATCGACCGGCCATCAATCTTCAGCGTGCTCACTGCGAGCCATCCCTGCGATGAAAGTAGCCTGGCCAACTCCATTAAGAACACGCGCCGCTGCGGACGCACCAGATTGCTCACTTCACCCGCGCTCAAGAATCTTCCCACGTGCGATACCACAAACTCCGGAAAGTCCGCCCCGAATTCTTCCCATGTCCTGCTGTGCCCCACGGTCGCTGCCCGCAATTCGACTGCCGACTTCGTCATCCGTTTCAGCTTGTGGCTCGCCGTCTGATTCAGCCGCGCGCGGTCTTCGAGTGTTTTCAGTTCCACCTGGGCGCATAGATATGCCGGCCTCGAGAATGTCGCGTATCCTGACGCCCTCGCCGCAACTCGCAATACCGGAGCGGAAGCTGAATCCGCAGGCAAACTCGCCAGTCGAAGTTCTCTCACTCCCATGCCGCACAGTTCGCGCATGACCAGCCCAATCCATGCCTCCCGATCAACCGGCGCGGAAACGAAATCGCAGTAGTCGGCAGTCGTCGCAGCTAAAAAACAAACTTCACCGCGCTCATTCCCAGCCAGCGCAGCGATCCCGGCTAGCTGTTCACCCTGATAGCCCGCAAACAAAAGAGGACAGGCCGAAGCGCCCCATGCACACCACACCGCTCGCGCCCACTCCCACGTATAAAAAACTTCGGGACGTTCCATCCCCTCCACCAACCCATTCCACTGCCGACGAAACTCCTCGTCCTCAGGAATTTCCCGGTACAGCACCACTCGCATCTCGCTCACGCACTCACTCCCCGTCCCGCAGGAACGTACTTCTCGCGCATCCAGCGATAGAACCCCGAAACATGCGCCTCCAGTTCACTCAGCGTCATCGCCGACGAAACATGTACCCGCGGAAACCCAAACCACCCATCACCCGCCCGGTCTTCCACGTTCATGAACGCGCATCGAAAACCCGCCCTCTCCGCCAGCCTCGGCTCGCGCGCGCTCACCGCTTCGGCATTGCCGAAGGGATAAGCCATCGCCCACACCTTCCGGCCCAACACCGCTTCCAATCCGACGCGGCTTTGCGCCATCTCCTCAAACGCCAACTCTTCCGGCATCTGTGAAAGCATCGGATGCGAAACCGTGTGCGCTCCAATCGTCATTCCCGCGTCCGCCACTGCCTGCAATTGCCCCAAACTCATCATGAAAAATCGCCGCCGCGCCGCCTCTTCCCGAGAGTATTCCGATTCAAAATCTCCGGATATGCCAAGCTGGGTTCTGATGTCCTCGAGAGTCTGCCTTCGCGCACCCGCGTCCAGCGCCGAAAGCCTTTTCATCATTCCCCGCCACAGTCCCAGCACTTGTCCCCGCCCCGTCGCGTGGCATGCTCCCCATGGCGCGCGCAGAAAAATTTCCTCTCCCGAATCGAGCAACCAGAGGCAAAGCTGCTCGTACCAAAGCATCGAAGGCTCGTTCTTCAGCGAGCCCCCCGTCACAAAAAACAGAAACCGCACATCCAACTCCCGCGCCAGAGGCAGCATGTCCGTCAGCGTGTTCAGCAGCCCGTCGTCGCAAGTCAGCAACACCGCCCCAGGCGGCAGACGCAACTCTCCCTCTCGCCACTGCAAAAATTCTTCCGGGGAAATCACGTTGTACTTCGACTTGAGCAGTTCGATCTGCCGCACAAACGCATCCGCCGTCACCAAATGCCCGTCCAGCGCCGCATCGCGGACCTCATATCCCTGCGGCAAAATTCCGTGATACGTCACCACCGCCGGCCCCGCCCCCGCCGACCGGCGCAGATATCCCGACTTACTCAATCCTGGATACACGACATGCTTCAGCAGCGGGCTAATGACTCTCATCCGCCCCCAATCGATTCCCAGCGACTCCGTCTGGTCCAGCACCCTCATTCGCCTTCGCAAAAGCGTAGTAATACCAGTCCGCGCGGTAGATGGACCTTTTCCGCGGATACTCGTCGCACCACACACCCAGGTTTTGAAATCCGAAGCCTCGCAACTCCGCGATCGCGTTTTCCGGGGTCCAATAGTGATTGAGTAATCCCTGATGCGCGGGATCAATCATGTAGCCTTCGCGTTTCCAAAAGGCTTTGCCGCGGAATCCGCCGCGCCATTCGAGACACGCTTTCTGACGCCGAGCGGAAGAAACTGATGGTGGCCTTCGCCGCCGTCACCGCCACCGCCGCCAGCGGATAAAGAATCTTGCTGCCACCCACCAGTCGCCGGGCAAACGCCCGCACCCGATCGGGGTCCCATCCGCGCCACACCACAATCGATCGCGGATTGTGGGAAGAAAAAACAAGTACGCCGCCCGGCCGCAGCAGGCGCCTACACTCGCGAATGCAGCTCCAGCGTTTTTCCGATGGCCACAGCCAATCAATCCCATTGAATGAAAAGAAAACCACATCGAAGGATTCGTCCCTGAGTAGCGGCATGTTCGAGGCATCCGCTTCGCAAAACTCAACTCCAGGAAATTTCTGCCGGCACAGCCCGATCATCTCCGCCGAATAGTCCACGCCCACGTACCGCCCCGCCCTTGCCAGCAAGTAAGGAGTAGTTCTCCCGCCGCCCACTCCCAGATCCAGCACCGCCGCTCCCGGAGCTACATACGTCTCGATCAGCATGCGCTCGCACGGAGTCACATAATCGAGTCGCGCATATTCGCGGACGATCGCTGGATCCTGCACCAGGTGAAGATTGGCGTCGCCCTCTAAACCCGCACTTCGAGCCAGTACCGTGGCGCCCTTCATTCCTTCACCAACTCCCACGCCAGCGGCGTCCCCCGCTCCACATCGCGCACGCACTTCTTGCCCAACACTTCCCCAAGATGCCTCGTATGCAATCCATTCGACGGCCGAATCGACCGCACATTCCGCCCCGTGAAAATCTCCCCGCTCTTCATGTCCTCCACCACAAACAGCGATCGCCGAAACGCCCGGCTCGCTTCTTCTTTTGCCACCGGACCAATCTCCGCCCGCCCCAGCGCCTTTTCCGCCATCCGCACCGCATCCACCATTGCCTTGAACTCCTCCGGCTCCAGTGAGAACGCGCTGTCCGGCCCCTGGTCCGCTCGCGACAACGTCAAGTGCTTTTCCACGATGCAGGCCCCCAGCGCCACCGCCGCCACCGCCACCGCAACTCCGCTGCTGTGATCGGAAAGCCCCACCGGCACTTCAAACCGCTTCGCCAGTTCCGGAATCGCCCGCAGATTCATCTCCTCCGCCGGCGACGGATAAGCGCTCGTGCACTTGAGCAGCGCAATCTCTTTCGCCCCTGCCCGCCGCACCGTCTCCATCGCTTCCTGAATCTCCTCGATGGTGGCCATGCCGGTTGACATAATCAGCGGCTTCCCCGTGCGCGCCATCTTCTCAATCAGCGGCAGATCCACAATTTCGAACGATGCGACCTTGTACGCCACCACTCCGATGCTCTCCAGAAAATCCACCGCCGTCGCATCGAATGGCGACGAAAAAAAATCCAGCCCCAAATCGTCCGCCGCTTGCTTCAACTTGGGCTGCCATTCCCAGGGCGTGTACGCTTCCGCGTACAATTCGTGCAGAGTACGGCCGTCCCACAGGGTGCCGCCGCCAATTCGAAAGTATTCGCGGTCACTGCGAATTGTCATCGTATCCGCGGTATAGGTCTGCAGCTTGATTGCGTCCGCGCCCGCATCTTTCGCAGCCTCCAGGATCCTCACCGCCCGATCCAGGCTCTGATTGTGGTTTGCAGAAAGCTCGGCCACCACGTAAACCGGTTTCCCGCCACCGACCTCGTTTCTTCCAATTCTGAAAGATTGCGTCACTTGATTCGCATCCTCACTCAAAAAACTGCTCGCACTAACTGAAACGCTTCCGCAGCATCGCACCCCACCACCGTCCCCCATCGTTTCGCGATCACCCGCAAAGCCTCCGCCGACCGCGGATGGGGAAACGTTCTGGCCTCACTCTCGTAACAGGCCATTGCCTTCACCTTCAACTCCAAGGTTTCGGAAACGTCCATGAACACATTCGGCCGGAACGCTGGCTCGAACTGCTGAAACGCCCATTCCGTGGACGAAGGCACTTCGAATTGATAGACCTCCTTCACCGGACACCCCTGCATCGGACGCGTCGCAATCATGGTTGCCCGGCTGACCACAGCATGGTCAATATTCAAGTCCCCAGGGTGATGGGTATAAATCCGCTCCGGCGCCACGCGCTTCACGATTTCCTCAACCATCTTGACCACATCCAACAAGGGCACCGAATCCAGTCGGTTATCCGGCAAACCGTGCAACGATAATGACGATTCTTCCACTCCGAGAATCTTTGCGGCCTTCTGCGCGTGCCCCCGCAGAGTTCTAACCTGCGCGGCGTCGGCCTCCTCCCTAGTCAGCGACCGCGATGTAATCCCCTCGGCCAAAATTGCGATGTTCACCTGATGTCCTTCTCGAACCAGGCGCGCCGCAGTCGCGCCGCAACCCAGTACTTCGTCGTCAGGGTGGGCGGCGACGATCAGCGCCCTCATATTTCCTTCCCTTCTTCTGAAACCTTCACGATCCTGACATCGGCAACAATCCGCCCGTCGTACAAGGCAGAACGGCTCAGCTCCCAGCGGAATCCGGCGTGCTCCACAAACGCCCGTGGATATCCTTCCGCATCCAGCATGCGAATAAAATCGTGCAACTCCTCCAACGACTGTTGCTTCCCGATCCTGCTTTCCTCCGGCTTCCTGCGCGTAAAGTTCACCGCTTCTCCCTTCTGGGGCACGGGCACTGGCCTTTCGTCCACCAGGCGCTTGATCATCGCGGCCGACAAACGTGCCGCCCTCAGATAAATCTCTTCCGCATTGCCCGCGAAGCGAAAGTGTTTCCTTGAAGTACACAGGCCCGGCATCAAACTCCCCGGTCATGCGCAGTGCGGTCAGCTTGGTTTCTCGATGACCCCGAAGAATCAGATTTTGCAGCGGGCTGCCGCCTCTGCCGTACGGAACATCGGTCATGTGGAAGCAAACGCACTCGTAGTCGTTGACAATTTCCGATGGCACTTTCCACGACCAATGCAGAAAAAAAATGTACCGCGGTGCCACCTCGCGCACCCGTTCTGCGGAGAACTCCTCGCGTGATCCAATAAACTGCCATTGCCCCGGTAGTCCAGCCAGACTCTCGTCATAAATGCGGCGATTCCACGACTTGCACCCAAGCACCAGATATGCGTTAGAGGGCCCCGAAGTCATCCCTGCGCCTGTCCCCGGTGCTGACGGTTGCGCTCGCTCGAAAAATGGACTACGCTTCCCGCCCTCTCGAAAACCGTAAACCCAGCTTTCTCGAAAGCCCTCAGGGATGCTTGATTCTCCGGCTTCACGTACGCATGCAGCCGCTGAAGCTCGGTTTCGCGGAATGCGGCCTGCACCGCTTTTTGAATGAGCGCCGCCGCGATTCCGCACCCGCGCTTTTCCGGAGCAACGCTGACATCAACCTTCGCGTCGCCATTGCGCAGTCGGTCGATTCGGAACTGTCCCACCGGCTTCCCCTCTTGGTCCTCCGCGATATAGATCAGTCCATTGTCGAGTTTGTCCGCAAACCACGCCGCATGTTCATCCCACGAGATCATGGCAGTCTGAAAAGACGCGGCACGTACGCCCGGATCGTTTGCCCATTCCCAAAGCAGCCGGCAATCGCTCTTGCCCGCGCGCCGCAGGTTCAGTTCCACGCTCAACATGGCAGCCAGCACTCGCTCACACCCTCGTCCATCCACCAAATCCCGCCCGAGCTGTGACTTGCTCACTCGCTGCTGTCTTGAGCGAAGCACACGTTGCAGCTCTCCAGCAATTCTCTCCGGCGTAACTTCGTTCGCCGAACCGAGCAGTACCGCAATTTCCCTCCGCGCCAGCTCCCGGGCCAAAGCCATCTGGTTTTCGGCGACCGCGATCAGAATTGCTGGCAGCCCCAGAAAACACATCTCCCAGCACGTCGAGCCAGCCGCCGAGACCGCCACATCCGCCCACAGCATCAGGTCTGTAACTGAACGCGGATCGGCAACGATCTCAATCTCTGCACCACCTCGCATCGCATTTTCCCTCAACGATGCTGCGTGAAGATTACCTCCCCCAACCAGAACTTTCGCCTGCAGTCCCTTGATCTCAAGCAGCCGCAGCGCGCTCACCACCTTTGCCGTAACATTGTCGGGGTCGCTGCCTCCCATCGTAATCAGAACTTTGCGTCCACTCTCGGGGATTTCCTTCGCTCGCTCCTGTAAGCTCCGGAATTCGCGGCGCAGCAGAACGTAGCGTGATCCCAACAACAGTCGCGTGTAATTCTCCCGCTTCTCATACGCCGCTTCGTTGGCATGCACGTTCTGGTTCAGCACCAGATCGGCAAAATAACGGCTGCCTTCGCCGTTATCGTCCACCACCAGCAATCGGATTCCTGCGTCTTTTACCTGCCTCTGATACTCGGTGCTAAAACAATATCCATCGAGCACTACCCAGTTCGCTTGGCTTGAGCGGGCCAATTCCACAGTTTCTCGAGCGTCGTCCCGGCTTCCCCCCAGATGCTTCAACTGCGCCACGGAGATACTTTCAGACCGCAAGCGCTCGTTGATTGAAGCAAGCGACTCCGCCATCGCAAACTCCGCCTCGCCTCCCGCATCCTGCCACGCCTGCGCCAGCGCCAGACACCGCATCACGTGTCCAGTCCCAATCTGCACACTGGCATCGGCGCGAATCAAAATGTTCCCCAGCTTCATATCGTTTCCGCCGCTCTCATCTCACACCGCCGCCGCGATTCTTTCCGCCTTCCTCGGCGACAGTAACTCCTCGAAACGTTCCCCCCGGATCCCCTCCCACAAATCCGCCGTGCTGTTTCGCGCAAACCCTTCCACCATCGCAGGGATCTCTCGCAACTCCTCCGGCGAACTCAGGCCCACCCCCGCCCCAAACTTGGCGAACTGCTCCCCGTACCGCCAGCTGGAAAACTCCAACCACCTGCACAGGAAAACCGGAATCCCGCGCAGCGTGCAATCCACCGCCGTCGTGGACAGCACCGTAACTGCGAACCAAGTCCTCTCCAGCAGTTCTTCAGTCAACTTTCCGTCCACCAGCTTCACCAATTTCGCCTGCTCAAGCGAAAGCATCGCCTTCACCAACCGCCGCCGTTCCCGCAGACTCTCCTGCGGATGTAGCTTGACCACCAGTTCGCGTCCGGTCGCCACCGCAATCTCCGCCAGCCTCGGCACCACGTCGCGATAAAACTCCCCCGATCGCCCTCCCGCGACCTCATAAGGTTCCGAAAAAAACACGATCTTGTCCTGCCCTTCGGGCCGATGCGGCCTCGACCGGATCACCGCAGGTTTCTGCCCCGGCGCTCCAATCTCAACCTCTTCCCTCAGCACTCCGCACACCCGCGTCAAGTAGTCGTGCTCCATCCGCCCTTTTGCCAGGATCACATCCGCGTGGTTCCGCTTGCTCAGATACCGACCATCCATTGCACCGTGATGACACGCAATCGCCGGCAGTCCCCGCTCCCGCGCAATTAGCAACGGCAACCGCGTGTACGAATTGCTGTCGTCCGCGCAAAGCACCGCCGTCACCGGCTCGCGGTCGAACACCTCTAGCCACGCATCGCGGACCGCCAGCCTGTCCCGCAGCGTTGCCGGGATCCAGTCAAAGGCTCCCAGTTCGCGCAAAACAAAAAGCTCTCTTCGTCCGCCAAACTCCACCCCCAGCTCTCGCCAGCGCTCCAGCAAATACTCGTACTCATCTTTCTGACATTTTCCCGGCGCATACGCCGCCAGCCGCGCCGCCTTAACATTCCTCGGAGGCTCCGCCACCCACCCACTCTGCCTCGTCGCCACCAGAAGAAAATCCCGCTCCGGCAAAGCCGCCGCATATTCCAGTCCCGTCCGCGAAGCATTCACGTACGCCGTCGGTAACAACACCACCGGACGCTTGCAGCCACCCGCTCTCCGGCTGCCAAACCGCCGCACTCGGTAACCCGCGTCGTACTTGTCCCCCACAATCTGCAGCAACTGCCCCAAACGAAGTCTCCCCGCTACTCCGCCAATCCGCCGCAGCCTCTCGAACCTCTGGCTCCCCGGACGCAACCCCCGCACCGCCCGTCCCAGCAAACGCTCCATCACCCGCGAATCAAATCCCTCCCGGCTGGCACACACTTCATCGCCCGATCCAATCTGCGCCGCCAGCTTTTCCAGGCTGAGAATCCGCTCCACCCGCTCCTGATACTCAATCGAAATCAGCTCCCACCAGTCGAACCCGTGCGAATCCACCATCCGCCCATGCCCAGAAAAAAGCGTGTCCCGCACCTGCCGCAAATCCCGCAACCCAAGTCTCTCCAGCCCCCCCGCCGGACAACCAAACAATTTGCTCCAGCCGTCGTACGTGCTCGACCCGGCAATCCCCAGATCGACCACCCGGTCCCAAGCCTCTCCCACCCACGGCCCCCGGCTCGCATCGTCCTCAGAATGTAAAAGGAGAATTCTCATTCGTTCACCACGCCGTCCAGCCTCCATCCACCGGCAAATTTATCCCCGTTACAAACGACGACGCATCCGAGGCCAGAAACAACAACGGGCCCTGCAGTTCCCGCGGATCTCCCGTGCGCTGCATTGGAACCTTCGCCTTCAGCCGTCCATGGAATTGCGGATCGCGATCCATATACTTCTGGGCCGGAAACGGCCCCGGGCTGATGCAGTTCACGCGGATCTTCTCGGCGGCCAAGTGACATGCGGCGTACCGCGTCAACTGAATCAAGCCCGCTTTCGCCGCCCCGTACGATGGTGGATTATTCGCTCCACTGCTTCCATAAATCGACGCGTCTGGGCTCACACTCCCGTACATTGACGAAATGTTGATGACCGAAGCGCCCGCAGTGCCCTTGGCCGACTCCCGCAACAGCCCACGCGCCACCTTAATAAGGTCAAAGGCCGCGATGACATTTACTCGATACACTTGCTCGAAATCGTCGCCGGTAACGCTCTCCATCGTTCCCGTCCGTCCGGAACTCGCGTTGTTGACAATCACATCAAGCCGCCCGTGTTCTCGTCCGACCTCCTCCACCGCGGCCTGGATGGCATTGTGATCGGTAACATCAAAGCACGCCGCCGAAGCCTTGCTGCCTCGGTCTCGCAGTTCAGCGACCAGTGCCGCCACCGCGTCCGGACGCCTGGCATTCACGATCACGTGCGCGCCCGCCATCCCCAATACTTCCGCCATGGCACGCCCTAGATGCCCAGTCGCTCCGGAAAGAAAACACACTCGCCCGTCCAGCCGGAAGCCGTCAAGCGCCTTAGCTTGCATAAGCGGCGCTCCGCGCGCGTGCCGTGCTCCACTTCGATGGATTCAGCAGAGCGTCAGGAGCATTTGGAAGGGCGGACTCCAACTCGGCGCATTGTTCCGAACTCAACTTCGCCCGCCAGCACCAGTCCAGGTTGTCATCCAGTTGACATCGGGTTTCGCATCCCACCACCACGCTCGTAATCCAGGGCTGCGATCTGACATACGCGAGGCAAAGGTCAGCCATTCCTGCCCTGCCGAATTCTTTTGCCAGGTTTTGCAGTCGGCGAAAGGTCTCTGCTGTGTCGAAGCCATCCACCACAGGCCAGCAGCTCGGAGAATGAAGCAAAATGCCTTGCAGAAAAACGCTACGTGCGTGCACGGTAATTGCGCCGCGCTCCTGTATCGCATGGTCCACCCCAGCCGCTTTCCACCGCCAGTCCAATACGTTCGACGGAATCTGCAGGTGTTCCACCGACCGGTCACCGAGCGCATCCAACGCTTCCGCTGGCTCATAAACTGAAGCGCCAAGGGTTCCGATTCTCCCCTCTTCCTGTAGCTCCAGCAGACGCTGCCACCCTGCTCCGCGCCACCAGTAGTGATGTTCCCATCGATGCAACAGCAGCGTGTCCAATTTCCCCGTTCGCAGCGCCTTGCATGAAGCATCAATACTCGCATCTACCCGGCATCTCGCTTCGGTCTCACTAGCCCCCATCCCTAAGCCAGAGGCATCGAGCTTCGTGATGACGCTCGTCCCTCGACGCCGGCCACCATCCATGGCTTCCCCAAGAATCGCCTCTGCGTCGCCGTAGCCTCGCGCCGTATCAAACGTCTTGACTCCTCGTTCAATTGCTCGGTGCACCATGGCAACCGCATCTTGCTGCAATGGTCTCCCGGCATGGTTAACCACCCCGTACTCCATGCCGAGTTGTGCGGTTCCCAGCGTGAATCCACGGCCAATGCCGCCTCGCTCTCCCATCACTGCCAGCCTGCGCGTCAACACCTGCCATTCAACTCGCACCGGCTCCGCGACGCCCACAAACAGCCGCAGCACCCGTTCGTAGTCCTCCTGGTCGTCAATGGTGCAACGCAAATAGCTCAAGTCTTCTGGGGTGGGTAGAACAGGTCGAAAAATCCCCGCGCGGAGATTTCGTCTCATCCAGGGACCGACGTGCTGTCGATCGTGGGCGCTGGAGGCCGTAGCGTGCGCCTTCCGCAATGTCGCCACCGAGAACGCTTCTCCACTCAAACCATGCGGCGCTCGGCTCGATGAATCGATCCCAAGATATTCCACCCCGCCAGAGGCAAATACCCGCGCCAGTTCCCCCACAAACGCACCATCGGGGACCACGTTGTCCGCCGTAAGCCGGATTACTACGCAATCTTCCGCCAGGCTTGCCGTGGCCAGGAAATAGCGGCCCAGCACATCGTCGAGTGGCCCGCGAAATACGGCGATCCCACGGCGGCGCGCTTCCTTCTCCAACACGTCGTCAGAAGCGTCGTCCGAAGTTGCAAGGATGAGCTGGTCACCCGCGTTCCCCGCCCGCAAAGCCGCCAATATCGCGCTCGGATAACCCGCAACCGACAACATAGCCTTCCCGGGCAGACGCGCGCTGGTCATGCGAGCCTGCAAGATAATCGCTGTCTTCACGCCGCCCCCATAGGTTTCATCCCCCGTAATGCCCCATCACCTTCTCCACCGCCCGCACCACATCCTCCACATCCCCATCCGCTCATCCCGTGAAACATCGGCAGACTGATCAAGCTTTCGTACGCCGCCTCCGCCACCGGGAACTCTCCCCCACGGTATCCAAACCGCTCCTTGTAATAAGGATGGAGATGTACCGGGATGTAATGCACATTCACCCCAATGTTTTCCGCCCGCAGCGCCCGAAAAATTTCCGCCCGCCCCGCCGACAGCTTCGCCAAATCCAGCCGCACCGGATACAAATGCCACGCCGGCACCGCCTCGTCGCGCACCGCCGGCACCACAATCCCCGGCACCGCTCCCAACTCCTGTGCATACCTCGCCGCAATCTCTCTCCGCCGCGCCAGATTCCCTTCCAGCCTCCCCAATTGCCGCAACCCCAGCGCGCACGCAATGTCCGTCAGTCGGTAATTGAATCCGAGCAGCACCATCTCGTAATGCCACTGCCCTTCCCGCTGACGGTCCCTCGCATTGCTGCTGATTCCATGATTCCGAAATTTCCGCAGCGTCTCCGCGAACTCCGCGTTGTCCGTCGTCACCATCCCGCCTTCACCCGTCGTCAAATGCTTCACCGGATGAAAGCTGAACACCGTCATCTGCGACACGCTCCCCACCCGCCGCCCGCGATACTCCGCGCCCAGCGCGTGGCAGGCATCTTCAATCACCGTCAACCCATGTCGCTCCGCGATTTCGCGCATCGCCTCCAGATCCGCCGGATGCCCCGCGTAATCCACCGGCAGCAGCGCCTTCGTCCGCGGCGTAATCGCGCGGCGACACCTTCTCCGGATCAAGGTTCAGCGTGTCCGCGCTAACATCCGCGAACACCGGCTTCGCTCCCTGATACAGCACGCAGTTCGCCGTCGCCGCAAACGTCAACGGAGAAGTAATCGCCTCATCCCCCGCTCCCAGCCCCGCTGCAAACGCCGCCCCATGCAGCGCCGCGGTCCCGCTGCTGAAGCTCACCGCATAGCGCGCGCCCACCCAGGCCGCAAATGCCTCTTCAAATTCGTTGATCTTGGGCCCAGTCGTCAGCCAATCCGAGCGCAGCGTCTCCACCACCGCCTGGATATCGCTCTTCATCGATCGTCTGCCGCCCATAGGGAAGAAGCGTGCTACGCACTGGCGTTCCCCCATGCATGGCCAAAGCCTCTCGGGTTGCCGCCGTTGCAGTCATCACTCCTCAGGCGTTCGCGCGTATTCTGGTTTCTCTCGGCACCAATGACAGCGCGGGCGCGCTGCCCTCCACTAATTCATAAAGATCTTCCGCCGTCAGCCACTCCGTATTCGTGTCGCTGGCATAGCGGAACCCCTCCGCCAGCGGCTTGGCGTCCTTCCAGTTTTCTTTCGGCCACCACGCTTGCGCCGGCTGGATCACAAACATGTCGTCGCGCCTCCACGCTGTTTCTCGCTTCGTCCTCCGAGAGCAAAACTTCGTGGAGCTTCTCTCCCGGCCGGATCCCCACGCACTCGATCTCGCAATCCGGCGCCACCGCCTGCGCCATGTCCAGCAGCTTCATGCTGGGAATCTTCGGAACAAAAATTTCTCCGCCATGCATCTGTTCCAGCGCGCGGACCACGAACCGCACTCCCTGGTCCAGCGTGATCCAGAACCGCGTCATCCGCGGATCGGTCAGCGTCACCTTCCCCCGCTTCGCGTTGCTCCATGAAAATCGGCACCACACTGCCGCGGCTGCCGACCACGTTCCCATACCGCACGCAACTGAACCGCGTATCCTGCGCGCCTGCGTACGCGTTGGCCTGCACAAACATTTTTTCCGCGCACAGCTTGGTCGCTCCATAAAGATTGATCGGATTCACCGCCTTATCCGTGCTCAGCGCCGCCACCCGCCGCACTCCGCGATTGATCGCCGCCTCAATCACGTTTTTGCCGCCCATGATGTTGGTCTGGATGGCCTCAAACGGGTTGTACTCGCACGCCGGCACCTGCTTCAGCGCCGCCGCATGCACCACCACCGTCACCCCCGCGAACGCCCGCTCCAGCCGCTGCTGGTCGCGCACATCGCCGATGAAGTAACGCATGCTCGGATGGTCCAGCCCCGCCGCCCGCATCTCATGCTGCTTCAATTCATCGCGGCTGAACACGATCAGCTTCTGCGGCCGGTATTCCTTCAGCATGATTTCCACAAATTTCTTGCCGAACGATCCCGTACCCCCGGTCACCAGCACCACCTGCTCCGCCCAATTCATCTTCTTCATGTCTTCTGACTCCGTCTTTCCTGTCTGATGCGTCACGCCCCTACGGCAACCATCCGGTTCAGCGCAAGTATATTCATTGTTCACTTCCCGCCTCTGTGAATCTCTTTTCTTTCACAGCCTCGAACCAACTCAATCAAGGGCATTTGCATATTTTCTCTGCCATACTGAGACTCGCCATTCGTCTCGCCGGCATTTTCGCGGACGATTTTGTTTCACCCCAAGGGGGCTGATGGAACCGGTACCCGTTTCGCAACCTAGCCCGCAGATTTTGCGTGAGGTGACCCCCACGCCCTTGCAACTCAGAAATCTCGCGTCGATTCATCCCGCCGCCTCCACTCAGGATTCCATTCTCCGCGAATATTTGCGCGTATTGATCAAGCGTGCCTGGGTCGTTGGTGGCACCCTCGCCCTGATTTTTGGCGCCACCTTGATTGCCACTCTGCGCAGCACTCCTATCTATGACGCCGTCGGCAGCATTGACATCACCAAGCCCGACCCCATGTTGCAGAACCTGCGCGACCCTTCGAACTCCGGCGCCGATTACTATGACCCCACCGACCTCGACACCGAAGTCCGCATTCTGCGCAGCGACTTGCTCGCCTTGCAGGTAATCAAGCAGCTCAATCTCGACCGCATGCCTGAGTTCGGCGGACACGGCCAGTCTTCGCCTTCTGCTCTGGAACTCACCACCGACGCCCTCGAACCCGATTCCGCCCGCGCCAACGCGCTGCTCGGCACTTTCAAGGGAGGCCTTCGCGTCGTCCTCGAGCCCAACACCCGCATCATTGATATTCACTACAGCAGCCCCAATAAGGAGCTGGCTGCTCGCGTCGTCAACACCTTGGCCAACACCTACATCGAGCAGAATTTCAAGACCCGCTTTGAGTCCACCATGCAGGCCTCTGACTGGCTCTCCCGCCAACTGGTGGACTTGCAAATGAAAGTCGAGACCTCCGAAGAAAAGCTGGTCAAATATCAAAAAGATCACCAGATCCTCGGCATCGACGAAAAGCAAAACATCACCACCGCCAAGCTCGACGAATTAAATAAGGAGCTCACCTCCGCCGAATCCGAACGCATGCAGAAAGAAGCCGTCTATCGCCTCGCCGAATCCGGCGACACCGAATCCGCTTCCGCTGTCTCCGTCGGCGCCGCTTGGCAAGGCAAGACTTCCGAGCACACCTCTCCCCTGCTCGACAAACTGGAAGAGCAGAAGGCCGACCTCAAAATTCAGGTCGCTCAATTGTCCACCCAGTTCGGCCCTGCTTATCCCAAGATTGCTCAACTGAACAACCAACTCCAGGAAGTTGACGCCCAGATTCTAGGTGAGATGAAAAAGGTCGGCGGACGTCTCCGCGGAGATTACATGGCCTCGCTGCAACGCGAAAACATGTTGCGCGCCGCCCTGGAAGAACAGAAGGTCGAAGACAACAAGCTGAACGAAAGCGCCATCGAGTACAGCCTGCTCAAGCGCGATTTCGAAACCAACCGCACCCTCTATGAAGGCCTGTTGCAGAAGCTGAAAGAAGCCGGAGTCACCGCCGGCCTCCGTTCCAACAACATCCGCGAAGTGGATATCGCCCGCACCCCCGCTGCTCCTTCCGAGCCGAATATCCCCCGCAACCTGGGCTTCGGTTTTGTACTCGGCCTGACCAGCGGCATCGGCCTCGCCTTCTTGCTCGAAGGCATAGACAACACGGTCCGCACTCCCGAGCAGGCACAAGCAATCTCTGGACTGCCTTCCCTCGGAATGATCCCCCTCGGCCCAAAGAGCACCGCCGAGACAAGTTCCAAGCCGGGCCTATCGGTCGCCGCTTCCAAAGAAGCCATCGAACTGATCACCCAGTCTCGCCCGCTTTCGCAGATGGCTGAGTCCTATCGCGCGCTGCGCACTTCGCTGCTGCTCACTTCTGTCGGCGCTCCGCCCAAGACGATTCTCATCACCAGCGCTCTGCCCCGCGAAGGCAAAAGCACAACCAGCATCAACACTGCCATCGTTCTGGCGCAGAAAGGCACGCGCGTCCTCCTCATCGACGCCGACCTTCGCCGTCCCAGCATTCACAAGACTCTGGGCATGGGGCCGCGCATCGGACTCAGCAACGTCCTCACCGGTGGCGCAACCTTGCAGCAAGCCACCGTCCGCTCCTCGCTTTTGCCGAACCTGTACATCCTGCCTGCAGGCACGCCGCCGCCGAACCCATCTGAGCTTCTGGCTTCGGCGCCCATGTTCGACCTTCTCGCGGAGGTCCGCGAGCAGTATGACCACATCGTGCTCGATACTCCGCCGACCCTTTCCGTCACCGATGCCGTCGTGCTTTCCACCCGCGCCGATGCCGTCGTCCTCGTCATCCGCTCTGCGCAGACCACCAAGCCCGCCCTCCGCCGCGCCCGCGACATCCTGGCCCAGGTCGGCGCTCGTGTTTCCGGCGTGCTCCTCAACGCCGTCAATTTGGATTCTCCGGACTATTACTACTACTACGAATACCAGGGAAAATACGGACACCGCTATTACGACGAGTCTATGACCGGGTCATCGCAAGATGAGGCCCGCGCTACCTCGACCAGCGCGTAACCGGTGTCGCTCGGTTTTTAAGGATGCCGTTGCAACTTCGCCAGCCCGCGAAGAAATTGGCAGTTGGCGCCGTGCTGTCCCTGCTGGCGGCCGCCTATCTCATCTTGACCACCACCGCATTCCTGGCCGCCCATTTCTCCGCCGACCCTGACCCCGCACGCCTGCAGCGCGCCGCCCGCCTCGATCCCGGCAATGCCGAATATCCTTATCGCCTCGGCCGCTACGAACTCCTGGCCGCTCAATCTCCCCAAGCCGCAATTCCCTGGCTGGAGAAAGCTACCCGCCTCAATCCCCACTCCGCCAGGTATTGGCTCGATCTCGCCATCGCCCGCCAGTCCGTCGGTGATACCGATTCCGAACGCTCCGCGCTCGAGCGCGCCCTCGCCGCCGATCCCCACACCCCCGACGTCGCCTGGCAAGCCGCCAATCTCTACCTCGCCCAAGGCTCTTCCGACGCCGCCATGCGCGAGTTCCGTGTCGTCATGCAGAACGATCCTTCCCTCACTCCCCAGGCCATCAGCCTGTGCTGGAAAATGCATCCCGATATCGACTCGCTGCTCGGCAGCGTGATACCGCCCGTCGTTCATGCTCAGTTTCTCGAATTCCTGATTTCAAAAAATGAGTCTGCCGCAGCCGCCAAAGTCTGGGAAAAAATGTTCTCCGGTCAGCAGCCTCTCGAGCGCCCCGTTCTCTTCGGCTACATGCGCTACCTGATCGCGCATCAGGACGTTTCTCAGGCCACGACCGTCTGGCAGCAAGCCGCAAACTTATCTGGACTAGCCGCTTATCAGCCATCCTCTGAAAATCTTCTGATCAACGGCGACTTCAGCATGGAAGTCCTCAACGGCGGTTTCGACTGGATGCACCAACTCACCACCGGCGTCTCTCTCGCCCTCGATCCCAATGACGCCCATTCCAGCCCGCAATCGCTTCGCATCACCTTTGAAGGCCCCGGCATCTCCGACGCCGGCATCCGCCAGTTAGTCCCCGTGGAGCCCAATACCAGCTACGAATTTTCCGCTTTCTACAAAGCCGAAGAAATGGACGGAGCCGGCGGCCCCAAGTTCGCCATTCAAGACCTTTATCGCGAAACTCCGTTCTTCATGAGCGACGATCTCCGCAACTCTGACTTCTGGCGCAAAGCCGACGGCGCTTTTACTACCGGCCCCGATACTCACCTGCTGGTTCTTCGCATTGCCCGCGTGCCCGCTGGCAGCCCCATCAAAGGCAAGCTCTGGATTGACGGCCTGCAGTTAGTCCGCTCCGACTACGCGCACTCCTCCGCTACAAAGGAGGCATCAGCACAATGAGCGCCGCACTCATTCTCCCCGAACTTCCCGAAACCACTAGTTCAGTCGCAATCCGCGCGCTTCACTATCAATGAAGTCGTTCTATACGGCATCGCCGCATTGCTGCTGTTCTGCCCTCTGGCCTTCGGCGCCGTCGAACCCTGGGCCGTCCTCATCCTCCAATCCGTCTCCGCCATCCTCTTTATAGTCTGGCTATTCGGCCAAATGCGCTCGCCCGCAGCCGCCGTCCTTTGGACGCCCATCTTCCCGCCCCTGCTCGCCTTCCTGTCGCTGACTTGCGTTCAGCTACTGCCGTGGATTTCCGCCTACCGCCACGCAACCTACTCCACATTGCTTCTCTACATCGCCTACGGAGTGGCCTGCTTTCTGATCACGCAAACTCTCACCCGCACCACCCACATCCGCAGGCTTGCCACCGCCGCCATCATCTACGGCACCGCCATGGCAATGTTCGCAGTCCTGCAAAGCCTGAGCTCAACCGGCAAACTGTATTGGATTAGGACGCCGCGCTTCGGCGGCTGGATTTACGGCCCCTACGTCAACCACAACCACTATGCCGGCCTGATGGAAATGCTCGTCCCCATCCCGCTGGTCTTCGCCTTCAGCCGCTACGCTCACGGGCGCGAACGCTGGGCCGCCGCTTCCGCCGCCGCTTTCATGGGCGCCACCATCTTTCTCTCCGGCTCTCGCGGAGGCATGATCGCCTTCGCCCTTCAAATCGCAATCTTTCTCTGGTTCCTGTTCCGCGAACGCGCTGCTGGCCGCGCCGCCTTCCTGATGGCCGCCTTCCTTGTGATTTCCCTGGCCTCCATCGCCTGGATCGGCGGCAGTGAAGTCACCGCCCGCATCTCCACCATCAGCTCCGGCAAACACTCCGACTTAACCAACGACACTCGCGTTCAGATCGATGGCGACACCCTGCACATGTTCGCCCACCGCCCCATCCTCGGTTGGGGCCTCGGCACCTTCGAAACCGTCTATCCCCAGTTCCGCAGTTTCTACACCAACCTCCGGGTGGATAAAGCCCACAACGACTACCTCCAGTTGCTGGTCGAAACCGGATTGATCGGTTTCGCCATCATGATCTGGTTCCTGGTCTCGACTTTCCGTCGCGCCGTGCCGAAAATTCGTAACTGGCCCTCTGACGTAAACGGCGCCGTAGCCCTCGCCGCCGTCCTCGGCATCTCCGGAATCCTGGTCCACAGCCTGGTGGACTTCAACCTCGAAATCCCCGCCAACGCCTTGCTGTTCTATTCCCTGTGCGCTGTAGCCGCCATCGAGCCCCGCTTCCGCAACTCCCGCCGCGACCGCAAAAATAAAGCCGAGGTCCCCACCAACCCCGATCAAATGTTCGTCTAGGATTTCGGGTCGAGATGCCGTGGGTGCCCCATTTCTCGCGCCTTTTGCGAGAAGTGGGGATCTTCCTAACCACGTCCTATCCGAGTAGTTCTCATCTCGAGAGCCCGCCCTGGCGTCATCCCGAAGCCCCGCGCTTTCTCCAGCGGGGCGAGGGATCCCGCGTGCAGCATAATTAAATGTAATTCCGAGCGAAGCGGATCGCGAACGCGATCCGCGTAGTAGCGAGGAACCTGCTTCTCGTCCGCAGCGCCCAAATCTCAGCCTGCGCGGTCAATCCTTACCTCCCCACCCGCCCCAGATAAAACCTGAAAAACATCTCCGAATCCGACCGCAAACACACAAACGCATTCGCCGCCCCCACTTCCCGCAGCGTCATCCCCTTCTCATCCACCCGAATCCGCATCGCCTCCACCGGACACAACTTCTCATCCACCGCAAACGCCACCGCCATCGGATCAAACAACGTCGGCGTCTCCTGCCCCCACTGGTGATACAGCAACGTCAGCGCATCGGTCAGCGGCGTTCCCTGCCGAAACAAAAACTCCCGCTTCACCTCATCCAGTTTCAATTGCGTCGAATCCAGCGGCATCATGTAAATCGGCACCCCCGACGCAAACAATTTCTGCGCCGACGCAATATCATTCTTAATATTCCACTCCGGCTGCGCCGCAGTCGGCGCCCGATACGGATCCCCATATCCCCGCTCCACCGACCCACCCATCATCACCACCCGCTTCAGCTTGCGAAACGTCTCCACATCCTTATCAATCAACCCGCCCACATTAACCAGCGGCCCAATCGCCACCAGCGTAATCTCCCCCGGGTTCTTCCGAATCTGCTCCAAAATAAAACTCACCGCATCCGGATGCGCCCCTCGCGGAAACTTCCCGCCTTCTGCATACGCGCGCTGCGTGAAATTCGACTTCACCTCCGTCGCCTTCCCCGCCGCAACCGGAATATCCCCGCGCCCCGCCTCCCCCAGAATCCGGTCCACCAGCTTCGCCCGCGTCTCTGTATCCCCAAACGTCGTCGTGATCCCCAAAATCTGCACCTCAGGAGATTTCAGCGCCAGCGCCACCGCAAACGCATCATCCACATCGTCCCCAATGTCGGTGTCGATAATGATTTTTTCAGGATTGCCAGGAGCCGATTGCGCAACACAGACCGCGCAGAAAATCAAAACCGATGCCACGAGGGTGAGTTTTTGCATGCCGCCAGTTTTACACACCTCCACGTCGGGTGCCCCGTCCTTCTTTTTCCCGGTTTTGGAAAAAGAGGGCGGGGTTTTTGACCTTGCGCAATTCCCTCACTCCCTTCCATACTGTCTATTCCCTTATGAAAACAATTCTCTCCCTCTCCCCCGCCGCCGAACTCGAAACCGAATGCCTAGTCGCCGTAGTCCTCGACCCCTCGGAAAAAGACAAGGTTGAAAAAGACAAGCCCGAAGCCTACGTCTCCGCCGACAAATCCATCCAGCAATCCGCCGCCGACCTGATTTCGGCCGGCGACATCACCGGCAAGACTTTCGAACTCGCCTGGCTCCACAAGCCTGCCGGACTCAAAGCCAAGCGCCTGCTCCTGATCGGCGGTGGCAAAGCGAAAAAGTTTTCCTCCTCCGACCTCCGCAAACTAGCCGGAGCCGCCGTCCGCGCCCTAAAGCCCCGCACTCTTCGTAGCCTGGCCTTCATTCTTCCCCCCGAAATCCAAGCCGAGCAAGCCGTAAAGGCCGTAGTGGAAGGCGCAATCGTCGGTAACTTCGATCCCGACACCTACAAGAGCGACCGCAAAGATCAAACCGTCGAATCGCTCACCGTCGTCGCCACCGGAGACCAATCAAAGCTCCAGTCCGCCCTCGACGAAGCCCGCATCCTCGCCGAATCGCAAAACTTCACTCGCGACTTGGTGAACGAGCCGTCGAACCACATGACCCCCACCATCCTCGCCGACCGCGCTCAAGCCATGGCGAAAGAAACCGGACTGAAATGCGAAGTCTTCGGCCCCGACAAAATCAAAGAATTAAAGATGGGAGCATTCTGGGGCGTAGCTCAAGGCTCCGACGAACCGCCAGCGTTAATCGTCATGCGCTACGAACCCGCCGGAGCCCCCGAGAAGCCGGTCCTCGGTTTAGTCGGCAAAGGCGTCACGTTCGACACCGGAGGCATTTCCATCAAGCCCGCCGACAACATGGAGAAGATGAAATACGACATGGCCGGCGGCGCAACCATGATCGGCGCCATGCGCGCCATCGCCCTGCTCAAGCCCAAGATCAAAGTCATCGGAATCGTCTGCGCCACAGAAAACATGCCCTCCGGCAAAGCCCAAAAACCCGGCGACATCCAGACCGCCATGTCCGGCAAAACCATCGAAATCATCAACACCGACGCCGAAGGCCGCCTCGTCCTCGCCGACGGACTCTGCTACGCCCGCCAACTCGGCTGCACTCACCTCATCGACGCCGCCACCCTAACCGGCGCCGTCGTCGTCGCCCTCGGATACTACAACGCCGGAATTTTTTCCAACGACGACGCCTTCTATGAAGCTTTCACCAAAGCCCTCGCGAAGTCCGGCGAAAAAATGTGGCGCCTCCCCGTGACCGACGAATATCTCGACCAGACCCGCTCCAGCATCGCCGACCTAATGAACACCGGAGGCCGCTGGGGCGGCGCCAGCACCGCCGCCGCCTTCCTAAAAGAATTCGCCGAAGACACCCCCTGGCTCCACCTAGACATCGCCGGCACCGCCTGGATGGAAGACACCAAACCTTGGATCGCCAAAGGCCCCTCAGGAATCGCCGTAAGAAGTTTGGTAGAGTTCGCCCGCAACTTCGCGGAACTAGGCACTTTCTCGGTACTCGGAAAAATAAACTCTGTCATTCCGAGCGAAAAAGATCATTCGCATAGCGAATGATCTTTGCAGTCGAGGAACCTGCTGTTCGCCGGCAGCGCGACAAAAGCGTCCCAGCGAGATATACGCCAGTAGCATTGTCATTCCGACCGGAGCGAAGCGAAGCAAGCGCAGTGGAGGAACCTTGGGTTGTGCCGGCAGCGACGCGAAGACCGTGCGACGGAATGCGCCACCCGCGCTATACTTCTCGCACCATCACAGGTGAAGCCATGAAAATCCTCTTCGCAATCGGCCTGATCGTCCTGCTCCTCGGCGTCCTCTCCTTTTTCATCCCCGTCCCCCACACCGAACATCACGGCCTCGACGCCGGCGACGTCCACGTAGGCGTGGACACCAAACACAGCGACCTCCTCCCCCCAGCCGCCAGCGTTGCCTTAGTAGTAGTCGGCGCCGGCCTGATGGTTGCCGGCCGCAAGATGGGAAGCTAGCCCCCCAACCGAATAGCGAAAACAATGTCATTCCGAGCGAAGCGGATCGCGACCGCGATCCGTGTAGTAGCGAGGAACCTGCTTTTCGTCGGCATCGAGATGATAGACATGCGGCGCAGTAAATGCTGACGCTCGTGTAACATCCCTGGTCGTTCAGCCTAGGTTTTCTTCGTGCAAGTCGATACCATAAAGGAGCATTACTCCTCGAAATTGACCGAATGCGTGAGCTGCTTCTCACTGGCTGCCGAAAAGGACTCGACTAGTCGAGGCCGCTCCAGCTGCGCCGCTCGCCAGACGAACGTCCGCCGGACGACCGATGAACCTCGCTCGATCCCCGAGCGCCTCGACAGCCAATTGCCCCGCACCCAGCGGAGCCTGAGCCGCAAGCCGGACTATCAAACTAGGTAACACGTCACTCATCCTGCCGGTTAGTGATTGCGATTTCTTCTAGACACGTTCTTGGTGTACCAGTGTGCCTGGCGTGTGCCGCGCATGCTGGTCCGGGCGTGGTTTGCCTGCGTTCGCACCTATCTTCGATGGCTGCAAACGTTGACGTCAGCTCCGTCGATTGGTACTTGCATCATCTGGCGCTCACGACGATTATGACTTCTTTTGGGCAGGCTACATCGATCTAGCGCGGTTTCTTCATGCGATGGTCGGCAAGCAAATAGCCGGAAGGCGATCCGCCTCGCCCGCGATTTGGGTCTGGATCGTACCCACCGCGGTGCTGTTATATAGCATGCTGCAACTCCGCGCCTCGTCATCTGTGTTCGGCCCTTCGATGTCAGCTTTCAGGTATTTCTTCGATCTCCAAGTCGATCATTGGGTGCGCTGGCGGGCGCAGTGGCTAGTTACCGCGCCGTTTTATGCCGGAGTCGCGTACAGTGTCGGCGCTTTGGCATGGAAGTTGGGGTTGCCAAAGTTTCTTGGTTTTGTAAAACACAGTCGCCCTACATCACCCTTGGCGCCTCCACCCCCATCACCCCCAGCGCCCGCATCAACTCCCGCCGCACCACCGCCGCCGTTGCCAGCAGAAACTTCTTCCGCGCCTCATCCTCTTCACTCAAGATCGGATACCGGTGATAGAACGTATTAAACAACTGCGCCAGTTGAAACACATGCTTCGCCAGATACGCCGGCTCCGTCGTAGCAATGCACTGATCAACTCACATAAGCCGTCTTCGAAGCCGCCAGCCACAGCGCCCACAATTCGTCCGCCGCCAAGAACTTCTTCAATGCTTCTTCGGACAACCGCTCCGCCGATGAGGCCGCAGCCAAATCCCCCGCAAACTTCTCCGCGTCCATCCCGCCCTTGCGGAAAATATTCGACGCCCGCACCACCGCATACTGCGCATACGGCCCCGTCTCGCCTTCAAAACTCAGCGCGTCTTTAAAGTCGAAGGCGATCACCGAAGGCCTGGTGTACTTCAACATGAAAAACCGCAGCGCCCCAATCGCAATCTGTTTAGCAATCTCGATTCGCTCCACCTCAGGCAGCTCGCTATTTCGCGAATCCACTTCCGCCTTCGCCGACGCAATCAGTGCATCCAGCAAATCATCCGCCTTCACCCCAAAACCTTTGCGCCCGCTGACCCCGATGAATGGCCGAGCCTTGTCTTCTTCGCTCAGTTCATAGCCCAACTCGGCCGCGCACCGCGGAGTCAGCACGACCATCCCGTAGGAAACGTGCGTGAAATGGTCGGCAGCTTTCCCGTGACCCAAGTCGCGTAGCGCTTCCTTAACCGTCTCTTGCGCTTCAGACTGCCGTACGTCGATGACGTTGTAGTTTTCCGACACGTCGCCGAAGTGCGGATGCTCCCGCTCCCCGCTCTCCGCCGAAATCCAGCACTGGTGCCGGTTCGGATACAAATAAAATTTCTGATACCCAAAATCTTTCCCCAGCAACCCAAACTTCCACATGTGATAAGCAATGTCCTTCCCCACATACCCCACAGTCCCATTCGACCGCACAATCACCTTCTGATCTTCCTCTGAAATGCTTTCAGATATATCTTCCTCTGTGCTTTCCTCAGTGCCCTCTGTGGTAAAAGCCTTTGACGTTGCCTTTGACTCTGCCTGAGAAGCAGTCCCCGCCCGCCGCATCACCCAGCACCCTTTATTCTTTCCCTCGTTCTCGAATGTCAGCACTCCCGCTTCTTTCAACTTCCCAAACGCCGCATCCCAGAACTTCAGCCGCAGAATCTCGCTCTCCCGCGGCAAAAAGTCATACTCGATATCCAGCCGGTCCATGGTTTCGAGATGCCGCCGCAGCACCGCGACAGAAATCAGTTCAGCGATCGCCGCGGTTTCGTTCCCGCCCTGCTCAATCTCATGCAACGTCTTCAGCCGGATTTTCTTGTTCTCCGCGTCAGCCTCATACCACTGCGAAACCCGCGCATACAAATCCCAGCAGTAGTAATCGAATCTCGGCTCCCCCGCGAGCCGCTCAATCTCCCCGCGCGATTTCTTCTCGATATGCAAAAACCCCACCACCACATCCGCCACCTGCACTCCGGTATTGTCGATGTAGTTCTGCACATCCACTTCACGCCCCGCAAACCGCAGCAGCCGTACAAACGTGTCCCCCAAAATCGCGTTTCGCAGATGCCCAATGTGCGCCGCCTTATTCGGATTGATGCTCGTGTGCTCCACCAGAATCTTCCCCGCCGCCACTTCCACCGCCGGCCGCTCATCCCGAACCAGCGCCGCCGCCACCGCAGCCCGGTCCACCCGCGCATTGATGTACCCCGCCCCCGCCACTTCAAATTTCGCAAATCCCTCAACCACGCCCAGCCCCGCGACAATCTCCTCCGCAATTTTCCGCGGCGCCTTCCTCAACTTCTTCGCCAGCTCAAACGCCAGCGGCAGCGCATACTCCCCAAACTCCACCGACGGAGGCTGCTCAATCACCACTCGCTCCATCTCGATCCCATAGCTCCGCCGCAACAATTCCCGCACATGCTCCGCCAGGCGCCGCTCTAAATACCGATACAAGAGTTCTCCTAAGTGATTGAAGAAAATAGTGATTCTAACAGAGCGCACAAGCGTCGTCGGTCGTTTGACCGTTGCCCGTAGGCCGAAGCCTATCGATGACCTTGCGAAGACCCTAACCACAGAGTTCACAGGGGATCCCATTGAGAATCGATCTCTGTCATTCAAGCAGTCGTTGTCTAAACGAAGCCTGCCTGCATCCGAACGGTTCTCGGCCAACTGAGCCAACGACGAACGACCTAACAGACAGTTTTTCGATGCGCATCGCATACCTAGACTGCTTCTCGGGAATCAGCGGCGACATGTTCCTCTCCGCCCTGATCGACGCCGGAGTCTCGCCCAAAATCTTCGAAGAAACGGTTGCCGCCCTGAACATCGGCGCAACGTTGGAAATCTCGAAAGTAAATCGTAGCGGCATCAGCGCCACCAAGGTTGACGTGATCGTCAACGGAGAAAAAGATGCTCCCAGGGAAGGACGGACAAGAGTGTCCGACCCACACCCGCATGAGCACAGCCACACCCACGACCATCATCACCACGACGCTCATGACCACGCTCATCATCAGGAACCCCACTCGCACGAACACGGTCGCGGCCTGACCGAAATCCGCAGAACTCATCCACAACTCCAAAATAAGCCCCCGCGCCAAATCCACCGCCACTGCCATCTTCGAAAAACTAGGCGCCGCCGAATCCAAAATCCACAACGTCCCCGTGGACAAAATCCATTTCCACGAAGTCGGCGCCACTGACGCACTCGTGGACATCGTCTGCGCCGCCGTCGGCGCCGAATCCCTCGCCGTGGACGAATTCATCTGCTCCCCGTTAAACGTCGGGGGAGGCACCGTCGACTGCGCTCACGGAACGTTTCCGGTCCCCGCGCCAGCGACTGTCGAACTCCTGAAAGGCGCACCGGTCTTTTCGTCGGGCCTGCAAGCCGAGCTAGTTACCCCCACAGGCGCAGCCATCGTCGCCACGCTAGCGACTCGCTTCTCCCAGTTTCCAGAAATGAAAATAGAAAAAACCGGATACGGGGCCGGCACCCATGTCTTCCCCGGCCATGCCAACGTCCTCCGCATCACCATCGGCGAGGCCGCCACGCACCTCGCCGCGAAAACCATGCAAGACACCATCACCGTCCTCGAAGCCAACCTCGACGACCTAAATCCCGCAAGTCTTCGGCTACGTAATGGATCGCCTACTCGAAGCCGGAGCGCTAGACGTCTTCGCGACTCCAATCCAAATGAAAAAATCCCGCCCCGGATCTCTCCTCACAATCCTCGCCAAGCCCGAAGATGCCGCCAAGCTAACCGAAATCGTCTTCGCCGAAACCACCACGCTAGGCGTCCGCCGCCGCGAAGAATGCCGCCAAATCCTCGCCCGCAAGTGGACCACCGTCCCCACCCGCTTCGGCGACGTCCGCATCAAAATCGCCAGCCTCAACGGCACCGTCACCAGCTACGCCCCCGAATACGAAGACTGCCGCCGCCTCGCCGTCGAACAAAATATCCCGCTAAAAACAGTAATGAACGAAGCCATGGAAGCCTACGCGAAGTCCCTCCGACCCTAAACTCCCTCCAGTTTGATAATCTCAATGCACGGTCGCAGGATCGACGAAAGCTGGAAAGCATCTCGGGGATTGTTAAATGCGGGCAGCGCCAGCGTGGGCAGCCCGCGGCCAGTGCGATGCAAGAACGCAAGCAGCGCCCATCCCCAGCCGCGAAGCGGCGGAATCTAGATAGCCCGGCACGGAAGTGCCGGGAAGCAGCACGGATAATAATGAGAGTCCCTTCAGGGACGACACAGCCCGCGCCGATGCCGTGTGAAGCGTAGGCGTACGACCAACGACGAACGACCAACGACGCCTTTCATGAAAAAGTTCTACATCACGACCCCCATCTACTACGTCAACGCCCGTCCCCACATCGGACACGCCTACACCACGCTCGCCTGCGACACCATCGCCCGCCGCCAGCGCATGATGGGCTTCGACACTCACTTCCTCACCGGCACCGACGAGCACGGCCAGAAAATCCAGCGCGCCGCCGAAGCCGCCGGAAAACCGCCCCAGCAACTCACCGACGAAGTTTCCGCCGAGTTCCGCGCCCTATGGGACCGCATGGGCATCACCTACGACGACTACATCCGCACCACCAGCGACCGCCACATGCGCGGCATGCAGGAACTCTGGCGTCGCATCAAAGAAAACGGATACATCTACAAAGGCAGCTACACCGGCCAGTACTGCGTCTTCGACGAGCTTTACGTGGACGCCATCGGCCCCGGCGACCCCTGCCCCGAATGCGGCCGCCCCACCGAAACCGTCAAAGAAGAAAATTATTTCTTCAAGCTCTCCGCCTTCGCCGAGCCGCTGCTCGAGCTCTACACCAAGAACCCGGATTTCATTCGTCCCGAAACCCGCCGCAATGAAGTCATCGCCTTCGTCCGCTCCGGCCTGCGCGATCAATCCATCAGCCGCTCGACTTTTTCCTGGGGCATCCCCGTTCCCGACGATCCCAAACACGTCATCTATGTCTGGCTCGACGCGCTTGCGAATTACATCACCGCCCTCGGCTACGGACAAGCCGACGACTCGCAATACAAGAAGTATTGGCCCGCCGACGTCCAGATGATCGGCAAAGAAATCGTCCGCTTCCACTGCGTCTATTGGCCCGCGTTCCTGATGGCCGCCCGCCTGCCGCTGCCCAAATCCATCGTCGCCCACGGCTGGCTCCTGTTTGAAGAGAACAAGATGTCGAAGTCGCGCGGCAACATCGTCCGCACTGAAACCATCCTCGACGTCCTCGGCGCCGACGCCCTCCGCTATTTCCTCCTGCGCGAAGTCGTCTTCGGCCAGGACGGAAGTTTTTCTTTCGACGCCCTGGTCCAGCGCTACAACTCAGACTTAGCCAACGGCCTCGGCAACCTCGCCAGCCGCACCCTCGCTATGATCACCCGTTATTTCAAAGGCGAGGTCCCCTATCCCTCACACGCCGCCGCCCACAAGCCATCCGACGACGCGATCGCCAAGCTCGCCGAAAAAACCATCGCGGATTTCCACGCCCTCTTCGAGCAGTACCAATTTTCGCGCGCGCTAGAAACCGCATGGGCCTTGGTCGCCGCTGTGGATAAATACATCGTAGAAAACGAGCCCTGGGCTTTGGCTGAGAAACAAGACGAAATCAGCCGCGCCCGCCTCGCCACAGTCCTCTACACCAGCGCCGAAGCGCTCCGCATCGTCACGGTCCTGGCTCATCCGGTAATGCCCGAGGCCACATCAAAAATCTGGGGACAGCTCGGCATGGGAGCGATCGAAAAATTCCCCCTCGCCGACCTCCGCTGGGGACAACTTCACCTGGGAACAAAGCTAGGGAAAGTCGAGCCGGTATTCCCCCGCGCCGACAAAAGCGCCATCGAAAGGATGCAGAAGATGGAAGATCAGGAAAGAACTGCGGCGGCGTCAGCTGGAGCCGCTACTACGGAGCCTGCGGAACAGCTAAAAGAGGACGTGGGGCGACGGGCGTCCTCGCCCGGCCACCCCGAACTCGCGACAAGCGTCCCAAACGACAGCGTCAGCCGACGCCCTCGATTCCGCTTCGGCTCGACCCCGACGCCATCCGCCGCTACCCCGTCCGTCCCACCGCCGCCCGCCGCCGACAACAAAATCACCATCGACGATTTCGCCAAAGATCGAACTCCGCGTCGCCCAAATCAAAGTCGCAGAAAAAGTAAAAGGCGCCGACAAACTCCTCCGCCTCGAAGTCGATCTCGGAACCGAAACCCGTCAAATCGTAGCCGGAATCGCCGAAGCCTACTCCCCCGAAACCCTGATCGGCCGCAAAGTCGTAATCGTAGCGAACCTCGCCCCGCGAAAGCTGCGCGGCCTCGAATCCAACGGCATGATCGTCGCCGCATCCCTCGAAGGCGGAAAGCCAGTGCTGGCCGCTTTCTTGGAGGACGTGCCGGTGGGCGCAAGGCTAAAATAGCGGCGTCAGCATCTCACTGTCAGGATCGAAGGAGCAGCAATGAGATTTACGTCTCGCCGTTGTTGTCCTGCTGGTGTTCGCATGCGCAGGTTCTGCGGTAGCAACCTGGAACGTTTCGAAGAGACTCTCCATTCGACGACGCCGAGACAGTTCTCTCCGGCTGTATCTGTGTCCCGGGATTCCATTGATGCGCTAACCGCGAAGTTCGGCAAGCCAACCCGAGCCACGGTCAGGCCTGACATTCCCCACGGGCATGCCGACGTGATTACGAGTGGAACCTCGAAAACTGTCAGACTCCGGGTTACAACTGTTGGAGGACTTGGGGTCACGTTTTTTACAGATGACACTGTCGAGACCGTGGAGGTGTGGGGCCCAAAACTCTCGGAGCAAATCGGGACGACTGGGCGCGGCCTGCAACTCGGGACCACCGTGACCGATGTCGGACGTCTTTACGGATCCCGATTTGGGCATGAAGCGACACCAAAAGGATCAAGACCCTCGCAATCGCCGAGCCGATCACAATAACCTGGAGCACCGCCTCGTGCTAGAGATTCTATCTGGACACGAAACGAGCAGAGTGAATCCACATCAACGTCTAACGAAGCTGCGACTCCGACCTCGGGCGAACTTTTCGCCGATGTACATCGACTCCCACGCCCACCTAGACGGCCCGCGCTTCGACCCCGACCGCGCCGAAGTCATCTCCCGCGCCCGCGCCGCCGGCGTCTCCACCATCCTCGCCATCGGCATCGGAGAAGGCCCCGGCACCCTCGACTGCGCCATCAAACTCGCCGCCGCAATACGATCTTCATTTACGCCACCACCGGCATCCATCCCCACGAAGCCGCCAAAGCCACCGACGCCGACTTCGCCCAACTCGAACAACTCGTCTGCGCCCCCAAAGTCATCGCCTGCGGAGAAATCGGCCTCGACTATTACTACGACCACTCCCCTCGCGACATTCAGAAAAATGTCTTCATCCGCCAAATGGAAATCGCCCGCGCCGCCAAACTCCCCATCATCATCCACTGCCGCGCGTCGGATAAAAACTCGGATAGGAACGAAGCAAAAATCGGCGACAACAACAATAAAGACGACGCCTGGGAAGATTGCCTCGCCTTAATCGACCAGCACTGGAAGCCCACCGGCCTCGGCGGAATCCTCCACTGCTTCACCAGCACTTGGCCCCACGCCAAACGCGCCCTCGACATGGGATTCCTAATCTCCTTCGCCGGAAACATCACCTTCCCCAAAGCCCAGCCAATCCGCGACTCCGCAAAAGAAGTCCCCCTCGACCGCATCCTGATCGAAACCGACTGCCCCTTCCTGGCGCCAGTCCCATATCGCGGCAAACGCAACGAACCCGCCTACGTAGTCGAAGTCGCCCGCCAGCTAGCCGCGATCAAAAACGTGACCCCCGAAGAAATCGGCGCCCACACCACCAACAATTTTCGCCGCCTTTTTTCCCTTCCAGAATCCACTCAGTCCATTTAGCCTATAACCCAAAGAATTCACCGCCGAGTACGCCGAGATCGCAGAGAAATGAAGACAAAGAACCAGTTACTCTGTGATCCTCCGTGCCCTCTGTGGTTAAAGGTTTAGCTCGCGTTTTCTCGGCGATCTCGGCGTACTCGGCGGTAAAAGGTTTTTCGGTAGCAGGAATCAAACCCAAAACTAAGCTAATCTATTAAGTCATGCCCGAGAACACTTTCGACATCGTCAGCAAAATCGACCTTCAGGAAGTCTCCAACGCCATCCAGCACGCGATGAAGGAAATCGTCACCCGCTTCGACCTGAAAGATTCGAAGTCCAGCATCACCCTCGAAGCCAAGGACAACGCCATCATCCTGCACTCCATCGACGAGTACAAACTGAAGGCCATCAACGACATCTTGCAGGCCAAACTGGTCAAGCGCGGCATCTCGCTAAAAGGCCTCACCTACGCCCCCATCGAGAACGCCCTCGGCGCGACGGCAAAGCAAAAGATCACCCTGCAACAAGGCATCCCCATCGAAAAAGCCAAAGCCATCGTCCAGCTAATCAAGAATTCCAAAAAGAAAGTTCAAGCCTCAATCCAGGCTGACCTAGTCCGCGTCAGCGGCAAAGACCGCGACAGTTTGCAGGAAATCATCGCGCTCCTGAAACAACAAGATTTCGGGATCGATATGCAGTTCACGAATTACAGATCGAACTAAATGCATTTAACCGCCGAGACGCCGAGTTCGCAGAGAAAACCATGAAGGCCAAGAGAAGAACGATCGAATCCAAAAATGTAAGAAGACCTCAAGCTTTTCTCGGCGCCCTCGGCGATCTCGGCGGTGAATGGTCTTCGCTGTGAGCACATCCACTCTCACCAACGGCCGTGAAGTTTTCGAGCTCCTCCGCGACGATCTTGCCGCGATCGAGCGCGAGTTCGGCCGCGACACCGTCTCCGGCGTCACCGCCATCACCGAGATCGGCGAATATCTCCGCGGCGGCGGCGGCAAACGCCTGCGTCCCGCTCTGCTCCTGCTCGCCGCCAAGCTCTTCAACTACGAAGGCCGTGGAGCCGTCCGCCTCGGCGCGGTAGTTGAAATCATTCACACCGCAACTCTCGTCCACGACGACATCATCGACGAAGCCAGCACCCGCCGCGGCCGCCCTGCCGCCAACACTCAGTGGGGAAACTCGAAGTGCGTCCTGGCCGGCGACTGGCTCTACATGCAAGCCTTCAAAGTCGCGCTCCAGGAACGCAACTTCCGCATCCTCGACGCACTCATCGACCTCACCCAGCAAATGGTCGAAGGCGAACTGCTGCAAATGGAAAAACTCGGCAAGCTCATCACACTCGACGAGCATTTCGATCTCATCTACCGCAAAACCGCCTGTCTCTTCTCCGTCTGCATGCGCATGGGCGCAATCCTCGGCGGAGCCACTCCCGAGCAGGAAGACCAGGTCGCCCGCTACGGACGCGACCTCGGCATGGCCTTCCAAATCGTGGACGACGTCCTCGACCTCACCGCCTCCGAAAGCGTCCTCGGCAAACCCGTCGCCAGCGACCTCCGCGAAGGCAAAGTCACCATGGCCGTAATCCACGCCCTCGAGCGCTGCACTCCCGACGAACGCGCCCACATTGCGACGGTCGTCGAACAACGCGCCTTCAACGGCGTAACCCATGCTCAGATTCTCGACATCCTCACCACCTACGGATCCCTCGACGCCGCCACCGCCCTCGCCAGCCAGTACGCCGACTCCGCACGCAAAGCCATCTGCACCTTCCCTGACTCCGAAATCAAACGTGCCCTCCTCTGGGCCCCCGAATTCGTGGTGGCCCGGGAAAAGTAGCCCGCCAAAAACAGCTTAGGAAAATACACAAAAATAACCTTAGTCCCTTGTCACCTTAATCCGTCCCCTGCATCCAATCCTCCGCCTGCTTCGTACTAGAGCAGGAGTCCAAGTTCTCGAAGTCATCCAACAAGGAGACAACTATGAAAAAGCTGTTTATCCCCATCCTCGCGGCCTGCCTGATGTTCAGCTTCACCGTGGTCGCACAAGACACCATGGCCAAGCCTGACGACAGATGAGCAAGCCGGCCAACGCCCCCCTCAAGACCCTCAAAGGCACCGTCAAAGCCGACGGCGACAAAATCACCTTCGTCAACGACGCCGACCAGAAAGTCCTGGGACGTCATGAACCCCGAGACCCTCAAAGGCCACGAAGGCCACCACGTCCAACTCAGCGCCCATGTCTATGCCGACAAGAACTACATCCACGTCATGAGCGTCAAGATGCTGAAAGCGGAAAAATCCTCGATGTAGCTCGATCGCCGGATATCACAGAGAGTTCAGGGCGGCCTCAGCCGCCCTTTTTTGATATACAAAAAAACTGATGTCATTCCGAAGCGCCGCAGGCGCAGAGGAACCTGCTGTTCGCCGGTAGCGAATAAAAAGCCGCAAGTCCCCCCAAACTGTCATCCCGACCGAAGCGAGCAAAGCGAGCGAGTGGAGGGACCTTGCGTTCTCTTCGCAGCGAATCAAAACTCGCAAGTTTTCCGCACCAAATCCCTCCTCCGCATCATCTATGCTGTAACCCATGTCTCCCCTCCTCACCGCCATCTCGCACCACGGCTACCTGATCGTTTTCCTGATCGTCTTCGCCGAGGCCTCCGGCCTTCCCGCTCCCGCCGCTCTCGCCCTCATCGCCGCCGGAGCCGCCGCCGCCGCCCATTTCCTCAACCCTGCCGCCGTCCTCGCCACCGCCATCTGCGCCATGATGCTCGGTGACCTCTTCCTCTTCATCCTCGGCCGTCACACTGGATGGGCGCTCCTCGGCTTCCTCTGCCGCCTTTCGCTGAATCCCGAAACCTGCATCCTCCGTTCCGCCGAGTCCTTCTACAAACGCGGCCGCGCTGCCCTCATCTTCGCCAAATTCATCCCCGGCGTAAACAGCATGGCCCCGCCCCTGGCCGGCAGCATGAAGATGAAAACCGCACAATTCCTTCGTCTGGATTTCCTCGGCACCTCTCTCTACGTTCTCGCGTACTCCGGCCTGGGCTTCATCTTCCGCGATTTCGTAGTCAAAATCACTCGCGGATTGCAAAGCGCCGGCCACGTGTTCGCCGAAGTCGTGGTGGTCGCACTCGTAATCTTCATCGCTTATCGCGTCGTGGAGTTTCGCCGCCACCGCATCACCGGAGTCGTCCCCCGCATTGAAGTTGCGGAATTGGCAACGCGTCTGCTGACCAACGATGTCATCGTCATCGACGTCCGCAGCCACGGGTACTATGACTCTGGCGCCGCCCGCATTGCCGGATCCATTCGCCTGGAACCCAATCAGCTCTCGGAAGAATTAAAGACGCTCCCCAAGGACAAAGACATTTACGTCTATTGCACTTGACAGCGCGAAGCCACCAGCGCCCGTGTGGCGCTGATACTCAGGCAACACGGTTTCCGCGCCTACGTCATCCACGGCGGCCTAACCGCCTGGCGCAAAGCCGGCCACCCCGTAGAGCAGGTCCCCGAAGCCGACCTGGTAAAGCTCCCCACGTTTTCCTGAAAACTAAATGAGCCATGTCATTCCGAAGCGGCGCAGCCGCAGAGGAACCTGCTTCTCGCCCGCAGCAACTCCCATCTCGACCCTTCCATCCCCGCCCTGTCATCCCGACCGAAGCGAGCAACGCGAGCGCAGTGGAGGGACCTTGTGTTCAGCCTGCAGCGAACTCTCCCCGCTATACTCTCCCCATGGACGAAATCGAAATCAAATTCCGCGTCCCTGACCTCGCTTCCCTGGCCACCCGGCTACAAAAACTAGGTCTGAAACAAATCACCCCCCGCACTCACGAAATGAACACCCTCTTCGACCTCCCCGGACGCCCGCTCCGCGCCAAAGGCGATCTCCTCCGCCTCCGCAAATACGGCGACACCTGGCTCCTCACCCACAAAGCCAAATCGAAGAACAATAGCGACGACAGCCCTCACAAGATCCGTGTCGAGACCGAAACCCGCGTCGAAGACGGCATCAAAATGGAAGCCATCCTCACCGCCCTGCAATTCCAACCCGCCTTCCGCTACGAAAAATTCCGCGCCGAATGGACAGGAGAAAAAGGCCACGTAGTCATCGACGAAACCCCCATCGGCAACTTCGCCGAAATCGAAGGCCCCCCTGATTGGATCGATTCCCTTGCCCGCGACCTAGGCATCGCTCCCAACGACTACATCACCGAAACCTACGCCGCCCTATTCTTTGCCTGGAAACGCCAATCCAAAAGCCCCGCCGAAGAAATGACCTTCGGGGCTGTGAACCCCCGCTGATTCTTGCTCCGCGCAGGTGGGTTTGATCTGAGATCACCCGATAGCCCGATCGACGATCACCCGATTCTTCATTCCCATTCTGAAACTCCCTCACGATTTCCTCGTCCGGCCCTGATTCAAAGCTGCTATATTTGTCCAATTCCGATCACTGATCATTGTCAAACGATCACCGACCACTGACAGTGGCCACTGACTTTCAGGAGCTCCTCATGGCAGGCAAAAGCGTTAACAAAGTTATCCTCCTCGGCAATCTCGGCAAAGATCCCGAGGTAAAATTCACGCCCCAGGGCACGCCCGTCGCAAAGTTTTCGCTGGCGACGAATGAGCGCTACAAAGATAAAGACGGCAACTGGCAGGACCGCACCGAGTGGCACAATATCGTCGTCTGGCAGCGCCTCGCCGAAATCGCCGGAGAGTATTTGAAGAAGGGCGGCAAGGTGTACATCGAAGGCCGCCTCCAAACCCGTTCCTGGGATGACAAGACCACCAACCAGAAGAAATACATGACCGAAGTAGTCGCCAGCGACTTGGTCCTGCTAGGCGGCCGCGGCGAAGCCGGCGGCGCAGGCGGAGAGTCCTCGACCCGCGGCGTTTCCACCGGTGGCAACAACAATTTCGACCAGCGCGAGCCCGAGCCCGCCTCGGCCACCAGTTCCCCCATCACCGACGAAGACATCCCGTTCTAGGCGAAGGAAGCAGAAATACCCGTGTGGGTCGGACACTCTTGTCCGACCCCGGCGCGCAAGCGCCGGATTCTCAACAATGCTAGCCTAACCCCATGTCCCTCGAATCCAAGTCTTGTACCCCCTGCCGTGGTGGGGTTCCCCCTCTGAAAGGCGAAGAACTGGAAAGCCTTCGTCGGCAACTCCCCGACGCCGCCGACTGGAACATAGTCAACGAACACCACCTGACCCGCTCCTATACCTTCCCTAACTTCAAGCAAGCATTAGACTTCGTCAACCAGGTCGGCGCTCTTGCCGAAGAACAAGGCCACCATCCTGACATCGTCCTCAAATGGGGCAGAGTCGAAATCACCCTCTGGACCCACAAAATCGACGGCCTCACCGAAAGCGACTTCATTATGGCTGCCAAAATCGACCGCCTGCCCCGTTCCTGAGCGGGTTTTGCCGTCTTTGCCCAGGAATTTCCCCCGCCCCGTTGCCCCTACCTTGCCGAACCATCCCGACACTTAATGTGCAGCAATTTTCACCCAATCCGTTCCACCCCCCACGAAAGTGCCATGCTATTTCTCGTAACCCTCTTGACAGTCAATCACTTAAGGAACTATCGTTTGTTCTCCAAGATGGCACGATTCGTGCCAGTAGTAATCCGTTACTGTGGTACAGTTCGATTCGTTCAAGGGGGATTTCGTCGTGAGAATTACCAGTCTTAAGCTCTCAGTTCTGGCCTTGGTAGTTGTGGCGGCTCTTGCCATGGCGCCAGCGGCGTCAGCCAATTCACTCAATATCATTGTCGGCGCCACGCAAGTCGGAACCATCACCCTTACTCAGGGTGGGACCTGCAATGGCTCCGCCATCGCCAGCACCTCGGTTTGCGTTGACGTCCAAATGACTTCGGGCGCCGTCCGAACCGGCGGACCTGTGATCGGATTTTCCGGCGGCATCAATGTCGGCGGCACGACCACAGTCACCAACGTCAGCTTTGGCTCACTCTCGAGCGGAGCATGTGGCGGCCTCGGCGTCCAAACTCTTTGCCTTGGCACCACTGGACCCGGAACCACTACCTCATTACTTCCTGGTCCTTACCAACGCTAGCCTCAGTGGCGCTGGCATCACCGTCGGTGGCCCGCACGTGGTTGGCACGTTCTGTGGCGGCACTCGTCGGCAACCCGCAAGACCTGTTTCGCCTCCACTACCCCCGGCTCAACGCCGCCGCCTCCAGTTCCGGAACCCGGCACCTTGGGTCTTCTGGGAACCGGCTTAGTCGGAATTGCCGGTCTGATTCGCCGTCGTTTGATTTCTTGAAAACGAGAGCTTGATCCATTCCCCCGATCTGCTAACGCCCCCGGGAGCAACAATCCCGGGGCGTTGCTTTTGGTGCGTCGCACACCACGGGCCCACCACTTAGCGTCGACGATGGGAATAAAAATGAGGGGATAAAAATTGACGCCGGATCCTTCCGTGGCGATACCCTCCGCTCGCCGCTAAGCGGAAGAACCAAGGAGCAACAGCCAGCAGCCGCTCTTACAACTTCTGCTTCAGATCCGCCGCAATCGCCTGCCCGTGAAATCTTCCATTCTCAATAAAGATCTCATTCGTCCGCGACCCCGCCACAATCACTCCCGCCACATACACTCCCGCCACATTGCTCTCCAGGGTAATCGGATCGCACACCGGCCGCCGCTGCTCCTCCGAAAGCTCAATCCCCATCGCCCGCAAAAAATCGTAATCCGGATGGTACCCCGTCAGCGCAAACACAAAATCATTCTTCACGCTGACTTCCCCTTCCGCCGTCTCCACCACCACCCGGTCCGGCAAAATTTCCCGCACCGTCGAATTGAAGTACGCTGTGATGTCCCCATTCTTGATCCGGTTTTCAATGTCCGGCAAAATCCAATACTTCACGTGCGCATGCATCTTCGCCCCGCGATGCACCATCGTCACCCGCGCCCCATGCCTCCACAAATCCAGCGCCGAAATTGCCGCCGAATTCTTTCCCCCAATCACCAGCACATCATTATCAAAATAAGGATGCGGCTCGCGATAATAATGAAAAACCTTCGGCAGGTCCTCCCCCGGAATCCGCAGCATGTTCGCACGGTCGTAATACCCCGTCGAAACAATCACCTTCTTGCACGTGTAGTCGTAAACCCGCCCCAGCCGGTCTGAAGTCGTAATGTGAAAATCGCCGTCCTCCCCCGTGACCGTTTCCACCCGCTGGTATTGCCGCACATCGAGCTTGTAATGCTCGGCGACCTTGCGGTAATACTCCAGCGCCTCCAACCGGTTCGGCTTCGGATTCGCTGTGCTGAACGGAATGTCCCCAATCTCCAGCAACTCCGGCGTAGTAAAAAAAATCATGTTCGCCGGATAATTAAAAATCGAATTCACCAGGCATCCCTTATCAATCGAGACGACCTTAAACCCCGCCTTCTGCGCCTCAATCGCACAAGCCAACCCCGTCGGCCCGGCCCCAATCACAATCACATCCGCCCGCATATCCGGCCGCGCCGAAAACTGTGCCTTCGGTAAAACCTCAGGAGTGTGCTTCGTATCGGAAAGATGCTTCGCAGGAATCTGCTTCGTAGGCAATCCGCCCATCCCAGGACTTCAAGAACTGCTTCGCAAGATTTCCGATTCTAGCATGCAGTGTATTCACCGCCGAGTACGCCGAGATCGCCGAGCAAACTCCACCTTGATTTTGCTCCCTATTCTCGGCGTTCTCGGCGATCTCGCCGGTGAAATGCTTTTGAGGTTGTTATAATCTCCCGTTCCCCCGGAGCGCTCATGTCCAGCCGCGAAGAAAAAGATTCCCTAGGCCCCAAACAAATCCCCGCCCACGTGTACTACGGAATTCAAACCGCCCGCGCCGTCGAAAACTACCCCATCTCCGGCATGCGCGCCCACCCCACGCTCATTCGCGCCTTCGGCATGGTCAAAGAAGCCGCCGCCGAAGCCAACCGCGATCTCGGTCTGATCGAAAAGCCCATCGCCGACGCCATCATCGCCTCGGCGAAAGAAGTCCAGCAGGGCAAGTGGAACGCTGAATTCCCGGTCGACGTCTTCCAAGCCGGCGCTGGCGTCAGCTTCCACATGAACACCAACGAGGTCATCGCCAACCGCGCCGTAGAGATTCTCGGCGGCAAGCTCGGCGACTATTCCAAAGTCCATCCCAACGACCACGTCAACTACGGCCAAAGCACCAACGACGTCTTCCCCACGGGAATGCGCCTCGCCACCTTGTTGGAATTAGAAAAACTGTATCCCGTCCTAGATTCGCTAGTCGCCGCCCTGAACAAAAAAGGAAAAGAATTCCACGACATCCTGAAGTCCGGCCGCACTCACATGCAGGACGCAGTCCCCATGCGCCTGGGCCAGGAATTCGCCGCCTACGCCGGAGCCATCGCCCGCGCCAAAGAAGCCATCGTGTCCAGCGCCAACCTCCTCCGCGAACTCGGCCTCGGAGGCTCCGCCGTCGGCACCGGCATCAACACCCATCCCGACTACCGCGAAAAAGCCATCGCCAACCTCGCCCGCATTTCCGGACAAAAACTCACGCCGGTTGATGACATGCGCTACGCCATGCAATCGAACTTGGCCATGGCTGCTGTTTCGTCCGCCCTGCGCAACCTCGCCCTCGAAGTCATTCGCATCTCCAACGATCTCCGCCTGCTCGCCTCCGGCCCCAACACCGGATTCGCCGAAATCAATCTCCCCGCCCTCCAGCCCGGCTCCTCCATCATGCCCGGCAAAATCAACCCGGTCATTCCCGAACTCGCCGCCATGGTTTCTTTTCAGGTGGTCGGCAACGACGTCGCCGTCGCCCTCGCCGTCCAAGCCGGACAACTCGAGCTCAACGTCATGATGCCGACTATGGCCTACAGCGTCCTGCAATCCATCACGATTTCCACCAACATGCTCCGCCAGTTCACCGACAAATGCATCGCCGGCATCACCGCCAACGACAAGCGCTGCAATTTCTACGTGCAGGCCACAGTCTCGCTGGCCACCGCCCTGAACCCCTACATCGGCTACGCCAAAGCCGCCGAAATCGCCAAAGAAGCCGTGGCGACCGGCCGCTCCATCATCGAAATCGCCCGCGAAAAAAAGTTGTTAAGTGAAAAAGAAATCGGAGAAATCCTCGACCCCGCCCGCATGACCGAACCCGTCAGGCCTCTGGATTCCGCAAAAAAGCGAGAAGAGATTAAGGGCAAGAGCTAGCACTCCCGCCTTTTCTGACGAGCTCCCCAACCCTGTCATCCTGAGCGAAGATTGATCGTTCGCGACGCCAAGGATCAATCGCAGTCGAAGGACCCAGCGTTCCCCGACGCCACCACCAACCCCGCAGGGAATTCGGGCCTTGCCTTACGTACAGAAACCCTGTACTCTTTAGAACGTGGTCGAAACCACCTACACCAGCCTCCGCGAAAACCTCGCCGCCATGATGGATCGCGTCGTCAACGACCGCGAGGTGGTAATCATCCGCCGAAAAGGCGACCAGAAAATCGCCATGATCCCCGCCGACGAACTCTCCGGCCTCCTCGAAACCGCCCACTTGTTGCGTTCGCCAAAGAACGCGGAGCGCCTGCTGCAAGCTCTAAAGCGTGCCAGCTCAGGCAAGGGCAAGGCTCAGTCCCTGGATAAATTCCGTCGCGAGATGGGCCTTGCCGCCCGTTAAGCTCGAAGCCGTATTTCAACCCGAGTTTCGCGAAGATTTACGCTCCTGGGTTGAAACCGATCGCCGCGTCGCACTCCGGATCCTCGACTTGATCGAAGCCATCCTGCGCGATCCCTTCACCGGAATCGGCAAACCCGAGCCGCTCAAGTATGTGTTGGCTGGATGCTGGTCGCGCCGCGTCACCCAGGAACATCGGCTGGTCTATCGCGTCGCCGGCAATCGAATCGACTTCCTGCAGGCCAAATATCACTACTGACAACTCACTCGATGCCAGCCGTACGATAATTCCCCCTGCCGCCGGGGAGACAACAGGGGGCGATTCCGGTAGGAGGTCTCAACTTCCCTCCCGGCATCTCTCCCTATTACGTAATTCCGGGCTGCCAGGTTCCCCGGGGAAACGCTTTCAACTCCAAACGAAAAACCCCCGCCACAGCGGGGGTCCAATATCGCAACCCTTTCTCAATGACCGCCCGCCATCCCTCCAGCCTCGCCTTCATGCGTATCAATCGAGATCAAGAACGCATTTCGGTCCGAGTAGGAGAACTCGTGTCCCTGTACGTTGGCGCTATGTTCCAGTGAACGATACATTTCGAAGCCGCTATTGTCCTGCGCCCCGAAATACTTCACGTTCTTCAAGACAACGCCCTTGCCATCGGCGCCCGGCTCCCGCTGCAACTTCATGGTCGCCATTTTTCCGCCACCCAGCAACGCGGTAACCACGTCCGGGGTGCGATTGACGTCAATGGACGCCTCCTGCACTTTCAATTCGCCCCATTCCAGGCCATACGTCTTCAGAATCATCGGGGCTAAAGCGTCCCGTTGCGCCTTGTTCGTGGTTGGATCAAACGACACCACCACCCACGATCCTTTTTTGTTGGTACCCCACTCGTCGCCCAGGTCCCCGGTCAGCCAGTACTTGGCTCCCGCCAGGTTGGTGTCGCCTGAGTGTCCTTCGCGCACCTTCACCGCCATGTTGAATTCGCAGTGCGGGTGCTCGGCGTGTTTATTGAAATAGCACGGGCAGAACAGATGGCAACTGCAGGCTTCCACGTAATCCGCTTTCATCTGCCAGGCAGGTTTTCCAGGAGTCGAAGCCAAGAGGATTAACACACACAAGCTGAGAAGGCTTATCTGCTTCCAGCTTCTCATAGACACCTCCTTTTAAACGTTGGTATCGAAAGGGGCCCTGACGTGCTTTGCTAAGCGGAAGGATTCTAACGCGGTTTTGAAACTTTCGCCACACCGGAAAATCCCCTCCGGCGTCTCATCCCTTCTACGGCTTCGCCAGCCGCTGATCGAAATGGAAACTAACCGGATCGCCGATGACCAACTTCTCAAAGTCCCGATGCGCGGGATTGAGCAGGAAATTACTCTCGGCGGAAACCAGCGTGCTGGGAACCCGGAGCACCGCTGAACTCGCGGCTTCGACCCATTCGTCTCCAATCTTCCTCAACCCCGCCGGAGCCGGCTCAGCTCGCCAATGGCGTGGCAGATCTGAGAGCTCGACGTTCCCGACCAGACTCTCTTCGATTTCTACGCCCATCACCACATAGCACTGAAGTAGTTCTGGTCCGTCTAAGTGCACCAGCATCTCCAGAACAGCTAGCGACTGGGTCTGAGCAGTATATACAATCGAAGTCCCCGGACTGTTCCACCGCCCGCCGTATTTCCGCGCTCCACTCCCGCTAAAGGCCGCCTTCACATGCTTGCGCTTGGTGATGCGCCAAGCCGTAAAGATCAAGCGAAAACTCCGTGTTCCAGGCGCCCAATCAGGTTCTCCACCTCGCGCGTCCCCAACTCCGTGCGCGAATACTCGAGCGGCGTTTGATTTTCCAGAGCTTTCTTTGCTGTAGTCAGCCACCGGCGGGCGCCCACTTCGTCGCCTTCGAACAGATCCACCGCTTGCTCGAACACAGAAGAAAGCCGCAGCAGTTTCTCAGATTCGTCTGGAGTCAACCGCCCCGACGCTTTTCTCCGTGCCAGCGTTCGCGGCGGTATCGCCATGATCGAAGCGATCTCTGCCAGCGGAATCCCAGAGCAGGACTCAAACGCCGCCAGCAGCTGAAACGAAAATCCACGCCCCACCTGCCGGATCAATTCCCCAGAATTCTCCGCCTTCAACCCCAGCGTCCGTCCCGGAAGCTGGGAATGCCCAAATACCGCTTTTTGCGCAGCCTGTCGCATCCTCAAATCATAGCCGCGCCGTGCCACTTTGTCAATTTATTTATGCCACATGGCAGAACGCCGTAGCTCACTATACATGGGGATACTCGTACACCCCGCGCCCACTCTTCCTCCCCAACCGCCCCGCCTTCACATACTGCACCAGCAGCGGCGCCGGACGATACTTCTCCCCCAGCGTCTTATGCAGATACTCCAAAATATGCAGCCGCGTATCCAGCCCAACCAGGTCCACCAGCTCAAACGGCCCCATCGGATGATTCAGCCCCAGCTTCAGCGCCTTGTCGATATCCGCCGCCGACGCAATTCCCTCCTGCAGCATGTGAAACGCCTCATTCCCAATCATCGCGTTAACCCGGCTGGTGATGAACCCCGGCGACTCCTTGATCACCACAACTTCTTTCCCCATTCGCCTGCCCACTTCGGCCGCAGCCGCAATCGTCTCGTCATCCGTCTCCAGCGCCCGGACCACCTCCAGCAGCTTCATCTTGTGCACCGGATTAAAAAAGTGCATCCCCACACACTTCTTCGCCCGATACGTCACGCTGGCAATTTCCGTCACGCTCAACGACGAAGTATTCGACGCCAAAATCGTCCCCGGCCGGCAAATCTTATCGAGCAAAGTAAAAATCTCGATCTTCGATTCCATCTCCTCCGGCACCGCCTCAATCACCAGGTCGGCCTCGCGCGCCGCCTCTTCCACGCTGCCCGCATATTCAATCCGTCCCAGCGCCGCCGCAGCATCGCCCGCCGAAACTTTCCCCAGTTCCACAGCCTTGTCGAGATTCGTCCGAATCTCATTCTCGGCTTTCCGCAACGACGCCGGAATCAAATCCTCCAGCACCGTGCGATACCCGCCCAGCGCCGCCACGTGCGCAATCCCGCGCCCCATGGTCCCCGCGCCAATCACCGCGATGGTCTGTATCGGCAACCCAATCTCCGCCACTATTTCTCCACCGCCTCCACCAACTCGGTCAGCTTGGAAGCCGCGCCCCGCAGGTTCTCCGCCAGCTTCTTCCGCTCCTCCGCGTCAATCCCATGCAGCGACGCATGAATCCGCCGCAGCGTCGTGTTGATGTCGTCAATGTAATTAATCAGACGTATCAGTTCTCCGGTAGCCGCCATAATGAATCCCGCTCCTGTTGCCAGTTGGCAAATTTGAATTGAATCTCGGTGAGACCTTTTATTCTCAACTCACGCGCAGATTAAGTAAAGGCGGGGTGAAACGGCAAGCCTCAAGAAAGCCAGTGGCCTAACGCAAACCGCCCGGGCGTCATCCCGAAGCCCCGCGTTCTCTCCAGCGGGGCGAGGGATCTCGCGTGCGGCTACTCGCATGTTGTGAAGCCAATGCGCCCCCAGGCGCCCGCAAGACAACAAAGCCTTGTACCTCTACGCATAGGTCCATCACCAAACGTAATCGCTCCTATTGATTCTTTTTGCCGTCGTTTCACTCTCGCGGTAATCTAATCCAGTACATGAATGACACCTCCCGCAAGGAATACATTTTCGCCAGCGACTTCGACCAGACGCTGACTTTCAACGATTCCGGCTACGTGCTCGCCGAACTTGTCGGCATTCCGACGGCCGAATTCGAGCGCAAGGCCACCGGCATGGCCCGCCTCAACCTGGTCCAGCAAGGTGGAGAACTCGCTTACCTGCTCCTGCACGATCCCGAATTCAAATCCAAAGTTCGGAAAGAACATCTCTACGAAGTCGGCAAACGAATCCGCCTCAAAGAAAACATCGACCTGCTCTATCAGATTCTCGACGACGGCATCCCCGGCTTCCATTTCGATTTCTACGTCCTCTCCGCCGCGCCTGTTGAAGTTGTCCGCTCCGCCCTCGAAGGCATCGTCCCCGCCGACCACATTTACGGCACGGAATTTCTCTACACCGCCTCCGGCGAAATCGACACCATCACTCGCGCCAACGCCGGATACGGCAAAGTCTTCGTCCTCGATCAATTGCAGTCCCGCGCCCAAATCGGCCCCGACCACATCGTCTATGTCGGCGACGGCAGCTCCGACGTCCACGTCATGCTCCACACTAACGTCCGCGACGGATACACCATCGCAGTCTCCGAAGCCAAACACGTCACTCAAGTTGCCAAGCGCACCGTCTTAAGCAGCAGCGCCCTCGCAGTCCTCGCGCCCATTCTCGAAGACATCGCCGGATGGAACCGCCTCCGCATCCGCAATTTCTTCGAATCCTACGGCATCATGATCCAGGAATGGGACCGCGTAAGAACCGACTGGCTAACCCTCCGCCCCTCTACCACCGCCGAGCCCGAAGCCAGCTCCGCCACCGCCGCCAAGTAGCTTTCGTTCGACCTAAATCAGCACTGTCATCCTGAGCGAAGTAGCTGTTTTGTGAAGCAAAACAGCTACGCAGTCGAAGGACCCCGTGGTCGCTTGCGCCAAAATCGCACCCTAAGGGAATTCTCTCCCCGCCCATGCCACTTTTTACGCAAGGTACCATGGTACACTGGTACCATGCCCGAACGAACCTACCCCGTCGAGCGCGTCCAAACCGGCGTCCGCATCGAAAAACGCCTCCTCAAAGTCCTAAAAGCCTTCGCCGAATACCACGACCTCACCCTCGGAGACCTCCTCGAAGGCATCGTCCTCCACGCCTTCGACGGCAAATGCCCCTTCTCTCCCGCCTCCCTGAGCAGAATCAAAGAGCTAAAAAAGTTCTATGCCCTAGACCTCGACTCCAAAGCCAGCCACCGCCTCAAAGAAACAAAGAGAAAGAAAACTCAATGAACGCTCAGCCGCCAGAACTCACAGACGGCGAACGAATCGCCCAATTCGAGTCCGCCGCGGTTCCCCCAGACTCCTTCCATCACCCCGACCACGTCCACCTCGCCTTCGCCTATCTCCGCCAATACACGATCCTTGAAGCCCTCGAAAGATTCCCCGCCGCCCTGCAACGATTCGCCCAGCATCACGGCAAACCTAACCTCTACCACCAGACCATCACCTGGGCCTACCTCTTCTTGATCCACGAACGCCTCGCCCGCGCCGAACACCCGCAAACCTGGGAAGAATTCGCCCAAGCGAATCCCGACTTACTGACTTGGAAGAACGGCATCCTGACGAAGTATTACGGCGAGGAGACTCTCCAATCAGACCTGGCAAGAAAGGTCTTCATCTTCCCGGACAAGACTCCTTAGCATCGTCTCCAAAACCATTTTCCAAGTGATGTCATTCCGAACGGCTTCAGCCGTGAGGAACCTGCTGTGCGCTTGCAGTGCCGCCAATCTCGACTCCCACCAACCCTCTGTCATCCTGAGCGCAGTATCTGCTTTGCGAAGCAAAACCAGACACGCAGTCGAAGGACCTTGTGTTCGCCGGCAGCCAAACCCGCCGCCACAGCGAATTCTCAAAGCGAAGCCCCCTGAATCCAAACAAATCCTTCCTTCATCTACCACCCATGCAGGAACAATTCCTATCCTCGCCTTCATTCGAAAACACGCGGCTCTGCCCGATCGAAGCCCCGCACTCCGACTCCGCCCTCCTCGACGCCTACTCCCGCGCCGTAGTTACCGCCGCCGAAAAAGTCAGCCCCTCGGTCGCCAAGATCGAAGTCACCGGCAAAGGCAACCGCCACGGCGGCGGCTCCGGATTCGTCTTCACCCCCGACGGCCTCGTTCTCACCAACAGCCACGTAGTCCACGAAGCCACGCGTATCGAAGTCTCGCTCCCCGACGGCCGCCACTGCCCCGCCCACCTCATCGGCGACGACCCCGCCACCGACCTCGCCGTAATCCGTCTTGACCGCCTCGACACCGACGCTCCCGGCCTCACCGCCGTCACCTTCGGCGACTCGCAATCCCTCCGCGTCGGCCAACTCGCCATCGCCATCGGCAACCCCTACGGATTCCAATACACCGTCACCGCCGGAGTCGTCAGCGCCCTCGGCCGCTCCCTGCGCTCCTACTCCGGCCGCATGATCGACGACGTCATCCAAACCGACGCCTCCCTCAACCCCGGCAACTCCGGCGGCCCGCTCGTGTCTTCAAGCGGCGAAGTCATCGGCGTCAACACCGCCACCATCATGGGAGCCCAAGGCCTCTGCTTCGCCATCGGCATCAACACCGCCAAATTCGTTGCCAGCCGCCTCTTGCAACAGGGTCGGATCCGCCGGGCCTACATCGGAGTCGAAGCCCAAACCGTTCCTCTCCTCCGTCGCATCGTCCGCTTCTACGACTTGCCCAAAGAAACAGGAGTCATCGTCCTAGCCGCCGAACCCAACAGCCCCGCCCACACAGCCGGCCTGCGCGAAGGCGACGTAATCATCTCCTTCAACAACCAACCCGTCGCCGGCGTTGACGACCTCCACCGCCTCCTCACCGATACCCAAGTCGGCATCGCCAGCCCAATCACCATCCTCCGCCGCACCGAAAAACTGGACCTCGAAATCATCCCCCAGGAGTCCCGCGAGTAATCCCCGCCCGTCCCTGCCCTGTCTTATCCCGAAAAATTGAACGATGTCATTCCGAATCGCCGCAGGCGAAGAGGAACCTGCTTTTCGCCCGCAGCGCCCACCCTCTCGCCCAACCCCTACCCCCTTCTTCTCACCCTTCGTAGCACCCCTAGCGATTGGGGATCCCTAAATGCACCGCCGCGCCTCCATCTCGTCTTGACAAATCTTTGACCTCGCAAACTCCTTGTTCCCACACCACAAATCAGCTTATGATGCTTCCTGCGGCGGTTCCCGTCACGGGTGTGTCCCATGTCTTGCCGGACAAAGCACGGCGTTCACCTTCTTACTCTATTGTCACTCCTCGCTTGCTCCGCAACCGCTCAGGTCATGAGCATTCCCTCCTCGGCATTCGGCGACATGGGTACGGCTACGAGTTCCGGCACCCCGGTCGGCATCGGAACCCTCTCCTCGGAACAGATGACCAATGATCTGTGGTGGCTGAATGGCCAGCAAAGCGGGGGAAGCCCGCTGAGCAGCCCCATGGGCTCCGTCTCCGCGCTCGACCTCAAGGCTCCCGGCAAGGCGCGCAAGGAATTTGCCAAAGGCTATCAGCTCCTGATGCGCAAGGATTACTCCGGCGCCGTCGCGAGCCTGACCGCGGCCATTGCCATCTATTCTGATTTCGTCGCCGCCCACAACGCTCTCGGCTCCGCCTACATGGGCCTCGGCCAAAACCAGCAGGCCCACGACGAATTCGCCAAAGCCGCCGCCCTCGACGACCACCTGCCCATATCTTTCTTCAATCTCGGTTGCGCCCAAATCGCCCTGAAGCAGTTCGCCTCCGCTGAAGCCTCCGTACAGAAAGCCGCCCTGCTGGCTCCCGCGGATCTCCAACTCGCCACCGCCCTCGCCTACGCCCAGTTCATGAACCGTGACTACGATGGCGTCCTGGCAACCACCGCCTCCGTGCACAAGCACAAACACCAGGGTGCGGCCATGGTCCATTACTTCGCCGCAGCCGCCTGGGACGGACAGGATAATTTGCCGGAAGCGCAAAACGAGCTGCGCACCCTCTTGCAGGAAGATCCCAAATCGCCCGCCGCCGATCAGGCCCGCAACCTGCTCCTCCAGTTCAAGGTCGATCAGATCAAAAAAGATGCGCTGAAAACACAGTCCGCCAAACCCGCCCCGCCTCCGACCTCCTCTGAGTCCCTGCCCATAGAAACCGGCCCGACTCCCGAGCAGCTCGCTGCCCAAGCCCAACTGGACGCGCAAGATGTCCGCGAACAAAAACAGATCGCCGAAGCCGAAGCCGCGCCCGACACGGTTTGCCCGGCCTGCGCTTCACCGTCCTCGCCCGGCAACCACGAGACGCCCAACCTGCCCGGTAAAGGTCCCCAGCCTGCCAGCCGCGTCAAGGGCATCTTCACCGTGCGCAGCGTGGTCGATGAAGTCGCCGTCTTCTTCGCCGCCACCGATCACGGGAAATCCGTCACTGACCTCACTCGCGAAGATGTCGGCATCCGTGACGATCAGAAGTCCCCCGCCATCGTCACCGCCTTCCGCAATCAGGCCCAATTGCCCTTGCGTCTCGGCATCATCATCGACACCAGCGAATCGGTCGCCAGCCGCTTCTCCTTCGAACAGCACGCCGCCACCGACTTCTTGCAGAAAGTTCTCACCGACAAGAACGACCTGGCTTTCGTCGTCGGCGTCCGCCAACTCCATCCTGCTGGTTCAGGACTTCACCAACGACCAGGCCCAAAATGGTCCACGCCATCAATCAGCTCGCTCCCGCCGGCGGCACCGCGCTCTGGGACGCCGTCGCCTTCGCCGCCGACAAACTCGCCGCCCGCCCCGAAGATCATCCCGTCGCCCGCATCCTCGTCGTCATCAGCGACGGCAAAGACAACTCCAGTCTCAATACGCTGAAAGAAGCCATCGCCACCGCCGAACACGGTGAGGTCTTTGTCTATACCGTCAGCACCCGCGAAGTTAACGACATCGGTGACGATCTCCAGTCCGGCAGCCATGAACCCATCGGCGACCGCGCCCTGAAAGTGCTGGCTGAAAACACCGGCGGCGCCGCCTTCGTCCCCGGCTCCGTCCGCTGGCTCAATCGCGGCCTCGACGACCTTCAAGAGGTCATCCGCAGCCGCTATCTGATCTCCTACAAGCCGGCTTTGTTCCAGCGCGATGGCCGCTATCGCGCCATCGATATCTCCGCCCACAAATCCGGCCGCAAACTCCGCATCTATGCCCGCAAAGGCTACTACGCCAGCGCCGCTTCTCCCACTCAACCCCAGCCTTCGCATGACTAAGTTCGCTTGATTGCAACTCCCTCCCCCCTATGTTAGTTTTTCATTCGGAAGGGTTTCCCTTGCTCGCGAAAATCCCCGCTGGACTGGACGAAAAAGAAGCCGCCATCTATCGGCAACTTGATCCCCACCGGCTCCCACAACACATCGCCATCATCATGGACGGGAACGGTCGCTGGGCCCGCAAGCGCCATCTCCCCCGCGTCGCCGGACATCGCGCCGGCGTCACCTCCGTCCGCTACACGGTTGAGTGCGCTTCACGCATCGGCATCCCGTCGCTGACTCTTTACGCATTCTCCGAAGAAAACTGGAAGCGCCGCCCCAAGGCCGAAGTCGCCTTCCTCATGCAACTGCTCTCGCGCTATCTGAAGCAGGAAGTTCCGACCCTTCACAAAAACAACGTCCGCCTGCAATACATCGGACGCCTCCACGAACTCCCGGCGACGGTTCAGGAGAAAATGGAATGGGCGCGCGAGGAAACCTCGCGCAATACGGGCATGATTCTGACTCTCGCCCTCAACTACAGCGCCCGCTCGGAACTGGTTGACGCCTTCCACTCCATGCTCTCCGCCGCAACCAACAACGGTGGTGTCGAGCACCTGAAAATTTCCGAAGAAATCATCTCGCAGCACCTCTACACCAGTCACCTGCCCGACCCCGATCTCGTCATCCGCACCAGCGGCGAAATGCGCCTGAGCAATTTTCTTCTCTGGCAACTCGCCTACGCCGAGATCTACGTCACTCCCACGCTCTGGCCAGAATTCCGCGGCACTCACCTCCTCGAAGGCATCGCCGACTACCAAAAACGCGACCGCCGCTACGGCGGACTAAACGAATCCCAACTTCCTCCCGCGCCGTGCGGAGCTGACCCGTTGGAACTCCTCAAGCGAGTCCTAACCGCCGTCATCCTGATTCCGATAGTCCTGGTCCTGATCCTGCGCGCTCCCGTCTCGGTCGTCGCACTCATAGCTGCCCTCGTCGCGCTCCTCGCCATCCATGAATTCCTAAAACTCTCCGAAGGCTACGCGATCAAGCCGCAACGCCTTCCCGTCTACATCTTCGTCGGATTATTCTTCGCCCTCATCGCCATCCCCAGCGCCACTCCGCTGCTCTCAACCGTCCGGCTTCGCCTGGATCGCCCTCTCCGCCGCCATCCTCGCCCCGTTTATTTTCCTCTCCATCGCAATGCGTCGAGCCGACTTACCCTCGGCCTTCCCCGCCGCGCTGACGTCAACCTTCGCCTTCACCTACATCGCGCTCCCCCTCGCGTGCCTAGTCCAACTCCGCGAACAATGGCAAGGCGCCTTCTATCTTCTTTATCTCTTGCTCGTAGTCTGGGCCGGAGACATCTTCGCCTACCTGGTCGGCAAGTCCATCGGCCGCCACCGCATGTCCCCGCGCGTCAGCCCCAACAAAACCTGGGAAGGTGCCGTCGCCTCGGTAGCCGCCAGTGTCGCCGTCGGCCTTCTCATGTTCCGCTACTCATTCCCCATCAGCACCGCTCTGCTTCACGCGCACCTGATCGACCTCCGCGACGGCATCTTCAACAACCAGCAACCGTCGCTGATTCCGATCGTCATTCTGTCCGTCGTCCTGAACATCGCCGCCCAACTCGGAGACCTCGTCGAATCCCTCATCAAACGCGGCGCCCACGTAAAAGACTCCGGCTCAATCCTCCCCGGCCACGGCGGCATGTTCGACCGCATCGACGCCCTACTCTTCGCCGCCCCCGTCCTCTGGTCCTACCTCGCCTACCGCGTCATGATGCAGTGAGAAGGGCAAGCCCTGGGCTTGAGCTGTGGAGTGGAACTGTAAAGCGCGATGTCATTCCGATGCGCCGCAAGCAGAGAGAAACCTGCCGTTTGCCTGCGCCACCAGTGCTCCGGCCAGACTGCCTCCCGGACGACACAAACGCATGATATTCTCAGGTCAATCGGTGTATCGACGGAGGCCGCATGACCCAGTTTGATCGCATCACCCAGGAGCCGGGCGTGATGGGTGGCAAAGCCTGCATTCGCGGCATGCGCGTCACGGTTGGCATGATCGTCGGCCAGATCGGCGCCGGCCACACCATCGAAGAGATACTCGCTGATTACCCCTACCTTGAGCGCGAAGATATTTTGCAGGCATTCCGCTACGCCGCATGGCTCGCCGAAGATCGCGAAGTCGTTCTTCCGCGCGCATGAAGTTGCTGGTGGACATGAACCTTTCTCCGCGTTGGACAGCCCTGCTGACCAATGCAGAGTGGGAAACGGTTCATTGGTCATCAGTAGGTAAATCCACGGCGTCGGATTCCGAGATTATGGCCTACGCGGCAAGGAATGATTACGTCGTCTTAACTCACGATCTGGATTTTAGTGCGATCCTTGCAGCCACGCACGGCGAGAAGCCCAGTGTTGTACAGATACGGGCTGAAGATGTCAGCCCACTGGCAATCGGTGCTCACCTCATCGCCGCGCTGCGTCATACGCAAACCGAACTGGAGGCAGGCGCTTTATTGACGGTTGATCCCACCCGCACCCGCGTTCGCTTGTTGCCGCTAAAAGCCGCCGATGAATCGTAAATTCGCGGAACCCTCCCGCCCCATCTTTCGTACTTAAAAATGTAGGATTACCCTCATGACCACGATGCAAATCTGTTCCCTGATCTGGACCTTCCTCCTCTTGGTCTGGCTGTTTGCCTGGCTCCGCACCAAACGCACCCAGGAACGCGCCCCTTTCGTCACGCGCCTTTCCTACGGAGTCCCCGTCGGCCTCGCCTCATGGTTGCTGTTCGCGGACAACCTCCCCTTCGCCTGGTTGCAGGACCGCATCATCCCGAAAAATGTCTATACCGAAGCCGCAGCCATCACCCTCACAGCCCTCGGAATCGCCTTTGCTATCTGGGCCCGCTTCTACCTCGGACAAAACTGGAGCAGCGCTGTCAGCGTCAAAGTCGGCCACGAATTAATCCGCACCGGCCCCTACGCCTGGGTCCGCCACCCGATTTATTCCGGCCTGATATTAGCCATGATCGGCACCGCCATCGCCCGTCGCGAGCCTCGCGGCTTTGTCAGCGTAATCCTGCTCTGGCTAGGCTTCTTGATCAAAAGCCGAATGGAAGAACAATTCATGCGCAAAACCTTTGGCCCCGATTACGAAGATTATTCAAAATCTACCGGCGCGCTTGTCCCCCGCCTCCGCATGTGATCATTAGCCTTTAACCCACTGGTCGTCTAAAGGTAGTGCTCCGGCTCAGAACCAAGAGCCAAGAACCAACAGCCCAGAGCCGCCTTTCTAGTACCATAACTACATCCCATGAAGCGCCTAGCCATCCTCGGTTCCACCGGCAGCATCGGCCGCAGCACCCTCAGCGTCGTCGAATCCTTCCCTGACCGCTTTCAGGTAGCAACCCTAGCCGCCGGACGCAACCTCGACCTAGCCTTCGACCAAGCCCAGCGCTGGCGTCCAAAACTAATCTCCGTCGCCGCCGAATCCCACGCCAACAACCTTAGAGTTCGCCTGAATGAAGCCGGCATCACCGGCATTGAAGTCGTCCACGGCGCCACCGGCGCAGTCCGCGTCGCCACCCATCCCGACGCCGATTTCGTAGTCTCCGCCATCGTTGGCGTCGCCGGACTCGAAGCCACCTACGAAGCCGTCCGCGCCGGAAAAACCGTTGGCCTCGCCAACAAAGAATGCCTGGTCGCCGCCGGAGAGCTCATCACCGCCGAAGCCCGCCGCCAGGGCAAGCCGCTTCTCCCCATCGACAGCGAGCACAACGCCGTCCACCAATGCCTCCGCGGAGGCCGCATGCACGAAGTCCGCCGCATCTGGCTAACCGCGTCCGGCGGCCCGTTTCTAAACACCCCAAAATCTCAGTTCGCCGATATCACCGTCGAGCAAGCTCTAAATCATCCCACCTGGAAAATGGGCAACCGCATCACCATCGACTCCGCGACCCTCATGAACAAAGGCTTCGAAGTCATCGAAGCCTGCCGCCTATTCAACCTGCCCCCCGAGCAAGTAAGCGTAATCGTGCATCCCCAGTCCACCATCCACTCCTTCGTCGAGTTCGTGGACGGCAGCATCCTCGCCCAGCTTTCCGTCACCGACATGCGCCTCCCCATCCTCTACGCGCTGACCTATCCAGACCGCATCGCCTCCGACCTGAACTTTAGTCTGAGTGACTTACGGCATCTCGATTTCTCCCCCCCAGACGTGGAAAAATTCCCTTGTCTGCGCCTCGCGTACCAAGCCGCGCAGGCCGGAGGCGGTAAAACCGTGGCCCTGAACGCCGCCGATGAAGTTGCAGTCTCGGCTTTCCTCGAAGGCAGCATCCGTTTCGAGGAAATCCCCGTAATAATAGAAGAGGTCGTTTCTGAAACGGCGGTAGGCATTTTGGAATCTATTAAACAGGTGCTGGAAGTGGACCAAACCGCCCGCGCCGTAGCCCGCGAAAAAATAGCCAGCCTGGGCCGGAGAAGTGCCATTCCCGCCTCGGTCGGATTGCGAGACAATTAGTCGGTCATCTATGAGCCAGATATTTTATTCCCTCTTCTATTTCGTCATCGTCATCGGAATCATGGTTTTGGTCCACGAGTTCGGCCACTACGCCGTGGCCAAGCTCCTCGGCGTCCGCGTCGAGCAATTCGCCATCGGATTCGGCAAACGCCTCATCGGTTTCCGCAAAGGCGAAACCGACTACCGCATCAATGCCCTACCCTTCGGCGGCTACGTCAAGATGAGCGGCGAAAATCCCATGGACGAGCGCACCGGCGATCCCCGCGAGTTCATGTCCCACTCCCGCTGGCACCGTTTCCTGATCGCCATTGCCGGCCCCAGCATGAATATCTTGCTGGCCATCGTCCTGCTCACCGGCGTGTACATGCTCCATGCCGAGTACGCCGCCTTCATGGATGAACCTGCGATTGTCGGTGGTGTGGAATCGGATTCTCCCGCCTCCAAGATCGGCGTCCAGCCCGGAGACCGCATTGTTAGGATCGCCCAGATCGACAATCCAACCTGGCAGCAAGTGCACGAAACCGACGCGTTGAGCCCCAACCAACCTCTTTCCGTTATTATTCAACGCGGCACTGAACGACTTGAGAAGCAAGTCGTCCCTAGCAAGGCCGCCATCGATGGAGTTGGAGTTTCCGGCTGGTTCCCCGATGAACCTATTGTCGTCTCTAACGTTGAGCCGAACATGCCCGCTGCCAAAGCCGGTATACAGCCCGGCGACAAAATCGTTGCCATGGACGGCCAGCCCTTAGCTTCCATCCAAACGATGATTTCAAACCTTCAGGAGACCAAAGAGAAACCGATCAAGTTCACTGTTCTTCGCAAAGACCAGACTCTCAATTTCACGATTCAACCAGTGCTCGCCGGAGCCACCAGCGCGCCGCCCAAGACGGGCTGGTTTTATTCGCTGCTGCATTGGTTAGGTTTCGGGCATGCTCAACCCCACTACCGAATCGGCTTTGCCGGCGGCCCCGACATCAAAATTGGCCGTCTGCCGTTCCGCGAAGCCTTCCGGCGGTCCTTGGCCGAGAACCGAAGCAATTCGTTAATGGTGCTGAATCTGGTCGGAAAGCTGGTGCAGGGGAAAATTTCGCCTAAAACAATCTCAGGTCCAATCGGAATCGCTCAGGTCGCCGGCGACGCCGGACAAGAAAAAGGCTGGGCTCCTCTCCTCGTCATTATGTCGATGATCAGCCTCAACCTCGGCATCTTCAACCTCCTCCCCATCCCCATCATGGACGGCGGAGTCATCCTTCTCCTCTTCATCGAAAGCCTCATGCGTCGCGATATCAGCCTGCAAATCAAAGAGCGCATCTACCAGGCCGCCTTCGTCTTCCTGATCCTCTTCGCCGCCATGGTCATCTACAACGACATCGCCAAAACCCTGGCCCAACGCCTCCCGTAGAGCCGCCAGCCAAAATAAAACTGTCATCCTGAGCGAAGTATCTGTTTCGCGAATGCGAAGCAGATACGCAATCGAAGGACCTGCTGTTCGCTTGCAGTGACATCGTCCTGGCAGGAGATTCTCACGATGTACTGCGTAGCCCTTCTTCGACCCTTGCGAGAAGGTGGCAATTGTCGCGCAACCACGCAATGCCGCCTCAATCAACTCAGCAAAAAAGCAGCGAAGCGGCGCAAGATTGCAGCCCAGGCCGCAAGCCCTGGGTCAGCACTATTCGGTGGGCTTCTTCTCGTTCTCAAGATAGGGATCTGCTTCCCTTTCTTTCATTAGTTGCGCTCGGTCATGCAATTCATCGCGAGCCCTTAGCTTGACGAAGCCGAGGTTGACCGCCTTCTTCATCCGCTCCAGCGCACGCTTCTTGGCTTGCTCGTATTCGGGGTCAATTGCCATAGATCATTGCTACCACATCGGCCCAGCCAAGAAAATCATTGCTCCACCCACTAATTCACCGTATTTGACCGGCGGGGACAACTGAGTTACAATGTATCTCATGCGAAATGCCGCCACCGAAATGGTCCACGTCCGTATCGATCGCCGCGTCAAGGAGCGCGCCTCCAAAACCCTCGCCGCCATGGGCCTCTCCGTCTCCGACGCCGTCCGCGTCCTGCTAACTCGCGTGGCCGCGGAAAAAGCGCTCCCTTTCGAGGTGAAGGTCCCCAATGCCACAACCGCTGCCGCCATGCAGGAAGCCCGCAAGGGCAAGCTTCCCGCCTTTAACGCGGTTTCCGACTTGATGGCCGATCTGAATGCGGACGATTGAGCGCACCACCGCCTTCCGCAGCGACTTCAAACGCGAGAAGCGAGGCCAGCACAGCCGCGACCTGGACTCGCTCGTTTCATCCATCGTTTCCTTGCTCGCTGACGACAAGTCACTCCCCGAAAAGCATCGCGATCACTCGCTCGGCGGTGCATGGCGGGACCACCGAGAATGCCACCTCAAACCCGATCTGCTCTTGATCTACCGCAAGCCCGGCTCCGCAGTCCTGCAGCTTGTCCGTTTAGGCTCCCACAGCGAACTCTTTGGATGAATGCCCCCATCGACCGCCCCCTCAAAACAACGCGATGTCATTCCGAAGCGCCGCAGGCGCAGAGGAACCTGCTGTTCGCCGACAGCTCCACCGCACTCGGCCGGTTTACCTAACGGCTGACGGCTGATGGCTGACGGCTGCCTCTGCTAAAATGAACTTTCCATGCCCCCGATTCCCCGTCGCAAATCCGTCACCTGCACCATCGGCCCCGTCCGCGTCGGCTCCGACGCCCCCGTCGTGGTCCAGTCCATGACCAACACCGACACCGCGGACATCCCCGGCACCGTCGATCAGGTCGCCGCCCTCGCCCGCGCCGGTTCCGAACTCGTCCGCGTCACCGTCAACAACGAAGCCGCCGCAGCCGCCGTCCCTCACATCGTCGAAAAACTGGCCAAGCAGAACATCCACGTCCCCATCATCGGAGACTTCCATTACAACGGCCATCTTCTCCTGAAAAAATATCCCGCCTGCGCGCAAGCGCTCGCCAAGTACCGCATCAACCCCGGCAACGTCAGCGTCGGACGCAAAGACGACACCAACTTCGGCACCATGGTCCAGGTCGCCGTTGAAAATCAAAAGCCCGTCCGCATCGGCGTCAACTGGGGATCGCTCGACCAATCCCTCCTCACCCGCATGATGGACGAAAACTCCCGGTCTTCTGACCCCAAAGACGCTCGCGAAGTGACGATGGAAGCGATGGTCGTCAGCGCGCTGAACAGCGCCGCGATCGCGGAAAAATACGGCCTCCGCCCCGACCAAATCATCCTCAGCGCCAAAGTCAGCGGCGTCCAAGATCTAGTCGATGTCTATCGCTCCCTCGCCGCCCGTTGCTCGTACGCTCTCCACCTCGGCCTAACCGAAGCTGGCATGGGAGCCAAAGGAATCGTCGCCTCCAGCGCAGGCCTCTCAATTCTCTTGCAGGAAGGCATCGGCGACACCATTCGCGTCTCCCTAACTCCCGCCCCCGGTGGCGACCGCTCCGAAGAAGTCCGCGTCGCCCAGCAGATTTTGCAATCGCTCGGCATCCGCAGCTTCACCCCCCAAGTCACCGCCTGCCCCGGCTGCGGACGCACCACCAGCACTTTCTTCCAGGAAATGGCCGAACAAATCCAGTCCTACCTCCGCGAACAAATGCCCACCTGGAAAGAGCGCTACACCGGCGTCGAAGAAATGAAAGTCGCCGTCATGGGATGCGTCGTCAACGGCCCCGGCGAATCCAAACACGCCAACCTCGGCATCTCATTGCCAGGCACCTTCGAAGAACCCAAAGCCCCCGTATATGTCGACGGCCGCCTCTTCGGCACTCTCCGCGGCGACAAAATCGTCCCCGAATTCATCAAAATCCTAGACGAATACGTTGACTCCCACTACGCCAAGTCCGAATCCCCGGTCCCCGCTTAAAATCTTGATCGATTAATAAAAGCGATGTCATTCCGAAGCGGCGCAGCCGCAGAGGAACCTGCTGTTCGCCAGCAGTGCCACACTGTCGGAAGAACACCCCAACTCGTGTGGCGCGGACACTCTTGTCCGCGCGACCGCCAGTCACCACCACAAGCGATGACAATGAAAATCCGAAACGCGTCAACCGCGCACCACAACCGAGGGGCCCCATCCTTTTTTGCGAGAGCGGGAACCACAACCGCATGCAACTCCGCGAGGCTAAACCCGTCGTTCTTCGCTAGAATGAAACTGTGGCTTTAGCTCGCCTTAAAACCTACGTCCAGTCCAAACTCCAATCCCGCGAAGACCAAGTCTTCCTCGCACTAGCCTTAGTAATCGGCGTCCTAACCGGCCTCGCCGTAGTCGCATTCATCCTCCTAACCGAACGCGCCGGCATGCGTCTCTACCCTCCCCACGCCGCCCGCTGGCGACGCCTCGCCTTCCCCATCGGTGGTTCGATCGTCATCGGCTATTTGCTCTATAAGTATTTCCCCAACGCTCGCGGCAGTGGCGTCCCTCAAACTAAAGCTGCCCTGTATGCCCGCGAAGGTGTCATTACTCTCCGCACCGTCTTCGGCAAATTCTTCTGCACATCTGCTACTCTCGCCAGCGGCATCCCCCTCGGCCGGGAAGGCCCTTCCGTCCAAGTCGGAGGCGGCATCGCCTCCGTCCTCGGACGCGCCCTCGGCCTCCGTCCCGAAAAAGTGAAGGCCCTCATTCCCGTCGGTGCCGCTGCCGCCATCGCCGCCGCCTTCAACACCCCCATGGCCGCGGTGCTTTTCGCCCTCGAAGAGATCGTCGGAGACCTTCACGCTCCGGTTATCGGCTCGGTCGTTCTCGCCTCCGTCACCTCTTGCATGGTCCTTCGCCTTTCGCTCGGCAACAGCCCTCTTTTCAAAGTCCCGCAGTACCAGTTGGTGCATCCCGCCGAGTTTGCCATCTACGCCGTCCTCGGAGTCGCCGGGGGACTCGTCTCCGTCGCCTTCACCAAACTGTTGCTCAATATGCGTCATCGCTTTCTGCTCCTTTCCAAGGGAACCGTTTGGCTCCAACCCGCTGTTGGAGGTCTCTTAGTCGGGTTGACCGGATGGTTCGTCCCCCAGGTTCTCGGCGTCGGTTATGGATACGTGGGCGATGCCCTGAACGGAAATATGGCCCTCAGGCTCATGCTTTTGCTGGTCGTCCTGAAACTCCTCACCGTCACCACTAGCTACGCATCAGGCAACGCCGGTGGCATTTTCGGTCCAGCTCTCTTCATTGGTGCCATGCTCGGCGGCAGCATCGGAACCCTTGCCCACCAACTCTTCCCAGCTCACACCGCGTCGTCCGGCGCCTACGCTCTGGTTGGAATGGGCGCGCTATTCGCCGGAATCGTCCGCGCTCCTATGACTTCTGTCGTCATGATCTTCGAGATGACCCAGGACTACAACGTCATTGTCCCTCTCATGATCTCGAACCTCGTCAGCCTCTTTATCTCCTCGCAGCTGCAACCCACTCCCATCTACGAAGCCCTCGCCGAACAAGACGGCATCCATCTCCCCACTGCTGCATCCCGCAACCGCTCTCCCGAGCGTCAGGTAGCGCGAATCATGCGCCCCGCAGCGCAATCGCTCGCCGCAGAAACCACCGTCCGCGAAGCCCTCGCCGAATTTCGCAACAGCAAATTCAACACCTGGTTGATCACCGACGCTTCCGGCGTCATCGGCATCATCAATCTCTCGGATTTGGAAAAAGCCAACGCCGACTCCCCCGACAAGAAACTCCGCGACCTCATCGATCCTATGGAGTTCCCCCACGTCCACTCCGATCACGGCCTCGATTCCGCGCTCGAACGCATGGGCGCCAACCACCTCGATCTCCTGCCCGTCGTCAATCGCGGAAACATCCACAAACTCGAAGGCACCGTCGCTCTACAAGACGTCCTCGATGCCTATGGCATCGCCGCCCCTTCCAGCGACAATCCCTCAAATTGACCAGATCGTCTCGGAGCCGCATTCGGCAAAGAGATCAGCCTCCTGAGCCATCCGAGCGCACTCTGGTAACACAAGCCCCGCGCTCAAATCGGCTCCGCCTGAAAATTCGAAACCCCCGTCAGTCAAGGCATCCACTGGCCCCCGGCACCGCTTCACTGGCAAATCTTCCGCCGCAGGTTAACCATCCGGCTTCCCAGGTTACTTAAGTACCTTTGACCCTTCCCTTTCCCGTGTTGTAATCAACACATTCTTAAGCAACTTGCGTCGTGAGTTGGACAAAATCCCAACCGGACCAGCCCAGGGGTCATGCTCGACCGTTCTTCGCTCCCTGGGAGAGTCTGCCGGGTTCATGGTCGTCTGCAAGGGAGTGCTAGAGAAGTTCGGAAATTCCAAAATCTTTAGGAGAGCGTTACCAATGAAAACAAGCCTCACCCTTGCCGCCTCACTATTCCTCGCATGCACCTTGATTGCGTGCGGGAATTCACATAGTTTTCCCACCACGCCCAAGTTTCTTGTTGCCGTTGACGACAGCGGAGCTGGCGCCAATGTCAACGTTTTTCCCATCAATTCAACCACTGGCGCACTCGGGGCCGCGGTAAGCGGCGCTCCGTTCGACATGGGCCTCAGTCACGCCATGACCATCGTCGTTCACCCTAATGGCAAGTTCTTTTATGCAGCCGACACCGTTGATGGCTCCATCCATCAGTGGAATGTCAACGAAACCACCGGAGTGCCAACCAACATCGCGGCAAAAGTCATCAACGCATCCGGGACTTTCTTCCAACCCAACGGCAACAGCGATTCCGACAGCCGCTCGCTTGTGGTTACTCCCAAAGGCAAGTACCTCTACAGCGCTAACGGCGATGCCACGGTTGGCGCGTATAAGATTGGCTCCAACGGAGCGCTCTCGCATATCGCCGACCTTACTATCGGCAGTGCATGTGCTTCGGGTGATCCGGACCAGACGGGCGCGATCACTTCCAACGACAACTTCGTTTGGGTTACGGACACCTGTGTAAGTGAAGCCGATTGGCACGTAATCACGCTCAAGATTGGTTCGAACGGCTCTTTGACCCAAACCAGCAGCGTTACACTGACTGGCGTTGACGCATGGCTCTGGTCGATCCAGATCAATCCAGCAGCAGGTCTCCTTTATGTTGGCGACGAGGGTGGTAACGCCCAAATCTTCGGCTACAAGGTCGCGGCTGATGGATCTTTGACCCAGTTGACCCTGGGCGGGTCTTCGCCACAGTTCCAGGACGACTTAGACGGCACCGGCTCTAGTTCCGATTGCCGCGTTATCGATCACTCTCCCGACGGAAAGTTCTTCTACTGGACCGATGACGATGACGAAATACACACACTCTCGGTGAATACTACAACCGGAGCCCTCGCGGAATCCGCTTCCTCTCCGTTCTCTTCGGGGGGAAGCCTGCTCGGTGGTCCGGGACAAGTCGTAGTCGATGTCACAGGAAAGTTCGTGTACGTCGCCAGCGAATACGATGGCGTTGTTTACGCGTTTACCCGCGACAACACCACCGGTGTTCTCACACTTGTTGGAACCACTGGCACTGCCACAGTGAACGGCGAACCACAAGCGATTGGCATCGTTCGCTAGAACTGCTCGCGTAACCAGACAAAACCGCCCCTGCGCTCCGAACCTGGAGCCAGGGGCTTTTTCTTTTTGCCCGCACTGCCGACCGTATCGCCCACCAAGAAAGGTAAAGTGTCATTCCGAAGCGCCGCAGGCGCAGAGGAACCAGCTTCTCGCCAGCAGCGAATTCCCATGAGACGCTCTTATCAGCCCTCGAGCGGCTAAGCCTTTCTTCCGTGCCCTCTGTGTCCTCTGTGGTTAAAGCCTTTCGCTCGCAGCGCCAAACCGCCCATTTCCCCCGCCCCCGTCCCTGCGATACCATTAAGAACGGCCCGCAAGGAGACCCATGGCGACCGTAACCCAGACCAATCCCACCCTCCCCCTCACCAAGAACGAACACCTCCTCCGCTGGGTCGAAAAGATGGCCGAGCTAACCCGCCCCGCCCAAATCCATTGGGTGGACGGTTCCCAAGAGGAATACGACCAGCTCTGCGATGAAATGGTCGCCAGCGGCACCCTAATCCGCCTCAATCAAAAACTCTGGCCCGGATGTTTCCTCGCCCGCTCCGACAAGAGCGACGTAGCCCGCGTCGAAGACCGCACTTTTATTTGTTCTCTTTCCAAAGACAGCGCCGGCCCCACCAACAACTGGGAAAACCCCTACGAAATGCGCAAGAAGCTCCGCGCCCTCTTCCGCAATTCCATGAACGGACGCACCATGTACGTCCTCCCCTTCAGCATGGGCCCCATCGCCAGCCCCATGTCGCAGATCGGCGTCCAGCTCACCGACTCGCCCTACGTCGTCGCCAGCATGCGCATCATGGCCCGCATCGGCCTCCCCGTCTTCAAAGAAATTGATAAAGACTACAAGCGCGTCGTCCCCTGCCTGCACAGCCTCGGCGCGCCCCTCAACCCCGGACAAAAAGATGTCCCCTGGCCCTGCAACCAGGAAAAATACATCGTCCACTTCCCCGAATCCCGCGAGATATGGTCCTACGGCAGCGGTTACGGTGGCAACGCCCTTCTCGGAAAGAAGTGTTTCGCGCTCCGCATCGCCTCCAACATGGCCCGCGACGAAGGTTGGATGGCCGAGCACATGCTCATCGTCGGCGTTGAAGATCCCACCGGCGAAAAAACCTATGTCGCCGCCGCCTTCCCCAGCGCCTGTGGCAAAACCAATTTCGCCATGCTGGTCCCGCCCGACGAATTCAAATCCAAAGGCTGGAAAATCTGGACCGTCGGCGACGACATCGCCTGGATCACTCCCGACTCCGAAGGCCGTCTCCGCGCCATCAATCCCGAAGCCGGTTTTTTTGGCGTCGCTCCCGGCACCTCCATCAAAACAAATCCAAACGCCATGGCCACGCTGGCGAGTAACACAATCTTCACCAACGTCGGATTAACCCCCGCAGGCGGCGTCTGGTGGGAAGGCATGACCGATCCGCCGCCCGCCGAATGCACCGACTGGCAAGGCAATCCCTGGACCCCTGAAATCGCCCAAAAAACTGGCGCCAAAGCTGCTCACCCCAATGCTCGTTTCACCGCTCCCGCAAAACAATGCCCGACCATCGACTCCGCCTGGGAAGACCCCACCGGCGTCCCCATCAGCGCCATCATCTTCGGAGGCCGCCGCGCCGACACCATTCCCCTCATCTATCAAGCTTTCAACTGGAGTGCAGGAGTTTACGTCGGCGCGACCATGGGTTCAGAAACAACGGCCGCTGCCGGAGGCGAACTCGGCAAGGTCCGCCGCGATCCCATGGCCATGCTCCCCTTTTGCGGATACCACATGGGCGACTATTTCCGTCACTGGATCAAGATGCAGCGCTCGCTCACCATGACCCCGCGCATCTTCCACGTGAACTGGTTCCGCAAAGACGCCAACGGAAAATTTCTCTGGCTGGGTTTCCGCGAAAATTTCCGCGTCTTAAAATGGATCGTTGACCGCGTCCACGGCCGCACCCGCACCAAAGAAACCCCCATCGGCTGGACGCCGTTCTACGAAGACATGGATTGGACCGGCTTAAATTTCCCCAAAGAAACCTTCGACGAACTCCAGACCATCGACCGCCCCGCCTGGAAGCGCGAGGTCATAGACCACGAGGAGCTCTTCATCCTCCTCCACGCCCATCTCCCGCCGGAACTGATCTACGAGCGCGAGTTGCTGATCTGCCGTCTGTAGCAAACCCGCATAATCAATGGGTGCCCCATTCTTTCGCGTCCTTTGCGAAAGGGTGGGGCTCTTCGCAGGCGCCATCCCAACTCGCCTGCCTCGGCTGACACGAACCTCAGCCCTCAACCCTGTGATACAGCCGGTACCTCTCCGACATAATCGCCGCAAACGGCCGAAACGTCATACCACCGTTGTCGGTCTTGATCGTCCAATCACTCGATGACTTCGCCACCGCCTCCGCCGCCAGCAACTGCTTCCGCGTCAGTCGCGCCGGACTATCCCCAACCGCAAACAACGCCACCGGCCCGCGCATCAGAGCCACAACGTCAGGGTTCTGCCAATCCACCGCCTCCAGCCGAACCGTCATTTCCAGTTCCAGCTCAACCCGGTCACCATCTTTCCACGTCCGCCTCAACTCCAAAAATTTCCCCGGCTCAATCGCCGCATCCGCTCGCCGCCCATTGACCGCTACGCCCGTCTTCGCCCCCGCCCACTCCGGAATCCGCACGAACACGGTAAACGTCTCCGGCCTGGCAAGCGTAAACGCAAGTTGCGTCGTATTCGCACACGGATACTCCGTACTCTGCGTCAGCGTGGCTTGCGTGCTGTTCTGCATCCAAGAAACCCGCGACGGCACAAACAGATTCACGTAAATCCCGTCCTGGCTCCTGTAGTACGAACTGATCCCGTAATCCGCCGCCAACTGCGGAAACGTCCCCGAGCAGCACGGCCACTTGTCCCGGTGATGCACCTTCACCGCGGAGTTGTTGTAATCCGAATAGTAAAAAGTTGTCCCATCGTCCAGAGTCGGCGTCGCCCCCGCGATGGTGTTGTACAGCACGCGTTCCATGCTGTCGCCGTAGCGCGAATCGCGCGTCACTCGCAACAAGTACCGCGTGATCTTAAAATGCCCATACGTTCCACACGGCGTTTCAAAGCTGGCGTGCGTCGTCGCCAGACTCGCGTTCAACTGGCCCTTGCCCGGTTCAACAAACGCTTCCGCCGGCCCCCACCCTCCGGTCGCATAACTTTGATCCTGCACCATGCGCAAGCCGTTGCGGGCTGCGCGCAAATATGTTTCATCGCCCAGCATCAGATACGATTGCATCGCCGAACTCAACGCATTCACATGGCTGTAAGCATGTTCGCCCGGCAAAACATTCTGCCCCTCCGCCAGCGGGCCAAAATATTCCTTCTCAATAAAACGCATCGCCAACTCGCGGTACCGCGGATTACCGCTACGCTGATAAGCCAAAAAGAAATTCTCCGGCAGCGTGTACGATTCATCCCACGCGTCCGCCTCCATCTTGTGCGGACGCGCCCTCATCTCCGGCCGGCTCAGCGCCTTCTCCGGCAAATGCGGCAGCGCCGCCTCGGTCGCGCGCCAGTGCACATCCAGCGCGTCCGGACACTTCGCAAACTCATGCGCATCAATCAACCCGCAACTCGTCTTGTCGTAGGTGTACGCCGGAAGATGGTAGCCCTCATAGAATTTCCCCGAGGGTTCCACCGTCTCCGCAAACGCCCGCACCAGCCGATGCACTTTCTCCTGTGTCGCCTTCGACCCGGTCACCGCATAAGCGCGCGCCAGCCCCGAAAGATATTGCCCAAAACTGTGCCCCGGAATAAATCCATGGAAATTGTCCTTGGCATCGAACTCATCGGAGTTGTCATACCACCCACCCATGTCCGGTCCCGGTGCCGGCATGCCCTGGCGCTGCCGGAATGGCTTGAGCAACGCATCTTCGTTGAGGTGCAGGAACAAATCGTGTTGGTGATCAAACTGCTCGCGCAGTGGCCCCTCGAGCAGTTGCACGTCCGCATATCCAAATACTGACAGCGGAGCTTCAACCGCAAGTTTCGATGACGGCAGCGCCCATCCATGAGGGCGCATCGCCATCGCCCCAGCCGCAACCGCACTGGTCTTCAAGAACCGCCGTCGTGACGCCTTCATGTCGCCTCCTTGGGTGGAGCAGGCCTTCAGGCCTGCATAAAAATGGCAGCACATAACCCGGCTTCAGCCGCTGAGGTACATCGCTGCTACATCCACGCCCGCCCCGCCTTAATCTTCCCACTCCGCACTGCCTTCCGAAACCCCTCATAATCCCGCGTAGTCTGGTCAGCGTAGCTCACAGCAAACTTCCCCAGCGCCTTATCAAACCGGTCATTCGGCCCCAAGTACCCCGCCAGCACCGCCGGATCCCCCGACCGTGCATGTCCCCGTGCCAGCACTTCCCCGCAAGTCGTCGCATACTCCGTCAGCCCCACACCACGCAAATCCGCATCCTCAATCGATCCCTTATGATCGTTCAACTGCCGCACCAGATAATCGCCTTTCCCCATCGACGTCCACCCCAGCAAGACATCCGGCTGCGCCTGCAACATCCGCTGCCCATGCACCACCCGTTCCCCCTGATGCATCCCCGTCTCCCCAGATTTCACATAAGGCGCGTACGCCGATACCACCGCCTCCTTCACTTGCAAAAATAGTGGGTCCGCCACTCCATCCCCCGCAAAATGCAGCACCACATAATCGTGCAGCCCCACGCTTCCCGCTCCGACAATCTTGAACGCGACATCCACCGCCCGATAAAAACTCAGCAGATGCACTCCCGCCGGCGACAACGTCTCCTGATAACTCTTCAACGCCTTCAACACCTCCCGCGCTTTCGATTTCGAAGGATGCGTCAGCACCGGCTTCATCTCCCGAAACATTCGCGGCTTCCCTCTTGCCACCGTCAACTTCGCCAGACTATGCGCCGGTGTCGCCCGCTCCGCCCGCTCCAGCACCGACGCTCCTGGCTGCCCGAAAAACTGCCGATGGATCCGGCAGTGCGCCACCTCCAGGCAAGTCATCCAGCAAAACTCCGCCATTTTCCTGCGATACATTTCCGCGCACGCCAGCACCGCCTCATGGCACGCGCGATCAGAATTCTGCGCCTCCCGCCCCGCCAGCACCAGGCTCGTCCCCAACCGTTTCAAATCCCATTCCCACGGCGCTCGAATGGTCTCATCAAAATCGTTGACGTCGAAAATCAGCCGCCCATCCGGTGCAGTAGACGCTCCCAGGTTCCGCACATGCGCATCTCCGCAGATCTGCGCCGTGATCCCGCTCGACCTCATCCCCGCCAGGTCCGCCGCCATCACCGGCACATTCCCGCGAAAATATCCAAACGGAGAAGCCGCCATCCGCGCCATCTTGATCGGCACCAGCGCAGAAATCCGCTCCCGGTTCACCCTCAAAATAATTTCCACCGGATCGTGCTTTCGCAGCTTCGCATCCCACTGCCCGTGCGCTGACCGCTTCACCTTCGAGCGTTGATTCCTCCCAAACTCAATCCGCTCCCGCGTCCCCGTATCCGGTCGGATCATTCAGCACCGTCCTCAAAATAAAGTCGAATCATCCAGCACCGTTGTTAAAATAAAATCGATGTCATTCCGAAGCGCCGCAGGCGCAGAGGAACCCGCTTTCCGCCTGTGGCGCCCCGCACCCGCAAGTTTTCCTTCCCACCCCTGTCATCCTGAGCGAAGTAAGAACTTCGCGAAGCGAAGCTCTTACGGAGTCGAAGGACCCCGCGTTCGCTCGCACGCCCAAAGCCGCCGCAAGGAATTCTCCCCAGCACCGAACCTGAAAAAACCTCTGTGAACCCTCTGTGCCCTCTGTGGTAAAGATTTTGCCTTTGATCTTGATCTCGCCGAGATCTAGTAGCTCATCGCCAACGCATGCACCGGCGCCGCTGCCCGGGCCACGGGAAACGCTTCATCCACCCTTCACCATCCGCCACAAAATCCGGTTAAACAAATCATCATCCACCCGGTCCGCCGCGCTAAAATCCAACCCCTCCGACATCCGCGCCTCTTCCCCATGCCCCGCGTTCATCTCTTTCAAATCCACTCGCGCCGCCTCCGCCGTCCACGCCGACAAATCCGGCGTCTCCGAAAACACATCCGCCAGCGACCGGCTGAAGTAATCGAATTTCGACATTCGATCCAGCCCCAAAATGTCCTCAATCGCCGCCACCACGTCCGTCGTGTTCGCAAACCGGTGGTTCGTTCCACCGTGGTTGTACGCCGAAATCGCCAGCATCGGCGACCGGTGCGAGTCCACATGGTCCGGCCCATTTTGCGAATCATCTTCCAAAACAAAAATCACCGTATCCCGCCAGAACGGAGACTTCGTGACCGCCTCCACAATCCTCCCCAACGCCAAATCATTGTCCGCCACACACGCCCGCGGCGTCCGGAACCCCGCCTTCCCGCCCGCCGTGTGATCGCTCGGCAAATGCAAAATCTCCAGTTGCGGCAATTCCTTCTTCTCGACGAACTTCCGAAATTCTTTCAGCCACACATCCACCCGCGACTGGTCCGCGACCGCCATATTGAACGGCGCGTAATCCAGATTGGCCTCCCCCGCCAGCCCCCGCCGCTCCATCGCCTCCCGCCCCGGCCCCTTCTCGCGACTCACCATCTCCCCATAGTCGCGAAAACTGATCCCCCTCTTCTTCGCCAGATTCCACAAAAACCCGTTCGCCGGCTCGTCGATCTCTTCGTCATCAATATCCGCCCGCCGATCCGAGTAAGCCGAATGCACCGTCTTCTCGTCGTAGTCGGTAACATACGCCGCCGTGGACCACATGTGCCCCTGCGAACTCACCTCTGCATTGGTGAAGAACCGGTCAAACAATCCAAACCGCAACGCCAAAGCATGATGATTCGGCGTCACGTTCTCGCCAAAGAAAACCAGATTGGGATCTCCATCCCCTTCCTTCAAATCTCCAAACACCTGATCGTAAGTCCGGTTCTCCTTAATGATGTAAATCACATGCTTGAACGCCGGATATTTCTTGCTCGCTCTAGGCTGCCCCCAATGATTCGCCTCCGCCACCCGCCGCGAATCTTCCGCAAGATGCGATAACGCATCGTCTTCCGAAAAAGCCCGCAGCGTCCCATTCAGTTGCCCCAGATCGTAACCCAGCCGCTTCCGGTGCTGCCCCGGCACCGGCCCATCCGGATTCGCATGGCTCCCATGCCCCTTCCCACTCAACACCAGCAGTTGCCCGCCCGCCTCCGCCACCGCCGTCGGATACCAATCCGTCGGGATACGCCCCTCGAGCCGCGCCTCCGATCGTGACCCCTCGCCGGCCTTCTTCCCGCCTGTGTCCTTAGAAGCCCTTTCGGAAACATCAAACACCGCCACCGCATTGTTGTCCGCCTCCGCCACCAACAACTTCGATCCATCCTTCGACAAACCCAGCGCATTCGGCGTGCTCCCCTCTGCCGGCCCCGCCGGATTCGCATCACTCAAATATCGCAACACCTTCACCGCCCGCGTATCCACCACCGCAATCTGGTCCACACTCGCCAGTGCAACATACAGCCGCGTTCCCGCAGCATTCGCCACCATCGCCGATGGATGCCTCCCAACCCTCACCTTCCCCGCACTGGTTAAAATCCCGTCTCCGCCCTCCTTGAAAAAAGAAACTGTCTCCCCGCCCCACGCCGAAACATAAACCCTGCCATTTTCCGCAACTTCCACCGCATACGGATAATGATCGGTAGCCAGCCTCTGCGTCACCTGTTGCGTGCTCAAATCCACAACCGCCAGATCGTCCCCCACATTCTCCGCCACATACAAGTAATTCCCGCGCGTCGAAACCGCCAGCCCCGCTGGATATCTCGACCCCGTTTTATCCGCATTCTGCTGCCCCAGCACAATCTTGGATTTCAACGTCGCCACGCCATCCGCCCACGCATACACAAACACCGAATCGTCATTCCCGCCCGAAACGTAAAGCTCCTTCCCATCCCGCGAAAACGCCACTCCCAAAAACGCCGCCTTCTGTTCCAGCGTCTGCGTCACCCGTCCCGACTTCAAATCCACAATCTGCAACCCTTGCTCCCGCCACCCGCTCAACACCACAGCAACCCGATCCCCGCCCGGAGCCACCGCCATCCCCAACGGCACACTCCCCAACTCCACCGCGTCGCCGACCGCATCAAGCCGCACTCCGGTCGGCAGAGGATCCGTAAACACCACACCATCCGCCGCTCGTTAGCGAAGCAGGAACTGCAAGCAGGAAGACAACAAGACTGATTTTGGAAACAAGAAGGCGTGACATGCCCGCCATTATAAGTGTGAGGACATTAAAACAATGTCACTCCTAACCGCCCAACTCGCGGGTGCCCCATTTCTCGCGCACTTTGCGAGAAGTGGGGCTTTTCCCCGGCGTCACCCCAACTCGCTCAAGAGACCGACGGCCGTTCAGAATGGAAAAAGAAGTGGAGCAGGCCTTCAGGCCCGCACAAACCCGCCAATTATCAGGACTGGGCCTCAGTCCCCGAGGCGAAATACCTTGGTGATCCTCAGTGCCCTCTGTGGTAAAAGATTTTCGCCGGCAACGCCAAATGAAAAAGCGGGAGCTTTTCGCTCCCGCCCTAAGCCACACTTCAAGAATCGAAGAACTACTTGCTGCCAAATCCGGTAGCCTGCATCGCGTTCTTCGACATATCGCTGGTTGACGAAATGCCTTGCATGCGCAGCTTGAAATCGTCCGCATTCGACGCATTTTCCAGCGCCGTCTCGTAGCCGACCAGCCCCGCCTGGAATAAATCCCACAGCGACTGATCGAATGTCTGCATCCCGTATTGCGACGTGCCCGCCGAAATCGCGTCCCGCACCGCCCGCGTCTTTTCCGGCACCAAAATACATTCCCGGATATACGCCGTATTGATCATCACCTCAACCGCCGGAACTCGCCCTTCTCCGTCGCTCCGCTTGACCAGTCGCTGACTAACCACTGCCCGCAGCACCGCCGCCAACTGCAATCGAATCTGCTTCTGCTCCGGTGGCGGAAACACCGCGATAATTCGGTTAATGGTTTCCACTGCGTCCAAAGTGTGCAACGTCGAGAAAACCATGTGGCCCGTTTCCGCCGCATGCAGCGCCGTCCCAATGGTTTCCATATCGCGCATTTCGCCCACCAGAATCACATCCGGATCCTGGCGCAACGATGCTCGCAGCGCCGTTGAAAAACTCGGCGTATCCACTTCGATTTCGCGCTGGTTTACATACCCCTTCTTATCGCGATGCAGAAATTCGATCGGATCCTCAATCGTAATAATGTGTTCCGCTCGCGTCGAGTTCACCCGGTCAATCATCGCCGCCAGCGTGGTTGACTTACCCGAACCCGTCACCCCCGTCACCAGCACCAACCCGCGCGGCATCTCGCAAATCTGCTCAATCACCTTCGGCAGATACAGCTCATCCAGCGCCCGAATCTTGGTCGGAATAACGCGCAGCACCAACCCCACATTCCCCCGCTGCTGAAACACGTTCACACGAAACCGCCCCAACCCAGCCACCCCATACGCCATATCGATTTCGGAGGTTTCTTTGAATTTTTGTTTTTGGCGGGCGGACATCATGCTGAAGGCCATGGTGAGCATGTCTTCGGCGGTGACGCGCGGCTGATCGGTCAGCGGCGCCAGTTCGCCGTCAATCCGCAGGTGAGGATAGTTTCCGACCTTCAGGTGTAAGTCGGAGGCCTTGCGCTCCATGGCAATTCGCAACAGATCATCTATTTGCATACGGAAGTCTTCCGGAACCAGTCTGTATCATCCTCTGAATTGGTACCCTGCCCAAGATGACCTAAGTAACGGCAGCCCCTGTCATCCGGCCATGCCCCAGGATTGAAGCGGCCAGTTCGCGCGTTCAGCTGTAACGGGCCGTTACCACAGTAATCCGCGCCGAACCGTTTCTGGACGACTCCCGGAGTGGGATTCGGTAGCCTGTATCTATCCCCCCAGGCACTCGTACTCACCAGAAAATTGATTGGAGAACAAATGAAGACTGCGCCTTGTGTCGTCCTCGTGTCCCTTTTGGCCCTGCTCACCGCTTGCAGCACGGGAGGCGCCGGAGGCTCGCAGTCCCAACTCTCTTCTGCCGGTATGACGTCGGTCCAGGTCTCGCCCGCGACTGTCGCCATCGGCGTGGGAGCCACACAAGCTTTTACCGCGACGGCGCATTATTCCGACGGGAGTTCCAAGGACGTTACGAGTTCCGCACAATGGACATCCTCGGACTCCAACGTCGCCAGCGTCAGTTCTTCGGGTATGGCAACCGGTGCCACGTCCGGCAACGTCACCATCACCGCCAAATCGGGAACGCTGCAATCCAGCGGGAGCCTTAAAGTCACCGTAGCGGCTGCCAATCTGGTATCTATAACGTTGTCGCCTCTCGCTAGTTCAGTTCCGGTCAACACCAGTCAGCAATTCACCGCGATTGGTAATTACAACGACGGCAGCAGCTCCGACCTCACTGCTCTGGTTGCATGGAGTTCTTCTTCCACCGCGACGGCAACGATCGATGCCAGCGGATGGCTCACCGCGGTTGCGGCCGGATCGACCAACATCTCCGCCACTTTCGGTGGCGTTTCGCAATCCACTAGCGTCACCGTCACCGCTCCCAGCATCGTTTCCATCACGGTCACGCCCGATGACTTGACGCAGGGCATCGGCGTTAACTTGCAATTCACCGCGACTGCCACCTACAGCGATGGCACCAGCCAGGATTTGTCGAGCGGAGTGACATGGACTTCTTCGTCCACTTCAGTGGCGACCATCAATAGTTCAGGCATGGCAATCACCGCGGCTGCGGGTTCTACCACGATCACCGCGACCGTGGGAACATTCTCAGACACCAGCACTCTGACGGTCGTGCCGGCTCACCTGGTTTCAATCGCGGTGTCACCTGCGACTTCGACGATCGCTCTGGGAACGACCGTGCAGTTCACCGCGGTAGGCAGCTTCGATGACGGCAGCACGCAATTGCTCACGCCACTCACCTGGTCTTCGTCTTCCTCCTCGGTAGCATCCATTGATTCCACCGGCTTCGCCAGCAGCACCGGAACCGGGACCACAACCATCACCGCATCCTCAGGTGGGATTAGCGGAACCGCGCCGCTCACCGTTACTGCCGCGTCGCTCGTTTCCATCGCCGTCACTCCGGCAAACTCGAGCATGGCGGTCGGCACCACCAAACAATTCACTGCGACCGGCACTTTTAGCGACAGCAGCACACAGGACATCACCACCACTGTGACGTGGACATCTTCGACTGCGGCGGCGGCAACCATTAATGCGCAGGGCCTTGCTGCAAGCGTGGCCACGGGCAGCACCACCATCAAAGCCACTTTCGGGTCGGTCAGCGGTTCCACGGGGCTCACGGTTTCGACCGCCCACCTGGTTTCGATCACCATCAACCCGGCCAACCCCAGAATCTCCAAGGGCACGTCGATCAGATTCACCGCGAGCGGTACGTTCAGCGATGGCAGCGTGGCCGCGAACCTCAGCGGACTCTCCTGGAAATCCAATCACCCGAACTTCGCTTCGATCCGCGGATCAGGCATTGCTCACGGCAAGAGAGGCGGATCGGTAACCATTTCCGCTACTGCGTCGGGCGTGACCGGAACTACCACCCTAACGATAGGCACAGGCACGCTGGTTTCGCTGGTCGTTACTCCGGCGAACCCCACCGTGGCGGCGGGTGGCTTACAACAGTTCATTGCCACCGGCACCTTCAGCGATGCCAGCACGCAAGACATCACGCTGAACGCCCACTGGAGTTCTTCACACGCCAGCGTTGCCACCATCGCCAATGCTCCCAGCGTGGGAGGACAAGCGACTTGCATCGCCGCCGGCACCGCCACTATCGGCGCTAACTCTGGAGGAATAACCGGCTCCACCACGCTGACCGTGCAATAAACATACTCGTCATTGCTTTTTCCATATCTCGCAGCAAGCGAAGGCCGAGGAAACTCGGCCTTTCCTTTTTGAAAACAAAGGTGTAAAGTTCCCTCACTCCAGCACCACGGAGCGGGTCTCCCCCACGATTCAGACTCCACTCAGAGAGAAGTGTGTGAGCGCATCTTTCAGAACCGGTTTTGCTGTATCTCTGTTACTTGTTTCCTCCGCTCTGGTTGCCCAACAGAACCAGCCAGATCCAGTGATCGCCGCCATGCGCCAGGAAGTTGACCGCTCCATGCGGAACTTCAAAAAGGCGCCGGTTCCGCCCTACTTCCTCTCCTATCAGCTCACCGACAATCGTGCCGTAAACGTCACCGCGTCGTTCGGGGCTCTTACTTCCGACTCCGATCAGACCACCCGTGTTCTCGACCTTGATCTTCGCGTAGGGGACTACAAACTCGATAGCACCCACCCTCTGCGCGAGGAAACTTCCAGCGACGCCATGATCGACCACCTCGAAGCCCCCAGGATCCCCCTCGATGACGACACCATGGCTCTTCGGGTTGCGCTCTGGCAGGCCACCGAACAGCAATACCGCAGCGCCATGGAACGATTTCAGCAAGTCCAGTCCAATGTCCAGGTCAAAGTCGAGCAGGAAGACAAGTCTTCCGATTTCTCGCATGAGAAAGCTGAAGTTTATTCCGAGCCGATCGCAGCCTTCTCCGTGGATACAAAAACCTGGGAACAGAGGCTTCGCAATCTGACCAAACCCTTTGCCCAGCACAAGGAAATCATCGACGCCTCCGCCAACCTCGACGCTGAGATCGAGACTCGCCGCTACGTCAACAGCGACGGTTCCCAGGTCCGCATGTCGTCGCCCTTCTACCGCCTCATCATCTCCGCCACCGCCAAAGCTGACGACGGGATGGAGCTGCCGCTACACCAGACTTACATGTCTTTCCGCCCCGACGGCCTTCCCGACGAAGCTGCGCTCGCCAATGACGTGGACAAAATGGTCAGCACTCTTTTGGCGCTGATCAAGGCCCCCGTAGCCGAGCCTTACACCGGTCCCGCCATCCTCTCCGGCCGTTCCAGCGCTGTGTTTTTTCACGAGATCTTCGGCCATCGTGTTGAAGGCCAGCGCCAAAAGAACGAGGATGAAGCCCAGACGTTCAAGAAGAAGGTGAACCAGTCGGTGCTCCCGGATTTTCTCTCCGTCTATTCCGATCCCACGTTAAAGCAACTTGGTCACACCGAGTTAGTCGGGTACTACCCGTTTGACGACGAAGGCGTGCGCGCCCACCGCGTCACCATTGTCCAGAACGGAATTCTCAAAGAATTTCTCATGTCGCGTACACCGATCACCGGCTTCGATCACTCCAACGGGCATGGCCGCCGCCAGCAGGGATACCAGGTGGTCGCCCGGCAGTCGAACCTGATCGTCGAATCTTCGAAGTCCGTTTCACGCGACCAGCTCAAGAAGCTCCTGATCGAAGAGGTCAAGTCTGCCGGCAAGCCCTACGGGCTGCTTTTCGACGACATTGAGGGCGGTTTCACTTTCACCCAACGCATTATTCCCAACGCGTTCAACGTCCGCCCCACCGTCGTCTATCGGATTTACCCCGATGGCCGTGAAGAATTAGTCCGCGGCGTGGACTTGATTGGCACTCCACTCACTTCCTTCAGCAAGATTGTCGCTGCCGATGACGATGTCGCGGTCTTCAACGGTGTCTGTGGCGCCGAGTCCGGATGGGTTCCGGTTTCCGCCAGCGCCCCCGGGCTGCTGATCTCGCAAATCGAAGTCCAGCGCAAAGAAAAATCCCAGGAGCGCGCCCCGCTGCTGCCCCCGCCCAGTTCCGCCGAGAAGAAACCAGCCGAGAAGAAACAATGACGACCCGAAACCTCTCCCCGATGCGATGGAAGTGGTTGCTGATTGCGCTTCTTGCCGCCCCACTATCTCAGGCGCTTCCTCAGGCCCAGCAAGATGACGTCGTCACACGCGCCATGAAGGACGAAATGGCGCGTTCCATGGGCCAGTTGCAGCTCCAGCAGATGGACAAGCCCTATTTCCTCGCCTACCGCACCCAGGACATCACCCAGCACGAAATTTCTGCCACCCTCGGCAGCCTCACTTCCAGCAGCGGAACTCCATTTCGCAACCGCCTGGTCGGGGTCGAACTCAGGGTTGGCGACTACACCCTCGACAACACCAATTTCTTTTCCATGCAGCGCCTTCGCGGCGGCCTGGCGGGCATGTTTGGCGGCATCGAACAAGGTTCTCTCGACAACGATTACACCCAGATCCGCCGCGAATTCTGGCTCGCCACCGACAAAGAATACAAACGCGCCCTCGAAGACCTCTCCGCCAAGAAAGCCGCACTCAAAATGCGCAACGGCGGTGAGAGTCTTCCCGACTTCAGCAAGGAGGCGCCGCTCACCCTAACCGCTCCCCTAACTCTCGTGTTTTTTAACTCCGGAAATCTGGAATCCCTGGCGCGTGAACTTTCCGCCGTCTTCCGCTCCGCTCCGGAAATAGATCTCTCGTCGGTCATCATCAACTACCGCACCGTCTCCACTCATTACGTAAACAGCGAAGGCACCGTCTACACCCGCTATGAGCCTTTGATAAAACTGGAAGTCAGCGCCCGCACTCATGCCGCCGATGGCGTGCCCATCGCCAATTCCTTTTCCGTGTACGGCCGTACCATCGCCGACCTTCCACCCAAAGAAGCCTTGTTGCAGCGCACTCAGCAAATGTCAGCACTCATTCTGCAGCTTCGCTCGGCGTCGTCTCTCGACCGCTATAACGGCCCGGTGTTGTTCGAAGGCGCCGCAGCCGGCGAAGTCTTCATGCAGCAGTTCGGATCGCGCCTCGCCGCCTCCCGCACTCCCATCAGCGACAATCCGCAATTCGAGATGTTTTTCAACCAAATGCTCGATCGCCTCGGCGGCGCATCGTTTCAAGACAAGCTCGGCGCCCGCATCCTCCCCGACTTCATTTCCGTCCGCGACGACCCCTCCCAGGCCGGCTTCAACGGATCCACTCTCATGGGGAGTTCTTCCGTGGACGACGATGGCATCAAAACCCGCGAGACTGTCCTCATTGATCACGGCATTCTCAAAGGCCTGCTCACCTCGCGCGTCCCAGTTCGCGGTTTCCTGCACAGCTCAGGCAGCCGTCACGGCTGGGGCGCCGTACCCAGCAATCTCTTCGTGAAATCCGACAAGACCATGTCCGCGGAAGACCTCCGCAAGGAACTTCTCCGCCGCGCCAAAGACCGCGGCCTCGACTACGCAATTGTTGTCCGCCACGTCGGCGGCGGCTCCGCAGCGTCATTCATGCAAATGGCCCGGCAGATGGCCAACCAGGCCGGCTCATCCGAATCGCTCCTCGAAGTCTTCAAGCTCTACCCCGACGGCCATGAAGAGCCATTGCGCGGCGTCCACATCGCCGAATTGCCCCCCGAGTCGTTCAAAGAAATCATCGCCACCGGTGATACTCCTGTCCTCTTCAACGACGAAATCATTCCCCGAATGACTTCCCTGTTCTCCATGGGAATTTCTTCCGGCGGCGACCTCCCCGTCGTGTCTTGCGTCAGCCCTTCTCTTCTCTTTGAAGAACTCTCCCTAGCCAAGAGTGAAGGCCCTTACCCCGCCCCGCCCATTTCCCTGTCGCCCTTGGCAGAAAAATAAGCCCGCCGCGTCAATCTAGAGACGTATTGACCGGACCGCCCTGGATCCTTTTTCGCTAACCCGCACCCGCCCTGTTGAAATCTTTGTCAAGCCCCCTTTTCGCCATTTTCCCCGCAACTCCTTCTCTCCACTACGCAAATAAATCCCAAATCCTGGCACAATTTCCCTCCCAATCTGTCATACTTGAATTAACTACAAGATAACGACAAAGGCGCAGCTCTTAGCTGCGCCTTTTTGTGTTTCTGGGAGCCCCGTAATGCCTCGTCGCCCTTCGTCCCAACCAAAACCTAAGCCCGCGCCCGTGCATCTAAAAAACACCAAACGCTGCGGCGAACGCAGCGAAGCCGCCTTCCTCCACAAAGCCAGTTCCCTCGGATTCGGCGTTGCCAAACCCTGGGGTGACAGCGAACGCTACGACTTCATCCTCGACAACGGCCGCCGCCTCCTCCGCGTCCAAATCAAGGCCACCGACTCTCTCCGCGCCCACGCCTACGAAACCCGCGCCACCTACACCGTCGGCAAAGGCCGCGCCGTCTATTCCCCCCGCGACATCGACTTCCTCGTCGCCCACATCATCCCTCTAGACCTCTGGTACGTCCTCCCCGTCCGCGCCTGCCAGCCCGCCCCCATGCTCCGTTTTTATCCTCACCGCACCGCCAAAAAAATGCGCCTGGAAAAATACCGCGAAGCCTGGCACCTGATGAAACCCGACTTACTCTCCCCCACCACTACCTTGTCATCCCGAGCGCAGCCAGATCGCTGACAAGCGATCCGCGAAGTCGAGGGACCTTGTGTTTCGCTTTTGACGCGGGCGGCTCATTTTTCACCGACCCTGCGTCATCCCGAAGTCCCCGCGCTTTCACCAGCGGGGCGAGGGATCTCGCGTGTGGCTGCAGGTGCCTCATTTCTCTCACACACTTTGCGAGAAGTGATTTTGGCAAGCGTGGCTCGGACACTCCTGTCCGACCCTGTGATCTTTGCTGGGACTTAAATAAAAGCTGGGTGCCCCATCCTAGCCTGCCTTTGGCTAGGGTGGGGCTTTTGACTTTGGGTGGAGCGCGCTTCAGCGCCGCATAAACATCCCAAACCCTGTCATCCCGAGCGCAGCAAGATGATTCGCAAAGCGAATCATTTTGCGAAGTCGAGGGACCTTGTGTTTCACTTTGATTTGGCAAGTGTGGCTCGGACACTCCTGCCCGCCGCCTTTGACCTTCGCTGGGACTTAAATAAAAGCTGGGTGCCCCATCCTAGCCTGCCTTTGGCTAGGATGGGGCTTTTGACTCTGCGTGGAGCAGCGCTTCAGCGCTGCATTTGCGAACCCCTCCCCAATCTGTCATTCCGACCGGAGCAGATTGATTCGCTTGGCGAATCAATCTGCGGAGTGGAGGAACCTGCTGTTTGCCGTAAACTAAGCTGAACCCAGGAGCAAAGCTACGTAGCCGGGATTTTGACTTTGCCTTTCGGCTTCGTGAAAGGGCACGGCTTCAGCCGTGCCGACAGGATCCCTCCAGCTTGATTGCCGGCTTTAGCCGGACAGCGGTTTTGACTTTGCCTTTCGCCTTCGTGGGAGGGCACGGCTTTAGCCGTGCCGAAAGGATCCCTCCAGCTTGATTGCCGGCTTTAGCCGGACAGGGGTTTCTTTGCGAGCGCTCACTTTGCCTTTCGGCTTCGTGGGAGGGCACGGCTTTAGCCGTGCCGATAGGAGCCCTGCCGCTCGATTGCCGGCTTTAGCCGGACAGAGGTTTTCACTTTGCGCGCCCTCCACCTGCCAATCGCCATCCGCCCCACTCTTGCCTGCCAGCTTCAGCCGAGCCGCAGCACGAAGCGCCCAGCGCCTGTCGAAAGAAGATGGCGCGTGTTGCCGAATCGATAAATCACGGAACCAACAGATCGCGGTTGCCGTCGCCGAAAAAGTTGGCGTCATCGAAACTGCGTCCGACTTTTTCAGCAAGCGTGCCGGCAAAGACACCGGCGCAGGACTGATGAAGTATCTCCGCACCGCCCCCAGGAATGCCCCCGAACCGGAAGATAGGCTTCGCTAGCCCACCCTTTGACTGCGGCTCAGGGCAGGCTCTTTGAAAGCCGAAGCTTGTCGTGTTTTGCCGAAGCCCTCAGTCGAAACGGGGTAGTAGAAGGATGGGCTAGCCTCCGTTCGGCATCGCGAAAGGTGAGCCACCGCATTTCGTGGCACCAACCGTTTGAAAACAAAAATGGTTGCAGTTAAGCAGTAATACGATATTAGTATCGTACGTTGATATTGACATACGTTTTGACTGGTGTACAATAAATGGCGTGAGAGTCAATCCAGGCGGAATCGTCGCGCCCGAAGATGTTATCGGAAGAGATCGCCTGATAGCTCTCATCTGGGAACGGCTTGATACCCAGAGTATTGTGCTCACTTCAGAAAGACGAGTTGGAAAAACAAGCGTGATCCGCAAGATGGTGGATAGCCACGATCAGAGCCGGATATGCTTCCTTCGGGACGTCGAGGCCTTCAGATCGCCGAGCGAGTTTATAGAAGGAATCTACGCCGATGTCGAGGCCGCGCTCTCCAAGGGTGAACGGGCTCGCCTTGCATTTTGGAAGCTCGCTGAGAAGCTGGGTGGCACAGAGATTGGGCATATCAAGCTTCCGCACCTAAAGGCACATTGGAAAACCCTACTCGCCGCACTCTTCGACGACATCTTCGCCAACGAAAGCCGACAGGTCGTTTTCTTTTGGGATGAACTGCCACTTTTTCTCTACAACGTCAAGGAAGCATCCGGGGAGCAGGACGCCATGGAAGTCCTGGACGCGCTTAGAGCTCTACGACAGAAACATCCAAGACTAAGGATGGTGTTCACGGGATCGGTCGGCATACATCAGGTTATCGGCAGCTTGCGAAAATACGGATACTCGAACGATCCAACCAACGACATGCTCACGATTGAGGTACCTCCGCTTCATTCCAGCGATGGCGCGCGCTTGGCGAAACTACTCCTTGCAGGCGAGAGCATTGCCCTCTCGGATGACGAGGGGAACGTTTGTAGAACCATCAGTGAGGCAGCCGGTCACATCCCGTACTACGTCCACTGCCTAATTTCTCGAATTCGCGACGCAGGGGGCTCGGTTGACAGCGACGGTGCGAGGGCTTGCCTCCAGAATCTGATCGCAGATCCTAACGACCCAGCGCATTTTCACTATTACCAAAGTCGTCTAACTACATACTATGGGACGGCTGAAGCAACCCTAGCTCTCCACGCCCTCGACGCTCTCGCTTCTCGTAAGAAACCCGTCAGCTTTTCGGATCTTCTCAACCTAGTCCGGCACAGAACTCCGGACGCAGAGGATGAAGTCTTTCGTCAGGTTCTGCAAGTTCTGCTGAAAGACCACTACCTTCTCAGAGATTCTGATGGGTCGTATTCCTTCCGTTACTCAATTGTTCAGGCTTGGTGGGCATATACGAGGGGGTGATATGGCCATATTTTCTACATTCAATCCTTCTGCGATGCCTTCAGATCTGATCGAGGACATGTTCGTCCAGCGCGGAAGCGTAGCGGGACGACTTGTCGACATTTTCGAGGAGAGCGCCTGCACGGCGTCGAAGCACAACGTCCTACTAGTGGGTCCCCGCGGCATCGGAAAATCTCATCTTGTATCTCTCGTCTATCACAGACTCAAAGCAAAGAAAGATTTGACTGACAAGCTCTGCATTGCATACCTCCGAGAGGAAGAATGGGGAATCAACTCCTTTCTCGACTTTCTCCTTAGGATATTGCGTGCCACCTCAGAGGACACGGGTCTAGAAATTTCAGACAAGATCGGCCTCTTGTCAAAACTAACGAGATCTCAGGCGGAAGATCAGGCATGGCGCTGGTTACAAGACGCCTTGAAGGGAAGAACCCTGCTGTTGATCGTCGAAAATCTAAACGAGGTGTTCGCGAAGCTTCAGGAGCAAGGGCAAAAACAATGGCGTGCCCTTATGCAGACTTATCCGCATTGGGCCGTCCTCGCCACTACCCCGGCCCTTTTTTCGGGAATTTCCCGACAAGTATCGCCATTCTATGGATTTTTTGAGGTCATACATCTTAAACCGCTGTCGTTTGACGATGCCGTGGTGCTGTTGCAGAGATTGGCCCGCTGCAATAAAGACGAAAAGACAGTGGCATTTCTGGACACGGCCGCCGGACGCGCTCGCGTCCGGGCTGTCCAACACCTAGCAGGCGGGAACCACAGAATCTTTGTGCTCTTTTACGACTTCCTTCACGATTTCCTCAACCATGGAGAATCAGAGCATTTCGTCGAGCCATTGTTAAAAACTATTGACGCGCTCACACCTTACTATCAGTCACAAATGGTTGGACTTTCACGTCAGCAGCAAAAGATCGTGAACTTCCTCTGTGAGTACAGGAAACCGGCCACTGTCACCACCATAGCAACAAACTGCCTCACAACTCACCAGACTGCTGCGAGCCAATTGAAGCAACTCCTGGTAAACCGGTACGTAAGGGTGGACAGGATTGGGAGGGAAGCTTTCTACGAGCTTACTGAGCCACTGCTTCGCATCTGTGTTGAAGCCAAAACCCACCGCGATCTTCCGCTCCACCTGCTAGTCGACTTCATTAGGTACTGGTTCTCCCGCGAGGAACTTGAACACAGGTTGTCAGCGAACAGTGCGCAGGGGCCTGGAAGGTCATATTTCCAGGCTGCCTTAGACGAGTACAACGCACAAGATGGGCACGCGCATTTGAGTCCAGAAATTGCCGCTCTATGTCGAGCACTTACTCTTGAAAAAGGCACAGCCGAGCAATTGGCGGCCCAAGCGCAGGAACTCGCCGAGCTCAGCAAAATCGCCGAAGACTGGTCCCATTACAGTCGAGCGATGATTTGGCTGGAGCGCTTTGAGGAATTGATACCGATACTAGAAGCAAGACTCTTAGAGAACCCGCGAGATATTCCGGTCCTGCGCGAACTGGCCGCCGCACACGCCCGTGGGGGGGCACGGGAGCGCGCTCTTCAATTGTTCGATCGGGCGATTGCCTTAGATCCAAACGTCGGTATGATCTTGGTGGACAAGGCGCAGTTACTGGGGTCGCTTGGGCGGACCGACGAGGCGGTGAGCATTTTGGACCAAGCGGTCGCCGTTGATTCCGACCTCGGGCCTATTGTCTCAGTTGAGAAAGCTCGCGTACTCCTTAGAGTGGAGAAGTTCACGGAGGCAAGGAAGGCTCTATCACCCTTTCTCGAACTGGGTGAGGTCCTAAAGGGCGTCTTCGCTCAATACGGCATTGCGTTAGCGAATGAGGAAATGTACTCCGAAGCGCTGGAGTACTTAGACAAGGCGACTCAAGCCTTCGGGAATGATGCACTTTCTTGGGGTAACAAGGGAATCGTGCTTTGTAACCTTGAAAGATACAGCGAAGCGCTCGAGGCTTTCGATCAAGCGCTTGCAACGGATCCTAGCGAGGACAGGTTTGCCTACCGACGATGCGAAGCCCTCATAGAAACGAAGCAATACACGTTAGCAGCCGAGATCGCAACTCGAGAGGATCTGTCCCACAACATTTTCCATCAACTACTGAAACTTTGGGGCTCTAAGCCGAGGCAAGGTGAGCTACAAGTGCGACTGGCAGAAATCAAGAGCGCCGATGATTCGGAGCGTTGGCAAACCGGGTTTGTTGCCGGCCTGACCGAACTCGTAAGCTACGCCTCAAGGGAGGTTGATGTCGAAGGCATAGATATCTGGAATTCAGCATTGAGCGAACTGTTCACGGACAGAGAGCTATTCTCAATTGTGTTAAAGGTGTTTGGCGTCCTTACGCGGGTGAAGCTTTTCGGCGATACAAAGGCTCTGCTTGAGTTACCACTTGAGCAGAGGCTTCTGCTTGCCGGAAGGGACGAGAATAATCTGACGCCCCCTCCCACATCTTGATCTCAGCGACCGGCCAATCCCGATTGATTTCACACCGTACGGCTCATCTCGACGCACTACCCAACCCCTAATAGCTTCAATCACTTAGCTCCGCCCACTGCCGGTTTCTCCCGCTTAACCCCGATTTTCACCCTTTCATTGTCATAAGGGTGCCATCTGGCTACGGGGCCAATAGGATAGAGAGTTCAAGAACGTCGTTGGTCGTACGTCGTTCGTCGTTCGCAAAATCCCACGGTCTCAAGAGCCTGAGGGTTGGCCAACGACCGCTCTTAGCCTGCCTTGAGCAAGCGAAGCGCGCCGAAGGGACGAACGACCAACGACGCAGTTATCCCAGTAGTGGAAAGGTCCCAGGACAATGCACAAGCCAGTTAAGTACGTCGAGAAGGCAGTAACGCTGGGCGCGCGAGCGACGTGGGTGGTGTTTGACCGGCTGAACCGGGTCAAGCAGAATCCGTCGCCGACGCCGAAGTGGTCGGACAAGCCGCTGCTGAAGTCGTATGAGAAGTCGAAGCCGCCGCTGGGATGGCCGCGGGCGACCGACTCGCTGTGCCCGAAGTGTGTGCCGGAAATCCGCCAGCAGATTTTGGATGGGCATTTGCCGTATGAAGTGCTGATGAATGAGAAAGTCGGCGAGATCAAGGCCACCATCATTGAGCGCGATGGCAAGATTTTGATGGTGAAGGAGTGTCCGACGCACGGGCGGTTTGAGGACGTGATGTCGATTGACACGGAATTTTCGCAGCATTTGGAAGACGTGTTTCCGGGGCGCGATATTAAGGCGCATAACGACGAAAAGCTGCATCATCATGGGACGTCGACGGTGAAGTATGGGCGCGGATCGGTGCTGACGATTGACCTGACCAACCGCTGCAACATGATGTGCGATCCGTGCTTTATGGACGCCAACCAGGTGGGGTTCGTCCACGAATTGCAGTGGGAAGAAATCAAGACCATGCTCGACAACGCGATCACGATCAAGCCGCGGCGTCAGATGAGCGTGCAGTTCTCCGGCGGCGAGCCGACGTTGTCGCCGTACTTTTTGGACGCCGTTCGCTACGCGAGAAAAGTCGGATACAACTCCGTGCAAGCCGCGACCAACGGAATCGAATTCGCGAAGAGCTTTGAATTTGCGCAGCAGGCAGCCGAAGCCGGGATGCGCTATGCGTATCTGCAATTCGATGGCATCGGCAACGCCGCGAACGCGCACCGGAAAGTCGGCAACCTGTTTGACGTAAAGTTAAAAGCCATCGACAATCTGCACCGCGCCGGAGTTGAAATCGTCCCGGTAGTGACGATCGTGAACGGCATCAACAACGAGCAGGTAGGAAGAATCATCCAGTTCGCGCTGGATAATCCGAAGAAAATCGGATTCTTGTCCTTCCAGCCCGTAAGTTTCACCGGCCGCGATGAGGCCATCACCGACGAACGCCGCCAAGCCCAGCGCTACACCCTGTCGCATCTGGCCCACGACGTAAAAAACCAAACCGGCCTAGGCGAACCCGCAAGAGATTGGTTCCCCATCAGCTTCATGTCCACCTTCAGCGACTGGGCCGACCTGATGCACGTCGAAGACAAAAACAACGACTGGGGCCAACTAAGTTGCGGTTGCCATCCGAATTGTGGAACTGGCATGGCTTTGATGATTGATAAGGAGACTAAGGAAGCGGTGCCGGTTACGGCGTTTTTGAAGGGCGATCAGCTGGCGAAGGACATTGCCAAGGTCAACGATGCGGCGCGCGGGAAGTTTCTGACGATTTTCGGAATGGCGCTGTGCTTGATGAAGAATTACGATCCGTTCCAGTCGCCGACGCATTTTAAGCTGATCGACCTGCTGCGGAAGTTTGATAAGAACTTCAGCGCGACGGGCAAGAACTACGGGAAAGTTGGGCCGGACCGGACGATTGACGACGTTATGAAGCGGCGTCAGGACCGGTGGAACTTCCTGTTTATCGCGGGAATGTGGTTCCAGGACCTGTTCAACTACGACTTCCGGCGCACGGAACAGTGCATTATTCCGTATGCGACGCAGGAAGGCGAGATTTCATTCTGCGCGTACAACACGGGCGTGGGCTGGAGAAACATTATCGAGAAGATGCACATGACGGCCACGCTCACCAAGTGGTACGAAGAGCATGGACGGCATGAGATTTTTGCCGGCGGGAAAAACGTGGGCATGGAATCTTCCGAGCATGCGCTGCATCTGCGGGAAGGGATTGTGACGCAGGAGATACAGCACGATCTGGACAAGCTGGGGATCGCGAAGAACTCCGGCGAAGAAAAGAAGCGGGCGCGGGATGCGAAACAGAAAGCCTCCGAAGCGCGTGGGCCGCAGAAGAACGATGCGGCTTACGATGCGCGGATGGCGTCGCTGTATCGCGAAGTGGTGCTGAAGGAGAAGCCGGTGCAATCCGAGGGCGGATTTATTTCGCTGGACGCGCTGGTGAAGCCGAACGGGAATGGCAACGGGCATTCTGCGCCGCAGGCTAAACCTGAGGTTGGGGAGCCGGTGGCGGGGGACTAGGAAATCGGTTCTTGGTTCTTGGTTCTTGGTTCTTGGTTCTTGGTTCTTGGTTCTTGGTTCTTGGTTCTTGGTTCTTGGTTCTTAAATCAACAAAGGCCGCCTTCGGGCGGCCTTTGTTTTTGAGTGGGCGGTACGAGACGGGAAATACGTTTTACGAGTACGAAACGCACGACCGCGTGGGGTTTAAGGAAAGCCCACTTCTCGAAAACCGCGAGAAGTGGGGCACCCCGATACTATTCACGGTCTGGATGTGGGCCCACCCACCTCCAACTCAAGCCAAAACCGGGCCCTTCGACAGGCTCAGGGCAGGCTTTGAATGGGCCACCCTTTAGATGCGCTCCGACTTTAGATGCGCTCAGCGCTGATCGGCTTTCCACTGAAAACAGATTCCGAACCCGTCAGGATCTTTCAGGGACAATTGCTTCATTCCGTACCAGGCAACTTTCGGTTTTGAAACCTCGACGCCTTTCGCACGGAGATATTCATACGCGCCCTCTACATCTGGACATCCAATAAACAAGCCGGTGTCTTGATGTCCGAGCCAACGCGCCGGATCAGGTTTCTCCGGGCGCTCATCTTCGTCGTATGCGGTATTGAGCATCAGTTCAGCCGTGCCGTGCCGCAACCAAGCCCAACCGCCGCCTGCCGCCTTTTCGACGATTTCGAAACCGAGCAGTTCACAATAGAAGTGTAGTGAGTTGTCCATGTCAAATACCTGAATCAGCGGACATAAGCCTCGTATATGGATTGCCATTTCGAAGCGCCTCCGTCCGAACATTTTATCTCCAAACAAATTCTTTCCTCGTCCAGAACTTCGGGTGGGGTGGCGCCGGAGGGCCGGTATTTGCTTGCGTGGTCCGCTGTCCTAATCAGTTCTCGGTTGGATCTTTTGTCTCCACTTCCTCGGCGGCGGCAGCCAAGTCCACGCTCACAGCATTGGCGGCAGCCGGGTGCTCAGCTTCCTCCTGTTTCTCTGCCCAGCGCTTGTTCAGATCGGTGATTTGAAAGAGAATCGGGCGCGTTGACGATGATGCCTTGCCCACAAGTACTGCGTGTCGAGGAGGCAACGTCGATATGACGTTTGCATAGGCCGTACCCATATAGTTGCTGAGAAAGTCTAGACCGGTTTGGTCGAATGACTGCAATCCGACGATCGTGTTGCACTGGTTGAGAATAGTTTTTGTTACGTTCGCAGTTCTTTGCGAAATGAGTAGACATCCGAGGCCGTATTTGCGCCCTTGGAGAACTGTCCGCGCCGTACGATTTACATACGCGTCGTCACCCTTTTGTGCCACCTGGTTCCACTCTGGGATTAGGGAATGCGCCTCCTCGAATACTATGCAGACATGAGCCGGCTCGTTCTCGCCCGGTTTGAGTTTGATGATCTTCTCAAGCTGCTTGAAGAGCCGCTCGACAAATTCTGCCGTTGTTTGGGGATAGTTGGTGGAGTTAGCGAACTGGTGAATGCCAACTTTAGATTCGCTGTTGTACCAGGTTTCGACCTCGTCGACGGTTTTAATTGCTGTCGGGGCTAGGCTCTTCAGAAAAACCCAGTGCTGCCGGCTAATGTCTAGGACGAATACCTTCACCCCGCTTTTGACAAGTCCTGAAATAATCCAGAATGCTAAATAAGACTTACCGCTTCCTGTGACCCCTAGAATTGCGGTGTTGTGCGTAACGACGTCGTCGAGCTTCAGGTGTACAGGAAACGGTGAGTTCGGCACGCATCCGACCTCAAGGTGCCCCTCTGGGACAGCCGCCCGCTCGGCTGAGTGTTGTAGCCGGAGCACCAATCCACCGGCGGGGGCGACCCAGGTAACAGGTTCGAAGCGACACATTTCATCCATCCATACACCCAGCTGGCTGGCTGTAACCTCGACGCTTTGAACGTGCTGATTCTCCTCGGCCGGCTCTTCTCTGAGGGTTGCCGCCACGACTTGATAGAACGCACGTTTCTTTGGGAGGTCAACGGCGAGGATCTCTCCGTTGACGAGGTCAGCATCTGGATTCACGAGGACCCGCAGCGAGCCTATGGTCGATCCGGGATCTACAACTCCGGTCGGAGTTGTGTCAGCGGCAACGTCTTCGCAGAGAGGTTCGATTTCGATTTTCTGCATGTTCACAGATGCGTCGGCAATCTGGCTCCAGGCATCGCTGAAGCTTGTAACTCCGAATCGAACGATCCGTACTCCTTGCAGGACGCGGTCATCAACGACCTGCCCCTCAGAAGCGACTTTTCCCGATCGCACCCGAATACGCGCCCTTGAGCCAGGCCGCAGCTGAGGCGCGGTGGCGGGCATCTCGCATTCGACCGTGCGTGGGGACGAATAGGATCGGAGGACTCCTGTAAGCGGCGTTACCGCGGTCTGCTTTTTCGGAAAGAGTTCTGAGAGATGTTGTGAAACCTCTGGGAGATTCAGAATCATGAATACTGCCCAAAAGAGAAAAAGTGCGCGATAGGCTGAAGCATTGGGGGTAAATTGTGTGAATACTCCCCACAGGAAATAGGCTGAGAAGATCGCCTCTGGACGGCCGATCTCCCGATTCAGTCGAGAGACGACTTTAAGTGGCACGCCCTCCTTCTTCAGTTCTTTGGAGCGGAAGACCATGATGCAGTAACTCGACAACACAAGGTACGCCGACCAGGAGAGGAACAGCCACCAAAAGAAGGATCGTTCTGACTTACGGATCGGGAGCAGGGAAACCACTCCTGCAACCCCATTCATAAATACATTGGCGTCCTTAGAGAAATGGGGCTGGTCCACAATGCTCAGCAGGATCAATAGCAGGAGGCCAGCCGTGAACCAAAAATCGCCGTAGAGGAACGAATATGAACCGGTCGTGATTCGGCCAATAACACTTAGTACAACAAGGCAAAGTCCAAGGAAAATAAGTCGATCACGCTGGCGCATGCGTTGCGAGCCTCATTAGATTAGAAGCTCAATCGCGACCAATTCTAAGTTACGCCCCTAACCGTTAGCAAACAAAAAGCCCGCCTTGGACGAGTAAAATAAGCCATGAGCCGCAAGGCACCGCAACACAGCGACGCAGCAAAGGGCGCTAATCCGAGGCGAGTTCCCCGTGGGAACGTCCCTTCAGGCCATCTGACGCTCTCGCTTGAGGACAATGCTTACAGCTTCCTGAATCAATCGTTGAAACATTATCGTAAGAGCTCGCGAAATGTTCAGGAATGGCCCTTTGCGCTCCTACACTTAGTTCAATCGCTTGAACTCCTGCTTAAGCGAGTCTTGGAAGTGGTCAATCCTATCTTGATTTATAAGGACATAGATCAACCGAACCCAGAGAGGCAGACGGTTAGTCTCGAGCAGGCACTAGTGCGACTAGAAAACCTCGGAATACCAATCGAGGAGAAAGAGCGAGCGATCATCAGGAGGGCAGCACTCAAGAGGAACCTTGTGGTCCATTATAAGTTTAACCTTAACAAGTTCGAATGGAAGAAGCTTTACGTGCAGCTCTTCGAGTTCCTTCACTTCTTTCATCACAAGCACCTAAAGACTGATCTTCATTCACACATAGCGCGAGAGAACTGGGCGGTAGAGGCGCGCATGATGCGTTTCTTTCGAGAGAACTTCGTCATCTATCACGGTATTGAGGTACATAGGGATTATCCGAAAGAGATTTTGGACGCGCAGCGAATAATGGGGTTTTCGGACGGACAGAACGACTTCCTCAGGATGAAGTACGGAGAAGAAATAGAGATGTTCACAAAGGATTTCGCCGAGAGAGGAGTTCCTTGCCCAGACTGCGTTGTTTTGAGAGGACAGTATCACACTGAGGGTTGCGACCTCGAGGAGTGTCCGAAATGCCACGGTCAAGCCTTGGGCTGCCCATGCACTGGAGATTTTCACTTTGAGCTCACTTAGAGGGGAGCGTGGCCCGCTCAAGCCTGGACTTGTCGTCACAACAGCAGGTCCCTCCACTTCACAGGTCATCGCTTTGCGATGATCTGCTCCGGTCGGGATGACAGATTTGGAAGATCTGGGGCGGGACCGGTGGCCCACTCAAGCCCGGCTTTGACTTGAGTGGGGACGTTTAGATCTCGAAGCCAGAAAGTGGAGCGCCGAAGTGAAACGCAGATGAGAACGGAATTGCTGCGATTCGGCGGGCTGGCTGTGATCTTTCAAGACGTTGTCCATTCGATCGGAACCAGAGAAGCTGATTGTGATGAGCAATCCAGTTTCCGAGGAGAGATCGAATGGACATTCACAAGAATGCCCGACTTACCCTGCGCCGTCGAGAGGATTTGGTTGAGTATGCAGCCCGAGGAGTGACGTTGAAGCTGGCCGCGGCCAGCTTCAGCGTCACTCCGAAAACCGCCGCCAAGTGGGTGCATCGTTTTCGCGTTCAGGGAACGCCCGGTCTGTGGGACCGTTCTTCTCGTCCCCACCGCAGCCCGCGCCGCACCTCATCTTCGCTGACCGAAGAAGTGATCGGCGGGCTGGCCCACCCTTTCTTGCCTCATCCCAAACCTCGGCTGCCCCACCCTTTGCGGTTTTCAAAGGGTGGGCTGCTTCGGAACCTGAGCTGCCGCCGTCTCGCGGAAGAGCTTGCGCTGCACACGGTCGGAATGCCCACCCTTTCGCAAAGAACGCGAAAGAATGGGGCACCCTCGGTTTGGGTGATTCAAAGGATGGGGCAACCTCAGGCGGGGCTGTGTCTGTGACGCATGAACGTCCCCACTCAAGCCAAAACCCGGGCTTGAATGGGCCACCCGTCTTATCCTTCTTATCCTTTTATCCCTGGGGGCGGGGCTTGCTCGAAATTGAACAAAGTAAAGGCTATGTCTGGTAACCAAGCGGGTGGTACAGGCGTAATTTGCGCAGGGTGGGGGGGCGTGGGAAGCTGAGGCAGGCTGCGGAAAGAGTCCGCGGGGCCTGCAGATGACGCCGGACCTCTTACATCAGAGTTTGGGGATTTACAGCACGGGGCTGGTGGGAGCGGCCGTGGCTGGCGGGTTGTGCGTGCTTGGGCTGCTGATGGTGTCGGAAGGCAGTTCGGGGGCAAAGCCGCCGGGATGTCAGAGAGGGGCGAGGAAGCTGGGACGGTGAGCTCGCCGTCAGCTTTGAAGTTTTGGGCCGCCTGCGGGCGGCCTTTGTTTTTGGGGGGCTTGGGGTGTCCACTACTGACAAGAAAATCCCACACTGCTTACAGTCGTGGTGCCCACCCTTTCGCAAAGGACGCGAAAGGATGGGGCACCCTCAGTTTTTTTGGCCGCCCTCGGCGTCTCCTGCACCTGGAGTAAACTCGAACGCGAATGCGTGTCGAGGCGGCAAGCGATTCGTCTCTGTTCATCAGCTTTGGCGATTCCATTTCGCTGGAAGCGCATCGCCGCGTTATCTCGTTATTTCAGGGCGTGGAGCGGATGCGGGATTCGCGGATTTATAATCTCCATCCCGCTTACAGCTCGCTGCTCATCGATTTCGATCCGCTGCTTCTCACGCATGAGGAACTGGAGAGTCTGGTTGCGCCGCTGATGGTCGAGTCAACGACCCTCGAGGCGTCGATTCTCAAATCAGCGATTCTCAAGTCAGCGATTCTCGAGTCATCGATTCCGAAGCGGGGCGGTCGAATCCGGAAGGCGGGGGCTTCATTGAAATTCCAGTCTGTTACGACGCGGAGTTTGCTCCCGATCTGGCGGGCGTTGCGCAGCACGCTGGGCTGACGGAGGAGCAGGTTATCGCCACGCACGCGGGTGGGGATTACTTTGTTTACTTTCTGGGATTTGCTCCTGGGTTTGCCTATCTGGGGGGACTGGCAAGTTCGTTGCATGTTCCGCGGCTGGCCACACCTCGGAAGCAGGTCAGCGCTGGAGCGGTGGGGATCGGAGGGGCGCAGACGGGTATCTACCCGAACGCGTCGCCGGGAGGCTGGCAGTTGATTGGGCGCACGCCGCTGCGCATGTTCGAGGCTGCAAGCGACCCGCCATCGCGACTCCAACCGGGGGATGCGGTGCGCTTCCGGCGGATTGATCGCGGCGAATTTGGACGTCTGGCCCGACAACAGGAGTTGGGCCGATGATCCGCGTCATTCAGCCGGGGCTGCTCACGACGGTGCAAGATCTGGGACGCCGTGGTTTCGCGCATCTTGGCGTGTCGCCGGGCGGAGCGGCGGATTGCGTTTCTTTCAGAATCGCCAACCAGCTCGTGGGGAATGAGCCGAACGCTCCCGCACTGGAGATCACTTTGCTGGGGCCGACACTGGAATTTGATGTGGCGGCGACGATCGCGATCTCCGGGCATGGCGCAGTTGGGCCGTTGCCTACGAACGAAGCGTTTGAAGTTGCTGCTGGAGCCCGCTTGGCGGTCGGAGCGCTGTCAGCGGGCGCGCGGGCGTATCTTGCGGTTCGCGGAGGTCTGTCGGTTGCCGAGGTGATGGGCAGTTCTTCGACCTTCCTTCCTGCAAGGATCGGCGGACTGCAAGGGCGCGCGTTGCAGGCGGGGGATGAACTGGTTATTGGCAAGCGAACGCAGGCGGGCATTCGCAAGCTCTCTTTCGAACTTGCCGCAAAGCTTCGGTCTCATCAAGGCCGGGAGCATAAAGGCCCTATCCGGGTGACGGCCTCACTTCAGTCCGACTGGTTCGACTCGGAAACATTGGAGCGATTTCATCGACAGGCTTTTACGGTGACCGAACAATCGAACCGGTCGGGACTGCGGCTCGCCAGCGAGCCGATTTTATGTGCGAAGCGCGGCGAGTTGCTTACCGAGGGAGTCGCGCTCGGCGCGGTGCAGGTTCCACCTGACGGCCAGCTAATTATTCTTTTTGTGGATCAGCAGACTACGGGTGGCTATCCGAAGATCGCCAACGTGATTGCCGCCGATCTGCCGCGGGTGGGGCAACTTCGGCCGCGGGATGAAGTAAAGTTTCAAGCGGTGACGATTCCGGAGGCGATCGAGTTGTTGAGGCAACAAGAGCGTGCGCTGCGCGAGGCCTTTGCATTATGAGGAGTCTCTGGTGAGTCCGATTGCGATCGATCTCAATGCCGATCTCGGGGAATCTCCCGAGCGTCTTGCGGACGGCAGCGATGCTGCTTTGATGGGTTACATCACATCCGCCAGCGTGGCCTGCGGGGGACATGCGGGCGACGCGCTCACCATGGAACAGACGCTGGAGTTGGCGCGTGAGAATCAGGTTGCGGTGGGCGCGCATCCCAGTTATCCCGACCGTGCTGGCTTCGGAAGGACGGCGCTCCAGATGCCGATTGGCGAGTTGGAGAGTTCGATTGCCGATCAGCTCAGCCAACTGCTTTCGATTGCCCGCCGCCTTAAGATCCCGATCGTGCATGTTAAGCCGCATGGGGCGCTCTATCACTCGTGCAACGAGGATGCGGAAATTGCGCGCGCGCTCGGGCGTGCGGTGCTTGCCGTCGATTCTCGCATGATCATCATCGGACAGGCTGGGTATCCGTGTCTCAACATCTACCGCGAAATGGGTCTGCGCGCGGCCGGAGAGGGGTTTGCAGATCGAGCGTATGAACCTGATGGGAGGTTGCGCATTCGCGGTCTGCCGGGGGCCGTGCTCGATTCAGCGGAGCATGCGGCGGCGCAGGCGGTCTCACTTGCAACGCGGGGACGGGTGCTGACTACTTCCGGCTCTGAGGTCGCAATCACAGCGGAGACTTTGTGCGTTCATTCAGATACACCCGGCTCGGTAGCGATCGCACGCGCCATAAAGGAAGGGCTTGCGGCCGCAGCCGTTTCGCTTCAGGCAATACACGTCAAAGCGATGCCGGGATGACGAGAAACCCTCATCAAGACAGTCGAGATGACGGAATCGCGACGGCCTCCCGTGCTAGCCCGTGAGCAGTCACGCGGTCGTCAATTGTGAATCGAATACTTTCATCAAATTCAGAATCGTTTGCACTACGGTCTCATCGCCGACGGAAGTATTGAGCATAGCGTGATAGATCGCCCGGTTCGGCCACTCCACACCAAAATACCTGGTGATGAAGTCGGCGCGTTCGCGATCAACCGTATCCACCAGCTCTTGTGCTTCCTTCTCACTCTTGCCGCGAGCGAGCAGACGTCGCACCTTTTCTTCTGGGGGAGCATAAAGAAACACGCGGAGCGAGTCCTGCCGGTCTCTGAGGAAATGTTGTGACCCTCTGCCGACAATGACGCAGTCCCCTTTGTTCGCCGCGTGTTGCACTACACGCTCGGTGATCTTGATAATGCTCTCGCTATCCACCAGGTTCAGTTTGTGCGCGTTAATGCTCCCCTCGTAGCTCCCCCGCAAGAACGATTTAAAGAGTCGATAGTAGAGCGGATCGTTGCGCTCCTCTCGCCGTTCCACCACTGCTTTAGGACAATTCGCCAGTCGCGCGATCTCCTCCGTCAGCAACTGGTCCCAAAGCTTCCATCCAAGGTGCTGGGAAAGCTGCAGGGCGATTTCGCCGCCGCCCGATCCGTACTCTCGCTCAATGGTAACGATTTTGATCATGCTCGACACCCGACGACCGCGGTCCCGTGGTACGTCATTCCATCTCTTCCGACACTATTCTACTCGCTCATTCTGCCAGCACTCGCGGTCCACCTAGATCGTTCCTCTTCAAAATAAAGGCCAGGAAGAACATGATCGCCGCTCCCACCGCGAGTAGCTTAAAGGTGTCTATGTATGCCAGGCTGCCGGCTTGGGCCAAAATGGATCGATAAATCCTGGCATAGGCCTGTGCGTTAGCTTCATGAGTCCCGAGGCCGGAGTGTGCCAGACGCTGGGCAAGCCCGTTGACGGAGTTTTGGAAATTCGGGTTTCCGGAATTGGTGTGGCCGGCCAGAATCTGCTGATGGAATTGGGAGCGGCGCGCAATCATGGTCGTGACCAGCGAGGTCCCGACGCTGCTGCCCATATTGCGCATGAAGTTGACGATCCCGGCGACGGAGTTGTTCTTGTCCGGCGGAATGCCGATGTAGGCCACCAGCGTGATGGGAACGAACAAGAAACCGAGGCCAATCACCTGGGTAACGCGCAACCAAAGCGCGGCGCTGAAGCTGATCTGCAAGTCAATCCGCGTCGTGGAATACAGCATAGCGAGGCAGAGACAAAACCAGCCGAACGCGATCAAGTATTTGGCGGGGACTTTGGTAGTCAGTTGGCCCATGATGGGCATTTCGAACAGCAACATCACGCCGCCTGCGGAAATGGCAAGCCCGGCAAGTTGGGACGTGTAGCCGACCAGAGTCTGGAGAAATTGCGGCATCATGACCAGGCTGCTGAACAGCATGATGCCCAGGATGAACATCATCAGATTTGCGCTGGCGAAGTTGAAACTCTTGAACAGGCGAACGTCCACAATCGGCGCTTTCTGGTACCACTCCCAGATCACCAGGGAGATGAGTCCTACAGCGGCGACAACGGCCAGGGTGGTGATGAAGTTCGAACCGAACCAGTCTTCTTCCTGGCCCTTGTCGAGCACGATTTGCAACGCTCCCACACCGAGCGTGAGCAAAGCAATGCCCACGTAGTCGAGCCTGACCTTGGCATCCCGGAGACGCTTCAGATATGGCGGATCTTCAACGAAGCGGTAAACCAGAAACAATGTTGCCACGCCGACGGGAAGATTGATGAAAAAAATCCAACGCCAGGAATAGTTAAAGGTGATCCACCCTCCCAGAGTGGGCCCGATCGTAGGCGCCGTGACGGCAGTGATGCCGTAGAGCGCGAACGCCAGGCCCCGCTGCTGGGGAGGAAAGGTATCGGCCAGGATGGCCTGCGCCATCGGCTGTAGCCCGCCTCCGCCCGCGCCTTGCAGCACGCGGAAAAGAAGCAGAAGGCCGAGGCTGGGTGCGATCCCGCAAAGCAACGAGCTGACGGTGAACAGGAACAAGCAGGTCATGAAAAAGCGCTTGCGTCCAAGCGCACCCGCGAGCCAGCCACTGATCGGCAGGACAATGGCATTCGAGACCAGATAAGAAGTGAGTACCCACGTGCTTTCATCGTTGCTTGCGCCCAGATTCCCAGCCATGTAGGGCAGCGCGACGTTAGCGATGCTGGTGTCCAGGACTTCCATGAACGCTGCCAGGGCGACAACCACAGCGATCAGCCAAGGGTTGTACTTGGGGCGCCAGATCTCCTGGTCAGTCGGAGGAGAAGCAGGGGAACTCATTTGAGATATACATCGGGCACGACGTTCATACCGGGCCGAAGTTGGTGGTCGCGGTTCTCTCCGGGATCGAGAGCGATTTTTACTGGAATCCTCTGCACGATTTTGACGTAGTTGCCAGTGGCATTTTCTGGCGGAAGCAAGCTGAAGAGCGGGCCCGTGGCCCCGGCAATGCTGTCCAGGTGGCCTTTGAAAGTTCGGCCAGTGGAATCCACATGGATTTCAGCCTTCTGTCCGATTTTCATATGCTTGAGCTGCGTCTCTTTGAAATTAGCAGTGATCCAGACGTCCTCGAGAGGGACGACGGTGAGCAACTGCTGGCCAGGCTGCACATTTAACCCGACCACAACCGACTTGTTCACCTCTCCGCTGACCGGCGCGACGATCTTGGTATAGGTGAGATTGAGCTGGGCCTGTTGGAGCGCCGCGCGTTTCTGTTGCACATCGGCGATGGCGGCCCGCGCCCGCGCTTTGCTTGACGATACTTGCTGCGGGCCAGTTTCGGCGGACCTTTGGCTCGCCTCGGATTGCGCCAGGCGACTCCGTGCCTGTTCCACGGATTGTTGAACTGCATCCTCATTGGCGCGGGCCGCAGCCACTGATGCGGTGCTGGCCTTGGCCGTGGCCACGGCTTGATCGTAGATTTGCGCGGCCACTTCCCGCTTATCCACCAGCAGCTTGTAGCGGCGCAAGTCGTCTTGCGCCCTGACATCGTTCGCCTGAGCCTGTTCCAACTGAGCATGCGCAGCCGCGAGCTGTTGCTGTGCAGCGATGATTCCGGCGTGAGCGTTTTCGACGTCGGATGTGCTGAACCTCAATTGACTCGAGGTGCTTATCGAGGTGATCGGGACCGTGATATTCAGCGACTGCGCTGTTGCTTCGGCGCTGGCAAGGTTAGCTTGCGCTTGCGCGACTGCAACTTCGAAGTCTGTCGGGTCGATCTCAGCCAGCACTGTCCCTTTCTGCACGTACTGGTTGTCCTCGACATTCACCTTGATCACGTAGCCGGAAATGCGCGCGCTCACCGGATAAAGATGAACATCAACCTGCGCATCGTCAGTAGATTCGTAACCGCTCAGATAGCGCCAGAACAACACTCCGCCGACCACAAGCACAAGGACAACAATCGCAATCAGAATATTTCTGCGACTGGCGCGGCGGCGGTAATGCGAGGTTGGCGGCGTGGATCCCGTGCCCCGCCGGAAGGGTTGGCTAGCCCCGTGTTCCTCGCTCGCCCCGACCGATTCCGATGGGTTCTCTTCCGCCATAGTTATTTTCCTTTAAAGAACTGTTTGACGCCCTCTTCTGCCGTGCCCAGGGCGCGGGCCAGAGTAATTTTCGCGTAATTGTAGGCATAGAGACTGGAGATGTACTGATCGTGGGCGCTGGCTACTGCCTGCTGAGATTGCACCACTTCAACGGTATCGGTGACGCCCGCGCTGAAACGATCACGCGACTGTGCCAAAGTCGCTTCCGCCAGTTCGATGTTGCTTCGCGCCACCTCGACCTGTTCGGCCGACGACTGCAAGTTCAGCAGTGCGGTGCGAACGTCGGCGTCGATCTGCCCGCGCAGGTTTGCCAGCCGTTCCCTGCTCGCTATGAGCCTGGCGTCGGCCTGCAAAACGTCGCCGTGAACGCTGCCGCCCTGAAAGATTGGGATGGACAGGGTTCCACGGACGTCGAATACCTCTGTCGCCGTCGAGGGGTGCGAGCCTCCGGTTCCGTAATCGCTGCCAAACGAAAGCGACGGAAAATACCCGGCCACTGCGGCCTTGCGCGAGAATTCCGCGGCACGTACCTCGAGTACCGCCGCCTGGTAGTCGGAACGGGAAGCATAGGCGCGTTGCAGGGCATCCGCGACCGTCATGCCCTCGAACGGCTGGTACAAGGACTTGTCGGTCAAATCGAATTCCTGGCCGGGAGCCAGTCCGATGACGCGCGCCACGGTCAGCTTCTGAATCGCAAAATCGTTCCTGGCCTGAATCAACTGCTGCTGCCGCGTTTGCAGCTCCACTTTTGCCCGCAGCCCGTCAATCTCGGGCGAAGTTCCGGCATTCACCTGGTCAGACGCCTGGCTGAATATCGCCTGTGCGGTCTCGACTTGAGCTTTCGCAGTTTCAATCCGCGACTCGCTGGCAATCGCCTGCAAATAGGCGAAGCCCACGGCCAACACAACCAAGTCGCGCGCGTCCTTATATGTGTATTCCGCCGACTTCACGCTTTGCCCTGCGGCGCGCGCATTGCTGATCGCCTTCCAGTCAAACAAGGACTGGTTCAAATTCACACGCGCGTCAAAATAAGAAAAGGGACCCACAGATGCGGGGAAGTTAAGGCCAGGAGCCTTAAACGAGAAGCCGACCTCCGAAAGATTCGATTTGGAGACATCTACGAAGGGTGACGCTGCCACATGCGGTAGGAGAGCGCTCAGTTGCTCCCAACGCTGGCCGCGGGCGGATTGAATGTCTGCGTTTGAAAGCAGCACTCCGAGATTCTGCTTCAGTCCCCGCTCAATGGCAGCTTGCAACGAAATCGCCAAGACGCCGGGAACCGGCTCGGACGCGGCGCTCCCCGCATAGGGGTTAGCGCCTTGCGCTCCGGGGACGGAAGCCGTCCCGGTTTGCGCAACCAATTCCGCCGCCCCGGCAAACAAGGCCACCGCCAACAGCACCTGTTTCAACCCTAAAGGACAGCCGAACCGCTGGTAGCCGTAACGGTATCGCCTATTTTTCGAATTGTGCCAACTTGTTGTCGTCCTCAATTGGCCCTCGTTCGGCCTGATCCGAAGCGCGTCTCTCAACTCGGTCAAGTTACCAAGTCTGCAATGGCTCTGACTAGCTACAGTCCTCGCGCGAATCGCAAGAAGTCTAACCCAACACGAAGCAACGTCGGGTCGAGCGGTCATGGTCACGCCACGGGATTATTACTAGATGCCAGATCGAAGCCAGAGGATCAAGCAATTATTTCAAACATCCGCAACCCCCGGGGCGGGCGACATTCTACGTTACAACGATGTCGCGATCGCGAGAAAGTTCGCCTGTTAACAACAGTCATCCCATAAACCGCAGCCGAGCAAGCGATCGTCATGGACTGGGCCGCCATCCACGATTGTTCCGTCAGCCGCGGGCGAGCGGATTGGGGATCGGCTCAGCGATTTTTGTCAGGACGTTGCGGTCGGTGTGGTGGAACGGTTCCGCCTGTCCGCGCACGATCATGACGGTGTCTTGGTTGTAAGCCCAGGTGCCGTTGGGGTTGATGGTAACCCGGATGCGAAATTCCACCGTCTGAAACGCGTACTCGATAAACGGATTGGAGCAGATGCCGTTGGTCGTGGCTCCGCGCGTGGCGATTAGTTCGAAGCTGTTGGCGTCCTTCGCCGCGTTGCCAAAAGCCATCGCCGTCTGTCCGCGCGGAATGGCAAGGGTCTGAATCAGGTTGCCAGTGGCTGGTTCCCACAGCCAGTACCCAACTTGATCGTGATAGCTTTCCACCTCGCCCGGTTTGACGATGCGGGTGTGGTAGCGGAGCCCGTAGAAAAGCTGCGGCCCGTTGGTTTGAGGATCGATAGGCTGCAAGTCGATGTGTTCTACGAAAACTTGTGGCTCAGGCGCGTCCAGCGGCTTGGGCGGAATGTCGAGGCTGCGTTGCCCCTCCCAAATGCCGGCCATTCCGGTCAGCGGGCCCAGATTCTTCAGGGTGTTGGGATCAACATTGGGTGGTTCGGTGTAAATGTCGTTGGGATAGGTCGCCATGGTTTTTATTGTGAAGCGAGTTGCATCAAGTCTGTCTTCTGCCAATTAAGTCAAGACAAAATCGCGCCGGGCGCACAGCAGGAATTCATGCGCTTAGTTTCGCGGGTTGATCGGCCTGCGGAACTGGAGGGTCGTCTTCGCAAAAACACTCCCGCCACACGATTCGCAGGACGGCCACGGCTGGGACCGAGAGATACAAACCTGCAATGCCTCCCACCCTGCCTCCGACCATGAGCGCGAAGATGACGGTCAGGGGCTCTAGCTCCAGGTTGTTGCCCATGATGCGAGGCGAGTTCACGTAGTCCTGGACCACCCTCCAGAGGACCAGCAACAGCGCCATCCAGATCCAATGGGCGTGAGTCAGGAAGCCGATGGTCAAAATGCCGGCGGCGGAAGCGATCCATCCCACGGCGGGGAGGAATTCGAGAGCGCCGCCCAGAGCCCCCAGCGCGACGGCGTATGGAAACCTCAGCAACAACATGGAAGCGCTGTAGAAAACGAATGAAAGTCCTGCCAAGGCGAGCTGGGCCCGAATGTACTTGGCCAGCATGGTATCTACTTGTCGCAGGATTCTCTGAATCGGCTTGAGGTTTCCGCGGGATGCAGCCGCCGCGATGAAAGCGTCCACCATGGTCCGTCCATCGCGCAAAATAAAAATGGCGAGGATCGGGATAACGAAAAGCCAAACCGCGCTCTCTGCGATGTACGCAGCGGACGCTGCGCCGCGCTCGAACATCTGGGTGATGGTGTCGCGGTGATTTGCCAGCCAGCCCTGTATCCGCGATTGTTGCGAGGGGCTAAGGCCGTGCCCGCCGACCAGACCGGACGGGGGAGTTCCGTCGGCGAGACTCTGCAGAATCTTGGGCAACGCCGAAGCCAGACCTTTTATCTGCGCGACCAAATGTGGGCCGAACTTGTAGCTCAGGACGCAAAGCAGGAGCGCCCCGATCAGGTACACCTGAGCAATCGCCCAGGTACGATTGTTCCTCCCCAGCCGAGAGTGCTGCTGGGTCCACACCACGACCGGTTCGAGCAGGTAGGCAAAGAAAAGAGACAACAGCAAAATGAAGAATGCGCCACGTGCCAGGTAGAGGATGGCGACCGCGGCCAGGAACATGGCCACCGTGGTGACCACGTCGCCAGTGCGATCATCAATCCTGAACATGACTGTCTATCCTCGCTGCCTCTCCTCGATTTCAGAAGCGACAATTCTACACATCCGAACCGCGCCCGGCGCAATTTTCGGCAGGAGTCGGATGGCGGCATTCCGGAATGCGAAAGTCAGAAGGCTGGTCAGTATCAGCTTTCGCCAACTGCGCCGGCCTTCCGGAAAATTGCTCGACAGGAGCCGTCTGCGACCGGCCTCAAGCCACGGCTCGGGTCTGCGCGCTGGGCAAGCTGTGAATAGCGCCAGCAAAGCCGCAACGCGCTCCTCCATCAAAGATGAGGTCGATGCCAATCGCCAGACCGATGAAGTAAGGCATTTCGTTCTTCGAAGAAAATGCGCTTCGCGGAGAGAAATGGTTGCGCGCGCCCGTAGCGTCCGGTGGCAATCGATGTTGAAGCAAACAGTCTGACCAGGCCGAGGGTGAACTTGGAAGTGACTGAAAATATGGTGAGCGCGGCAGGATTCGAACCTGCGACCCATGCCTTAAAAGGGCATTGCTCTACCAACTGAGCTACGCGCCCACAGTATTTCAATCTAACACAATGGAAAGCGGGGGATAGGGAGGTGCCGCAGCGGCTAAAGCCGGTCGCGGGCCACGTTTAATGCAGAGCTGAAGCGCTGCTCCACCCAAAGGCGGCGACTGGTTGGAGCCGGAAGAAGGTTGGTCCGGGGGAAACAAACGAGGCCCCGTAGTTCGGTTTCAATGCCGGAGCGCTTGGCGATTTCTTCCGCGAGCAGCCGGGCGGCGTGGGCACTGTGGCGTCCCTTGCAGACGGTGCCGAGGATAACGGAATGAAGAGCGGACGGGACATCTTCCGAGTCGCTAGTGTGCGAGAATACAGGCCTTCCCCCAGGTAGATCCAGAGCTGCGCGAAAGGAAGGTTCATGCGTTACATTCCTCCGTTTCTCTTCTTTGTGGTTCTCTGCTTTTTGGCGGTGCCGATTGTTGCGACGGCGCAGGAGTATCCACGCGGCGAAATCTTCGGCGGATATTCCTATCTGCACCTGGATACACAGGGCGTGACTGGATCGTCGCTCGACCAGTTTTGTAATTCGATTTCTCCGGGAACATGCCCGCCGGGAACATTTCGGGTCCATCCCGGATTCAACGGCTGGAATGCGTCCGGACAATACAATTTGAATTCATGGTTCGGGGTGAAGGCGGACTTTAGCGGGCACTACGGGACGCTGCTTACGGCGACGTTCCCCACAGTGATCGTACCGCCGGTGTTTCATTTTTCTTCACCGCGCGAGAGTTCGTACAACTTTCTGTTTGGGCCGGCGGTTTCGTACCGCAGGCATGCGTATATACCTTTCGCGCACGGGTTGTTTGGAGTGAATCACATCAGCTTCGGGTATGTGGCCGTGCCCGTCGTCGCAGGTTTGCCGTTTCCGGGTCCGACATTTTCGTTGAACTCAGAAACCCACTTCGCTTTTGCGCTGGGCGGCGGGGTTGATATCAAAGTGAGCCGGCATGTTCTGGTTCGCCCGGGGCAGGTCGATTATCTGGAAGTGAGCAGCTCGGGAAATGGCAGCGGGCACCAGAACAACTTCCGCTTCTCGGCGGGAGTGGTGTATGCAGTTGGCGGCAAGTAGCTGCTAGGCGTGGGTCAGTTCTTTCACGATGTTGCTGACGAAGGCCTTCGCGTCGCCGAAGAGCATTAGGGTTTGGTCCATGTAGTAGAGAGGGTTGTCGATGCCGGCGAAACCGGGGTTCATGCTGCGCTTGATGACCATGACGGTGTGGGATTTTTCTACGTCGAGGACGGGCATGCCGTAGATCGGGCTCGACTGGTCGGTCTTTGGCGGCGGGATTTGTCACGTCGTTGGCGCCGATGATTAGCGACACATCGGTCTGCGGGAAGTCGCCGTTGATGTCGTCCATTTCCATTAAGCGGTCGTAGGGGACGTCGGCTTCGGCGAGGAGGACGTTCATGTGGCCGGGCATGCGACCGGCGACGGGGTGGATGGCGAAGCGGACATCGACGCCGCGTTTGGTGAGAGCGTCATACAGTTCGCGGACTTTGTGCTGGGCTTGCGCGACGGCCATGCCGTATCCGGGGACGATGACGACTTTGCTGGCGGCGGCGAGGATTCCGGCGGCTTCTTCGGGGCTGGCGCTTTTTACCGGGCGAGCTTCTTGCGCGCCAGCGGCTGCGGCGGCGACCTGGCCGAAGGCTCCGAAGACCACGTTGGTGAAAGAACGGTTCATGGCCTTCGACATGATGACCGAGAGGATGAATCCGGAAGAGCCGTCGAGGGCGCCGGCGATGATGAGCAATTTGTTGTTGAGGACGAATCCCATGGCAGCGGCGGAGAGACCGGCATAAGAATTCAAGAGCGAGATGACCGTCGGCATGTCGGCGCCGCCGATGGGGATGACGAGCATGATGCCGAACATGAGGGCGATGCCGACCATGATCGGAAACAGATGCGGCGTGCCGGGGTGGAGCACGAGATAGACAGCGATCACGATGGAAACCGCGAGCATGGTCAGGTTAAAAAGATTCTGACCTTTGAAGGTGATGGGGCGCTGGGGCAGGACTTCCTGCAATTTTCCGGCGGCCATCAAGCTGCCGGTGACAGTGAGGCCGCCGAGAATCACTTCCAGGCACAGGACCGACATCTTAAACGGCGGGATTCCGGAGCCATGAATGCCGAGATAGTACTCGGAGGTGCCAACGAGGGTGACGCAAAATGCACCGAAGGCGTGGCTGAGGGCGGTCCGCTGAGGGACGGCGGTCATCTGGACGAGGCCGAGGGGGACGCCGATGGCGGTACCAATGCCGAGGGCGAGGAAAATCCAGGTGTAGTCGATGCTGATGTGCTCGAGTTTGCCTTCAACACCGAGTTGAAGAATCGTGCCGCCAATGGCGAGGACCATACCGATTTCGCCGGAGAGGATGCCGCGGCGGGCAGTGGGCGGGGCGTTCATCCACTTCGAGCGAGGATGAACAAGCCGCTGGCGACGAGATAAATGATTCCGATAAACGCTTGGCTGCCTAAGAACGCTGTCATGATTTTTTCGGACCGCTGGATTTGAACATCTTGACCATGCGGTCGGTGATGAGAAATCCGCCGACGATGTTGCTGGTGGCTGCAATCACCGCAAGTATTCCCAACGTGTGGGCCAGCGTGCTCTCGTTTTCTCCGACCAACACAATCGCTCCAACTACGGCAATGGCATCGAGGGCATTGGTGATGGACATCAGCGGAGTGTGAAGAAGCGGCGAGATGCGCTTGATGACCTCAAAGCCAATGAAGCCAGCCAGCATGAATACGAAGAGACCGTCGATGAGAGCGTTGCCCATGTTTCGTAATGCTCCTCAATTACAAGTTTGCCAGTGGTCAGTGGTTAGCTAACCAGTTTCCCCGTGCACACGCACGTGCACGTTTTCAAAACATCGCGATTCTAAGGACATGAAGCGACGTTTAGGGTGACCTGCAATTCCTTTGAGCCTTCCTTCATTAGCTGGAACGGCACTATGGCCGGACGAAATTGCGGTGAGAAAAACACTGCAATATAGGAGCCTTCGCTCAGATCTACCGAGAAACGCCCTTGCGCATCCGTTTTGGTTCTCAGGACGACATCCCTGCCTTGAGATCCTTTCCTCACCACAACGATAGGCCCTGAAATCGCTGCTCCTCCTGGGTCGCGAGCAACTCCCTGAAATGCTGCAACATGGGAGGTGACCGGCACGGATTCAACTCGTTCGAGCTGGGACCCCACGTCCAGCTTAAATGCACTGACTTCGTTTTTGTTCCCGACGGAAATCTGGATAAAAGAAGTCGCCACGTCATTAACAGTGACGCCTACGTCGTAATCTCCAACTGCCAACTCCGGAAGTTCGGCGACACCGTTCGCATCGGTTAATCTCCAAAACTCCGGGGGGATTGCACTGGTATCGAACGGATGTCCCCTAAAAATATCGCTACCACAGATGCACCCTTCGGTGGGACGAAAGAATACTTTGGCGCCTTCAAATGGCTTGCCTGCTACAACAGCGGAAATCCGCAGGTGACGGGTGGCCGCTAGCGGCGTGCCGAGCACACATTCAGCGTGAGCGACCCCAGCGAGCAACGCACAGAACGCCGCGATTTGTATCGGCTTCACCTTTCCACTATTCCCTTCTCCTTACAAAGTCCTCTCAACCGCTAAAGCCGCGTCACTCTTAGGTCAACTGGCGACCCGTAACAGAGAACTGGCCACGGCCCACTGGCCACTGATCACTGAGTTACCGCCGCCGGTAATCCCAAAATTTCTCTCACCCTTGCATTTACCACTTCCCCGCCCTGCGTCAATAAAGTTTCGCGAATGATGTCGTCGCTCTCGGGCGGGCGGACTTTGCCGTCTTTTACCAGGTTCGCGAGGAAACTTGTCAGGGTGCGGGCGTAGACCTGGCTGGAGTGGTACGGCGCGCTGCCGGCTAGGTTCACGGGGCCGATGATGGTGACACCGTGCGCGACATATTTTTCGCCGGGATGAGTCAGCTCGCAGTTTCCGCCGCGTTCGGCGGCTAGGTCGAGGATCACGGAGCCGGGGGCCATGCCTTTTACCATTTCTGCGGTGACGAGGACTGGAGCCTTCTTGCCGGGGACAACCGCGGTAGTAATTACGGCGTCGTTTTCGGCGATCACTTTGCCGAGCAGCTCGCGCTGTTTGGCGTAGAAAGCTTCGTCCTGGGCTTTGGCGTAGCCGCGAGCGTCTTGGGCGTCGGCGGTTTCGAGAGCGAGTTCGACGAAGCGTCCGCCGAGACTTTGGACTTGTTCTTTGACGGCGGGGCGGACGTCGTAGGCGGACACGACTGCGCCCAATCGCTTAGCGGTGGCGATGGCCTGCAATCCGGCGACGCCCGCGCCGATGATCAGCACACGCGACGGGGTGATGGTGCCGGCGGCGGTGGTCATCATGGGGAAGATGCGGGGGAGGGTGTCGGCGACGACGATGACGGCTTTGTATCCGGCGATGGAGGCCATGGCGGAGAGGGCGTCCATGCTTTGGGCGCGGGTGGTGCGCGGCATCAGCTCAACGGCGAACGCGGTGACGCCGGTCTTGGCGATCTGCTGGACGGATCCAGCCGAGTCCAGCGGACGCATGAAGCCGACGAGAAGCTGACCGCGGCGCATCAAGGGAAGGTCGCTGGCGCCGTTCTTGTCGTTGGCGCCATGGCTGAGGACTTGAACAATAATGTCGCACTGGGAGAAGACGGCGGCGCGGTCGGAGAGGATTTTGGCACCTTTTTCCTGATACGCGGCGTCGGGATATCCGGCGGCTGCGCCGGCACCGGATTCGATGGCGACTTCCAAGCCGGCTTTCGCGAGCATGGGGACGACGACGGGCGTCAGCGCGACGCGGCGTTCTCCGGGATAGATTTCTTTGGGGACTCCAACGATCACGAAGGGGCGGTCCTTTCGAGAAAAAGTATTGTAACCGGAGTGGGGAGGGAGCGGGAAGTTATTGGGGTGCACGGAGGGCTGTGAGCGGGATCACATCCTGCTACGTGCCCTTTCTGCGCGGCTGCGCCGCCGGGGAAGCAGGTCCCTCGACTGCGAAGATCGTCCGCGTTGCGGACGATGTTCTTCGCTCGGGATGACAGATTTATTTTTGTTCGCAGAAACATCCCGCGAGCATCATTCACCGAAGAGCGTTCGATAGAGTCCTCCGCCGAGCGCGCCCCCGATCAGCGGGGCAAGCCAGAACATCCACAACTGTTGCAAGGCCCAGCCTCCGGCGAAAATTGCGGGGCCGGTGCTGCGAGCGGGGTTGACGGAGACATTGGTGACGGGAATGCCGATTAGGTGGATCAGAGTCAGGCACAGGCCGATGGCGATGGGGGCGAAGCCTTTGGGGGCGCGGGAGTCGGTTGAGCCCATGATGACTAAAAGGAAGAACATGGTCAGCACGACTTCGGCGACGAAGCCGGCGAGCAGAGAGTATCCGCCGGGAGAGTGGGCGCCGTAGCCGTTGGAGGCGAATCCGGCGTGGACGTCGAAGGCGGGGTTGCCGCTGGCGATGACGTAGAGAACTCCGGCGGCAGCGATTGCGCCGAGGACCTGCGCGACCACATAGGGGAGTAATTCGGAAGCCGGGAAGCGTTTGCCTGCGACCAGACCCAGACTGACCGCGGGATTCAAGTGGCAGCCGGAGATGTGTCCGATGGCGAAGGCCATGGTGAGGACAGTAAGGCCGAAGGCGAGGGCGACGCCGGCGAATCCGATGCCGAGCGTTGGAAAGCCGGCGGCGAGGACGGCAGCGCCGCATCCTCCGAAGACCAGCCAGAAGGTCCCGAAGAATTCGGCGAGGGTGCGTTTGGTTAGGGTCACGGCGTCCTCCTTGTTATGGCGGCGAGAAGGGTAGCACAGGGGCGTTGGGGATGGGAAGGCGTGGGGCGGCGCCAGGGAACACAAGGTCCCTCCACTGCGCTTGCTTTGCTGCGCTTCGGTCGGGATGACAGAGGTGTTCTGGATGCGGAGAGTGGACGGGCGGGGACGCCCGTCGCTCCACAATCTATTCAGGGGTGTTCAACCGGCTATTCAGGGATGTTCAACCGACGAGTCGACCCTGGGCTTACGCTGTGGCGTGGGCTTGGGCGTGGAGGCGGGGGCTTTCGCAGCCGCCGATCACGGAAATCACATGGTGCAGGGACGAGATGTCGAACACGCAATCCATGTGAGTGCGGGTGAGCATGTCATAGACGAAGGGCCGCGGGTTCACCAGCTTCAGGTGAACGCTGTTCTCTTCGGTCCAGCGATGCAAGGCGACGAGCAGGGTGATGCCGCCGGCGTCGAGGGCATCGACATCAGAGAGATCGAGCACAAAGACGCGGGCGAGCTTCTGGGACAAGACTGCGTTTCTGAGGATTGATTCCTGGCCGCGCACGATGCGTCCGGCGCACTTTACGACGACCACGTCTCCGGCACGTTCGGTTGTAACGGTAAGCATAACCCACTCCTGTTTCTGTTTACTGTTACGTAGTTAGACGCTGAAAGGTTCCCATTGTCATCAATTTCTTGGTTAAAAGAATGTAAACTTCCCTGCCCGCCGGGACTGCTGTAAGGTGTAGGCATCATGGGATTTGCGCGTCCGCGAAAGCTGGAAACCGAAGGTGAGTTGTACCAGTATGCGGTGGGAGCGCTGGGGCGGCGTGCGCGGTCGGTGGCGGAGTTGAAGCGGCTGTTGCGGCGGCGGGTGGAGGAAGAGACGGAGATTGGGAAGACGCTGGTGGAGTTGGTAATCCGGCGGCTGAAGGATCAGGGATATTTGAGCGACGCGAAGTATGCGGAGGCGTACTCGGCGTATCGGCGGGACAACGAGAAGTATGGGCGGCGGCGGGTGGTCACGGACTTGAAGGCGAAGGGCGTGCACGGCGAAGTGATTGACGCGGCGCTGGAATCAACGTTCGGCGAAGTGAATGAAGAGAAGCAGGCGCGGGAATATTTGCGGCGCAAGCGGTTGCAGAAGCCGAAAGACAAAAAAGAGACGGCGCGGATTTTTCGGAATCTGATGCGGGCGGGGTTTGGGGCAAAGACGATTTTCGGGATTTTGAAGAAGTGGGACGTGGAGGCGGAAGTGATCGAGGAGCTGGAAGGAGAAATCCAAAGCTGAACCTTTTCACCACAGAGACACAGAGTCACAGAGGAAGCAACATCAACTTCTTTTTGTTTTTTCTTTTCTGTGTCTCTGTGTCTCTGTGGTGAAAAAGACTTTGTTCTTCGCTCAGGCCGTCAGCTTCTTTCGTAGCAACTCTTCGACGTCTTCAATCTTGTCGCCTAGGAGATTCATTTTGCGGGCCAGACCCTGGATTTCGGATTCGGCGCGGCGGTTTACGTCGTAATCTAATTCGCCGCGGAGGCGGTCTTTTTTGTCCTGGCGGTTTTGGCTCATCATGATTACCGGCGCTTGGATGGCGGCCAGCATGGATAGGAAAAGATTCAACAGGATGAAGGGATAGGGGTCCCAGGCGCGGCCCTTCAGCACTATGTTGGTCGAGGCGTAGGTGATCAGGACGACTGCGAAGGTGATGATGAAGGTCCATGATCCGCCGAATGAGGCGACGGAATCGGCAATACGCTCGCCGAAGGTTTCTTTTTCTTCGATGACTTCGTTGGGATTGCGGGCGGCGCGGACGCGGATAATTTTCTGCGAGGTGTGGAACTGGCGGCCGAGGACGGCGAGCATGTCCATGCCGGCGTGGGGCTTGCGTTCGAGCAGGATGAGAATGTCGTGGCGGTCGACTTCAATGCAGCTGGTTTCTTCCAGCGCGGTGGCGGTGGTTTGATGGGGAGTTTGATCGAGCATGGAGGCAAAGCCGAAGAACTCTCCCGCGGCGGGCTGGTCCACGACGATTTCCTGATGGTCTTCGTCAATGGTTGTCACCTGGACCGAGCCGGAAACGAGGACGTAGGCGCGGTCGCCGGGCTCGCCGATTTTGTAGATGCGCTGGCGGGGGGCGAAGTTCTTCACCTCGACCTGGGCGGCGAGGACGGCGGTTTCTTCGTCGTCGAGGAGGGCGAAGAGCGGGACTTGGCGCAGGATTTCGGGGCTGGTGGGCATGAGTTCCTCCGGGCTTGGGTTTGACAAGAGAGGATGGCATAAGTGGTGAGGGCAGACAAGCGGGGGCAGGCGAAGCGGTCGCGTAATACATTCTGCACTTTGTAATACGGCGAGAAAAGGCTTTACCACAGAGGGCACAGAGGATCACAGAGTAACTCCTTGTTTTCTCTCTGTGATCCCCTGTGGCCTCTGTGGTTAAGTCGTTTAGAATGAATTTTCCATCATGATGACAGGCTCACAGATCCGCCGGAAGTTTCTCGACTTTTTTATTGCGAAGGGGCACCGGGAGGTGCATTCGTCTTCGCTGGTGCCGCATAACGATCCGACGCTGCTGTTTACCAATGCGGGGATGAACCAGTTTAAGGATGTTTTTCTGGGGCTCGAGAAGCGCGAATACGTGCGCGCGACTTCTTCGCAGAAGTGTGTGCGGGCGGGCGGGAAGCATAACGATCTGGAGAATGTCGGGTTTACGAATCGGCATCACACGTTTTTTGAGATGCTGGGGAATTTTTCGTTTGGGGATTACTTCAAGAAAGATGCGATTGCGTATGCGTGGGAACTGATCACGTCGCCGGAGTGGTTTGGGATAGATAAAGACAAGTTGTATGTGACGATTTTCAACGGCGAAGGCGGGGTGCCGCGCGATGCCGAGGCGCACGATTTGTGGGTGGCGCAGGGCGTCGCCGAAGAACAGGATTTTTGAGGCGGGGCTGAAAGACAATTTCTGGCAGATGGGCGACACCGGGCCGTGCGGGCCGTGCAGCGAGATTTATTACGACATGGGGGCGCGGGCGTCGGACCAGGGGCATGCGGATTGTGCGTTTCCGTGCGATTGCGGGCGCTATGTGGAGATTTGGAATCTGGTGTTCATGCAGTTTGACCGGGATGCGTCGGGGAAATTGAATCCGCTGCCGAAGCCTTCGATTGATACGGGGATGGGGCTGGAGCGGGTGACGGCGGTGCTGCAGGGCGTGGTGTCGAATTATGAGACGGATTTGTTTGTGCCGCTGATTGAGCGGGCGGCGGAGTTGACGGGGACTTCGCTAGACCGAAAGAGTTGGAGAAGGAGGCGCATGCACGAAGATCGGCGGCGTCGCTTGCGGGTGATTGCGGATCACTCGCGGGCGGCAACGTTTCTGATTTCGGATGGCGTGTTGCCAGCGAATGATGGGCGCGGTTATGTGCTGCGGAAAATTATTCGGCGGGCGATCACGCATGGGAGGTTGCTCGGGCAGACGAAGCCGTTCCTGCATGAAATGGTCTTTGCGGTCCGTGATCTGATGCAGGATGCGTATCCGGAACTGACGACTGAGCGGGTAGCAACAGATCGTGCACAGCGAAGAGATTCGGTTCGGTCAGCACTCTAGCGCTTGGCCTACAGAAGTTGAACGAGCAGATTGTAAGCGCTGGCATGGATGCGTGGCAACTCGTGGAAGTACGGAAAGGATCTTGATCGATTGCCACGAGGAGATGAGCAGGCAGTGACGAGCCAGTCTCCAATAGAACTCGGATGAGCTACGAGCTCGCTCGAGAATCTGGACGATTGGACAGGCGGTACTCGACGGAATGCTTGCACGAGTCCTGCCGCCAATCTTGCGGGCGATGAAGCTTTCAAGCTATACGACACGTTCGGAATGCCGCTGGATTTCATTGCAGGATGCTGCTCGTGATCAAGGTGTCGAGTTTGATCAGAGCTGGCTTTGACCGGGCGATGGCAGCAGCAGCGCGACCGCGCTCGTGCCTCCTGGAAAGGTGCGGCGAAGCAGACGGCGAATCCGGCTTATCAGCAGTTGCCGAAGTCGGAGTTTGAGGGGTATCGGCAGACGCGGTCGGAGAATTGTGAAGTGCTGGCGATTATCAAGAATGGGCAGGGAGTGCAGGAGCTTGAAGGCGGGCGAGGAGGGCGAGGTCATTCTTGATCACACGCCGTTTTATGCGGAGTCGGGCGGGCAGGTTGGGGATCGCGGGACGTTTTATAGCGATGAGTTGAACGCAGTCGTCGCCGAAGTGAAGGGAACCTATTACCCGGTGCAGGGGGTGCGGGCGCATCAGGTGGTTGTGAAGGGATTGAGTTCTGGGAGATCAAATACCCCACCCTCCGCAAAACCGCGGAAGGTGGGGCACCCTCTTTGATCTCGAGTGTTGGCGACAAGGTTGACGCTGTCGTGGACACCGGAATCCGTGAGGCGACGATGCGGAATCATACGGCGACGCATTTGTTGCATGCGGGGTTGCGGGAAATTTTGGGGAAGCATGTGAAGCAGGCGGGGTCGCTGGTGGCGCCGAACCATTTGCGGTTTGATTTTTCGCATTTCACGGCCGTCGAGGATGAGGAACTGCAGGACATCGAGGACATGATTAATAAGGAAGTGCTGCGCAACATCAAGGTCGAGACGCTGACCGACGTTCCCATCGATGAGGCGATCAACAAGTATCACGCGATGGCGCTGTTTGGGGAGAAGTATGGCGACCGGGTGCGGGTGGTGAAGATTGGCGATTTTTCGACTGAACTGTGCGGCGGGACGCACACCGCGGCGACGGGGGAGATTGGGCTGATCAAGATATTGAAGGAAGGAAGCGTCTCGTCGGGTGTGAGGCGGGTGGAGGCGGTCACGGGGGAGGGGTCATTACAGCATTTCAGGAAGGATCATGAGTTGGAGAACGTGGTGTCGAGGTTCGTGGTCCCCACCCTTCGCCCGACACGCGGGCGGAAAGGATGGGGCACCCGCGGTTGAGGACACCTGAAGATCTAAAGCCCCATCCTCCGCTGAAGAGGAAGGATGAGCCACTCTGCTGAATCTCTCCGGCTGAGGCGTTGAAGGCCGAGCTTCGAGAAGAAAGACGCGGAGATTAAGCGGCTGACGCGGGAGTTGGATCAGGTGCGGATGAAGTCGGCGTCTTCTTCGGTCGCTTCGGTCGGGGAAAAGGTCAAAGAGGTGCGCGGGATCAAAGTGCTGGCGCACCGGGTGGACAATCTGGAGCGGGGACAGATGCGGACGCTGGTGGACCAGCTGCGCGACAAGGTTGGGTCGGGCGTGGTGGTGCTGGGGTCGGCGACGGATGGGAATGTGGCGCTGATTGTGGGCGTCACGAAGGATTTGACGTCGCGGATTCAGGCGGGGAAAGTGATTGGGCCGGTGGCGCAGAAGGTTGGCGGGAAGGGCGGCGGGCGTCCGGATTTGGCGGAGGCGGGCGGGAAGGATGCGGGGGCGCTGGATGCGGCGCTGGACGGGGTTTATGGGGTGGTGGAAGGGCTGCTGGGGTAGGGGTTTTTCGGCTGGGTACAACAAGGCAAAAGCAAAGGCGTCGGACAAGAGTGTCCGACCCACCCGGACTCAGGTTGAAGTCGAAAGTTACGGGAGGCTCGCGCGAGATCCCTCGCCCCGCTGGTGAAAGCGCGGGGACTTCGGGATGACGCACGGGTTTAGGCCAAACTGAGCCACTCATCCCACACGAACGGCTTTCTTGACATAGCTATCTAAGATAGCTATTATACTTCCATGCAATTCAGTGTAGCGGATGCCAAGAACAAGCTGCCGGAGTTGATTAAGGCGGTGGAAGATGGGGAGCCGGTGACCATCTGCCGCCGGGGGGTGCCGGTGGTGGACATTGTGCGCACTCAGGAACCCAGCCGCAAGAAGCGAATGCTGGGGACGCTGCGGGGGAAGATCCAGATTTTCGATCCGGGCTGGGCGAAGCCGATGACGGATGACGAGGTTGAAGACTTCCTTGCGGGCCGAGCACTGGGCAAGAAGTAAACATGCGCCTGCTCCTGGACACCTCTGTCCTGATCTTTGCGGTGGACGAACCTGAAAGGCTCAGCAAGCGCGCGGTTGCGGCGCTGCAAAATCCAGAAAACATTCTTGAGCTAAGCGCGATTTCACTGGTGGAGATCGCGATTAAGACGTCGCTGGGCAAGCTCGGCCTGTCGGCCGAAATGGCGCAGCAGGCGATCACAGATCTGGACATCCGGGTACTGCCGTTCACGGGGCAACACGCGTTCTCTTTATTTGAACTTCCCCGGCATCATAATGATCCGTTCGATAGGCAGATTGTTGCGCAGGCACTGGTGGAGGGGATTCCGGTCGTGGCGTCGGACGAGAAATTCAGGTTGTATAAGGGGCTTAGGATTTTGTGGTAATGCAGGCAGGTCGGACAGGAGTGTCCGACCCACACGAGTTGGGGAGATTTCCCAGGAGAATAAATGATGACAAGAATTTTGATAGTGGTTAGCGTGTTGCTTTGCGCGGCGGCGGCGTTGGGGCAGGAAGCGGCGAAACTGGTTTATGTGCCGGGAAAACAGATTGAAGAGGACATTCGGAAGGCTCCGGCGAACAACGGGGAGCAGGAGATCAATCTGATTCTGCGGACGGCGGACCATGCGGGGATTTTGCTGCGGCGGACGTTGCCGGGGAAGGCTGAGGTGCACACGACCGAGACCGACGTCTGGTATGTGATTGATGGGGGGTGTGTGCTGGTGACGGGAGGGACGGTGGTTGATCCGAAGACGGTGGAGCCGGGGCAGATTCACGGAGAAGGGATTGTGGGCGGCGAGGAGCGGACGATTGGGAAAGGAGATTTCATCAGGATTCCGAATGGGGTGCCGCACTGGGTCAAGAAGATTGAAGGCGGGGAGATTGTTTATATCGTGGTGAAGTACACGAAGTAGGGGTGGGGACTTGGGCGATGGGGGAACATACATCGGTGATGGGAGAGAGTCGAACGGTGGAAGAGCGGCCATTTATGGCCGCGATAGTGGAACTGAACGTCTTTTAAGACCACCCGGGGCTAAAGCCCCAAAATCAAAACGCATTGGCTAACGCGGCCCTGAAGGGCCGCTCTTCCACAAACACTCCACACTTCGGAGCTTCGTTCCGTTGGGGCGATGAGAGGGCCTTGGGCACTGCCGGCGAACAGCAGGTTCCTCTTCGCCTGCGGCGATTCGGAATGACATGACGTAAGGAGAATGCGAACAAGAAAAAGGTCCGGCTGCTCGCCGGACCTTGGTTGTGGGGCGCTGAGAAAAGTCTACTTGAGTTCGGTGCCGGGGGTGGCAGTGAACTCTTTGGGTTTGGTGACGGGCTTGGCGGCGCGGGCGGCCATTGATGCGGTGCCGGCGGCGGCACCGTAACGCTCCATCAGCAGCGGGACCATGGCGCCTTCGGCTTCTTTTACGAACGTCAGGGTGCCTTCGGCGTTGAGATCGACGCGGATGAAATCTCCGAGGCGGATCTGGTTGGTGGCCACCAGGTTGGCCATGGGGAACACCAGATGGCGTTCGATGGCGCGCTTCAGGTGACGGGCGCCGTAGCGCGGGTCAGTGCCCTCGTGCAGAAGGTAGCTCTTCACTTTTTCGGTGCAGGTGAAGACGAACTGATTCGCGGCGGAGGCCATCAGGACGCGCTGCTGTACCATGCCGAGTTCGATGTCGAGAATCGACTGCAAGTGCTCGGGGCGCAGAGTCTTGAAGACCACGACCTTGTCGATGCGGTTCATGAACTCGGGGGTGAACTTGCGGCGCGCGGCTTCCATGGCAGTGCGATCAATTTTGTCGTCGAGACCCTGATCGACGACCTGGATTTTGGGCGCGAAACCCAATCCACCCTCGACCAGGTTGGTCATCTCGCCGGCCCCCAGGTTTGAGGTCATGATAATGATGCACTGCGAGAGGTCCACGCGGCGGTTGTCGCCGAGTGTGAGCGTAGCCTTGTCGAGGATGCCGAGCAAAAGCTGCCAGAGCGAGTCGGAGGCCTTCTCGATTTCGTCGAACAGCAGGATCGAGAGTTTGAGCTTGTCGGTGTGCCACTGATTCAGCGCTTCCTGGGTGAGCAGGGGGTGGGTCTCGCGGTGGCCCAGATAGCCGGGGGGCGAGCCGATCAGCTTGGCGATTTCGTGGGAGTGCTGGAACTCAGCGCAGTCGATCTTGATGCAGGCGCGGGCATCGCCGAAAAGCGATTCGGCCAGCGCTTCGACGACGCGGGTCTTGCCGGAGCCGGTGGGGCCGAGGAAGAGCAGGTTTCCGACCGGGCGATTGGGAGCGTTCAAGCCGGCTAGGAACATCTGGTAGATCTCGACGACCTTTTCGACGGCCGCGTCCTGGCCAACGATCTTACGGCGGAGTCCAGCTTCGAAGTCGCGAGCATCGCTGCTACGGCGGCTGGGGTCTAAAACCGTGCTGGCAATCGTCTTCATAGTGTGGCCCTGATCTCCCTTGGGGCCCCGTGCTTGGGGGCTTGTGGCGAATCGCCGGAAGTGACAAATTTTGTCAACTATTTGTCATTTCCGGAACCAGCTTCGGTTAGCAATAGAGCAAGCCCTTAGCCAACCCTAATAAAGCTTCCACAGGCCACCTTCTACAGGACTTAGATGCTCAAGGTGAACCAGAGGAGTCACCTACATTACCAAGGAAAATCGTGTAAAGGGAAATAGTTTGCGCAGTGAGGGAAAAACGGCTCTTGGCTCTTAGTTCTTGGTTCCTGGCTCCTGGTTCTTGGCTCTAGTTTCGAATGGAGGGCATTGTGGGCTTGCTGGCGGAAAACAGGTTCCTCGGCGCTGCTTCTCGGAATGACATCGCTCTGAATTGTGTCATCTAAAACTTGCCATCTAACTCGCCATCTAACACTAAGGAGCCGAGAGGCGGGAGCCAGAGGCTGAGAGCGTAGAGGCAGGAGGCAAGAACCTAGAACCAAGAACCTAGAACCTAGAACCTAGAGCCAAGAACCAAGAGCAACGCCCGCCTTGAGGGCGTGGCCGGACGTAACTGGCGACGGGATATTGGCATCAGTAGCATCGGAAAAAGTGATCTCTCTGGAGAAAAATTGTGAGCTGGCGCAATCCTAAGCTACTGATGGTGATGGCCACGTTGGTGTTTGGCGTGGGAGTGATTAACTTTCGCACGGCGGACGCGGCGGCGGAGCCGCAGAAGGCGCAACTGGTCGAGGCCAGCGTCGCGGTGAAACATCCGGAGCCTCCGGCACCGAGAATTGCTGCGCCGGGGACGGCGCTTTACGAAACCAAGCGCGGAGATACGGTGGTTGCGGTGGCGCGGCATTATCTGGGGCAGAGCTCGTACCTGACTTCGTCGGAGTTGGCGGAGGCGATGCGCGCGACCAATCCCAACCTTAGCGGGACCTTTTTGAAGCCGAATCAGGAACTGGTGATCCCGGGAATCTTGTCCGCGCCGATTGCTGAGAAGCCGGTGCCGGTGGCGAAGGATTTTGAAGTGCGCGCGATTTATTTGACGGGGCTGATGGCGGCGAGCGACCACGGGATCAAAATTGTGAAGCGGTGGCGCGAGGCGGGCGGGAATGCGGTGGTCTTTGATATTAAGGATAGCGATGGGACGGTGAATATTCCGTTTCAGCATCCGCTGATTGGGGAGCACAAGGTTTACATCCACGACGTGGCGAAGTACACGCACTTTTTGCATGCGCAGGGGATGCATGCGATCGCGCGGATTGCGATGTTCCGGGATGAGCGGCTGGTGGTGGCGCATCCGGAGCTGGCGGTGAAGTCGGCGAAGTCGGGGCAGCCGTGGAAAGAAAACGGGAAGCTGGTGTGGACCGATCCGTCGCAGGTGCAGGTGCAGGAGTATGACATTGCGCTGGCGCTGGCGGCGGCGGAGGGCGGTGCGGATGAGATTCAGTTTGATTATGTCCGCTTCCCTGCCGAGGGCGATCAGAAGGACGCGAGCTTTTCGTATCAGAAGAAGCATCCGGAGTGGCAGCGGGCGGACGTGATTGCGGACTTCCTGCGGCGGGCTTATACGTCGCTGCATCCGAAGGGCGTGCTGTTGTCGCTGGATGTGTTTGGGGTGATGGCGTGGCAGCGGCCAGTGGATTTGTCGCACACCGGGCAGGACATTGTGCGCATGGCGAAGTATTGCGACGTGCTGTCGCCGATGATTTATCCGTCACACTTTTTCGGCATGGACGGGATCGCCAAGCCTGGCGACGCGCCGGAGCATTTTATTGGGGAGTCGATGGAGCGGTTTGAGAAGATCACGGCGGGGAGCGGGGCGGTGATTCGTCCGTGGCTGCAGGCGTTTGCGTGGCGGACGAAGACGTATTCTCCGAAATACATTGAAGTGCAGGTGTTGACGGCGAAGAACAAGGGCGGGGTCGGATTCTTGTTCTGGAACGCGAACAACGACTACAGCAAACCGTATGCGGCGATGCCGGAGATGAAGGCGGCCAAGGGGTTGTATTTTAGAGGGGATGAAGTGCCGGCGGTGCTGAAGGCGGAGTTGGTGGCGCCCGCGAATAAAGGCTTTTAACCACAGAGGGCACAGAGAACACAGAGGCAATCAGTGCCGTTCGTATAGGTCTTCGCGCCGCCAGGTTCTAGGGCCCAGTTTGCAGTGGAACTTCTTGAAACTGCGCTCCAGAGCCTCGAGTTCGCGCTGCTTGGTCTCTGGAGTCTTGCATTCGCTGGTCAGCTTCGTCAGATAATCTCGGACCAAGCCGGTTATCGTTGTGCCTCGATCAGCCGCGATCCTCGTTATTTCCTTCATAAGATCGTCATTCAATGAAATGGTGATTTTCATACCCATACGATGATAATCGGCAGAGCACTGGACGGGGAAGAGCTTTTAACCGCAAAGTACGCTAAGAAAGGCCAGAGGTCGCAAAGAAAAGCTTGCGGCATACGCGGTTCTTTGCGTTCTTGGCTTTTCTTAGCCCCTTTGCGGTTAAAATCTTTTTGGACCCCGCCATGCTCTGTCGTCATTCCCTCTCGTCGAATGCGAATCCTGATTGTGCTGGGCTTGGGGTGCGTCCTGGCCGCGCGGCCGGCCACGGCCACCGACCAACCGCAGTGGTTGCGCATCAGTTCGGACCACTTCATCGTTTACACCGACGCGGGGGAGAAGAAGGGGCATGACGTGGCGGCACGGTTTGAGCAGATGCGGGCCATGTACGGGACGTTGATGGGGCAGCATAAGCTGCGGATGTCGGAGCCGCTGGAAATTATTGCCTTCAAGAGCGACAAGGATTTTGCCCAAGTTGCGCCGTTGAAGGGCGGGCAGCCGACTGGGGCGCCGGCATTTTGGGTGCCCGGAGATGACAGGATTTTTGTGGTTCTGAATCTGTTTGAGCCGGATAGTTGGCGGGCGGTGGAGCATCAGCTGGCGCATTATTTTTTGACCTATAACTATCCGCCGACGCAGCCCTGGTTTGACGAAGGGTTTGCGGAATACTTTTCTTCGGTAGATTTCACGCCGAAAAACACCGTAGTGGGGGCCGATCCGACGCTGAGCCCGCTTTATCAAACTGACGTTCTTGGCGATCAGACGCAGGTGAGCGGGTTGAAGTCGCACACGGAAATTCTTAGCGCGCCGGTTTGGCTGACGCTTCCTGACCTGTTTGGCATGAGGAACCGGGTGGTGAACGGGCAGGAAGGGACGCACCAGACGCTGTTTTACGCGGAGTCGTGGATGCTGGTGCACTACATGATTAATCAGCACAAGCTGGAACAAACCGGAGCTTATTTTGATCTGGTGGAGAACCAGAAGGTTCCGGTGGAGCAGGCGGTGCAACAGGCGTTTGGCATGAGTGTGGCGCAATTGGATAAGGCGGTGAAGGATTATTTTCATTCACTGAAGCCGTTGGCTGATGCGTTGTACGCGTCGAAGCAGCCGAACCCGCCGCTGGCTGCGAATGTGGTTTACCAACTGCCACTGCCGCTGGAGTTGGATGACGTGGGCGGCAGCCACGCCGAGATTCCTCCGGCGGAGGCACAGGCGTTGATTGCGGAGATGGAGGTGCGGATTCCGGAGCGGCGGGCGCAGGCGGTGCAGCAGTTGCAGCAACTGGCGGAGAGCGAGACAACGGACAATGCGGTGGTGCATCGGGCGCTGGCATGGGCGCACGTTCAAAAGGGAGAAACGGCAGAGGCTTTTGAGGAACTGAGTAAGGCGCTGGAGAGGAATCCGAATGATTCGTGGAGCCGCTTTGGGCTGGCGGAGGCGAGTTATCACAGTGGAGAAAATGGAGCGAGAGTGCAAGGGCTGGCGAACACCATGCATAGCCTGCAGAAAGTGATTGAAGAGTATCCCGACCTGGCGGAAGCCTATGCGATATTGGGGTGGGCGCGGCTGACGGGGGGAGGCACGAGCTCGGCGATTGAGGCGATGATTACGGCGATTCAGTTGAGCCCGCGGAATGAGAGTTATCAACTGCGGCTGGCGGAGACTTATCTGGCAACCAAGAAATGGGATGAGGCAACCGGGGTTTTGGAGCGGCTGAAGACGAGCCAGAATTCACAGATCGCGAGTGCGGCGAAAAAAGAGTTGGACGACATGCCGTTTCTGAAAAAATTTGGGGTGCGGCCGCAAGGGGAGCCGGAGAAGCAGGAGACCATCACGGCCAACACCCAGAAGCGCGAAGACACGAGCGACGACGAAAATGAAGACAGTGACGATCAGGCGAAGGCCGCTGCGCCAGCGGCCGAACCGGGAGTGGATAAGCGTCCAGTGCATTTTATGAGGGCAACGTTGGTTGCCGTGGATTGCTCGCAGGCGCCAGCAGCGGTGGTTTCGGTCGCGGAGGACAAGCGGGTGCTGAAGCTGCGGACGGATGACTATAAGAACCTGGCAGTGATTGGGAGTGGGGGATTTTCGTGCCAGTGGAAGGACATGGCAGTGAGCATCAACTACAAGCGGGGCGGGAAGGCGGATGGGGATTTGGTTTCGATTGAGGTCAGATGAGAGTTGAGTGTTGGAATCCCCGCCCTTCGAAAACCGCGAAGGGTGGGGAAGCCGAGATTTGTGGCGCTGCCGGCGAAAAGCAGGTTCCTCCGCGCCTGCGGCGCTTCGGAATGACAACGCCTTTATATTTGAGTCACGACAATAAAAAAACCCTTCCAAACTACTGGAAGGGTCTGCAAGTGGCGCGAGGCCGGTTAGCCGCGGCTTACGTTTGCTGCCTGGAAACCTTTCGGTCCTTTCAGCAAATCAAACTCGACGGTCTCGCCCTCGTTGAGAGTGCGATAGCCGTTTTCCTGAATGGCGGAGAAGTGGACGAATACATCTTCCCCGGTGGACCGCTGAATGAAACCATAACCTTTTGCCCCGTTGAACCACTTTACTGTACCCTTCTCTCTCACAAAAGTACTCCTTTCGCCTCTGTCGATTAGTTTGTCCGTGATCCTTCGCAAGGCTTACACGTCAAATGCCCCCCTTCGAAGAAGCCGGACTGTTTACATCAAGCCATGCGCTATGACACGAGGTCGGCCCCAAAAAAAAGAAAGCCCCGGACCTGCCGGAGAGACTTCCGGTAGAGGCCACAGAGCAGACGACGGGCGCGAATTTAGACGTACGTGGCACAACCATCAGCTTGAATCTGAAAACTCGGTGCCTCAACCCTGGAGCAGCGAGCAAGCGATATTATTCAGGAAAATAAAGATATGGCAAGGGAAATTTGCAGCGCTAAATCGATTTAATGCAGGTGAGGCTGTCGCGGAGGTGGCGACGAAGCAGGGCGCGGCGGAGCTGGATATCCGCAAGTATTTGATAAGATTCATAGATTGTGGTTCCAATCACTATTTTGGGCGCACCTCCTCCGGAGTCGAAAGACGCCAGCAGTAACAAACCGGGGCGGCTACGGAATTACTACCGACTAGCCGCGTCCACGGTGAAATACTTGTCGCGGACCGAGGTGCATACGTTTGCGTTTTCGGTGGCGGCGAATGCAATTCTGTCGTTTTTTCCGTTTGTGCTGTTGCTGATGACGCTGGCGCTGCGCGTTTTTCACTCGCCAGCGATGTTTGGTGTTATCAAAGAGCTGCTGCGGGACTACCTTCCGGCGGGGCAGGATTTCGTGATCCGGAACATGAGTGCGCTGGCTTCGGCGCGGAACCGGGTGCAGGCGTTTTCGCTGGTGATTCTGCTGGTGACTTCGACGGGCGTGTTTTTGCCGCTGGAAGTGGCGTTGAACCGGGTTTGGCGGTTTCCCAATAACCGGTCGTACATTGGCAACCAGATGATTTCCCTGGGGCTGGCTTTCGCTTGCGGAATTCTGGCGTTGATCTCGATTGCTTTGAGCGCGGGCAATGTGGTGCTACTGCGCTTTCTAACGTTTGGACACGACTTCTGGCTGGTGCGGGTGCTGGGATTTCTGACCGCGAAAGTGTTTGCCACCATCGCCAGCATGGCGATCTTTTTCCTGATTTATTGGGTGCTGCCGAATGGCAAAGTCCCGGCGCGGGCGGTGATGCCGGCGGCGCTGATCATGGGATTGCTGGCGGAGGTGTTGAAATATTCGTACTTCTGGGCGCTCCCGCGGCTGAATTTTGGGGAAGTATATGGGCCGTTCTCGCTTTCCGCCAGCATGATGTTCTGGGCGTTCCTGCTGGGGTTGTTGCTGCTGACGGGGGCGCATTTGTCGGCGGAGAAGATTTTTCTGGAGCGGGAGTAAAAGCGTCGTTGGCCTGAAGACGGGGATACAGGAATCCCACGAGACCTAATTTTTCAGCCAGACAATAGGAAAAGCGTGGCCGAGTTTGCGGAAATCGGAGTCACTGGTGACCAACGTCGCTTTGTGTTCGATGGCGAGGGCGGCCGCGAAGCTATCGACGTAATAGAGTTTGTATCTGGTTTTTACGTCGGAGGCTTGGAAGGACCGCTGTGGCGTGGCGTCGAGGACCTCGATAGGAAGGGGACCAACGGCGCGCATTGCCGCGAGAGCCTGATCTGCGCCGTGAGCCCGAAGGATGCTGCCGTACACCTCTCCGTAGTTAACAGCTGACATCAGGACTTGGGCATCCCCTCGCATAGCGTCTTTCAATATCCGATTCACCTTAGGGGCTCCGGGCTTTTTCTGCAGGAACGCAAATAGGGCGCTAGCATCGAACACGTAAGTTTTCACCGGTCCTGCTCGCCTTCACCGCGATGTTCCTTTTCCCAGTCTTCCTGCAAGTCAAGGCCGGAGGCGAGGCAGCCCATTACCCGGTCAATGTAGTCCTCGGTGATGGGTTGCAGGATGATGCGGCCGAAGCGGTCTTCGAGGAACTTTACCCGCGTCCCAGCCTCGATGCCGTGTTTGCGGCGAAGCTCAACTGGGATGACGAGTTGGCCCTTGGAGGTGAACGTACCACTTAGTTCTTTCATGTCTTACATCATAGCATAGGTAAGTCACTCCTGTCAGTTGTTGGCTGCCGTCATCAGGCGCAATGTTCAGAAATCACACCCGGGTTGTGACAGCGTCACATCAGTTCTCGAAACGAATCACTACAATTTGGGTGCTCCCGTCAGAGCGCTGGCCTCCGGCTGCGAGGTATTCGTGCGCTTGCATCTTCTGCTTGCCATTCTGCTGCGAGTTGGTTTGCTTCTCGCGCTTTCTGGGCTGTGCGCGGCTGAGACGCCTGGGCGGCCAGAGGAAACTTCACCCTCACCCAGATGGAAAACTCCATTCACAATCTGGCGCTCTGTTCCGATTTCGTAACAAAATCGAAGTAGTAACTAGGCACACTGGTAATTCGGGCAGACTGCTTAAGTCAGGAGCAGAAGTCATGCCGTCGGAGACCTGCAAGAAGACGTACGCCTCCCCTAAACTCAACAAGCTCACACCAGAACAGGCCAGCCTAATCTTGATAGGTCATGCCAGTTGTGGACACCAGGGAGCAAAAGACCTTTTGGCTGCTCTTTACCCGTCGCCAGAACGCGGGAGCCACAGCGATTGGATGGATTCTAGAGACGAATACCCTGCCCAAATGGGACCCGAACCGTCCGGGCTAATTCATCGCGCTTTGACAGCTTTCCAATCCACAAGGGAGGATTTTTGGCGGTTCGTTCGCGGGTAGGCAGGTCCGTGGCCGAATCGCGTGCAGCAGAGGATGTATGGCCTCTTCCACCCGAGATTTCAAGATCCTAATAGCGGACGATTCGCGCCTCTATCGAAAGCTCGTGGAGGAGACTCTGGCTCAGGAACAGTACGCCGTTTGCGTCGCCAAGAACGGTCGCGAGGCCAGTGATCTCCTGGCGGAGCAGCGCCCTGCGCTGGTCATCACCGACTGGGAGATGCCGGATCTGACCGGGATCGAGCTATGCGGCCAAATCCGCCGCGACAAGGGTGCTTACACTTACATCATCCTGCTCACTAGCAAGGCGGACAAAGACCAAATCATAAGGGGGCTCTCAGCCGGTGCCGACGATTACCTCACGAAACCTTTTCACTCCGGTGAATTGCTGGCGCGTGTCGCAGTGGGTCGTCGCCTCATCGAGCTACACCGAGAGATCCAAGCCAAGAATCGATTATTGGAAGAATTGGCGCTCACCGATTCTCTCACTGGCCTTCCAAACCGGAGAGCTATTGAAGACTGGGCACCGCGGCAGCTTAGCGGCGCCACGCGTCACGGGTTCCCTTTTTGGGTGGTGATGGCCGACCTGGATTCATTCAAGGCTGTTAACGACGCCTACGGGCACGAGGCAGGCGACGTCGTCCTCACGAGGTTCGCGGACATTCTCAGGGCAAATACCCGAGCATCGAACATATGCGGGCGAATTGGAGGCGAGGAGTTCGTTGTCGTGATAACGCATGTTCAAAAGCCGAACGTCCAGATTGCAATTGAACGGATTCGTCACCAATTGGAGGCTGAGGGATTTGTGTTCAAGGGAAATGCCTTCGGTGTTACGGCTAGTTTCGGAATCTCAGGGTTTCAAGGAGGAGAGCCGCCGAAATTCAGCCAGCTAGTTCGAGACGCCGACACTGCGCTATATGCGGCGAAACGCGCCGGGCGCAATCGCATAGAGTTCGCAAGCGGCGGGATTCACTGAGGACAAATGTCATGACAAACGCAGTCGAGATTCGCGCTCTCTTGGTTACTCCTGACCCTTGGCTTGTCAACAATTTCACAACTCTCTGTGCCGAACTCGGGATTGCGGCACAAAGAAGCGCCACGATTCACGACGTTCCCGAGGAACTCGGACAAGCGAAGTACGAAGCGGTACTCGTGGATTTCGACACCGTTTTAGAAACGCCGGCCATCATGGGCGGTGTACGGGAGAGTCGGGGGAACAGGAACGCTCTGGTATTTGCGGTTGCTACTAATACTGCCCACCGGCATGAGGCCCTTCGGCAGGGCGCAAATTTTATCTTTGAGAGACCGTTAGATGCCAACGAAATCAGGCGAGTGCTGTACGCGGCGTACGATCTCATGGCGCGTGAGAGCAGACGCTACTTCAGGTGCACTGCCGAAATCCCGGCCTTGCTCGGCCAAAATGCAGGAGCGGATCTGAGGTGCACGACCATTAACATCAGCAGCGGCGGGATGGCGTTGAAGACCCCGTCCCCGCTGCGCCCCGGCGAAGTAGTCCAGATTGCTTTATTCATCCCCGGCGCAGGACAGGCGGTTCGTGCATGCGGCACGGTGGTTTGGGACGACAAGCACGGGAAGACCGGCGTCAACTTTCAGTGCGGCATCCCGCGGGACCAAAGTGAGCTTGATGCTTGGCTCAATACCCGGTTCTACGAGCTTCTTACTCCCCGACATGCCGCTTTGTAGCCTGATTCAAGTCGACAGCACTTCTTGATGGCTGCCTACCAAGAGGCCAAACGCTGCATCTGCATTGACGGGTCGCGAGTAGAGGAATCCTTGTGCCATTTCGCAGCCCAATCGCTTCAGCCCTGCGATCTGGTCCTCCGTTTCGGTGCCTTCAGCAACCACCTTTAGACCTATGCTGTGGGCCAACATGATAATCAGCCGGACGATCTCGTGGCTGTCACGGTCAATGGTCATGTTGGATATGAAGACGCGATCAATCTTCAGCGCATCAACCGGGAAGCGGGGTAGTCGGCTCAAAGAAGAATAACCGGTGCCGAAATCGTCGATACTGAGCCGAACACCAAGAGCCTTGAGGTCGGAGAGTACCGAGAGAGCGTGATCGGCATCGCCCATTGCGATGGTTTCCATGATCTCAAGGTTGATAGTATTCGGATCAACGCCTACCTGATGTAACATCTCACCGATATCCTTTGCCAAGTCTGGTTGTGCAAATTGCTTCGGCGTAATGTTCATGCTCATGGTGAGGGGAGGATCGCAGTCAAACTGCGATTGCCACGACCGGAGCTGCTCGCAAGCTTCGAGCAACAGCGCTCTGTTGATGGGCAGGATGAGCCCGGTCTCATCTGCGACCGGAATGAACTCGACGGGCGAAACCATTCCCTCAGGGCGTTGCCAGCGGCTTAGGGCCTCAAAACCGATAATCTTACCGCTGGTGAGCGACACAATCGGCTGGTAATACACGATTAGCTCTCCTCGTTCAAGCCCAAGGCGGAGATCAGTCTCCAACTTCAATCTGCGTACCGCACTAGAGTGCATCGCGGGATCAAAAACCTCGCAACGTGCTTTCCCGGCTCGCTTGGCGCGGTACATAGCTATTTCCGCGTCCCGAAGCATCTCTTCCGCTTCGGCGCAGGACGCGTTGCTCAAAGCAATACCAATGCTGGCGGCGACAACGATCCGCTGCCCTTTGATCTCGAAGGGAGTGGCCAGTTTCTCTTGGATTCGCTGCGCAACTCGGATTGCATCGCTTGGCTCAAAAACGTCTTCCAGAAGCACAGTGAACTCATCGCCGCCTAATCTCGCAAGGCCATCATGTCTGGGCCGAGAATCGAAGACTCCTGGGCGGGCAATCGTGTCGGTTTCGCGGAAGCACGCAGCCAGGCGTTGCGCAATTTGGATGAGCAGATCGTCGCCTGCAGAGTGCCCGAGGCTGTCATTCACCACTTTGAATTCGTCTATATCGACGAAGAGTATCGCGAACTTGTAGTCCGTGTGGCGCCGAGCCCGTATCACTGCATGCTGCAAGCGGTCCACAAATAGGGCCCGGTTCGGCAGATCGGTCAGGCCATCGTGGAAAGAGCTGTGCGCCAGCATTTCTTCTGCTCGCTTGCGTTCTGTGATGTCACGGTTCACGACGACAAGTCGCTCGATGTCGCCTTTGGCGTTCTGAATGGGGCTTGCGGTAGATTCAAGAATGCGCCAAGATCCATCCTTGTGCCGCATCCGATATTCCAGCGTTTGTCCCTGCGCAGTGACCCGCGCCTTTACCGCGGCTTGTAGCACGCGCTCACGATCCGAAGGATGAATCTGCTCGATGGAGGAGGTGCCACTCAATTCCTCGGCGGAATATCCGAGCACCTTCTGATAGGCAGGACTGTTATAGATCCGCCGGCCCGCACCATCGACCACCGCAATCATGTCCGCTGCATTCTCACTGATGAGCTGAAACAACTCGTCACGCTGCGCAAGCTGGCGCCGGACTCGCTGGAGCTGGAGGTGCTGGTACATCGTGTAGATGTCGAACAACAGAACGAAAGCCGCCAGCCCACGAACCCACTCCCTGAGATCAGCCCAATAGGGAGTAGAAGTTTCGGCATGGTCTCCGAAAAAGGTCAGAAAAACGATTCCCACGGTCAGCGCCAGCGTGACCGTTACAGCGAAACCCCAAAGCCACCACTCCCGGCCTTCTATCTGGCGCGTTTGGAGCGGCGTCTTCCCTTTGCTCCGCGGGGAGGAATCTTGGAAATTGAGAGGCATCTGGTGTAAGTGAAATTCTAGTCTGCTGATAATCCACGCCAAGTTACAGAGGTGGGTTGGGCTTTGGTTCTGTTCCGTTTTCGTAACAAGATCGAAGTAGTAAACAGCCAGGACCGAATTTATGGGAGAGTGGCGGGAGGCGTTAGCTTATCAGCGGAGCGTAGTAAATGAACCAGTCGACCGGCACGAAATCCCAGAAGTCCTATGAAGAACCAGCCCTAGAGAAACTCCGGCCAGAACAAGCCACGGAGTTTCTGCTCCGTCACGCTAGGACGGGTGATCAAGGAGCGAAAGACATTTTGGAACTGGTCTCCGAACCCGAACCCGAACCCAGTTCGAAGTAGCTTCCCCACTTGAATCCCGGATCGCAAGAGCCGGCCCGGCTTAGCGGTTCGGTTTCTGGCTTTTCGTGCGAGTTCGCCGCGGCGCGCTCGATCTGTGGAAAACTTTTGTCAAGCCCCCATATAGCCCCAATTTCGCCCAACTCCCTGATTCCAATCCGAATATAAAGTTCGAAAACGTGGCACAATTGCCCCTTTCAAAATGCTACTCTGAATATAGAGGGTAGGTACTCTCCAGAGCGCGGCCAAAGCCGCGCTCTTTGTGTTTTTTGGGGCCCATTTTGACAATTTCTGAGGAAACTCTACAAACTGAACTCCTCCACGCCCGCGAGCTCGACAACAAGCATCGCGGAGAGATCGCCGAACTTGCCTTCATGCGCAAGGCGGCAACTCTTGGATTTGCGGTAGCCAAACCTTGGGGCGACTGCGACCGCTACGACATGGTCGTCCGCGCTGGCAAGATTTTTTGGCGCGTACAAGTCAAGTCTGTGTGGGGCATCTCGCCCGCGCGGACGCACTATCGTGTGAAAACCACAGGGAATCGGAAAAGCACCTACTCGTCCGACCAGATCGACTTCCTGGTCGCTTACCTTTTTCCAAAAGACACCTGGTACGTCTTCCCGGTGGCCTTGGTGGAAGGTAAGAGGCTCATCTGTCTCATGCCTGGCTCGAACAAGTCGAAGTACGAGAAGTACCGCGAAGCCTGGAAGCTCATGGGCCCGACCAACGCCGAGCACGTGAGCGAAAGCGCCGCGGCCCCTGAAATGCGTCCACCCTAGGGACGCAAAAGTCGCCACAAAACACCCATCACCCGACCCCTGCCCACCCAAATTGAACTTACAGGCAAGCGCGGATTTCGGCTTCGGTTAACGTGTGGTTGGAATTTTTGGCGGCTTCGTAGATGCGAGTTACTACTTCTTCGGTGGCTTCGATGTGGTGGCGCTCCAACCAATAAATCACATTGGATTTTCCGCTCATGGGGCCGATGTCTATGGTTTGTTCTAATCCAAACAAGTGTGCAGGGACGCCGGAATATACGGAATTGGCTAGCTCGATGTCGTTTTTCTTTAGGGCTTTGATGACCGCGGAGGCGTGGACGCCGGTGGCGGTGCGGAAGGCGTCGGCGCCGACCACGGGGTAGTTCGCGGGGATAGGGACACCCGTCGCGCGAGAGACGGACTCGCAGTAGGACTTAAGGCTGGTCAGGTCTTGTTGGTTCCACGGAGAAACGCCCATCAATTTTAGGTTCACCAGCATCTGGTCCATAGCAGTGTTGCCGACGCGCTCGCCGGTCGCGATCGCGCAGGCGTGGACGCAGTCGGCTCCGGCCGCGAGCGCGGCGAGGGAGTTGGCGACCGCGAGGCCGCGGTCGTTGTGGCCGTGCCAATCGACCCGGATTTTTTCTCCGCTCGGGCGCACGATTTCATCCAAAACAAATTTTGTGAGGGCGAAAGCGCCGGCGGGAGTGGAGTGGCCGGCGGTGTCGCAGATGACGATGGATCGCGCGCCGCAACTGATGGCAGTGGAATAGAGACGCTTGATGGTGGCGGGGTCACAGCGGGTAGTGTCTTCGGTGACGTACATGGAATCGAGGCCGAGACCAACAGCGAACTTGACGGCTTTTTCGGTGGTCTGGAGGAGGAAATCGTCGGTCCAGTTTTCTGTGTAGCGGCGGATGGGGCTCGATCCGATGAAAGTGGCGGCTTCGATGTTGAGACCCGTGCGCTGGACGATTTCGGCGATGGGGCGGATGTCATTTTCATGAGTGCGGGCGGCGCAGTTGGCGCGAATCTTTAATTTGTTGGCGACGATTTCGCGGGCGAGGGCTTCGACGTGCTCGACGGCACGCTGGCCCGCGCCGGGTAGGCCGAGGTCGAGGGCGTTGATGCCGAGGGAATTCATCAGGTGGAGGATTTCGATTTTTTCGGCGACGGAGGGATCGCGGACGGATGGGGATTGGAGACCGTCGCGGAGGGTTTCGTCGTTGAGGAGGGCGGTTTTTATTTCGGTGGCGGGGTTCCAGTCGTGGATAAGGGCTTGATCCATGCCAAGCGCAATTGTAATGCAGGAGATATGATCGCGAGGGCGGGGGGAGAATTCCCTGGAGTTGGATTTCGCGCCTGGCGAACGCAAGGTCCTTGGACTTCGTAACTGCTTCGCGTTCGCGAAGCAGTTTACTGCGCTCAGGATGACAGGGTGTGGTGGGGCGTTTAGATGGGAGTTCGCTGCGGGCGAAAAGCAGGTTCCTCTGCGCCTGCGGCGCTTCGGAATGACATCGCTTCATAAATAATGAGAATTTTTGTGGGGATGGATATTGATGAGGGGATCCGGGGGAGGATGGCGGAGTTTGTCCGCGAGGTGCGTGGATTTGCGCCGGAGGTGAGGTGGGTGGCGGCGGAGTCGTGGCATGTGACGTTGAAGTTTATTGGGGAGAAGTCGGAGGCGGCGGTTGCGGAGATTGAGACGGCGCTGAGTTCGATTTCGCAGGATGGGTTTGAGATTTCGTTTCGCGGATACGGATTCTTTCCTACGGTGAAGGCGGCGAGGGTTTTTTGGATTGGGATTGAGGCGGGTGAAGGACTCGCGGTGTTGGCGAGAGCGGTGGATGAGAAATTATCCGCCATTGGGATTGCGAAGGAGGAGCGGGAGTTTAGTCCGCATTTGACGCTGGCGCGGGGCGGGGCGCGGATTGGGAGTGGGTCGGGGGCTCCGAGCAGGCGGAGTGGGGACAGGGTGAATCAGAAGTTTGCGAAGTTGCAGGAGCGGTTGAGCGAACGTCCGGCGGTGGAGTTTGGTACGATGGCGGGCCGCGAGTTCTTTTTGTATCGGAGTGAGGTGTCGGCGAAGGGGTCGAAGTATACGAAGATTGCGCGGTTTGGGTTGGAGTGAGGCGAGGCGGGCAGTTGCAGTGCAGACGAAAAGCCCCACTTCTCCCGCCAAAGGCGGGCGAGAAATGGGGCACCCAGCAATGGCTTCGGTGCCGACGGCGGGGCAAATCCCGACTACGGCAGTGGCGGCGCGAGCGACAGCAGGTTGCTCTGCGCCTGCGGCGCTTCGGAATGACATCGGTTTTAGCAGGTAACAGAGCAAATCTATGCGGGCAATTTTGATCAGCGCGGCGATTGGGTATTTGCTGGGATCGATTCCGTTTGGGTATTTGCTGGTGCGGAAGTTTCGCGGGGCGGATGTGCGGACCACGGGTAGCGGGAACATTGGGGCTACGAATGTGGCGCGGACTTCGCCGGCGCTGGGGCTGCTGACTCTGGTGCTGGATGCGCTAAAGGGTGGGGCGGCGGTGTCTGGCAGTTTGGGCGATTTATTGCATGCACGTGTTTGGAACAGACTTTGGCGGAACAAGTTCCGGCGCAGCGAGGATGCTCGGCGTGGGGTTGCATGATCCGCGGAACCTGGCGTTTGTGGCGGCGCTGGCGGCGGTGGCGGGACATATTTTTCCGGTGTGGCTGAGATTTCGCGGCGGCAAGGGAGTGGCGACGGGGTTGGGAGCGTTTTTGTTGCTGACGCCGCAGTCAATTCTCCTGGCGCTGCTGGTTTTTCTGGGAGTCCTCGTTTGGCTTCGGAGGGTCGCGATTGGATCCATCTCTGCGACTGCGTCGCTCCCGTTCTTCGCCTTGCTACTCTTCGAAACCCACAATAGAGTTCAACTCGCGCTGCTGGCGGCTAGTTCTCTGCTGATCATTCTTCAACACCACAAGAACATCGGGCGTCTGCTCTCCGGCACCGAGCCGAAATTCGAAATGAGGCGCCATTGAGCAAAATCGCCATTATCGGAGCGGGAGCGTGGGGCACGGCGCTTTCGATTGTGCTGGGCCGCAAGGAGCGGCACGAGGTCTTGTTGTGGGCCTTTGAGAAGGAAGTGCGGGAGTCGATTGCGAGTGACCGAACGAATGCTGCGTTTCTTCCCGGGCAAAAGATTCCGGAGTCCGTTGCGGTCACGGGGAGCCTGGAAGCGGCGTTGAAGCAAGCAGACATTATGGTGAGCGCGATGCCTTCGCAGCACTGCCGGCGCCTGTTTGGGGAGATGAAGCCGTATCTGCGGCGCGAGATGTTGGTGGTAAGTGCGACCAAAGGGTTGGAGCAAGGGACACTGTTGCGGATGACGGAAGTGATTGGAGCGGTCGCGGCCGAAGTGGGCTGCGCGGTAGGAGGGTTGAGCGGGCCGAGTTTTGCGTCGGAGGTGGCGCGGGGGGATCCGACGGCGATCACGATTGCGTCGAAGAGTGAAGCGCTGACGGCTGCGGTGCAACGTGAATTTGGAGACTCGGCGTTCCGAGTTTATGCAAGCGATGATGTCGTGGGAGTGGAACTGGGCGGGGCGCTGAAGAATATCATCGCGATTGCGGCGGGGGTGTGCCACGGGTTGGGGCTGGGGCACAATTCGGTGGCGGCGCTGATCACGCGGGGGCTGGCGGAGATCACGCGGCTGGCAACGGCTTGCGGCGGGCGCGCGGAAACCATGTCAGGCCTCGCGGGACTGGGCGATTTGGTGCTGACGTGTACAGGTGGACTGTCGCGAAACCGCAGCGTGGGAGTGGAGCTGGGACGAGGGCGGAAACTGCCGGAGATTATTTCGTCCATGCACGGGATGGTGGCGGAGGGAGTTTTCACGACCGATGCGGCAGTGCAACTGGCGCGGGCGCGGCAAGTGGAAATGCCGATTACGGAGCAGATGCACGCGATTTTGAGCGAGGGGAAATCGCCGGGGGCGGCGATTCAGGAATTGATGGCGAGGACGTCGAAGCGGGAGATTGGCCTCGCGCGGGCGGAGTAACCGGCGAGGTAACCAGTTTTTATTCGGTGGGATTTAGATGGGACTCGCTGCCGGCGAAAAAGCAGGTTCCTCTTCGCCTGCGGCGATTCGGAATGACAGTACTTTGCTTATTAGCGGTTGCGGATTGACGCAAGCAGCCGGCCCGCGGTTCGGTACTTTGGTAATGGGACACGCCGTTCCGGGCGTGATTCTCTAGCAACGCAAACATAAAATTGAACCTCGCGGTCTGCAGGGGAGAGGTACGAGGAAAAGCCACTTTGGCCCTGAAATTTCTGCCAACTCGCATTCCGATTCTGTATGTGATTCTCAGCGTGCTGGTTGCGATCAGCGTGGTGCCGATGTTTTTTTATTCGGCGCAGGTGCAGTCCATCAATCGCGACCGGCTGATCACGAATGAGCGGCTGCTGCAGAATACGGTGACGCGTTCGGTTGCGGACGACATTTCGCAGCACCAGGAATCTTTCCGGCTGATGCAGGCGAATCTGGCCTCGGCACTGCAGGTGGCGAGCGGCAACGACCTTACCGGCGAACACGTGCAGGCCCCGGAATTACGGGCGCTGCTGGAAAATTTCGTTTCTTCTTCTGAAGATCTGGACTATGCCACGCTGCTGAATACCGAGGCGAAGGGAATTTCCGCGGGACGCATCGAGCCGGATGCGTTTTTGCAACGGGAGCTGGAACAGGCTTATGCGGCGGCGCGCGAATCTCGCGTTTACAACGGACAGCCTCTGGTGGTCGGCAGCGGCAAGGGATCGCGGACGGTAATGCTGGTCAGCACTCCGGTGACGTATGGCGGAAATTTTCTGGGAATGATTGCGTCGGTCGTTGACCTGGAGTTTCTGATCCGGCGGTTGCAGGAGATTGATCGCGGGGGATTAACTCCTTATGTAGTGGACAGTCAGGGGCGACTGGTTGCGGGCGCGAGCCCCGAATATGCGACCGGGCAGGACATGACGAATCTGGAGATCGTGCACAACTTCGTGGAGCAGGGTGGAAAGGCGCAGATGGTGGCCGCCACTCGTGAGTTCACATTGAGCGGCAAGAATCGCACGGTCATGCTGGGCACGTACAGTCCGGTGAATAGTTTGAACTGGGCGGTGGTGGTGCAGAAGCCGCGCGATGAGGCATACAGCAGCGTGTATGAAATGCAGCACTCGGCGCGAATTCTGGCCCTGTTTGCGATTGCGCTGAGCATCGGAATCGGTATTATTGCGGCGCGACGGATTACCAATCCTCTGGAAGTTCTGACGGAGTCGAGTCACGCGATTGCGCGTGGAGACTTTTCGCAACGGGTAAACCTAAAGAGCCGGACGGAGATTGGCGAACTGGCAAGTACCTTCAACATGATGTCGGAGGAACTGGAGCACTTCGTTGAAGACTTGAAGCGGGCAGCGGCGGAGAATCGCGAGTTGTTTATGGCGTCGATTCAGATGCTGGCCGGCGCGGTTGACGAAAAGGACCCGTACACTCGTGGACACTCTGACCGGGTCACAAAATATTCGGTGCTGATTGCGACCGAAATGGGGATGCCGGAGGATTTTCTGGAAACGGTGCGAGTATCGGCACAACTGCATGATGTGGGCAAGATTGGAATTGAAGACCGCATCCTGAAAAAGCCGGGCGCGCTGACGGCCGAAGAATTCGAAATCATGAAGACGCACACCACCAAGGGCGCGAACATTCTGCGTCCGGTGGCGCAACTGAAGGAAATGATTCCTGGGATTGAACTGCATCATGAGTCGCTGGATGGGCGCGGATATCCGCACGGATATAAGTCGGATGAAATACCGGTGCTACCGAGAATTATTGCGGTGGCGGACACGTTTGATGCGCTGACGACGAACCGTCCGTATCAGCAGGCGCATGACTGCGACGACGCACTGCGGATTATTCATTCGATCTCGGGGAAGCGGCTTGATCCGACGGCGGTGGCGGCGCTGCAGGCGATTTACGAGCGCGGAGAGATTCGGGTGCCGCGGACGGTTCCCATGGCGGCGGGCGCTGCAGCGGGGGCCAACAACGTGCCGGCTAGTGTGGCGTTTCAGAAGCCTAATGATGCGGGGCTGGAGCTGGACCGGACGTAGGGAAGCGGCCCTTGGTTCCTGGCTCTTGGCTCTTCGCTGATCGGGCGCTTCTTTAGTTCTTCCTTTCTGCAAGCGAAAGACCTTTACCACAGAGGACACTGAGGATCACAGAGGCTTTCTTTCTGTGTCGTGGAGACTTTGGTTTCTGTGATCTGGTGTGGCCTCTGTGGTTGTTGCCTCCCTGCTTTTTGCGCTTACTTCACATCGGCCGATGCTTCCTGGCTTGATCGCTATAATGAAAAACACCACATTTTTATTGCGAAAGTTCTCATGGCTTGGACATTGTTTGGCAGCGGGGAGAAGAAGGCCGGCCTCTTTGAGCGCATGAAAGAGGCGGTTTCGCGCACGCGCGAAAATCTTAGTGAGCGGATTGACGATGCGGTTGGCGTCACTAAGGAGATTGATCGGAATACGCTGGATGATCTGGAGGGGACGCTGCTGGGGGCGGATTTGGGGGCGGCGACTACGCATCAGGTGCTGGAGAAATTGCGGGAGAAGGCGGACCGGAAGCAAATCAAGAATGTGGATGAGTTGAAGCGGCTGTTGAAAGAAGAGCTGCTGGCGATTTTGACGGCGGCGAATGTGCCTCCGGTGGAGCGGGAGGACGGGGTGCCGGAAGTGGTGCTGGTGGTGGGAGTGAACGGCACCGGAAAGACTACGACGATTGGGAAGCTGGCGCAGACGCTGCGAGCGGAGGGCAAGTCGGTGCTGTTGTGCGCGGCGGATACGTTTCGGGCAGCGGCGATTGAGCAACTGGAGGTTTGGGGGCAGCGGACTGGGACAGAAGTGATTCGGACGAAACCAGGCGGAGATCCGGCGGCGGTGTTGTATGACGCGCTGGAGGCGGCGAACGCGCGGCATGTGGACTGCGTGGTGGTGGACACGGCGGGGCGTCTGCATACGAAAACGAATTTGATGATGGAACTGGAAAAGATGCGGCGGACGGCGCAGAAGATAATTCCAGGGGCTCCGCATGAAGTTTTGCTGGTGATTGACGCGACGACGGGGCAGAACGGATTGCAGCAGGCCAAACTGTTCACGGACTCGGCGGCGGTGACGGGCGTAGTGCTGACGAAGCTGGATGGGACGGCTAAGGGTGGAGTGGTTGTCGCGATTGCGCGGGAGTTGGGGTTGCCGGTTCGGTATGTGGGAGTGGGCGAGAAGGCTGGGGATTTGTTGAGATTTGATCCCAAGGAGTTTGTGGAGTCGTTGTTTGAGTAAGGGCAGTTTCGAGTTTCAGGTTTCGAGTTTCGAGTGTCTAGATACGATGCCCAGTGGCGCTGACTGACGAAACCTTTACCACAGAGGATTACCGAGGGAAAAATCTGCACGGGAATTTTTTATCTGTGAAAACTTCACTTGAAAACGAGTTTGAGTATCTGCGGGGCGCGTTGGCGCTCGCGCAGAGGAGTGTGGGCTTGGCATCGCCGAATCCGAATGTGGGGGCGGTGATTGTTGATGACGGCGGCCGCGTTGTCGGTGAGGGGTTTCATACTTATGACGGGCGGAAGCACGCTGAGGTTTTGGCGATTGAGCAGGCGGGCGAGAAGGCGCGCGGGGCGACGTTGTTTATCAATCTGGAGCCGTGTTCGCATCAGGGGCGGACGGGGCCGTGCGCAGACGCGGTGATTGCGGCGGGGGTTCGGCGGGTGGTGGCGTGCATGGCGGACCCGAATCCGGCGGTGAGCGGGCGGGGATTTGCGCGGCTGCGGCAGGCGGGGGTGCAAGTCGCTTCTGGGTTGCTCGAAGAGGAAGCTCGTCCGCTGAATGATGCGTTTGCGAAATTTATTCGCTACAAGCTACCGCTGGTGACGCTGAAGGCGGGGATGACGCTGGATGGGAAGATTGCGCCGCCGCCGGAGGATTTGGCGGGGCTTTCTTCGAGAGAAACGGCGCTGGGCGCGGGCGGGCCAACCGGCGGATGGATTACCAGTGACGAGGCGCGGGCGCATGTGCAGCAACTGCGGCATGTGCATGATGCGATTCTGGCGGGCGTGGGGACGGTGATCGCGGATAATCCGCTGCTGACGGATAGGAGCGGGTTAGCAAGGAGGCGTCCGTTGCTGCGGGTGATTTTGGATTCGCGGTTGCGGCTGCCGCTGGATTCGCGGATTGTGCAGACGGCGAAGGATGATGTCGTTATTTTTTGTTCGCTGGCGGAGGAGAAAAAGAAGCAGCAGCTTCTGGACCACGGGATTCGGGTAGAGCAGGTGGCGACAGCGGGAGTGGATGGGCGTCCGGATTTGATGGCGATTTGCCGGTGGCTGGCGGAGCGGGAAATCATCAGCGTGATGATTGAAGGCGGGGCGTTTGTGAATTGGGAGGCGCTGGCGGCGGGCGTGGTGGACAAAGTTTTCCTGTATTATGCGCCGAAGATTCTGGCGGGGACGGGAGCGGTGCCGTTTGCGGCGGGGCCGGGGTTTCGGCGGATGAGCGATGCGGCGCATTTGAAGTCGTTCCGGCTGCATCGGTTTGGGGAAGATTTTGCGGTGGAGGGGTATTTGAGGGACCCTTACTTAGACTAGGCTAAGTCAACTTCTTGGCCACGGATTTGCGCGGATCTTCACGGATTTTTCTTTTCTTTTTTTGATTCTTTGGTCTATCCGTGTTGATCGGTGAAAATCCGTGGCGGGTTTTCTTTTTATGTTTACTGGGATTATTGAAGAAGTCGGGCGGGTGGCGGCTATCGCGATCAACGGCGAGCAGCGGCGGGTGACGATTGGCTGCGCTGCGATCTTGCCGGAATTGAAGGTGGGGGACAGCGTATCGGTTAGCGGGGTTTGTCTTACGGCTGTGGAGATTGGGGCGGAGTCGTTTTCTGCCGATCTGGCCCAGGAGACGTGGCGGCGGACTTCTTTTGCGCGGCTGAAGAAAGGGGCGCTGGTAAATCTGGAGCTTCCGATGCGGGCGAGCGGGCGGTTTGATGGGCATGTGGTGCAGGGGCATGTGGATGGAGTGGGGACGGTGGCTTCGTTTGCTCCGGTTGCGGGAGGAAATGATTACGAGTTAACGATAAGCGTCCCGTCGGAGTTGACGCGGTACATAGTGAGCAAGGGGTCGCTGGCGATTGAGGGGATCAGCTTGACGGTGGCGGCGATTGAGGGGACCGAGGTGCGGGTGGCGGTTATTCCGCATACGGCGGACGTGACGAATTTGCGGGCGCTGGGGGCGGGGGATCCGGTGAACCTGGAGGTGGATGTGGTGGCGAAGTATGTGGAGAAGATGATGGCGGGGGCGAAGACGAGGAGTGAGATTACGGTGGAGAAATTGGTGAGGGCGGGGTTTTGAGGGTATTTTTGCTGAGTTATGGTAAGATCGTCTTACCATGCAGACCCGACTTTCGACGAAGGGCCAAGTGGTTGTGCCCAATCCGATACGCAGAAAGCTTGGCCTGAAGGCGGGCGACCCGCTCGATGCGCGAGTCGAGGGTGAGCGCATAATACTGACCCCGAGAAGAGCACGCCGCCGGAAAGCAAGAATCATCATTGATCCTCTCAGTGGCATGCCGGTGTTGAGTGTGGATGAAGATGCTCCGGTGCTAACCAGCAAGCAAGTCGCCGAGATGCTCTCGACTTTTCCATGAAATATCTTTTGGATGTGAATGCGCTCGTTGCCTTGGGCCTGCAGAAACACGAATTTCACGAGCGCGTCGTGCGGTGGACTCAGACAGTAACTCCGGAAGTTGCAACCTGCTCCATCAGCGAGTTGGGGTTTGTTCGAATACTTGCGCAAGCGCCGCAGTACGGCTTTAGCGTCTCTAATGCGCGATCGCTGTTGCTGACTATGAAAGCCGCAAACGTCCTGAAGTTCAGCTTCATCCCCGACAGCCACGACATTTCACAGATTCCTGCCTGGGTCAGAACCGCCAATCAGGTAACCGACGGCCACCTCCTGCAACTGGCAAAAGCGAACGGCGCAATCCTCGCCACGCTCGACCGGGGAATTCCGGGAGCGTTGCTGATTCCCGCTCACTGATCGGTTCCGCTGAAATCCCTCTAAGCTCCAATATTCAACTCATCCAACTCCAGGAATTCCTGAATGATGGGTTCGCCGCATCTTTCCATGTCCGCATAGGTGCCGAAGAAGAGGGCGCGGCTTTCGTGGAGGAAGACGACGCGGTCGGCCAACTTTTTGGCTAGGCGCATGTCGTGGGTTACGACCAGGCTGGTGAGTTTGAGTTGGAGTTTGAGGCGCTGCATGAGGTCGCCGAGGAGATTGGCCATGAGGGGATCGACCATGGTGGTGGGCTCGTCGTAGAGGACGCATTCGGGCTGCGAGGCCAGGGCGCGGGCGATGGCGACACTGCGCTTCATGCCGGTGGACATTTCTGAGGGAAACTGCTCGGCCATTTGTTTTACGCCTACCATGTCGAGCAGTCCGTTGACGATCTGCAAAATCTGGTCTTCGTGAAGGTCGTGGCGCTCGCGCAGAGGGAAAGCTGCGTTTTCGGAGACGGTGAGGGAATCGAAAAGCGCGCCGCTCTGGAAGACCATGGTGACTTTCTTGCGAATGCGTTCCATCTCGTGTTCGGAATAATCGGTGACGTCTTCGTGGGCGACGATGACGCGTCCGCTGTCGGGGTGGAGGAAACCGAGAATGGTTTGCAGGGAGACGGATTTGCCGACGCCGCTGCGTCCGAGGATACAGACGGTTTCCGCGTCTTTGACGTCGAAGCTGACGTCGTCGAGGACTTTCTTGTCGCCAAAGGCTTTGGAGACGTGTTGGAACTCGATGTAGGAGGTGGAGGCTTGCGGCGTGATGGCGTCGTCGGGCATGGATCGCTTCCCTGCCCATCATAAATGGAGGGACGGCGAGAACAAGAAATTCGTTGCCACGGTCTCTCATCGAGGTTCACGCCAGCCCGCGCGGGATCCCTCGCCCCGCTGGTGAAAACGCGGGGACTTCGGGATGACGCCCGGATCAACTCACATCTTCGAAATCAGCGACTATTCGCCAGGTCTTCGGGGGTGTTTAGGTTGCGGAAGATTGCGGGGGAGAAACCGGCGGCGGTCAGTTCGTCTTCGGGGATGATTCGGACTTCGACTTGGTTGAAGAGGGCGTCGAGTTTATTGCGGGATTCCGCCAGTGCGCGTTCGGCTGGGGCGAGGAATTGCTTGCGGTAAATGGCGCAGAGGAGGTGGAGATGGCCTGCGGCTTGGGGGACGGTGACGACGGCATTGGTTGATTCGGATTCGGCGATCAGGTAGTGCAGGAAGCGGACGTTGAGGAATGGGAGGTCAACGGCGAGGACGAGATTGAAATCCGTGGCGGAATTGGTGAGGGCGGCGTGGATTGCGGCGAGGGGGCCGCGATGCGAGTAGATGTCGGGGATGGTGGGAGCGAAGGCAGAGAATTTTGCGGGATCACCGACGATTTTTACGTCGGGAGTGACGGAGCGGGCGAGGTCGAGGGAGCGGGCGAGCAGGGATTGGCCGGCTACCTCCAAAAAGGCCTTGTCAGAGCCCATGCGGGAGCTTTTGCCTCCGGCGAGGATGAAGGCGGTGATGGGGAGCACGCGGGAAATCATACAAGACCGAGGCTAGATGGCGGCTTGTCAAGACCCGGCTTCGCACCCGTGGAGTAGTCCAAAACGTTTGTGATTGGCTACACGAAAGTAACCTACCGGAAATTCCTCGGGCGTTAGATGATGGGTGGCGGACGGGAAAGGCCCTACTTCTCCCGCCCGAGGCGGACGAGAAATGGGGCATCCTCGGGGTAGATGACATCCGAATCGAGGGATGGGACACCTGGGTTTTAGGGTCCGAGTCGATAACTGAGTACTACAGCTTCCTGGTTAGGCGAAATCCTATGGCGCAGAAGTTGATGGACGTTCTGATGTTAGGCCGCTGCTCTCATGAATTTTCGTGGCCCCGGCGGGGGGCTGATGGACAGTATTATCAGGTCTGCCTGCTGTGCGCTTCGGAGTACCACTACGACTGGACGACGATGCGCCGGACGGAGCGGGTAAAGAACGAAGCGGCGGAGGGTGCCGCGCCATCGAAACGGCGCGCGCATGCGCGCAAGCCGACGTGGGTGCCGCGGGCGCGGAGAATCAAGCTGAATGCGCCGGTCCGCTACCGGGTGAAGAACCTGGGAACGTGGAGCGAAGGCACGATTGAGAACCTGAGCCAGTCGGGAGTGCTGCTGCTGGGATCGCAGAAATTTCCGGAGAACACGCTGGTGGAGATGGTGTTCGAGATGCCGGAAGAAATCTCTGGGCAGAAGAACAGCAAAGTGCTGTGCCAGGGGCGGGTCATTCGGATGAAAGAGTCCAAGGCTGAGACGGCGGAGAAGCACGAGTTCGCGGCTTCGATTTTGGACTACAAGTTCGTCCACTAGACTTCACTACCCACTTCAAAACGCCACGGATTCGCGCGGATTTTCACGGATTTAACTTCTTTTTTTCTCCAACTCAAAAAACAAAAATACCTGGATCTCGTCTATTCCGGCGAGGGCGCGAAATCGGACCCGTCAGTTGGGCGGAGATTTTTCATCAGCGCTGGTGTTGAAGAGGTCGCCGCGGGCATCTAAACTAAGTAAGACCCGCTGACATCATCAGGAGTAAAACCATGAAAACCGTATTTTCTCTTTGGTTCGGGACTGCGCTGCTGGGTTCTGTGCTGACACTTGGCGTAGGGTGCGCGAAGGCGCCGACGGACGCGCAAGTTGCGTCGAACATTCAGAGCAAGCTAGCGGCGGATTCTGGATTGCAGAACAAGCAACTCACGGTGCAGGCGGCGAATGGGACGGTGACGCTTTCGGGGACGGTGGACAACGATGCCGAGCGCGAGGCAGCGGCCAAGTACGCGGGATCGGCTCCGGGGGTGAAGCTGGTAGTCAACAATCTGCAAGTGGCAGCGATGCCCGTGATCGCAGATAGTGAGCCGCCACCGGATGCGGCTCCCGCAATGGCTGCGCCGACCGCACCGACGATGGCTCGGTCGAAAGCGAAGAAGCCGTCTCCGGCGACGAAGAACCATCAGGCGATGCAGGCGCAGAATTCGGCGAACCAGATGCAGTCTGGTGCTCCGGCTGAAGCGATGGCGCCGATGAGCGCTCCGACTGCTGACTCTGCACCGCAGACTGCTGCGGCCCCCGCGCCTCCGGCCGAACCGGCGAAGGTGACGATTCCATCGGGAGCGTCGCTGGCAGTGCGGCTGGTGGATACGATTGACAGCGCGACGGCGCAGACGGGCGATACTTTCCATGCGACGTTGGACGTTCCGGTGGCGGTGGATGGAGACGTGGTGATTCCGGCGCATTACGACGTGGACGGACATATTGTGAACGCGCAGTCCTCGGGAAAGTTTGCGGGCAAGGCGCTGTTGGAATTGCAACTCGACCGGATCAAGGTTGGCGACCGGTGGTACAACATCGAGACTGACCACTTCAAACAGGAAACGGGTTCGCGCGGCAAGAACACGGCGGAAAAGGTTGGAGGCGGCGCGATTGCGGGCGCGATTCTGGGCGGAATTTTCGGCGGGGGGAAGGGCGCGGCGATCGGTTCGGTGGCAGGTGCGGGCGCAGGCGGCGGAGTACAGGCAGCGAGCAAGAAGCCTGACATCAAACTATCTTCGGAGAAGATCCTGACATTCACGCTGCAAGCGCCGGTTACTATAGTACCCACGACGAAGCCGGCCCGCGAAGGCAAGAAGCTGGATAGTCCGCAGCAGTGAAAAGTTTTGCGATGATTGAGAGCGCGGCCTGCGGCTGCGCTCTTTTTTTGCGCCTATTTTTTTGCACCTTCGACTAATCGGGTCTAGCGATTCGTGCTAAATTGCTGTACAGCGCACGTTGTACCTTCCGCCACTTCTTCAGCTGGTGCCACTCGATAACTCTCGCGATGGTGAAAAAGCACATCTCGATTTACAAGTTGGAGCCGCAATGGACTGACCGCGTGGCGTGGTACGGGTCGGCGCTGGCGGCGACGGCGCTGGCGTGGTGCATCTGGGCGCTTTCACCGGTGATGCACAAAGATCCGTTCGTCATTTTTATTCTGGGAGTGGTATTCACGGCGCGTTTTTTTGGATTTGGACCTGCGGTGCTATGCACTTTCAGTTCGGCGATGGTGTTGGATTATTTTGTATTTCGTCCGCGAGTGGGGGGTTCTGAAGTTGAGATCCAACGGGTAGGAATTTTTGTCCTGATCTCGGTGCTGGTGGCGGGATTGGCGCGGCAGCGATCGCGGGCGGAAACCCGAGCGGACCAAGTGCGGCAGCAGTTGGCGGCGATTGTGACTTCGTCGGAAGATGCGATTCTCAGCATTACGGTGGAAGGATTGGTGACGAGCTGGAACCGGGGGGCGGAAACGCTCTACGGATATTCGGCGGCGGAGATCATGGGACGGCCGCTGGCGGTGCTGGTTCCCACGGAACGCATGGGAGAGTTGGAGAACAACTTGGATCGGCTGAACCGCGAGGAGCGAGTGGGCAGCTACGAGACGGAGCGGGTACACAAGAACGGGACGCGGCTGCGAGTGCTGCTTTCGGTTTCTCCGATACGCAATGAGCAAGGCGAACTGGTGGGAGCGTCGGCAATCACAAGGGACATTACACAGCAAAAGCGCACGGAAGAGGCGTTGCGGCGCAACGAAAGGCTGGCGACAGCGGGAAGACTGACGGCGGCGATTGCGCACGAGATCAAGAATCCGCTGGAAGCGCTGACGAACCTGGTGTACCTGGCGCGGCGCGACGCCAAGGGGCGCGATGAATATCTGGGGATGGCGGAGCAGGAAATTGGAAGGCTGGACGCGATCGCGCAGCAGGCACTGGGATTTGTGAGGGAAGGCGCGTCACCGGAACGGCTGGATGCGGGGAAGATTCTGGAAGAAGTGGTGCAACTATATCTGCGAAAGCTGCAAGGAAATAACGTGACGCTGGATAAGTATTGCGGCGAGGATTTGGACATTTCCGGGTTTCCGGGCGAGCTGCGGCAATTGTTTTCGAATCTGCTGTTGAATGCGATGGACGCGATGAAGGAAGGCGGCAAATTGCGATTGCGAGTGGTGCGGGCGCATGAGTGGTCGAAGGGGCGGCGCGACGGGGTGCGCATCACGATTGCGGATACAGGGAATGGGATTCAGGCGAGCGATCTGCCGCATATTTTTGAGCCGTTTTATACAACGAAGAAGGAAACCGGAACCGGGCTGGGGTTGTGGCTGGTGTACGGGATTGTGCAGAAGCACAGCGGGTGGATTCGAGTGGCGAGCCGGACCACGCCGGGAACGAGTGGGACGGTGTTTGCGGTGTTTTTGCCGGAGTCTCCGGCGGTGGCGAGTTCAGCGGCGGCGTGAGGAAGAGCAAAACCGGCCACGGATTTGCGCGGATTTCCACGGATTAGACTTCCCTTTTTCAAGCCCGATTTAAGATTCTGCGATCAGGCCATCATTCGACCAGGGGATCAGACTTGGGCATCGGTGATTTGGGTTGATGCCATCATCGATGGTGGGGCAGGTGGGAGCACCTGCTCCTACACAAGCAGATTTGGGGTAAGTCCAACCCACTGAACTGACCTTGCTCGGCAAGTTCCCTTCACCCAACTGACCTTTCGGACAGTGACTTTTGTACCCGGTCGGGACCGGGCTAACCGACATATAATCAGGCGGATTGCGGTTTTTAGTCGCGGGAAAAGTGTAGGCGGAGGTTTGGGTGGATCCTGTTCTTGCAGGCGGGATGTTCGCGCTGGGGCTGGTGTTTGGCAGCTTCCTGAACGTGTGCATCTACCGGATGCCGCTGGGGTTATCGGTGGTGCGGCCGGGGTCGGCGTGTCCGCATTGCGGGAAAGCGATTCGGTTTTATGACAACGTTCCGGTGCTGAGCTGGGTGGTCCTGGGCGGCAAATGCCGGGCGTGCAAGGCGAAGATCACGCCACGGTATGTGGTGGTGGAACTGATTACAGGCGTTTTGTTTCTTTTGTGTTACCGGCATTTTGGATTGACTTTGGCGACTTTGAAGTGCGCGGTGCTTGCATTCCTGCTGTTGGGGTTGATTTTCACCGATGCGGAAACGCATTTGCTTCCGGACAAGCTGACGTTAACGGGCCTCGGGGCGGGAATTGTTTTCAGTTTGTTTGTGCCGGTGAACGATTTGCTTTCTCTGGCGCTGCCGGGAGTTTTTCAACTGCCGGTGAGTTCGGATGTTTCCTGGCGGCTGTTTTCGCTGATGGATTCCCTGCTGGGGGCGGCGATTGGGGCGTCATTCTTATACGGGGCGGGAGCGATTTATCTGCGCTGGCGCGGAGTGGAAGGCATGGGCTTCGGCGACGTGAAGCTGATGGCCATGATGGGATCTTTTCTAGGATTGCGGTTGACGATTCTAACGATTTTTACGGCTTCGATTGCGGGATCGTTTTTTGGGCTGGGGACAGTTTTCGTAGTGTGGATCAAGCGTACGCAGCGGCGGAGGCATGTGTTTCATGAGTCCGGGGCGGCCGCCCGGAGACACGCATGGGCTTCCGCGTTGGTCGCGCTGCGGCGCCATCAGATGCCGTTCGGGGTATTCCTGGGCAGCATGGGGCTGGTGGCGTTTTATTTGGGCGGGCCGTTCATGAAGTGGTACTGGGGGCTGCTGTGAAAATTCTGATGAGCCCCCTGTTCGTGCGGATGGCGGCGGTGCTGCTGGCGGGGGTGGCGGCGTTTGTGCTGGGGATGGTTGGGGTGCGCTGGCTGCGGCGGCAACTGGTGGAGGGTGACGGCATCCCGGAAGATTTGGGATCGGAAAACGCGACGGCACTTTATCCGTACTCGGCGGTGATCCAGCAACTGAAGCAGCAGAAGTTTGCGCTGGAGAGCGAGCAACAGGCACAGCGGAGGCGGACGAAGACCTCGGAGTACATTACGGCGTCGATGATTTCGCACTTGCCGTGCGGAGTGCTGTTTGTGGGGCCGAATGGGCTGGTGCGGCAGGCGAATGCGGCGGCAAAAAAGATGCTGGGGTTTGCGTCTCCACTGGGGATGAGTTTGGCGGATGTGTTTCGCGACGCGGAGGGGAATTCGGAATCAGGCGGCAAGGTCGCGGAGTTGTTCAAGAGCGCTTTGCAGAACAAGACGCAAGTGACCCACTTCGAAAGTGCTTATATCGCGCCGAGCGGAGATGAGCGGGAGCTGGATTTCACGCTGATCCCGATGTGCGCGCCGTCGGGAGAGATAGTTGGGATTGCGTCGGTGATGAACGATGCGAGTGCGACGGCGGATTATCGGCGGGCGCGGGCAGAGCAGTCGGAGACCGCGGCGGAAATGGCGCTGGAGCTGAGGACGTCACTGGCCACGATTCGGGAGTGGGCAGAACGGATGGGGACGGCGACGGACAGGGAACGGACGCAGAGTCTGGCAGGAGACATTTCGGCGGAAGCCGAGCGGTTGGAGAAAGTGGTTGGCGGCTTCCTGGCGGGAAGCCGGGAAGAGCAAGCTTTGGGAGCAAGAGCATAAATGCAAGTCCGCCTGGCAGAGAAGCAGGCGAACTAAATGGGAGCAAACATGAAACGCGCATTCTATTCTTGGCTGGCAGTGATCGTAATTACCGTTGCGGTTAGCAGCATTGCGGGGGCGCAGGCACAGTCCGCGTCTCCGTCACTGGGCGACTATGCCCGAGCGGTGAAGAAGACGCAGAGTCCGGAGAAGACCCCCGCGAAGGTGGTCTATGACAACGACAATTTGCCGACCAGCAGTTCGCTGAGCGTGGTGGGACAAGAGTCCAACACGGATGCGGACAAAGACTCGAAATCGCAAGCGAAGGACGGCGACAAGGACGCAACCGGGAAGACGGCGGACGGAAAATCGGGCACGGAAAAGAAGTCCGATAAAGACGCTGAGATGAAACCCGGGCAGTCCGCCGAGGAGCGCGAGAAGGCGCTGGCAGCGGTGAAAACCAAGCTGGACGACCAGAAAAAGCAAATCGACCTGCTGGCGCGCGAACTGGACGTCCTCAAGCGCGAACACGATATCAAGCAAACTGAGTTCTATGCCGACACGGCACGCCGGGTACAGAACCCAAACGGCTTTGTGGCCGAAGATGCGAAGTACAAAACGCAGATCGCGGACAAGCAGAAGGCCCTGGACGCGGCGAAACAGAAATTAGCGGACATGCAGGAAGACGCGCGGAAATCGGGAGCGCCGAATTCCGTTGCTCAGGCCCAGTAAAGCTTGGTCAGAGGGTCGCGCTTAATCTGCGGAGCTGCCTGGCGTGATGTTTGCCATGCACCAGGTGAAACTTGCGCCATTCGGAAGGGGTGAGCGGGCCGAGGACGGGATGGTCCACGACCGGGTTGCGGCCGAAGCGGGTTTCGCATTCTTCAATCAGGTCGTCCATGCGGGCGACGTTTCCCAGAATTTCAGCAGTGACTTTTTCCGGCGCTGCGCCGCGGGGAAGAGCACGCTCCGGGGACTTGCGGCCGGGCGGGAAGTATCCAATGTTGATTACGAGGAAGCGAGGGAAGCGATTGCTGCGGCGGTCGGAGCTGGCGGCAGTAGCGCCGGATTGCAGGCAGCGTTCGAGGCCTTTGATGGTGCCGGTGTAGCTGAGATTGAGGTGCTCGAGAATCTCGGCCGGACTCCACTTCCCTTCCGGATGGCGAGTGAGCTGGTCAGAAGAGAGACCGCCGATGGCGGCGGCGAGTAAGGCGTGCAGTTGGGCCAGGTTTGAATTCATGACGGTTTAGTAGAATGATGCAAGGTTACTCCAGTCGCACAATTTCTGTGGGAGGGGCTTCGATGAAAAGGTTCGCGGGAATGCTCGCGTCAACTACGCTGCTGTCGATCGCGGTTCTCTGGGTGGCGGTGGCCACGGGATGCACGTCGGACTCGGGGCAGCCAGCGGCGACCAAGGCGCAGCCACCGGACTTACTGGCGGGGCGGGAGGCGTTTCAGCAGCTGTTTATCGCGGCGCGGGGCTGGGCGCAGGACATCAAGCCTTATCAGCTGCAATCACAAGCTGTCGGAGACTATAGGGGCAAGGACGGCAAGGCGGTAGTATGGCGCGCGGCGTTTGCGTCGGCGACGCGGGGATCGAAGCCGTTCACGTGGTCAGGAATGGATTCGCCGGATGGATCGGCACAACGCGGAATTTCTCCGGGGACGGCGGACAATTACGCTCCCAGTGGAACGTTCGACATGGCGTTCTTGAAGATTGATTCGGACAAAGCTTTTGAGACAGCGCAAAAGCACGGGGGCGACAAGGTGCTGACGAACGCGCCGGACACTCCGGTTTCATATCTGCTGGACTGGAACCCGGGCAGCAACAACCTGGTGTGGCACGTGATCTATGGCGAGGGCCGGAATAATGCGAAGCTGGTCGTGGATCTGGATGCTTCGACTGGGGAGTTTATCCGGCTAGAAAAGTAGAAAAACTTTTCACCACAGAGACACAGAGTCACAGAGAAACCAAAAACAAATTCTTAGCCACGGATTTTCGCGGATTCGCACGGATAATGCTTTGGCTTTTTGATCCGTGCGATCGGCTTAGATCGGTGGCCGTTCTTGCTGCTGGTAGTTGAGGCAGGAAGACCTTGATTTGCGGATTACTGGGCAGACATCGCGCAGTGCTGGTCAAAGGCCTTTTTCAGTTCGGCGGCGATGTCGGCGGGGTCGCGGTGTTCGATGTCGCTGCGCTGGACCATGTGGACCAAGGCTCCGTCGCGGAAGAGCGCGATGGATGGGGACGACGGGCGGTATCCGGTGAAGTAGGAGCGGGCGCGGTCGGTGGCTTCGGCGTCCTGTCCGGCGAACACGGTGTAGAGGCGGTCGGGGCGGGCGCGGTTTTCGAGGGCAACGCGAACGGCGGGACGCATGCGGCCGGCGGCGCATCCGCAAATGGAATTGACGATGACCATGGCGGTGCCCTGCTGAGCGGCGAGTTCACGGTCCACGTCAGCGGCGGTCTTCAGTTCTGCAACTCCCAGGCGGGTGAGTTCTTCGCGCATGGGGACGACTAGAATTTCTGGGTACATTTTTCTCCTCTGCTTCATCTTAACTCCACCGCGGGCGAAAGGCCATTCACCACAGAGACACAGAGTCACAGAGAAACCAAATTCTTGGCCACGGATTTACGCGGATTAACACGGATAACTCTTTTCCTTTTCTTGCATTTGTTTCTTGATTTTAGATCTCCTCTGTGGCTCTGTGGTGAATGGATCAGCGGGCATCGGCTCGCGGGCTGAGGTTTCCGATATAGTGATTGCGAACTGCTGAATCGCAATGATTGAAGTTCAAGAAAATGTTCCGCTGGCGCCGCTTACCACGCTGGGAGTGGGTGGGAAGGCGCGGTTTTTTGTCCACGCGGAGAGCGTTGGGGACGTCGAAGAGGCTGTCGCTTTCGCGCGCGGGCGAGGGCTGGCGCTGTTTGTGCTGGGTGGAGGGAGCAATCTTCTTGTCTCGGATCGCGGGTGGGATGGACTGGTGCTGCAGGTTTGGATTTCGGGGATTGAGGAGCGATCGGAAGGGGCGGCGACGGTTTTCGATGTCGGCGCGGGCGTGGATTGGGATGAGTTCGTGGCGCACGCGGTGGCGCGGAAGTGCGGTGGGATTGAGTGCTTGAGCGGGATTCCGGGGAGCGTGGGCGGGACTCCGGTGCAGAATGTGGGGGCGTATGGACAGGAAGTTTCTGAGACCATCGTTTCGGTGCTGGCGTTTGATCTGAGCGAGAATCGTGTTCGCGAGTTGACGGCGGCGGAGTGCGGGTTCAGGTATCGGGCGAGCATTTTTAATACGAGTCAGCGTGGGCGGTATGTCATTTTGCGGGTTAGTTACCGGCTTGCGTCTGATGGAGTGCCCAGCTTGCGTTATGCGGACTTGCAGAAATATTTTGTAGCACCCGGGAGGGCTTCGCTCGCTGAAGTGCGGGAGGCGGTGCTGGAGATTCGGGCGAGCAAGGGAATGGTTCTGAGGGCGGGCGATCCGGGAACAGCGGGGTCGTTTTTTAAAAATCCGGTGCTGTCGGCGGCGGAACATGCGGAACTGGTGAACAGAGCGGCGCAACGCGGGCTAGAGGTGCCGAGCTATCCGGCGTTGTCGTCGCAGAGGAAGATTTCGGCGGCGTGGCTGGTGGAGAACTCTGGATTTCGCAAGGGGTATGTTCGGGGACGGGCTGGAATCTCGAGCAAACATGCACTGGCGATTGTGAATCTGGGCGGGGCGACGGCGGCGGAGATTGTGGGGTTGAAGGATGAGATCCAGGCGGGTGTGGAGCAAGCTTGGGGAGTGCGACTGGAGGCGGAGCCGGTGCTGGTGGGGTTCTAGGAAAACCTATTCACCACAGAGACACAGAGTCACAGAGAAAAACAAATTCTTCGCCACGGATTTACGCGGATTGACACGGATTAAATCCTTCTTGCTTTTTCTTGATGTGGTTCCCGAGCCGTGTGGCACTGCAGGGGCCGCGCTGTGCGCGGCGAACGGGCGGGACGGCCGTTCCCACACGATCTCATTGGGGCGGTTCCTCAGTCTTCGGTCTTCAGTCTTCGGTCTTCAGTCTTCAGTCTTCTTTGGCGGACAGTTCGAAAAACGCGGGCGGCGTCCGACCCGGACTTTGCGTTTAGGGGGATGAATCCCGTGCACTGGGTTGATCCGGCACTGACGGAAGCCGCCAGCTTATTCATCGGCAAGGCGGGCGGCTTCTTTAAAGATTTTTAGGAACATTTCGCGGGTTAGTTTGCCGGTTTGGGTGTTTTGGTTGGAGGGGTGGTAGGAGGCCAGGAGGGTTAGGCCGTCGGGCATTTTGTATTTTGCGGCGTGTTGGAAGATGAATCCTTTCTTGTTTTTCAATTTCCCTTGGCGAATCAAGGCGTTTAGATAGGCGTCGAAAGCGATTTTTCCCAGCGCTACGATTACCTTCGCGTTACTTAATCCTTGAAATTCACGATCGAGATAGCGGGCGCAGTTGGCTAGCTCCTGAGGGAGAGGTTTGTTGTCGGGAGGGGCGCAGCGGGCGGCGGCGGTGATGTACATGTCGTTGAGCGTGAGGCCGTCGTTGCGGTCGGTGGCTGTGGGCTGGGAGGCGAATCCGGTTTCGTGGAGGACCGGATACATGAATTTTCCGGAGGCGTCGCCGGTGAAGGGGCGGCCGGTGCGGTTGGAGCCGTGGGCTCCGGGGGCTAGGCCGAGAACAATGATGCGGGCGGCGGGGTCTCCGAAGCCGGGGACGGGCTTGCCCCAGTAGTCATCGTTCTTGTATGCCCGGCGTTTTTCGCGGGCGATTTGTTCGCGGTATTGGACCAGGCGGGGGCAGAGAGTGCAGGTGGTGACCTCGGCGTTGAATTGGGTGAGCCAGGGGGGAGCATGAGTTTCGAGTTTCGAGTTTCGAGTTTCGAGTTTCGAGTTTCATGATTGTATGCCGCTGGACGGGTGTCGCCCCCTGAAGGGAGCTTGATTTATTTGCCACCGCCTTCCCGGCACTTACGTGCCGGGCTATCTAGATGCCGTCGCTTCGCGACTGGGGTGGGGTGGTCTTCCAGATGATGGGCTGCGCAAGCGAAAGCAGGTTCCTCTGCGGCTGCGCCGCTTCAGAATGACATCAACTATTTTTTGCCCGACCGAAGCCGGGGAACTGCGGGAGACCTTATTCAGCGGCGACGGCGAAGTATCCGCTGCGGGCCTGGATTTTGGAACCCTCTTTGGAGTGGATTTCGAGTTTGCGGAATTTGCCGTCTTTGACGGGGTTGGTGGGGACGTATCCGATGCTGTACTGGCTGCGAAGTTCGGCGGAGATCTGATCGAAGGCGGCTTTGAGTTTTTCCATTTTGTTGCCGACCTCGATGACGCGGCCACCGGTTTCGGCGGTAAGTTTTTTCATTTCGCTGTCGCCGCTGTAGCTGGCTCCGACGCTCCAATAGGAGTTGCGGTCGGCGCATAAAAGAACGTAAACGATAGTGTCGGCTTTCTGGGCGGCTTGGATGGCATCGCGGATGGAGTACTGGCTGCCGTTGTCTTCGCCGTCGGTGAGGAGAATCATGGCCTTGCGGTCCACTTGTTCGGACATTTTGTCGTGCGAAGCGAGGGAGACGGCGTCGTAGAGCAACGTGCCTTTTTGTTTTCCGATGCAGGGGACGGGGCCGCCGCCCATGCCGGGCACACCGCCGCAATCGGCGCCTCCAGTGTTGATTTTGGCAGTGTTGAGGGCGGCTTTGAGGGCGCGGGCGTTGCTGGTGAAGTCGTGCAGGAGGTCAACGGAGACGTCGAAGCTCATGACGAAAGCGACGTCTTTTTCGGTGATGATGTTCTGGAGGAAGGCGCCGCCGACCTGTTTTTCCATGTCGAGAACGTTCATCTGGCTACCGCTGGAATCAATCAAAATGCCCAAGGTGAGGGGCAGGTTCGAATTGGCGGAAAAGTATTTGATGGTTTGCGGCTTGCCGTCTTCGAGGATTTCGAAGTTTTCTTTAGGAAGATTGGGGACCAAGCCGCCTTTTTTGTCTTTCACGTTGAAGAAGAGCTGAACTACATCCACGTTGGCTTTGAAGGTGGCGGCGGGTTTCTCGTCCTGATCGTCTTTGTGAGACTGGGCTTTGGTGGCGGAATCTTTGTCCTGCTGGTCGGGGACCATCTGCACGTCTTGCGCGAGGAGCAGCGCGGAAGTCAGGACTGCGAACAGCAACGGCGCGAGCGCCGACACGTGGAAAAAGCGTTTGAGAGGCATGAAATCGGGTACCTATGGTTTCTGGTAGTCTAGTCTTCTACGAGGTTAGATGCACCGAAAGGGCCCTCTGGGGCATCCCACTACAGACAAGTTTAGAGTGTGGAGGTTGGCTTTGCGGAAGTCTTTCGGGTGGTTTCGGCAGGCGGGCTGGGTGGTCTGTGCAGGGCTGGCTTTTGCCGGACTAACGTCTGGATTTTTGGCAGGGCAGGCTCCGGCGGCGTCACCGGCGCAGACCCCGGCAGCGAATTCGCAGAGTCAAGGCACACAAAACCAAAAAGACCAGGGCATTCCGGATGCGCCGTCGGCAGTGCAGCCGCCGGTGGCACCGGAGAATCCTCTGCCGGCTGCGCCAGGAGATTCTGGGGAGCAGGCTGCACCGACACCGGCAGAGAATCAGGCCCCGCCGCGGGAGAGCGCGCCGCAGACGACCACTCCTACTGAGCCGCCGCCGATCAATATTATTCGCACGGTGCCCCAGGGCGGCGCGACCAAAGATCAAGCGGCGCAAGAGGACTTGTTCAAGATTATCGTGAATGTAAACCAGGTGCTGGTGCCGGTGATGGTGAAGGATGAGTCGGGGCATCTGGTGAACGGGTTGCTCTCGAGCGACTTCACGGTGAAGGAAGGCGGCAAGAAGCAGACGCTGAACTTCTTCACCAGCGATCCGTTTGCTTTGTCCACGGCCGTGGTACTGGATCTGGGAATGAAAGATGTGGATTTGCAGAAGGTGAACCACACGTTCCCGGCGCTGGAAGGGGCATTCAGCGAATTCGACGAAGTGTCGATCTACGCCTATAGCAATACGGTGAGCCAGATTTCGGGATGGGGAGCGGCGGGGCAGAAGCTGGCGGACATGCTGGACAGGTTGCGCGAGGTGCGGGGGCGGAACAACGGGCCTCCGGTAACGGGGGGACCGCTGGGACCGCAAGGGCCGACCATTAACAACCAGCAGGTGGATGCGGCAGCGCCGACGGTGTACACGCCGCAGCAGGAATCGCATGTGTTGAACGACGCCATCCTGAAAGCGGCGCTGGACCTGGCGAAGCGCGACCGGACGCGGCGGAAGGTGATTTTTGTGATCAGCGACGGGCGCGAGTATCGCAGCGACGCGAGTTATCGCGATGTGCTCAGGGTGCTGGAGACCAATAACATCCTGGTTTATGGGATTGGACTGGGATCAGGAGTTCCTGGCTTCAGCGAACTGGGGAAGCTGCATCTGCCGCGCTTCGGATACACCGATATGCTGGACAAATATGTCAACGCAACCACCGGCGGCACCGCGGCCAAGGAGTTGACGCGGACGGGGATTGAAGACGCCTATGCGCAGATCATGGGAGACGCGCGCAATCAGTACACGCTGGGATATGCGACGGACGCGAAGGCGACGGGAGCGTATCGCAACATTGAGGTGCTGGTGAACCGGCCGGGTTGCAAGTCGTCGATACGTCCGTGCGTTTGGGTGGAGACGCGGGACGGGTATTATCCGACACCGCCGGGGCGTTAACGCGGCTCTTGGTTCGAGGTTCTTGGTTGCTGGTTCTTGGCGTTCGAGAGTGCGCGTGCAACGGGGTAGCGACTGGCAGATTAGATTCGGCTAATCGCTGAAGGCTAAAAGCTAGGAGCCAAAGGGGCTATGAACCGAGTAGTAACCAGGGTAAGGGTGCTGGTTAGTTACGCGTGTGATATAAAACCCACAGGATCAGGCAAAAAATCAGCGGACAGCTTCGCGCGGTTGCGGAGGTCCGTTCTTGGGGAAAGTCTTTGAGTTTTATCAACTTCGCAGCCCGCGAGATCAACTGCAAGATCGTGTATTACGGCGCCGGGCTGGGCGGAAAAACGACGAATCTTCAGCATATTTATCAGAAGACTGCCGAGATGCAGAAGGGCAAAATGATCTCGCTCGCGACTGAGACCGAGCGAACTTTGTTTTTTGATTTTTTGCCGCTGGATTTGGGATCGGTGCGTGGGTTCAAGACGCGGATTCATCTTTATACGGTTCCGGGACAGGTGTTTTACGATGCCAGCCGGAAGTTGATTCTGCGCGGGGTGGACGGGATTGTGTTTGTCGCCGATTCGCAGCAGGAGCGCATGGACGCGAACGCTGAGGCGTTGGACAATCTGATGTCCAATTTGAAAGAGCATAGCTACGACTTCAACAAAATTCCCTACGTATTGCAGCTGAATAAGCGGGACCTTCCCAATGTCCTTCCTGTAGACACCCTGACCAAAGAACTGCGGCGCAAGAACGAGCCGGTGATGGAGGCGATTGCCTTCCAGGGCAATGGCGTTTTTGAGACGCTGAAAGAAATCGCGCGGCAGGTGCTGGTGGAGCTGAAGGCGGGCGGGTAGAAGAGCAGGCTTCGGGCGTCAGGCTTCGGGCGTCAGCACTCAGCACTCAGCACTCAGCACTCAGCACTCAGCACTCAGCACTCAGCACTCAGCAAAAACTCAAACACATTCTTTACTGGGAATGCCAGCTTATTTCTACGCGGATGGGGATTTCGTTTTTGACTGGCATGGTCAGGAGCGTGGGGGGGGCGATTTTGAAATCGGCGAGAGTGGCTGGGATTGTGCCTGATATTTTTGTCTGATTGCCTTCTTTTAGTAATTGAAATGCGACCTGTTTGTAGTGGGCGGTCTGGCCGGCGAATTCGACGTCGAGGTCGGCATTGATGGTTGCGGCCGTGGACGCGGTCTCGGGCAGCTTGGTTCGCACGGTGACTATGGGAAATTGCGCGCCGCGAGTTACCTGAAGCATGTGGAGGTCGCGGTTGCTGTCGCCGGAATCAAAACTCTTCACGGGGACGGCAATAAGAAAATCACACTGGCCATCGTGGCAGATGCCTTTGCCGCGGGCGGCGCGGCTGACGCCTTCGGTCTGATGCAGCGGGTGCGAGACGTGGTAGGTGAGAGTGGCCTGGTCTAAGACCCATTGGCTGTCTGCGGCGAGGGCGAAGCGCGTCAGCGACAAAGCGAAGAAACCGATCAGAATTTTCGTCTTCATAGACAATCTCAGAAATAGACAATCTCAGAATTTCACCGATACCGACAAAAGCGCAGCGCCAAATGCCCCGGCGGTGACGATGGCGACCGGGCCGTGCAATGAAGCGATGCCGTGAACTTTCTCCCCGTTATTCTTCTGGGAGTAGGCCATTGCGCCGAGAATGGGCGTGAGGATCATACCGGGAACGTGAATGTAGGCCATGGCTTTGTGGAAACGGATGGGACCGCGGGTTTCGGTTCCGGGGACGCGGGGAGCGCGGATGGCGTAGTACGCGGTGATGAAGTATAGGTCGGCGGTTGTGGCTCCGAGAACCGTGTGGACCGTGCGGTCGGTGTTGCTGGTGCTCTTGCCTCCGGCGTTGACCGAGGTGAGGAGTGTGGCGAGCAGGGGAACGGTGGTGATCAATCCCATGCGCTGATGGATTTTGAGCATGTGGGTGCGCTTATCGAGCAAGGCCTGCATTTTCGGATCAGGCTTGGTTTGCTCGGCGGGAAAGCCGAGGTCGCTCAGCGAGGGCTCGGTTTTGCTCTCCGGCTTGGTTTCCTGGCCTCCCGGTTTGTTTTCGGTTTGGGTGGCGGAGGGGGCGTTGGGGAGGGTGTCGGACGGGGCGGGGGATGGGTTGGCGACGGGATTTGGCGGAGGGGCTTGCGAGGAATCCTGCGCCAGCAGGGGTGCGGTGATCAGCAGCGGAACCAGGATCGCAGCCAAAGCGAAGTTCGCCGCACGGTTCATAAGAGCGTCTCGTATAAGTGGTGTCTCGGTGAAGTGGTGTCCCGATCCGGCAGATATGGTACTAAGGATGCGCGGAACTGAGGAGGGAGATGTCTCGGCGGGTAGCCAAACTCTTGGTTTCGAAAACGCGACTATGCGCCGGGCTTGATGAAGCGGATGATCCACATGGTTACGGCGCCGACGAGGGCGGAGGCGGGGATGGTGAGGACCCAGGCCCAGACGATGCGGCGGGCGACGCCCCAACGGACGGCGGAGAGGCGGGTGGTAGCGCCAACGCCGACAATGGCTCCGGTGATGGTGTGGGTGGTGCTTACGGGAATTCCGGCGAGGGACGCGGAGAAGAGGGTGATGGCGCCGGCGGTTTCGGCGCAGAATCCGCCGACCGGTCGGAGTTTAGTGATGCGGGAACCCATGGTGTGGACGATTCTCCAGCCGCCGAAGTAAGTTCCCAGAGCGATGGAAGTCTGGGCGGCGATGATGATGGGCCAGTGGAAGCGTCCCCAGTTGCCGGCAAGTTCGGCGCTGGTGAGAAACTTGGCACCGTAGAGAGCAGTGGCGACAATGCCCATGGTTTTCTGTGCGTCGTTGCCGCCGTGGCCAATGCTGTAGGCGGCGGCGGAGACTAGTTGCAGACGGCGGAACCAGGCGTCCACGCGTTGCGGAGCTTTGTTGCGCAACAGCCAGAAGACGACGACCATGAAGAACAAGCCGAGCACCAGACCCATGATGGGAGCGACCAGAATGAAAATCAGGGTTTTGGTCCAGCCGGCGGGCAGGATGACGCCCAATCCGGAGCGCATGACGGCGGCGCCGGCGTAGCCGCCGATCAGGGCATGGGATGAGGAAGTGGGAAGTCCCCACCACCAGGTGAGAAGGTCCCACACGATGGCTCCGAACAGTCCGGCAATCACCACGTATTGCGTGACCGAGGAGATCCTGATCATTCCTCCGCCGATGGTCTTGGCGACCGCGGTCCCCAGCAAGAAGGCGGCGACAAAATTGAAGAAGGCCGCCCATAGGACGGCGAGTTTGGGAGAGAGCACGCGAGTGGAGACGACGGTGGCGATGCTGTTGGCGGCGTCGTGGAAGCCGTTGAGGAAGTCGAAGGCCAGGGCGACGAGGACGGTGATGATCAGCAGCAGGAGGGTGTTGTTCACTGGAGATTTTCCTGAGTCGTGGTCATCAGTTGTTCTTTAGGACTACGGTTTCCAATACGTTGGCGACGTCTTCGGCCTTGTCGGTAGCAGTTTCCAGAACTTCGAGCAGTTCTTTGATCTTGATGAGGTTGATGGGATCTTTTTCGCGCTCGAACAACAAACTGATGGCGCCGCGGGAAGCCACGTCGGCTTCATTTTCGAAGCGTTTGACCTCGATGCAGCGCGACAGCACGTCTCCGTTTTTCTGCAGATGGGCGACGGCGCGGCCGAGTTCCTCGCACTGCGCCAGGATTATCTTGGAGAGTTGGGCGGCGGCGGGAGGCGGATCGGTGATCTTGTACATGGTGATGCGGTCGGCGGCGGAGTTGATCAAGTCCAGAACGTCGTCGAGCGATGAGGTTAGGCGGTAGATATCCTCGCGATCGAATGGAGTGATGAACGTCTGATTCAGTTTGCGGAGAACGGAGTGGGTGAGGTCGTCACCGATATGTTCGATGCGCTTGATTTCCGCGGTTTTAGCGGCGGTGTCCTGGTAGTGGTCGAATAAGTCAACGAGAGCGCGGGCAGCCGAAATGAGGTTGTCGGCGATCTCAGAAAACTTCGTGAAAAAGGTGGTATCCCTGGGAACGATGCGAAACATTGAGATTTGGGGGACTACGGCTCCTGATGGATTGAGCTTCGCTTTAGTAACGGAAAACTGGTCACTATCTCATGCGGTTGTCTTGCGAGTCAATGGGTGGGCAGGGCGACGGTCTGAAGCTGGCGTGTGGCGGCGGATAGCGGCTGAATTAGTGAGACTTTTCAGCCAGATGGCGAGGCTGGACGTTTGCCCGCGTCGGAATTCCGAGGCTGACGAGGACAATGATTCCCAGCACCACGGCGGTCCCGACGGTGATTCCGCTGGTGAAATTCAGGAGAACGTTTTGAACATCCATCGCGATAGTGTGAATCTGATTGGTAAGATGCGCAACGTTACCTTGGTGTCTATTGTGGTGCGGGGCAGTAGTATGGACGATTCGAGGCGAGCCTGATGGCAGATCCTTCCCAACCCGTGAATCCGCCACCCGTGGGGAGACCGCGCGGGGGCGGGCGACTGCGCCTGTTCTGGCAGCGGGTGACGAACGGCATTGAGCTGGATCAGTTGTGGGAACAATTCCGCAGCGATGCGCGTGCCAGCTATGGGCTGTACTCGCGTGAAGTGGATACATCGCAGAAGGAAGGAGTCCGGCGGGGAAGGCATGCCTTAGGCGTCGCAAAGCAGTTTTTCTGGGCGATTCTGGAGAAGCTGTCGCCGGCGCGGCGGGTGCTGCTGCTGGTGGCACTGGCGCTGTTGCTTTTTAATCCTGAGTTCAACTTCTCCACGAAAGACGGCGTGCACGTAATTGGATTTGATTTTCGGCTATGGGGCGGACTACTGATGTTCTTCCTGCTGATTCTGGAAGTCGCCGACCGTGTGGTGATGAAGCGAGATCTGCAGATTGCGCGGGAGATACAGTCATGGCTGTTGCCAGCAATTCCGCCGCAGGTGCCGGGGATGGAGATTGCGTTTGCCACGCGTCCGGCGAATACCGTGGCCGGGGATTATTACGATGTGTTTGCGCGACCGGGGCAGGCTGGGGATGCTTCTGGCGGGCAGAGTTATTTGATGGCCGTTGCCGACGTTGCGGGCAAAAGCATTCCGGCGGCGCTGTTGATGGCGACGTTTCAGGCGAGTTTGAAGACGCTCTCGGCGACGGCGTCGTCGCTGGGGGAACTGGTCAAGGGGATGAACCGATATGCATGCAGCAACAGCCAGGGAGGGCTGCGGTTCACGACGGCGTTCATTGGGGAGTACGAACCGGGCGCACGCACGCTGACCTACATCAATGCGGGACACAACCAGCCGATTTTGAGAAGGAAGTCGGGGGCGATTGAAAGGCTGGAGGCCGGCGGGCTGCCGTTGGGAATCAAGGCCGACGCGGAGTATGAGACCGGGGCGGTTACTTTGGAAGCCAGCGATTGGCTGGTGATATTCACGGACGGAGTGGTGGAGGCGGTGAACGAGCCGGGCGTGGAGTATGGGGAAGAGCGGTTGATCGCGATTCTGAATAGCGGGCCGGAAATTCCTTCAGTAAATATGCTGAGCCGGATTATGGTGAATCTGGATTCGTTTGTGGGGACGACGCCGCAGCAGGATGACATTACTTGCCTGGTGATTAAGGCGGTATAGGAACGGATCTGAGTTATTTCAACTCCTGGCTGTTCAGCACTCGGCACCCGATGTCAGCAGGTCAGGCAGCGGTTCGGTTGGAGTCTTCAGAGTGCTTGAGCGTCACGTGGGCACGAAATGCTTTATAGAGCGTTTCGGTGGTTTCTGATCGCGTGTCCTGTGTATCCGCCACGGCCTTTTCGACGCAGATGATCTCATGACACTCAGAGCATTTGCCGAATTGATGACTGGCGCGATCCATTTCGTCCTTGGGGCCCAGCCAGCCGACGCCGGTCAATTCTGGTTTTTTCATGGCTTAATTTTCCCACAGGCCGACGCCCGATTACCATACGGTGAATTCCGCTGCGGCTGAGTGCCGAATGCGCATTCCCGTATAATCAAACAATTCAGCGATGACGGTCCTGGCAGATATTGTTGCCGCCACGCGGCGGAGGGTGGGCGAGTGTCGCTCGCAGGCGGACTTGCGGGAGCTGGAGAAGCGGGCGGCGGGGCACGTTCCGCGGGGATTTCGGCGGGGGGTGGAGGACGCGGCGCGGGCAGGGGTTGCGGTGATTGCGGAGTTGAAGAAGGCCTCGCCATCGAAGGGATTGATACGGAGCGATTTTGATCCGGCATTGCTGGCGCGGGAACTTGAACAAGCGGGAGCGGCTGCGCTTTCAGTACTGACAGACGAGCAGTTTTTTCAAGGATCGCTGGGGAATTTGCGGACGGCTTCGGCGAGCACGCGACTTCCCTGCTTGCGCAAAGACTTCATCCTTGATGAGTTTCAGATTTTGGAGGCGCGGGCGAATTGCGCGGACGCGGTGCTGCTGATTGTGGCAGCGCTGGCTCAGGCGGAATTGAAATCCTTGGCGGCTAAGGCTGCGGAGTATGAGTTGGATGTGCTTTGCGAAGTGCATGACGCGGAGGAATTGCGGCGGGCGGTGGACGCGGGCTGCGGGATTATTGGGGTGAACAACCGCGATTTGAAGACGTTTAAGGTGGATTTGGGAACGGCGCTGAGTTTGGCGGAGAAGAATTCCTTCGAAGGCGCTGGCGGTGGCGGAGAGTGGGATTGAGAGTGGGACGGATATTACGCGGCTGCGGGCGGCGGGGTATGGGGCGTTTTTGATTGGAGAGACTTTGATGAAGGCGGCGAGACCGGGCGAAGCTTTGCGGGGGATTGTGGCTGAGGCTGTTGTGCCAGCGGCGCACTAGATCCTGACGCGGCAGTGGCGCGTCGGCAGACAGCAGGTTCCTCTCCGGCTGCGCCGGCTTCGGAATGACATCGGCTCTTAATTTTTAGAAATGAAATTATTGATGACCTGGGTAAAGATTTGCGGGACTACGAATCTGGAGGATGCGCTGGCCGCGGTGGATGCGGGGGCGGATGCGGTGGGGTTCGTGTTCTATGAGAAGAGTCCGCGGAGAGTGGATGCAGCCACGGCGACGGGAGATTGTCGCGCAACTGCCGGAGCGAATCGAGAAGATTGGCGTGTTCGTGGATCTGGCGCAGGAGCAACTGGCGGAAATTGTGAATGAAGTGGGACTGACTGGGGTGCAGTGCAGGCTGCGTCCGGCGGCGGCGGGAGCGGCGCCGGATGGGCGGACGAAATATAAGAATCCAGTGCGAATGATATTGCCGTTGTCGGTGACGCAGCTGTTGCAAGACGAGAAGCGGTTGCAGGGATTGACGGCGGAATTTGTGCGGATGTCGGAATCGAGAAAGCCTTCTGCTGCGTTCGATACATTTTTGCTGGACTCGACGACTCCGGAGAGACCGGGGGGGACGGGCAAGACATTCGATTGGCAAAGAGTTGTGCCGCTGGTGCAGGTGATGAATAAGAGCGTGAAGGTGATCGCGGCGGGTGGGCTGACGCCGGACAATGTGGGCAAGGCGATGCGGACGCTGCGTCCGTGGGGCGTGGATGTGGCGTCGGGAGTGGAGGCGGCGCCGGGGAAGAAAGATCCGGAGAAGGTGCGGGCGTTTATTCGCGCGGTTACGAGAGGCGGACAAGGGTTGACGATGGCTACGGCTTCGATCACGAAAGAAACACGTCGAGGATTTGGTCGAGACCCGTGGTTCCCACCTTTCGCATACGCGCGAAAGGTGGGGCACCCACGTAGTGGAGCAGTCCGGCAAACCTAAGCTTGTCGCTCAGCCAGGGCGGTTTGGGCCGTGGGGCGGCCGCTACGTACCTGAGACGCTGATGGCGGCGTGCGAGGAACTCGAGCGGGAGTATGAGCGGGCGAAGAAAGATCCGCGGTTCAAGGCGCGGCTGAGTGAGTTGCTAAAGACTTACGCGGGGAGGCCGACGCCGCTGTTTTTCGCGCGACGGCTGACGCAGAAACTGGGCGGGGCGAAAATTTATTTGAAGCGCGAAGATTTGCTGCACACGGGCGCGCACAAGATCAACAACTGCATTGGTCAGGCGCTGCTGGTGGAGCGGATGGGCAAGCATCGCGTGGTCGCAGAAACCGGGGCGGGGCAGCATGGCGTGGCGACGGCGACAGTGTGCGCGCTGTTTGGGTTTGAGTGCGTCGTGTATATGGGCACCGAGGACATGCGGCGGCAGGAGCTGAATGTTTTTCGCATGCGGCTGCTGGGAGCGGAGGTGCGCGGCGTAGATTCCGGATCACGGACGTTGAAAGATGCGATCAACGAAGCTATGCGCGACTGGGTCACGAATGTGCGGACGACGCATTATTTGCTGGGGAGTGTCCTGGGAGCGCATCCGTATCCGGCGATGGTAAGGGATTTTCATAAAGTGATCGGGCGCGAGGCACGGGCGCAGATTATGAAGGCCGAAGGAAAATTGCCCGCGGCGATTATCGCGTGCGTGGGCGGGGGATCGAATTCGATTGGGATTTTTCATGACTTCATCGGCGACAAGAAAGTGAAGTTGATCGGAGTGGAGGCCGGGGGACGCGGCAATAAATTGGGCGATCACGCGGCGCGGTTTCGCGGAGGACTGCCGGGAGTTTTGCAGGGAACGTATTCGTACGTGCTGCAAGACGCGGCGGGGCAGATTGCGGCTACGCATTCGGTTTCGGCGGGGCTGGATTATCCGTCGATTGGGCCGGAACATGCCTGGCTGGCGGACACGAAGCGGGCGGAGTACGTAGCGGCGTCGGATACGGAGGCGCTGGATGCCTGCAAGCTGCTGGCGCAGACGGAAGGGATTATTCCGGCGCTGGAGTCGGCACATGCGGTGGCTGAAGTGATTAAGCGTGCGCCGGGGATGAAGAAATCGGAGATTGTGATTGTGAATGTTTCGGGGCGCGGGGACAAGGATATTGGGATTTTGCGAGAGAAGTTGAAGCTGGATTGAATCATGGGGTCAATCTCGCACCCCGCAATCATTACGAACTCCGCGTACCCTCTCCGGCTCTGACAAATTTGGAGGTAAACATGGACTTGTCCAACCACAATCGGTCCGCATCCAAGAACTTGTTGCTTTGGCTATTCGGTGAAGCGATTATAGGGGTTCTCCTCTACGAGCTTCTCAACTACCTACCAGTTCATGCACAAGTGATCATTCTTCTAGTGGCCATTGCGGTTATTTGGTATCGCGTCGACTTCCCGAAGAGAACAACAAACATACACGCAACGCTGCTCTTTTGGCTCCCCGTCGCTCTCGGCCTCTTTTGCGGTGTTATGTGGAAAATGACGGGCGAGGATGTTTGGGTGAGACTGGGCATCGTGTTTATATCCGTGAGAGCTATCTATAGAGTTTATCCACTGCCTCAAGAGCGCGGGATCGAGTGAGTAGCAGGTTGACCTGAAGGCGGCCGGGTGGCCCAGAACCGAACTTCACGGATCTCACCCCGCTTGCGGGAGTGAAGTGGAGTGCGAAGGAGAAGCCGGGGCAGATGGATCGGCACCGTGCAGTCAGCCCCAAGGTATAGCGTTCCGGTGTCATTGAATCATCGGGGGATTGGATCATTGGGGCTTCAGTCCTGGGGTTTAATGATTCAATCTTTCATTTATGGCAATTGCCTTCAAATCGCGTCCGGCGCTGGTTGCATACGTCACCTGCGGCGACCCTGATCTGCGCACTACGCGGGACGTGGTACTGGCGGCAATTGATGCGGGGGCGGAGGTCATCGAGTTGGGCGTTCCGTTCAGCGATCCGGTGGCCGACGGGCCGGTGATTCAGCGGGCCAGTGAGCGGGCGTTGAAGAATGGGGTTTCGCTTGAGGACGTGCTCGGGCTCGCGGCGGAGATTCGGCGGGAGAGCGACGCAGGGTTGATCGTGTTCAGTTACTTCAATCCGGTGTTACGGATGGGGATCGAGAAGTTTGCGGCGCGGGCGGCTGAAGCGGGAGTCGACGGGGCGCTGATTACTGACCTTCCCGTTGAAGAGGCGGGCGAATATTTGCGTCACATGCGAAAGAAAACTCTAGCGACAATTTTCTTGGCGGCTCCTACCAGCACGGATGCGCGCTTGAAAAGTATCGCTCAAGCGTCTTCAGGATTTGTTTATGCGGTTTCGCGAACGGGAGTGACCGGTGCGCGCAAGGAATTGTCCGAAGACGCGCAGAAACTGGTGCGGCGGCTGCGGAAATTTACCAAGCTGCCGATTGCGGTGGGCTTTGGAATCTCGCAGGCGGAGCAGTTTGCGGCGGTCGGCGAGTACGCGGACGCGGCGGTGGTGGGCAGCGCGATTGTGCAGGTGATCGAGCGCAGTCCGGGCACGGAAGCGAAAGCTGTGGCAGAATTCATAAGGGCGGTCGTTGGTCGTCGGTCGTTGGTCGTCGGCCATTGAGTGCAGTGGTTTCCCCGGGGCGCAGTTTCAGAGATGTGCATCCCTTCACGTTTAGGTTCCTGGCCAACGGCCAACGACCGCCGACCAACGACGTTTTTATGGACATCGCAGACTGGCGAACAAAAATTGACGAGATTGACCGCAAGCTGGTGGAATTGCTGTGCCAGCGGGCTCAGGCCGTCCATGCGATTGGGAAGCTGAAACACAGCGCTGGGATGCCGGTTTACGAGCCGGACCGGGAGAAGAAGGTGTTCGAGAATGCGGGCGCAGCGAATTCGGGGCCGCTGCCTGATCGCGACATGATGCGAATTTTTGAGCGCATCGTAGATGTGATGCGGCAGAGCGAGATGTCGCAAGTGGCGCCGGCCGCGGCATCGACGGATGGATCGGGAGAGATGGAGATTGGGCCGGAAGTGAATGACTGAAGAAAGCGGCTCTTGGTTGTTGGCTCTTGGTTCTTAGTCCAGATACGACTTTTGGCAAGGGTTCACGAGCTAAAAACCAAGAGCTAAGAGCCAAGAACTGAAATCTTATGATCGTCGCAATGCAAGAAACAGCTACGGATGACCAGATCCAGGTGGTGGTGGAACACCTGATGGGGCTGGGATTCTCTGTTCACCGGACGACTGGCGAGCGCCAGACGATCCTTGCTGCCGTGGGCGCGCGCACGGACTTTGATACTCGCAACCTGGAAGTGCTGAGCGGAGTGATGGAAGTGCACCGCATCAGCGCGCCGTATAAGCTGGCGGGGCGCGGGTTCCGTCCGCAGGGCACGGTGATTGAGTTTGCCAACGGGGTGAAAATTGGCGGCAATGAAGTTGTGGTGATGGCGGGGCCGTGTTCGGTCGAATCACGCGCACAATTGTTCACTGTTGCCGAGCAGATCTCCAAAGCGGGAGCGCGCGGATTGCGAGGCGGAGCGTTCAAGCCGCGGAGTTCGCCGTATTCGTTTCAGGGGCTGGGGCTCGAGGCGCTGAAACTTTTGCGCGAGGCTGGAGACAAGTACAACCTGCTGGTGATCAGCGAAGTGATGGAAATTTCGCAGATCGAAGTCATGCTGCCTTACGTGGACATTTTCCAGATCGGCGCGCGCAACATGCAGAACTTTAATCTGCTGCGCGAGTTGGGGAAAGTCAAGACTCCGATGCTGCTGAAGCGTGGGATTGCGGCGACGCTGGAAGAGCTGTTGCTCTCGGCCGAATACATTATGGCGGGCGGGAATTACAACATTATCGTTTGCGAGCGCGGCATTCGGACTTTTGAAACTTACACGCGCAACACCATGGACATTTCGGCGATTCCGGTGGTGCACAAACTGTCGCACCTGCCGATTGCGGCGGACCCTTCGCATGGAACTGGGCTGAGAGACAAAGTTTCTCCGATGGCGCTGGCTTCGATTGCTGCGGGAGCGGATGCGCTGCTGATTGAAGTGCATCATGATCCGGACAAGGCGCTGTCGGATGGGGCGCAGTCGCTTTATCCGAAGCAGTTCGCTGAACTGATGGATGCAATGCGGATGATTGCGCCGGCGATTGGAAGAGCGATCGCTTAGATCATCGGGTGATCTGGTGATCGGGTCATCTGGCGATCTGAAAACCGCGTGATCAGCCGATGACCCGATCACCAGATCACCCGATTCCTTCTCCATGTCTATCCGGCAAATCACGATTGTGGGGACGGGGCTGATTGGGGGCTCGCTCGGGCTTGCGCTGAAGAAGGGCGGGTTCCGCGGGAAGATCGTTGGGTGTGATTCCAAGGCAGTACTTGCGCGGGCGAAGCGGGCACGGGCGATTGATGTTGGCTTCGCTGATCCGGTGGAGGCTTCTAAGGGCAGCGATGTTGTGGTGTTGGCGACTCCCGTCGGCAGCATCATCGAACTGATTGAGCGGCTAGCGCCGCGGGTTTCTCCTTCCACACTACTCACCGATGTTGGCAGTACCAAGGGCGAAATTGTGTCTCGGGCTGCGAACGCTTTCGGCAAAGACGTGCGGAGGCGGTTTCTGGCGGGGCATCCGATGGCGGGGAAAGAGAATTCTGGAATTGCGTTTGCGGATGCGGAATTGTTTCGCGGGGCGGTTTGGTTTGTCACGCCGCTGCCGGGGCAGAAGTTGAAGTCGGGCGTCATCGGCGAATATTTGAAGCTGGTGAAGAAGACCGGGGCGCGGATTGCAGAGATGGATGCGGGGGAGCATGATCAGCTTTGCGCGTGGATCAGTCATGTACCGCAAATGATTTCTACGGCGCTCGCGGCGACGCTGGTTGAGGAGTATGGGGAGAAGGCGCCGCTGCTGGAATCCGGCGGGCGGGCGCTGCGGGAGATGACGCGGATTGCGGCGAGTCCGTATTCGATGTGGCGGGACATTGCGATTACGAATAAAAAGCAGATTGCGGAGGCGCTGCTGAAACTGGAGCAGAGGCTGGCGCATATTCGGGAGAACCTGGATACGCGCGCTCTAGAGGAAGAGTTTGAACGGGGACATGGGCTCAAAAACCATTCACCACAGAGACACAGAGTCACAGAGAAGTCGCGGTAGGGCTTGTTCGGGGGAGCTGCGTGCGGTTTGCTGTGGGCGAGAGAAAAGCAGGTTCCTCGCTTCGCTCGGCGCCTCTGCGCGCGGGTTCGGAATGACATCGGCTTTTATTTTTGATTTAGAGATTTCTCTGTGGCTCTGTGTCTCTGTGGTGAAAGTGTTTTAGGATTTGCGAGCGTATGAAGAAAGTTGTTGCCAATGCGGATGAGGCGGTCCGGGATATTCCGGATGGGGCGACGATCATGCTCGGCGGGTTTGGGCTGTGCGGGATTCCGGAGAATTTGATTCGGGCGCTGGTGCGCAAGGGCGTCAAGAATCTTTCCACCATCAGCAACAATGTGGGCGTGGACGGGCAGGGGATGGGGCTGCTGCTGGAGGCGGGACAGATTCGGCGGCACATTGGGAGCTACGTCGGCGAGAACAAGTTGCTGGAAAAGATGCTCCTGGAAAAGACGATTGACCTGCAACTGGTGCCGCAGGGGACTTTTTCGGAGCGCATTCGCGCGGGGGGCGCGGGGATTCCGGCGTTTTTTACTCCGGCGGGAGTCGGGACGGTTGTCGCTGAGGGGAAAGAAGTCCGCGAGTTTGATGGGCGTCGCGTATGTGATGGAGCGCGGGTTGACGGCGGATTTTGCGCTGATCAAGGCGTGGAAGGGCGATACCGTCGGGGAATCTGGTGTATCGGAAGACCGCGCGGAATTTTAATCCCATGATGGCGACGGCGGCGAAGATCACGATTGCGGAAGTGGAGCATCTGGTGCCGGTCGGGGAGATTGAGCCGGACGCGGTGCATACGCCGGGAGTTTATGTGAAGAGGATTTTTCAGGGGGAGAAGTACGAGAGGTTGATTGAGAGAAGGACGGTCGAAGAAAGAAGCGCTAAAGGCGTCGTTGGTCGTTCGTCGTTGGTCGTTGGCTGAAATCACCAGCTGCCAACGGTTTGGCCAAGGACGAGGACGAACGACCAACGACTGTCTGATTTTATGTCCAAAGACCTCGACAAACGCGAGCGCATCGTTAAGCGGATTGCGCGGGAACTGCGGGATGGGTTCTATGTGAATCTGGGCATTGGGATGCCTACGCTTGTGGCGAATCATGTGCCTCCGGGGATGGAAGTTGTTTTGCAGAGCGAGAATGGGATGCTGGGGATTGGGCCTTATCCGGTCGAGGGGCGAGGAGGATGCTGATCTGATTAATGCGGGGAAAGAAACGGTCAGCGAGATGCCGGGGACGTCGTATTTTTCGAGCGCGGATTCGTTTGCCATGATTCGCGGCGGGCACATTGATTTGAGCGTGCTGGGCGCGATGGAAGTGGATGAAGAAGGCAGTCTGGCGAACTGGATGATTCCGGGGAAGATGGTGAAGGGCATGGGCGGCGCGATGGACCTGGTGGCCAGCGCGCGGCGGGTGGTGGTCGCGATGGAGCACACCACGCGCGAAGGGCTGCCGAAGATTCTGAAGAAGTGCACGCTGCCGCTCACGGGCGCGAAGGTTGTGGACACGATTGTGACGGAGATGGCGTATATCCGGGTGACGGCGGAGGGGCTGGTGCTGGAAGAGATTGCTCCGGGGCTGACGGTGGAGGATGTGCAGCGGGCGACGGAGGCGAGGCTGATTGTGGGGGCGGGGGTGAAGGTGATGGAGGGTTAGGGTCTGTTGGGATTTGGGAGGGCGCGGCTTTGGCCGCGCCTTTTTCTTTTCCTTACTTACACCGCTGTCATCCCGAGCGAAGTGGCTCCATTCGGTCACGAATGGAGCTACGCAGTCGAGGGACCTGCTTTTTGCCGGCGGTGCAGGTGGCTGCAAGCGAACAGCAGGTCCCTCGACTGCGCGAATGATTCGCGTTCGCGAATCATTTGCTCCGCTCGGGATGACAGGGTCTTTGTGGGGTGCTTAAATGCAGCGCTGGAAGCGCTGCTCCACCCAAACGACCCAAAAGCAAATTCCCCGGCTTTAGCGGCAAGTGCCGGCGGCGCGCTACGCCAGCCGAAACGGGGCGCTTAGCAGGCGGACGGGGAGCATTACTACGGCCCAGACCAGGGCCAGCACTCCGTGGACCGCGATGCCCACGATGCGGAACGGCAAGAGCAGCAGCCAGACGATTGGGTAGAGTACCAGCGCGAGCAGGGCCAGCGGCCAGCACAGGACGAACAGGATGCACCAGAGAAAGAAGGCGGCCATGGGAGTTCTCCTGAGTTTAGATACGTGGGAGGGGCCGCAGGAGTTCCGTGTAACCTCAGTGGGCTGCCTGACTCTATGGGGCGGCACGAAGCGTCGCGCACGGAAGCAGCTTCTGCGGATACACTAGATCTACATCCTTTCTCTTCCGTCCGGAGGAATCCATCAATTCCAACTGTAGCCAAGTCGCCTTTCGCACCGGTTCTTCCAACACAATATGCAGAAGGTTGTAATTCGAGATTTCAGTCGCAAAGTCTGCCCCTATGGTCGCAAACCCAGGACCGTTGATGTCCCGCACCGCTCCTCCAGTTATCTCAGCGAGCGAACCGAACTCCTCCGCCGCAGATTTTTCCACTTCGCTCGTAAATTCGTGGTCGATGAGTCTGGCGGAAAAAATGCGGAGTCCTTGGGACAGAAACGTATTCTGCAGCAAATCGTGGGAAACCTTGCTGTGATTGTCACCGCCATCTGATACGACCACTACCGAGTCGCCCTCCCGCGCTGGCTCCAATAGCCGGGCCGCTTCAAAGATCGCGTCGTTCAGCGCCGTACGGCCATGCCGAGGGACCGACAGATGGCTGATTTCGTCCAGAACTTCTGGCTGAGACGGCCCAAATTTCATGATTTTCAAAACCTCGTCTGCGAAGACAATCAAGGCAAATTGCGTGGTTTCCGGCGATCTACGAATGACTTCGCTCGCAATACCCACTTCGGCTCGCCACCTCGGTTCCGAAGACATGCTACCGCTCGCGTCAAGCACGAGGACGACACGGGCTGACCCGGAAGCTTTGGTCGCGCCCGCTATCTTCATCGGTTTTCCATTGACCTTGACTCGAAAGTCCGCGACCTGCACCGCTAAGACCGAGGCAGTCTTAGTGTGAACGGCAACGACTACAGTTCGCTCAGTACAGCCGTTCTCTTCTCCACGCAAGACTGGGGCGCAGCACAGCACGAAGAGGAAAATCGAGCCGAAACGCAGCATTGGCAAGACAGGCTAACATGAACCCAGGTCGATCTCAACACTCAATGCCCGCCCCTGGCTCTGCAGCCTCGCCTTCTCAAACTCATCGCCGCTTTGCCAGCCGATTAATTTTTGTTGCGAGGCGGCGGCCCAGCCTAGGGCGAAGCCGAAGCGGGCCATTACCGCGTCGCCCCTGAAGTCCATGTCTGGGGAGTATTCGTCGCTGGGCTGGTGGTAGTGGTGGGTGGTGTAGTCCTCGGCTTGCTGCATGCCCCAGTCGGTGTTGTGGCCTTTGTACTTCATGCCTTCGTTCACGGAGAAGGCGGGGATGCCGACGCGGGCCAGGCTGAAGTGGTCGGAGCGGTAGAAGTGTCCGGCTTCGGGGTGCGAGTCGGGGCGGATGGCGAGGCGGAATTCTTTGGCCATGGCTTCAACCGTGGGATAAAAATTGTTGCGCTCGGCACCGGAGACTTCCACTTCTTCGGGCTCTCCGAGGGGCGGGATGTCGTCGAAATTGAGGTCGAGAGAAATTTTTCCGGCAGGAATGGGCGGATGCTTGCCGAGATATTCGGAGCCGAGCAGCATCTGCTCTTCTCCGGTGACGGAAGCGAAGAGCACGGAGCGGCGGGGGCGCGCGGGAGATTGCGCGAAGACGCGGGCGAGTTCGAGGAGGATGCCGCATCCGGTGGCGTTGTCGCGGGCGCCGTTGTAAATGTTGTCGCCGGGCATGTCGGGGCGAATGCCGAGATGGTCATAGTGCGCGGTGTAGAGGATGGCTTCGTCTTTGAGCTTGGAGTCGGAGCCGGGGAGCATGGCGACGACGTTATTCGACGAGAACTGGCGGATCTTGCTGACCATGTGGGCTTTGAGTTTGGCGGCGAGCGGCACGGGATGGAAGGTGCGTGACTGGGCGGCGTCGATTAGCTTATCGAGGTCCTGGCCGGATCTTTGGGTGAGTTGGCGGGCAACATCAGAGGTGATCCAACTGGCGGCTTCGAGTTGGGGCTGGTCGCTTTTCAGGACGGAGCGTTCGCCGGAGTTGGAGTTGCGGACCACTTCCCAGGGATAGCTGGCCATTTCGGTTTTGTGAATCAGGATGACCGCGGCGGCGCCTCTGCGGGCGGCTTCTTCGTATTTGTAGGTCCAGCGGCCGTAGTAGGTGAGAGCGCGGCCTTTGAAGAAATTGGGGTCATTCGACGAAGGCTCGTTGACCAGCATCAGCAGGACTTTGCCTTTCACGTCCACGCCTTTGTAGTCGTCCCATTTGTATTCGGGGGCTTCGATTCCGTATCCGACGAAAACGATTTGGGCGTCGATGTCGTCGGAGGGGTGCTGAGTTTCGTCGATGGCGACGTAATCGTCGAGCGGCTTGAGTTTGAGGGTGTCGCCTTTGTTGGGGACGAGGTCGAAGGTGGTCTCGGGGGCGGGAGTGATTCCGACCATGGGGACCTTTTGGAAATAAGTGCCGTTGTCGCCGGCGGGTTTGAGTCCGTAGAGCCAGAATTGAGTGCCGATGTATTCGGCGGCGATGTCGCCACCGCGCTGTCCGGTGCCACGGCCTTCGAGGAGGTCGAGGGAAAGGAAGCGGACGTGAGCGCGGATTTTTTCGGGATCGACTTTTTCGAGGGCGGCGATGGCGGCGGGAGGGAGATGGGCGGATGCGGCGCTCGATGCGGGCTTGCGGGCGGCATGGGCGGCGGTGAAGGTGAGGATGAGAGCGAGCGGGAGAGCGAATTTTCGCATTGGGCTCCTGAAGACAGCCGTCAGCCATCAGCCGTCAGCCATCAGGTGAAGGCTGGGGTGATTGGGCGGATTGGGATATTTTACGGGATGTTTGGAAGCGAGTGGGTGGCGACGGGGATACGCTGCACGCGGCTGTGGTGCCCACCCTTTGCAAAGAACGCAAAGGATGGGGCACCCCCTCTTTATGTGGTTCCTGCGGTTGTCATTATGTCCGCAAACTGCGGACTAATTCTTGGAGCCTCAACCGGCGCGGAAATCGGCGACGGCTTCTTTGGGTTGGAACATTGGCAACGGGACGGATGCGGTTGCGGTGGCGGCTTTGCTGGCCATTTCATCGAATTCCTGGCGGGCCCATCCGACGCTGGAGATTTCGATCGTACCGTCTTGGGCGATCCAGAAAGCGGTGGGGACGTTGGTTAGACCGTAGGCGTTGGAGACGGGATAGGTTTTGGTGTCGTCGAGTAGGACCGGAAAAGTGACTCCGTATTTTTTCAGGAAAGCGGCGGTGTCTTTGTTGTCGTTTTGCGAGACGCCGACGATGGTGACGTTTTTGCCGCCGTAGGCTTTATGAATGCGTTCGAAGTACGGGAAGGCATATTGGCAGGTGGGGCAGGAAATCTTGAAGAAGATGGCGAGGACTGGGCCGCGGGAGAGGGCGTCTTGCAGGGAGAATTTGGAGCCGTCCATGGCCGGGAGTTCGAATTGGGGAGCATGGGTTCCGGCGAGGAGTGCGGACGTCTTTTCTCCTCCGAAGTTTTCTCCGAAGACGGTGCTTAACCATTTCATCGTTGGCCTTTCTTGCGGGACGACTATTGGATGATTTTAGCTGTGCGGAGGATTTTTTGGGCGAGGCCGGTCAGGGGGAGGGTGGGGAGGCGGGAGAGTTTGATCCACTGGCCAGCGGCCGGGGTGGCGGCATTCGCGGGCGAGGGCCCCATTCGACTTCCCTCAGGGCGGGTCCGCATCACACGGACTGAGTAGTCAGTGACCGTAATGGAGTGGCGGAGGGTGAACAAGGGCTTGGCGTTCGGTGCGACGACCGCGGGCAGTTCCCACATACCGGGCATTAGAGTTTCTTTCTTGGGGCGCTGAATCAGGAGGATGGAATCGGCGCGACGAGTTAACGAATAGGTGATTTCTTTTTTCTGCTGGCGAAGTCTAACCGTGGTGGAGTCACCGGCGCCACGAGTACGGCAGAATTTTTTTATGGGGCAAATTTGGCATTGGGGCTGGCGGGGAAGGCAGATGGTGGCGCCCAGTTCCATCATGGCCTGGTTGAAGTCGCCGGGGCGGTGGGGATCGAGTAAAGACTGAGCTGTGGCCCAGAGGTCAGGGGTTCGTTTTCGTTGCGCATCGGCGGGGGCGCTGCCGGCGGAAAGCAGATTCCTCGCCGCTTTGCGGCTCGGAATGACATCGCTTTTATTAATCTCAGAAAGTGATCCCAGCACGCGAGTCAGGACGCGCTCGACGTTTCCGTCAACTACGGCGACGGGTTCGTTGAATGCGATGCTGGCGATGGCGGCGGCGGTGTAGCGGCCGATTCCGGGGAGAGTGCGGAGGGATTCGGCAGTGCGCGGAAATTTCTTTTGTTTGGCGATGATTTTGGCGGTGGCGTGTAGGTTGCGGGCGCGACGGTAGTAGCCGAGTCCGGTCCATTGGGCGAGGACGGAGGACTCACGAGCGGCGGCTAGTTTTTGGATTGTCGGAAAACGACGGAGGAATTGTTTGTATCTAAGAGTCACGGTTGCGACGCGGGTCTGCTGGAGCATGATTTCGGAAATCCAGATGCGGTAGGGATCGCGGGTTTTACGCCAGGGGAGGGCGCGGCGGTTGGCGTCGTACCAGATCAGGAGTGCGGGGGTGAGTTTCATGTTCGGTGGTGAACCGATTGTACTTGGCCAGGTTGAGGGCGCCCACCCTTCGCAAAAAACGCGAAGGATGGGGCACCCATCTGAATGAACATCTGGAATGAAAGGGTACTAACTGTGGGGAGCCTCGATTGACCGGGGTGTTAGGGCGCGAAATAATGACTGAGTCGGGAAGAGTGGGAATTTTGGGTCAGGAAACGAGGCATCATGGACGATTTCAACCGCAAGGTCGAGGACACAACTACGCGCGTGGGCAAGAAGGTGGGCGAGACGGCGGAACGAGTGGAACAGGAAGCCGCGGAGTTCATCAAGTATTTGAACGACGAGGTGGTGCCCGCGGTGCGGGAGCACTCGACCAAGGCGTTGCGGGTGGCGGCGGGCAAGATGCAGGAGCTTGCCGACTACATGGAGAAACACTCGGCGCCGCGCAAGTGAAGCGAACCTCTCCAATTTTCGTTTTTGCACTGAGCGGGGTGGTTTTTCTGGCGGGCTGCGGGCATAAGCCAGTTAGCGTCGCGGTGCCGCCGGCGCCTTCTGTTGAGCAGGCACCTTCGGCGGAATCTGCCGACGCGAAAACTTCTGAATCGTCGTCGTCCAGCGAAGCGGCGATTGCAGAAATTGATCCGAATGCGAAGCCGCTGCTGGTTGAGACCGGGATCGCCAGTTGGTATGGAGCGCCGTATCACAACCGGCGCGGGTCGAATGGCGAGATTTATGACATGCACGCGATGACGGCGGCGCATCGGACGCTGCCGCTGGGATCGATTGTGCGGGTGACGTGCGTTGAGAACGGGGAGTCGGCGGTGGTGCGGATTACGGACCGCGGGCCGTTTATCGAAGGGCGGATTGTTGATCTGTCGCAGGCGGCGGCGCTGAAGATTGGGCTGGTGCGTAAGGGGACGGCGCAGGTACGGCTGGAAGTTTTGAAGACGCCGCAACCGATTGAAGTGGGCGGGCGCTGGGCGGTGCAGATTGGCGGATTTCAGTCGGAAGATTCGGCGCGGGATTTGGCCGACCATCTGACGCGGCGGTATCACACGGCGAAGGTGCTGACGTTTCCGAGTCCGGCGGGAGATTGGTGGGTGCGAGTGCGGGTGAAAGATGATGAGCGTGAACGCGCGGAAGAAGTGGCGCAGGCGGAGAAGACGAGCGAGGGCGGGATTTTTTTGGTGAGGCTGGATTGAGAAAAGCGTCGTTGGTCGTTCGTCGTTGGTCGTTGGCGAGGCATTCGGGGTGATTGAATGAGCGATTGTCTGTTTTGCAAGATTATTTCAGGGGAGATTCCTTCGAAGAAAGTTTTCGAGGACGAGTACACGTTTGCGTTTGAGGATATTTCTCCTAAGGCGCCGGTGCATGTTTTGATTGTGCCGAAGAAGCATATTCGCGGGTTGAAAGAGGCGGGGGCGGAGGATGCGGAGATTGTGGGGCAATGTCATTTGGCGGCGGCGGCGATTGCGCGGGAGCGTGGGATTGAGGACGGGTATCGCACGGTGTTGAATGTGGGACCGGGAGCGGGGCAGTCGGTGTTTCATCTGCACGTGCATTTGCTGGGAGGACGGGACTTGAAGTGGCCTCCGGGGTAGGATGAGGGAAGTATGTTTTCGTTTCCAGAACCGCGGGGTAATCGACGAAGGACTTCCCTGCTCTTCTCACTTTTGATTCATTGCGTCGTGGCGTTTTTGTGGCTGTATCGCGCGCCGATTTTTGTGAAGCCTTCATCGGCGGCCGCGGGGGCGCATGGGACGAGCGAGATGGTCACTTATTTCCCGTCGCCACCGGAGTCGAAGCCGGCAGTGAAAAAGAAGCCGCCGCGAGTAGTTTTTAATGCGAAGGCAGTCGTCGCGCAGGAAGAACCTCACAAGAATGTGCCGGCGGTAGGAACGCAGTATGGGTCGGTGGGGAGCACTTCGGGGACCGAGGCGCGGCCGGCGTTGCCGGTGGTGTTTCCTGACCCGGCGATCTTTCCGTGGCAACTGCCGAATGGGTTGACCGGGGATGTGATTGTGGAAGTAACGATTGATGATCAGGGGGCGGTGACTGATACGCGGCTGTTGCAATCGCTGAAGCCGGATATTGATCAGAAGGTGGTGGCGACGGTGAGGAACTGGCGGTTCAGGCCGGCGACTGTGGATGGTGTGGCAATCAGTTCACGGCAGGATGTGCATTTTCATTATCCGGGTTGATTCTCAGCAAAACACAAGGTCCCTCCACTCCGCTTGCTTCGCTTCGCTCCGGTCGGGATGACAGGGTTTTCTTGAACAAAAGCCTAGTTGACGACCTCTTCGTCTTCGGAAGCGCCGTGACGGCGGAGGAGTTGGGGTAAATTCTGCGAGAAAGCGGAGCGCGGCAGAACCATGTCACAGCCGACTTCGTGGGCTTTCTGCTTCAGATCTCCCTGCACGTGAGACAAGAATCCGATCACAGAAGTCTTCTTCAGTTTGCTCTTTAGCTTCGGAATCAGAGTCAGCGGCTTCACGCTGTTGTTGTTCAAGTCGAAAATAATCAGCGAGGGTTTTTCTTCGCCGTTTAGTTTGATCTTGTCGGTGAGATCGGCTTCGCTCTTGACGAATTCCATCTTCACATTCAGCTTGCGGGCGGTTTCCTGAATCTTGGCCTGGAAGAAAAGGTCGTCCACAAAGGCGAAGATTCTGGAAGTAGCGTCTTCGCGCATGGGCAAAGGCTCGGGCTCGGGCTGAGGGTAAGTCTGGGAAAAGCCGGGGCGCTGGCGACCGGGGCGGGCATTGCCGTTGTTGCCTCCGGCAAGCGCGGCGCGGTAGCTGTGGTCCATGGGCGCGCTGTAAACTCCGCCGTCCTGTTGCTGGCGGGCTGCGGGATTTCCTCCACCACCGCCTGCACCGCCTCGGGGACGGCGATTGCGCCGTCGCCTGTTTCTGCCTCCTCCACCACCACCGGAGGGGCGTCCGGGTCCTGCGTTCATAGGTTTCTTTCTCGTTTAATGGAGTCGAACGTTTTCTTGAGCGACATTCTTTGGATAATCTCTAGGTCAAATCCAGTCCGCCGAAGGGGACCGAACCGATTTCCTAAACTCTGGCTGAGGGGCAGTAAGCAGCGCCGGGCGGAAGCGCATAAAGGTACAGAAAAACCCACAACAGCCTGAACTCTGTTTGCTCTTTTCCAGTTAGAAACTTTGTGTCCGTTAAGCGCCGGGAGCCGATCGGCGCGGGAGGCCAGCCAGGGGGCTGACCGCTGGGAACAAGACAATGCTACCGCTGTTTGCGCCGCAGCGCAAGCGGGACCACTTGAGTTTTGCACAGAGGTAACCGTAGATCCAGCTACGGCAACACCTGGCTCGACTAGGGCAACGCTTGGCTCGACTAAGGCAACACCTGGTACATGGTCATCATGCCGGATTCCATGTGCTCGCTGACGTGGCAGTGATACATCCAGGTGCCGACGTTGTCGGGGACCATGTCGGCGGTGATCATCTGCGCGGGAGAGAGCAACAGGACGTCGGTTCGAGATCCATTCACCGTCACAACATTTCCGTGCCAGTGCGGAGTGTGAAAGTTGAAACCATTGCCCAGGCTGACGACATACCAGCGCACGTGATCGCCCTTGTGCATGGTCATCATGGGCATGTTGCCAAAAAGATAACCATTGATGGTGAGGCGAATATTCGCGGCGATGAAGCCGCTTCCTACGAGGGAAAAATTGCCGTCCGCGTCCGTCGGCGCGCTCTCAAGCTTGTTCACGGTCTTTGGCTCGGTAGCATGGGCCTTGATGTTTTGATCGAGAAACCAACTGTTGTTTTCGTCAATCAGGAAGTAAGCGGTCACAAACTCGCGGTCAACATCCTTGGGCGTGCCATCGGGACGAGCCATGCCTTTGCGAGTGACGATGAGGGTGCCGATCAGGCCGGCATTGGTGTCTTTGCCTTCGAAGTTGTGGGAATGATAGAGCCAGACAATCGAACTGGGGTCGTTGGGGCCTGGGCCAGCGCGCTCGGGAACCTGCCAGATGTAGGTGTGCGTCCCGCCGGGAGCTACGATTCCGTTGTGGGTAGGATCGTTGGCGCCGTCGTTGTAGTAAGAGCCTTCCGACGATTTTTCGTAGAAGACGCCGTGGGGATGCATGCTGTAGCTCTGGGTGCCATTGTTCTTGAAGAAAATCTGGATGGTGTCGCCGACTTCGGCGTGGAGCGTGGGGCCGAGCAGGCCGAGGTGTTCCCACTCGGGAGAGCGCGGCTTAAGCTTTGCGAAAGTCGCGTCGGTGTATTCGTGATAGACGGCTTTGTGATAGACGTGACCGATCTGGTGCTTGTCGGATTCGAAGTACATTTTGGAATTCTTGTCGGGGGCCATACCCATCATGTTGTCCTTGCCCATGGGGGTGTAGTCCCAGTCGGTTTCATCGACGGCGATGTAGTAAGTACGGGTCTTGCCTTCCGCGCGGGCCAGAGCGGGAGAAAGCAAGAGTGTGGCAAACGTACATGCCGCAGCGAAGGCTACGAGAAAAAATCTGGACATTTTCATTGGGATACTCCGGGGAAGACGAAGTTACACGGCGCAAGTGTACACCTAATGGCCGGCTTTGCCGACGTAAAAACGCTACGACACCGAGTTCAACTGGCGGACCCACTGCATGGCGTGCCAATGGGCTTCAGCAACTTCGCTGTCGGTCAAGCCCAGTTTTCTTGCATGTTCGCTGGTCCCCTGCCAGTCGCCGGATTCGCGGGCCAGCATGAGTTCGTAAAGCGGGCGAAGGCGGCTGGAGCCGCCGAGGAGAACGGCTTTGGTATCGGAGTCCACGGTGATGGTTTCGAGGATACGGGCCATGGGCATTTCGAGGATGACATCGATCATGGAGAGGAGGCCCATGAGGAAAAGATCTGACTCAGTGCTGGGGACACGATGGGAAATCAGTTCACAGAAGCGGGCTCGAATCATGGCGGAGGTCACGAGTTCGCTGGACTTGCCCTCGCCGGCGGTGAGCGTGGTGACTAGGCGAATCCAGCGGCGGACTTCACGTTCTCCGAGCATGGCCAGGGCGTGGCGGATGGAATGTACCTCGTTCTGGATGCCGAAGGCGGCGGAGTTGAGATAGCGGAGGAGGCGGTAGCAGATGGAAGCTTCCTGTTTGATGAGTTGTTCCAGCTCGCGCAATTCGAGGCTTGGCCGGGAAACCGCCTGGAGCAAGCGCACGTAGTTGAGGCGATTGGCGGGGACTTCGCGGGCCTGGAGAAGTTCGGGCTTCTGAAAAAAATATCCCTGGAAGTAAACGAAGCCGGCGGTCTTGGCGGCGGTGAATTCTTCGCGGGTCTCGACTTTTTCGGCCAGCAGACGGCAGCGCCAGGGGCCGTAGCGGTTGATCATCATGGCGCGCTGCTCGGGGGTGGTGGTGCGGACATCAACCTTGATGATGTCGGCAAAATCAACTAGCGATTCGCGGGGATCGTCGGCGGTGAAGTCATCGAGCGCGATCATGTATCCGGCTTGCTTGAGGCGTTGAAGGGCGGCTTTTACCAGATCATCGGCGGGAACGGTTTCGAGGACCTCGACGACGGTGTGGGGTGAGGGTAAGAGAGTGATGTAATCCTTGAGCAAGATGTCGCGGGTGCAGTTGACGAAGGCGCGGCGGCCGTCGCAGAGCGTCTGCAGACCCATCTGGAGTGAGGTGTCGAGGGCTTTGCGGGAGGCGGCATCGGCGTCTTGCTCGCGGAAGTAGTCTTCGACGCCGTCGCGAAAGAGAAGTTCGTAGCCAAAGACTTTTTCGTCCGCGGTAAAAATTGGCTGCCGGGCAACGAAGTTGTAGCGGCCCTGAGCGGGCACACCTGGAGCGGAAGCGGCTTTGGAGGCAGTCACTGTCTGCCTATCGGCAGAAAAAGTAGTGACTTGAATCGCCTGTGGATTGGCGGCTAGGGAGCGGTCACACTCACGTTTACCGAGTGCGCGGCGCCGCTGGTGCCAGTCACCGAGACGGTGTACGTGACCGGAGGAGGCGGTGGAGGAGGTGGCGTCGTGGACCCGCCGCCACCGCAGCCGATTGCCACACCCAATACACCCAAGACGGCCAAGCCGAGTAATTTCTTGCGGCGGCGCACTGGGAGAGGAAGAAGCAAGAGTCCGGGGACGACGAGACTCATCGCTAAGAACTCCAGGCGGCGATGCTGGACCGCGCCTGAAGCTGCCAGAGCATTGATGGTCAACGTCGCTGTCCCGCTGGTGGTGCCTGAGCTTAGCGCGATTTGAGCAGGGTTGATGGCGCAGGAAATCTTGGCGCTTGCGCCGGCAGGAATGCCGCAGGTCAGGGTCACGTTGCCGGTGAATCCGTTGGTGCCGCCGACGACCACGGTGGCGGATGTATTCTGGCCAACGGCGCCGATGGTCAGGATGGTGGGACTGGCACCGACGTTGAATGCCTGAGCGGAACTGAACGAAGGCCACGCGGTGACGAGGTTGAAGGTGTCGAGGGAACCGAGGCCGGTGACCTGATCATAATTTGCGGTGGTGGAGAAGCCGATCAAGTGGCCGGCGGGACAGCCGGTGCTACCCGCAGTGCAAGGGACGATGTTGTTGCTTCCGGCAGGAACATCGTGAAATGCGGAAGGCGTGCTGACGGCGAGACTGTAAAGGTTTGGATTGGCGTTGCCCTGACCAGCGGTCTGGGTGGCCTGGTTGATGATGGCGAGGATCCCGGCGAAGGACGGAGCGCCCACGGAAGTCCCGCCGACACCGCTGAGAGCATTGGTAGAGTCTCTGAATCCGTTAGTGCAACCGCCTCCGGTGCACATCAAATACGGATCGTGGAAGTTGGAGGCGTTGAGAGCGATGTCCGGAACGTCGCGCCTGCTGTCGTTCGGCACACCGGGACCGGTCTGCCAGACGGGCTTGCTGAAGATGGTGCTGGCGCCGCCACCGGTACCGTCGATCTGACCCACTGTGTTCAGCGGATTGAAGGTATCGTTCCACGCCATCTCCGGAATGTGCATCTGAGCGGAGGCCCCGCTGGTGGGGCTGCAAGACTGGCTCCAGTAGGGGGGATCGGCTAACGCGCACGCGCCGCTGATGGTACCCGGAGAGTCTCCGGTAAATTCGGTGCCGCCCACGCCGGTCACTTCGGGAATAGCCGCCGGCACATCGACCGCCAGGCCGGTGGTGGCCGAGGTCGAGTTTTGGGGCTCGCAATCTGAGGCGCCCTGGTCTCCAGCGGGGCCGCTGATGGTCTGGCCCTGAGCGTTGGCCTGCTGCGCCCACCCCTGCATGGTCAGCGGAAATCCGGCGGGGAGGTTGGCCTCGCAGTTGCCGTAGCTGATGCTGATGACAGGGGCGACGTTGTTGACGATGGCGTATTGAAGCGCATCGAAAACGTTTTTGGTGGGGCTATTCCCGACATACACAAAGAGAATGGCGGCGTTTTTGGCGACGCCGCCCGACCACTCGATGTCGAGATCAGCCTCGCCCAGATCGGTGTTGAAGACCTGCGAGGTACCAGTGTTGGGCACAAGAAACAGAGTCGGATCGTATTTTGTCAGACCGGAGGCGGAGCGGAACGCGTCAATGTCAGTCAAGTTGACGGCGGTCTGTCCAACGACTGCGATGGTCTGGCCGGCGCCGTCGAGCCCCATGGTGTAGAGCGGGCCGAGATCGTAGATGGTGGCGAAGTCGCCGGGGATGACGAAATGGTTTCCGGAAATGCTGGAAGTGAAACGCGGCGAAGCTTTGCGCACGCGCGACTTGGGGCGGAAATCATCGAGGCCACGGACGCTGAGTACCTGGCTGGCGAAGGCGGCGGGCAAGGCGACGTCGGTGGCGTTGGCGAAGTGATGTTCGCCGTTGATGGAATAGTTGTGCAGCTCGGTCTTCAGTGCGTACTCAATTTGTCCGACGGTGCCGCTGACGGAAATCTCGTTGCGGTTGCGGGAAATGGAGTCCACGGTCAAGCCTTGCGACTGCGCCCAGGCGGTGACCTTGTCGAGATCATTTTGCGTCATGCCGAAGCGGGCGGCGTACTGATCGGGCGTGATCCATTTGTGATATTGCGGGGACGAGGGGTCTTGCTGATCTCGGAGAAGCTGTTTCAGATCGGTTTGCTGCGCGGCGGAAAGGCGGAAGGTTAGGGAGACTCCGCTCAGGCGCTGCGTGGTGTCTTTGCGTCCCTGGTCGAATTGGGGACGGGCCATGGGGTGCGCGGTGCGCCTGACGGCGGCGGTTTGCGCGGCGTCAATGGGGCCGAGGATGCGGTCTCGCGAAACGGGCTGGGTGTCACCGGAGGCGGCGAAAGTAAAGATCAGAGCTACGGCGAGCGCCAGGCGCAGGTACGTGTGATTCGACATAAAGAGTGTTTTTCCTTGGGTTCTTTCCTTCGGTTCTTTCCTTCGGTTCGCGGTTGCAGGGATAGATTCAGGGTACTCCAGCAAAGGATGTATTCCCAAGAGGCGGGGTGTAAAAATTTGTTAACAAACGCGGTGGCGGAAAGGTCGAGAGGGTGGGCGCTGCCGGTGGCGTCCCCTGAAGGGGACTCTATCATCTGCCTCGGTTACCCAGCGCTTACGCGCTGGGCTAATTAAATGGCGCCGCTTTGCGACTCGGGTAGGTAGCGTTTCGGGATGAACCCGTTGGGTGGCGTTCGGGGATGAATCCGTTGGGCTGTACCTGCGGGAGGCGGGGCGGGTTTTTCACGCAAATGGGGGAATGCCGTAAACTAGCGTCCGACGAATTTCTTATGAAACTTTCCGTGGTCATGCCGGTGTATAACGAGCGCGCAACGCTGCGCGAGGTGGTGGAGCGAGTGCTGGCGGTGCCGCTCGAGATTGAATTGCTGTGCGTGGATGATGGGTCGAAGGATGGGTCGCGGGAGATTCTGGCGGAGATTCAGTCGGCGCACCCGCAGGTGAAAGTTTTTTTGCAGCCGCAGAATATGGGCAAGGGAGCGGCGTTGCGGCGGGGGATTCAAGAGGCGACGGGGGATTTTGTCATCATTCAAGATGCGGACCTGGAGTACGATCCGGCGGAATATCCGACGCTGCTGGGGCCGTTGCTGGACGATAAAGCTGACGTCGTGTATGGATCGCGGTTTTTGGGCGCGGGACCGCACCGGGTGCTGTATTTTTGGCATTCGGTGGGCAATTCCCTGCTGACGCTGCTTTCGAATTGTCTGACGAACATCAACCTGAGCGACATGGAAACTTGCTACAAAGTTTTCCGGCGGGAGATTATTCAGTCCATTCCGATTGAGGAGAACCGGTTTGGATTTGAGCCGGAAATTACGGTGAAGATTGCCAAGCGGCGGCTGCGGATTTACGAAGTAGGCATCGGATACTGGGGCCGCACCTACGAAGAAGGAAAGAAAATTGGGTGGAAGGATGGGGTGCGGGCACTGTGGTGTCTGGTGAAATATTCTGCAAAGGAGCCCTTTGCCACGATTGGGGCCAAGCAGAAAGCTCCGGCAGCGACCGAGTCGGAGGCCCACGGCACCCGCGATTAGCCGCTACGATTTCGGCTCCAGGTGTCGTGGTCGAAACTCTCCCGCCCTGAATAGCAGCCAAAACGCTCTCCAGATTGTGCGCGAAGCCATGGAAGATAAGTAGCCTATCCCTCATCCTTGATTCGCTCCCGCATCGCCAGAAAATGCTCGTACTTCAAGACCGCCAGCGGTTTGTAGTTGTCCTGAATCACCAGCGTCTTATCTAGGTCGCGTAGCTGAGTACGCTTTACGCCGGGGGGGAGCGGGGCATGCGGTCCTTCTGAGTTACACGTGCATACAACCCGATCCAGAGGCGACACATCTACCCAGACTCTGGTGATCTTTGCTACGGGCTTGTGGAGGCACGATCACTGCTCAGTCGTCAGGCGTTGGGGGCGTGCAGAACGCGGTGGCTGACAGAAGTAAATACTCCGTCAGTTAGCATTCAGCAGGCCGAGCACATGATGAAGAAGAATAATAATATTGATAAAACACTTGACGCCCGTTCATATCCACTAGGCTGTAGGAACGGCTAAGACAGGCGTTTTTTGCCCCTGACGGTTCCGGATCGATTTTTCTCATCGTATTTCTGACGCCTCTGGGAGAGGAGTTCCGCTTGTTATCAGCAAGAGAAGTGACAAGGTTTGGGCTACTGCTTCTTGCCTCGGCGGCCGCCAGTTGCGGCGGTGGCTACGGTTCGTCCGGCGGAACGCGTTCCGGTGGCGGAACGCATTCCTGCTGTGCCCTTAGCTGGCAGAAAATCGGCGTTCCGTCCGGCGCGGTCGAGATCAACTCGTTTGCCGTCAACCAAAACAATCACTGGTTCATCGCCGATCGCAACACTGGATTCTATCGCTCCAGCGACCAGGGGGGTAGCTGGACACTCATCAATGGCGGGCTGTCAAACACCTACGGCTGGAGCGTCAACGTCAATCCTGCCACCGGCGACCTCATTGGCAGCACCTATGCCGGAGCATCGGGCACAGCTACTGTCAAATTCTATCGCTCCACCAATGAGGGGACCAGTTGGACGGCAATCCCTTCCGTCTCTTTGAGTTCTGCCGCGGCCCTGACCGGCTGCGCATTTCCTGCCAACGGAAACATCGTGTGTGGCGGTTTCTGGGCGCCCACTCCCAACAGTGGCGCCTGGGTCTCAACCAACGGCGGTCAGAGCACGGCTAGCGTTTCTAACTCCACGAACATGGGCGCAAGCGTTTACTCGCTCGCGGTGAATCCCGTCGGCGGAGATCTTTGGCTGGGCACCGAGCAGATGGGCGTTTACCGCTCCACCGACAACGGCAACACCTGGAGCCAGGCCGCGCCTGCTGACACCAACGTGGACCCCGTCAACGGCATTCGCGACGGCAACATCTACGGCATTACTTTCGACAGCAGCGGTGACGTCCTGTTTAGCTCTCAGGGAGGGATCTGGAAATCGTCCAAGACATCGAGCGGATATAACTGGACTAACGTCCTCGCGAACGGCAACACAGCCGTTGGCAAGGGTATGGGGCGAGATGCAAGCGGCGACCTTTTCTACGGCCATAACCCCGATCCCTCAGATTCAGACAGCGTTCGCTGTTCCACGGATGGTGGGGCAACTTGGAAGGCTTGTGATTCCGGCATTCCCGCCGCTCTCTCCGCTCAGGACTTTGTGATTAGTCCAGTCGATGGCAAGTTGTACGCAGTCTTCCACGACGAAAGCCGCAACGCCGGATTTCTCTACCACACTGTGGCTCCCGTGCAGTGACTTGGGCCTTCTCCGCATAGATGAAGGTCTTCTTCGGCGAACCTCGCTCGGCATTTTTAATGGCCGACTTATCGCCCCTAAGGGAACGGCGCGGCGACTTCCCGCGTAAATGTACAAATGGTAAGCCGAGGAAAACCGCGGTGAGGGGATGCGGTTAAGGGATATAGTTGCCCCGGTTCGTCATACGGGTTCGGCCGCGGAAGCCATCGGTGCGCCAAATGGATCGTCTAAATGAAATCGCCCGCTCCGAGATGGGTTCGCTCATGAGAAAAAAGCAGAATGAGCCAGAAGCTGCACCGAACAGACCCGAGATCATAATTCGCAAACGCATTATTAGCTTTCTTGAGTGAGTCTTTCTAGCGTTAACCGCGGGTCACACTTCACCGGAAGGCCGCGCAGTTGCGCCCGTATCGACACGGGCAGGGATTCATTCCTTGGAAGTGTCTGCCTTGGATCCATCGACGTCGGCAAGATCAAAAACCTGCCAAATGAGGAAGCAGAGGATCATAACGGCGACGGAGCCAACAACCCCGAGGGTGCTGCTATCCCTATTATCGAAAACGAAAACTAGAGCGGCCCCTACGATCACGACCATGACTATGTTGCGAAGAATGCGCTTTGCCATGAAGTTGGCCCTCCTGAGGCAGCAAGTATAACGCCGGGGCGGCACATTCCATTCTTTACTGGCTAGACGCAATCGGTCAAACCGGAATGCCCCTTTTCTCGATGTGTGCGTTCCGCCATCTTTGCAAGCGGGCCAAGCCGTTTTTGCAGTTCTTCGACCGGCGAAGAGGGACATCCCCTGATTCGGACGGCACACTGATTCACTCTGCAAGTAATCGTTGTCATGCGACCAGAACCCGCCACTGTAGCCTGTTTTAACAGTTGACCAACTTGCGATCGTTAGGTAGAGTTGAGGGGTTTCGCAAACGTGCGTGACCTCATGAGTGCCCCCAGCCTTCCCATCCAGAGTGACTATTCCCGGGCTCAACAACCTGCTCTACAGCTTCTAAAGCCCAAATTGTTTCCCACCTCGGTGGCAGCGCTGCGAGTGACGTTTTGGACTGTCGGCCTTCTGCTCGCTTCTGCGCAAGCCTGGATCTTCCGCTATCAGGCTTCGTCCGATTCCATCTCGTATCTTGACATGAGCGACGGTGTACTGCCGGGCTCGGACTGGCACCGGCTTATCAATGGAGTCTGGGACCCGCTCTATCCGTTCTTACTTGGAATCTTTGATCGAATGTTCAAGATTTCGCCAAGTGGCGAAATCCCGGCTGGTCATCTGCTGAACATAGTGTTTTTCATCTTCGCCTTTGCTTGCTTCGAGTTCTTTCTCGGCGCGGCGGTAAGAGAGCTTGCGGCTCCCGACCCGATCTCTACCGAGGATCTATCCGCGGTCCCAATGCCCAAATGGGCATTCTTGCCGGTCGCGTACTCGTTGTTTCTGTGGTCGGCGATTACCGAGATTTCGGTCGCAGGGTTGCGAGCGGACATGCTCATGTCCGGGTTCTTGTATTTGGCGGTCGGATTCCTTATTCGAATGCATCACCGTCCCCCACGCTGGACGAGTTATCTCGCGCTGGGCGGGGTTCTGGGCATGGGAATTCTGGCCAAAGAGGCCATGCTTCCGATCGGGGTTTTGATCTTGGTTACGACGTTCTTTGTGGTTGAGGACTTTCGTCCAGCTCTGAAGATGGCGGCCGGCGCACTGGCACTGATGTTCCTGATCGGGAGCCTGTATTTTGTTCCCCTATCGCTTCAACAGGGACATTTCACCCTCGGAGAGACCGGCACCTTGAATTACGTTGTGCATGTGGACCAGGCTAGCCCGCACTGGTATTTACAGACGCCGGGCAGCGCACGCGGCTCGTTCCAGCACCCTCCGGAAAAAATATTCTCAGATCCTCCAACCTACGCGTTTGCGGTCCCGACTCCGGTGACCCATCCGCTTCGCTTCGATCCTTTGTATTGGATAGCTGGGGTTCGCCCACATTTTGTTCTGAAGCGGCAAATCACAGCGATGAAGATGAACCTTCTCGTTCTTAAAGAACCAGTTCGTGAACTGCGCGTAGTCATGGCCACAATCTTCGTCTTGGCATTTCTGTGCAGCAGCAAGAAGCAAGTCATGGCAGCACTGGTGAAGACCTGGCCGGTCTGGTTAATCGGGCTGGGCGGCTGCTTGATGTACCTTGCTATTTATGTGGAGCCCCGCTATGTAGGGGCGTTCTTCACTCTGCTTTGTCTCGGAATACTGGTTGGTTTGCCAGTCCCCCGGCAGAACAGTCGCAAGATCGCCCAACTGATTGTTGTGGCGACCATCATAGCGCTGCTCTACCCCATGTTGCGCCAGACCTATAACGGATACACTCAGCAACCGCGGTTCAATGTAGATGCTGAGGCTGCACAGGCGCTCAGAGGGCTCGGCATCAAACCGGGAGATGAGGTCGCCCGCATCAGTCCGATTGTCTATGATTATGCGGTAGAGAGAATCCTCCGCGTGCAAATCATCGCAGAAGTGGACCGGGCATACGCCAGCGATTTCTGGAGTTCTCCGTATGCCACTCAGCAATCTCTGCTACGCACGTTTGCGTCCCGAGGTGTCAAGGCCGTGATTGCGACTTCCCCGAAACTCAACGGAGAGAATCAATCTGAGTGGGGCCGTTTGGGATCAACCCAGTACTGGGTTTGGCGTCCGAACAGCCAATAATTGACAAGCGAGTGCGACTCGTTTTCCCGGTTGAACTTCCAGCGGATAAGCGGCTGAGCTGTGATCTCCGAAGCGTTCTCAGTCCTTGGACTGTTCCGAAAGAGTGCTTTTCATACGCGCACAGAAAATAAGGGTGCGCACAACCGCCTGCACGAGACTGCGTGGTCATTTTTGCATCTGTAATATGATGAAGCAGGTTTTTGAAAGCACTGCCTTATGGACCGCTGCCAGCTTCAGGTTGCATCTAGTTTCACGTCCATTCCTATCGCGAAAACGCTGCGACCTTTGGTCGTTGATGCGGGAATAGCGGACGAGCTGGGCTTTTCGCAGTACTCGCAGGTGGCGGAGTATATGCTTGGGCCGGCGCCGGAATCGCCTGAAATCGCGGGAACACTCATTCTGGTGCGGGTAGAGGATTGGCTTCGCGATGAGTTGAAGTCTCTGCCTGCCGGGGCTTCCGACGCGGTGGGGAAGGCGCGCAACCTGCTGGGCGCCGAGGTGAACGAATTCGCCGCACAGGTCGACAGCCTAGCGCTGCGCGGAAACCCCGTTTGGTTTCTGCCGTGCCCCTCCACAGGATGGATCGCTCAGCGGCACAAGCTGGAAACCTTGTGCCGAACGTTCACGAATCTGCTGATAGCGCGGATTAAGAGCCTGCCGGGAGTGACCAGTCTGACTTGGCCGGCGGATTCCCTTCCCGACTCGAATCAATTCAACGATCACAACGCGGACCGACTGGGGCAAGTCCCGTTTACGCTGGATGGGTTCGAGCGGTTGGGGAGATTTGTGGGGGAACAGATTGAGCAGACGTTCGTAGGGAAAAGTCGGGGAAAGGCGTCGGCAATAACTGGCGGGACTCAAGGTCTGGCGGTATATCTGGCGGGGCTAAGGCTGAAGGTTCGGATGAGTGTGGCGAAACCCGAAGATCGCGCGCCCGTGGACCGGATCCTGCGAACCGCGGCAGCATTTTCGCTGCAGGGCGAGAAGCGAGATCTCACTAACGCTGAAGTGGATGGGTTGCTGGAGTCGGGGAGGTGCATGGTGGTTTACGCTTCTGACCGGCTTTCCGATCACGGCGCCGGCGGCCTGATTGTTTTTCGCCCGGTGGGGGATTCTCTGGTGGTGGAGGCCATGGCGCTCAGTTGTCCGGTGCTGGGCAAGCAAGTGGAATATGCAGTGATTTCGGGGCTGGCGCGAATGGCGGTTGAGCGGAAATGTGCGAAGCTGGTTTTCGAGTATCGGCCAACCGGGCGGAACCAGATCATGTCCACCTTTTTGAAATCAGTCGCGGACAAAGAGGGGGAGTCGAGCTTCGTTTTGCCGGTTGGTGAAGCGGAAAACCGAGTCGAGAAAGCCGCGGTAGCCGCTGGGACATGGACCTTGGAGTTTGGCGCGTAACCTTTCCCGCTGCAACGCGCTGGGAATAAAATGAATGCACCGAAATCGGGGCAAGTCTTCGGACCTGCTTTGAGCGTGATGATTGGATACCGGGCTGTTACCGAGTTGGCATAGCCACCATGTTGAATCCGGAGTTCGAAAAACCGTCGCAAGCCCCGCAAAGCCCGGTGGTGGTTTACGGCGCTGACCACAACGCGGAGTGGCAAAGCTCGCCTCTAAAGGAGGCCCTCAGCCATTTGGGAGAAGTGGTTGACGCCAACGAGAACGAACCCAAGCTCGACAATTACGTGGACATCGGCTCCCGGGTATGTAACCTCACCTTAGTGCATAACGGAATCGGAGTGATCATCTGCGGCACAGGGATTGGGGTCTCGATTGTGGCGAATAAACATCGCGGAATCTATGCGGCGCGCTGCGTGACCACGGTGGACGCGAAGGATTGCAAGGTCATTAACAATGCGAATGTTCTGTGTCTCTCGGCAAAAACGGAGGTGGAGGAGAACGTTCACATCATTGCGGAATTTTTTGCTACGCGATTTGAGGCCATTGACCGCCGGATGGACCGGGTACGGCGGATCGCGCGCCTAGAGAGCCAGAATTTTCTTCCTACCGGAGTCCCGGTCCGGATCGCGCTGTTGTGGCGCAGCCTGGACGGGGACACGGCAGTAATGACGCAGTCTTTGAGCACGACCGGCGCGTTCTTGTCATGCGACCCCAACCTGCTTCCCGAGGGCAATATTTCGCTGACGCTTTCGGAGCGGGGCCTGTTCAAAGTGAACGCGCACGTTGTGAAACGAGCACCCAATGGAGTAGCGGTTGAATTCACCGACGGGCAGGATGAGTTTTATCAGGCCCTTTCCCGAATCCTCGCCAAGTGATCAAGACGAAAGGCACGAGATGACGCAGCAAGAATTGTATGATGAGATTTCTCCGATTGCGGTGCAGGTGCTGCAAATCCCGGAATTCGACAGCTCCGTCAACATGAACTCAACGCCCGAGTGGGACTCGCTCGCGCATGTGCAACTGCTGAGCGCGATTGAGAAGAAGTTTGGAATTGAGATCAGCGCCGATGAGGCCTTCAAGCTGACGTCGGCCGACAGGCTGGTGAAGTATCTGCATGATACGCTGAAGGACAAACAATGAATGTAGCTTCCCTGCAGTTACTTCCCCATCAGCAGTCCGACATCGCCGTTGACCTGCCGTACGCGACTTTCCATGAATTGCTGAAAGCGAAGACAGAGCTGGCGCCGGCGCGGGAGTTTCTGATTTTTCCGGAGAGCGACCGCAAATACACGTATCGCCAGTTTTACGAAGTCAGCATGGCGGCGACGGAGTGGCTGACTTCGAAGGCACAAGATGGGTCAACCACCTGCATTTTGTTTCGCAACACGCCGGAATTTCTGGCGATCTTCTTCGGAGCGGTTGCGCGGGGCATCAATGTGGTGCCGATCAATCCGGACCTGGCGTTGCCCGAGATTCGATTCATTATTGAGAACAGCGAATGCGCGACTGTCTTTTACGACTTTGAACTGAAGGCCAAGCTGGCCCCGGTGGTGGGGGACATGCATAGCGTGGCGTTTCATGCGTTTGCCGATGTCGCCGATCTGCCGGCGGTTGATGTGAAGAATGCAGAAGCGCGGTTGCCCAAGGTTAATCCGACCGATCCTGCAGCCATCATTTATACCTCGGGGACAACGGGCTTCCCCAAAGGGGTAGTGCTGAGCCACATGAATTTTCTGGTGGACGGCATGGGGATGGCAGAGTGGTTTCAATTCACGCCGGAGACCCGCAGCCTGTGCATTCTGCCACTGTTCCACAACAACGGGCTGGTGGTTTCCACTACCACGACGCTGTGGGCGGGGGGATCGATTGTGATGGTTGATCCGAAGGCGAGCCTGCGGTCATTTTGGGCGCTGGTGGAGCGGTATCAGGCGACCTGCACCAGCGTCATGCCTTCGATTCTGGCAGCGATTCTGGCGTTCGGCTTTGAGGGGCGCAACCACAGGTTGCAGGGGATCATTTGCGGCGGGCAATTGCTGCCGCTGAGTTTGGCGGAGAATTTCGAGGGCCGGTTCGGGATTCCGATCTTTGAAGGATTCGGATCGACGGAAGCGGCGTCTTACTCTTGTTTCAATGCGTATCCGGCGTCGCGGCGCCGGCTCGGCTCAGTGGGAACAGTGTTGCCGGTATGCGAGATGAAGGTGGTGGACGATGGCGACGCGGAGGTTCCAGACGGGACCGAGGGCGAGCTCTGCATTCGCGGCGCCAATGTTGCGATTGGATATCACAAGCTTCCTGAGCTGCAGGCGCACCGGTTCCGCAACGGCTGGTACCACAGCGGGGACTTCGGGCTACGCGACAAGGACGGCTACTACTATTTCCGAAGCCGCAAAGATGATTTGATCGTGAAGGGCGGAGAAAAAATTTATCCCGCGGAAATTGAGAATGTGCTTTCGCGGCATCCGAACGTGATCGAATCTGCGGTGATTGGGGTGGACGACACCATTCTGGGGCAGGAGATTTGCGCGTTTGTCCGGCTGAAGGATGTTGCTGCCACGACCGAACGTGATCTGCTGAAGTTTTGCGGACAGTCGCTGGCACGATTCAAGCAGCCCAAGCGGATTGTGATCATCAATCGGCTGACCGACATGCCGGAGCTTCCCAAGGGACCAACCAAGAAGATTCTTTACCGTGTGCTGCGCGACTACTACGGACGCCGACTATCGAACAGCGAGGACCCGGAGGGTTTGAAGTGGGTCCTGGGTTCGCAAGGCGGCTAGGCGCACATGGAGAACATCGAACTCACCATCAACACGGAAGGCGCGGACGAGAAAGCCCTCTACAAGTTTGTGGACGATCTGCAGCGGCTGACCGATTTGCCCACCACGAAGATTGACGTGGCCCGGACTTCGCCGACAGCATTTGAGTTGAAGATCCGTTATCCGCTTTCGATTTTCGATCGCAGCGTGAACCAGTTCATGGCAGTGCTGTTTGGGGAGATCCCGTTCATGCGCGCGTTTGGGAGGGCCCGGTTTGAAGATTTGAAGTTGCCGGCGGAAGTCTATGAATGGTTTGCGGGGCCGGCATTCGGCGCGGAGGCGGTGCTGGAGAGGTTTGGGGCGTCGCGGCCGCCGCTGCTTGTGGCGATTCTCAAGCCGTCGCTGGATCCGGAGACGACGCTGGAGAAACTCGAGGAGCGCATTGCCGGGCCGCTGGCTGGCGGGTTTCATGCCGCGAAGGACGACGAGATGCAGGGGGATTTTGCGAAGCTACCGCTGAAGAGCCGCATCGAACTGGCGCGGAGAAATCGGCATTACGTTCCGTCGGTGAATCTGGATGACGTGAGCGGGTTTGCTGAAGTCTTGAGCTACGGTGAGATCGGGATGGCGATCACCAACCCGACGATCATGGGCTTCCCAATGCTGAACCAGTTGAGGAAATCAACGCGCGTGCCGATCCTGGGACACCTTTCGATGCAGGGCGTCTATGCAACTAGTTTCAGCCATCGGCTGTACGCCTTGCTGCACCGGTTGTTTGGCACTGACGCGTTCATCAGTCCGATCGGGGAAACGCATTATTACCGGGCGTCGAAGGCGGATGAGACTGAGATGGTGGATACGTTTACGTCTGAATTACCGATTGCCAAGACTTTGCCGCTGCTGACTGGGGGCGGAACCATGAGCAATCTGGCGGGGCTGATTGCTCCTTACGAAAAAGCCAAGGTGCCCTACGGGATTGTGCTGGGCGGACTCATCTTCAACTCAGAAAGGCCGCCGAGGGAAATGGCGCGCCGCGTGGTCGAGAGGGTGGCGGAAATCCACAAAGGGTGACCTCGCTTCTGGTGGCAAATCCAAGAATGCGGAAAGAAACGCCGAAGCCGCCAAGAAAAAGGCGAACGCTCAGTGACCGTTGGGGTTAGTCGGCATCGGGGATCGGCCAGTTGGGACGGGCTTGTTCTTGCCCAGATCGAGGGTTGAGGTTCCGGTTGAAGCTGGATGGGTGGCGCGCTTCGATGACCGCACTCTCGCTGTATCTTGCTCAATCTTGGCAAGTTGGGCGGCCGAGGCAGCTGTGGAAGCGGCTACGGGCGACGGAGCGACTGTTCTGTGTGGCAAAGTAACCGGCGTCGGATGCGTGCGCAAAACTGGATCTTTTAGCTTCTGGGGCAGAGCCGTTCCGCCCGAGAGCAGGAGCACGACAACCACGGCGGCCAATCGCATAGAATCCTCCATCCGTCTGAATCAGTATACCAAGAAGCAAGTTCGCGGCCACTCTGTCATTTTTATCCTGGCTCGGCTCCAAAGTTACAATGTCCTAGCACGTAATCTGGACAAGTGGCATGATTTGTGCAAGTCTCTGGAGGAAGCTGACAAGTTCTTGTCCCAAATTGCCTTTGCTGCCAGAGATATGACCTGCGGACCACCGCCGGCGAGGTTGTTCATGTGCCATTCCCCTGTTTTCGCGCTTAAGACCCTCACCTGCTCCAGGAGATAAATGTCCACCACGTTCGAGCTGACGATCCGGCCGCGCAAAGGCTGGCAAGCTATTGATTTTACAGAGATATATCTCTATCGAGAGCTGCTGGCATTTTTGATCTGGCGGGATATTAAGATCCGGTATCGGCAGACGCTGCTGGGTGGGCTGTGGGCGATCCTGCAACCGTTCACCACGATGCTGGTATTTACGTTCATTTTCCACCGCATGGCAGGTGTGAAAAGTGATGGACCGCCGTACACACTTTTTGCCTATGCCGGTCTGGCACCATGGACTTTCTTCTCCACGTCGGTCACGCAGTCAAGCAATAGCCTAATCGCCAACCATCAACTGGTGTCGAAGGTTTATTTCCCTCGTATTTTCATACCGTTAGGGGCGATCGGGGCCCTACTGGTGGATTTGCTCCTGTCGCTGAGCCTGTTTGCGGGAATGATGGTCTACTATCGCTGGCCGGTCACGTGGTCCGTCCTGTGGTTGCCAGTTTTCCTGGCCGGCGCGGTGCTGACAGCGGCCGGGGCTGGGCTAACGCTTTCGGCGCTGAATGTGAGTTTCAGGGACGTGAAGTACGCGGTGCCTTTTCTGGTACAGATTGGCCTGTTCGTGACGCCCGTGATTTATCCGGCGCGCTACCTTTCGCACCGCTGGCAAATTCTGATGGGTTTGAATCCCATGACGGGAATTGTGATTGGATTCCGACACGCGCTTCTGGGGAGCGAGGCGTCCTGGCAAGTGATGGGGCTGTCGCTGGGACTTAGCGTGCTGCTGTTCGTGCTTGGGATGCTGATCTTCCGGCGGATGGAAAACCGGTTCGCGGACATTATCTGATGAAACCGATGCTGGAAATTCAAGGAGTGTCGAAGCAATACAGGCTTGGCGGGTCGCGCACCCGTAAGGCGGAAAATTTCCGCGAGTTGGTGGAACGTGGAGTGAGCGCGCCGTTTCGAGCGCTAACCAGGCGCAAAGCCAACGCGCCGAAAGTCGAACTCTACACCTTCTGGGCACTCAAAAAGGTGAGCTTCAATGTGAGTCAGGGCGAGGTGATCGGGATGATCGGACGCAATGGTGCGGGCAAGAGCACCATGCTCAAGATTCTGTCTCGCATTACCAGTCCGACCGAAGGTGCAGTCACGCTGCGCGGGAGGATGGCGAGCCTGCTCGAAGTTGGGACCGGATTTCATCCCGAGCTTACGGGCCGGGAAAACATTTTTTTGAACGGGGCAATCCTGGGGATGCGGAAAGTTGAAATCACCAGACGCTTTGACGAGATTGTGGCGTTCGCGGAAATCGAAAGATTTCTTGACACTCCGGTGAAGCACTACTCGAGTGGAATGTACGTGCGGCTGGCGTTCGCGGTAGCGGCGCACCTGGATCCGGAAATTCTGGTCGTGGACGAAGTGTTGGCGGTTGGCGATCTCAGCTTCCAGAAGAAGTGCCTGGGGAAGATGAGGGAGGTGAGCCGCGGCGGACGAACGGTGTTATTCGTCTCGCACAACATGGCGGCGATCGAAAACCTTTGCACGCGAGGAGTGGTGTTGAACCAGGGAGAACTGCTTTATGATGGGACCTCAAAAGACGCGATTCAGTACTACCTGAATAGCTTGTCCACACGTAGCGGAACCGGACATGTCGTGGAACTGGACGGGGTCGGAGACCGGCGTTCGAAAGTGGCGCCGCTGCTCAAGCGGCTGGAGTTTCTGACCGAGAACGAGCAGCCTCTGGTTGAAGGCCTGCGCATTGGCTCGCGGCTCAAGGTAAGGGTGCACTTCGATCTTCCGAAGGCGACATCGAATTTCAATATTGGGTTGGGCTTCAACAATGCCTATGGCCAGCGCATTTTTACGGCGCATAGCGTCTTCGAACCCAATCATTGGGATGACCAACGGTCGGGGCGGCAAGTTCTCTCTTGCGAGATTCCCAGCTTCACGTTGACGCCCGGTGACTACACGGTAAAGGTGTGGCTCGATTTGAAAACCGAAGCCGACGCCATTGAGGATGCCGCCAAGATCACGGTGTTGGAATCGGATTTCTACGGGACCGGAAGAGTGCCGTGGAACGGGGCGATAGTCTTGAAGCACAACTGGTATTTGGAAGAAGCCACTCCGGGAAACGATCTTGCCATTCAAGGTGTTGACCGGGCGCGGACGGAGGGAGGATGAAGTCATGGCTACTCCTCGTACAGTGGACTTTCTGATACCGGTCTTCAATGAAGGCCCGAGCCTGCGCGGATTCCATGAGCGCCTGACCGGTGCAACGGCAGGATTGCCGCACTCGTTTCGTTTTATCTATGTCAACGATGGATCGAGCGACGATTCCGTCGAGGTGCTGGGAAGCCTAAGCGCCGCCGACTCCAGAGTCTGCGCCATCCATTTGACGCGAAATTTTGGACACCAGGCGGCGCTGAGTGCGGGCCTGGACACGTGCGACGCGGATGCGGTCATCATGATGGATGGCGACGGCGAGCACCCTCCAAGTCTAGTTTCGGAAATGCTTCGGCTGTTTGAGTCTGGCTACGACATTGTGCATACCCAACGGGTGGACCGTGGCCGCAGCGGATTTTTTCTTAAGAAGCTCACCAGCCGAGGATTCTATTGGACGATCAATCGCCTAGGAGAAACCCGAATCGCCGCAGGCTCGGCTGATTACCGCTTGATGTCGCGAGAGGCGGTTTTCGCCCTCCGACAGTTGCCGGAGTACCACCGGTTTTATCGCGGAATGGTGCAGTGGATCGGATTTTCTTCGGTAGTGGTACCCTTCGTTCCGGAAACGCGCATCGCCGGGAAATCGAAATATTCGTTGCGAAAAATGATCCGGCTGGCGGCCGACGGGATGTTTTCGTTCTCGCTGGCACCGCTGCGACTTGGACTCTTGATCGGGGGAGTGTTCTTGCTGCTGGCGGGAGCGGAGATCGCGTATGTGCTGAGTTTTTGGCTGCGCGGAAACACCACGAAGCTGGTCCCGGGCTGGAGTTCGCTGATCGTGGTGATGACGGCCAGCAGTGGCATCTCAATGTTCCTGATGGGAATATTAGGGATCTATGTGGGGATGATTTTTCAGGAAGTGAAACGGCGCCCGCTGTACTTGGTAAAGGGCTGGCCCCGGGATTCGGAGCCCATGGCGCACTCTGTAACGTATGTCAGTTCGAAAGATTCAGCGGCTGCAAACCGCGGGGAGCCGCGTGAATGATTTCGTTTTGGACTGACACCATGGCAGCCAATGAGGCATACCCTCGGTGCTGCACTGTAATCGTGCCGCACAACCTTGAATCGGGGGTGAAGGATGTCCGCTTTCAATGAGGAAGACGTAGTCGCTGTTCGGCTGCCCAGAACCTACGACGTGGAGCGTCTGCGGCAGGATCTGCAAGTTCTTCGCGATGTTCAGGGGGCGCCGCAACCGGGGCCGTATCACGCAGGCGAGTGGACCGGGATTGCGCTGCACTCCATGGGCGGCAAGGATTCGGTCTTTCCGAGCGCGGCGGGCATGGACAGTTATCAGGAAACGGAAAACCTGAAACGAACTCCTTACTTCAAGTATGTGCTGGACGATTTGAAATGCCCCAAAGAGGTCGTCCGCATTCTCTTCCTTCCTCCCGGCGGTTACATCAAAGATCACTTCGACTTCCACACCAGCTTTCAATTCGGATTGCTGCGATTGCACATTCCGATCATCACCCATCCCGATGTGATTTTCAAGATTGACGGGCAACGCATGATTTGGAACGCGGGTGAATTGTGGTTTGGCGATTTTTCCAGAGTACATTCGGTAAAGAATGACAGTCCGGTTGTGCGGGTGCACATGGTGATTGATGTCCAGATCAACGACTTTGTGTTGAGCTTGTTTCCCGAGGACTACATCGCGCAGCGGAGGGTGGAAGGGATCTCCATGACGCGGGAGCCGATGCCGGCGTCAGCGGCGGAGTTACGGCGTTTCGCGTGCGATTTCCGGATTCCGGGCGAGTTTATGCCGATGTTCGTGATTGGTAAACCGTTGGCAACGCTGGCGCGGGGCGCGGTGGCTTCGGTGCGCTTGATTGACGGTAAGCTGGCAGTGCTCTTTGAGAATCAGCCGGCGTTCCGCCTGGAGCGAATTTCTTCCGACACATTCGGCATATCCGGTCTTCCACCCGGGATGACACTTCAGTTCAAAGGGGACAGCAACACGGTGCGGGAAGTGGTGCTGGACATGAAAGGCCTGCCCAAGGACCTTTACGCGGCCAGGCTCGGAAAATTCCAAGGGCCGTCTCTGGATGAGCGCCGCGTGGCAATGCCGGTGGTGAATTCAAATCCGGCGGCTACGGGTTCTCTGTAACGATTCGCGAAACGTGTAGGCTGAGATCATGAGCACAATCACATCCACCAATGCGGAACGGGGCATCACACACCAACCGCCGGATCCCTTGCGGCAACGACCGGCGATACTGCTGGGACTGGTGCTGCTGATTGGCATTGGCGTGTTGCGGATCGTTTCTACTTACCACGTCTTCAATCACACCATTGACGAGGGAGCACATCTGGCGTGTGGGATCCAGTGGTTTCAGAACGCTTATACTTACGATCCGAAACATACTCCCATCGCACGCATTTCGATTGCGCTGCTGCCGTACCTAGACGGCGTGCGGGGATTTCGCAACCCTTCGTTTTGGGATGAAGGCGTTCTGGTCCTTTCCAGCGGCGGCCACTACTGGCGCAACCTTACGCTGGCGCGAGTTGGTGTGTTGCCGTATTTTGTGCTTGGCATCGTGGTCATTTTTCTGTGGACAAGGCGAGTGTATGACAGCGCAACTGCATTGATTGCCGCCGGCATATTCAGCATGCTGCCGGTTGTGCTGGCTCATTCAGGGCTTGCCACGACCGACATTCCACTGACCGCGTGCTATGTGGCTACGGTTTACGGGTTCACGCGATGGCTCGAAGCTCCCGACTGGCGTACCGCCGCGGGTTTTGGAATTGCCGCCGGATTTGCGATCTCGACCAAACTCTCGACTGTGGCGTTCCTGCCGGCGACCATAGCGGGGATTGTGCCGCTGTATCTTGCGACCCGCCGACGAACCGACGGGGCTGAACAGAAAAGCTGGGGCCTAGGGAGCGTGCGAAGCTTGATAGGTGCGGTTGCGATCGTGACGATCTGCGCCTTTCTGGTGATCTGGGCGGCCTACCGGTTCTCGCACGCGCCTATCCATGAGATCTCCTCAGCCCCTGACAGGATAGCCGCGAGAGTGTTCGGCCCCTCTTCTTCAGCCGCCAGAGGGGTGCACGTTCTCACGACCAAGATGCAACTGCCGGCGCCTGAGTTGGTAGAAGGTCTGCGCCAGCTACGAGAGGTCAACAGTTCTCGCCCACGTTCCTATCTGTTTGGTCGGGTCAAGCCAGGCGGCTGGTGGTATTTCTATCCCGTAGCAATCACCGTCAAGACGCCGCTGGCTGTGCTTCTGCTGGCCCTGATCGGTGCCGTTTGGCTAAGCATAAACTGGTTACGTACGCGTTCGGACTGGCAGGCGACGGTGCCCATCGTGGCGTTTTTGGCTCCAATTGTGATCGCGGTTCCCAGCAAACTCGACATCGGTGTTCGCCATGTCATGCCGGTGTTCGCATTCCTCTCCATGTTAGCCGCGGTGGGCGCAGTCCGACTCTGGAATGGCCGGCCAGCGCGCACTCACGATTCGCAGACGGAGCCGCGCACGGTCTTGTGGGGTGGGCGGGCTGCTGTGGTGATCTTGTTGGCGTGGTTCATGGTATCCTCTGCGGTAGCGCATCCAGATTATCTTTCCTACTTCAACGAACTTGGCGGCAGCAATCCTGCGAATGTCCTGGTCATCAGCGATCTGGATTGGGGACAGGACTTGGCGCGCCTTGCAACTTACTTGCGCGAGCACCAGGTGAAACACGTCAGCATTGCGTACGATTACCCTAGTCTCTTTGACACAAACGCGTTGGGATTTCCCGAGACAGAATCCATCAAGTGTCGGGGAGCAAGCCCTTCGGGTTGGATTGCTGTGGAGGTGCGCCGCGCGAGGCTCTATCCCGAATGTTACCCATGGCTCAGTCAACAGAGTCTAATCACCACAGTCGGTAAGACTATGCTGATCTACTACATCCCGGAGCCGCACAGTCCGGTAAATCACGCCATCATAGGAAATCTGGCCCAGGATGCGAAGCCTGCGACACCGATCTCCAAAGCGCCTCATTGAGCAGAGGATTCTCCGGTGATGGCATTGAGGTCGCGATCGATTCCGACGTATCGATGGTCACAGGGTCAACGCCGATGCTGCGTGTTGGGTTAGAATCCCCGCCCACTCGTCCCGGATTCGTTTTTGCCACAAGTCCGACGGCAAGCTCCCCTTCGCCTTGTATCCGCTGCGGCGCTTTGTCTCGGTGATCAGAGCCTCCCGCAGAGCGCCGAAATCTCCCAGTTCCAGTTGCCGGTAGAGTTTTTCGATGACGCCAACCGGATTCGCTACCAGCGACTCGTAGGTCAAGGTGGTAAACCGACTTTCGGGCAGATCGGCGGTACCGGCAGCCAGCTTGGCCTCGAACCGGGGGCGATCGGCAAGGACGGCTTCGCGGATATCGTCATCCGGAGGAATCGGGGCCAGTGCGTAGGTCTCGAACATTCTGCGCCACATGCGGATCACCGATTCAAAGTTGGTGATCGGATCGCGAAGAATCAGGACGTAACGTGCATTGGGAAGCAGTTCGCGAAGAGTGGTGACGCGAGCGCCGTGCGTAGGCGATTTGAGGATCATGGGTTTGCCCCCGCCCCGAGCCGATATGCCACCGAGAAAACTCAGAAAAACCTCGCGCCATCTCTTTTCGTCCTGCGACGAAAGATCGCGCGGATCCATAAGCTTCAGAGCCTCTGGCAGAACCTTCGGAATGATCAGCGCTTCATAGGGAGAACGCGCTCCCAGTGACAGCAGCGCGAACTCATCTTCCTGCGGAGAACTCGCGCGCACTTCCATCTCGTCCATCGGCCGCGTTGTACTTGCGCCTCCCCGTGCCAGCACCGAGGCTTCCGAGAGCAGGAAATGATGAGGGTTCATGCAGGCATGCGTCGTTGGATAGGTATAGCACGTGTCCAAGCACAACAACTCATGCAGCAGCGTCGTTCCGGAGCGCCAATAGCCAAGAACGACTATGGCATCGCCAAAGTTTGCCCTGGCCAGTTGCTCGCGCGAAACCGCCCGCTGCAGTCCCGCCATCACCGAGAACAGGGATCCCGGCGCGAGAGTCTGCCAAAGCAGCATAGGAGTTGGGCGCAGCCGCCAGTTCCTGCACAGCTGCCGCCACGCCCCCGCGGTAAGGTTCAGGTATTGTCGGCTCACAGTTCTTGCGGTAGCTCGGGAAACCGCGAATAGATCGCTGCGCGCAAAACCTGCGCCAGCTCAGGGTTTTCAGCCGTGCGGTCCAGGTTCCAGATATGCGCTTCTTTCAGCGGACGAAGCGATCCCTTCAGCGTCTCCAGATCAAGCACGTACTGGCACTGCGACTTCCCGTCGATTACGCCCACCGTCCCGTGCCGGAGGGGCCTGAACACGCTGTTCCTCTCCAGAAACTGGGCGAACGCCCTGCCCTCGCCTTGCCCTTGGCCATCTCGGTTCAGCCACCCCACCAGCGATTGGCCGCGCATCCAGTCGGGTTTCGGCTGACCGACGAGTTCGAGAATCGTGGGTGGGAGCGACGTCTGGTCCGCGGTAAAAGCAACTCGGCGGCCTACCTGCTGATCCGGCGTTCGGATGATAAGGGGAACGTGGATGACAGGCCGGGTCTGATAAGGGCTCTCATGCCGAAAGACGCCGCCCTCGAAGCTTTCCCCATGATCGGCTGAAACAATGACTGTCGTTTCCCGCATTTTCCCGCTGTCTTCAAGTTTCGACATAAAGGAGCCAAAGGCGCGGTCGGCGGTTGACATGAACTCGTCGTAAAGCAAGCGGCGCCGATCCACCTGGCTCTGCTGATCGGGTTCGTAGTGCGGCTGCCAGCGAGACTCGGATTCTTCTTCAAAGGTTCGCTGTTCGTCATACGGGAGGAAGCGTCCACGGTCCGCGGGATCGGGAAGATAGGGGTGGTGCGGCGTCATCACGTGGACCCACAAAAAAAATCCATCCGGCAGTTTGTCCAAGATTTCCAGCGCGCGCTCGAAACTCGCAGCCGCCCGGAACCGCATTGACAGGTTGGCGTGCATCCGGCCCAGATGATTCCACAATATTTCGAGATCGTGGTATTCGTCGATGCGGCTTCCAAACCCTGAATCTTGGTGGAGCGGGGTGGTCGCATCCCACAAATGCTGCAGCCCCCCCCTCTGGAAGATCGGCGCCGGCAGAGAATCGTACTCGCTTTCAAGGCTATCTACAAAATAGGATGCGAACGGATTGGATACGAAAGCGCCGGTGGCATAGCCAGCATCCCGCATCGCGTGTGGTAGGGTCTTCCCGGCGTTCCTCGCACGAACCAGGCCTTGTAGCTGATAAACATGGTGTTCCGAAGGATAGACTCCCGTCAACATCGTCGCTATGCTGGGAGTCGTAAAAGTGCAGGTGGAATAGAAGTTTGAAAACACGGTGCCCTTGCGGGCGAAATCGTCGATGTTCGGTGTGGTCGGCAGCCCGTACCCGTAAAGGGACATGTCTTCCGCGCCCAAGGCGTCGAAAGTGATCAGAAGAATGTTGGATTTGGGCCGCCGTGAAGCCAGCGCTGCCTTAACCGTGGAGGTTGTCTTGCCAAGAGCAAACTCCGCTGCCACCAGCGCTGCGGTACCGGCTACGGTCGCTATCGCGGTGCGTCGCGTCATCTTTTCGCCCAGAAAGCCGTCGAGGCTCGTCAGCACTTCCTTCCGTGCGCGGGGGATGCAAAGCGCTAATGCGAAAACCAGAAAATGGGCTACCAGCAGGGCAGAGGTAAATCTCACGCCGCGGTTAGACCAGCTGATCAGGGTGGTCAGCGCGAACCTGGAATCTAGGAACACCACCAAAACCACGGCGACTCCGGTGGCCCACTCGGCCAAGCGCTCGTGCGACGAACTGAACCGCCAAAGAAAAGGCATGAGGGCAGCGGTACAGAGCGTCCCTAGAGCGATACCAGCCAGTGCCGCGAAGATCAAGCGCACCACTACCTCGAAAAAGACCTCCGAGGGGGAAAGATAAAACGTCCAGCCCTGAACCTTTCCTGGTGCCAGCACGAGCGCCTCGGCGAAAGCCAAACCGACGATCCCGATGGTTATCAGCCGGAACCAGAGTGATCTGAGGGTGGGGGTAAAAGCAGACGCCCTAGACATCGGCCCATCGGCGCAGGCGCCGCGATGGAGGGGCGAGAGCCGCTCCCGCATATCTTCCAAGAAATGTGCCGCCGGTGCCGAGGGCTAATCGCAGAGGAGTCAGGATCCGGGGAACTAAGCCCAGTGTGTTGGGGTCGGCATAACCGGAACCTGGAATGATGAACACAAAACACAAGGAACGTATCAAGAAAGCAGTTGGAGGTTTCCGAAAACAGTTCATCCACTCCTCCGGACCTAAAACTGAACCGCGGCACCGCATACTATGCTCCAGATTCTACCATGGGATTATTTGCCGGCAGTTCGTTGCCTGGGAGCCTACTCCAACCCGCAGCGTGGCAACAGGCAGACCGTCTCAGCGCATGTTAGCGTCAGACGGAATCCAGTGAATCGCATTGTCGTGGTACAGCTTCTTCAGCACCGGGCGCGGAAGATTCAGCCCTTCGACTTTATGTCCCAGGTATTCAAAGTTGTCATCGGTGGCAAAGTAGCGCCAATCGAGAGCATATTGGCGCTCCCAAACCTCGGATATTTCTCGGTCAGTGTTCCGAGCATAGAAATGCATATCCGTTCCGTATAGAATCCGGTCCTGATACTTGAGGATGAAGGCCCGCACCTTCTCCCGGGGTTGAAGCACGAGCCTGCGCACCCGCGCCGCAGTGTCGACTGCAAAATTTGGATAGAGATCCAAGCGTGTGGCAAGGTCATCGAGATGGGATTCCATGCATCCAAGATGGGCTCCGACAACACGAAGGTCCGGGTTCATTGCTAGCAGGTGATCTCTGGCACGGAGAACGTTTTCTTTCTCGGGAGCACCCTGTTTCCTTGACATGTCCCACTGGGGGTTCTCCGCAAAATACTTGGCCACCAACGGATCACGGTCGTGAGATTCCCATGCGTCATCTACCTCGGCCATGTGGGTAACAAGCGTCTTGTGGTGTGCTGCGATATCCTTATAGATGGGCTCGAACCGCAGATCGTCGGGCATTACATACTTGCCCGACGCGTCCTTGATCTCCATGCCGATGTTCTTCCAGATCTTGGCGGCAACTGCGCCATGCGCGAAGTCCTGATTCAGGGCCTCGATTGCATCTCTGGGAAAGTTAGCTTTGTTGAATTGGAACGGATCGAAAGTGGTGCAGAGCTGTGCGTGGCCCGGGACTGAAGCCATAAACTTCAGGGCGTCCTGTTTCTGTGGCTCTGTTGAAGTGCGATACGGGTCTGTGTCGTCCACATATAAAATGTCCAGAACGTGCAGGTGCAAGCGCTCGAGCATCGAGACGAAGGCTGGACCGGTTTGAGAGATGTGGGTGTGGGCATCGATCGGATCGAGCGACGCAAATTCTGCTAATCTAGCCGGGCTCAGCCAAGGCGATTGGCTCTGCGCCCTGCGGGTCAGCCGATTGACAAATAAGGCGGTCAAAAGACAGAGAACAACAAGAAGACCAATGCTGATCGCATACCGCCGGTGTTTCATTTTTCGAGCTCCTAGATCACTCAGTTATTCGGACAAACAGGGAAGCCGGCATCGAAGCTAAACGACCGAGATCAAAGACGGCTAGGGGTTCGTTTTAGCATCGTTTTCGTCGACTCATTTCGAGAAAATCTAGTTGGAGGCAAAGGCGGGAAGAACCCGTCCTTCCCTGGTCACTCGAAATGGGCAAAACCTGACAAGTATGATGGTCACGACACGCCATGGAGGAGTTTCTGGCGTAGCCAACGCCATTCGAGTACGCTCTGATCCTCGGGAGTTAAGACGGTATCCGTTCCCCGGCTCTGCCGGAGATAATCCAACAGAGTTGTGGTAGGGACGAACCAGCCGTTCTTCTGGGCTAGTCGTTGCATCAACTCCCGAAAACGTGGCTTGAGCTGACCGCCTTCCACAAAACCGTGCCCGAAGTGGGTGTACATGATGCACGCTCCGCCCTGTTCCTCCAAGGTGTCCTGAGCCGCTTCTGCAATCGCTGAGAGGAAAGCCGGCCCTTTCGCGCCTTCTGTGGACGCGAACCACAAGTTTACCCAAGGACGAAGCGGATCATGGTAGGGCATCTGTGGACAGGCGCGCAGAGTGTTGATCTCCCTGAACACGAAGTTCCGGCAGTAGCGGATCTGGGAACGGCAGATATCCCCCCAGAAGTGCGGGTCGCCTTCGACGTGTCCGGTAAAGCGACCTGAGTTACCTGCTCGTGTGGCCAGCTGATACGCCACGCGGCGCCATCCCGAGAGGCGATCAGGCCCCCAATATAGGGCTTCGCGATTGTAATGGTTCGCCATGGAGGCCGGCGAGGCACCAAAGAATTTGCGGAACATCTCCAGGGCTTGGATACTCTGCTCGCGAGTGGATGACTGCGGCCCACCGAGGTGGTAGGCAACTTCGAAGCCGTCGGTCTGAAGGGCCAAGGCGTGGCGACGGTACGGCTCAGATGCGCAAGTGGCTCCCCCTGAATTGGGTCGGCTTGAAGGACCAAGTGGCCATACGGCCTTGGTGGTGCGGAACCCCGCGTCGGCCAAGAACCCGTAAACTCGTTCGCTCGTGTCCAGTGATTGTCCGTCCGGGTCGTCAAATACTGTGAAAGCAAATCGCTTTCCCGAGGGCCAAATCATCGTGTAAAGACCCGTGTGGCAGCCTTCGTTCTATATCCCCAGGTGATCGACTTGCCTGAGCGCCGCGACAGGGTCACGAGTAATCGCACATAGCCTGTTTCGGATCTCGTGATCAACTCTTTCAATGCGCCTAACGATATGAAACTCTGTTGCCGGCTAAGACTCGCTAGCATCGGATCGCCGGCGTAGTCGCCTAGACAGTCGAGCGATAAAATCAGCCAGACTCTTTCTGAGGAAGGTGACGCAAGCGCCCGCAGTTATCAGCAGAGGCATCAGGATCTGGGAAAGTAAGCCAACCGTGTTGGGGTCACTGTAACCGTAAGCTGGAATCGTGATGAGTACAAACCCCAAACAAGACAGCACGACTACGAACTTCCGACGGCACTTCATTTAGATCCTCCGGAGCGGAAGCTTGGGGAAAGCCTCGTAAATTGTTTGGATTGTAGCATGGGTCCATTCTTCAGCCAAGAACAGGGAATTGCGAGATAAATGCGCAGGTAATCTGGACAAATGGCAGGTTTTGTGCAAGCCTCTGAAGGAAGCGAGTGAAGGTTGGTTGGTCCTTCGATTGCCTCGATCCCTCCCCTTTTGCGGTTGCTTGCTGCTTTGGGAGAAGCATGTCCACGATGTTCTCGCGCGTCATCGGGTCTCAGAAAAGCCGGTATTCCGTTGATTTCATACAGGCATATTTCTATTGTGAAATCCTAGCTTTTCAGGCTGAAAGCGACCACGCGAGCCTGAGGAGGCAGAGGGACCAGTGAGTTTCAGCAGACTCGAACATCCGAACGACAGGTTGGCGGTGGTGGATGCATTAACCGGGCTGAAGAGGAGCTACGGCCAGCTGCGATCCGATGTGGAGCGAGCGGTAACGACGTGGCAAAGCAGGCGTCGAAAGTCTCTGGTTATGCTCCTGGCGCAGAACCGCTATGAATGCCTGGTGGCGTACCTTGCGGTGTTGAACGCGGGCGACGCGGTGATGCTGGTGGATGCGACTCTGAACCAGGAGTTGCTGTTGCGCTTGATCAGCACCTACCGGCCAGACTGGGTTTGCGGTGCGCTACCCGAGATTACGATTCCCGGCTACCGCAATCGGCAGGCAGAAAACCTTTGGGTTTGGGAAAACGAGAAGCCGGAAGCAACGGCGATTCACGAGTCGCTGGCCCTGTTGTTGAACACGTCAGGATCGACTGGCAGTCCTAAACTGGTGCGGTTGAGTTTAGAGAATTTACAGGCCAATGCAGCTTCGATTGCTTCGTACCTCACACTGACGGAGGGGGAAAGGCCGATCACGTCGTTGCCGATGTCGTATTCGTACGGACTGTCGGTCATCAACAGCCATCTATTGGCGGGGGCAACGCTAGTGTTGAACGAGCATGGCGTACTGCGGCGAGAATTCTGGGACAGCCTGGACCAGTATGGCTGCACGTCGCTTGCCGGGGTGCCGTACACCTATCAGATCCTGTTGCAGACCGGTTTGCTGAAGCAACGCGGAGCGACGCTGCGCACGCTCACCCAGGCGGGGGGAGCATTGGCGGAGCTTTATGTCCGGCAAGTGCACGATCTGGCACGGCAACGCGGGTTTAAGTTTTTCGTGATGTATGGTCAAACGGAAGCGACGGCACGGATTTCCTATGTGCCTTTTGAAGCGCTGGCCAATAAAATCGGGGCGATTGGAATTGCTATCCCGAACGGTTCTTTGCAGGTTGACTCGGAGACCGGCGAACTAATCTACACCGGACCCAATGTCATGATGGGGTATGCCGAATGCCGGGACGATCTCTCCAGGGGTGACGAATTAGGTGGAGTGTTGAAGACCGGCGATCTGGCGCGGCAGGATGCAGAGGGATTTTTCTATATCACCGGAAGGATGAAGCGGTTTCTGAAGATGTTCGGGAAACGATTCAACCTGGATGAAGTGGAGCAGATTGTGCAGGGGCGTTTTGGCTTCCCCACCGCATGTTTCGGGCGTGATGATCTGCTGATGGTCGCGGTGGAGACCGAGAACAAGAATGTGGACGCGGTGATTGCGATGCTGAGCGACACTTTTGGGATCCCGAAGAATGCGGTCCGGGTGCAGGCCGTTTCTGGCCTGCCGCGCACGGGGCGAGGCAAGATTGACTATCAAGTACTGGCTGCGCGGAACGAGCAGGGGCGCGATGCGGTGGCGGGCCAGGTGAGCCGGTAGATGACATCTTCGATCAAGAAAACGCCTGGGACGACTTCAACCACGCAGGCCGTGGTGGCGCAGGTGTGGAGTGACGTTCTGCAGGCCGGCAACATTGACGTTACGAAGAATTTCTTCGATCTCGGCGGCGATTCTCTGAAGGCGATCGAAGTGATTTCACGGCTGCAGGCGATGCTGGAGGTGGAACTGCCGCTGATCGCGTTTTTTGAAGACCCAACCGTTGTGCACGTCGCGGCAGTCGCGGATGAACTTCGACTCGCGAAAATCGGTTCCGGGAATGGCAACCCAGCGGCGGTTTCTGTAACCCAAGCCGCGATCGCAAAAGTTTGGAGCGAAGTTCTGCGGGTCGAGGGGATCGAAGCCGGGCAGAATTTCTTTGATCTCGGCGGGGACTCGCTGAAAGCGATCGAAGTAATTTCACGATTGCGGGCCCAGCTGAATGTGGAACTGCCGTTGATCGCGTTCTTTGAAGATCCCACTATCGCTCACCTGGCGGCGGTCGCGGATGAACTGCGCAGCCAGGCGGGGACGCAGCCCGGTGTTATACCAGCTACAGCCGCAACCCCGCCGCTATCGTTCTCTCAGTTGATGTTCTGGCTGCTGCAAGAGACCGATCCTACGGGTCACCTTCACAACCAGCCTCGCATGCTCCGCATTCGCGGGAACTTGCGCGCGGACCTTCTGCAGAGTGCGCTGGACGAGGTCTGCCGCCGGCATGAGGTTTTGCGCGCGCGCTATGAGCCGGGACCGGGAGAGCCGGTGCAGGTCATCGATCCGCAGGGACGGGTTGAGTTGCAGCTTGAAGACGTGAGTTCGTTTGCCATTGGTGCCCGAGAAGAAGCCGCGCTGGCGATCGCGCGCAAGGAGTGGGAACGGCCTTTCAATCTGGCTACCGAACTGTCTCTGCGGGCGCGATTATTGCGGCTGGGCAGTGACGACCATCTTCTGATCGTCATTACGCACCACCTCGTCACCGACGGACACACGCCAGCAGTTTTGTTTCAGGAGTTGGGCGCGATCTACGACGGGCTGCTGGCGAAGACTCCGCCCGCCCTGCCGGACTTGCAGTATCAGTATCCGGAGTTCGCGGCCTGGCAACGCGAAAATATGCGAGGCTCGAGGCTCGAGGCAGAGATGGAATATTGGCGCTCGCGTCTGGCGGATGCGCCGGCGATGCTTGATCTGCCGACTGATAAGCCGCGTCCAGAGCGTTCGAATCATGCCGGCGAGTGGTGCCGGTTTATGGTTCCGCGGGCGACACTCGAAAACTTGAAAGATCTGGCCAGCGCGAAGGGTTCCACCCTGTTCACGGTGATCCTTAGCGCACTGCGGATTGTGCTGTACCGGTGGACTTCGCAGCAGGACATGGTAATCGGCACGGTCGCGAGCAACCGCACCCGGGCTGGAGCCGACCGCCTGATCGGATGCTTCCTGAATTTTCTGCCGCTGCGGAATTCGGTATCTCCCGATGAGACTGCCGCCGGCCTATTAAGCCGTGAGAAGCAGATTGTGATGGATGCGTTTGCGCATCAGGATTGCCCGTTCCCGAAGATGGTCGCGGCGGCGGGGACTTCCCGAATCACGGATGCGAACCCCATCTACAACGTGGCGCTGCTGCTGCAAAGCTTCGCCGAGCCGAAATTTGGCAGCAGTTCATTGTCGGCTGAGGTGGTCGAGCTTACTACCGACACCGCACAACTGGACCTAAGATTTGTGGCGACGGAGCGAAACGGCGGGCTGCAACTGGATTGCGAATTCAGGACCGAGTTGTTCGATGGCGAATTGGTGGCACCCTTGCTGGAAGGATTCGCCGGAGTGCTGGAAGCTCTGGCCGACAACCCAGAACGCCGGGTTGCGGACTTTGCCGTTCCGCGGCAATTGCTCGAGCAGGCCAAGACGGCTCGGAGGCGCAAACAAAGGCAACGGGTTGCGATTGCTTCAACGTTCACAGCCGGGCCGGTGGAAGCGCCGCTGGCATTCTGGATGAATCACCTGGCGATTCCAGCCGGGTTTGAATTCGCTCCTTATGACCAGGTCTTTCAGCAACTGTTGGATCCTGCCAGCCTGCTGTCCGAGAACTCTAGCGGCGTCAATGTCGTCCTCTTGCGTTTGACCGACTGGGTGCGGTTCGAAGAAAGCGCAAACGAAGGCGAAAAGAAGAACCGAATTGAACGCAGCGCCCTCGAACTTGTCAGCGCTATGAAGGCCGCGTCCGGGCGAGCGCCGTTCCTAGTCTGTCTGTGCCCGGCAGCCGACAAATTCGCTTCCGACCCGCGGTGGGCCGAGTTTCTGGCGCATATAGAAAATGAGATCGTTTCTGAACTCAGCCCCCTGGCGAAGGTCCAGGTCATCACTGCGGCGCAGGTCCTCGATCTTTATCCGGTGGAGAAATACGAGGACAAATACGCCGACAAGGTGGGACACATTCCGTATGTACCAGAGTTTTTCGTGGCGCTCGCAACGATGCTTGCGCGGCGAATTCTGGCGTTACGGAGTGCGCCGAAGAGAGTGATGGTGCTCGATTGCGATGCCACGATTTGGAAAGGTAGACCCGAAGCCGGCGTGAGCGGGGCCAGAGTGGATACACCACAGCGGGTCTTGCAAGAGTTCGCGGTGAAGCAGCTTGAGGCTGGCATGTTGGTTTGCCTTTGCAGTAAGAACACCGAGCCAGAGGTTAACGCCGCATTCGCGGGCCAGCCGGATATGCTGCTGCAACCGGAACTCATTATCTCGCAGAGATTCGAGGTAGATTCCGCGGCAAAAGGAGTACTCGAGATTGCGGAAGACCTCCAAATCGGGTTGGACAGTTTCGTCTTTATCAGCGCCGATGCTGAGCGGTGCCACGAAGTTCGTGCGCGATGCCCCAAGGTAATGTCGCTACTCCTTCCTGGCGAGGCCGCACTAATTCCAGTATTTCTGGATCACGCGTGGGTATTTGATTCGGTAACAGGATTGGACGCATTGCTGGCAAGCCAGAACCGGACGTTGGAGCGGACCGCTTCGGAGTTGTCCGATGTGGGCAGCATCTCGCGGGCGATGGATGCGGAGCGCTCCGCTTATCGTCCGGAGGCAGGAGGGTTCGTCGAGCCGCGGACGATGGTCGAGGAGATGGTGGCCAGCGCATGGGCTGAGGTACTAAAGCTGGATCGAGTCGGAATCCACGACAACTTCTTCAGCCTGGGTGGGCATTCACTGCTGGCTACGCAGGTAGTGGCGCGAGTACGGCGGACATTAGAAGTGGAACTCCCGCTGCGCGCCATGTTCGAGGCACCCACAGTCGCCGAATTTGCCAAGCGGATTGAAGCCATCCGGCAAGGCGGCCGAGCGCTGCAGGCGCCACCGATTGCGCGGTTTGAGGACCGGGAACACCTTCCACTCAGCTTTGCGCAACAGAGACTATGGTTCCTCGACCAACTCGACCCCGGCAACCCGCTGTACAACATGCCGCAGATGTTTCGTATGGGGGGGAAGCTGAATGTTGACGCGCTCAAGTGGGCGTTGAACAGAATTGTGGAGAGACATGAGTCTCTGCGGACGACTTTTGCCGTCCTCGACAACGAACCAGTACAGGCGATTGCGCCAAGGTTGCATTTGGCCCTGCCTGTCATTGATTTGTCAGCGGTACCGGTTGAACGGCGCGAGGAAGAAGCTCTGAAGCTAGCGAAGGAGGAAGCGCAGCGTCCTTTCGATCTCGCTGCTGGGCCGGTGGTGCGGGCGCAGCTGTTGCGTTTGGACGCAGAGGATCACGCCCTGCTTCTGACCCAGCACCATGTAGTTACCGACCGTTGGTCGATGGGATTGGTTTCCGAAGAACTGGCGGCGCATTACAGCGCGTTCGTGGAGGGCAAGGCTTCGTCGTTGCCCGACCTACAGATCCAATATGCCGATTTTGCGGTGTGGCAGCGGAACTGGCTGCAGGGTGAGGTCCTGGACGCGCAACTCCAGTACTGGAAGCAGCAGTTGGCGGCCGCTCCGCAGGTGCTGGGACTTCCTACCGATCATCCGCGGCCGGCACAGACGTCGATGCGGGGAGCCGTGCAGTCGCTGGTTTTGCCGCGCGGGTTGAACGAAAAACTTGTCGCGCTGAGCCGGAACGAGGGGGTCACCTTGTTCATGACCCTTCTGGCGGCATTTCAAACGCTGCTGGCCCGTTACTCCGGGCAAGAGGACATAGTGATCGGCTCGCCGATTGCGAACCGGAACTTCGCGGAACTGGAGCCGCTGATCGGCTTCTTTGTAAACACGCTGGCGTTGCGCGGCGACTTATCGGGCGATCCGAGCTTCCGGGAACTGGTCGCACGGGTCAAAGAAGTCTGCCTGCAGGCTTACGCGCACCAGGACATTCCGTTCGAAAAACTGGTTGAAGAACTCCAGCCGGAACGCAGCCTGAGTTACAGCCCGATTTTCCAGGTGCTGTTCGCGCTGCAAAATGCGCCCATGCGGGCATTGCAACTACCCGGAATCAAGCTGGAGAGGATGCCGATTCATCCCGGTACGTCGATCTTCGATATGTCCTGGTTCTTGATCGAAGTGCCGGAAGGCCTAATGATCCGGGCCGAATACAGCACCGATCTGTTCGAGGACGCGACGATCGCCCGCGCATTGCAACATTTTCAGCGGCTGCTGGAATCGGTTGTGGCGCATCCTGAGCAACGGGTTTCGGAGCTGGCAATACTCGGAGAAGAAGAGCGGCAGAAAGTGCTTGTGGAGTTTAATGCGACCGAAGCCGAGTTCCCTTCAGGCCACCGGCTACACGACTTCTTCGAGGCGTCAGCCGGCCGCGTCCCCGAGGCGACCGCCCTGGTGTGTGGCATGGACCGCATCAGCTATGGCGAACTGAATGCGCGCGCTAATCAAATTGCGCACTACTTGATGGAGCTGGGCGCGGCGCCTGACGTTTTGGTGGGCGTTTTCCTAGAGCGCACTCCGGAGTTGCTGACGGCGATTCTGGGAGTGCTCAAATCCGGCGCGGCATATGTGCCGCTCGATCCCAGCTACCCGCGAGACCGCATTTCCGCGATTCTGGAGGACACGAAGGCCCCCATTGTTCTCACTCAAAAATCCCTTACCGGGGAACTTTCTGGCTCTGCGGCCAAGATCATTCGCGTTGATGACGACTGGCCGAGAATTGCCCGGGAATCCAGGAAGAATCCAGCTTCGCCGGTGAAGCCAGAAAACCTGGCTTACGTTTTGTTCACCTCGGGATCGACGGGCCGACCGAAAGGGGTTGCACTCGAGCATCGCAGCGTAACCACTTTCGTCCAATGGGCGCAGACGGTTTTCACACCGGGCGAACTGGCGGGCGGACTGCTTTCGACGTCGGTTTGTTTCGACCTTTCCATCTTTGAAATCTTCGTTCCGCTAAGTGTCGGCGGAAAAGTGATTGTCGTGCAGAACGCTTTGTTCCTGGCTACGGCCGAGGCGAAGAACGAAGTCACGCTCATTAATACGGTCCCCTCCGCCATGGCTGAGCTGGTGCGGATGAAGGCAGTGCCGGACTCGGTGAAGACCATCAATCTTGCCGGGGAAGCGTTGACTGAGTCCCTGGTCAACGAAGTCTATTCGGCAACCTCGGTGGAGAGGCTCTACAACCTGTACGGACCGACCGAGGACACGACCTATTCCACTTATACGCTCACCTGCCGCAACGAACCGGTTACGGTTGGCAGGCCACTGGCAAACACCCAAGCCTATGTGCTCGATCCACGGGGGAATCCGCTGCCGATCGGGGTCCCCGGAGAACTTCATCTGGGGGGCGCAGGACTGGCGCGAGGTTACTACGGGCGGCCGGATTTGACCGCGGAGCGATTTGTCCCAAACCCATTCGCAGTTTCGAAGAATGCGCGGATGTACAAGACCGGCGACCTGTGCCGCTGGCTGGCGGATGGAAATCTGGAATATGTGGGGCGGCTGGACAATCAGGTAAAGCTGCGCGGGTACCGGATTGAGTTGGGCGAGATTGAAGCGGTGCTGGCGAAACATGCAGGCGTCCGGCAATGCCTGGTGATGGCGCGCGAGGATGAGCCAGGGATGAAGCGGCTGGTCGCCTATGTGGTCCCGGCCGGGGGCGAGAGACCCAGCGAGGACGGGCTGCGTGAACACCTGAAACAGAGTCTGCCGGATTTCATGATTCCATCCGCATTCGTGATGCTGGAGGCATTCCCGCTCACGCCCAACGGAAAAGTCAATCGCAAAGCGCTCGCGCCCCCGGAGCAGAAGAAAACGAGAGACGAGGAGTACGTTGCGCCGCGCACGCCGTTCGAAGAAGCGGTGGCGGCGATCTGGGCTAAGGTTTTGCGCCTGGAGCGGGTGAGCGTCCACGATGACTTCTTCGCGATCGGCGGACATTCGTTGCTTGCCACTCAGGTGATTTCGCGGATCCGCCAGTCTTTGGGATATGACTTGCCCCTGCGCACGATCTTCGAAGCCTCCACGGTAGCTGAACTGGCAAAACGCGTGGAAGCGCTGGAGGCGCCGGCTGGGAGATATGGCCTCGCCATTCAGCGAGCGCCGCGCACAGGGGCCATGCCGCTTTCGTTCGCGCAGCAGCGGCTTTGGTTCCTGAACGAACTGGAACGCGACAATCCGTTGTACAACGTGCCCATCGCCATCGGCATGACCGGGCGGTTGGATTTCGAGGCCCTGCAGGGTGCTTTGAATGAGATCGTCGGTCGGCATGAAGTACTACGAACTACTTTTTCCGCAGACGATAACCGACCGGTCCAGGTCATCGCGCCGGAGTTGACGCTGGACATCGGTGTCCTGGACCTGACACGGATGGCCGAAGAAGAACAGCGGGCAGCGGTGAGCCGTCTCGCAATCGAGGGCGCGAAAGCAATATTCGATTTGAAGACTGGACCGCTATTTCGTGCAAACCTGCTCCGGCTGAGCGAGCGAGATCATGTGCTACTGATGAATATGCACCACATTGTCAGCGATGGCTGGTCGATGTGGCAGTTTATCCGCGAACTGGCGGCCATTTATGGAGCATATGAGAAAGGCAAACCATCACCCCTCCCGGCGCTGACAATTCAGTACGCCGACTACGCGGTCTGGCAGCGCAACTGGATGCATGGCGAAGTGCTCGAACAACACCTCAACTATTGGAAGGAGCAACTGGCGGGTGCGGCGACCACATTCGAATTGCCGGCCGACCGTGTGCGCCCGCCAATCCAGACGTACCGGGGCACGACGAAGAGAGTGAAGTTTTCGCCAGAACTGTTGAAGAAGTTGAAAAACCTCAGCGGCAACGAAGGCGCGACGTTGTTTATGACCTTGCTGGCCGCTTACCAGACCTTGCTGTATCGCTACACCGGCCAGGAAGACATGGTGGTGGGAACTCCGATCGCCAACCGTAATCGCGCCGAGATCGAGGAACTGATCGGTTTCTTCGTAAACGCCCTGGTGATGCGGACGGACCTTTCCGGCGCGCCGACTTTCCGCACGCTGTTGCAGCGCGTGCGCTCGGTTTCGCTCGAGGCGTACGCGCACCAGGACCTGCCGTTCGAAAGACTGGTTGAGGCCCTGGCGCCTGAGCGCGATCTTACGCGCACTCCTCTGTTCCAGGTGTGGTTCGCGCTGCAAAATGCTCCACGAGCAGAATTCAAGTTGCCGGGGCTGGAACTGCGATCGATCGATGTGCACAACGGCACATCCAAGTTTGACCTGGGCCTGTTCGTGGTGGAAAAGCCGGATGGCCTGCACTGCATGGTGGAGTATTCGACCGATTTATTTGACAGCCAGACCATTGATCGCTTCATCGGCCACTTTGAAGTATTGCTGGAAAGCATCTCGGCCAATCCGGACCAGGCGATTGGCGATCTGCCGATCCTGACTCCGGCAGAGCGGCAGCAGGTTGTGGTGGACTGGAACCGGACGGAGGTCGAGTATCCGCGCACGCGTTCGCTGCACCAGTTTATCGAGGAACAGGCCGAGAAAACTCCGGACGCGCCGGCGCTGGTGTTTGAGTCGAAGCAACTGACGTATCGCGAACTGAATGCGCGGGCGAATCAATTGGCTCACTATTTACGAAAGCAGGGCGTAGGGCCGGAAGTGCTGGTGGGAATCTGCGCGGAGCGTTCGCTGGAGATGGTGATTGGGCTGCTCGGAATTGTGAAGGCGGGAGGCGCGTATGTGCCGCTTGATCCCGACCATCCTCGCGACCGACTAGCGGCGGTGATTGAAGATGCGGCGCCTCCCGTGCTGTTGACGCAGGAACATCTGGCAGATGTTTTACCCGAACATAACGCCCCGTTGATTTGCCTGGACCGCGACTGGAGTTTAATGAGCGGGGAGCCGACGGAGAATCTTGAGTGCATTACCACCGGAAAAGATCAGGCGTACGCGATTTTTACTTCCGGCTCGACCGGAAAGCCGAAGGGAGTGCCAAACGTCCACGAAGGCATTGTGAACCGGCTGCTGTGGATGCAGCATGCGTATGGACTCAACGGCAGCGACCGCGTGTTGCAGAAGACACCGTACAGCTTTGACGTTTCGGTATGGGAATTTTTCTGGCCGCTGATGACCGGGGCGTGCCTGGTGGTAGCGAAGCCCGAGGGCCATAAGGATCCGAACTATATTCGCGACCTGATTCAGCAGCAGAAGATCACGACCCTGCACTTTGTACCCTCGATGCTGCGCATTTTCCTGGAAGCGGAGGGCGTGGAAAAGTGCAGCAGTTTGCGGCGGGTAATTTGCAGCGGAGAAGCCTTGCCGCTGGAAGTGCAAGACCGATTCTTCCAGCGCTTGAAAGCCGAGTTGCATAATCTCTACGGGCCGACGGAAGCTGCGGTGGATGTCACCTATTGGCAGTGCATTCCGGATTACGAGCGGTCGATTGTGCCGATCGGCCGACCCATCTGGAACTCACAAATTTACATTCTCGATCCCAAGCTGCAGCCAGTGCCGATTGGAATTCCGGGCGAACTGCATATTGGCGGAGTCGGACTGGCGCGCGGATATTTGAACCGGCCGCAGTTGACCGCGGAAAAGTTCATTAACGATCCGTACAGCGCGCAGCCGGGAGCGCGTCTTTATAAGACAGGCGATCTGTGCCGGTTCCTGGCGGACGGCAATATCGAGTACCTGGGGCGAATCGACCATCAGGTAAAAATTCGTGGCTTCCGCATTGAGCTGGGAGAGATTGAGAGCACGCTCGACCGCCATCCCAGCGTGCGGCAAAGCGTGGTGGTGGCGCGGGAGGACGCTCCGGGCGACAAGAGCCTGGTGGCGTACGTGGTGCCTGATACGCATTACCGCGGGCCGGGAGGCGAAGGCTCGGAAGACATGCTGACCTCGGAGCAGGTCTCACAGTGGGCGATGACGTTCGACGAAGCCTACCAGCGTGGCGGCAGCGCCGAAGACGCGACCTTCAACATTGTGGGATGGAACAGCAGTTATACGAACCAGCCGATCCCTGCGGAAGAAATGCGGGTGTGGGTCGAGTCCACGGTCGAGCGCATTCTGGCGCTGAAACCGAAGAAGGTTTGGGAAATCGGTTGCGGCACAGGATTGCTGCTGTTCCGGGTAGCGCCGCGTTGCGTGGCGTTTCATGGAACTGACGTTTCGCAGCGCGCACTGGATTTTCTGACGACGCAGATGCAGCGTCCGGGACTGCAACTGCCGCAAGTGACACTCGACCGCAAGCCGGCGCATGACTTCAGTGGGCGCAATGGCGAGAAAGTTGACGCGATCGTCATCAACTCGGTCATTCAGTATTTCCCGGACCTCGAATATCTGGTCTCCGTGCTGAAAGGAGCTATCGATTCGGTGCGCGACGGCGGATCGGTGTTCATTGGCGACGTGCGTCATTTAGCGTTGCTGGAAGCATTCCACACTTCGGTGCAGTTGCATCAGGCACCGAGGTCGCTTCCCTGCTCCGAGCTGGTGGCGAAGGCCAGGAAAAACATGCGGCAGGAAGGCGAGTTGCTGGTGGACCCTGAATTCTTCTCCGCGCTGCAACAGCGGCTGCCGCGCATCAGCCGAATTGAAACCAATTTGAAGCGAGGGCGGGCGCACAACGAACTGATGCGCTTCCGCTATGACGTGGTGTTGCACGTGGGCGAGCGGCCGACGGAGAAACTGGATTGTCCGTGGCTGGATTGGAACCAGCAAGGCTTGGCGGTGCAATCGCTGCGGGAGATCTTGAGAGAGACGCGGCCGGATGTGATGGGTGTGACGGGCGTTCCGAATGCACGGTTGCAAGGCGATGCAGCGGCGATGCGGTTGCTGGCTTCGGGCGCGGCCCCGGCGAGCGCGGGCGAATTGCGTGTGGCGGTGGAACGCGAGCAGCGCAACGCGGTTGAGCCGGAGGATTTGTGGGCGCTGGGAAATGATGTGCCCTACGATATTGAGATTCGCAGCTCGCGTACTCCCGGCAACGGGCTGTGTGACGTGGTGTTTTGGCGCAAGACGGGCCAGACTCGTAACGCGATCGGGGTGCCGCGGTATCCGGGCGAGAGCAGCGTTTTACAGCCGCTCGAAGCTTACGCCAACAATCCTTTGCAGCAACGGATTGCGGCGAGGCTGGCGCCGGAACTTCGCCGCTGGCTGGCAGGAACCCTTCCCGAGTATATGGTGCCGCAGCATTTCGTTTTGCTCGATACCATGCCGCTTTCCGCCAACGGAAAAGCCGACCGCAAGGCGCTGCCGGCGCCGGACCAATCGCGGGTGGACGATGAGAGCGCGTATGCGGCGCCGTCCACGCCAACGGAAGAATTGCTGGCGTCTATCTGGGCTGAGGTGCTGCGCATTGAGCGGGCGGGCGTGACGCACGACTTCTTCGCGTTGGGCGGGCATTCGTTGAGCGCAACGCAGGTGGTGGCGCGCATACGGCAGGCGTTCCAGGTGGAGTTGCCGTTGCGGACGCTGTTTGAGTCGCCGACCATTCGCGGGCTGGCAGCGATTGTGGACCGGGCGCAGCGTGGAGGCCTGGGAGCCGAAGCACCACCGATTGTTTCGGTTTCGCGCGAGCAGGAAATTCCGTTGTCATTCGCGCAGCAGCGGTTGTGGTTCCTGGACCAGATGGACCCCGGCAATCCGCTCTACAACGTGCCGCGCACCATCCGGATGAAGGGAACGATGGACGTTGCGGCGCTAAGGAAGGCGCTGAACGATCTGGTGGCGCGGCATGAAGTCCTGCGGACACGATATGTAGCGCAGGACAGTCATCCGGTGCAGAAGATTGAAACGCAAGTCACGCTGGAGATGCCGGCCGTCGAAGTCAGTGGACGCTCTGCTGCCGAGAAAGAAGAAGGGGCGCGACGTGTGCTGCAGGCGGAATCCGGCAAGCCGTTTGATTTGGCCTCTGGCCCCGTGCTGGATGCGAAGCTGTATGTACTGAGCGACGACGAACATATTCTCTTTTTGAACATGCACCACATTGCTACCGACGGGTGGTCAACCGGCGTGCTTTTGAACGACCTGGCGGCGCTGTATCAGGCGGCGAAGGAAAAAACGGTGGCGCAGTTGCCTGAGTTGGACATTCAGTATGCCGACTATGCAGCGTGGCAGCGGAATTGGCTGCGAGGAGAAGTGCTGGAGAAACAACTGGCGTACTGGCGGCAGCAGCTTGAGGGTGCGCCCCCGGTATTGACGCTGCCGACGGACCGTCCGCGGCCCGTCACGCAGACTTTCCGCGGCGCAACGTATGAACATGTTTTGCCGCGCAGTGTTGCCGACGCGGTGCGGGTGCTGAGCCGTCAGCACGGCGCGACTCCCTTCATGACCCTGCTGGCGTCATTCGATGCGCTACTGTACTACCTCTCAGGGCAGGAAGAGATTGTGGTGGGTACCGATATGGCGAACCGGACGTCGGTCAAAACGGAACCGTTGATCGGGTTCTTCGTCAACTTGCTGGTGCTGCGGCTCAATCTGGGCGGGAATCCATCATTCGAGCAGTTGATGGCGCGGGCGCGGGAACTGGCGTTGGGGGCCTACGCCCATCAGGATGTGCCGTTCGACAAACTAGTGGAGGAACTGAGGCCGGAACGAAATTTGAGTCACAGCCCCCTGGTGCAGGTGCTTTTCGTTCAGCAGAACACGCCGCGCAGCACGGCGAGCTTCCCGGGGCTGGAAATCAGCCGGTTCAAAATCGAGGTGCAGTCGAAGTTCGATATCGCGGTGTTCGTAAGCGAGAGCTCGCAGGAGATCGCCAGCTCGTGGGTCTATAACCCGGACCTGTTCGATCACGCGACCATCGCGCGCATGGCGGCGAATTTTGAATTGGCGCTGCGGACGGCAGCGGCGCAACCGGAAATCAAGCTGGATGCACTGTGCGCGACACTCGCAGGTGCGGACAAGCAGCAGAGGGAATCGGACCAGAAAAAGTTCGAGGAAACGGGTTTAGCGAAATTGAAGAAAATCCGGCGCAGGGCGATTGAAGTTTAGCGACACGAAAGTAATGTGCCGCCCGCCGGAGTGGGCTGTCACAATCAGTTCTTAGGCACTGATAGGCTAGAACAAATGTCATCGAACTCAACCTTGGCGACAGCGGCTTTCCGGCTGTCGACGCAGCAGGAGCGGGCGTGGACACAGCGGGAACGCGGCGCGCGCACGTTTGCGCAATGCGTGATTGGCCTGAGCGGGCCAGTAGATGTGCCACAGCTGCGGCGGGCGCTTGCGAACGTGGTCGCGAACTACGAAATTCTGCGGACGGTGCTACGGCACCAGACCGGCATCAAGCTCCCATTCCAGGTGATTCAGGAAAAGGCTGAGCTTCATTTTGAGCAGACGGCTGAAGTAACGGATGCGCTGCTTCAGCGCGAACGCGAGTGCGTTTCCAACGCGGCGGAGGATGCAGTGCTGCGCGCAGTGCTGGCGACTTCCGGACCGGAGCGCCACGCGCTGGTGCTCACGCTGCCTGCGTTCTGCGCGGACGCGGCGACATTGAAGAGTCTAGCCACGGAAATTGCGGCGGCGTATGGATCGGGAAACGACCCCGACTCCGACGTGATGCAGTACGCCGACCTGGTGGAGTGGCAGAACGAACTGCTGGCCAGTGAAGAGACGCGGGCCGGGAGAGAGTTCTGGCGGGACGGATGCCGGGCGATTGATTTCGGCTCGCTGGGTTCGATCGCGTTGCCGCTGGAGAGGAAATCCGAAGCGGAGTTTGCGCTGGAGGCGGTCTCGCTAGCGGGACCGGCGGGGCTTGAGGCGTCTGCGCCTTCCTTGAAAACTTCGGTTGAAAACATTTTGCTGGCAGCGTGGAATGCGTTGCTGTTCCGGGTCACTGGGCAGGCGGAACTGACCGTGGGATGCGAGTTTGACGGCAGGCGCTACGCGGAACTGGAAAGCGCGCTGGGGCCGCTGGCGCGCACGCTGCCGATTCGCGCGGCGGCGCAGCCGGATGCGACGTTTAAGAAACTTGTGGAACTGACGGCCACGGCGACCGACGAAGCGCGCAATTGGCAGGAGAGTTTTTCCTGGGCGCAGGCTGGGTTCGCCGATGCTGAGGCGCCGGTGCTTCCGTTTCTGTTTGCGTATCAGGAATTGTCGCGGCAGAGCGCAGGCGAAGTAAAGTTTGGGGTGGAGCGGATCGTAGTGGTGGGGGAGCGGTTCAAGCTGCGGTTGAATTCGGTGCGGCGGGGATCGGGGATTGAGTTGGAGTTTCAGTATGACGCGGCGCGGATGGAGCGTGGGGCGGTCGAGCGGATTGCGGGGTATTACTTGAATCTGCTGGCGGCGGCAGTGGCCAATCCCGAGACGGCGGTGGCGAAGTTGCCGCTACTTTCCGAGAATGAACGCAAGCAACTGCTGATGGAGTGGAATGCGACTGCGGCGGAGTTCCCTGCTTCGAAATGTCTGCATGAGTTGTTTGAGGAGCAGGCGGCGCGAGTTCCCGAGAGAGTTGCGGTGCGCTGCGGCGAGGTTGCGTTTACGTATCGCGAGTTGAATGAGCGGGCGAATCAGCTGGCGCATTATTTGCGCAAGCATGGAGTGGGGCCGGATCGCCCGGTGGGACTGTGTCTGGAGCGGTCGGCCGAGACCATGGTCGCGGTGCTCGGGATTCTGAAGGCAGGCGGGGCGTATGTGCCGCTGAACCCGGATAATCCTCCGGCGCGGTTGCAGCAGCAGCTTTCGGGAGCGGCGGCGGTGATTACCGAGTCGAAGCTTGCGGCGCAGATTGCGGCTGCGGTCGGATCAGAGTCGAGCATTCACGTGGTGGTGCTCGATGGCGATCAGCAGAAGTGGGCGAACGAAGCGAAGTCGAATCCTTCTTCAAACACCCGTCCGGAAAATCTGGTGTATGTGATTTACACCTCGGGCTCGACGGGGGTGCCGAAGGGCGTGGCGGTACGGCACCGGAATCTGGTCAACTACGCCGACTTCATCGGCAAAAGACTTGGACTCAGCAAATATCCTGACGGCTTGCAGTTCGCTACGGTCTCCACTCTCGGCGCTGACCTGGGAAACACCTGCATTTATCCATCGCTGATCTCAGGCGGGACGTTGCACATTGTGGCCTATGAGATGGCGACTGATCCGCGGCAATTGGCAGCGTATGTTACGAAGCATCCGATTGATGTGCTGAAGATTGTGCCGTCGCACTTGCAGGCGCTGGTAAGTTCGGAAGACGCGGCGAAGTTATTGCCGCGGAAGTATTTGATTTTTGGCGGGGAGACGCTGACGCCGAAGCTGCTGGAAAAGATTGAGGCGTTGAAACCGGGCTGCGAAGTTCTGAACCACTACGGACCGACGGAAACCACCGTCGGATCAATGACACTGAAGCTCAAAGACTACGACTGGCGCAAGGCCGGGTTGATGAGCATTCCGATTGGGCGGCCGATCCAGAACACGCAGGTGTACGTGCTCGACGCGAACCTGGAACCGGTGCCGGTGGGAGTGATTGGAGAACTCTACATTGCGGGCGCGGGCGTGACGGCGGGGTATCTGGGGCAGGCGGAGAAGACGGCGGAGAGGTTTATCAAAAATCCCTTTGCGAAGGAAGGTCCATCCGCCGGGAAAGACGGTTCCGAGGTTGGAGAAACGATGTATCGCACGGGGGATCTGGCGCGGTACGGGGCGGACGGGAATATTGAGTTTCTGGGACGCGGCGACGATCAGGTAAAGGTCCGCGGGTTCCGGATTGAGTTGGGCGAGATCGAAGCGGTGCTGGCGCGGCATGCTTCCGTAAAACAAGTCGTGGTGCTGGCCCGAGAAGACGCGCAGGGCGAGAAGCGGTTGCTGGCGTATGTGGTGCCGGGCCGGGAAGCTACGAGCACGAGCACGGTGACGGGCGAAGAACTTCGTGCGTACTTGAAGCAGCAGTTGCCGGACTACATGGTGCCGCAAGCGGTGATGGTGCTGGCGAAGCTGCCCCTGAATGCGAACGGTAAGATTGACCGGCAGGCGCTGCCGGGACCGGAGCAGGCGACACGTGCGTATGTGGCCCCGCGGACGGCGACAGAAGCGACGGTGGTGGCGATCTGGGCGGAAGTGCTGCGCCGGGAACCGTCGCAGATCAGCGCCGACGACAGCTTCTTCGACCTCGGCGGACACTCGCTACTGGCCACCCAGGTGATTTCGAGAGTACGCAAGGCGCTGAATATCGAGCTGCCGCTGCGGACATTGTTTGAGTCTCCGACTGCGGCAGCGCTGGCTGCGCAGGCGGAAAAGGCCGGAGCTGCATCGGCGCCGGAGATTTCTCTCATAGTCCGAGTTCCTCGCGACAAGCCTTTGCCGCTTTCGTTTGCGCAGCAGCGGCTGTGGGTGCTGGACCAGATTGAGCCTAACAATCCGCTGTACAACATTCCACGTTCCACGCGGCTGAGAGGCAAATTAAATGTGGAGGCGCTGATCGATACGCTGAACGAGATCGTCCGCCGCCATGAATCGCAACGGACCACGTTCGCGAAAGGTGCGGACGGGCAGCCGGTGCAGGTGATTGCAGAATCGCTGACTCTCGACATTCCAGTAATCGACCTCAGCAGTCGGCCGGAGCCAGATCGCGAAGCGGAAGCGCAGCGGATTGCCGCGGAAGAAGAGCAAACGCCGTTTGATCTAGCGAAAGGGCCGTTGCTGCGGGCGCGGATCGTCAAATTGGGTGACGAAGACCATGTGCTGCTGTTGAGTATGCATCACATTGTCAGCGACGCCTGGTCAGCGGCAGTGTTGTTGCAAGAGTTGAGTGCGCTGTACACGGCATTTTGCGAGGGGAAGGCTTCACCGCTTCCGGAGCTGTCAGTGCAGTACGGAGACTATGCAGCGTGGCAGAGGAAGTATTTGCAGGGAGCCGCGCTGGATGCACAGCTCAGTTACTGGCGCGAGCACTTAAAGGGAGCTCCACCCCTTTTGCAACTGGCATCGGACCGTCCGCGGCCGAGTGTGCGCAAGTTCGAAGGCGCGTATGAACCGATTCCGCTGGCGAAAGACGTGGCAGACGCGGTCAAGGCATTCAGCCAGCGGGAAGGCATGACTCCGTTCATGACCTTGCTGGCGGGGTTCAACGCATTGCTGATGCGCCATTCGGGTCAGGAACACATTGTGCTCGGCACCGACATCGCCAACCGCACTTCGGCTGAGACGGAACGCATGATCGGGTTCTTCATCAATTTGCTGCCGGTGCACACCGACCTTTCGGGCGATCCGAGTTTCCGCGAGCTGGTGACGCGGGTGCGCGAAGTAGCGCTGGGAGCCTACGCACACCAGGACATTCCTTTTGACAAGCTCGTCGAAGACCTGCAACCCGAGCGCAGCCAGAGTCACAATCCGCTTGTGCAGGCCCTGTTCGTGATGCAGAACGTACCGCGAGAGCGCCGCAAACTGCCCGGCCTGGAAATGACGCCGTTTCCGGTGCCGCTTAAGCGATCGAAGTTTGATCTGGCGGTGTTCATGTCGGACAACGGGACGGAAGTGGGGCAGAACTGGGTTTACAGCACCGAGCTGTTTGAACGTAGCACGGTTATGCGGATGGCGTCGCATTTCGAAAATCTGCTGCGGAACGCGGTGGCAAGTCCGGATACGCGTTTGAGCGCGCTGGAGATGATGAGTGAGCAGGAGAAGAAGCAACGGGAAGCGGAGAAGGTGGAGCGGAAGCAATCGCAACGCAAGAAGCTGATGACGGTTGAGCCAAAGGCAGTGAATCTGGCGGGCGAGGGGTCGAGTAAGAAGTAAAGTAATAGTAGATGCGGGTGCAGCTGTGCAATATTTTGCACTTGAAGCTCCTGCCGAGGCAGGATGACATCCAGAATAAGTTATTTGTTTGCAACATATTGGATGCTGGTATCGACTTCGTTCGGCGAAGCGGCGACGGCTTTCGGTAATGCCTAGGTCACACTATTGGGCTATGGGAAGAAAACCGGTTTAGAGCCATAATCTTGGAAGGGGATCTCTGTGGAAACCACAACTGTGAAGAAGTCGTTGGGGACGATCCGGCGCAAAGCGGTTGATTTGTCTCAGTTCAACCCAATTCGCGAGAGCCAGTTAAGCGACGACCAACTGCTGCCACTGATCATGGAGCCAGCAGCCGATCAGGTTGACCTGGCCGACTGGGCGCGAAGCAACCGGGATTACATCAATGCCAAACTGCACAAGCATGGCGGAATTCTGTTCCGCGGCTTTAGGCTTTCGGCACCGCCGGATTTCGAGCGGGTGGCGGCGTCGGTGTACAACGAGATCTACTCCGAGTACGGCGACCTGCCGCGCGAAGGCGTGGCGGGGAAGATTTACCACTCGACACCCTATCCCGAAGACAAGATGATCCTGTTTCACAACGAAAGCTCGCACATGAATGCGTGGCCGACGCGGATCAGTTTCTTCTGCGTGATGGCAGCGAAAGAGGGTGGATGCTCGCCGGTGGTGGATTGCCGGCGAGTGTACAAAGACCTGAATCCGGTGGTGCGGGACAAGTTTGAAGAACTGGGGCTGATGTATGTGCGCAATTTCTCAGACGGACTGGACGTCAGCTGGCAGCACTTTTTCCAGACGGACAACCGGGCCATCGTCGAGGAATCGTGCAAGAAGCAGGGGTTCATTCCGGAGTGGTACGGCAAGGACAATCTGCGGGTACGGCAGAAGTGCCGCGGCCTGCTGCGGCATCCAGTGACCGGAGAAGTCACCTTCTTTAATCAGGTGCAGCTGCATCATGTGCATTGCCTCGAGCCGGAAGTGCGCCAATCGCTGCTTTCAATCTTCAAGCGCGAAGACCTGCCGCGGCATGTGTATTACGGCGACGGATCGGAGATTGAAGATTCGGTGATGGACCACATCGGCGAGATTTACGAGAAACATGCGGTACGCTTCCAGTGGTGCGCAGGCGATATGGTCACGCTGGACAACATGATCACGGCGCATGCGCGCGATCCGTTTGTGGGTCCACGAAAAATTGTGGTAGCGTTGGGCGATTTAGTGCACGGCGCGGACTTGGATCGCGCCGCCGGAAAATGAGAACCTCTGCAGCAGCCGTTCCCCCCTTCGGTCTGCTCACGCTTTAACATGCAGTTGTGAGGCTGGCGACGGCGTTTCCGCAAGCGTTTCCGGAGACCCGGCCGCCGACATGGAGTAGGGAATGCAAGAACAAGCCAGCACTGGCTTTTGGCTTTCACCGCAACAAGAGTTTGTCTTCAAGTCGCAGCCGTCGGCTGCGCAGGGGGCGGTGTGCCTGGTGTCAGTGGATGGGCCGGTCGCACCTGACCACTTGCAAGCGTCTCTGCGCGAGTTGGTGGCGCGGCACGAAATTTTGCGCACAGTCTACCGCCGCCAGGCGGGGCTGAAGATGCCGTTTCAGGTGGTGCTGGAGACGGCTGACGTGGGCTGGTCGACTCTCGACCTCGGAGGACGGAGTCCGTCCGAGTGTGATTCGCAAGTCAGAGAGCTTTTCCATATACAGCAAACGCGGGCCAGGAATCTGGAAGACGGACCGGTGCTTTCCGCGATGCTCATCACTCGCGATTCAAGCCACGCTGCGCTCATTCTGAGCCTGCCGGGGGTGGCGGCGGACGCTGAATCGTTCAAGACGCTGTCGCGGGAGCTGGCTCTTATCTATTCCGGACAGCGTGATCAGCTACCAGAGCCGTTCCGCTATGTGCAGTTCGCGCAGTGGCAGGCCGACCTGCTGCAGTCGGACGAGGAAGATGCGAAGCAGGGACGGGACACCTGGAAGCGATGGCTGGCGGAAGAACTGGTTTGTCCGGCGTTGTCGGGCGAGGGCAAGGCCGAGTCGGCTTCTTCGCATTGTGAGGCGGTTGGGGTTTCGCTAGACAAGCAACTCGCGGCGGCGATTCCGCAGTCGCAGGATGGCTCGATGATTTTGCTGGCTGCGTGGCAGGCCCTGGTATCACGGCTTTCAGGGCAACGCGTTTTTCGGCTGGGAGTGTGCGCTGACAGCCGCGAGTACGAAGAACTAAAAAGCGCGATTGGCTGCATTGCGGGGATTCTTCCCATCCCAACCCGAGTTGAGAACAACTTCTGTTTCGGCGACATTTTACGGCAGACGAAAGACGCGATTCGCGAAGCGGTCGCGGTGCAGGAGTATTTTGTGCCGGAGTCGATTGGCACCGATGGAGAACTGATCAGCTTCGCGCATCACGATCTTTGTGGAGCAACGGGCGGGGATGTGCGGTTTGAGTTAAAGCGGATCGTAGTGGTGGGGGAGCGGTTCAAGCTGCGGTTGAATTCGGTGCGGCGGGGATCGGGGATTGAGTTGGAGTTTCAGTATGACGCGGCGCGGATGGAGCGTGGGGCGGTCGAGCGGATTGCGGGGTATTACTTGAATCTGCTGGCGGCGGCAGTGGCCAATCCCGAGACGGCGGTGGCGAAGTTGCCGCTACTTTCTGAGAATGAACGCAAGCAACTGCTGATGGAGTGGAATGCGACTGCGGCGGAGTTCCCTGCTTCGAAATGTCTGCATGAGTTGTTTGAGGAGCAGGCGGCGCGAGTTCCCGAGAGAGTTGCGGTGCGCTGCGGCGAGGTTGCGTTTACGTATCGCGAGTTGAATGAGCGCGCGAATCAGCTGGCGCATTATTTGCGCAAGCATGGAGTGGGGCCGGATCGCCCGGTGGGACTGTGTCTGGAGCGGTCGGCCGAGACCATGGTCGCGGTGCTCGGGATTCTGAAGGCAGGCGGGGCGTATGTGCCGCTGAACCCGGATAATCCTCCGGCGCGGTTGCAGCAGCAGCTTTCGGGAGCGGCGGCGGTGATTACCGAGTCGAAGCTTGCGGCGCAGATTGCGGCTGCGGTCGGATCAGAGTCGAGCATTCACGTGGTGGTGCTCGATGGCGATCAGCCGAAGTGGGCGAACGAAGCGAAGTCGAATCCTTCTTCAAACACCCGTCCGGAAAATCTGGTGTATGTGATTTACACCTCGGGCTCGACGGGGGTGCCGAAGGGGGTGGCGGTACGGCACCGGAATCTGGTCAACTACGCCGACTTCATCGGCAAAAGACTTGGACTCAGCAAATATCCTGACGGCTTGCAGTTCGCTACGGTCTCCACTCTCGGCGCTGACCTGGGAAACACCTGCATTTATCCATCGCTGATCTCAGGCGGGACGTTGCACATTGTGGCCTATGAGATGGCGACTGATCCGCGGCAATTGGCAGCGTATGTTACGAAGCATCCGATTGATGTGCTGAAGATTGTGCCGTCGCACTTGCAGGCGCTGGTAAGTTCGGAAGACGCGGCGAAGTTATTGCCGCGGAAGTATTTGATTTTTGGCGGGGAGACGCTGACGCCGAAGCTGCTGGAAAAGATTGAGGCGTTGAAACCGGGCTGCGAAGTTCTGAACCACTACGGACCCACGGAAACCACCGTCGGATCAATGACACTGAAGCTCAAAGACTACGACTGGCGCAAGGCCGGGTTGATGAGCATTCCGATTGGGCGGCCGATCCAGAACACGCAGGTGTACGTGCTCGACGCGAACCTGGAACCGGTGCCGGTGGGAGTGATTGGAGAACTCTACATTGCGGGCGCGGGCGTGACGGCGGGGTATCTGGGGCAGGCGGAGAAGACGGCGGAGAGGTTTATCAAAAATCCCTTTGCGAAGGAAGGTCCATCCGCCGGGAAAGACGGTTCCGAGGTTGGAGAAACGATGTATCGCACGGGGGATCTGGCGCGGTACGGGGCGGACGGGAATATTGAGTTTCTGGGACGCGGCGACGATCAGGTAAAGGTCCGCGGGTTCCGGATTGAGTTGGGCGAGATCGAAGCGGTGCTGGCGCGGCATGCTTCCGTAAAACAAGTCGTGGTGCTGGCCCGAGAAGACGCGCAGGGCGAGAAGCGGTTGCTGGCGTATGTGGTGCCGGGCCGGGAAGCTACGAGCACGAGCACGGTGACGGGCGAAGAACTTCGTGCGTACTTGAAGCAGCAGTTGCCGGACTACATGGTGCCGCAAGCGGTGATGGTGCTGGCGAAGCTGCCCCTGAATGCGAACGGTAAGATTGACCGGCAGGCGCTGCCGGGACCGGAGCAGGCGACACGTGCGTATGTGGCCCCGCGGACGGCGACAGAAGCGACGGTGGTGGCGATCTGGGCGGAAGTGCTGCGCCGGGAACCGTCGCAGATCAGCGCCGACGACAGCTTCTTCGACCTCGGCGGACACTCGCTACTGGCCACCCAGGTGATTTCGAGGCTGCGAGAACGGTTTTCGGTGGAGATCCCGATGCGTGCCATGTTCGATCAGCCGCGGGTAAGCGGTCTGGCTGGAGCGGTAGAACAGGCCCAGAAGGCCGCTGGAGGAGATGAAGAAGGAATGGCGATAGCTCGGGTGGCACGCGAAGGGTATCGGGCTTAAACAAGAAGCTCTGATTTTAGTATATTTTCTTGAAGTAACTTTGCGCAGTTGTGCATAGAATAGTAAAGGCCTGATTGCGCCCTCCCCCAGAGCGCTGCCGACAAACTCTGCATAGGTGAACATGGATACGACGGGAAATAGTTCCGCCCCGGCTCTGACGCCAGCGAAATACGTGTTTCCGGCCTCCTTTGCCCAGCAGCGGCTGTGCTTCCTCGAGCGGTTGCAGCCTGGCAACACCTCGTATCTCATCCCCTGGGCGCTGCGAATCAACGGCAAATTGAACGTGGAGGCGCTGGAGCGCAGCCTCAACGAGATTGTCCGCCGGCACGAAATCCTACGTACTACTTTCTCGTGGAAGGACGGCGCGCCAGTGCAAGTGGTGACCGACGAACTCTCAGTCCCCATGCCAGTGGTGGAGCTTAGCTCCCGCGCGAACTGCGAGGAGGAGGCGCAAAGGCTGGCCTCCGAAGAAGCGCGCCGGCCGCTCGATCTGGAGCGTGGACCGCTGGTGCGGGCGCAATTGCTGCGGCTGGGCGCGGAAGAACACATCCTGCTGCTGACGATGCATCACATCATCTTTGATGGATGGTCGCGAAGGATCCTGGTGCGTGAATTGGCGGCCCTGTATGAGGCCTTCGGCGCCGGGCGGCCGTCGCCGCTGGCTGACCCCAAACTGCAGTACGCCGACTATGCGGTGTGGCAGCGGAAACAATTTCAGGGCACCAACCTGGAAAAGCAGCTCTCCTATTGGAGGCCGCAACTGGCGGGCGCTCCGGCCACCCTGGACCTGCCCACCGACCATCCGCGGCCAGCGGTGCAGACCTTCAACGGCGCCAAGCTTCCGGTTTCGTTCTCGAAAGAGTTCGCCGAGAAACTGCAGACTTTCAGCCGGGAACGCGGGGTCACAATGTTTATGACGCTGCTGGCGGGATTTCAAGTCTTGCTCTCCCGCTACAGCAACCAGGACGATGTGGTGGTTGGTACGCCGATCGCCAACCGCAATCGGGCGGAAATCGAGGAGATGATTGGGTTCTTTACCAACACCCTGGTGTTGCGGACCCGGTTGTCGGAGGGATCGCGCTTCGCAGAAGTTCTGGCGCAGGTGAAGGAAACGGCGCTCGGCGCTTATGCGCACCAGGATGTCCCGTTTGAGAAGCTGGTGGAAGAACTGCAGCCGGAGCGGAATCTCGGGCAGAACCCGTTGTTTCAGGTGATGTTCTCGTACCAGAACGCGCCGCGCCGCGCGTTCGAGCTTCCCGGCTTGAAGTTGAGCCTGATGGACATGGGGGAAGCGAGCGCGAAGTTTGACCTTTCCCTGTTCCTCTCAGAAACGCCTGAAGGAGTGGGCGGGCGCGTCGAGTATAACACTGACCTCTTCGAAGCTGGGACCATTGAAGGGGTGCTGCGGCACTATCAAGTGCTTCTTGAGAACGCGCTGGCCCAGCCGGATTCGCGGACTGCAGAACTGTCGATGCTTGCAGAGGCAGAGAGACGACAAGTGCTAGTAGAGTTCAATGCCACGGAAAGAGCGTTCCCATCCGGGCTTGGGTTGCACCATCTCCTGGAGCAGTCAACGCAGGGTGCGCCTCGTAAGACCGCCGTGGTTTGTGGAAAAGAGCGCACAAGCTATCGCGATTTGAACGCCTACGCCAATCAGATTGCACACTGTTTGATCAAGCAGGGCGCCGGCCGCGGTACCCTGGTGGGAGTTTTTCTGGAACGGACCTCAGACCTACTGCCAACAATTCTTGGCGTGCTTAAGTCCGGGGCCGCTTACGTTCCGCTCGATCCCAGCTATCCGAGAGAGCGTTTGGTAGCGATTCTTGAAGACGCCAATGCTCCCATCGTTCTGACCCAGCAGTCCCTTCGCCCGGAGCTTGCCGGCAGCCAAGGCAAAGTAATCTGCGTGGATTCCGACTGGGTGAATATTGCACGCGAGTCCAATGAGAATCCGGGGGTCGAGATCAGGCCGGAAGACTTGGCCTACGTGCTGTTCACTTCCGGGTCTACGGGAAGACCCAAAGGCGTAGCGCTTGAGCATCGTAGCGCGATGATGTTTGTGCGCTGGGCACAAACCGTCTTTTCTCCGGAAGAACTGGCTGGGGTGTTGCTCTCTACCTCGGTGTGTTTTGACCTTTCCATTTTCGAAATCTTCGTTCCGCTGAGCGTAGGCGGAAAAATCATTGTGGTGCAGAATGCGCTCTTCCTGCCCTCGGACGAAGCGAAACAAGAAGTCACACTGATTAACACGGTTCCGTCGGCCATGGCAGAACTGGTGAACATGAAGGCGGTCCCCAGGTCGGTCAAGACCATCAATCTGGCGGGCGAAGCGCTGCCGGAAACTCTGGTGAACGAGATCTATTCCTCGACGGCAGCCGAGAAGGTTTACAACCTTTACGGGCCGACGGAATACACGACCTACTCGACGTATACGTTGACCCAGCCCAACACGCCGGTGACCATAGGACGTCCTTTGCCGAACACCCAGGCCTATGTTGTGGATCGCTACGGCAACCCGCAGCCGGTCGGCATTCCAGGGGAGCTTTATCTCGCCGGGGAGGGGTTGGCGCGAGGCTACTATGGGCGCCCTGACTTAACAGCGGAACGGTTTATCCCAAACCCTTTCAGCGCGAACAGCCCACGGATGTACAAGACTAGCGATCTTTGCCGCTGGCTCGCGGATGGCAATCTGCAATACCTGGGCCGGTTAGATCATCAGGTGAAACTACGCGGGTTCCGAATCGAGCTGGGCGAGATTGAAGCGGCGTTGGCGAAACACCCGGGCGTCCGGCAATGTGTGGTGATGGCAAGGGAAGATGAGCCGGGGATGAAGCAACTGGTGGCTTATGTGGTGTCTGCTCCTCGCGAGAACCCGAAAGCCGAGAAGCTTCGCGAGCACCTGAAGCGCAGTCTTCCCGAGTTCATGGTGCCAGCAGCATTTGTCATGCTGGATTCGCTGCCACTGACCCCCAACGGCAAGGTGGACCGCAAGGCCCTGCCCAAAGCGGAACTCCAAGCGGGAGCGCTGACCGTGCCTCCGCGGGACGAACTGGAAGGGAAGCTGCAGAAAATTTGGCAGGAGATCCTGCGCACGGAGCCCATCGGAATTACCGATAACTTTTTTGATCTCGGCGGCCATTCTCTGCTGGCAGTACGCCTCGTGAACGAAATCAAGAACCTCACAGGCGTGGAAGTCCCACTGCGATCGCTGTTCCAGGGAGCTACTATCGAACATCTGGCCAACATCGTTCGTGGGACTACGGTCATCTCTCATGCCGTGGCGCATCAGATTCAGCCCGGCGGAGATCTGCCGCCATTTTTTGCTGCCGTTCTGGCAGGCGTGAATGCGCTCGGATACATTCCTCTCGCCAAACACCTCGGCCCCGAGCAACCAGTCTATGCGTTGCAAAGCCCCGGACCCGGACCGCACTCAACCGGACGACCCTACAGTCCGCAGGAATATGAGCAAGTGGCCGGAGAATATATCCAGGCGATGAAGGCCGTGCAGCCGAAAGGACCTTACCAAATCGGCGGCACCTGCGAGGGAGCGCGCATCGCCTTTGAAATGACACGCATTCTCGAATCCCAGGGCGAAACGGTGAGCCTGCTGGCGATCATCGATACCTGGGCACTCGAGAACACGCAGAACCGCAAACTCTGGAAGATCCACTACTATTCCAAACGCCTGCAGCAAATCTGGAACATGTCCTGGAAATTTAGGTTCACGGTTGTGGGCAAGGCGGTGCGTAACCGTGTTCGATGGTGGCTAGGTTTGAAAGAGGCGCCGCGTAAGAGTGAGTGGATCGACGCGTACTGGCCTGGCAATGATTTTGTTCCTGCGCGCGTGAAGGGCCGGATCACGGTATTCAAGATTCCCAAGCAACCGTTCTATTATCACGGCGACCCCTTGCTGGGGTGGGGATCGAGAACGGTGTGCGGTGTGGATGCCCAAGTCATCCCCAGTGGAAAGCACTTGCTCCTGTTGCGTGAACCGTACGTGTGTAACTTGGCAGCTGCCCTCTCACAAACCCTGAAGCGTCTGCATCCCAAAAATGGTGGCATGCCCCAGATTGAAGAGCAGGTGGGGCCGGCGGAGGTGGCTGCGGCCCAATAAGTGCGCGCGCCGACTTTGACGATGGTGATAACGGCACACGAAACAGCCAAATTGCTGTGGTTCGAGGTCCCTCCGACGCTCGAGGACTTGCGCATTCCTGCGCTGGACGACAACAGCATTCACCTTTGGCACGCCAGCGCGGCAGCACACGGGTCATTGCTTCAACATTTCAGTACCCTGCTTTCTTCCGAGGAAAACGATCGCCAGGCCCGTTTCCATTTTGAAGACGCCCGGCATAATTTTGCTTTCGCGCGCGGCATGTTGCGCAGTTTGCTCGGCGTCTATTTGGGAACAGATGCTCGGAGGGTGCGTTTTCAATATTCGAAGCATGGGAAACCGTCGCTCGCCGACTCGCATCGGGAACCTGAGTTGCAGTTCAACCTCTCTCATACCCAAGGGGCAGTCCTGCTGGCGATTTGCCGTCAACGTGCAGTCGGAGTGGACATAGAGAGAGTGCGGGAGGATTTCAATCCTCTTGAAATTGCCGCGAGGTTCTTCTCGTTTTCCGAACAGCGGGCACTGACTAGTCTCCCTGAGGCGGAGCAGCGGCAAGCTTTCTTTCGCTGCTGGACCCGCAAGGAGGCATTTCTGAAGGCGCGAGGTGATGGGCTTTCTTTTCCTCTGCAATCCTTCGATGTATCCATCGGCGCTGGTGAAAAGGAGGTCCTGCTGACGACCCCTCGAGACTTGGAGGAAGCACAGCGCTGGCAGATTCTCCCAGTCAATGTGCCTGCCGGTTGCTCAGCGGCGGTGGCGGTAGCCCAGCAGAGTTCGGAGGCCAGGTGAAAACCAGCGCGACTGCTCCACGAGGTATATGTCAACTCGTCTGGCAGGAATGTCAGAGGTGCAAGACCTTTCACTCACGGCGCTAATAATGAGCTGTGCTATCCTACGTCTAATGTCGGCTATGGGCCGCCTCGTAGTCTAATAGCGCCACTGTTTCCGAGCCGCTTCATCGAGCGTGCACTCTCTGCACTGACGTGTCTTGTATCAAAATTACGCGAGGCCCGACCTCGTCATGGTTACTTGTGGTTCGTTTACTTCGAGCAACGGTTCTGGAATAGCTGGGGAAATTCCTTTTGCCAGGGCAGCCTTGGAAATGATAGAAATGCAAAAGCGGTTCTGCGTTGGGACGGAACGATCTAGTGCTGAAACCACGGGGGTCGGTTTTGTCTGATCAACGAGCAGGGCCAATTCAGGAAATAAACGACTGCCTGAATACAGATGGAACAACTTCCCGCGGCGGCGATAAGCCTCTGTCGGTCAGCGTAATCATTCCCGCCTACCGTTGCGCGCAGTACATTGCTCAAGCGATCGAATCAGTCCTGGCGCAGTCCTTCTTCGATTACGAGATTATTGTTATCAATGATGGCTCTCCGGATACGCCGCTTTTGGAAGCTACGCTTGCCCAGTTCCGGGGGAAATTTCGATACATCCGGCAGTCGTCGCGCGGACCGGCGGGCGCGCGCAATACAGGGATCTTGCATGCGCGCGGCAAGTATGTGGCATTTCTCGACGGCGATGATTACTGGTGTCCTCACCATCTTGCGAAACAGATGGCCATGTTCGAGCAGGATCCAAGTCTTGACCTGGCGTATTGTGATTGCGTTTTGGTAAAGAGCGAAAAGCCGTTCACCCGCGCCTTCATCTCTCAGCCTCAGGCAGCGATAGTCACGTTTGAATCCCTGTTGGCGGAGGATAGCGCCATCAGCACCTCGAGTGCAGTGGTGTCGCGTCAGGCAATTCTGGATGTCGGACTGTTCGATGAAAGCTTCCTGAGGTGCGAGGATTTCGATCTGTGGCTTCGCCTGTCCTTCGATGGTGCTCGCATGGCATATCATCCGGATGCCGAGGTCTGCCATCGGGTCCACCCAGCAGGGTTATCCGCTGACCAGTGTGCGATGAAGAAGGACCTCGTCCGGGTTTACGAAAAGGTCGCATCTGCCTGGGCTGTATCCCGAGAACAACGGCAGATCATCGACGGTATGGTGGCGAGGGCGGAGGCCGAAAGCGCCATAGAACAATTGAAGCAGGCGCTAGACAAAGAGGACTACGCCCGAGCCATTGAGGCAGCCCGCCGCGCCTCCGCGGCTCAGAAAGGTTGGAAACTGAAGGTTACCATCTTCAGCTTGCGGGTTGCGCCGCAGCTATTTCGATTCCTGCATTTGAGCCGCATGTTCCTGCTAGGACGCGGAAAATACTCATGGCGTGTGGCGAGCCCGTCGGAGAGTGCCGCCGAAATCCCGCAGGAAGAACGCGAGCGACCGGTCGTTCACCGGTAGGACGAGTTCGAGCCAAGTGCGTTTGGCAATTAATTAGCTTATTCAACCTTTATGCTTTACGGCGCAAAACGCGTGTTGAAGTACCTCCTGGGCCGGGACCAGGCGGGCCGGGATCTTGCAGTTTTTCCAGATGACACATTCATCGTCTCCTACCCGCGTTCTGGCAATACCTGGACGAGATTTCTGCTGGCGAACCTGCTTCAACCGGAGTCGCCGGCAACATTCTTGAATATTGAAAACCTTGTTCCAGATGCGGAGGCCCAATCCAGCCGATACATGAAACGACTGCCGCGGCCGCGACACATCAAGAGCCACGAGTACTTCGACCACCGATATGAGAACGTAATCTATATCGTGCGCGATCCCCGTGACGTCGTCATCTCTTACTTTTATTTCCAAAAGAAGTACCGTCAAATTGCGGACGGGTATCCTCTGGCCGCGTACGTCACAGATTTTGTGAATGGCAGGGCGACTTCAGGATCCTGGGGGAGTTGGGCAGAAAATGTGGGAAGTTGGGTGGGAGCCAGGCTGGGCAATCCCCGATTTTTGCTGCTGCGCTACGAAGACTTGATTGCAGACACCAAGGGCGAACTGGAGCGCATTTGCATTTTTCTCGATATTAAGCCGGATCCGCTGCGATTGACCAACACAGTGGAGCGCAGCTCGGCCGAACGATTACGGGAAATGGAACAGAAGCAGGCCGGCCAGTGGGTCTCGACCAAAGACAAGCGTCCCGACATCCCGTTCATCCGCTCGGCTGTGGCGGGGGGGTGGAAATCAAAACTGGAACCGGAATCCGTCGCCATCATTGAATCCGCCTGGGGTGACCTGATGGAACGCCTGGGTTACAGCTTGATGAGCAAAGTATCCTCTCCTAGCGTGGCCGGCGGGTTCGATATGGAGGGCGCGCTCACCGAGTCTATGCCGCGCGGACGAAGTTGACCGCTGGCAAGGTGCGGCTTGTGATTTTAGGATGTGGCGAGATTTCGAAGACGCAGCATCTGCCTGCAGCCCTTTCTCATCCTGCGGTGGAGATCGCCGCCCTGGTTGATTCCAATCCGCAACGCGCCGATGCGCTGGCACGGAGTTTCGGGATTCCTTGCCGCACGGCGGCGGACTATCAAAGCGTACTCGCCGACGCGGACGCGGTGTTGAACGCTCTGCCCAATGCGCTGCACGCCCCCGCCACTATGGACCTCCTGCAGCAGGGCAAACACGTTTTGTGCGAAAAGCCTTTGGCCACGACTTCGGCAGACGCTGGCGCCTGCGCCGCACTGGCCGCCGAACGGGGCCTGGTGCTGGCGGTAGGAATGAACCGCCGGTTCGATTCCAACCACCCATTACTGCACAGCGTTTTGCGCGGGCAGCAAATCGGGAAGATAAAATCCTACGACTGGCAGTACGGTGGAGAATTTGAGTGGAAGAGTGCTTCCGCTTTTTATTTCACCCGGGGCTTGGCAGGCGGTGGGGTTCTGATGGATTTCGGGGTGCATCTGTTAGACAGCCTGGTGAGTTGGTTCGGTCCGGTGACGGAGGTGAGGTATCAAGATGACGATTGGGGCGGCGGCGTCGAAGCTAACTGTATCCTTGATTTGAGACATGAAGGCGAATATGGCCCCGTCGCCGGACGGGTGCAGATGAGCCGCACGGTGACTCTGCGAAACCGCCTTCTGGTAAGTGGAACGGTCGCCGACGCTGAAATTCGCGTGGGTGAGAGCAATGCCGTTTTCCTCCGCCGCGAGATCGCGGGCGCCAGTGTCATCGATGCGCTGCAAGCGGCGGAAGACTCGGGACAGTCAAGTTTCTTCAAACAGCTAGACAACTTCGTTGAAAGCATCCGCGGCAACCAGAAACCTGAGGTAGATGGAGAGCAGGCGGCGCGCACGATTGAACTCATTGAGTCGTGTTATGCGCATCGCGAGCGCATCGCCGAACCCTGGTCCGATCTTGGGGCAGGAGTCTCCGCCGGCGCATGAACTGGGCACAGGAAAAAATTCTGGTAACCGGCGCCACCGGGTTTATCGGCGGCCGGGTATGTGAGCGACTGGTACAGGCGGGCGCTACCGGCGTTCGCGCACTGGTTCATAGCCCGCACCGGGCCGCGAGAATCGCGCGGTTGCCGGTGGAGCTTTGTCCCGGCAGCTTGTTAGATCCCACTGCTCTCGAACTGGCCACAAAAGACTGTACAGTGATCATCCACTGCGGACTGGCGCAGGCCCGCGGCATCTACACCGGAACAGAAAACTTGCTCCGCGCAGCGTCGAAGACACGTGTTCGAAAGTTTGTTCATATCAGCACGGCCGCAGTGTACGGAGTGACTCCTACCCCCGGCTCGGAAGTGGAAACTGCGCCGGTGCGCGCCACGGGAGACGATTACTGCGATAACAAAGCTCGGGCTGAGAGGATTGTCTTGCAATACGCACGCCGCGGGCTGCCGGCGGTGATTCTCCGGCCTTCCATCGTTTACGGGCCCTACTCAGCGTGGGACGTTCGCGCCCTTCCAGACTTGCGCGAAGGCCGGACAGTTCTGATTGACGGCGGCCGTGGCGCGTGCAATACGACCTACGTGGACAATCTGGTGGATGCCGTTTTTCTGAGCATCGAAAACGACCGCGCTAATGGAGAGACCTTTTTTATCACGGACGGAGAAGAAATCACCTGGGGGGATTTTATTCGCGCTCATGCGCGCATGATGGGGATTGATGCGCCACTGCGCGAAATTTCGAGTGACGAGATTCGCGCCTTCTATGGCGACCGCCCGGGATTAATTCTGGGATCGTTTCAAGCGGGAAAGCAAGCGGTGCGAAGCAAGGAGTTTCGAGGGCTTCTGATGCAAATCCCCGCGTTTGAGCGCGTCCTGCACTGGGCATGGCAATGGCTGGAATCGCTTCCTGAGGCAAAACGCGAAAAAATCCGCGGGCGGGTTGGGGTTCCGCGGCGAAAATCTCAGCCAGCGGCCACCGTCCCAATCCCCGATGAAGTGACTTTCCAAACCCAAACCGGAACGGTATTTTTTAGCATCGCCAAAGCCCGCGAGGTGTTAGGCTACTCACCAAGAATCAGTTTCCGCGAGGGCATGTCTCGCGTAGAGAAATGGCTGCAATTTGCCAATGCGCTGTAGCGCTTCAGGGACAATGCGCTGAGAACAGTTCGTAACCATCAGACCAGCAGGGGTATGCAGCGCTTCGAATTTGGCCAGATCGTCCGCAATATCAGTTCGAACTATATTGCGCTGGGTACCAACGTTCTGGTTGGCATCTTTCTTTCTCCTTTCATCCTCCACCGCCTGGGAGACACCGCTTTTGGCATCTGGGTATTGATTTTCTCAATTACCGGCCACTACGGTTTGTTTGATCTGGGAATCCGGTCTTCCGTGGTGCGCTACATTTCCAAGGCCCGAGCCACAAACGACCTGGAGTATGCCAGCCGTTTCATCAGCACCAGCCTGTTCACCTATAGCTGTATTGGCGCCGTCACGTTCCTAATCACCGTTCTTCTCAGCCCGTCTGTTGACACGTTCTTTCACATTGAACCCCAGTTTCATACCACCGCGCGTTGGCTTTTACTGATGGCCGGTTCCGCGGTTGCGATCGGTTTTCCGTTGGGAGTTTCGGGAGGGGTCTTAGAAGGTCTGCAACGATTCGACCTGCTGAACATTCCTTCGATTGCTTCCATTTTGCTTCGGGCTTTGTTGATTGTCATTGCGTTGGGGCACGGCTATGGCCTTTTGATGGTGGCATTTATCACGGTGACCCTGCCGGTGATCTCATCTTGCATTCGTTCGATCATCGCATGGCGGCTACTGCCAGTCCGGCTGGGCCTCTCTTATGTGGACCGGAAGACGTTCCGTGAAATGGCCACCTATAGCGGAATCAGCTTCATCGCGATTGTTTCCACCCGATTGCGCTTCCAAAGCGACGAGATCATTATTGGCAGATTTTTGTCTGCAGCGGCAATCACGTATTTCAATATCGGCGGCCGGATCGTGGACTATGCGGAGGAGGTCGTCGCTAGTTTCTCGCAGATCCTGGTGCCCATGTCGAGTCACTCGGACGCGACTGGCGACACCGACCGGTTGCGGAGAATTATGGTCGCCGGCAATCGTTTTTCTGCGTTCATCAGCTTTCCTATTTGTGCCGTACTGGTGATTCTAGGAAAGTCGGCGATTGAAGCCTGGGTGGGCAAGAAATATGTCGCCCAGAGTTATCCCGTACTCCTGCTGATGGTGCTGCCCTCGACGCTGATGATGGCACAGAGCGCATCCGGCCGGGTGCTGTTTGGAATGGCGAAACACCGGACGTGGGCGATCGTCACCCTGGTCGAGGGCGTGGTGAACGTCGTCCTCAGCATTATTCTGGTGCGGCCGTACGGAATTGTTGGCGACGCGTTGGGGACGGCGATCCCGCTGACGGCGACGATGATCTTTTTTCTGCCGCAGCATGTGTGCGGGAAGTTACGGATCCCGGTGCGCACGTTTCTTCGCGAAGCCTATGTGTTGCCGTTGCTGGTGTGCGCACCGCTGGTTGCGACTCTGCTGTTGATGAAGAGATGGTTTGTCCCGCATACCTATGCGCAGTTGGCGGTCCATCTTCTGGTTGCAGGGGTGGTTTATGGGGGCGCTCTGGGGTGGGCGTTCTTCACCAAGCGGGCAACAAAGGTGGGCAGGCTGATTGTGTCGGAAGAAGATTTGCTGGAAGCAGCAAGCGCCGCAGCGTCCGCGGAAACAAGGTCGTCGGACATATGAGGGGCACAGCGGCATGCAGAAAGTCGCGGATTTCCCTGGTGCGCATCTTTTTGCACACCCTTGGGATCTGAAGCATGGCGGACAGATGTCCGGGCCTTTAATTTCAGGTAAATATCTGACAAAAATGGACTTGCAGCGGAACCCGGATTGCAAGTGAATACTGTTTGATAAGATAGAAGCTCGCACCTTTACTGCTAAATTGGTAATAGCGGGCGGGTATTACCGTCTCTCCATCCCATTGTCTGGTTGTGTCTGGTTGTGCCTGGTTGTGATCCACCCAGGAAATTACATTGCACTTACGGAGGTTGTGAATTTTGACTTCGACGAGCCATCTTATTCCTGCCCATGGCGGCGAACTAATCCAACTGATTGCAACGGCCGAGCGCGGCGCGGAACTGAAATCCCATTCCCGCGAATGGCCCTCGTGGGACCTGACAGGGCGCCAGCTGTGCGACCTGGAGCTGCTGTTGAGCGGAGGATTTTCTCCGCTGCGCGGCTTTATGACCAAGGCGGACTATGAAGGCGTCTGCCACAACATGCGGCTGGCCAGCGGCGTGCTTTGGCCGATGCCGATCACGCTGGACGTGACCGAAGACTTTGCCAAGAAACTGACACCGGGCACGAGCAAGGTTGCGTTGCGCGATCCGGAAGGCGTGATGGTGGCGGTGCTGCACGTGGAAGAAGTGTGGCAGCCGGACCGTCAGGCGGAAGCGAAAGCGGTTTTTGGGACGGCGAGCGCAGTGCATCCTGGCGTGGATTATCTGTTGAACCGGGGCAACGCCTGGTATGTGGGCGGGAAGCTCGAAGGGGTGCAGGATCCGTCGCACTATGACTTTAAGACGATCCGGCAGACGCCGGCGGAATTGCGGGCGGAGTTTGCGCGCATGGGATGGCGGCGGGTGGTGGCGTTCCAGACGCGCAACCCTATGCACCGGGCGCACGTGGAGCTGACGTTCCGCGCGGCGAAGATGGTGGAAGCGAATCTGCTGATCCATCCGTCGGTGGGTATGACGAAGCCGGGTGATGTGGATTACTTCACGCGGGTGCGTTGTTATCAATTGCTGCTGTCGAAATATCCTCAGGGGACGGCGAAGCTTTCGCTGCTGCCGCTGGCGATGCGCATGGGCGGGCCGCGCGAGGCGATCTGGCACGCGCTGATTCGCAAGAATCACGGTGTGACGCACTTTATCGTGGGCCGCGATCATGCGGGGCCGGGGAAGGATTCGGACGGCAAGAATTTCTACGGGCCGTACGAAGCGCAGGAAGTTTTCAAGAAGCACGAGAAGGATATCGGCGTCACCATGGTGCCGTTCAGCATGATGGTGTATCTGGAAGAGCAGGACACGTACGTGCCGGACAACGAAGTTCCGACGGGAGCAAAGGTGCTGAATCTTTCCGGCACTGATCTGCGCGACCGTCTGAACGAAGGGCGCGATATTCCAGCGTGGTTCACGTATCCGGAAGTGGTGAAGGAACTGCGGCGCAGCTATCCGCCACGGCACAAGCAGGGCGTCACGATTTTCTTCACCGGGCTTTCCGGTTCGGGGAAATCGACCATCGCCAACGTGCTGCTGACGAAGTTTCTGGAAACGGGCGGGCGTCCGGTCACCATTCTTGACGGCGATCTGGTGCGCAAGAACCTTTCGTCGGAACTCGGGTTCTCGAAGGAGCATCGCGACATCAACATCCGGCGCATCGGGTATGTGGCGTCGGAGATCACGAAGAATGGCGGCATTGCCATTTGCGCGCCGATTGCTCCGTATGAAGCGACGCGCAAGCATGTGCGGCAGATGATTGAGCCTTACGGCGGATTCATCCTGGTGCACATAGCGACTCCGATTGAAACCTGCGAAGAGCGCGACCGCAAAGGACTGTACGCCAAGGCGCGGGCGGGAATCGTGAAGGAGTTCACCGGCATTTCCGATCCCTACGAAGTTCCCGAAAAGGCCGAGGTGGTGATTAACACCGCCGAGCTGAGCGCGGAAGAAGCGGCGCAGGAAATTATTCTGCACCTGGAGCAGCAGGGATTCATCGGAGTGAGCCCGGAGTCTTCGACGTAGCCGGCCAGACGAATGGAACTGATCGCTCTCAAAATCCTGATCGGGCTGGTGGTAGGGACGCTGATCGGGCTGACTGGGCTCGGCGGCGGCGTGCTGCTGCTGCCGCTGCTGATCTTCGTGCTGAAGTATCCAGCGATCATCGCGGTGGGTTCGGACGCGCTGTTCAACTTCATCACCAAAATTCCATCGAGCGCGGTGCATTTGTCCAAGGGGACAGTGCGCCGCAAGGTGGTGATTGCGCTGGCGGTGGGGAGCGTTCCGGGGTCCATTGCCGGAGTTAAACTGCTGCAGCACCTGCGAGTTTTGTATGGCACGGGAGTCAATGACTTCATAAAAACGGCGATTGGGATTCTGCTGATCGTCGTTCCGGTGCTGTTGCTGATGCAGCGCCGGATTGAAGACCACATGGCGAACCGGCGTCCTACGGCGAAATCTTTTGCGGGGATGGCGATCATCGGACTGTTCGCGGGATTCCTGGTGGGAATGACTTCGGTGGGATCGGGCAGCATCATCATGATGCTGCTGCTGTTGTTCTACAGCTATCCGCCGAAGGTGATGGTGGGCACCGACATTATGCATGCGGTGATCCTGACCGGGGTCACCAGCCTGCTGCATTTTCGGCTGGGCAATGTGAACCTGCCGCTGGTGGGATGCCTTCTGATTGGGTCGATTCCGGGAGGATTGGTCGGGTCGTATCTGAGTACGCGAGTCCCGGTGCTGTGGCTGCGGCGAATTCTGTGTGTGATTCTTTTGGCGACCGGGGCGCGGATGCTCTGGGGTTAGCCTCATCCTCTTTCTTTCTCTTTATGACAAATCATTCCTACGCCGACGTTCTGGAGAGAATCCGCGCTGCGATTGAGCTGGCGCGTGGAGTGTTTGCGCGGTTCACGCCGGGGGAGATTGCGACGGAGTATAAGTCGGGGCATGATCCGGTGACCGAGGCGGATCACGCGCTGGACGCGGTGTTGCGCAAGACGCTGTTGCGCGAGGGCGAAGGCTGGCTGTCGGAAGAAACCGCCGACGATCTTGTACGGCTGAACTACGAGCGGGTGTGGGTGGTCGATCCGCTGGATGGGACGCGAGAGTTTGTCGAGGGCATTCCGGAATTCTGCGTCTCGATTGCGATGGTGGAGCGAGGACAGCCGGTGGCGGGCGGGATTTGCAATCCGGCGACGAATGAAACCTTTCTGGGATCGATCGAGAGCGGGCTGGACTTCAACGGGGTGGCGGCGCGGGCCAGCCAGCGGAAGACCTTGTCGGGTGCGGTGGTCCTCGCCAGCCGCAGCGAAACCAAGCGTGGCGAATGGAAGAGCTTTGGGGAGGCGCCGTTCAAGGTGAAGCCGATGGGTTCGGTGGCTTACAAGCTGGCGCGGGTGGCGGCGGGGTTGGAGGATATTACGTTTACGCTGACTCCGAAGCATGAGTGGGATGTGGCGGGAGGCGCGGCGTTGATCCTGAGCGCCGGCGGTTGCGTGCGGACGCTGGCAGATACGGATTTGGTTTGCAATCAGAAGAACGCGTTGATCTCGGGGCTGATTGGGTGCGGGCCGGGGCTGAAGGATGAGTTGATGGAGTTTCTGGGGCCTTATCGCCAGAGGTAAAACCTACCAGCAAATTCCCTGATATGCCGCGGCCTGCGGCCTGCGGGCGGGATCGAGATTGACCAGGTCAATCACGGCCTGACCGGGCGCTAGCAATTTCGCCAATTCGTCTTTGTCCACTTTCGTTCCGACGATTACTACTTCCGCATCTTTCACTACTTCGGGCATGTCGGCGGAGAGCAGCGAGCCGATGTGGGGGATCACGTCTTCGATGTACTGACGGTTCGAACCGGCGAGGCGGCCGAGGGAAACGTCTTTGTCCCATACTTTCACGTGGCAGCCTTCTCCGATCAGGCGCTTGATGAGCTGAACTTGCGGGCTTTCGCGCAGGTCGTCGGTGCCGGCTTTGAAGCTCAACCCCAGCATGGCGATTTTGCGTTTGCCGGTGCGCAGGACGGCTTCGACCCCGCGGTCCACGTGCTCTTCGTTGCTCGGCATCAGCGATTGCAGCAGCGGCAGATCGAGATCCAAGTTCTTTGGCGCGATGGGTGATGGCGCGCAGGTCTTTGGGCAGGCACGATCCACCGAAGGCGAATCCCGGCGCGAGATACGCGGCTGAAATATTCAGCTTGGTGTCGGACATGAAAATTTTCGTGACCTGATCGGCTTCGACGTTCAGGTGCTTGCAGAGCGTGCCGACTTCATTGGCGAATCCGACTTTCACGGCGTGGTAAAGATTGGAAACGTACTTCACCATTTCGGCGACGCGGATGGAAGTTTCAAACGTTGCCGCTGGAAGACTTCCGTAGAGTTCGCGCATGGGCGCGAGGTGTTGCGGATTCTGCGATCCGAGAATGGTGTAGGGCGGCTGCAGGAAGTCGCCAACGGCGCTGCCTTCGCGCATGAACTCCGGGTTGTAGCAGACGGCGAAATCCACGCCGCAACGTTTGCCGCTGGCCTTCTCGATGGTGGGAATCATCAGAGTTTCGGTCGTCCCTGGAAGGACCGTGCTGCGCAGCACGACCGTGTGGAACGTAGATTTCTTTTTCAGAGCGGCGCCGATTTCTCCGGAAACATGCTCGACGTGGCTTAAATCGAGCTTGCCGCTGCGCAGGCTGGGGGTGCCGACGCAGACGAAAGAAATGTCGCTGGCGAGAACCGCAGCGATTGAATCATTGGTAGCGTGCAGGCGGCTGGACTTGTGGGCTTCGGCGACCAAGTCGTCCATGCGGGCCTCGATGATCGGCGTGCGGCCGGACGCGAGCATCTCGACTTTGGTCTTGCTGATGTCTACGCCGGTGACTTTGTGTCCCATGTGCGCGAAGCATGCGGCGCTGACTGACCCGACGTATCCCAGACCGAAAAGGCTGATGGACAAGCTCACTCGAAAGCTCCCTTGTTTCCGGGCGGGGATTCTACGGACAATCCGCGCGCGGACGTGCAGATTTTTGCGGCGAAATTACGACGTTAGCACATTGCCGTGTCAGGGGATGTACAAAACACGATACCCCTGAACCCGGTGTGCAAAACCGCAGTCAACTCCTGGGATTCTAGTTAAATCCAGCGTGGACAGCGACTTACGGAGGTCACTTGACAGGTAAAGGCAGCGACTGAGGGACGGCTTTCTTCCTACTGGTAATTTGTCGGAGGAAGCGCGGCGGGATACGATCACAGCGTGAGCTTTGTCGCGAAAAAAGCGTGGAACAAGCTGTCTGCGATGAGCTGGGATGAAGTTCGCACCCGGCTGGGGCAGGAGGCTGGCAAGCGCACGGACTACGCGCTCGGACGGGTGGGGATATCTCTCGGGCAGGGCGGGATTGGCGCGGCGAGCGCGAGCGGGAAGTTTTTCTTTTCAGCGGGGCAGGTTCCCGAGCGAGTTGGTTTGCTGAAGAAGCATGTGCCGGAGGAAGTTGAGCGGACCATTCAGGAAGCTGACCAGATTTTGCAGCACCGGTTCCGGCTGCTTGGGTATCGCGATCTCGACTACGGCGCAGAGATTGACTGGCATCTGGATGCGGTCCACGGCAAGCGCGCCCCGCTGAAAGCCTGGTACAAAATTCCGTTTCTTGATTTTGAGCAGGTCGGCGATCACAAGATTATTTGGGAGCTGAATCGACATCAGCATCTGGTGACACTGGCGAAGGCGTGGGCGTTCACCGGAAACGACAGGTACGCGCAGGAAGTGGCGAGGCAGTTTTACGCGTGGCGCGCGGCGAATCCTTATCCGACGGGAATTAACTGGGGTAGCAGTTTGGAGGTGGCGTTTCGGAGTCTTTCGTGGCTGTGGGTACGGGCGTTGCTGGCGGGAAGCAACGCGCTGCCTGATTCTCTGGATCGGGATATCGTTCGCGGGCTGGCGGTGAATGGGCGTTACATTGAGCGCTATCTCTCGACATATTTTTCACCGAACACGCATTTGATCGGGGAAGCGGTCGGGCTGTTTTTTATTGGCAAGCTGTGTCCGGAAATTCCTGCGGCGGCAGAGATGGCAGCGTAAAGGACTGGACATCGTGCTGGCGGAGGCAGAGCGGCAGGTGCGTCCCGACGGCGTGTACTTTGAGCAGTCGCTCTACTATCACGTTTACGCGTTGGATTTTTTTCTGCACACGCGCGCGCTGGCGGCCTGCAATGGCAATTGCCGTGTCGGCGAAGCTTCGATGCGATTCTGGGCAGGATGCTGGAAGTGGTGCGCGTGCTCTGCCGCAATGGGGCGCCGCAGGGGTTTGGCGATGATGATGGCGGGCGGGTGTTCAATCCGCAGCGGAATCGCGCGGAGAATATGAGCGATCCGCTGGCGGTGGGGGCGGCGCTGCTGGGGAGTGAAGCGCACTCAAGCAGAGCGCGGCCGCATTACCGAAGAAGCGATCTGGATGTTCGGGGAGCGGGCGGTGGAGCTTGCATCTCGAGAGCGCTCGTGCGCGCGGCTGGCGTCGCCATCGCGGCATTCGCGAGACGGCGGGCTGTACGTAATGGCGAGCGATGGAGAAAATCCTGCGCAGATGCTGATTGACGCAGGGCCGCAGGGGCACGGAAGCAGCGGGCATGGACACGCGGACGCATTGAGCGTCAGGCTGTGGACGAAAGATCGGCGATGGCTGGTAGATCCTGGGTCTTACGTTTACGTTTCGGCGGGGGATGAGCGAAGTCAATTTCGCGGAACCGGAGCGCACAATACTTTGCGGGTGGATGGGTTGGATCAGGCGGTTCCGGGAAATGCATTCTCGTGGAATGAGCTGCCTGAGGTCTCGGCGGAAGGATGGATTGCGGGCTCGATTTTTACTTTTTTTGTGGGGAGCCACACGGGGTATCGAAGGCTGGCTGACCCGGTGGTCCATCGGCGGATGATTTTTTCTTTGCACGGCGAGTACTGGCTGGTGCGGGACATCGCGGAAGGCGCGGGGGAACACGATCTGGAAATCCTCTGGCATTTTGCCGAGGACGTGAAGGTTGCCCCCTCGTCGGGCGCGGTAACGGCCACTCCGGCTGCGAGCGGCGGAAAGCTGGTGCTGCTGGGAGCGAGTCCGCAGAAGTGGGAACTGGCTGTGGCTGAGGGGTGGGTCTCGCCGGTGTACGGAGAACGATTGGCGGCTCCGGTTGCGAGTTTTGCGGCGCGGCTTCAGCTTCCGGCCGAGCATGGGACGCTGGTTCTGCCGCTGGGGACGGCGGATCAGCCGGGGCACTTTCATCTTTTAGACAACGCACGCAACGCTGTCGGTTACGTGTACGAACGCGGCGAGGTACAGGACTACATTGTTTTTGGCGAGGGCAGGACATGGAACGCCGGGCGGTTTCGCGGTGATGCCGGATTATTTTTCTGCCGCACGGAACGGGGGGAGATCGCTTCGCTGGCGGTTTGTTCGACGGCAAAGGTCGAGATCGACGGACGCGAGGTTTTCTCTTCGCCAGAGGCGGTGGAGCGGCTGGAATGGACGCGGGCGGCGGGGGCGAATGCTTCCGACGCGGAGTCACTAAAGTTTTTCTCTGCGGAGGCGCTGCGACGGGGGACTGCGGTAACCTAGAAAGCAGCGGAACACCTAATTATGTGCGGAATTGCCGGAGTAATGAGGTTCGGGCGGGACGCGCGGGTTGACACGGGCGTGGTGCGGCGGATGTGCGACGTGATGGCGCACCGCGGGCCGGACGACGACGGCGTTTACACCGATGGCCCGGTTGGATTGGGAATGCGGCGACTCAGCATTATTGACGTCGCCGGCGGGCACCAGCCGATCAGCAACGAAACCGGAACGGTTTGGATCGTTTTCAACGGCGAGATTTACAACCACTCCGAGCTGCGCAAGGACTTGGAAGCGCGCGGGCATCGCTACAAAACCAACAGCGACACTGAAACCATCGTTCATCTGTATGAAGAGTACGGACGCGATTGCGTGAATCATTTGCGCGGGATGTTTGCGTTCGCCATTTGGGACCGCGACAAGCGGTCACTGTTTGTGGCCCGTGACCGGCTGGGAATCAAGCCGCTTTATTACCGGCTGACTGTCGGAATCTTTTTTGTTCGGCTCGGAAATCAAAGTGGTGCTGGCGTACGGCGGGGTGCGTCCGGAATTTCATTCGGCGGCGCTGCCGGAATATCTGGCGTTTGGATATCTCTCGGGGGAAGAAACTTTTTATGAGGGGATCCGCAAGCTGGAGCCGGGGCATCGGCTGGAACTGAACGAAAACGGCGAAGTCAAGATCGAGCAGTATTGGGACCTGGACACGTCGAGCACCGAGCCGGCGCGCGACGAAAGCTATTACGTGCAGACGTACCGCGAACTGCTGGAGCAGGCAGTGGGCAGCCATTTGATGAGCGACGTGCCGCTGGGAGTTTTTTTGAGCGGCGGTGTGGATTCGAGCGCGGTGGCGGCGCTGATGACGAAGATCCGCAAGTCTCCGATTGAAACTTTTTCTGTGGGATACACGGAACAGACTTACAGCGAACTGCCGTATGCGCGTACCGTGGCGAAGCATTTGAATTCGGTGCATCACGAAGTGTTGGTCAGTGAGCGCGACTTTTTCGATTCGCTGCCGCGGTTGATCTGGCATGAAGATGAGCCGATCGTTTGGCCGTCGAGCATTGCGCTGTACTTTGTCGCAAAGCTGGCGCGCGAGCGGGTCACGGTGGTACTGACGGGCGAAGGCGCTGACGAGACGCTGGGCGGATATTCGCGGTATGCGTTTACGCTGCGCAATCAGGCAGTGGACCGCATTTACCGGAGCGTGACGCCGGGGTTCTTGCGCAAGGGAGTGCGCGGGATGATTGCGAACTCATCGCTCATCAGCGCTAAGCTTCGGCGGAAGCTCTCGCATACCTGCCTGGGAGTGGATTCGGCGTCGTGGTCGTCTTTCTATTTCGATAATTTTCTCTCCGCGTTCAGCGAAGGGCAGCAGGCAGGGCTGCTGACGGATGAAACCAGGCAGAAACTGGCGCCGGGCGCGGCTTATCAGCAATGTGCTGGGGTATTGGGAACAGTCGAAGGGCGAGTTGCTGCAACGGCTGCTCTATACCGACATCAAGACTTATCTGGTCGAACTGCTGATGAAGCAGGACAACATGAGCATGGCGGCGTCGATTGAAAGCCGGGTGCCGTTCTTGGACCACAAGCTGGTGGAGTTCGCGACGCGGATTCCGCGTGAGGTGCAACTCAAAGGATTGGCCGGGAAAGTAGTCCTGAAAAAAGCGGTGGAAGATTTGCTGCCGCATTCGATTCTTTACCGGCGCAAGCTGGGATTTCCGACGCCGTGGAGCGGCTGGCTGGCGGGAGCGAGGCTGGATGCGATTGAAAAAATCCTGACGGAAACGCGGAGCATGCAGCGCGGATATTTCAAGCGCGAGGCAATTGAGCGTCTATTCGCCGAGCACCGGGCAAAATATCGCGATCATTATGATCGCATTTGGCGGCTGTTGAATCTGGAGCTGTGGCACCGGGTCTGCATCGAAGGGGAATCGGAAGGGTTCACGCGGCAGGAGCGGACGGCAATGGCGTCGCCGGTCAGTTAAGCAGAGCTGAAAAGAACCTCGCGTCGCGCGGCGGAAGATTTCCACAAGCATTACAGAAGTAACGTAGGTGCACTGCCGGATAAATCGTTTGTGCCGGTTGGAGTTGTACCGCTCGTTAGCCTTCAAATCCGGCGCTGGAAAAGCCTTTTAATCTAAAGTCACACACAGCAGCAGCAATCCACCCACCAGTTCATGCCAAAAGGAGCACTTCTAGGTTGTACTCCTGTGATCTCTCAATTCATCCGTACTTTCGTTACATTGCCGAATGTAACTAGTGGGGAGTGATAGCTCCCCAAAACCTTGGAACGAGGGTCCCCCAAATGACACTCCTAGTAACCGGTCCGGGTAAGCAAAAAATCTTCGCAGCCTTCTGTTCGCAATTCAGGATTGCGCAGATTTGCCTGATACTGCTGGCCACACTTTTGGTTGGTGTGGGAGCGCAGGCGCAGACCGCCTTGAGCGTCCAGGCAAGCTTGCCTTCTGGAGTTGTCGGAACTCCGTACTCGGGTTTGGTCTCAGCTAACGGCGGCGCCTCGCCCTATCGGTTTGCGGTGGTTGATGGACGGCTTCCGGCAGGCCTCTCTCTGAACTCGGCAACGGGAGCGGTAACGGGTACGCCGACGGGGGTAAACACCTATTACTTCCATATCCAGGCGACCGATGAGCAGGGCGCGACGGCGATGCTGCGGGCGCAGATTGTTATCTCAAGCCATGGCGGAAGTGGCATTTCGGTGACGATTTCGCCGGCCTCTTCCAGCCTTCTGGCGGGTGGCAACGAGCAGTTCCGGGCTTTCGTGCAGGGAAGCAGTAACACTGGAGTAACCTGGTCGACGACGGCAGGCACGTTTTCCACGGGTGGCTACTTCACGGCTCCGAGCGTTTCTAGCACCGCAGTCGTCACGGTGACGGCAACCAGTCTAGCGGACTCTACCAAGAGGGCACACGCATACGTCACAGTGAGCCCCTCCGGGCCCAGCGTCAGCGTGACGGTCTCTCCGAGCCCGGTTGCCTTGCATTCGGGCAACAGCCAGCAGTTCAATGCCCTGGTACAGGGCAGCAGCAACACGGGAGTGACGTGGTCTGCGACCTCAGGAACGGTTTCCAGCAGCGGCATGTTCTCGGCTCCCACGGTCACCAGCAGCACGAACGTGACGGTGACCGCAACCAGCGTCGTTGACAGCACAAAAAGATCCAGCGCGAGTGTTGCAGTCAGTCCTAGCGTGGCGACGCTCTCCATTACAACTGCGTCGCTCTCGGGGGCGCAGTCGGGATCTTCGTATTCGTATCCGATTTCTGCGACGGGTGGAACCACTCCTTATCAGTGGAACATTGCATCTGGTTCGCTGCCCCAGGGATTCACGCTCAACAGCAGCGGACAGGTCAGCGGCACCACCACCCAGACGGGACAGTTCTCGTTTACGGCGCAAGTGACCGACGCAGGAAACAGCACCGCGAGCCAAGTGTTCTCGCTATCTGTTTCCACGCCGCCGCCCCCACCGCCGGTGGGAAGTAACTTTGACGGACCAGCCGAGTTGCCGCGGGTATATGTGTTGACCACTACGGCGGACACGCCTGCACCCGGCGCAACTACGCTGGTGAGCCCAGGCAGCAATGTACAGACGGCGCTCAATAATGCAAATTGCGGCGATACGATTCAACTGGCGGCCGGCGGAACTTTCACTGGATTCACGCTTCCTGCCAAGCCTTGCGATGACCTGCACTGGATCATCATCCGGACGAGCGCGCCCGATGCCAGCCTGCCCGCGGAGGGCACGCGCCTGACTCCGTGCTACGCAGGAGTGGGTTCGCTTCCAGGACGTCCGGCGTTCAACTGCTCCAGCACGCAAAATGTGCTGGCGAAAGTCATCAGTCTCGCGACCAATTCTAGCGGGCCCATCGTCCTTGCTCCAGGCGCCAATCACTACCGGCTACTGGGTCTGGAAATCACCCGCGCGGTTGGGACAGGCATCGATTACCAGTTAGTTTCCGTTGCCTCGGGCACGGCTGATCACCTGGTCATGGATCGCGTGTGGCTGCACGGAACCACGCAGGACGACACCAAAAATGGAATCAATCTTGCCGGCTTGACGAATGCGGCACTCATCGATTCCTACGCGAACGATTTTCACTGCACGGCAGTGACCGGCGCCTGCACCGACGCGAAGGTAGTCGGCGGCGGCAACAGTCAGTATCCCGGCGGCCCTTACAAGATTACAAATAACTTCCTGGAAGCGTCGGGGGAGAACATTCTGTTCGGTGGAGGCAGCGCAACCACTACGCCTGCGGACATCGAAATTCGACACAATCATTTCTACAAGCCGCTTATCTGGCTTCCGGGGCAGCCGGGATTCGTCGCCGGAGCCTCGGGCCATCCGTTCATGGTCAAGAACCTGCTCGAGCTCAAGAACGCGCAACGGGTACTGATTGAAGGCAATATCTTTGAGTATTCCTGGGGAGGGTTCAGTCAACCCGGGTACATGCTGCTATTAGCTCCCAAGAACCAAGCAGGCGGCTGCCCCATCTGCGTGGTTACCGACATCACGATTCGATACAACACGTTCAGTCACGCGGGCGGGGGCTTTCAAATTGAAAGCGTCCCTGACGATAATGGAGCAATCGGTAAAGACGGAGAGCGTTACAGCATTCACGACATAACTCTCGACGATATCAATGCAAACTTCTATGCGGCGAGCCCGGGATCGAGTAATGGAAACCTGTTCCAGGTGATCAGTGAATGGCCCGTCTCTGGCCAAATCCAACATCTTTGGATAAATCACATTACCGGATTTCCCGATCCCAGCCGAAAGCTGATCGCTCTGAGCAGCGACAGCAGCTATCCGCAGATGACGGATTTCAAGTTTACAAACAGCATCGTGGGCCAGGCCGGTTATTGGATCTGGTCTTCCATGGGATCAGCAACCGATTGTTCGGTGAGCGATAGTCCGCTCACGGCGCTGAATGCGTGTTTTAGTCCCCATAGCTTTAACTACAACGCATTGATCAATGTCGCGGGTGGGAGATGCGGCGGCAGCCAGTGTTCGAGCACAGGCTCGCAGTGGCCTACGGGGAACTTTTTCCCGGCGTCGCCGTCAGCGTTAGGCTTTGCCAACTTCAACAATGGGAATGGCGGAGATTACACTTTGACCTCCGGCCCTTACATCGGTGCGGGAAGCGACGGCAAGAACCTGGGTGCGGACACGAACGCTATCCAGAATGCAATCGCCGGCGTGTACTGATGTTCTGGTTCGTTTGACGAATTCGGGCTCCTCGATACTGGGCAACTAAGCTCCAGGTCGGGGAGCTTGTTTTTTTGCCATTTTCGCGCGGCGAGCACCTCTGCGGCACGTGCTATGCTTTTCAGTGCGCCAGTCTTATTTCGATTCCAGGCGGTAAATCCCTCATGAGTTCGCGTGATCTTCGGCGTGGCAGGTTACTGCGTGCGCTGGCTCCATTGTTTGCCCTGTTTCCGTTGCCTTGTTTTGGCGCGGCGCAGGGACAATTTGACGGTCCCGCCGAGTTACCCCGGGTTTACGTGAACAGCTCGCTGGCGGCCAGCCCGGCGCCCGGAAAAGTGATCCGCGTGCATGCCGGCGAGAACTTCCAGGCCGCGATCAACAGCGCTGGTTGCGGGGACCGCATCGAATTACAGGCGGGGGCGGAATTCACCGGTATCTTTCGGTTTCCCGAGAAGCCCTGTGACGACCAGCACTGGATCATCGTCCGAACCAGTGCGCCGGATTCCAGTTTGCCTGCGGAAGGCTCACGGCTGAATCCGTGTTTCGCTGGAGTTGCATCGTTACCGGGACGGCCTGACTTTCACTGCGCCTCGACTCAGAATGTAATGCCAAAGCTGGTATTCCAGGGCCGATCGGGCCTAGGCCCAATCATTTTTTTACGGGGAGCGAATCATTACCGGTTCATCGGAATTGAGGTCACCCGCATCAGCGGCGCACTGGTTTCCGCATTGGCGATCGGAGAGGAAGGCGGGGAAAGCAATCACCTGATCTTTGACCGGGTGTGGATGCATGGAACTGCGCAGGATGACACCACCCGCGCTCTGGCGGTGACTGGAATGACTTACCTAGCGGTGGTGGATTCTTTCTTTACGGATTTCCACTGCGTCGCGGTCACGGGGTCCTGCACCGATGCTCAGGTGCTGGGAACCGGAGGAGGCCATTTCCCATCCGGACCGTTCAAGGTGGTCAACAACTTTCTGGAGGCGGCGGGCGAGAACATTCTTTTTGGGGGCGGCGGCGCCACCATGACGCCGGCCGACATTGAGATTCGCCACAATCACTTTTTCAAACCCATGATCTGGAAGCAAGGCGAGCCCAGCTTTGTCGGGGGAGCTTCCGGACATCCTTTCATTGTAAAAAATCTATTTGAGCTCAAGAATGCACAACGGGTCTTGTTCGAGGGGAACCTCCTGGAAAATTCCTGGGGAGGGTTCAGCCAGAATGGGTATGCGATTTTATTGACCCCCAAGAACCAGTCGGAAAAGTGTCCGCTGTGCCGGGTCAACGACGTGACCATCCGCTACAACCGGATCTCGAATGTGGGTGCGGTGTTCCAGATCGCGAATGTTGCCGACGACCATGGAGGGTTCGCCACTGCAGGGGAGCACTACAGTATCCACGATGTTGTGGCAGAGAATGTGCGCGGCAAAGAATACGATGGCTCCGGCCTGTTCGCGCAACTGATTGCGATTTCACCGCCGCTTCGCGATGTTCAAATCGAACATGTAATAGCTTTTGTGCCGCGCGCCACTTTTGCGGTGATGAACACGCGCGAGCGATTTGCGAATTTCACCATCGCCAACAACATTCTTTCCACTGGCGATCTCAGCGTGGTCTCCAGCGGCGGAGGGCAGAGCAACTGTGCCGAGCAGATGGGGGCGGTGGATCCCGCGGGCGTTTTCAAGAATTGCTTTTCGGGGTTGACGTTCACGCACAACCTGATGATCGGGCAGGGAGGATGGCCTTCGGGAAATCCCTCGGTCAAGGACGCGCGCGCGGCGGGGATTCGCGAATTGCACGTGGCAGGCGGCAGGCCTTACGAACTCTGCCGGGACAAAGAGCAGCCCGACTGCAAGAAGGCTTCTCCGGCCCTGCATGCCGGAAACGACGGCAAAGACCTCGGCCCCGATCTGCAAAAGCTGGACGAGATGCTAGCCAACGTTAACTAACCTCTATTCAGCGGCTACCATGGCGCGGTCGCCCTGCCACCAGCCCATCAGGCGCTGCTTGCCGCGATAGATTTTCTTGGCGCCATCGCGCAGCTTGCCCACAAGCGGATATCGCGATTTGATAAACCAGGGCACGCGGTGCGGAATGCATCCATATTTTTCTTTATAGGTGCCTTCGCCGCCCCAGTCATAAATCTGCGCCCCACGATTTTTCCAGTAACGCCACAAGTACCACTGCATGAATTCGTTGGGGCGGAAGTTCTGACTGGAACGAAAGCTGGCATTACCCCAGAATTCAACGATCTTGTTGAACCCGGGAAAAATCCCGGTGGCGATGCACTTCCCTTCCGGATCGCGAGCCCGCAGCAGCAAAACATTTCCGCTGGGTTCCATGTGGCGAACCAGCGAGCGGACCCGTTCCACGCCATAGGTGGGCACCAGCCCCTGTTTCGCAAAAACGTCTTTCAGTTGTTCGTAGTATTCGTCGGCGAAGGCAAGGTCGTGGGCCTCTTCAATGGTCACGCCGCTTTTTTCGGCTTTACGAACGCAGCGGCGGCATGCGCTTTCCATGCCTTGAAACAGCTCGTCTTCGGATTTGGTGAGATCGGTGCGGTAGGAAGCGTAAGAGCTGGCCTGAAAGCCCAGCGCCTGGCCATCTTCGACTGTGAAGTTGGGATCAGAAATTTCCATGTGCAGGCACTTCAAGTCGTGCCAGACGGATTTCTCCAGGGCCGCGAGGGCTTCGGCGCGCGAGGCTCCGGGGACCAGGTTGAAACCCATGTATGGGGTGGTCCACCCGGGGAACGAACTGCCCAGCACCTTGATTCCCATGCGGGTGAAGGTGAGTCCGGTGAAATAGCCGGCAACTTTTCCTCCGTCGGAGAGCTGTGCCAGCACCGGGGTAGCATTTTGCGTTTCCGCGACGAAGCGGACCCACTCCCGGGTCTGAAACACGGTACGGTCGGCGAAGGAATCCAGCAACTTCCAGTCGGCACCTTCGAAATCAACGAATTCACACTTCATTTGCACCCCTGGTGACGCCTGTTACTTGTCGATCAAAGTGCCGGAGTAACTAACCATCATTCGTGAAAGCGGCGTATTGACCTTGGCCCATTGTTTGAAACCGTAGAACACGCTATAGATTCCGCGCCTGGTTTTGACGCGAAGAGAACGGTCCTGGCGGGGACTTGAAAGCGTGTATCCAAGTTCCTGCATGTAAGGTCCGATTAACGATTCGAACTCCGCAAGTTGCTGCGGAGGAAATTTTTCTTTCCAACGGCCCACTGGGTTGAACGTACCCTGATTCAAGTCCTCGTGGAAAGAAGTGAGCGGCTTCTTGATCGAACCCACGCGCTGGGCGTGGATGCGTTCGTAACTGAGATCACAATCGAGGAAAGCGCCGATTTTCGCCAGCGCTTCGGCAGGCGTTTGCACTAGGTCCTCGTAGCGAGTCTCCAGATAGTCGCTGCCTAGTTGCTTACCGTATTTCCGGGCTTTGCGGACGATCCATTCCCAATAGACTGCGGCTGCTTGAAGACTATTCGCCCGGTCCCAGGGCAAAGGGCGGCTCCAGCCTTTTTTGTCGAGCGAAAGTGCCAGGTCGCGAGGATCGCGGATAATGTGGATGAATTTTGCGTCCGGGAAGTCGCGCTTTATGCGAAGCATGTGGGGAACATTGGTGGGGGTGGAGTCCGCCCAGCGGTCAACGCCCTGGCTGCGGGCGACTTCTTCCATCACCAACCGCAGGAAGTCGCTGGCCCCGTGGCACTCGGCCATCACTTTCTTCTCGATCTCGTCGGCTTGCAGTCCCGAGACTTCAAAAGCTTTGCTGTGCAGCCATTCCTTCATCATGCGCTGCTTGTGGGAGGCGGACTTGAGGTCGCCATAGATCGGCTCCAGCACATCGAACACGTTCATCTGGGTATGAAATTCGGCAAACCCTCCGGCCGAGAGCAGGAGATGATACATGTAGCTGGTTCCGGAGCGCGGGCAGCCTACGATGAAAACCGGGGGCTTCATGCTACCAGCAGATTCCGTCATGGCTTTCCCATGTTGACCCGACACTTCGGCGCCCTCGGACGCAATCGTTGTTGTTGCTTCCATGGAGACAAACCCCTTACCGGAACCTGCGGATGCGACCTCAATTGTACTTAAACACCTTCATTACCAGAGACTTACGAAAGTCACTCACTTCTATTGCCGAGGCCAGAGACAGCCGCTTTATTGTCGTGACTGATTGCCGGGACCAGCTCTTTGTACAGGCTCAGCCACTGTTCCCGCACTGTGTCCCAGCGGTATTGGCGCAATTGATCGTATCCGCTGGCTGCGAGGCGAGAGGCTAGTTGCGGGTCGCGGAGCAGGCGAAGGACGTTCTCCGCCAGCGCCGCGACGTCGCCGGGATCGGACAGCAGTCCCGTCCGGCCATGCTCGACCAGATATCGCATGCCTTCCGGCGCCGTGCTGACGACCGGCGTGCCGGCAGCAAAAGCTTCGAGAATGGAAACCGGCATGTTATCGAGCCGCGAAGCATTGATAAAAATATGGGCGCGATCGTAATATTTTCCGATCTCATCCCGGTCCACAACCCCGCAAAAGTTTACGCCCGAAAGTTGCAGATCGGCGACCAGTTGGCGAATCTGCGGTTCAAGCGAGCCTCCGCCTACAAGATCCAGTTGCGCATCGGGAAATTCTTTCAGTATCTGCGCAAATGACTTTACGACGACGTCCACGCAGTAGTAGCGATGAAAACCACGGGTACACACCAAGTGCGGACGCAACGGTTCGCGTTCGCGATACGAAAACTGTGAATAGTCCACGAGGTTGGGGATGGGGTCGGCTTGCAATCCAAACTCGCGGAAAACATCGACGAGATATGCCGAAGGCGTGACCACACGGTCCACTCGCTCCAATACTGAGCGCGCGACCCAGGACGAACGCAGATGATCGCGAGCTTCGCCACTGTGGTAGTGAATCAGCGTCGGCTTCCTCCGCAGGCGAGCGACGATCCACGCTGGCAGCGGCGCAACCAGGAAAGACGAGTAGGAAGCGGAAAAAATATGGGCTACGTCCACGTTGCGCAAGCCGCGCCACAATCCCGCCAGATAAAGCGGGGTGCGAAGAATGGTGCGGAGCCCAGGGACGCGTTCCGCCCAGCGAAGTCCGGCGGGCAATTGGGGATCGACGGGGATGAAGGTGGCATGGATCTGCGGATCGTCGGCCCAATGCTTCAGCAGAAGACTGGCCTGCACCGACTGCCCTCCCACATAGCGCGGGGAGGCGGCAATGACCGCAACACGCAACTGGCCGGGGGCTGAATGTCCACGGGTTGAGGGCGCGCCAATCTTCTGCGAGAGTAGTTCCTGGTAGAGGTCTTGGTATTGCCGGGTGATGCTTTCGGCAGAAAACAGTTCGCGCGTGAACTGTTTTGCGTGGGCGCCCAACTCCGAACGCCGCGCGGAGTCCTTCATCAACTGGCCGACGGCATCCGCGAGGGCGTTCACGTCGCGGGCCGGCACCAGAACGCCGCGATCTTCGGTTACGAGTTCAGGGTTTCCGCCGACGCGAGTTGCGACTACGGGAACGCCGGCGGCCATGGATTCGAGGATCACGTTAGAAAGGCTCTCGGAATCGGAGGGGACTACGGAGAGATCCAGCGACGCGAGCACGGAGGGGATATCACGCCGGTCGCCGAGGAACAGGACGCGGTCGGCGATTCCGAGCGAGGCTGCCTCAACTTCGAGTTCTTTGCGCAGCGGGCCGTCTCCGGCTAACAGGAATTCGGTGTCGGGAAAGGAAGCATGCAACCTGGCGGCAGCGCGCAGGAACCCGAGATGGTTTTTGGAATGCGAGTTCATGCGCGCGATCATTCCGATCCGCAACACACCTTCGCGCCGGGGAACGAGGGGCACGGTGTCCGCGAAAGCTTCTGGGGCCAGCGCGTTGCCAATGATTCGGATTTTTGACTCCGGGAATCCGTCAGCCTTCAGTCTTTCAGCGGCCGCACGCGAGTTGCACAGGACGGCATCGCAGAGCCCGAATGCAGTTCTCTGCAACCTTGACTGCGCGGGCGAGAGCAAGTCGCCGAGCTGGCGCTGGCTGCCAATCACGACCGGAACGCCCGCCCAGCGCGCTGCAGGGACGAGAGTCAGGTTGGTATAGAAGTCGAAGGCATGCGCGATCTGGATCTGCTTCTGCCGCAAGTGGCGCGACAGTTGCCAGCGGCTGTGCCAGGACTTCCATCCGTAAACGCTGCCGCCGAGCTTGAACCGCGGGACTTCGCCAAAGAGATCACGCAACGGGCCTTTGGTCTGAATGCATCCCAGGCTGAGAGAGAACCGCTGGGGATCGAGGGATTTTGCCAGCGAGACAAACTGGCGTTCGCTGCCGCCGGTTTCGAAGCTGTTGACCATCAGGAAAACGCGAGGGGGCTCGCCGGACCCGGATGCTTCCGGTTCTTTGGCGCTGGGCGGCGACTGATCTTGCGCCACGGCCATTAGGAGGACTCTCCGCCCACGGCGGCAACTGGCTCGGCGGAGATGGAGTGTTCTCCGGCGCTGAAGTTTTCCAGATAATTCCGGTGCCAAAGCTCAAACATCAAGAGCCGCCAAATGCTTCCCGACCGGTCCCGTCTTCCCGAAAAATGTTCTTCGAGCAAGCGGCTGACGCCTTTGGGATCGAAGTATCCGCGCTGCAACGTGCGCGGTTCGAGCAGCACGGTGAGAATAAGATCCTTCAATTCATGGCGCATCCAATGCACCAGCGGCAACGCAAAACCCTGTTTCGGCCGGTAGAGGACTTCCCGAGGGACCCCGACCCTCTCCGCCAGTTTGCGGAAAATATATTTCTGGGTTCCGCCGCGCATCTTCCACTCCGGCCCCAGGGAGGCGACCCACTCCACAAACAAGTGGTCCAGAATCGGAACCCGGACTTCTAGAGAAGTGAGCATGCTCATGCGGTCCACTTTGGTGAGAATGTCTTCCACAAGGTAGGTCTTGGTATCCACATACAGCATTCGACTGAGGGGATCATGCGCCGGTGCGGCTTTGAAATAGTCCAGCAGAATTTCCTGCGGGTCGCCGTTTTGGGCGATTGTGGCGCGAAATTCCGGAGAAAGCAGCGGCATTTCGCGCTCGAATGCGGGAATAAAACACATTTCGTCGGTGTACCGTTCGTTCCACGGCAATGAAAGGTTGTAGGAAAGCTGCCGGCCTCGGGTCCCTTTAGGAACGAGCGGAAATAAATGCTGGCGGTAGAAACGCGATACACTCTGCGGGATTTTGGCGAACTTCTCGCGGCGCTGTTGGATTGCATAGCGCTCATAGCCGGCGAAGAGTTCGTCCCCACCGTCTCCGGAGAGTGCGACTGTCACGTGCTGACGGGCAAGGCATGAAATGAAGTACGTCGGCAGCATGGAGGAGTCCGCGAAGGGTTCTTCCATGGAACGGGTTATTTTCTCGACCGTTCCCAAGACATCAGGCTCAAGAATGAGTTCGTGATGTTCGGTGGCAAACTTCTGGGCCACGATCCGCGCGTAGCTGGACTCATCGAAATCGCTTTGCTTGAAACCGATGGCAAAGGTCTTAACGGGTTTCGAGCTGGCGCGCGCCATCAAAGCCACAACGGTCGAGGAGTCCGTCCCGCCGCTCAGCATCGCTCCCAGCGGCACGTCGGCGATCAAGCGGATGCGGACGGCCTCGGCCAGTCGCTGCTCCATTTCTTCCAGGCATTCTTCCTCGCTCATGGGCGGATGAGTCGCGTATTCCGGCAGGTCCCAATATTTATGGATGCGTATCTGGCCGCGTTCAAATTCCAGCACATGTCCGGGAGGCAGCTTATGAATGCCGGTGAAGGCGGTCGCAGGATCAGGAATATATCCGAGATACATATACTGCATCAGGGCGGCGCGATTGACCTCTGCGAGTTCAGGGGCGACGGCAAGAATGGATTTGATCTCGGAGGCGAAATATAACTTGCCGCGATGCAGTGCATAGTGGAGCGGTTTCTTGCCCAGCCGGTCGCGGGCAATCAGCAGGGACTGACGGCGTTCATCCCACAGGGCGAAGGCAAACATCCCGCGCAGTTTCTGGACGCATTCCGCGCCCATCTCTTCGTAGAGATGCACGATGACTTCGGTATCGCTGTGGGTAGAGAAGCAGTGGCCTTTGGCTTCGAGCTCAGGCTTCAGCTCAAGGAAGTTGTAAATTTCACCGTTGAAGACGATCCAGGCGGAGCGGTCTTCATTGAAAATTGGCTGGTGGCCGCCGGCAAGATCAATAATGCTGAGCCGCCGCATGCCCAGCCCGGTGTTCTGGCGCGCGAGAATTCCTTCATCATCGGGCCCGCGATGCACGATGGCTTCGCACATGCGATGCACGATGGCTTCTTCAATGCGCTCCCCGCGATTGGCGCTGACTACACCGGCGATCCCACACATAGGCTATCCTCTGGTCACCATGACTGGGATTGGGTTGGGAGCAAGGTTTCGCGGGGCACGCTCCCGTTTAAAGCAATAGTCGCGGTACTCGCCGGGGTTCCCGTCACGCCCATCGCAGGCGGCGAGGAGCATATTCACCATTTCACGAGCCGAAACAAAATGCAGGATCTCCTGGCGGTCAGTGGCTCCGGCGATAAATTCCTGAAGAAATAGCTGCATACGCTCGCCTAACACGGTGTCGGTGTCGGTGGGGTCCATGCCGTGAGTGTCGAGCTTTATAAAAACCCAATCTGGCCTTCCAGCGACGGTGATAGCGGCCTGCTTCCAGAGTTCGAGCCGGCGCAGACTGGGGGGATTCCATTTTGTCAGGGCGCCATCTTCAATGCGACCGATTCCATTTCGCGAGGTACGGTCGAAGTCGAGCATCCATGGGCCTTGCACGATGATGGGAAGCGTCGAAACTGGCCGCCCAGCTTTCAATTCGCGCCCCCGCCGTTGCGGAGCGCGCTCGCCCAGAGGCAATGCGCATTCATACAGCGAGTTTAATTTAGAAATCTGCGCAGGATGAAAGGCCGAAGTGGGGTAGGTCATGTCGGCGTAACATCCGGTATCGGCCAGCAACTGCATTTCGCTGTCCACGCCGCAACCGAAACCACCCGCGGAGTTGGCGAGAGCAAAATTTCCGTGCACAAACACGTATCGGGGAGTGGGGTCGCCGTCGCGATACGACAAGCAACCATGTTTCCTGGCCAGGGTGTCGCGGAAGGAAAGAATCTGATTGCGCGTGGTCTCGGCAGTGGCCGCCTCGGTTACGCCGTGGTGCAGATGGACTTCTACTTCTCCCCAACCAGCGTGGCACAACCCCGCCAGCTGTTCGACCAGATCGCGGTCGTATTGTTCCGCGGGATAGAAATACGTGTGGGTCAAAGGGAAACCGTCGCTGTCACGAAAGCTCTCGAAATTCCTGGGGTACTGAGTGCACCAGGCCTCCAGCCTTTTTTCTTGTACATCTCTGGGGGCATAGCCGGCATAGTCGCCGGGAATGCTGCTGGGCTCGAAGTGGTCAGCAATGGCAACGATCAGATGGACTTTGCCGTTGAGCGCCGGGCGAGTCAGCCTCTGCCAGAAATAGGGCGGGAGACATCGCCAGGCGTACTGCGCCCTGCGCTTCAGCTTACTGCCTTTTTTCGCGGTGCTGGTTGGCGGGTTGCTCATGGAAGGTAGCTACTCGCAAGAGTCGAATCAGGGATGCAACCGGATGCCAGCTCCGGCGTACGCGCCTTGCCGAAGGGACGGGACCGCCACCGACTGCACGGGCGCCGCAGCCCGCTCACTCTCCCTTACATATGCCAACAATGCCGAAGTGTAGGCGACTGCGAAATACGGGAAGAACTGGTAGGCCTCAGGCGAGAAAACAGCGCCAAAGGCGAATCCCACCATCGAACTGTTGAGCGCGCCGAGGAACAGTTTCAGCTCCGGGGACAAATTCTTTCTCTTGAACATCTGTCGGAGGTTCCAGAATCCTCTGTAGAAAAACAGGAGATAGAGAATCAAACAAGGAATGCCGCCCTCGACCCCGACTTGCAGGTACGTCATGTGGACTTCGCGCCAAACCGTCGAGTACGCTTCAAAACTTCCCACACCGACTCCGAGGATGGGATGTTCCTTAATCCCGGCAATTGCCTGTTCTATCAGGAACTGGCGCTCCTCAAAAGAGTCTTGGGCGCTTTTTTCCTGGTGGGTGGTGAGCTTGTCACCGTACAAGCTGAACAAGCGTTGCTGCATCACTCCGCCGGCAATGGGCATGAGAGAGACAATCGCTAGCACCACCAATGCGATCAGATAGTAACGCTTTCCCTTGATGCTGAAATGCCACAGGCCAATAATTCCGACCACGATCAGGGTGATGAACCCACCCCGCGAGCCAGTCTTGAGCAGAGCGGTGAGCATTGCCAGCATGCCCACAGACCACAGCAGCTTGTAGAACTTGCTGTGGGTGGTGAGCAGGAACATGAGACAGAAAGGGAGTGACAGCACGATGGCGAAGGCCAGATCGTTGGGATTGGAATAGATGCCGCCGAGCACGGCGTCCAGCCGGGGGCGCGAGTATCCCTTGATCATTGAGAGGATGCAGACCACAGGGACCGAAGCCGCCTGGATGTACAGGATCCTGCGGAATCTGGGCAAGTCGGTCAGCAGGAGAAACGTGAACACCCACACCATATAGACCTTGGCAAAATCCAGGGCGTGGTCAAGAGCCTGACCTCTCGAGACCGGGGAGAAGAAAGATGAAACCAGAAAGATGCAGATCATCGCCAGCAGAAAAAAAGATTCAATGGGCAGGTCGCGGAGTTTGCGGTTCCCCTTGCTCGAACCAAACACAAATGCCAAGAACGCCATGACGCCGGTAATCTTGGCCAGCGGCACAACCCCCAAGACTGAGAGCCAGTCCTCTGGACGGGCACAATAAACTATGTAGAAAGCGCTCAACCACAGGAAGGCGGCGCCAGTTATCTTGGCCCGGCCCTTGCTAGTCATCGTTGGTGGTGGTGTGGCTGTGAGTACGGAATCCAAGGGTTCACCCTACCTGGAAATGTGCCATTGCAGGCATCGAGAATTTTGCGCAGATGATTTCCCGCGTGTGTCCGAATTGCTTCGTCATCAAAGAGTTCCTCATCACCGGACCCACCCGACGCGCCGGCCGGTCACGAATTTCACGAACGCGACCAGCGCTGCGGTATTTAAAACCACAAAGGTGCGGGCGGCATCGGCCACGCGAGCCAGCGGCCCGCGGGCCAGCTTCAGCATCGCAATCAAGCTGAGTCCGTAGAATGCCAGTTGGAGCACGAGCGCGACGCGGTATGCGGGCTGCGGCAGAGCGATGGATGCAGCCAGGGCTGCGGCCAGGGCAAACGGCGCGAGCAGTCGCAACAATTTGTGGCTGATGAATTCAAATCGCAAAGGGTTTTTCCCGCCCAACAACCAAGGCGCAAGCTGCACCAATTGATAATTCCCGCTGAGGGTACGGACTTTGCGGGAAAACTCGCGCTCGGCACCTTGATCGGCGACGTCCCAGGCGCGCGCGCTGGGAACAAAGATCACGCGAAAACCCTGGCGCGCCACATGCATGGGAATGTACACGTCATCGAGGACAGTCCCAGCGGGCACCGGCACCAGAAGGCTTCTCCTTACCGCATAAAGGGCGCCGGTAGCGCCGACCACCGAGCCGGACGCCGATTCCATCTCGCGGATTGTCTTCTCAACCCGCCAATACAGTCCGACGCCGCGAATGACTTCCCCGCCCTGCGGATCGCCCAACATCAACTCACCGCTGGCGCAGCCGACCTTGGGATCGGCAAAGCTTTCCAGCAGAAGCCTGAGGGCGTCGTGCTCGATCGGCTGGCGGGCATCGGTGAAGACCACAATGTCATGGCGTGCCGCGGCAATGGCATCATCCAATCCGGCCGCCTTTCCGCGCGATTCTGGATTGAGCAGGACGCGTACCCGCGGGTCGACGCGATAGTCCTCCAAAATCTGGTTGGTCGAATCCGTGGAGCCGTCGGAGACAACGATGATCTCGGCGAGATCGCTGGGATAGTTGAGTTCACGCAAGTTCTGCAGCTTGCGTTCCAGCACGGCCGCTTCGTTACGCACTACCATCACAATGGATACGGAAGGCGTGCAGGCCGCAGCATGCACGGGACGTGGACGGTAGCGAGTGCGCAACCAGAGCCATGCCGGGTATCCAAAGTAGGTGTAGGCCAGGACACTAGCCGAGCCCCAGAACAGCCATTTCATTGCGGGCCTCGGTTCATTTTCATTGCGCCCCCCGGCCGAGCAGGACAATCTTGATGGTCTGGAACATGATCATGATGTCCAGTCCGAGCGACATATTCTTGATGTAGTAGAGGTCGTATTGGAGTTTCTCTTTCGAGTCCTCGACGGTGTTGCCGTATTTGTAGCGTACTTGTGCCCATCCGGTAATACCTGGACGAACTGCGTTGCGAACGCCATAGAAGGGGATTTCTTGGGCGAGCCAATCCACAAACTCGGGGCGCTCAGGACGAGGGCCGACAAATCCCATATCGCCTTTGAGAACGCACCAAAGCTGGGGAATTTCGTCGATGCGGCTGGTGCGGAGGAACTTACCGACGCGGGTGATTCTGGGATCGTCATCCGTCGCCCAGGTTGCGCCCCGGTCCACTTCAGCGTCCTGACGCATGGTGCGAAATTTAAAGCAGTAGAAAACCTTGCCGCCCAGGCCAACGCGTTTTTGCCGGTAGAGCACCGGGCCGGCGGAGTCGAGCCTGATGGCGAGAACAACAAAAGGAAGTATGGGCAGCGCCACGAGCAGAAGAATTCCCGACGCCAGGATTGCGATGATGCGGCGCAGCAGCATGAATCCCGAGCTGAACCGAAAGCCATCGGCAAAAATCAGCCAACTGGGATAGAGGTTATCCACCTCGATGCGTCCGGAAATTTTTTCCAGCCAAGAGGTTGCCTCTTCAATCTTGAGGCCGTTCAACCGCAGCTGAAGCATTTCCATGACCGGCAAGGTGCCGCGGCGGTCGTCCATGGCGACGATCACGCGATGGACACGATGTTCGCCGATCAGTTCCATCAAGTGGGAGGCAATGGCTTCGCGAGTGAATGCGCCTTCGACGTTGCCGCTCCATCCGGCGACTTCGATGCCGAGTTCAGCGCGGGAGCGCAAACCGTTGATCAGTCGCTGCGCGCGTTCACCGGCGCCCAGCACATAGACGCGCTCACGCAAATAAGGAGATTGGGAGAGCCAGGCATACGCCATGCGCCAGGCGAACAACGCGATCGTGACCAGAAGCAGGCCGAGGACAACGGCGTGCTTGCCCAGCAGGATGTGGGGGAAAAAATAGGCGATGACACCAATCGCCAGGGCCAGCAGTCCGGGAACAAGCAATAACCTGAAATAGAGCTCACCTTTGGCGTCCCACTGGGTGGGCTCGTACAGGTCGAATAAATGCGAGAACACCAGGACCGCAATCGTCCCCGCCAGAATCTTCAGGTAGCCGCCCTCGTAGTTCAGGACGGTGTACCAGTCTTCCGGGTGCTGCCACACGGTAGCTACCAAGAAAGAGGTCCACACCAGCAGGGCTTCTCCGCCGAGAAGAACCAGCGTGCGGATGGGGTAGTAAACGTTGAAAAGCCGGATCACGCTTTCTTTCTCTCCTAATTCTTCCTAGTTCTTGGCTTCGATCTTTGGTTCTGCTCCGTAGGCGTAGTAATAGGAGTACGGAGAGAGATCAGGAGTAATTCCGTTGAGCACGACGCCCACAAGATTGCGGTCGACAAACTCTTTCTTGGCACGGCGGGCCGCGTCGATCGGAGTGCTGTTCGACCGGACCACCATGAGGACGCCATCGCAGAAGTTGGCGAGCAAAGCAGCGTCGGCAACCGGTACGGCGGGAGCCGAATCGATAATGATCCAGTCGAACATGGTTTCGAGTCGGCTAAGGAGGAACTTCAACCGTCCGTTGGCCAGCAGCTCGGCGGGATTTCCGCTGTTGCGGCCGGCGGGAATCAAGAACAGGTTTTCCATGGAGCCGCGCTGGATAACGGAAAACTCGTCAGCCTCGGACTGCAGGTAGTCTGAGAGTCCGGGGCCGGGCTCGGCGCCGAGCGACTTGTGCAATTGCGGGTTGCGCAAGTCGGCGTCAATCAGCAACACCCGCCGGCCATGCTGGCGCACGATCACCTGAGCCAGGTTGGCGGCGGTGAAAGACTTGCCTTCCTTGGGCAGGGCGCTGGTGATCAGCAGCTTGGTCAGCGGCTGTTTCTCTCTAGCCTGATAGAGCCGGCTGCGCAAGGTGCGGAACTCTTCCATGCCGGGGGCGTGTTCTTCGCCACTGAAGAAAAGCATGGTTTTAGGGTCAGGACTCCAGTTGGTCAGGCGGCAGCGCGTGAGCAAGGCGTCGGATGCCGAGGAAATGGCGGGAGGGGCGCTGGTCATGACTGCGGCGCTGGTGTACACACCCGCGGGTTCGACCGATGTGTCGAGCGCGGTGGACATAGCTTCCCGCGTAGGCTGCGACATGGCCCGTTCCTGCTCCGCTTTTTTCAGTGCTTCGTGAATTCGGCTCATAGTTTTCCTTCCTTGGGTGCTTCGCGCTCCGGTTGCCTCAATTGCTCGGCCAGCTTAGAGAGAGTTTTCAGGGCATCAACTAAATCGAACTTGTCGCCGTTGGGCGGGGGTGGCGGAACGGCGGCGAAATTATGGCTGTCGCCCAGATCAAAATCGCGGGCGACGGCATCCACGATGTTAGTGGTAACGACTTTCTGCTGGTCCACGAAAGCGCTGACCAGGCAGTGCTCGCAAATCAAATTGACAATGCGGGGGATTCCGGTGGAATAGCGATGAATTGCGGTCAGCGCATCGGCGTCGAAAATCTGCTGGCCGCTGGAACCAGCAATCCGCAAACGCTGCTGGATGTAGGCTGTGGTTTCTTCCGCGGTAAGCGGGTGGGTCTTGGCACGCAGGGTCAGGCGTTGACGCAACTGGCGCAGGTTGGTTTGCTTGAGCTTGGCTTCCAGTTCGGTCTGGCCGACCAGGACGATCTGGAGAAGCTTTTCGGTGAAGGTCTCCAGATTGGTCATCATGCGGATTTCCTCCAGCACATCGTCGCCGAGGTTCTGGGCTTCATCCACGATAAGCACGGCAGTTTCTCCGGCGCGATAGCGCTCGAGCAGCCAGTTGTACAGGCGCAACAGGATCTGGCTCTTGGAACGCGTGTCGCAGGGAATGCCAAAGTCGGCCATCATGTAATCGAGAAACTGGGGCACGTTCATGCGGGAGTTGAAGATGAACGCGGTGGGCACTTGCTGGGCGCGCAGCCATTCCAGCAGCTTATTGATGAGCGTAGTTTTGCCGGTGCCGACTTCTCCGGTGAGCAGCACGAAACCCTTGCGGCTCTGGATGCCGTAGGTCAGACAGGCCAAAGCTTCCTCGGTGTGCCGCGTCAGAAACAAATAACGCGGGTCGGGATTAACGTTGAACGGGTTGGCGCGCAGCCCAAAAAATTCCTTATACATTCCGGGTTAGACCTCGACCGTTTCTTTCTTGTCTTTCTCAACTCCGGGACCGGACTTCGACCCGAAGCCGAATTTTCGTTTGTTGCTACCATTCTTCTCGTCAACGTCGGCACCCACCCAGGGGACCTGCGAAAGCACAGGCAATTCGAGGATGGCGAGCACATCACGCTCGGTGCGGACGGACTGATCGCGCATTTCGAGCCACATCGCGATAGCGAAACCGATGGCCAGTCCGCCAGCAAGTCCGCCGCCGGCAAACAACGGGCGGCTGGGGAAAGTGGGCGAGTCGGGCAGATCGGCGGCATTCTGCAATGTCATCTGCTCGCCCTGTTGCTCACGTTCCATGGCAGTCTGAGTTTCGGAGTCCTTTTCCTGCTTGCTGGTGTCGTCGTAGAACTTCTGCGCGCCGTCGTAGTCGCGGGTCAGTTTGCGGTACTGTTCTTCGACGGCGGGGCTGAGCGCTACCCGGCCCTGGTAAATCTTGATCTGTTCCTGCAAGCGCTGCTGGTCACGCGTGGCCTGAGTAATTACCTGCTGGTACTGGTGAACTTGCAGCCGCAGCTGCTGGATCTCGGGCGGCTCGGAGAGCGTAGCTTCGTCTGTGCTGGTCGCGGCAGGGGCCTTGGCGGCCGCCGCGTTCATTTCCTTCAGTTTTTTCTGCAACTCGGAGATATCTTTTTTAGTTTTTACGACGTCCGGATAGTCGTCGGTGTAGCGGCCCTGCAGGGTCACGAGTTGTGACTGCAAGGTTGCAAGTTGCTGCTCGAGATTCTGGGGATTGGTTGCAGTCTGGGAGGACTTCCAGGCGGCAAGCTGCTGTGAAAGCAGGGACTCGGTGTAGGCCTTGTCCTGCTGGGCGCGGCCCAGGGTCTGGGTGTTGGCATCGAGCTGCGAATTCATTCCCATCAGGATTTTCAAGTTGCTATCTTCATCGCCGGGAAGCTGGCCGACGTATCGGGCTTTGAAGGCGGCGAGTTGGCTGTCGAGGTTATCGAGAGTACGTTTGGCCTCTTCGACCTGGCGGCCGAGGAACTCGGTGGTGCTTTGAGCTACCTGGGCGCGGTCTTTCAGATTGTCGTCCAGCATCATGCCCGTCACGGCGGTGCAGACGTCCTGCGCCTCCTTCGGACTCCTGGCGGTATAGCTCACTTTGAACCCGGGCAACTCGCTCTGGAGATGCTTGGCGGGCCCGGGCGCGGCGATCAAAGGAGCGCTCAGCGTCGCAATCGCAACGTTGGTGCGGATATCGTCAATCACGTCGTCCACGCTGCGGCCGCTATGGGCCAATTGCAGCTTCTCGACCACCGGACGCAAGCGGTCAGGGCTGATGGCACGCTGTTCAAGTGTGCCCACGCGCTGATTCAAGTCCGCGGTGATAGCGGGCTTTACATAACCCTCAGGGACCTTCTGCTCTTCCACCAGCACCAGAGAGGTGGACGTGTATTTCGGGGAAAACACGTAGGAGACGGCATAGCCGACCAGGGGCGCCAGGAGAGTGGGGATCAAGATCACCTTCAGGCGGCGCCGCAGCATCGCCAGGTAATCGTCCATTGTCAGTTCGCGATTCTCAGTCATAAATAGTTCCAGTTCTGCCAGTATCTGGCGAAAATCTAGTCCAGGCGAAACGGATGGGGATGCCAGTCAATTCCCACCAGCCCAACATTCCGTGCCGAACTCGTGCCACAGGCGCTCGGGATGGTGCAGACGGTGGTGTTAAAGCGAAGATCGTTGTACTGGTAGCTGACGAAAGCCCCAAAATAGCGGCCGATCTGGCGGCGGAAGGAAGCGCCCCCGTACCAGTACTGGTAAGTGTTGGCGGCGGAAGCTCCGCTCAGGCTCTTCTGCAGACTGGTGTTGTAGGAGTAGCCCACATCCGTATTAAAGGTCCAGTTGCGACCGATGAACTGGTTGAATGCGGCGCGCGCAGTATCGGTCTTGGCGCCGGCAAAAAATCCCGAGCCGGGCGTGACGTAGTGGGTATAAGAAAGCTGGAGGCCGGTGTGCGCCTTCAACTGGTAAGTAAGCTGGGCGCGTCCGCTGGCGCTGATCCGGTTGGGGGCAGGAATCAAGGGATTCGGGTTATGGAAAACGATCAACTGCGGGCCGCCGCCGAAAACCAGGTTCAAGCGTCCAGAGACGCGATGTCCATAAAGTACGTGCCAAAGATGGGCGTTCACATTGCCGCTGCCGGCATTGGGAAAGTGGAAACCCTGATAACCGTAAAGGACGGAAATCCGATCATGACGGTTGAGCAGATAGTCATAGCCGAGCTGTGCCGAGGTCATCTGGCTGTTGATCAGGGGTAGCGAAGTCTGCGCGTTCTTCAGGAAATCGGTGTAGTCATAGCCGCCGACCAAGACCAGGGTGCCACGCGGGGATAATGACTGGGTAATGTCAACCAAGGAAAGATTGTTGATGCGGGGCTGAATGCCGACGGAGCCGATGGTGCTTCCACCAAGAGATCCGGAACCCGGGATTCCACCGGTGGTGCCGCCGCCGAGTCCGGTGCCCGCGCCGCCACCGACGCCGCCACCGCCCAGAGCCGAACCAAAACCTCCCGCGCCGCCGTAGGAACCGAAGCCGAACGATCCTTCGGGGAGATAACTGAGGGAATCACGAAATGCCAACTGTCCGGTACGCCAGAGAAGACGCTGAGCCACGGCCAGGGTGTGGGTTTGATACGAGCGTGACACGGTCACCCGGTTAAGAGGGCCCTGATAAACGGTGCCTCCGGCGATGTAGTCGAGACCGAGCAGGTATTTTTTCCATATTTTCTGCAGGTCGAGAGAACCCAGCCCGCGAAAGGCTTCGTTGGTACCGGAAACGGAACTGGCCAGGCCACTGCTGGTTCCATTGACCGATTCACTGACTTGAATTCCGGGAACCAGGTAGCTGCGGCCGCCATACGCCGGCTCGGAGGTAGGCTGATCTAATCCGGACAGCGGCGGGTTTTCGATGTCCGGACCGGTTGAAGGTCCGGTGGCGGCTGGCGGCGCTCCGCTTGGCGAGGACGACGAGTCCTGTGCCCACGCCGGTGACAAGAGCAGGGGCAGGAAGGCCACCGCGCTCAGAAACCATGCTTTTGCATTAAGTCGTGTCATATTCGCCTTCGTCTTCGTTCTTGCTACGGGACAACGATGGTGTCTCCCGGCTTGAGGAGCATGTTTTGATCCGGCGCCTCGCCTTTAATCAGCTTCTTGTAGTTCACGGGATAGCGTTTCTGGGTACCGCCTTCGTTACGGAGAACGTAAATCCCTTTGGTGTTGGCAAACTGGGTGAAGCCTGCGCCCGCCAGCGCCTGTAGCACGGTCATATCGGGCAACAGGGTCATAGGGCCACTATGGGTGACTTCTCCGGTCACATAAACCCGCTGACTGTTCATTTGGGTTACTACGATAGTGACGTGGGGGTCAGAGATGAACTTCTTCAGTTTTTCGGTGATGGAAGCGCCGAGTTGCATTGGAGTAAGGCCGGCGGCCTGGACGTCGTTGAGCAAGGGCATGGAAATCATGCCATCGGCGCGGACCGGCAGGGTGTTGGTCAAATCCTGTTCCTTCCAGACGGAAACGAAGAGGGTGTCGTCGGCGCCAATCACATAGGTGGGGCTAACGCCGGGAGCCGCCGCTGGGGCCGCCGGGGCCTTGGCGGGCGCGGACTCCTGGGTCCACGCCAATAGGCCGCATAACACGATCGAGGTGCCAACCAGTATTCGAATGTTGCGCTTCATATCGTCTCCCTCATCCATCGGCACGGTTTAGGTGGCTCCGTATTCGCCGTAGCCAATCTGCTTGAGTTTGTATAGCAAAGCTTTGTAGCTGATCTGCAATTCCTGGGCGGCGCGACGGCGGTTCCAGCGGGTGCGTGTGAGCGCCTTCAAAATCAACTCTTTTTCGGCTTCGCGGGAGGCCGCCCGCGAGGCTTCCTTGAGCGAGACCTTCTCGCTGCCGGGACGGCTGTCGGCGCGTAACAGAAGGGATCGGAGACCGCCCATGGCCACCGATTCATCTCCCACGGCGACGATGGCGCGCGCGGCCGCCTCCAACTCGCGAAGATTTCCCGGCCACGAATGCTCGCGGAACAATCGTTCCGTGGGCGGGCTCAGGACGGGTGCGGGACGGCGAAATGCCTCGGCATATCTGCCCAAAAAGAACGCCATGAGATGCGGAACGTCTTCCTTGCGTTGGCGCAGAGGCGGAATTCGCAGGCACACGCCGCTCAGCCGGTAGTAGAGATCTTCCTGGAAACTGCCGGAGCGCACGTCGGTTTCTAAGTCGCGGGAACTGCCGCAGATGAATCGAACTTGCTGGGCCGGGCCATTTGCACTGGATATGGAAATCAGTTCCAGGAGTTTCTTCTGGCATTCCGGGCTAAGGTCAGAGATTTCGTCAAGGTATAAGGTCGCGCCGGGACGAGAAGCCTCACCCTGGAGGGCTGCGGAATCCAGTCCCAGGCAGCCGTGGACGAGAAAGTTTTCGCTCTGGCGGCCGCAGGTATGGTGGATTTTTTGCGCAATGGTCTGCTTGCCGGTTCCGCGCTCACCGATCAGCAAGACCGGGACGGAACTGTGGCCCAATTCGCGGATTACAGCTTCCACAGCCTTCATGCTCGGACTAACGGCCTCGATAAATGGAGTTTGCGAGGGGCCGATGTCCGTGGCGATGGGCAAGCCTTGATCCCACTGGTAGAAATCTTGTTCCATGAAATGAACCAGCGTCCGGTCAGGGGTATGACCATTCGCGTAGCCTTGAGCTTCCAACAAGTGCACGGCTGGTGCCACACAGAAAGGCCTGCCGTTGCTTGGGGTCAGCATATAGGGCTGCCCTGTTTTCAACTACTTGAGAAGACTCGACCGCTTGGGGGAACGACTCTGTAACCCTACACGAATTCGCACAAAAGAGAAAACTTTTTCTTATCCGCAGGTAACACAGATTGGGTTACTTTTGTCCCGGAACCCCAGTGGAGGTCGTAACCTGTTGATAGCTAAATGTTCGGAGCGTGGCAGGGGCACGCCCGTGGCACTGGAATGGTGAGTGGAATTTTATTGTCCTTTTGGGCGAGAGCTGGGGCTGATGAGCGAAGAAAAGCTACTTATCTCCTTCCAGCGACCGACTTTGCATCCCAAAAATGATATTTTCGAGGGATTTGAGGGTCGAGATGCGGCTGCTCAATTGCTCACTAATTGGTTTTCACCTATCCTTCAGGAGTCCCGGAACTGGGGAAGATGGCTCAGATGGCACAGGCAGTAACGATTCGGCAGGCTGACCGCGACTCCTCGTGGAAGCTCGCTGGATGGCAAACCGCGACCCTGTTGGGGTTGATCGGGGTGCTGTATGCGCCGACGCTGCTGCGGCTGACCCAGCAGTGGTGGTCTGATCCCAATTTTTCCCATGGCTTCTTCGTTCCCGCCTTCGCGGTGTACGTGGTATGGCAGGATCGAGAGCGGATGGCGTCCATCCGTCGCGTACCATCGATGTGGGGGCTGGCGGTGGTGTTGCTGGCGTTGGGCACCCTGATTGTGGGCATATTCGGGGCTGAACTATTTTTGAGCCGAATTTCCTTTCTGATCCTGGCCACGGGGATGATCCTCTTCTTTATGGGTTGGGGAGTGTTGCGCGCCGCAATGTTCCCGTTGCTCTTCCTGATACTGATGGTTCCCATCCCGGCGATCATCCTCAACCAGATCACTCTCCCTTTGCAGATGCTGGCGTCGGAGTTGTCGGCCTGGGCGCTTCCATTTTTCGGAGTTCCCGTGTTCCGCGAGGGCAACATCATTAATCTGCCGGCCATGCCATTGGAAGTAGCCGAAGCCTGCAGTGGTATCCACTCTTTACTGTCCCTGACAACTTTGTCCATCATGTACGGATACCTTTTGGAGAAGCGGGTTGCGATCCGTGTGACTCTCGCGCTGGCCTCAATCCCAATTGCAGTAGCAGCCAATGGGTTGCGCATTGTAGGCACCGGACTTCTGGTGCAGTACTGGAGCCCAGAGAAAGCGGAGGGGTTCTTCCACTATTTCACCGGGTGGCTGATCTTTGTGGTGTCGTTGGTGATGCTGTTTCTGCTGCATCAGGGAATTACCTTCTTTGCCAAACCTCGGGGGGTGCCGGCATGAGAGGGCAGTGGCGGTTTTGGGTCATGGCCGGACTACTGGTGGGCACAGGGTTGCTGCTGTACGCGCGCAACGGTTCTGAAATCATTCCCGCCCGGCAGCCGCTGGCCTCGCTTCCGCACACCCTGGGAGACTGGGCTTCTACGGACATTCCGTTGAGCCAGGATGTGATGAACGTACTGGGGCCAGGCGACTTTTTATTGCGCGATTATCAGCGTCCGGACGGCAGCGACGTGAACCTGTTTATCGCCTATTTCCCCAGCCAGCGGGCGGGCGATGCCATTCATTCCCCCAAGAACTGCCTGCCGGGGTCAGGGTGGGCGCCGGTGACCGCGGATCGAATCACGGTCAATGTTCCAGGGCATGAGCCGTTCCCAGCAAACCGCTATTTGATCGCTAAAGGGGAAGACCGGCAGCTGGTGTTGTACTGGTATTGGGCGCATGATCGGGTGGTGGCCAGCGAGTACGCGGCCAAGTTCTACCTGGTGGCAGATTCCATCCGCGAGCGCCGTTCCGATGGCTCGTTGATTCGGGTCACCACAGGTTTGGCGCGGGGCGAGAGCATAGACGCGGCGCAACAACGCCTGCTCGGGTTTACAGGGAATGTAGTTCCGATGATCAGCAGCTATGTTCCGAAGTAAGAAGCATGCAGACTGGTCAGTGACGGCAGTAACTTTCAGGTAACGTTTTGATGCAGTACTTTCATCAATAAGTCGAAAACCGCAGCCACCCGGCGCCACGCGCGCTGAATGGAGATTTTGCAATGAAGCGTTCTTCTTGGTTTCGTGTATTGCTGGTCCTCGGAAGTCTGGCCGTTTTCTTGACGGGCTGTTCGCGCGATCCGAACGTGCGGAAGCAGAAATACTTCGAGAGTGGGCAGCGCTATGTTGAGAAGGGCAAATATCGCGAGGCGGTGATTCAGTTCCGCAATGCCACCGACGTGGACGGAGCTTTCGTGGCCGCGCACTACGAGTTAGCCCAGGCCTACCTGAAGCTGCAGGACTGGCAGCATGCCTACCTCGAACTGAGCCGCACGCTGGAACTGCAACCGGACAATTACAAAGCCCACATGGACATGGCAAATCTGCTCATTTTCGGCGGGCAGTTGAAGAACGCACAAGAACACACGGATCTGCTGCTCAGCAAGCACCCGAATGACCCGGACACTCATGCTACGGCGGCGAATCTTTATGGCCGAGAGGGAAAATACGACCTAGCCATCAGCGAGATGCAGAAAGCGATCACGTTGGCGCCCGACCGCGGCGATTCGTATTTTAACCTGGCGCAGTTGGAGGTCCAGGTCAAACAGTTCGACGCGGCGGAAACCCATTACAAGAAGGCCATTGAGCTGAAGGCGACGGGAGCGAATCCCCGCCTGGCATTAGCCGGGTTATACCAGATTCGCGGCCGGTATCCGGAAGCGGAACAAATGGTGCAGCAGGCGATGGCTGCCAATCCCAAGGACACTGACTCGCGGAAGGCGATGGTGCAGCTATACGTGTCCCAGGGAAAAAGGGCCGAGGCCGAGGAATTTTTGAAGCAAGTAAAGCGCGAGCTTCCAGATGATTCCAAAGCCTACCGCATGTTGGGAGATTTTTATTATGCGATAGGAGATATTGACAAGGCGCTTGCCGAATGTGCATCGCTGTATAACGACCATCCGAAAGACCCGGAAGTGGTCCAGAACTATGTCCAGCTCTTGATTATGAAGAACCGGATCGACGAAGCCAAACAGCTGAACGACGAGTATCTGAAGTCGAGACCCAAAGATGCAAAGGCCCAGATATTGCATAGCGAGATCCAGTTGGCGCAGGGCAAGGTGAACGAAGCGGTGCAAACGCTGCAAGATGTTGTAGGCAGCGAGCCGGACAACGCGATTGCGCATTATGAACTGGGCAATGCGATGAACCAGCGGGCGCAGATTGACTTGGCGGGCAAGGAGTGGCAGGAAGCGGCGCGGTTGAATCCGACGATGGTGGAAGCGCAGCGGGCGCTGGCTGCGCTGGCGTTGCAGAAGAACGATATGCCGGGCCTGGAGCAGGCGGCAACAGAGATTATCGGCTTGCAGCCGGGCTTGCCCGATGGATATGTTCTGCGTTCAATTTCCTTCCGCTTGCGGAGACAGGACCTGGCCGCGGAACAGGATGCGCGCAAGGCGATCGAGATCGCACCCCAATCCGCATCGGGTTACCTGCAGATGGGACACCTGTACGCCGCGGAACGGAAATTCTCTGAAGCCGAGAGCTGGTACAAGCAGGCGCTGAGCCGCGATCCCGAGTCGGCCGAGAGTTTACTGGGATTGTCCAACGTTTATCAGGCGATGAAACAGCCGGACAAAGCCCTCGCGGCGGTCAACGCTCAGATTGCGATTTCGCCAAAAAACAGCGCATTCTACGACTTGCTGGGAACCGTAATGCTAGACCGGAAAGACTTCGGTTCGGCGCAAACCGCGCTGCTGAGGGCGGTGGAACTCAACAAGAACAACATCCACGCTTACGGCAAGCTTTGCCAGGGCCAAAGGGACAAGGGGCTCGCCGATCAGGCCATCGCCACTTGCAACGAGGGAATCCGCAACAATCCCAAGGACGGGAGTTTGTACATTCTGCTGGGCAGCGTGTACGAGTCCAAGCACGATCTGGAAGGGGCAAAATCGGCCTACAACAATGCCTTGCAGATCCGGCGCGACGATCCGGCGGCCTCCAATAATCTGGCCTATGTACTTCTGGAAACCGGCGGCAATGCGGACCTGGCACTGCAACTGGCGCAGACGGCCCGACGCGGGATGCCGGGATCTTCGAACGTGGCGGATACGATGGGCTGGGCGTTTTATCAGAAGGGCGTTTACCAATCGGCGATTGACAACTTCCAGGACGCTATCAAGCTTGCGGCCAAGAACAAAGAGCCAGACAATGCGACTTATCACTACCATCTGGGATTGGCCTATGCCAAGGCAGAAAAACCGGCGCTGGCCAAGCAGCATCTGGAACGCGTGCTGAAGATTGATCCGAAGTATAGCGACGCGGACGAGGTCAGGAAGCAACTGGCGGGGTTGAAGTCGTAGGAGAGGCGTAGCCAGGAAAGCACTGCATCCCTGCGTTACTCCTATTGTACAATCCGACTACTTCCCCAGAATAGCTCCCGTCCACCAGGAGGATACCAGGATGAGATTTTCTTGTGCCGCCGCAGCTTTGTTGTTTCTCACTTCCGCCGTATGCGTTGGCCAGAGCGGCGCCAAAGCCGATTTCGATGAAGTGAAGATCTATGGCGGTTACCAGTACGTCAGCCTCGATACTCATGCCGTGCAGGATGCATTGAACCTGCAGCACGTGATTGATCCAACGTTCCCCTTGCTTAATTTCGGCAGTCGCCAGAACCTCAACGGATGGAATTTTGGGGCCGAAGAAGACACGCTCGCCAAATGGTTCGGTGTCGTAGTGGATGTTGGCGGCGGATATGGAACGAGTAGAGTCAACCTCGGGTCTTCGGCGGGCGTAACGTCCATTCTGCGCACCAAACTGCGGCTTTATACCTTTACCGCGGGACCACAATTTACTTTGCGCCGCAGTTCCAGGGTGCAACCGTTTGTCCGTGTCTTGGCAGGAGGTGGGTGGGGATCCTATTCTGCCAATGTTCTGCAAAACAATGTCGCTGAGTTTGCGGAGGTAAAGGCCAGTGACTCCGGGTTTGCCTACGGTGGCGGTGGCGGAGCTGATTTCTTCTTTAGTCGGAGAATTGGGCTCCGAGTCGCGGCGGACTACATTCGCACCCCATTTTTCAATGACACACAAAATAACCTGCGCGGAAGCGCCGGACTCGTAGTCAGATTTGGATCTCAAGGGAGTTCCGCCGGCAACTAGTGAGCGCCGGCGGAGAGCTTGTGGGTGCTCTTGTGCTGCTGCGCGATGCCGTACTGGCGAATCTTATACAACAGAGCCTTGTAGCTGATCTGCAACAGGGCTGCGGCCTGCTTGCGGTTCCAGTTGGTCTCGTCTAAGGCTTTGGCGATGGCTTCGGCTTCAGCTTCGTCTTTGGCGCTGCGGGCCAGAGATTTGAGTCCGCCAGAAGAGTCGGCGGTATTGCCATTGCGCGGGGGCGAGGCGTCAAACTGGGCGCCCGAGCTGTCGCTGCGCGGCTGCAGTTCATTGATGGCAAGCTTCTCGTCTCCCAAAACCAGATAACGCTTGATGAAATTGCCGAGTTCACGCAGGTTTCCGGGCCAGGAATAGGTCGCGGTGGCCTGAAGCAGTTCGGGCGAAAACGGAAGTGGCGGGCGTGCGTATTGTTCGGAGAGGCGCGCCATGAAGTGTTTCAACAAAATCGGGATTTCTTCGCGGCGTTCACGCAGCGGGGGAATGGTCAGGGTGAATGCATTGAGACGGTAATACAGATCTTCGCGCAGACGTTTGTTGGCGAGGGCTTCGGGAATATTGATGTTGGTGGCGGCCAGGATGCGGACGTCCACTTTCAGCACCGAGCGGCTGCCCAGGCGCGAAAACTGCTGGTCCTGCAAAACGTGCAGGAGTTTGGCCTGTAGCGACGGTGGCATTTCGCCGATTTCGTCGAGCAGGATGGTGCCCTTGTTGCAGATTTCGAATTTTCCTGGCTTGGCGTGATTGGCGCCGGTGAAAGCTCCGGCCTCGTAGCCGAACAATTCGCTTTCCAGCAAGTCGGCGGGAACGGCGGCGCAGTTTACTTTCAAAAATGTGCGATGGGCGCGCGGGGAGAGCTTGTGAATCAAGCGCGCCATGACTTCCTTGCCGGTACCGCTCTCTCCCAGCATCAGTACAGGAATATCAACGTTGGCAACCAGCGCTGCCTGCGAGCGCAGCTTGCGCATGTTGGGGCTGGCGGCGACGAAGAAAATTTCATCGCCGAGTTCCTCAACTTCTCCGATGTAGTTTTCCTGGTGAGTGCCGAGACACTGGTCGATGACCTTGTCGAGTTCGGCTTTCTGAAACGGCTTGGTGATGTAATCGGTGGCGCCAAGGCGAATAGCTTGCACTACCTTCTTGGTGTCGTTGACGCAGGAAAGCATCACGACTTTGACGCCGGGCTGCAGCTTGCGCAATTGCTCGAGGGTCTCCAAGCCGTCGATTCCGGGCATGAGCAAGTCCATGAGCACCAAGTCGGGGCGGAGGCCTTTCTGCACGTGCTCCAACGCCTCCTCACCAGTGGACGCGGTTTCAACGTCGTGATTGTCCACTTCGAGCAGGGTGCGGATATAGCGCAGCATTCCCGGTTCGTCATCCACCAACAGGATTTTGGCTTTTTTGTTCATTTACTGTTTTTCCTCGGACTCGGCGGTTGGTGGCTTCAATGGAATGATGAAAGAAAAACGGCAGCCGGTCCCGGGTTCACTTTCCACCCAGATTTTCCCTCCCATGCCGTGGGCAAGGCGGCGCGCGATAGCGAGGCCCAGCCCCATCCCTTCGGACTTTTCATTGTTGGGCAGACGAAAAAAGTCGTCAAAAATTTCCAGATGATACTCGGGGGGAATTCCCGGGCCGGTGTCGGAAACGCTGATCTTCACCGAGTTCGGTTGCGAGAGCGGCCGGCGGCGGCGTTCTTGCGAGACTGGGGCCTTGCTGGTGGCGCGGCGTTCCCATACGTAAGGTTCGGCATGAAGCCAAACGGTGCCACCGGCGGGAGTGAACTTGGAGGCATTCTCGAGCAAGTTGGATACGATGCGTTCCACCTTGGGCGCGTCGAAAGAAAATTCATGGACCCGTTCGTTGGCCAAGAAATACATGGCCAGGCCGCGTTCCTGAAAGCGGGGCGACCAAAGGCGGCAAACTTCCGAAAGGCACGCGGTGATGTTCCCGGGCTCAAATCGCATTTTGAGCTCGCCGGTTTCGAGAACGCTGAAGCTTAAAAAATCCTGGATGTAACGCTGCAATCGCTGACCGTTGGAGCGCATGTCGCGCAGCACTTCGCGCTGGCGTTCGTTCAGATCGCCGAGCTTTTCGCTCTGCAAGAGTTCGACGTAACCGTTCAAAATGGCGAGAGGAGTCTTTAGATCATGCGCGGCAGAGGCGAGCGCATTCGTGGTCCGCAAATAACGTTCGCGGAGTTGGGAATATTCTTGGAGTTCCTGAGCGCGCGCCGGCGAAGATTCAGCCGCATGAACAGCAGACGAGTTGACGGGCGCAGGAGCTTCCTTGGTCATTGAGCACACTTCCGGCATTGATAACGTTGGAGCTGTTGGGGGAGGGACGGCAATCAGAGCTGGTTAGACGCTGATCACCGGTAGGATGATGCTAGGGTAAGCGCCTGCGAGTGTCAATGAAAAATGCAAAAGATTAGTCACTTTCGGTAAATGGTTTCCAATTCAGAGGCCGTACGAAAGGCGGTTGTTATCACGAAAAGCTGGTTAAAAAACATGGACTTACAGGACTAAACCATGGATTTGTGGGTGAAATCGGGGCAAGAATTCGTGGGGGCCAGAGCTACGTCGGATTTGACCCTGGTGTTTGGCCCCTAAGGTGCGGCAGAACAGGTAAGAATCGCAATAAAAGGGGCCTACGCTTGAATCGTCGCAAATCGGGAGTGGAACGTCGGGAGTGGCCACGTCTGCCGCTTGCCATCCCGGTATTTGTTCGGAGCCGCGATCAGGCGGGCAAGGATTTTCTGGAATTTGCCACCGCGGTGAACATTTCGGCCGGGGGGGCTCTGGTGGCGATGCACCGCTCCTTGAGGCCAGCAGCACAGGTTTCATTGGAGATTCCCAGCGCTCCGCTGGCTGCGTTGGCGCCAGTGCGGCGAAACTCACGTAATTTGAAGGGGAAAATCGTTCGCGTGACTCACGCGGAGGGTTACCACCTGCTCGGACTGAAGTTCGCTCATCCAGTGGGGAACGACGGGGCGACCCCCGTGCCTGCGCGAAGGAAGATTGTTTCTTCAATGTGAAAGTTTTTTCCTACTGAGCTTCCGGATTTGCTGCTCCCGCGGATGAATCAGGAACGCCTCCCTTCCCCAAAGCATGATGGCGTTAAGTGTTTGGACGGAAACCATTTAGGCTCTTAAATCGGCTCGTTTCCCGGGACGGGAATGGTTTGGCTTCTGGGGTGCACTTGCTAAGGCCAGCAAAGGAGCCCCACACCAATCATGTCCAGCACAGCGACAAATAGTGTCAGTTCTCTGGTTCAGGCGATTGGTGACATTCCGCCCGAGGCGGTAGTTTTCGGCCAATCTGAGGCCATGCAGGCGCTGCGGTCGCGGCTCGACAAGGTGGCGGCAGCCAACGTTCCGGTGCTGATCCACGGAGAGAGCGGAACCGGCAAGGACATCATCGCCAAGCTGGTGCATGCGCTGTCACCCTGGAAGTCAGGACCGTTCGTTAAGGTGAATTGTCCGGCGATTCCGGGCACGCTGCTCGAAAGTGAGCTATTCGGATACGAACGCGGAGCTTTCACCGGGGCCTACGGTTCGAAACCGGGACGAGTGGAAATGGCGCACCGGGGCACACTGTTTCTGGATGAGATCTCAGAGCTCGACATGTCCCTGCAATCGAAGCTGCTGCAGCTTTTGCAGGACGGGCAGTTTTGCCGCATTGGGGCGCAGGCGGACAAGAAAGTGGAAGTGCGGATTGTGTGCGCGACCAACCGCAAGCTGGAAGATGAAATTGAGGCGGGGACGTTTCGTCAGGACCTGTATTACCGCATCAACGTGGTCAATCTGTTCATGCCTCCGCTGCGGGAACGGCGCGGCGATATTGTCGGCCTGGCCGCATACTTCCTGGAGTTCTACAACCGCAAGTACAACTGCAAGGCGCGGCCGCTGTCGCCGGAACTGATCGAGGTCTTGCAAAAATATCATTGGCCGGGGAATATCCGCGAGTTGGAGAATTTGATCAAGCGGTACGTGATTCTGGGCACCGAAGATGTTATTACCGCCGACTTGCAGCCGCGTGACGCTGACCTGGTGACCGCGGACATTAATTTTGACGGGCCGATCTCGCTGAAGAAGCTGACCCGCCAGGCGACGCGCGCACTGGAGCGCAAGATCATCCTGAAGGTGCTGCACAACCACCACTGGAACCGCAAGCAGGCGGCGCGGACGCTGAACATCAGCTACCGGGCGCTGCTGTATAAGATTCGCGACGCCGGGCTGCCGCCCAACCGCGTCCGCCGGGAGCAAGCGGTGGAAGTGAAGAGCCAAGTGGCCGCGGACTAGCGGAGACCCGACTCTGTCGCTGCCTTCGCGGGGAGATTCTCCCCCGATTCTGTTGAGCCGAGATGAGGGCAGTTCTCAGGAAGGCCACAGACAGTAATCCCTACTATTGACTGCTGCTTCACCTCGTACTATCTTTGCAGACTCCCCACGCAAATGCAGGTGGATCCCGGTCTATTGAGCTGTGATCGGCCGAATTAAAGGAGGTCCGGTGTCACTTCTTCGACAGGGCGAGAGGTTTTGGTGCGCGATGCTCTTCAGTTTGCTCGTCGCTGCTTACTGTGAGGTTCCAGCCGCGGCGCAAGGGTTTCAACCAGTCAACGGCAACGAATTAAAATTGACCATCGAACCCCTGGCGCCAGGGGCGCCTGCGCCATCCTTCTGTACCGGCAAGTGGACCACTCCGACGCAGGGAGACTCGCCCACGAGGACGACTATTTCCGGATCAAGATCCTGAAAGAAGAGGGCCGGAAGTACGCGGACGTGGAGATCCCGCTCCTCTCCGAAGGGGGCGGAGGCGACGTTACCAATATTCACGCGCGCACCATACACCGCGACGGCTCCATCGTTAACTTCGAAGGCAAGGCGTTCACCAAGGATATCGTGAAAGCCAAGGGCCTCAAGTACACGGCGAAAACTTTCACCCTTCCGGACGTTCAGGTGGGCAGCATTCTGGAGTACTACTACACCCTCGACTTGCCCTACATTTTTAACTCTCATTGGATCCTCAGTGACGAACTGTTCACCAAGACCGCCAAGTTCACGCTGCTGCCTTATACCACCGACTACGACAATACGCACGTGCACTGGAACTGGCACCTTTTGCCCGAGGGAGCCAAGCCGCCACGGCAGGACCCCGACAAGATCGTCCGCCTGGAGGTACAAAACGTTCCCGCCTTCCTGACTGAAGATTTCATGCCTCCCGAAAATGAGTTGAAGGCGCGGGTGGACTTTACCTACACCGACGACTTCGAGACCAAGGACGCGGCGCAATACTGGAAGAATTATGGGAAGAAGCTAAACCACGTCGTGGAAAGCTTCGCCGGAAAACGGAAGGCCATGGAGGAAGCGGTGGCTGGCATCGTGTCCCCCGGCGATGCGCCTGAGGTTAAGCTGCAGAAGATCTACGAGCGGGTGCAGGAGCAGATGCGCAATACCTCCTACGAGCTTCGCAAGACCGAGCAGGAAATTCGGCGCGAAAAGGAGAAACAGAACTCAAACGTCGAGGAGGTATGGAAGAGGGGTTACGGCAGACGGCGATGAGTTGAACTGGCTTTTCCTGGGACTGGCGCGAGCGGCTGGGTTCGAAGCCTATGCCGTATATGCCTCAGAGCGGAGCAACTACTTTTTCGATCCGGCAATTCAGGACGCAAAGAGGCTGGACTCCGATCTGGTTCTGGTTAAGGTGAACGGCAAGGACGTCTTCTGTGATCCGGGGGCCGCGTTTACGCCATATGGAATGCTGATGTGGCCGGAAACCGGGGTCACAGGATTGCGACTCGATAAGGACGGCGGTACCTGGATCCGAACTATGATTCCCGAGAGTTCGGCTTCGCGGATTGCCCGTAAGGCAAACTTGACGCTGTCGGAGACGGGAGATGTCGAGGGAAAGCTGACGGTCACGTTTTCCGGCCTTGAGGCCATGTGGAGACGGCGCGAGGAACTGCATGAAGACGAAGCGGCTCGCAAAAAGTTCCTGGAGGATGAGGTCAAAGAGTACATCCCGGCGGCCAGCGAAGTTGATCTGACGAGCCAGCCGGACTGGAAGAGTTCCAACCCGCCCTTGGTGGCAGAATTCAAATTGAGAATTCCGGGATGGGTTTCGGGAGCGGGACGGAGAGCGCTGCTTCCGGTGGGAATTTTCAGCGCCGACGAAAAGCACGTGTTCGAGCATGCTGAACGGGTGCATCCGGTCTATTTCCACTACCCTTCTCAAAAGGAAGATGACGTGACGATTACCCTGCCTTCGGGATGGCGAGTAAGCGGGGTTCCGCCGGAGCAGAACCAGGATGCAAAAGCTGTGGTTTACACCATGAAGGCAGAAGGCGGCCAGGGCACCGTACACCTTTCCCGAAACCTGGTTCTGGATCTTCTGTTGGTAGACGCGAAGTACTATGGGAGCCTGCGAGATTTTTTCCAGGTAGTAAGGACGGGCGATGACGAACAGATTATTCTGCAACCGGGGAACGCAACTGCGGGTAAGTAAATCTATAGCGATATTCCTGTTGGCTGCCTTCTGCCTGCTGGCCGGGGTCCCGCGATGTCGGGCGGGGATGTCCGCAGTGGATGCATGCGCTGGTCAACGCTCCTCTGCCGGAACACGACGAGAAAACCGATGCGGTGCTGCTGTACTCGGAAACCAACGTCAATGTGATTTCGGCTGACAAGATCAAGACCACGGTCCGCGAGGCGTACAAGATTCTGCGGCCCGGTGGGCGAGAGTACGGAACAGCGGTGGTTTACTACCGCTCTCCGGGCGAGAAGGTCACCTCGTTGCATGGTTGGTGCATTCCTGCGCAGGGCAAGGACTACGAAGTGAAGGACAAAGACGCCCTCGACGTTTCTCCCCCGGGCGTGGAGGGCGGAGAATTGATCGACGACGCGAGGGCAAGAATTCTGCGGATTCCCGCGCCTGATTCCGGAAACATTGTCGGCTACGAGTATGAGGTCGAGGAACAGCCGATGGTCTTGCAGGGCAGCTGGGATTTCCAAGAGATTAGCCCGGTGCGGGAGAGCCGCTACTCCTTGCAGCTCCCCGCCGGGTGGGAGTTCAAGGCGTCATTCCTGAACTATCCAGAAGTCAAGCCAACCCCGACTGGAAATAACCTGTGGCAGTGGACGTGTAGGTAACGTGAAAGGGATCCGACGAGAAGAAGAAATGCCCCCTTTTGAGGGTGTCGCTGGACTAATGATTGTTTCCTTCTTTCCCCCAGGAGGCGCGGCTGGAAAGGGGTTCAGCAACTGGCGGGAGATGGGGACCTGGTGGTGGAACCTGGAGAACGACCGCTTTACGGCTTCACCAGAAATCAAGCAGAAGGTTGGTGCTTTGACTGCGTCGGCCCCCACCGTACTAGACAAAATGAACGCTCTAGCGACCTTCGTCCAGCACGACATCCGCTACGTGGCCATCGAACTCGGCATCGGAGGCTGGCAACCTCATCCGGCGACGGATATCTTCACGCACCACTACGGAGACTGTAAAGACAAATCAAATCTGATGCGTTCGATGCTCAAAGAGATCGGGGTGAACTCTTACCCAGTCGGGATCAATATGGAGCGCGGGTCGATCACTCCCCTCACGCCGGCCTACCGGGGATTTGACCACCATATCATCGCCATCCAATTGCCCGACGGTCTCGTTAGCCCAACACTGATCGCTACCATGCAACACCCCAGCTTGGGAAAACTCCTGTTCTTCGACCCTACCAACGAGTGGACACCCTTCGGCCAGATCGGAGGGTATCTGCAAGCCAACTATGGCTTGCTGATGACGCCGGATGGCGGCGAACTCGTGGAACTGCCGACACAACCGTCCGCGATGAATAGCACCGTGCGCACCGCCAAGCTAACCTTGGATCCGTCGGGAACGCTGCAGGGAGAAGTCAAGGAAGTGCGACTGGGCGATCGCGCGTGGGATGAACGAGGGAGGCTGCTTACGGTGACCCGCGACGCCGACAGGGTGAAACCGATCGAGAGCTTACTGGGCAGCTCGCTGTCGAATTTTCGCCTCACTAATGCCCGGGTAGTCAATCTTCAGCAAACCAATCTGCCATTTGGATTCGAGTATTCTTTCGAAGCGGTGAATTACGCCAAGAATGCGGGTGGGCTGCTTTTGGTGCGGCCGCGGGTAATCGGAACCGAATCCAGCGCGTTGTTGGAGACCAAAGACCCGCGCAAGTTTCCCATCGAATTCGAAGGGCCGGTTCAGGACACGGATACCTTCGAAATCACCCTGCCGGCGGGATATGAAGTGGACGACCTTCCTCCTCCGGTGGACGCTGAGTTTGGGTTTGCCAGCTATCACTCCAAGACCGAGGCCAAAGGAAATACCATCGAGTACACTCGCACCTTCGAAGTGAAGGAATTGAGTGTTCCGGTGACCAAGGCGGAGGAATTGAAGAAGTTTTACCGCATCATCGCCAGTGACGAGCGGAACACGGCGGTCCTGAAACCAAAATAGGGACTTTCTAAATATCCCAAAGATGGGCGCCCACAAAATCAAAGGCCCCACTTCTCGAAAAAACACGAGAAATGGGGCACCGTTCAATTATCTTGAAAAAATATCTAATTCACGATCAACTGAACCGTGGTGGTACGGACTGCCACTGAGGTCGCGTTGACGGTGATGGTGTAGGTTCCGGCGGGGGTGCCGGTGGTCGTCGTCGTATTTTTGCTCCCCGAACTGCAGCCGGACTGGAGCGCGACCACTCCCAGCACCGCAACCAGGAAAGCTCCCAATAGCAGGCGGCGCTTACGTGATAGGCCTGCTCCTAGAATCGCCATTCCTGAGACCGGGAACCAGAACGCGTAAACCGGGCCTGGACGGAAGAGGCTGCCGGGAGTAGTGATTCTGGGCTGCGTCGTGATCTCAAAAGTCCGGCTCTGGGGGCCGTTGTTGAGATTGGGAATGGGGTTGTTGGTAAACGAGCAGGCCGCGCCAGCGGGAAGTCCCGAGCCGCAACTCAGGGAAACCGATCCTGGGATGCCGGCGCCAGTGGGCGTCACTTGCGCCACGTAGGTTGCCGGGGCCCCGGCGGTAACGGTGGCCGAAGCAGGCGAAGTCGTGATGCAGAAATCGTTGACCGTGGCGCTTTGTTGCACGCTTGGAGTGGTGAAGAGCGGGCCTGCGGTCAGCGCGCCAATGTTGTTGATGGCGGACGCGGTCATCCCGCCGCAGCCAGTTGAAGTTGGCACAGTTGAGGTAACAGTGACGGTGACGGTCGCCGCGGGAGCAGTGGCGGTGGTAGTGCCGGTGGTGGTCGTCACCGAAGTGGGTACGACGCCGAGGTTACAAACCACGATATCGTTCTGAGCGGCGGGGCAGGTCCCCGGGCTGGGGCGTTATCGAGCTGAGAGTCGAATTGGAACTGAGGGTATCGGTGAACAGAACTCCCGAAACCGGATCTCCGGTGTTGTAAATCGAATACTTAAAAATCACCTGACCACCGGGTCCAACCGGACTGGGACTGACGGTGGGATTGGCTGGAGCGGGACTGGGGCAGCCAGTTCCCGAGCAACTGAAGCTCAGGCCTGATGTGCTGGGGCCAAGCTTCGCAACGAACGCATCGGTGGGCGCGCCCAGGGTTCCTTGAAATGGGGTTGCAACAGGCTGCAAGGGAAAATTTGCCGAAGAAGTTTCGCCCGCCACGTAGTCGTTCAGGGAGGCGTCGAGCGCGATGCTGGTGCCGATATCGGTCCCCGACCCTCCGAGGTAATTCGCGGTGCTGGTATTGGTGGTGGCGCTGGTGGTGCCGGTCAGGATGCGTGCCACGAAGGCGTCTCTACCGCCGCCGGTGCCAGCCTGGATGTTGCTGCCGGGGGTGGGAGTGGTAACGGGAAAGTCGGAGGAATCGGTGAAACCGGTCACGCGAGCGTTGCCGCTAGTGGCATCGGTGACGACGGACAGACCAATGTCGCCGGAGGTCCCGCCCAGGTACGAGAAGTAATTCAGCGGAACCGTACCCTGAGTTGTGCCAGTGGTCACAGGTGATCCGAGTTTGGCAACGAAGGCGTCGCAATTAGTCAGGCAGGTTGGAATCGCAGGTTCTGATCCACCTTTGTTGGTGCTCTGGAACGGCACAATGGTAGCCGGGATGGTGATCGCAGTGGAAGTGGTCGAGCCGGTGATGAAGGTGCTGGTGCCGTCGGTGGCCACACCATAAGCGACGTCATCCCCGGCGCCGCCGAGATAGGTTTCGTAAATCGGGATGTACTGCTGGGTATTGTTGGCGGGCGCGCCTAGTTTGGCGGCCCAGACGTCGTACCCGCCCTGCTCCGTCCCCTGATAGGCATTGACGATGGGCATGGAGGTAATGTTGGTGCCACCGGCGAGGTACACGTTGAAGGTTGAATCCACGGCGATGGCGCCGCCGGTAACGATTCCGCCGGTAGAGTTTAGGGAGCCAAAGAAAGTCGAATAGAGCAGGCTGCCGGTTCCGCTTGCCGCGGGGTTGATCTTGCTGAAGAAGAACTCGTTCGTCGGCGCGAAGGTATTCTGTCCCTGTAAGGCGCCGGCGGTCGTCGGGAAGTCGGACGAACTGGTGACGCCGAAAATATAGGCCTTGCCGAGCGTGTCAACGGCAAGAGAGCTCGCGGAATCCGCGCCCAGACTTCCCGATAGATAGGTTGAATATAGTCTGACCGAACCGCTGGAATCGAACTTGGAAAAGAAGACATGGTTGGTATTTGCAGGACCGAGCGGACCGCTTTGATATGCGCTGTTGGTGACCGGAAAATCTGCTGAATCTGTGGTGCCGGCTACATACACGTTGAAGCCGTTGTCCACACCTACCCCAGCGGGATACTCGGTCCCGCTTCCGCCGACGTAGGTGGTGTAGTCGAGGGCCGTGCCATTGCTGTTGAAGCGCACCAGGAAGACATCTGCGCCGCCGTTCAGGGCAGGCGCGGTTCCGCTGGGCACAGGAAAGGTGCCGTTAGAGGTAGTCGCGCCGGCGACATAGACACGAGAGGCAGTGTCCACTGCAATGGCTGGGCAGTGCGGGACGAATCCGATGGGCGTGGCGGTGATGGCGGTGCAGCTTTCGTCTCCAGCACCTCCGAGGTAGGTGGAGAAGGTCAGGACGGGGTCGATGACCAAGGTGCGGCTGCGGTCGTAGTCGCCGACATGGAATGTGACGCGATTGCCGTCGCCGAGAACAAACGATCCAGCGACCGTTTGGGTTCCGGCTGGGGTGTTCTGATAGACGTGCGGGGCTTCGAAGCGCAGGTCGGCGCCGTCCAAGGCGAGGACGAGATCGCCATTGGTCGCGACTTGGAGACTTTTCGCGCCATTAAAATTCAAGGCAATCTGATTGGGATCAGCGCCGGGGGCGACCTCGAAGTCATACTCCAAGCGGCCTTGTCTGCCGTAAAAATCCAAATCGACGCCGGGATAGAGACTGCGATACTGCACCCGTGAAAACTGCGGGATATTGCGGCGCCAGCGGGAAGGATCGTTCCCGATGAAGTAGTTGCTGTGGCCGGGCAGGAGGGCGGTGCCGGCCAAATCGGCAGCCTGGTTAGCGCCGCTAAACTGCATCTCGACGACTGGGCGGGTCTTCCCCCTGGGCGGCAGCGCGAGGACGGCTTCATTGGATGTCAGGTACAGGCCGTAACCGTTTCCGTGGGCGAGGAACTTGACCCGGGCGTCACTCTGGCCCTGGTTCGGTTCGAAGCTCATGGGTAAGCGCCCGAAGGCGGCACGGACGTGTTGGGGATCGCTGAGGGCTGCGGGTGGAATGTTCCGGGTCGTGCCGGGGCCGGCGATGTCTCGCTTAAGCAGAAACGCGCCGCCGAGAAGCAACAAAGCTAAAATGACAGGGGCCCGTCCGCGCGCAAAACCTCGCCCCACCCCACCGCGATTGACCATCAACGAACCCTCCGAGTTCCCGGTTTCTTCAATGAAGAGAAAAAGATTGAGAGATGGCGCCGTGTCGCGCGCCCGAAGCTTGCCTGGCAGTCGGCCGGCGTGCGCACGCTACCTGATGGCTTAAAGCAAGTAATTACTTAAACATCTGACGCATAGGCTGTCAAGTTTCGTCCCTGAGAAAAGCGGCTCCCCGCCTCATGTTTTCAGTCCCAGGCTTCACGGATACAAGGTCTCAAGCCGGAGCCGAAGCAGTAGCGTCGGACTGACTTGGAACTTTGAAATCTGGGAAGCCCCGGAACGGACATCTATAACTCTGATGCGCGCGGGTCTGGCGGGAGATGCCGAGGCCTCTGAATTGATGGTGAAGGTTGGGGCGGCGGCATCCTCGAAGGCTTGCGCTCTTGGAATCTGGCGGTATTAACCGGCCCTATCCCCCTGAGGCTTTTGTCCTTGCAATGAGCGGGTAATTCGGCAAGTCTGGGGTCAGAACCGCTTCTGTGCTGGCACTGGGTAAGACGGCCACGTCTTTACAACAAACAATGCTCTTAGGACAGGGACCGGTTTCAGAGGACAACCGCGAACGACGGGCCATGCGGCGCTTCACCATGAAGCTGCCGGCGTCGGTACGAGTGTCTGGCATTCCCAACGAGTTCCCCACCGAAACCGAGAATGTGAGCGCGCGGGGGATTTTCTTTTATCTCGACCGGTGGATGGCGGAAGGGGCCCGGGTGGAGGTCACGATGGCGTTTCCGCGGCAAATTACGCTGACTGATCCGGTGCAAGTCAGGTTTCTGGCGCGGGTGATTCGGGTGGTGCCCGACAAGCCGCCGACGCGGGTTGGGGTGGCGGCGGTCATCGAGGAGTACGAGTTCATCCGGCCGAGCGGTGAGACGCAGGATGTTGCGGCAGTGCAGGCGGGGTGGAATTTCACGCACTAACTCAAACCTTTAACCGCCGAGTACGCCGAGATCGCAGAGAAATTCATTTCTCAAAGGCTCAGCTACTCTTCAAGCTCTCGATTTCACGGCGGACCTTCGCATACTTCTTCACCAGAATCGCGAGATAGGCTCCGTGGATTAGCCAAGTGGCGATGTAGGCAGCAATGAGGTAGTTCACCGCGAGACCTCCCGTAGTGATTCGAGCGATTGCGCTTCGTCCACTTCACGCTGCACCACTTCGAGGCGGTAGCGCGTCCAGCAGACCAGCAGTGCGAGGCAGAGGAACGCGAGCCAGTTGATGAGCAGCGCGTGCCACATGCGGGGGTCGAGCGAGCCGCCGCCGCCGATGACCGGCGAAGGGTGCTGGGTGCGGAAAAACCAGATGGAGAAATAGACGAACGGAACGCAGAGCGCGCCGAGAACGGCGAGCGCGGCGGCCAGGACGGGGGTCTCTCCGCCAGAAGAAAAGCGGCGCAGCAAAAGGTAGCTTACATAGATCAGCCACATCACCAGGGTCGAGGTCAGGCGCCAGTCCCACGTCCACCAGATGCCCCAGACGGGACGTGCCCAGATCGGTCCGGTCACCAAATTGACTGTCAGAAAAACGACGCCGACTTCTGCGGTGGTGAGGGCGAGGATGTCGGCGGCGGGGCGGCGGTTGATCAAATAAGTGATTGATGCGACGAAATTGATGGAGAAGAGGAGGAATGCCGTCCACGCCGAAGGCACGTGGTAGTAGAAGATGCGCTGCACGTCGCCCATGCTGCGCTCGGTGGGTGCGCCGATCAGAGCTTCATAGAGAGCAAAGCTGAGCAGCAAAGCGGTGACGACCGCAAGAATCGGGAATGCGCGTTTCATAATCTACACTTCATTCTGCTTCCAAAACTGTTTCGAAGAGCAACAGACAGGCGGTAGTGAACACGACATCATACGCCACCAGAAGAACGATCCAAAAGCGGGCGGACTCTTCGCCGGTCAGGATGGCGCTTGTAGCGTTGACCATGGCGATAAGGGCGGGGATGGAAAAGGGGAACAGGAGCAGGGGCAGCATGACTTCGCGGCTGCGGGTGCGCAGAGAAATTGCTGCAAAAAAAGTACCGTTCACCACCAGTGCCCAAGTGCCCAGGATCGCGATAGGAAACAACTCCCAGGCGGGACCGATGGCGCGCAGCTTGTAAAAGACGATGAACAGAGGCATCATCAGCGCTTCAAGGGTAATCACAAAAATGAAATTGCCGAAGGCTTTGGCTAGGAACAGCGGGTTGGCGGGGGCTGGCGATACACGATAGGCATCGAGGACGTGGTTGCGAAGTTCGCGCGCCCAGGTCTGGTTCAGAACTACCAGGGCGGCAAACAAAAACGCGACCCAGATCAGGCCGCCGGCGATCCTTCGCGATTCTTCCGCGGTAGGCTCGAAGGCGAAGCTGAAGATCACTACCACCAGCAGCGAGAAAAACAGCATGGCGTTGATGGCGTCTTTGGAACGCCATTCGAGGCGGAGGTCTTTGGCGAGCGTGGCGCGGAGGAGGGCGAGGAACGTCATGACGTGCCCGCCTTCAGTTTGGAAGTGCGATCCACGATTCTTCCTGAATCCATCCAGACGAATTCATCGGCTACCGCTTCGAGCAGGGCGGGCTGATGGGTTACTACGAGCAGAGTCTTTCCCTGGTCGCGCATTTGGGCCAGCAAGCCAGCCATTTCGTGGGCGGAACGGAAATCCACATTGGAGAAAGGCTCGTCGAGCAGCAGGAGTTTGGGGTCGTTGAGCAGGGCGCGCGCCAGCGACATTCTTTGGCGCATGCCCTGGGAATACTGGCCGACGGAGCGGGCGAGGTCGGGATCGAGTTTGACCGCGGTGATGACTTGGCGGCATCGGTCGTTGGCTGCGGGAGTGCTTGCATCGCTCTTGATTCCATAAAGTCCGGCGAAGTAGCGCAGGTTTTCGAGGCCACTCATTTCGTCGTAGAGGAGCGATGGATGCGCCATGTAGCCAATTTGGGCGCAGACGGTTTTGATTTCTTTTGCGCCGAGGACGGAAATGGTTCCGCGGGTGGGTTGCGCGAGTCCGGCGATGGTGCGCAGCAGCGTCGTCTTCCCTGCTCCGTTGTCGCCGAGGACGACGTAAAGGCGTCCGGGAGCGAAGTCGGCGGTCACCCCGCGGAGAGCGGCGAAGCGGCCGAATTGCTTGATGACGCCGCCGACGGTGACAATTGGAGGGGCGGGCATGAATCATTCTTTATAGCACCAGCCAACCACAGCGGCTTAAGCTGCCGCGCATTTTGTTTTACGATGACAAGATGCCTGCGAACACTCAGCCTTCCGAAACACCCGCCCAGGAATGGAATTCATCGCGCTATGCGGAGAATGCGCGGTTTGTCTCCGACTTGGGGCAGGCGGTGTTTGATCTGCTCAATCCGCAACCGGGAGAGCGCATTCTCGATCTGGGCTGCGGCGATGGGGCGCTCACGGAGAAGATCGTCGCGGCGGGAGCGCAGGTTGTTGGCGTCGATGCTTCGTCCGATATGGTAGCTGCGGCGAAGAAGCGAGGGATCGATGCACGCGTCATGGATGCATACGGCCTCAGTTTCAATTCTGAGTTTGACGCAGTGTTCTCGAACGCGGCCATGCATTGGATGAAGCGTGATCCCGATGCGGTGATTCAAGGCGTGCGGCGTGCGCTCAAGCCGGACGGGCGTTTTGCGGCCGAAATGGGCGGGCATGGGTGCGCCGCGGCAGTCACGGTTGCGCTTTGCGCAACGCTCGAGAAATACGGGGTCGCTGATCCTCTGGCGCTGATCCCCTGGTATTTCCCCACCCCTGACGATTATCGCGAACGGCTGGTGCGGGCGGGATTCAAGGTGGAATCCATGGCGCTGATTCCACGGCCAACGCCTTTGCCCACGGGAATGCGGGGATGGCTGGAGACTTTTGCGATTCCGTTCACGAAAAGCGTGGCGGAGGAGAAACGCGAAGCATTTCTGGGCGAAGTGACCGAGAGGCTGCGTCCAGTGCTGTGCGACGAGCGAGGCCGGTGGACGGCGGACTATATGAGGCTGCGGTTTCTGGCCAGATAAGCTGCCGTGGAGAGGCTGAGCAACGGGCCGGCGATATCGAATACATAGCGGCCAATGCCGCCACCACCGCCTCCCAAGGTGCTGTGATAGGCGTTAAGCAGAAAAGCACACCCGCACGCTATCGCAGCCGAGGCGACCCATTCGCGGGGGAATTTTCTGATTCGCACCAAGCCAAGGGGAAGCAGCCAGATCAGGATGTACCAGGAATTGCGGTCGAGCAGCGAGCGTCCTAGGTTTGCGAAGTAGTTGGAATGGGAGTTGAGGCCAGCAGCGAAATCCCAGGGCGACGCCAGATGGCCGTCAATAATGGATTGAAGCGCGATGACGGTCGCGCATTCGGCGGCGATCATGGCCACAACCCAGATGGCGTGGCGACGGCGGTGCGCTACATCAGGAGAGACCAGGCACCATGTGACAGCCATCAGGATCGAGAACGGGATGAAGGACTCCTTCGCGAGCGCCCCCAGCACCCCGATCAGAGGCAGCAACCACCAGCGTCGATAGAACATGCTGACGACGATGGCCATAAGAAAGAGAGCTTCGCCGGAATCGACGAGCGCCGCGAGATGGGCGTTGGAGACTGCGAAATTCAGCAGGTAGAGAGCCGAGGCGAGCAACGCAGCGGCAGAGTCTGCCAACAACGATTCACCGATGAGCGTAATCAGAAACGCGGTGGTGGCGGCGAACACCGAATTTATCACTAAGAACCCGAAGAGCATTGGGTCCCAGGTGCCGATGCGGCCTTTGGCCAACTCCGCAACTGACCACGCCAGAAACGGCACCAGGACGCGGAAACGGAAGGGGCTGGCGATGCTTGCCGGGCCTGCTTGAGCGAGCTTGGCGTAAGTTGCGGCATCGGGGAGAAGCTGGCGAGGGTCGTAGCGGTTGAGTGTGGGGTAGCCGAGTCCGAAGCAGATCAGGAAGAGCGTCGGCCACAGAACAAGCTTCGACAGACGGCTGCTGGCTTCGGTCCGGTCGGGCATGAATCACTTATAAAGCAGGCAAAGGAAAATTCGGAGGGAAATCCGGACTAGAAAAACCAGGGCGCATCCGCTGCACGCGAGATCTCTCGCCCCGCTGGTGAAAACGCGGGGTCTTCGAGATGACGCAGCAACTGTTTCTTAAAGGAGTGACTGCTGAAAGTTCTTAAACCGAGTGATTGCTGAAAAGTTGGCGCTAAGTTTTCGTCTGAGGCGCGGTGGCGTCTTGGGGGGCGTATTTGGAGGCGCATTTGGCCTGGATTTGCTTGGCATAGAAAACGCCGTCACGGCCGTCGCGCTTGAGGCTGCCTTCCGCGAGGGCCTGAGCGTTGTCCTTAAAAGTGTCGGGCGGAGGTTCGGTACCGTTGTACACCACGTTCAGGGTCTGGTCGTTCTCCACCAGCACGAAGCTGATGCTGGTGCCGCTGCGTTTGATCGAACCCGGCTGGACATTTCCCGCAACTCGCAGGCGCTTGGTGTATGCGCCGTCGCCCATGCCGTGCAGTTCTTTGATGGTGACGTAGTAACTCTTGCTCTCCTGGACGCCGGTGTAGGCGAGGTAGGCGAGGGCAAGCAGGATGATCACCATCGCGCTGCCGAACTTCAGGAATTTGCCGGTTTGGGGGGACATCTGAATCCAACTTTACTCGGTGCGGGAATGAGGGGTCAAGCGCTCGGTGTCCGCGATAGAATGTTCACGTGATCCATCCTTGGCACGACGTTACTCCGGGCAGCAAGCTGCCGGGAGAGTTCAACGCCATCATCGAGATTCCCTTCGGATCGAGCGTCAAGTATGAGCTCGACAAGGTGAGCGGCCTGATCAAACTGGACCGTGTTCTCTACTCGGCGGTTTACTATCCAGCGAATTATGGATTCATCCCGCAGACCCTCGCCGAGGATGACGACCCGCTCGACGTGCTGGTGCTGTGTCAGGAAGCGGTCGTCCCGCTCACCATCATTCATGCGCGCGCCATTGGCCTGATGACGATGATTGATTCCGGAAAGAAAGATCACAAGATCATCGCCGTGGCCACCAGCGACCCGGAGTTCAACAGCTATCGCGAAGCGGCGGAGATGCCGTCGCACCGCATGCTGATGTTGCGGCGGTTCTTTCAGGACTACAAGCAACTGGAAGGCAAAGCCGTCGAAGTGGACGAATTCCGGCCCGCAGGGGAGGCCTATCCGGTGATCAGCGACGCCCTCAGCCGCTATAGCGAACAGCGGCGCAAAGGCTTTGTGGCTCACTAGAGTCGGGAGTCTAACTAGAAATGCTCGTCGGCGATGCGGGGGCGAGCGCCACCGATCTTTCCCAACGCCTCGGCCTGAATGGTGCGGTCCCAGGGGCCGGCCTGCCAGTTGTCTCTGATCGCATCGCGGCGAATCCAGGGCGGCAAAGTAATGTAGAGATTTCTGGCCATGGCGATCGCGTAAGGTTCGTACTGCTGGCGGAGTTGACCGAGTTTCGATTCGGCTTCTGGATCGGTGCGCAGGCGGAGACCTTTCTCTGCGAGCTGTGACCGGATCAGCGCCAGGTCTTCTGTCGTCAGTCGCTCGGGGGCTTCGGGGTTGTAGGTTGCGCGCACTACCTGGGCTAAATCGACTACCGCATGGCGTGCCATCTTGAAAGTCCAGCGCGCCTGCTCGGTGTTGACTCCATCAATCCCAGCGATAACCAGCGACGTGGCATCGAGAATAACCGTGAGCGCGCCGAGCCACGACTGATTGCTGTGCTGTGAGCGGTAAAAGCTCAGCACGGGATATGACAGATGGCTCTCGAGGACTTCCGCGGCCCAGCGTTCCCAGTCGCGGAAAAGCTGATCGAGCGTGCGCTGGTCGGAGCTGCTGGCGGCGCGGGTGAGGAGCTCAGCGGCGCTGGGAGGGGATCCGGCGCGGGCATCGAGCAAAGAAATTTCAATCTCCCGGCGCGAAAAGGCGGAATAGATCGTCGGCAGGTAGCCGATGACCACGCCGAGGAAGGCGAATCCCATGAAGGCTTCGCCGACCGAAAGCGCTCGCGAAAAACCAGAGGCGGGGACGATGTCTCCATAGCCGAGGGTGAAGAAAGTCTCGCCACTCTGATACAGCAGCAAGCCGAATGTAATCGGCTCATTTCCGGTGGAGAGATGTGCTCCGCTGCCATATTGCAGCAGTGCGAATCCAAAGATCAGACTGCACGCCCACAAGCCCAGAAGGACAATCAGGGAAAGCGGGCCGAAATATCCCAAGAAGGATTCCCGCCTATTTTGTGACGGGATGTGGCTCCCCAGCCGCGCCCATGGCCTCCAGGTATTGCGATAAAACCAAATGGAGATTCGAAACATGCGGCGAACGCGGCGTGGCAGGACGACGGTCTCGAAGGCGTCCAGGAGGACGGAAAGGAGGATGATGGCTCCAGCGATGATGGCGAAGGCGTGCATGAGGATGGACGACGAGCAGAAATGGTAGCAGGAAAACAGTAGTTAAGTTGGACTGAGGAGGCCGAGATTACGGCGCAAGCTGAACAGTTTTGCCTTCCGCTGCAGAGCGGCGGGCAGCATCGAGAATCTCCGTAACGATCATGTTGGTTTCGAGCGCGGAAAGACCTTCCGGCTTCAGCCCGTCTAAGACGACGGCGCGAAGATACGATAAAGAATCATCGTATGGAGCGCGGAGCGGGGGCGCGGTGATCTGCGCTCCTTCTTTGTCTTCATGCGGACGTCGGGTGCGGATGGCGTCGCGTCCTACGGTTAGAACGTAGCCGGACTGTCCGTACACTTCCATATCTTTGCGGCCGAAGGGCCAATTCCATGATGCCTGTAGGATGGTCTGCGCTTTTGGGTAGGTCAGGACAATAGTGGCTTCGTCGTCTACGTTGGGATAAATCTCCGGCTTGATGTGCTGGGTAATCGCGGTGACGGTCAGCGGGCGCTGGCCGTCCATCAGCCAAGTCGCGAGGTCGGCGCCGTAACAGCCGAAATCGAAGAGCGCGCCGCCGCCGTTGAGTTTGGGATCGGTGAGCCAGCTAAGAAATTCCGGGCCGACGCCGATTTCTTTCGGGCCGTTGTGGCCGTCGTGAATCACGATCTTGCGAACGCCGCCGAGCGCGTTCTGATGCACGAGATCGTAGGCGGCGCGATTGCTGCTGTACCACGTGGTCTCATAGTTCACCAGCACTTGGATGTGTCCCTGATGGGCGGCGGACTCGATGGCGCGGGCGTCGTCCAGGCTGACGGCCAGCGGTTTTTCCATCATCACCGGGACGCCGTGGCGGGCGCAGATTTCAACTGCCTGGCGATGATCGCGAGTGTTGGAGTACACCAGCGCCGCCTGGGGATGGGTGCGCTCAAGCATTTCGTCGATGCTGGTGAAAAGCAGTTTGGGATCGAGGCTGTACTTCTTCGCGTAGTCGGCGGCGAGTTGTTGATTGCTTTCGGCGATGCCGACGAGTTGGATATCCGGACGGTGCAGGCTTTGCTGGAAGAAACCATCGACGTGTCCGTGGACTAGACCGATGATGACGACCCTCATGGGCCCCGGTTGCGGCGGCGTTTGTGCGATGGCCGGCGTGATGAGGGCGAGCGAAAGAATTAATAGCGAGGTGAGGTTTTTGGGCATGGGTTTCCCTCAGCAACACCGTTAAGCGGTTCAGAACCGGTTGATCAAGCACAGGAATGCTAGCAGATTCGGTAGTTTCGGACTTCGAAAGACAGCGGAAAACGAGCCGCCACGCCGCGGAGATTGCTTCCGCAACACCGTGCTAGAATCGCGCACGACCGGAGAAGCAGATGAAGGTATTGGACGGCACCGGACTAAGGTCGTACACGGTCACTCCTCGTGACTATGGAACGAAAGCGGGTCGTCTGAGGGGAACGCTTCTCTATTTCTTGCTGGTCACGTCGGGCCTGCTCTTTGGATACTGGGCGATCGATCGCCTTGTCGGGGTTTCGTCCGGAGCCGCGTTAGGGTCCTATGCCTGGTTCGCTCGCGAGATCCCGAAAGCGCCTTTCATTGCTATCTGGATGACTCTGTTCGCCAGATGGGGACGGGCTGTTGATATGAGTCTCGAGATCGAACCCGATTGCATCACAGTCTACGAAGGTAAGGCTGCTGATGCGGTGTACCGACACGGGCGAACGATCCAGCGTTCAGAGGTTCGCGAGATCCGAGAGGTGTTGGTCCTCTCCGTTTTCGGGCCGCTGAAACGGGGTCTGGTCGTGAGATACAGTCGCTGGCCGCGATGGATGGATGGTGCACACGTTTTTGTACCGGCCACCATGCCTGAATACAACGAGATCAAAGCACAACTTACAGATTGGCACCTCAATCGAGATTAGGGCGTTGCGTGCGCCACCGCGACCGCCCGGTGCACCGCAAGCAATTCCTTCAACACTCCCCGCAATTTCGTTGACTCCAGCGCGTTCGCGCCGTCGGACTTGGCTTCCTTCGGATTGTCGTGGACTTCCATGAAGACGCCGTCAACGCCGGCGGCGACGGCGGCGCGCGAGAGCAGCGGGATGAACTCGGGCTGGCCGCCGCTTACGGCTTGGTCTCCGTCGGCGGAGGCGGAGGGGAGTTGGACGGAATGCGTCGCGTCGAAAACTACGGGCGCGAACTTGCGCATGATGGCCAGCGAGCGCATGTCCACGACCAGATTGTTGTAGCCGAAGCTGGAGCCGCGCTCGGTGACGAAGACGCGGTCGTTGCCGGCGGCGCGGCATTTTTCGACGGCGTGGCGCATGTCCCAGGGGGAGACGAATTGGCCTTTCTTGATGTTGACCACGCGCTCGGTCATTCCGGCGGCGACGATGAGGTCAGTCTGGCGGCAGAGGAATGCTGGGATTTGCAGGACGTCCACGACCTCGGCGACTTTGGGGAACGTCTTTCACTTCGTGAACGTCCGTGAGCACCGGAATGTGAACTTCGTCTTTCACTTTTTTCAGGATGCGCAGGCCTTCGGCTAATCCGGGGCCGCGAAAGCTGCGCATCGAGGTGCGATTGGCTTTGTCGTACGACTGCTTTGAAGATGAAGGGAATGTTCAGCGCGCGGGTCACGCCTTTGATGACTTCCGCCATGAAGAGCGCGTGCTTTTCGCTCTCAATGACGCAGGGGCCGGCGATGAGGAAAAGATCGCCGGAGCCGATGCGGACGCCTTCGACTTGGAATGAGAGTGCTCAAAACGTTCAGCAAATGCAAGAAACTGTTGACCACAGAGGCGCATCAGAGTTTCACAGAGGAAAATCCGAGAAACTTACTTCGCTACTGTGTCCGTCTCTCGGTGTAACTCTGCGCTGCTCTGTGGTAAAGGTCTTATCTCGCCACTTTCACCGGGCGATGGAACATTTCCAACTTCAGCGGCGTTCTTTTCGGACTTCTCGCTTGCGGCGATACTCGTACGCCGCGCCGACGAATGTCCGGAACAACGGATGCGGCTCGAGCGGCTTCGACTTGAACTCGGGATGGAACTGGCATCCGATGAAGTGGGGGTGGTCGGGAAGTTCGACCATCTCGACGTAAGTGCCGTCGGGCGTCGAGCCGGAGATTCGCAGCCCAGCGGCGGTCATCGTGCTCTTCGTATTCGCGATTGAATTCGTAGCGATGGCGGTGGCGCTCGCTGATTTCGGTTTGGCCGTAAATTTTGTAGGCCAGCGTTTCAGGCTCGATCTTGCAGGTCCATGCGCCCAGGCGCATGGTGCCGCCGAGTTCTTCCACGCCGCGCAGTTCGCGCAGTTTGTAGATCACGCGGTGCGGGGTGGAGGGATCGAATTCGCTGGAGTTGGCGTCGGCCAAGTCCGCAGACGTTGCGCGCATACTCGATGCACGCGGTCTGCATGCCGAGGCAGATGCCGAAATACGGGACTTTGTTTTCGCGGGCGTAGCGAATGGCCTGCAACATGCCTTCGATGCCGCGCTTGCCGAAGCCGCCGGGGACGAGGATGCCGTCGTAGTCCTGAAGCTGCTCGGCGCAGGCACGCTGGCCTTCTTCCAGGCCCTCGGCTTCCACCCAGTTCACGCGCAGCTTCAAATTGTGCGCCAGCGCGCCGTGGACCAGGGCTTCTTTCAGCGACTTGTAGGAATCTTCGTACTCGACGTACTTGCCGACGATGGCGATGCTGACTTCGTCTTTCGGGTTGTAAACGCTGTGGACCAGTTCTTCCCACTGCTTCATGTCGCGGTCTTTCGCTTCGATGTGCAGATATTTCAGCGCCAGGGCGTCAACGCCTTCGTGCGCGAACACCAGCGGGACTTCGTAGATGGAAGCCACGTCTTTCGCGGTGATGACGGCTCCTTCTTCGACGTTGCAGAAGAGGGCGATTTTCGACTTCATGTCTTTTGAGAGGAAACGGTCGGTGCGGCAGAGCAGAATGTCGGGCTGAATTCCGATGCTCAGCAGTTCTTTCACCGAGTGCTGCGTGGGCTTGGTCTTCAATTCCTGCGCGGCGGCGATGAACGGAACCAGCGTCACGTGAACGAACAAAGTATTTTCGCGGCCCAGTTCCTGGCGCATCTGGCGGATGGCTTCCATGAAGGGCAGCGACTCGATGTCGCCGACGGTGCCGCCGATTTCGACGATGGCGACGTCCACGTCCTGCGCGACTTTCTTCATCGCGGCTTTGATTTCGTTGGTCACGTGCGGAATCACCTGCACGGTCTTGCCGAGATAATCGCCGCGGCGCTCTTTGGCGATGATCTGTTCGTAGATGCGGCCGGTGGTCCAGTTATTGTCGCGGGAAAGTTTGGCGTGGGTGAAGCGCTCGTAGTGGCCGAGGTCGAGATCGGTTTCGGCGCCGTCGTCGGTGACGAAAACTTCGCCGTGCTGAAACGGAGACATGGTGCCGGGGTCGACGTTGAGGTAAGGATCGAACTTCATCAGGTTGACTTTGAGGCCGCGGCTTTCGAGCAGGCAGCCGATGGAAGCGGCCGCCAGTCCCTTGCCCAATGAAGACACAACACCGCCGGTTACAAAGATGTACTTTGCCGACATCGTTGCCTCGCTCTAAATTGTTTTGGAAAATTGTGCAGGCTGGGGTGCACGAACAATTATGCCAAAAAAGTGGGCGGAGGGGAATAGAAAAGCGGGCTTCGGGCTTCACACGTCGGGATTCTGGAACCGCTCACGTGGGGACGGCACGCCCTCGTCTGTCCTGTCGAGCCGAAGCTCGACAATGGTAGCGGCACCGGCCCTGCTACGTCTTTCGGCCTATATTTATGTCCTCTGGGTGAACCTTTTGTCCCGCAAGCCCGAATAACAGGCTGGAGAAGCTAATTGCCTAACGACCGCGAACTCTGGGAACGAATCGTCAAGGGAGACGCGGCCTCATTCGACGCGTTTTATCGCGCGAATGCGCCCGGGCTGCAAGGTTTCCTGCGGCAGATCGTCGGCGATCCGCAGGCAGCCGAGGACGTTGCGCAAGAAACGTTCATCCAGATATGGAACCGGCCTAACGGATTCCAACCGGAACGCGGAGCGCTTCGGACCTACCTATACGGAATTGGAAGGAAACGCGCCGCCGAGTGGTGGCGAAAACAAAGTCCAACGCAGCCAGAGAAGGAAACCGCAGTAAGTCCTGAGCATTCCGAAACCGCGTCGGTCGTTGGGGACGCATTCCAACGGCTTCCCGAGGAGCAGCGGAACTTGCTGTGGCTGCGAGAAGTGGAAGGCCAGTCCTACGCGGAACTGGCGGCGATTCTGGAAATTCCGGTCGGAACAGTTAGATCGAGATTGTTCGCCGCCCGAGAAGCCTTGCGAACAATCTGGCGAAGCTCGCATAAAACCCCCAAGGAGGATGTATGAAGTGCGAAGAAGCAGCGGAGTTTGTTTCTGCACTGTGCGACGGCGAAAAGATTCCGCGCGCCGCGGCGGAGCATGTTGGCGAGTGCGACGTCTGCGCGACGCGATTGACCGAGTACGCGGAGATGGGGGCGGAGCTGCGCCGGGTGGCGAGTCTGGAATCGACGGAAACGAGTCCGTTGACTTGGGCGAAAGCAGGAGAGAACAAAATCGAGTTGGTGGCAGAAGGGATGGGAGACTATGCGAATTCCGAGAATCGCGTTTGCGTTGCTGTTGGTCGCGGTTCTGGTGCTGGGTTCTGGCCTGGCGATCTTGAAGGTACGCGCACAAAGTCAGGGGCGAGTCCTGATGCTGACAGTCAAGTCCGAAGACCGGTATTCCATTCTGTGCCCGCTGTTGAGCCAACAACAGCCACCTGCTAGTTGCCAGGGGATAGCGTATACGAGGTTCGGGTTTGTGCCTTACAAATTGACGATGCTCTCGCAGGACGGCGATCGGGTCAAACTTGGGCTGCGCACAAAAACGAACTTTGCGGCTTTCACTGACTCTTACGCCGCGTCCATGATGGGAATAGAGAATCAGCCGGAAAGCGAGTACTGGTTTCAGCCGGGGGAGCAGTTAAGAATAGACACTCCGGGCGCGGGGCAGATAGTGCTAGCCGGCGAGTTCCTGGATCACATGCCATCCGTCATTTCGAATGGTCAGGGAATTGGTAACATGGACCCGAAGCCAGGGGAATTGCGTTTGATCTCTCCCGTGCTGCTTCGAAACAAGAAGGTAGTAAAGGATTACGCAGGGCTTACCTCAAGTATTTTTGAGGCCGACCATGACGTAGTGTACTTCTACCGGCAAGGTGAGGGTCTGTGGGTATTGTCGCAGTCGCCGCTTGAGGGAGCGGTGCAGGGCCATGTCAGCCAGAGCCGAATTTCCTTCGAGATGGACGGCGCTTCGTATCAGTTTCTGATGGCTGCTCCGGTTTCGAGAAGCGAAACTGTCTGGATCTTGCACAAGCCCGAATACACGCCTTCAGGGGTTTTTAGTAAGATTCCAGATTTTCAGGGCTTTGACGGCTCGGGACGCTTTGAGCATCTTATTTCCGCAAGCTCCAGCGAAGAACTGAGCGGCGTTTGATCCGCTGCATGCAGATGTCGAGCTTCGCTCGACTGGACGGACGAGGGCGTCCGTCCCCACGTGGGCCTTGGCTGCTCAGGCCTTGCGTATATACGCAATTCGCGTAATAATATACGCATTATGCGTAAGAATCCGCCAGTCTTGAACAGCCTGTTTCCGAGTGTGCGGCAGGGGGTGCTGGCGGCAACTCTGACCCGGCCCGAGAAGTGGTGGTATCTCTCTGAATTGGCCGAATTCCTTCACACACGCCCCTCAAGTCTGCAACGCGAACTTCGATCGCTGGAGCAAAGTGGCATCTTGCAACAACGCAAGGACGGGCGCAGGACGTACTTTAAGGCAGAGACGCGGTCTCCGATCTTCCGTGAGCTGCGGAGTATGTTCGAAAAGACGATGGGACTGATTCCCACGCTGCGAGTTGCCCTTCGCGCCTATGAAGAGAAGATCGTCTGTGCCTTCGTGTACGGCTCCATAGCGCGTCGCGAAGAACGTGCTACAAGCGATGTGGACCTTATGGTCATAGGAAACGTGGGGCTGGCGGACCTGGCCCCATCTCTGCGAAAAGCAGAAAAGCGACTGGGCCGGGAAGTAAACGTGACAAACTACTCGGTGAATGAATTCCGCAAGAAAGTCGCTGAAGGCGACCACTTTTTAACCACCGTGCTGAAGGGCAGTCTCCAGTTCGTGAAAGGTGAACAGCGTGACCTGGACGCAGTTGCTGGCAAATAACGAAGTTCAGCGACACCGAACATCGAAGAAGGAATTGGACAAGCTGCGGGCCGTGATTGCTCGCGACCTGGCCGACGCATCTCTGGAGGGAGTATCGTCAGACCGGCGTTTTGCAACCGCATATAACGCTGCGTTGCAAGCCGCAAAAATGGCGATTGCGTGTGCCGGCTACCGCGTCTCCGGCGCTGGACACCACAGGATTTCCTTCGACGTGGTTCAGATGGCAATTGGCAAACCTGCGGGTCCGTATAGTGATTATTTCGACAGATGCCGGCGGAAGCGGAACGTGATTGACTACGACGATGTTTTTGTCGCGACTGAAACGGAAGCAAAGGAGATTGTGGCGAAGACGAAAGAATTCATTCTGATTGTGGAGCAGTGGATCGCAAAAAATCACCCGTCGTTGAAAGCCTGAGACGGGACGGCGGTAAACTACAAGAGTCATGGCCAGCGTCCGCTCAGTCCTATGCGCGCTCTTCTTTTTATTCACGCTGCTGGCCTGGCCATCCCACTGCGCCGCTCAGGCCCAATCCAAACGCCTCATCCTGAAAGACGGGTCCTACCAGATCGCCACCAAATGGGAAATTAAAGACGACCGGGTGCGGTTCTTTAGCGTGGAGCGGAACGAGTGGGAGGAAATCCCGAACGCGCTGGTGGATTGGGACGCGACCAAAAAGTGGGAGGCGGACCGGGCGGCGGGCAAGGAGTCGAAGGAAGCGGCCGAGCTTGAGAAGGAGATGCAGGAGGAGCGCGAGGAGGAAGAGTTGCGCTCGCCGCAGGTGGCGGCGGGGCTGCGGCTGCCTCCGGAGGGCGGAGTGTATGCGCTGGACACTTATTTGGCGCTGCCGGAGCTGGTGCCGCTCGATCAGAGCACGGGCGAAGTGAATCGGCATACGGGGCACAATGTGCTGCGGGCGGCGATTAATCCGCTGGCGGGGGCGAAGTCAACGATTGAAATTGCGGGGTCGCGGTCGAAGATTCAGATTCATGCGTCGCTGCCGGCGATTTATATCAATCTGGACGCGTCGGACGGAGGCGAGTGACTCTACGAAACCGAGTGATTCTGCAAAACCAGATTCTACGAAACCTGATTCTACAAAACAAGGCGCGGAGCTGCCGTGGGACCGGTTTCGGATTGTGCGGGCCGAGGTCAAGGGCGACAAGCGGATTGTGGGGACGCTGAAGAGTTCGGTCACGGGCAAGTCGAGTCAGGAGCAGGAGGGCGTCGCGGCCACGGCGGAGCAGATGAGCGAAGGCTGGATTAAGCTGACGCCGAAGGCTCCGCTGGAGCCGGGCGAGTACGCGGTGGCCGAGCTGCTCGGCAAGCAGGGGATGAACAGCTATGTGTGGGACTTTGGGGTGCATGCGGATGCGCCGGCGAATCTGGCGGTGATTCGGCCGGATCCGACGGAGAAGCAGTCGGCGGCGCCGAAGGAGTGAGGGCGACGATGCGCGCGTACAGAGTTGTGCCCTCCGCGCGAGATCCCTCGCCCCGCTGGTGAAAGCGCGGGGACTTCGGGATGACGCAGCATATTCGAGTGGAGAGAGGTCAGCTTGAGCCAGGGCGTAAAATCCTTCATGCATGTTCGGCGATGCTGCCAATCGAATATTCCGTTCGCCTCCCTTAGCCCCGGCGAGTTATGATTTGTAGTACACCTCTGCCCCGGTAAATCCCTGATTTTTTGACGTTGCGTGGTTCTGCGGGGACGGGCGTGTGCCAGAGCGATCAGTCGCGGCTGCGCATCGGCATCACTGATCAAAACAGGAGTTTTCATTGGCGAAAGGCAAGACTGCGGTCATTGTGGGCGCCCAGTGGGGCGACGAGGGCAAGGGCAAGATTGTTGACGTGCTCTCGGAAAAATTCTCGGTGGTGGCGCGTTATGCCGGCGGACACAACGCCGGGCACACGGTCATCATTAACGGGAAGCGGTTCGTGCTGCAACTGGTGCCGTGCGGCGTGCTGCGCGACGGCTGCCGCGCGGTGATTGGAAACGGCGTGGTGCTCGATCCGATCGCGTTTCTGAAAGAAGTTGGGGCGCTGCGCGATGCGGGAGTGAAAGTGGACGGGAATCTTTTCGTCAGCAATCGCGCGCACGTGATTCTTCCGTATCACCGGATGATCGAGCTGGCGTCGGAGAATGCGCCGGGGCGGGTGAAGATTGGAACGACCTCGCGCGGCATCGGGCCCAGCTACGAGGACAAGGCCGGGCGGCGCGGGTTGCGGGTAGTTGATCTGCTTGACCTGAATCTGCTGAAGAAGCACATTGAAAACGCGTGCCAGGAAAAAAACATGATCGCGCACGCGCTGTTTAATTCCGAGCCGATTGATCCGGACAAAATGTATGCGGAATATGCGGAGGCGTCGGCGAGGATTGCGCCGTTTGTGTGCGACACGGCGGTGCTGCTGAACCGGGCGATAGCCGGCGGGCATTCAGTGATGTTTGAAGGCGCGCAGGGGACGATGCTCGACATTGATCACGGAACGTATCCGTTTGTGACGTCGTCGAGCGCGACTTCGGGCGGCGCGGTGATCGGTACGGGAGTTGCGCCGACGGCGATTGATTCGGTGATCGGCGTGACCAAGGCCTACTGCACGCGGGTGGGCGAAGGGCCGTTCCCGTCGGAGCTTCACGATGCGACGGGTGACCTGATTCGCAAGAAGGGCAATGAGTTTGGGGCGGTGACGGGGCGTCCGCGGCGGTGCGGGTGGCTTGATCTGCCTCTGCTGCGCTATTCGGGGATGATCAACGGGACATCGTGGCTTGTCGTCACCAAGCTTGACGTGCTCGATGACCTGAAGGAAATTCCGGTCTGTGTTGGATACAAAGTTGACGGCAAGGCGACGGAGGAAATCCCCGCCGAGGCTTGCGGGTGGGAGAAGATCGAGTGCGTTTATAAAACGATGCCGGGCTGGGCATCGCCGACGCAGGGGATCACGGAGTTGAGTAAACTTCCCAAAGCGGCGCGGGAGTATCTGGACTTCGTTGAGAAAGAATCCGGCGCGCAGATTGGGATGGTCTCGACCGGGCCGGGGCGCGAGGAAACGATTTTTGTGGATTCTTTCACGGCGGAGTTGAAGTCGCTCAGCAGCGGCAAGAACTAAGAGCGGAGTTAGCGATGGTCGTTCTGGCGGTAACGTGGGTTGCGAAAGTCGGGCAGGAAGCCGAGGTCGCGGAAGTGCTTGCGAAGTTGACCGCAGAGGCGCGCAAGGAGCCGGGATGCGCCATGTTTCAAGTGCATCGCCATCGAACCGAGCCGCGGCGGTTTTTTATTTACGAACAATACAAGGACGACGCGGCACTCGAAGCGCACCGCAACACGCCGCACTTTTTGCAATACGGGCGGAAAGACCTGCCTAAGTTTGCAGACCGGATTGAAGGACAGTTGTATGATGCGCTGGGGTGAAGGGCAGGCTTCAGGCTTCGGGCTTCAGGATCTAGGAGCCGAGTGCTGGGATCTTGTCGGTTGCCCGTGTGAGACAGTTTCCGGGAAGTTTTTTCTGGGGTGAAGATGGCAAACCGATCGTCACGACGCGAGTTTCTCGAACTGTCAGCAAAGTCGGCCGCGGTTCTGGCGGGCGGCGTAGCGCTACCGCGATTCGCGAATGCTAGCGCGGCTGATGCTGGCGGTGATTTGGCGGTCTGGGTCACCGATGAAACGCGGCGACTGCAACGTGGGACGCCGGTGGCGTGGAAATCCGCTCCTCTGTCCAACTCGCCGGACACGGTCGTCCTCGACCCTGGCAACAAATTTCAGGAAATCCTTGGATTTGGCGCGGCGTTTACAGACGCAGCTTGCTATACCTTCAGCCGGCTTGATCCTGCGGCGCGAGAGAAATTGTTTCACGAACTCTTTCATCCGTCGGAAATGGGATTCAGCGTCTGCCGCACCTGCATCGGGGCGAGCGATTATTCGACCGAAGTGTTCAGCTATGACGACGGCGAGACCCCTGACCCGGATTTAACGCGCTTTTCCATCGATCACGATCGCAAGTACCTTCTGCCGATCCTGCGGGAGGCGCGGAAAGCGAATCCTGACCTATTCTTGTTTTCGTCGCCGTGGAGTCCGCCGGGCTGGATGAAATCCAACAAATCAATGCTGGGCGGAAACATGCAGCGGCACTACATGCCGGCTTACGCGAACTATTTTGTGAAGTTCCTGCAGGGATACGAGACCGAGGGAGTTCCGGTACAGGCCGTGACCGTGCAGAACGAAGTGGACACCGACCAGGACGGCCGCATGCCCGCCTGCACCTGGCCGATGGAGTATGAAGCTGATTTTGTGCGCCAGCAGTTGGGGCCGGCGTTTGAGCGCAGCGGAGTGAAAGCGAAAATCTGGTTGATCGACCACAATTACAACTTGTGGGGCCGTGCCATCGGCGAACTGGAAACCGGCGATGTTCGCCGCTACAGCAATGCCATCGCATGGCACGGATATGTAGGCAAGGTGGAATGGATTCAGCGGGTGCATGCGGCCTATCCCGAGGTTGAGATGTACTGGACCGAAGGCGGACCCGATTACACCGATCCCAATTTCGTGAACGGCTGGGCGGACTGGAGCAAAACTTTTACCGGCATCCTGCGCAATTGGTGCCGTTCCATCACCGCGTGGAATTTCGCGCTCGACGAAAAAGGCAAGCCCAACGTGGGCCCATTCAATTGCGGCGGCCTGGTGACGGTTGATTCCACCAGCAAGGAAATTTCTTACAGCGGACAGTACTGGGCGTTTGCGCACTACTCGCGTTTTATACGGCGCGGAGCGCGGCGCATTGACTCTCAAAGCGGATCCACTGATATCGATCACGCGGCATTCGAGAATCCGGACGGGAAGCGCGTCTTGGTCCTTACCAATTCGGGAGCAGCTCGGGATTGCACGGTTAGGCTAGGCACCAAGGCCGCGACGATCCCGCTCAGCGGCAAGTCGGTGACTACGGTTCAGTGGTGAGTGATTTTCCCGAAGCCTGAAGCCTGCCTTACTGCGCCAACTCGTATCCCGCGAAGAAGAAGCTCAGCTCGAATCGCGCAGTGTCGTCGGCGTCGGAGCCGTGGATGGCGTTGTGCTCGATGCTGGCCGCCCACTTCTTGCGAATCGTTCCCTCTTCGGCGTTGGCGGGATTGGTGGCGCCCATCAGCTTGCGCAGATCGGCGATGGCGTTTTCTTTTTCCAGCGCCAGCGCGACGATGGGGCCGCTCGACATGAACTGGGTCAGCGAGTTGAAGAACGACCTTTGCGCGTGGACGGCGTAAAACTGCTCGGCCTGGTGCTGGGAAATTTCGAGCATCTTCATGGCCAGGATGCGGAAACCGTTCTTTTCGAATTGTTCAATGATGTCGCCGATGGCGTTGCGGCGCACGGCGTCGGGTTTCACGATGGTGAGAGTGCGTTGGAGAGTTTTCATAAAGTCGTCGTTGGTCGTTCGTCGTTGGTCGTTGGCTTAAACCGCTCTCGGCTCTTGGTTCTTGGCTCTTGAAATCCTAGTTGCTTACGCGTTTGCTTTCACTCCCATGGCTGCGGCAACCGTCTCGCCGATATCGGCGGGCGATTTGCACACGCGAATCCCGGCGGCTTCCATTGCTTTGATCTTCTCCGACGCCGTGCCGTGGCCGCCGGAAATGATGGCGCCGGCGTGGCCCATGCGGCGGCCGGGCGGAGCGGTCTGTCCGGCGATGAATCCGACTACAGGCTTCTTCATCCGCGATTTTACAAAATCTGCCGCGATTTCTTCGGCGTTGCCGCCGATTTCGCCGATCATCACGACCGCTTCGGTCTGCGGATCGCGATTGAACAAGTCGAGCGCGTCCACGAAATTTGTTCCGACAATCGGGTCGCCGCCGATTCCGATGGCGGTGGATTGTCCGATGCCGCGCGTGGTGAGCTGATAGACGGCTTCGTACGTCAGCGTGCCGGAGCGCGAGACGATTCCGACCGGGCCTTCGCGATGAATGTGGCCGGGCATGATTCCGATTTTGCATTTGCCGGGAGAAATAATTCCCGGGCAATTGGGGCCGATCAGGCGGGCGCGGCGGGTTTGCAAAAACTCCCAGGCGCGGACCATGTCGAGCACCGGCACGCCTTCGGTGATGCAGATGATGAGTTCGATTTCGGCGTCGGCGGCTTCCATGATGGCGTCGGCGGCGAACGGCGGCGGCACGAAAATGACGGAGGCGTCGGCGCCGGTTTTGTCCACGGCCTCTTGCACGCTGTTGAACACCGGGAAGCCTTCGTGGGTGGTGCCGCCTTTGCCGGGAGTGACTCCGCCGACAATTTTGGTGCCGTATTCGGCGCAGGCCTTGGCGTGGAACGTGCCTTCGCGGCCAGTGAGGCCCTGCACGATGACCCGCGTGTTTTTGTCGACCAGGATGCTCATAAGTTCCGGCGGCTAAAGCCGCCATCATTTTCGCTCGCCTACGGCACGCCTGAAGGCGTGCCCTGATACGAACCATCTTAAATACTGCAGCACGGCTGAAGACACGATCCTCATCAAAGTCACGCCGCGCCCGCCGCGGCCACTACTTTCTCGGCCGCGTCTTTCATGGTCTGGGCAACGATAAAATTCAGCCCGGACGCTTTTAATATTTCTCTTCCCTGCTCGACGTTTGTGCCTTCGAGGCGCAGGACGATTGGCAACTTGATGTTTGTCTTCGTGGCGGCTTCGACTACGCCCTTGGCCAAAGTATCCACGCGGAGGATGCCGCCGAAAATGTTGATCAGGACGGCTTTCACATTTTTGTCGCTCAGCAGGATTTCGAATGCATGAGTGACCTGCTCGGCGTTGGCGCCGCCACCTACGTCGAGAAAATTCGCGGGCATTCCGCCGGCGTATTTGATGATGTCCATGGTCGCCATGGCCAGGCCGGCGCCGTTCACCATGCAGCCGACGTTGCCGTCGAGCTTGATGTAGTTGAGGCTATATTTTGAGGCCTCGACTTCGAGCGGGATCTTCTTCGGTAACGTCGCGCAGCGGCTTCAAGTCCGGATGGCGGAAGAGCGCGCTGTCGTCGAAATTCATTTTCGCGTCGAGCGCGAACAGGCGGCCGTCGGTGCAAGTGACGAAGGGATTGATCTCCATCAGCGAGGAATCGGTTTCGAGGAAGGCCTTGTACAGGCCGGTCATGAGCTGCACGGCTTGATTGATCTGCGGCGGCTTCAGTCCGAGCTTGAACGCGAGCTTGCGCGCCTGAAACGGTTCCAGGCCCATGCCGGGAGCGACGTATTCTTTGAGAATGGCGTCGGGATTCTCGGCGGCAACCTGCTCGATCTCCATGCCACCGGCAACGGATGCCATGAACACCGGCCGCGCCTCGGCGCGGTCAATCACGATTCCCAGGTACAGCTCTTTTTCAATGGGCAGAGTTTCTTCGATCAGCAGGCGGCGCACCACGCGGCCTTCGGGGCCGGTTTGGTGCGTGACCAGTGTCATGCCCAGAATTTTCGCGGCGAGATCGGCGGCTTCCGCGACCGACTTGGCAATCTTTACGCCGCCGCCTTTGCCGCGGCCTCCGGCGTGGATTTGCGCCTTGACCACCACGCCGCTGGCGCCGGAATCGAACAGAGCCTTCGCGGCGGCCTCGGCATGCTCGCGAGTCTCCGCCATTTCGCCGCGCGGCACGGCGACACCATACTTCTTCAAAATCGCTTTGGCCTGATACTCGTGAATTTTCATCGTGCTTCCCGAACCAAGGCAGGTACCGATTGCGGCTGAAAAACTTCGAGCAGCAAACTTTTGATTCTATAGAAGGGGTGGGAAGAGGTAAAGCGGGAGAGCGCTAGTGAGTTAATTCATTTGCTAGAAAGTTACGGCCACAGACGTGAGGGACGCCTGATGACCCGAGGTGTGGAATTCAGTCACTGCCATTTGCAATCTATCGAGCAGGTCGTCCTGTCTCGGCTGTCCGAGAGCAAGAAATGACTTCTCATATTCTAGGCGATACGGGCAGTCACAGAATGAGCAAATCATCTTGTGCGGATGTATGCTATGGGCTTTGGCCGTGTTGTGCGTAACGCTCTCAGGGTAGAGCCACATGGTAGCGAACATGGATCCATTTTACTACGGGCGAAGGCTGACATTAAACGCCCTGCGGCTACTAGTCACGCTCCTATTTGGCCTAACTGGGGCTGCTGTTGCCCAAAATGTAGTAGTCGCCGGTCCTTTCGGCAGGCCAGTGAGCGTCATGGACGAGAGCGGCAATTGGAGTACTCCAATCATGGTGTACTCAGATGCCGATGCGGAAGCCTTTGTGCCAGATATCACGAGCCCTGGCTGGAAGTATTGGAACATCGAAGCGTTCCGGCAAACGGGCCGATATTCGGTTTACCTCTACTCGTACTACAAGAACAACCACCCCTGTCTTCAGGCCTTGCCGCCGGAGCATCGGACTAATCCTCGTTACGTTACGGCCTGCTCAGCGTTGCGCTACCGACGGAGGCGAATAGAGGTAGACGTGCGAAAGCACATGGTGTCCGTACTAGGTATATCTTCAATGGACGAAAACGCCGTCCCTCTAGGCGAAACCAAGGGCAAGACGTCTTCTTTTTCGGAGTTGGCAGACTCTCCATTCGGCAAAGAGGTCGACCGTATCTCCTCGATCATAGAGGACGAAGCGAAACCGTAAATCATCCAACTGCACCAGTTTCCGCGGGAAACGGCGGTGCTGCCTGGGTAAAAGGATCCACATTCGACCGCGTTTCGTAGAAACGAAGGTATACCTCGCGGATCAGCGGGGAACCGTCGTAGATTCTTCCTCTGGTTTCGCCGCGTGCGACCAGCAAGCCTTTATCAACCAATTCCTTTAAGTCGCGGCTGGCGACTTGTTCGGAGACTTCGGTGGACTTCATGTAGTGAGACCGCCGGATGCGGTATCCAAAAGCTGCGTCGGCGATTGCCGGGAGGGCTCTGTCGTTCACGCGCTTTCGCTGCAAAATTTGCTCCAGCTCATTCCAAACGCGCTGAGTTATCCTACTGCGCTGAAGCAACCAGGAAGCTTGGCGGTAGTGTGCGATGAGGTTGAAGCGAATCCATGCACGGCAGTCGTTCGCCGGATGAAAAGTGCCCTTGCCCACTTCCGCGAGGGTGTCGTAATACTCCTGAGTGAATCTGCCCAGGTATTCCTCGATACTGCAGAAGGTAGGTTCGATGATCTGCTCTCGCGCCAGAATCAGGGTTTGGAGACATCGTGCCATTCGGCCATTGCAGTCTGAAAAAGGGTGGATCATGACCAGGTTGAGATGACCCATCGCTGCGCGAATCATGGCGGGAGTATTGGTTTGGGCATTCAGCGATTCCACCAGCTCGCGCATGAGTTCCGGCACAAGTTCCGCGTCCGGGCCTTCGTACACGTGTTGCTGTTTCCTTTCGTCTCGAACGTAAATCGGTCCGGGACGGTAGCGCCCCGGATTCTTCGAGAGGTCGTGCTGAATCATCATGAAATGCAAACTCCGGATGAGCCCTTCGCTGTAAGAAAAATGAGGATCATTGGCGAGCTGCAGGACATAGGTCATGGCATTCCGGTAGCCCAATGTTGCCTGCCACGCCGATGCCTCCGCGGTTAGCGGCTCGTCGTTCTCGACCGCGGCCAGTGCGTCGTCTCGAGTGACGTTGATCCCCTCGATGCTGTTGGAATGGCGGATGTTTCGGGCCAGCGTGGCGCGACGCAAGACGCCGAACCACCGGCCGGGAGTGCTGATGGCATACTTCAGCGTCTGCCGCATGGCATCGATCTTCTGCAGCACTTCAATCTCGGCTTCTAGGACTTCCGGAGTTTGGAACAGCATTACAAGTCCTTTATTGTTATATAGATAATAATACATTATCATACTTTATATATAATAGTATTATTATATCATTCTGTCATTTGGGCCAGCTGCGGACTACTCTGGCACCGAAACTCGCCTTTCCGGCTGGGTCGCATTTACAATCACACGTTCGCGATTAACTGACCTATTTTTCGAGGACTCCACATGATCTATCGCAAATTTGGACGCACTGGACTAGAAGTCGGCGACATTGCCCACGGGCTTTGGGGGATGGGCGGATGGAGCGGGTCGGACGACGGCGAGTCGATCGCAGCGCTGCAACTTGCGGTTGACTTGGGCTGCAATTTTTTCGACAGCGCCTGGGCCTACGGAGATGGCAAGAGCGATGGGCTGCTGGGTCAGATTCTGGCTGCGAACGGGGCGACCCCGAGTGTCGCTCAGAAGCAGGGCAAGCCGCTTTATGCCGCGTCCAAGATTCCGCCGAAAAATCTGAAATGGCCGGCCTCGCCGAAATCGAAGTACAGCGAGGTGTTTCCGCCGGAGCATGTTTTTAAATACGCCGACATGATCCGTGGGCAATTGGGCGTTGACACGATTGATCTGCTGCAGTTTCACGTGTGGGACGACAGCTGGACCGACGATCCGGATTTCGGCAACACGGTGGACAAGCTGAAGCAGGATGGCGTCATCAGCAATTTTGGGCTCAGCCTGAATCGCTGGGAGCCGGAGAACGGGATCAAGGCCATTCGCACGGGGCTGGTGGATGCGGTGCAGGTGATCTACAGCATTTTTGATCAGTCGCCGGAGGATGAGCTGTTCCCTGCTTGCCAGGAGTTGAATGTCGGCGTGATTGTGCGGGTGGCGCTCGATGAAGGCAGCCTGAGCGGGAAGATGACCAAGGACACCACCTTCCCGAAGAGTGATTGGCGCTCGGGGTATTTCAATCCTGAGAATCTGGCGAATACTCTCGCGAGAGTGGAGAAGCTCAAGCAGATTCTGCCGCCGGGGATGTCGTTGCCGGAGATGGCGCTAAGGTTTGTGCTGTCGCATCCAGCGGTGAGCACGACGATTATCGGGATGCGAAAGCTGGAGCACGTGCGGGAGAACATCTCTCTGAGTGACAAGGGGACGCTTAGTCCGGAGTTGCTGCAGGAATTAAAGAAGCATCGCTGGGACCGGAAGCCAGCGCCGTGGTCGGATTAGGCGCTTCCCCAAAAATCCGACGTCGGTTCCGCCAAAGACACGGCTTGGACATGGCTGGGGCAACGGCAAAGCCAGGAAAATCAGCTGCGCTTCTTGCCCTTGGGCTTGCCTTCGTCGGGGTTGAGACTGCCCTCAGTGGTGATGCGGGTGGCCTTGCACACCTCTTTTGCCACCTTCAACGCGGTCTCGCGCAGGGCGGCTCCGTCGGCAATGATGGAACTGGCAGCCAGGGTAAAAGTTAAAGCGTCTTCTTGCCGGTCGAAATAGAGCACCACTTGGCTCGCTGCCATGGCGGGAGTACCTCCGGGCTATTTCGGACATCATAGGGCGGAATCACAGGGCTGAACATGTACTGTTTTGGTGCCCTTAGACGCGGAGGTGCACGGAGAGACCTTAGAGCACCTTAGGGAATCTGCGGTACTGCGATTTCGAGAGATTGGGTGTACAAGGGGGAGGTGTTCTGATCTCTAACCTCAGACCCGGGACTCCCGTCCCGATTTGAGTGAGGGTGGCCGCAGGACCTGATTCGGGCATCTCAGTGGCTCGACCAAGGAGGCCGCATGCGACGTTGGTCAATCCCGCTAATTTCTTTCATTGCGTTTGGGATTCTGTTCGGCGCGCTGGCATTCGGACAAGAACCGACTGCGAAAACTGCAAAAAATGAACTGTTTTCCTCGGACCTGGTGATGTGGTCCTACATGCAGAATCCGCTGCCGACACCGGGACAGACGCGGCAGACTCCTTCTCCGGATCCGAATCCAGAAACGCAGCCACAGCCAAACCCAGCCGGGCCACAACAGAACCCACCGGCAGACCAGCCGAAGGATAAGTCGTCTTCGGAGAAATCGACAGACAAATCACCGGCCCAGAGTTTTACCGGAACCATTAACAAGCAGGCGGAAAGCTTCATCCTGCAGATTTCTACGACGGTCTTCTACAAACTGGACAACGAGCCACAGGTCCAGCAATACGAGGGTCAGAGAGTACGAGTTACGGGCACGCTGGATTCCTCTAATAACGTGATTCACGTCGAGAAGGTCGAACCGGTGGTTTAAGGGCGGTGGCTAGTGACCGGTAACTGGCAGGGAGAACATTCATCGTCAGTTGTTTATGTCAGTTGTTTATCCTCGCCCGCTGGTAGGTCACTAGCCATCATCCACTGACCACTGCCTTCCAGTGCTACATTAATCCTTCATGTCAGCGCCAGATTCATTGCTGGTTCGCGCCTGCAAAGCCCTGCCTACGGAACGCACGCCGGTGTGGTTTATGCGGCAGGCGGGGCGGTACATGGCGGAATACCGCGCCGTCCGCAAGACGCATTCGCTGATTGAGATTTGCAAGAATCCGCAACTGGCGGCGGAAGTGACCATCACCGCTGCTGAGATTCTGCAAGTGGATGCGGCGATCATCTTCGCCGATTTGCTCTTGCCGCTTGAGGTCATGGGGCTGCCGTTTCACTTTTCTGCGGGGGAGGGGCCGGTGATTGAGCGGCCACTGCGCACTAAGGCGGACGTTTCTCTGCTGCGCACAGACTCTGCTGCCGATCTCGGGTATGTGGCGGAGGCGGTCAAGCTGGTCACGAAACATTTCGGATCGAAGCTGCCAGTGATTGGCTTTTGTGGCGCGCCGTTTACGCTGGCGAGCTACATGATCGAGGGCGGCGGATCGCGAAACTACATTCACGCGAAGAAGATGATGTACTCGCAGCCGGAAGTTTTCGATGAGCTGCTGGGAAAATTGGTGGCGGTGACGGCGGAGTATGCAACTGAGCAAGTGCGGGCTGGAGCCGACGTGATTCAGGTATTCGATAGCTGGGTGGGATGCCTTTCGGTGGAAGATTATCGGCAATACGTGCTGCCGCGGACGATGCAACTGGTGCAGAAGTTGAAGGAGTCTGGCGCGCCAGTGATTTATTTCGGGACCGATAGCGCGACGCTACTCAGCGCGATGAAGGAGACGGGAGCGGACGTGATTGGGCTGGACTGGCGAATACCGCTGGATGACGGGTGGGCGCGAGTGGGGGGCGCGGTGCAGGGGAATTTGGATCCGGTGACGCTGTTTGCGGATTGGGAGCAGGTGCGGCGGAGGGCACAGGAAATTCTTGATCGCGCCGCCGCAAGGCCGGGGCACATCTTCAATCTGGGGCACGGGATTCTTCCCGAGACGCCGGTGGAAAATGTTAAAGCGCTGGCGGCGTATGTGCGGGACCATTCAGCGGCCGTCGGCAGACACTAACGCGGACATTGACGATTATGAGCGGGAAATCCAAACCTGAGCACACGGCGGTGTTGCTGCTAGCGCATGGCAGCCCGGACTCGGTGGATGACGTGCCCGCTTTTCTGCTGCGGGTTACCGGAGGACGGCCGCTGCCTCCCGAGGTGATTGAAGAGGTCAAGCACCGCTATTCGATCATTGGACGATCGCCGCTGACGGAGATCACTTTGAAGCAGGGAGAGTTGTTGGCGCAAAAACTCGGGATGCCGGTTTATGTTGGCATGCGGAATTGGCGCCCGTTTACTTCGCAGACCCTGCGGCAAGTGGTCACCGATGGGATTCATCACGCAGTGGTGATTTGCCTGGCGCCGCACAATTCGCGCACCAGCGTTGGCCTGTACCGCAATTCGCTGGCGAAAGGGAGCGATCCTGGGCTGACGTTTGATTTTGTGGAATCGTGGCATGATGAGCCGCGGCTGATTCAGGCATTCGCGGAAAAGCTGATCGCGGGCAGGGACCGGGCTAATCGCGAAGCGGGATCATCGCTACCGGTGATTTTCACAGCCCACAGCGTTCCGCAGCGGACGGTGCTCGAGGGCGATCCGTATGAGACGCAGGCCCAGCAAACCAGTGAGTTGGTTGCGGCGGCAGCGGGGCTGGAGCGAATTAACTGGCGGTTTGCATTTCAGAGCCAGGGAATGTCGGGGGGCGCGTGGCTGGGACCGACGGTGGAAGCGACCATCCTGGACTTGAAGCGCAGCGGGCATCGTGGAGTTTTTGTCCAGCCGATTGGTTTTCTCTGTGACCATGTGGAAATCCTTTACGACATTGACGTCATCTTCAAGACGTTCGCTGAGAAAGAAGAGATGCGGTTGTGGCGGGCGGAATCGCTCAACGATTCTGCGTTGCTAACCGCTGCGCTGGCGGAGATTGCGCTGTCTCGATTGCGGGGCGCGCGGGAAACGCGATGAAACGGGTAGCGATCGTGGGCGGAGGCATTTCGGGGCTGGCGGCGGCGTTTGCGCTGGAAAAGAGAAAGAAACTTGGCGCGGCGATTGAGTGTGTGCTGCTTGAATCCAGCGCGCGATTTGGCGGAGTGATTCGCACTGAGAGCGTTGACGGCTGCGTGATGGAGGCGGGGCCGGATTCTTTTCTGACGGAAAAACCCTGGGCTGCGGACCTGTGCCGCGAACTCGGCCTGGGCGATCAACTGATCGGATCGAACGATGCCGACAGAAAAACCTACATCCTGGTAAACGGGCGGCTGGTGCCGCTTCCTGATGGCTTGCAGTTCATGGTGCCGACGCGGCTGGTGGCGGCATTTTTCTCGCCGCTCTTTTCCTGGGGGACGAAAGCTCGAATCCTTCGCGAGTGGTTTCATCGTCCGGGCAGCGGCGCTTCCGACGGCACGGTTGCGGAATTTGTGGAGCGGCATTATGGACGGGAGATGGTCGAGCGGGTGGCGGATCCGCTGCTGGCGGGGGTTTATGGCGGGTCGGCGGACGAACTGAGCGTGCGATCTGTGCTGCCGAGATTTCTGGAGATGGAAGCGAAGCATGGGAGCCTCGGGCGGGCGATGGTGGCGGCTCGTAAACAGCGGGGCGCTGCGGAGGCGGAGCTACGCTCCGCCGGACAGCCGAGGGCGGCTGTTCCCACGCTTTTTACTTCGCTACGCAGCGGGATGCAGACGATCGTGGACGCTCTGGTGGCGCGAATCCCCGTAGCAGCGCGGCGTTTGAGCGCCGGGGTCGAGACCGTGCGGCGGGAGTCGGGAAAATGGCTGGTGGTTAGTTCGGGACGCACGGAAGAATTCGACGCGGTCATTTTGGCGACGCCGGCTTACGCGGCGGCGGAACTGCTCGCGGGATCCAGCGTGGCACTCGCGCAGGAGTTGAATGCGATCCGGTATAGCTCGTCGGTGACGGTGATACTCAGTTACGACCAGGCTGTTCGAGCGGCGCTGCCTGCGGGATTTGGGTTTCTGGTCCCGCGAACCGAGAAGCGGCGCGTCCGCGCGGCAACGTTTGTGCACAATAAATTTCCCGGGCGCGCACCAGAGGATCGGGCGCTGATCCGGTGCTTTCTGGGCGGGACGCGGGATGAGGAAATCACGCAGAGCACGGACGATGAGATTCTGGCCATCGTCGGGCGAGAACTTAAGGAAATCCTTGGGATCAGCGCGGAGCCTCTGCTGGTGCGGGTTTTCAAGTGGAAGCAGGCGATGGCGCAGTATGGGGTCGGGCATGCGGCGAGAGTTGAACGGATCCGCGGTCTGGTCGCCGAACTGCCGGGACTGGCGCTGGCCGGAAATGCCTACCGTGGGATTGGGGTGCCGGATTGCGTGCGCGAGGGGACGAATGCGGCGGCGAGAATTTTGCAGCATCTCGGTCTTCAATAAGAGTCACGAAACATGTGTGTCGTGGGCGGGTTACAGCTGACCGAAGGAATATGGGGAGGAACTTTGCGAATACGTAGCCTACTACTAGCAACGATTCTTGCGTGCTCCACCCTCGCGCTGGCGCAGAACGAAGGCAGCATGCCGGGGATGGACATGTCCGGGCAGGGCGCGGAGAAGCGTGACGCCGACATCAAAAGCATGCCAGCCATGGACTCAGGCAACGACGACGCCATGCACTCCATGGAAGGCCGGCACATGGACATGGGGCCGCACATGAAAATGACTGCGCTGCGGCCTGTGAAGGCAGGCGACCGGGAGAAAGCCGACCAAGTGGCGCAGGCGGCGCGGGCAGCAGCGGAGAAATATCAGGACTACAAAGTTGCGCTGGCCGACGGATACAAGATTTTCCACCCTGAAGTTCCGCAGAAGATGTACCACTTCACCAATTACGTGAACGCATTCCGGGCGTGGAGAGAGTTTGATCCGTCGCGGCCGACTTCGTTGCTCTATGAGAAACATGGTGACGAGTACAGGCTGATTGGGGTGATGTACACCGCGAAGAAAGGGACCAGCGAGGATGATCTGAACCAACGCATTCCGTTGAGCATCGCGCAGTGGCATGCGCATGTGAACCTGTGCCTGCCGCCGAAGGACAAGAAGCAGGAAGCCATTCCACCCAACGCGAAATACGGACTGCGGGGTTCGATTACGACGAAAGACGCATGCGACGACGCCGGCGGCACGTTCATGCCGCAGATCTTCGGCTGGATGGTGCATGTCTATCCGTTCGAGCAGAAGGCGGAGGATGTGTGGTCTGTGGAACGGCAGCATGATCACATGGATTAGGCTGCTGCGGGAACGAGCACGGTTCGCCGTACCCGGGAGCGAATGGCCGAAGTGATAGTCGCGATCCAGATCAACTGGAGCACGATCCCGACCAGCGCGCTGGCCGGAAGCAGTCCACCGCCCGAGTTAAAGGCCGCCGCGGGGGTGAGCACATTGGACATAGCGATGGCGCCAGCAGAGGCGCCGCGATCCGACGAAACATCCATGACTCCATAGATCACCCCAGCACTGACGTAGTACAGGCATAGGAACAGCATGCCCTTGAGTAGCGGGGCGCGCAAACGGGTCAGCTTGCACCACTGAATGAACAGCACATCGCCGGTTGCGAATAGAAGAACGATTAGCATGCTGATGGCGGCGCGCTCTAGAACTTGAGCGGAGAAACCCAGCACGTTCTCCCAGGCAAACAATCCCCAGACCAGGAGCAAATAACTAACCAAGCCGGAGAGCAACAGCCAGGGCCACTGCAAGCCGTGATCGGAGAACACGGCGCGCAGCGAGGTAATGGGCCCGACGTCCAAGCGCTCCGGCGAGTTCAGCATGGTCAAGCCGAGGAAGAAGAAGATGAGTCCGTTGATGGCCACCATGAAGAGAGCGAAATCCAGGCCGCTTCCAATCTCGGGCTTACGGATTGGATTAAACAAGGCGTAAAGGACGAAGTTCAGGAAGGCACAGCAGGCGACGGCCTGCCAGCGCGAAAGCAGCAGGACATCTTGGAAATCCTTTTTGAGGTTTCGCAGCAGCATCAAAACAATCCACGCGCCGAAGGTCGAGTAGAGCAGCAGTGTCATGAAAAGCCAGGGCAGTTCTCCGCCGAAGATGGTGGGGCGCGGCGTGGGGAAAACTGGATGGATCAGCGGCAAGAACGCGGTCAAGGGACTGAATGCAGCCAGACCGGGGAAGGGAGACTCGGCCAGCGCTTGTGAGGCCAGGAACAAGCCCAACATGGCCAACGCGCCAAGCAGAACGACGCCTCGGCTCTTGTTTTCAAACATGCTGGAGAGCAAGAGGCCGGTTAGTCCTATGAACAAGGCACTGGCAAACAGGACCAAGTAGGCCCCCAGAATGCGCGCAATGCCGACGTTGCCAATCACTCCCACTACGAAAGCGATCGGCACACAACATAGAACGATGAAGTAGGCGAGTACGGGTTCGCCAAAAAGCTTTCCGAGAAGAAGTTCGGCGGAAGTCAGCCGGGTGGTGCGTTGAAAATCCCAGGTGCCGCGATCTCTTTCCCGCGAGACAGATTGCGCGCACGAGAACAGCGACCAGAACCCGAGGACGCCGATTTGCATCAGCATCAGCCAGCGATAGGACTCGTAAGCTGCTGCCGTGGCGAGGGTTGGTGGGATCAACTTCTGCATCGTTCCGTCTGGCTGCTGAATGGCAAACTCATAGTCCTGCGATGCCTTCATCTGTTCGCGCTGCGCCTTTTCCGAGGCCCAGCACCCCAGAATGGTGAGCGCGCAGACGATGATCACAACCATGCCTACAGCGGTGGCGCGGCTGCGGCGCAGTTCCGACCGGCGGTGCCGGATAAACTCGGGGTTCTTCCAGAACGCGAGCAGCATCACATCACCTCGTGGTGGGAAAGCTTCATGTAAAGGTCTTCGACGGTGGTCTTTACTTCGGTGAAAGAAACAATTCTTATCTGGGCGCTGAGCAGATCGGCAAGCAGTTGCGATACTCCTTCGTCCGAGCCGGTGTAACGGAACTGAGCCGTCGCGCCGTTGATTTCGAGGTCAGAAATTTCCGCAGCTCGCGTCAGCGTTGCGCGAACGGCAGCTTCTGCGGCACCGAGCCACCGCAGGGAGATAGTTTTCGCGGGAGACTCGGCGGCGGTGACTTCGTCAATTCTGCCGCTGCGTACCAAGCGCCCTTTTTCCATGATGCCGATCGAAGTGCAGAATCCTTCCAGTTCGGTGAGGATGTGGGAGGAGATGAGAATGGTGGCGCCCTGGTCGCGGAGTCCCTGAAGCAGGACCCGCAGATCGAAGCGAGCTTTTGGGTCTAAGCCGGACGCGGGCTCGTCGAGCAGCAGCACTTCGGGCTTGTGGATGATGGCGCGGGCGATTCCCAGCCGCTGCTTCATGCCGCGCGACAGGCCGGCAATCATAGAGTCCGTTTTCACTTCGAGGCCGACTTCACCAATCACTTCACGGACGCGCCGTGGGATGTCGCTCTCAGGCATTTTGTAGGCGTGGGCAAAGTAGTCGAGATATTCCCAGACCTTGAGGTCGTCGTAAACGGCGAAAAAATCGGAGAGGTAGCCGATGTGCTGTTGGGCGCGTTCAGGCTCGGCGGAAACATCCACGCCGGCGATCTCGACGCGGCCCTGGGTGGGCATGAGCAGGCCACACATTATGCGAATAGAGGTGGTCTTGCCCGCGCCGTTGGGGCCGATGAGGCCGTAAATCTCGCCTTTGGGGATGGCGAGGTTGAGGTCGTGCACGGCAATGAGGGTGCCGTACTGTTTGCGTAGGCCCGTCAGGTTGATCAAGCTTTTCCCTTTCCGCTCTCGCGTGGAGGATGTTACGCAGAAGCGAGCGGGCGAGTTCCGGGAAACTGTACCACGAGGCTTCGGATTGGGGAGGTCGGGGAGACTGCGATATCCAAGGTGTTATTCGGCGCTTACGAAGACGAAGCGGTCATTGAGAGCAAAATTAATGATCGAGCACAGAGCAATGGAGGTTGCGTCAGCCGGCAGATAGGCCATGCCGGCGCTTACCAGCAGATGCGTAAAGACAACATTCCCGGCGATAGAGAATAGGCCAGTGGTCAGGTTGAATTTGAGCAGGCGCCTGAGGCGGTCTTCGGTTGGGCGGTCAGACCAGGTGAAGCGCTCGTGCCACAGAAGATTGTGCAGGACCGCGGCTTCGACGGCGAGGGCAGTAGCGAGCAGGTAATTTAATCCCAAGCCTGACTTCAGCAGCGACAGGACACCTAGTTGAACGGCGATTCCCAGAGCACCGACGGCGTTGAACTTCAGCCAGCGGACTAAACCGCTTGGGGATCCGTTGGTCGGCGATCCGCTAATTGGCGATCCGCTAGTTGACGGTCTGCTCATGGCAGCCGCTCCTGGTCGTAGAGCCGGACGATATTCTGCCCGACATGGAAGCAGGAGCATGGCGGTCATGGCGGCGATGCCGATGGCGCCGCCGAAATCGAACAGTTTGTAATGTCCGTGCATCACGGTTTGCCAACGGAACAGTGCGAGGTTTCCGGCAACCAGCAGCAGGCGAAGTTCGGTGGGGCCGAAGCTCCAGAACGACATTCGGAACTCGCCGAGCGTATAAGTCGCGAGATACGACTGGATCGAGAGCAGCAGAAAGAGCACGAGAATTGCGATGGCGATGGGCCAGCTCATGTATCCGGAGAGCGCGATACCTCCCATCAACGCAACCGAGCCGATGCTGTCGAGGATGTGGTCCACGTAAAAGCCGTAGCGCGGGCGTTGCTGCTGGCGGACGCGAGCGAGGGTGCCGTCCAGGCTGTCGCCGAGCCAGTTGAGAGCGAGGAAGACTATGGCGGCGATCAGCCAGGCGCGGTTGTGGGCGGACAGAGCGTAGGCGGCTCCGGTCAGCAACTGGGCGGCGAAACCTAACGCGGTTAAGTGGTCGGAGTTGATCGCGGCGGGTGTGCGTTGGGCCATCCAGATGAGGAGGCGCTTTTCGTGGGCGGCGGAAACACTTTGCTGGATGCGGGTGGCCGGGCGGAAAGTGAGGTTTGTGGTCACCATAATTTTCTCCGATGGCTTGGAGTTTGATCGGGAAGGCGATTTTGGGCAATGCTCTGCGGGTAAAGCGTGGGTCAACTGCTTATCAACAGGTAAGTGATTGTGGGGCTTGCGCTTGTGTGCTTCATCACTCCGTAGAGAAAGCAGGTTCCTCTCCGCCTGCGGCGGTTCGGAATGACATCGTTCTTTCTCGCTGAATCTGGGATGACTTGAATAGGACTGGGACGCCGCGTGGTCGATGGCGGACGCCAAGTGGCCAATCGCCTCGGCGATCTGGGCTTGTGGAAATCACCGCCGGGGGGGCGATCAGGATGTGGTCGCCGCGATCGCCATCGACGCAGCCTTGAACGGGATAGACCAGCAGTCCGTGCTCGGATGCTGCCTGGGCTACGCGGCCGGCGAAATTTGCTTCGACCGGAAACGGGGCTTTGGTGGACTTGTCGGACACAAACTCAACCGCCCAGAGCAGGCCCATGCCCCGGACGTCGCCGACGGAATGCAGGGGCCGCAGTTGGTCGAGGCTCTGCTTCAGTGCGGCTGCGATGGTGGCCTCGCGGTTTGAGTCGGCGCCTTCCACCAGCTTCATTTTTGTTATGTAATTCAAGACCGCGCGGCCGGCGGCCAGTGAAATTGGGTGGCTGCTGTAGGTGAAGCCGTGAATAAAAGATCCAGAGCCGGTGGCAATGGCATCAAGGACCTTCTTGGACAAGATGACTGCGCCTAGCGGTGCGTATCCGCTGGAGAGGCCTTTGGCGGTGACCAGGATGTCGGGGGCGACGGCCCAATGGTCCACGGCAAAATTGCGCCCGGTACGGCCCATGCCGGACATGACTTCGTCGGCGATGAGGAGAACGCCGTTGCCGCGGCAGATTTCTGCGATCTTTTCCAGATAGCCTCGCGGCGGAACTACTGCGCCCAAAGTTGCGCCGCTTACTGGCTCGAGGATTACGGCTGCGACTTTTCCGTGGGAATCGGCGATGGCCTGTTCGACTTCATTGGCGTACGCCTGGCCGCAATTGACGCAACCATCGGTGCAATCGTAAACGCAGCGATAACAATACGGAGCGCCTACGGTGTCAAATTCGCGAACCATGGGGCGGTAAATCTCACGGCGACGCTTGTTGCGCGAGACTGCGACCGCGCCCAAGGTCGATCCGTGATAACTCTGGTCGCGGCTGATGATTTGCGAACGATTCCCCTGCCCGATCTCAACCTGATATTGCCGCGCCAGTTTGAGCGCCGACTCAATGGCTTCCGAGCCGCCGCAGGTGAAATAGACGGCGCCGCCGCAGAAATTCTTCCCGGCGAAGGCAAGAAGCTCGGCGGCGTACTCCTCGGCGACGGGCGTGGTGAACTGGCTGCTGTGGACGAACTCCACCTGGCGGGCTTGCTCGGCCATTGCGTCCACAACTTCAGCCACGCCGTGGCCGATAAAATTCACGGCGGCAGAGCCGGAGAAATCCAGATATTGTTTGCCGCTCGCGTCCCAAAGGCAGGCACCCTCGCCGCGCACCGCTGGCGGAAACGCTTTGCGAAAGGAGCGGCGCAAGAGGGCGGAACTCTCGGAATTTTTGGCGACGACCTCAGCAGGCACGTGGAGTGATCCGGTCTTCCTTTCCGGCTTACGGATTATCGGATGTGGGATTCCGGCTGTCAAAAAAGAGTTGTGCGGGTGCTGCGCGGGACACGATGCTAGCACGATCTTTCCGTGTAAAATCGCGCTAATGCCGGGTCCTCCAGAGGCACTGAATCCCGCCGCTTTGTCTTTTTCCCGCCGATTTTTGCGGATCTTCCGGCCTTCGCACCAGCACACGGCGTTTTCGGCGACGGTGCTGCTGGTCACGACCATCATGCTGTCGCGGGTGGTCGGCTTTCTGCGCGACATGTACATCGCCTGGGCGTTCGGGGCGACCAAGATCACCGACGCGTACCTCGCGGGCTTCACTATCCCGGATTGGGTGAACTACTTAGTTGCCGGCGGGACAGCATCGATCACCTTTGTTTCGATCTACACGCGGTTTCTGGCGGAAAAAAGAGAAGAGGACGCGCGCAAGACGTTTTCCGCCATCATCACCATCATGAGCGCAGTTCTGACCGTGGGAATTATTCTCGCGGAGATCTACGCGCCGCAGCTCAATCATCTGATGTTCAGCAAGTTCACGCCAGAGCAGTTTGCCCTGTGCGTACACCTCACGCGGATTCTGCTGCCGGCGCAGTTGTTTTTCTACATAGGCGGAGTGGTTTCAGCCGTGTTGACTTCGCGCAGGATGTTTCTGCTCCCCGCCATCGGCCCGGTCATTTACAACGGCGGAATTATTGTTGGCGGCCTGCTCTTCTCGCGCCAGTTGGGCATCTCGTCGCTGGCCTACGGCGCGGTCGCGGGTGCATTCGTCGGAATTTTCCTGATCAACGCGATTGGCGCAGCGAGGACCGGGATCGGCTACAGGCTCTCATTCGATTACCGCAATCCGGCATTTCGCGAGTGGGTCTGGCTTTCCGTCCCGCTCATGCTTGGAGTATCACTGGTGAGCGCGGACGATTGGATACTGCGTTACTTCGCTTCCGGCAGCGTCGGCGACATTACCCGGTTGAATTATGCGAAGCGGCTGTTCCAGGTACCGATTGCGGTGCTGGGACAGGCGGTCAGCCAGGCGTCGCTGCCGTTTTTTGCGCGGCTGTTTGGGGAAAAGAAGTTTGAAGAATTTGCGGAGACGGTGAATGCGTCCATTTACCGGATGGTGGCAGCGGCGTTGCTGGCATCGAGCTTTATGGCGGTCGCCGCGCTGCCGCTGATTGATCTGGTTTACCGGCGCGGGCATTTGCTTTTCGCCGACTCGAAAACTACAGCGGTTTACTTTTTCTGGTTTTCGTTGTCGCTGGCGTTCTGGGCGGCACAGGGCTTGTATGCGCGGGCGTTTTATGCGGCGGGGAATACGCTCACTCCAATGATCGCCAGCAGTGTGATCACATTGGCATCGCTGCCGATGTATTCCGCGCTCTATCGCAACTTTTCTGCCGTGGGTTTAGTGGCGGCGTCGGATGTGGGGATCGCGGCCAATTGCCTGGTCATTGCGTTCCTGCTGAGCAAGCGCAAGCTTGTTCCTTTGGCCGGACTTGAGTGGAAGGAAATCGGCAAGGCTTTGGCAGTCTCGGTGCTCGCGGGAGCGCTGAGCTGGGAAGTCGCCAGGGTAGTAGAGATACAAGGCAGCCGGGTCGCAGACTTGAGGGCGCTGGCTCTTATGCTGGTCACCTGGGCGGCCGCGGCAGCGCTTGGGCTGTGGCTGACGCGATCGACATTGTTGCAAGACTTGCGGCGACGTTAATTCAAAAGCGGCCACGGATTTACGCGGATCAACACGATACAAAACTTTTGATCTTAGAAACGGGCCGTGGCAGGCCGCGTCCACGTTCGTTCCGAAGCAATCCAGTGATAAAAAAAAGGCCTTATCCGTGTGAATCCGCGTAAATCCGCGGCCGCCTTTGAAGTTGTTGGAAAACAAAACAGGCGTCCTGAGGTCAGGACGCCTGTCGTTTAACGAGAAAGAAGTTTAAGCGCGGGCAGCTGCGGCTTCGGACGAGACCGGGATAGCGGGCTTCTCTTCGCCATTCGGTTTTTGTCCAGATTGTCCGGCCTTGCGGATATCGATTCCGCCTTTGAAGAACGCGCCGTCTTCAATCGAGATGCGGGCTGCGACTACGTCGCCGGTGAGCGAGCCGTCACTGCGAATGTCAACACGATCGCTCGCGGTGAGGTTGCCACGAACTTTTCCGAGAACAACAATTTCACGGGCATTGATGTTGGCAGCGACTACGCCGTTGCGTCCGACGGTGACACGGTTTCCGGCGAGGTTGATGGAGCCTTCGACACGGCCGTCAATGTAAAGCGACTCCGACCCGGTCACTTCACCTTTAATGACAAGAGATTTCCCGATGGTTGCCTGATCGGCAGTGCTGGCCGCAACCGGACGCGGAGCGCTGGCGGCAGTTTCCGTTGCCGCAGGAGCGCTGGGCGCTGAAATAGGAGAACGCTCCGGCTCGGTGCTACGACCTGGCGCCGTGGGCTGATTAGTAGGCTTCCACATGTGACAAGAAATCCTTTCCTCTGGGGAATGTCTTTATTGGCCGAATACAGAATTCGGAATCCAAGGCGATTTTACTCTCCAAAAACGCGTTCGTCTGTGGAAATCATAGTTACTTTAGGGCATTTGAAGGCCTCAGGTGAATCCCTCAGGCGACCGCATTTCTGTGGGTGAGTGTAATCCCTTCGGCGGAAGGGAGACACGGGATGTATCGAGTTGGTCAACGCGGTGTGGTCTTCTCATGGATTTCCGTTATCCTGACCGTCAAAGGCATTCACCGCCGAGGTCGCCGAGTACGCCGAGAAAAGAAAGATATTCAAGACTGGATTGATCCGTCTTCTCGGCGACCTCGGCGTGCTCGGCGGTGAAAGCCTTTAGTTGGTACCACCTATGCTCTCCGACTCCACCATCCTGAAGAAAATCCAGCGGCAACCCCGGCAGACTGCTGGATTTAAGCAGCTTGTTCGGGAACTCGGCCTGCATGGGGACGAGCGGCGAGAGCTGCATGAGCGGCTAGGGAAGCTGATCGCCGGGGGGCAGTTGCTGGCGGTTGAGGCGGACCGGTACGCAATTCCCCAGGCGGCGTCGGACAAGAACTTGGTTGTGGGCAGGCTGACCATGCATAGGGACGGCTTCGGGTTTGTGATTCCCGAGATGGCGTCGGCCAGTCCGGCACTGAAATCCCGGCTTTCGGGAGACATTTTTGTTCCGCCACATGCGGTTGGCTCCGCCATGCATGGGGACCGGGTGCTGGTCGAGGTGGTCAATTTCCGCAATGACGGGCGATCCGAAGGGCGGATTCTGCGTCCGGTGGACCGGGCGCACCCAACCGTGGTCGGAGTTTTTCATTACGGGGCGCGGCATAACTACGTCACGCCGATGGACCAGAAGATTTCGCAGGACATTGTGATTCCGCATGGGATGGAATATCCGGCAGACCCGTCGTTGGTCGTTGGTCGTTCGTCGTTGGCAAAAGCTCAAAGCGCAGGCGCCCTTGCCAAGAGCTGCGGATCATGACCCGGTTCGCGGCGGGAGATCTTCGCCAACGACCGACGACCGACGACCGACGACGCCCTCCAAACATCGCGTACTCGGCAAAGAAGCGGCCTCGCGCTCCGATTGGAGCGATCTGGAAGGCGTAGTCGTCGATGTCGAGATCACCGACTGGCCCTCGGCCACGCAGAACGCGCGCGGACGAGTGGTGGAAATCGTCGGCTATGAAGACGATTTTGGCGTCGATGTCGAGATCATCATCCGCAAGTATCATCTGCCGCATCGGTTTCCGGACGGGGCGCTGCGCGAGGCGGAAGAGGCGGAGCCGATTATTTCTTCCGTTGAAGCCGGGAAGCGGCGCGATTTTCGCGATCTTCGCATCGTGACCATTGATGGTGAAACCGCGCGTGATTTCGACGATGCAGTGCTGGTGCGGCGACTGGAGGGCGGGAACTTTGAACTGCAAGTGCACATCGCCGACGTCGCTCACTACGTCACGCCCGAGTCCGCCCTCGATCAGGAAGCGCGGCTGCGCGGGACCAGCGTTTATTTCCCCGACCGCGCGGTGCCCATGCTGCCGCTGGAGCTTTCGACCGACATTTGTAGCCTGCGGCCGCAGGTGGATCGGTTGGTGATGTCGTGCGTGATGGAGATTGATCCGCGCGGCGAGATTGTTGGCTACGAGCTGTGTCCGGGAATCATTCGTTCGGCTGAGCGCATGACCTATACCGCGGTCAACGCGGTGCTTGAGGGAGATGAGTCGGCGCGCAAGCGCTATTCAAATCTGATCGAAAATTTTGAATTGATGCGCGATCTGCAGGCGATCCTGAACCGCAAGCGGGAGCGGCGCGGGTCGATTGACTTTGACCTGCCGGAGCCAGTCATCGAGTTCGACGAACTGGGGCTGATGAAGAGCATTTCGCGGTCGGAGCGCAACATCGCGCACCGGCTGATTGAAGAGTTCATGCTTTCGGCCAACGAGTGCGTGGCTGGGTATCTCGAAGGCAAGGGGATTCCGTCCCTGTATCGCATTCACGAAAAACCCGACGCCAAGCGGGTGTACGACTTCGAAACTATCGCGGCGACGTTTGGATATTCGCTGGGCGTGGGAGCGTTGCCGATTCAGCGAATGCAGTTCAAGACCGACCGGCGCTCGCACTACGGAACCGGAAAGCGGCCGCGGGAAATTGAGATTCCGAAAGATGTGCACATCACGCCGCGGATGTATCAGAAGCTGACGGAGAAGATTGCGGGCAAGCCGGAGGAACGGATTCTATCTTTCTTAATGCTGCGGTCGCTGAAGCAGGCGCGGTATTCGGAGGACAACGCGGGACACTTCGCGCTGGCGGCGCCGACTTACACGCACTTCACTTCGCCTATCCGCCGTTATCCGGATTTGATCGTGCACCGGATTCTTGAAAGATGTGCTGCGGGATTCGGCGGAGCGGCGCGAGGGAGATGTGGCGGTGGGAGTTTTCGCGGCCCCACATGGAACCGACGCCGCTGGCAGCACCGTGGAAGAGCGGCCCTTTAGGGCCGCGTCGAAGGAGCATGGCTCGGGGGCTTTAGCCCCAGAGGTCTCGCGGACTGCTTCACCCTGGTCGAAGCGGCGGGAAAGAGAACCGATCCCGGTCCACGACGGGCCGATTTCGCTGGAGGAGTTGCATTCGATCGCGGAAGAATCCAGCCAGTCAGAGCGGCGGGCGGACGATGCTGAGCGGGAGCTGATGGAGTGGAAAAAAGTGAAGTTCATGCAGGATCGCGTCGGAGAAGATTTCGACGGGCTGATCATCAGCGTGACCAAGTACGGGATGTTCGTCGAACTCACCGATCTGTTTATTGAGGGGCTGGTGCCGCTGGCTTCCCTGGACGACGACCGCTATACGTATCACGAGAACACACGGGAAATCATCGGCCAGCGCAATCGCAAGATTTTCCGGCTGGGACAGAAAGTACGGGTGCTGGTGGACCGGATTGATCCGGTGGAGAAGAAGATCCAGTTTGCGCTGCTGGAGGAGGTCGCGCCGCGCGCGCCGAAGCGGAAAAAGAAACGCTAACGGCACCGCGGAAGCGGCGTGCCCTCCCGTCGTGAACTGCCTCGTCTAGTGTAGAATTTTGAAGTCAACCCCGTTCGAGCCACTCTGGCTCGGACCAGTGTCGGGACGTGGCTCAGCCTGGTAGAGCACTCGCTTGGGGTGCGAGGGGTCGGCAGTTCAAATCTGCCCGTCCCGACCAATTCTTTCGAAACGATTCCGCACTTCTCGGTTGTGAGTGTAATTGCCTGATTACGTCAATCGAGGCCTATAATGCTGGTCGTGAGAATCCTCGCTACCGCGCTAATATTGGGAATACTTCTGACCGTCGCACCAACAGTAGCAATGGCCGGAAGTCATTCAATTCCGAAAGAACGTGCCCAATTGAGCAATGGCGATTGGTTCCCGTATGTCATCAGCAAACTCGGCCCTTTAGAGTGGTGGAGCTTCGCTGCATCTTCAGCGGAAGTACGCCGTGAAGATTATCCGAGTGAATGGGGATACGAACTTGCGAAACAGAACACGTGGGAATTCCCTCGGTTCTGCTTCTCGTTGTTTCGACCGAACCCGCAGGTATTTTCGTCATTGCTGGAGACAGTGGGGCAGTACAAGGGAGATGTCGTCTGGGTCATGCACGACAACTGCATCGGGGCAATGCCGTTCCATCTCACGTTCTACGCGCCAGGGACGTATAGCGCAGAGGCAACGAAAAACGCCATCCAGAAACCGCCCGTTGCTGACAGCGATTTCGTCACGCGAGCGTTGGCGGACATCCCGAGGTTTTGCACGTACCTCGAAACCGCACTCGGGCTGAAAGAGAAAATTCCATACGAGTTTGACCCACAGTGGCTGACGCGTGAAGGACTCGCTGCGTCCAGAGGAGAATTTGAGGAGTTCTTGGAAGCGGGGTCCTGGTCTGTGATCTTGACTCGGGACCCTGGGAAGTACGGTAGGACATTTCAGCCAACCTCGCCGGAAGACCGTTCGCTCAGCTTTGGTATCGGGATGCTCGAGCACGATGCTCTTTTCCGCGAACTGGGTGCTGACTGGGATAAATTCCAGCAAAACGGCAGCACCGGCCCGATACTGCCGGACTATCCTTTGCTTTCCCGCCTCGACGACATCACAGATGACGCCGTGTACGAACGAGGTGAGGTCGATGCTTTACTCGCCGAATATCTGTCGGCACAGAGCGCCATCCAAGATCCTCGGGCACTCAGGGGCGTGGACAAGCTGATTCGAATCGCCCGGTGGGCGCAAAAGCTGGGGGTTGGTATCTACTTCAGCGGCCAGTAACCGGTTGACCGTCCCGAAACGTACCCCGAAACGTACTGTGTTCGTTGCATCCCAAGCTGCGCACTGCGAATCGCGCGGCCCAAATTCATCTGCCCCCGGTTTCCGCCAGCGTTGAACGCCACAGTCTGGCCATGTATGATTCCGCGCGGGACAAGCCGAATCCCGCATATTCGCCATGGGTCTTCAAATCACTACACGAGAGTTGGGCCGGGTCATTGTCGTTGATGTAGTTGGCAGAATGACGGTGAGTGAGGGGCGGACCCAACTGCGCGACACGATATACATGCTCTCCGGCGGCGGCCACAAGAGGTTTCTGGTCAACCTCGCAGGAGTCGATCACGTTGACAGCGACGGCATGGGGGAACTGGTCCGGTGTTATACCACGGTCCGGCAGCGAGGCGGCGAGATGAAGCTCGTCCGGCTCAACAAAAGAGTGGAAGACCTTCTCCAGATGACTCGACTGAACACCCTCTTCGAAATCTACGTGGAGGAACCGGTGGCGTTGCGATCCTTCGGCGCATAACTGCATCCGCTCTTTCCATACGCCAGAATTTCCCCGGTCCCTCGCAGTTGCGCGAAAAACGATTTCCGCGCTGGATCGTCTAAGAAAGTAGCATCTTTCTGAGGAGGACTGCGCGATGAAGAGACTACTGCTTCCATTCCTGCTGGCGGTGGCGGTTCTGAGTGCCGCGATTACCGGCGCGTCGGCACAAACCGCTGACGCCACTGCCGACCACACTGCTCCGAGCTATGACATGAAGGCCCAGGCGCTGCAGGACCTTGGGGTGGTGCAGAAGAAGATGGTGGACCTGGCGAATGCTGTCCCCGCCGAAAAACTGACATGGCGTCCATCGGCCGACTCGCGGTCGTTTGCTGAGGTGTTTCTGCATGTCGCCGGCGAGCGGTATCAAATCCTGGGCCTGGGAGGAGCAGTGCCTCCGGCGGACTTTAACGGAAAGACCTACGAGAAATCCACGACCGATCGAGCGCAGATTGTCGCCGAGTTGAACAAGACGTGGGATTTTGCCCAGAAAACGATCAACGGCATGAGCAACGCCGATTTTGCGAAACTGCTGCCGAAGCTGGGGCCGCAGGCGAATGCCGGGGATGTGGTGTACATCCTGGTTGCCGATGCGCATGAGCACCTCGGGCAACTGGTGGCGTACGCGCGAGAGAACGGCATTGTTCCGCCGTGGACGGCGGATGCACTGAAGAAAGCGGCGGAGAAGAAGGCCGGGGACAAGAAAGAAGACAAGAAGCCGTAGCTAGGATTCGCCTCAAGTCGTAGTGGCTCAGGTTGAAGCCGACATTTGCGGAGACTCGCGCGAGATCCCTCGCCCCGCTGGAGAAAGCGCGGGGACATCGGGATCACGCCTGCTAACTTTAAATTGAGCCAACCCCTCGCAATCTGCATTGCCCAGATCTTCTGCGGGTTGATATAGTCTTAGTTCCATGTATCGCGACTTTAAGGCTTCGGACCGCTGGACCAAGAAACAGGTGCACTGCATCTACCAGGCGTTGATTGTGGCTGTGGCCACGCGCCATGCCGATGCGGTGGATATCAAGTTTCTGGTGGATGGACGGCCGGCGTGGGTGGTGCTGCCGCTGGTGGCGTGGGATGAGTACAGGAAGCGCACGGGAAAGACAATTACCGACCGTCTGGCGATTCAAATTGCCGGGCGCTTTCTGAAGTATGCGCTCGAGTCTGGCGAGGGCGGAGGGCGGGAAATGTATTCCCTGACCGTCGAGCAGGCACTGCAGCATCTTGATGCGGTGGTGAATGAAGCGGAACCCGCAGTCGCTGGCTGATGGCTTCTGAGCCCTGACGACTGAAGTATTTCTCGTTCAACGCACAGGTTTACCCAGCGCCGCAACGGCTTGGGAAGGCGTGAGGCGAACCCTGAACGTATCCTGACCTCCGCAGCTGATCGTCGTATTCTGGTCGCCGTACTCCCTGACCCAGATGACCCGTTCAGGGTTCACGAATACCTCCAGGCCGTTCACATCTTCAAACATTACGAATTCCACGTCGCCTCCCTGGTGATGTTCTGATTGCCCATCAATGCTGGCTCTGCTCTAGCGGTGTTTAGTGTCCCTCGGTGGCACGTCCCAAATACTGCGCCAGTTGAAAACCGCACCTAGGATCATCAGAACACCAGCAACGATAGCAACTGGCGCGAAAACTAGACCGCCGAACCAGTTGACGTAGGAATATTGTCCCGTCACCACGAGACGGCCCCCTAAAGAAACGGCACCCACGCCAAAGACTCCACAGAAAACCCTGAGATATACCTTTTGTTGACGGCCACGTATCATTTGCGTTTCAGCTCGCGGAAAATTCCCTATCAGTCAGTCCTACCGTTGGTCACAGTCTAGCAACTAGGTTCGAGTATTCAAGTCTCGGATGCCCGCCACAGCCATCATTCTTCCGGTCACACCGTGTTCGGCGCGGTGCGAAAACAGGATGTCGGTGCGGCAGGCGGTGCAGAGCGCGATTTCTGAGATATTTTTTGCGGGAAGTCCGGCATCGAGCAATTGGCGGCGGTTGGCATCGGCCAGGTCGAGGAAAATTTGCTCGGGCAGTTCGCTGTGGCCGGGGGCGCGCGAGGTCAAGAACAGCAGCGGATATTTTTCGTGGATCTCGTCGGTTTCTTTGGTGACGCGGAACAGACTGCTTCCGTAACTGAATTGAGATTCGAAGGCCGCGCGAACCTCCGTCCCAACCTGATAGCAGCAGCCGCGAATGCCGGGACCGATGACGGCTTTCAGGTCGCTGGGACGGCTGCCGAAATGTCGCCGCATCTCTCCGACGCCTTTTTCAACGATGCGCTTGACCGTGCCGCGCCATCCGGCGTGGAAGACGCCAACGGCGTGGCGTTTTGTGTCCACGACAATGATGGGAAGGCAATCGGCGGTCAGTACGGCCAAAAGGATTCCAGGGACGGCGGTAACCAGGCCATCGCCGGCGAGGGGCTTTTCCGTAACTCTTGTGACGCAGTGGATGAGGTCGGAATGAACCTGACGCAGGGTGACAAGCGGCCAGGAAGCCGCTTTGTTCTTCGCAGCCTTTCTAGCGCCGGGTTTTGCAGCGACGGCCGTGGCAAAGGCCTGACGGTTGCGCTCGATGGCGGGGCGCGAGTCGTGGGCGGTGAATCCCAGATTCAGGGCGCGGCCACCGTAGGCTTTGGAGACACCGCCGGTTCGGGTGCTAAATCCATGCGCGAGCCAGGGTATTTGCGATAACGAATCGGCGCGGAGAACGTCTATCTCTGTTTTGCGCACTGCTTTGGTCTTGCCCGCTGCTTTGGTTTTGCGCGGCGCTTTGGTTTTGCCGGCTGCTTTGGACTTGGTGGGCACTTAGCCATCTTACCAACTCGACCATGGCAACTCGGCCTGAGCGGCGCGCGTATAATCAGCCCTTTGTCTGATGACGGAAAGCTTTATCTGGAGAAAATGATGCGTTCAATACTTGCAATTTTGGTGGCCATGATCCTGGCGACAACGGCTGTCGCCCAGCAGAAGAACGACAACCAGCCAGCGGCGCAGCCGCAGCAGGCCCAGCCACAGTCACAGCCACAGAAGAAGGCTGCGAAAGCGCCACCGACACAGCCGAAGCCGGAGGAGCCGGCGGCGAAGCCCTCCGAGGCCATGCCTCCCCAGCCTGAGCCGAAGGCGGACGACAAGGATAAAGACAAGAAGGAAGAGCACTTCGACATGACCGAGGTGGCGCCGGTCGTGACGCATCACCAAATCACGGTTGATGGCAAGACCCTGAAATATACGGCTACAACCGGACGGCTGCCGATCAAGCGTGGCGACGGCAAGATTGAAGCGGAGATGTTCTTCGTGGCTTACTCGCTCGACGGCCAGGAGGCCGCCAAGCGTCCGCTGACGTTTGCGTTTAACGGCGGGCCGGGGTCGGCGTCGATCTGGCTGCACATGGGCGCGCTGGGGCCGCGGCGGGTGGCGCTTCCTGCCGGATGGTTTCCTGCCTGCGCCTCCGTACAAGATGGAGGACAATCCCTACACTTTGCTCGACAAGAGTGACCTGGTGCTGGTGGACGCTTTAGGAACTGGGTTCAGCCGCGGCGAAAACGCCGAGACTTCGAAAAAATTCTGGGGAGTGAAGGGCGACATCAATGCCTTCAGCGAATTCATTCGCATGTACATTTCGCGTAATGAGCGCTGGAGTTCGCCGCTTTTCCTGCTGGGAGAAAGCTACGGCACCACGCGCGCTGCGGGAATTGCCGGCCATCTTGCCGAGGAAGGCATCACGTTCAACGGAATTACGCTGCTTTCCATGGTGCTCAACTTTGAAACCCTGATCGACACCAAGACCAACGACGGGCCTTACGTTTTCCTGATCCCGTCCTTCACCATGATCGCCGGATACCATCACAAGCTGCCGCCGGACTTGCAACAGGACCCGAATAAGGCGAGGTTGCAGGCAGAGCAGTGGGCGGCGGGTGAATACGCACAGGCGTTGGCCAAGGGCGACGCGCTATCTGCGGAAGACCGCCAGAAAGCGGTAGAGCAGATGTCACGCTACACCGGACTGAGCAAGGAAGTGATTGACCAGGCCAATCTGCGCATCGATGTGCCCAAGTTCACCCACTATTTGCTGCTAGACCAAAAAGTGCGGGTGGGGCGGCTGGATGGGCGCTATGCTGGGCCTGATCCCGACGGTCTGTTGGACACGCCGTTTTACGATCCGACCGACGCCAACATCATGTCGCCGTACACCTCGGTGTTCAACAACTACGTGCGCACCGAACTGGGCTACAAGACCGACATGCCGTACTACGTTTTCGCGCACGAAGCCGGGTTTGAAGACAAGTGGGATTGGGGATCGGCTGGCGAAGGGTTCCCGGACACGGCCAGCGCGCTGCGACGGGCGTTGGTGCAGAACCCATTTCTGAAAGTGCTGGTCATGGAAGGCTATTACGACCTGGCGTGTCCGTACTTTGCCGCGAATTACACCATCGATCACCTGAATTTACCGGAGAAATACCGCTCCCAGGTGTCGTATGCCACCTATAACTCTGGACACATGGTTTATTTGCCCGTGGAGAGCCTGAAGAAAATGAAGGCAGACCAGGGGGCTTTTATGGACAAGGCCACGTCGGGACAATAGCCAACTCCTAATGACAGAGTGCGTTTTCGGCTAACGGGCGGCAGCGTATTCTTTGGCAAAGGCAGCGGTCACGGCGTCCTGTACTTCAGCCACCGCGGTTGAGACTACCTCCTGCACTTGGCTGGCTGATGGTCTCGCTTCAGCCTGCTTCAAGCGCACTCGGAACTCCACACGCTCACATTTTGACATGCTGTCATAGAAGCAGCGGTAGGCATTTAGCTGCTCTCTTAGATCGACTTCCAGTTCTGTGTTGCACACGGCGCACTTCGGAGACACCATCTTTTCCTGATAGTCCTTGGTCTCAAAGTCGAATATTGTTCCATGCCCGCAGTTGGCACAGCCAGGCTTAAGACGTGAAGTTCTTTGACATTCAAAACCAATTCCTGTTCGCTCATGTGAAGTGCCCTCTCCGGAGCTATCGGCGCCTCAGGGTCTCAGCAAGTGTTACGAAAGGCCAAAATGCCTTAACGCCGAAGTGGTTTCACTTGCTTCTGGCCCCTCGATAAGGTACAAACGGCGCAGTGCCTATGCTGCGCCGTTCTCTTTTCCTCACGCTGCTTTTTTCCACCGCGGTTCTCGCCCAAACCCCGACGACAACGCCGGCAACAGTCCCGATTGTTCCGGCCAAGCCGCCAGACCACTCCCAGGAGTCGTATGTCGTTGAGAAGCTGAAGACTTCGTATCGCTTCGAAAACGATGGCACGGGGCGGAGGGAAGTCTATGCCCGCATTCGGGTGCAAAGCGAAGCTGGCGTGGAACAGTGGGGACAGCTGGTCTGGGGATACAACTCGGCCAACGAGAGGATTGAGGTCCCGTTTGTGCGGGTGCTGAAGGCGGACGGCAACACGGTCGCGGCATCGCCGGATGCGATTCAAGACTTGAGCATCCCGCTGGAAAAAGAAGCCCCGGTCTACACCGACTACCGCCAGAAGCACGTCACGGTCCCTGGCCTGCGTCCGGGCGAAGAGCTCGAATACGACTTTGTGACGGTCACACATACGGCGTTGTCTCCGGGACAGTTCTGGATGGAGCATGACTTCGCAGAGAACGGTACGGTGCTGGACGAACAACTGGAACTTGATGTCCCCAAAGACCGCAAAATCACTCTGAAGAAGAAACCAGGAAATGAGCCGAAGCAGACCGAAGCCAACGGCCGCATCATCTATACCTGGACCAGTTCGCACTTCGATAAGGACGAGAAAGACAAGGACAAAGATAAAGACAAGAAGAAGGAAAAGGCCAAGAAGGAACCCGATGCTCCGGCCGTGCAGATGACCACGTTTGCCAGTTGGGAGGAAATGGGGCGCTGGTACGCCAGCCTGGAAAAAGACCGGCGTCAGCCTAACGCGGAAATCCGCGCCAAGGCCGCCGCGCTGATCGCGGGCAAGACCACCGATTTGGACAAGATCCAGGCGCTTTACGACTATGTGGCACCGAACTTCCGCTACATCAGCCTGTCATTCGGGGTGGGACGGTTTCAGCCGCACGCCGCCGCCGACGTGTTGCACAACGAATACGGAGACTGCAAGGACAAGCACACGCTTCTTTCTTCGCTGCTCGAGGCTTCCGGTTATCACGCTTCGTCGGTGCTGATCAATTCCGGGCGCAAGCTGGATCCTGAAGTGCCTTCGCCGTCGCAGTTTGACCATGTATTTACCATGGTGCCGTTGGGCAAAGAAGAAATCTTCATGGACAGCACGACAGAGGTTGCGCCTTTCCGGCTGCTGGCCCCGGTTCTGCGCGACAAGCAGGCGCTCATCATTCCTCAGAACGGCACGCCGCATTTGGAAAAAACGCCGGCGGACCCTCCCATGATGAACCGCCAGTTCTCCGAAGTTGACGGCAAGGTGAGCGAAGTGGGGAAGCTCGAAGCCCACGTGCGCTACGAATTGCGCGGGGACGCGGAACTCTACATGCGCATGCTGTTCCGCCATGTGCCCCGCAATAAGTGGAACGATTGGGTCAAGAGCATCAGCGCTTACAGCGGGCTGGCCGGGGAGGTTTCCGATCTCAATGTGAGCGATCCGGCGGCCACGCATGAGCCGTTCAAGGTGGAATACAAGGTTGCGGTGGACAATTTCTACGACTGGTCCAAAAAGAAGGCGGACCTTACGTTGCCGCTGTCGCAAGTGAACATGGCGGAGCCGAACGAAGAGGACGATACCGACCCGGTGAAGATTGGCTCGCCGATCGAATTCGTGTACAAGCTGCGGCTGGAGTTTCCCGCCAAGTACAGCGAGCGGGCGCCGCTACCGTTCTCCATGAAGCGCGATTACGCGAACTACTCGGCCACTTACAAGGTTGAGGGCGCAGTGTTCACGGCGGAACGCAACCTCACCACCAGCATGAACGAGCTGCCGGCGGCCCGGAACAGCGACTACACCGCCTTCCGCCGCGCCGTCATGGCGGACTCAGGTCAACATGTTTCGATTGACAGTAGCGCCGCGCCGGCGCCAACGCTTTCGGCAGACTTGAAAGGCGACGAACTGTACGATGCCGCGAAATCCGCGGCGCAACGGGGAGATTTCAAGACCTCGATCGACTTGCTGAAGAAAGTGGTGGTCGCTGAACCAAAGCATAAGAGTGCGTGGATGGACCTGGGACGCGACTATATGGTGTTGCGCCAGACCGATGACGCGATTGGCGCCTTCAAGAAACAGGCGGAGCTGAATCCATACGACGAGTACGCGTACGGTGCATTGGGCTGGGCGTACACCACCGAGCGCAATTACGATGACGCAGCCACCGCGTTTAACAAAGCGATTGAGATCAATCCGCTGAGCGATTACGCGCACAGCGCTCTGGGCGCCATGTACCAGGAGTCGCACCAATACGACAAAGCTGTACCCGAACTGGAAAAGGCGGCTTCGCTCAAGTCGGATGATTCCGGATTGCAGATCAACCTGGGCAACGCTTATCTCAATCTGGGGCAGGACGACAAGGCGCTGGCGGCGTTTGACCGCGCAGTGGAAATATCGGCAACGCCTGAAGTGTGGAATGACATTGCGTATCAGCTTTCGCTGAAGCAAGTGCATCTGGACCGGGCGCAACAGTACGCGGAGTCGGCGGTGACTGCGATTGCCAATGCATTGCGCAACCTGACGATTGACCAGGTGTCGGACCGTGACCTGGCGCTGGTTTCTGAACTCGACGCTAACTGGGACACGCTGGGCTGGGTTTATTTTGCTCGCGGCGATATGGCCAGGGCGGAAAAATATGTGAGCGCTGCATGGCTGCTCGGCGAACACGGCGAGGTGGGGGACCATCTGGCGCAGATTTACGAAAAGCGCGGGCACAAGGACCAGGCGATCGATACTTACGCGATGGCGATGTCGGGAATCCGGCCCACGCTGGAGACTCGGAGCCGGCTGGCGACGCTGGTTGGCGGAGAACCCAAAGTTCCAGCAGCGATCGAGCAGCGCAAGATGGCCTTGCAGGCGACGCGGACGCTGAAGCTGGGGAGGATCGCACCGGTAACGGGGACGGCGGAGTTTTTTGTGGTGCTTGCGTCGTCATCGGCGGGCAGCAAGGTCGAGGCGGCAAAGTTTATCAGTGGCGAAGAAAAGCTCAAGCCGCTGACCGAGAATTTGAAGAGCGCGAAAATTGACTTCGCATTCCCGGACGATGTGCCGACGAAGATTCTGCGGCGCGGGATTCTTTCCTGCTCGAAAGACAGTGGAGCGTGCGAGTTTGTGATGATGCTGCCGGAAGACGTGCACTCGGTGGACTAAAACCTTTTCACCACAGTGACACAGAGTCACAGAGTCACAGAGGAATCTAACTTCTTTTCTTCCTTGTTTCCTCGTAGGCGTGGGCCACGCGCAATACCTTCGTCTCGCCGCCCGGCGGGCCGACGATCTGCAATCCGATGGGCAGCCCTTGTCTTGTAAATCCGCACGGAACTGAGATCGCGGGCAATCCCCAGACATTGATTGGTCGCGTGTTGCGCAGCAGGAGGAGTTCGGCGGGGCGCAGCAGCGTTCGATCATTTGTGAGATCGGCGATGCGGGGGGCGGGGATGGGTGTGGTGGGCGTGATCAAGACATCGATTTCTTCGAACTTGCTGGCGATGTCGCGGCGCGACTGGTGAAGCTTTTCCAGAGCGCTTTGGCAGTCGCTCTCGCTGATGTGTTCACCGGTGCGGATGCGGCGAAGGGTTTCGGGGTCGTAGAGTTCCGCTGACGTTGCGACTCTCTCGCGATGGTAGGCGTAGGCCTCCGCGGCCTGCAGGGTGCGGTCTTCATCAACCGGCAGATTAAGTTCACGCACTTCGTCAGCCAAGGTCGCGAGGTCAGCGATGGCCTTCTGCACGGCTGCGGCGACTTCCGGGTCGAGATTGTCGAAGAAATACTCTCGGGGAATTCCGAGTGTGAAATTTCCTATTCCAACTTTTAAGGTGTTGCGACATTTTGGGGCGTCATCGGTGATGGCATCGAGCAGGATGGCGGCGTCTTCCACGGTGCGCGCGATGGGGCCGGCGTGGTCGAGCGAGACCGAGAGCGGAATGATTCCGGCGGTGCTCACCAGGCCGTAGGTCGGCTTTAGTCCGACAATGCCGCAGAGCGCTGCCGGCTCGCGGATGGAACCTGCGGTGTCGGTCCCGATGGCGGCGTGGCACATTCCTGAAGCTACGGCGGCCGCAGAGCCTCCGGAAGAGCCTCCGGTGATGAAGTCAGGATTGACGGGATTTCGCGGCGGCCCGAAGTGACTGATGAGGGAACTGCCGCCATAGGCAAATTCGTGCAGATTGTGTTTGCCGATCAGGACTGCGCCTGCTGCCTTCAGCTTGGTTACGACGGCGGCGTCCTCGGTGGGGATTCGATCTTTAAAGACGGCGCTGGCGGCGGTGGTGCGGACGCCTGCGGTGTCGATCAAATCTTTCAAGCCGATGGGAATTCCGTGCAACGGGCCGCGGTACTTTCCAGCCGCAATTTCTTTTTCTGCGTTGGCCGCTTCTTCAAGCGCTGACTCTGCGGTGATGGTGATGAAGGCGTTCAGGATCGGATTTAGTCGGGCGACGGTTTCCAGGCACTCTTGCGTTAGTTCCACCGGCGAGATTTCGCGGCGGCGAATCTGCTCTGCGGCTTCGGCGAGGGTGCGCATGCGGATTTCAACATTAAATCATTCGTCCCCGCCCGAGGTGTTCGGAATGACATCATTTGAAGGAAGAGCGCAGAAACGGAGGCATTCTCTCCGCGCGTTGCCTATAATCTAGGTTCGGCCGGAGGCTCCCCTATGGCGCAGATGACTGCAATTCCCGTTCGTACCCGCGGCTTCTATCTGCAAGGCAAATGGACGGAGGAAGGGACTCCGGTGGAGATTTGCGCGCCTTATGATGGCGCACCGATCGCGCAGGTTTTTCAGGCTACGCGGGAGCACGTGGAGAAGGCGATCCAGGGGGCGGTGCGGGCGTTTGGCACTACGCGCAAGCTGCCGGCATTCGAGCGGCAGCGGGTGCTGCGGTCGATCGCACAGCACATGACTTCGCGCAAAGAGGAATTTGCCAGGACTCTCGCGTTGGAGGCCGGTAAACCGATTCGGGCGGCGCGCACCGAAGTGGAGCGGTCGATCTTTACCTTCGTGGTCGCGGCGGAAGAGACAACGCGGATCCCTGGAGAGTATCTTTCCCTGGATTGGCAGCAGTACGCGTCGGGGCGCTGGGGAATCGTAAAGCGGTTCCCGTTGGGGCCGGTTGCTGGGATCACTCCATTTAATTTTCCGCTGAATCTAGTGGCACATAAGGTCGCTCCGGCGATTGCCAGCGGCTGCACCATGATTTTGAAACCGGCGCCGCAGACTCCGCTGAGTTCGCTGTTGCTGGCGGAGGCAGTGGAGCAGGCCGGCCTGCCCGACGGGGCGTTCAATGTGCTGCCGCTGTCGAACGAAGATGCGGGACTGCTGGTCACCGACGAGCGCATCAAGTTGATCAGCTTTACCGGCAGCGTGCCGGTGGGCTGGGACATCAAGCGCCGCGCCGGTAAGAAGAAAGTTGCGCTCGAATTGGGCGGCAATGCCGGAGTGATTGTTCATTCGGACGCTGACATCGCCTGGGCGGCAGAGCGCTGTGTCGGCGGAGGCTTCGGCTACGCCGGGCAGACTTGCATCTCGGTGCAGCGGATTCTGGTGGAGCGTCCGGCGTTCACGAAGTTTCGCGACCTGTTGCTTGAGGGCGTCCGCAAGCTGAAAGTCGGCGATCCGCTGGACGAAGCCACTGATCTGGGGCCGCTGATCCGCGAAAGTGACGCGATTCGCGCGGCGGAGTGGGTGCAGGACGCGGTCCAGGAAGGAGCGACGTTGCTGTGCGGGGGCCGGCGGCAAGGATCGATTCTGGAGCCGACAGTGCTGACGGGGACGCGTCCGGAGATGAGTGTGAATTGCCGGGAGATTTTCGCGCCCGTGGTTACGGTCGAGCCTTACGACGACTTTTCGCAGGCGCTACGGCAGATCAACGAGTCTGCCTATGGGCTGCAGGCTGGCGTTTTCACTCGCGACGTGAACCGCATTTTTCAGGCGTATGAGGAATTGGAAGTCGGCGGCGTGATTGCCGGCGATGTTCCGAGCTTCCGCATTGACCACATGCCGTATGGCGGGGTGAAGGACTCGGGCGCGGGACGCGAAGGCCTGCGGTACGCAATCGAAGAGATGACCGAACCGCGGCTTTTGGTGATGAATCTGAGGTGAGGTTCCAGATGTGGAAATATTTCTTGCCGGGAGCCAAAAGATAATTTCCAAATTCGGTTGAACTGTTATAATTTCCAGTTTCACAAGCCAGCTATAAATTATTCGTGGATGTTCGTTTGGGTTGAAGCGAAGCTGTGGGAGATTTTCTGCCCCGCGGAGCTTCTAACGAAAGTTCTAATAGATGCAGATTTTTCATCGCAGCGCTAATGTTTTAGCGAGGGCTTCGATCTACGCCGGAATTTTTGCCTTTGCCGGCGTGTTGTGGGGCGGGGTGCAGTTACAGCGTTCGCCGTATATCACCAACGCTGGAATTGCCCGGCCGCAGCCCGCGCCCTTCAGCCACGAGCATCACGTGGCTGCGATTGGCATTGACTGCCGCTATTGCCACACCTCGGTTGAAACTTCCAGCTTTGCCGGGATTCCTCCCACCAAGACCTGCATGAACTGCCATTCGCAAATCTGGACCAACGCGGCGTATCTGGAGCCGGTGCGCGAGAGCTTCCGCAGCGGCAAGTCGCTGGTGTGGACGCGGGTCAACGATCTGCCGAATTTTGTTTATTTTGACCACAGCATTCACGTGACCAAGGGCGTCGGCTGCAACACCTGCCACGGGCCGGTGGACCGCATGCCGCTGATGTTCAACTACGCGTCGCTGCAAATGGAGTGGTGCATCAGCTGCCATCGCGGGCCGGAAAAGAACCTGCGGCCGCGCGAGCAGGTGTTCAACATGCGGTATCAGCAGCCGACGAAGGATTTGCCGGTGGTGGTTGACGGGCAGACGTTTACCGATCAGATCTCGATTTGGGCAAGTATCTGGTGAAGAAGTACGACGTGCGTTCACCGATGGATATTACGAGTTGTTCGACGTGCCATCGGTAGGGCAGTTCTTGGCTGTTGGATTGCAGCAGATGTGCTCCAGCCCCAGGGCTGAATGTGAAGTCCGGCATGGCAGTGCTGAGGTTGCAGCGACTGTGATTTCGAGCCCCGAAGGCGGCACGGGCAGTGCCGGAATCAGCCCGGCAGCGGAAGATGCCGCCCAGGGCGCAAGGCCGGGCGACGGAGATCAAGAGGCAAGGCCCTAAGGGACGGAAGAAACTGCGACACGGGTCACATAAAGACCGACATGAATAACGAAGAGCAAAAGCCGCATCGCGAGGCAGTCTGCCCTAGCAAGACGGGCAAACTCGATCTGGTACAGGTCCGCGCCGACATTGAAAAGAAAAATGGGCCGGAATTCTGGCGCAGCCTGGAAGAACTCGCCGGCACCTCCGAATTTCGCGAGATGATGCACCGCGAGTTCCCCAAAGGCGCGTCCGAATGGCTGGACGCGGTCTCGCGGCGCGGATTCCTCAAGTTGATGGGCGCGTCCATGGCGCTGGCGGGCATGACGGGCTGCACCAAGCAGCCGTTTGAGCCGATCGTGCCGTACGTTAAGCAGCCGGAAGAACTTGTCCCCGGACGGCCGATGTTCTTTGCCAGCGCTTTCACCCTCGGCGGATACGGGTCGCCGGTGCTGGTCGAGAGCCACATGTACCGTCCGACCAAGATCGAGGGCAATGACAAGCATCCGGCGAGCCAGGGCGGCACTGACGTTTACGCGCAGGCTTCGATTCTCGACATGTACGACCCCGACCGCTCGCAGAATGTGATGTACATGGGCGACATCAGCACCTGGTCGGCGTTGACTGCGGCGCTGCAAGGCCCGCTGAATGTGCAGAAAGCGGTGAATGGGTCGGGCATTCGCATTCTTTCGCGGTCGTTTTCCTCTCCCACGCTCGCCGACCAGATGCAGGACCTGCTCAAGCGCTTTCCGGAAGCCAAGTGGCACTTCTGGGAGCCGGTCAATCGCGACAATGTTTATGCGGGCGCGCAAATGGCCTTCGGCCAGCCGGTTGAAACGACTTACAAGCTGGACGCGGCCGATGTGATCGTTTCGCTCGACGCGGATTTTCTCTCCGCCGGATTCCCCGGAACCACGCGCTACGCGCGGGATTTCGCCAAGCGCCGCGATCCGGATTCGGGGAAGATGAACCGGCTGTATGTGATCGAGAGCACGCCGAGCGCGACGGGGGCGAAGGCGGACCATCGGTTGCCGGTGAGGGCAAGCGAGGTCGAAGGGTTTGCTCGGCTCTTGCTGCACGACGACGGGTTCCGATAACTGGACGTTACTGGTGGCTGAATGGCGAGAGCAGGAGTTTCTGGGTTGCCTTGGGCAAGGATCTGGAAACGCACCGCGGGATCGAGTGTGGTCATTCGCGGGTGACCACCAACCACCCGTCGTGCACGCGCTAGCTCACGCCATCAACGAAAAGCTCGGCAACGTCGGCAAGACGGTCTTCTACTCCGATCCGGTTCTCGTTGACACCGCCGACCACAACGAATCGCTCAAGGCTTTAGTCAGCGACATGCGCGCGGGCAAGGTTGATCTGCTGATCATCCTCGGCGGCAATCCGGTTTACGACGCGCCTGCCGACTTCGGTTTCGCCGACGCGCTCAAGAACACGAACATTCCGATTCGCGTTCACCTCGGCCTGCACCAGAACGAAACCGCTGAGCTTTGCCAGTGGCATGTGAACGAAGCGCATTACCTCGAAGCCTGGGGCGATACGCGGGCTTATGACGGGACAGTCAGCATCGTGCAGCCGCTGATTGCACCGCTTTACGGCGGGAAGAGCGCGCACGAAATGATTTCGGCGCTGGCCGGTCAGCCTTCCACCGCCGGGCATGACATTGTCCAGAACTACTGGAAGACGAAGCACACCGGCGCCGACTTCGATATGTGGTGGCGCAAGGCGCTGCACGATGGCTGGATTGACGGCACGACTTCCACTCCGAAACAGGTTTCGGCAAAGTCATCGGGCTTCCCCGCCGCCAGCGTTCCAGGTGGCGACATCGAACTCAACTTCCGCCGCGATCCTTCCATCTACGACGGCCAGTTCTCGAACAACGGCTGGCTCCAGGAATTGCCCAAGCCGATGAGCAAGATGACCTGGGACAATCCGCTGCTGATGGGGCCGAAAATGGCCGCGGACATGGGCGTGAAGAGCGAAGACATGGTGCTGGTCGAGTTGAACGGCAACTCGATGAAGCTGCCGGTCTGGATTCAAGCCGGGCACCCGGATAAGTCGGTCACGGTGTTTCTCGGCTACGGCCGCCAACGCGCGGGACGGTCGGGCACGGGGCAAGGGTTTGATGTTTATCCGCTGCGCTACAGCGCGACGCCGTGGTTTACGTCGGCGGGAGTGAAAGTCAGCAAGGCTGAGGGAACTTACATTCTCGCCTCGACTCAGGGCTATCAGACCATGGACACTGGCGAAGACGAGCGTCCACTGGTTAAGACCGCGACGCTTGCTGAATATCTGAAGGGCTCCGAAAACTTCAACGAAGACAAGCCGACCGAGAGTCTCTATCCGCCATACGACTACAAGTCGCAACCCTATTCGTGGGGCATGGCGATTGATCTGAATTCGTGCATTGGCTGCAACAACTGCATCGTCGCCTGCCAGTCGGAAAATAATATTGCCGTCGTCGGCAAAGACCAGGTACACCGCGGCCGCCACATGCACTGGCTGCGTGTGGACGCCTACTACCAGGGCGACCGCGACAATCCCAAGGCGTACTTCCAGCCGGTACCGTGCATGCAGTGCGAGAACGCCCCGTGTGAGCTGGTTTGCCCGGTGGGAGCGACCACGCACTCGACCGAAGGCCTGAATGACATGGTCTATAACCGCTGCGTAGGGACGCGGTATTGCTCGAACAACTGTCCGTACAAGGTACGGCGGTTTAACTTCCTGCGTTTTTCGGAATTCGACGTGCCGCAGTTCCAGATGATGCACAACCCCGACGTGACCGTGCGCACTCGCGGCGTCATGGAAAAGTGCACCTACTGCGTGCAGCGCATCAATCACGCCCGCATCGATGCCGAGACGGCGGCGGTACGCGAAGGACAGGACATCAGGATCAAAGACGGCGAATTGCAGACGGCGTGCCAGCAGTCATGCCCGGCGAATGCAATCGCGTTCGGCAACATTAACGATCCGAACAGCCAGGTTTCGAAGTGGAAAGCGAAGTCACGCAATTACAGCCTGCTGGACGATTTGAATACGCGTCCGCGGACTACGTATTTGGCGGAGATTCGCAATCCGAATCCGGAAATAGAAAGCAGCTCTTAGCTCTTGGCTGTTGGCTCTTAAGTGCGGAGCCGTAACGATCTTGAGTGTAAGAGCCGAGAGCCGAGAGCCGAGAGCCAAGAACCAAGAGCAGATTTTAAACATGGCGAAAGCAACCGAAGTCGAACCCGGCGAACAGAAAGCACCGGTCATACAGCCGGGGCATACCTTTGCCTCCATTACGGAGAAGGTCAGCTCCATCGTGCTGCACCGGCCAATCATGGGCGGATGGATGCTGGGCATGTTCATCTGCTTCATGATTTTGCAGGTCTTTCTGCTTGCGGTGTGCTGGCTCTTCTACCGTGGCGTGGGAGTGTGGGGCGTCAATATTCCCGTGGGCTGGGGCTTTGCCATCGTCAATTTTGTGTGGTGGATCGGTATTGGCCACGCCGGGACGCTGATTTCCGCCATTTTGCTGCTGTTGCAGCAGTCGTGGCGCAATTCGATTAACCGCTTTGCCGAGGCCATGACGCTGTTTGCGGTCGCCTGCGCCGGCATGTTCCCGGTCCTGCACTTGGGCCGTCCCTGGCTGGCGTTCTGGCTGTTTCCCTACCCCAACACCATGTCGTACTGGCCGAACTTCCGCAGCCCGCTGGTGTGGGATGTGTTTGCGGTCACCACCTATCTGACGATTTCACTGGTGTTCTGGTTTGTGGGACTGATTCCCGATCTTGCCACCATGCGCGACACCACCGACAGCAAGGCCCTGAAGTTTGTGTTCGGCGCGGCGGCCATGGGCTGGCGTAATTCGGTTCGTCACTGGAACCGCTACGAGACGGCGTATCTGCTGCTTGGTGGACTCGCAACGCCGCTGGTGCTCTCAGTGCACACGGTGGTGAGCTTCGACTTCTCTGTGGGCATTGTTCCGGGCTGGCACACGACCATTTTCCCGCCTTACTTTGTCGCGGGCGCGATTTATTCCGGCTTCGCCATGGTGCTGGTGCTGGCGATTCCCATTCGCAAGTTCTACAACATCGAAGACTTCATCACTCAGCGCCACGTCGAGAACTCAGCCATGGTGATGCTGGCTACGGGATGGATCGTGGCTTACGGCTACGCCTTTGAAGCTTTCATGAACTGGTACGGCGGCGATCCGTATGAAAGCTTCCTGCGCTGGAACCGGCTGCACGGGCCGTATGCGTACACCTACTACGCCCTGCTGATTACGAACCTGGTGATTCCACAGATTCTTTGGATCAAGAAGATTCGCAACAATAATTTCCTGCTGTTCCTGGTATCGCTGGATGTGCTGGTGGGGATGTGGCTGGAGCGGTTTGTCATTGTGATCGTCAGCCTGACTCGCGACTTCACCAACTCCGCCTATGGCATGTATTACCCGACGCATATTGACTGGGCGATCCTGGCCGGAACGCTGGGCTTCTTCTTCGCCTGCATGTTCCTGTTCATGAGGGTGCTGCCGGCGGTTTCGATTTCCGAATTGAAGACGCTGTTGCCCGAGGCAAAAGTTACGGTTGAGCACGAGGAGGTGCATCAGTGAAAGATGCAGCCACCTACGGCCTGATGGCGGAATTTGACAACGTGAATGATGTAGTCACGGCGGCGCGGCGCGTGTACGGCGCCGGGTATCGCAAGATTGACGCCTACTCGCCGTTTCCGCTGGAAGAGTTATCTGAAGCCATCGGCTTTCACAAGAACGGCGTCGCGCTGGTATGCCTGATCGGCGGACTGCTAGGCGGCACCGCTGCGTTCGTTTTGCAGTGGTGGATTAACAACGTCGCTTATCCAGTGAATATTGGCGGGCGGCCGATGAACTCGTGGCCCTCGTTCATCATTGTGACCTTTGAAATGACGATTCTGTTCTCCGGACTCTCGGCGGTGTTTGGCATGCTGGCGCTGAATGGTCTGCCCATGCCCTACCATCCGGTGTTCAATGTGCCGCAGTTTGAGAGAGTCACGAACGATCATTTCTTTATCGTGATTTTTTCGTCCGACAAGAATTACGATCCGGCGCAGACGCGGAAGTTTCTGGAAGGTTTGGGGCCGATTTCAGTGGCGGAGGTGCCGAGTTAATGGCGAACCTTCGCAAACTTCTCGGACTGGGACTGCTGCTCATTCTGGCGGGGTGCCGTCAGGAGATGTACGACCAGTCGCGAACGCGGCCGCTGGCGCAGAGCGATTTTTATTCCGATTTGCGGAGCGGGCGTCCGCAGGTGGAAGGCACGGTGGCGCGCGGGCAGCTGCACGAGGACACCTATTTCTATACCGGAAAGATTGGCGCGAACCCCGGCGACTACATGCCGTTTCCGGTAACCGATAAAGTTCTGGCGCGCGGGCAGGAGCGGTTCAACATCTATTGCGCGCCCTGCCATTCGCGGCTGGGCGACGGCAATGGCATGGTCCCACAGCGTGGGTACAAGCATCCGCCGACTTATCATCAGGACCGCCTGCGCAAAGCGCCGCTGGGATACTTCTTTGACGTGATGACCAACGGCTTCGGCGCCATGCCCGACTATGCTGCGCAGATTCCGCCGCAGGACCGCTGGTGCATTGTGGCCTACATTCGCGCGCTGCAGTTGAGCCAGAACGCGACCCAGGCTGACGTTGAGGCGGGTGCCAAGGTGCCGTCAACGGCGCCGCAATTCAAAGAGCCGGGCTCCGGTGCGACTCCGGCGACTCAGCTTCCGAAGTCGAGCTTTACAGGAGACGAGGAGAAATGACGGCGCGCATGAACAAAACGGATTTTGCGGCGCCTGAGGTGGTGAACACGCTGCATCAGCGGTCGCTGGGCGTGGGCCTGTTGTTTGGCGTGTTCTCTCTGATTCTCGCCATCCTTCCAGCGACGCGGGAACAGTTCTTCCATTCTTATTTGATTGGCTACATGCTGTGGCTGGGTGCGGCGCTGGGCAGCATGGCGTTTCTGATGATTCAGCATCTGACCGGCGGCAAGTGGGGCATGGTGATGCGCCGGCAGCTGGAGGCGGCGGTAAAGACTTTGCCGCTGCTGGCAGTGCTGTTTATTCCCATCGTGGTCGGGATGCCGTACTTGTACCGTGGCGGCGAAGGGAAGCATGGCTGGATGAACGCAGCCCCGAGCGACGGGCACATGTACAGTTTGAGTCAGCAATATCTGACCCGCTCTGGCTCGGCGCATTTTCTTTTCCTCGACGGCTTCCTCGCGCGGGCAGCGGTTTATTTCGCGATCTGGCTGATTCTGGCTTTCATCCTTACCCGCTGGTCAGACGAGCAGGACGCGCCTCCGGTGCAGAACCTGAGCCCGCGCTTCCGCAAGATTGCCGCGCCGGGGCTGATCCTTTACGCGTTCACGATTTCGTTTGCGGTGATTGACTGGGTCATGTCGCTTGATCCGCGCTGGATTTCGACGATTTACGGCTTCATCTTTATTGTCGGCGAGTGCCTGACGGCGTTGTGCCTGATGGTGGTGGTGGAAACGATTCTTTCGAAATATGAGCCGACCGCTTCCCTGCTCAAGCCGAAGGAAGTTCACGATCAGGGCAAACTGATGCTGGCGTTTGTGATGCTGTGGGCATATTTCAGCTTCTCGCAATTGCTGATCATCTGGGCGGGTAACCTGCCGAGCGAGATCACGTTCTTCACCCGGCGGCTGAATGAAGGGTGGCAGCGCGTGGGGTTGGCGCTGGTTCTATTCCATTTCGCGATTCCCTTCTTGTTCCTGCTGTCGCGGGGGTTCAAGCGCAATCCGCGCAAGCTGGTATGGCTGGCATCGGGGCTAATCGTCATGCGGTTTGTGGATCTGTATTTCTACATCGAGCCGAACTTCCACAAATCCGTCTTCCTCAGCCCGCTGACGCTGCTCGATCTTGTCGTCCCGGCTGCGATCGGCGGGTTCTGGATGGCGATGTTCTTCCGCAATCTGAAGTCGCGTCCGATGCTGCCGCTGTATGACCAGCATGCGCAGGAATTCCTGGAGTATGTGGGAGCGGCCCATGAGTAATCACGGCACGCCTGATCAGGGGAAGCATCAGAATGGTGGCGGCTTTGAGCGCGAAGATGTCAGCACTACGCCCCTGTTCGGATTTCTGGTGGGGCTGGTGGTCACGGGCGTTGTCGTCTATTACGTGATTTGGGGCGTCTTCCACTTCATGGACGCGTACGAGCGCAAGCACCAGCAGAGCAAGAGTCCGATGGTTGCGATGCAGCCGGACACGCGCGAACCGAATACGGAACGGACACAAGCGAAAATTCAGCAGGAATTTCCTCAGCCGCGCCTCGAAGACAGCGAAACCACCGAGATCAACGATTTTCGATATCAGCAGGATGAGACTCTGGCCAGCTATGGCTGGGTGGACCAGAGCAGCGGAGTGGTGCGGATTCCGATTGATCAAGCCATGAAACTGATCGCGCAGCGGGGATTGCCGACCCTGCCGCAAGCTGCAAGCAACGCCAGCGCAGTTCCTGAGCAATCGGCAACGGGGAAAAAGCAGTGAGCCGTAGATTTCAAAATTCGATGATCGCCGCGCTGGCGGTGGTCGCGCTGAGCGCAACGAGTTTAGGCCAGAGCATGACCAACGGAATCTTGTCGCCGCCCTCGAACATCAAGCCGGCGGGGCTGAACGACGTTGGCGTCACGCAGAACCTGAACCAGCAGATCCCGCTGGATCTGGCTTTCCGCGATGAAACTGGAAAGCAAGTTCACCTGGGAGATTATTTCGGCAAGAAGCCGGTGATCCTCAGTCTGGTGTATTACCGCTGCCCCATGCTGTGCAGCGAGGTGATGGCGGGCCTTTCAGGATCGCTGAAGGCGCTGAAGTTCGATGTGGGCAAGGAATTTGACGTGATCACGGTCAGCTTCGATCCGCATGACACTCCCGAGATGGCAACGGCGAAGAAAGCCGACTACATCAAGCGCTACGGCCGGGCGGGAGCAGCGGAAGGCTGGCACTTTCTGACGGGGCCGCAGGAATCGATCGCCGCGCTGACCAAGGCTGTTGGGTTCGGATATCAATACGATCCCAAGAGCGGGCAGTTTTCGCATGCGACAGCGATCATGATTGTGACGCCGGAAGGAAAGCTGGCACAGTACTACTACGGCGTGGAATATCCGCCGAAAGATATGCGGCTGGGATTGATTCAGGCTTCGCAGAACAAGATTGGAACGCTGGCCGATCAGGTGCTGCTGTACTGCTATCACTACGACCCGACGACCGGAAAGTACGGCGCCATCATCAGTCGGGTGATTCAACTCAGCGGCGGCGTGACCGTGCTGGGGCTGGGACTTTTCTTAATCATATTGTTTCGCCGCGGGCCGAAAAGCGGCCGGGAGCTGAACGGGTCTCATACTACTTATGTTCGATAACTTTCCACTTTGGCCGGTTAGCGCGTCGTCGCATTCGCTGGCGGTAGATTTGCTCTACATTTTTCTGGTAGTGGTGTCGTTGGCGACAACGCTGGCGATTTTTGCGGTGGTCGGCGTCTTCGCCTTCAAGTATCGCCGCCAACATGGCCGCGAGGCCGAGCCCATCGAGGGCAACCTGATCCTTGAGATCGCGTGGTCGGCAGCTCCAATGGGGCTTTTCCTCTTGATCTTCGCCTGGGGCGCAGTGATTTTCTTTGACGCGCGCACGCCACCGCAGGACGCGACCGAAATCTACGTGGTGGCGAAGCAGTGGATGTGGAAGCTCGAGCATCCTGAAGGGCAGCGCGAGCTGAACGAACTGCACGTTCCAGTCAACAAAGACATCAAGCTGATCATGACGTCGCAGGATGTGATCCACAGCTTCTACGTTCCCGCGTTCCGACTAAAGCAGGATGTGATTCCGGGGCGCTATACCACCATGTGGTTCAAAGCCACCAAGCCGGGAACGTACCACCTTTTTTGCGCGCAGTATTGTGGGACGCAGCACTCGGGAATGATCGGCGAAGTTGTGGTGATGGAACCCGCTGAATACGAGACGTGGCTGGCGGGCGGCGTTCCCGCCGGGTCCATGGCGCAGAACGGGCAGCAGTTGTTTACGCAACTGGGCTGCGCTACATGCCACCGTTTTGACGTGCAGGGGCGCGGCCCGAATCTTACCGGCGTGTTCGGCAAACCAGTATTGCTCGAAGACGGCCGAACGGTGGTTGCGGACGAAAATTATGTGCGCGAATCTATTCTGATTCCGACGGCGAAGGTAGTTTCTGGATTCAAGCCGGTCATGCCGTCGTTCCAGGGACAGGTCAGCGAAGAGCAATTGACTTCGCTGGTAGCGTACGTGAAATCATTGAGTCAAGCGCCGGCGGCTTCAGCGACGAATGCAGCTTCTGTGAAGTAGAAGGAATTGCAAAATGGCGACCCTAGCAGCAAGCACGGAGAAGAAAAATTATCTGAATGCAGAGTATGGCATTCGCTCGTGGCTGTTCACCACAGACCACAAGCGCATTGCCCTGCTTTACCTCGTTTCGATCACGGCATTTTTCTTTATTGGCGGGTTCTTTGCTTTGCTGATCCGGCTGGAACTGCTCACCCCTGCGGGTGACTTGTTAACGGCCGATATGTACAACAAGGCCTTCACCATGCACGGGCAGGTGATGGTCTTCTTCTTCCTGATTCCCTCGATTCCCGCGGTGCTGGGGAATTTTTTGGTTCCGATGATGATTGGGGCCAAAGACCTGGCTCTGCCGCGCATTAACCTGATCAGTTGGTACATCTACATAATCGCTGGAATCTTGTATCTGCACTGCATCATGACCGGCGGAGTGGACACGGGCTGGACGTTCTATACGCCGTTCTCGACCATGTTCAGCAACACGCGGGTAATTGAAGCCGGGCTGGCGATTTTTATCTCGGGATTTTCTTCCATCCTCACGGGATTGAACTTCGTGGTCACCATTCACCGCATGCGCGCGCCGGGGATGACCTGGTCGCGGCTGCCGCTGTTTGTGTGGTCGCACTACGCCACCAGCATCATCATGCTGCTGGGCACGCCGGTGATTGCCATCACTCTGGTCCTGGTCGTCCTTGAGCGCACCCTGAACCTCGGTATCTTTGATCCCAATCGCGGCGGCGATCCGGTACTGTTCCAGCACTTGTTCTGGTTCTACTCACACCCCGCGGTGTACATCATGATTCTGCCGTCGATGGCGGTGATCAGCGAAATCGTGCCTTGCTTCTCGCGCAAGCGGGTTTTCGGATACAACTTTGTGGCCATGTCGAGCATTGCGATCGCCGCCATCGGATTCATCGTATGGGCCCACCACATGTTCGTCGCCGGGATTTCGCTTTATTCGGCGCTGGTGTTTTCGTTTCTGAGCTTCCTGGTGGCTGTACCCTCGGCAGTAAAAGTATTCAACTGGACCGCGACCATGTACAAAGGGTCGGTCTCGTTTTCGACTCCCATGCTGTACGCCTTCGGCTTTATCGGCCTGTTCACCATCGGCGGATTGACTGGCCTGTTTCTGGCCACGTTGGGAGTGGACCTTCACGTCCACGACACCTATTTCGTGATTGCGCACTTCCACTACGTGATGGTGGGCGGCGCGGTCATGGGATATCTCGGCGGGATGCATTTCTGGTGGCCGAAGATTTCCGGACGCATGTATCCCGAAGGCTGGGGGCGTTTCTCCGCGCTGATTGTCTTCCTCGGCTTCAACCTGACGTTCTTTCCGCAATTTGTTCTTGGCTATCTGGGAATGCCGCGCCGGTATTGGGATTATTCGCACATGCCGGAATGGCAAGGACTGAACGTGCTCTCGACGGCGGGCGCGAGTTTTCTTGCAGTGGGATACCTGCTGCCCATGGTGTACTTCCTGTGGTCGCTGCGCTACGGCAAAGTCGCGTCTGACAATCCGTGGGGCGCGACGGGGCTGGAGTGGAGAACGTCTTCGCCGCCTCCCACCTTTAACTTTGATGAAACTCCAGTCGTGACCTGGGAAGCTTATGAATACGAAAGCATGCCGCTTCCAGAAGAGGTGACGCTTGAGCGATAGTCCTGTGGCTGTCGAAACCGCCGAGCACGCAGATCGTCCCGAACTGCGGCACCACTTCGCCGACGAGGAGCAGCAGCGCAACGCCGCCGCGCTCGGCATGTGGTGGTTCCTGGGCACGGAAATCATGTTCTTCGGCGGCATGTTCTGCGCCTATCTGATTTACCGGCTGAAGTACTTTCCGGAGTTTGCTGCGGCGAGCCGCAGTTTGAATCTCAAAGTTGGCACGTTTAACACAGTCGTACTTCTGTGCAGCAGCTTGACCGTAGCCATGGCGGTGCGGGCCGCGCAAATGGGGAAACGCAAGCTTCAGGTCAAGATGTTGCTGCTGACCTTGGTTTTTGGTCTGGCCTTCCTGGGAATCAAGACGAAAGAATGGGGAGACAAATACCGGGAACACCACATCCCGACTTTCGATTTCAGCGCCAAAGATCTGATGCGGGACAATCAGCACCTGTTTGGGCTCGACAAGCTGCAGCAAGCGATCCGCACTCAGGCAGCTCGCAGAAGCGGGAAGCCGAAATTCAGCAGCACACGCAGATTTTTTTCGCGCTTTATTTTGCCTTGACCGGAATGCACGCCATCCACATGATCGTGGGTGTCGGTATCTTCATTGTGATTACTTGGATGGCCTACAAGGGCCGGTTTACGCCCGAATATCACACGCCGCTTGAAATAGCGGGCTTGTACTGGCACTTTGTGGATATTGTCTGGATTTATCTTTTCCCGTTGCTGTATCTAATCGATCGGCGAGGGCCCTGAGGCAGCGCATGTCAGAACATTCTGGACACATCGTTCCCGCCAGACTTTACTGGGTAGTCTGGTCCATTCTTATCGTGTGCACGATCTTGACCGCATGGGTCGCCACGATCGACCTCGGGAAGTTCAATACCGTGGTTGCGCTTACGATTGCCACTTTCAAAGCAACGCTCGTGGTGCTGATCTTCATGCAGGTGAAGTACACCAGCGAGAAGATGACTAAGGCGGTGCTGCTATTCGCCATCGCGTGGCTGATTCTATTGTTGTCCTTAAGCCTGACCGATTATTCCTCGCGCTTCGCCGGATAGCATTCAGCAACCCCAAGACTGATTGTGGGGAGACGGGCGTCCTCGCCCGTCCACCACTGCCCTGAGCACATTGTTATCCGCTGACCCCAGAATGTTATCTTGAAGCGTGACGTCCGCCACGTTTCATGCCTGAAAATTCAGCCCCACAATCGCAGCTTGACGCTCAAGCTCTGGAATCCGCGCTGCGCCGCCATCTTCGGGGCGAAGTGCGCTTCGACAACGGCAGCCGGGCCCTCTACGCCACCGACGGTTCCAACTACCGCCAGGTTCCCATCGGGGTCGTCCTTCCCAAAGAGACAGACGACGTAATTGCCGCCATTTCCATTTGCCGAGAGCAGGGCGCACCTGTGCTCTGCCGCGGCGGCGGGACTTCGCTTGCTGGACAGTGCTGCAACGTCGCGGTGGTGCTGGATTTCTCGAAGTACATGGCGAAGATTATCGAGCTTGACCCTGCGCGCCGGATCGCGCGGGTCCAACCTGGCGTAATTCTCGACCACCTACGTGGCGCCGCGGAAAAGCACAATCTGACCTTCGGCCCCGATCCCGCGTCGCACAGCCGCTGCACCCTCGGCGGCATGGTGGGGAATAACTCCTGCGGCGTGCATTCGGTCATGGCGGGAAAGACCGACGAAAACATCGAGGAACTTGAAGTCGTCACCTATGACGGCATTCGCATGCGTGTGGGCGCGACCAGCGATGCGGAACTCGAAGCCATCATTCGCGAGGGCGGGCGGCGCGGCCAGATTTATGCCGGGATGAAAGCGATTCGCGATCAGTATGGCGATCTTGTCCGACAGCGGTACCCGAATATTCCACGGCGCGTCTCTGGATACAACCTCAACTATCTTCTTCCTGGAAATGGGTTTCATGTGGCGCGGGCTTTAGTCGGATCCGAAGGAACATGCGTCACGACACTCGAAGCCACTTGCCGACTGGTGGAGAGCCCTCCGGAGCGCGTACTGCTGGTGATCGGCTGCCGCGATGTGTATGAATGCGCCGACCTGGTTCCGGAGGTGTTGTCGCACAAGCCGATCGGGCTTGAGGGCATGGACGACCTGTTGATCGAATACACGCGGCGGAAAGGAATCAATCCCGAGGGGTTGGCGTTGCTTCCTGAAGGTGGGGGATGGTTGCTGGCGGAGTTCGGTGCACAGACGGCGGGGGAAGCCGAAGCGCAATCGCGTGGATTGATGCAAGCGCTTGGACGAAGCGCGCAGCCGCCAAGCTTCCGGCTGCTCACGGACAAGCATCAGGCAAGAAAGGCCTGGGAAGTCCGGGAATCCGCGCTGGGCGCGGTTTCTCGGGTTCCAGGAGAACCGCCAACCTGGGAAGGGTGGGAGGACGCGGCGGTCGCTCCCGAGAAACTCGGCGGATATTTGCGCGAATTTCGCAAGCTGACTGAGGCCTACAACTATGGCTGCGTGGTGTACGGGCACTTTGGCGACGGCTGCACCCACAACCGGATTACCTTCGATCTGCAATCGGACGAAGGCCTGAAAAAGATGCGCAGGTTCGTGGAAGAGGCGGCGGACTTGGTCGTCTCCTATGGCGGATCGCTCTCCGGCGAACATGGCGACGGGCAGGCGCGTGCCGAGCTGCTTCCGAAAATGTTTGGGCCGGAACTGGTGGAAGCATTTCAGAAGTTCAAAGCTTTATGGGACCCGGAGTGGAAGATGAATCCGGGCAAGTTGGTTTTGCCGAACAAACTGGACGCGGATCTCCGACTCGGCACTGACTATCATCCGTGGCAGCCGGAAACACATTTCAAGTTTCCGCAAGACGGCGGAAGTCTCGCGCAAGCCACACTGCGCTGCGTTGGAGTCGGCAAGTGCCGCCAGTACGAAGGCGGAATGATGTGCCCGAGTTTCCGCGCCACGCGTGAAGAGGAACATTCCACCCGCGGGCGAGCCCATCTGCTTTGGGAGATGACGCGCGGTGACGTCATTCGCGATCAGTGGCAGGACGCGCATGTGAAGTCGTCCCTCGATCTTTGTTTGTCTTGCAAAGGCTGCAAAAGCGATTGTCCGGTGGGAGTGGATGTTGCGACCTATAAGGCCGAGTTTCTTTCACACCACTATGAGGGCAGGCGGCGTCCGCTGAATCACTATGCGTTCGGACAAATCGACCGCTGGGCGCGGATTGGGTCGTCGTTTCCCGGCTTGGCCAACTTCTTCACGCAGGCTCCAGGTTTACGGGACATTGCAAAATCGCTGATGGGAGTCGCGCCGCAGCGAAGTATCCCTGCCCTGGCCCGCCAAAGCTTTCGAAACTGGTTCGTGCGCCGAAAACCCACCGATTCAGCCGGACCGCCAGTTCTGTTGTGGCCGGACACGTTCAACAACTATTTCCATCCGGGGACGGCGATCGCGGCCGTTGAAGTATTGGAGGCTGCGGGATTCCAGGTGCGACTGCCCGCGAACGATGTGTGTTGCGGGCGGCCTCTCTACGACTTCGGCATGTTGGACCGGGCAAATCAAATGCTCTTGGCGACCCTGAATACTTTGGAGCGGGAAATTGCGGAGGGGATTCCGGTAGTTGTACTGGAGCCGAGTTGTGCGTCGGTATTTCGCGACGAAATGCTGAACCTTCTCCCCGATGACGCCCGCGCGCAGAAGCTCTCGACCCAGGTTTTTCTGTTGAGCGAGTTTTTGGAACAGAAGGCAGACCATTCGCGACTGCCTGCTTTGGCGCGAAAGGCCTTAGTGCACGGACATTGCCATCAGAAGTCCGTCCTGAAAATGACGGATGAAGAATCAGTCTTGCAGAGGCTTGGCCTGGATTACGAAATGCCGTCGCCCGGATGCTGCGGCATGGCGGGGGCATTCGGTTTCGAGAAAGAGAAGTATGCGGTTTCTCTCGCCATCGGAGAACTCGAATTGCTGCCTGCGGTACGGAAGACGCCAGACGACTGGCTGATCATCGCCAACGGGTTCAGTTGCCGCGAACAGATTCAGCAATGCACTGGGCGGCGGGCGCTGCATCTGGCCGAGGTCATCCAGATGGCGATGCGGGAGGAGTCGTCGCGGGGAAACAGAACCGCTTCAACAACCGGAAGGCCCTTACTCCCGGGTACAAAGTAAAAAGCGAGTCGGGGATCCGCACTGCCTGCCACTCTCCGACGCTAGGAGTAGTTGTCAGCCTCCAAGCCAAGCGCATGCGGTCCTGCCACCGTTCACGCAGGTGCATCATGGCGCGGAAGTAGCGCAATGATTCGGTTTCGGCCTCGACCCCAGCGATGGTGTTGCTCTGAAACGCGACGGCGATTTTCGTAGCCTTGCGAATTTCTTCCTGAAGGGCGGGAAGGACTGAGAGATCGAGAGCGAACAAGTTCCCGGCCAGCAACAAAGAAACGGCGAGAATTCTGGCAATCCCCAAGCGTCGAGCTTCGGCGACAATCCAGTTCCAATCCAGATCGGGGCGCGCAAGGGTGGCGATATCGCGCAGCATGCCCAACTGCGCCCACTCGTGCTTCGCAGCGTGAACGCATAGGACCAGCATCTGATCTTCCCGGCCCAGAGGCCGCAGCTGCACAGCGTCGAGCTCCAATTCCACGGAGCGCGAGAACAGAGCGTCCATGTCGAAATGGATCGAATAGAAGCGGGGAACGACCTGCCACTGCACCTCGACCAGATTTCGCTCGCGTCCCAAACCGAATACGTATTCGTAGCCGGAGCGCAAGTATGCTCTTTCCTGCCGGGGCGACAGGTGAAGTTTCGACGCATAGCCGAGTTCTTGCAGTGCCGCGCGAACACGCGGGACATCCGAGACTCCGACCAAGAAGTCCAGGTCGCCGAATTGGCGCATGGCTGGATCGCCGTAAAGCAACTGGCCCAAGGCCGCGCCCTTGTGGGCCAGGACTTGAATCCCGTGGCTTTCGAACTGGCGTAAGACGCGTGACAGTTCGGCGGCAAAGCGAAGCACGCGGCGTTGGTGGGTTTCAAATCGCGCCCGGATAGCAGACTGGATACTCGCCGGAACGTCGTCACGGCTGCGCAGGGCTGAATGGAGCGCGGGCAACAGGCGATGGTAGTTCGCGGAGCGGAGAACACACTCCCAATCGAGCGGCAGGGCGAGAATCGCACCCAGGCTCGGATTGCGGCCGGAGGTGGGCTGTGAGCAGGCGAGGAGCAACTCGATCTCGGGCGCAAAGCGCAAGGGCCAAGAGCTGGTTTCCAGCGGTTCGATTTGTGCCGCGGCAGCCAACTGGGTCTCCTGTGAACTAACTATGTCCGTCTGCACATTCTGCTTCGGACAATCGCACTCTGTGTCCATAGAATCTTCTTACAGCCGAAGGCATTGGAAAAGTATCTGCGGTTGAACCGGCTGTTAAACCAGATGAGCAGCGTAGTCCTCGAGTGCGTGCACAAGATTTTTCGTCCGACGGGCTTTTTTGGATTTGGAGCCCGGCGGGCGGAAACCTATGCGCTAAAGGGAATTTCGCTGAACGCCGCGGCGGGAGAAGTGCTGGCGCTACTGGGGCCGAATGGGAGCGGGAAAAGCACGACGCTGAAACTCGTTTCGACCATGCTGCTGCCGGACCGTGGCCAGGTTTTCGTGGGGGGCGCAGACACACATCTTCAATCGGGTGCAGTTCGAAGGCAGGTGGGATTCGCGGTGGCGTCGGAAAGGTCCTTCTTCCCACGACTAACGGCCCGGGAGAATCTGGATTTCTTCGCTGCACTTGAGGACTTGCCGCGGCGCGAGCGCGCACAACGAGTGCAATCGGTGTTGCGCGAAGTTGGACTGGAGGAAGTCGGCGGAAAACAGGCGATGAAGCTTTCCTCGGGGATGTACCAGCGCCTGGGAATTGCGCGCGCGCTCATCAAGCGGCCGTCAGTCTTGTTGCTCGACGAACCAACGCGCAGCCTGGATCCAGCGGCGGCAAGCCATCTGTGGAGGTTGATTCGGGACCTAGCGGATGACGGCATCGCCGTTCTTATGGCTACGCACAATTTTGCGGAGGCGGTTGCGGTCGCTGACCGCATCGCGATTTTGCAGCAGGGAGAGTTGCTGGCGATGCAGCGCACTCGTGGGTTCAGCGTTGAGCGACTGCGAGACTTTTATCTGGAGGCAACTGGCGAACGCAAGTCCCTCGAATGGCCGGAAGGGGTGCCCGCGTGATTCTCGACAAGGCTGCGGCCGTTCTGAAGAAGGACATTCTTACCGCGCTGCGCTACCGTAACGGTTTTGTCATGGGAACGGTGGGTTCAGTGGTGCAGTTGGCGACGTTTTATTATTTATCGCGGGCGGTGGGGAAAGATTTTCGACCCGAGGGAATGCCCTATTTCTTGTTTCTGCTGATCGGGACAGGATTCTTTACGTTCCTGATTGCTGGCATGCACAGTTTTTTGCGGACGGTTCAAGAGTCGCAGCAAAGCGGCACATTCGAAGTGCTGATGACGACATCGACCCGGCCGGCAGTATTGCTTTCCCTGAGCGCGATCTCTTCATTCGCTGGTGGTTTGCTGCAACTCTTTCTGTATATTGGCGCCGGGATGCTTCTCTTCGCCCCCGCAGTGCATGTGAGCTTTTTGGGATGCGTTTCGGTTTTTATTTTTTCCGTGGTCATTTCGATTGCCATCGGTATTTTGGCAGCGGGGCTCCAGGTTTCCATCCAGAAAGGTTCTGCGGTGCTTTGGCTGTTGGGTTCGAGTGCATGGCTGATGGCAGGAACGCTGTTCCCAATCGGCGCTCTGCCGCGTCCAGTGCGGCTTCTCTCGAGCCTGTTGCCCTTGACCCATTCCCTGACGGGGATGAGGCTGGCGCTGCTCCAAGGTCCCAGTTCAGAGGCACTGCTGCGTGAAATCGAAATTCTGGCCATGTTCTCTGCGGTGCTTCTGCCGCTCAGCGTGATTTTCTTTTCCTGGACAGTGCGCCGGGCCCGCCAGTTGGGCACGCTCTGCTTCTACTGACGCCCGTTACCTTGGTTTCCCCGCCGCTTCAATACCTGCCTCTCAATTCCCGGCCTGCCGATAGAATTGGCTCGACCACGAGTCAGTGATATGGAGACACATTATCAACGGCATGGTACGCGAGTGCGGGCACAGATTCCGGTGCGCCTCACCAGCCTCGAACTAGTCAGCGCGTTTTCCGAAAACTGCCTGACGCTCATGGTGAATCCACGAGGATGTGGCGTGCGTTTTCCGCGCGAGCTCAAGCTGGGGTCGCGGGTCAAGGTTGATCAGTTGCCGGGAGGGAGAAGCACGACTGCCCGGGTCGCATGCAGCCTGCCGCCCAGCAAAGGTAGCAAATTCTGGATTATTGGCATCGGCCTGGACTCGCCGGAAAATCCGTGGCTTCTGGCGCCCGCACCCAAAGACTGGGGCGAATACCCCTCGGCCCCCTGCTACTTTCCGGTTCCAATCAATGCGACAAAGTGAGGGCTGCCAGAGTCCGATCCGGCGATGTCCACATTCCCAACTCTCTGACCTGGAATAACCGGCTTGAATGAAACCTGCATCGTGCAACTAGCACCCTGCGCAAGACTCGACCCGCAATCAGTTTTTTCTGAAAAATCCATTCCCGACAGCAGGACATCTTCCAGTCGCACGGGTACGTTTGCAGGGTTGCTGATGGTAATCGTTAGCGGCCGACTCTCTGAACCAACCGCGTATTCACCGAAATCAAGACTCGCGGGAGTAATGGCCAAGGAAGGCGTCACGGTCTGGCCGTGAGCCGCGCGACCAGTTGTCGCTAGCGCTAGCAGGCAAATAACGCATGCTTCACTCAGCCAGGCTTTCACAGTTTGTTTCCGGGCGATTCTCGTTCGCCAAAAATAGCGGTGCCTATACGGACGCAGGTTGCACCTTCTTCGATGGCAACGTCGAAGTCGTGGGACATACCCATCGAAAGAACTTCCATGCGGATTGCAGGCAATTCGCGGCTGCCTACGCTGCGGAACAGCTCACGCATTCTGCGGAAGGAAGGGCGGGACTGCTCGGGATTGTCACTGTAGGGCGGCACGGCCATCAGGCCGCGGAATTCAAGGAAAGGCAGGTCCGGAGCGGCATTCAAGAGGTCCTGCAACTCCTGAGAATCTGGTGCCAGGCCGCTTTTCGCGGCTTCGCCTCCGACGTTGATCTCGATCAGCACGGCAATCTTTTTCCCAAGGTCCGAGGCGGCGGAATTCAGTTTGCGGGCCAGGCGAACGGAGTCCACGGAGTCAATGTGGCCAAACAGCTCCGCCGCTTGTGCCGCTTTGTTGGTCTGGAGGTGGCCGATCATGTGCCACTCGGCATCGCGCAAGTCGCGCAAGGCCGGTGCCTTCCCGGATAATTCCTGGACGCGATTCTCGCCGAATACACGCAGACCGGCTGCGTAGGCTTGGTTGATTTGTTCGGGCGGGAAAGTCTTGGTCACCGCCATGAGCGTAATTTCTTCGGGCTTGCGGCCAGAACGGATGGTCGCGGCAGCGACACGTTCACGTGCGCGGGTGACGTTTTCCGCAATGGACATGAAAACAGTAAACCACGAAAGCAGGTTGGCGGCGACGAGGGCCTCGCGGAGGCGCCCGCGCCACACATCTACATCATGGCCGTCGGCGGCGCGGGCTCGCTGGGATCTCCGGCATTCGCGAGCGGCACTCCGATCATCACCCATGCAATCAGGAGCAGCACGAATAGGCCGGTGATATAAGAAGGATGTTCGAACACCGAGGGCAGGGTCTTATTGCGGAAATCGAATGTCGCCTTCACCAGGCCTGCCAGGGCTTCTCCGGCAATCAATCCGGAAGCGACCAGAACGCCGACATTTTCTACTCGCGCCTTCTGCGCGTCGTTGTAGCCTTTGCGCTCGCGAAGACGGTCAACCATCCAACGGATTACTCCACCTACAAAAATCGCCGACGTGGTGGCGATGGGCAGGTACATGCCGATGGCCACGAGCATCGGGCTTTTCACTTTGAACATGATCATCGCAACGCCCATCAGGATGCCGGCAATCACCAGCGGCCACGCCATTTCTCCGCCCACGATGCCCTGCGCCAGTGAGGCCATCAGTCCCGCCTGGGGCGCGGAAAGCGCCTTGTCGCCGAAACCTGTGCCACCCATGTTGATATTCCCCTGGTAGAGAATCATCAGTGGGAAATACATGACCAGGCTGGCCACCACCACCGCGATTAATTCAGTGATCTGAATTGAGCGAGGAGTGCCGCCGAGGATGTAGCCGACTTTGAAATCTTGCAACAGCTCGCCCGCGACGGCCGAGGAAACGCAAACCACGGCGGCGACTCCCAAAACCGCGATTACCCCGCTCATTCCGGAAACGCCCATGGAAACCATCAGCAGAGCCGCGATGACAAGAGTGGAGAGCGTGAGACCTGAAATCGGGTTGTTCGAAGACCCGATCACGCCGACCAGGTAGCCGGAAACCGTGGCGAAGAAGAATCCTACAATCAGCATGACCAGGGCGGCGGCGATGCCTCCGCTGACCAGGCCGGAGAGACGCACGTAGAGCACGCACATGACCAGGAAAGTGCAGCCGATGAGTGCGAAGACCGTACGCGAGCTCATGTAGCGCTCAGTGCGGGCCACCGATTCCGGGGCTAATTTAGAGGGACGCAGTTCAGAGAACGCTTTGCCCAGCCCGGCCATCAGGTTCTTGCGCATGCGGAAGAGCGTATTTGCGGTGCCCACCATCATGCCGCCCACCGCGATTGGCCGCACGATATAGCGCCACACGGAGTTGGCGAGTCCCAGCCAGCCATCATTCGTAGGTGTTCCTGCGGGCAGGAAGTCTTGCAACTTTGGGCCCAGGAAAAAAATGAGGAGCGGAATGAGCAGTCCCCACGCGATGACGCTGCCGGAAAAATTGAGCGCGGCCAGTTCAGGCCCGATGATGTAGCCCACGCCAATGTATGCGGGGCTGATTTCAGGCCCGGCGCAGGTGGAAATGCCCCCAGCCGGTAGCACCTGCGGGCTTCCAGCTCCGCCCAGCCGGAGTGTGCTTTTGCCCAACTGCCCGACGCGGAAGAAGAAGTCATGATCGGGGGCGAACAGGTTAAACACGCCTCCGAGATAGACGAGCGCACCAAAACCGATGTTGTAGAAAAGGTATTTTGCCGCACGGGCGCCGGCCTGACCGGCCTTGTGGATTTCGCTTGCGGCCACAGATTCTGGGAAAGGCAAATCGGGGTCTTCCACCATTACGCGGCGAATGAGGGAAACAAACAGAACGCCCAGCACCCCGCCGACGATCATGAGCGAGGTTGACTTCAGATAAGTCTTGTCCGCAGCCAGAGCCCACATGCTGGCCCAGAATCCGAGGCCCTTTGGAATCACGGTCGGTGTCCACGCCCGCGCGATGAAAAACGCCGGCAAAGTGAAGACTGCCCCGGCGGCGACGGACTCACCGATGGTGCCTGCCGTACGGGCGATGTTCTCCTCCAGAATCGTTCCCCGGCCCAACAACCGAAGGACAGCCATTCCGATCACGGCGGCGGGATAAGTGGCGGCGATGGTCTGGCCGGCGCGCAGTCCCAGATAGGCGTTGGCCGCGCCCAGAATCACAGTCATGCCCAGACCCAGGAGTACAGCCCTCCAGGTAAACTCCTTCATATCCATGGTTTCAGGAACAAAGGGCTGATGCTTTTTCTTGCCTTCCCCGGGGTTGACTGGGCTCGAAGCGCTCATGAAGGAGTCCTCTGGTGATCAAAGTAGCCGATTTTAGCCGCGCCGCACCTTAGCACGATACGAGGACGATTTACAAGTTCGGTGCGGGCTTTGTAAATGTGATGCGAGATGCCCGTGGAGCGGAGATATAATCAGCGCAGGCCACCAGTCTGATCTACCTCTCGCTCGGGGCTGGGGGTGTCAGCGATGTTTGCAAGCCAGTACTTTTCAAGGCGCTACCAGTGTCCGGACTGCGGCAGTGCGGACGCGTACCGTTCCCGGCGCCGCAACTTCCTGGAGAAGTATGTTCTTCCTCTGTTGCTGCTACAGCCGGCGCGTTGCGCGAACTGCTTTCGCAGAACCAACGTCTCGATGCTCGTGAGCCTGCGCCCACGCGAACCCAGGCCGCCAGTGAATCGCCACGCAGCGGCTTGAGCAATTGCGTGGGTCCCAACTCCCCGCTATACTGAGAGCAATTCGTCCGGCTGGAGCCTAACCAGGCGCTGGGCGAGGGAGGCTGGTCTTCAGCAGTACCGGAGACATAACTCGCACCTCGGCTCCTCCTGGGCGAAGCTTGCTGAACGCGGCGGCTTCAGGGACCGCGATCGTTGCCCAGGGTCTGTTTGCTGCGCTGTTCCCTTCCGATTGCCGCCTCTGTGGCGCCCCGCTGGTGAATATTTCCCGGCTACCGGTTTGTCCAGAGTGCATTTCCGCGATGCTACCCATCCCGGTTGGAACCTGTGACATTTGCGGCGAGGGGATGACGGGAACTGGGCATGAAGCTCAGACTCAGACCTGCGCGAATTGCCGGGAGACTCGGCCGCGGTTTGAAAGGGCCTGTGCGTACGGTTCTTACGATGGCGAGCTGCGCGAGCTGATCCATCTGCTGAAGTATGAGCAGGTAACGCCTGCGGCAAATGTGCTGGGTGGAATGCTTGCGGAAGCGATCGCCAAGCTTGAGATTCAGGGGCCAGTGTTGATGATTCCCGTCCCGCTGCATTCTTCGAAGCGGCGGCAGCGGAAATTCAATCAAGCCGAACTGCTGGCGCGGGCGGTGCTCAAACGGTCTCCGATATCCGGCGGGGAGCTGGCTACGAATCTGCTGGTGCGGACGAGGGCCACGGTTTCACAAATCGGACTGACCCGTCCGCAACGCGCGGAAAACATTCGCGGGGCGTTTCGGGTTGAGCATACGGAAAGAATTGCGGGCCGCAAGGTTTTGCTCGTTGACGACGTGCTGACAACGGGCACGACGGCATCCGAGTGCGCCAGGGTTTTGCGGAAATCCGGAGCGGAGAAGGTTTGGGTTGCGACGGTGGCGCGAACCTTGAAGCATACGGAAGCGAATGTCGCAGTAGAAGCGGATTTTCAGGCACCGGGTTTTGAGATCGCGGAACGGGCATCTTAAAGTTAGAAACAGGCATGTCGGGATACAGGCACAATTCGGCGATGGACGACGGACACGGGGTTACAGCTGCGTTCGGAATCCACCAGTCCAGCGACGGCCATGCGCTGCACGCGCCGGTGCTGGTGCTGAATGCGTCGTATGAGCCGATTAATATTTGTGCCGCGCGGCGGGCGATCGTTCTGGTGTTAAAGGGCGTGGCCATGGCGGAAGAGGAGAACGGACACTTTTTGCATGCTGCGCGTTTCACGCTGCGGGTGCCGTCGGTGATCCGTCTGCTGGAGTATCGCCGCATTCCGCACCAGACGCGGGCTTTGTCGCGCAAGAACATTCTGTTGCGCGACCGCAACACTTGTCAGTACTGCGGGGAGGTGGTGGCGTCGGGGGACTTGACGCTCGACCACGTGGTACCGCGCTCCCGCGGCGGCGCTTCCACCTGGGAGAACCTGGTGGCCTGCTGCCATACCTGCAACCGGCGAAAGGGGAACCAGTTCCCGGTGGAGGCCGGTATGAAGCTGATGCGGGAGCCGCACGCCTTCAATCTGCACACCAGCCGGCACATCATGCGGCTGATGGGGCGGTCGGACGATAAGTGGCGGAAGTATTTGTTTTATTAGCTGACGGCCATGAGCCGTCAGCTTTCAGCTCAGCCTTGTGGTAAAGCCTGCCAGTCCAAATTCTAGAGTCCTTGTCGGCTGATTACTGCGGTTTCGAGTCGTCGTCCGGCTTTTGGTCCGGCGGCTGGCCCTTGGGCAATTCCTTGCCTTCGTAGATCACCCTCGTCTTAGAGCCGAAGCGCTTGTAGTCGGTGTACTTGATGACCTGACGGATGTGAACGTCCAGGTAACCGCCCTTGCGGAAATGAAGGGTGTCGTCGGCCAGGGTGTAGGCGGGAAACCAGTACTGCCCGTCAACTTGTTCGCGGTAGGTGGTGAATTTCGGGAACAGGTTTTCATTGTTCTTCTTGTGAGTTTCAGGCACGGTTTTGCCGAAGGTCTTCACGACCTGAAAATCCTGATCATCCACCCAGATCCGGCCCTGGAAGTAGAGCTTATGGGGCAGAAACTTCTTTGGCGCCAGGTCGAAAACATAGCAGTGCAGTTCGTCCTCCTGCTGCTGACCCACGTAGAGAACGTCGTACTGCGGAATATCATCCGTGGTTAAAACGAAAGGCATCAGGTGCCGCATGCTCTGAAGGTCTTCAGGGGACATGAGGAGGTCCTTCAACGTGTTCTGCGGCGCAAAAACCACGTTTTCCAGATGATGCCCTTGGTTGTCGTAGGTCACATCGAAAATCTCGCGGTACTCCCCGGTGACGGTATCACCATCCAGAGTCTGCATCTTCACGTCCTGGCGAAACGTGTACTGCTCGCGCGCTTCCTTGAATTCCTTTTCCTTGGCGGCAAACTTCTGGATAATTTCCGGCGCAGTAATACCCTTGGGGGGATCGGAACTGAGTGGACCTTCCTGCGCGAAACCAGCAGAAAGAAGTGTGAAAATGGCCGGAATGATCAGCGAGAGACCGCGGATTGTCTTCATAAGTGGGTCGTTTAGCATCGGTTACGCTCGGAACGGCTACAGTTTTAGATGCGGCGAAAACGGTTTCTACTGCTTGTTTTTTTGGCGCTGGATGGCGTTGCCGGGCTCGAGAACAGGACCGTTCGGCCCATCGCTGCTGCTCTACTGCGAGTGATCTACTGCGCGCACTTGTAATCGGTGCCTTTTACGGTTCCGCGGATGTGCACGTCTCCAGCGGGAAAGTGCAGGATGTCGTCGGTCAGGGAATACGTGGGAAACCAGTATTTTCCGACCACCTCGCGGTAGGTCGTGAACTTGGGAAAGAGGTTCTCCGGGTGTTTTTTCTTGCGCGGGATGTCGGGCGCCGACTTGCCGGTCATCTTGACGATCTGCAAGTCCCTGTCGTCCACCCAGATTCTGCCCTGGAAGTAGCGCTTGTCCTTTTCGATCTGCTTGGGGGCAACGTCGAACACGTAGCAATGCAGGTCGTCTTCTTGTTGCTGGCCAACGTACGTGACGTTGTACTCGGGAAGCTCATCGGTGCTGAGGGTGAAGTGCAAGCGGCTCTCGAAGTCTTCCGCGTCTTGCGGGGACAGAACCATCGTCGGCTGCGGAGCCAGGACAACCGTCTTGACCTTCTTTCCACTGTCCTCGAGCTTGATGTCGGCAACCTGCTGGTATTCCTCGGTGACGGTTTCGCCATCCAGCGCCTGGAACTTTATAGCCTGGCGATAAGTGCACTTCTTGCGTGCGTTCTTAAATTCCTTTTCTTTCGCGGTAAATTTCTGAATGATCTGTTGCGCCGTTGCGCCTTTCGGCGGGTCGGTAACCAGCGGTCCTTCCTGCGCAGCAGCGCTCACCTGGGAGACGACGAAAGCGGCCGCGACCAGAAATAGGATCATCCGCATATGCTTCATGACCGCCTTGTAGTTGAGGTGGTTCAGACTATTGCAGATTTTGCGCGCGGAGAAAAGGGGGGTTTGCCGGGCGGGCTGGCATCCTCCAGGAAACTCCCGGATGGACCGGCCGGGATGAACCAAGAGTCTCGCCTCTTAGGTCGTGATTTGCACAAATCCTCTGCCGATTGGTTGTAATATGGGCACATTTGGCCATGAGTCCCGGTCCACGCGCTCCCGCCGCCGAACCATTGCCTGCGATGCAGCAGGAAATCGCGCGCCTGGCTGCGCTGCCGCCGGTCAGGGCCGCGATGGAATGGTTTCGCGATGAGGAAGCGCGATTCGCGCGCTGGCAGTTGGAGGTGGCTCGGATTGCGGCCCCTCCGTTTGGCGAGAGCGCCCGCTGCAAGTGGCTGGCCGACAGATTCTCTGAAGTTGGACTGGGGAAGGTCGAGCAGGACAACATCGGCAACGTTTTTGGATCCGAAGCAAAGGCGAGGGATTCGTGCGTCTCGGTCAGCGCCCATCTGGATACCGTGTTCCCTGCCGGAACTGCGTTGGACGTTCGCCAGCAAGGGCGCAAGCTTTACGGGCCGAGCATCTCTGACAATGCTGCCGGAGTGACGGCGCTGCTGGCGGTGGCAGAGGCGGCGGTGCGCTTTGGGCTTTTGAATTTGTCGCAATCCTGCTCTCTGCTGTTTATCGGTAACGTGGGCGAGGAGGGAGAAGGCGACCTGCGCGGGATGCGTTACATTTTTTCCGATTCACGGTGGAAGGATTCGATCACCGCCACCGTGGTGATCGACGGAGCTGGAACCGACACCATCGTCGCCGAGGCCCTGGGCAGCCGGCGGTTTGAGATCATTGTTCGCGGGCCGGGCGGGCATTCGTGGAGCGACTTCGGCGCCCCGAATCCCATCGTGGTCCTGGCGCGGGCCATTCATCTTTTTTCGCAGACGCGAGTTTCGTCATCGCCGAAGACTACTTTTAATATCGGAGTGATTCACGGCGGCACCTCGGTGAACTCGATCCCGGAGTCGGCCAGCATGCGGGTGGATATCCGTTCGACCTCGGCATTTGAAATCGAGCGGCTGGAATTAGAGTTGCGCAGCGCGATTGAACATGCGATCGACGAAGAAGAGATCCGCAGCAGCCGGAACCACCACTCCCCACCCCGCGGTGGACTGGAGCCGGAGATCGTGGCCATTGGCAACCGGCCGGGCGGAGAGCTGCCGTCGAATGCCAGGATTCTGCAGGTTGCGCGAGCGGTGGACGCTCATTTGGGCAACACGGCCCATGTGCAGCGCGCATCCACCGACGCGAATATTCCTATCTCGCTGGGCCGCGAGGCGATTGCCATTGGCGCCGGCGGAGCCGGTGGCGGCGCGCATACGCTGCAGGAATGGTTCGACACCTCGGGGCGAGAACTGGGATTGCAGCGTATTCTGCTGATGGTCCTGGCCCTGGCGGGAGGGTGCAAATGATGGTCAAGTTCCGTGCTCTAATCCCCATGATTTTTCTGGCAGCCATCGCCGGTTCGCAAACCCCAACGCCAGCGGTCAAGGCGGACACGATTTATATCCACGCCGATATCTACACCGGAGTGGTCGGCTCATCTTCTTTTCACGAAATTCAGCGGGCGCAAGCGCTGGCGGTGCGCGGGGAGCGCATCCTCGCCGTGGGCACCGAGGCTGACATCCTGAAGTTGAAGGGACCGGCAACGACCGTGGTGGACCTCAAAGGTCATTTTGTGATGCCCGGCTTCAACGACGCGCATATGCATTTGACTAACGCCGGCTTCAAGCGGCTCACGGTGGATTTGACCGGAACGAAGTCGCTGGAGGAATTCCGCGAGCGGATACGCAGACGTGTGGAAACCGCGCAGCCCATGGAATGGATTACCGGCTCGGGCTGGGACGAAACCCTGTGGGCGGTAAAAGAAATCCCCAGCCGCTGGGACATTGATGAAGTCACCACCGATCACCCGGTGTACATGGAGCGAATCGATGGGCACGTTGCCGTGGCCAATACTCTGGCCCTGAAACTGGCGCGGGTGACGCTGGCCAGTAAAGATCCGGAGGGCGGGGAGATTGGACGCGACGCCACCGGACAGCCGGACGGGGTTCTGCGTGAGACCGCGAAGGAGATGGTGAAGACGGCAATTCCCGCACCCACGCGGGAAAAGCGCCGACAGGCAATCGAAGCGGCGTTGCTGGACATCGCACACTCGGGCGTTACATCGGTACAGGACAACTCGGATTCGGAGAATGGCGAGGCTTACTGGGACGACTTCGGCATCTTCGAACAACTGGAGCGCGAGGGCAAATTAACGGCCCGCATTTCCGAATGGATTCCGTTTACCGAGCCTTTGGAAACGCTAAAACAGCGGCGCGATGCTCATCCGCAGACCGACCCCATGCTGCACACGGGGATGTTGAAGGCGTACCTGGATGGCTCGCTGGGATCGCACACCGCGGCGTTGCTGCAGCCTTATGCCGACGAGCCGGCGTAATTCTGGACTGCCGCGCACCGATCAAACGACGTTGAATCAGATGACGACCGACCGCCTGGCTGCCGGCTTTCAGATTGGGTTTCATGCCATTGGCGACAAAGCCGTCCAGATGGGTCTGGATGCGTTTGCCGAAGCGGAGAAGACAGCCCACGCGAAAGGGACCAAGGCGCGCGACGGGACGGAGAATTATCGCTTGCGTATCGAACATGCGCAGGTGACCAATCCACTGCAGGTGGCGCGGTTCCGCGAGTTGAAAGTGATTGCGTCCATGCAGCCGAGCCATCTACTTACGGACATGCACTGGGCGAACGCTCGGCTGGGCGCGGCGCGGGCGGCGCACTCCTACGCCTGGGCGGAATTCCTGAACCACGGAACAACTCTGGCGTTCGGCACGGATTATCCGGTTGAGCCGGTGGCGCCCTTTCGCGGACTTTACGCCGCCGTGACCCGCAGAAGCGAAGACGGCAAGCAGGAATATTTTCCGGAACAGCGGCTGACCATGGAGCAGGCAATTGCGGCTTACACTGTGGGGTCGGCCTACGCGGAGTTTGCCGAAAAGGACAAAGGGACTCTTGCCCCCGGCATGTTGGCTGACTTTGTGGTCCTGGACCGCGACCTGACGGCGGTACCCGCGGCGCAGATTCTCAAGACCGTCGTGCTGCGCACCGTGGTCGGCGGAAAAACCGTGTACGAAGCGAACTAACCCCGCCCTCATGACGTACCCATGCTGGACGATCGGCGCAGGTTCGCGCTATGGGTGATTCCTCCCGCGCTGGTGCCTTCGCCCGCCAGTTTCGCCGGAGATGTGTATTTGTTCTCGATCAGGTACTCGGCGCCGGCAACAACGGATTACATCGGTAGCAGCATTCCCTTTTCCAGATGCCGGGTGATATGCGCGTACGAGGCGGCGTGCGGATCGTGCGTGACCATCACCACCGTCTTGTGGAAGTCTTCGTTGAGGCGCTTCAGGATTTCCAGCACGTCGGTGGCAGATTGGCTGTCGAGGTCGCCGGTCGGCTCATCGGCGAGGAGCAACGTGGGATCGCTGACGATGGCGCGGGCAATGGCGACACGCTGTTCCTGTCCGCCAGAAAGCTGCTTCGGCAGGTGATGGACGCGGTCTTCCAGGCCCACCAGCTTGAGCGCCGTCATCACGTGTTCTTTTCTTTGCTGCGAATTCAGCTTGGTCAGCAGCAGGGGCATTTCGACATTTTCGAACGCGGTCAGCACCGGGATCAGATTGAACGTCTGAAACACGTAGCCGATGTGCTCGTTCCGCCACTTCGCCGACTGGGAGTCGCTGAAGCGGAAAATATTCTGGCCGAGCACCAGCAGTTCGCCGGCAGTCGGACGGTCAATGGCGGCGATCATGTTCAGCAGAGTCGTCTTGCCGGAGCCTGACGGGCCCATGAGCGCGACGAAATCTCCGCCCGCAATTTCGATGGAGACGTTATCGAGCGCTTTCACCTGGAAAGCGTCGCGCTTGAAGATTTTGCTGACGTTATTGGCCTGTACGACCTTGGTCGCGGTAGCAACGTTATTTACGGTAGCTGTGCTCATGACTTGTCCCTTGATCTTGATTTTGTCGCCGTCTTTCAAAGTCTGCGGTGCGGTGGTGATTACGTCCTCGCCGCCGTTCAAACCGTCCACTAGAAATCCGCCACTGCGTTGCGAAATGATCTTCACGTCGCGCTTCATGGCTTTGCCGTCGAACGCTATCAACACGAATTTACTTCCGTTGGCGTCGCGTACCGCCGTGCTGGGAACGAATGCGCCAGCCGGCTGCGTGCCTGCGGTCTTGTTCTCGTCCGCCAGAAAGTGAACGGTGGTGTTCATTTCAGGGCGCAAGTGCGAATCCGGATTCAGAATCTGCACTTTCACCTCGACCGTCGCCTTCTGGCGATTCGCTTGCGGAGAAATCTCGGCGATCTGGCCATTCCATTTGAGATCGGGAAAGGCGTCCACGGTCACGACCGCCTTCGTGTGCGGGCCGAGTTTGGAGAAATCATCCTGGGCGATGTCGAGGTCGGCCTGAATATCGTTCAGATCGGCCAGCGTAACCACGGACCCTGCCGCTAACTGCGAAATGATGAGTTCGCCTTTTTCGGCGGTGCGGTCAAGAATGGTGCCATTCACCGGGGCGCGAATCACAGTCGCATCCAGCAGCGACTTGGCGTATGCCTCCTGCCCCTCGGCTTGAGTGAGCGCGCCTTTGGCCCGCGCGATTTCCTCGGCGCGAGGCCCGAGCTTGGAAAGCTGCGCCACTTTGTCCAGCGAGTTCACGCGCTGCTGGTCGGCGTCGTGCCTGGCGGTGGCATCGTCGAGCGCCTGGCGGGAGACAACTCCCTGGTTGGCGAGATCGCGGGTGCGATCCAGCGTCAGCTTGTCATTCGCAAGAGTAGCGCGGGCCTCGTCGAGATTGTGCTGCGCCTGCGCGATTTCTTCCGGACGCGAGCCGTGCTGCAGTTCGTCAAAGTATGCGCGCGCACTTTCGGCGGAGCCCCGAGCCTGGTTGTATTGAGCGAGAAACTCATCGTCTTCCAAGCGAACCAGGACCTGACCTTCTTTTACCTTGTCGCCCTTTTCGACGCCGATCCACTTCACGCGGCCGGTCACCTTCGAGTTCACGCTAATCTGGTGGTGCGGAATGATGTAGCCGGTCGCGCTCAGAATGGTGCCGCCCACTTCGCTGCTTTGCACGGAGGCGCGAGTCACCTCGACTTCAGGAGCATCCGCACCGAACAGGCGATAACCCAACGTGCCCAGGCCGAGGAGCAATACCACTGCGATGCCGATAACGATGTAACGGCGTGCCCATGGCGACCCCTCACCCTCCGCCGGCCCCGCGGAGCGGTCGATTCGCAGGCTTTGTAAGTCGTCGTGTTTGGTGTCAATTCCCATGTTCGTATCTGCCTAGCCTCGAAGAGCGTTAAGAATGTTTTGCCGTGCCGCGTGCCACGCGGGCGCGATACCGCCAATCAATCCCATAACCACGGCAAATGCGACTGCCCACGCGATCACGACCGGCGTCATCTGCAGGCTGAACACAACTTCGCTGAACGTGGTCTGGTTCTGGGTTCCGGTCGTCATGCCGTTAAACGGCAGCATCAGCACGATTCCGACCACCGCGCCGAGCAACGACAGCAGCACGGCTTCGAGAACAAACGAAGTCAGAATGCTGGGGCGAGAAAATCCAATCACTCGCAGAGTTGCAATCTCTCGCGACCGGTACGCAACCGCCGCATACATCGTGTTCATGGCAGCGAAGCTCGATCCGATGGCCATGATCACAGCCACGACCCAACCAATGAACCGGATGACCGCGCCGGAACTGGTCTGCTTGGCGTAGTACTCGGTCTCCAGGGCACCATCAAGCTTCAGGCGCTGATCGTCGCTCACGCGATTCTTCAACGCCTCAGCCGAGACGGGGTCGGTCGCCCGCATGTACGCCGAGCTATAGACACCCTGCCGATCGAAGTCGGAGTTCATCTGATTGACGTCTCCCCAGACTTCCGACTCGTAGGCGGTCCCGCCGGCATCGAACACACCGACGACCTTCCAGGGGCCTTTGCCGAACTCCATGGTGTCGCCCACGTTGGAATGCAAGAAGCGCTTATGAATGCTTTCGCTCACCACCACTTCGCGCTGGCCGGGTGTAAACCACCGGCCTTGGGCGAGTTTGACTCCGCTGCGCAGTTCCAAGGCCATCTTGCATCATGCCGCGCACGGAAACATTCACCTCGCCGGAGCCATCGGCACGGGGCAGCACGATCACAACGACCGTTTCACCCGAAACCAGAGGATCACCGTGGCTGTCTTTGGCCACTCCCGGCAAAGTTTTAAAGACCGGAAAATTTTCCGCGGGAAACGGGCCGGTCAGTTCGCTGGTTGATCCCTTGCGCAGCACCATAACGTTGAGCGGATTGCCGCTGGTCTTGAAGGCGCGGTTCAGACCGGCCAGCAGCGCCATGATGAAGAGCGCGGTGGTCACGGTGAGCGCGATGCCCAGCGCCGTCATGATGGTGAGGCTCTTACGCAGCCTCAGGTTGCGAATGTTGTAGCTAATGGGGATTGCCATAAGTTTCCGCTAGCCGATGTGGCGCAAGCCCTCCACAATGCCCAACCGCGAAGCGTGATACGCCGGCACCAGCGCGCTGAAGAAGCCCATCAGGGCCGCTGCGGCCCAGGCCACCCACATGGTTGACAAATCGACCTTGAGAGCGCCAGCGAAGCCGCCAGCCTTGGCGGCGCCCATACCCAAGAAGCAGCGCGACCAGTGAACCGGCGATTCCGCCGATTAGTGCCAGCACCACGGCTTCGCCGACGAACAAGCCCAGAACCGTCTGCCGCGTAAAGCCGAGCGTTTTCAGAACCGCAACTTCGCGCGTCCGTTCGCGGATGGACATCGCCATGGTGTTCGCCGAAACCAGCAGAATCGCGAACACCACTGCGCCGCAGATGCTGAGGATGAAAGCTTTGACATTGCCCAGCATAGCGAGGAAGCCGAGTTGGAAAGCCTTCTCAGTCTCAGTCTTGGTGGGCTGGGGCGAACTGTGGAAAGTGTCGTCAACCGCAGCCTGAATTTTTGGCACGTCCTGCGGTGATTTGGCCAAAATGGTGTACCAACCCTGCTGCCCTTTCAAGTAGGGCACCGCCTCTTCCACATATTTCTGGTTGTAGTAGAGAGCGCTGGTAGGTTGCGGCGCGGTAAAGAAGCCGCGGATGTTCAGTTCCAGGTTCACTGGAAAAATTGTCCCCACAATGATGATCCGCTGCCCCAGCTTCCAGCCAAATTTTTCGCGCCAGCACGCTATCCACAACCGCACCGGCGCGGTCGTGCTGCCAGGCTGCGATCTCGTCGTCAGAAATTTTCCAGTCCTTGTAAACCTGAAAGAACTCATCGGGATCGGTGCCGAATTGGGCGAAAAAGTTATTCGACTTGTCGTCTTTATACTTGCCACCAAACCAGTTTCCGGGAACGATATTCGCAACGCCGGGAATGGCGCGGATCTTCTCGCGATAGTAGCTGGGCATCTCAAACGCCAGCGACACCTTGTGCCGAGTAACCAGGCGCAGGGCCGAAACTTCGGTCCCCTTCTGCAGGTAGAAGTTCTTCCAGATGGCCATCATCAGGGTGAGCAAGAGCAGCGAGAAGCCGATGCTCAACACGGTGAGGATGCTGCGGCGCAGATTGCGAAAAGCGTTCTTGCGGACAAAAGTAGTCAGAGTCATAGTCGAACTCCGGGAGAACCTAAGCTACAGCGAATGAAAGCCCTGGAAGCAGACATTCAGCATAGACGATGTGAAGCTGTTCAACAACCATCCACAGAATCGTTTACCTGGCCTTAACCTGCCAGTGCAGATCGTCAGCGGAGGCGGCTGACATTTGTCACGTTGCAGGCAGGCCAGGCTGCGGCTGTTTCGTGCTCTCTTACATCGCTATACGTATCCATGTCCGCGGCGAGGTTCCAGAGCCATCCTGCGCAAGGATCGGGTGCGGCTCGTGGAAGTGCCTGATTCTGCTGCGGTAATGGGCGTTCCAAGGTCACAGTCTCCACTTCATCGAATGCCAGAGTACTTCGGTAATTCCCACGTCGGAGGGGTTGCACTTTATCATTTCTGTTCCGCAGGTTTCTTCCCTACATTGCCTGAAAGGTTGCGGAAGTTTTGGGCGCACAACATGCCGGATAAGATTGGACGTTTCGAACTCGTCAGCCAACTCGCGCAGTCGCCGACAGCGACTATCTATAAGGCGCTGGACACGGAGACTCAGCAGACGGTCGCGCTGAAGGTGCTGCAGCTGAACGCGGTGAAAGATGGCGCCGCTTTGCTGGCGCACGTTGTCGAAGAGGCCGACCAAGCCAAGCCGTTGAGCAGTCACAACATCGCCGTGCTCTACGGCGTCGGCGAAGAAGATGGCAAACTTCTTGCCGCCACCGAATACGTTCAGGGCAACTCGGTAGCAACCACGCTGGCGCGGCACGAAGGCTTTTCGATTTGGGATTTACAGGATATTGCCCGCCAGGTTTGCCAGGCGCTTGATCATGCGCAGGGGCACAAGGTCGTCCACCAGTCGCTGGAGCCGGCGAAGATCATGGTGCAGTGGGACGGCCAGGTAAAGATCCTCGGCTTCGGAATTTCCTCCATGAGCGCACACGCGGCAGACCTCAGCGGCGCGCTGCCCGAAGTCCTGCATTACGCTTCGCCGGAGCAGGTGCGAGGCGAGGCCTGCGACCAGCGCTCGGCGTTGTTCAGCCTGGGCGCCGTGCTTTACGAAATGGCCACCGAGCAGAAGGCGTTCCCGGGAGAAACCGCGGAACAGGTGCGGCAGGCGATTTTGGAGAGTCAGCCGCCGCTGCCGGTTCGCCTGAAGCCGAATGTGAATTCCAATCTTAGCCAGCTGATCATGAAGGCGCTCGCGAAATCGCCGGATGAGCGCTATCAGTCGGGCCAGGAGTTGGTCAACGATCTGGAGCAGTGCAAGTCGTCAAACACACTGGCGGCGAAAGCAAATCCCGCGCCGCAAAAGCCGAAGGCACAGGCAGCCGCAGCGGGAGCGGGGCTGGCTTCGACCGGCATACGTGCAGCAGCGTCGCCCGCCCCGGCAACGATAACTTCAAACGCGCCTTCCGCGACCGAGTCGACGCCGAAGTGGGCACCCTCGCAACCGCCATCCGGACTACCGAAAATGACGGCGTCGGCCGCGCCGGTCGAGGAACCTAAACCGAGTTTTGCAGTTGATCCCATGATGGCCGAGGACGATAACAGTCCTGCGGCTGCGGTGCGCAGAAGCTTTTCGGAGATGAGCGAACTGCCACCGCTCAAGGAAGTCTATGTAGCCGCGCCACCGCCGCCCACAGCCGAAGAGCCGGCAAGCTGGCGAGGCTCTGCCGCAGGTGGTGCTGAATAAGAGAACCGAGGAAAAGTCCGGTATTCAAGTTCGCGAAGTAGCGCAGAAGGCCGCCGCCGCGATCCGCAAGACGCCTCCAAAACTGTACCTGTATGCCATGGGCGGGGCCGCGCTGATCATTGCGCTGATCGTGGGCGGAATGACGCTGGCAAATTATTGGCAAGACCGCGACAGCAGCGGGGGTAACAGCGCAGTTCCGGCTGCCGCGGTGACGCAACCGAATCCTGCGCCGCAAAACGTTGCGCCACCAGCCGCCGAGCAACAGCAGGCGCAGACCGAAGCCGCACCGGCGCAAAGTACTCAGCCCGACGCAACTCAAACTGAATCTTCGCCCGCCCCGGTCGAGGCGGCTCCGCAAGCCAGCCGGGGACGGAAAACGAGAGGCCGGGCCGCGCCGGGAGCGGTCCCAGCGCAGCTTACAGTGACGTCCAATCCCGCGGGAGCACAGATCGCTTTTGACGGCAGTTCGCTGTGCGTGACTCCCTGCACCCTGACCGGTATCGCAGCCGGACAGCACGTGGTCTCGGCCAGCAAGGGCGGGTTTGGGTCAGCCAGCCAAAACATCGTGCTGACTTCGGGCGCGAATTCTACGATTTCGCTTGATCTGAATCCGCTCTCGGCGAAGCTTATGGTGGCAAGTACGCCAGCGGGCGCGGTTATTGTGATTGACGGCCAGGATTCCGGCAGGCTTTCGCCTACACAATTCATCCTAAACAAGCCTGGCACCCACACCGTCACCCTTCGCCGTTCTGGCTATCTGGAGGAAAGCAGCACCATCAATGCCGACGCCGGCCAGACTGCCAACGTGAATCTGGTGCTGAAACCCCTGGGCAGCACCGACGAGATTCACGCCGCCGGTGGGCACTTCAAGAAAGTTTTCGGTGGCAACGACGCCGCCAGTATGGGCATCGTGAGCATTAAGACCCAGCCCAAAGGCGCGCAGATCATGGTCAACAACCGGGTGCTGGATAAGACTTCGCCTTTTGATTTCTACCTGAACCCTGGGACTTACGTGATCGACATTACGATGTCAGGCTATCGCAGCCTGCATCGCGTGATTCAGGTACAAGAGCGGGAAAAAGTCGCCATCGAAGAATCGCTCTCGCCGGAATAGAGTTTTGCGGTAATGAGAAAGGCCGCCGGAGCGCCCGGCGGCCTTTTTACGTCTAACCCAAATTACCGGTAGTATCTGCGCTCGCGGAAAGTGTTCCGGTAGCCCTCGCGATAGGCCGCGCTGTATTGCTCGCGGTATTCGTGCTTGTCGCCAAACTCGCGGCGAAATCCGTGGTCGGCATTGTCGAAGCGGCCACGCGGATTGGGATTGAAACGCTTGCGGTTCCACATGTCCTCGCGCGCCACCTGGGCGCCGTCGCGAAATCCGAAGTCGCGGGCAACATCGAAGCCGCCCCGATAGTTGTCGTCGCGATCATAGTGGCGGTTATCGTTGTAGCGGTTATCGTCGCGGTCCCCGTATCGGCCATCCTGGGCGGCGGCAAAACCTGAGGCGCCGGTGACCACTGCCAAAGCCAATGCCGCCAATGCCAGCTTGTTCTTCATCGTGTCCTCCTGCGGAGCTTGTCTGCCTTCCGCTCTACAGTTTTCAAACACCGAGTCGCATGAGAAGTTTCGCGACCAGGCAAAAGGCCAGTGCGGCCACGGATTTAGGCGGATATTCACGGATTGTTTCTGTGTCTTGATTTCACTTGCTGGACATGCGGTGTGGAGACAGGTCTGTCATATCGGTCCAATCCGTCGCCGCTTTCTTTGGTGTTAGACTTTCCTGTCTTCGGATACCGATCATGGCCATACGGCGAGTGGGAATCATCGGCGCGGGCACCATGGGCAACGGCATCGCGCATGTGTTTGCGCGCAGCGGGTACGACGTGGTGCTGTGCGACTTGGAGCAGAAATTCCTGGACCGCGCGCTGGCGGTGATTTCCAAAAACCTTGACCGCGAAGTCGCGAAAGCCAAAATCACCGAACTGCAAAGGACGGAGACGCTGGCGCGGATTTCGCATACAACCGACCGCCGGCGCCTGGCAGATTGCGACTTCATTGTCGAAGCAGCCTCCGAGAAGCTGGACATCAAGTCTGAGCTCTTTCGCGAGCTCGACCGCATCTGCCGCCCAGAGGTAATCCTGGCGTCGAACACGTCTTCGATTTCGATCACCAAACTTGCCTCCACCACCTCGCGGCCGCAGAAAGTGATCGGAATGCACTTCTTCAATCCAGTGCCGGTAATGAAGCTGGTGGAAGTGGTGCGCGGGCTGGCGACTTCGGACGAAACGTTCCAGACCGTGCGCGAGCTTTCCATCAAGCTGGAAAAAACACCGGTCGAAGTCAACGATGCGCCCGGCTTCGTTTCCAACCGCGTGCTGATGCCACTGCTGAATGAGGCGATGTATGCGGTGATGGAAGGCGTAGCAACGCCCGAAGCCGTGGACGAAGTTTTCAAGCTGGGCATGGCGCATCCCATGGGGCCGCTGGCGCTGGCCGATTTCATCGGCCTCGACGTTTGCCTCGATATCATGCAGGTGCTGCAGCGCGGGCTGGGAGATCCGAAGTATCGTCCCTGCCCGCTGCTCATCAAGATGGTGGATGCCGGGCGGCTGGGCAAAAAATCCGGCCAGGGATTTTATAAATACTAGCGTTCATTGTTAAACATGCGGAAATCCGACGTCTTCATCTACATTCTCGCGGTGCTTTTCGGAATCAGCGCCGGGCTGCTGGAACTCACGCTCGGCGATTTGCTGGTGACGGCGCTGGCGGTGCTGGTTTCAACCCTGGTGCTGGGCTTCCTGCGTCCACGGCATGCGTGGAGATGGACTGTGATTGTCGGCCCGTTCGTGCCACTGATGCGGCTCGCGGCCTATCTGGTGATGACGCAGAAACCGTACCGGGCGCAGATTTGGGAGTCGGGGCTGGGAATGTTAACCGGAACGGCCGGAGCCTACGCCGGAGCCATGTTCCGCATGGGTGTAGACATCCTGTTTCGCCATTCTGAAAATTGACTTTGCCGAGTTGCCGCTTTAGAGTTGCGCCTGCTTAGCCGGAGCAATGTTTCTTAGCTTTTCGATTCTCAAGTCAAGGATCTCAAACATGAAGACAACACTGCTGATCGCTGCCGCATGCCTGAGCCTGATCTCGGCCATCTCCGCGCAGGACGCGAAACCTATGACGCCAGTCAAGCCGGCAGCCAGCGTGTTGGAAGCGAACGTTCGCAAGGCGTGGGAGCAGTTCAAGACCAAAGACAAGGTCGGTTTCGCCGCCGGTCTCGCTGAAGGCTATCGCTCGGTGGAAGACGATGGCGACGGCTCCCGCGACGCGAAAGCGGAAGTCGCCGAAATCGATGACTTCGAACTCGCCCAATACACCCTTAAAGACTTCCACATCACGCCGCTGGGTGTGAGCGCGACGCTGGTGACCTACACCGCCGAATACAGCGGGACCGCGGGCGGACAGCCAGTACACGACAAGATTGCCGTGTCCGAAATCTGGGTCAAGCGCGGCGGCGGTTGGAAAGAGCTTTATTCGCAGGACACGAAGGTGAAATAACGAGTTGGGGCCAGGACATCGAGTTTTCCCGCCGGCGGGGCAGGTTCCGGCACGATTGGACCGAAAGTCCCGCTTAACCAGAGAGTTACTCCCAATTCCACAGTAGGTGAATGTATGCTGCGAGTATGGGCGTTTCGGTCTCGGTGCTGGCCAGCGGCAGCCGGGGAAATACCGCGGTGGTTGAAAGCAGCCAGGCTCGACTGCTGGTGGATGCGGGAATTTCCTGCCGCGAGACTTTCAAACGCCTGAAGTCGCTCGCAATCGATCCGCACACGCTTTCCGCAATTCTTATTACCCACGAACATTCCGACCATGTTTCCGGACTGGCGACGCTGGCGAAAAAGTTGAAGGTGCCGGTGTTCATGACCGGAGCCACGCACCAGAGTTGGGCGCGGTCGCTGCGCGACGATTCCGGCGAGCTGCCCGAAATTGCGAAGCTGGAGATTTTTTCTGCCGGACGGTCGTTTCAGATCGCCGACATCACGGTGACGCCGTTCACCATTCCGCACGATGCCGCCGATCCGGTGGGCTTCACCTTCCGCGCCGAAGGGACGAAGATTGCGCATCGCCACCGACCTCGGCTACATGCCGGCCAGCGTGCGCGACCATCTGCGCCAGTGCGATGTGCTGGTGGTGGAATCGAATCATGATCTGGAAATGCTGCGGGTGGGGCCGTATCCATGGTCGGTGAAGCAGCGGGTCATGAGCCGGGTGGGGCACCTGTCGAACGAGTCGCTCGCCGAATTCTTTGCGGCAGACTATGATGGAGGCGCATCGTACATAGTATTGGCGCACCTGTCGGAACAGAACAACCATCCCGAAATCGCCCGCCAGGCAGCGGAAAAAGCGTTGGGCCAGCAGCAAACTCTGTTGGGTAACCGGGTCATGCTGGCGGCGCAGGACGCGCCCACAGAAAGTATCCGCCTGTAGCGGTTTATGAGTGAATGCGTTGATCCCGTAGTAGGGAAAATTCTGGCGGGCTGGCGCTACGACATTTCCAGCCTGGCGCCGGAAATGCGCGGCGACTACGAAGAGCACTTCGTGCTGCTGCGAACGCTGCCGCTCGCGCCAGCGCCTGCATCGCGGAATTGATGTTGGCCTCATTGTGCTGGCGTCGGTTTCAGCGGGAGTCTTCCTGCTGGCCTTTGGAGTGATCCACCACTTCGCGCCGCGGCATACTCTGATTCTTGAACTGGCCGCGCTGGCAGGATTCGCGCTCTCCGCGCTGATCTGGCTGGCGGTGGCGGTGGCGACGCCCGCGCCCGCGACCATGGTGGATGTAGCCCGAATCGGCGCGCGCCACGTGCATGACCGGCTGCCGGCGGAGATTCGCGAACGGCTGCCGGAAGAGTTGCGGGTGAAGCTTACGGGATCGTAGGGTCCGCTACGCCTTGATGTGGCAGCTCGCCAGGCCGCGCTTCTCCAGATACTGCTGGTGGTAATCCTCGGCCTCGTAGAACGTCACTGCGGGAACAATCTGAGTGACGATGGGACGGCTGAAGCGGCCTGACTTCTCGAGGCTGGCTTTCGAGGCCTGCGCTTCCTGCTCCTGCTCCGGCGAATGAAAGAAAATCGCCGAGCGGTACTGCGCTGCCCCAGTCCGGGCCCTGGCGGTTCAACTGCGTGGGATCGTGGTTCTCCCAGAAAATATCGAGCAGCTGGTCGTAGGAAACCTTGGCGGGATCGTACTCGACTTCGACGGCCTCGGCGTGCCCGGTGCGGTCGGTGCAAACGTCTTTGTAGGTGGGATTATCGAGCTTGCCGCCGGTGTAGCCGACGCGCGTAGCGGTCACGCCGTCAATCTGGCGGAACGTCGCTTCCACTCCCCAGAAACATCCTGCCGCAAATGTTGCTTTGGCCATGATTCCCTCCGATGACATGATCACGTTTATCACTGGAGATTGGATGCTTTACCGGGAAAAAAGTGGCAAGTCCGCGAACTCAAAACCGTTCACCACAGAGACACTAGAGTCCACAGAGAAAACCATTCTTCGTTTTGGCTCTTCTCTGTGGACTCTGTGTCATCTGTGGTGCAAGCTCTTTGGTAACGTCTCCTTACAGAATCAGCCCGCCGGTCAGCTCGGAAATCTTGCTGACTTCGTGCTCCTTGCACCAGGCTTCCAACTCAACCGCAATTTTTTCCGTGGCGCGGGGGTCCCAGAAGCTGGCGGTACCGACCTGGACGGCAGTGGCGCCTGCGAGCATGAACTCAATCACATCGGCGGCGGTTGAGATGCCGCCCATCCCGATGACTGGAATCTGCACCGACTTCGACGCTTCATAGACCATGCGCACCGCAATCGGCTTGATGGCCGGGCCGGAGAGGCCGGCGGTAACGTTGGCGATGCGCGGCTTGCGGGTCTGAATATCGATCGACATGGCGACAAAGGTATTCACCAGCGAAATGGCGTCGGCGCCGGCTTCCTGCGCTACATGGGCCATTTGGCCGATGCTGGTCACGTTGGGCGAAAGCTTGACGATGAGCGGGCGCTGCGAAAACCGCTTGGCAGTGGTGACGACTTCGTCGAGCGTCCTGGGATCGCTGCCAAACTGAATGCCGCCGTGGGCAGTGTTGGGGCAGGACACATTCAATTCGTAGGCGGCGATGCCCTCGCCTTCATTCAAGATCTGGATGGTGTATTCGTAATCTTCGCGGGTATAGCCGAAGACGTTGGCGATGACCACGATGTCTTTAATTGTCGCGAAGCTTGGGCAGCTTGTCGTCCACGAACGAGCGGGCGCCAATGTTCTGCAGGCCGATGGCGTTCAACATGCCGGCGGCGGTTTCGTAGAGACGCGGTGGAGGGTTGCCGATTAGCGGCTCGCGCGAAAGGCCTTTGACCACGAATCCGCCCAGCCGTTGCAGGTGAACCACGTCTTCGAACTCGACTCCGTAGCCGAAAGTGCCGCTGGCGGCAATGACAGGATTCTTCAGCTCGATGCCGGCAAAGCTGACGCGGAGATCGGGAGTCATGCAGCGATCCCTTTCGTTACGATTTGCAGACCGAAGTTCATTTGGGTGCTAGTTTACACTCGAGCAGGAGGCGATGTGATTTTCGAGTCGCGATTTAGCTGGCGGCATCCGTACGGGTGGCGTACGAATCTTCGAGGCTTGCTCCCTGTCTGGGTTTGTGGATGGATTAAGAAAGGCGAAGACTGCGAGTCCCGCGGCGCCGAGCATCATTGGTACAACCACGATAACGAAAGCAGCGCTTGTTACTATTGCAAGATCGTTCGCCTAGGCCAGCTTTGGGAAAATAGCTGAAGGCTCTAAGAGATATCCCGCCAATCGGCCCACACGTGCAAAGCCCGCATATTTCCATTACATTTATTCTTCTCTCTTATGCTTGATTTAGGTTTTGTCCGCGACCATCTGCCGAAAATTGAAGCCATGCTGCGCGACCGCGGCATGAATCCTGACGTCTTGTTGAAGGATTTCCGCGAAGTGGACACGCAGCGGCGGCAGGCAATCACCACTGCAGAAGAACTAAAAGCGCACCGCAACCGGCTGTCGGACAAGATTCCGGGGATGAAGAAATCGGGCCAGGACGTCAGCGAGCTGATCGCCGAAACCAAGAACATGCGGGAGCAGATTCAGGAGCTGGGAACGGCGGCCGAAGAGTATGACACGCGGCTGAATGAAATTCTGGTGGGAATTCCGAATGTGCCGCACGCCTCGGTGCCGGTGGGCAAGTCGCCGGCCGACAATGTAGAAGTGCGTCGCTGGGGAACGCCTCCGCAGTTCGACTTCGCTCCCAAGCCGCATTGGGAGCTGGGCGAACAGCTCGGGATTCTGGATTTGGAGCGGGCCGCGAAGCTTTCCGGCGCGCGGTTTGCGGTTTACTGGGATGCGGGGGCGCGGCTGGAGCGGGCGCTGGCCAACTTCATGCTCGATGTTCACACCCGCGAGCAGGGCTATACCGAAGTCCTGCCGCCGTTTCTGGTGAATTCCGAATCGATGTATGGCACCGGGCAACTGCCCAAGTTTGCGGCTGATCTGTTCCGCGTGCCACATGGCGACAAGGACTCTGTGGCTGGTGCCGACCGCCGAGGTTCCAGTAACCAATCTCTATCGCGACGAGGTACTCGACGAAGCCAGGCTTCCGGTTTCGCTCACCGCCTATACTCCGTGTTTTCGCAGCGAAGCGGGATCGTACGGAAAAGATGTGCGTGGAATCATTCGCCAGCACCAGTTCCAAAAAGTCGAGCTGGTGAAGTTTTCGCGGCCGGAGGATTCCTACGACGACCTCGAAAAACTGACGAACAATGCGGAGGAAATCCTCAAGCGGCTGGGATTGCACTATCGGGTGGTGGCGTTGTGCACTACCGATATGAGCTTTTCGTCGGCCAAGACTTATGATTTGGAGGTTTGGCTTCCCGGGCAACAGCTGTTTCGCGAGATTTCGTCGTGCTCGAATTTCGAATCGTTTCAGGCTCGACGGGCGAACATTCGCTTCCGGCGGGAAGGCAAAGGGAAATCTGAATTCGTGCACACTCTGAACGGCAGCGGTTTGGCCGTGGGACGCACCTGGTTGGCGGTGCTGGAAAATTATCAGCAGGCCGACGGCAGCGTGGTGGTTCCGGAGGTCTTGCGTCCTTACATGGGAACCGACCGGATTGTAAGGACAGCGACTAGTCGTTAGCTGTAGCTGTTAGCATCTAGCTGGAGCGCGAATCGCTTCAACAATACCGCTGCGAAAGCGCAGCTTTTGGCAGAGGAACCCAAAATAAAACAAGACAACGCAACGTTGAACCCAGCACCGGCGGCGACGCCATCGCTGCCGGTCAGGGGCGTCTGGCGCACCATCAAGAGCTTTATCTTGTGGTCGTACGAGCGCGGAACCATTCAATACGACGTGATGGTGACACTGATCCTGTTGTTTGTTTTCCTTTCCCCAAAATTCATTGATTTCAACGACCACCCGGTGGAGCGCAACCCCCACCCGTCGGATATCATCGTATCCCCGGATGGCAGCGGCGGCTTCGTTTACCAAATTGAGGGCAAGGCCATCCAGGCTGGGGATGATGCGGCGGTGCGAGCTCAACTATTACGGATCATCGAACCCATTTCCGGCGAAGTCAGCATCCAACGCTATGACCGGGTAACCGACAAGAAGGGGAACATTGTCGCTTATAGGGTTTCGGTGAAGAGATGACCTCTACGGTGCGAGAGATGACCAGGCTGGCCGCAATATCGGCGTTGAAGTTCGCAGCGTGGCTTCCCATTTTTCTACTGGCTCCGTGCCTGTTCTCGCAACCCAGCACCGACCTCGAAGACGTGCTCACTCGGATGGACGGAGCAGCCGCGAAATTCCACACCACCGAGGCGGACTTCACCTGGATCCAATACAACAAAGTAATCGACGACATCGCCGACACGCAGAAGGGGAAAATATATTTCCGCCGCGCCGGCAAAGAAGTGCAAATGGCCGCTGTGCTTACCGAGCCGGATGCCAAGCAGCTCATCTTTTCCGACGGCAAAATCCAGGTTTATCAACCGCGGATTGAGCAGGAAGACGTTTACGATGCCAAAGCTCACCGCGAGGAGTTTGAGAGCTTTCTGGTCGTAGGGTTCGGCGGCGGCGGGCATGACATGCTGAAATCATTTGCCGTCAAATTCCTGGGAAATGAAAAAATCGGCGACCTGGAAACCGCCAAGCTCGATCTGGTTCCCAAGTCCGAGGAAGTGAAGCGGAACTTTTCGCATCTGTGGTTGTGGATCGACCCGCAACGCGGGGTTTCCCTCCAGCAGCAGCTTTTTGAGACCAGCGGCGACTACCGGCTGGCCAAGTATTCCGATATCCAGGTCAACCAGAAAATCTCCGAGAATGCCTTCAAATTAAAGACCACATCCAAGACAAAAGTTGTAAGTCATTGACTGACAATGGGATCGTGGTTTTCCAGAGTCACATTTTTGACTACAGGAAAGCGCAGGCGGCGGGTTATACTCGCAAAAGCGCCAAGCCTCGTCAAAAACTAACCCCGTAAGCCGGAGCCCCATGGCCAAGGTTTTCACCATACCAGTTCCCCCCGATGTCAGCCGAAAGCGATCCCGCGAACGCACGTCTGATCCGCGTTATGTGGATGGACAACGGCTTCTGGTTGAGGCGATGCGGTACCTGGCGCAAAGCGATCCGTTGGCGAACCGTGGAGCCATCGAATTGTTGTCGGAGCACGTGCGCACGCGGTTTCGCATGACCGACTCACCCCTGGGTTAGGCCCTCCTTCGATAAGCCCTTCTTCCCCGCCAGTGCGGCGGCCGCGAGCACGATTGCGATGGGATACATCTCCAGGGTGTATCGCGGCTCGGGATTTTCCAGGGTTCCGAGAAATGCGGAGCGGAGTACTACGAAAAGCACCAGCAGTCCCAACCATTCGACTTTGCGACAGCGGAGCCATCCCGCGATGGCGGCGAGAACGCAAAGTAGATTGATGACGCCGAAAACAACCGCGACCACAGACCAGCGCGGCTCGTCATCGAATTCCCACCAACGGCTGTCGCTGGGCAGCATCTCGGTGCGCGGACGCAACCACATGTCCGCGATGCGCAGCCCGGGAAGCCACAAGTAATTCCTCACGGGATGGCTGTGAACGCGTTCGGCTGAAATTGCCTCAAACCTCTTGTCCAGCTCGGGCGTGATGTGCAGGATCGCGTTGTAATCATGAAGCAAGTCAGCGGTATCTTTTTGCTGCTGCGGAGTATCAAAGGCCCGGGACGGAAGTTTCTCCGCGTCCATCTCGCTGCCCGGAACCGCCCAGTAGATTTCTTCGACTGAGGCGTAGTCCACGATCCACGTCTTGACCCAGTGATTGAAGCCCATCGGAACGAACTCGTCTTCTTCGTTTGCGTAGCGGGGCGCCAACGGCTGGAAACGGTGAAAGGTGTGCCAGTTGCGCATTGCCCAGGGGGCCAGTGGCAGAAGCGAGACGACTGCTACCAGCAGGCCTGCTTGGATTAGACCCTTGACTGTGATCGTGACGGAAGATCGTTTGCGGAGAAGAATCCTGGCCAGAAGGTATGTTTCCAGAGCGATCAGCAGCAAACCACCGTCGGGACGCAGCAGGATGGCGGCAGCGCAGGCTAGTCCACAGCCAGCCCACTCACGATGAGTTCCGCTTTCAAAGGCGCGGAGAGCCAAATACAGAGCCAGTGTGGTGAAGAAAATTTCGAGCGTCTCGGTCAGTGCGGCGGCGGAATACTCGGCCAGAAATGGGCACAGGTCGGCCAAAGCAAAGGCAACCATCGCTGGCTTTGGCCCCAGCAAGCGGCGTGCGAGCTCTGCACAGAGGAAGCAAGTTCCCAGGTCAACAAACATCTGGACGAACAGTACGGCACGGTAGTGGTCCACTCCGAAAATCGCGAAGATGAACGCCAAGAAAGCCGGGTAGCCGGGCAGCCGGATGTAGGTGGGTGAGATTTCGTCGCCGCTGAGGCCGTAGATCCCGTGCAGGAGCCAGTTCTTGGCGATGTCTCCGTAAATGAAGGAGTCGGTAACGACTCCAGGGAAACGCAGGATGAATATCAGCCGCAGAATCAGCGCTGCTGCGGAGAATACGACGAAAAAACGCAGGTTTTCGCGGACCAGTTCGACGCACGCTGGGAATATATCGCGTTTTGTGGAATTCTCCACTCGGCAAAATGTGTTTTGGGCATTGTCGGATCGAGTCCGGAAGGGTTTGACCCCTCTCATTCCTCCCGCTAGGATGTCATTGGTCGAAGTGGCATGGCACATCCTGTTTTCTATGATCCCCGGCGGGCCCGCTGGAAGCGGCTCCGATCTCTGCTCGACGTCAGCGGCATCGTCGTCGGCCTGGTGATCGTGGTGTTCCTCTACACAGCGGTACGCAGCGAGCCTCTGCCCAAACTGCTGCTGCAATATCAGAAGCACCCCTACCACGCACTCAAAGAAACAGAAAAGGAGAAGGCGATAGAAAAGCGGCAGCAACTGGTCCGCCGCAGTCACCGGAAAACAAATCTAGCTCCATCGCAAGTCGAACTGAACACGGATGAAGGCATCCGGGCGGCGTTCTACGTTCCCTGGGATGCGGCGAGTTTTTCGTCACTGCGCGAGTACGCGCGCCAGATTGATTTGCTGTATCCGGAATGGCTGCACGTGCTCACCCAGGACGGGCACCTGCAGGGAGTGGATGAGCAGAGCAACAAGCCGTTCGAGGTAGTTCAGGACGGCGTGGTGCGCCCGGTGGACGATAAAGTCATGCCGTTTCTCAAGTCGGAAGAGTCCGGCACCGAAGTTTTCCCGCTGGTGAACAACTTCGACGGCACCAATTGGATTGATATTTCCAACTTTCTCCGCGACGAAGATGCTCGCGCCGAGTTCCGCCAGGAAATTTCTGCGTTTCTGGCCAGCGACAAATACCGCGGCCTGATGGTGGACTTTGAAGACCTCCCCAAGAAAACGATGCCGCACTTCGTGGACCTGATGAATGAGCTCTCCACCGATCTACACGCGAAAGGAATGAAGCTCTATGTGAGCGTTCCGGCGGGGAATGGAGACTTTGACTACGCCTCGGTGTCGAAGGCTGCGGATGGCGTCGTAGTGATGAACTACGACGAACACTACTCGGGTCCGGGGGGCACGGCGGGCCCCATAGCCTCGCAGGATTGGTTCACCAACAATCTGACTCAGGCGAAGAAAGTTATCCCTCTCGATAAGCTCATCTGCGCCATCGCGAGCTATGGCTACGACTGGGAACGACACCCTAAGAAAGGAAAGATCGCGGCCCACGATATCGGACAAGTTCGCTCCGTCCAGGAGGCTTGGCTGGCGGCCCGCGACTCTGAGGCCGACGTGGAGTTTGACGGCGACAGTCTGAATCCTCACGTCACCTATCTCGACGAACACAACCTGAAGCACGAAATCTGGTTCCTGGATGCGGTGAGCGCACTGAACCAGATGCGCGGTGCGCGGCAGCTGGGGGTGAGAACGTTCGCGTTGTGGCGTCTGGGGTCCGAAGACAGGTCGCTGTGGAAGATTTGGGATTCTCCAATGGATGCCGACGCGCCGCGGCGACTGACCGACGTTCCGCCCGGCCAGGACGTGGACAAGGAGGGCAACGGGGAAATTCTCAACCTCGAGGCGACTCCCGGAAACGGACAGCGAAACATCACGCTTGACCGTTCGAGGACCCTGATCACGGACGAGGTGATGGACGCGCTGCCCGAGCCGTATCGCCTTGGACGCTATGGCGCCAACCCCAAGCAGGTTGCAATCACCTTTGATGACGGCCCCGACCCGCAATGGACGCCAACGATTCTCGACGTCCTGAAACGTGAGCGCGCGACCGCCACATTCTTTCTGATTGGAAGACAGGCCGAAACCTATAACGGATTGACGGAGCGCATTTACAACGAAGGTCACGAGATCGGCAATCACACCTACACCCATCCAGACATCAGCAACCTGTCACCCTTCTTCGTGGAATTGGAACTCAATCTGACCGAACGCTTATTCGCCAGCCGGCTGGGAATACGGACGGTGCTGTTTCGGCCTCCCTACTCGATTGACGCCGATCCCGACACGGAAGACGAAGTACGTCCGCTCGAAATTTCCGAGAAAAAAGGCTATCTGACCATCGGCGACGGGAATGATCCCAATGACTGGAGGGAAACGCCGACTGAGCGCAAGAGCGCTGAGGAGATTGCTAGCTACGTGTTAACGCACCTGCCTACTTGCGAAGCGGGAGATGCGCGTGCCTGCGGCAGCATCATTCTGCTGCACGATGGCGGCGGCGATCGTCGCGAAACCGTGCGGGCGCTGCCCATGATCATCGAGGGAATCCGCGCCCGTGGCTTGCAGATTGTTTCGGTCAGCGATCTGCTGCACATGACCCGGGCCCAGATCATGCCGCCGCTTTCGACGGGCGAACGCTGGTCGGCGGAGCTTACCGGACTGGGCTTCTGGCTATGGGACGCCGTTGTAAGGTTTGTTGTAATCGTCTTTTTCCTCGGCGATTTGCTGATGACCGGGCGCCTGCTGTTTGTGGGCGCGCTTGCGATCTATGATCGCATCCGCCAACGAAACGAAGTGCGGCCGCTGGAGCGGGACTTCCATCGCTCCCGGGTAGCGGTGCTGATCCCTGCGTACAACGAAGAAAAAGTCATCGAGCGCACGATTCGGGCTGCCTTGCGATCGAGCTACCGCAATCTAAGGGTCATTGTGATTGACGATGGGTCGAAGGACAGGACCCTTGAAGTCGCGCGAAGTTCCTTTCCGCGAGAGGAGGCTTCCGGACGTCTGTTGATTCTGACCAAGCCCAACGCCGGCAAAGCGGAGGCGCTCAATTTCGGATTGAAGCGGCTGGACCCGGACGAGGAAATTTTTGTTGGCATTGACGCCGACACGGTGATCGCGCGCGACGCAATCTCGCTGATGCTGCCGCACTTCCGCAATCCGAAAGTCGGCGCTATCGCGGGCAACGCCAAAGTGGGCAACCGGGTGAATCTGTGGACGCGCTGGCAGGCGCTCGAGTACATCACCAGCCAGAACTTCGAGAGGCGCGCGCTGAATACGCTGGGCGCGGTGAGCGTGGTGCCGGGAGCGATTGGGGCATGGCGGGTTTCAGCGGTGCGCGAAGCCGGCGGCTACCAGACGGACACCGTCGCCGAGGACGCGGATCTGACGATGGCGTTGCTGCGCCGCGGATATCGAGTGGAGTATGAAGACCGCGCCCTGGCCTACACCGAGGCTCCAATGAATGCCCGCGGGCTCATGCGGCAACGCTTCCGCTGGTCGTTTGGGATCTTACAGGCCGTGTTCAAACACCGCAAAGTTTTTGCCCGCAAGGGCGCGCTAGGACTGGTGGCGCTGCCCAATATCGTGGTTTTCCAGATTCTTCTGCCGCTGGTTTCGCCATTCATCGACATCATGTTCGCGACCGTCGCCATTTGGTATTTTGTGCAGAAGCACTACCACCCGGAATCCACCGACCCGGCGAGTTTCCAGCGGCTGGTGCTTTTCTTCGGCGCTTTCCTTCTCATCGACTTCATTACCTCGGCCATTGCTTTCGCTCTCGAGCGCAGCACTCCCGACACTCGCGAAGATTCCTGGCTACTGAGCCAGGTATGGCTGCAGCGCTTCGCCTACCGGCAATTGTTTTCCGTAGTGCTATTCAAGACGATAAAACGCGCTGCCTCGGGCGAGCCCTTCGCATGGGACAAACTGGAGCGAACCGCGGCCCTTACCTACGAAGAGTCGGAAGACTCGGTGCACGTGTAGGGAACCCGAATTATGCCTCGCACCATCATCGAGCCGTTCCGCATCAAGAGCGTTGAGCCGATCCGATGGACTACGCGGGCGGAGCGGGAAAAACTTCTCCGCGCCGCTCACTACAACCTGTTTCTGCTTCCCGCCGCCGATGTCCTGATTGACCTGCTCACCGATTCCGGCACCGGAGCTATGTCCACTCACCAGTGGGCGGCGATTATGGAAGGCGATGAGAGTTATGCCGGAAGCAAAAGCTTTGACCGCTTTCGCAACTCCATTCAGGATATTTTTGGCTACCGCCATGTGATTCCCACTCATCAAGGCCGCGCCGCCGAACGCATTCTTTTTGGAGTCATGTGCAAAAAAGGCGACGTGGTCCCCAACAATACACATTTCGATACCACGCGGGCCAACGTTGAGTTTGCAGGGGCTGAGGCGGTCGATCTCGTGATCCGCGAGGGCCGCGAACCGGACACCAGGTATCCGTTTAAGGGAAATATGGATGTTGCGGCGCTGGAAGGGCTGATTCAGCGCGTGGGCCGCCAGCGCATTCCGCTGGTCATGTTGACGGTGACCAATAACTCCGGCGGCGGGCAGCCGGTCTCGATGGAAAATATCAGGCAGGTGAGCGCGGTATGCCGGAAGCACGCCATTCCGTTTTACTTCGACGCTTGCCGCTTTGCCGAGAATGCCTATTTCATTAAACTGCGCGAACCGGGCTACGAATCTAAGTCTCCGAAGCAAATTGCGCAGGAAATGTTTCGCCACGGCGATGGCTGTACGATGTCGGCGAAAAAGGACGGCATGGCCAACATCGGCGGCTTCCTCTGCACCAACGATGATTTGCTGGCGCAGCAGGAAAAAGATCTGCTGATTTTGACCGAAGGCTATCCAACCTATGGCGGCCTTGCTGGTCGCGACCTTGAAGCTATTGCCGTCGGGTTGCAGGAGGCGCTGGAGGAAGATTATCTGCGCTACCGCATCGCCTCCACGGCGTACCTCGGCGACCACATCGCGGAGGAGGGTGTGCCAATTGTGCAGCCGCCCGGTGGGCACGCCATCTATATTGACGCGCGAGCGTTTCTGCCACATGTCCCCCTAGAACAATTCCCGGCGGTCGCGTTGGCGTGCGAACTCTACCTGGAAGGCGGAATTCGTTCAGTAGAAATTGGGCGGCTTATGTTCGGTGCGGCCGCGACCATGGACCTGGTCCGGCTGGCGATTCCGCGCCGAGTTTATACCCAGAGCCACGTGGACTATGTTGTCGAAGTGATCCTCGAAGTATGGAGAAAGCGCGAGTCGATTCGCGGACTCAGGCTGACGCACGAAGCGCCGTTCCTCCGCCACTTCACGGCGAAGCTGGAACCTCTTACTGCGTAGAGGTCGCTGCCAGACGCGCTGGGTGCCCCTTGGTGGACGACATCAGGTCCGCATAGACGGCCGCTAGATCCTTCGTCGCTTTTCCCCACAAATAGTGCTGGCGAACTCGCATCTGCCCGCTGGCGCCGGCAATCTGGCGCAGCCGCACGTCCGACAAAAGCAGGGTCAACATCCGCTGCAAGTCGGCGGCATCGGCAGCTTTAAATACGAAACCAGTATCTTCGATCACCTCACGATTCTCCGGAACGTCGCTGGCCAGCGCGCATATGCCCGCGCCCATGGCATCGAGCAGGGCGAGGGATAATCCTTCGAGGTCGGACGGCAATACGAACAGAGCGGCATTGGTCAGGACTTCTTCGAAAGCATCGCCCGATAACCAATCGAGAAATTTGACCCGGTCACTCTCATGCCCGCGCAGGCGAGACACATATTTATCCGTGTGACTCGAACCTCCAGCCAGCACCAGTTTCAAAGGTGTCGCGGTCTTCTCAAAGGCGTCAATCAGCAGATCGCAATTTTTTTCTGGAGAAAATCGCCCGAGATAGAGCACGTAGCCTCCCGGAACCAGCCCCAATCTCTCCAAGTGAGGCCCGCCGCGGCGTTTGCGGATTCTTGTACCGTTGGGCGTGTACACGGTTTCTTTCGAATGCTGGATGAAATAGTGTTTTTGCAGGGTGCGCGAGACGACGAGGGTCTGGTTCGGCAACCGCGCGGACGCCCATTCGCCCAATCTCAGCACATTGCGTGCCAACCAATTCCACTTCTTTCGCCGCCAATCCAATCCCTGCACCGTGACCACGGTCTTTTTGCCAAACAACCGCGGCAAATAAGAGAAGAGCGACGGCCCCAGAGCGTGATAGTGCACGACATCGCAATCGCTGAAACACGCATGGACGGTGCTGAGGAGGGTATGCGCCAGGGTATCGAGATGCTTGGAGCGGATCGTTGGCAAGCGGACGATGCGCACGCCATGATGCTCGGGAACCTCGGGTGTGAAGTAGCTGCGGCAATAGGCGGTCACCCGGTGGCCATTTTCCGCCAGGCGCCTGCCCACTTCTTCATAGTAGGTCTCGATGCCGCTGTATTTGCCAGCCACTCCGCGACCGCCAATGAAGGCGATCTTCAACGGAACGGGGCGTTCTATTTGCCTGGCCGAGCGAGAGGACTTCCGGCCGGCGAGTTGTTCATAGTGCCTGGTCAGCGCCAGAAGATGTTGCTCTTGAGAGTGCCGGACGCGAACCATTTCGTATCCCGCTGCGCCCATTTTGATGGCCAATTCCGGGCGATCGTGGAGGAATGCTATCGCTGCCACTAACTGGTTGACGTCGCCCACACGGTAAAGAAGGCCCGTCTCGCCTTCCTGAACTAACTCGCGGCGTGACCCGAGATCGGAAGCCACCACCGTCCGCCGCATTGCATACGATTCCAGGATGCTTTTGCCGAGCGTCTCATACGCACGTGAGGGAAAGACTGTGAATTGCGAATCCGCAACCAATTTTTCAAGAGATGCGCCGGAAACGTGTCCGGCGAAGCTCACATTATGGAGTCCCAGAGTGTGCACGCGGCTTTCCAGTTCTCCGCGCTGCGGTCCGTCGCCTGCGATCGCCAGCCGGACATGAGGCAACTGCGCCATCGCGGCCAGAAGATCATCAATTCCCTTCTCCGGAGACAGCCTGCCAAAATAAAGAATGGATGCACCTTCACCGGGAGGTGACGTTGCCCGTAAGGGCAGAGTCTGGAAATGCGGCAGAACCTGAATCCCGGCGGCGTCCCAGCCATTTTCGATGAGCTTTTGTTTGACGAACCCGCTGGGGGCGAGAATCATATCCACGCACCGCTCGTAGGTCCCAATCCACGCGTGAAGATAGGCTTCAGCGGCCAACACGACCGACTTTGCCGGGCCGCCGGCGTAGCAGCCTTCGCGAACCACGTTCCAGAATTTTCCTCCCTTGCAACGTTCGCATGCTTGCCCCGCCGACACCATGTTGTAGCTGGGGCAAAGCAGCTTGAAATCGTTCATGTGATAGAGAACGGGGATTTTCTGCGCCTTCAGTTCCCAAAGGATTGACGGCGACAGATGATGATAGATATTGCGGACATGGGCGACGTCAGGTCGGAAGTCGGCGATCATTTCGCGGATTTTTTTTCTGGCCGTGGGCGAGTAGATTGCATGTAACCCCAGGCGCGCCCGAGACGTCACGCTTTGAGCATTTGTGAAATCGGTGTGCGGAACAAAGTGATGGTCGTACGTCGTGGCCTTCCCGCGCTCATCGGCCATGGAGAACAACGCTACTTCGTGCCCCCGTGAGCGCATCAGCTCCATGGTTTCAAACAGGTAGGCTTCGGTACCGCTGAATCCGAAGTTGTACTTGTTGCAGTACAGGATTCTCATGGGTCTCTTTTCTCAGAGCATCGTTCCCCGTCTCTTGCAAGGTGGGGCCGTCGGGTGTGTCAACATGTTTCAGAAAGCAATCGGCAAACGCGGCCAGGTTCACGCGGCTGTTGAAGTAGCGATCCACCTGCCGGCGCGCCGCCTGCCGCACCGGATCGAAAGACGAGCCAGACAGGCGGACAACCTGTAGCTTCGATAGAAAATCTTCCATCAAATTCGGCGTGTAGAGGAACCCGCTCTTGCCATCGGTCACCAGTTCGGGGATACCTGTAATATTTGGGGCGAGCACGATCCGCTGCATCGCCATCGCTTCCATGAGCGTCACGGGAAGGCCCTCGCTGTGACTGGTGAGCACAACAACATCCGCGGCCGCATATAGATCCGGCAGACGCTCCCGCAGGATATGGCCGCGTAGCACGACCTCTTTGCCAATGTCCAGGTCTGCGATTAAGAGTTCTAACTTGCCGCGCTCTTCTCCGTCGCCAGCGATCACACAGCGGAAGGGGACGCCTTGCGCTTTCAGCGCGGCGCAAGCGAGCAGCAAGAATCCATGATTTTTCGCAGGGTGGAGACGGCCAACGCTGAGAATTGAAAAGAGCGTCGACTCGTGGCCGGATTGTGGACGCCACGTGTTGATATCAACGCCCAGCCGCTGCACGAATATGTTGCGAGGATCAATTTGCGGATAGCGATCGGTGATGTATTTCCGGTTGAACTCGGAAACAGTGATGCAGAAGCGGCAGTCGGCGAGTTTTGCGTCGAGATAGTCGGCACGTACGAGAAGATCGGAGCCGTGTAGAGTCATGCTGAAACCGGCGTCGAGCAGCCGCGCAGCCACCATTCCCACCCAGGCTGCAAAATATCCGTGATGAACATGAAGGTGGTGAATTCGCTCTCTTTTCAGGAGCACGGCAAGGTATGCGCCCAGCCAGGTGTGAACCAGAGTCCGGCAGCGGCGCAAGATGGGCTCTGGGCCTCGCAGTGCGCGCCAGACAAGGCCTGCAATTACCCCGATTTTCCGGATACACAGCCCACTCGCCTCGACGGATGGCCACCAACGCAACGGGAAGATGTAGCAAGTGTCGGGCGCACATCTTGCTTCGAGCATGGACAAACCCGAGAGATGGTGAACACTGCATGGCACCACCGAGCTGCCGCGTTTGCGAAGCTCGTAGATTTCGTCTCCTACATAAGATTCCAGTGGCTCTGGAAAACGGTTCGCGAGGTAGGCAATGGACATGGCTAGTTGACCTGCTGAGGCGACACGTCTTGGTGTCGTGCCAGGTTTTGTGCCGACAAGATCCCGGCGATCGTAAACAGAAATCCGTTCACAAACTGGTAGTTCATAACTACGGCGCTGGCATTTAGCAGATACACCCCAAGCATCAGGGGCCACAGCTTGCGAAAGCCCGCGCCGAGAAAATGGGGTCCGCACTCTGTTAAGTCCGGGTCTGCCCTCGAGAGCTGAAACAAACGAAACATCAGCCAGGCGTATAGGCCAAGGCCAAGCAGCCCGCGCTCCACGGCGAGTTCCAGATAGGTATTGTGGAAGACGTAGTACTCGGGATGGAAATCCCAAACTCTGCTGCCGATTTCGGCCTGAAGGTTCTGTCCGCCGCCCCATCCGGTCAGCGGTTTTTCGGTGAACATCTGCCAGCCGGTCTGGTACATCACGACGCGGAAATCGACGGGAGAACGGTCTTCGAGGCGTTCCGCGAAAGACACTGAATTGGTCTGATAGGCAACAGCAACACAAAGCCCCAGCACCACCAGGACGCAGATCGCCTGGGCCGCGCGGCGCAGCCGGCGATCAGAACCAAACAGCGCCACCGAGGCGATGGAAATTGCCGCCGACAGCCACACCGCGCGGGTTCGGGTCGCCAGCAAGGCCAGCGGCGCGGCGAGAAACAAGGCGACCGCCACCAGGCCGCGCAGACGCCTTCGGCGAAAAGAGTCCAGCGCGATCAACCCCAAAAGATTCAGGCAGACGCCATTGGCCACGGCTTGCAGGAAGGGCCCGCGGGCGCGATCGGCGTGGATGCCGATTCCTTCATCCAGGATGAAGTGCGGAAAAATCAGGGATTTCGCGCCGGCCAGGTAGAGAACCGCAATCGCGGCGAGATACGCAAAAACTACTAGTGAGAATGTTTCCAACTGGCGCTGCGAATTCTCGTCGCGAAATACGATTCCGGCGATGTGAAACAAAGCAAATGGGACAATCCACTTGGCCGCCAGCAAACTCCAGATTTGCGAATCGTAAGGTTGAGTGAGAACTCCCCACATCCCGAGGATCATCAACGCCAGCATCGGCCAGGTCGCGGGATAGCTTCGCAACCGCTCATGGCGAAAACAAAGGCGAAAACCAACGCAAGCCAATAGCACGATGAAGGCGACGCGATCCAGGGGAAAGGCTTTCAAGTCAGGCGGCCGGAACAACATTGCCGTCAAGGCCGCCAGAAAAACTAATACCGGCACATTCACGAAACCATGCATCAGCCTGATCGGAGCGGTAATGAGCGCGGTGACGGAGCCACGACGGTATTGAGGAGAAACCACGACACTGGCGCTCACGCGCCGCTCCCCTGAAACACCGCGGGAATCGTCTTCCAGAGAATCTGCAGGTCGAGGCTGAGGCTCCAGCGCTGTATGTACTCAACATCCAAAGCCACGCTGCGCTCGAAGGAGCGGTCGCGCCGGGCGGTCACCTGCCACAAACCAGTAATTCCGGGGACAAAATCCAGCCGCTGCAGATGTTCAGTGCTGTACCGCTCAACATCGTCCGGAGGGTGAGGCCGCGGCCCCACCAGACTCATCTCGCCGCGAAGAACATTCCACAGCTGAGGAAGTTCGTCGAGACTGTAGCGACGGAGAAGGCTTCCAGCGCGAGTCAGGCGAGGATCGTTTTCGATTTTGAAGAACGCGCCTTCGCGCTCGTTACGGGGCCGCAATTCTTCTTTCGCAGCATCGGCGCCGGGGATCATGGTGCGAAATTTGTAGCAGGTGAACTGGTTCCGTTTTCGTCCGACACGCAAGGCGCGATAGAAGATGGGGCCCCGCGAATCGATCCGGATGATGACGGCAATTATCAGCAGTAACGGCGATAACGCGGCCAGTGCGACCGAGGAGAGCGCCGCATCGGCAATTCGCTTAACAGCGAGCGTCCATTCGGGCAAGGGCTGCTCATGAACCTGAACCAGTGGAATTCCGGCGATACTTTCCAGTTCCCATGCCTGCGGCTCTGAACCGAAAAGGTTGGGTACGATTCGCACGTCGAGTTGATTGCAGCGTGCCTCGCGGATGGCGGCCTCGGCGACTTCGCAGTCGTGGGTTGCAATAATGACTTCGTCAATGCACCGCTCGCGCGCTAGCGTTCGCAATGTGGCCGCCCCATGAATGCCGCGGAACACGCCTTCGGAAAGAAATCCTTTTACCGAGCGAGCTGAGCCGAAATCGCTCTGAAGTACCGGCGTTGCGTCTCGTGGCGCCGAAAACTCTCCGATGAGCAACACATTGCGCTGATCCTTGACGGTGCCTGCAAAAGCCTCGTGCAAGACCCAGCGGCTTGCGCATAGGGCGGAGGCGCTAGCGCCGCCCAGGAGTATCAAGGGGAACATGCCATGCGCGGACGCGCATTCCCGCGCCGCGCCGGTAATCACGGTCGCCCACAAAATCGCCTTGAGCGCGATTGTGCACTGTTCAGCCATCCCGGCTCGCGCTTTTTTATACAGTCCTTCCTGGAGCGCAAATAGAAGGAATATCGCCAGAAAAAAAATCAGAATGGCCGGATGCAGCGAATTCCCGGTGGCGAGTGTTTGAATCCTGCTCACCAGAAGAAAGGCGAGCGAGATCGCGACTCCGTCCAACAACGCAGTCCCGAGTCTGGCGGGATGGAACTGCTTGAAGCATTGCGGAAGGAACCAGCTCACAGCTTTAGCGGCCGCTGAGGGCATTTCCGCGGGGCGGGAAGCCCAGCTTCCATCCCCCATGACCGACTGAGACTTTTTCCTCGCGGCGGCGAAAACCATGTTCGCCGCGCCGGGGATCAGACGGGCGCCGGCTGGTGCACCCGGATACGTCCTAGGCACAGCCATCGGCAAACGCAGCACACTTGCAGCGTCGAATAAATTTGCAGCCTGCCCCATCGCCCTTGCCCCTCACAAGCGCTGATAAATCGCTTTCGGAATCGGAAAAGTTCTGCCGTCGAGCACCGCTCCCAGCAGCTCGGCGTTGCACCGTAACAACTGTTCTTTGGCCCGGAGCGCGGACTCCCTGTGCGTATGGTTGGCGGTGAGCACCAGCACTGCACCGTCGCAGATGCTACAGAAAAGGGCCATCTCGCTATCTGCCACGGATGCCGCGAACAACAGGTAGTCGAACGGCGTCCCGGCACTCTCGGCCTGAGCCCCGTCGCCGGCCCCCCGGCACCGACCTGTGACCACGGCGGCTGGCACGCGCCACAGGTTGTCCGCTATCTGCAATGAGTAACTGCGCCACCATGCCGGTCCGAGGGTACCGCTCGGCGCTTTTCTGATTGCCGGTGTGGCCTCGAGCGACGAAGAGGCCTCAACAATTGCGACCGTTACCCCTGAGAGTTCTGCGAGCGCTCGCCCCAACTGCTCGCAGACCCCCGAAACCTGAGTCTCGGCGTCGGCGGCGGCAAACAGCACACGGGTGCGTTGGACCGTGGCGGCGGGAAAGAATACTTGCTGGACCAGCGAAGCGATTGGCTGCGATGCGCCACTCGCGACCGCGGTAGCGGGAGTTTTTACAGCCGCTCTTTGCGCCGGAATGTGAGCCGCTTTGAGCAACACGTCCTTCCAGACTCCGACTCCGGCGCTCACCGCTCACCTCGGTCGCGCTGCGGTTCCACGCGCGCGGGCAACGATGCCAGGACTGGCATTCCCAGAAATTCGGCGACGTCGTCCGCGGTCCGGAACGAGGGGTCGAATCGATCGGCAGCGAAGGCCAGCGCGGTGCTAAACACCCCAGCGCCCAGAAAAGAAATTAGGCTTGCGGCCCACAAAGACCGCGCCGCCAACGCGGGTACGCGAGGCGGCTCGGCAATGGCAACGTTGAGAATTCCGCCTTCATCGAGCGCGTCACTGATACGTGCTTCTTCGCGCTTGTTGGCATATAGAAGATACTTGTCTTCGGCGGCCTTGAGCTTGCGCTCCAGGTCGTCCTGGGTGACGGCGTTTTCGCCCAACTTCTCCGCCGCAAGCTGGTAACGAGCCACCTGCACCCGCGCTACCATGTGACGCTCTTCGAGCGCCTGCGTTTCCACCTGGGCCTTGATGCGTTCCGCGCTCGCCCATTCGTACTCAGGGTTTTGCTCGGTGAGTTCATCACGCAACGGCTTCAGGTCTTCAGCGACGATGGCCGACTTGGCTTGCGCAACTTGCTGATCGAGTTCCTGCACCAGGCGGTAAGAAGGCTGAAACTTGGTCAGCAACTCGGTGCGTTTCAGCTCCAGTTCCAACAGTTTCGATTTCAGTTTTTCCTGCAGCTGTGGGTTGTCCGTGTTCCTCACTTGGGTGACCCTCTGCGGCGGCAGATCGCGCAGCTTCGATCCCAGGGAACGCACGCGCTCCGCCCCTTCTGCGATCGAGGCCTGCAGGGCCAAGTCGGCAGCCTGGGCGTCGCTCAACTTCTGCAGAGTCAGATCACGCTCGAGCGCGCCGGAGACGACTCCCTTGCGGTGGGTAAACTCGATCATCAGCGCTTCCGACTGCTCCAGTGTCCGCCGGGCCTGCTCCATCTGCTGCTCGAAGAAAGCCTGTTGTCCACTGGGCCGGCGTATTTCAACATGCTTTGCCAGATAGGCATCCGCCAGCGAGCGCAACACTGCCGCCGACAACTGCGGATCTGAGGAGAGGTACGCGACTGTGATCAGACGTGACTTCCGAACCGGCTGCACTTCGAGCTTTCCAGCCAGTCGCTCTACCGCTTTCTGGACTCGAGCTTCCCGGTCATCGCCCCGCAATGTGGAGATCCAAGAAGCCCTGTCCGCAAGACCGGTCTCTAGCACAACTTTTCGCAGAATGTCCTGGTCTCCCAGCAGTTCGACTTCAGAGTTCAATTCCTCTTCGGAGATCTCATCATGCTCGAACACCGGCGACGCAGTCTGCGTGGGTGTAACCGCAGGATCAATTCGCCCGCGGCGAACCAACACCTTCATTTCAGCCTTGTACGACGGCTCCAGTACCGCGTATAGAACTCCCGCCGTGAGAACACACAGAAAGGACATCACTAGAAGCCGTGGGTGTCGAAAAAAAACTGCTGCAACATCACGAGAGCTCGGCGCCCGCTCCAGATCGCGCCTCGCGAGGACTTGAATTTTGTCAGACATGGCTCAGAACTGCGCGGGCGTAAAAAACGTGCTCAGGCTGGAGGTGGGAAAGTACCGCCGTATTTTCGAGATGCGATTTTGCGGCACAAACAGCATGTCGCCGGGTTTCAGTTCAATGTCTTCTTCCAGGTTGCGCGAGGCAAGCATGGCTTTGATATTCAGGATGTGACTCTCCACGACCCCGTCCGTGACCGGGCGAAAGAGAATGACCTGAGAGTGCTTGGCTTGATCGTTGAAACCTCCGGCGATGGCGATGGCCGCGACCACGCCAGTCGGCGAGCGCAAATCGTATTTGCCGGGACGGGTTACTTGTCCAGCGGCTACGAAATAGGGCTTGTCGAAGCCGGTGAGAATCACGCTGACTTCGGGATCGCGAAGGACCGGCGCATAGGCGTCGTGCACGGCGTCGCGCAATTCGGGGACAGTCAGGCCCTCGGCGAATAGGTCTGCTGACCCCTTCAGGGCAACGTAACCGTCGGGCTGGACGGTCGCCGACTGGTCAAATTCGGGCGAGAAAGTAAACTTCACATCCACCACGTCGCTTTTGTGCAACCGGTACAGCGGATGACGCGTGCCCGTCAGAGGCGGGACTCCTCTTTTATTAGGGTTCCCTCGGTCATCCGCCACACTGGTGTTGGTGGCTGCCGCCGCCGGGGCTGTTTGTGCCCCAGCGACCATCGCCATTTGAGGCAGCAACCCGGCGAACACCATCAACAAAATTGCAGTCTTGGATTTCATGGGAGCAAGTTGGATCCCGGAGCGCCGTTGAAGAGTCCGAACGCCCCGGCTGGCCGGCGAAACAGACTCCTTCACCGCGCACAGAAAACTTAGTTCGAGACGGCGGTTGATTCAAGCGACGAAAAGTTGCCTCTACCAAAGTAGCTAGTCACGCGGAAATACAACTTCAGTTGTAGAGCGCCACGAAGACCTTGAAACGAAAGGCCCTGCCGCAAGTCTGCTGTGAGGGAGTTCCATTTCGGTCCAGCAAATCCTCATTGCGATGGTGAGTGGCTGCAAAAGTTTTCCACAGTCTTCGGACAACGCTTCGACCCATCGTTCGGTTCTTCGGTCACTGAAATGCCTTTCGCCGATCCATACACTCTCTTCAGTACCAAGCGTCACTTACTCTCGCATGGGCAGGTTTATGACAAACGAAGGTGTATCCCCTTTTTCCAGCCTCAATGTGTTACTGGCTGACTCCAAACCGATGGAAAGCCAGCTGCTGGCGGGCGCGCTCCGCCATCATGGATTTCAGGTTTCCTCCTGCGAGTCGGAGTTGGCACAAGTTTTGGAACTCGCCGACCACAGCGTTACCGACGTGGCCGTGCTCAGTTGTGCACAGGCGCAGACCGGCGTGCTGGACATGACTGTCCTGCGCACGCTTCATCTGTCCTATCCGCTAATTCCCAAAGTGGTACTGATGGACGCGGAAGACCGCGAGTTGGCCGTGCAGTCCTTCCGCCTGGGCGCGCGGGGGTTGTTCTGCCTTGCCGACTCATCTTTTCAACGGTTGTGTGAGTGCATTCAGCAAGTCCATCGCGGAGAAATCTGGGCTACCACCCAACAGCTAAACTATCTTCTCGACTCGGTGTGCCAGGTCCCGTCGCTGCGCGTGTTAAGCGCCAATGGTGAGAAGCTGCTGACTTCGAGGGAAGAACAGGTCGTCGCGCTGGTAGCGGATGGTCTGAGCAATCGTCATGTGGCCACCGAGCTCGGGCTGAGCGAGCATACGGTCAAGAAATATCTTTTCCGGATTTTCGAGAAGCTGGGGATTTCGAACCGCGTGGAGCTGGTGCTCTACGCCGTGCATCACGGCTCAATGCAGCAGAGTGAGTGGGTTGCGGGATAGTTGCTAGTGACTAGTGGTTAGTGGCTAGTCACGGATTCCAATCCGACTTGAAAGTGCACGACTTCCAGCCGTGCCGCCTCATCCCCAAAAGAATCGCGGCTTCAGCCGGCGGGGACTGGCGACTCACCACTAGCCACTAGCCACTGGTTATACAATGTCAGCGGCACATGCCTGCGCTCCTCCAACGCAAGACCGTAGTCGCATCCGGCCTGCTTTGCTGCGCGCTGATTCTGGTGGTGCTTTTTACCAGCCCAGCGGCGTTTCGCAGCCCGGCAGCAGTAGTGGTGATTTCGGCCATCGGCGCGGCAGCGGTCCTGTTGCAATTGCGGCTCCGCAATGCCCCTCAGCCCCGACCGCTGCGGCCAGCGCTGGTGCTGAATTCGCTTGGAATCCTATTCGCATTGGCGGCATTGTTCCCCACCGCGCTGCACCTCGGATCGACGCTCACTGAGGCAGTTTCTTTATGTGCGGTGGGAAGCTTCGCCATCAGCAGCGCTATTATTCTCCATTCCTTCCGCAAACAGGCGGCGAAACCGGAATGAGCTCGCCTGAAATCTCGGCACTCGACCTGGAAAAACAAATGGCCGGCCGTACTGCCGCCGAATTGGTCGAACCGGGCGACATCGTTGGCCTTGGTTCCGGTTCGACGGCGACCTGGGCGATTCGTTTTCTCGGCGAGCGAGTCCGCAGCGGGCTGAAGATTGTCGGCATCCCCACCTCGCAGAACACCAAACGGCTGGCCGAGCAACTGAGCATCCCGCTGGCCACGCTCGAGCAACACCCGCAGATCGACATCGACATTGACGGCGCGGACGAAATTGACCCGCAACTCAACCTGATTAAAGGCGGTGGCGGTGCCCTGCTGCGCGAAAAGATCATCGCCTCCGCTTCGCGGCGGTTTGTCGTCGTCGGCGATTCCAGCAAGCAAGTCGCGCATCTCGGCAAGTTCCCGCTTCCAGTCGAGGTCATCCCATTCGCTGAATCGGTGATCTCAAAACGAATCACTGCCCTCGGGGCGGAGGTTTCTCGGCGTGGCGGCGCCAAGCCCTTCGTCACCGACGAAGGTCATCACATTCTCGACTGTACGTTCGGCGAGATCGGCGACCCGGCAGCGCTGGCGAATCGACTGAAGACCATTCCCGGCGTAGTGGAGCATGGTCTATTTATCGGCATGGCGGAGATGGCGCTGATCGGAACCGACGGGAAAGTGATACAGTTGCGCCGCTGACGCTTCGATCGCGATTTCACATGATGCAAGTCTCCCGCTTCCAATTGGCCGGAATTTTGGCTTTCCTCCTGTTCGCATCGTCCGTTTACTCCCAGTCCCCCAGCGTTGTGACGGTTCAAGTTCGGTTTGATCATCCCCAGCAACCGTTCCCTCCGGTGTGGAATTACTTCGGATATGACGAGCCCAACTACACCTACGCCCCCAATGGACGAAAGCTGCTCGGCGAAATCGCCGGCCTAAGTTCCCAGCCCGCCTATGTTCGGGTTCACAATCTGTTCACTTCCGGCGACGGATCGGCTTCCCCGAAGTGGGGATCGACCAACGTTTACACGGAAGACGCCGCCGGCAATCCGGTTTACGACTGGAAGATCGTGGATCGCATCTTTGACACGTTCCACGAATCCGGCGTCAAGCCGCTGGTCGAACTCGGCTTCATGCCAGAGGCGCTCTCCACCCATCCGGAACCGTATCGCCACAACTTTCCGAACGGATCGATCTTCACCGGCTGGGCGTATCCGCCGAAGGACTATTCCAAATGGGCGGACCTGGTTTTCCATTTTGCCGAGCACCTGCGCCAGCGCTACGGCGACGCCGAAGTGAAGACCTGGCTGTGGGAAGTCTGGAACGAACCCGACATTGGCTACTGGCAGGGCACGCACGAAGAGTTTTTCAAACTGTATGACTATTCGACCGACGCAGTCCTGCGTGCGCTGCCTGGCGCAAAAATCGGCGGCCCGGACGCGACCGGCATTTCAGAGCGGTCCGCGCAGTTCCTGACTGAGTTTCTCGATCACTGTGAGACGGGACGCAACTACGCCACCGGCAAGCAGGGTGCTCCGCTCGACTTCATCAGTTTCCATCCCAAGGGATCGCCGAAGTGGCTGGGCGATCACCTGCAGATGGGCATCTCAGCGCAACTGAATGCAGCTGACCGCGGATTCAAGATGGTGGCCGCGTCCGCCAAGTGGCGCAATACCCCAATCATCCTCGCGGAGTTCGACCCCGAAGGCTGCGGCGCATGTTCCGCGGAAAAGAATCCGCAGAATGGCTACCGGAATGGGGCGCTCTATGCGAGCTATACGGCAGAGGCTTTGAACCATACGCTGGCACTGGCCGAACGCGAACACGTCAAGCTGATCGGAGTCGTGACCTGGGCATTTGAGTTTGAAGATCAGCCCTACTTCGCAGGCTTCCGGGAATTAGCGACGAACGGCCTCGATAAGCCGGTACTGAACGCTTTCCGCATGTTCGGGATGTTGGGCAGCGAGCGCGTTGAGGCGATCAGTTCGGGAGCGCTTGCCACAGATCAGGTCTTGAGTGATGGAGTGCGCGCACAGCCGGAGATCAATGCCATTGCTACTCGAAAAGCGCACGAGATCGAAGTGCTGGTCTGGAATTATCACGACGATGACGTTCCCGCAGACCCAGCTTCAATTGAACTAACGGTCAGCGGATTGCCCGAGGGCGTGAGGCACGCGTCGCTGCAGCACTTTCGCATCGATTCCATCCACAGCAACGCCTTCACCGCGTGGAAGAAAGTAGGCTCGCCACAGTTGCCGACGGCCGATCAATACAAGCAACTGGAATCGGCAGGAGAGTTACAGCTCCTGGATTCGCCGAAATGGATGAGCATTGACCACGGGACGGCGCACTTGCAGTTCGCTTTGCCGAGACAAGGACTGTCCCTGCTGCGCATCGGATGGTAAGAGATGGTCGGGAAGTGTCGGCGGACAGAGATCGAACTCGCCGAGAAGCGCTTGTTGGGTGCCGCACGCTTCATAACGTTACGATTTAAGGGAAGAGCGGCCCTTTAGAGCCGCGTTCGCGGTCGCCGTTGGAATTTTGCGGGCTTCAGCCCGCCGCCACCTCAGGCCCTGAAGGGCAAATCCTTTTGACGCTGAACGCGGCCATGAATGGCCGCTCTTCCACGTTAGCGCAAAATGAAACGTGGGTGCCCCATCCTTCCCCGGTTTTGGGAAGGGTGGGCACCACGGACCGATGCAGTGACGGTTTTACTGTCGCGCCGAATCAGGAACGCTCGCTGAGGATTCGTTCCACATCTCGGCGTCCGTGGAGAATGGAAACGACTTGCAGCGGCTTGATTTCAGGCCGATAGACAATTAAGTAAGAATAGACCGGGAAGTACTTGACTTCCTCAGCGGTCAGATTTCTGCGCCAGTGTCCGGCACCCGGCCTCCGGGAAAGAACGGCGATCTTGTCTCGAATGACCGATTCGACTCGATCCGCGGTTGAGACGCTGCTGTGATCTTTGATGTAACGCCAGATTTCAACGAGGTCTTGCGCAGCCCGCGGCGCAGGACGTACCGCGCACTCATTCGACTTGGCTTTCAGTTTTGTCAGGTAGGAGTCGAGCTGGTCTTCCGGGATTCCCTCGCCGCGGTCGAGCTGGTCAAGGCCTTGGCGGATTTGGGTATTGATCGCGTTCCGATTTTCCAGAAGCCAGCGGTCCTGTTCTTCCTGCGTCTCAAGCAAGCGGAGCAACACTTCCTCAACGCTGCTCGAGCCGGTGGCTTCGACCTGCTTCTGGATTCTGGCCTGCAACGCCTCGTCGTGGCATCCCTTCTGACGCCGAACGTCGGCCATGAATGGCCGCTCTTCCACCCTCGTCCGACACAGACGTGGGTGCCCCATCCTTCCCCGGTTTTGGGAAGGGTGGGCACCACAGTCCATGCAGTGACGGTTTCGTCGCTTCTCAATGCACCTTGGTGAGTTCGTCGAACAGCTCGGTGGGGAAAAATAGGCGATATTTTTCCGAGCCAACCGGCACGACGACGTTCACGTCCAGGGATTTGTCGAGTTGGCCGCCAGTCGGTTTGCGAACCCGTCCCTTCTTCTGGTTTGGAGAAGTATATGTAGCCCATGACTTGCGAGTTCGGAGCCAGCTTCGTCCGAGGAAGAGAGATCACGCCTGGAACTGCGGCAGCGCTTGATCGCGCCCGAACGCTGATCCTCTTCTGCGAACCGGGACAACAGGTTTGTTCTGGCTTGAACACACGCTGCATCGCAGACCGTCCGCGCCGTTGTCACATTAGCGTCGAAGGTCCCGCGAAACTCGACACCCGAGTAAGTCTGGCCGTTGAAATCGCCTGACACCTTACTGGACCTGCGCGAAAGGACTCTTGCACGAAGCGCAGCCCCACGAGGAAATTCCTTCCGAAACGAGCGAAGGCGTTCTGGTCCGCGCATTTTTCTTGCGAGAGTGGATGGAGGGATATAGGTTAGATATTTTTCGCGACAAGATCGAATAAGGCGAATATCGTGTGGTCGCCTGAGGCCCGCGCCAATCTTCGAGCCGTTGACCGCCAGTCTGCTCTACAAATTCTCCACTGCGTCGATCGCTAACTTCTCAATCGCACTGGCGATGTGAAGAAGCTCACAGCCGATCACAGGTTTCCGGGCTATCGACTTCCGTTGCCGGCGACCATCGGATACTCTTCGATCTAAGAGACGAGAACACGATCGCGGTCACAGGAGTCCTGCACCGCCGACGAAGCCTACCGCTGATGATGTGATCGGGACTAGCCCACCCTTTCGCAAAAAGCGCGAAAGGATGGGGCAGCCGCCCGGTTGGTTGCTTGTGTTGCTAGAGGTCGCCCTGGCCGCGTGGGTAGGCTACCTGATCCAAAAGTTCATCGCCGCACACTGAATTGATACACGCCGACACCATCATGGATCCTACCCAACTTCCTCGCTCCACCCCTCCATCGTCTTCTTCACCAGCGCCATGAACTGGTCAGCCACAGCGCCGTCGATCAGGCGGTGGTCGTAGCCTAGGGTCAAGTGAACGACCGAGCGGATGGCGATGGAGTCGTTGCCGTCAGCGTCGGTGACGACCAGCGGGGCCTTGGTGATTCCGCCGACGCCCATGATCGCCGAATTCGGCTGATTGATGATGGGCAGGCCGAACACGGCGCCGAACTGGCCGGGGTTGGTGATGGTGAACGTGGAGCCTTCCACGTCCTCGGGCTTCAGCTTTTTGTTGCGGGCGCGCTCGCCGAGGTCGGTGATGCCGCGTTGCAATCCCAGGAAGTTCAGCTCGTCGGCGTTCTTTAGGACGGGAACGATCAGGCCCCAATCGAGCGCCACCGCGATGCCGACATTCACGTGGCGGTGGTAGCGGATGCTTTGCTCTTTATCCTGACCTTCGAGCGACGCGTTGACGATAGGAAACTGTTGCAGCGCGATGATGGCGGCGCGCACGAAAAACGGCATAAAGGTGAGGCGCGCGCCGTTGCGCTGCTCGAATCCGGATTTCAGTTTGTTGCGCAGGGTGACGATTTTGGTGATGTCCACTTCAAACATCGCGTGGACGTGGGCGCTGGTGCGGCGCGACTCGATCATGCGCTGCGCGATGATCCGGCGCATGTTGGTGAGGGGGACGAGGTCTCCGGGGATGGCGGCGGGCGGCTTCGGCGCCGACGGAGCCGGAGCTGGTGCGGAGGGCCGGGCATCGCCGACTGGGACGGGCGAAACGCCCGTCGCTCCAGAACCCTGTACCGCCGATTCGCCTTCGATGAAGGCCATAATGTCTTGCTTGGTGATGCGTCCGCCGAGCCCTGAACCGGAAACTTGCGAGAGATTGACGTTGTGCTCGCGCGCGATTTTGCGCACCAGAGGCGAGGAGCGAGCGTGCTCGTCTTCATCATGCGCGGCCTCTTGCACAGGAGGCGGTTCCGGCGCGGGCGCGGGCTTCGCGGCAACCGGAGCCGGCGGCGCGGCTTTCTTCTCAGCGACGAGAGCGACCTTGGGAGCAGCTTTCGCGGGCGCTTCGCCATCGCTCGCGATGGTGCCTACGACGGTGTTCACCTGGACCGTGGTGCCTTCGGCGACTTTGATTTCCTGCAGCACGCCGGCGGCGGGTGACGGGATTTCCGCGTCCACTTTGTCAGTGGAGATTTCAAACAGCGGCTCGTCGCGCTGCACTTTGTCACCCGGCTTTTTCAGCCACTTGGTGATGGTCCCTTCCACGATGGACTCGCCCATCTGCGGCATGACAATATCGGTCGGCATAGTTCCTCTTCTATCCGGCTGGGTCGCAAAAATCAGGCCGGACGCAACCTGCCATTATAACGAACGCCGGATGCACGTCTCGAAGACGAAGGTATGAGTCGGAGTCCTTTGCAACTCCGCGCGAGATCCCTCGCCCCGCTGGTGAAAGCGCGGGGCTTCGGGATGACGCCTGAGATTTTTCACGCTGATTCCAACTTAGGCTTCCTGAGATGGCTCGCAAGCCAGGCAGTAGAGGCCAGCATTCCCGTCCACCCGAGGAACCGCACTACCCCGGCGATCCGCGTATCCCAATCAAGAAAACCGAGATCCGTAAAAATCGCATTCCAGTCGTGCCGCGCGAACTCGGGATCGCCCAAGCGTGACCAGCTGAAGTTCCATGGTGCGCGCGTCCGCCATATAGGTCGCGGTATAAATCCAGTTTTCAAAAAAGAAGAAAAGACAAAACACGAACGCTGCGGGCTGGCGCTCATGGAAAAAGTAGGCGGCAAGAAGAAACGGTACCAGCCACTGGAGAATCGTCCCGCCCCAAAGACCGATGGTTGGCCCGAACCAGCCGAAGAGCGCGTGTCCGCCTTCGTGCACAACCATGTTTGCGCTGTCAATGAAGAGAAAGTCGCCGTGCTTGCTGAATGCGTATGCGAGAAAGCCAAGATAGAAGACGAGCCACGCGATGACCGCCGGTCGCGACATCGGCTTCCAAGGTTGCCGAGCGCCGGTTACGTCCACGATGGCGTCGAGCATCGCGTCAAGTTGTTCTCGCATAGGTGTTTTCTGGAGTGCGCGCGGGCGGGAACAGCTCGGGCCTTTACTCGTGGTGGTGGTGCTCCCCTCCCTGATGAGTCTTGGGCGAAACTCCGTAGGTCTTTTCCCAGGTGTCCTGCACTGCGGGAGGAAGCTTGTCCAGACGCGAAAGAAACGCTGTTATTTTCCAGATGTCCTGATCGGCAAGCGCCTTGTTCCAGGCCGGCATTCCGGTATAGCGGACGCCGGTGCGGACGGCGTAGTAGATGTGCCACTCGGGATCGTCGAGCGGTTCGAGAACGATTTGCGGCGGAGGTGGGTACATGGAGTGCTCCAGCAAGCTCGGCTGGTAGTCGAGCGTGCCGTGGCAGACTGCACAATTCATGCTGTAAAGCTTCATTCCGGCGATGAGGTTCTCGTCGGTCGGGGGGACCGGATTGGGGACCTGCGGCGCGTGCCGCTCCATCGAGGCATCGAGCGCGCTCATGGCGATGTGCTGCTCAAAGGCCGGCGGGGTGGCGTCGGCGTTGGTCGGCATCAGGCCGAAATACGCGATCACCAATCCAACGGCAATCGCTGCAACAATCGTGGCAATAATCCCGAGGATGAAGTTTCGCATCGTGGCGCCTCGTGTTTTCAGAGTCAGAGTTCGCTCTCTAAGACCGCCTAATAAGAATTCAGCCAGCGCGCTTTCTCGACTACGTCTTTCAGTTGCGGCAGGAAGTGCTCTTCCTGCGGTGGCGAAAAGGGCACCGGCGTATCAAGCGCGGTGATTCGTACAATCGGGCCATCCAAATCGTCGAACGCTTCCTCGTTAATGATGGCAGCAATCTCGCCGGCGATGCCTCCGGTACGGGTGTCTTCATGCAAAAGAATGACTTTGCTGGTCTTTTGCACCGTCTGCGTAATGGCGTCGTGGTCGAGCGGCGCAAGCGTGCGCAGGTCAACAACCTCCAGCTCGATTCCTTCTTTGGCGAGAAGCTCCGCGGCTTCGAGGGCAGTATGCACCATGGCGGCGTAAGTAATCACGCTGAGGTCGCGGCCTTCGCGGGCAACCCGCGCCTTGCCGAGCGGAACAACGTAATCCTCGTCCGGCACTTCCTCTTTGATGCGGCGGTAGAGATACTTGTGCTCGAAGAAAATGACCGGGTTGTTGTCGCGAATCGAAGCCTTGATCAATCCCTTCGCGTCGTAGGGCGTGGCCGGGCAGACAACCTTTAGCCCGGGATTGTGCACAAACCACATCTCAGGATTCTGGGAGTGAAACGGCCCACCGTGAACGCCGCCACCGCTGGGGCCGCGCAGGACCAGTGGCGCCGGAGCGCCCCAGAGATAGTGCGTCTTAGCAACCATATTGCTGATCTGGTTCATGGCGCAGCCGATGAAGTCCATGAACTGGAATTCGGCGACGGGGCGCATCCCGGTAAGGGACGCGCCGAACGCCGCGCCCACAATGGCGGACTCCGCGATGGGCGTGTCGATGACGCGTTCAGGACCGAAGCGGTCGATGAAACCGTCCGTGATCTTGAATGCTCCGCCGTAGATGCCGATGTCTTCGCCAATGCAGAAGACGGTGGGATCGCGCTCCATCTCTTCCCAGATGCCCTGGCGAATCGCCTCCAAATAGGTGAGCTGCGGCATGCCGGAAGAGTTTACTACTTTCGGGAACATATTTCGGAACCCAGGGATGTAAAGCTGTCGTAAGAAGCGCGGCGTTGCGTGTTAGGGTCTTGCGGTCTATATTTTCAGGCTGAGGTGGAAGCTTGCGTACACTCATCAACTGGCTTTTGAGCGCGGTGGCGGTCTGGGTGGTGGCGCAGTATGTTCACGGATTTCACGTCTCTGGAATCGCCGCCGCTCTGGTGGCAGCGCTGGTCATTGGCTTCGTCAATGCCACGCTGGGCGCGCTGCTGAAGATCATTACCCTGCCGCTAACCATCCTTACGCTGGGACTTTTCTGGCTAGTGATCAACGCGCTGATGTTGGAATTGGCGTCCAAGCTGTTGTCTCCGGCTTTCCGAGTCGATACATTTGCCGCCGCTTTCTGGGGAGCGATTGTTCTGAGTCTGGTCAACATGCTCCTGCGCTGGCTGGCCGGAACCAACAGGCGCGACAACTGATTCCTGCCGAATTGACCGAATGCCTCCCGAGAGTTTAGGTTGTTCGCCATGCGGAAAATCCTGAACCTGGCGCTCATCTTGATGCTGGCTACCACCTGCTTGGCACAGGACAAGTCGCCGGCGAGCGTTCAGAGGAAACTGCCTCTGCCGCCGTATCGCAACCCCTTCCTGCCGATCCCCGACCGAGTCGCCGACCTGTTAAAGCGCATGACACTCGAGGAAAAGGTTGATCAGCTCGCCGGCGGCCGCCGCCGCATGATGACGACGCAAGATCCCGAGGGACAAGCCATCTTCCAGAAGCTCCGCACCCTGTACAGCAACGACGCGAACGCCAGTGCCTTCGACGCCGCGACCCTGCGCAACCAGGCACAGAAATACATGATGGAGAAAACCCGGCTCGGCATTCCGATGTTGTTCGCGGGCGAAGCCTTGCACGGATACATGGCCTACGGCAGCACCAGCTTTCCGCAGGTATTAGGTTTGGCCAGCACCTGGGACCCGGAACTGGTTCAGCAAGTCTTCACTGCCGCCGCGGATGAAATGGCGTCGACCGGAACCAATCAGGCGTTCACACCCGTGCTCGATCTGGCGCGCGATCCGCGATGGGGAAGAACCGAGGAGACTTACGGCGAAGACCCGTATCTGGTGTCGCGCATGGCGGTTGCCGCCGTCAACGGCCTGCAGGGAACGTCATGGAGCATTGACCGGAATCATGTGATCGCTACTGCAAAGCATTTTGCAGTCCACGGCCAGCCAGAAGGCGGCACCAATACTGCGCCGGGAAATTATTCTGAACGAATCATTCGCGAGTCATTCTTCGTGCCCTTTCAAGCGGCGGTCGAAGAGGCCCACGTGGGCAGCGTGATGGCTTCCTACAACGAAATCGATGGCATACCGTCGCACATCAATCACTGGCTCCTCGACACTGTGCTGCGCCACGAGTGGGGATTCCAAGGTTATGTGACCTCCGACGGCGGCGGCTTGCAGATGTTGGTCGAAACTCATCACGTGGCCGCCGACAAAGCCGAAGCCGCGCGCAAGGCCCTCGCCGCCGGAGTAGATTTTGATCTGTCAGATGGCTCGGTTTACGCGACGCTGGTGGATCAGGTGAAGCAAGGCGTGGTTCCGGAAAGTGAAGTTGACCGCGCGGTAAGCCGGATACTGGCAACCAAATTCCGCCTGGGGCTTTTCGAAAATCCTTACGCTCCCCCCGAGTATGCGCAGCAAATCACCAACAGCCCCGAGCACCAGCAACTGGCGCTGAAAGCTGCACAGAAAGCCATCGTTCTGTTGAAGAACGACGGCAACCTTTTGCCGCTGGATCCGGCGAAACTGAAGACCATCGCCGTGATCGGGCCAAACGCCGCCGATGTTCATCTTGGCGGCTATAGCCGCGATCCCGGCCCGGGGAACCAGATCAGCATTCTCGACGGAATCCGCAAGCGGGTAGAGCCGGGGGTGAAAGTCGTCTTCTCCGAAGGCTGCAAGATCACCACCGGGAAGCAAGGCTGGTCGGCATGGTACGAAAACAAAGTTGAGATTCCGGACGCAGCATCTCAAACCGCCAGCATTCGCGCCGCGGCCGAGGCCGCGCGAAAATCCGACGTTGCGATTGTTGTCGTCGGCGAGAACGAAAGCACCAATCGTGAAGCGTGGTCCGAGCAGCACCTAGGCGACCGCGATTCGCTCGACCTGATCGGCGCCCAGGAGCAGCTGGTCGAAGCCGTGGTCGCGACCGGCAAGCCGGTGATCGTGCTGCTGATTAATGGCCGTCCGCTCTCCGTCAACTTCATCAAGGAACATGTGCCGGCAATTCTCGAAGGCTGGTATCTCGGCGAGCAAGGCGGCACGGCGGCGGCGAACGTGATCTTTGGCGACGTCAACCCGGGCGGCAAGCTGCCGATTACTTTCCCCAAGTCGGTCGGCCAACTGCCGGATTTCTATGACTACAAGCCGTCGCGCAACCGCAGCTATCTTCTCGACCCCGGTCGCAAGCCGCTCTTCCCCTTCGGATATGGCTTGAGCTATACGACGTTCAAGTTTGAGAATTTAAAGGTCGATCCGCCCGAGATCGGGACTGGCGCAACCGCGAAAGTCTCCGTTGACGTCACCAACACGGGGGCCCGCGAAGGCGATGAAGTGGCGCAGTTGTACATTCACCAGCGCGTGGCGTCGGTCACCCGCCCCGTAACAGAACTGCGCAGATTCAAACGCGTCACACTGAAGCCCGGCGAAAAGACAACGGTCGAATTTACCCTGACGCCGGATTCCCTTTCGCTGATTGACGTGGACATGCACCGAGTAGTCGAGCCGGGCACATTTGACATTATGGTGGGACCGAATTCGGTGGATACTGCGAGCGTGGCGTTGCAGGTTGTGCAGCCGACATTTAAACCGGCCGAGGCGCCGCCGACAAAGTGAGCGGCCAAATCAAGAACCTGGGCATCCTGCTTTCTGGACGCGGCTCGAACTTTGAGGCCATCGCCAAGAATGTCGCCGCTGGGAAGATTCCTAATGCGCGAATCTCCATCGTGATTTCCAATCGCACCGACGCAGGAGGTCTTGACGTTGCACGCAAGCTCGGACTGGAAACTGTCGTCATCCCATCAAAGGGAAAATCCCGCGAAGACCACGACCGCGAAGTGGTCACTGCTTTACAGCAGCACAACGTGGATCTCGTCTGCCTCGCGGGATACATGCGGCTACTCTCGCCCTGGTTCGTCAAGCAGTTCCCTCACAAAATCTTGAACATCCATCCCTCGCTGCTGCCGGCGTTTCCTGGGCTTGAAGCCCAGGAACAGGCATTCGCTTACGGGGTGAAGGTTTCCGGCTGCACCGTTCATTTTGTCGACGAAGAGCTTGATCACGGCGCGATCATCGTCCAGAAAACTGTTCCGGTGCTGGACACCGACGATGAGCACTCGTTGGCCGAGCGAATCCTCCAGCAAGAGCACATTGCTTATTCTGAAGCGATCAATCTTGTTTTAGGCGGCTCGTTCCAAGTTATCGGACGGAGGCTGCTTCGCTAGAAGCGCTTTAACGTTCTCACTTAGCCGTCGCGGCCAGTCACGCCGCATACACGGCTTTTCCAACGCCACGAAATAAATTCCGCAAATGATCACGATGCACGAACCCACGAGAACAAATTGCGCTATGAGGTACACAGGATTGGGGAGGAGGCGCGCACCCAGCGACTTGGTAAGGCGGCCGACCGCGGAGATCACTTCGTAATGAATCAGATAAATGGAGTAGCACATGCCGCCGACGGCGGTGATCCATCGATTGCAAACGAGGCGGTTGATCAAGCGGCCTCGGAATGCGGCGCAGTAGAGAGCGAGTAGCATCGCCGGGAAAAGCCAATGGGTCAACAAGTTTGATTGCAAGGCAAAAAACAGCAGTGGCCACCCGGTAATGGCGATCAGGTCCCAGTAAAACCTGCGCTGGGGTGAACTCTTCCAGCTCGCTAGAAAAATATCCGCCAGCAGAAATCCGATCAGAAAGAATTGCAAATAGGCCAGAATCGAAAGCTGCGCCCTGGGATGATGTGGAACGAAGATCGTTTGCGCGGCCAGCATCGCCACTGTGAGCCCAATCAGCACCGACCGCCGCAGCCTTGCGCTGCGAATTGCGAACACCAGCGTGAGCAGAGGAACCAGCAAGTAAAACTGGACTTCAATTTCGAGCGACCACGCCACCCCGATCACCGTGCTCTGGCCGCCGTAGATCAGGTTGTGCAGATACGCCAGGCTTGCGCCCAGATGCGGGAGAATCGCAGATGCGGGGAGCGGATGAATCCAGAGTCCCAAAGCCAACAGCAGAAAAATCGTGACGAAATACGGGGGCTCCAACCGGGTTAGGCGGCGCAGATAGTACTTTCGCAAACTCACCGCGGGCGCCCCCGACAGATGATGCGCGGCAAAGGGCAGCGCCAGAATGAATCCGCTGATCACAAAAAACAACTCGACTCCGTGGAACCCCACCAAGGCGCTACGGCATAGCCAGTCTGGCGCTGATCTACGCTCATAGAAGGCCGCCTTCGTCATCAGGTAGCCATTCAAGTGGTACAAGATGACCATGGCAATGGCCACGAAGCGGAGTCCGTCCATCTCCGGAATGAAGCGGCCCGAACTGGTCTCGCGGGAAAGGCTGCGGAGAATGCGGTCGGACAATTTCGAGAAGATTGACAACCAGTTTTCCTCGGCGCTCTCGGCGTGCTCGGCGGTAAATTCTCGCTTGATCGTAGAGCGGCAGGCCTGTGCGGTTCTAGTCTCCAACTGGATTACGCCCGGACCGGTGGCGGCGATCTCCCGCGTCCCGCCTCGTAATTCCTTATAATGCTTCGATGCCAACCTTCGCCCCTGTTGACGAACAACTGACCTACATCAAGAAAGGCTCCTCGGAAATTGTTAAGGAGTCTGAGCTGCGCTCAAAACTGGAGAAGTCCCTCGCCGCCGGGAAACCACTGCGCGTGAAGGCGGGATTCGATCCCACCGCGCCTGACCTGCATCTTGGCCACACCGTGCTGCTGCGCAAACTGAAACATTTTCAGGATCTCGGCCACACCGTCATTTTCCTGATTGGCGACTTCACCGGAATGATCGGCGACCCTACGGGACGCTCGGCCACGCGGCCTCCATTGAGCGCAGAAGAACTTATGAAGAATGCCAAGACCTACATGGAGCAGGTCTACAAGATTCTTTCGCCGCGGACGACCGAAGTCCGGTTCAACAATGAGTGGTTCGAAAAGATGAAGTCGGCTGACTGGATCAAACTCACCGCGAAAACCACTGTCTCGCAGATGCTCGAGCGCGAAGATTTTCATAAACGATTCAAAGACGAAAAGCCGATCGCATTGCACGAGCTGCTCTACCCACTGGCGCAGGGATACGACTCCGTCATGCTGAAAGCCGACGTAGAACTCGGCGGCACCGACCAGAAATTCAATCTCCTGGTCGGCCGCGAGTTGCAACGCAGCTACGGACAAGACTCGCAAGTCGTGCTAACCATGCCCATCCTCGAAGGCCTCGACGGCGTACAGAAAATGTCGAAGTCGTACGGCAATGCGATTGGGATCAAAGAGGCGCCGCTGGAGATGTACGGCAAGCTAATGTCCATCTCCGACGAGATGATGTGGCGGTACTACGAGCTGCTGACCGATGTGCAGATCGCCGAAATCGAAAAGATGAAGCGCGAGTCGCATCCCATGCAGGCGAAGAAAGATTTGGCTGGCCGCATCGTGAAGGATTTTCACTCGGCGGACGTTGCCGTTAAAGCGGCGGAGGATTGGGCGAAGCAGTTCCAACAGGGAGTGGTTCCAGACGATGTGGAAGAAACCGCCTGGGATGGCGCTGAGAAGCAAATGCGCTTGGACAAACTCCTCGCCCGGGTGGGACTGGCGGACTCAGTGACCGACGCAGCGCGGAAATTGAAGCAGAACGCCGTGAAAGTGAATGGCGAAGCAACCAGCGATCCCACAACGGTAGTGGAAATGTCGGGACAGATCGTTTTGCAAGTGGGCCGGAAGGTGAAGAAGATCAAGGCCGCGTAGCTCATGCGCGCCGCCGCCATTCTTGGACTGGGAGATCTCTCGAAATATCTAGAGAAGTTCCAGCGTGTGGACGGTGTCGAGTGGGTTCCCGGCCCGCCGGCGTCGCCCCGTGACGCTGACGTCGTCGTCATCTTTGGCGGCGACGGCACCATTCACCGTCACCTTCCTTTGCTCGTCAGTATGGGTCTCCCAGTTCTGGTCGTCCCCTGCGGCAGTGGCAATGATTTCGCGCGTGCGCTGAAGTTGCGGAGTGTAGGCGATTCGCTGGCGGCTTGGCGGACATTCGCCGCTGGCGAAGGCAATGTGCGCACAATCGATCTGGGAGTCATCCGAGAAGTTGGCGATCCGGCACACCCGCCCCACTACTTCTGCTGCGTCGCCGGCGCCGGCATCGACACCGAGATTGCGCGGCGATGCAATGCACTTCCTAAATGGTTTCGCGCGCATGGCGGATATGCTGTTTGTGCTCCCGGCGAGTTTCTTCGCTTTGCGCCAATCCCGATGAAGGTTTCCCTCGACAACCAGAATGCTTCGGTGAGACCCACCATCCTGGCCGCCTTCGCCAACGCGCCTGCATACGGCGGAGGGATGAAGATCGCTCCGCACGCGCAACTCAACGACGGCAAACTGGATGTCTGCATCGTCCGCGCCATGGGCATGCTTAAACTGTTTTGCCTCTTTCCGACCGTTTATTTCGGCAGACACCTCGGTTTTCGCGAAGTCGAGTACGCCCAGACAGAAACTGCCCGGCTTGAGACTGAGACTCCGCTCGACGTTTACGCCGACGGCGAGTTCGTGTGCAAGACTCCGGTGGAGTTCAGCGTGGCCCGGAACACCCTGAAAGTGATCGTTCCCGCATAGCAATTCTGTGTCCCAATAAGTGCTAAACTACTGAAATCTTTATGGCTGAAAACACACGTTCGCGCATTTGGCTCTGGATCCTCATCGGGGGAGGAGCTTTCTTCCTCTTTGTCCTGGCCGTCTTTACCCTGGTTTATGTTGCGGTGCACGCGGGCGAGCGGCAGGCCGGGTTCCATGGATTCGGCGACAAGATTGGCGTCGTGGACCTTGATGGGGTGATTCTCGATCCCAACGTAGTGGTCGATCAGCTGCGCCGCTTTTCCGACGACGACTCCATCAAGGCAATCATCATTCACGTGAATTCTCCCGGCGGCGGCGTGGCTGCCTCGGAAGAGATTTACCGCGAAGTCAAGCGCATCCGCGACGAGAAGAAGAAGCGCATTGTGTCGTCGATTGAAACCGTAGGCGCCAGCGGCGCTTACTATGTTTCGTCCGGAACCAACAAGATTTACGCCGACAGCGGCAGCGTGGTCGGGTCGATCGGCGTGATCGCCGAGTGGGTGAACTACGGCGACCTCATGCGCTGGGCCAAACTGAAGCCGGAAATCCTGAAGGTCGGCGAATTCAAAGACACCGGCGATCCCACCCGCGAACTAACCCCCGCCGAGCGCGCCTACATGCAGGGCCTGATCGACAACATGTATGGGCAATTTGTGCAGGCGGTGGCCGACGGGCGGCACGCTAAAGTCTCTGATATCAAGCCGATAGCCGACGGGCGGGTTTGGACGGGGGAGCAGGCGCTGAACATGCACCTGATTGACCAGATCGCCGACTTCCGCAGCGCGGTCGAGGACACGGCAAAGGCGGTTAATATAACCGGCGAGCCGGTGCTGGTGCATCCGGAGAGGGAGCGGCAGTCGCTGCTGGATTTGTTGTTTGGAGACGTCTCTCCGTACCTGCCGACGAAAGAGAAGCTGCTCGACCAGCAGATGGGATTTTACTATCTTTGGAAGTAAGAACAGGGAATTTGAAGGTAAGCTATTGCCAACAACCCCTGAAATTTGAGAAGGTTATCCAGACCCCGGTCGCAGAACCAGGGCATCCGTCCAGAATTCAGCGGCAAATCAGGGAGGCGAAGCGGCTATGACCAAAGCGGACTTGATCGACGAAATCTCCCGTCTGGCGGAATTGACCCGCAAAGACAGCGAAGTGATTGTCGAAACCATTTTTGACAGCGTGGTGCGCTCGCTGCGCGCCGGCGACAAAATCGAGATCCGCGGGTTTGGCAGCTTTCGCACCCGCCAGCGCAAACCGCGCGTCGGCCGCAATCCCAAAACGGGAGAGCGCGTCGAAGTTCCTGCCAAGAAGATTCCGTTTTTCAAGCCTAGTAAAGAATTGAAGGACTTGGTCAACAACTCCGCCGACCACGTTCCGGCGGCTGCGCCAACGCCGTAGCTGACGCTGGCGTTTCCCAACCCAAACCGTTTCAAGGTTCTCAGCGTACCGCCTAGAATCGACTCCCATTTAGAATTGACCAGAATGTTCTCCCGCAGGATTCGTGTCGAATACGAACAGGATGGGAAGCGGCGGCGGTGTCCGCTGAAATGGCTGGACAGCTTCGCCATGCGCAACTTCACCAACGAAACTATTTTTGACGACACGCTGCCGGTAGAGGATGGAGTCATGGAGATCGGCGAACGGGTGCCGGTGGACAAGTTGCGGGAGGCGCTGGAGGACTGGTTTCAGCGGAAAGGATATTTGCCGAAGTCGGCGGTGCTGGTCGTAGAGTACGCCTAGCATGCTAGCCGGCCGTCGTTGCCGGAAATCGTCTTCGATGAACGGTGTCCGGCGGCTTTCTCGCGAATAGAAGGTCGGTTGGAGCGGCTCGGCCTTCCATTCTTATCCAGACATATTCTCCGCAGACAATGGTTCTGACCTGGCCCGGGCCCAGCCGGGCCGCGTAGCTCGAAGTGATTCGAGCCATCTCCTCTGGGCTGCGCAGACCGTCGAAAACTTTCTCCGGCCTCGGATCAACTTCCTCTTCCTCCATGCGCGCGAGCACGCCTGCCAACTCGGTAGAAGGCGCCAGGCAGGGAGCGGTCTTGCATTCCAGCATCTGCTCAATCGCCAGCAGCGCCGGGTAGTCGATCTCCCCGGAGAATGCGATGTGTAGCAAGCGCGCCTCTCGGGCAAAATGCACCGGAAGCATGTGGAAGCGTTTCAGCAGCTGATAGGGCACGCCGCAGTCGGCGGCGCGCAGTGGCAGCCGGCGCAACACCGGGCACGCCCACTGGGTCGCAAGCGCGGATGTGACCTGAGGCTCGCGTGCGTAGCCGAGTTTTTCTATCCATTCACCAATGCGCCCTGTGCCGCTGTCGCGCTGAGCGCTGAGGACATTGTTCAGTTGCGCGGAATTGAGATCTCCGCGCGAAAGCATCAGCAGGCCGAGAGGAACGCGGTGGGGCGGACGCGGCTTTGAATCAAACCGGGACTCAGATTCCTGAAACCTGCGCGTCAACTCCTGCTCGAAGCAGCTCGGGAAGCAATAGCGCAAGCCGTTCAGATTCAGGCTCGCAGCGCCATCGGAGAAACGGTGCCAGGCGCGGCGCGAACGGCTGCAATCGGGGGCGCTGCAAGCCAGCAGCCGGTCTTTCCAGGTTTCCACCCATCGGCCAACCCAGCGCTCGGTGGCTTCGCGAAGATGCGTTTGCAGGCTAATCATGAAAAGACGTTCTTATGCGGCGGGATGTGAACCGGTAAGGACCTCGGTGACCCGGAGTCCGTAATTCCCGTTCACCATTACGACTTCGCCGCGGGCAATCAATTTGCCGTCTAGCAACAGGTCTGCGGGGTCCTGAATTTCGCGGTCGAGTTCGAGCACGGATCCCGGGCCGAGTTCAAGAATCTCTCTCAGCAAAATGCTTTTCCCACCGAAACGCAGCGTGACATCGAGTTCCACGTCCATGAAGAAGCCGAGGTTGCCGGGATCGGTAGAAGAGGACGCTTCCTGTAGGCCGGGCGCTGCAGGCGATGCTTCCTGCCATGCGGCCAGCAGGGCGGAATGCAGAGCAGCGCTGAGTTTCCACTCCATGCCCACTTGCCGCGGCGCTGTCTCCGATGAGGCGAACCAACCGCCCGCTGCGGGCGACCAGGTCGGGGCGTCGCTCACCGTCACGGTTAGCGGCATTTCTCCCCATCGCGGCTTGGCCGAGGTTGAGACCTGGCCGGCAATCTGGCGGAAAAGCTCTTCCACGGCGGAACGATCGTCCGCAGTCAACTCTCGCGCGCCAGTTTCGGAATCGCTGGTGAAGACCCTGACCAACTCGAGCACGCTTGGCTGCGGGATGCGCAAACCCATTTCGCCGCGCACGCCTCCGCCTGCGGTAATCGTGATGTGTAGATCATTTGGACCGGGCCCGGCGGTTTCGGGCGCAGCGTCAGCAGCCACGAAGGGGAATGGGGCGGCGGTGATCTGCCCTAATACCATCGCCAGGGCCTCGGACCACAGTTGAGCAAACGAGCTTGCCTGATCTGGTTTTTCTGGATTCGTCATAAGTTCATCCTCGGGTACTCGTCAGCCATCATTGATCTTCTCCACAGGCATTCGGTTCTTCTACTTCACCCAGAACGTGCGCCGCGCGAACATTCCTAAGGCGTGAAGCCCGCGCCTGGAAGATAGTGCGATCGCCGGCCATCAGTTGCGCCATGCCATCGGCGCGGTGTTTCAACTCTAGAATCTGTCCCGGTAAAAGGGATGCTAGTTCGCCAGCCGATGGAGCCGAAACTTGCAATTCGAGTTCGAGCCGGAAAAGACACCGCAACAGGCGTCTGCGAATCTGCTCGAGCGAAGCCGGAGAACTGGCGTGGGCATTGGCGTGGGGATGTCCGGCGGTAATCTTGCGCAGCAGGGCGCTCGAAACTGCGGCGGGAATCGCAAAGCTCATCAGGCCGCGGCAGTCTTTCATGCTGACTTCAAAACTCAGGCCCAGGGTCCGTTCCTCGACTGGCATCAGGTGGTGTAATCGTCCCACCTGCTGCCGCTGCTCAAACTGAAACTCGAGCGCCAGCGGCGACCACGCGGTTTGCATCTCGCGGCAGATGATGCGCATGACGGTTTCGAGAATCTGCTCTTCGATTTCCGTGATCTCACGCGACGGCGGCTGGCCCACGCCTTCCCCCCCGAGCAGCACGTCAATGAGAGGAAAGGCCACGGCGAGGTCCATTTGGATTAATGCATTGGCCCCAAAGGGCGCCAGCTTGCACGAACCGAGATAGCTTCGTTCGGAAACGCCGCTGAGGAATTCGCGGTAGGTCAAATGTTCTGCGGACACCAGGCCTACCTGAAAGCCGATGCGCAAGTACGCGCCAATGGAATTGGTCAAGCTGCGCGCGAAACCCTCATGCAGCGCGCTGATGGATTCCAGCTGTTCCCTTCCGATCCTGCCTGCCTGGCGGTAGTCCCAACGAGTGACGGTGGGCTCGGAGGAAAGGCCGCTGCCGCGCGCGGCCCGGACCATGTTGTCGATTTCCTGCTGATTCAGTACTTTTTCCATCGGTTCCTCAGTTGGGGCTTAACGCGTGGCAGCCGCGCGGCGCGCGGGTTTTTCCCCAGCGGCGGTAAGTTCGGTCATGCGAGCGCGCAGCCGCACCACCGCCACAGAATGAATCTGCGACACCCGCGATTCGCCGACGCCGAGCGTCATGCCCACTTCCTTCATGGTCAATTCTTCAAAGTAGTAGAGGGCAAGCACCTGCCGCTCTTTTTCCGGTAATTCTGCGATGGCGCGGGAGAGCAACTCACGCATTTCCGAATGCAGGAATTGCGCCAGCGGACTCTCTTCGCGGTCACTGGGCAAGTATTCGCAGAGGTCCTCTTCCCTGCCATCGTCGGGAGAGATGATTCTCAAGCTGCCGATTTCGAGAGAACTGATCTCGCCCAGCAGTTTTTGCAGTTCTGGAAGAGCGATCTCCATTTCCTTGGCAATTTCGGGTTCCGTGGGATTGCGGCCTAGCTCCAGCCGCAATTTGTCATGCGCTTCTTCCACACGCCGCGACTGGCGGCGCAAATCGCGCGGACTCCAGTCCATTTCGCGCAAGCTGTCAAGAATCGCGCCCCGGATGCGAAACTTGGCGTAGGAGGCAAGCTGCACGTGCTTGGTCTTGTCGAACTTCTGCAGCGCATCAATCAGCCCAACCACGCCGGCGTGCACCAGGTCTTCGAAAGGAACGTGACGCGGCAGGCGCTCGTGAATGCGGCGGGCAATGTAGCGGACTTGCGGCAGTTGCTCGGTGAGCATCCGCTGTCGATCTTCTTCGTTCTGCCAGGCGGTGTAGGCCTGCTTGCTGGCTTGCGTCATTTCAACTCCTCGGTCTCGATCACCAGCTCCATTCGGCGTTGCCACTTCAGCTCAGCGTGGCCAGAGTCTGAACCGGCACGGCGGGAGGAATCTCTCCAGGAGAAAGCACGACCATCTTGGGGAGAAACGGCTCCAGCAGCCGTTTCAGGTGAAACCGCGCCGGTGTCGGACAAAGAATCACGGCATTCACCATGTCGGCTTGCTCTCCCACGACCCGGCGCAGCGCGTCGAGCAGCCGGCGTGCCAGCGGCGGCTGTAGCGCAGCGCTCGCAGGCGAACTGGCGGCCTGCGGATTGAATGCGCGAGTGAGTTCTTCTTCGAGACTGCGATCCAGAGCCAGCACGCGCAGACTGCCCTCCGGGGTCAACAGCGGACGCACCAATGCCCGCGACAAAGCTTGGCGAACGGCTTCAACCAGGAGCACCGCGTTCTTGGTGACGGCTGCGGTATCGATCAAAGCCTCAAGAATGCTCGAGAGATCGCGGATGGAAACCTGCTCGCGAAGAAGCTGCTGTAAGACTTTCTGGACTTCGCCCAGGCTCAACAACTTCGGCGTGAGTTCTTCAATCAGTTTGGGCTGCGTCTCGGCAAGCCGGTCGAGCAGGCGCTTGGTCTCGTTGCGGGTAAGGAGTTCGGGCGAATGCCGCTTGATGACCTCGGCGAGATGGGTGGCAAGGACCGAAGTTTGATCCACCACCGCATAGCCTTTGGTCAGCGCTTCGTTCTGCAGCGCAGGCACAATCCAGGTCGCAGCGACCCCGAACGCGGGTTCGCGGGTCTGTGTGCCGGGGACCGGAGGCGGAGTTGCGTCGGAGCTGATGGCGAGCAGATCGCTGTCATGCAATTCCCAGCGTGCGACTTCGACTCCCCGCAGATAGATGACATACTCGCGCGGCGTGAGCCGGGCGTTGTCGGTGATGTGCACCGGGGGAAGAATGAATCCCAGTTGCTGCGCCAGATTGCTGCGCAGGGCTTTGACCCGCGCCAGCATTTGTCCGCCGCGTCCCTCATCGACCAGGGGGACCAGCGCGTAGCCGACTTCGAGCCCGAGTTCGTCGAGCTTCAACAGATCTTCGACGGATTCCGCTTTCTTTTCCTTTTGCTTGTCCTTCTCAAGCTCCGCGGGTTGCGCAGAGGCAGCTGCAGTTCGCCAGGCCAACGTTCCCACTAATGCGGCCAGCAGAAGGAAGGAAAATTTCGGTAGCCCGGGAATCAGCGCCAGCACCAGCATGATGCCGGAGGCGATGAACAGCGGCCGCCGTCCCGAAAGCAACTGCCGTCCCAGGTCGGTGGAAAGCGTGCTGCCTGAGGACGCTCGCGTGACCACGATGCCGCCCGCCATCGAAACCAGCAGTGACGGAATCATGGTCACCAGGCCGTCGCCGACGGTGAGCACGGTATAAGTTTTCAGCGCCTCGCGGAACGGGATGCCAAGTTGAAAGACGCCAATCAGGAATCCGGCGATGATGTTGATGGCAGTGATCAGAACGGTGGCGAGCGCGTCGCGTTGATTGAACCGGGCGGCGCCATCCATGGCGCCGTAGAATTCGGCTTCGTGGGAAATCTGTTCGCGGCGGGAGCGCGCTTGCACTTCGTCAATGAGCCCGGCATTCAGGTCGGCATCAATCGCCATCTGCTTGCCAGGGAGGGCGTCGAGAGTGAATCGCGCGGTGACTTCCGCAGTGCGCACTGCGCCGTGGCTGACCACCAGGTACTGAATTGCAATCAGCGCCAGAAAGAGCACAAAGCCGACAACGTAATTTCCCCCGACAACGAATTGCCCGAAGGCCTGAATGACATTGCCGGCGGCGGCGGCGCCTTCGTTGCCATGCAAAAGAATGCGGCGGCTGGAGGCCAGATTCAGAGACAAACGAAACAAAGTCAGCAAAAGCAGCAAGCTGGGAAATACGGAAAACTGCGCCGGGCGCAGAATGTGCATTGCCGAGAGCAACACCAGGATCGAAGCAGTTAGGCTGGCGGCCAGAAGAATGTCGAGCAGGATAGACGGCAACGGCACCAGCATGACGAAGATCAGTCCGACTACTGCGACCGGGACCACCCACTCCACTAACGGGGTCCGCGCCAGCGGCAGAACCTTGGCGGCTTCAACCATGATTCACCCAGCCATGATTCACCTGGCCATGGTCCACCGCCCTCGCCGTCGCGGCCTGAGCCCGCTGCTCGGCGCGGAAGACGGCTGCCAGAATCGCTGCCACCGCGGCATAGAGTTTCGGCGGAATGTACTGCCCGATTTCCGCGGCGCGATAGAGAGCGTGTGCCAGCGGCGGGTTTTCGACCATCGGAATTCCGTGCCAGCGCGCGACTTGCTTGATCTGTTGTGCCAGCAGGTTGCGGCCTTTGGCCACCACCATGGGCGCCGACATGGCCGGCCGGTATTCGAGCGCAATGGCAAACTCGGTGGGATTGGTAATCACCACCGAAGCGCGTTTGGTGTCTTCGAGCATCCGCCGGCGTAAGACCTGGCGGCGCAGCTTGCGGATGCGGTTCTTGATTGCCGGATTGCCTTCGGTCTCTTTGTATTCTTCGCGGAGTTCCTGGCGGCTCATCCTCAGTTCGCCCGCAAGATGTTGCCGTTCGAGCAGGTAATCGAGCGCCGACCAGACCAGCAGTACCAGCGCCGCCTTCCAGGTGAGTTCGAAGCCAAGGCCGAGAATGAAATGCGAGATTCCGCCCGCGCCCAGTTGCGATACCCCCAGCAACCGCCCCCACTCGCGGACCAGCATGGTACCGCCGAGATAAAGGATTGCAGCCACCGGCAGTACCGAGCGCAGAAGCCGCGAGATGGCGAGCACCGAGAAAAGCTGTTTCATCTTGCTCGCCGGATTCAGCCGCGAAAAGTTAGGCGCCAATGCGGCGGGCGCAAAATTGATTCCGCCCTGGGACACCGCTCCGGTCGCCGCCGCCAGCCACGTGGCGGCCATGAGCGGCGCGGTCGCGCCAAGCAGCAAGGTCGCAGTCCAAGTCAGAAGCGGCGCAGATTCCAATCCTTGAGTTGCGCTTTCGTGTAACACGCGTTCCAGCAAACCGCGCAACGCCGCGGGAAATTGTTGTGCGCTCCATCCCAGGCAAATCACCGCTCCCACCAGGCCCAGGCTGCTGGTCAAGTCGCGGCTGCGCGCAATCTGGCCTTTCTCGCGCGCCTGCTTTTGCCTCCGCGGTGTCGCTTTCTCGGTCTTGTTATCGCCCGCCAATGGCCCCGCCTCGCTTACTTCGCCAAATGCAACAGCCGCTCTGCGCCCACAATCGCGACTGTGAACTGCCGCTCAAACAATCGCGGCCAACTGCGCGCCGCGACCGCCATCACCGCCAACCCCACAAAACTTTTCACTGGAAGCCCGGCCAGCGTGGCAGGAAGCTGCGGCGCGGCTTTGCCCACAAAACCCAGCGCCACATCCACCACCAGCGTCGCGGCCAGCACCGGAGCCGCAATCTGTAATCCCGCGAGCCACAGCCCCGCTGCCGACTGCAGCATTCCGGCGCTCAGAATTTGCAAGTCGCCAAGCCCCCCGGGCGGAAGATACGCAAAGCTCGCCGTCACCCCACGCAGCACCCAGTGGTGTACGTTCATTTCCAAAAACAGCAGCAGCGCGATTAATTGCGTGAACACGCTGAACACCGGCGACTCCGCCTGACTTTGCGGATCGAGTAGCGTGACCAGAGAAAATCCGGTTTGGAAACCGAAGATCTGCCCGGCAAATTGCGCGGCTTCGAAGGAAAACTGCAGCAGCAATCCCAGCGCCAGCCCAATGACGGCCTCACCACTCACAACTTTGATCCAGCCGATGGCATCCGCGGTAATGCCCGCGAACTGCGAAACCGGATACACCAGCGCCGTCACCAGCAGCGTCAGAACGGCTTTCACCGGCATCGAAATGCTGTCGCTTCCCGTGAACGGCGCAAACACCATCACGCCGCCAATGCGCACGCCGGTAAAGCTCACCGCGGCAACGATCTGCTGCAAGTTGACGTGCGATAAATCCGGCAATGACGTACTCCTCTCCGCAACTCTTGAGCGCCTACCTTGTCGGTGGTCAGCGAGGCCTCAGCGCAGGTAATGCTGAAAATTCGAAAACATGGCGATGGTGAAAACGCCCAGCCGCCGCACCATCCACGGCATTAGAAAAAAACACGCTGCGCCCACCGCCGCCAAGCGGGGCACCGTCGAAAGCGTGTTTTCCTGCAGCGACGTCAACACCTGCAACAGGCTGATCACCAGGCTCACCAGCACCGCAATCGCCAGCACCGGCGCGGTCAACACCATCGCCGCCTCCAGCGTCCGCCGCGAAAGTTCCACCACCAGGTCGGTTGACATTTCTTCCTCGCGCTCGAACCATCCCGCTCTAAAAGCTCTTCATCAACGAACCCACCAGCAGGTTCCAGCCATCCACCATCACAAACAGCAGAATCTTCAGCGGTGTCGAAATCACCACCGGCGGCAGTTGAAACATGCCCACTGAAGTGGTAACTGCGGCCACCGCGATGTCCACCACCAGGAACGGAAGATACAATCCGGCACCGATCTGAAATCCGGCTTTCAGTTCTGAAATCAGATACGCGGGCATGACCACGCGCATGGGCAAGTCGTCGGCCAGTTTCGGCCGCGGCTCTTTGGCTAGTTCCAAAAACAACGCCAGATCTTTTTCGCGCGCGTACTTGAGCATGAAGTGGCGCAGCGGGCCGCTGGCCCGGTCCACCGCTCCCATGGCGTCCGTTTGTCCCTGCTCGTAGGGAACAATGGCCGCGTCGTGAATAGCATTCCCCACCGGCTGCATCAGGAAGAACGTCAGAATCAGCGACAGCCCGATCAAGGTCTGATTGCTGGGCGTAGTCTGCGTGCCCAGCGCCTGGCGCAGAAAATGGAACACCACCAGCAGTCGCACAAACGGCGTCATGGAAAGCACAATCGCCGGCAGCATGGTGAGCACCGTCAGCATGACGATAATGTTCCACGGCGCGGTGCCTGCTGGATGGGAAAGCCCTGCGAGACCGAGAGGATCGCTCGGCGCGCGCGCTATCGCCACATTCGGAGACATGAGGAGTGCGAGGAGCGTTAGAAGAACTTTATTCATGATCAGCCCCACCGTTCTCATTCGAATTCGCCGGTGGTCGCAGTTCTGCCAGCGTGGCCAGAAAATTTCCTGCTGCCCCGATCAGGAGTTGCCGGTCGCCGCATTCGACGAGAAGCAATTGCCGCTTTTCGCCCAGCGACAGGGTTTCGCTCACCCGCAAGCGCCGCGCTGGACGCGATTGGAGTTTTTGAAACAACTTGGACCCGCAATGGACCAGCCGCGCCCACAACGAACTTTGCCGCCCATCGCTCGCAGTGGCTGATTGCGCAGGCATTCCCTTCGTGTGCAACCGACTGAGGATTTCCATCACGCCAACTCCGTCAGCCGCACAGCCAGCCGGCTGCCCAGAACTTCGAATTCGCACCACGCCATCAATTCGCCGTTGACCTTCAGTGGCAGGTTGTCGCTGGTCGGCCAGTGCGAGGCCACTACGGATTTCGGCCGCAGCCCCAGCAGGTCTTTCACCTTGAAGCCAGGCAGCGGCACTACGATGGTGACGCTGCAGGGCAAACGCATGGCCGGCCGCCAGCTGGCAGGGTTCTGCTGAATTGGCTGCGGCGGGGCCAGAGGATCAGGAGCGGCAACTACGGCTTGGGGTGTCGGGGGCATAAGAGCGCGGTCACACACTTCGAAACGGAGCACACTCTCTGCCGCTGACCCATGCGAAAGCGCACGAAGGTACGGGCCCGTTACGGCGACTCCCTCCACGTTGCAAGCTGAGGAGTTAGGGTCGTTCGAGGTCGCGCGGAGGACAAACGCTTCGGCAACGTTTGAGAAACCGCAACGGTTTCTAATGAAGGAGAACTAATGCGGTTGCCCTTCCGCCGTTAAAGGCAAGTCGGGCAACCGCCGATTACTTAGGCTGGTTTCAGGTTGATGGTGTCCTGCGTGATCTGATCGAAAGTAGTCACGGCTTTTGCGTTGGCCTCGAAAGCCCGTTGCGCAATGATCAGGTTGGCGAATTCGGTGGCGATGTCCACGTTTGAAAGCTCTAGCGCCCCACCGGACAAGCTGCCCCGGCCACCGGTCCCCGGAGCTCCGACGACCGATTGGCCTGAAGCCAGCGTGGGCGTGAAATCCGTATTGCCGGCGCGCTGCAGTCCCTCGACGTCGGCGAATGTAGAGAGCGCAATTTCTCCCAGCGCCGCGGTTTTGCCGTTGCTGAAGGAACCGGTCACAGTCCCATCGGCGCCGATGCTGAAGTTCACCAGCGTACCGCTGCTGCTGCCATTCTGTTGGGTGGCGGAAGTGCTGCTCGGGCCCGCGACCTGAGTGACCACGGGAGTAGTCCCGTTCAGCACATCCCAGTCGAAACTGAGGTCCAAGGCCCCATCCGCCAGCGACGTTGCCGCGATGCCAGTAATGTTTGCCAAACTGGCCGTCCCACCCGTTGGGGTGACAGAAATCAGGTTTCCGCTGCCGTTGAAGCCCAGCGCTCCGGTCGCTAGAATCCCGGTTTGAGGCACAGGCGATCCGCCGCCGGCAGGAACCAGAGGATTCAAGTCGGTGGAAGGAATGGAGAGCTGATAGTTCCAAGTGTTGGCCGCGGTCTTGGTAAATGTGAACGTCAACACATGGCTGGTGCCCAGCGAGTCGTAAACCGTAACCGGCGTGGAGAACGTATCGCCGACATTGCCGGACGCATTCAGATTGGTGGTGAGTTGCACCGTACCGGTGGCGCTGGGCGGGCTGATGGTGCCGGCTCCCAGCTGCAAAGTGGTCAGGCCCTGGCCCGGAGTGACCACTCCATTCACTGCGGGATAGCCCAGCACCTGCTGGCCCGAAGAGGTGACCAGAAAATTATTCTTGTCCACCGCGAAGTTTCCCGCCCGGGTGTAGCTGGTAGCGCCGGTCGCATCCTGCACGATGAAAAAGCCGTCGCCCTGGATGGCCACGTCGGTGGGCACGCCAGTCGAGTTCAAGCTCCCTTGAGTAAATTGACCAGGCATGGAGCCCACCTGCGCACCGGCCCCAAGTTGAATGGGATCGCCCGCGCCGGTGGTGCCGAGGTTCTGATAAAACAGGTCGCTGAACAAAACGTTCACGTCCTTGAAGCCAACCGTATTTTGATTGGCAAGATTATTGGCGATGGCTGATAGGGCAGTGGATTCCGCGGTCAGGCCAGATAGAGGAATCGAAAACGATGGCATCAGTTTCCTCCTGAGATCGGTTTCACGTGGCCGGAAGCCGGACTCGATGTGGTCGTGGCGTGTTGCAGCGTGTTGTTGATCTGCGTGAGCTGATCGAGCATGTTGAATTGCACCAGTTGAGAAGTAAATTGGGTGGGATCGACGGGGTTGAGCGGACTCTGGTTCTGGATTTGGGCGATCAGCAGCTTCATGAACATGCTGTTGGTGTCCTGTGCCGGTGTGGTTGTGGCGGTGGAACTGGTTGCGGCGTTAGCATTGACTCCCGCCGCGAATAACGATTGAATCTGCACTTGTCACCTCCTGAGCAATTAAGCTCGAATACTCAGACTTCTGCGGGCGGGGAAGGCTTCGTTTTCCGCAGCCTCCCCCCGCTCGTGTTCTTCCGCGAACTTCGAATCCGGCCGGGCAAAATGTTGCTGTTGTCGCGAACCCGAAGAATGGCCAAAGAAATTTTGCTCTAGCGACGATTGCTCGAGAGTACGCACGTGCTGCAACCGTAGATCGTGCTGCTGCAGGCTGGTTTGCAGGCTGGGCAAGTCCGACGCAACCAGGCCATGCAAGTCTCCGCGCTCGCTGCCCAGGGCTACTTCGACTTGCTTTTCCGAGACTGTGGTGTGTACCTGCACTGCTCCGAAGTTTTCCGTGCGCAGTCCAATCCGCATCTCGGAATCGTTCCCGTTCTGCACGAGTCTGGCAGCGTGGAGCAGAGCCACATCCGGCGGAGAGGATGCCGGATTCACCTCTCCGGAGCGAAGCGAATCTGACCTGGCCGACGCGCTGGCGGTCTGCGGATTGGACGTCGGCGGTGGGGTTTGACCAAAAACACCCGGGCCTCCTCCGTCTGATTCCGCAGCCAGCGGCTTGGCGATCTGCGCACCCACGCGCGGAACCGCTGCTACAACAACCGCCGGAACCGAATCTTCTGGATGTGGTGGCGCCTTCGACGTTGCATTGTTTTCGGACGACGATACTTCGCCTCCATGACTGTGGGCGGATGGAATGGGCGCGGATGCGACTGCATTTTGCTTTTCGCTGACACTGACCTTTGCCTTCGGCTCCTGTCCCGGTGAAGCTGAGGAGCTCTGCATCCCGTCGTCGCTGTTCGGGCGGTGCGCGTCTGGAACCATCTGAAGATGCGCGAGCGCAGGCTGGGCTTGGTTTGCTGTGGGGTCTGCACCCCGATCGGTGATGGTATTGGGGTCAGTAACCGCAAGACCGGGCGATTGTGCGTGCTCTTGCGGAGCCCAATCCCTTGGGCTCTTTGCCGCAGGGGCAGACTCGGCTCCAATGGCGGAGAGCACATGCCTGCCGGTGGCTACTGACGGCAGCAGGTCAGTGGAGGGAACATATCGCAGTGGAGAACGCTGCGGGAGATCGAGAAAAATTCCGCAGTCCGGAATGCTCGGCGGCGGCACAACCGTGGGTGTCGCGTCTGTTTTGCTCGCGCGATTTTCAGCGGCCAAGTCTTCTGCGCGGTCCTTCCCCGTTTTCCGTTCTGCGATGGAGAATGGTTCCTGAGCGACCTTTCGTGACACAAGCGATGGCGACAACGACTGGCTGACATCATCTCGGCCGACCAGGGCAGCTTCTCGAAGCACTGGCTCCTGCATCGGCAAAACGCTGGTTCGATTTAGAGTAACTTCGTCCGACGCAGCGGCGCGGTCCGGCTTCGGGCTGGGCAAGCTTCCCGTCAAATCAGGGACCGGGGTTTGAACGATAGGAGCAACCTGAACCGGCGCGGCGGCCATCGCGACTGCTAAGCCGTCCGAAGTTTGCTCCACCTTCCTGCTGCGCGGCGCCTTTTCAGTTTCAGGCGCCGGCCTAGGCTTCCCTTCCGTTTTTGCTTCCGTCGCAGCCTCACCAGATTTCTTGGTCTCTTCAGCGCTAGTGCTTGCTTCCATTTCACGATTCAAGCGACTCGAAAATGTTTTGGGACTCCAACGGTCGCCAGGAGGTGGACACCGCGGAGCTGCGGAAATCATATCGAGGGCTACGGATTGTGTGGGTGCAGTCACGGTGCGGATCTTAAACCCACACCTGACCGTGCAACTCGTATTCCAAATCGTCACTCAAGTGCTCCAGTCGGAATCGTTTGTATCTAAAGCGAGAGGGGACTCCTGCCGATATTCGGCGGCTAGGAAAATTGGGATCAATGGGCAAGGCCTGCCTAGTCGACTGGGCAAGAATCAGCCTCTTCGGTTGCTTTGGAGGAACCGGTCATCCTGACGTCGCTGTTCGATCCGGCTCTCGGCGAGCATGTAGAACTGGCGCTCGCGCTCGCGAAGAGTGTCGAGCGCTTCCCGCCGCTGCCAGGCGCGCTGGAATTCTTCCGCCGCCAACGCTTGTTGTTCCCGCGCCGCTTGCAACCGTTGTTCAGCCTGCACCCGGCGCACAACCAGCACCTGGCAGCGAGTCTGATCAAAATGCAGGTCCGCTCCGGTAAAGGGAACCACCGTGCTTCTGGAAGCGATTTCGCGGCCTTCGCTCTCGATTGCTTCCACTTCGCGTGCGAAGCCATTCACCTGCTCATTGGCTTTTTGCAGGAGGAGTTCGTGGTGCCGCTGTTCACTGCGGCGTAGCCGCAACACGGATTCGAGGGAAAATCGGAAGGCCATGGGTTCGGTTCGCTCTTTGCTCTTTGCTCTTTGCTCTTGGTTCTTGGTTGTTGGCTCTTGGTCCCGAAGCTCCTGGTTCCGGCTCCTACTGACCCAGCTTCAACAGCCGGGCGCGAGTGGCATCGAATGACACCGCCTCATCCGGCTTTTGCTGCAGGAACGCGCGCAACTCCGGAAGCAGCGCAAGCGCAGCGTCCAGAGTTTCGTCGTTTCCCTTCTGATAGGCTCCGATACGGACCAGGTCTTCCGAAGACTGATAGGAGGCCAGTAGCCGTCGCAAGTCCGACGCTTTTGCCAGATGCTCGGGCGAGCACACCGCAGGCATCAGGCGGCTGATGCTGTCGAGGATTGAAATTGGAGGGTAATGGTTCTGCGATGCCAGCTTGCGGTCGAGCACAATGTGGCCGTCGAGCAGGGCGCGTGCGCCATCCACGATGGGATCTTGCTGGTCGTCGCCTTCCATCAGCACGGTGTAGAAGCCGGTAATGCTTCCCACCGAAAATTTCCCGGCGCGCTCGATCAGCCTCGCCATCATGCTGAAGACCGAAGGCGTGTAGCCTTTGCTGGTGGGAGGCTCGCCGGCGGTCAAACCGATTTCGCGTTGCGCCATCGCCAGCCGGGTCAAAGAGTCAACGAACAAGAGCACATTCTTTCCCTGCGCGGCAAAGTATTCGGCGATGGCCGTGGCCGCCAGCGCTCCACGCACTCGCAGCAGCGGCGTTTGGTCGGAGGTGGAAACGACCACCACAGAACGGCGGCGCCCTTCCTCGCCCAGCGAGTTTTCCAGGAACTCCCGCACTTCACGGCCGCGCTCGCCAATCAGAGCCAGCACCGTAAGATCGGCGCTGGTATTTCGCGCCATCATTCCCAGCAGCGTGCTTTTGCCGACGCCGCTGCCTCCGAAAATGCCCATGCGCTGGCCGCGGCCGCAGGTAAGAAAACCATCAATAGCGCGAATCCCCGAGCCCGCGGTTTCTCGAATCAGCTCGCGGGTAAACGGAAGCGGCGCCGCACTCTCCAGTTCGCGGATGTCCTCTCCGCGATACCCGTCGGCGGAATCGATGGGGTCGCCCAGGGCATTAATCACTCGCCCAATCAGTCCGTCTCCGACGCGGATGTGCGGTCGCGATCCCCAACTGACGACCCGGTCTCCGTAACAAACTCTGCGGGGAAGATCGAAGGTCATCAAAAGCACGGTGGCTCCGCGAAAACCGATGACTTGCCCGGCAAGAACGTCTCCCGCGGCCGTCTCGATTTCGCAGAAGTCTCCCGCAGAACAAAACGGGCCCTCGGATTCGACCACCTGACCCAGCACCTGAGTGACTCTGCCCTGCCAGCGATGGGGAGAAATGGTATCCAGCCGCTGGAAATATTTCTCAAGCAATTGGGTCATGGATTCGGGCGCGGCCGCGCCGCCTCCAGATCGAGCAAACCCTGCTCGATTTCCTTCAACTGGATTTCGGGACCAATCTCCGTGCTACCCAGTTCGGTGTGCAACACGCAGCGGTCGGTTTCTACTGCCGGATCTTCGATCACTTCGGGGGCGTTTTCCTGCATATGGCGCGCGAAGAACACGCGGAGGTCGGAAACCTGCTGCGGATGAACCCGCACGGTCACTCGTGTGGCCTTTTCCGTTTTTTCGAGCGCAACCCGCACCATGCCCGCCAGCAGAAGTGGGTCAAGATTCGACTCGCGGCGCAGAATTTTGCGCGCAATTGCCAGCGCCAACTGCACCACAGAGCGCTCGACTGCGAGATAGTACTCACGCCGCTCGCGGCCAAACTGTTCGAGGGCAGCGGCCAGACTGCGCCTGAGTTCCTCGACTTGGGAGGCAAACTGCGTTTGCGCTGCGGCTTCGCCGGCGCGCCGTCCGGCTTCGCGCGCCGCATCCTCGCGCTGCTGCTGTTCCTTTTGCGCGCTCCATTGGGTTTCAGCACCCTCCAGCGGGATACCCGCCACCGCGCCGTGAACTTCCGGATAAGGAAATCCGACCACCTTGGGTCCAACCTTTTCGCGCGCCGGATTAAAGGACGTATTCATCGTCGCCATCGCCTCCCAGGCTGATCTTGCCCTCCGTTTCCAGCTTGCGGGCGATCGCGACCGCTTCCTGCTGCGCCCGCATGACATCCCGTGAGCGCAGTGGCCCGAGGACTTCCATATCTTCTTTCAGCATGTCAGCGGCGCGCGAAGACATGCATTTGAAAATGTAGGTTTTCAGTTCTTCGCTGGATCCGCGCAGCGCCGTGGCCAGGCTTTTCTTATCCAACTCGCCCAGCAGTTCTCGAATCCCAGCTTCTGGAACCCCCATAAGGTCCTGAAAAGTGAACATCAGATTGCGAATGCCGAGAGCGATGTTGGCGTCGTCTTTCTCAATCGATTCCAGGATCTGCTTGCACGCCACCGGATCCAGCCGGTTCAGCAGGTCGGCCACGCCCTGTAAGCCGGCATAAGCGCGGCGGTGCTGTTCGCCCAGCGCCTGCAACCGTTTGTGCAGCGACATCGAGATGCGTTGAGCGATCTCCGGGGAAAACTGCCTTAACTGGGCCATGCGCTTGATAGTTTCGGCGCGCATGGCTTCAGGAAGTTTCTGCAGCAACACCGAAGCCTGCTTGGGATCGAGGTGGGCAAGGATAAGAGCAATGGTTTGGGGGTGCTCGACTTCGAGGAACTTCGCCAGTTGTTGAGGATCGGCCTTGCGCAGGGAATCGAGTTTGCCGGCACTGCGTTCGACGCTGTGCGACACTTGCGACAGCAAATGCTGCGCTGACTCTTCGCCAAAAGCCCTGACCAGCACCCTTTTTGCGTAATCACTTCCTCCCACCGCCACATACTCCTGGGTCACGGTCAGGCGGTGATACTCCTGCAAGACCGCCAGAGCGCTCTGGGGATCAATGTAGTTCAGCTCGGCAATCTCCTGGGTCAGGTCCTCCAGATCACGCTCCGGCAGATTGGAATACACCTTGCTGGCTGCTTCTTCGCCGAGAAGAACCAGAAGAATCGCCGCCTTGCGTACTCCCGCCAGCGCACTGGGCGCGGCCGACATTTACGCGTCCTCCCGAATCCAGCTTTGAATCAGCCGGCTGGCACCACCCGGTTCGGTTTGCACTTTTTCGACCAGTTGCCGTTTCAATGCCGCCGCGAGTTGCCCCTGCTCGGTACCTGCCGGCGCTTCGATTTGAATTTCAGACGCTGGCTTCAGCGGCTTTGCACCTTCTTTTGATTGCTGCAACCGTGCCGGCAACTCGCGGAAGGCGGTGAGAATCTGCTTCTTGATCGGCCGCAGCATCATCAGGTACACAAACACAAACAGCAAGGTCACACCCACATAGCGGAGCAGCCCAGACCACTCCACCAGCAGCCGCCGCGCGCGTTCGATTTTTGCCGGAGGCAGAGGCTGCTCCGCGGGCAATTCCTGAAACGAGAGGTTCTGCACCACCAGCGTGTCGTTGCGTTGCGTATCCAGCCCAATCGCCGCCGACGCCAGTTGCTCAAGCTGCTTCAACTCCTCGGGAGTGCGTTTTCGCCGGGCTTCTGTTTTGTTGCCGGTCTTGTCTGCCGGCTGAATCACGTCATCCACCAGCACCGCCGCGGCAATTCGGCGAACCCGTCCCGGAGGCTGCACTACATGACGAACGCTCTTGCTGACCGCGTAGGTTTCGCTCTCCGAGTGCGAAGACTGGGTATCGGAAGCTGCGCTGACCGCGGGCGGCACCACTCCTGGAGTGTTGCTGGCGGTCCCGGCCACTCCCGCCGGAACGCCTCCGCCTGCGATTTCCTCCGTCTTCTGCTGCGACAGCGTCGCCGCGGACTTTGGGTCATAAACTTCGTCGGTGTTTTCGCTCGAACTGGTGTCATACTCGACATGCACGCTGGCGCGCACGTGTTCCACGCCTACCACTGGCTCGAGCGTGGCCACAATCTTCTTCGCCAGTTCCTGCTCCATGTCGGGAGAGCCGGCGGCGCCGCCCCGCTGGCCATGCAGCATGGGAGTATTGGTGTCGGCGTCCACCAAAGTGACATTGTCGGGACGCAGCCGGTCAACCGCGCTGGCTACTAATTGCGGGATGGCAAGGCGTGCTTCCTCCGACAGCGGCCCGCCGCGCGTCTTCACGATGACCGCAGCTTTCGCTTCATGCGCCTCCTCGCTGAACAGAGTTTCTTCCGGCATCACCAGATGCACCCGCACCGACTCCACTTCGTTCATACTCTCCAGCGTCCGCTCCAATTCGCCTTCCAGCGCGCGTTGATAGTTCACCTTCTCGGTAAAGTCGGACCCAGCCCAGTTGGGAGTGTCAAACACCTCAAATCCCATGCGGGCATTCCGCGGCAAGCCTTCGGCTGCTGTCTTGAGCCGCGCGCTGTCGAGCTGGTCGGTGGGGACCGAGAGCGCGGCCCCGTCAGGAGAGAGCTCATAAGGAATGTTGGCTGCCGCCAGCCGGCCCGCCATCTGTTGCGCCTCCGGCGCGCTCAGTCCGGCGTAGAGGGTCGCGAATTTAGGTTTCGCCATCCAACCGACAAAGAACCACAGCGTCACCGCGGTGGCCACGGCCCCGACTGCCAGCAGCAGGCGTTGCGACGGGGTAAGTCCGCTGAGCAGATGCCCAGCTTGCCCCACGGCCTGTCCCAATGATTTCGGCGACTCCATAAATCCGCTGTTGGCTCTTAGCTCTTAGCTCTTGAAACTTCGCCGTTGGCTATCAGCTCTTAGGCACTCTACGGTCGGGTTGTTGCTCATAGCCTACAGCCGCTTCTAAAATTGCATGCGCGAGATTTCCTGGTAAGCGGCCACAATCTTGTTCCGCACCTGCATCATCAACTGGAAAGAGAGGTCCGCCTTTTCGACTGCAATCATCGCGGTATGCACATCCATGCCAGTTCCGCCCAGCAGCCCGGCAACTTTCGTGCCGGCCGTTTCCTGTAGTTGTTCCGCCTGATCGATCGCCCCGCGCAGCGTCTCCACAAACCCCCACTCGCGCGGGTTGGTGGTCTTGGCTTCGCCAGGAACCAAGCTAGCCGGTAAACCTGAAATTGGATTGGTCATGGCAACTCCTTAGGCGGTTCTTGGTTCTTGGCTCTTCGCTCCTGGCTCTTAGTCTTGACCGCAAGTCCCCCTGGCGATGCAAGAACCAACAGCCAAGAACCAAGAGCCGCTCTTCTCACTGTAAAATGTTTACCGACTGCTGAATCATGGTTTTTGCCGCTTGCACTGCCGACGCATTCAGCTCATATGCGCGCACCGCGCCCAACAGGTCGGCCATTTCTTCAACCGGGTCCACGTTGGGATAAGCAACGTAGCCTTTGCCATCGGCGTCGGGGTTGCCCGGCTCATAGCGCAGCACCGGCGGCTTGTTGTCCGGGACCACCCGTTCGACGCGCACGCCGGCCGCGCCGCTATGCCGGGCGGCAAACCCGGAGTCAAACGACGCCAGCATCATCATCTGGCGCGGAAACTCCGCCTGCCCCTGGGCGCGAAACACCGTCAACTGCCGCTTATATGGCCCACCCTGGGAGGTGTGCGTGGTCTGGGCGTTGGCCATGTTGCTGACCACTACCTGCGCCCGCTGGCGTTCGGCGGTCATGCCCGAGCCACTGACTTCAAGCATTCCAAACAAGTTCATGACGATGCGCTCCCTTCGTGAATCGCGCTTAAAATCCGGTGAAACTCCGCCCGCAACACTTGCACTCCAACCTGAAAACGCAGTTGGGTCTCGGCCAGCAGAAGCCCTTCGCGTTCCAGGCTGACGTTGTTGCCATCCGGACGCGACGCCAGTCCCTGCACTGGATGCGCCACCGGCGTGAAGCTGGCTGACTCCAGTTCGCCATCGCTGCGTTCCAGCTCCTGCGCGAAATTTACGTCGCGCGCGCGGTAACCCGGAGTATCAATGTTCGCGAGGTTTGAAGTAATCAGCCCGGTGCGGTAAGCACTGACGTCGAGAAACCTTCCCAGTGCGGAAATTTCTGGCGAATCAATCATGGAGTTGGACATATTCCCTCCGCGGCGGCAGGTTGTATTCGCGAATCTTGTTGCGCACCGTGCGCAGGCTCACTCCCAACATTTCCGCCGCGCGCGAGCGGTTGCCAGCGGTGGCGTCAAGCGTCATGGCAAGCAGTTGACGCTGCATGCTGTCGAGCGACATGCCAGGCTGGAGGGAGGAAGACGGGCCATGGCCGCCGTGTTCCAGGGCAAGCGCAGGACTGATCTCCGCCAGTTCGCTTCCGGTCCACTCCGCAAGTGGCGTGCTCTCGCCGTCGAGCGCGATGGTCCGGCGGATGAAGTTCGCCAGTTCTCGAACATTGCCGGGCCAGGCATGGTGTTCCAGTTGCGAAAGCAACCCTTCCGAAAGTTTCGGAGTCACTTCGTCTCGCGGCGAATACACCCGCGCAAAGTGCAGCGCCAACTCGCCGACGTCTTCGACCCGTTCGCGCAACGGAGGCAGCGCCAGCGGAATCACATTCAGCCGGTAATAGAGATCGGCGCGGAAGGTGCCCTCTCGAACCATCGCGGCAAGGTCGCGGTTGGTGGTCGAAATCACCCGAATGTCAACTTTCACCGGCCGGGGTTCCCCTAGCCGATAAAACTCGCGCTCCTGCAAAGCCCGCAACAGCTTGGGTTGGAGATTTAGCGGCATCTCCCCGATTTCATCGAGCAGCAAGGTTCCACCGTTGGCCAATTCGAACTTGCCGGGCTGCGCGCCGACCGCGCCTGTAAATGCGCCCCGACCGTGGCCGAAGAGTTCGCTTTCGAGCAGCGACTCGGGGAACCCGGCGCAGTTGATGGCAATCAGCGGCCCCTCGCTACGCGCACTGAGGGAATGAATCATGCGGGCGAGCAGTTCTTTGCCAGTCCCGCTCTCGGCCTGAATGAGAACGTCGGCATCACTGCGTGCCGCGCGCCGCGCGCGCTCCAGCGCGCCCAGCAGTACCGGGGACGAGCCGACCATCTCCCAATTTTTTTCGTTTTTTTCTTTCTGCGGGTCACGTTCCTGCGCGCGAGGGCGCAGCACGCGCTCGGCCGCCTCCATCAACTGCTCAAACGTCACCGGCTTCATCAGATACTCGCAGGCCCCCGCCTTCATCGCCGCCACCGCATCAGGTACCGAAGCAAATCCTGTCAGCAAGATGACGGCAGTGGCATGCGGCATCCCTGGCGGCGTGTCTCGCGACATTTCCTGTACGGTCCGCAGAACTTCAAATCCATCGCCGCCAGGCATGCGGACGTCGGTCACCACCAGCTCGGGCCGCCGCTGCCGCAACCGCGCCAGCGCATCGGATTTCCCCAATGCTGTCTCCACCTGCCACCCGCGCCGCCGGAAATTCACTTCCAAAGCCGAGCGCATGGCGGCTTCGTCATCCACCACCAGCACTCGTTTGCCGGAGTTTGCGGCTGCACGCCACGGCGCTATCACCGTCATTGCACTCATTGCGCCGCTCCCGCGACGGGAAATCGCACATGAAAACTTGTTCCCTCGCCCGCTGCACTGGTCACATGGATGCTCCCCCGGTGCTGCTCCACGATTCTCTTTGCCACCGCCAAGCCCAGTCCGCGAATGTCCGCCTTCGCCGGAAGGCTTGCGCCGAGGATCCTCTTCAGAGCCTCAACCTCCATCCCAGGTCCCTGGTCTGTGAAATCCACCTGAACGTATTCTTTGTGACAGCCGGTTTTGAGCGTGAGCAACCCACCCTGAGCGGCGAAGCGAAAACTGTTCAGCGAAAGATTGAGAAACACCTGCTCCAGGCGTGAACGGTCGGCGAGAATCCACAGGTCCAGGGGAGAATAGTCCACGAACAGCAGCATTCCTGCCCGCACCGCCACCGGCGCCAGAAACGCCGCCAGCGATCGCAACAACCCGTTGATTTCGGTGGGTATGAGTTCCAATGCCCGCGGCCCGTGAAATTCCAGAACATTGTTCACCGTGGCTGAGAGAATACGCAGCCCGCACTGCATCTGCACCACCCACTCCCGCTCTTGCGCGGGCAGGCTGGACTCGGCCAGCAGGCCGGCAAACAGCTCCAGGCTACCCAGCGGGTTCCGGACTTCGTGGGCCACAATCGCCGCCATTTCCGCCAGCGCCTCGCGCCGCATCCGCAGATCGCGCTCCCGCGCCAGTTCCTGACGCAGCCGTGAAACCTCCTGGCCCAGCCCAAAATACGAACTCTCCAGGGACTTGGCGGCTGAAGAGAACGCCGCGAACGCGTCGGCAAGCGACTGATCGTCCGGTTTGGGGAAGAGAGTCGAAATCGCTGCTTCGCTTTCGTGTGCTGAGGACGAGATTGATGTTTCTGGCATCGGCCCGCCTACGAAACCTTTCTGATCAGCGGCGATTTGCCGCCAAAAGTGAAGATCAAATGCTCGGGTGAAATGACGGACTCTCCTTGCGCCAGAATTACCGCCCGCTCCAGCACCTGTTGCAGTTCCCGCACATTGCCCGGCCACGCATGCGCTTCGAGCAGTTGCTGCGCTTGCAAGTCCAGCCGCAACACCTGGTTTCGCTCTGCCAGGCGGGCCAGAAAGTGCGCCGCCAGTTTGAGAATGTCCGCCGCCCGGTCGGCCAGCCCGGCCAGGGCAACAGGAAACGCGCACAGCCGGTAAAAAAGATCTTCGCGGAACTCGCCTTTCTCGATTGCGTGTTCCAGGTTCCTGTTAGTAGCCGCAACCACGCGCACATCCACGCTCGTGGTTTCGGCGCTGCCCAGCCGCTGAATTTCTTTTTGCTCCAGAAACCGCAGGAACTTCGACTGCGCGCTGAGTGGCAACTCGCCGATTTCGTCCAGAAACAGCGTCCCGCCCTGGGCCGCCAGAATCCTCCCCGAGTACGTCTGCATGGCGCCGGTGAATGCTCCCCGCGCATAACCAAAAAGCTCGGATTCGACCAGCGCCTCCGGAATCGCCGCGCAGTTCAGAACCGAAAAACAGTTCCCCGCCCGCCCACTCAGCTGGTGAATCGCCCGCGCCACCAGTTCTTTGCCGGTGCCCGTCGGCCCCGTAATCAGCACGGTGGTATTGCGGCGAGCTACCAGGCGCACCATCCGGTACGCCTGCCGCATGGGTTCGGCGTCGCCGACCATGCCGGGAAGCGGGTCAGAGTTGTTTCTTCCTGCCGAAAACACAGACGAGGCGGACGCTGGAGTCGTATCTTTGGCATCCGCGGCCCAAGGTAACGGCGCATGCAAGGACGTAGTCGCAGATTCATCGCCCACTGAATCCAGCATCACTACGCGAATTCCGGGATGGCTCTGCCCAATGGTTACCGCCAATTCTTCGGCGTCGAGATCGGGAAGTTGGCGGTCGAGATACAGCATCTGCCAGTCGCCGCTTTCGAGCTTAGCCAGGGCCTCCGCGCCTCCGGAAGCAATTTGTACCGGCCCCCGGCGTTGCGCCAACTTTTGTAGGACCCGATCACGTACCTGTGCGCTGGGACTCGCAACCAACACACCGCCGGAAATCGGAGCTACCGAAGCCGCGCTCGCCATGGATCGATTCAATCAGGCCAAGCTAAGAACGCGATTAGAAGAGCATTAAGAAATTATTTTGTGGGCAAATCTTTCCCAGTCTGGCGGGAAAGATCGAAGTGGGAAATTTCTGCAGCCTAACTTCAAATGCGGCCACGGATTTACGCGGATTAACACGTATAGAAATTCAAGAAATGAGATTCTCGGGTGTGATCTAGTTCGTATCCGTGGTAATCCGCGAAATCCGTGGCCGCTTGTGAGGTTCGCCTATGCTGCGTCCCGCGCGCTCAACTCGTACCCCACGCCGCGCACGGTGTGAATCAAACGCCTGCTGTAGCCGTCATCCATTTTCCGGCGGAGGTAATTTACGTAAACGTCAATTACGTTTGTGGAAGTATCAAAGGAAAGATTCCACACATGCTCGATGATCATGACGCGAGTGACGCGCCTGCCGGCATTCAACATCAGGTACTCGAGCAGGCCGAATTCCTTGGAGGTCAGGTCGATTCGTTTTCCCGCGCGTTCCACGCGCCGCTCGACGCGGTCAATCTTCAAGTCCGCGACGCTCAGCACCGATGCGGCCGGGAGGTGGCTTCGGCGCAGCAGCGCGCGAATCCTCGCCGAAAGCTCGGAAAAGGAAAACGGCTTGGCAAGAAAATCGTCGGCGCCGAGGTCCAGACACTGCACCCGGTCTTCCACGCGGTTTTTCGCCGTCAGTACCAAGATCGGCAGACTGGGCTTGCGCGGCCGCAGATGCCGGAGAATTGCCATCCCATCGGCCCGGGGCAGAATCAGGTCCAGCGTCAACAGGTCATAGTCGAATTCCGTGGCCATGGCCCGCGCTTGCTCTCCGTCGGTCGCGACGTCCACGGCGTAGTGTTCGGCTTCCAGCCCTTTTCGCACAAAACTGGCGAGTGCGGCATCATCCTCAGCTATAAGAACACGCATCGAAGTCCCTGGCTTGCCCCGGGAAGGATTTTGGGGTCGCTCCATTCATAGTGGATAAGGTGTGCGCGCTCAAGTAAATACGCCGGAACGAAAGGCGCAGAGTTCGGGAATGGGACGTGATGGCATGATTTGGGTTGCTGAACCAGTGCCGCCCCTCACTCCACGGATCGCCATCGCCGGAGGATAATGAGATCAGCCCTATGGATCTGCTCAACAGACGAACCGTCAAATCCATCCTCTTCCCCGGCGGGCCCATTGTGCTTGCCGCACTCCTGCTGCTGGGGAAAGACTGGGCCTGGCTTTCGCCTTCCAGCATTAACTTTTTCTACTACGCGGTTTTCGTCGCTGCCGCCGCCCTGGCTTGGCGGTTCCATTCCACCAGGATTCTTTTCTCTGCAGTGGTCTTACTACTGGCTCATCGCGCGGTAGAGTTCTTCGCCCAAGGCCACATGGTGGCCACCGGGCCGGGTCGAATTGCCTTCGAAGCTATCGCTTTGTTGGTCCCGCTCAACTTCATCCTGCTGACGTTGTTCCCAGAACGAGGGTCGGAGGATCGCACCCTTGGATGGTTCCTCGCCCTGCTGTTCTTCGAGTCTGTGTTCGTAGCGGCAGTCGCGCGACCCGGATTGCCTGCGCCCGGCTTTTTGCACTGGTCGCTGATTCCGTCGTACCACTGGCGCGTCCCCCAGCCGGCACTGCTGTTATTTGTCGTCGCGCTATCTTTATTATTAGTACGCTTGGTCCAGCACCACCGGGCAACAGACAGCGGGATGCTGTGGTCTCTGGTCGCCGCTTGGTTGGGATTTCAGGCGGGCGGCGCAGGCAAGATAGGCAGCGCATACTTTGGCACCGCAGCTCTGGTCCTGGCCAGTTCGATTGTCGAGAATTCCTATTCCCTCGCCTATCAGGACGAACTTACCGGACTAGCCTCGCGTCGCGCCTTCAACGATGCGCTGCTGCGACTCAAGCCTCCTTATGCAATCGCCGCCGTGGACATCGACCATTTCAAGCGGATCAATGACACCTTCGGCCACGACACCGGGGACCAGGTGCTGCGATTGGTGGCTTCAAAATTGGCGCGGGTGAGCGGCGGTGGCGAAGCCTTTCGCGTGGGTGGAGAAGAATTCACGATTCTGTTTCCGGGGCGTACCGCAACGGAAGCAACCGACCATCTGGAACTGCTCCGTTTAAATATTGAGATCTCCTCGTTCCGCATCCGTACCGGCGAGCGGCGTAAGGCTCCGCGTGAATCCGATCGCAGGACGGCAGCGCGCAAAAGCAAGAAGCCTCCGGCAGCCGCGCAGGGTGTGCAGCCGGGAGCTGTGAGCATGACCGTGAGTATTGGGATCGCGGAGTCTCAGACAAAGCTACGCGCGGAAGAAGTCATCCAGCAGGCCGATGAGGCTTTGTACAGGGCCAAGCAGGGCGGCAGAAATCGAATCGAAGTGGCGGCGGAACCTAAGGCGCTAAAAATCGTACGCCGGCGGAAATCAGCGCAGACTTAATTGCCGTTGGATTTATTTCTGGCCTTGGTCCGCTCCAGGGCAATATCCACAATCTCGCCGATAAGTTGGGTGTACGTTCTCCCCGCCTTCTTCGCGGCCATAGCGAACTCGTGTTTGCTCGAAAGCCACGGGTTAGGGTTCGCCTCGATCACGTACACATCGCCCTTGGGAGTTAAGCGCATGTCAATGCGGCCGTAGTCGCGCAGTTTCACGGCGCGATAAGCGGCCAGGGCGGTTTCGGAGAGCTTTTGTGTGGTCTCTTCATCCAGATCGTCGGCTACTTTTGATTTGGTCACTTTATAAGCGCGCGAGCCGCGTTCGAATTTCACGTCCCGGCTGGCGATCTTCGGGGTTCCCTCCGGCAACTGCGACAGATCAAGCTCGACCAGCGGCAGCACCTCGGTGTGCTCGTAGCTTCCCAGGCAGGCGGCATAAATCTCGCGGCCTTCGATGTACTCTTCGATCAGTGCCGGTGAGTCGAACTCGTTCTGTACGTACTCCACCCGCTCCATCAGCTCTTTGATGCCCGTGACCACCGCTTCGGCGTCAATGCCGATCGAGCCGTCTTCTGATTGTGGCTTCACAATCAGCGGAAATTTCACATCATGTGCGTGGTCGATATTGCCGCGATACGCGGTCGCAAAAAACGGCGTTTGGATTTCATGAAACGCGAACATCTTCTTGGCAGTGGCCTTGTCTTGAGCCAGAAAATGCGCGTGCGGACCGGCACCGGTGTAGGGGAGGCCGAGCAGGTCCATATACGCGGCCACGTTCATTTCTTTGGTGTCGTCGCCGGCATACGATTCGGTGAGATTAAACACCAGGTCAGCCCCGCACTTCGCCAGGCCATGCAAGGTTTGCGGACGGCCATCCAGTACGTAATAGAAAGGTTCGTGGCCGAGTTTGGTCAGGGCGTCGAAAATCTCTTCCCGGTCTTCCTTTTCTTTGCGCTTGCGGCCAGATTCCGCCGCTGCCTCGGAGTCGGGGGTTTCCTCTTCGCCCCAAACGTCGTACAACACCGCGATTTTTAGCGGATCGCTCATCTTATCTCTAGCTTACGCCTGAAAAGTCTTCCCCCGCGCCAGGTGGTTCATTACCAACGTGGTTACAAACACGGTGAACTCCGAGAGATACTCGGCCTCTTTGCGCCGGTCGATTTTCAATTGCAGCTCGTCGCTGCGCTTCTCGACTGCCTCCATCAGCTTGCGCACCATGGGCCGCTGCATCGCCGTCCAGGCCGCAATGTGATCAGCCAGCGCCTTGCGATTCTTCCGCAGAAAACTCCCCGCAGACTCGGAAGTCCTTTGCCGCTTGGACGCATTGAAGATCGCGGCCAGATCGCTATCGAGATTCACGTCCGGCAGCGACACTTGTTCCGTAGTATGCCGATAAAATTCGCCAACCGTCATTTCCATTTCCGCAACGGTAATATCCGGCGATCCACGCTTGCGCAAGGGGTCAGTGTTGCCCGTTTCCTTGGCGATCTTCTCCATGTAGCGGAGTTTCGCCATCGCGCCCCAGCCGCGATACTTTTTGCGCCAGCCCGAGCGCGGCGTCATCCACACCGCAAATGTTTCTGCGAAATCTTCGTCGGGATGCTTCTGCGCATACCATCCCGGCAGGTAACGGACGTAGTCCTTGGAAAACAAAACCGGCCGGTAATTCTCGCGATATGGCCGGCGATACGGCCCGAACAACTGCTTCCACTCCGGAGTGCGATGCAACTTGTAGGCGTAGTTGAACGCGTGTCCGGCCTCGTGCCGCAGATACTTCATAATCTCGCGGCTGTCTTCGAGATCATTGTTCTCTTTTTCGATTTGCGCCAGGTCGGGCCGCGCCAGATAGAACGGAATGCCGATCACCGGCTCGCCCGACGGACAGCCCCATTCGTCAGTCAGATAGCACGCCGGCCGGAACTTCATGATCTTTTTCTGCTCCGAGCTCGCGATACAGCCGCTGCACCATGGTCTCGACCGGCGATCCTTCAATCTTCAGCCCGAGATCGCAAATCCTAGTCTGGAGGAGCGGCGGCGCGGGACTCGGCGGATCAGGGGACGGCGCAGCGACGGCCGGCTGCGGTTCACGAGATAGCTGTTCGGCGGTTTCCATTCTTCTGACTACTCAGTGTATGGAATAAGGTCAAATGCCGCGACAACCCATGGTAACAATAATAAGGAGGCCCTTATTCGGTAGTAGTGCAACGGCACCGCCAGTATTATTCCGGCGGCCCGCTCGGCGATCTCTCGGATATCCCAGAGCGCAGTTACAGTTCCATTCTCGTGTCAGATGAAGGGGCAGTGGCAAAGGTGGGGTACCGCTGCGGCGGCGCACGAGGCCGGCAAATAGAACCGATGCGGCCAAGCATACGGCCTGTTCGGTGCCGATCCTAAAAGCGCTGATCCAGCGTGGTAAACTGTACTTCCGCACGCCGGAGAGATGGCCGAGAGGCTGAAGGCGGCGGTTTGCTAAACCGTTATACGGGCTAATACCTGTATCGAGGGTTCGAATCCCTCTCTCTCCGCCAGTCTTTCAATTAGTTACGCTGCGTTCAAATCACCAACAAATCAGTTAGGCCCGTGGAAGGGCCAGCCGCACTACCTTCGAGTGCGCTTGCGCCATTTCATCCGTCACCACGTCACCGTACAAGTTGATGGTCGTGCGGATGTCCGAGTGACGCATTAGCTTCTGCTGGACGGCAAGCCCTGTGCCCACAGCATCCAGCCAAGAACGATAGCTGTGGCGCAGCGAGTGCGTTCCCAAACTACCGATCCCGGCCTTGGCTGCCGCTTCTTGGTATGTTCGCCAGACCCAGGGATAGGAAACTGGCAAGCGCCCCAGCTTGGTTGGACTAGCAAAAATCCAGTCCTCATCCGAAGAAAACTGAGTCTTCTGCCGCCACATCTTGAGCACTTCCAGCATCTCCGCGTCTATGGACATCTTCCGTTCCGAGTAGATGGTTTTTACGTTATCTACCCGTTGGTGGACGATGGCCCTTTCCACGCGGAGCCTGCCTTGAAGCCAATTCACATCACACCACTTCAAGGCTAGACACTCGCTGATTCGCAACCCGAAACAAACGCAGACCAGAGCAATCGTGTGGAAGGGTTCCTCTAGTTGTTCTGCGAACTTCTGGAACTCATCCACAGTGAGGCTGCGCGGTTGCCGCGTTCGCTTCGTAGCACCCTCGATCCTGACCAATTCCATCGGATTGCGTTGCACCGGCACATCTCCGCGCCACATGGCATGTTCCCAAAGTGCGCGGACAAGGCCTCGCACGTGGACCTTGCTCTTGGGAGCTTTGGCCAACGTTTCCAGCCACAACTCTACTGGCCTGGCTGCCAAGGCGGTGATGGGAGACTCACCCCAGCGAGGCAGGATATGCTTCAACCAAGTTTCGTAGCCTCGCCGTGTACTGTAACGGCGCGGCATCTTTTCTTGTCTGAAATGTTCCACCAAGCTCCTTACGGTGAGAATTCCTCTGCTCTCTGATTGCTGTAACGCTTTCCTCAACGGCTCTGCTGCTCTCCAGGCTGCTGCTTTGGTAGGAAGCTCTCTTGCAGCGCCGATCACCTTTGATCGGCGGTGACCCTCCTCGCACCAAAGAAAATTCCAGGTTCCAAAACGCTTGTTAAAGACCACACTCCCTTGTTGAATCCGTAACGCTCTTTTCATTCAGTCCTCCTTTGGCTAGAGCGCACGGACAGCGGGTCGCAGTTTACCACGGCTGTCGGGTCCAACAGCGCCGCGTCCAGGTCGGCCTGTCGGAAGCGCCAGACGTGCCGCTTCATGCCGGAGAGTGCATACCCTCTGATCTTGCCCTGTCGCACCCAGAGCAGAACTGTTCGCGCTTCGACGCGCAAATAACGGGCCGCTTCCGATGCCGTAAGCCATTCGGTTGTTGTCGTGGGGCTTATGGGCTTCATCGGGCCTGAACCACAATCAGAGCGAGCAGCTCTGGTCTGGGTTGTTTCGTGTATCAGTTCTGGTCTGCTCATCTTTTGCCTTCGGCTCATTCAACCTGCGCTCTATTTGCTGACCGGCGTATGCCAACACCAGGAACACAGCGACGATGCTCAGCACTCCTAAGAACGTAATCCTCATTTCCTGTCCCTTCCCCAGAGAACGACTCCGTCGCATCCCCTCTCCGGGCAGCGATAGCCGACAAAGCTGCCATCCATCCAACTGGTCTTGATGTGGTCGGGCGTGATCCAGAATTCCTTTCCGCAGGCGGGACACTTCCGGTGATAGCGGCTTTGCAGGTCTTCCAGACGCCTCCAAATGTCCTTTTGTTCTGCGCCTTGGATGAGACGCGCAAAACGAGTGATTCCGGTTTCGTTGCGTACAAACAACTGCATCCCGCACGGGTCGCACACCAAGTAGGGCTTGTCTTTCTTGGTTTGCCTCACGTCCAGACCAGTGCCGCAGAGCGGACAGGGGAAGAGGCGGCGCGTGGTCAGTTCCAAGTCAAGCGGCATTTGCCTATGCTCCGGTTGTTAACATAATCTTGCAATAGAGAGATCGTGGAATAATTCTCACCTAGCGCCAGGGAAATGTCAATTATTGCGAGAACAATCTTGCAATTGCTAACTATCTGGTTTAGCCTGATTACTAGCGATGGAAAACACATTCGGCACGTATATGCGAACGTTACGTAAGGAAAAGGGCCTCACCCTCAAGCAGGTGGAGAAGGAAGCAAAGGTCTCGAATGCCTACCTCTCGCAGATCGAACGCGGTTTGAGGAATCCACCCCACCCCGACATCCTGAGACGATTGGCGGAAGTTTACGATGTGACTCACCAAGAGTTGCTGATCGAAGCCGGGTACCTGGAGAACCCCGAAGAACAGGTGAAGCGAAAGAAACTTGAGACCGCTTACCAGCACGTGACCAGCGATCCCAATTACAAATTCGGCACGCGCTTAAAGCCTGGACAGCTTACGCCCGAAGTCAAGCGGTTTGTCGTCGAGATGTACGAAAAAGCGACGGGAAGAAACCTACTCGAATGAGCGCCGAGCCGCTGGAATATGCGATGACGCCGAGCGAGAGGGACGAAATTGCCGAGTTCTGCCACGCTGTCATCTCACGTCACGCGGACCACTGGCCGATCACGGAAGATTTACTAGCCAATGAGTTCCTCGAATTCTTCGGCACCCAACCCATTCTTTTATTGACGTTTCAGGACGTAGTCCAGCTTTGCCATAGGCGCTTGCGAATTCAAGTCTCCGTCAGACAGATGCCGACCGGGGTTAAGGGGTTCAACGGCTCGTACGGGGACAGATGCGAAATTGTGATCTCCACGGACCAGGAACTTCCTGGCTTGGCTGACCTGCACACGTTGCTGCACGAACTGCGAGAGGTCATCGAATGGAAGTTTGAAACCATTGGACGCCCCACGGCAAATTCCGAGGGTTTGAATTTAGAAGATCGTGCTGAACTCTTTGCTACAGCGGTACAGATTCTGGCAGGCTGCCAGATGGTTCCGGGCTTGCTGGAAAGCGCGTCAGAAATTAAGCGGAGTTGGTTGCGAATCAGCGCCTATATCGGAATCTTCGCTGGCGCGGCGCTTTACGTCTTCGGATGTTTTTCCCTTCCAAAACTAGAGGACGCTTTTGCCGCTCAACGACGCGCACGGTAGTTCCTTTTTTGCTCGTTCACTCCCAAGTAAAGACGACCTCTCAACCCGTTTTGGTCCTCAACAGCAAGATTTGTCTTGCCGTCCCGCAGCCGCTATCCAGTGGCATTGGAAACCGTGAAATTTTGCCGTTCTTTCCGTGTCCCAGACAGCCGACAACGTAACCTACATACGTAACGTTAGGGCGAGGCTGAGACCGCATGAAACTAAGCGAAATTTGGCATTCGCGGAAAATTTGTTTGACATCTACAGGAACACGGCGTAAATTTCGTCGGCATCAGCAAAAAGATGCTCCGCTGTGTGGGGTCTGCGAGTAGGAATCCCACTCACGCGATAACTCACCTTCCCCGGAGTTGTCCGGACATCTGCTGGAAGTCGGGCATCTGTAAACCACAATTTCTGTAGAGACAAAGCAAATTGTAGGAGGACGTGTATGCATCGCCTCGCAGTTGTCGCATTGTTGCTGACTTCACTTTGCGCTCATGCTCAGAATCCAACGCCCAGCGATCCGTCTGCGATCAAGCTGGCCCAACAGTCTATTGCGGCGCTCACGGGTGGACTGCCAGTAGGCGACGTGACGCTGAACGCGAATGTGATTTCGATTCTGGGCTCCGACTCGGAAACCGGCACAGGGACGTTCGAAGCGAAGGGAGCCAGCGAAAGCCGGATTGATCTCAACCTGAGCGGTGGCACCCGCACAGATGTGCGGAACGCCACAAACGGCACTCCTGCGGGGGGGTGGGAGAAGAACGGCAACACTTCCGCTGTCTACGCTGGTCACAACTGTTATACGGACGCCGCCTGGTTCTTCCCGGCGCTGTCTTCGCTTACTCAAACCGCTAACCCCAATTTCGTTTTCAAGTACATCGGCCAGGAGCAGCACGGCGGCGTGAACACCCAGCACATCCGCGTCTACCAATCGTCTTCGCAGAGTTCACCGATCTCGGCGCTAAGCACAATGGACTTCTATCTCGATGCGGTTTCATCCCTGCCAATGGCGATCGGATTCGAGAGTCATCCAGACAACAATATGGGAACAAACCTTCCGACCGAAATTGACTTCGCGAAGTATCAACCAGTCAATGGATTTAAGGTGCCTTTTCATTTTCAAAAGATTTTTAACGGCTTGGTCGTCCTCGATGTAACGGTTACCAGCGCCACCTTCAACAGCGGACTGGCTGACACTCAATTCACACTTCAGTAGCCGCTAGGGAGAGAAACCGTGAGATTACGCGTCATCTGCACACTGCTTGTTTTGTTGAGCTTGGTTCCGTACTCATTGAGCCAGGTCGCCACCGGAGTTCTTCCGTTTAACCGCTATGGCGGCGGACCGTTTGACACCGTGAACTTGGGAAACCTAAATGTGCACTTCACTGTTCCAGTCCTGCACAAGGCTGGACGCGGCACTCCCTTTGCGTACGACCTCAACTACGATAGCTCAATCTATCAACCAGTCGTGTCGAATGGAACCACAAGCTGGCAGCCTTCCTCAAAGGCCGGCAGCTTCGGCAGCTATTGGGGATGGCAAAATTTGGCGTTGTACATCCCCTACGTGAATTACACGACTGCGGTGACGTCTAGCGGGACGTGCTACAACAACCAGCAATGGTATGTGTTGGGTTACTCTAACTACGTTTACTACGACGCATTGGGAACCCCCCACCCCTTCCCCGGAGTAGGTGGTGCTCAAATGATGTCTCCCGGCGGTTTTGGGTGTCCACCACCCAGTACGTCGGGCCAGACAACCGGAACTGCTAGCGACGGTTCGGGATATTCGATCTCCTTCGGCGTTGTGGGTGCCTCCACCGGGAATGTTTCAACGAGTAATGGGACAACCTTTTCTGTCCCATTCTTGACGAGTCCCCCGTTGGGTCCTAGCCCTTTCAGCTCGATGGATCACAACGGCAACAAGATCACGTTCAATAACAGTAACGGTACATTCACCGACACGCTGGGGCAAGCCGTTCTTGTAGAAACCGGGACCGCTCCGAATCCGTTGAACTTCTCTTACATCCCTCCGGCAAATGAGAGCACGGGCACCAGAGTCTCGGTGACCGTGAATTTCAAGAACTACACGGTCCAGACGAATTTCAACGCCACCGATGGCAACGGCCACGCCATCGCCGAATACAGATCGACTCCCGCGGTCGCACTGGTGGACAACATTACGTTGCCAGATGGCACGAAGTACCAATTTCAATATGAAGCGACGCCATCAACTCCGTCAAACGGAATATGCACTCCACTTTCTGGAACCACGTGCACAACCGGAAGGATACTGAAAGTTACGCTGCCTACTGGCGGTACGATCACATACGGGTACACGGGCGGGGTTTCCGGTGCGAATGGAATCTTTAATGATGGCAGTACGGCAGGTCTTACGCGACAACTGAGTTCGCCGGGCGGAAACTGGAGCTACAGCCGCAGCCAAGTCTCCGGCAACTATTGGACAACCACGATGATCTCGCCGACCTTGGACAACACTGTCATCAATTTCACTGAGGACAGTACAACCAACAGCTCAACCACCATTGCGACGTATAGTTTTTACGAGACACAACGACAGATATATCAAGGCAGCATTTCGTCTAACGCTTGTTCCGCTACCGTCACGACCAATTGCCTTCTGTTAACCAGCTTCACGTGCTGGAATGGGACGATCTCCCCGAGTTGTGGCTCCACAGCGATCACTTCGCCCATAAACGAAAAATCTGTCACAACCCAATATCCGAACAGTGGCCAGCAAACGAAGACTGATTCGTTCTACAACGGGGGAAGCACTGGTTCGGGACTTGTTAGCGAGATAGACCAGTACGCCTACAGCACTGGCACGCCAACGACGCTTCTGCGAAAAACCTTGATCCAATATGGAAGTTATACGAGTAGTGGTGGCGGTGCCTGTTTTCCGCGTTCTAGCACACCAAGCGTGCCCTGTATTGTTTCGGTTTTGGACGGAAGCGGCAATATACTTTCGGATACACACTACACTTACGATGAGAACACGCCGCAGGCGACCACCGGAACGCCGCAACACGTTAACTTCAATACCGGCAATCCGACTACGATTTCCACAGCCCTCTCCACACCCAATGGGCAGAACGGGGCGTTTGGTTCGTCGCTGACAACTCACTTCAGTTATTACGACACCGGAAATGTGTACCAATCGCAAGACGCAAACGGCCAATCGACGACCTACAATTACTCCACGGCTGCCCAGGGGAACACAACAAAATCTTGTGGCAACAGCTTCCCGACCTCTTACACTCTGCCGATTACCGGCCTGTCCAGCTCTGCGTCCACAATCTATGATTGCATAGGCGGGGTGGTGACGTCAGCAACCGACATTAACGGCAACACGACAACTACCAGTTTTACCGCCGACCCGTATTTCTGGCGGCCCGCTTCGATGACGGACCCAACATCGGCCACCACAGGCTTCACCTACACTTCCACGAGTGTGGATAGTCGCATGGTCTTCAACGGCACGAGTTCCGTCGCAGAGCAGCTTACGACTTTGGGAACATTCGGGCAGGTACTTTATTCGCAACAACGCGAAGGTCCCAGCTCGACAAATTACGATTCCACTCAAGTGCTCTACGATTCGTTCTTGAGGGCGAACCAGTTCACAATGCCATGCGTTGCCACGGTGGGACAAGGCTGCCCGAGCGCGGCAAAAACCACCAGCACATTCGACGCTCTGGGGCGAGTTATTCAGACGACCGATGGCGGAAACCCCACTCCAGGATGGGTCAAATACACGTACACGCAAAACGATCTGCTCCAGGAAGTCGGCCCCGCACCGCCCGGCGAGAATACGAAGCAAAAGCAGCTCGAATACGACGCTTTGGGCAGGCTGATTTCTGTTTGCGAAAAGACTAACGGGCCAGGTTCGGGAGTGTGCAGCCAGACAACCTCGCAGCCGAACGGTTTTCTGACCTCGTACGCCTACGGCATTACGACCATCAACTCACAGCTTTATACCACGGTAACGGTGACTCAAAATGCTCAGGCGTCATCCGGCCATCAGACTCGCGTCTATACCTACGACATAGTGGGGCGGCTCATTTCAGAGCAAAACCCGGAGCACAATAACCTAACCAAAACCTATACTTACGATTCCGACTCATCGGGTACGTGCTCAGGAACTTACACCGGTGACTTGATCAAACTGACGGACACCAAAGGCAACAATATTTGTTACCAGTACGATGCCCTGCATCGCATGACTCAGATCAGCTACCCGAGTGGCCCCGATTCGGCAAACACTCCGACGAAGGTATTCGTATACGATGCCGCCACGTATAACGGCACGGCAATGTCGAACGCAAAAGGACAGATCGCCGAGGCCTACACGGGTTCGTCAAGCTCAAGAAAAACCGACGAGTTTTTCAGCTACTCGGTACGTCGTGAACTGACAGACACATGGGAATGCACTCCGCACTCTGGCACCACCCAATGTAACGGCGGCACCGGTGGCTACTACTATCACGTCACAGCTGGCTTCTGGGCGAACGGGGGGTTGAGCAGCCTGAGCAGCAACATCAGCGGCATTCCGACCCAGACCTACGCGGTGGATCCAATGGGTCGAACCAGCATGGTGAGCGCGAGTTCAGGACAGAACCCAGTTACGGGCACGAGTTACAACCTCAGCACTTTCACGTACGGTGTAACGTTCGGTTCACAAGATTCAGATCAGTACACGATGGACCCCTATACCGGAAGGATGACGCAATACAAATCCAACGTGGGCAGCCAGTCGCTGACCGGCAATCTGACGTGGAACCCGAACGGCTCTCTAGCAACGCAGGCGATCTCGGATACGATCCCGAACACTCACGACTCGCAAACCTGCAACTACACGCACGACGATCTGTCACGGATTTCTTCCGCAAATTGCGGATCGAGCATTTGGAACCAACAATTTAGTTATGACGCTTTCGGTAACATCACGAAAACGGTGCCGATGGGGAGCACAGGGATTGCATTTCAACCGACGTATTCGTCAAGCACGAACTGGATGACAGCGCTTTCAGGAATTACGCCCACCTACGACAATAACGGGCAATTGACGTACGATGGCACCCACAACTACACGTGGGATGCCGAAGGCAAGATGCTCACCGTGGATACGACGACGCTGACGCATGACGCACTTGGTCGCATGGTAGAAAAGGCCGTAAGTTCAACGTACACGCAGATCGTTTATGGTCCAATGGGGAACAAGTTTGCCTTGATGAACGGGCAGAGCACGCTGGTAAAGGGATATGTTCCACTGCCGGGCGCACAGGCGGTGTACACCAGCACCGGATTGACCTACTATCGCCACCGCGATCATCTTGGAAGTTCTCGCCTAGCGACGACACCCACACGAACCATGTACTCATCTACCGCATACGCGCCTTACGGTGAATCCTACGGGCAGGGCGGCGCAACGGACTTGTCGTTTACCGGTCAGGATCAGGACACGGTTTCCGGCATTTACGATTTCATGTTCCGCAAGTACAACCCGGTGCATGGACGCTGGTTATCGACGGACCCGGCGGGGTCAGGGGCGGTTGATCCGAGCAACCCCCAAACCTGGAATCGGTATGCATACGTGATGAACAACCCCATGAGTCTCGTCGATCCGCTCGGGCTCTACTGCGATTGGGGTGAAAGCGGGTATGATGATGACCCTGCAGACGGGGGTGCCAGTCAAGGAGAATGTACTAGCCAAGGCGGAACGTGGGTTGATGGCCCTTCTCCGGGTAACCCGGACGCCGGTACTATTCCTGTTGTCCTGGGGCCTGACGGAAATCCGATTGTACCCGGCGAAAGCGTGACCGCTACGTCTGATCCGATTGAAGCCGAAGCTAGCTTTTTGGATGCACAGTTACAGGTCGGAACGTTGGATCAAATTGGTGCGCTGGACGCCATGCTGCCAGGAATCGAAAAGGGTGTGGACTCCGTTCTTCAGAACAAAAATCCCTGCTCAGATTGGCTGAATGCTGCGACCGAAAAAGCTTCCGATGGACTCATGGACTCGGCAGCAGCCCTTTTTGACCGAACGAAGATCAAGGCCCAGATGATGGATCCGGGCACAATGGCAGCGACTAAACAGGGAGATCTAAACGCACCCATTTACGTCAACCCGTTTAGCCATTTCTTCCAGGGTACTGGAACGATCTTCGGTTACCCCGCGGGTTCGATGCCCCTACAAATAACCATTATGCTTCACGAACTGGCTCACAAGGTTCTCGCAATTCCGGCCGACGGGGGAGACACACCGGCGGCCAAAAAACAATCGATCGACAACACAAACACTGTGTTGAATCATTGTAGAACTGCAATCAATGGGGATTAACGTACTCGGTTCCTGCAACATGAAGATGGGAGGACTATTCAACAATGAAGACTATCGTGCGACTCGTTGGACTGCTGTTTTTCTTGCTGTTCTGTTCCGACATTGTGGTACCCCAAGTCGAACGCACGATGCAGAAGAATGGCAGCCTGGTAGTGACTGTGGTCAGCGGCGATGACTATACGCGCACCGACAACGTTTTTGTTTATGCGCGCGGCTACGTCCCTAAATACCCTGGAGGGACATCAGTCGCTCTCAAGGAGACCCACCCTGGCTGGTATGAGGCATCGCTTACTCCTGGGCTGTATGACATTTTTGTGAGTGAAAGTACATCGCTTCCAAGATGCAGGCGGGTAGAGATTCGGGCCGACAAAATCAAGTTTTGGAGCCTGAAGCTTGAGATCGATGAGGACCATCTGACCGACTCAGCGGAAAAGCCCGCGAAGGCCGTTGCCCAGTAGGCATAGTTCATCCGCCAACGCATTCGTTGTTTTGGGGGAACTTCATTCTAGGGTTAAAGCTAGCTGCCAGTATTCGGTTAACGATTCTTTCGTGTGCGGGAACCGCATTTCTCGGCTGTCTCCTAGTTGGCAGGCTGGCCCACCCCTTTTGAGTCGTCCTACCTGAGACTCCCAACACTTTGCGCTTTTCAAAGGATGGAATTTCGGGTACCAGGCTGCTTTTTGTTCTCTTAATATGATCGAATTCGTAGACCTGCTGCTCTTCGCCCTAGCGCTCGCTCTTACCCCTGCGTTCGTTCTCCGCACGGTTGAATTCGGCCCACGCGCCAGCCTTATTAGATGGTCTTTTGCACCTGCCGTGTTCCTCGGCTGTGTGCTGGTTACTCTAATCCTGCACGAACCCGTTCCTCGCGTCCACGACGAATTCAGCTACACACTGCTGGGCGACACTCTCGCGCACGGCCATGCCGCTAATCCCTCGCCGCCACTCCCTGAGTTCTTTGACACGTTTCACGTGTTAGTACGCCCCGTCTATGCTTCGAAGTATTTTCCTGCGCAAGGAATATTTCTCGCTGTTGGCGAAAGACTCACTGGGCATCCTGCAGTCGGTCTGTGGCTATCTTCCGCACTAGCCTGCGCAGCAACGATTTGGATGCTTGAAGCCTGGATCAGCCCTGGCTGGGCGTTGCTCGGCGGAGTTCTGATGGCGCTTCAGTACGGCGTCTTCAGCTACTGGAGCCAATCGTATTGGGGCGGGATGGTCGCTGCTCTGGGTGGTGCGCTTGCCTTCGGAGCAGCCCGCCGCCTTTGGGATGAATTTTCCTGGGAAAACTCCATTTGGCTAGGGCTGGGGATCGTCATTCTGGTAAACAGCCGCCCTCTCGAAAGTGTTCTTGCGTTGCTGCCCCTGACCTGTTTATTCGTGGTGCGCCTCTGGCGCGAACGGATGTGGAAACAGACGGGATTCTGGAGCAAGTTTGTTCTTCCTGCGGGCGTTGTTCTCGCTGGCGGAGCGTTTCTCACTTGCTCCTACAACCGCGCAATCACAGGATCGCCCTGGAAGCCGCCCTACGCGCTCCACGAGCAGCAATATCAGGAGAGTCCTCAATTCAGCTTTCTGTCGCCACGCCCAAAGCTCGTCTATAGCAGCCCGTGGGTACAGTATTACTACGAAGTCTTTGAAATGCGGCTTTATCTGAACTCTCGAAATCTCAAGTTCATGGGGAGCGGCATTGCGCGTAGGCTGGCTACATGGTGGGCCTTCTACTGCGGTTGCTTGCTGACGCCTGCGCTAGTGTTGCCCGGTCTATTGCGAAAAGGACGAATTCGATATTTGCAGGTCGCCCTGATCTTGGGGATGGTGTTCTTCTGGTTGATTTCCGATCCGGCATCGTTTGTGCTGCTAGGCATATTTGACCTGCTCGCGTTTGGGCAGATTGTCCTTCTGTGGTTTGTTTTTGATAGCTTCTGGCCTCGCCTTGCAATTGTTTCCATCACGCTAATCATCCTAGAGTCATTGCTGGTGAAGCTGCTCTGGCCGCACTACTCGGCGCCCGTTGCGTGCCTCATTCTGTACTTGCAGGTTGAAGGCTTGAGTCGCATCTGGCACTGGAATCCTCAAGCAGACCCGGCGACCTTGACGCGAAGAGAGCGGCGAAGACTAGCGCGAGAGAAGGATTCGGTCCACTGGCTTGTGCCACGCCTGCGCGGGCTGGTGTATTTCTTGCCCCTGATTTGCGTTGTCTCCCTCGTGCTGCGCGTGGAGGCTCGGATACAAGGCTGGAAAGAAGATCCTCACGGCCCCGACCGGCAAGCGCTGCGCGGGAACGATTGGAGCCTGCGCCGCGCCGATCTGGAGCACTGGCTACAACAGCAACCGGGCCCGCAGCTAGTGTTTGTGTGGTATTCTGCCCGCCACAATGTACTTAACGAATGGGTGTACAACCACGCCGATTTGGTTCATTCCAAGGTGATCTGGGCGCGGAATCTGGGAGCTGAACACAATAGATTGCTCCTAGAGCAATTCCCGGACAGAACGTTTTGGCTGGTGGACGCAGATCGGCACGACCCGCAGTTGATTCCCTATTCGGAGGTTGACACCCAAGCACCGCAGCCGGGTGTACAGAAGGCACAGAAGACTGATACACCGGAGCAGCAGGACCAGCTTGATTGGTAGCTCTAGGAAAGCAAACGGACGAAAGTCTCAATCCTTATTCCGGTTTATAACGAGGCAGGCACGCTGCCAGAGCTGTTGCGGCGGGTGCGGTGTGCCGAGCTGCCTCCGGGTTGCACGCGAGAAATCATCGTGATTGACGACGGCTCGCAAGACGACACGGCGAGCCTCTTGGCCGCGCACGCTGGCGAGGTGGTCGCGTTGCACACTGACATGAACGTGGGAAAGGGCGCGGCAATCCGCCTGGGGCTCTCCGCCGCGACTGGGGATGTAGTCCTGATTCAGGATGGCGATCTGGAATACGATCCAAATGACTACGCTGCCCTAGTGGGGCCAATTGTCGAGGGCAAGGCAGACGTTGTTTACGGCTCCCGCTTTCTTGGCTCAGCTCGAGGAATGCGATGGAGGAATCGGATTGCAAATGCGATCCTGACCACGACGGCAAATCTTCTTTACGACGCAAAGCTCTCGGACGAAGCGACGGCTTACAAAGCATTCCGGACGGACATATTGATGGGGTTGAACCTGCAATCAAAAGGCTTCGACTTCTGCTCTGAAGTGACTGCAAAAGGTCGCAGAATGGGCTATGCGATTCAGGAGGTCCCCGTCAGTTACTCGGCCAGGACTGTATCCGAGGGCAAGAAGATCAGGTCCAGAGACGGCTTCCGCGCCCTGTGGGTCTTGCTGAAACTGCGATTCGTGCCTCTAGAAACCGTCGCTCCGGCACCAGCGATAACGCAAGCCGGACGAACCAACAACGAGTTAATCAGCCGACCATTGTTGTAATTGGGAACATGACACCTACGACTTTCCCCGCTTGTGTCGCCATCATCTGCGATCCGAGAGATCCGCAGACCACAACAAGGTTTGCTGCCATAACAAATCAGAACAAATCACTTGGTTGGTCTTTCATATACCTACAGGAACTAAAATCGCTGTCCGTGCGCTGTAAGTCCTTTGTTTGACGTTTCCAAGCGGATTCGAATCCCTCTCTCTCCGCCATTCAGTCAAAGATAAGCACTTAGTATTCCTATTGCACAGAACTCTTCGGCTTGAGGTCGCCATCCGGAGCACAAGTGGTACAGCGGGCCGTCATTGGTCGCCACAACTGCGTCCAGCCGACCGTCATTGTTGAGGTCGCCCACCGCCATGCCGCGGCCAACCCACGGCCGCTTGAAAAATGCTTCCTGACCGCGCCGACACATCTACAAACCCGTGACTCGTGTTGCGAGCCAGAAGCATCGGCTCCCGATAGCGAAGATTCTCTGGTCCGGAGGGCATTTGGTCTGGCGCTCAGCAGTCGGACTCTTGGACTATTCCGATCCGGAAGCCGGCCACGTGATTCGCGACAAGCTGGATGCAATTTGCTCAGAGCCGATAACGCTCTAGAGATCAACTGGCGAAAACAGGCGTTATCACTCATTGACCCAGACAGGGCCGTCAGGCCACTCCTCAATGAGCGTAAAGGCGATTTATCACCACGATTTATCACCACTTGAAACAAATGCCCAGGCGGGCTCAGGTGCTCGATCAAAAGAAAGTCTGCACCAAATCGATGACCCGATAATCGGAGTCCAACACTGGCAAGTGGCGCCATTTATCGAACGTCAGACAAGGATGAGAAATGTCGAAGCCAATCATGTCCCCAACACGAATGTCGTCGCCTTGAGCGATGTGCAGGTAGGCATGCTGGTCCATGATATGGGTTAGTGTCCATGCGGCGGGTGCCGCAACTGGTTTCGGGCGCCCAGGGCGATAGTGAAGCGCGGGCACCGGCAAGCCGGCGTCAAACGCTGCATCGCGTTTCCCTAAAGCGATGATCGCTTTTTCTTTTTCCGGTATTGACTGTACATACGCCCATAGTTGCAATGCGGGCATCAGACTCGATTCCATACCTCGGGCCACCGGATTGCGAATTTGTATTTCCTGCTGAGCAGCCCGATAAACGCCTACGTCGTGTGTAAGGTAGCATCCGGGGCGCAAAATCACGTCGACGGGTTGGCCGATTTCCGCTTTGCTAAACACATCGGCCACCACGTCATACCATGCCGAACCAGCTCCCGACAGAATGATGGGAGTGCGATCGAAACGGCCTTCCCGCGCTAGTTCACGCGTGACCTCGACTGAATCCTGTAAGAAGTTCCGAACCGAAGGTTCATCTTTCAGCAGACCTTCGTAAACTTCGACTCCACACAAAACGATGGACTCGCGACAGCTAGCCAATGCGGTCATCACCGCATGCAACTGTTGCCGATTCCGCACTCCAGTGCGGCCGTCTTCCACTCCCAACTCGACCAGGACATTCAGGCGCTGCCCGCGGCCGCCAAAGAATCCCGCCAGCGACTCGACTTGCTCGGCGGAATCCACAAGGCAGAAATACTCAAACTCGGGCATCCTCAAGCAGGTCCGCAATGATGCTCATGTTCTGCTTACCCACCAACTGATTCGCCATCAGGACGCGTCGCACTCCGTGTTGATACGCCACGCGCGTCTGTGGGGCGGTTGCCAACGTAATGCCCCACGCTCCCGCCTCTAACTGTCGCATGAACAATTTTGGCGCCATCGTGGTCTTCCCGTGTGGGGCAAGCTTGGCTTTGTAGGCGTCGGCGAATGCCTGCATCCACTGCAAATTGTGCGCCAGCTTCTCCTCATACAGCACGGCAGTTGGTAAGCTCAAGTCCTCGGCCAGCAAGCACCATCCCAGGTCGGGTATGTCGCTCGGCTTGAGCGCTCGATCCATTGAACCCAAACCCTTGTTTAACGGCTGAATCAGCGCGAGAGATTCGGCATCTGTGAATGGATATTGAGTGCGATCCTTTGTATGATTCATTGGTTTTGGTCGTGTCCGTGTCAACGATGTTAATTGAAGCGGCGACGCTTAGCTTAATCTCGGGGAGATGATGTGCGCACCTGTGACATCCTGATCCGCAATGTACAGATACTGAATGGAAGCGGGGGTGAGCCACAGCCCGGCAGCGTTGCCATCGAGAACGGACGCATAAAGGCTGTAGGCGATCTTGCGGGCTGTTCAGCGCGCCACATGCTCGACGGCAATGGCAAGATGCTTGCGCCTGGTTTTATCGATGCGCATACCCATGACGACCTTTATGTGATTCGCGCCCCGGAGATGTTGCCCAAGCTGTCGCAAGGCGTCACGACCGTGATTGTCGGGAATTGCGGCATTAGTGCGTCCCCGGTGAGCCTAACGGGCGATCCGCCAGACCCGATGAACTTGCTCGGAAAAACCGGAGAGTTTCGGTACTGCACTTTTGCCGACTATGTCGCCGCTGTTAGCGCCGCCCGGCCGGCGGTGAATGTGGCGGCACTGATAGGTCACACCGCGCTGCGGAACAATCACATGGATCGCCTGGATCGTATCGCAACCGTGGACGAAATTGCGGCGATGCGAGGCCAGTTGTGTGAGGCACTCGATCATGGAGCGCTGGGCTTGAGCACTGGGTTGGCATACTTGTCGGCGTACTCCGCGTCGGTTGAAGAAGTAATGGCCCTGGCTGAACCTCTATCCAAGGCGGGCGGAATTTATGCCACTCATCTACGCAGTGAATCCGACATGGTGCTGCAAGCGATGGACGAAGCGTTCCGCGTCGGCACGCATACCAGCGTTCCGGTGATTATTTCTCACTTGAAATGTGCCGGTATCGACAATTGGGGACGCAGCGGCGAAGTACTGCAATCGCTCGACGCGGCTCGGGCCCGTCAATCGATTGGCTGCGATTGCTATCCATATGCCGCCAGCTCCACCAGCCTCGACCTGCGTCAGGTTGACGAACGCATCACAATCACGATCACATGGTCCAAGCCGCATCCCGAAATGGCTGGGCAAACCCTCGCTGAAATCGCCACCAGCTGGGGCACTGGCCAGCTAGAAGCTGCGCGCCGGTTGCAGCCTGCTGGTGCAATTTACCACTGCATTTCGGAAGACGATATGCGGGCGATTCTGCGACACTCAGAGACCATGATCGGCTCCGACGGGCTTCCGAATGATCCTTTGCCCCATCCGCGTCTCTGGGGTACCTTCCCCCGCGTGCTCGGACACTACAGCCGCGAGCAGAAATTGTTTTCATTGGGCGAAGCGGTGCGCAAGATGACCAGCCTGCCGGCCCAGCGCTTCGGGTTGACGGATCGCGGTCAAGTGCGGGAAGGTTATTGCGCCGATCTAGTGTTGTTTGACGCTGACACTGTGCGAGATACTGCCAGCTTTGTCGATCCGATCCGGGCAGCAGTCGGCATCGAGGCGGTTTGGGTCAACGGCGTCTTGTCGTACCGAGACCAGATTCCCACCGGTGAGCGAGCGGGTAGGTTTCTGCCTCGCAACTCTGCGGCAATGTCGTGAGGACGATTTCGTTATCAACAGCAGCATCGGGAGTCAACAGCATGAGCATAAAACGTTACGGCGCCGAAGGTGGCAAAGGAACCGGAGGCCAGCACCTGCCATTCGCACGGGCAGTACAAGCTGACGGCTGGTTGTATGTCTCCGGCCAAGTGCCAATGGTCAAAGGTGAAGTAGTCACGGGCAACATCGTTGCCCAAGCCCACCAGGCTATTCGCAATCTTCTGTCCGTCTTGAAAGAAGCGGGCTACTCTGCTGAGCACGTAGTGCGTTGTGGTGTGTGGCTTGATGATGCCCGCGATTTCCAGTCGTTCAACCAGGTATTTAGGGAATACTTCGGTGAAAATCCACCGGCGCGCGCCTGCGTGGTGTCCAGCATGGTGGTTGACTGCAAGGTGGAGATCGACTGCGTTGCTTACAAGCTTCCGGTAGAGTAGTTCAGTTTTTCCGTACCGTGGGTGAAAGTAGCCGGCATGCACATCCTATGATCGACAATCACGGTGCTTTCCTGCTGATCGCGGCGCTGGTAGCGGTGGTTGCGCTGGTTGTCCTGATTGCGCGTTTCAAAATTAATCCCTTCATCGTGCTAATGACGATGTCGCTCGTCCTGGCCGCGGTCAGCGGTATGCCGCTGCAAAACATTGTCAAGTCATTCGAGACAGGCGTTGGCAATACTCTCGGGCACATCGCGATCATCGTCGCGTTGGGCACAATGCTCGGCAAAATGATGGCAGAGTCCGGAGGAGCGGACCGCATCGCGCATACCCTGATCGATGTTTTTGGGGAAAAACACCTGGCTTGGGCCATGGTGGTGGTTGGCTTCATTGTCGGGCTGCCAGTATTTTTTGAAGTGGGGTTCGTGCTGCTGGTGCCTATTGCGTTTAACGTTGCCAGGCGCACTGGTACGTCATTAGTTGTGGTGGGGCTGCCCATGGTTGCCGGCCTCTCGGTGGTCCACGGCCTGGTGCCGCCACATCCGGCCGCCATGCTCGCGGTCACCGCTTACAATGCCGACGTAGGACGCACCGTTCTCTACGCTCTACTGGTCGGTATTCCGACGGCCATTGTTGCCGGGCCCCTGTACACCAATTTTATTGCGCCTCACATTCGACTGGAAGGCCCCAATCCGATCGCCGCGCAATTTATTGACGACACTCCGAAGCGTGACTTGCCCAGCTTTGGTTTGACCGTGGCTACCATTCTGCTGCCGATCGCGTTAATGCTGATTGGAAGTTGGGCAGACCTCTTTTCCAAGCCACAAAGCGCACTCAATAGCGGATTGCATCTGCTCGGGAGCGCCGACATTGCGCTGCTGATAGCGGTTATTGTCAGCTTCATCACTTTGGGGAAAATGCGCGGCTTTACGCGGGCGGCAATTTTGAAATTTACCGACGAGTGTCTGGCCCCCACCGCCACGATTACGCTGCTCATTGGCGCCGGCGGAGGCCTTGGCCGAGTCCTGCAGGACAGTGGCACGTCGCAAGCCATTATTGATCTTGCATTGCGCGCGCACATATCAATCCTATTCTCGGCTTGGTTGGTAGCCGCTTTGGTGCGCCTCGCCACCGGATCGGCCACCGTTGCCATGACCATGGCCGCCGGAATTGTTGCCCCAATCGCAATCCACACTGGAGTCCGTCCCGAACTGCTGACCATCGCCACCGGAGCCGGATCGCTGGTTTTCTCGCATGTCAACGATGGAGGCTTCTGGCTGGTCAAAGAATATTTCAATATGAGTGTTGCTCAAACCATCAAGACCTGGTCGGTCTGTGAAACCATCATTTCGGTGATGGCACTGCTCTTGACCCTGGGGTTATCAATCGTGATTTGAAAGGTTCCGGTTGTCGGCGATGACCCCTGAGAAAGGGATAACCCGACTGTGAATTGCGCGGCCACTTCGCCGGCGGACATTATTGTGGAGCAGCCGAGGGGCATGACTGGAAGAGGGGCCAAACTCTCGCTCCCGATCGCGTGTCACCGTCTTCTGACCTGCGCAGTCTAATAGGTAGGAGTCAGGAGGCGATTCCCCTTGAAAACCATTTCCCTGTTTTGCGCCGCGCTAGGTCTTATCGGAGCATTGGTGGCTTGCGGAGGCGGCACCAGCCAGCCACAGCCGACCTCCACCAGCGCCGGATATCACCAGACAAACCTGGTTTCGGACAGCCCTGGAAACGCCGCGCACACCGACCCGTTTCTGATCAATCCCTGGGGAATCGCTTTCTTGCCAGGGCAGTCCTTCTGGGTCGCAGATAACAACCGGGGTAGCGCCAAAGTATTCGATCCTTCTGGCAATCCCGATGCCCCTTCGGTCGTGCGTATTCCGACTCCCTCGGGGATCGCCGTGCCTTCGACGCCCACGGGCATCGTAGTGAACACGATTGCGCAAGACTTTCTCGTTCGGGGCACACCTGCCCAGTTTCTTTTCACTACCGAAGACGGAACGATTTCCACCTGGGCTGCGATCAACGGCACTATCCCAACCAGCGCGCTGCTGGCGGTAGATGACTCGGCCAGCGGAGCGGTGTACAAGGCCCTCGCCATTCTGACCCCGGCGTGCTGCCGGGAGTATTTGGCGCTGGCCAATTTCCACAATGGCTTCATTGCTACTTATGACGTCACCTTCAATTTCCTGGCTACTACGGGATCTTTCAAAGATCCCAACCTGCCGGCGGGTTACGCGCCATTCAGTATTCAGCAGATCGGAGCCCAGGTTTTTGTGGGCTATGCGGTGCAGGATGCGTCCGCCACTAACCCGGTGGTCGCTCCGGGGAACGGCATCGTGGACGTTTTCGATCAGGAAGGCAATCTCATTCGCCGCTTTGCGTCGGGCGGAACGCTGAACGCTCCCTGGGGAATCGTGCAGGCCAGCGCGAACTTCGGCGCCTTCAGCAACGACATCTTGATCGGCAACTTTGGCGATGGCACCATCAACGCCTTTGACCCAGCGACCGGAAATTTTCTCGGCCAACTCAAAGACAAGTCCGGCGCCGTGATCGCCAACCCAGGGCTATGGGCTCTTTCCTTCCGCTCTGATGGAGTGGGCAACCCTAACACTCTTTACTTCACCGCAGGTGGCAGCGGCGAAAACCACGGTTTGTTCGGGGCTATTTCGCCTGACAACTGAAACCGAATCCGCGCGTTATTGCAGCTTCGCGAATTCTGTTTTGGCTTCTTTCAGAATGGGGATGTCGGGATCAGCCTCTTTCCAAAGGGTGAAGAAATCGTTGAAGGCGTTCCGGGCTTTGTCTGTTTCGGCGGATATCGCGTAAGCCCTGCCCAGTTGAAGGCGGGCAAGCGCGCCGATCGGTTCACTCCGAACCAGGCCAGGATGATCGAGAATCTTCTGGAACTCGGCAGCCGCCGCCGAGCCTTGCTTCTCCGCCAGATAGGCCTGGCCACGCAGGTAAACCGGGTAAAGACGGAAGTTCAGATTTTCAAAAACGCCCCCGAGTTCGTAGGGTGCCGCACCCGCCAGAACCTGTTCGGCCTTGTTTGCGTCATGCTTCCAAAGCAGAGCCGCGGCATTAATCGTAGGCAAATAGTTGAATTGCACAATGGTACTGTGGGGAAAACGTCGATCCAACTCGTCCACCAAAGGCGCAGCGCTCGCGGAATCACCCGACAACGCCTGGGCAATCGCCGACAAAGCCACCACGTCTCTGCCCCTGGAAAGCGAGAGCGCGGCCTGCGCCTGCGACTTCGCCACGTCCAGGTTGCCGACAATGGCCTCGCGCACCGCAATTTCTGCCTGGTAAAGCGCCGCCGCCTCGGGTTCGTCCGCCTTGCGGGCAGACTCAATTGCGCGTCGCGCCAAGGTCCGAGACTTCGCGAGCTGGCCGCCATATAGGGCAGTATCGGATTCGAAGTTGAGCATCTGGTCTTCGTCGCCAGGTTTGCCCATCAGTTCCCTGGCCTCGCGCTCCATGCCAGCGGAGTCGTGTTGCAAAAAATTAACCCAATAGAGGTCGAGGTGGATCTCCGGAGAATCGTTGTGGTGAGCGTGCGCTTCAAGAGCCGTCGTCTTAACTTCATCCAGCCGATTGAGTTGCAGATAGCCGCTCGCGAGGTTGGCATAGTCATTCCCGGTTTGGGGGCCGACTCGAAGCTCTTCTTTATACGAGGCCAGAGCCTTCTCGTAGTCCCCTAGTTCGCTGTAGATATAACCGCTCGGCGGCGCGTTACGCGGGTAGATTTGCGCCCACAATTCATAGACCTTGCGCGCAGCTTCGAGATCTCCGGTGACAAGCGCTTCATAGTGCGAGTCCACGTAGAGCCTTTCGCGTTCGCTCACTCGGTCGCGGAGCGCATAAGCCTTGGTCACATTCTCGGCCCCACGGACGGTCTCGTTCAGGTTCACATAACACGTTCCCATCCTGGCGTAGGCCATTGCGAAATTCTGGTCGAGGCTAATGGCCTGCCGGAACAGTGGGATGGCCGCCGCAAAATCGCTCCCGACGAACATGGACTGATACCCGAGACTGTAGGCCTTGAGTGCTTCCAGGGATGGAGTGGTGACGTTCTCCGGCGGGGCGTCGTATTTCTGCACCGAGGCCAGAGACTCACCCAGCTGTCCGCGAATTTCCGAGGCTACCTTTCCCAGGGCGTCGAGAACATGATTCTTGTCTGCGGCCTGTGCTTGCGTGCTCCCCAGTGAGTCACCGGTCGTGCAGTTGACCGCTTTAAGCGTCAGTAGATATTGAGTGCCTACTTGCGCGATCACGCCGTCAAGAACCGCCGCACTGGCCGTGCGCTGACAAACCTCGCGTGCCAGGTCATGAGTCAGGCGAACGTCTTTGGGCTGCGCCATCAAAGACAAAGTTTGCGCGATGCGCTCGTCGGAAAGCAGATTCAGGAAGGGCGATTGTTCCAGTTGCGATGACAGCCCCTGGCGCAATGCATCGTCGAAGACGGGATCGCCAGTCTTGTTGGCAATTTCAGCCAGGACCACGGTGTCTTTATCGGTGAGGGTTGTCGGGCGGTTCGACAGAAGTACTGAGACCAGCACCCCAATAAGCAGCAATCCTGCGATCAACCACCAGCGGCGGGACCAACCGGAGAGTGCGTGCGTAAACCCAACTTCCGGGCGCGAAGCTTTGGGCGCTGTCTCGGCAACCTTTTCTGCCGACGCCAGCTTGCCATCGTCTTGACGTTCCGTCACCGGCGCAACAAAACGGTACCCCCGTTTAGGTACGGTTTCGATGTACTGCTGCCCCCCGGGAGTCTCGCCCAGCGCTTTACGAAGCGCGGAGATATTGACCGTCAGGTTGGCTTCCTCCACAAAACTGTCCGGCCAAACCTGCTGCATCAATTCGTCCTTCGTCAGCAGACGGCCCTGCTTCTGAATCAGGGCAACGAGGATCTCAAACGATTTCGGCGACAGCGCGACCGGTCTGCCATCGCATAACAAAAGGTGTTCGCGAGGATCGCAGCGAAAGTTCCCGAACTCATATAACACCTTTGTTTGGACGGACATGACTGTCCTTGGAATTTACTTGGAATTTTATTACGAGCCATTAAGGACTGTTTCGAATGGCTCGGCTTAACCTGCACTCAAGTCGGGGTTCCCAACTGCAAGACGAGATTCTAGTGCAAGCAGCAGGATGCCACAAGCTAAGAGGTCAAACCCTGCAAAAGGCCTCGACCGCGCATGCGGGTCGAGATGAAGAGCAGGTTGCGTTTTCAGGGGCACGTGACGATGTTTTTACAAATGCCGGCGTTCAGGATCATCCAATCAACATGGCACAGGGGAATCGCGTCTGGGATTTCGAGGAAATACCTCATTTACAGAGAGCGCTGCGCGAGGTTGCGGCGGAGACGCCGCGTGAAGGCCGTAGTAATACCACTCCCGGGAATCGACATATGTCAGACAACCTAAGGACAACACGATACTCGGCCTTGTCCCTCAAAGACATTGTCTGTCTCTGCGCCGGCCCTTGCGACAACGACGCGTGGGAGGAGTTCGTTTTCCGGGTAGGAAAACCCATTAGCCTGTCCGTCATGCGAACGGCCTCCCTGTGGGGCGATCCCTCCCGGTCGCTGGTGGAAGACCTGATCCAGGCAACGTACCTCAAACTCTGGGAAGGAGGATGCCGGCTGCTGCGGGACTTTGCCATCCTGCGTCCCGAGGCTATTTTGGGATATCTCAAAAAAACCGCGGCCAATGCCACCCACGACTATTTCAAGCATGGACACAGTCAGTCATCCGGAGGTGACAACCCGCATGTTTCTACCACCGACGTTGACCCCGAGGCGGGGAAAGAAACGCACGGCAGCGAAGAAAAGATCGCATTCGAGATCTTCCTGAGCGAGATTGACGAATACCTGAAGCAGGACTTGACTGGGCCCGACGCGGAGCGCGACCGTATGATTTTCTGGCTATACTTCCGCCAGGGAATGAGCACCAAAGAGATAGCGTCCCTGCCGACCATCGGATTGAGCGCCAAGGGGGTGGGAAGCGTTATTGAACGGCTTAAACATAGTCTCCGGGAGCAAGTACTGGGCGACCGTTTAGAGTTCGACCAAGAGGAGGAAGAAGAGTCAAAAGCAAATTCCCTCGCGAACTCGTATTAGAAGTACGGGGAGATTCGGAACTTGGGACGTCCATTCGACAGGCACATTGATAATCAAGAGCTCAACGCTCTCGTACCCTCGTCTTCCGGGGCCGGGAAAGATCCGCTCGGGCTGTCAACGGACGCGGTTCGCGCAGCCGAGGAGCATGTGGAATCGTGCTCAGATTGCAGGAGCAGGGTCTCGAAGTACCGCCAGGTGGTGAACCGACTTTCGCATTTGGCGGTGTCGGAGGCCGCCGCGCGGCGCGCGGACTGTCCCAAAGACGAAGATGTTGACTGGCATGAAGTGGCCGCCGGACTGTGGCCGGAGTTGAAGGCCAGACAGCTGATCATGCATGCCGCACTGTGCGACCACTGCGGACAGATGCTTCGCGCAGCCACGTCCGTGGACGACGATGCAACTCCGCAAGAAGAAAAGATGCTAGCGGCACTACAGGCCCCGTTTCGCCCCGATCCCGTCGCCACATTACTTCTCCCCAAGCCGCCGCGGCGACAAACCTGGAGGTGGCTGGTTCCGGCGTTAGGGCTGGCCTGTCTGCTGATAGCGATTTCAGGATTTCTAAGTACCCGGCCACCGGCAAACCAGGCGGTTCTTTCTGGGCCGGAGCTTGCAGAATTCGCCGTTAATACTCACCGCGAGGTAGCCCAGGGAAGCCTCGCGCTCGACATTCATGCGGATTCGCCGCAGACCCTCAACGAGTGGTTTAAGAAGGGATCCAAGTTTCCGTTGGTGCTGCCGGCCTCCCCGGCAGCGCCTGGCGAGGAACGACCCTACCGTCTGCAGGGTGCGCGAATGATGCAGGTTGGGGGCAGCGCTGGCGCTTACGTCGCCTACCAAATGGCGACCGGCCCAGTGGGTCTGGTGGTGACGCCCGATTCCGTAGCCGTGGCCTCTGGCGGGATCGAGGCTAATTTTCACAAGCTGACCTTCCATTACGCCATGTTCCAGGGCTATAGGGTGGTTAGCTGGTCGGTACACGGGATGACCTACGCTCTGGTCTCGCAGGAAGGAAATCGCACGCAGCAATCGTGCATGGTTTGCCATTCCGCCATGAGAGACCGTGATCTGAGTCAGACGCCAACTCCATTGCTCGAGCAATAGCCGGTTTCCTCATAACTAATTCTTGAGTGTAGTTCCTGCCGGGGAACAATCGCGCGCACCCATCCAACCCATCGCAACCCACCAGCGAAGCGCAAGCGCATTTCATTTCGCATCGGTCGTCCATCAATCGAATTTCTCTCGCGAAAAAGCAAACTCCACCGAGATCTCGTGATGTCTGGTGAGGCCGATTAAAACCTCACAAATAAAAAGCGGACGCAAGCCACTCGTGAGATACAGAAATATTTTTGGTTCGCGCCAAGCAGCGCGGTCTTCGAGCTGTGTGTGTCTGAACACCTTCAGGCGATAGCAAGACGAGCAACCCAGAGACAGGAACGGAGAAGAAGTGAGCCACAACGTTGGTCAGCAACCAAGAAAGACTGCACGAGTTCGGAGCCTGTTCGGGGCCGCTTTCTTGCTCGCATGTGCCTTCGGCACGGTCACGGTCACCCTTGCGGCACCACAAGTTACGCCTCCGCCTACGCCTGACCTTATTGCCGTGCCGGCAGGAAACTCTGCTTACTTGGTCGGCCACGCCTACGGTAGCCAGGGCTACACTTGCCTGCCGACGAGTACGGGTGGCGCTGCCTGGAACCCAACCGCTCGGCCCGAAGCCACTCTTTTTGCGGATTTCTTCGGACATCAGGTCCAGACCATCACGCACTTCCAGAGCATCAATGAAGACCCAAAACCAAACGTTGTCCCTTCCAAAGGCGGAAACCCGACGTGGCAGAGTTCGCTGGATAGCAGCCGGGTGTGGATGGTCAAGGTAAACGAAATCAACGCTGGCTCCGACGAGAAGAGTTGCCCGAATGGAGGCTCGATTCCATGCCTCTTGTTGCAGTCAGTGGGCAACAAGAAAGGGCCCACGGGCGGTGACCTCTTGGCCAACACCACCTTCATTCAACGTCTGAACACCAGCGGCGGAGCTGTTCCTACCAGCGTCTGCACCGCAGGTCAGACTGAGCTCGTGCCCTACGCGGCCGACTATTTCTTTTTCGAGCGGACGACTAAGCACTTCAATTTCCCGTGGGCGAAGCTTCGGGTTATGCACGCGACGACAAGACGCTAAAACCTGAATGATTGAACGTGGAAGGAGAAACCGATGAGCACGAACACAGCGGTCCATTTGAGTCGAAAAAGCAACTGGCCTCAGATGAAAGCAACGCCAGCGGTCCGAATTGATGTCGCTGGAGAACCCGGCGTGGCTGGGCAAGAATATCGTGGCGGAGACCGATGTGAGTGCTTCTTCCTCCGCCTCGGGAACTCTGTTCGAATCGCAGAGCTCCACAGTGGTATTCATCGTCGATCGGGAAGCGACGCTCAAGGGAGAGCCGGACCTCAAAGCATTCTGTACTCCGGGATCCCTGTTGACTCCCTTCCCGGCAAGCTGGGAAGACCTGGTTACGCGGGTTCGCGCTGCAATCCGACATTCGAACGGGTTCACCAACGTCGTAAGTTTCGGTGATGTGCGCGTTGACTTCGCCAGCATGGAGGTAACCCGAATTGGAGAGCGAACGCCCCTTACTGCGCAAGAATTCAAGACGCTCAAGTTCTTCATGATGAACCCAAGTCGGGTGATCTCACGCGACGAGTTGCTGAATGAAGCCTGGGGATACGACAGCTACCCTTGCACCCGCACGGTTGACAACCACGTGTTGAGGCTGCGGCAAAAGTTGGAGAGCGATCCATCCGACCCAGTACATTTCTTGACCGTGCATGGAGCCGGCTACAGATTTGTGCCGTGAAATTTGACCGTTCGCGCGCGTTCGCGCGCGAGAAGAGAAAGAGAGAGACAGATGGCAACAACCAGTGTGAGTTGCATTTCGACATCCGGCGCAGCAACGGCCATGGCGCTCGATGACATGGCACTCGTACACGCCTGCAAGAACGGAGATTCCAGGGCGTTCGAGGACTTGGTCAGACGATACGACCGCAAGTTGTTCCGCATCGCTCAGCACGTCACCCACAATCGGGAAGACGCTCAGGACGCGGTCCAGGAAGCTTTCCTGAAAGCTTTTCGAAAACTGAACCAGTTCCAGGAGAACTCACAGTTCTCGACTTGGCTGACTCGCATCACGGTGAATGAATCCCTGATGAAGCTGCGCAAGCAGCGTTCCATCAAAGAGGTGTCTTTCGATGCGGACCCGCAGAGTGATGAGGATGGCGGTCCGCTCGACTTCGCCGATTGGGCCCCGGACCCGGAAGAACTCTACCGAAGATCCGAGTTGCGAAGCATTCTAAGAAGCGAATTGCAGGAATTGAGGTCCAGTCTAAGGGTCGTCTTCGTGCTGCGCGACATAGAAGGATTTTCGACGGAGGAGACAGCGGAAGTGCTTCAGCTGACTCCCGTCGCAGTCAAGGCCCGCTTGTGGCGGGCGCGCCTACAGTTGCGCGAGCAGCTGAGTAAGTACTTCGGCATGCGGTGAAATCCGGCTTTGGAACTTTCCTTGGATTTTACCTTGAATTTCTTAACCAAACGTTAAGGACAGTTTTGAGTGTCATCGCCTAGTTTGCATGTGGGTCGAAGATCTTTCGGCCAGGCGAGATTTTAGTGGAGCGGTGGCATGTCCAGCACCGCCGCCAGGAAGATCAACGGCCCTCAAATTTAAAACAACACTCTAGGAGGCATCACTTGAAACAAAATCGTTTTGCAATGCTGTTAGGCGTCGTGCTGGCTGTAACTGGTTTGGCCGGTGCGGCTGAAAACGTTTCCTTTAGCTTGACTCGCTCCGCTTCGGTGGTAAACGCGGGTTGCCTTACCGAAGCGTCGGGCAGGGTCACCATCAATTCACTTGGAGCGGTAGAGACCATGCACGTCGAGGCCACTGGATTGCCGGCCAACACGAACTTCGACGTTTTCGTGATTCAGCTCCCCAATGCTCCTTTTGGTCTGGCCTGGTATCAGGGTGATCTTCGGAGCAATGCCAGTGGTAAGGCAGTGGCGGACTTTGTCGGGCGTTTCAGCGATGAGACGTTCATTGTTGCTCCGGGCTCCGGTCCGGCGCCCACGGTTCACCCGTCCGACGCTACGGTCAACCCGGCCACAGCGCCAGTGCACACCTATCACGTGGGAATCTGGTTCGACTCGCCGACCGATGCAGGCAATGCAGGATGTCCGAGTGGGCCCACTCCCTTCAACGGCGAACACAACGCGGGTACTCAGGTCCTGAGCTCGCGCGGTTTTGCCAATACCGCTGGTCCCTTGAAGCAGATCCAGTAGAATTTGGGCGGCTTCCCGCGTGCGCAGGGAGCCGCCTATCTTAGCCTCATTCCCCAGTTGGACCAAGTTCTTCTTGATTCGCGTGTGCTGTGAAGCGCGGGAAGAAGCTCTATGTGTCGTTTGTTGGTAGGTCGAATGATCACAGGACCTCTCTGTCGGGATGAGTCATCTTCGCCTAAGCCGGACCATCGCCAAAGACGCCCGACGAGTTGATCGAAGGACTTCTCATTGCCGTCGAACGGCACGCTCCGTTGAACGGATTGGCAGATCAACGACTGCTTTCGCGATTTGCTCCAGGGGAAGAATGGCGAGCGCAGCGCCACGGCCGATCGCTTCCTTCGGCATCCCGAAGACTACGCAACTGGCTTCATCCTGGGCAATGGTGTGAGCGCCGGCCTCGCGCATTTCCAACAGGCCTTGCGCGCCATCATTTCCCATACCGGTCATGATTACGCCGACGCCACGATTTCCGGCGGCGCTTGCAACCGAGCGGAAGAGCACGTCCACGCTTGGCCGATGGCGGGAAACCAGCGGGCCATCGTTGATTCGGGCCACGTAACTGGCGCCATTCCGTTCCACGAGCAGATGACGGTTCCCCGGCGCGATCAAAGCCCTGCCGTTTTTCACCAGATCCCCATCGGCAGCTTCTTTCACTTCGATGGCGCAGTCCTTGTTGAGTCGATCGGCGAAGGCGCGAGTAAATAATTCTGGCATGTGCTGCACAATAACGATCCCGGGACAGCCGAGCGGCATGGCCTGCAGAAAGCTGCGGATCGCTTCGGTGCCTCCGGTGGAAGCGCCGATGGCAATCAGTTTGTCACCGGCGGGCTGGAAGCGGGGCAGCGGCCCGAGGGGCAGCACGACGTCGGCGGTGTTTCGCTGAGGCACGGGCGGCATGGCCGGTGGAGATACCCTGGCATTGGCGGCGCTCCACACTACGTCGAGAAGCATGACGGCGGATTCGTGCAGGAAATCACGCACTCCGAGTTTGGGTTTGGTGATGACTTCGACCGCGCCCAGCTCAAGGGCCGAAATCGCCAGCTCCATTCTTTTCTCCGTCAGCCCCGAGCAAACGATCACGGGCAACGGCTGCCGCGCCATAATTTTGCGTATGAAGGTGAGGCCGTCCATGCGTGGCATTTCAAGGTCTGTGATCACCACATCAGGCGGATCCTTTTCGATTTTTCCGAAGGCGATGATGGGGTCGGCGGCGATGCTGACTTTGATGTTTCGATCTGCGCTCAGCACCGCCATCATGACCTGGCGCACCACGGCGGAGTCGTCCACCACCAGCACGTGGAGGCTCTCGCCGGGTTTGCGCGTTTTGCGTGGGGAAGGCTTCACAAACTCTACCAGGACTGCAATGATTCAGCGGATCCCGCGCTGCTTTCGTCCCGGCGGAATCCGAGGTTGGTTCCGGGAGGAGCGTACACCGTGGGCGCGACCGATTTCAGCCCAGGTGAAACTCCGCCCAAATGTTCCGAGTGTCCGACAAACAACAGGCCGGATGAGGCCAGATGTTGCAGCAGTCCGGTAATGACTTTCTGTTTGGATTGCTGGTCAAAATAGATAAGTACGTTCCGGCAGAATATAAGATCGAAGACTCCGTCGACGGGATAGGAATCGGCCGAGAGGTTGACACGCGAGAACCTCACCATCCGCTGTAGTTCTGGAGTGGCCCTCATGACGCCGCTCTGTTCGGCGGTTCCCTTGAGCATGTAAGCACGGAGAAATTCCCGCGGGATCTCCTTGGATTTCTCGATCGGGAAAATCGCGGCCCGCGCCTTTTCCAGCACGCGGGTGGAAATATCGGTGGCGAGTATGTCCACACACCAACCCTGATCAGGCGGGAAATGCTTGAGCAGAAGCATGGCCAGCGAATACGGCTCTTCCCCGGTGGAGCAGCCGGCGCTCCAAACCGCCAGCCGGCTGAGCCGTTCTCCGGCCGCGGCCTCGCGTTTCCATCGTGGAAACACCTGTTGCACCAGAAAATCGAAATGCCGGGGCTCGCGAAAGAAATGGGTTTCGTTGGTGGTGATGCAGTCAATCATGAGCGCCCGCTCGTGCTGCTGATCGGGCTGACTGACCAGGCGGAAATACTCCTGCATGTTCTTCAAGGCTAACAAGCGGAGGCGGCGAGCCAGCCGGCCGGTCAGCAGCGCCTGCTTGTGAGAACCCAACCAGATCCCTGACTCGTGGTAAATCAGGGCCTGGAATTTGGCAAAAAGGGCCGGAGTGAGCGACAGGTCGTCCGTTGCCCCGGAACCTTCACGGTTCCGAGATACACGAGAACTCCTGTCGCTTCTCTGCATTTTTCAGCTACTCCGGGTTGGCCTCAGCTGACCCTTGCGAGTCAGCGGGGGGAGCTTCAATCAGTGGAAGGTCGGTGGAAGTGGCTGCCTCTTCTATGGCGTCGGGCAGTTCCAGCAGTTCGTCCGTCGAGAGCACTTTTTCGGTGTCGAGAATGAGACAGAACTTTTTGCCTGAGCGCGCCATTCCCTTCAAGTAATCCACTTTGACGCGGGTGCCGAAGGTTGGTGGTTCCTCGATATCCTGCGTCTTGAGATCAATCACCTGGCGAACTGCGTCGGCCATTACGCCCATGACGGTCGCTTCACCTTCGCATTCCACCTCGGTGATAACGATGCAAGTAAGTTTTCCGGCAACACTGGCGGGAAGCCTGAACTTCACCGCCAGATCAATAACCGGAACCACGCTGCCCCGCAGGTTGATCACGCCGCGGACCCATTCGGGAGTCTTGGGAACTTCGGTGACGGTATCGTACTCAATAATCTCCTTCACCTTGAGCAGGCTGATGGCGTATTCTTCGCCACCGATCATGAACGTAAGGTATTGCTTTACGTCCTGCTCTTTTTCCCGGTTGTCATCTTCGTTTTTGATTTGCATTGTGGTTTCGCCTTTTAGAACCGGGTGAAGTTGTGTTCGACTGCCGAGCCGTTGGGTTTGTTCTTCTGGATAACTCCCGCCGAAACCTGTGCGTGGAGCGGTTTGTGCTCCACTGATCTGCGGGCAGCCGCGGAAAGTCCTTTCCCCCGCCACCCGGAAGAATCCCATCAGTTGCTGTAAGGCTTCCGATTGAGCGGCCAATTCCTCGGCGGTACTGGAGAGCTCCTCGGCGGAAGACGCGTTGCGCTGCGTGACCGTGTCCACGGAGGTCATGGCCTTATTGATCTGAGTAACGCCGCTGGACTGTTCTCGGGAAGATGAAGTGACTTCCTGGACCAGTTCCGCGGTCTTTCTTGATTGCGGGGACCAGTTCCTGCAGCAGTGCGCCGCTGCGTTCCGCGACGTCCACGCTGTTGGTGGCCAGTCCACCGATTTCCTGCGCAGCGGTCTGGCTGCGCTCGGCGAGCTTGCGGACTTCGGTGGCGACCACGGCAAATCCGCGGCCATGTTCTCCGGCGCGCGCTGCTTCGATAGCGGCGTTGAGCGCCAGAAGGTTGGTCTGGTAGGCGATCTCCTCGATGATGGAGATCTTTTCCGCGATCTGCTTCATCGCCGTCACGCTTTCACGAACCGCGCTGCCGGACTCCTCGCTGTCGCGAGCGCCCTTGACCGCCATCTGTTCCATCTGGCGGCTGTTCTCGGCGTTTTGAGCAATGGAAGCGCTCATCTGCTCCAGGCTCGAGGTGGTTTCCTCGATCGAGGCCGCTTGTTCGCTGGTTCCCTGCGAAAGCGACGATGCTGACGCCGCCACTTGCGAGGCCGCGCTGGCTATGCCGTCGCTGCTGGTGCGTACTTCGCTGATGATCTCTTCGAGCTTCTTGACGAACTGGTTGAATGAGTTCGCCATTTCGCCGATTTCGTCTTGCGATGAAATCTCGATCCGCTTGGTCAGGTCGCCACCGCCCTGCGCCATTTCCCCTAAGTGGGAGGCCATGGCTTTCACCGGAATGGTGATGCCGCGCGAAACCACGAAAGTAACGAAGGTGGCCGCGGCAAACGTGATCAGCACTACACCGAGCATCACCAGCCCAGTCTGGCGGGCGAAGTTCGTGATGGTGACGTCTTTTTCGGCCATGATTTTGCGGTGCTTCTCGGAGAGATCGGTCGCCGCGTTTTCCATGCGGTGGATCTCATCCTTGACGTCTATCATTTTGGTGTTGCCCTGTTGCGGAGTCTTTATGGTGCCGTCGTTAATGCCGGCCACCACTCCGTCAACGCCGCGATCATAAACCGCTAAATCGGTCCCCATCGCCGCCACCAGTTGTTTGTCCTCGTCAGTATTGACGAGAGCGCTGAGTTCGGTCAGGAGGGTTTGAAGCTGGGCCAATTGGGTCTTCCACTTGTCCTGGTAGGCCTGCATGACCTGCTTGTTGTCCAGGTTGAGCAGGGTGTCTTTTTCGAATCGCCGCAACTCGAGGGTGGTGATTTTGGCTTCATCGGCAAGTTGGGAGACTTTGGAGTCTCCGCGCAGCATGGAGACAGTCTCGTGAGTAACGGATTCCATGCCCCAATAACCGGCAAGGGCGACGACCAGCAAAAGCAGCAATATCACGCCAAATCCCAGTGCGAGACGTTTGGCAATTGAGGATTTCTTCAACATACGTTTGTTCCTTTCACAACTTCGCATTTGCGCTCGAGGGCGCGATAGTTTTTTCACAACTCTCTAAAGCAAGACTTAATTCACCGCCTGCGCCTGTTCAGCAACCGCATCGCGCAGTAGCGTATTCACATCCAGAATCAGCGCCACGCGGCCGTCATCGAGGATGGTGGAACCGGAGACTCCTGGCACATCGCGAAACAGCCGGCTGAGGGGCTTGATGATGGCTTGGCATTCTCCGAGAAGCTTGTCCACGGCAAGACCGGCAGCGCCGCCTTCGCGATGCAGGACGACCACATTCTCCCGCTCTGGTCGCTGGCCGCCGCCGCCGAATGCTTCGCGCAGCCGCACAAATGGTAGGGGCTCACCACGCAGGTTGATGACTCCAACTCTCTCCGCGGAAATCTGGTCGGCGGGCAACTCCAGGCACTCGGTGATCATTTCCAGGGGAATCACATAAGTCTCGTTATTGGCGACGACCGAAAAACCTTCAATAATCGCTAGCGTCAGCGGGAGACGGATGCTGATGGTGGTGCCCTGGTCTGGGACGCTGCGAATGTCAATGTTTCCGCGCAGCAGATCAATATTTCGCCGCACCACGTCCATGCCCACGCCGCGTCCAGAAAGATCCGTCACCTCATCTGCGGTTGAAAACCCAGCCGTGAATACGAGATTGAAGAGTTCCTGGTCCGACATTTTTTCGCCTTCCGGCAGCAGATTGAGAGAGCGCGCCTTGGCGATAATGCGCTGCCGATTGAATCCAGCGCCGTCATCGGAAAGCTGGATCAAAATGGTGCCCGCACTGTGGAAGGCGGTGAGCTTCAGCATTCCGCAGGGGTTCTTACCCTTGGAATGGCGGACTTCCGGCAATTCAACGCCGTGGTCGATTGCATTGCGGATCATGTGGAGCAACGGGTCTTTCAGGTTTTCGAGGACACGAGTGTCCACCTCCACGTCAGCGCCGGCGATTTCCAAACGCGCCAGTTTGTTGTGGCTTTGCGATATATCCCGCACCGAGCGCGCGAACTGCTGAAACAGCGGCCCCACCGGGACCAGGCGGACGCCCATGACCTGTTCTTGAAGATTTTTTTGCAGACGCTCGCCTTCACGGTGCATTTCCAACAACTGCCTTCCTTCTTCGCCCTGCACTTCCGCAATCATGCGGCGAAGCCGGCCTTGGGCAATGGCAATTTCTCCCGTCAAGGTCAGCATCTGATCGAGTTTCTCGATTTCCACGCGAAGCGTACGGTTCCGGGCGCTCAGTACGGACGCGCCCGGAACCGCTGCCGGGGAGGGCACCTCTGAAAAATTGTGGCCATCGAGAGCAGCTACAGCGGCCGGCGCTACGGCCAGCTTGCCCGAGGCGTGGTCCGCCATCAATTGTTTGAGCCCCAGATGCGAGGGACTGAGCCGGTCATTTCCATCGGCAGCGGCGGGCACCAGGGCCCGCAGCGCGTCCACGCCGTGCAGCAGGAGCGCAATCACCTCACGCGAGATTGCAACCTGGCCGCTGCGGACTGAGTCCAGCAGGTCTTCCATGACATGGGCAAAGCCAGCGAGTTCGGAGAAATCCAGCGCTGAAGCGTTGCCCTTGATGGTATGGGTTGCGCGAAATACTTCCTCCAGCAGTTCTGTGCCGCCGGTTTCGGTCTCCGCCGCAATCAGATATTGCTCGCTGCGCTCAAGACCCTCTTGGGACTCGGCCAGAAATGAAGCCACCACTTTTTCGCGATCAAAATCCATGGTTACCCTAAACTTTCCTCGACCAGGCGACTCCATCGTCGGTGTCAAAAACTACCTTTCGCCCGTGGTCGCCGCCGGTTTCCTGCGCCACAATCTGTATGCCGGCGTTTTCCATCAAGTGAATTGCGGCAGCCACGTTCTTTGCTCCCAGGCTCTCCGCATAGCGGTCCTGGCCGCGGAACAGCGCCGAGCCGCCAAAAATCTTGGCGGTAATGTTTTCCAGCCGGCAGCCCAGAGCCAGCAATTTTTCCAGCAAAGCTACGGTTGCCGTGTCTCCAAACCGCATTGACTCAGGCTCACCTTTTCTCGAACTCGGAAGCAGAAAGTGGTTCATGCCACCCGCCAGCCGGGTGGGGTCAAAAAGACAGACCGACACACACGAGCCTAGGATGGTGCTGATCTGGCAAGGCTCGGCGCTGCCATAAAGCTGACCCGGCAGCAGGTACACTCGCTCTCGCATCCCCAGCACGGGATCACTATCGACATTCCCAGACGGAGGAGCGATCGCGCGTACCAGATGCGGTTTGTGGTTAGCTGTCCCCATCTCAGAGTTCTTCCCACCAGGCCTTACCGTCGTCCGTGTGGAACACCAGCTTCCGTCCTTTGGTGCCGCCCACTTCGGTTTGCAGCACGCGAATCCCATTCAGGCGTAGAAAGTGACTGGCGGCTTGAACGTTGCGCTCCCCGAGGCGTTCGCCTTCGCCTCCAAAACTTATGCCGGGGAGGGAGCCGCCGAAAATTCTGGCTTCCAGATTCTTGCGCTCCGCACCCAGATCGAGCATCCGCTGCAACAGGGCGGGATTGGCCACGTTGCCGTAGCGCACCGCGTTCTCGCTGTTTTCCGGGCCTTCCGGAAGCATGAAGTGATTGGCGCCGCCGATTTTGTTCACCGAATCCCACAGGCAGACCGCTACCCCTGAGCCCACAATGCTGCTGATGGCAAAGGGCTGGGCCGCGGCAAAAATCTTGCCCGGAATCAGGTAATGCTTCGTGTGCTTGTCGTCCGAGACGTAAGCGATTCTGGGCAGATACTCCATGGGGAGAACTGCCGGATTGAACTGTGGAACTTTCGGTCTGGAATTCATTGACGCGTCGTCCTCTTAAATCTGTTTCTGGTGATAGGGCTCGATGGCCCGTCCGGCGCAATGCGACAGCACCTCGCAAATCTGCCGGTCAATCAGTTCAATCCCCGGTTTGTGGGGAAACAATCGAAACAGCACAATCACTGCGGAAGCTTTCCCGTCCACCAGAATGGGCACCAAAGCACTGGCGGGATGGTCGGTCGAGAGCAATCGGTCGTTTCCGTGCTCGCGAAAAACCGCCTCTCCGTTGAGCGCTGCCTGCAATCGGGGCTCCTGCCGGACATCGAGCACAGCGTGCTTGTTCGGATCGACACCGAACGACCAATACAGCCAAAGCTCGGAGCGCCGCTGGTCCACCTTGAAGACCGCAACTTCTTCGGTCCCGATCAGGTTCCCGGCAATCTCGCGGATAGCGTCGAGGGCATCGGCCTGGTCAACGGTGTTCTGCAGCCGCATGCGAGCGGCATAAACTTTCGCTTGATCGGTCAGTTCCTGGGATGACCCCAGACCCTTGGTTGCGCGGTTTGGTTTAGAAGTTTTTGCCATATCCTTAAATGTTCGGTTGAATAAATGTTCGGTTGAATTCCTCAGGCGCAAATGCGTTGCGACGGTCGGTTACTCTCCCAGGTAGCTCTGTAGCAAAGTCACCAGTTCGAAGCCGTTAATGGGCTTGGTAATGTAGTCGTTGCAGCCGCTCTGGAAGCCGGCCTCGACATACTCTTCTTCGCCGCGGGTAGTAACCAGAATGATGGGTGTCTGGCGCAACGAGCTTTCGAGGCGCATGCGCTTGCAGGCTTCAAACCCGTTCATGCGCGGCATGACCACATCCATCAAGACCAGGTCGGGCGACTCAACCACGGCGCGGGAAATTGCGTCGAGGCCGTCTTTCGCGGTCACGCACTGGTAATCGGTGCGCTGCTTCAGAATCATTTCTTCCATCATCAGTGTGGTGGTTGAATCGTCCACCAGCAGGACCTTCTTGGCCATTGCGTTCCCTCTATTTGGCAACTCGAAGAAGAGTGAAGCTCTTCTTTCCAGGAGTAGAGTGGCAATCGCCATGCCAAAGAAAGATCCCAAGAGCGCATTCCTTCTAAACGACTGAAATGCGGCGGTTTGTGCGGGCGTTGCGTTCATTTGGGGTTGGCGGTGGCTTCGCTGTTTTTGATTTTCGAACGCTGGGTTATGGAAATCGGACCGGGCAAATCGGGGGCGCTGATGCCTGCCTGCTCGCATCGGACTCAGGGCGGCTCATCTCAAGTATTTTGCAAGCACTGCGACGAGCTTTTCTTCGTTCACAGGCTTCAGCATGTACTCGGTGCAGCCACTGTCGAGTCCCATTTTTATGGCCGACGGCTCACTTCGCATCGTCAATAGCACAATTGGGGTCTTGTGAGTGGCGGCATTTTCACGAAGCTTCCGGCAAGCTTCGATGCCGCCCATGCGCGGCATTTCAACATCCATCAAAATGAGGTCGGGCTTTCGTTCCAGGGCGATTTCCACGCCTTCTTTGCCATCGCAAGCGCTGATAAACTCATATTCTTTGTAGCTCCCGAACAACATCCGGCTGTGCATCCTTGAAGTCGCCGAATCGTCCACCAGCAAAATTACCTTGCTCATCGTGCCTTCCTTTTTGACTTTCAGTGTGCCCGCGTCACCGTCCGGATCCAGCGCAATCACCCTGCCAAATCCAGAGGCAAGGGTCGCCCGCTCGCACACGACTGAAATGCAGAGGGTTAACCTAGATTTGTGGGCAGAAGGTTTTGGTGCTGGCTTAGAGGTTTTGGTTTTTCGAACGGTGGAGTATGGAAATCGAACGAGGAAGCCGAGCGGGCTAGTTGAGGTTGAAAGCCTTCAGTTTTTGATAGAGAGTGCTCTTGGCGATCCCGAGCCGCTTTGCAGTTTTTTCCACGTTGCGCTCCTCTTCCGAAAGAACCGAGGCGATGTGGTGCCGCTCCATTTCTTCGAGCGTCCAGTGAGAGTCGTAGGAGTTGGAATGCATCTCGAGCGGCACGGGCGCCTCAAATCCGAAGTGGGCAGGTTCCAGCACGATTCCCTCATTGAGCAGCAGAGCGCGCTCGAGGACGTTTCGAAGCTCGCGAATGTTTCCCGGCCAGTAGTAAGCCCGCAACCGTTCCACCGCCTTGGACGAAAGCTCAACCGGGGCGCGCGCCATGTCGGAACAAATCCGGTGCAGCAGAGTGCGCGCGATGTGGGGGATATCGTCCTGACGCTCGCGCAACGGAGGAATGGCGAGGGGCACGGTGCTGATGCGAAAATAAAGGTCGCTGCGGAATGTCTTGCTCTCGATCAGGGCCCGCAAGTCCTGGTGAGTGGCGGCGATCAGACGGACATCGACAAGGCGATCGCGAACGTCTCCCATACGGCGAAATTTTTTCTCTTCTACAACCTTCAGCAGTTTGGGTTGGACGTTAGGGTCAATGTCCCCAATCTCGTCCAGAAAAATAGTCCCGCGGTGCCCCACTTCGAGCAACCCGGGTTTGGCATTCACCGCGCCGGTGAAAGCGCCCTTTTCGTGCCCAAACAATTCGGATTCCAGGAAGTCGCGGTTGAGTCCGGCACAATTAAGGTCCACAAATGCCTCTTCCGCGCGCGGGCCGTTCTCGTGCAGCCACGTCGCCAGCACACCTTTGCCGGTGCCGGTCTCCCCCTGCAGCAACACCGGACTCTGCCCCCGTGCAACTTTGGCCGCAGTCTCAGCCAGACGCTGAATCGGTGAGCTTTCCCCGAGGAAGGGATCGAGCACGACGCGCCGCCGCCGGGTGTTGTTGGCGAGCTGCTTCTGCTGATTGCGTGAATTCTCCAGCACTTTGTGAATGATCAACATTAGCGCGGATGACTCGATGGGCTTGGCAAGGCAATGCTCCGCCCCGGCCTTCATCAGTGAAACCCCAAGCTCCATTGAGCCAAACCCGGTCAACACAATGATGGGCGTGGTCGGTTCAAGTTCTTTGAACTTGGGCAGCAGATCTAAAGCAGTTCCGTCGGTGAGGCGGAAATCCAGAATGGCGACGTCGGGGCGGACGGCCTCGAAGCCTCGGACCGCGGCGGCGACCGTGTCCGCCTCCTCAACCAGAAAACCGTTGGCCGTCAGATGAGAGGCGTAGGCATGCCGCAAGTCGAGATCGTCCTCGAGCAACAAAACCTTTCGTCTCACGAACATTGCGGTCATAACTTGATTTGGCGGTGCCGCCATTATACGAGGCGCCCGAATTCCTCTGTTAAAACCAGGTTAATTTCCGGTTAATTTCCTAGCGGCAGATGCGGCATCAATTGGCGCATCTGGGTGGCAAGAAGTGTAGAAATGGGCTAACATCCCTGCCACTGATCTGCGCTGTTTCGTCGGCTCCCGGTTTGTTGTTGGACACCTTGGGAACCAGGGCTACGAAGTCAGTCGCCATCAATCACGAGCACTGAGATCCGATAGGAGAAGGTGTTTTGATGTGCGGCACTCGGCAAAGGGGTTGCTCGCTGCGATCGGCGGTCATTGTTCTGACTGCTCTACTCCTTTCCGGCTCTACCCTGGCCGATTCCGGCGCCGGCCGTGCTCCCAAACGGGTGCTCATCCTTTACTCATTCGACAACGAAGAAGGCATTTACGCCGGCTTTGACCGGGCGTTGCGTTCGGAACTGAGATCTGGACTCCCCGACCGGGTGGAGCTTTACACCGAATATCTTGACCTGGTGCGGTTCCCGGCGCCGGGGCATGCGAAAGACCTGGTCAAACTTCTTCAGCTTAAATTCTCCGACCATCGACCCGACCTGGTGGTCCCGGTGTCGTATGCAGCAGTTCAATTTTCTGCTCGGGGAAGGAAAAGGACTCTTCCCCGGCACACCGATTGTGGCTCTATTCAATGTGCGGCGGCTGGATGACTTGAAACATGCCATGGCGAGTGGAAATGTCGGCCACGACATCACCGGCGTGGCCAGCACCGATGAACCGGCGCGCACCCTGGACCTGGCCCTAAGGCTCCAGCCGGACACTGAGCATGTCGCAATCGTGGTGGACGCTTCACCGGCAGCACGGTACTGGCAGGAAGAACTGAAGCGGGATTTTTTCCCGTATCAACAGCGAGTTGATATCACGTATCTGACGGCTTTGCCCATGGATGACTTGCTTAAGCAGGTTTCGGCGCTGCCGGCGCACACGGTTTTGCTGAGCACCTTCTATTTCGAGGATGGCAAGGGCCAATTCTTTGCTCCAGAGGAAGCACTCGACCTGATGACCCACTCGGCGAGTGTTCCTGTATATGGCATTTACTCGACGTACATCGGCCACGGGGTAATCGGTGGCCACATGACCAACCCGGAGAAATTGGGGACCTTAATCGGTGGGCAGGCGGTGCGCGTTTTGCGTGGCGAAAACGCACTGAGCATTCCCATTGTGGTGGATAACTCGGCCCAGGACATGGTGGACTGGCGCGAGTTGCGGCGCTGGAAGGTTAGCGAGCGGCAACTGCCCGCAGGGACTATGGAACTATTCCGCGAGCCGTCCGTGTGGGAGCGCTATCGCAACTACATTCTTGCGGTCGCCGCGTTGTGCGTCTTGGAAGCAATACTGATTGCGGCCATGATCTTCAGCCAGCAAAAGCGCCGCCGTGCAGAGAAGGCCCTATTGCAGGAAAAGACTCTATCTGACGCAGTGATTGGGGCGATACCGGGCCTCTTCTTCCTGCAGGACGAAGCCGGCAAAAATATGCGCTGGAACAAAAACGCTGAAATGCTTGTCCGCTACGCACCTTCGCAAGCGGCCCCCCTGCGCAATGTCGCTGAGGAGTACCGGCACGTAGCCGAAAAGGCCCAGCAGGAGATATTTACCACCGGTTTTGCCGAGGGCGAGTTGGAAATGCAGGCCAAGGACGGCCAAAGGATTCCGTTCTATTTTTCGGGAGTGCGGGTGGAACTCAACGGCAAGCCGTACGTGGCGGTCGTAGGCGTGGACATAACCCGCCCCAGACTGGCCGAGCAAGCCCTCCGCGTCTCGGAATCGGAGTTGCGCTCGTTTGTCGAGCACGCCCCCTATGGAATTGGACGGACCAGCGTGAAAGAAGACAGGTTTCTGAACGCCAATCCGGCGCTGGTAAAGATGCTCGGCTACCGGTCCGAGGCAGAAGTGCTCGCCCTGCGGATATCCCAGGATCTGTATGTGGAAGGAGACTCGCGCGGCTTCCGGGCGCAGCCAACCCGCGCGGAGTACTTCAGCGGTGTGGAGTTCAACTGGAAGCGAAAAGATGGACGGCCTCTTACTGTGCGCGCCAGCGGACGCCGCCTCCCCGGAAAAGAACAAGGCGACATTCTCGAAATCATTGTTGAGGATGTGAGCGCCCGCCGGGTGCTTGAAGAGCAGTTGCGCCAGGCACAAAAGATGGAAGCATTGGGACAACTGGCGGGCAGCGTAGCCCACGACTTCAACAATCTGGTGGCCGTGATCATCGGATACAGCGAGCTTCTTTCCACTGCGGCGGGTACGGATGGGCTTTCGCGTACCCGGGTGGAAATCATCAAGAATGCAGGCGAACGCGCGGCTTCGCTAACCGCACAACTGCTGGCATTCAGCCGCAGGTCGGTGATGCAACCGAAAGTGGTCAACCTGAATTCGCTGGTGACCGAAACCGACAAAATGCTGCACCGCCTGATGGGAGAAGATGTTGAGCACCGCCTGGCTCTGGACCCGAACCTGGGCAGGACTCGGGTTGATCCCGGCCAGATGGTGCAGGTGATCATGAACCTGGCGGTCAATGCGCGGGACGCAATGCCCAGAGGCGGACGGCTCACGATCGAGACGGCCTCGGTGGTTTTTGAAGAAGAGTCCGTCGTGCAAGACGTATCCCTTCCGCCGGGGCGCTACGTCATGCTGTCGGTGAGCGACACCGGAACTGGCATGGACGCACAAACCAAAGCGCGCCTTTTTGAACCCTTCTTCACCACGAAACCGGTTGGCAAAGGGACCGGCCTGGGCCTGGCCACGGTCTATGGCATTGTCAAGCAGAGTGGCGGCTTTATTTTTGCGGAGAGTGAACCAAGCGCTGGGACTACCTTCAAAGTTTACTTGCCGCAAGTCGAGCAGCCGGCCGAAGCGGCACCGGCGCGGACGTCTCCGACCGAGGTGGAGCGAACAAATCGAGAGACAATTCTGCTGGTAGAAGATGAGCCCGCCTTCCGTGACCTCTTGCGCGAAGGTTTGCACGCGAAGGGCTATGAAGTACTGGTTGGTGAAAACGGCGTGGACGCCTTGCAGGTTGCCGAGCAGCATCAAGGGGAAATTCGCCTTCTGGTCACGGATGTGATCATGCCCCAGATGAGCGGCCCCGAACTGGCCCAGCGCCTAAAAGAAGCGCGGCCGGAGATTCAAGTGCTCTACATGTCAGGCTACACCGACGACAAGCTGGCAGAACTTTCGGAGCCGGACAACGAACTGGCTTTGATTCAAAAACCTTTCTACATCACGGAATTGGCGAAAAAAATTCGCGAACTCCTCGATTTGCAACCTGCCATCCCACTGGATCCGGTGGAGAAACATCAAGTAAAGAACACAATCGGAAACTAACGCTCGTTTTCCTGATCCTTGGCAATTTCCTCCCTCTCATAGCCAACGCACCGCAGGACCGGAAGTCGCGGATATTTCGGAAACTCCGGCTGGGCAGCCGACCTTCCGCAAAGAAAGAAGATAGAGCCTTTATCCGACCGGATGGGCCGCATGTGCCGGCAATCCGCGCACAAACCCACGCGGGACTCCTCGGCTTTTAGCGCGTCCGGCACGATTTCCAGCATACCTCGCCCGCCTTGATAAAAAATCCTCCTTGCCCCTTGACAACTTCAGGGCCGGGTAGCAGAATCTCACAAAGGCGAACAAAAAGCGAATATACCTTGGAACTCGCCACTGGGCAGCCAGCCTTGACCTTTTTCTGCCCCGAGGACCTCATGTCATCATTTCCGATAAGCTCCACCCATTCCTCGTTTTTGCCGACGGGATTCCCCTCGCGATTCGACGTCAAAAAAGCCGCCCTACTGCGCCACATCGCCGCCTCCGAGCGACTCGGTGCCGTGCGAGTCGCGTCGCGACTGGAAGTACGCCCCAAACCCGAGATGCTCTCAACCGGCGTCGCCGCCGTGGACGCCATCACCGGAGGCGGCCTCCCTCGCGGCTGCCTCAGCGAAATCTGCGGCTCCACTTCCTCCGGGAAAACCAGCCTGCTCCTCGCCACCATGGCAGCCGCCACATGCCGCGCCGAAACCTGCGTCCTGATCGATGCCAGTGACAGCTTTGACCCGGCTTCGGGCGCAGCGGCGGGGCTGGATTTCAGCAAATTTCTCTGGATACGGTGCGGAAGGTTGGGGCAGTCCTCGGCGGCCAAAACCTTTAACCATAGAGGTTCACAGAGTCTTAAAGACAGCGAACAAAATCTCGAACAAGTCCTGAAAACCACCGACCTCATCCTGCAAAGCGGCGGCTTCGGACTAGTCGTGCTCGATCTCGCGGGAATCCCCGATCGATTTTCTCGCCGCATCCCGCTGGCCTCCTGGTTCCGCTTTCAGCATGCAGTCGAGCCCGCGAAAACCGCGCTGCTGGTGGTAAGCGAATCCCCTCGCACCCAAAGTTGCGCTGCGTTAGTCATCAAACTACGCAATCAGCCATCAGCCGTCAGCCATCAGCCGGCAGGAAAGCCTTCCCATACTCAGATTCTCGAAAGCATGCAGTTACAAGCCGAGATCACCCGCTCACGATCAGAACGTAAACCCATGCAATCCATAACCGCAGTTTTTGAAACGCAAGCAGTCCGCACAGGATGATTTTGATTTTAGGTTTTGGCCAACGACGAATGACGAACGACGAACGACGGTTTTTATGCCTTTCGCCTGCATCTACGTCCCCGATTTCCCCGTGGAAGCCATCCTGCGGGCCGAGCCGGATCTGCGTTCGCAGGCCGTGGCCGTGCTCGAAGGCAAACCGCCGCTGCAAACCATCCTCTCGGGAAACGAAGCCGCCCGCCGCGCCGGGGTTGTGCCCGGCATGACCAAGTTGCAAGTGGAGGGCTGCTCGGAAATTCCCTTGCGCGATCGCTCGGAGCTTCAAGAATCCGCCGCCCATCAGGCGCTGCTCGATTGCGCGCAATCTTTTTCGCCACGCGTAGAAGATGTCGCGCCCGACACGCTGCTGCTGGATTTATCCGGCCTAAACCAGCTCTTCGGATCTCTTCCGAAAATTGCGCGAGGGATTCTTCACTCCGCTTTGCAGATGGGATTGGAAACCAACGTTGCCGTAGCTTTTACCCTGGAAGCCGCTCTGCTCGCCGCACAAGGGTTTAGTGGCGTAACCGTGGTGCCCGAAGGAAAAGAATCCGAAGTATTGGGCGGCTTGCCGGTCACAGTGTTATTCGCGGACGAAACAGGTTCCGACGATGTTGAAGAAATCCTGCAAACCTTCACCCGCTGGGGCATCCGCAAATTTCGTGACCTGATCGCCCTCCCCGCCGCTGCCCTGAGCGAGCGCCTGGGACAGCGCGGGCTCGAACTTCAACGAAAAGCCGCCGGCATCGGCCCGCGCACACTAGTTCCCTCCGATCCTCCGCTGATATTTGACGAGGTCATGGAGTTGGACTTCCCCTTGGTGCTGCTGGAGCCGCTGGCATTTTTGTTGAACCGAATGCTTGACCAACTTTGTGCGCGCCTGCAAGCGCGGGCGCTGGCCGCACAGGAATTAGTGCTGGAATTGACGCTGGAGAACGGGCGGCCGGAAAGCGGCGCCGCGAGTTGCTTTCAGCGGACCATTCATTTGCCAGTGCCGCTGCTCGATGCCAATATTTTCCTTAAACTTCTGCAACTGGATTTGAAAGCCCATCCGCCGGGCGCTCCGGTTGCGAAAATCCATTTGCGAATTGAGCCGGCGAAACCGCGTCCGGCACAGAACGGGCTTTTTCTCCCTGCGTCGCCAGAACCGGAAAAGCTCGAACTCACCCTGGCCAGAATTGCCGGGGTTGTCGGCGAAGGCCGCGCCGGATCGCCGCAACTGCTCGACACGCATCGTCCCCAAGCATTCGAGATGCAACACTTCACGCCCTCCGCGTTATCCACGCAAAAGAACGGAAACTCTTTCGCGTCGAAGAATAGAAGCGAAGACCTGGTAACCGCGCTGCGGATTTTTCGTCCGCCAATTGTGGTCGCCGTCACCTATCAGGATGGCCGCCCGTCTCACGTCTGCTCCAAGAAACAAAATCAAATTACCGGTGAAGTGTTGTGGGTCGCCGGCCCCTGGCGCTCCTCCGGCGATTGGTGGGAACAGGATTCCTGGGTGCGCGACGAGTGGGACATCGCTGTACAAAATCAAAATAAAGACAAATCGGAGATCGCGTTGTACCGCCTGGTCCACGATCTGGTGGACGGGCGGTGGATGGTGGAAGGAAGTTATGACTGAAGACAATCGGGTGATCGGATGATTGGGCCATCGGGTGATTGAGTTTGAGATCACGAGATCGCCCGATGACCCGATCACCCGATGTACCTCGAACTCCATTCCCGCTCAGCATTCAGTTTCCTCGAAGGCTCTTCCCTGCCCGAAGGCCTGATCGCGCGCTGCGCCGAGCTAAACATGCCCGCGATGGCGCTGCTCGATCGCGACGGCGTCTATGGTGCGCCGCGTTTTTATATGGCCGCGAAGAGGGCCGGGATCAAAGCACACATCGGAACCGAGGTGAACTGCGATTTTTCACCACGGAGACACCGAGACACCGAAAAGAATAAAAAGCATAAATTTTCTTCCTCTGTGTCTCTGTGCCTCTGTGGTGAAGCTCGTCTTCCCCTGCTCGTCTCTTCCCGCGCCGGATACCAGAACCTCTGCCGCCTGATCACCAAAATGAAGTTGCGCGCCCAAAAAGATGAGGGCGCCGTCCTCGCGGAAGAGCTTCAAGAATATTCAGAAGGCCTGATCTGCCTAACCGGAGGTGACGATGGCCCGCTCGCCCATGCGCTGAGAAACACTGGTATCGAAGCCGCCCGCCGCTCCGTCGAGCGCTTGATCCACATTTTCGGAAGCAACAACGTTTACGTCGAACTGCAACGACATTTTCATCGCGAACAGGAACTGCGCAACCGCGCCGCCATCGAAATCGCGCGTTCACTCAATCTGCCGCTACTCGCCACCAACGGTGTGCGCTACGCAACTTCAGACGACCGCCCCCTTGCCGACGTCTTCACCGCCCTCCGCCATCATTGCACGCTAAATACTGCCGGACGCCTGCTGGCACGCAATTCCGAATGCCATCTGAAATCGCCCGCAGAAATGAAGGCCCTTTTCGCCGACTTGCCGGAAGCCATCGCCAACACCGTCGAGCTTTCCTCGCGCCTTGAGTTCACCCTCGAGGCCCTCGGCTATGAATTCCCCAAGTATCCAGTCCCCGAGGGCGAAAGCATGATGTCATTCCTGCGCGAACGCGCCCGCGAAGGATTTCACTCGCGCTACGGCCGCGCGTCTTCGGATTTGAAGGACCGCGCCCGCCGCCAGATCGAGCGCGAACTCACCTTGATCGACAAACTTAAGCTGCCGGGATATTTTCTCATCGTCTGGGACCTGATCCGCTTCTGCCGCGAGCAGAACATTCTTGTGCAGGGTCGCGGATCGGCCGCCAACAGCGCAGTTTGCTATTCACTCGGCATCACCGCCGTCGATCCTGTCGGCATGGAACTGCTCTTCGAGCGCTTCCTCTCTGAAGAGCGCGGCGAGTGGCCCGATATTGATCTCGACCTCCCCAGCGGCAACGATCGCGAAACCGTAATTCAATATTTGTATCGCCGCTACGGCGAGCGCGGCGCCGCCATGACCGCCAATGTCATTACCTACCGCAGCCGCATGGCCTCGCGCGAAATCGGTAAAGTGCTGGGCTTCGATCCCGAAACTCTGAGCAAAGTTTCCGCCGCAGTCGCGCAGTGGGAATATCGTGACGCCCACGACGCCTTCGATCGCCGCTTCCGCGACGCCGGACTCGACCTGCGCCATCCCCGCATACGTAAATATCTTCGAGCTGTGCCAAGCCATTCAGGATTTGCCCCGCCATCTCGGCCAGCATTCCGGCGGCATGGTCATCTGCCAGGGACAACTCGATTCCGTGGTCCCGCTCGAGCCTGCGTCCATGCCCGGCCGCGTGGTCGTGCAATGGGACAAAGAAGATTGCGCCGACCTCGGCATCATCAAAGTCGATCTGCTCGGCCTTGGCATGATGGCCGCGATCAAGGATTCACTGGCGCTCATTCGCAATCACTACGGCGAAGAAGTTGACCTGGCACATCTTCCCGCCGACGATCCCGAAGTGTATTCGACCGTGCAGAAAGCCGACACCATTGGCATGTTCCAAATCGAAAGCCGCGCGCAGATGTCCTGCCTCCCGCGCCTTCGTCCAAAACGTTTTTATGATTTGGTCGTCGAGGTCGCGATCATTCGCCCCGGCCCCATCGTCGGTCAGATGGTGAATCCATATTTAGAGCGGCGGCAAGGGCGGCAAGAAGTTACCTATGCGCATCCTTCGCTCGAGCCGGTACTCAAGCGAACTCTCGGCGTGCCGCTTTTTCAGGAGCAGTTGCTAAAGATGGCCATGGTGGTCGCCGGATTTTCCGGCGGCGAAGCTGAAGAACTGCGCCGCGCCATGGGATTCAAACGCTCAGAAAAACGCATGCGCGAGATCGAAACCAAACTCCGCGCCGGCATGGAGCGCAACGGCATTTCGCGCGAGGCGCAGGAGCAGATCGTGCTTTCCATCACTTCCTTCGCGCTCTACGGATTCCCCGAATCCCACGCCGCCAGCTTCGCGTTGCTTGCCTATGCCAGTGCATATTTGAAATGTCATTACCTCGCCGCCTTCACCGCCGCGCTTCTGAACAACCAGCCCATGGGCTTCTACAGCCCCGCCACTCTGGTGAAGGATGCGCAACGTCACGGATTAAAAGTCCTGCCGGTGGATGTGATGAAGTCGGAGTGGGAGTGCACGCTGGAGAAAGCCGTCAGCCATCAGCCGTCAGCCGTCAGAAAACACATCGCTCTTCGCCTCGGCCTCCGCTATGTGCGCGGACTCCACGAAGACGCTGGCCGCACGATCGCCCGTGAACGAAATCTTGCCCCCTTCGACTCCATCCACGATCTCGTGCGCCGCGTCCCGGAATTGCGCAAAGATGAACTGAACACGCTGGCGGAAATCGGCGCGCTGAACTCGATTACAACCGCTCGAAACTTGAAACCCGAAACTCGAAACTCAATGGTCCACCGCCGCGACGCTCTCTGGAACGCCGGCGCCGCCGCCAACCCCGCCGGCCCGCTGCTGGAAAATATTCCCACACCCGACCACCCATCCCCATTAAAGATGATGTCCGCCGAAGAGCGCCTGGTGGCCGACTTCCGCGGCACCGGCATGACGGTCGGCCCGCATCCCATGGCTTATCACCGCCCGCGCCTCGACAAACTCGGCGTCCGCCGTGCCAGCGATCTCAGCCAACTCCCCGGTGGACGCAAGGTCCGCACCGCAGGCTGCGTAATCGCACGCCAGCGGCCCGGCACGGCGAAGGGGTTTTTGTTTTTAAGTTTGGAAGACGAAACCGGAGTCGCAAATGCGATCGTCACTCCAGATTTATTTCAGCAGAATCGCCTCTTACTCACGTCGGAGCAATTTCTAATGATCGAAGGCATCCTGCAAAATCAGGACGGAGTCGTTTCCGTGAAAGCCGCCCGGGTTTCATCTCTCAGCATCACCCAGGCACAAACGAGTTCCCACGACTTCCACTAGCGCCCACGCAAGAAAAAGTCCAGCCCGAACACCACGCTGCGTCCCGGCATGATCACGCCCTGAATCTCTTCATACTGCGTATCCGAAATATTTGAAAGCACCAGATGCGCCGCCACGTGCCCGAATTCACGCGCCACCGCAGCATCCCACAACGCATAGGGATCGCTCGCATAGCGGTCCACCACGCCAATCCGCGTGCGCGCAATGAATTTTCCCGGCAGATGTCCGTTCCATGCAATCACGCCATCATGCGTCGGATAGTTAAATGAATATTTCGTCTGCAATCCATTCAGTGATTGCTGCACGCCGTGCAATCCGGTGTAAGCAATCTGCACTCGTTGACCGTGCGCCAACCGCCACTCCGCCGAAAGTTCCACGCCCGTGAAATTTAACGCCTGAATGTTTTCCGCCATGTACGGCGAACTCGCCGAACTGCGCACGTAGTCAATTACGTCGCGATCACGCCGTTCAAAAACTGTGGCCTCCGCTTTCAGCCGTGCGCTCGGACTCCACAACGCCCCGCCCTCATAGTCCCACGCCGCCTCGGGCCGCAAATTCGGATTCCCAATATTTGCCGGGTCGCTGTAATAAAGATCCGTATAACTCGGCAGCCGAAACGCTCGGCTGACGCTGCCTTTCAGCTTCAGGCTCGATTTCAGCCAAACTCCCGCCGCCGCCGTAGGATTGAACTCCCCATGCGTCGAACTGAATATTTCCTCCCGCGCCCCCAGCGAAAACGAAAACCGCTTCAGCGCCCGAACGTCATAGTCGAGATACACTGCTCCCCGGCTGCGGTCGTGATCGCCAAGATTGTTGCTGACAATACTCTCGTGAATCCCCTCAGCTCCATAAAACAGCGCCGAGTTCTTCGATACCTGATCGTGCCGCCGCAAACCCGCCTGCCAGCTCCTATCAATGTGATTGTTTTCGTAAACCGACGGATTGTCGCGGAGCAGAATGAAGTCGTCCGTATGCCGCCGGAATCCAAAATCAAATTCGGTGTTTTTCCCCAAGTCTTGTTTCGCGCCGGCAAACCACGACTTGGTCCGCTCCCAGGAATTAAAAGGCCCGTAAAACTGATCAGCGCCGAACGGCTTGTCGCCGTACCCGAACATGAGCAACGAATGCCCGAGCGGACTCTCAACTCCGGTGTTGGAAAACAGCGTCACGCTGCGGTAGTCACGGTCGGCGCGAAAGCCGCTCGAGAAATCCCGCTCAGCATCAAGCTGCTCGTCAATTTTCTTCCACACCAAAGACGCTGAACCGCTCTGCTGATTGATCCCGAAATTCCCAACCCCAGCACCTAAATGCAAATCCGCGTGCTCAGGAGTAGCGGTAATCACATTCAGCGACCCCGCGATGGCGTCAGAGCCATACAGAGTTGATCCCGCTCCGCGTAGAATCTCAAGTCGCTGAATCAGTTCGGTCGGGACTGGCAAATCCATGTCGTGATGCCCGCTTTGAACGTCGTCCATTCGTAGGCCATTGAGCAGCACCAACGCCTGACCGAAGGTCGAGCCGCGAATCGACAGATCGCCTTGCACATCATTCGGCGCGCGCTGCCGCAAGTCGAGAGACGGAGAGAGTTCCAGATAATCCACCCAGTTGTTGTGCAGCAAATCCTGGTCGGCGGTTTCGATTACCGTGACCGAGCGGTCGATTTCAGTTTCCGAAACCGGAGCGAAGGCGCCGGTGACAACGACCGTCTCATGCTGTGCTGACGCGGTTGCTTGTTGCGGCACGCCTCTGCTCGAAGGCGTGGAGTCATCTTGCGGATACAGGCCTGCTCCACCGAGCAAAACCAATACCGAAAGCAGCCGTCGATAGAAAATCAATTTTGCTCCAAGGAGAAACGTTTTAGGTTGCCGATTCATGTTATGGGAAAGAAACATTGTCAGGCGACGAAAATTCCGCTCACTGAAAAAGGAAAATTTAATGCTGCAAATTCACACTTCCACAGGCCACTCGATTTATCATTCTTCTATTACTTCCCACGGGAGATGTCTGCAGCCGCTTGGTTGTCGCGTCGCTCGTGACACCAGCAAGAGTTGACCAGCCTAAGGAGTACAGAAATGGCCAAAGCAAAGACCCCACGCACCCCCAAAACTTCGACTTCCAAATCAAAGGCCGGGAAGAACCTTCTCCAGATGCCCGACAGCGGCAATGGCAGCAATAGTGTCCCGCAGTATTTCCTTGCGGATCTTGAGGCAGAAATCCGGTTCCGTGCTTATGAACTGTATGAGCAGCGCGGATGCACTCCCGGACAGGACGCACAGGATTGGTTTACCGCCGAGCGTGAAGTGCTGTCCCGGCATGATTCGAACAAGCACACGGCCTGAGCCTAAGCCTTTCTTGCGTGTTTTGTAGATCAGGACAGGTACAGTCGCCATGGGCCGATCCACGTGTGGGCCACGGGTGAATTCTCGCTGGCCGCCTGGTCGCTACCCTAGCGGGGTGCCTGCATCATTTGCCTCTTACCCCCAACTCTGAAAAAATAGCAGTCTCACAATGTCCACTCTCGGCAGTTGGGTCCTTATTTTGGCCCTCGGTCTCGCCGCCTACTCTTTCCTTTTTGGATTGCTGGCCCTGGCGTTTCGCCCGCAAGGTTGGGAACGTCTCAGCGAAACCGCCCGGCGCGCTGGAATCGCCAGCTTTGGTGCGGTGTTCATCGCAGCTGTCGTCCTGGTCACAGCGGCATTCCGTAACGATTTTTCCATTGCCTACATTTTTCACCACAGCAACCGCGACCTGCCGCTGCCCTACAAGTTTGCAACTCTCTGGTCGGGACAAGAAGGTTCGCTACTCTTCTGGTCGTTGCTGCTCGCCGGCTACGGATTTGTCCTGCGCCTGCGCCACAAGACGGACGAAGCTTTATTCGCCCATGCTTCCGTAGTCATTGCCGCTGTTCAGGTCTTTTTTTTGATGCTCCTGAATTTTGCCGCCCGGCCCTTTGCCGTGATGCAGGGGGCCTTACCCGCCGACGGCAACGGACTGAATCCCCTTCTCCAATACACCGAGATGGTGATTCATCCCCCTCTGCTCTACCTGGGCTATGTAGGATTCACGGTTCCGTTTGCGTTTGCCCTCAGCGCGCTCGCCATGAAGTACCCCGGTGACAAGTGGATTCACATCACTCGCCGCTGGACCATGGTGACCTGGGGATTCCAAACCCTCGGCATCCCGCTCGGCGCACACTGGGCCTACTACGTCCTCGGTTGGGGCGGTTACTGGGGATGGGACCCGGTCGAGAACGCGTCGCTCATGCCCTGGCTCATCGGTACCGCATTCTTGCACTCGGTCATGATGCAGGAAAAACGCGGCATGTTGAAAGTCTGGAATATGTGGCTGGTCTTCGCTACCTTCTGGCTCGCGATTCTCGGCACTTATTTGACCAGAAGCGGCGTCCTGAATTCCGTTCACGCCTTCGCGCAGTCCCCGATCGGCGATTGGTTCAAGTGGTTTCTGGTGATTATTTTTCTGGTCTTCGCCGCATTCTTTTTCAAAAACAAATCGTACCTCACCAGCGAACACAAGCTGGAATCGCTGATCTCGCGCGAGTCGAGCTTCCTCTTTAATAATCTGCTGTTTGTTCTGGCTTGCTTCACCGTGCTGTGGGGAACTTGGTTCCCGCTGATCTCGGAACTGCTGCAAGGCCACAAAGTCACCGTAGGCCCGCCGTTCTTCAACAGCGTGATCGTCCCCGTCTCGCTTCTTTTGCTTTTGTTGACAGCCGTCGGCCCTCTGCTGGCCTGGCGCAAGACCTCGCTCGACAGCCTGAAGCGCAACTTCCTTTGGCCCGCTCTCGGAGCATTGGCGGTCGGCGCCCTGATGGTTGGCTTTGGCGTACGCCCGTGGCGTGACCTCTCTTATTTCTACGCGCTAATGACCGCGATGCTTGCCGCACTCGTGATCTTTACCGTCAGCTCAGAATTCATCCGCGGTGGCCTCGTCATCTCCCGCCATACCGGACAGAATCTGGCTGCTTCGATGCTGCACTTGTGTCACCGCAACACTCGGCGTTATGGCGGCTACATTGTTCACTTCGGCGTGGCCCTGCTTTTCATCGGAGTCCTCGGAGCTGTCTTTAACCAGGACGCCGAGAAGGAAATGGCCTTTGGCGACAAGCTGGCCATCGGATCCTACACATTGGTCAGCCGCTCTTACACGCAGGAGGAAAATCCCAACCACAGCGCCGACGTCGCCATCGTTGACGTGTTCAAGAACGGCCGGCAGATTGACACCCTGTATCCCGAGAGCCGATTCTTTCCGTCGAGCCAGCAGCAGCAGCATATCCCCACCGTCCGCTCGACTTTGAAGGAAGACCTCTACATCGTTTATGAAGGCCAGAATCCCGAGACCGGACGCCCCATCATCAAAGCCCATCTGAACCCGCTGGTTTCGTGGATATGGATCGGCGTGCTGGTGATGATTTTCGGAACCGTCGTCGCCCTGATCCCTAACGCAGTTCCGGTAAGTGTTCCCGTGCGCTCCAGCGTGGCCGCGAGCGCCCAAGTCCGCCCCGCCCCGGTAGGAGCCGGAGACTGATGGCTCACGCTCAGCCCATAGTTGCAAGAACGAACTCGCGGGTGCCCCATCCCTGTCTCTCCGTTCTTTGGAGAGACAGGGTGGGGTCTTTGACTTCCCTTACAAAACTTCGCCTTATCTCCACGATTTTCCTCGGAGCCCTCCTTCTCCTCGGCGCCGGGGACAACTCAAGGCGCGTTGACCGACTCGGGCATCAGATGATGTGCGTCTGCGGCTGCAACCAGATTCTTCTCGAATGCAATCACGTCGGCTGTTCATACTCCTCACGCATGAGAGGTGAACTAGTCGCCGCAGTGGATGCCGGGGACAGCGACGGCGGGGTCTTGCAAACATTCATCCAGAAATACGGCACCACTGTGCTTGCCGCGCCGACATTCATGGGCTGGGTCAACCGCGCAGCTTGGATCACGCCCTACGCAGCGCTGGCATTCGGTATTTTGCTGGTCGCCTTCATCGTGCGAGTCTGGAGAAATCGCCCGTTGCCGGTCGCAGTGGGTCTGCCTGCTAAAGTGGCCGGAGCCGAACTCGACCGTTTCCGCGCCCAGGCCCGCAAGGAGACTGACCTGTGACCACTCTCCTGCTCTGCGCCCTCATCACTCTCGCCGCTCTGCTCTACGTCTTCAGCGTCCCCGGCGAACTGAATGCCGGTCCGGAGAAAACTCGTGCCATGTTCCTTCGCGAGAGAAAAGAAGCGGTGTACGAAAACCTCCGCGACTTGAATTTTGAATTCAAGGCCGGAAAGGTTCCGGAGAGCGACTACCAGGCGATGAAAAGTTCTCTCGAGGAGGAAGCCGCCGCCATCCTGGCAGAAATCTCGCGACTGGAGTCAGGCGCCCCGCTCCCGAAGGGCCCGCTGCGTCAGAAGGGGCAAAAGATTTGAGAGCCAAGATTGGACTCCGGGCAGTGGTGGGATTTCTGTTGATAGCAGGAGCATCCTCCTTATTCGCCGCGACTCTTAGCGGAAAAATCACCAACGGCACCACCAACAAGCCCTCCGCCGGGGACGAGGTCATCCTCATCAAACTTGCCGCGGGAATGGAAGAAGTCGCCCACGCCAAGACGGACGCTGCCGGAAAATTTAGCTTCACCTTCGCCGACGCCAATTCTCCTCACTTGGTCCGCGCGATCCATCAGGGAGTGACTTACCACCAGCCCGCACCTCCGGGAACGGATTCGGTCGCGGTGACCGTGTACGACGTGAGCAAGAAAGTAAGTGACGTCCATGCCGTCGCCGATCTCATGTACCTTCAGACATCGCAGGGCAAGCTCGAAGTCATGCGACTCTTTGCCGTGGACAACACCTCCAAGCCTCCCGTCACTCAGATGAACGATGCCAACTTCGAGTTCTACATGCCCGAGGGCGCCGAGATTGACGAAGCGCAGGCACAGACCCAAGGCGGACAAGGCGTGAACATCGAGCCAACGCCGCAAGCTGAGAAGGGGCGTTATGCGTTTGCCTTCCCCCTGCGCCCCGGGCAAACTCAGTTTCAGGTCACCTATCACCTGACCTACAGCGGGAAGGCGACGGTTGATCCGCGCCTGGTTTATCCCCTGCAGCATTTCGTCGCCATTCTTCCGCGCACCATCACCTTTGCCCCGGCGCAAGCGGGCGCGTATCAAGAGAAGCAGCCGCCTGACCAACCGGATGCAGTCGCCGAAGTCGCCAGCACTCCGCTGCCTGGACAAAAGCTGGCCTTCGAAATTTCCGGTGACGGCGTGTTGAAGAGTCAGGACGAACAGGCTTCCGGCCAAACTTCAGCGCCCGCCGCTGCCGACAATCGTCCCGGCGGCGGCCTCGGCCCGCCCATCGAAGCTCCCGATCCGCTGGACAAATACCGCGCCTGGATTCTTGGTGGCTTCGGCGCCGTTCTGATTGTGGGCGCGATCTACATCACGCAGCGTTCCCGCTCGTCACAACCGGCACCCGTTACATCCTCCGGCAGCTCCGGCAATTTCCTCGACGGCCTCAAAGACGAACTCTTCCAACTTGAACTGGAGCACAAGCAGGGACAGATTACCGACCAGGAATACGCTAAGACCAAGTCCGCCCTCGACCAGACCCTCGCCCGCGCCCTCAAGCGCAGCCGCTGACAAAGTCAATTTCCTGGCCACGGATTCACGCGGATCTACACGGATTAAGAGAAAAAAGATCAAGGCAAGGGAGATAAAAAAGAGGTGTCCGCGTAGATCCTCACGGGTTTTAAGTTCTTAAGATCTCAATCCGTGGCAATCCGTGTAAATCCGTGGCCAAGAATTTGATTTTGCCTTTAGCGAACGACCAACGACGAACGACCAACGACGGTTTTCTCGAGAAACGAAGGTAACCACCGCTCTCCGCCGCTCGCATAGTAAAATCCCCTCCATGTCCCTGGAAAGCGTGATCGCCGCGTCGCATCGGGCCTCTCGCCTGGAAAATGAGCTGAAAAAAGTCATTCGCGGCAAGGACGACATTGTCCGCCTGGCTCTGGTTTCGGTCCTGGCGCGCGGACATCTTCTGATCGAAGGCGTCCCCGGCGTCGGCAAGACCACGCTGGCCCACGCCATGGCGAGGTCGCTCGGTTGCAGCTTTCAGCGCGTGCAGTTCACCAGCGACATGCTTCCTTCCGACATTCTCGGCATTTCGGTTTACTCGAACACCGAACAGAAATTTGAATTCAAGCGCGGCCCCATCTTCACCAACATTCTGATGGCCGACGAAATCAATCGCACCACGCCCAAGACGCAGTCCGCCCTGCTCGAGGCCATGAACGAAGGCCAAGTCACCGTGGACGCGCACTGTCACCAGCTTCCGCAGCCGTTCCTCGTGATCGCGACGCAGAATCCAGTCGAGCATCACGGGACCTATCCGCTGCCCGAGTCGCAGCTCGACCGCTTTCTGATGCGCGTGCACATGGGATATCCCGACGCCAAGTCCGAGCGCGAGATTCTCCGCGCCGAAGCCGGCGCCGCCCAACTCGACACCCTGGAGGCCGTGCTCACCGGCGGCGACGTCCTCGAAATGCAGCAGTTGGTCACTCGAGTTGAAGTCGACGACTCGCTCGTCGGATACGCCCTCGAAATCGTCCGCCGCACCCGCACCCACGACAAACTTACTCTGGGCGTTTCACCGCGCGGATCGCAAATGCTCTATCGCGCCGCCCAAGCCATGGCGTTCCTCGACGGTCGCAGCTTCTGTGTCCCCGAAGACTTTAAGCCCTTGGCCATCCCGGTTTTCGCCCACCGCGTCGCCATCCACGGCATGAACTCCTCCGGCATGAAGAAATCCGTCCGCGCCGAAGAAGTGATTCAGGAGATTGTGGATTCGGTACCGGTTCCGGTTTAAGTCGAGGCAGATCCCATGGCGAGAAGCAAAATCTTAGACCAATTCTTCCTACTGATCACCGCGATTGCTTTCATTGTAGGACTGCTTTGGCTGTATTCCTTCCTCGATCATCGTGGATTCTCGAACAAGATGACCTTTTTTATCGGCTACAACGCTTTGATGGGATTCGTTCTGATATGGCAAGGACTAGTATTGTTCCGTCGAATGCCAGGCTTTTGCCTGTTTCACGGAAGCTGGGCTATCGTTCATATTGTCCTCGCAATAATCTGGGCTCGCTCAGGCTATCTGGTCGAATTATGCGCTCTCGTCCTGCCCCTGGAAGCATACTTGTACTACGTAGTTTCAAGGGATCGACTTCTGCGATCGCTCCGAGATTCGGCTGCCGCACGGGCTGAAGGCTCTCTTGTCTAAGCGCGAATACGAGCTCCGCTCGTTTACTATTCCCGCATGACCTTCCTGCGCTTCCTAATGCTGCTCGCACTAACCGTCTGGCTAGGAGCACTCATCTTCTTCCCCGTAGTCGCGCAAACCTCATTCACCGAGCTGCCATCCGCGCATCTAGCCGGATTAGTCGTCCGCGGCACCCTGCTCACACTGCACTGGATGGCCTTCATCTCCGGCGCGGTATTCCTCGTGAGTTCACTCCTCTACAACCGCGCCACGCGAGGGACCGCGCGCACATTTTCACTAAGCCATATCCTCGTGCTCGCAATGCTGGCCCTAACCGCGATCTCGCAATTCCAAATCATCCCCAAGATGGACTCCCTCCTCGCCACCGCCGGAGAAATCTCGTCCCTACCCGCAGACAGCCCGATCCGCCAGCAATGGAACTCTCTCCACAATTGGTCCACCAACTTGGAAGGCACGGTCCTAATCCTCGGCTTGATAGTCCTCTACAACACGGCCCGCCGCTTCAATCCGCAGCAAGGGTAAAAAGTGCAATCCACGTCAAATCATTTATTCTGTTAGTTCACTCCTAATGCCTGCACCAACGCTCCAAGCTAAGAGCCAGGAGCTAACAGCTAAGAAGCTGCCTTTATGAAAACTGGCATCATTGGCCTGCCCCAGGTAGGCAAAACATCTCTGTTTCGGATTCTCACCAAGGCGCATCTGTCGTCGGCGCCGTCCAATCCGCGCGAGGCCCACATCGGAGTCGCCAAGGTCCCCGACGACCGCCTCGACAAGCTGGCCGCGCTCTACAATCCCGACAAGCTCACCCACGCTTCCGTCGAGTACGTGGACGTTGGCGCCATCGGCCAGGATTCGCTGAAGGAGTCGAGCTACGTCGCCCACCTTCGCAGTGTGGACGCGCTCGCCCACGTCGTCCGCGCCTTCGAGGACGATTCCATTCCCCACGCCGGCCCGATCGATCCCCTGCGCGACATCAAGAATGTCGAATTCGATCTGATGGTCAGCGACCTCGGCCAGATCGAAAAGCGCCTGGAGCGTGTAGAAAAAGACTTAAAGAAGATGCGCTCGCCCGACCTGGAAAAAGAATTCGAACTGTTGAAGAAGGCCAAAGCGCAGATCGAAGCCGAACGCCCGCTGCGCGAAATGGAAATGACTCCCGAAGACAAAAAGCGTTTTCGCGGATTCATGTTCCTGAGCGAGAAGCCGATGCTCTACGTCCTGAACATCGGCGAGAGCACGGAGCTGGGCAAAGACCTGGAAGCCGCGGTCGCGAAGTACAACCTGACCGAAGTCGCGTCCCGCCCCAATGCCGGAGCCACCGCCATCTGCGGCAAAGTCGAAGCCGAGCTCGCCGAAATGTCCGACGCCGATGCCGCCGAATTCCTCTCCAGCTACGGACTCACCGAGAGCGGCCTCGCCCGCCTCATCCGCAAAACCTACGCGCTGCTGGGCCTGATTTCTTTTTTCACCGCCGGCGAAGACGAATGCCGCGCCTGGACTATCCCTGTAAACACTCGCGCGCAGTTCAGGGCGCCGGAGCCATCCACTCCGACCTCGAACACCACTTCATCCGCGCCGAAACCATCCGCTGGGACGCGCTGCTCGAAGCCGGCTCCGAAGCCAACGCCCGCGCCAAAGGCACGCTGCGCCTGGAAGGCAAAGACTACATCGTGCAGGATGGCGACGTGATGCACATACGGCACTCGGGGTAGGGAATTGCAAGACGAGTATCGAAGTCACTCGACTGCAGGCGCCAGCTTCAAGACAACGCTCTTACGCTCGCCTTCCTCAACTTTGATAGTCTCGCCGATCGATTCATGTGAGCTCACGAAGGCCGGATCGGTAATCACATCAATGTCCTCGTCCAGCGCCATGATCCGATACTCTCCCGGATTCAGCCCGCGCAAGCTGAAATGGCCTCGGGCGTCTGTTGTAGCCTCTTGGTAGAAGTCGTGACGCTCCCGCCTTGTTAGATCAGGAATGGAGACTACCTTGACGTAGGAAGCGGGGTGGCCGTTGTCATCCAGGACGACGCCCTCAATAGTTGCGCCGTTGGGGCTGACGACTATATCCAGTACTTGGCCCGCGTCCGCGACAGTGAACCCTGAGTCGCTGACATCCCTGCCGTTCAGGTTTACAGCCTTCACAAAGAAGTCGCGCAGAGCGTCGTTCGAAGCCGTTACTTGAAGACGGTAGGTATCGGCAGGTACCTCCTTCACTTCAAATGATCCATTAGATTTCACTTCAGCATGGGGCGGCAACTCGTCCCAATAGATTGATTCGAAGCTGTCACCAGAATCGATCATCGATCCCTGTGGCCGCCGCTGACCCGAATAGAGGCCCACACTAACTTGGGACCAATCAATCCGCTTGCCGTTGTCCATACGGAATTGACCTCGAATATCTCCGTTCGCGAGGGGTATGATCCGCAATCCATCGATGTCTCCATTGGTGACTTGGATGATCGGGTCTCCTCGTACTGTGCGGGAGACTCCTCCAACACTAAGAACCAATAGGGCCGCATACGAACCTGGCAACACCTCCCGAAGTTCGAAATGGCCATCCTTGTCGATCGACCAAGGCTCGATTGCAGCCATGAAATTATCGTCCAGCGGACGTAGTATCAGCCTGGCTTCGCTTGTCCCAGCCGGAAGATTCGTCACCTCTCCGCGAACGCGGAACGGGTGAACCAAAGCCAATGCGATATTGGCTTGCACTTCGTCACCAGCGTGGAGGGCGAGAGGAATCGCTTGCTTCTCTTCTATTGCGCTTGGGTAATAAGTAGTGCCATAGAGCGGAGAGTCCTTTTCGACCTTCTTGGCAGATTGAATCGCTCTGGCAAGCAGTCTGACTGGCTGCGCCATGAGCAGGTATCGTTTGGGAGGCAAACCGCCAATACGAAATTCTCCCAGCTCATTTGTGACGGCCCCTGCGCCCTCGGTGCCATGCACGTTGTGAGGATAAGGAGTGGCCACAACTTCGATATTTGCTACTGGGTCGCCGTCGCTGTCGAGGACCTTGCCAACAATTGCGGCGGTCGGCATCATATGGAAAAGTAAATCTCGGACTTCCCGCCCCGGTTCGAGAGAAATCAGCATTCCGTCCCCGTGGTTGCGTTTTTCTGCATCGACAAAACCGGCATGATCGTACGCGACGCGGTAAGTTCCGGGCTTGACATCGTCAATTGTGAAACGTCCTTCACCATCTGTCACCGCGGAATACTCGACATCCTCCGCCTCTCCATGGACGCCGATGCTAAAGAACCGAATGTTGGCTTTTCTAATAGGGGCGCCACCAGCCTGTTGAACAATTTGGCCCTGAACTGTGCAATCGACAGGCGACTGTACCGGGGGTGTTTGCGCGTCGATACAAGATATGAGCACTAAACAGGAAAGAAACACAAACAACGATTTCATCGTCCCTCCGGCACAGCAAAGGGGAACTATCTAACCAACTGGCTTGATGTATTACTCACCTGCAATTTCTCCAGCAGCATCGGCCCCAACTGCGAAACCGACCCCGCTCCCAGCGTCAAAATCATGTCACCGTCACGCGCATTGGCGGTCGCCGCCGTCACAGCATCTTCAAACGAACCGGCATAGCCAATCTCCGAAGAACCAGCGGCGGCCTTTTCGCGAATCCGGCGTGCCAAAGCTTCTCCGGTGATGCCCTCGATCGGCTGCTCGCTGGCGGGATAAATATCCAGCACCTGAAGCGAGTCGGCGTCGCCGAAGGCGGTCGCGAAGTCGTCCATCAGATCGCGGGTGCGGGTGTAGCGATGCGGCTGGAAGATGACGTGGACCTTGCGATATCCGCACTGCCGCGCCGCCGCCAGCGTCGCCCGAATCTCCGTCGGATGATGCCCGTAGTCGTCAATCACGGTCACGCCCGCCGCCTGCCCGCGCACCTGAAACCGCCGGTCAACTCCGCGGAAATTTTCCAGCGCCTCGCGAATCTGCGGCACCGGAATGTCCAGGCCGATCCCGACCGCAATCGCCGCCGTCGCGTTCAGCACGTTGTGGACGCCCGGCACGTGCAGTCGAAATTCGCCCAGGTCTTTTCCGCGATATTTGCACCGCAAAAGGAACTGTAGGCGGCACGGCCGTCCCCGCCCGTGCGATCATCCCGCCGAGCGGCGCGCCCGGTCGTGCGCCCGGACAGTCGCATTCGCTATGTATCCGAAAATCCGACCCCTTCCGCGTCCCATAACTCACCATGCGCCGCTGAATCTTCGGAAACAGCTGCCGCAGAATCGGATCGTCATTGCACGCCACGATCATTCCGTAAAACGGCAGCCGGTCCATGAAGTCCAGAAACGTCCGCTTCACGTCGTGCATGCTGCGATAGCAGTCCATGTGCTCGCGGTCAATGTTGGTGACGACCGCAAGAATCGGCGACAGCTTCAAAAACGACCGGTCGCTTTCGTCCGCCTCGGCCACCAGATACTGCGACTTCCCCAGCCGCGCATTTGATCCCATGGCATCCACGCGCCCGCCGACAACGACCGTCGGATCAAGCCCGCCCGCCGCCAGCACCGCCGCAACCATCGACGTGGTCGTCGTCTTGCCATGCATCCCGGCGATGGCGATGCCGTACTTCAGCCGCATCAATTCCGCCAGCATCTCCGCGCGCTGAATGACGGGAATATGCAGCTTGTGCGCTTCTTCAACTTCAGGATTTTTCGGATTGATGGCCGAACTGGTGACCACGACCTCAGCGCCAGTGACGTTCTCCGCGCCGTGCCCTTCAAAGATGATCGCGCCGAAGCCCTTCAACCGATCCGTAACCGCAGACTGCTTCAAATCCGACCCGGAAATCTTGTAGCCGAGATTCAGCAGCACCTCGGCAATCCCGCTCATGCCGATGCCGCCGATGCCGACGAAATGAATGCGTTGAATCTTGGCAAACATAAAGTCAACTTCTTAGCCACGGATTTACGCGGATTTTCACGGATTCAAACCGAATCGACGCAAAACCAAAACAAGAAAAAGAAAGATCCGTGTAAATCCGCGTTAATCCGCGGTTGCTTTGAAGTTCCCAGCCAGCTTCGCCGCCAGCTCCGCAATATCCTTCGCCGCGTCCGGATGCGCCATGGCCCGCGCCGCCTCGCCCATTCGCGCCAGCCGCGCCGGATCTTCGAACAGCGCGCAGATCGTATCCACCAGCCAGACTTCATCGAGCCGCGTTTCTTCTAGGACAACCGCGGCCTGCGCCTTCTCCAGCGCCTCCGCGTTGCGCCGCTGATGATCGTCCGCCGCCAGCGGGAACGGAACAAAAATCGCCGGCTTTCCCGCCGCCGCAATTTCCGCGACCGTGCTCGCTCCCGAGCGGCACAGCACCAGATCGGCGCGCGCAAAATATCCCGGCATGTCGTCTATAAATTTGCTGACTTCCGCCGCAACACCCGCCTGCTCATACGCCGTGCGGACTTCATTATAGTCACGCTCTCCCGTCTGATGAATGATGCGCAGCCCCGGCGCGCGCTTCATCAATTCCGGCAACGACCGAGTCACCGCCTGATTGATCGCGCGCGCCCCCTGGCTTCCGCCAAACACCAGCAAAGTCGGCGATGCCGGATCATACGGCTTGCGTGGAATCTGAAAAAATGCCGGCCGCACCGGAACCCCAGTCACAACCGGATTGCGAAAATATCGCCCCGTCTCTTCAAAATGGACAGCCGCCGCCGAAACAAAATGCGCGACCACGCGATTGGCAAATCCCGGCACAAAATTCGGCTCAAACGCCAGCGTCGGAACCCGCCGCCGAATGGCCGCCAGCATCGCCGGCCCGGAAGCGTATCCGCCAACGCCGATGACCACGTCTGGATCAAACTCGATCAGCATTCTGCGCGCCGCAAGCACCGCGCGAGGAAGATCGAAAATAGTCTTGATCCGGGTCGCCAGGCTCACCCGATTCAGCGCGCCCACCTTCACAAGTTGCAACGGAAACCCCGCCGCCGGAACCAGCCGGTTCTCAATCCCCCGCGCGGTGCCGATAAACAGCACCTCCGCCGCGTACCGGCTACGCAACTCCTGGGCGATGGCAATGGCCGGGATGACGTGCCCGCCCGTGCCTCCGCCTGCCAGAATGGCCTTCATGATGGGAAACTATATATGAGCGGCGTGCAGGCGTCGCCCTATTCCGCCTGCTTGCTGACATTCAGCAGCACGCCCACGCACGCCAGAGTAATAAACAATGACGACCCGCCGTAAGAAATCAGCGGCAGCGGAATCCCCTTGGTCGGCATCAGCCCCAGCACCACGCTGATATTGATGAACGCCTGCACCACCACCATGCTGGTGATCCCGACCGCCAGAAATCTCCCAAACATGTCCTGCGTATGCAGCGCCGTCCGAATCCCACGCCAGAGAAAAGTCGCAAACAGCAGCACAACGAGCATGCATCCAACCAATCCCAATTCTTCCCCGAGCACGGAGAAAATAAAATCCGTGTGCGGCTCGGGCAGATAAAACAGTTTCTCTTTCCCTTCCATCAGCCCGACGCCGGTCAGCCCGCCGGTAGAAACCGCGATCAGCGACTGAATAATATGGAAGCCCTTCCCCTGCGGATCGGAATAAGGATTCATGAATGCCAGAATGCGATCGCGCCGGTAAGCTACGTGGAAAATCAAGAAATACAGCGGCAACAAAGACGCCAGAAACCCATAGCCCAAGTACTTCAAATTCAGCCCCGCCACAAAAAGAATGCACGCCGTAATCGCCGCGCAGGCAATCGCCGTCCCCAGGTCAGGCTGGAAGACGATCAGCCCCAGAAAAACCGTGGTCGGGATAACTGCTGGAATCAGCGTGTTCCGCCAGTCGTCCATGGACTTGGTGCGGTTCTCGAGGAAGAAAGCCAGAAACAAGATCAGCACCGGCTTGGCCAACTCGGAAGGCTGAAAAGAAAATCCCGCAAAGTGGAACCAGCGATGGGTATTGTGCGCGCGGTCGAGGAAGAAGACCGAAATCAGCATCAGCGTGGTCAGGCCGAGCATCGTGAACACCACGCCCGGATGCTTTAGCCGCTTGTAGTCCATCCGCATGCCGATCATCATGGCGATGAACCCGCCGATGGCCCATCCCATCTGCCGCAAGAGAAAGAAGTATCCGGAGTGATACTTCTCCTTCGCCATCACCGCCGACGCGCTGAAAACCATCACCAGGCCGACAAAAACCAGCAGCAAGGTGACGATAAACAGCACCCGGTCCACACTGACGCGCTTTGCCATGGGAAATTCATTTCACCACGGAGACACGGAGGTACGCAGGATTTTCTTCATGAGTCCGAACCGGAAGAGGTGACTCTCTTGGTTCGCCCCGCGGAGAGCTAGTGCAGCCCCAGCACAAGTTCTTTGAACACCCGCCCCCGGTGCTCATAATTTTGAAACTGGTCAAAACTCGCGCAAGCCGGAGCCAGCAGGACGACATCTCCCGGCTGTGCCGCAGCCGCAGCCTGCTTTACGGCGGCCTCGATTGTTCCTGAAGACACGATAGTGGTAGCGCCCCTGATCTGCGACTGAATCTTCTCCGCCGCCGCGCCAATCGTGTAAACCGCCTTCACCCGATGCCGCAACAGTTCGTTCAGCGCGGTGTAGTCGCTGCCTTTGTCCTTGCCGCCGAGAATCAGATGAATATTGCCGGGAAACGACTCCAGCGCCTTGATGGTCGCGTCCACGTTCGTGGCCTTGGAATCGTTGTAGTACTCGACGCCGCGCACCGTGGCCACATACTCCAGCCGGTGCTCGACCGCCTTGAAGTTGCGGATCGCGCCGCGATTTTCTCCGCCTCGCATCCCATCAGCGCGCCCGCGCAAACCGCCGCCAGAACGTTTTCCAGATTGTGCGCGCCTTTCAGTGGAATTTCCGACGCCAGCATCACTTCCTGCTGCTCTCCCCCGCGCCGGAACAACACCGCGCCTTTATGCACGAATGCTCCCTGCTCCACCTCCCGCTTGCGGCTGAACCAGAACACCTGCGCGCGAGTGCGCCCGGCCATCTGCACGCAAGTGGGATCATCCGCATTCAAAACCGCAAAATCTTCCGCGTCTTGGTTTTCAAACAGCCGCGCCTTCGCGTCCACATAAGCCTCAAATGTCCGATGCCGGTCGAGATGATCGGGCGTAACGTTGAGCACAATCCCAATCTTCGGCCGGAAACTGCGAATGGTTTCGAGCTGGAAGCTGGAAACTTCCAGCACAATGACCGTCTCCGGCGTCGCTCGTTCCACCAACGAAATCGCCGGCGTCCCAATGTTCCCGCCGACCAGCGTCTTGAATCCGCCCGCTGCGAGAATCTCTCCAACCAGCGTAGTGGTTGTAGTCTTCCCGTTCGATCCCGTAATGCCGACAATCGGCCCCGGCAAAAACGCCGCTGCCAGTTCAATCTCTCCGATGACCGGCTGTCCCAGCGCCCGCGCCTGCGCGATGGGTGCCGCATCCACGGGAACCCCCGGGCTGACAACGATCAAGTCCTGATTCTGAAATGTCCGCTCGCCATGCCCGCCGGTTTCAACTGCGATCCCCTGGTCAAGCAACGCAGGAATTTCCTCGCGAAGCTGCTCTTCCGACTTGGCGTCGGAAACCGTGACCCGCGCGCCGCGAGACTTCAGAAACAGCGCCGAAGCCACGCCCGAGCGCCCCAGTCCCACCACCAGCACGCGTTTTCCGTTGAGTTCCACTAAGACATTTCACCACAGAGACGCAGAGTCACAGAGACAAAAAGTGTAAATTCAAACCCGCCACGGATTCACGCGGATTCCCACCGATAAACCTTCCTTTGTATCAAGTCGTTTGTGCACGATCCGTGTGAATCCGCGCAAATCCGTGGCCCTCTTGAATTCCCGTGGGAATTATCTCAGCTTCAGCGTAGTCAGCGCGAACAGGGCGAACACCAGCGAAGCAATCCAGAAACGGACAATAATTTTCGACTCCGACCATCCCATTAACTCAAAATGATGGTGAATCGGCGCCATCTTGAAGATTCGCTTCTTGCGCAGTTTGTACGACCCCACCTGCAAAATCACCGACAACGCCTCGATCACAAACACTCCGCCGATAAACGGCAACAGCAATTCCTGCTTGATGATGACCGCGACCGTCCCAATCGCTCCACCCAGCGCCAGCGAGCCGACGTCTCCCATGAATACTTCCGCCGGATGCGCGTTATACCAGAGGAACCCAATCGACGCGCCCACCATCGCACCGCAAAAAATCGTCACCTCGCCGACTTGCGGCATGCGTGGCAGTTCCAGATAGGTGGAGAACGTCGCGTGTCCGCTGACGTACGTAAGCACCGTCAGAGCCCCGGCAGCAATCAGCGTGCAGCCGATTGCCAGGCCGTCCAGTCCGTCGGTCAGGTTCACCATGTTGGTCGAGCCCACGAGGATCAGCACCACGAACCCGATAAACAAGATGAACGCAAACGGCCAAAGGTCAGGGTTATGGACCAGTCGGTCGATCACCAGGTCAGGGTGAAACTGCTTCAGGAATGGCACCACCAGCTTGGTCGAGTACATTCCCCGGGTCTGCATGGCAATCAGCGCCACCGCAATTAGAATGCTGACTAGAATCTGCAACCCAAGTTTCGCGCGCGCGGTGAGCCCAAGATTCCTCTTATGCACAACCTTGGTATAGTCATCGGCGAACCCGATGGCGGCAAAAGCGAGCGTAGATACCACCGCCATCCAAACGTAGGGATTGCTGAGGTCCGCCCACAGCAGCGTAGGCACAACAATGGAGATCACGATCAGTACCCCGCCCATTGTCGGCGTTCCGGCTTTTTTCTGGTGCGCTTTCGGACCTTCTTCGCGAATGTATTGACCGATCTGGAATTCGCGCAGCCGATTAATTACCAGGGGGCCGATGATGAGCCCGGTAAACATCGCCGTCAGGCTGGCAAACGCAGTTCGGAAAGTAAGGTACCGGAAAATACGAAACGGCGGAAAATAATGAAACAGTTTCGAATACAGCAGCCAGTAGAGCAATCCGCCTCCGGTTAGAAAATCGTCATTGGTCGTTCGTCGTTGGTCGTTCGCCGCAAGCTCGATTGCGTTGTCGGTTCATGTCGTCGAGTGCCATGACCGAATCTGCATTACCTGACGGCTGATGGCTGATGGCTGACCGCTGACAGCCTTTCCAGCGCCCTCTCCAATTTCACGCCGCGTGACGCCTTCATCAGCACCACATCACCTTCGCGGCTTTCAGCTGCCAGCCATTTCCCAGCCTCCTCCGGAGTAGCCACAAACTCCGCCTTGATTCCCGCCTGCCGCGCCGCTTCCACCATGCCCGCCGCCAGTCCGCGCACCCCGATCAGAACATCAATCTTCTTCTCTGCAATATGCCGGCCCGATTCCCGGTGCATGGCATCGCCCTGCGGCCCCAGCTCCAGCATTTCGCCCGCAATCACGATCCGCCGCCCCGCGGGCATCGCCGCCAACGCGTCCACCATGGCAGCCAGGGCTTTCGGATTGGAATTGTAGCAATCATTAATGACCGTGATGTTGCCGATGCGGACAACCTGCCCACGCTTGTCCGCCGGGGTTAGGCTGGCAAGCGACGACACCACTTCGCCCATAGACAGTCCGCGTTCCAGCGCAACTGCGGTCGCCGCCAGCGCGTTGTACACGTTGTGGCTTCCGACCAGAGGCAGAGTTGCAGGCTCGCGTTGGCCGGCAACAACAATGTCGAACGCCGAGCCTCTTTCTCGCCGAGAGACTTCGAGATTCTCGGCCCTCACCGTCGCCACAGCCGCAAATCCATACGTAATGACGCGTCCCTTGAAATCGCGGCCGAACTGCGAAACATATTCATCGTCGGCGTTCAGGACCGCCGTCCCGGCCGGTGGAAGCGATTCGATCAGTTCGTACTTGGCCCGCGCAATTTCCGCCACGGAATTGAAAAACTCCAGGTGCACAGGCGCAACGTTGGTGACCACGCCGGTTTCCGGTTGCGCAATCTGGGCCAGCGCAGTGATCTCGCCCGCATGAGACATGCCGAGTTCAACCACTGCGGCGTCATGCTCCGGCTCAAGCTTGAGTAGCATAAGCGGCAGTCCAAAGTGATTGTTGAAGTTTCCTTCCGACTTGAGCACGCGAAACTTCGATGACAGGACGTGAGCGATGGCTTCTTTGGTCGTGGTCTTCCCGGCTGATCCGGTCACCGCGATCAGCGGCTTCCCCCACAAGCTGCGGACAGCTTTTGCCAACCCTTGAAGTGCCAGCAGCGTGTCTTCGACGGCGATCAGGCCAGCTCGCGATGAAAATCCGCCAACCTTCGCGACCGCGATAACAGCCGCGACCGCGCCCTTTTCCAGTGCCTGCTGGACAAAATCATGGCCGTCCATCTTTTCGCCCTTGACTGCGAAAAAGAGTTCACCCGGCCGGATGGTCCGCGAGTCGATGGAATAGCCGGTGGCGACGGCGTTCGGATCAAATTCTCCGGTGCCTTGAAGTAGGTCTGCGATTCGCGCGAGAGGCAACTTCATGCGGTCTTCTCGGCTTTCGAAGAACCGCCGCAATCGTATCCCAGATCACGCAAGGCTTCCGCCGCCACCAATTTGTCGTCGAAAGGGATGGTGCCGCGGTTGGTAATCTGCACCTGCTCGTGCCCTTTGCCGGCGATCAGAACAATGTCTCCCGGGCGCGCCTCGCTGAGTGCAAGATGGATCGCCGCGCGCCGGTCTGGCTCTGTCTTGTACTTCGTGCCCGAGCGCTGCAGGCCGACAATCGCGTCGTTGATGATCGCCAGCGGGTCCTCACTGCGCGGATTGTCCGACGTGAGCACGACAAAGTCGCTGCCTTTGCCCGCAGCCTCGCCCATCAGCGGACGCTTGCTGCGGTCGCGGTCGCCGCCGCATCCGAAAACCGTAATCACGCGATTGTTCGTTGACTTCACAAATTCGCGGGCCAGCGCGGTCAGGTTGCGTAGCGCGTCGTCGGTGTGCGCATAGTCCACCACCACGGTGAACGGCTGCCCGCAATCCACCCGCTCAAAGCGTCCCGGAACCCGGGTACAATCGCGAATTCCGGCAGCGATGGCTTCACTCGGGCATCCGCGCGCATAGGCCGCAGCGCTGGCCGCCAGAATGTTATAGACGTTCACCCGCCCGATGAGTTGTGAAGCGACAGGAATCATTTCGTCCGGCGTAATCACGTTAAACCGGGTTCCCTGCGGGGTGATCTCCATTTTGGTGACGTGAAAATCGGCCTTCGCCAGCCCGTAGGTAAGCACCTCGGCGCTGCGGCCCTTCGAAAACTTCACCAGTTGCAGACCAGACTCATCGTCCGCATTCAGGAGAGCGACTCGCGGTTCCTTCGTGCCGCAGCCGGCGAACAATATCCTCTTGGCCGCAAAATAGTCGTCCATGGTGTGGTGGTAGTCGAGATGGTCTCGGGTCAAATTGGTGAACACGGCGACGTCAAACGGGATGCCGAATATCCGCTCCTGGGCGAGCGCGTGAGAGGACACTTCCATGACCACTTCCGTAGCCTCGCCGGCGAGCGCATCGCGGAACAGACGCTGCAGTTCGAGCGGCTCCGGTGTCGTGTGCGGCGCGGGAAGAATCTTTCCGCCTACGTGGTATTCGATCGTCCCCACCAGCGCAGAGCTGCGTCCCGCCGCCGCAAGAATCGCCTCCAGGATGAATGCAGTGGTGCTCTTGCCATTCGTCCCGGTGATTCCAGTGACCGCCAGTTTTTCTGCGGGACGCCCATAAAAATTTGCGCTCACTCCCGCCAGCGCTCGGCGTCCGTGCGCGACCCGCGCCCACGCAACTTTCTCCGGACTCTGGTCCGAATCGGTGACAATCGCTGCCGCTCCGGCGGCAATTGCCTGGGCAATGAAGCGGTTCCCATCGCTTGATTCACCGCGCATCGCTACAAACACGTTTCCCGGCTGCACCCGGCGTGAATCGTATTCGACGCCGGTGACCAACGGATTTCCGCTCTGGGAGAGCGTCTCAACTCCGTCCAGCAGCTCAAGGAAGTTCATTGCAGTGATTGTATTGCAAGTTGGTAAACAGCAGAAACGGTTCGCCTTACCGCCCGAACTTCACCATGATTCTGGCGCCGCTGGCGACGTGCGTGCCCGGGGCCGGCGATTGCTCATTGCCAGTCCGCTGCCGACGACCTCCAGATCGAGGTCGCTGGTCTCCGCCAGCTCGATGGCCGACCGCACCGACTTCCCTACAAACGACGGCACCACGATCCCGCCCTGTTCTACATCCAAAACCACGGTCCCAGTCGCCGGAGGGGAGACCGGGGCGTTTCCGGCGCCGCCTGGAAGCGTCGGCGTCGATTGCCGAGCCGCTGACTCTCTCTCCCGCATCGCCGCGGGCACAACTGCGTTGGCGATGGTGGGCCGGACATCCCCGCCGGGTTTCGCTGGCGCAGCCCCCATCCCAGTGCTGGAATTTCCGTCCGGGATTCCCTGCGCATCGGCCTGCGTTGCGTCCACTGCATCCAGCGTCTCCCCGGGATGGTCTGGCGACCCTTCTTCCAGGTCCTTGTCACTGGTCTTGCTGCGCGCCAGCAACAACTGGCGGTTGGGTGGAATCTCCACATCGTGGGACGTGTGCAGATACTCCAGCACCTGCTGCGCGATACGCTGAAACACCGGCGCCGAAATCTGGCCGCCCTGGTGCAGTCCCACTGCCGAGTCAAGAATCACCGCCACCGTAATCGCGGGATTGTTGATCGGTGCGAACCCGGCGAATGACGCAACATACTTCGTACGCGAATAAGCGTGCGTCGCCGGATCAACCTTCTGCCCCGTTCCCGTCTTGCCCGCAGAACTGTATCCAATCAACTTGGCTTTGGTGCCGGTTCCATGCAGCACCACCCCTTGCATCATTTGCCGCATTTCAGCCGCGGTGTACGGCGAGAGCACACGCCGCTCATTCACCGGATGAAACGCAATTGTCTGCGGGGCGCTTTGCGGCTGGGTCGTCGCCGCAACGATCCTCGGTGCAACGTACACTCCGTCGTTCGCCATGGTTGAGACCAGTCCCGCAAGCTGCAGCGGCGTAATCCCAATTTCCTGCCCCATCGAGATCGCGGCGATCGAAACCTTCGACCAGCGGCTCACCGGCTTGCTCAAGCCGCGGGTCTCACCCGGAAGTTCAATCCCCGTCTGCTGTCCGAATCCGAAAGCGCGAATGTACTTGTAGAAACGGTCGTCGCCCAGCCGCAGCCCAATCTTGATCGAACCCACGTCGCTCGATTCGGCGAGAACATCCGAAACAGAAAGTAATCCATGCGGACGGCTGTCGCGGATGCGCATGCCGTTGAATACGATCGAACCCATCTGGCAATCAAACACTTCATCCGGACGCGTGACCTTTTCCTCCAGCGCGCCGGAAATGGTCACCAGCTTGAACGTCGACCCCGGCTCATACACATCGCTGACCGCGTGGTTCTTCAGTCTTTCCGGCGTGATTTCTTTCGAGAGATTAGGGTTGAACGTCGGCCGGTTCGCCAGCGCCAGAATCTCGCCGGTATGCGGATTTTCCACCACAACCGTGCCGGCAATGGCTTTCGTCTGCTCCATCGCCGTTTCCAGTTCGCGCTCGGCGATGTACTGGATCTTCTCGTCAATGGTCAGGACAACGTTCTGCCCCGGCTCCGGCTGCTTCTCCACGCTGCCGAACCACTTCTTGTGCGCGTCCACCGAAATGACCATCTGCCCGGGGCGGCCATGCATCTGGTCATTGAACTCGCGCTCAATCCCGCTGAGGCCCTGATCATCCATGCCCACATAGCCGAGCACCTGCGCCGCCAGTTCATTTTTCGGGTAGTAGCGCTTGGATTCCTTCTGAAAATAAACTCCGCGGAGATTCAAAGACTGAATGCGGGCTGAAATTTCCGGCTCCGGCTTGCGCGCCAGCCAGCAGAAGGTTTTTGCCGCCTCGCAGTGCGCAACCAGTTCGCGCGGATCTTGTTTGGTGATGCGGGCAATCAGCGAGATGGTGCTAGCCGGGTTCGGCATCTCGGTCGGAACCGCGAAAACCGAATCCACCGAGATGGACATTGCCAGTTCGCGTCCCTGGCGGTCATAGATGATGCCACGCTTGGCCGAAACTTCTTCTGTACGCTGCTGCTGATGCTGCGCGCGCTGCTGAAAGCTGCCGTAGCGGAAGACTTGCAGATAGACCAGACGGAACGCAAATGGCTCCGCACCAGAGAACAAAGATGCCTGCTAGAAGGTAGAGCCGAAGATTGGTGCCATTGCGGGCTGTACTGGCGGCCACGGATTTTCCAGAAAAACGAAGTTTCGTCAGACAAATACGGCGGCCGGTTAGCCGCCGCGCGGAGCCGAAGCCCCACAAACTTTTTGCTTCACGCTGCTTATCGCGTCGAAATCACCGAAACCGGAGTCAAGCTGGCGACCACCGACCCTGATGCTTGCGGCACGGCCACATCCATGCGAATCACTTGTCCTGCCTGCGGCGACTGCAATCCGAGTTGGCGCGCCAGGCGATCAATCCGCTCCGGATCACGCAGCGAAGCCTCTTCCAGCCGCAGACCGCGATTCATTTCGACAAGTCCATCGCGTTGCGACTTCAGCGCCTCGATCTTATATCCGTATTCAATGGCCTTGAAATGCTGAAAGGCATACGCCATCACCAGCAGAAACAAGCACCCGAGCGCGATGCCGAACTGGCGCATCTCACGCGCCCGTCGCGGGTCTTCTACTTTCACCAGGCGCGAATTATCGATCGCCTTGGCAAAATAAACTTCCGGGGTTCCCATCCAACAAGAACGGCGGCGGGAGACGATTGGCCCCACTGAAGCTTGGATCGCCGCGGCCGCCACCTTATGCCACCCCGGCCAAGTTGAGATTATGTATGTCCAAGCCTGCCAGTTCGCTCTGCGCGACCGCGTACCAGTACGACAGTTTGGATTCCTGCTCCGGGTCGAGGCGGAAGCTGGTCTCCGCGCGGTCAACCGTCGCCATCAGATCGTTAATCAGTGTTCCCTTGTACATCGTCTTTCTCCGTTAGCTGGAATTCCCACCTGTCAGAACTGTCTGCTGCTGTCCCTCTGCGGGGACTTGTTTCTTCTTTTCCGGCACGGCTAAGAGTCGTGCCCTACCGCTCAAACTTTTTCCGCCGCCCGCATTTTTGCGCTGCGGGCCCGCGGGTTGCGATCGATCTCCAACTGCTCAGGCGTCACTGGCTTTTTCGTCAGCAACTTGTAATGACCCGCCTTCGCGCCCTCGCGCATCGCGTCTTTCACGATGCGGTCTTCCAGCGAGTGAAAGCTGATTACCACCAGCCGCCCACCCGGTTTCAGCAACTGCGGCGCCGCTTCCAGCAGCTTCCGCAGGTCGTCCAGTTCGCGGTTTACGAAGATTCGGAGAGCTTGAAAGGTTCGCGTCGCGGGATGAATTCTTCTCTCAGCCTGATTCATTGGCCGGGCCGCGGCCGAAATCACAGCTGCGAGTTGCGCAGTTGTCAATATCGGCCGCGACCGGACAATGGCTCTGGCGATTCTCCGCGACCTCCTTTCCTCACCGAATTCGTAAATCAGATCGGCAAGCTCGCGCTCGTCGAACTGGTTTACCACTTGTTCGGCGGTCGGCGCCGACTGCGGATTCATTCGCATGTCGAGCGGTCCGTCCGCCTGAAAACTAAAGCCGCGCGCGGCGTCGGAAATCTGCAGACTGCTTACCCCAAGGTCGGCCAAAATTCCGTCCACGGTCGTCGATCGTCGGTCGCCAGCAAGATCTGCAAACGATCCATGCCGAAACTCCACCGTCGGCCAGTCAGCCAGTTGCTGTTGCTCTTGGCCAACGACCAACGACGAACGACCAACGACGCTCCTAGCAATCTCCAGCGCCCTCGGATCCTTATCGAAGCCAATCAAATGACCCGGTGCGCCGAGGCGTTTTGCGATTTCTAAGCTGTGCCCGCCCAAGCCCACCGTCGCGTCGATATAGGTTCCGCCACGCCGTACGGCTAAAAAGTCGATCGCTTCTTTTAAAAGAACTGGAACGTGTCCAATTTCCCCACGTCCAACCCCCTGAGGGGTATCTGTTGAACCCTCGGCCACTAGATGCCCAATTCGTCGAGCGTCTTCTCATCCTCAGCCGTGAACTTGTCTTCCTCGATCTCCCGGCGGTACTGCTCCAGGTTGCGCACAATCAAGTGCGTCAAATTTCCCGTGACCGCCACTTCGCCTTTGATCTCCGCCGACGTGCGCAAAATCTGCGGCATCAGCAACCGCCCCTGGCCATCCATCTCCACCATCTGCCCGTAGTAGTTGGTCCGGTCCAGAAACTTCTTCTTCGTAGGATTGAACGTCGAGAGCCCCGCCAGCCGCTGCTCGATCCGTTCCCATTCCTCGAAGGGATAAACTTGTGCAACCTTGCCGTCCAAGCTGGTGATGTAAAATTGCAGGCTGTATTTCTCGTCGATCACGCGCTTGAATTCCGCGGGGACCTTCAGCCGGCCCTTTTCGTCCACGCGAGTTGGGTGATTGCCGCGAAACATGAGTTACTCGTTTATGGAGCGACGGGCGTCCTCGCCCGTCACCCGGCGCAAGCCGGGTCTTTGCAACTACAACCGCCACCAGGGAGGCAAAAGTAACGAAAACTTCGGTCTCATCAGGTTGGTTCGGGCTGTTTTGGTGGGTTTCAGCTACAAAATCCACTGGCGCCTCGCCCTTTTACAGTTTTGCCCACGACCTCTACTGACTGGACCACTTTCTACCACTTTTGTCCACATCTTACGCCTAAAGCCTTTATTGTCAATAAGGAAGTTTAAGGTCATGTGAGGACGTAAGGCCTCGAAGCAAAAAGCCCAACAAATTGCGGATTACTGTTTCGGATACCACAAGGAGTGGTGTTTCATGCTGTGGTTCCGGGTTCGGGTAAGTCCAATCAGGAGAGTGCAACAGCCTGTGGAAATGTGGGTCGCTGCGCAAGAGCGTCATCGGCCGCATCGGCAGACACCAAAGATTGACACATAATACGTGCGCACGTATTATGTGCTAGTGAATATCACATTGTCGGTCGACGACGAAATCCTGCAAACTGCCAGACGTCGTGCCGAAGCGATGGGCAAGAGCGTGAATCAGTTGGTCCGCGAATACCTCGAACAGCTTGCGGGGAAGGCCAACCGAGAAGCGCTCGCGGCTGAACTGGCCGAGCTTTCGCGCAATCCTCAGGGCAATTCACGCGGTTGGAAGTTCAATCGCGATGAGATCCATGAGCGCCGATGAACGGTATCGCGTTTTTTGACACAAATATTCTGGTGTACGCCGACGACGCGTCGGCGCCTTCCAAGCAGACACGAGCCGCCGCTCTCTTGAACGACCACTTCCGTCAAGGTACTGCCCTTCTTTCGATTCAGGTACTACAGGAGTACTTCTTCACCGTTACACGCAAACTCCGGCTTGATCCAAGGATCGCGCAACGCAGGGTCGAAATTTTCTCCACGGCGAATGTAGTTCGATTTGAAGCGGAAGATGTCATTGCCGCCATCGAATTGCACCGGGTGACAACAGTTTCCTTTTGGGATGCGCTTATCTTGCATGCCGCTCGATTGGGCGGTGCAACAGTGTTATACAGTGAAGACTTTCAACACGGTTCTGTATTAGGCGGTGTGCGGATCGTGAATCCGTTTCTTGCCTAGAGGCGAACCAAGAATCAGGCCCGCCCACCAACCCTCGGCAACAGAAACCCCGCACGCCGCTTGTGCTCCTCGAATTCTGGCCCAAACGATTCCGCCAGCACCCGGTCTTCTTTCCTGGCTTTGATCGCGTAATTGGTCAGCAGCAGGACGAACGCAACCGTCCCCCGCCACTCACCCAGAACTAGCGCCGTCCCCAGCACCCCCAGCAGCACTCCCGAATAAATCGGGTGCCGCAACCGCGCATACGGGCCTGTACGAATCAGTTGATGCCCAGCCTGGATGACGACCTTGTCGCTCCAGTTTCGTCCGAGATGAATGCGCGCCCAAGTCGCGAGGACAAGCCCAGCCACCGTAGCCGCGAAACCGGCATAGTTCAAAGCCGGAAGATCAGGAACAAATCGCTCCCCAAGAAGCCCGATCGCAAACCGCTGCCAGAAGAGAAGCGCGAAGGTTGTCGCGAGAATTGAAAGCCGTACCACCCGGAACAAATGCGACTCGCCCGTCTTCTGCGCCGCTTCACTGCCCGATTTCCCCCGCGCCGCAGCCGCCAGCCAGTACAGCCCGAACCCCGACCACAGGTATCCGAGGATGGTAAGCAGATGCTCGCGCATTTATCGGCTGATCGGTTCCACAAACACCGCGGTCCCATACGCCAGGACTTCGGTCACGCCCTGCATGATTTCGGTAGCGTCATAGCGCGCGCCGACTACAGCATTGCCGCCCAGCTGGCCTGCATGCTGCAGCATCAGGTCGAAGGCATCGGCACGCGTCTTCTCGCACAATTGCGTGAACAGGCTGATGTTCCCGCCCACGATGGTCTGCAAGCTCGCTCCGATGGTCCCGAAAATCGACCGCGAGCGCACCACAATGCCGCGTACCACTCCCAAGGTTCGCGTTACGCGATATCCGTCCAATTCAAATTGCGTGGTCACCATGTTGTGCGCGACCGCAGCCCCAGGTGTGTAGCCGGTCGTCATATCGAAAGTCTCCTTGAGTCAAAGTTGCAGGAAATCAAAACCCCGGCGTGAAAATTATAAAACGCGCTCACAGCCCCGGAACCGGCGGGCATCCAGGAAATTCTTTAAGAAACGCGCTCCCGATGTAGCCGAGATACTTGATTCCAATCTCGCTGGTAAAGAATCCGTCGGCTGTCATGTTGCGCAGGAACGAGAAGAACTCAACTCCCGTATTGAGCGCCGGGTTGGCGACCGCATTCTTCTTATACGCAATCAGGTCGAGGATTTCCTTCTGCTGCTGCCGCGCGCAATCAAGATAGGTCTTGTCGTAACGATTCGAACACTCGCTGTCCAGCCACAGCAGCCCTCCGCCCAGAATTCGCTGATACTCCGGATTTTCGCTGGTCAGCAGATCAATGAACTCCGGCGCTCCCGCTTCAATAGCCCCGCCGGAATCTGCGTCCGCCGGAATGATGCTCTGGCACAGCGTCTGCAGCGTCTTGTACTCATGCGCCGAGAAAAACTTCGGCGCATAACCTTTCGCCGGAGTAGCAGCCTTCTCGGCCGCGACCATGTGATGCGCATATTCCGCAGCCTGCGCCGGAATCACGCGAAGCACCGAAGTCGCCGCGGCGGCGTAGCCAAGTGATTTCAGAATGTCGCGCCGGGAAATTGAAGAACTCATAAGTTCCCCTTCTTGGCCTCATCCAACAAGTACTCCGACGCCCGCCAGGTCAGCGCCATAATCGTCAGCGTCGGATTCTTGTCCGGATTGCTCACAAACGACGCCGCATCCGTGACAAAAAGATTCTTCACATCGTGCGCCTGGCAGTATCCGTTCAGCGCCGAAGTTTTCGGACTGTTCCCCATGCGAACCACCCCAAGCTCGTGGATGATCACGCCGCCGTCGGCGAGCCCATAAGGATTTGCGTCGCCCGGCCGGATTTGCGCATAGTAAGTTCCGCCCCCCGCTTCCACAATCGCCCGGAAGGTTTCCTGCATGTCCTTCGCCATCTTGACCTCGTTGTCGCTCCATTGCCAGTGAAACCGCAGCACCGGAATTCCCCATTCGTCTGCCGTCTCCGGATCAATGTCGCAATAGCTGTTCTCATTGGGAATCATCTCGCCGCGGCCAGCAAAACCGATATAGGTGCCGTAGGAGGCGCGGCAGCGCTGCTTTAAGCTGGCGCCGTAGCCCTCCGCGTATTCGCAGAGTGCGTCAAATTCACCCACTCCCGGCATGGTGCGCCCGCCGCCAAGCTCAATATGATATCCGCGCAAGAAATCATTCTTGCGGTCAAATTTCCACCACGGAACGTACATGTGCATTCCGCCTACACCGTCGTGATTGTGCGGGGGCATTTTGGCGAGTTGCGGAAAAACCCCGCCGCCGGAGCTTCCCACACTGTCGGTCAAGTAACGCCCGACCACTCCAGAAGAATTCGCTAGGCCGTCAGGAAACATCGCCGACTTGGAGTTCAGCAGCAGCCGTGCCGATTCGCACGCACTCGCTCCGACAACAAACGCCTTCGCATAGATTTTCTTTTCGGTCCGAGCCGTCTTGTCGATGTAAGATACCGCCTGCGCTTTACCGTCTTTGCCGACAATGATTTCGCGCGCCATGGCGTGCGTGATCATGCGTGAAGCGTCCGGTTTTCTCCGCCGACGGAATCATGACCTGGCTGGAGCTGAAATTTGACGCGCTCACGCATCCCCGCCCGCATTGCGCGCAATAATGGCATGCCGGTCGCCCGTTGTGCTCCTGCGTAATCACCGCCAGCCGCGACGGAATGCAGGTCACGCCAATCTTGTCGCAGGCTTTCTTGACGATAGTTTCCGTGCAGCGCGGCTTCGGAGGCGGCATGAAAATTCCGTCCGGCGCGCTGGAAACATTTTCTTTAGTGCCGAAGACACCGATGTACGACTCAACTTTGTCGTAGTAGGGCGCTACGTCTTCATAAGTAATCGGCCAGTCATCGCCCATGCCGTCCGTCGAACGCGACTTAAAATCCACCGGCGCGAAGCGCAGCGCAATGCGACCCCAGTGGTTGGTGCGTCCGCCAACAATGCGGGAACGGAACCAGCGGAATTTCGAGCCCGGCGCGGTGGTGTAAGGCTCGCCTTCGATGTCCCACGAACCATTTGGCGCCAGGAACTCACTGAAGTTCTCGCTGGCCTTGCCTCCGACCCCGGCGCCACGGTGTGGAAGTTGATAGGGCCAGACATGCTCTTTGAAATCCTTCTCCGGATTGAGCGGCCCGCCGGCTTCCAGCATGACCACATTGAGGCCGCCCTCGGTGAGGATCTTCGCCGCCGTCCCGCCCGAGGCGCCGGAGCCGATGATGCAAACGTCGTAAACCTTTGCAGAGCGAATGACCTCAGCCATGAAAAGTGCTCCCGATCAAAAACGCAGGTCTTTCAGGTAGGCATAGCTGGCCTGAATACTTTCAAATGGAGACTTCGGGTTGTCGTGCTCGACAAAGTAATGCTTGATTCCCGCAACGTCTGCCTTAGCGAAAATGCTCTTCCAATCGATCACCCCACTACCAACCTCGGTCATCACGTCGCTTTTGTCGAAGTCCTTCACGTGAACGACCGGAAACCGTCCCGGATATTGCGCGAAATATTTCAACGGATCAATCCTGGCTTCATGCGCCCAGCCCAGGTCCATTTCCATCTTTACGAATTTCGGGTCTGACTCGGTTAACAAAATGTCGTAAGGCAGCTTGCCATCGGCCGTCGGCTTAAATTCCTCCACGTGGTTGTGATACGCAAACTGGATGCCGGCTTTCTGGCTTTCTTCGCCAGCCCGGTTGAAAGTTTCGGCCGCCCGTTTCCACCCATCCGGCTGCTTCACCAATTCGCGGTCGATCGAGGGATTCACGATGTAGTCGTGCCCCAGAATCTTGCTGGCTTCGATCACCCGCGACCAATTCTCTGGCACGAGGGCGGAATAGGGCACATGCGTGGCTGGAGCGGACAGACCGTCAGCGTCGAGAATCTCACGCGTGCGTTTGGGCAAGGGATTGAAGTCAGGAAGGTGGGCGAAATATCCCGCAAACTCGACTTCCTTGTATCCAATTTTCGCCACCTGCGCCAGCGTCCCTTCAAAATCCTTGCCCAGCGCATCGCGCACGGAATAAAGTTCCAGCCCAATCTTTTCGATTCGGTGTTCCGATGCAGCCCAGCCTAAACGGCTCATCACCACCGCCGCTGTCGCACTCCCGATGAACGTCCTACGATCCATGGTTCCTTCTCTCTCGGACCGGCAGCCCCTAGACCGTTTCCGTCAACAACTCCTCGCGCACATTCTTCAGTACATAGAGCGCCCGCTCCACACCCACTTCGCCCGAAAGAATCGGGTCCTCATTCTCCACGCTGAGAATGCCCTCATACCCTACTTCCATGTAAGCACGAATTACGTCTTTCCAGAGCGACGCGCTGTGCCCGTAGCCGACGGCGCGAAAAGCGTCCGAAGCATGCTTCAAGTCTGCCTTTTCAAACACGAAATTCAGCACGCCATACTTCGCGACCTTGTCCTTATACAGCGTGGTGTCCTTCATGTGCGCGTGAAAGATGGCGCCCTGTTTGCCCAGCAGATGAATCACTTCCACCGGATCGCATCCCTGCCAGAACAAATGACTCAGATCGTTGTTCGCGCCGATCTCTTCCCCCACCGCCTCGCGCAGTTTCAGCAGCGTGAGCGGGTTGTACACCATAAAGTTCGGGTGCATTTCCAGCGCCAGGCGGTGTATGCCATGGTCGCGGGCGAATTTCGCCGCCTGTTTCCAGTAAGGAACAAGCTTCTCTTTCCACTGCCAGTCCTGCGCCGCCGCGTACTCCGGAGGCCAGCGATAAGTAATCCAATTCGGATTGGTGTCAGTCGGGTTCGCTCCCGGACATCCCGAGAATCCCACGATGACTTTCACATCAAGTTTCTCCGCCAGCAACACCGTCTTCCGAAAAGTCTCCTGATCGCGCTCAGCGACCGTGCGGTCCGGCGATATTGGGTTCCCATGACAACTCAACGTCGCTATCTTGATGTTGCGGTCTTCAAACTTTTTTCTCCACGCCTTCAATTTCGCGGGATCTTCCAGCAGGTCGTTAACCGGGCAATGCTTGTTGTTGGGATAGCCGCCCGTTCCGATCTCCGCCGCCTCTACGCCCAGGCTCGCGTACTTCTCCACCAGTTGATCGAGGGTCAAATCTGGAAACGCCGGGTCGAAAACTCCAATCGGAATTTTCCGCCGCGATCCCGGCGCGGTCGAGGACATGCCCTCATCTTGCGGGACGGCCGCTGCCAATGCGCGCGGGGCCGCGACCGCTCCGGCAATGACGCTTCCCGTGGTAGCCAGAAAACCTCTGCGGGTGGAAGAGAGAGGATCGAACTTATCGGACATGGAATTCCTCAACGTGGAGTGCGATCAGCGGAACATTATACGCACGACGAAGCAACTGCGCAGAGCGACGAGGAATTTTGCACGATCAAAAAATCCGCAAAAACCAAAACCGCCCGGTGTCGGGCGGTTTGGCTTCGTGGGTTGAAACTCCTCTTTTTCAGGCCGGAGGCGGCCACTTCTATGAGGACGTTGGAGCTACTTTCTCTCCAATCGAAGAAAAGCGCAATAACGCAAAAATACTAGAATGTGGAGCACAAATAACTCATTGCCATTCAACTAGTTAGGAAGTCTACAGAAGACGTCTCCCGATCTCCATAGGGTGGGAGCCGCGCGTCATTGCGTCACTTCGTGACGTGGAAAACGTAAAGGCACCCATCCAGCACCTCCGGCGGTCCGTAGGCCAGCAGCCAGCGGTAATCCGCTGGGTCGCTCAGGTATTCACCGGAGAGATTGGTGGCGCCCACAACTACGGTCCCGATTACGCGCTGGTTTTCGCCGAGAGGCCGTGCTTCAATCCCATACACGGCAGGATCAACGCTGCCGAAGTATGCCAGCCAGATCTGTTCGCCGGGATGCTTCTGCTCGTACTTGCGGAGTGCCAGCAAGCCCTGCCCCCAATCCAGATTGCTGTCCGCTAGCAATCGATATTTCTGGTCGGGCCGCACGAAAGAATCGAAATACGATAAATATCCCGGCCCCGACCGCAATACATCCACAGCATTCCACAGCAGCAACAATCCCAGGACGATGCTCACCCCGCGTCGTGCCGAAACGTGCTGCCACACCGCCGCCGCAAACAACAGCGCAAACGGATACAGCGGCAGGACATGTCTCTCTCCGAGATTGAAGTGAGCAAAAATGGCCGCCAGAAAATAGATCGCTGGAAACGAAGCCATGATCCACAAATCGGACGACACTTCAACCCGCTTCAGCACAGTCAGCAGAAACCCGGTAAGGGACAGGGCCAAGACCACGACCGGCCACTTCAATAGGATCGTCACTGGGTAATAAGCCTTCCAGCCTCCGCTCGGCGAGGTCTCACCCGAGAAAGAATGCGCGCTGCCCGTGAGCATTGTGGATCGCAAGATCGCGAAACCCGGCGATGAACTCCCCCGCTGGAACCGGCAGGCTGAAGTTCAGTCCTGAGTGATTGGGTTTCACCAGCGGCTGTGTCCAATTCGGAAAAGTCGCCGTCAGCGTTCCGTCGCGAATAGTGAGATGAGAAACGTGGAAAAAATATCCCGCCCATAAAACAAAGAATGCAATTCCTGCCGCTGCAATGGTCTTTTTCCAATTCCACTTCCGGGGACGAAGAATGGAATCAATCCCCGCTGGTCCGAGCACCAGCATCCAGAAAACCGCGACTGTAAATATGAGCAGAGTCGAAAACTTTGCCAGCAGAAGAAGCCCGAGCACCAAGCCAACCACCGCTGTGTTCTTCCACGATGGCCTTCTCTTCCAGCACACGATCGCCCAGGAGGAGGCAAAGATCAGCAGCGTGGCCGCTCCGTCGGTTGTGATCACCGAAAAGTGCGCAATCAGCCCTGGAGAAAACGCAAACAGCGCCAAAGCAAAGTTTGCCGCCGAAACGGAAAACAAATTCGCCGCCGCCAGCCACAGCACAACCCCCAGCACGACTCCCAATAATGCATTCACCGACCGCGCACGCCACGCCAGCGAAACCGGATCGGGCAAAACGGAATGCACGCGAAACATTTCCGGCAACTGCTCGACCTCGACCTGCCATTTGCGGTCCAACAGCGGCAGCGTGCACAACAACCGCGCGAGCGGAGGGTGATCGTTGTACTGCTGGAAACGTCCGTTGCGCCAGGCGTCAAGCCCTTCGGCAATGTGCACCGGCTCGTCGTAGGTGAGCGACTGGGTCCCGATGAACCACGCACATTGCAGCGCGTATATGAACAACAGGACCGCAGGAAGGATCCAGCGCGGGAAGTTCAACTTCGACTTGGCTGCGTCCTTGGTCGCTCTCTGCAGTCATAGTTGCCGTTCGGGGCACAGCGTATCATAGCGAATTCATCCAGAGAGTCTGCGCCCTGATTCGACACGCGCCGCGTAAAATCAATCGCAATGGTCCAACTTTCGCCGGATCCTAAATCGCGCCCAGCTCAGGCAAAATCCGCCGCGTCGCTTTCCTCAATTGCCCAGGCGACGATTTTCTTCGCCGCAATCGCTGGCCTCGTCGAAGGCGCCGGCCTGCTCGTGTTCCAGCGCATCAACTACGCGCGCTGGGGCCCGATGATCCATGTCTCGAAAGAAATTCTTTGGATCTCGCCCGTCGTTGACCTGATTTTCTTCTCTCTCGTCAGCGCCGTCATCTGGCTGGTTTCGCGAATCAGCGCGCGCATTCCGGCGCCCAAGCTCGTCGTTTTTACTCTCTCGTTTCTTGCGGGATACGACTGGCTTACTCTCACCGGAAGGTTGTATCACCGCGCCTGTCTTCTACTGGCGTTTGGGATTGCCGTAGCCCTCTCGCGTTGGCTCGCCCGTCACGAAATCCAGGCTGCGCGTTTCTTCAGGAAAACTGCGCCCTGGGCCGTTGCCGCGGTCGCATTCGCGTTCCTCGGAATCCAGGGCGGGAAGTGGTGGCATGAGCGCACCGCCGTTGCCGCCCTTCCCCAACCCGCCGCGGGCGCTCCCAACGTGCTGGTCATTGTCATGGACACGCTTCGCGCCGACCACGTCTCTGCCTACGGCTACCCGCGCCCCACCACGCCGAACTTTGACCGGCTGGCGCAGCAGGGCGTGCTATTCGAGAATGCCGTGTCACCATCTTCCTGGAGCCTACCTTCGCATGTGTCGCTGGTTACGGGAAGATACTTGCACGATCACAAAGTCGGGGACGTACAACCAGAACCGTGGCTAGGCTGGGGAAACCGCGGCCTCGGCGGATTTCCCACCATCGGCGAAGCACTGGAGAAAAGCGGCTATCGCACTGCCGCATTTTCCGCCAATCGGACCTACTTTGCTCACAATCTCGGCTTCGCCCGAGGCTTTCATCCACTTCGAGGACTACTTCTCTTCCCCGGCCGACATGTGCCTTCGCACTCTCTACGGCAGAGAGTTTGCCCGCCTCTACTTGAATCGCACCGCGAAAAGCAAGGTGATCCGTGCTCTCATTTTCATGGGACTTCAGTCCCTGCTCGACAAAGACTCCGAGGGATCGGGAAGCCAGGGCGGATCGCAAGCCATTCGAAAACGAGGTGCAGTGGTAAACGACGAGCTTTTGCACTGGATCGACGGCGGAGGCAGCCGTCCGTTTTTCGCATTTCTCAATTACTTTGACGCGCATGTTCCGTACGGCGCTCCTGCCGGTTATCCCGCGCCGCCATGGAAACAAGATGGCGCAGTTGACAAGTACGACGATGGCATCAAGTACGTGGACGATTGCATTGGCCGTTTGATGTTGGAGCTGCAGCGGCGTGGATTAGACCAGCGGACGCTCGTCATCATCACCGCCGATCACGGTGAGTCTCTGGGTCAGCACGGCCTGCCTTATCACGGGTCGGCATTGTACTGGGAGCAAGTTCACGTTCCTCTTCTGATCTGGTACCCCGGCCATGTTCCAGCAGGCGTTGACGGTTGACACGCCCGTGACCAACGCTGCAATCCCAGCCACCATCATGACCATCCTCGGCGACGAGAGCACATTTCCCGGCCCGCCTTTGAACGCGCTGTGGACGACGCCTCCACCCGGTGGCGTCTGGCCGAATCCAGTCTCCGAAGTCAGCGAGAACAAATACCTCGCCCAGCGCGATCGCCCAGCCGATCCCTCAGTTCCTACCGTGGTCACCGGGGCGATGAAGTCTGTGGTCTCGGGACCGTGGCAATTGATCACGCATCAGCGGGCAGGAAAGCAACTCTACGACTGGAAACTGGATCCCGGCGAGACCAACAACCGCATCGGCGCGCCAGAGGGAAAAGCCGATATCCACCGCCATCGAATCGTCGGGCGACAACGGGACAGCGCCGTCCCAACCCTGAGCCGATATAGACGAATTCCGGCATCTCGCGCAGGAAGTCTCAAAATCCAGCTTCAGCCCGAATGCCCTTGCCCTCGGTCACTTCATACGCGCGGCCTGCAGTAAGGTCCTTGTATTCTTCGCTGCGCCCGCTCGGCCAATCAATCACCACACGCTCGATCTTGTCGCGCTGGCCCAGCCCAAAAGTCGCCGGCATCTCGGACTGCGATAGATAGCTCGAGCCGCTTCGAATCATCCGCGTCTGCATCACTCCGCCGGAAAACACTTTTACACGCGCCCCAATCCCGTCGCGGTTCGACTTCGTCCCCACCAGTCGAAAACGAATGCTGTGATTCCCCGAAGTCTGGTCATTGCGAAACAAATACGCGGGGCCATTGTTCGTAGTCATCAGGATGTCCAGATCGCCATCGCGATCGAAATCGCCCACCGCCAGTCCACGGCCGACTTTGGGCTGGCTGAAACCGCCGCCGGACTCCGCAGCCCGCTTCTCGAAACTTTCCCTTGCCATCGTTGACGAACAATTGCGGCGCCTGCGCGTAACCCACATTGCGGACATTCCGCACCGTGTCGTCAATATGGCCGTTCACCGCGATCAGATCGAGTGAGCCATCCAGATCGAAGTCGGCAAATACGCAACCGAATCCCAACGTCGTTTTCGATGGCAACCCGACGCCGCTCTCGATTGCAATGTCCGAATAGTTTCCTTTACCGTCGGCCCGGTACAACCCAATCATTTCGTTATCGAAATTGGTGATGGCGACTCCGGCGCGGCCGGAGTTATCAAAATCACCCGCATCTACACCCATGCCAGCGCGCGCCTTGCCTTCCGCGCTAAATGCAATTCCGGCTTCCAGAGCGACGTCCTTGAACGTCCCATTCTTCTGATTGCGATACAGCTTGTTCGGCTGCGTGTCATTGGCCACCAGCAGGTCCGGCCAACCATCGTCGTCGTAATCCAGCATGGCAACGCCCAGCGATTTCGAACTGCTGTCGAAAATTCCGCTCGACGCAGTGACGTCCTCAAACGTTCCGTTGCCGCGATTGTGAAACAGCCAGCACGTCTGGCCGACGTAGGCTTCCGGCGTGCAGTAAGACTTGTGCTTGCCGTCCTGACTGCAAAAAACATCGTGCTCCGGCGACCACTTCACATAGTTGCAGACGAACAAATCGAGCAGCCCGTCGCGGTCGTAATCAAACCAGATCGCCGAAGTGCTGAACGCCTGCCGCTTCCCCAGCCCGCTGGAATTCGTGGCGTCAACAAACGTCCCCTTGCCGGTGTTCCTGAATAACCGGTTCTGCCCCACGCACGTAATCAAAATGTCCGGGAAGCCGTCGTTGTTGTAGTCCCCCACCGCCACACCCATGCCGTACATCTCAACGTCGAGTCCCGCGGCGCGAGTCACATCCGTAAAAGTTCCGTTGCGATTATTGCGATACAGTTTGAGCGCGGAGCGTTGGCCTGGCCGCGCATGTCCTGGCCAGTCCGTACTGTTGACCAACAAAATGTCCTGCCACCCGTCCGAGTCATAATCGAGAAAGGCGCAGCCCGCGCCCAAAGTCTCAGGAAGAAACTTGCCGCCGTAGGCTCCGGAGTTGTGCTTGAAGTGAATTCCCGCCGCGCCAGTCACGTCGGTAAAATGAAATCCCAGCGGCGCCTGCCCCGCGCCCCAAAGCATCGCCGGACGCGCCACCGCCGCCCCCGCCACCGCTCCCGCCCCCACCAGAAATCCACGACGGTTCACGGAATGTTCACCAAGCCGTTGCGAATGGCGTACACCACCAGTTCCGCAGTCTTGTGAATCCCCAGCGCGTCCATAATGTTGGCCCGATGCACCGCCACCGTGTTCGCGCTCAACTCCAACTGCGCCGCAATTTCCTTGTTCGATTTCCCGTCGCAAATAAGTTGCAGAATTTCCACTTCGCGCGGAGTGAGTCCCGCATTCCGTTCACCCTTCAGAGTTTCCTGCTTTGCGAGCTGTCCATCGAGCACCGTCTCGCCCTTCAACATCCGGCGGATCGCCGATCCCAGTTCCAGGTCCATTGCGTTCTTCAGCACATATCCACGCGCGCCCGCGTCCATTGCCTGCTTCACCCAGGTCTCCTCCGCGTGCATGCTGAGCATCAGGATCAACGTCTCCGGCGCAAGCTCCAGAATCTTCCGCGTGGCTTGCAGGCCGCTGATTCCCGGCAGCGCGCAATCCATCACGATCACCTGCGGCTTCAAGATCCGCGCCAGCTTCACGGCCTCTTCGCCGTCGCTCGCCTCACCCACCACGTGAATGTCCTCTTCGTCCTCCAGCATGCGCCGAAACCCGCGCCGCACCAGACTGTGGTCATCCACCAACAGCACTGAGATTTTTTCAGCCATGATTTTTTCTGACTACCCTTAAGAATGAGATTCGGGAGAATGAGATTCAGAAACGTCCTTCGCCGCACCCTCTCGTGAAGCGCTCTCCCGCGGCACCGTCAACCGCACCAGCACTCCGCCCTCCATAGGACGCTCGAATGCAATGCTCCCGCCCAGCAATTCCGCCCGCTCCCGCATCGCCACCATACCAATTCCTCGCCGTTCGCGCGCCGCCGCAAATCCCGACCCATGATCTTCTATCTCCAGAACCAACCGCTCTGAATCAAATTTCAGCCGCACCCACGCCTGCTTCGCCCCCGAATGCCGCGCCACATTATTCAGTGCCTCCTGCAGCACGCGATACACGTGCACCGCCGCATCGCCGCCCACGGCAAACGCGCTGTCCTTGGGGGTCTTCTCGTAGGATATGCCAATCCCCGTCTGCCTCTCCACCACCGGCAAATACCACTCGATCGTGTGCTCCAGTCCGGCTTCTTCAAGCATCACCGGATGCAGCGCCTGCGACAAGCTGCGCACTTTGTCCAGCGCCCCCTGCGCAATCTCCCGCACTTCCAGCAAATCGGCGCGAAGCTCTGACTTTTCCGGCGCTTGATTACGCGCCCGCCCCAGCATTGCTCCCATCGCCGTCAATATCTGCCCAAACTCATCATGCAGTTCGCGTGAGATATACCGCAGCGTCGATTCCTGCGTCGAAATCAGCGTCTGCGCCAGATCACTGCGCTGCTCCGAAAGCGCCGCCAGTTGATTGAACAGCACTCGATTGGAGCGGATCAGATAAAGACTGGTCAGCACAATCGCGATCAGCGTTCCCGTCAAAAAGTAGTACGCCTGCCGCTGCACGTGATCATAAATTTCCGTGACCTGCGCCGCCGCGCGGTCCTCACTCTCGTTGTTCTGGATCAACATCTGCGCAACGGCAGTGCTCAACGCCGCCAGCCGCGCCTGCAGCGACAAGCCGTATCTGCTCGCGCGCCTCTTCTCTTTTCTTTGCCGCCTCCGCGCCAGAGCGAACGTTGCGGTCCACCGCGTCCCAGAACTGCGTCAGCGAACTCTGCAAATACTGCTGCTGGTCCGCCGTCCTCCCTTGCGGAGAAACCTGCTGCTCGCGCCGAAACGCATCGTCCAGATCGCCGCGCATGCGCTGAAACTGCGGCTGCCACGCCGTCAGCGGATACGGCTGCTCCCCATTCACCTGCCCCGTATCCAGCATGTCGCGCATCGCAATGCCAATCGAATTCAGTTCATTCTGAATGCGCAACAGTTGCAGCGAATCTTTCCGATTGCGGTCAATCAGATTGGTCTGCAGTTCGCGCAGACTCGCGATGCGCCGGGTCACATACCCCGAGTAGCCAACCACCGCCGCCAGCGTAATCACCAGCCCGATGTAAAGAGGAGTTGTAGGAGACCGCCCCGCCGCTCGCCGCACCGCGCAAGCATATAACGCAACCGCAGCTGCTCACAATCCGTCGTTTATACTGCGGATCGTTGTAGCGTAATGGGATTCGAGAGTAACCGTGGGCGAGCGGCCCTTCACGCCGAGCGTTGCCGCGGTGAAAAAGCGGCGCTGCCGTGGAAGAGCGGCCCTTCAGGGCCGCGTTGCAGCGGCGCTCACTCGACCCGGGCTTTAGCCCCGCTTCACGTTTCCCGGAGGTACAACATGGAAAAACCCACTCTCCCAGAACCCTGGCTCCGCGGCACCCTCACCGACGTCGCTCCCGTGCAACGCGCCGTCCTCCACGCCCTCGAACTGGCCAAAGAAGATTTATCCCGCTGGTGCGGAGACCTCACCGACGCCCAACTCAACGCCCGCCCCGCGGACATCGCCCCCGTCGCCTTCCACCTCCGCCACATTGGACGCGCCACCGACCGCCTCCTCACCTACGCCGAAGGCAATCCCCTGACTCCCGAACAAATCTCGGCGATGAAATCTGAATTAGCTCCCGACGCAACCCGCGACCAACTCTTCGCCGAGTTGGCCCAATCCCTGGACTCCGCCGCCGCAGAATCCGCGCCTTCACCGCCGACGCGCTGAACCAGCCGCGAACCGTAGGCCGTCAGCAAATGCCCACCACCATCGCCGGATTAGTCGTCCACGTAGCCGACCACGCCCAGCGCCACGTCGGCCAGGCCATCACCACAGCAAAGATCGTGACGCGAACCTAGCACTCAGCAGTCACCTCAGCATTCGGCACTCAGCATTCAGCCGAACGCACCACCGACGCCCAGCCGCGAAGCGGCGGAAGAATGCAGCCCAAGGCGTAAGCCCTGGGTCAGGAGCCGAAGACGACCCAGCCCTGAAAGGGCGAAAGAAACGTAACCCAAACCTCGCCGTTTCCACTCCGCCCCCGGCCAACGACGAACGACCAACGACCAACGACGCCTTTCTCTATAATCCCTCCATGTCCCTAACCGAACAAATCCAGAAAGACATCGTCGCCGCCATGAAGGCGCGCGAGGAAGCCCGCCTCTCCTGCCTGCGCATGGTCAAGACCGCGCTCATGAACCGCAAGATCGAAAAAATGGCGGAGCTTGACGAAAAGGAATCGCAGCAGGTGCTGGCCACGCTGATCAAGCAGCGGAAAGACTCCGTCGAGCAGTTCACCAAAGGCGGACGCCAGGAGATGGCCGACAAAGAAGCCGCCGAAATCGTCCTGATCGAGAGCTACATGCCCAAAGCTGCCGGCGAAGCCGAAATCGTCGCCGGAGTCAAAACCGCCATCGCCGAAATGGGCTCCCCCACCATGAAAGACATGGGCACAGTGATGAAAACCGCCATGGCCAAATTCGCTGCGCAAGGCATGCGCGTGGATGGGAAAGTGGTGAGCGAAGCGGTAAAGAAGGAATTGGCGGGGAAGTAGCTTGGAATTAGTAACGCGGCCCCTTTACCTTCGTTAGTCCTCAGGGGACTAGCCAGGGGATAGAATGTGATGTATCACTCTGATATCGCCTTCGTTCATAAAGCAATTGCAGGGAGAGCAGCTAACGAAGTTTGTAGTCACTGACGAACGACTAGAACTTCCTCTGTATGGTCTGTCGGAGGCCGCATTGTATCTGCGCGTTCCGATAAAAACCCTCGAATACTGGGCATTCGGCCGCGGGCGAGTGGCACCTGTGATCCGAGCTGCTGCGAAACATCCGCGCTCGCTCTCATTCATGAACCTTCTTGAATGCCACATGCTCGCATCGATGCGTTCTCTCTACGACTTGCGCCTTCCGAAAATCCGGCGAGCGGTCGCGCATCTCAACAAGACTTCCGGATTCAAGCACCCGCTGATAGAGCAGCCCTTGTACACAAACAGAATTGACGTACTCATAAAGGAAATTGACAAGCTAGTTAATTTATCCAGAGGCGGGCAGCTTGTTATCCCCGAGATTGTCGAAGCGCATCTGGAGCGCGTCGAGTACGACAAAGAGATAGGAGTGTTCAGGTTCTATCCCTTCGTACGCGAGAGAAGTGCGTCAGAGCCAAAATTCATCGTCATCAACCCAGCCCTCGGCTTTGGCAAGCCTGTGATCGCCGGTACCGGCATTTCTACCGCCGTTATTGCGTCGCGTTTCAATGCAAGGGAGTCAGTACCCGACCTAGCCAAGGAATATGGCCTCGAAGAGAGAGAGATCGAAGAGGCGATCCGCTGGGAAACCCGAGCAGTTGCAGCTTGATGATTTCATCCTTTACCTAGATGAGAATCTCGACAACTGCCAACCCATCATCGATGCCTTAGCAACCAGCAGCGTTCAGTTCAGGCGTCACCGAGACTTTTTTGGGCGTGGCGAACTGGACGAGGTTTGGCTTCCTTTTCGGTTCGGGCAATTTCACAGGAAGCGAAATGGCGGCCGCACTGGTGACCGCGACCCCACAAATGAGAGAAATCTGCAGAACCTACAATGCCCCTGTGGTTGGGAGCATCACGCGTTCTGGATCGATAACGATCGTGTACGACGAGCACGGATCGACGCACGAGCGACGAAGAGCATCGCAACGAAGAGATCCATGATAGCCGGCATATCCTGCATGTTTACTTCCTCTGTTGCCACTCCCGATAAGCCTCGCTCTTCGAAATCCCTCTCTCCTTAGCCACCTTCTTCAGCGCCGCCTTCTCATCCACCTTCTCTTCCCGCATGATCTCCTCAACCCGCTCCCGAACCGAAACCCCGCGCGGCGCACTCGCTCCTTCGGCAGCCTTCCCGATCAGCAGAGTAATCTCTCCCTTGACCTCGCCCCGTTCGCCCAACAGTCGCGCCACTTCCCCCGCCGTCCCCCGCAAGAACTCTTCATGGATCTTCGTCAGCTCACGCGCCACGACCACCGGCCGCTCCCGCCCCCAGCGCCTCAACAATATCCGCCAGCGTCTCTTTAATCCGATGCGGCGCCTCGTAATAAATCTGCGTCTCCTCAGATCCGAGAATCTTCTCCAACTCCCGCCGCCGCGCCCCGCTCTTTGCAGGAAGAAATCCGCGAAACGAAAACGAATCCGTAGGCAGGCCGCTTGCCACCAGCGCCGCCAGAAACGCCGCCGGCCCCGGCACCGGAAACACCGCAATCCCGCGCTCAATCGCCAGCGACACCAACCGGAATCCCGGATCGGAAATCCCCGGCATCCCCGCATCCGAAACCACGGCCACCCGCCCGCTCTGCGCAAGCTTCTCAACCAACTCCGGCGCCCGCGAAGACTCGTTGTGCTCGTGATAGCTGACCGCCCGCGTCTCAATCCCAAAATGATTCAGCAGCTTCTGCGTCTGCCTCGTGTCCTCGCAGGCAATGATGTCCGCCTGCTTCAGCACCCGAATCGCCCGCAGCGTTATGTCCTCAAGATTCCCAATCGGCGTCCCGACCAGATAAAGCCCCGGCGCTAATTCGCGCTCCGCACTCATGGGCGTGAGTCTAGAGGGAAGGCCTGAAAGTTTCAATGTCGCCGCCGGCAAAAGGCTTTACCACAGAGGACACAGAGGGTCACAGAGGAGATTCTTGAAAAAAAGAACTCTGTGATCCTCTGTGTCCTCTGTGGTAAAGATTTTGCCTTTGCTTTTGCTCTCCATTTGCCTCCGCCCCCGCGGCTCTCTACAATAGTCACTACCCCAAACCATGATTCATTTCCCCGTACCCGAAGCTCTCACTTTCGATGACGTGTTGCTGCTGCCTGCCCGCTCCGACGTTGTTCCGGCCAACGCCAACGTGCAGACCCAGCTCACCCGCAACATCAGCTTGAACATCCCCGTCCTCAGCGCCGCCATGGATACGGTCACCGAGTCCCACATGGCGATCGCGCTCGCCCAGCAGGGCGGCCTCGGTATCATCCATCGCAACCTGACCCTCGAGCAGCAGGCCGAAGAAGTGGACAAAGTAAAGCGCTCGGAAAGCGGCATGATCGTTGACCCCGTCACCATGTCGCCCGACGACAAAGTTTCCGATGCCCTCGAAATGATGCGGAAGTACAAAATTTCCGGCGTCCCGATCACGAAAAATAAAAAACTGGTCGGAATCCTCACCAACCGCGATCTCCGCTTCGAAACCCGCTTCGACATTCCCATCAGCAAGGTGATGACCAAGGAAAACCTGATCACGGTGCCGGTCGGCACCACGCTCGAAGACGCAGAGCAGATTCTGCACAAGCATCGAGTGGAAAAACTGCTGGTGGTAGACGACAGCTACAACCTCAAAGGCTTGATCACGGTCAAAGACATCCAGAAAAAATTGAAGTATCCCAACGCCGCAAAGGATTCCCACGGCCGCCTGCGCGTAGGCGCAGCCATCGGCGCCACAGGAGATTTCCTGGAACGCGCCGAAGAGCTAGTCAAAGAATTAGTGGACGTCCTCGCCATAGACAGCGCCCACGGCCACTCCACGCGCGTCCTCGAAGCCGTGAAAGCCGTCAAGAAAAAATTCCCCGAGATTGATCTCATCGCCGGCAACGTCGGCACCTTCGACGGCGCCTGCGAACTGGCCAAGGCCGGAGCCGACGCCATCAAAGTCGGCATCGGTCCCGGATCGATCTGCACCACCCGCGTCGTCACTGGCGCCGGAGTGCCCCAGATCACCGCCATCGCGGAAGCCTATCGCGCCACCAAGGACGCCGGCGTTCCCATCATCGCCGACGGCGGCATCAAGTATTCCGGCGACATCACCAAGGCCCTCGCAGCAGGCGCCAGCGCCGTCATGATCGGCTCCATGTTTGCCGGCACCGACGAAAGCCCTGGCGAAATGATCCTCTACCAAGGCCGCACCTTCAAGTCCTATCGCGGCATGGGATCGCTCGGCGCCATGGCCGCCGGTTCCAGCGAGCGCTACTCGCAAAGCATCGAAGGCGAAGCCTCGGTTGCGATTCCCAACATGACCGTCGATCCCAACCGCCTCGCCAAACTCGTCCCCGAAGGAATCGAAGCCCGCGTTCCTTATCGTGGCTCGGTTTCAATGATTCTTTATCAGATGGTCGGCGGCCTGAAATCTGGCATGGGATACTGCGGCTGCGCCACGCTTCCTGAGTTCTTGCAGAAAACCCGCTTCGTCCGCATCAGCGGTGCCGGATCTGCGCGAGAGCCACGTCCATGACGTGATGATCACGCGGGAAGCGCCGAACTACGCCGCGGAGTGAGAGCAGTGGCTAGTGGAATGGATAATCGGCAGTGACCCCGTTTCCCGTCGCTGCAAAAACCCCTGTCATTCCGAGCGAAGAAAGATCGTTCGCAAGGCGAACGATCTTCGCAGTCGAGGAACCTGCTTCTCGCTTGCGGCGCCCCAACCCTCTACGAGTGCACCGCCTTGTACGCCGCCAAACACCGCTTCGCCGTCTCCATCTCCCCAAACCTGCTGCCTTCCTGTTCCAGCAGATAATACTCAACCCCGCCCACACTCTCCGCCGCGGCAAAAATGTTCTTCCAGTCCGCGCTGCCTTCGCCGAATAACGCTTTGTATCCTACCGCCGGATCAGGCGACCAGTCCTTCAAATGCAGCGAATGAATCCTCCCCGGATTCGCCCGAATCCACGCCACCGGATCGGCCCCCGCGTCCACGCACGTCCCCACATCCAGCTGCAACATGACTGAAGGTTTCGTGTTCTTGGCCAACACGTCCATCGGACGGACTCCCCCCACCGCCTTCCACTCTGCCTGATGATTGTGATATCCCACTTTCAAGCCGGAAGGTTCAATCTTTTCGGCGGCGCTATTTAACTCGTCAGCAATCCCTTTCCATCCGTCCAGACCGCTTTTTGGTTCGGTGTACGCCAGCACCATGTACTTGCACCCCAGCGTCAGGTTCATGTCGCGAGCGCGATTGATATTCTCCGCGTTGAAAAACTTCTCGTCGTTGTGCGTCGAGTAGCAACGCATCCCCAAATCATCCAGCACCTTGCGCATCTGCTTGGTCTGAGCTTCGGTCCAGTCGAAGTACGGCGCGTAAAACTCGACGCACTGGTATCCCAATTGTGCGACCGCCCGCACCGTACCCTCGAGGTCGGTCTTCAGCGCCTCGCGCACCGAATACAATTCCAACCCAATGGGAAGAGAAGAAGAACTAGCCGCGCGGGCTTTCAACGCCCACGGCAACATCGCAGACAACGCCAGAAAAGACCGCCGGGAAAGAGCCATGGTCGAAATCGTACTCCGGAAGGACTCAAATTTCACCCGGAGAGCGACCTTCCGGCAATGGTCAGGGGTGCCCCATTTCTCGCCCGCCTCCGGCGGGAGAAGTGGGGCTCTTTGTGGTTTCAATCCCCTAGGACCCCAGAAACTGCACGTGAATGTACGTCCCCAGCCGGACGTTGTACGCCAAATACCACCCGACGTGATCGGGATCGTCATAGATCACGATGTCATCACTGTCCCAGAGCCAGCCGTCGCAATAGTCGTAGTCGTAGGGCGCAACCGAGAAGAAGAAACCGCCGAACCCAAACCGCTCCCGGCTGCCGCCGCCTAGCCGCCAAACGTGCCCAGCGCCGATCGGACCTGTGAAGCGTCCGTGCTCCCAGGGATGATCCAGGTGATAGTGAGGGTCGTTGCGGCCGGTGTCATGGCCTACCCACTTGTCATTTTCGGCGTGAACGTGCGGGGCCTCAGGATGGCCCTGCTGATCATTGTAAGTACGCCGCTGACTCTCAGCTGGCGCTGCCGGACGGGGAGTGCGGACCGGAGCCGGTCCGTGGGACGGAATGCGACCGCCGCCAACTCCATGCTCGGGATTCATGGCATGGCCGCCGCCACTCGGGGCATGGGACCCGCCGCCGTGATGTTCCTGGGCAAATACGGGAAAGGAAAACAACAGGACTGCTGCGGACAGAGTCAACCAATATTTCATATGTCTGCCTCCGGCAACCTAAATTCAGATGGCAGCAATATAGTGCCCGCCGTCCGCACCGAAGGTATTTTTTTGTAAAGTTTCGACCGGACTACCCCTTGATCCTCCGCCCCGCCTCATCCCACACCGCAACCGTCTCCTTGAAATACGAATGGTTCGCCAGGTGGCACCCGATGGCGGCGCGGTTCCCGAACTCCTCGTTCTCCACCACTTTCTTCCGCGACCGGACTGCATTGAAGAAGTTCGCTTCGTGGTCCACCAGGTCGCTGTAGCCAGGCGGCGGCCCGAACGTTTCGGTCGCATCGCTGATGTTCACTTTCGAGAGCGGGTGCTCTGCTTCGAACTTTGCCAGATATTCGTTGCGCAACTTTGCCGGCCAGCCGTAGATCGAATAAGACTCCGGCTGCGGCCGCGTATCCTGCGGCGTGAAAGTCAAAGTCGAGCCCTTGATGATCGCCGTCCCCTGCGTGCCATAGAACGCGATGAACTCGCCCTGGTCGTTATTCAAATTGCAGCGCAGGTACACCCGGAAATTCGGATAGTCATAAAAAGTCTCGATCAGATCGGGGAACTCCCGTCCGTCCTTGAAATGGAAAAGCCCCCCGGTTGACTGCGCCCGTCTGGGAACCGTGGTCGCGCCGGTGATGAAATTGATCCCCGAAATCAGATGGACAAATAAGTCTCCCGCCAGCCCCTCACCGTAGTCGGTAAAGCAGCGCCAGCGGAAAAATCGCTCGGCGCTAAACGGACGCTTCGGCGCGCCGCCCAAGAAAAGCATTCCAATCAATCGTCTGCTCGCTGGCATCCGGCGGAATGGGATACACCCACGCTCCGCTCGGAGAGTTGCGGTCCCAGTACGCCTCGATCGAATACACCTCGCCGAGCTTGCCGGAATCGAGCAATTCCTTCGCCTGGGCGTAGATGACCGACGACACCCGCTGGCTCCCGATCTGCACCATCCGGTTTGCCTTTTGCGCCGCGTCAACCATGGCAAACCCGTCTTCCACGGTATGCGACATCGGCTTTTCGCAGTACACGTCTTTGCCCGCCGTGCATGCGTCTTCAAACACTTTGCGATGCGAGTGGTCCGGCACCGCGATGATCACCGCATCCACATCTTTGCGGTCGAGAATCTCCCGATAGTTTCGGGTGGCCGGGACGCTTGGATTCTTCACCGCCTCCTGAGCCGCCGTGTGCCGCGAATCGTAAAGATCACATACCGCCACGCACTCAATCCCAGGCACGCGCAGTGACGCTCCCAGCAGTTCGCACCCCCGCACCCCGGTGCCAATGGACGCAAACCGCACCGTATCGCTCGCCGCGACCGGACGCGGCGACGCCCACAGCGGCTTCGGTTGCAGCAAAGTAAACTTCCCGGTGGCTCCGACAGCAGCCGCTCCCGTTCCAACCCGGATGAATTGACGGCGAGTCCACGATGGCCTGTTCATAGGATTCCGCTCCTTGGTCCAGCAACTCGCAGTGAGCGAGGCGTGGGCAGAAATAATTCGCGGCGATTATTGCACAATAGAGGGTCTTAGAACAGAGTCGAAGTCAGTGAGAAACCGGACGCCGGCGGCCGTGACGAATGTGGAGAATTTGCACGGTACCGTGATCGATCATAAAAAGAATGCGGTACACATGTGGTTTGTGTCCGTAGAGCAGATGACGTACTTCAAAGGGAAACGCTTTGCTCTCAGGAGCCAACGCGCAACGTTCGGGGAATTTGGCTAGCGATAAGATCGCGTCTTCCAATGAGATGAACCACCGCATGCCAGTTTCTCCGGCATGCTGGGAAAGCAGCCATTCTAAGATCGCGTCCGCATCGCGCTCGGCTTCGGCTGTAACCTCAACGCGGAAGATCATGCTTCCGGCGCATCTCGGCAAGAAACTCTGAAGCAGGGCGGGTATTGCCGGCCTTCACTTCCTCATAGCCGCGACGAACTCCTTCAACGGCTTCTGCGAAATCCTGGCGCTCCCACTCCAGGTAGGTCGCGAGGGCATCATCCAGAGCAGTAATCGTATCCTGGCCACGCCGTTTGGCGTACTCCTCCAGTTGCGCTTTGCGCTCAGGCTTGAGAGGCATCATTTCCATCGGCCGACTCGATAGGCTCCCAGATGATTTTAGCGCATCCCGTCTCGTTGGCTGCGGAGATTAGTACAGCGCGTCGTACTTGGTGACCACCCACTCGCCAGTACGGTTGTCGAGAGTTACCGAAAGCAACGTCTCGTAGCCGGGGCTCTCGTTGCGACGCTTGCCGTTGTAGTGCAGGATGCGCAACGGTGGCCGGTCTTCCCAATCCACAATCTTCCAGCTCACCAGCGGATGCTTGGCCTCAGAGTCGCAGATGAAAGCCGCATAGTGCGCACGGTAATCCTTCTCCCAGTCGGCCAACTGCTCGTCGCAGTGCCCACTGCTCATGCTGCGCAGGAATTCATTGACTGCGCGCTCCGAAGTACGGTCGCGCAACGGATTCAATTTGAAGGAAATCGGGACCTGGGTGAGCGGATCCACTTCCGGCGACCTTGCCAGCACCGGCGGCTGGCCGTTTAGCCACATCAGGTAGCCAAAGAACCCCAGCAGGACCACGAAACCGGCCCCGGCGGCAATTGCGATCTGGGTTTTCGAGAACTGCATATCTCAACCAAAGTTTAGCCCTGAATGACGCGCTGAACACGTTACTTCGGTGACCCGGGCAAGGGTTGTCCATCCGGACAGAGCGGTTCCAGTCACAGGTTCAGTTTGGCAGTTGTCCTACAATCGATGCCTTGAGCCCAGAGCATTTCGACGACCCCGTAGCCGCCTACGACCGGTTAGCGGCCCGCTATGCCGCCCTAAGCCGCAAGCGCGAAGCCTATCTGCGCGGCGTCGAACGTGAAATTTTGGCGCGGGCTCCAAAGCCTAGCCAGTCGCTTCTGGATGTGGGCTCTGGGGACGGCAGCCGCGCCCTCGCCATTGCCTCGCCGTTGGCGATCAGACGTGTCGTTCTGGTGGAACCGAGCAGAGAAATGGCCGCCAAAGCAGCGGGGAGCCCCGAAATCTGGCCGGTGCGAGCGGAAGACCTGGGAAGCATTGACGGCCCCCACCCACAGCCAATCGCAGACCGGTTTGACGTCATCACTTGCCTGTGGAACGTCCTCGGGCACGTTCCCACAGCAGAGAAACGGCTGCAGGCGCTCACCGCAATCGCCCGCCTGCTCGCCCCCCAAGGCAGGTTCTTCTTGGACGTGAATCACCGTTACAATCTGCGCGCTTACGGCCTTCTCCCGACCGGCGCACGCTGGATTCACGATCTGCTCTCACCCAGTGACACCAACGGGGACGTTCTCGCCAAATGGAGCGCGGGCAAGGCCGGCGTCAGCACCTACGGACACGTGTTCATGCACCCAGAGATCAAGCGCCTGGTCGCCTCGGCTGGCCTCGAGATCGAAGAGCGCGTTGTGCTGGACTACGAAAACGGCCGCACCCGCCGCTTCGCGTTTCAGGGAAATCTGCTCTACGTTTTCCGTCGCAGCTCGTGAATAGATTCCTCCAGGGCGCCGCAGACTTCGTGAATCTCTGCCTCTGTCAATTCGTTAAAGAACGGCAACGCGATTACGCGCTCGGCGACAAGCTCCGTCTGAGGCAAGGTAAAAGTAAAAGAATTGTCCGACATGGCACTGGATGACGGTGCCGTGGACCCAGTCTGCCCGCCCCATCCCTTCAAGTTTGACGTCCGGTTTTTTCCTGCCAGTGAAGTCGTCCCTTGGGCGCCCCATCCTTTCGGGTTCTTTGCGAAAGGATGGCCTAACACCGGCTGTTGGTGCAGCGGCGCAAAGTAGCGTCCCGAGGCAATCCCTTTTCGCGCCAGCGATTGGCAAATCAAATCGCGGTCTTTCACGCTGAATTCCGCCGCCAGCCTTACCGGATAAACAAACCAGCTGATCCGCCCCACACTGCTTGAGAGTGCCGGTCGAATGATCTCGCCAATGTTCTGCAGATCACGGTCATAACTCTCAGCCAGCTTCTGCCGCTTCGCGACGGTCCTCTCAATGCGAGCCAGTTGCGAAATCCCCAACGCGCAATTGATGTCAGAGAGGCGGCAACTGAATCCGATCTCCGCATGTTGATGCCAGTCAAGCGATGGATCGCGCCCCTGGTTTCGCAATCTGGCGCGCATGCACTGCGAGCTGCTCGTCGCCGGTAACCAGCACTCCGCCTTCCCCGGTGGTGATCTGCTTATTCGGATAGAACGCGAACAGACCCGCCTCGCCCAGCGTTCCTGTCTTTTTCCCGCGAACCTCCGCGCCCAGTGCCTCGCACGAATCCTCGATCAAATGAATCGCGTGGCGCGGACCTGCCCGTTTCCGAAGCCCCGAGCGAAGTCGAGGGGGAAGTCGAACGGGCCCCGGCCGCGAACCCCCGCGCAGCGCCACATCGCGAAAGGCTTGCACATCGACCGGGAAACCGAACGTATGCACCGCAAGAATCAGCCGCGTGCGCTCGGTGATCGCGGCCGCGACCAAATCCGGCGTAGTGTTGTAGGTCGCCGGATCAATGTCCACAAACCGCGGCCGCAGCCCTTCCTGCAAAATCACATTGAGCAGCGCCGAAAACGTAAATGACGGCAGAATGACTTCCGCCCCCGGCTTCAGTCCCAGCGTCCGCACAGCAATGTGCAGCGCCGAAGTTCCCGAATTCACCGCCACCGCATATTTGCTCCCCGTGTAATCGCAGATGGCCTGCTCGAACTCGCCGACCTTCGGCCCCATGCTCAGGTACGGAGTGCGCAAGACCTCCATCACCGCGTCGCGGTCAGCGTCGGTGATCTCCGGCTTGGCAAGTGGGATTCGCAGACTCATAGAAGTTCGGAGCGCTTAAAAAGCAGCTTCCGGCCAATGGGGGACTTCACCAGCGTATTGGTGATAATCTTCGACGCCCCGCCGTCCCCGTACGGACTCTCCAGCCCGCGAATCCCGCGCCGAAATTCCGGCGTAAGCGCCCGCACAATCGCCGCACGAATGTCCTTCCGCCGCGCCGGGACATCAATCACATTGGCCGCATGCTCCCGCCCCGTCTGCCGGATCCCCACATTCACCGCCGGAACTTCCAGTGATGTAGATTCAATAATCCCGCTGCTCGAATTCCCCACCAGCACGCCAACATTGTTCAACAGCCCGAGGTACGTCCGGTGGTCCAGGTTCACAAACACGCGTGATGATTTATACGACGCCGCAAATTCCTCCGCCCTCCGAATCAACTCCCGGCAGCCGGCATCTGCATTGGGATAAATAAAAATCACCTGCCGCTTAAGGCCCTCCAGCGCGGCGAACACCTCCACGGCCTCTTCCACCGTGTCCCTCAACAACGTGACCGGGTGATAAATGCAGAGAACCGTCTCTCTCTGGAGCTTCAGCCCCAGCTTTTTCTCGACCTGGGCCTTGGTGAGCAACCGCTCTCTTCGCAGATGGTCCAGTGACAAGCTGCCGCTGAATTTGATCCGCCACGGTTCCTCGCCCATTTCGGCGATTCGTTCCGCGGCCCGCCGGGTACACGCGAAATGCAAATGGGACATTTTAGTCAGCGCGTTGCGAACAGCGTCGTCAATCGCGCCAAATGTGATTTCGCCGCCTTCCACGTGAGCAATAGGAATGCGCAGCGCCAGCGCGACTGCGGCAGGCGCCAGCATCTCGTAACGGTCGGCAATCAACAGACAGAATGTCCGGACGAAGGCGAGCGAGCGCATCCGCCAGACCGAGCGCGGCCACTCCAATCGTCTTCGCCATGCCGACATCTGTGTCGGAATCCAGCAGGCATTCAATAGAAGTAACGTCAGCTGCCCCACCCTTCGCGCCTTTCGAAGGGTGGGCAAAACCGAAGCCGGGAATCTCCTTGCCCGTGTGCCCGAACGCCGGAGAAAGATGCGGCCCCAGCGCAATCACCTGTAACTCCACCGCCGGATGGCGCGCCAGATCGCGCAGCAGCCAGCGTACGTGCGCGTAGTCCGCCCGCGAAGATGTAACGATGGCAATCTTTCGCTTCAAGCACCCTCAGTTCTTTTCGGGATTCAAGTCAGAACGGAATTCTACTGGTTTGTGGACCGTGCCTGCGGCGCAGCCGCCGGGTGGCGCGCATCCGTCACGCGATAATCCTTGTACTCGATGGTCAGAGTGGCACGCCCTCCCAGCCGAATGTAGCTGACTGACTCATTCTTCGCCGGAAGCCAGAAGTCCTGCACTTTCTCGTATTGGTGATGAATCTCGTTTTTCTTCGTCCAGAACGACGGGTTCTCGGCTGGCTCAGCTTCAATGCGGGTGACCGCGAAATCCGTCCCGTCCACCCACACCTGCCCGCGATACACGTACTTGCTGCGCGACTTCGGCTCCACCCGCAACACATATTGTCCGCCGGCTCTTCGACGCCTCGTAGCCCACCAACTCAAAGTTGTAATTGTCGCGATTCAACTGCGTCTTGACGCTCATTGCGGGTTGCGCCGCCTCTTTTTCACTCTCCAGCAATTTCTTAAAGACGCGATTCACGAATCAGCTTCGATCCGCTCTGCGAAATGACTCTGAAATCCTTCGACGAAGGCCGATCGTAGGTGGCCTGGACGGTCATTTCGGCTTCCCGGTCGGAAGGCAATCCGTGGTAAACCAGCCGATAGACCCGCGTGGCTTCAGAGTGCAGCAACGCCTGCGCCCGCTCCTGGTTCTTGCGCACCAGGTTGTCCACCACCTGATCGGCGGAGAGAGGCACGCTGGCCTTTGTTGCGGACGAAACTCCGGAATCGGCGGCACCGAGTTCAACAGCAATTACTGGAACCGCGAGCAACGCCAGGAAAATAAAAGTGCGAGTTGGCCGGGCGGCTATCATGGGGCTCAGCCCAGTTTAAACTCTCACGGGGGATCTTGTTGTTACGCCTCTTCTTGTTACGCCTCTTCCGCCGCCAGTTCATCCAGCACAGCCGACGCCCCTGTCAGGTTATCCACTCCAAACACCACCAACGCCCGCGTCGAGCCAGGCTCCAGTCCACAGTAGCTGTAGTCAATATTGATCTTTTTTTCGCCCAACCGCGCCGCCGCCCGCCCCAAAGCGCCCGGACGGTGCGCCAACCTGCCCACGGCAACATCTGTCTCCTCGAAGATCATGCGCAACCCGCTCAGCACTGCCTTTGCGTCGGCGACATTGTCCGCCAGGAACCGCGCCAGGCTTTCACGGTCTTCCACATACGATTGGAACGCCAGCACGTTCACTCCTCGCTCCGCCAGCGCCAGAAAACATGCCCCCAGCGCTCCCGGCCGGTCCGCGATTGTTACCGTAAACTCCTTCGCCTTCGCCATTTGAGTGAATCCCTTCGTATGCAGGATACCGGCATCGCGGGGTTGTGCTCCTAGACTTCCAAATGAGATTAGGCGAACAGAATCCTCAAGTCCAATCGAAACCTCCTATTCTCCGGATAAGAATTTAGGCTGGCATGTTCCCGCCGCAGCCTGAATCATTCTCTCGCTAAATGAATCATTAATAATTAGGCGATGCATCGCCAGCCAGTTCGCTCTCGAACTTGGTAAACTGTTTACCTCGCAGGGAAGCCTTAACCGAAGCACCCAGGGAGAGACTCATGGCGGTAAGCGACCAGGCGGTACCAAAACCAAAGAAGACCGGCAATCAGCTCGAACTCCTGAGCATCAACACCATCCGCACTTTGTCGATTGACGGGGTGCAGAAGGCCAACTCCGGCCATCCCGGCGCGCCCATGGGACTGGCCCCGGTCGCCTATTGCCTGTGGCAGCAGTTCCTGCGCTACGATCCCGCCGACCCGGTTTGGCCCAATCGCGACCGCTTCATTCTTTCGAACGGTCACGCGTCCATGCTGCTGTACTCCATGCTTTATCTGTCGGGGGTCAAAGCCATCGCCAACGAGTCCGAAGTTTTGCCCCAGGCTGCGATTTCACTCGACGACATCAAGCAGTTCCGCCAACTCGGCAGCCGGACTCCCGGCCATCCCGAGTACCGCGTCACTCCCGGTGCCGAAACTACAACCGGCCCCTTGGGCCAGGGAATCGGCAACAGCGTGGGCATGGCGATCGCCGGCGAGTGGCTGGCGGCGCGCTACAACCGTCCCGGCTTCGAAATTTTCGGACACAACGTGTACGCGATTTGCGGCGACGGCGACATGATGGAAGGCGTCGGCAGCGAAGCTGCTTCGCTTGCCGGACATCTCAAGCTGCCCAACCTCTGCTGGATTTACGACGCCAACTCCGTCACCCTCGACGGCCCCGCCGACTGGTCCTTCAGCGAAGACGTGGCCACCCGTTTCCGCGGCTACGGCTGGAATACTACCCACGTCGGCGACGCCAATGACCTCGATGCCCTGGCTGGCGCCTTCAAAGAGTTTCTCAACACCAACGACCGGCCCACACTCATCATCGTAAACAGCCACATTGGCTATGGATCTCCTCACAAGCAGGACACCAGCGCCGCCCACGGCGAGCCGCTCGGTGCAGAAGAAGTCAAACTGGTAAAGAAATTCTATGGCTGGCCCGAAGACGCGCAGTTCCTGGTGCCCGACGGCGTGCTCCAGAATTTTCAAGATGGCATTGGCCGCCGCGGCCATGAGCTGACTACGAAGTGGCACGAACTGTTCGCCGGACTACAGCCAGCAATTCCCCGACCTCGCCGACCAGATCAACCGCATGCAGCACCGCGAACTGCCCAATGGCTGGGACCACAACCTTCCCACCTTCCCGGCCGATCCCAAAGGCGTCGCCACCCGCGACAGTTCCGGCAAAGTGCTGAACGTCGTCGCGCAAAATATTCCGTGGCTGGTCGGCGGCGCCGCCGACCTGCAGACCTCCAACAAAACGCACCTGAACTTCGACGGCGCCGGAGAATTCGAAGCCGGAAATTACGCCGGACGCAATTTTCACTTCGGCGTCCGCGAACACGCCATGGGCGCCGCCCTCAACGGCATGGCGCTCTCCCGGCTTCGCGCCTTCGGCGGAACGTTCTTCAACTTCACCGACTACATGCGCCCCTCCATGCGCCTGGCCGCGCTGATGGAGATCCCCACCATCTACGTGCTCACTCACGATTCCATCGGCCTCGGCGAAGACGGCCCCACGCATCAGCCGGTCGAACAACTGGCCTCGCTTCGCGCCATGCCACACATGATCGTAATGCGCCCCGGCGACGCCAATGAAGTCGTCGAAGCATGGAAGGTCATCGCGCAACTCAAGCACAATCCGGTTTCGCTGGTCCTCACGCGGCAGGCCCTCCCCACCCTCGACCGCACGAAATACGCGGACTCGTCAGGTGTGGCCAAAGGCGGATACATTCTCGCCGACGCTCCCGCCCTCACAAAGACGCCAAGCCTGAAGTCATCCTGATCGGCACCGGAAGCGAGCTTTCGCTTTGCGTCGCCGCCTACGAGCAACTCACCGCCGAAGGCGTCAAAGCCCGCGTGGTCAGCATGCCCTCGACCAGCATCTTCGACCAGCAAGACGATGCCTACAAACATTCAGTGCTTCCGCCAGATGTGAAAGCGCGCGTCTCGGTCGAAGCCGGGTCAGTTTTCGGCTGGGAGCGCTACGTTGGACTCGAAGGCGCCATCATAGGGATGACCACATTCGGCGCTTCGGCCCCAATCAAAGACCTGATGAAGAAATTTGGCTTCACTGTCGAACACGTCGTTCAAGCCGCCAAACAAGTTTTGGCGCAAAAGAAATAATTTAAGAGGTTAATTATGCAGCCCACCGGAATTATCGACGCCGCCAAAGCCACCAATCCGCTGAAAGATCTTTTGAAGTTCGGCCAGTCCGTCTGGCTTGACTACATTCGCCGCGACCTCATCACCGGAGGCGAACTTAAGCGCCTCATCGACGAAGACGGCCTCCGCGGCATGACTTCGAATCCTGCCATCTTTGAGAAAGCCATCGCCGGCAGCGCCGATTACGCCGACATCCTCGCGTCCCTGAAGGACCGTTCCGACCTCGACGCCAAAGCCCGCTTCGAACTCATCGCCATTCGCGATATCCAGGACGCCGCCGACCTTCTTCTTCCGGTTTATAAAGACTCGAACAAACGCGACGGTTACGTCAGCCTGGAAGTTTCGCCCTACCTCGCGCTCGACACCCAAGGCACGATCGAAGAAGCGCGCCGCCTGTGGAAGACGGTGGCCCGTCCCAACATCATGATCAAAGTCCCCGGCACCGCCGAGGGCACTCCCGCGTTCGAGCAACTGATCAGTGAAGGCATCAACATCAACGTCACCCTGCTCTTTTCGCAGGAGGTCTATCAGCGCATCGCCGAAGCTTATGTCCGCGGCCTGTCAAAATTCGCGGCCAGCGGCGGAGAAGTCGCTCGCGTCGCCAGTGTCGCCAGCTTTTTCATCAGCCGAATTGACACATTGGCGGACGGGGAGCTTTCAGCCCGAGTAAAGTCCGCGAAGACTCCGCAGGAAGAGCAAGAGCTAAAGAACCTGTTGGGCAAAGTAGCTATCGCCAACGGCAAGATGGCCTATCAGCGCTACCTCAATATTTTTTCCGGGGCGCAATGGGACAAGCTCCGCACCCAAGGCGCCCAGACCCAGCGCGTCCTCTGGGCCAGCACCGGAACCAAGAATCCCGCCTACTCCGACATCCTCTATGTGCAGGACATGATCGGCCCCGACACCGTCAACACCATTCCGCCAGCTACGCTAGACGCATTCCGCGATCACGGCCAGCCGCGAGAAACTCTGACCGAAGGCGTGGATGAAGCGAAGCAAGTTATGCAGGATTTCGCCGCCGCGGGATTTTCCATCGACGCCATCACCGACAAGCTGACCGACGACGGCGTCCGCCTCTTCGAAGAAGCCTTCGACAAACTGCTGGCCGCCGTCGAAAAAAGCACCCAGAGTGGCGCCACTCCCAAAATCAGCCAGCAAAGCTACAAACTGCCCGACGCGCTGGCCAAAGCCGTAGCGCAGACCCTCAGCGACTGGCGAGCCTACGGCAAAGTCCGCCGCCTCTGGCAGCGCGACGCTTCGCTCTGGACGAACGCCGACGAAGCCCAATGGCTCGGCTGGCTCGACATCACCGAAAAACAAATCGCAAACAAATCCCAGTTCCAAAGCCTCGCCGATGAAATCAAGAAAGAGAATTTCTCTGACATTCTCCTGCTCGGCATGGGCGGCTCCAGCCTCTGCCCTGAAGTCCTGACCAAGACCTTCGGCCAGATCCTCGGCTTCCCCAGCCTGCACGTGCTCGATTCCACCGATCCCGCGCAGGTGAAAGCCATCGAAGCAAAGATCGATCTCGCGAAAACTCTGTTCATCGTCTCCAGCAAATCCGGCACCACGCTTGAACCAAATATTTTCAAGCAGTATTTCTTCGAGCGCGTGAAGCAAACCATCGGCGCAGAAAAAGCCGGCAGCCGCTTCATCGCCGTCACCGACCCCAGCTCCAAGCTCCAATCCGAGGCCGAGGCCGACAAATTCCGCCACGTCTTCCCCGGCGTCCCCAGCATTGGAGGCCGCTACTCCGCGCTCTCGAATTTCGGCATCGTTCCTGCCGCAGCCATGGGTCTCGACGTCGCCAATTTCCTCGACCGCACCCAGGAAATGGTCCAGGCTTGCGCTGCGTCCATTCCGGTGGAACAAAATCCCGGCGTCGTTCTCGGAGCCATTCTCGGCGCCGCCGCAAAATCCGGCCGCGACAAAGTCACCATCATCGCCTCGCCCGCAATTTCCGACCTCGGTGCATGGCTGGAGCAGCTGCTCGCCGAATCCACCGGCAAGTTGGGCAAGGGAATCATTCCCGTGGACCGCGAAGCCCTCGCCGATCCCGCGACCTACGGCAGCGACCGCATCTTCGCCTATTTGCGATTCGCCCCCGCACCAGACTCAGTTCAGGATGCCAAAGTCTCCGCCCTCGAAGCCGCTGGACAGCCGGTCATTCGCATTTCCATGAACGACACTCACGACCTCGGCCAGGAATTTTTCCGCTGGGAGATCGCCACCGCCGTTGCCGGATCCATCATCGGCATCAACGCCTTCAATCAGCCCGACGTCGAAGCCAGCAAGATCGAAACCCGCAAGCTGACCTCCGAATACGAGAAAGTTGGCTCGCTGCCCGCCGAGAAGCCAGTCTTCGAGGCCGACGGTATTCAACTCTTCACCGACCCCAAAAACGCAGCCGCCCTCGCAGGAGGAAAGTCGCTGACTGACTACCTCCGCACCCATCTCGCGCGCATCGGTCCGGGAGATTACTTCGCCGTCCTCGGCTACGTCGAGATGAACCGCAAGCATGAAGCGCAGTTGCAGGAAATTCGCCAGGCCGTTCGCGACGCAAAGAAAGTCGCCACCTGCCTCGGCTTCGGCCCCCGCTTCCTGCATTCGACCGGACAAGCCTACAAAGGCGGCCCCAACAGCGGCGTCTTCCTCCAGATCACATGCGAAAATGCCGACGACGTGCAAGTCCCCGGCGCAAAATATACTTTCGGCGTCGTCAAAGCCGCGCAAGCCCGTGGAGATTTCCAGGTCCTCGCCGACCGCGGCCGCCGCGCGTCTGCGCGTGCATCTGGGCAAAGATGTCGATGCCGGGCTTGTCGCAGTTGCGAAGGCAGTATCGTGAAGCATCTGAGGTAAGAGTTCGCATCGCATCACGCCTTCTGTTGCAGCGTCTGATGGTTCTGCTTGTATCAGGGCACGCCTTCAGGCGTGCCGAAACAGCAGCGAGTTTTGATCAGCGGCTTTAGCCGCAGCGGGCGCTTCAGCGCCCGAGCGGGAGAGGAATCATGCGTCTAGGAATGGTCGGCCTCGGCAGAATGGGCGCCAACATGGCGCGCCGCCTCATGCGCGGAGGCCACGAAGTTGTCGTCACCGATCTCAGCCCCGACGCTGTCAAAGGCATGGCCGCCGAAGGCGCCATCGCATCGTCCTCACTCGACGACTTCTGCTCCAAACTCGGGTCCCCGCGCATCGCCTGGCTTATGGTCCCCGCGGGAGCGCCGACAGAATCCACCGCCCAGGCCATCGCGAAGCAAATGAAAGCCGGCGACATCCTCATCGACGGCGGCAATTCCTATTTCAAAGACGACATCCGCCGCTCGCAAATGTTCCGCGACAAAGGCATTCACTACGTTGACGTCGGCACCAGCGGCGGCGTCTGGGGACTCGAGCGCGGCTACTGCATGATGCTCGGCGGTCCCAAAGACAGCGGTCGCGCAGCTCGATCCGATTTTCAAAACTCTCGCTCCCGGCCGCGGCGACATTCCCCGCACTCCCGGCCGCGAAAAACTTCCCGGCACCGCCGAAGACGGCTACATCTACTGCGGCCCCTCAGGCTCGGGCCATTTCGTGAAGATGGTGCACAACGGCATCGAATACGGAATCATGCAGGCTTACGCCGAGGGCTTCGACATTTTTCGCAACGCCGCCAAACCCGACCTCCCCAAGGATCAGCAATACGATCTAAACCTCGCCGACATCGCCGAAGTCTGGCGCCGCGGCAGCGTAGTTAGTTCCTGGCTGCTCGATCTCACCGCCATGGCGCTCACCGAGAATCCCACGCTCGCCGAGTACTCCGGCTTCGTGCAGGATTCCGGCGAAGGCCGCTGGACCATCGAAGCCGCCATCGACGAGGCCGTTCCGGTGGATGTGCTTTCCGCCGCGCTGTTCGTGCGTTTCCGCTCGCGCCAGGAACACACCTTCGCCGAAAAGATGCTTTCTGCCATGCGACAAAAATTTGGCGGACACGTTGAACCCCCCGCGGTCAAGAAACCGGCGTAATGGAGAATTCCTAAATGGCTCAAGCCGAAGTACTGCCTAAAGTAGAACGCACCCCGGGTCGTCCCGCCGACCCCTGCATCATGGTGATTTTCGGCGCCGCCGGCGACTTGACTCAGCGCAAGCTGATTCCAGCGCTTTACAACCTGGCCAAGGCCGACCTTCTTTCCCGCGAATTCGCCATCGTCGGCGTCGCCCACAATCCCATGTCCACCGACGATTTCCGCAAGAAACTCTCCGAGGAAATCCGTCAATACGCCGGGGCCGCGGTCGATCCCGATATCTGGGAATGGTTCAATCGCCGCATCTATTACGTCACCGCCGAGTTCAACGACAAAAACGTTTACCCGCAACTGAAAACTACGCTCGAGAAACTCGACCAGGACCACTCTACTCACGGCAACTTCTTTTTCTACATGGCAACCGCGCCAACTTTTTTTGGCTCCATCGTTGAGCAACTCGCGGCCGTCGGCCTGATGGAAGAAAAAGACCACTACTGGCGCCGCGTAATCATTGAAAAGCCATTCGGACACGATATCGACTCGGCCCGACTGCTGAACCAGCAGATCCTGAAAGTAGCCGGCGAAAAGCAGATTTACCGCATCGACCACTACCTCGGCAAAGAAACCGTCCAGAACATCTTGGCTTTCCGCTTTGCCAACGGAATTTTCGAACCCATTTGGAACCGCCGCTACATCGATCACGTTCAAATCACCGTCGCCGAAACCGTCGGCGTCGAATCGCGCGGCAGCTATTACGATACTGCCGGCGCCCTGCGCGACATGGTCCCCAACCACATCATGCAGCTCATCAGTCTGACTGCCATGGAGCCGCCCATTTCCTTCGGGGCCAACGCCGTCCGCGACGAGCAGGCCAAAATTCTTCACGCTATCCAGCCGCTGTCTTCGGAAGAAGTCCTGCACCGCACGGTCCGCGGCCAGTACGGCCCGGGAATCGAAAGTGCTCACCACGTCCCCGGATACCGCAACGAACCCGACGTCCCCTCCGATTCCCGCACCGAAACCTTCGTCGCCATGAAGCTCGCCATCGACAACTGGCGCTGGGCCGACGTTCCCTTCTACCTGCGCACCGGAAAACATCTCGCCGCGCAGACCACCCAAATCGTCATCCAATTCCGCCGCGCGCCGTTTGTCTTGTTCCGCGACACCGAAGTCGAAAACCTCATGCCCAACCAGTTGGTCCTTCACATTCAGCCGGAAGAAGGTATTTCTCTCCAATTCGCCGCCAAAGTTCCCGGCCCCATCATGCGCCTGGGTGCAGTGGACATGAATTTCAAGTACGCTGATTACTTCGGCACTCAACCCAGTACCGGATACGAGCGCCTGTTGCACGATTGCATGATCGGGGATGCTACGCTGTTTCAGCGCGCCGACATGGTCGAGGCGGGATGGTGTGTGGTCAGTCCGGCGCTCGACGTTTGGAAAGCTCTGCCTCCGCGGAACTTCCCTAACTACGCCGCCGGCACCTGGGGCCCGAAAGAAGCAGACGAACTTCTGGAACGCGACGGACGACACTGGAGGAACTTCGAAAAATGATTCTGGCGGGCGACATCGGAGGCACCAATGCAAGGCTGGCCCTCTTTGATGTACAGAACGGCCAATTCAATCTGGTTTCAGCAACCATTTTTCCCAGCCGGCGTTATTCCAGTCTGGACAAGATTGTCACCGAATTTGTGCGGACGTCGGGCATGCGCCCTACTCAGGCCTGCTTCGGCGTCGCCGGCCCGGTGACCAACGGGCGGGTCGAGACCTCCAACCTTCCCTGGACCATAGAATCCCGCCGCCTCGCCGACGAACTCAATCTCAAGAACACAACTTTGATCAACGATCTTGAGGCCACCGGCTGGGGAATCGCTGCTCTGTCGAGCGAAGATCTGTTCCCATTGAATAGCGTCACCGCCAAGACTCCCGGGAACCAGTGCATCGTCGCCGCCGGCACCGGGCTCGGCGAAGGCGGCCTCTTCTGGGACGGCGAACGCCACCACGTTTTCGCCACCGAAGGCGGCCACACCGATTTCGCTCCCCTCAATGAGTTGCAGGTTGAACTTTTTCGCTATCTTCACGCCCGCTACGGACACGTCAGCTACGAGCGTGTTCTCTCCGGCCCCGGCCTGGTCAATGTGTTCGAGTTCCTTCGCGACACGGGGAAGGGAAAAGTACCGGAGTGGCTGGCCGAGCAGATGCTGAAGATGGATCCCGCCGCAGCAGTTTCTGAGGCTGCCTTGGAAGGCAAGTGCCCCATGTGTGCCCAGGCCCTCGACATTTTCGTTTCGGTATTCGGCGCCGAAGCTGGCAATCTGGCGCTGAAAGTGAAGGCCACCGGCGGCGTTTTCCTTGCCGGCGGCATCGCTCCCAAGATTCTTTCGCGGCTTTCGACGCCAATTTTTCTGCAAGCCTTCCTCGGCAAAGGCCGCATGCAGCACCTCATGGAACTCATGCCCATTAAGGTCATTACCAATGACAAACTCGCTCTGCTAGGCGCCGCCCGTTGCGCCCTGGTCGAAGCCGCGTAAACCATAGAAATGTCCGCCGAGCCGCAAGTCCGAATCTTTGCTTCGCCCGAACATCTGTTTCACGCCGCCGCAGAGCGCTTCTGTCTTATCGGAGCACAAGCCATTCGTGATCGTGGCCGCTTCACCGTCGCCCTCTCCGGTGGCTCCACTCCCCGCGGGATGCACGAAGAATTAGTCAGAAGTTTCGCGGAGCAACTTTCCTGGAAAGACGTCTTTTTCTTTTGGAGCGACGAGCGCCACGTCCCGCCCACCGATTCCGACAGCAACTTCCGCATGGCTGATGAAACCTTGCTCTCAAAGCTCGCCATCCCTGCTGGAAATATTTTCCGCGTCCCCGCCGAAATGCCGGACGCCGGCGAAGCCGCGCAAGCCTACGAACAAACCCTCCACGATTTTTTCCGCACCCCCGCCAGTTTCCCCCGCTTTGATCTGATTCTCCTCGGCATGGGCCCGGACGGCCACACTGCCTCGCTGTTTCCCGGCACCACTGCGCTGGACGAAAAGCAACATTCGGTCGTGGCCAACTGGGTAGAAAAATTCAGCACCTTCCGCATCACGTTCACCTATCCGCTGCTGAACCACGCTGCGCATGTAATGTTTCTAGTCTGCGGCGCGGACAAGGCCACAATGGTGGGAAGAGCTTTGAAGGATCCTGCCGCGGACCTCCCCTGCCAGGGAGTAAAGCCGGTGGATGGAGAGCTAACTTGGTTCCTGGATCAGGCCGCCGCAGCGAAACTGTGACAACGCCGCGCGCTACTTACCCGGTGAGCTAAGAGCCCAGAGCTAACAGCTAAGAGCTAAGAGCTGCCCTTAAAACACCGGAGCCAGATTGTGCATCTTCTGGTAGAGCTTCCGGTCCACTGTCCGCATAATTTCTTCGAGACTGGTGCCGGTCACATACGCGGCTAGGCCCCAGTTGAACCCCAGCTGGTACGCCTTGGCATTTTCCACGTTCCACTGGTCCACCGCGCGCAGCAACCGCTGTAGCGGCGGCTCCGCCTGCTGCTCGGTGGTGTCCGGCATGACCACCAGAAATTCATCTCCGCCCTGCCGGAAAATCAAGTCGCCGCCGCGAAACACTTTCTTCAGCAGCTTTGCAAAGTCCGTCAACACCCGGTTGCCTTCCATGCTCCCCAACTTCGTATTTAGCTCGCGGAAATCGTTGATGTCCAGGATTAAGAAGGTGAGCGCTTCCCCGGTGCGGTTGGAGCGGGCCAATTGGTGCGTGGTCAGCTCGTTCAGCGCGCGGCGGTTCAGCAACTGTGTCAGCGGATCAACCAGCGACAAGCTTTCCAGCCGCTCGTTTAATACCAATTCGCTGATCAGCGCTCTCCGTGTCGAATTAAGGTGCACCCGCTGCGACAGCAGATAAATATTGAACAGCACCACCAGGCAAATCAGTCCGAAAAACAACTGCGGCAAATATCCCTGCTCGATCTTCATCACCCGCTGCGTCCACACCAGATTGGGCGCGATCAGCGCCAGAAATCCGGCCGTCAGCACCACCACCACCAGGCTTACGATGGACCACAACTGCATGTCCCGGCTGGATAGTTCATGAATCTGTCTTTGAATTTCTTCCGCCCGCGCCAGCATGGACGGCGGCTCCTGCCTGACTTGCGACATCTACTCCCCCTTGTACACACCCACGCGAAGACCCCGGTTGAGAGACACACCTAGACCGGGTTTTCACCTCCGTTGTAATTGATTTTAGGGAGAAAGTCCGGCGAAATCGCATGACCACCAGTTACCTTGGTAAGGAGGGAACGCCGGCCCCAGCCCGCAAAATCGCGGACAAACAACGCCAGGGTTGCCAGGCGAGGGGTTCCTTGCGATCTCCGCGTTCCCTTTGCGTCCTTTGCGGTTAAAAGCTGTTCGCCGTTGACTACGCACCCCGCACCAGCCTGGCCAGCGACTCCCCATACGGCGCCCGCGCAATCCCGCGCTCGGTAACAATGGCAGTAACATACTTCGCCGGAGTCACATCAAATGCCGGGTTCTCAATCCCGACGCCGGGCGGCGTCATTGCTTTTCCGGCAATATGCGTGACTTCCATAGGATTACGTTGCTCGATAGGAATCCCGCTACCGTCCGCGGTCTCGAGATCGACGGTAGAAATCGGCGCCGCCACATAAAACGGCAACCCGTGCTCCTTTGCCAGCACCGCAACCGTGTAGGTCCCAATCTTGTTGGCAACGTCTCCGTTGGCAGCAATGCGGTCGGCACCCACGATCACCGCTCCGATTTTCCCCTGCCGCATCATCGCGCCCGCCATGTTGTCGGAAATGACGGTAGTCGGAATGTTGTCCTTCATCAGTTCCCACGCCGTCAGCCGCGACCCTTGCAGAAACGGCCGCGTCTCATCCGCATAGACATGGATCTTTTTGCCGGCCTCAACCGCTGCGCGAATCACTCCCAGCGCCGTCCCGTATCCTGCCGTGGCCAGCGCGCCAGCGTTACAGTGCGTCAACACGCCACCGCTGGCCGGCATCAGCGCCGCGCCATGCTTGCCCATCGCCTGATTGATGGCAATATCCTCGGCGTGCATTCGCTGCGCCTCTTCGATCAGCGCCGCTTTCATCTGCGCCACCGGAAGAGTTCGCAGTGTTTCAAACTTCTCTCCCATCCTCCGGATCGCCCAAAACAAATTCACCGCCGTCGGACGAGTCTTCCCAATCACGTCGCAGATTTCATCGAACTCGCGCTTCAAATCGCCAACGCTCTCGGCCTTCGACTTCTGCACCCCCAGCGCGATCCCCATCGCCGCCGCCACTCCAATCGCCGGCGCCCCCCGCACCACCATGTTGCGAATCACATCCGCAACTTCCTGATACGTCGTGCAATTGACGTAAGTCTCTTCAGTCGGCAACTTCGTCTGATCAATAAAGCGCACTCCGCGTTCGGTCCATTCCAAGGTTTGAATCATAAGGTTAGTCGTTGATCGTCGGTTGTGGGCGCCGCTCGGCCGCGAAACCACCATATCTATGAAGACGCGTCTTACTGCGAAATGCGCTCCAGATGCCGGAAATGATCACTGCCAAGATACAAGCCAGCGAAAAGCGTCAAGTTATAGCCCACATGGATCAGAAAACCAGGCGCTACCGATCGAGTCAGCACGCGAGTCACTGTCAGCACCATTCCCACGATGAATATCACTAACAGAGGGCCCCACGCTTCACCTAGCTGTTCGCTATGCACCATCGCGAACGCGACGCTCGTAACGAGTATCGCTAAAACCCTCCCGAGTCGGCCGGCTGCGTTTGATGAGAGGCCTCCCGCTAAGCCGATCAGTCCCAAGGCAGCCGCTAACGCCAACAATGTGGAGGTCGTGACGGCGAAGGTCGCTTCCGAAATGGCGTGCGACACCAATCCCCAGGTACACAAGCCGAGACCACACAGCAACACCGTTTCAACAGGCTTGCCTCGTAGCCATTGACCAAAGACAAGGACGCCGACGACCAGAAATGCCAAGACAGCAACTAGTAAAGAAACAGCAGTCGCCGGTCCGCGCTCAAGGAAATGCGACACTGCAACTCGGTGAATCAGATACCCCCATCCCGCCGCAAACAGGAGCCATTTGACTCCGTTGAAAAGCTGCCGCTGCACCATGAACAAGGTCTGCAGGCCGCGGTCAAGAACAGGATAGAGAAAACCGCGAAACATCATCTCCTCCGCAAACGGGGCCACAGCTACTCCCATGACTAGCAAGACATAGGCAGCCTGCCGATCCCGAAAGTAGCGCTCCATAGGAATTGACTTCGGAAAGGGCAGTACGTGCGAAAGAGCTCCGAGCGCCACTGCAAGCACCAAGCCTCCCGCCACACTGAGGAGCCACCGCATCCCTTTGGGACAACTCCATGCAACCATATTCCAAAATCCAAGCACCTGAGCATTGGCCACTCGAACATACATGGTGGCCAGCAGTGCAACGTAGCCAAACATCATGGAAGGGACAAGGATCAGGGCCCTAGGATTTTTCTCCATCTCCTCCGTCGACACTCCGACGACGCGCATCAGGACAAACTGGACTACACCCACCGTCAAGAGAAGGAAAAACGCCGCAATCAACAGGTCGACCGCGGTCCATGGCGGATTTTCCGCGTGGGGGTTCACCGGACCCGCAGGTCTGACGCGCGGTCCAACCGATAGACCCGCTTGCTGCTCCACCGCCAGCGGCGCGATTTCCGGCCCCGCCTGAGGGAATCCTGAATTCGAATCCATCAATTGAATTTACACGAAAAGTGAAGCGGCCAATGTTGAGTGAGCCGAGGGTGGCACTCCATCAGCCTTCCCTCGCCAAGGATTCGATTGAGGCCGTTTGAAAAGCCTTTCTGGATGCGCTGTCCTCATCGAAATCCGCCATTCTTGCGAAAAACTCCGCCAGCGCCTGCCCCGTATAAGACTTCTTCACCCGCGCCACCTGCTCTGGAGTCCCCTGCGCCACAATCCGTCCCCCGTCTTCTCCGCCTTCCGGCCCCAGATCAAGAATCCAGTCCGCATTCCGAATCACATCCAGATTGTGCTCAATGATGACGACGGTATTCCCCAAATCCGTCAGCCGATGCAGCACGTCCAGCAGCTTGCGCACATCGTCGAAATGCAGCCCCGTCGTCGGCTCATCCAGCAGATAAAGCGTCCGTCCCGTCTGCCTCTTGCTCAACTCCCGCGCCAGCTTGATGCGCTGCGCTTCTCCGCCAGAAAGCGTCACCGCCGACTGTCCCAGGTGCAAATATCCCAGCCCCACATCCACTAGCGTTTGCAGTTTCGACTGCACTTTCGGAATATTCTCCAGTACCGGCAACGACTCTGAAATCGGCGTCTCCAGCAGATCGGCGATCGAATACCCCTTGTACTTCACCGCCAGAGTTTCCTGGTTATACCGCCGCCCGCCACATCCCTCGCACACTACATATACGTCCGGCAGAAAATTCATCTCAATCCGCCGCTGCCCCTCACCCTGGCAGGTCTCGCAGCGCCCACCCGAAACGTTGAACGAAAATCTCCCCGGCTTATATCCGCGCTCGCGCGATTCCGGCAGCATCGCATATAAATCACGAATCTGCGTAAACACCCCGGTATAAGTCGCCGGATTCGACCGCGGCGTCCGCCCAATCGGCGACTGATCAATGCGAATCACCTTGTCGATATTCTCATCGCCCGAAATCGCCTTGTGCTCCCCCGCCGCTTCGCGCGACCGATAAAGTTTCTTCGCCAGCGCGCGATACAAAATGTCATTCACCAGCGTAGATTTCCCCGACCCCGAAACCCCCGTCACCACCGTGATCAGCCCCAGCGGAAACGTCGCATCCACATTCTTCAGATTGTTTTCCCGCGCGCCCAGCACGGTAATCGCAGCCCCATTCACCTGCCGCCGCTCGGAACGCATCTCAATCCGCGTCTGCCCCGAGATATACGCCCCGGTCAGCGATCCCGGCACATGCATGATTTCCTCCGGCGTCCCATGCGCCACGACTTCGCCGCCATGCCGCCCCGCTCCCGGTCCAAGATCAATCACATAATCCGCCCGCCGGATCGTCTCCTCGTCATGCTCGACCACCAGCACGGTGTTCCCCAGATCGCGCAATTCCTGCAACGCATTCAACAACCGCCCATTGTCGCGATGATGCAATCCGATCGACGGCTCATCCAGCACATACAACACACCGCGCAGCTTCGATCCAATCTGCGTCGCCAGCCTGATACGCTGCCCTTCGCCGCCCGACAACGTCGCCGCCGACCGATCCAGCGAAATGTATCCCAAGCCCACCGCATGCAGAAACTGCAACCGCTCCACAATCTCATGCATGATGCGTCCCGCAATCTGCGCATCCCGTCCCGCGAGCTTGATGCTCCTCGCCTTCTCCAGCGATCGCGAAACCGCCATCGCCGTAAAATCCGCAATCGAAATCCCTTCCACCTGCACCGCCAAACTCTCCGGCCGCAGCCGCTTCCCATGACACGCCGGACACTCCGTCGCCGACATATGCTCCATCAGCCAGTCGCGATACGTCTCCGATCCCGACTCATCCATCGCATTCTTCAAATATCCAAACACGCCCAAGAAGCCCGTCTTGCCGCGCTTCTCCGGCTCCCCATAAAGCAGCAGGTTCTGGATTTTCTCCGGCAGCTTCTCAAACGGCGTAGTCAGATCAATCCCATAAGCCGCGCCTACAATCTCCACCTGGCGAATCAAATTCGCCGACGCCGAACCCGGCCCCAATCCTCCGTCGAGCAGCGGCTTCGACCAATCGTTGATCACCTTCGCCGGATCAAAATCATACTTACTCCCCAGGCCATGGCACTCCGGACACGCCCCATACGAGCTGTTAAACGAAAACGACCGCGGCTCCAGCTTCGGCACGTCAATCCCGCAATCCGGACACGCCAGTCGCTCCGAATACAACTGCTCCTCGCCGCCCACAATCGCCACCTGCACCAACCCGCCGGCCAGCTTCATCGCCAGCCCCACCGACATCTCCAGCCGGTGCTCAATCCCCGCCTTGACAAGCAACCGGTCCACCACCACTTCAATCGTGTGGTTCTTGCGCTTATCCAGCGCGATCTCGTCTTCCAGGTTGATCAGCTCTCCATCAATACGCGCCCGCGTGAATCCATGTTGGGCCAGCTTCTCGATTTCCTTTTTGAATTCGCCTTTGCGCCCGCGCACAATCGGCGCCAGCACCATCACCCGGTCTTCCGGACTAAGCGCCATCACCCGCTGCACGATCTGCGCCGCTGTCTGCCGGGAAATCGCCCGCCCGCACTTCGGACAATGCGGCGCCCCAATCGACGCATACAGCAGCCGCAGGTAGTCGTAAATTTCGGTGATCGTTCCCACGGTTGATCGTGGGCTGCGGCTGGTGGTCTTCTGCTCAATCGAAATCGACGGACTCAGCCCGTCAATCGCATCCACATCCGGACGCTCCATCTGGTCCAGAAACTGCCGCGCGTAAGCCGACAGCGTCTCCACGTACCGCCGCTGCCCCTCGGCGTAAATCGTGTCAAACGCCAGCGACGATTTTCCCGACCCGCTCAGCCCGGTAATCACCGTGAAAGCATTGCGCGGAATGTCCACGCTGATGTTTTTCAGATTGTGTTGCCGCGCCCCGCGGACGGAAATTTGCGTGATGGCCATCTTCGATCGAGAGAATGCACCTTCGTAATATGGACAGGCCCCACAGAAGTGTTGGAGAGTGGGAATGCGCAGTTCTACTCACGTATCTTATTTGCTATCAGCAGCAAGCGTCAACGCGAGTAGAGTGAAACCGCGCACCGCGTTGTGCCACTTTTTTGGGAAAAAAGTGGGTAAACACGCTGGATTCAATCCGTTACCGGTTGCTGTCCGAATCGACGCTAACCGGACGAACACGAAAGTGGGCCGAACTTGGGTAGCTTATTGATCGCATTCGTTGTCACCTTCACCGTCGCCGGATCGCTTGCCCTGGGAATCGCCCTCGCCTATTCCAGCGTCATCGCCCTGTTGCACGCCTTCGCCTACACTTCGCGCAAGCCCGCTCCCCGGTTGGTCCTGGTTGCAAGCGAGAACCACGCCGGCGGCGACTGAAAAGCAGCTCCTAGACCTCCATCCGCAAGCCACGCTCCATGTTCAATCGAAAGCGCCCGGTGGCGGCGTTTTTGAAGATGTCAAACATTGACATTCCCAGCCTACGCGCATAAACTCCACTGAACCGACTTTCCGGATCCGCCATGGACCAGATGAATGTCTCAATCACCGAGCACCTCGCCGACTATGTTCGCCAGAAGGTTAAAAGTGGCCGCTACAACAATGCCAGCGAAGTAGTTCGCGACGCACTGCGCCGCATGGCCGAGGACGATGAGCGAGCATTGAGCCTGGTTGCCCCCTCCTTGGACGACCTGGTCACCGACCTCACCCAGGCGCAACTGGACGGGATTCGCGACCGGGTTCGTGCCAGCATTAGGGCCATCGAAGCCGGAGAATTCCTGGAATACGAAGGGCGCGAAGGTCTGCGCCAACTCGCCGAAGGAGTGAAGCAGCGCGGACGGAAGCTTCTCCAACAGGAAAGCTCCCGGCACTGATGCCGTACCGCGTTTCCTCCAACGCGCAAGAAGATCTTGACCACATCTTCGTGTACTGGGCAAAACGCGTAAGCGTCGAAACTGCCGACCGATTGATTGACCGGATCACGGACCGCTTCTGGCTGCTAGGGGAGTATCCGCGGGCTGGCGAGCTGTGCGACCATATCGACCGCGGCGTCAGATCGTTTCCCGCCGGAAAGTACATCATCTACTATCGAACCACTCGCCGCACCACAGAGATTCTTCACGTATTTCATGGCTCCAGGGATCAGAAAACAGCTTTGGATCCAGATAGCTGACAGCTCTTACTGCGGCGGCGCTCCCGGCGGAACCCCGTTCTGCTGCTGCTGTTGTTGTTGCTGCTGCAATTCCCGCAACAATTGCTCAGGAGTCTTTACCACCGGCCCGTTGGCCCCGGGTTGTTGTGGTTGCTGCTCCGGTTGCGGTTCTTCCTGTTCCGCTGCCTCCGGCACTTCGGGCACCTCGGCGTTGTTACTCTCATCTGGCTGATCTTCGCTCGCAATGTCTGGCACCGCCTGCAGATTCTGGCCTCCCTGCATCATGGGCTGATTTGACGCCGATTGTGGCCCATTGACCCTCGCCATCAGCACAACTTTTTTCAGCGACCCGGGGTCGGCAGGCGATCCCACCAGTACGTAGTCGTAGTGCGATCCATTCAGTAATTGCGCCATCACATCCCGCGGCGCCCCCGGCCCAAATCGTCCGACCACCCGCTCGCTGGAGACTGCCGGCATATCCACCGCCGCTCCCGTCCTTTGCTTGACCGCCGTCAGCACGTCTCCCATGGTCGAGTTCCTGGCCACAATCGTCAGTTGCCCGCCCTGAAAACTGACTTCCGGCGGCGACGAGGGCCCTTGTTCCGGCGTCAGCTGAGGTGGCGGCGGAGCGGGAGTCGGCGCGGGTTCGGGCGCGGGCTGGACGACTGGCGCTTTTGCTTTATGCGATTTCTTTCGCGGCCCGGTCTTCGCTGCTGCCGCTGCTGCAGCCGCAACCAAAAGCGCCACTAACATCAACAACAGAACCTTGCGGGCCATGGGCAAAATTATCCTACCAATGTCTTATCTGATGCGATTCTAGCACTGGAAGGTTGAATCCTGAGGTTTGAACTTCACTCGATGACCTGATCAGCCAGATCACCCGATTCGGCGTTATTGTTGCGGTGCGAAATAGCCTTTGCGCGCCCGCACCTGCAGGTCCTTCTTCAGCGAGGTGATCTCAATCGAGCGATAGCGCCCGTCCGTATCGAAATCCGCCGGATGATAGGAAACAACGTATTGGCTGCGCAACTCGTCTTCAATGGCGGAAAACGAACTCTTGATGTCTTTCATCTTGAACGGAAAGAATGCGCGCCCGCCGGTGGCATCAGAAAGCTGCTGCAGATTCTTGTCGCCCCGCAAAATCAGCCCGCTGTCGTCCGTGGAGATGGTGTAGATGATGACCTGGGCGCGCTCCGCCATCTCAATCGCCTGGCTCTTGCTGTGTTCGCTCTGGTTGTCCTCGCCATCGCTGACTACGACCAAAGCCCTGCGCACCGGACGGTCTGAACCATCCCGCGTGAGCTTGTCTTTGCAGGCAGCATAAACCGCATCATAAAGGGCCGTGCCTCCGCCATCTTCCAGGCGCTCCACTCCGGTCGCCAGCAGGCTGGCGTTGTCGGTGAAGTCCTGCACTACATGGCTACGCGAATTGAAGCCGGTCACAAAGGCGCTGTCGAAGTGCGCGCGAATCGTGTGTTGTAAAAAGCCGATGGCTGCGTCCTGCTCAAACTGAAACCGCCCGTGCACCGATCCGCTCGTATCAATCAGCAGGCCTAACTGCAATGGCAAATCGGTTTGCTGGGTGAAATTCACAATCGTCTGCGGAGGCTTGTGGTCGTCCAGAATGGTGAAGTCCTTCTGGCTCAAATCGCGGACGAATTTCCCGTGCTTGTCCATGGCAATGAACAGCACGTTCACTTCATTTACTCGTTTTCTAATGGTGATGACGGAACCGGGCTGTGTGGAATCAATGCCCGCCGGGGTCACATCCAGACCGCTGCTCGCGGCCACATACGAAGTCTGGGCCGGGACTGGCGCTACCAGCGCCACCATCGTCATTACGAGACAAAAAACCCGCCCTATGTACTTCATACGTAAACCATCCCAAAATTGCACAAATAGCCACGTTTTGAGGCTACCCCGAGGTATTAGATGCACGTGGCTTGCCGAACTTTCAGGCCGTCCTAACCCAACCGATTGCCTGACTTTAGGCCAGCAGCGCGGCTTAGCCAAGTTACAAAAGGAGTACACGGAGGGTCACAAGAAACTGCAGCTACTACCTTCTAGACGTTAGCTCTTAGCCGATAAGATTTCGCCTAACCAACTGGCCGCAGGGCACCATCCTGCCAAGCCAGGCATCAGAGTAAAATAACAAACGCATCAACGATTCGAAAGGTAAGCGCCGCTCTTCGCACAAAAGCCTTGGCTAAGAACTAAGAACCAAGAGCTGACAGCCAAGAGCCGCCCTCAAGGAGCCGCCATGAAAAAACTCATCGCATTCCTGCTGTCGCTGACTTGCATTCCGCTGGCCTTCGCCGGCAATGACAAAGAAACCGACCGCGTGAAAGACGCGGGCACCGTGCTGAAAGAGATCCTCAACATTCCCGATGACATTCCTAAAGACCTGCTCGATGACGCTGAATGCGTGATCGTGCTGCCTTCGGTGGTGAAGTTGGCCATCGGCATCGGCGGCAGTTACGGACGCGGCGTTATGGTCTGCCGCAGCGGCGAGCACTTTACCGGCCCGTGGGGCGCTCCTGCCATGTACGCGCTGGAAGGCGGAAACATCGGCTTCCAACTTGGTGGCCAGGCCACTGACTTCGTTCTTCTGGTGATGAATCCTCGCGGCGCTGAATCCCTGATGGAAAGCAAAGTAAAGCTCGGCGCCGACGCCGCAGCCGCAGCCGGCCCTAAGGGCCGCACTGCCACCGCCGCAACCGACGTGGTCATGCGCGCCGAAATTCTTTCCTATTCGCGCTCCCGAGGCCTGTTCGCTGGAATCTCTCTCGAAGGTTCAACCCTGCGCCCCGATGGCGGCGCCAATGAAAAGCTTTATGGCCGCAAACTCACCGCAAAGGAAATCCTGCGCGAAGGCAAAGCCGGAATGCCCGCGTCCGCGCATCTGCTCGATGCCGAGCTGACCAAAGCCTCACCCAAGAACCGCTCCGACCCCAAATCGCTGCAGTAGTTCTTGTAAGCCAGAACTCTCAGAGAGGGTGCCCCATTTCTCGCCCGCCGCTTGGCGGGAGAAGTGGGGCCTTTCTTTTGAACTGACCTGATAACATTCTCCATTACCCCTCATTCTTGGCGATTGCCCGGAGCATTTTCTCCATGTCCAACTCTTCTTCTCCCAGTGTGCGCACCCGCGTCGTGCGTGAGCCACAGCGCGCCGTTTACGATCGCGCCACGGTTTACCAGATCCTCGACGAAGGCTTCATCTGCCACGTAGGTTTCATTGCCGAAGGCCAGCCCTTCGTGATTCCGACCAGCTACGCCCGCAAAGACGACCAGCTTTATGTCCACGGCTCCGCCGCCAGCCGCATGCTCCGCCAAGCCGGAGGCGGCATCCCAGTCTGTGTAACCGTCACGTTGCTCGATGGTCTGGTCTTGGCCCGCTCCATCTTCAATCACTCGATGAACTACCGTTCCGTGGTGGTGCTGGGGACGGCCATCTCCATCGAGGGCCGCGAAGAAAAACTCGCCGCTCTGCAAGCACTCTCCGAACACATTCTTCCCGGCCGATGGCAAGACTCTCGCCAACCCAACGAGCAGGAATTGAAAGCAACCTCGGTTCTGCAGTTGCCGATTCAAGAATTTTCCGCCAAGGTCCGCCAGGGTCCAGTGGTTGACGACGAAGAAGACTACGGTTTCCCCACCTGGGCCGGCATCATTCCGTTGACTATGACATCCCACTCGCCAGTGGATGACTCGCGCCTGCTGGAAGGAATCACCGCGCCCGCGTACGCGAAGAACTACTCAAGAAGAAAATAAATAGAAACAAGAAAGGGGCTCCGGCGTCGCATTACTGCGCCGGCGCCGCCTTCTCCAACTCATCAATCGCCGCCAGCATTTCCTGACTGTGCCGCGCCGGATTCACACTCGAAAACGCCTTCGCAACTTTCCCCTGCGGATCAATCAGAAAAGTGTTCCGTGCCGAAATTTGCGCCACCCCAAAATTCATCAGCGAACCGTACTGCTTCGAAACCTGGTGCTGCGTGTCCGCCAGCAGCTTGAAGTTCAGCCCTTCTTTCGTGCAGAAGTTCTTGTGCGACTCGGCGCTGTCCACGCTCACGCCCAAAATCACTGCATTGCGTTTCGCATATTCCGCCTGGTCGCGCTGAAAGTTGTGCGCCTCAATCGTGCATCCCGTGGTGAAGTCTTTAGGATAAAAATAGAGCACCACCCACTTGCCGCGAAAGTCCTTCAGACTGACCTGGTTTCCTTCCTGTGAGTTAAGGGAAAAATCCGGGGCCGCCGATCCCGACACAGGCATCGCCCTCGCCGAGAGTGATCGCGACACCACAAACATCCCCGCCAGCGCCACCACCACAATCACCAGAATTGTCCACATGCGCACATGGCCTCCGTTCAGCACCAGCATACTCGACAAAAGTTACCCCACCCTTCCATATTTTGATTTTCGAAGGGTGGGGCCCATTTTGCTCAGAAAGTTATTTCAGCGTGGCGAACTACGCCGATTTCGGCAGCGCCGCCATCCGTCTCTCCATCTCTGCCGAAGAAACGTCTTCCTTGTGGGTCGCAACCGTCCAGACGTGTCCAAAGGGATCCGTCAGGTTGCCCGAGCGGTCTCCGTAGAATTGGTCCTGTACCGCGCTGGTGGACTTCGCTCCCAACGAAACTGCCTGATTGAAAACCTTGTCCACATCTTCCACGTAAACCATCAGGCTGACGGGGGTGCCGCCAACTGCCAGCGGATTCCGGTAAGGACCGCTGTCACGTTCGTCGGCCAGCATGATCGGAGAATCGCCAATCTTGATTTCCGCATGCATCACGGTGTTATTCGGTCCGGGAAACCGCATCAGTTCGGTCGCGCCGAACGCGTTCTTGTAGAAGTCAATGGCCTTCGCCGCGCCTTTGACGATCAGGTAGGGGGTTACTGAGTGGTAGCCGTCGGGGATGGGCTTTACTGACATAGCTGGCCTCCTTGGGGATTTTCTTGCCAGCAGTTTACAAGATTCCAGTGGGGGCAAGGCTGTGCATACCAGATTTTTTCATGGAAAACCCAGCGCCAAGGGTATGCATCATGCTCCGCTCTGTCTCATCCCAATCAACTGGAAAGGTACCTCTAGCTGGAGGTAAAAGGAGGCAAGAATGAGGACCCTGGCAACTCTTGTAACGACAACACTCTTGGCGGTTTTTCTGGCTACCCCCCCTGCCTACCCTCAGGACGACACCAAACCTGACGCCAAGGCAGGCCAACAACAAGACGAAAAGAACAAGAACAAAGCCGAGAAAGACAAAGCAGCCAGCCCCGATGAGGGAAAGCCAGCCCAGGAACAACCCGCAGTCCGTCCCGATGAGCGAAAAAACGATGAGCGGAAGCCCGAAAATCGCCAGCCTGCCGCTTCGCAGCCACAGGAGCAGCGTCCTGCTCGGGAAATGAATCGCGGCCGCGAACAGCACCAGGCCCAGCGCGGTAAGCGCATTCCCGATGACAAGTTCCGCGCCAGCTTCGGCCACCAGCACACCTTCCACGTGCAGCGCACGCAAATCGTCAATAGTCCCCAGCCGACCATCGTCTACGGCGGCTATTCGTTCGTGTTCGTTGACGCCTGGCCGGTCGCGTGGGGATTCGATGATCCTGTGTTCATTGATTTTGTGGACGACGAGTATTTCCTCTTCGATCCGCTTTACCCCGGCGTCCGCGTCGCACTCGTCGTTGTTGAATAGACCTCGGCTGAATAGACCTCGGTTGAATAGACCCCGTCGCTGACACGGGATCTGGTCCCATCGGGTGGTCCTCCGGCAGATCGACCACCCGATGGCCAGATCACCGATTCGCCCGATCCCCTTCCTGTGCTATCATTCCCGGCCATGCAGCCCCGCCTTCGCTGCGCGCTGTTTCTGTTCCTCTTGCTGGCCGCCGCCTGCGCCTTCGCCGGCGATGACGACGACAAGCCCGCCCCCCGTTTCCGCGCAAAGACCACTTCCGGAGAGAGTTTTAACAACGACTCCGTGAAGGGCAAAGTTGTCCTGCTCGAATTCTGGACCACCTGGTGCCAGTACTGCCACAAGGAGGAGCCGCTGGTCGAGGCGCTCAACCAGGAATTCTCCGACAAGGGACTGATCGTGCTCGCCATCGACGTCGCCGAGTCGAAGAAAACCGTCAAGAAATATCTCGACCAGCATCCCCGCTCTTGCCGCATCGTCCTCACGGAGGACACCAACCTCGCGGCCATGTATCAGGCCAACGAGTATCCCATCTACGTGGTCATTGATCGCGACGGAAACATTGCTGGCGAGCAGCGCGGCGCCGCCGGTGAAAAGGCGCTCCGCCATTTATTGGCCAGGGCCGACATGGAAGCCCCGAAAAATTCAGACGACAATCAATCGGACAGCAATCAGTCCGACGACGACAAATAACCGTGTCGGTAAAATGGCAGGTGTAGGTCGGACACTCTTGTCCAACGCTTTTGATCTTGATTTTTCGGGATTATCTTCCAACTGAGAGCAGTTCGCACGTCCGCCGAATCACGTCCCGCTGCATTTCATCGCGCGCCAGAAATTCAAATCCATGTCGCAGCCCGTCGCGGTAGCGCACCAGCCCTCGCAATCTCAGCGGAGTCGCATTGGCCGGCACCGTCAATTCCAGCGTAGCCACTTCCCCCGGCTCCAGTTCGCCCGTCAGAGTCACTCCAATCCCATCCTGCCCAAATTCAATGGAGCGCCCCCACAGTTCAATCGGTGCGTCCGCCCGGAACACTTTGGCGGAAACTCGGGTGTCCAACGGGTAACGCGGGAAACGGCGCTGGCTTGAGGGATCAGGTAGGCTCGTGCTCATCGGCTGTCGCTCACTCTTTCTGTTTTCGGCTACAGCTTTCTTGCGGCGTTGTTTGGTCGGGTCACCTGGTTTGGTGGACATCAATTACATCTCATAGTCTAGAGTCTCACCGACACACCTTCATCTCAATGCCTTTGCACCAGTAGAGTAACATCGGCGATTTCAACTGAGGCTCGCGATCAGGCTGCGACGTGCAAATCCTCGGCGATTCGTGGACAATACTAATTGGTATAGATAGACCAGTGGTCAACATATGTAGTTCGATGCCCAATAATGACCGGCCACTGGCCGATGCATCGTTGCATCTAATCCAGTCATCTTAAACTCGGAGGAAAAATCATGGCCCACGAACTGCCCGCCCTGCCTTATGACTACTCTGCTCTGGAGCCGGTAATTGATGCCCAGACCATGAAGCTGCATCACGACATGCATCATGCCGCGTATGTGAAGAACCTGAACGCCGCGCTCGAAAAATATCCCAACCTGCAAGCGAAGAGCGCCGAAGATCTGATTCGCGACCTCACCGCGGTTCCCGAAGACATTCGCAGCGCCGTCCGCAACAACGGAGGCGGCCACGTCAACCACACCATGTTCTGGAAGATCATGAAGCCCCAGGGCGGAGGCGATCCCACCGGCGCCATCGCCGACGTGATCCAGAAGACCTTCGGCAATTTCGCCGACTTCAAAACCAAATTCAACGACGCCGGCGTAAAACAATTCGGCAGCGGATGGGTCTGGCTAGCCGGCAAGCCCAGCGGCGAAGTCCAGGTCATCAGCACTCCCAACCAGGACAACCCCATTTCGCAAGGCCTGTTCCCCATCTTCGGCAACGACGTCTGGGAGCACGCCTACTATTTGAAGTACAACAATCGCCGTCCCGAATATTTGGCCGCTTGGTGGAACGCCGTAAACTGGCAGGAAATTAACAGTCGCTACGAGGCCTTCAAATCCGGCAAGCTGGAACCAGCTTTGGCAGCAAGATAGATTGATCTTGATTTTGGAGAGGCGGGCGTCCTCGCCCGCCTTAATTTTTTGTCCATAAGGGCCTGACATCTATTGCGTTCGTACTGAAACCAAAAAAAAGGGTCGGATTCCCCTAAATTCCGACCCAAAGAATCCCTTACCCGCGCCCGTGGTGATGCCCGCCATCGTGATGCCCGCTATCGCCATGATGCCCACCATCCCCGTGATGCCCGCCGTCGCCATGGTGTCCACCATCGCCATGATGTCCACCGCCACCGTGGAATCCGCCGCCGCCGTGCGAGCCACCGCCGTGGTGGCCGCCGCCCATGAATCCGTTACCACCATGAAAACCGCCGTCGTGGTGCCGGTCGCCGCGAAATCCTTCGCCCCCTTGGAAACCACCGCCGTGGTGCCGATCGCCGCGAAATCCCCCGCCACCGTAAAAGCCACCGCCGTGATGTCCCTCGCGAAAGCCGTGATTGCCAGCGTAGAATCCGCCACCGCCGCGGAAGCCATGACCACCTGCGTAACCGCCTTGGTAGCCTCTACCTCCGTAGCCATAGTTGTTTCCGCCATAGCCCCCTTGGTAGCCGCGTCCATAGCCGCCGCTGCGATAACCTCGCCCTTCGTAGCGATAGTCGTTTCCGCCGTAGCCGCCGTAATTTCCACCACCACCGTAGTAGCCGCCTCCGTAATAGCTCTGATACCAGGGCCCGACTCCAATAAAAACGCCGTCAATAAAGTAGCTCGGCCCGTAATAACCATAGGGTGCGCAGGCATACGGGTAATACTGGTAGTAGCCGTACGGGCAGACCGGTTCCTGTCCGACATTGGAGGAATCGTAATTGTCGGAGTAATCGTTGTCCGAGTAACCGTTGTCGGAGTAGTCGTTGTCGGCGGAATCGTAGTTGGACGAGTTATCGTAATCAGAATCCGCCCCGCGGTCATAAGAACCCTGCGCCGGCGCTTTTGGCACGCCGAAAAGCAAGATCCCACACAATGCGACGTACCTTAGATAGGTCATGATTTCCTTAATTCTGACTCGGATACAGCTTTCTGACCCGGGCCACAGAGAGTTTGAAGCTGATTTCGCCTGAGAAGGCACAAATGCTCGAAACCCGGACTTCACGCAATAGTTGTGGGTTCTTAATGTTTCTTGGAGATTTTCTTAAGAAGAAGGTCGGTACGATACCGAACTAAGGTGTCGTCACCATGCACGTTCCATCCGCCACACTCTAACCGCGCAATTCCGAATGGCGGCGCGAGTGCGCCTTCCCTGGCTCAACAAAGAGTGACTCAACAAAGGGAAACAGAAGGAGCCGACCGGAACCTAGCCTGAAGGTCCTGGCAATGACATCCATATGAAGTTGGGGTTTTGGCCAACGACCAACGACCGACGACCAACGACGGCCTCTCTGCATTTCCTGTGCTTGACATGTGGATAATCGGCCACCAGGAAAACAAGATTTAACCAAGGTGTTTTTCCAAAAGAAATTACGATGCCCGCAACCTCCCGTCCACCGCGCCTTTCAGCGGTTTCCCACCAATTCATTGTCGGCGGAATTTTCGGTCCGCGATCTTCTCATTGCACCAAAATTTGAGAATTGACCCCGCGGAACACAGCGCGTACATTCACAACACTGCAACACAAAAATCCAGCCCGCAAAAAAATTCGCCGCTTTCGCCAACAGGAGAAGGTCGCAAAGCAAGAGCCATGAGCTAAGAACCGCCTTTAAGAGGACCCATGTCCGAATTCCGATCCGACAGCTGGAACACTTACCGCACTCGCTTTCTGGTTCGCGCCAAGCAGTTGGCCAGACCGCTCACTTTCACCGATCCCCTGGGCCGCGAGCATCATGGCCGCCCCGGCGACTATCTGGTGCAGGCCAGCAACGGCCTCCTGCGCATTGCGCCGCGTGAGATTTTCGAAGACGTGTACGTCATGATGGATGGCGGCCTGGAGCAGCAGGAACCAAAGTCTCCATTCCCGAATCAGACAGCCGGGCATTTCCAGCCAACTTCAGCCCCCGGCAACATGCACATTTAACAGCACTTGTGGAAAAACAGGCCGATTTACCCGAACTTATCCAGTTAATTCAATGCGATACAATATATTGTGATTATCTGTTGACACGTACAACATACAGCAGTACTGTTGCTATCCCAGAGGCAGTAAAAAGCGCCGTTTAAGGGGTTCCCAGTAGCCAGAAAATTGGCGGATTGGGTTCGGAAAACAGCGCTCGGCAAGCTGTAATACAAAAACAGGGACGGCGCTTCTGGCCAGAGGTGACCTAACGCCGCCCCGCCAAATCAAACTAGCGGTGACAGCAGTAAAGCGGCGGTTCCAGCTGCCGCCGCGTTAGCTTTTGGCTTTACTTTTGGCTTTGCTTGTATCAGGGCACGCCTTCAGGCGTGCCGTAACGAGCTTTATTTGATGGAGCGCCTTTAGGCGCTGGGCCGCGAAGCGGCGCAAGAAACAATTTTTGTACGGAGAAACAACATGGCCGAGATCCAAACCCAACAAACCACCTCAATCGCCGCCACCTCAGCCCCGTCATCCCCGAAGCAAAAAGCTTCCGGCCTGACCATCCGCCGCTTCTTCACCAAAGCGGGCGTCTCTCCGTATGACGAAATCGAATGGGAACATCGCCTCGCCCAGATCACCGACTCGAAGGGTGGAATAATCTTCGAGCAGAAAGACGTCGAGGTCCCCAAGGACTGGTCCATGACCGCGACCAATATCGTCGCGTCCAAATATCTGCATGGCGAGGTCGGCACCTCGCAGCGCGAAACCGGCGTCCGGCAGCTAGTCGCCCGCGTCGCTGAAACCATCCGCGACTGGGGAATGACGCAAGGCTACTTCCGCACTGCTGAAGACGGCTCAACTTTCCACGACGAACTCGTGCATCTTCTTATTCGCCAGTACGCCGCGTTCAATTCGCCAGTCTGGTTCAACGTAGGATGCGACCGCATTGAGCCGAAATCCGACGGCCGCAACTGGCACTGGAATCCTGTCGCAAATCGAGTCGAGTTCGGCGTCACCGGATACACCAAGCCGCAATGCTCCGCCTGCTTCATCAATTCCGTGCAGGATTCGCTCGACTCCATCCTTACTCTTGCGAAAACCGAGGGCATGCTCTTCAAGTGGGGATCAGGCACCGGCACCAATCTCTCTCCCCTGCGCTCTGCGACGGAAACCCTCGCCGGTGGCGGCACTGCCAGCGGCCCGCTCAGCTTTATGAAAGGCTTTGACGCCTTCGCCGGAGTCATTAAGTCCGGCGGCAAAACCCGCCGGGCAGCGAAGATGGTCATCCTCAACGTTGACCATCCCGACATCATTGACTTCGTCGAGTGCAAGAGTAAAGAAGAAGCCAAGGCCCACGCCCTGGTCGCTGCCGGATACGACGGCTCTTCTCCTGACTCCGAAGCCTACAGCTCTATCTTCTTCCAGAACGCCAACAACTCCGTCCGCGTCACCGACGACTTCATGTACGCCGTTCTCCGCGACGCCGACTTCTCCACTCGCGCCGTCAAAGACGGTCGCCCCATGAAGACCTACAAAGCCAAAGAGCTGATGTACAAAATTTCCGACGCCACCTGGCGCTGCGGCGATCCCGGCATGCAATACGACACCACCGTCAATCGCTGGCACACGTCGAAAAACACCGCCCGCATCAACGCCAGCAACCCGTGCAGCGAATACATGTTCCTCGACGATTCAGCCTGCAACCTCGCCAGCCTGAACCTGCTGAAGTTCGCCCCCAGCGGCACGTTTGACGTTGAAGCCTATCGCCACGCCGTGGACGTCCTTATTACCGCCCAGGAAATTCTCGTCGACAACGCCGGCTATCCCACGGAAATGATCATGAAAAATTCTCATGATTACCGCCCGCTGGGTTTGGGTTATGCAAATCTAGGCGCGCTGCTGATGGCCTGCGGTCTCCCCTACGATTCCGACGGCGGCCGCGACTACGCTGCGTGTGTCACTGCAATCATGTGCGGCGAAGCGTATCTGCAGTCGAGCCGCATCGCAGAACTCTGCCCGCCTCTGGTTCCCATCACCGAGCCAACGCTGAAGGGCCTCGCAGAAACCAACCTCGGTGCCAACTCCATGCCCGGAGGCGCCTGCCCCGGCTTCTACATCAACCGCGAGCCGTTCCTCGACGTAATCCGCATGCACCGCGCGTCGGTGAACAACATCAACAAAAACAACATCCCCACCGCCCTCTTCGAAGGCAGCAAAGCCTGCTGGGACGAAGCCCTGGCCAACGGCGAAAAACACGGCTACCGCAATTCGCAAGTCACGGTCCTAGCCCCCACAGGCACGATCGGATTTTTTATGGATTGCGACACCACCGGCATCGAGCCTGACCTGGCCTTGGTGAAATACAAGAAGCTGGTCGGCGGCGGCATGATCAAGATTGTGAACAACACCGTCCCGACGGCGCTGTTCAAGCTCGGTTATACGCACGAGCAGACCGACGCCATCGTCAGCTACATCGACGCCACCGGAACCATCGAAGGCGCGCCGCTGGTGAAAGACGATCACCTCGCCGTCTTCGATTGCTCGTTCAAGCCCGCCAAAGGCACGCGCTCGCATCGCTTACATGGGACATCTGAAGATGATGGCGGCGGCGCAGCCGTTCATCTCCGGCGCGATTTCGAAGACGGTCAATCTGCCCGAGCTGGCGACGCGTTGAAGACATCATGGAAGCCTATCTTCAGGCCTGGAAGCTGGGCCTGAAAGCCGTCGCCGTCTATCGCGACGGATGCAAGAAGTCGCAACCGCTCTCCGCTGCCGGAACCAAGACCGCCGAATCCAACGGAGCGACAGCCGCTCGTCGTCGCGCAACAAGAGCAAGACATGCACGCGCCGCCGCGGGCCATCCGCCACCGGCTCGACGACGAGCGCATGTCCATCACCCACAAATTCAACGTCGGCGGACACGAAGGCTACATCACCGTCGGCCTCTACCAGGACGGCAGCCCCGGCGAACTCTTCATCACCATGGCCAAAGAAGGCTCCACCGTCTCCGGCCTCATGGACAGTTTTGCCTGCGCGGTTTCGCTGGCGCTGCAACACGGCGTCCCGCTGAAACTGCTGTGCGAAAAATTCGCCCACACCCGCTTCGAGCCCAGCGGCTGGACCAACAACACCGACATCGGCTTCGCCAAGTCGATCATGGACTACATCTTCCGCTGGCTCCAACTCCGCTTCCTAACCGGCCAGCAGCAGTTGCTGTTCGAGAACCTGAGGCCCCGGCTGTCAGCTGTCAGCTCTCAGCCGTCAGTCGGAGACGCGCCGCCCGCAGGATCAGGGCCTTTGCCAACGACCAACGACCAACGGCCAACGACGGGTTCTCTTCACCCCGCCGACGCCCTGGCCGCAATGATCGACCTCGGAGACGCGCCCACCTGCCACGTCTGCGGCTCGATCATGGTGAGAAACGGCAGTTGCTACAAGTGCATGAGCTGCGGTTCGACGTCGGGATGTAGCTAGGTATGCGTACCATTTTCAAGTGGAACGGTCAGTATTTCGGTTTCATTCATAATGGGAACCTGTTCGATTCGAATAGCCGATACATGGGGTGGATCGAAGAGGGAGATGTGTGGAGGGCCGACGGCACTTACTTCGGACAGCTAGTGAACGACGGGTACATCCTGCGTAATACGATGATGATGCCGAGGATGCCCAAAATGCCTCACATGCCACCGATGCCTCCACTTCCAGCGCTCCCGTCAATGCCAAGGATGCCACAGATGCCTAAGCTAGGCTGGATGGATGCGTTGGACAAGTAGGTTGCTTGAGGGAAGGGCACGGCTTCAGCCGTGCCGAAACGATAACAAGCCTGAGCGGCTTTAGCCGCTGAGGTCGGAACTAGCGACTCGGTCAAGCGACGAGGGCTATCATGAAGAAAATTCTTGTGACGGTGTCTGGCGGATGTGCCAACGTGATCGAAGAAACCGTCCCCAAGGGATTTGAAGTGGAGATCATTGACTTCGATAACATCGAAGCCGGTGATAATTTCCCGTCGATTCAATCTTTAGACTATTGTCTCCAAAACGACCTGTACCGAGCTCCCCGCTCTAAGCCGTGACGCATTCGGAGAGCAAGCGTGTGGTCTTCTGCTGTGCGCTCGCCGCCACGGATTTAGACAACTCGGTAGTTCCCTTTCGCACCAAAGCGAATTAAGCCGAAATCCCTGAGCACCTGAAGCTGCTGGCGGATTTTGGGACGTACATTCTGATTGCTTGGATGCAGCGCTTTCAGCTGCGGCTCGAATGCGTACATTTCCTGTAATGTGAACTCCGGCTGGCCGAGCTGACGCACGGCCCGGAGCACATCGAGTGTCCACCCGCGCAAAGATGGCGGAATCTCCGCCAGCTGCTTCACACGAGAAAACTCTTCGCGCACGAATCTCTTTCGAACCGGCACTCCTGCGGAGATCATCGAAATTTTACCGTCGAGCGGTATTTCGCCAAGCAGGATATTGCATCCGATCCATCCAGTGCGACGGGCGTCAGGCCCGAGCGGCTTCCGCTTTTCGACAACACTCTCGGTGAAGAACATCCGCGGGACGAGTAGCAGATTCTGAACCATCCACGTCTTGGAGTAGTGAAGGAGCAGCAGGTTGGGCGTTCTGTCGGCACGAATGGCACGCAACATCGCTTCATTGCCCGCGTCGACAACTTTCTTCGGGTTCCAATGGCGCAGGCTCTTCAGCTGAAACGGCTGCCCGCATTTCGCGCATTCGAAGTCAACGGCCGGAGTATTCGGCCTCGATCCGGTCAGACGATCGGAATCACAAGCAGGACAGTACAACTCGCGAGTGCACCAATCCTCGCTGAGCACGCGAGCGATTTGCGATCCCGACTTGTACTTCGAAGCAAGATCAATCGTGCACTGAAGGTTCATTCTGTCTGGGATCGCTAATTCTAAATGTCCTCGCTGAAGTATGGTTCAATCTCGGCGTCACAAACTGGGCAACGGTCGTTACATTGGTGGTACCAGGCATCATGCCACTTTGTCCCATCGTGAGGGCATAGATAGTAGTTGCGGAATTGAAACGGCGCCTTCGGCGGCGCTCGAACAATCTTGATGGTTTTTTCGATCACAGTCTTGTTCGCTTCTTGGTTCATTCTTGTATCCTCCCAGATTCCTACGCAATCTGGAAGCCGTTTCACATGATACTTTCCGCTCGCGCAAACCGAAGGGCGTGCGGACTCCCCCTTTTGCGGTTTTAAAAGGTGGGCTGCTCGACAGCTTGAGACGGAAGGTTGTGGGTAGCACTCTGGTACGAGCCGTCCAAAATCCTGTAATGCCTTTTCCTCAGCAGGTATTATGGTAGTGTTCCTCAGGAAGAACAGGGCCGCACCATGACTCGACAATTGGAAAATCTGCTCGAAGCCGCGAAGAAAGTTGTCCTGACTCCGGAAGAGAAAGAACAGCAGCGGCGGAGCTTCGCCTACGGGAATACCAAGATTGAGAATTCCCGCATTACGCGCGAAATGGTGGACGAAGCGGCGGACGCCCTAAACAAAGCCAAAGCCGATTGCCCGCCTTCCTCCCGGCCACAATCGGAATGACAGCGAATGGCGGACGAGGACAAGGACCGGCACAGCAGGGCGCTTGAAGCCGAACTGGTCAACGATCCCGACGAAAAAGCCAGGGCAGAAGCCCGAAATGGTGTAAGACAGTTTGACCATGTTGCCGAGCTGATCGAGTATTTCTCCGATCCGGAGCGGAAATTCAAGCTTCGCCCTTCGCTCTTGCTCGGCCTCCAGCGAATTGCACTCGAAGGCCTCAGCCAGTACGCGGGAAACTTTCGTCCCGCTGGGATAAGTATCGGCGGAAGCAAACATCAGCCGGTCGGCGCGCACATGGTGCCCGAGGAAGTTGAGCACATGTGCGACTACGTCAATGACAATTGGGAAAAGAGCTCGCCCATTCATCTGGCGGGTTACGCGCTTTGGAAGCTGAATTGGATTCATCCGTTCACTGACGGGAATGGGCGGACGGCGCGGGCGCTCTCCTATTTGCTGTTGTGTTTGCGGCTCGGCTCCAACCTCCCTGGAACCAACACAATCCCCGAACAGATTGCTAAAGATAAAAGTCCGTACTACAAAGCTCTGGAAGCGGCGGACAAGGCATGGGCAGAGAAGAGACTCGATTTGTCCGAATTGGAAGAGTTGTTATCTGGCCTGCTGGCCAACCAGCTTGTCGCGTTGCACAAAAAAGCCACTGGACGCGAAAGTAAAGCCTAGGCGGGCTGGCCCACCTTTTGGACTCCCCAAGATGAGGCTGCCCCACGCTTTGCGGTTTTCAAAGGGTGGGCCGCTCTACAGCTTGCCGTGATCGTTTGCGGCTTTCGGATGCTGCAACTCCACAGAACCCAGCGGCTGAAGCCGCCATCCATTCTTGCGGGCGATTGTTGGCACGGCTAAAGCCGTGCCCTGATACAAGCGGCTTGGGCGATCTGTGGAAAAGTTTGTCAAGGGGTGCGGAGGGGGCGATTTGAGCTAAACTGTTGCTGGCGCGGCAAATATATTTATAGAAAAGGTGGCACAATTACCTATTGCGGTAAGATATAATTAAAACAGTGAGCGAAAAAGGCGCGGCCTACGGGCTGCGCCTTTTTGTTTGTCCGGGAGCGTTTCAGGGACGCAAACAAACACAAGGTCCCCATTCGACTCCTTCCCTGCGGTCAGTCGCTCAGGGCAGGCTCTCGACTTCGCTCGGGATGACAGCTGCTGGGTGGAAATGACCACTTTGGGGGCGGTGCCGGCAAACAGCAGGTTCCTCGACTTCGCATTGCGATTCGCATCCGCGAATCGTAATACTTCGCTCGGAATGACAGAGTTATCAGAGATTTCGGAATGACAGAGTTATCAGAGACTGGGGTGAATCCTATGGGAAAAACGGGTAGATGCGGGATACAGCAGTGCAAACAACGAGGTGAATGGGCGGAGCTGTGTTTTATGGCGCGGGCGGCGGCGCGGGGGTTTAGCGTGACGCGACCGCATGGAGATTCGGCGAGCTACGACGTTGGGGTAGAGCATAACGGGAAATATGTGCGGGTACAGGTGAAGTCAACCAGCTTTCAGCGCAGAGGCTCCTATACCTGCAACATTGTGAGCAAGACAGGGACACGTTACATGCGCGGCAAGCTGGACGTGTTTGCGGTGTATCTGGTGCCGATTGATTTGTGGTACATCATTCCGTTTGACGTGGCGGCGAGGAACTTGTCGCTGAATCTGACGCCGTATGACGGGCACAAGTTCGCGCAGTATATGGAGGCGTGGCATTTGCTGCAGAGGAAGTGAGGGCCTCGGCGGTCGAAAAAGCCGTGCGGCAGGCTGGCCACCCTTCGCACCACCCAACCCTCGGCTGCCCCCACCCTTTGCGGTTTTCAAGAGGGTGGGCCGCTCGGCCGATTGCGCCGCAAAGGCATCACGCGCGAAATGATTGACAAAGCGGCGGACGCGCTGAATAAAGCGAAAGCCGGCCTGCGCGGCTGAAGCCGACAATCATTCTTGCGTGCGGTTACGGCACGGCTAAAGCCGTGCCCTCCCGCGACCTCACAAACCATCCCGTCCGGCCACCCAGGGCTGAAGCCCCTTCGACAAGCTTGGAGCAGGCCCTGGGCTACCAAGCCCTGGGCTACCTTCTTTCCTTACAACTCCTCAGGTCTAAGGGCCATCGAATCTCCGTTCACCACGAAAGGCATCAGGAGGAATTCGAATGAACAAGTTAATTCTGTGTTTAGTTCTGGCTTGCACCGCGTCCGTGTGGGTGATGGCGCAGGATTCAGACGCAAAGGGTAAATCCGACACCCGGACAATCACTGGATGTCTGACGCAGGGCGACAACGCGAAGGAATTCAAACTGACCGCGGAAAACGGCAGCACCTGGGAAGTAAAAAGCAGCAACGTCGCATTGGCCGAGCACGTGGGGCATACGATCACAGCGACGGGCGTAGTCTCAAACCCGACCGCGCACAACATGAAAGAAGACACCAAAGATATGGCCCACGATGCCGGCATGAAGAAAGACAATCGTGAGCACGGACATCTGAAGGTCACCGACGTTCAAATGGTAAGCGAATCCTGCAAGCCGTAGCGAATCGGGTCGCGCTTTTTCGATCCGCAAAACTAACCCTGGGAGCCCCCACCCTTTCGAAAGCATTCGAGATGGGTGGGGTTTTTATTTTCCGGGCTGCTGGCCCACCCCTCGCACCACACAGGCGCTTCCCGTCCAGCCCGCTTGACTCTTCACCCGTCCTGCGAGTAGATTCATGCCGTAATTGGCGTTTGGCCGCCAGCGGTACTTCCCTCACTAGCGGTTCTTTCTCCCGGCCGAGTCCAGGTAAATTTCGCGATTCCTTCTGAAGGATGCAGCGGAGCCGGTGAACTCCATTCCAGTTTCGTTGCCGTCAGTAACGCGTGCGTTGCACGCCAGCCAACTCTTGGAAAGGAGTATGCACCATGCCTATCGATCAAGACTCTCCACTTTATTCGGTCCTAGCGGATTGGGTGAAAATCCTGCTGACGCTTCCCGACCCTCCACCGGATGCCCTTCGGCCAGTGAACGATCTGGTCATCCTGACCGCGATTACGAGCTTGTCGCAAAAGCTGTCGCCGGAAGTAGGCGCTGACTTGCGCAAGGCAGTGCCGTCAATCACTGCACGGCTGAAGAGCGCAGCGTAAGCTGGTAAGCCGTTGGCGGGCGCCCACCCTTTTGCAGTTTTTCAGGATGGGGCGCCCGACGACTTGCGGCATTTCCCGCAGCGCACAAACCAGGGTCCTGGTCTTGTTCTACACGCTACAATGTGTAATACTTTACACATGCCTACCAACCTGGCACTTGACGACAATCTCATCGAAGCGGCGCGCAAGGCGGGAAACCATCGCACTAAGAAAGATGCAGTCACGGCGGCCCTGGCGGAATACGTCAAGCGGCGCAAGCAGCAGCGCATCCTGGAGGCGTTCGGGAGCTTTGAGTTTGATTCGTCCTACAAATACAAGGCGGAGCGCCGGCGTTCGTGAATGTGCTGGTCGATACTCCGGTGTGGTCCCTGGCCCTTCGGCGCAAATCCGCCGACCTGAACCCGCGCGAAGTCTTTGTCACGCAGGCGCTGGCGGAGTTGATTCGCGACGGCCGGGCGCAGTTGACGGGCGCGGTGCGGCAGGAGTTGCTCTCGGGAATCCGTGAAGAAGCGCACTTTCGCAAGTTGCGGGACTATTTGCGGGCCTTCGATGATCCACAGCTTGACCCAGCTGACTACGAAGCCGCGGCGCAAATGCACAACCGCTGCCGCAGCCACGGGATTGCCGGGTCCGCGATTGACTTCCTGATTTGCGCCATCGCCGATCGCCGTCATTGGCAGATTTTCACCACCGACCGGGATTTTGAGCAGTACGGCAAAGTCCTGGGCCTGAACCTGTACCCAACAGCCTAAAGCCCTTGCCTGACGGCTGATAGCTGACAGCTGATATGCCCTTGAAACTTTCTCCAGTCTGGCGAGTCATAACATCTAACGTCATAACATCTAACAAAGAGAGACCCACGTACATTGATTGGGAGTAGCTCGCCATGCTGATCAAGAAAGCCGACGACATCCGTTCTTCCGAGATCACCCCGAAGGACCTTTACCTGAACCGGCGCAAGTTCATGGCGGGTGCGGCGATGGCCGGAGCGGCGGCAGCGGCCGGGCTCGGCGTGAAAGAGCTGTTTGCACCCTCCACCAAGGCCTACGCCGGGGGAAAAATCGCGGGAATCCAGAAGAGTCCGTTTTCGACCACGGAGAAAGTCACGCCCTACAACGACGTCACCCACTACAACAATTACTACGAGTTCTCCACCGAGAAAGAAGAACCCGCCGACTTGGCGAAGAATTTCAAGACGCGCCCGTGGACCGTCACCATCGACGGCGACGTAACTAAGAAGCAAGTCCTGGACGTGGACGCGATCATGAAGTTCGCGTCTCCCGAGGAGCGGATTTATCGGCATCGCTGCGTTGAGGGATGGTCGATCGTAGTTCCGTGGGTCGGATTCTCCCTCAGCGAACTAATCAAGCGCGCGCAGCCGCTGGGCAAAGCGAAGTACGTGGAGTTCACCACTATCTATGATCCCAGGCAGATGCCAGGCCAATCGCGGAATGTCTTGCAGTGGCCTTACGTCGAAGGCCTGCGCATGGATGAAGCCATGCATCCGCTGGCGTTGCTGTGCTTTGGAATGTACGGAGAAGCTTTGCCCAACCAGGATGGAGCGCCGTTGCGCATCGTGCTGCCTTGGAAATACGGATTTAAGAGCGCGAAGGCCATCGTGCGAATCCGTTTCACAGACAAGCAGCCGGATACGACCTGGAACCTGGCTAATCCGCCGGCCTATGGTTTCTACTCGAACGTGAATCCAAACGTGAGTACCTATCACAGTCAGTCCACCGAGCGCCGCCTGGGCGAGTTCCTCAAGCGTCCCACCCTGATGTTCAACGGATATGATCAAGTGGCAAGCTTGTATTCGGGAATGGATCTGAAGAAAAACTACTAGAACTGTTCTTGGCTCTTGGCTCTCGGTCCTTGGAACCATGTGCGGGCCGAGGAGTCACCCTAAGAACCAAGAGCCAACAGCCAAGAGCTGCTCTTAATGATTCGCTGGATCAAAGTCGCCGTCTTCCTCGCGTGCCTGGTGCCTCTGGCCGTGCTGCTCTGGAGATTCTTCGGCCCGACTCCAACCGATATGAGCACATGGGGCATCGGGCTGGGTGCGAATCCGATTGAAAAAATCACCCACGCCACCGGCGATTGGACGCTGCGTTTCCTTCTCATCACACTCTCCATCACGCCGCTGCGGAAATTGCTCGGCATCCCGGCGCTCATCAGGTTCCGCCGCATGTTCGGCCTGTTCGCGTTTTTCTACGGATGCCTGCATTTCACTACCTACATCTGGCTCGACAAATTCTTCAATCTCCACGACATGCTGGCCGACATCGCCAAGCGCAAATTCATCACCGTGGGATTCACCGCCTTCGTCCTGCTGATTCCGCTGGCACTGACTTCGACCGCGTGGTCGATTCGACGCCTGGGAGGAAAACGCTGGCAGGCTCTGCACCGTCTCATCTATGTAAGCGCCGTCGCCGGAGTCATCCACTATCTCTGGCTGGTGAAACGCGATATCCGCAAGCCATTGATCTATGGAGCCATCCTCGCGATCCTGCTTGCCTACCGCGCCGTGGTCTGGATCATGCCGGCAATCAAGAAGCGTAGCGGAGTCTTTCCGGCGACCCGGCCCGAGGCTGCGGCGGAATAGCGCCACTCAAGATTTTCTCCTTACAAACTTTTACTCTCAGCTAACAACTTTTTACATGGAGCAGGGTTAAAATCCCGAGTAGTTCCTCAGTTTGCAGTTCTGGTCATCATCCTGGTTGTAGAGGAGCAGCAGCCGTGCGACTTATTCAAAAACTGTCCCTGGCTCTGGGAGCCGTGTCTCTCATTGCCGCCGCGGGGTGTGGAACCGGCGGCAGCGTCGTCATTCCCAGCACCAACGGAAACTACTCCAAGGCCAGCCTGAAGGGGTCTTACGTGTACGAGATTCATGGCACGCAGTTTGCGACTTTGCTGGCCCAGCCCTACCGCGAATATGGCGTGTTCACCGCCGACGGCGCAGGAAACATCACGGCGCAAAGCGACGACGCCAGCACAAACCTCGGTGGCGGCGCGTTCACTTGCAATGCCTCCTGCGGCAGCTACCAGGTAGCGGCGGATGGGACCGGGTTCGTCACTCTGAACAACTCCGCTTTCTCCGCTTCGTTCTCGCCCGCACTCGGCCCCATCACGTTCGCGCTGACTCTGACCAGTTCGACCAAGGTTTACCTGATGGAAGCGGATTTTTTCGCCAGCGGCGGGGGCGTCGCTGAGTTTCAGGATCCAACGGCGATCGCAGCCGCTCCCAGCGGGACCTTCGTATTTGGCCTGCACCAGACATCCAGCGCTCAGGGCCAGTTCCCCACCTCCCAGGCAGGGGTAGTGACCCTGCCCGGCAGCGGAGTCAACAGCGCCATGGACCAGAACCTGGGCGGGACCTTCACTTCTCCAACTGCAACCTGGACGCTCGCCGCTCCCGGCGCTTTGGGGCGTGGCACCGGCAGTTTTAGCGACAGCGCAAGCTTCACCACTGATTTCGTGTATTACATCGTGAACGGCGGCAAATTCGTTTTATTGGTGAGTAATTCCGGCGCAATTGGGTCGGGCAGCGCCGAGGCCCAAAGCGGAGCCGCGAGCGCAGGCCTCTCCGGCAGTTACGCTTTCGGCAGCCGTGGCGACGATTCGAACTTCCTGGACGGAGTGGCTACCGTCGGCCAGTTCACGGCAAGTTCCGGAACGATTTCCGGTGTTGAAGATCTGATGCAGGACGGCAACTATTCGAACGGCAATCTCTCGGGAACCTACAGCGCCGCCGCTAACGGACGCGTAGCCGTCAGCCTCAACTCGGGGGCCATTCAGCAAATCTTCTGGATGGTCAGCCCGGCGCGCGCCTTTTTCCTCACCAACAATTCATCGCAGATCGAGGACGGCACCGCCGACTTGCAGACTGTGAATTCGTTTTCCGCCTCCACAATAAAAGGCCAGTTTGCCGTGGTTATGGATGGACTTGACCTCACGTCGTTTCCCTTTACCGGTGTCGTCGGCACCTTGGCCCGCGTAGGAGCTCTGCAATTTGACGGCACTGGAAGACTGGCGCTGACCGAACTGGCAAACGATTCGTTCTCCGGCGTTGGCGCGCAGCCTCCTCAGGGTGGCGGATTAAGCGGGCATTACGCCGTCAGCGGTAACGGCCGCGCCACCGGCACCCTTTCCAACTCGAATGGCGGCCTGGATCTGATCATGTATGCGATATCGGGATCGGACGCCTACGCTCTGCAAGTAGATGGGGGGACCAATACTTCGGGGCCGATCGAGTTGCAACACTAAGGGGCCGATCTCGTAAATTTCTTGCTGCAAACTTCCGCGGGAAGCGCGATCCTATAGTTCCGGTATGAAGATCAAACTTCTGTCTGCGTGCGGCTTGGGATTGCTGCTGGCTATCGGCGCCTACGGTCAATCCGGACAAGGACCTCTGTCCATTCCGCTGGAAAACCTGCCTGCGGCGGCACTATGGCAGCCCTATTATTTTCGGCTGCCGGCTTCGGGCGGAGTCGGTCTCGCTCACTGGCGTCTGTATGGCGGCGCCCTGCCACCAGGATTAAAGCTGGCCGAAGATGGCGAGATCTCCGGCATTCCGCTGGAAACTGGCCAGTTCGACTTCATCCTCCAGGTCACCGACAGCGATAGCCCTCCGAATCAAGTGCGGAAAAAGTTCACGCTATCGCTGGAGCCGCCGCTCGCCGTGGAGTGGTCGCGCACCGCCAGGGTCAACGGCCAGCGCATCGATGGATCCATCAAAGTCTCCAATCACACCGGACGCGACTTCGATCTCACCGTGGTCGTGCTGGCAGTAAACGAAATTGGCCGCGCCACCGCCATCGGCTATCAGCACCTTCCGCTGAAGAAAAACACCCGCGACCTGGAAATCCCCTTCGGCGATTCGCTCTCCACTGGCAACTATCAGGTCAACGTCGACGTAGTCGCAGAAGAGCCAGTTTCAAATCGCATATTCCGCTCGCGGCTGGTGACAAAACAGTCGGTAACTCAAGGACCTTAGAGAATTCAGCCACCAGCCGTCAGATGCCAGCTATCAGGTAAATCGCGCTTCGTCCAAATCCTCAGTCCGACGTGGTGCGTCGCTCAAAACACCATCCAGTTGGCGTTCGAAGGAGACTTACCTGATAGCTGACGGCTGACGGCTGATAGCTGGTTTTAGAAAAGAGGGCAGCGCCCTCCGCGTGGGGAAGCTCAAAATGGCCGCTCTTTAAGGGGGAGGAGCGAATCGAAGACCGGCCGCTCCCTAAGTGACGAATGGCGCTGCTGCTCTTATGATGCCCCGACTCTCGTGATCGGTGCAACGAGACCGGCGCAGCATAAAAATAAGAGTCCCGTCGGTGATGTTGATCTCATTCGTCTCGGCCAGTAGCTCGCTTTAGACCCTCGCCGACCTGCTTTGGTCGCTATCCTTGCGGACTGCATCCTAGCGATCGTTGCTCGGGCTCCGGGCTTACCGCCAACCGGACAAATCAGTTCAACGCCTTCGGGACTCTATCCTGCCTCTGACGATGTCTCTTGTTCTCCTCGACCAGCACTTTGCTATAGAGCCTTGCTAGCCCTCCTGCGGTCATCTTGCTGAAACTTGATTTCAGATCCGTCGGTTGCCCGATAGTCCTTACTCTCTCGCTCCTGCCGTCTGCCGAAGGTGACCTCGCTTGGCCCCCGGACGCTGCACCAACCGGAAAAACTTCAGAAACTGTCAAAGAACGATCTTGTTGTACACCCTGTATTTTTTTGGTCAATAGAAAAAACCAATTTGTAAGTACTGAGATTTCAATCAAGTGCAGCCCGTTCACAGGGGTATGCAGCGGGAGTGGTGCAAGTGCATTCGTGACTTCGGAATCGACTCCGCTCGGGATGCAGTAATTACCAGCGTTTTGCGAGGTTCGGCGATTCATCGCGCCTCGAGAATCGATATTTCTATTGTGAAAATCCCAAGAGAATCGGTGCGGGACGCGGGTTTTACGGAATTCAGTGTGGCGGTACTCCTAATCTCAATGCCGTCACTTCGGGACTACGAACGAATGCCAAGCTGCTTGGCCTCCCAATACGACTACCCGCGCTGCCGTTCTATAATGCTCCCCATCCAGTTCGAGCAAGGAGAACGTCATGTCCATCCCCGAGAAGTACCGCGATCTTTTCAGCAAGCGCGCTTTCGCCAGCCTAGGCACCTTGATGCCCGACGGCCAGCCGCAAGTCACACCGGTTTGGTGCGACCTCGAGGGCGACCTCGTCGTCGTTAATTCCGCCAAGGGGCGGCAGAAAGACAAGAACATCCGCCGCGATCCGCGGGTCGCCCTGGCGGTAATTGATCCCGAAAATCCGTATCGTTATCTCGAGATTCGCGGCCGCGTCGTCGAGATCACCGAACAGGGCGCCGACGCCCACATCGACAAGATGGCCAAGAAATATCTAGGCGCCGACAAATATCCCTACCGCCAGGCAAGTGAAGTCCGCGTCATGTACAAGATCAAGCCCGAGCACACGACAATGATGGGGTGAGGGGCAGCCCGTGGCTGTCTCTTAGCTCTTGGTTCTTAGCTCTGGTTCTTGCACTTCTCGGCGATCTCGGCGTGCTCGGCGGTGAAATGTCTAATTCGATAGTCGATTCTCCAACTCTAACCTCGGTCACCAAGCCTCTCGACCTTGCCTGGGTCCGATCCCAATTCCCGGCCCTCGCCCAGCGTGTGAACGGCCATCCTGCCGCGTTTCTCGACGGCCCCGGCGGCACCCAGGTTCCGCAGCGCGTCATTGACGCGATCTCCGATTATCTTCGCACCAGCAATGCGAACACCTGCGGCGCCTACGCCACCAGCCGCCGCACCGACCAGGTAATTGCCGGCGCCCGCGCCGCGATGGCCGATTTCATGAACTGCGACGCCGACGAGATCGTCTTCGGCCCCAACATGACGTCTCTAACCTTCGCCATCAGCCGCTCAGTCGGGCGCGAGCTGGGCCCCGGAGACGAAATCCTGCTCACCCATCTTGATCACGACGCCAATATTTCTCCCTGGCGCGCGCTCGAAGAGCGCGGAGTCACCGTCCGATTCGCGGATATTCACCAAGCCGACTGCACCCTCAACCTCGACGACTTAGCCAGTAAGATCACGCCGCGAACGAAAGTCGTCGCCGTCGGCTACGCCTCAAACGCCGTCGGCACCATCAACGACGTGAAGACGGTCATCCGCCTGGCGCATGAGGTCGGCGCGCTGGCGTACATTGACGCCGTCCACTACGCGCCGCACGGGCCGATTGATGTTCGCGAGCTGGACTGCGATTTTCTGGCCTGCTCGACTTACAAATTCTTCGGCCCCCACATGGGCGTTCTGTACGGAAAACGCGAGCACCTCGCGCGCCTGACTCCTTACAAAGTTCGTGCCAACACCAACGCCGTCCCCCAGCGCTGGGAGTGGGGCACGCTCAACCACGAGTGCATTGCCGGCATTACCGCCTGCGTGGACTACCTCGCCGATCTCGGCCGCAGAAGCGAACAGGTCCCCGATCGGCGACAGGCCATCCAAGCCGCCTATCGCACAATCCAACAACACGAGCACGCGCTGACGCAAAAAATGCTTCGCGGCCTCAGCGAGATTCCCGGCCTGCGGCTTTACGGAATCAGCGATCCGGCACGAGTAGAATCCCGCTGTCCCACCTTCGCCGTCCGCATGGAGGAAGGCGGAGACGGACACACTCCCCTCGAACTCGCCACTCGCCTGGGTGAGCGCGGCATCTTCACCTGGGACGGCAACTACTACGCCCTCAACCTGACCGAGCGCCTCGGCGTGGAAAAAGACGGCGGCTTCCTGCGCATCGGATTCGTCCACTACAACACCGAAGACGAAGTGGATCGGCTGCTGGAAAGCACTATCGGATCCTCTGGCATCGATTATCCAGTGATGCGAGTCTGGCGAATCACAGATCACCCGATGGCCCGATCGCCAGATCACCCGATGTCGATGTCATCTCTTCGCCTGTATCACTTCAATTCTTTCGCACCCCGCCCGGTAGCGGAGCCTGACCTTGCGGCAATACACAGGTTCGTGGGAAACATCACAATCCTCAATCACGATGGGTGCTATCAGACAGTTAGGATCGAGCACGGTGCGAAAAGCATTAGGGTGGTGCGCGGCGCAACCGGAGAGAGTGAGCAGCGCCAAAACCGAGGCCGCCAGGTACAACCTGCAATTCATGTGGGACTTCCTTTGGGATAAACGGGCTCAATCCAAACATCGGACCCGCATAACTACTTCTTCATGCGCAGGGCTGTGCGGTCAACGCACGGAGGGCGGTGTATTTGCGATGTAACGACTGCGGACGCGCGTTACGATCGCCCGATCACCAGATCACCCGATGCTCCCTACTTCCACCACTTGTCGTGAAATGCGATCAAAGCGCTCAGCACGGTTGTGATGATCACATTCACCAGCCGGTCATAGACGCTGCGGCGAATATCGTTGCGCTCCAATTTCTCGATCCTCTCCTCGGCGACCGACATCCGTCCCGGCTGGCTGCCGCCGGTCAGCATGTCCATCTTGGCTTCCAGCCGGGCAAGTTTTTCCAGCACCTCGCATTGGAAGTCGTTGTCGTGCATGCGCACCACCAGCGGATGCCGGGTGGGTTCGTGATTCTGAGTGTCTTCGGAGTGATTGGACATAAAGAAAGCTTCTAGCCGCGCGCGGTGAGCAGGCTTCCGGTAGCAGCGCAAACGGATTGATCAGAGCTCGCAGTTCATAGCCCCGTCGCTCGCGGCGCTAATACGGATAATCAACATGGAGCGCAGAAGTATGGCGAGAGTACTTCGGCGGCGTCGAAGCGTCGAACTGGCGCAGAAAGTAGTCCTGCACTTTTGCCAGCCGCGGCAGCGTGAACGCCTGGGTCGTAAAGCGGCCCGCCAGGTTCTGATCATTCGCCGGGCCCCAGCCAAAGTCCGACCACCTGACCTCCACCCCGCCGCCCGAGGGTGGTGCAACTCCTGCATCCAGGCTTGCAGTTGTCGAACTCACCAGCGTAACCGCAGCCGCAGTCAGATCCGGGAGAACAGTCGTTCCCACTTGCGCACTGGTAATCGGCGCCAACTGGTTGAGCGCGGCCGCGGTGAGAATGTTGTTCAGCACCGCGGAATCGAACTCAAATGAGAACTTCTCCGCGTTGGCGGCCGCAAACTCGATTTGATACAAACTGTGATCGCCGCAGAGGTCGTCGCAACTGATCTGCACTTGGGTCACGATTCCCTGAAAGGTCGCCGCCCGCGAAGAGACATTCACGTTCAGCGCGTCCCCGGGAAAAATATCGGTCGCGCCGCCGGGAAGAAAATCGCTCCAAGTCTCATACTTGCCGGCCCAGCCGGCCATGGCTGCGTCCGTCACCGCCGCCAGCGCGCCGTTTTCGCAATCCGCGCTGGTCCGGGCGGGCGGCGCCTTCATGTGATGCACCAGGCTTCGCACGCCATCGTCGATTCCGTGCTGCTGTTGCGCGATGCTCGTCGGATCGGTCACTCGCGCCATTGCACGCGCATGCCCGCGGTAATGCACTTCGACCAACTCGTTCAAAGCGGGAACGTAGAGGCTAAAGAAATCCAGCGTCGGCCCAGAATACACATTGCACTCGCCGCCCGAAGATAGCGGCCCCACCAAACGCGTGCGATAGCTCTGCGACGGCAGCGCGCTCCGAACTTCAGCGTCCGGCGGCTGGATAAAGCGCGTGAACGCGATCGAGCATTGCAGGCCCGGGGAATTCACCAGTGCATAAGTGCAGAAGGCCGGCGCGCCGTTCACCACGCTGTCGTATAAAACCGTCGAGGCCGCAACCATGGTCGCGGGGTTTGCGGGATCAATGTCATGAACTTCCAGGACCAGGCGCACATTGGCATTTGCCTGCGCCCCGCCAATCCCGCCGCCTGCCGGATACGCCGCGCCGTGAAACGTCTGTTGCTGGCGAAAAATCTCCTGCGAGTAGATGCGGGTAGTGAGCGCATAATGATGCCCGGCCACTGTGGTCAGCGCGGATCCCGCAGCCGCGCCGTTCAGCAACGCCTGAATCTGTGACGCGGTGCCTGCGGGCGCGATCTGAAATCCGGCAATACAATTCGCCTGCGAAATCACCCCGAGATAGAGCCCCCGAGAATTCCGGCTGACGCAGCGTTGAAGACCACGTCGCCGTGCTGCAGCACCGTAGCTCCGCCCATTTCCATTTTTTCGACAAAGGTCACCGTGGTAGCGCCGTCGGTCCCGTTGCCGCCTGCGACTTGCAGCTTGCCACCGCTAACGCTGACCGCATTGGCTGGATCGGTCAGGTTCCAGCGTGTGGGATCGAGCACCGCGGTGGCGTACTCCTCGTCGAAAACCGTGGTGGTGAACTTTACGAATGAATTTTGCGAGAGATGGTATCGAGTGGTGAGCCCATCGCCCACAAAAATGCAGGTGTCATTCATCCAGCATTCGACCACCGAACCGGAAAAATCCACCGTGATGTTGGAAGCCCGAATCGAGATGCGGGCGAAAGCCTTCAACTCGCCAGGCGGTACGATCACTTTCCCCGACTGCGAAGTCCCCGTCGGATTCGATGGTGTGAACCGCGCCGCGATCAACGCTTCCTGCAGTCCGCTCGATGCGCTGGTAACCGTGTACCCCGCCGGGTGTGGGTTAACGGTGGTGAATTGCAAAGTCCCCGAAAGGCCGTTGCCCGAGCAAGTGCCGCCCGTCACCAGCACCGCCTCTGCCGTTCCCGTGCCGGCAATATAGACGTAGTATTGTGGTTCCGCTCCAGTCACTCCAGCCGCGCACGCCGTCAGGGTCACGGTCTTGGCTCCGGCAGTGCTCAAGTCCGAGCTGGGACTCTGCGTCCATCCAAAATCCGTCGCGTATTTGATCGCTAGCATCCCGGCAGTCAGGCCCGAACCGCTGCCCGTCCCGCATCCTCCCCACGTGGAATCGCCATGCAGGCAAGCTCCATTGTTGGCGACGCCGCTCGCCAATTCGCCGACCGGAACCAGGCCGCCCACCAGGTCAGCTTTCGAGGCGGCATTGATATCCACGTAGTGCTTGGTTGCCGACTGATTCGGAGAAACCGGATCTGCCGGAAGAGTCAGCGGCCCAGTCATAGTGTCTCCGGCCTTGCTCACGAAATTGCCGCTGCCGACGTTGGCCACGGAATTATCTACATAAGCCTTGGTCGCCGCCTGCCCAGATTGCGACGGAGTCGGCAACACCGGAGAGACCGTGAACTGCTTGCTCCCAGTAATGGTTTCCGTTCCGTTCAGGTGCACCACGTTGGCCAGCGCCGAATTCACGAACTGCTGCGTGGCAACCTGTGTCAGCGGAGTGGACGTTCCAACCAGCGTCCTTACTTGCGAAATGCTTTCCGGCGAGGTCGAGCCGACTGACCAGTTCTCCGTCTTCACCGTGCCGTCGCCTAACTGATACGTGACTAGATACGTAGTTCCTGAAGGCGTGGCCCCCGCATTCGGCGCAAGCTGCACCGTCAGGCTGCCATTCGTTCCCAAAGCGACGCTATTATTCCCCGCAGCGACGGTGTGGCCGTCGGCCGTAGTGAATCCCGGCCAGGAAATCAGCAGGGTTCCTGAGGCGTGGCTGCCGTCGGCGCGAAACACGGTGTCGCTCACCGTAGTGAGCGCCGGCCCCTGTCCAGCCGCGGAGATCACCGCCACTGCCGAAAACAGCGCTAAACAAAAAAGCCGCCCGTTCCGGCGGCCAGCTTGCAACATAAATCCTCCGAATCTCAAATGAACCTCAGGTTCGTGGTTTTACTCGATAAGCGGTTTGCCAATTTCCTGCGTCCCCTGCTGCTGCAAAAACTTTTCCACGCTCTCCACATAGACTTCCGCAAAATCCGCCAGCGGCCGCCGCGACGAAATGGTTTCCATCGCGGCCGCCAGGTCCCACCCCTGGCTGCACAGCACTGCCAGAGTCATCATGGGAGCGCGGTGTACCCCGGCGGCGCAGTGGATGAACAACCGCGCTTCTTCGCTGCTCCAGAGCCTGCTGCGCAAAATCCACGCCGCGCTGAAAAACTTCCGCCGGCTTGGGCTGAAAATCGTCATCCACCGGGTTCCAGAGCACTTCGATCCCATGCGGCTCGGCCAGCGGCGTGTCGTCGAACTCCATTTGCATGTCAATGATGTGGGTGATGCCGGCGCGGGCCACCGCGGCCATGTTTTCCGCCGACCAAATGCCCCCGCCCAGCGCGATTCGTCCCGTGACCCACGTCATATCCATCCCGGTTTTTCCCTGTCTCGCACGCGCCGTGATCGCCTGCCCGGCGAACACTGGCATGGACGCCAAAGTTCTCGTTTGCCGTTGCAACGCGGCGGCACAATGCACCGCCGAAGGCCGCCACGAGATGGATTTCATTTTAAGGGATCGGACGCTGTGAATTCTTTTCGCTTCGGTTCCGGTTCCGGCGGCGTCGTTTCCGGCAGTCCCAGATGATGCAAGAGTGTCTTGGCCAGCGAATCTTCGACGGGAGTTTCACCGTCTGCCTCTGCCGCCGGATACAAACCGACCATCTCAAACAGATACTTGATGCCCTGGTACTGGCCTTCCTCGTTCACCGCGTCAATGGCATGCTGCACCATCGTGACCGCATTCTGCGCCACCAGATCGGTGATCTGGCGGCGCAGCGCAGAAAGATCTGCACCCGGGGCGGGAGAAGGCTTTGGCATCAGGCGAATACCGCAAAACGAAAAGCGCGCCCCGAAGGACGCGCTCTTTTTTCTTGCTCTCTATTTTCAGAATAGCACTCTGAAAAGGAAATTGTGCCATACTTTGCATAAATTTATTCGGCTTGTTTACAATCACTTAGTTCAAAAACGGCCAACCCACCCCCTTGACAAGAATTTTCCACAGGTCGGGTCGGGAGCCGGTTCAACAGTCCGCCTTTTAGGAAAATCTCCGAAATGCGGTCCAACGCTTCCGGAAACTCCCGGCATATGGTCCGGCGCGCGCATCGAAGATGCTCGGCCGCCTCATCCTGAGAGTATTCCTGAAAGATAATCGTTCCAATCAACAGTTGCCCGAAGGCGCTGACCTGGTTGAGGGCCCGCTCGACGTCGTAAACAAAAATAACCGCATCCTCGAAACTCGACATGCGGTACGAGGTAACCTTGGAGCGAAACAGTTCGCGCCCCAGGATCGACGGCAGCCTTCCGACCTCGATAGAAAACCGCAAATACCGCCTGAGCAACGCCGCGGTGCGCGAACGATACAGCCAAAGGTCCGCCGCACGTTGCTGCGGAAGAAACTTCCGAAGAGCGGCCGCTCCCGAGTCGGTTGGAAGTACCGCTGAACTGGAATCGAGCAAGGCAATTGCGTCCAGCGAAGGAATCGCGCTCATGCGTTACCCCCTTCGCTCCAGAACGCTGCCTGGGTGACGTGATCATTTTCCGGGCCGCCACGTCGCCGCCGCCGTACCAGGCATAGTCCAGGCACCAGACCTGCCATGGCCCTCGCGCAACCCGCGCAGAACAGCAAGTCTGAGTCTTTTAGCCGCAGCCATAGTGCGCCGCAACGTTCGCAATACTTCAATTCCAATTGGATCGATCCGGCTTCTAAAGGTTCCATGTCACGCCTCCGCAGCTTTGAGCTGCAACAATAAAAAAGCCCTGTGCCGGTTTCCCGGATCACAGGGCACGTTTCTCGTACGACGACCTGTCTGAACTATTTAGTTGGAAGTGTGCCTTGCCCAGCGTGGGCTCAAGTAACAGGATGATGGCGGAAATAGCCCTCCTCATATCCGGACTTCAGGACTCGCCCGTTCTGTACCACCACGCTGACTCTGCCGCTAAAGTGAATCTGGGTCAGAATCCGCTCCATGGCGGCGGAGAGGATTTCCGCGGCACGTATTTTACGGCGAAACTCGGCAAAACTTTCTTGTTCCCCTTTTTCGGGCAACTGCGACATGAGACTGCCTGCTTTCTCCCCTCGAAAAAGCTGCGATCTGAGTTATATCTCGTACCAAATCCTATAGCTGCAAGTTTTTTAGAGTCAAGGCTAAGTTGCAATTCCTTGCGCATGTTGCATTTGGGCGCATATGGCCGACCCATTCCCGCGATTCGGCGGTCATTTCTTTTGTGGAAAAACTCCGCCCGGTAAAAATTGCTGGCGTCAGCCACCACATCCACCCGACATAACATGCTAGTGCGAATATCCTTTACATGGCATATAGCCATGTGATATATTTCAGTCATGAAGGTCAAAAGTCTGCAAGAAAATTTGCGTAAGGCCATCTGGGAGCGGATTGAGGAAGGCGGACTCACCGGAATGAAGCTGGCCGAGCAAACCGGTTTCCGCCAGGCCCACATTTCCAACTTCCTGAACCGCAAGCGAAGCCTGAGCCTGGACGGCATGGACCGGGTGCTGAACGTGCAGCATCTTTCGGTGCTCGACCTGCTCGATCCCGACGAAGTGAACAAGCGCGCCAGCATTCCTCCGCCCAGCGACGACGAATTCGAAAATATTTTCGTCGTGGACGGTGCCGTCGCCGCGACCCAGCCCCTGATCATGAGCATGAACGTGCGCGAGATCCAGAAATTCAGGCGCAGCTTTTTGCGCAAGCTGCGTCCCGAGATGCACGGGAAACGCGGAGACTGGGAACGCTTTGTGGCCATCAAGACCGATAGCGAAGCCATGAGCATGTATCCGCGCTTTCTGCCCGGAGCGACGGTTCTAATTGACCGCCACTACAACTCGCTCCAGCCCTATCGCAAGGGTGAGCAGAACATGTATGCAGTGCAGGTGAACGGCGCGACCAAGGTCAGGTACGTGGAGCCGGCCGGAAAAAGCATCGTGCTCCGCCCCCACAACCAGACTTACGCCATCGAAGTCCTGCCACTGGATGACAAAGACAGCGTCTCCGAATCCCTGGTGGGGCGCGTCTGCTACATCGGGATGGAAACGTAATCTTTACTTGGCCGAGTATCAACAATGTGTTTCCGGCCCGAAATTGACACATGACCACCCGCCTTTGTCTTTCTGACCGCCTTCCTGTAAAAAGATCGTCTGCCCATGTCTTCATTCGCCGCGATCGTCGCTGCAGTCTGCACTACAGCCAGCCTGGGATATTGCGTCCTGTGCATCTGGCCGGCCGTGCGCTTCGCGTCCCAACGCAACCGCTCCACGCCGCCAGCGACGGATCTGCCGCCGGTTTCGATCCTGAAGCCGCTCAAGGGAACTGACCCTGAGATGTACCCCAGCCTGCGTTCCCATTGCGTCCAGAATTATCGCGGACATACGAGATTCTTTTTGGCGTCAGCAACGTGGATGATCCCGCAATTCCGCTGGTCGAGAAACTCATCGCGGAATTTCCTGATCGCGCGATCCGGCTGCTGCACTGCGACCAAGAACCTCGGAGCGAATGGAAAAGTAAGCACCCTCGCGCAGATGACGGCCGTAGCCGCCCACGATTTTCTTCTGGTGAACGACAGCGACATCCGCGTTGAGCCAGACTACCTTCGGCAAGTCATGACTGAACTGCAAGCGCCGGAAACCGGCCTGGTCACCTGCCTCTACCGCGGAGTTCCAGCGGGCACACTCGGCTCCGCACTGGAATCGCTGGGCATCAGCACCGACTTCATGGCCGGAGTTCTGGCGGCGCGGCAAATCGAAGGCGGCTTGCGCTTTGGCCTGGGATCAACCCTGGCCCTTCGCAGGCGAGACCTTGAAGCCATCGGCGGCTTCGAGGCAATCGCCGACTATCTTGCCGACGACTACGAACTAGGGCACCGCATCTCCGAGCGCAACTTGAAAGTGATCCTGTCAGCATCGGTGGTCGAAACCTACCTGCCGGCATACAACCTCGCTGGCTTCCTTTCTCACCAGCTGCGTTGGGCGCGGACGATTCGTGCCTCGCGCCCTTCAGGTTATGCGGGATTGCTTTTTACTTTCACTCTGCCGTGGGCAGTTCTCACCTTGATTCTTGCGCGCGGAGCCATTTGGGCTTGGGTCATGTTCGCCGTCGCACTCGCAGCTCGTGTCACCATGGCATTCATCACAGCCAGCCAGGTGTTGCGCGATCGCCAATTTTGGCGATGGTCATGGCTGCTTCCCGTCCGTGATTTTCTTGCCGTTCCCATCTGGATTGGGGGCCTGGTAGGGCGCAAGATTATCTGGCGTGGCGAGCGCTTCCATTTAAAAAATGGCAAGCTGACGCGGGTCTAGCACTCTCCTTCGCGCTCAACTACTCAACAATTCGAACCGCCCGTCGGCGCGGAGACGGTACCGGCGGCCTCGCCAACTCACGGTATTGCCGAAAAAACCAGCCAGCCAAAAAAAGAATCCGGTCACGTCTTCCAGCGGCAGCAGCAACCAGTTGAGTTTTACTTTCAACACCCGCGCTGACATCATGTAAGCCGCAAGCGCGCGCAACAAGAAAACCAGCGGCACCACCGGCCACCACCGTGGATTCCACGCCCACACCAGCAGGGCCAGCGGAAACGGCATCATGAACAACTGCCCAAGATATCCCGCCGGACGCGAGCGCCGCGTGCTCCGCATCCAGCGCAGCCGATGCGCCGCACTGTGCCACAGATCGGAGCTCCCGATGTGGTGCTCAATTACGTACGACGAAAGTGCTACCCCATGACCCGCCTCCGCCGCGAACTTGCCCATGACAAAATCCTCAGCCAGATAATCTTTGAGCCGGTCAAAGCCTCCTATCGATTCGAGCACCGAGCGACGGGCTGCGATGGTTGGACCCACGGCAAATTTCATTCCCTCCAGCATCCGGGCAACAAGAATTCCCGCAATGAAATCGGTGTTCAGCCCGGTGGCTTCCAGCCGCGTCCAGAAACTCGCGCCCGCCACCGCGCGATAAGGACAGGTCGTGACCCCGAGTAGAGGGTCCTGAAATTCCGCGGCGATCGTTGTCAACAAACTCTCAGTCACGCGAATATCGCTGTCACTCATCACCACCAGATCGTTGGCGGCGGCGGAAAGCATTTTCGACAAGCTGAAAACCTTCGCGTTCGGATACGGCGGTTCTCCCGTCACAATCAGCTGGGATGGAACTCGCGGATACTTCCTCTGCAGCTTTTCCACCACCGCGACCGCCGGATCACTGACTTCCCTGACCGCGAAAAGAATCTCAAATGCCGGATAATCCTGCTCGAAAAACGTCCGCAGATTGTCTTCGAGTCCATCATCGAGCCCGGAAAGCGGCTTCAGAATGCTGATCGGCGGAAGCGGCCTGGAGGCGGGTAGAGAAACGGACAAGTATCGCCGGGCCGCGACCAGAGAGAGCACCGTATAAACAAGAGAACCTGTCAGCAGTGCCAGCAGCACCACAGTCAAGGCTGTAGCTCCCGGTTGGTGAAGATGGACTTCCCGCCACTGCGCGCCAGGAATCGGTGTGGCAGCGCGCTCAATTCCTTGGGATCGTCCTGATCGGTCCACAGAAAAACCGTGTGCGGCCCGCTCCAGAGCTGCGCCAGCGAAGCTTGCGTCTCAAAAACCCGCGGAGCATCGGGGAATTGGGATCCGTACCACAGATTGCCGCTGGGCGCGTGCAACACCTGCACCGGCGTCCCAAGATAAAAATTCAGGGTTGAAGCTTCGTGATATTGCCCGTCAATCACCACCACATCTCCGGGGCGGTAATGCTTCTCAATGACCGCCGCAAGGCGTTGCGACGAGAGCACCGGCGAAAAAGTGACGAAGGCCGCGTGTACGCAAGCCAGCAGCGCCACCATCATCCCTGCCAGCACCATGTTCCCGTACTCGGGCTTGCGCAGCCGGCGCAGCCACAAGTTCACTCCCGCACCCACGAACAGCGAAAGCACGGCCCCGAGCAATTCCGGCCGGAACATTCCCAGAGCTTCCGGCGTCAGGTCAAGAAAATGTCCGAGAGAAAGATCGTATTCCTGCGGATTTTTTCGCAGCAGGTCCGCGAGGTCGGCGCCGGCTGCGGGCGGCTTCGACGAAATCAGCAGGGCAACGCCCACGATCGAACCCAGCGCCACAATCGCGAACCACACCCATGACGAAATCCTGCCCGCGCGAGACTCCGATTCCGGCGAAGCCTGTTCCCGAGCCAGCCATCCGCCAATCAGCAGGGCCAGCGCCGGAACCGCGGGAATGGTGTAGTACTCCTGGCGAGTAGAGAAGGAAAAGAATCCCACGATCACCAGCGTCCACAGAACAAAAAAGACGCTGGCACGCTGCTCCGAGCTGAGCTGCGCCCGCAATTCGCGCAGACGCCACGGAATTCGCCTAAGGCTCTGCGGTAGGAACACCATCCAGGGCGCCAGCCAGAGTACGGTCAGGCCCCAGAAGATGAGCAGCGGCACGGTGTCGTACCCCGGCGGCACCCGCTTGTTCACATAGCGCAGGAATTGCTCATTGACAAAATAAAACCAGAGAAAGCCTTTCACCGCTCCCTGGCTTGGGTTCCGCAATGCGGCCAGTATGTGCCAGGGCGCGGCAATCACGAAGAACACAAGTGTGCTGGAAACTAGCCTCAACTTCAGAATATGCCGCAGATTTCCGGTTATCAGCAGATACAAGAAGATCGTGCCCAGGGGAAACACCAGCCCGATCAGGCTCTTGGTCAGCACATTCAGCGCCAAGGTGGCGGCAAGTCCCCAGCACACCCAGCGCGAGGGTTTTTCCTGTTCCAGTGAGAGCAGAAAGAAGAGAGCGCTCAGCGCCATCCACAGACCAACGATGATGTCGGGAATCTGGAAACGCGTAAAAATGTACGGCCCCAGGCAGGTCGCAAGCACCACCGCCGAGTACAGCCCACCGCGTTCGCCAAAGGCCCGAGTTCCCAGCGCATAGGTCGCCAGCAGCAGGGCCAACACTCCCAACATCAGCGGAAGGCGCGTGCTCCAATCGTGCACGCCGAAGACTTCATAGCTGGCGGCCACCGCCCAATACATGAGCGGCGCCTTTTCCAGATAGCGAATGCCGTCGGTATAACAGGTCACCCAGTCGTGCCGCAGGACCATTTCGCGTGCGGCTTCCGCGTGCACCGTATCCACATCGTCCAGCAGTGGCGGAGTAAAAATTCCTGCAAAATAAATTACAGCCCAGAGCAGCAGAATAAGACCCAGTGAGGTGTAGCGGAGGGTGTCCCTTCCCAATGTCGGCGAGGCAGCGAGTTGGTCGTCAGCGCCAGAATCGCGGCGCGAAACTGAAAATCCCATGTTGGGAAGCAATTATACGAGAGCGGATGCGTCAGACAGTTCCGGCGGCGCTGGCCGCGCGTGCCAGTGCCGGTTGTTCGAGCACTTCACGGATTTTTCCCGCCAGCAAGCGCAAAGGGAAAGGCTTCGGTAAAAAGTCATGCGCAAGATTCGCCACCCCTTTTCGCAAGACGGTATCGTTGGCGTATCCCGACACAAACAAGACTTTCAAATCCGGGCGGAGCGAGGCCAGATTTTCCGCCAACTTGGGCCCGCTCATCTGAGGCATGACCACGTCGGTGATCACCAGATCAAACAACTCCGGCCGCGCCCTCACGCTATCGAGGGCCTCCTTACCATTCGCCGCAGCCAGCACGGTATAGCCGATAGTCGAAAGAAACTCCACCTCCGACTGCCGGACAGCATCTTCATCCTCGACCACCAAAATAGTTTCTGAGCCTCCATGCAAAGGCTTTTCTGCTACCGACGCCAAGGTAGTTTGGCGAACCGGACGCGCCGCCACGGGGAGATATATCTTGAAGGTGCTGCCGACGCCGGGCTGGCTTTGCACCGCGATAAAGCCATCACTCTGCCGGATGATCCCATAAACCATCGCCAGCCCCAGGCCGGTGCCCGCTCCCTCCGCTTTCGTGGTGTAAAAAGGCTCGAAGATGCGTGGCAGATCTTCCTCTGAGATTCCCTGACCAGTATCGGTCATGGTCAACAGGATGTACTCCCCGGCCGGACGTTCCTGCCCCTCGCCCGCTCCGTCATCTCGTCCGTCTGACCAGCGGGTAGTGATCGAGAGTTTTCCGCCATCTCGCATGGCGTCTCGCGCATTGATTGCCAGGTTGAGCAACACCTGCCCTATCTGTCCAGAATCGACTCTAACTTGCCCCAAACCCCGGCCGAGATCCATCTGCAAATCAATGTCCTCCCCGATCACGCACGGCAGCATTCGGCAAGCCTCTTCCACCACCGAGTTGAGGCTCACCACTTGCAGCCGCTGCACCTGCTTGCGGCCGAAGGCCAGCAGTTGCCGCGTCAACTCCGCAGCCCGGCGCGACGCGCTCAGGATTTCCTGCAAATGTCGCCACAATTGATGTTCCTTGGGAAGCGAGTCAAGCCCCAGTTCGGCGTACGCGCTGATCACCATCAGCATGTTATTGAAGTCGTGGGCCACGCCGCCCGCCAGCGTCCCGATTGCGTCCATTCTTCGCGCCTGGCTGATCTGGGTCTCCAGTTCCCGCTGCCCACCGACATCTCTGCCGCTGCAAACCAGGTTGGCGATTCGTCCCTGGCTGTCCCGCACCGGTGCGATCGCGATTTCCAGTTCGCATGCGTCCCCCTTCAGGCTGCGGACCTGCAAACTCCCGCGGTAGGTCTTCCCCTGGAACACCTGCTCCCAAATCCGCCGGTAGGTGTCCGACAACGGCCCTTCGGCCGCGAACCAACTGAGGTCCTTGCCGACAACTTCCGCCGAAGAGTACCCAGTGATCTTTTCAAAAGCGGGATTGACCCGCTCAATCACCCCGACCGGGTCGCAGATGAAGATCGCCTCCTGGCTCTGATTGACTGCCTGTTGCAGGTTCCGCAGCGCCACAGCCATAGGTGCCTGCCGCGGCCGGCGGTCGGTTGCGTATGGCACGGGGCTTGGGGCAAGCGCGTGGGTCACGACTGGTACATCGGACATTCACCGGCAGGGCTTGTCGTACCAATGCAGGCGTATTCAGTTGGTGGGAGCTACGAATCCCGATTTGGGAGGGAGGCGGTTTCAGGAAACCGGACCGGGCAAGACCGGGACGGTCGCTGTCTTGCGGAAATCCTCGCGTGACCTTCGACACGCCCGCCCGCGGTTCGTTCTTGACACTGCCAGATCGCGGTTGAGACACTCCGGCTAGTTCTCCATGAATCTAGGACCCCAAACCGAAGTCGCCTTGGCGACAAGTCCACTAGCCGAGCCTCGATCCGACTCTGCCACGCCGGCCTTCGCCTCCTTGCAACAGTCGGCGGCGCTGGAGTTTCACGCCACCGTGCAACTGCTGGCCGAGCGCGCGCGCTTCCTCACCGCCGCAGCCGGAGTGGCTGTGGCCCTCGAACAGGGCGGGCAGTTCGTATATAGCGCGGCCGCCGGGAGCCTGGTTCCAGAAATCGGCGCGACTGCCGACATCACCAAGTATCCCCTTCGCAAGTGCATCAAGACTGGCGAGGCAGTTTGGCTTCCCCTTGAGGCCGCCGAAGCAAGAACGCCACCCCGGCCTCGCCGTCGCCATATTGAGGGACAAGAAGGTCGTAGGATTCTTCGAGCTAGCGCCCGAGGCAATCGCGTTCGAAGACGACGTCGTCGAAGCCATCTCCCGACTGGCCGCCGGGATCAGCACCGCGCTTGAGCACCTCGAGGCCGCCGAGCACAGCGCGAAATTAATCAGCCAGGCATTGATAAGCCAAGCCAAGTCCCCGAAGCCGGCCTTCCCCGCAGGCCCTCTGCTGTGGCACGCGCCCGAAACCGCGTCCAAACCGGCAGCGGCGCAAAATTCTACAACACAAATTTCGGCAGACGTGCACCCTTGCACCGCTTGCGGCTTTCCGGTCTCCGGCGCGCGCACGCTTTGCGTGGATTGCGACTCGCACCGCCCCGACCCGAAAAATGACCCGAAGAATGACCCAACCCTTATTCCCCGTCCTTCCGCAGCATTATTTGCTGTCGAGAAAGAAGAGAGCTGGATCAGCGCCCACGGATACACCATCGCCAGCATATTAGTATCGGCCCTCGCCGTCGCAATCATCTACTGGCTACGCTAATGCCGCACCCTTTCGCCGATTTTTACCGGGGAAAACGCGTCCTGGTCTCCGGCCACACTGCCTTCGCCGGCGGATGGCTGGCCGCATGGTTGAAATTCCTGGGCGCCAAGGTTTACGGCTACGGACCACCGCCCTCCACCCGTCCTAATTTCTTCGACGCCACATTTCTCGACCGCGGCATGACTTCCATTTTCGGCGATCTTCGCAACCGCGAAGCCCTGGCCAACGTCTTTGCCGAGTTCCAGCCGGAGATCGTCATTCACTTCGCAGCCCAGGTTTCCGCCCAGCGCGCCAGACTAGATCCCGTCGAGGCCTTCGCCGCCAACGTCATGGGCACAGTCCACATTCTGGAAGAAGCGCGGCAAATCGACTCCGTTCGAGCCGTCGTCGTCGCCAACACCAGCCACTGCTACGAAACCACCACAATCCTGTCAGCAAACCATAGCGAAGAAGACCCCCTCGGCGGGCACGATCCCTACAGCGCCAGCGCCGCCGGCGCAGAGCTGGCCGCCTCTGCCTACATGGGCGAGTTCTTTCACAACACGCAGACTGCGGTAGCGACTGCGCGAACCGGAAACGTAATCGGTGGCGGCGACTGGACGGAAGGCGAACTCATTCCAGAAATCGTCCGCGGGATCATCTCCGCAGAGCAGATTGTGGTCCCGAATCCTTCTACGGCGGCGATGTGGCAACATGTGCTAGAGCCGGTCCGCGCCCACCTTCTCCTGGCGCAGAGACTCTACGAGCGAGGCCACAAGTTCTCCGGGGCATGGAATTTCGCGCCCCTCGACGAAGATGAAGACGAAGACATGATGACAGCGCAGCAACTTGCGGAAAGCCTCGTGGAACGTTGGGGCGCGGGAGACTTGGTCTCCGGCCCTGACGAACAATCCTCGCCAGCCAAGCCTCTAGTTCGCTTGAATACCCACAAAGCACAGACCCAGCTCGGCTGGAAACCCGCGCTTCCGCTGGAAGACGCCATCGCCTGGACGGTCGAGTGGTACCAGGCCTTCTACGCCGACCCTGAGTCTTCGTGGCGCACAACCGAAGATCAAATCCAGCGCTACATGAAATTGCCGGTGAAGTAGGACTATTGGGGTGGACTGGCGTCCCGAGGGAAAGCCTTGAACTCAACCTGTGTGACCTGCGATGTCGTCTTCTTGTTCGCGTCGGCAGAGAAGCGGGTCAACGCTCCCCGAAGCACATAATAGGCTTCCTCATCCGGCTTCTTGCCCGGCCCCCGGTCAAAGGCCCCCTCGAAAGTAAACCAGATGCCATGAACGCTTTCGCTCGTGAAACTTAGTTTGCTCCCCTCGCTCTTCCCCGTCTTGAAGAACTGATTCAGAAAAACTCCGCGGTCGCTATCCGAATCCCCGAATCGCGAGATGAACCCGCTGACCACGCCCTTGTCTTCAATCGTGATCTGTACAAATTCGCCGTCTTTTAGAAAGGAATACATCCCGGAGTAGTCGTCAGCAGCCGCCGGTGCCCCCGCCTGGGCCGCGCAATTCTGCGCTGATGGCAGGAAACACACCGCGACCAGGAACCGGGCAATCCACGGCAGCACAAAGCGGGGTCGCATGCAGGAAAGACTAACACCTCGCCGAAGGATTTTCGCAGCGGCAGGTGTCGCAGGTAATGGCTCAGTTTGAACCCTCGCCACGGCGTCATCCCGAAGTCCCCGCGTTCTCTCCAGCGGGGCGAGGGATCTCGCGTGTGGCGCCTACCCCCCGGCCGCGCATCTTCTCCACGCCAGATCCTAGCAAGCTCGGGGTGACGCCATGCCTAGATCCAGAAGGTTCAAATTCACCCTGCTACCGCCCTCAGTGCCTCGCTTACTCCTTGACAAATTTCTTGTAGCTGCATAAAGTTGCGTTCAATTGCTTCTCACCAAAATGCGTCTCTAGACAGGTGCCTGGTATGAAGAATGTTTATGAAGTTCTGAGGCAGAAAGAACTGGAGTTGGCGCGTCTGGAAAAAGAAGTTGAGGCCTTGCGGGTGGCTGCTCCCCTGCTTTCCGACGTCAATGAGGTCAGTTCCGATGTTGCCGCCGCCAAGCCGACGTTGGCAACCGCCGCCCCCGCTCCACAGCAACCCATCCGTATCCCGCAGCCGCAAGTAGCGGCCGCTCAGCCCACCGCTCGGGCCGCAGGATGGGAAGACAACGCCAAGCGCTGGCCGTAACTCGGCTGAACTGGTAGTGATCGCCGCGCATCTGCCGGGGCCAGTTCCCCGCAGCACACCAGTTTTGCGATAATGTGGGCGTCCTCGCCGTTCCTTCTGGAGGGTGCCGTGAAAAATCGCCTTCGCCCAGCCACTTTTGCCCTCTGCGCCACTGTCCCTTTCGGCACTCTGTTGGCGTTCAGCCAGACTGCCCCCGCCAGTCCCCCGCCGTCTCCGTATTCCTTCACTATTTCCGCGTCTCAGCCCTGGACCGACACCGGCGTTGATCTTTCCGCCGGCGACACCCTCAGCTTCACCGCGGAAGCCGCATCTGGAGCGGACTCCACTTGCGCCCCTCAGGGTGCCACTGCGCCGTCTTCCTCCGACAAGCTTCCGCTCTCCGATGCTCCCGCTGGCGCGCTCATCGCCAAGACATCCGACCAGGCCAACCCCGTCCTTGTCGGTGGCACCCGCGATCTCCACATCGACGCCGCCGGACACCTCTTTCTCGGCCTCAACCAGACCACAAAATCCGATTGCTCGTTCGCCGTGAAATTGTCGATCAACCGCGCTCAAGCCGCAACCACTGCCGCGGCTCAACCGCACAGCATGAAGGACCAACTCTCGTCGGCGGCAAAAGTATGGATCGAGCGGACAGTTTGGCAGTTCGTCGTCTTCCAATACCGCGCCTGCGTCGAATGCCATCAGCGAAAACGGAAACGCAGCCGTCGCCACGCCATCCAGCCCTTCGACGGGATTGAAAATCCCCACCGTGATTCTGGATTCCGATCTTCGCGAGCACCTCGACGGACTTCCGCGGCGGGTGCGCGATCATCTTGGCAATCTCGGCGACATGGTGAACTTCGTTGTCGTCGGCACCCAGGAAAATATGCAGGCCGCCTTTGACGCCGCCGACTGGCATGTCGCCGACTTAGACAGCAAGGAATCCGGCCTGAAGGCGGTCATGGACACCTACGAAAAGAAAGACTACCTGCAGATGCCCATGAGCCACCTGTTCCTGTTCGATCGCATGCAGGATTTCGGCTACGAGCAGGCACAAGCGTTTGCCGTCGTTGCCACCCGTCACCATTTCCGGATCTGGAAAGCGCCGTTCACCTGGAACAACGAAACCGTCTGGGTCGGCGCTGGAACTCACGACATTGGATTTGAAAAAGATGTCCGCACCGGAAAGCTCACTCACAAGATTGATCCCGCAGTGGATGGCGAACGCGAAAACATTGCCCAGAGCCTCGATAAATCCGGCAAAACTAAGAGCATGACCTACTACTTACCTCCGAACCCGGTGCAGGACGCCAAGAACGCCAGTGGCGGGGGCTACCACTCCGACGGCCGGTTGCTGGTAGTTTTCCTCAAGTGATCCCTGTATTTCGTAGCTAAGAGCGCACAGAATTTAATCACCCTTCAAACTGCATTTCATCTTGCCTTCACAACCGATCAGTAAGCTGCACCTCCAAGGGGAAAACAATTCTTTGGAGGATTATTCATGCCGAATCAAATCGCCGAACACTTAAGCGAGCACCTAAGAAAGATCATGGCGTTATCCCTAGCCGCAACCCTCTCCCTCGGACCCGCCGTCACCCCAGCTTTTGCCGCAGGGCCCAACAAGGCAAAAACTGGCGACTCCATCACTGCTTCACCTATCAAGCATGTAATCGTCATCGTCGGGGAGAATCGTTCCTTCGACCACCTCTTCGCCACCTACGCTCCCAAGGCGGGCGAGACCGTGAACAATCTGCTGTCAGAAGGAATCGTCAATGCAGACGGCACGCCCGGATCGAATTTCGCGCAAGCCACACAGTTCTCCGCCGACATCACCGGCGCGACCACTTATCAACTGAGTCCGACCACGGGAAAGACTCCCTACGCCACTCTGCCAGCACCGTTGGCCGGGGGCCCGTCCAATGTGTGTGCGAATAACGGACTCTGCAACCTGGGACAGGCCCGTTCATCGGAAGACGGATTGCCCAACTCGCCGCTCACCTACTACGACTCGTTGTTGGCCGGCGGTAGCGGTCTCACCGGAAAAGTTCCTGACTCGCGAATTACCGGGGTGAACAGCACGCCGCCATATTCAACGCTGGAGCCAGGGCCGTTCCAGATCACAAATTCGATTGCGTTTCCATACAACTCGTACGCCAATAGTCCGGTGCACCGCTTCTACCAGATGTGGCAGCAGGAAGACTGCAATGCAAGCTACGCAACGGCGGCAAATCCCAGTGGCTGCCTGGCAGACCTCTTCACCTGGACCGAAGTCACCGTGGGATCGAATGTGAACGGAATCAAACAGCCCTCGCCCTTCTGCACCGATTACGTCCCTGGCTGCCCCAACACTCGTGAGGGCGCGACCGCCATGGAGTTTTACAACATGCAGAACGGCGATGCTGCCTACACCAAGCAACTCGCCGACAATTACGCTTTCAGCGACAACTACCATCAGCCAGCCATGGGCGGAACCGGTTTGGACAGCATCATGCTTTTCTTCGGCGATGCGATCTGGTTCAAAGATCAGAACGGCAACCTCGTCCCTCCGCATAACCAGATGACATTTGCCGGTGGCCCGGTGGACGAAGTCGAAAATCCGAATCCTGTTGCTGGAACCAACAATTGGTGGACCGACGACGGCTACGGTGGCTTCGGCAACAATGGCGCATCCACTGGCGTGTACGGCGGCGGCACCTACAGCAATTGCTCGGATACGTCGCAGCCCGGCGTTGGTCCGATTGTGACCTATCTGAATTCGATCAACATCAAGCCGAATTGCGATCCGGGTCACTACTACCTCCTGAACAACTACAACCCGGGTTATTTCGGTGATGGAAGCAACGCCTACACCGACACGAATTCCAACAACACACCATTCACCATTCCGCCCACCTCGCAGCGCAGTATCGGCGACGTGCTCCTCGAGAACAACATTTCCTGGAAGAGCTACAACGATCAGTGGGACCGCTACCTCGGCGACAAATATCAGCTTGATTACGGAAAGGTGGGCGCGCTCAGTGACCAGTACTGCAACATCTGCAACGGCTTCCAGTACCAGACGCAGATCATGGCCAACGATGCTGTGCGCACCTCGCACATCACTGACACCGATCAACTTTATCAGGACATCCATAACGGCACGTTGCCGGCGGTGTCTTTCGTGAAGCCAAGCGGTTGGGTGGATGGCCATCCGGCATCCTCGAAATGGGATTTGTTCGAGGGATTCACGAAGAAGATCGTGGACGAGGTCAAGTCGAACCCCAAGCTGTGGGCCAGCACCGCGATCTTCGTCACCGTAGATGAAGGCGGCGGCTATTACGACTCCGGATACGTGCAGCCACTCGACTTCTTCGGCGACGGCACCCGCATTCCCCTGATCGTGGTTTCGCCCTGGACCAAGCCCGGTCACATCTCGCACGGCTACGCCGACCACGTCTCGATCCTGAAGTTCATCGAGCACAACTGGGGATTGCCGACGATCTCAGGTCGCAGCCGGGACAATCTGCCCAACCCGACCTACGGTGCCGGCAGCAATTACGCCCCCACCAACAGCCCCGCCATCAGCGACCTTTTCGACATGTTTAACTTCTAAGACCTCTCTCACCGCCTGCGGCGCGGCAATCGGAGCCTCTCCGGTTGCCGCTTTTTTCTTTAGACCAAAGTTACTTCTGAACCCAGCGCACTAGCTGCAACATCCTTTATCCTATATACGTACCCATGCCGACCCGACAGCCTACGCATTCATCCAGCACCGCACTCATGGAAGCCCCCAATGGCGAGCGCGAACGAATCTTCGACGCCTTTCGCCACTGGGGATACCTCGAAGCCGACCTCGATCCGCTAGGCTTCTTACAGCCAGTTCAGCACTCCGACCTGCAGATTGAAGGCGAATTCGCGCAGGAAGCCCGCCGCATTTATTGCGGAACCATTGGCGTCGAGTTCACCCACATCCCTGACGCCGAGCGCCGCCGCTGGATTCAAGAGCGGCTCGAAGGCCCGCAGCCTGAAGTTGATCAGCCACGCGCCCTCGACCTGCTCATTCGCGCCGATCTTTTCGAGCTGGTGCTCCAGCAGAGATATTTGGGGACCAAACGATTTTCACTCGAAGGCGTCACCGCGCTGATTCCACTGGTAGATGAAATCCTCGAAGGCGCAGCGCAGCATGGCGCCGTCGAACTGGTGATGGGCATGAGCCATCGCGGCCGCTTGAACGTAATCACTCACGTTGCTCGCCGCGCACCCGAAGAAGTTTTCGCCGGATTCGAAGACGTCGATCCGCGCAGCGTTCTCGGCGGCGGCGACGTGAAATATCACATGGGCGCGACCGGCGAATACGTCACCCGCAGCGGCGCCAAAGTTCACATCCACCTGGTTTCGAATCCCAGCCATCTCGAAGCCGTCGATCCCGTTACCGTCGGCCGCGTCCGCGCCAAGCAGGAACGCGCCGGCCCCGGCGGCAGCGTTCAGTTTCTTCCGTTGTTAGTTCACGGTGACGGCGCCTTCGCCGGCCAGGGCGTCTTCGCCGAGACCCTCAACTACGCCGAGATTCCCGGCTACAGCGTCGGCGGAACGGTGCACGTAATCGTCAATAACCTGATCGGCTTTACCACCGTCTGCTCCGAGCTTCACTCGTCGCGCTTTGCGGCGCAACTCGCCCGCCGCCAGAGTATTCCAATTTTCCACGTGAATGCTGAAGACGTAGATTCGGTCATCCGCGTCGGCCGCATGGCTCTCGAGTATCGCTACACGTTCGGAAACGACGTCGTCATTGACATGATCGGCTATCGCCGCCACGGCCACAGCGAAGTGGACGATCCCACTATCACCCAGCCCCGGCTTTACAAAGCCATCAAAGATCATCCGCCGCTCTGGGAAATTTACGCCGAAGACGTGGACATCGAAGACGCGCAATCCCGCGCCGACGCCATCAAGGCCGAACTCGAGGAAGCGCAAAAGCGCGCCGGAAGCCTGCGCAAGAAACCTACCTTGCGGCAGTTGCCCGATTACTGGAACTCATTCTTCGGCGGCCGCCACAAGCCGCAATACGAACTGGAAACGTCCGTGCCTTCGGAAGAACTGCACGAACTCACCGAGCGGCTGACGACTTATCCTGCCGACTTTCACATTCATCCCAAAGTAAAGAAGCTGCTCGAGCAGCGCGCCGAAATGGGCGCCGGCAAACGCCCGGTGGATTACGGCATGGCCGAGGCTCTGGCATTTGCGAGTTTGGTAAAAGACGGCACTCCCGTCCGCCTCAGCGGACAAGACAGCCGCCGCGGCACATTCAATCAGCGGCACTCGGTCTTGCTCGATATCGAAAACGAGCAGGAATACGTTCCGCTGGAAAACATCTCGGACACTCAAGCCCATTGCCGAATCTACAACTCAACTCTGTCCGAAGCCGGCGTCCTCGGATTCGAATACGGCTACAGCCGCGATTTCCCCGAAACATTGGTAATGTGGGAAGCCCAATTCGGCGACTTCGCCAACGTCGCGCAGGCAATCATCGACCAGTTCATCGTCGCCGGCGAAGCCAAATGGAACCTGCTCTCCGGCGTCGTGCTGTTGCTGCCGCACGGCTACGAGGGCCAGGGCCCGGAGCATTCCAGCGCCCGCATCGAACGTTTCCTGCAACTCGCCGCCTTCGACAATTTCCAGATCTGCCAGCCTTCAAGCGCGTCCCAGTATTTTCATCTTCTGCGGCGGCAAGCGCTTCGCTCGTGGCGAAAACCGCTCGTCGTCTTCACTCCCAAGAGCATGTTGCGCCACCCCGATGCCGCCTCGCCGATTGAGGAATTTTCGAGCGGCAGCTTCCTGAGAGTGCGTCCCGACCGCGAGATCGAGGACGCCCACAAGATTCTTCTCTGCACTGGAAAAATCGGCCACGAGCTGCGCATGGAGCGCAAAAAGAAGAAAGACACCACTACCGCCATCACTTTCGTCGAGCAGCTCTACCCATTCCCCGAGGCCGACCTCACCGCCGAATTCAATCGCTATCCCAATGCGCGGGAAATCGTCTGGGTACAGGAAGAGCCGTCGAACATGGGCGCGATGAACTACATGCTTCGCCGCCTGCGTCCGCTGGCAGGAGGCAAGGCCCTGCTCGCGGTGAAGCGTTCCGCCAGCCCCAGCCCCGCCACCGGCTCGGCCAAAGCCCACGATATGGAGCAGAAGGCGCTACTCGCGATGGCTTTGGGAAATGGAAAGTAATCCCGCAACCCCGAAGGCCTCCGCCGCCAATCGCCCAGGGTCTTCTGCGGGCGCCAAGCCTGCGCGCCTGCCGGTCTTCTTCGTTCTGTTCCTTTCCTTCCTCGCGATGATCGCCGCCACCGCCATCAGCCTGGGACACACCGCAGAGCGTTACTGGGCCGGTGTTCTGCGCGCGGAAATCGAGCGCAGCCTCACCCAGAAGGCGCATCTGTTCGCCAGCCGGGTCAACACCGATCGCACCATGAAGATTGAGGATATTGCCTCCGAGGAAGGCCAGCAGGCCGGCGCTCGTGCCACCGTGATTGACGTGAACCGAAAGGTCATCGCCGATTCCGAGGTTCCGGTTGCCACTCTGGAGAACGAAGGCCAGCGCCCGGAGTTTGCCACCGCCCTCCGCGGCGAAACCGGGATAGAAACCCGCGAGCGCCACGGCATCCCCATACTCTACGTGGCAGTCCCGGTCTCAGGCGGAGCCGTGCGCCTGGCCTATCCGTTAGCGGACGTTGACATCGCAAAGACGAATGCGAGGCAGGTCTTGCTGCTCGGTTCCATGGTCGCGGCCGTAGCAGCCTTGGCGATCTGTGGACTGGCCACCCAAACCATTACTAAGCGGATGTAGGCTCTCGGTCCCGGCAAGAGTCGCACCTTTGCGGCGCGCCCCAGCCGCTGAAGCGGCGAAAGAATGCAGCCCAGGGCGCAAGCCCTGGGTCACAAGCCAAAATGTAAATGAAGCCCTGAAAGGGCGAAAGAACCTACGCCACGGTCCTCAGCTTCCCCGGCAAAAAGTGGTACGGAGGCCAGGGCCCGCTCACCGAAACTTCGCAATTCTTCAGCTGCTTGGCAGCGCTGGAAGTCCGGTTTTGGTATTTCTCAACGTGTTTGGAATCAATCAGGTGGGCAATATCAATCAACATTCCGTCAGTGGCAACCCGCTTACAAGTGACTTCTTCCTCCAGCGGATTGAATAGCCTGTGCACTTGCACCGAAAGCGCCTTGGCTTTGGTCTGCCGCTCGCGGTCGCACATGGCCTTTTCCCGCAGCTTGATCAGGTAATCGCCGCCAACCGTGTCCGGAATCGTCACATCCTGCAACTGCCGCAACTGGCCGTCCCGCACCAGCACTTTCACGTGCATCTCAGACTTGCCCTTGAGCCGGGCTACGCTCAGGCCGAAAGCGCGGCGATTGGCGCGCACCGCATGTCTTAAGCTCTCGTCTGTGTCAAAAATCGTCCCAAATCGGAACGGCAGCACCGTCCCCGTCCGAAAACAAGCGCCTACCACTCGCGCATGCTCCAAAACATGCTTTTCGTCCAAACTGGAGGTCGCGGAATCGATCTCGCTCACAATTACCGCAAATTCTCCGCTCGGATAGCTCAGTACGGTAGCGCCATTCACGCCCTGAATGCCCTCCAGGACAAACGGCCGGCGTGTACGTGTTCCATTGGTGAGGTGCTGTTCAGTCAGGCAGTACGCGTACCAGGACATAAGAGGTGTCTCCAAGCTGGTCAGAGGCAAACCTGCTTCTCGGTTTTAGAACAACGCGTTAGTTTCGGAACCCAGGAAGAAAAGGGCGGTTACCCACAGAGTTGAACGCCTTAAACCCGCGTCCAGCTTTCATCTTAGCCGGGGGAACCAAAAAATGCAACACTTTCGTAGCAACCTGCATCAGGGATTCAGCGTCAGCCGATCTATTTGTTCCCCTGCTGAATTCGCGGCGGGATCGCAAAAAACACCGCCAGCGCGATGTTCAAAATGAGACTGGCGGGTACACTCACCCAGGTTAGCCCCAAACAAAAAAGATAAGCGATCGGCCCAACCGCATACTGCCTGGAAATGGCGTCGGCGGATTCCTGCGTAGCCGCATCCAGTAGTGCGGCTCGAACTGCATGGTGCCACAGCACATTGAAGAACACGGCCAGCACAACGTATGTTCCATTGAATACCACCGCAGCCACCGTTCTGTCAGCAGTCCCATAATGGGCCGCCAGCAGCGCCGTGGGGAACGGGACCACCGTTATCCCGAACAGCAGCAAAAGATTCAGAAAGAGCAGGCGGTTGTCAGACCGCCGGATGTGGTTAAACAGCCGATGATGGTTCACCCACATGATCCCAATAAAGCTAAAGCTGAGCAGGAAGGCGGCGTAAGCGGGCCACTGCCTCGCCAGCGCCGCTGCCAGTTGCCCCGCCGGAACCGAGGGGACCTTCAGGTCGAAAATCAGCAGGGTGATAGCGACGGCGAAAACGCCATCGGAGAATGCTTCAACGCGAGCAGTTTCGCTAGGCATGCCTGAAGTCGCCGACAAAGGTTCGCTAACAGAATTCCGTCAACAGAGTTCGCAGTATAGCTCAGCCATCCAACCCAAGCCGACCGCCTCAGCCCGCCGCCAGGTCAGCAATCTTCAACGCGTCCACCGCCGCCTTCACATCGTGCGTGCGAACAATGTGCGCCCCGCCCATCGCCGCAATCACCTCTGCCGAAAGCGTCGCCCAGCCCCGCGCTTCCACCGCAGCATCTTTGCCGTTTTCCGCCAGCGCTCGCCCAATAAACGACTTCCGCGACACCCCGGCCAGCAACGGATACTGCAACTCCTGAAACTCCCTGAACCGCCGCAGCAGCGGATAGTTCTCCTCAAACCGCTTGCCGAACCCGAAAGCCTGGGTCAAGCACCAGCCGGTCGCGTTTCATCCCCGCCAGCAGCGCAGCGTCGGCACGCGCACGCAACTCCCGCTTGACCAGCAAAACCATGTCCGCCACCGCGGGCAGCGAACCCCAGTCATCCGGAAACCCTCGCGTATGCATCAGCACCGCGCCGCAGCCCAGCACGGCCAGGGTCTTCGCCATTTCCGGGTCCCACTGGAAACCGGAAACATCGTTCACGATCTCCGCTCCCGCCTCGGCCGCCGCGCGGGCAACCTTCGCCTTATAGGTATCAATGGAAACGATTGCCTGCGGCCTCGCCCGCTTCACTCCGGCAATCACCGGCAGAACCCGCCTTAACTCCTCTTCGGCGCTGACGGCTGGTTTCTCTCTTCCAACATTCGCTCCCGGACGAGTGGATTCTCCTCCAATGTCAACCATGTCGGCGCCTTCGCCCAGCAATTCCAGCGCGTACCCCACCGCGTCGTCAGAGGTGAAGTGCCGTCCGCCGTCAGAAAACGAATCCGGCGTAACGTTCACGATTCCCATCACCAGCGTCCGCTTCCCCAGTTCGAGCGAGCGGCCGCCCAGGTTCCATGTGAATACGGGACGCATGTTCAGCGATTCTAAACGTAATCTGCCACGCCCGAAGCGAAAGCCCGATGCTACAATCAGCCTAAAATGCCCCGCCGCTCATCACTGCCGAAACAGCTGCTGCTGATACTGATTTTCGTTCTTCTGGCCATTCTGCTGACGGACCCCGCGCACGCAGCTTCCCACAAGAAGCCCCTTCCTCTCCAGCAGCAGATTGACGCCATCCTTTCCCAACCTGACCTCGCGCGCGGCTACTGGGGAATCGAGATCACGTCGCTCTCGACAGGAAAGACACTCTACTCGCTGAACGCAGATAAACTCTTCACCCCCGCTTCCAATACCAAGCTATTCACCACCGCAGCCGGACTGGCGTTGATCGGGCCGGATTACAAATTCCGCACCAGCGTCGAAACCAGCGGATCCCTCGACAAGTACGGACGTCTGGCTGGCGATCTCGTACTGGTCGGCCGCGGCGATCCAACGCTCTCCGGACGCGAGCTGCCCTACTCCATTCACACTTTGCGCGATTCTGACCCGCTGCAAGTCCTCGAAAAACTGGCCGACGAAGTCGCGCACAAAGGCGTGAAATACATTGACGGAGACATTGTCGCCGACGACTCCTACTTCGCCTTTGAGCGCTACGGCGAAGGTTGGAGCCAGGACGACCTGGTCTGGGCCGAAGGCGCTCCGGTTTCCGCGCTCACCATCAACGACAACGTCGTTTTCGTGAACGTCCAGCCCGGTACCCATCCCGGCGACAAGGCTTTCGTCAGCCTCACGCCTTTCTCCGGCTACTACGCCATCGACAATCGGGTCATGACCACCCCCGCCGGCAGCGGACGCAAGCTTTACATCAACCGCGAGCCCGGCTCGACCCTGTTAACTCTCTGGGGATCTATGCCCATGGACGACGCGGGGGCCAACGAAGGCATGGCCATTGAAGACCCGGCCGAGTTTGCCGCCAGCCTCTTCCGCCATCTGCTCGAGGTCCGCGGCATTGCCATCTACGGAAAACAGCACACCCGGCATACCGAACTGGCCAGCCTCTCAACCTTCACCACCACTGTCATCGCCTCCAGCGGCGGCGGCGAAGGCCGCTCGCTCACCTCGGCGCCCGTGCCTCTGGTCCTGGCCGAGTATCAATCGCCTCCCCTCTCCGAAGACATTCAAGTGATCAATAAAGTCAGCCAGAACCTGCACGCCGAGATCCTGCTGCGCCTGCTGGGCCGCGAGAAGGGCACTGGCGGCACCGTCCAGGCCGGCCTCGAAGTCCTCCACGGATTTCTCAACAACGCCGGCATTTCCGGTGACGACTATTCCTTCCACGATGGCTCCGGCCTGTCGCGGGAGAACCTCGTCACCCCGCACGCCATGGTCGAACTGCTGCGCTACGCCTCCGCGCAACCCTGGGGAAAAGAGTTTCACGAATCGCTTCCCGCCGCCGGCGTGGATGGCTCACTCGCCGACCGCTGCAAAGACCTCGACCCCGCCGCCCATGTTTATGCCAAGACGGGGTCTCTCGACGGCGTAAAAACTCTCTCCGGATACGCAGTCACCGCAAAGGGCGAGCAGGTCGCTTTCGCGATCCTTGCCAACAATCTCAACCTGCCCGGAAAGCAGGTCAACGATGCCATCGACCGCGTGATCGAGGCGGCGGTGAATGGCCCCGCCAAATAGCATCCGCCCATGCTCGCAGCTAAACACTCAAGATTCTCATTGCTGATTGCACTTTTCCTCGGCGGTTGTTTGCTTTTCTCGCTAACCGCCTGCGAGGTTGAGCGCCGCAAAAGCGACGCAGAACTGGGCCTGAATCCGCAGCAGATTTCCGGACGCCACATCTACGATCAATATTGCGACCGCTGCCATTCCGCCTATTCGTCCAAAGATCGCAAGGGGCCGCCTCTGAAGGGCGTCTTCAAACATCAATACCTTACCCAGAGCGGTATGCCCGCCAACGACGACCGCGTCAGCGACGTCGTCCGCATGGGCCGCAATAAAATGGAAGGCTTCAGCCAGGTCCTCACCCAGGACCAGATCAACGACTTGCTCGCCTATCTCCACACTTTGTAGTCGCTCCCTATTCCAACTCCAAAGATCTTGTCATTCCGAACCGCCGCAGGCGGAGAGGAACCTGCTGTCCGCCTGCGCCGCCCATCTGCTCGCATTCGCCGCTCTGCTCGCACTTGATTGCGCCAGTCTTCCCCTGCGATTAAGATTCAATCTCTTCCAATTTTCTTTGAGGTAGGCCATGGCCGAAACAATCGCCTCCGTCCCCGTCAACGGAAACTCATCCTCCGCCCAGTCCCCGTCTTCCGATGTCTACGCTGTCTTCGGCGCTGAACCGGAAGTCCAGGCCTATGCCATGGCGAAGTATTCGCGCTCGGCCCTTTCGATGAAAGAGTCGCTCAAGGAGATCAGCACCCAGAAAGCGGAAAAGTTCCTCAACACGTTTTATTTCCAGTACGGCCACCGCTCCATCGCCGACCTCGCGCACATCGCGCTCGCAATTGAACGGCTCTCCATCCTCGCCGCCATCGCCGTAGCCGACGAACAGCGCTGGGACGGGCAGGAACGCTCAACTCGCTACCAGGATTTCCGCAAGAGTGGTTACTACACGCCGGACTTCGGCAGCGATGACCGTGCCCAGCAGTTGTACAAGCGCACACTCGACGAATTGTTCGCCGACTACGAAGCGCTCTCCGAAAAAATGTTCCGCTACCTCGCCGAAATCACATCCAAACCGGCCGACATGAAGCAAGACGCCTACGAGCGCACCCTGAAAGCCCGTGCCTTCGATATTTCCCGCTACCTGCTACCGCTCGCCACCAACACTTCCTTAGGCGAAATCGTGAATGCGCGAACCCTGGAATCGCAAGTCTCGCATCTGCTCTCGCATACCCACAAAGAAATCCGGCATTTGGGCGAACTGCTGAAGCACGCTGCAACATCGCCAGCCTACAACGTCAATCACGACTCGCTGCGCCATCTCGTGGAAAGCATTCGCCAAGCGTCCGCCGAACTCGGTGCCCGCGCTGAGGCAGAACTGCTGAAGGAAGTTCGCGTTTCGCCCACGCTGGTCAAGTACGCCGACCCCAACGCCTACGAAATCGAAACCCGCCGCGAGTTGCGCCAAGTCGCATCCGAACTTATGGGAAGCGCTGTGGTAGATCAGGCTCCCTCTGTCGATCTCCTCGACGACGAACCCCTGGATGTCGAACTGGCGTCCACGCTGCTCTACGAGCATTCTCAATATCCTTACCGCCAGATTCGCAGCATCGTCGCCGACGCTTCCGACGCCCGGCGCAAGGAAATCATCGACTCCGGCCTGCGCCATCGCGGTCGCCATGACGAGATGCTGCGCTCCTTCCGCGCCGGCCAGCAATTCCGTTTCGACATCCTGATGGACATCGGCGGCTTCCGCGACATGCACCGCCATCGCCGCTGCGTCCAGATCGAGCAGGCCTTTACCACTCAACACGGATACGAAATCCCCTCAGAACTGAAACCAGCCGGCGCGCTCGATGCTTACCAGGCCACGCTGGATCGAACTGCGAGCGCAGTGCAAGTTTTGGGAAACAGCTCAACTCCCGAAGCTGTCGAAAATTCGCAGTATGCCATCCCGCTCGGCTTCCGCAAGCGCACCCTCTTCAAAATGGATTTCGCCGAAGCCGTGTACATCTCCGAACTTCGCACCGGCCCCGCCGGACACACCTCCTACCGCAACGTTGCCTACGCCATGTTTGAGGAAGTGAAGAAGAAGCATCCCGCGCTGGCGCAATATTTCCGCGTCCACGATGTCCGCCAGCCGGTGGACTTACTTCAAAGGTAGGGAGGAGCGGTTTCGAGTTTCAAGTTTCGGGTTTCAAGTCGTAGTCTCGAAACTCGAAACCGGAAACTCGAAACTCCTTCAACTTGAAACTCGAAACTGCTTCAGAACAGCTTCAGATGTATGGTCAGGTACTTCTTGGGATTCTGCCGGATCGCCTTGATCAGGTCTTGCGTATCGGTCAGCAGCTGATTGGTATTGTTGTACAGCGCGGGATCGTGCAAGAATTTCCCGGCGCTACCTTCGCCCGCGTTCAACCTGTCCATCAGGTCGGAGAGGCGACTCATCGTGTTCTGTAACTTGTTGGCAAATTCCTGGTCTTTCGCCAGCTTGCCCAGCGCGCCTTTTCCTGCGTTGATGTCATCCGTCAGTTGCTTGACGTTGGCCACCGTCTTATTCGCATTGTCGTACAACGAAGGGTCCTTGAGCAGTTTGCCTGCCGTCCCGTTCCCCGCGTTCAGATCATCAATCATCTTGTTGACTTTATCGATGGTCCCGTTCGCCTTCTGGTACAACTCGTCATCGGCAATCAGTTTGCCCAGGCTGCCCTGGCCATTCGAAATCTCTCCCACCAGCTTCTGGAAATCGCTGACGGTCGAATTCACACGGTTGTACAGCGACGGATCATAGATCAGTTTCCCCACCGATCCTTGGCCGCTTTCCACAAATGACACGATGCGGTCCACGCGCTTGAGCAGCACGTCCATATTTTGCAGACTGCTGTTGGCCGCGGTCATCACGTCCGAATAGCCAGTCACCTCGCCACTGGGGAGCACATCTCCGTCCCCGGCTGGCGCGCCTGTCGCCGTGGAACTGTCAATATTGATCAAGGTCTCGCCCAGCACGCCCGCAGTGGAAAGCAACGTCTTGGAATCCTTTTTGAGGTCGAAGGCATACTTGGTGTTCACCTTCATCGTGACCTCGACCGGGTCCTTCGGACGGTTCCGAACTACTTGAATCGTTTTTACGTTGCCGATGTCCACACCAGCGAGGCGAACCGGGGCTCCCACGCGCAAGCCTTGTGCGTCGAAGAAGTAGGATTTCAGCGTGATCTTGCTGGTGAAGAATCCCCCGCCGCTCATCAGGGTAATCAGCACCCCGAGCGTGAGCGCCGCCACGATCACCGTGATGCCGACTTTCAGTTGCGACCACTTCAATTGCTTCTGGCTAGGCAACTATCCTCCCAGGCATCGTGGACCCGCTCATGGTCTGACAACTCTACGGCCGATCCAGCGCGGCCGATCCAACGGGGCCGCTCCAGCGCAGTACGACCCGGCCCGTTATTTTCCCGATGATAGCAGAATCGACCCTCGGGTTAAGCCGCGGCCGCTCCTGGCCGAAGCTTCCCGCGCAACAACAGCGCCAGCAAATAGGCCGCCGCTCCGCAGCTCAACGTGATATTCAATCCGAACTGAATCGCAATCACAATCGCCAGCACCGATCCCAGCACGCTGGAAGCCGCATTCATCGCCCATGCCCATTCGACGGAATGTGAATTGCCACCCGACCCCTCGTGGGTCATCGCTGCCAGCGCGCGCAGTCCGGTAGGAAACGGCATCCCCATTACAAAGCCGAGCGGGACCAGAAGCAGCCCGCTGATGACCAACTTCGCGGCAAATGGCGCCCCCACCAGCCGATCAAGAATTATAGGCAACGCCACCACATAAAGCAGCAATGTCACAATGATCAATGACAGCGGCACCCACACTCTGGCGCTGTCTCGCAGCCATTTGGCGCAAGCCAAACTCCCAGCCCCGCTCGAAAGCAGCATCAGAAATACCACGACAGTCAGCGCATACGTCGGATGCCCCAGAAATAATACAAACCGCTGAATGAAGGTCACTTCCACCATGATGTAGCCCAGGCCGACGGCCACAAAATAAATCAGGCTTGAAGCCGCCTGCGGCTTGGCTACCCCCTGTAGCAACAGCGGCAGCACCAGAAACGCCAGCACCGCCAGCACTGAAAGTATCAGTAGCATCCCTAACACTGCCACGCCCAGATTCACCTTCCAGTCAATCGCAGATGAATTCGGATGCGGCCGCAACAACCGCCCTGGCTTCAAGGTAAAGAAGAAAAAAGGAGCATTGTCGGTAACCGGCCTTACGTTAAACGCATAGCTTGCGCTAAACCCCCGGGGATCGTTGCTCTGAATCAGCTGCGCAAAAGCATTCGTCCCTTTTTCCGACGGTGCATACAAAAGCTTCAGCGGCGGATACTGCCGCAAATGTTGCCGCACGGTTTCCTCTTCTTCCGGCGTGAACGCGCTTTTCTTGGCCAGCACAGCAACCGGAATTCCGTCCTCATTCAGATCGCCGTCAGACACCACCACGAAGTTGCGCGACGTGTCCGCCACCCCAAGTTCATGCAAAGCTTCCATCGCCACCGAAACCACCCGCAAAGCCTCACGCGGTTGGCGGAACTCCCATCGCGTCACCGCGATCATTCCATCCGGCTTCAGATGGTCGAAGTACTCCCGAAAAGCTTGCGTCGTATAAAGGCTGTTCTCGCTAAGCGCAAAAGCCCCGGCTGCGGTGGAGGCCCAGGTATCCACCAGCGTCATCTGCACCACGTCATATTGAGCTGTTGCATTTCGGATAAACGACCGTCCATCGCCCACGTGCATCTGCACTTCAGACCGCTCATAAAGATGGTGAGCATAGTCCGCATACCGGTCCCGCATGATGGTGGTAGCGATGATGGGATTGATCTCGATTCCGGTGACACTCGGGCTGCCGCTGGCGACGGCGCGCAACACATCCACTCCACCGCCCGGCCCAATAATGGCGTAAGCCCCGTGCGGACGCAGCGCATTCACCACCGCCGGCGGCGCTTCCATCAGCTTGTTCTGCCACTCCGATCCCTGCCAGTGTTCGAGGTCGGCACTCATGATGAAGGTGTTCGCATCGGCGTCAATCACGATCACTTTACCGCCACTTTTGTCCCGGTCCACCTCGACGCGGGAAATTGCATTCCAGCGCGCGAACTCGGCGTTTTGCCGGCGCACTCCCTTCGCCCAAACTATGTCCGCCAGCCTCCCGTTGAAATTGAGGCCAATTCCAATCGCGAGTAGCGCGCTCAGCCCCAGCGCCCAGTTTCTTGCTCGCCGGCTCGGACTCCACACCGCCGCCGCGATCGCCGAAATCATGCCTGCAAAAATAATCGCATTCGGCCCGCCCACCCAGTTCAGCACCGGCACCACTCCCAGGCAGGCCAGCGCTCCCCCGCAAAGGTCCGCCGCATAAAGTCTCGGGATTCGCGAGGACTCTCTGGCAAACACCACCGAAAACTGTAATCCGGTGAGAAAGAACGGCACTGCCGAGCACGCGTAAATCACCGTCAGCCGAAGAAAATTTCTCGGGGTGAACTGCAGCGCCACCGGAGTGTGTAAAACAATCTCCAGCACCACGGGGATAACGATCGCGCTCAGCGCCGACGACGCTGCGGCAATCTCCCGCGTAGTCCGCTCGATCAGCCGCTCCCGCCACAAATGCGTAAATACTCCCCCCGCCCCCAGTCCCAGCAGCGCGATAGAGATGGCCAGAAACGCGAAATGATAGAAGAGAACGACCGAAAACAGTCGCGTCAGTGCAAGCTCAAGCAATAGCGCCGAAAAACTGCTCAACGCAATGGCCGGCAGAAGAACTCTTCCGCTCAGCGGGTTTGTCGGGACAGACCGAAGCGACGTGGCAGTTTCTGTATTGGCAGACATGAAAGGCGAAAGTTTAACAGACCCGCCTAACTTTCCAGAATCACGCTGGCAATCGCCTGCTCGGTAGTGTGGGAAAGCGAGAGAGCTATATTCTTGGCGCTGAGCTTGGCAGCGAATTCCGCCGCCTTGCCGTGAAACTTAATCGTCGGCCTGCCCCCCGGCTGCCGGACGACCTCAATATCCCGCCACCGCACCCCGCGACTCCACCCTGTGCCCAGGGCCTTCATCGCAGCCTCTTTCGCCGCAAAGCGAGCGGCGTATCGCTCCACACGGTTCGCTTTCGAATCGCAATATTGAATTTCACCTTCCGTGTAAATCCGGCGCAGAAAGCGATCACCGAAGCGCTCAATGGACTCACCAATCCGCGGCACTTCCGCGATATCAATCCCCGTACCCACAATCATGGGGATACGTTAGCACAGCGTCTCCGGTCCCACGTCGGGAGCTGATTCTTTGAAAGGGCACGGCTTACAGCCGTGCCCTTATGTGTCGCAATCGATACGGCTTCAGCCGCTGCGGGATAATCCAGTTCACTCAAAGCAACCTGTCCCCGCGATAAATCACCTGCCCCTCAACCACCCTCGCCTCCGCCATCAACTTATGCAGCTTGGCCGGCTTTTCATCATCAATGTGCAGCACCTCATGCCCATGCGCCACCAACCAATCCGAAACCAACATGCGATGGCACTTGAAGTACACCCGCTCCGCGCACATGTAAGCCGTCCGCGATCGCTCCGCGAGCTTGACCAAATCCGCGATCGCCCTCTCGAACTCAGCCGAGAGCATGTAGTCTGCATAGTTGCGAAAGCTGTCATTCCGCAACGCAACATTCGGAGAATCTTCCAGCGACTTCTTCCTCCGCCCACCCAGGTCTTTCATCCACACATATTGAATTCCAGCCGCAGGCAAGCCTTTCTCCAGCGCTTCGCGGTTGAAGTGCGGCAACCTCCGCGACATGGGAAAGGAACGAATATCCACCAGGGTTTGAATGGAATGCGCATGTAGAGCTGCGATCAGCTCGTCCAAGCTGCGGGTGGAATGGCCGATAGTGTAGAGGGTGGCCATGGTTCTCCCTCTTGCCTAGTCCGCGATCGTGTATTCCAGGAATGGGCGGGAAATGCTCACGATCCTATCTTCTGGTTTCTCCGTCGTCTGATCGTTGTCCGATGGAGTGAACACCACGTCGACCTTGATGTAAGGGCAGCCTTTAAACACGCATTTTCGCTGCGAACGGATCGACAAACCGCCTTCCTCTCCGAATATTTTAGCCAGATCACCTCGGGTCATACCTGGCTTAATGGTCTCTATTTGACCTAAGACGGAGGCAATCCACTTTTCATGCTCTTCGTCGGTTGAGGAAGGCTGCTGGGAATGAGCAACAGTCGTGCCCGAGATCAGCAGACAAGCTACGACGAGAAGCCCGGAGAGCGAAGCAAACCTGTGCATGGAGATCACCTCTCCATGCAATTATGCTCCTACCCCCGGAAGTACAAATACCCTCCCAAAATGCACGCCAGCACCAGTCCCGATGCCGCGACTTCCCTCCATCCCCAACTGGCACGGGTGTCGGCAAGGTCGGCGCTGGTGGTCGTCGCAAAGGTCAGGTTCTGAATTCGCTGATAATCCGGCTCGGCAGTAATGTGGCTTACCACCACCATCACAATTGCAGAGACAATCGTGATCAGCACGCTGAAGTACTGGAAGTAAATGTTGTTCACAATCCACAGAAAAGACCCGTGCTCGTATCCGTTCGCTAATCCGTTCAGCCCTAGAGTCACTGGCGTATCAACCACCATGCGGAAGATGCCGAGCGCGAAGCCGACGATCATGGCCCACAGCGCGCCCGCCGCGTTAAGCCGCTTGAAGAACACGCCGAAGAAAAACACAACGAAAATCGGCGGCGCCAAATATCCCTGTACCGCTTGCAAGTAGGTGTACAGCCCCGACGCGCCTTTGATGACCGGAATCCACGCCAGCGCCACCAGCACCATGACGCCTGTCGCGATGCGCCCTACTCGAACGAGCTGGTGCTGCGACGCACCCGGCCTGAACTTCTCGTACAGGTCAACCGTGAACAACGTTGAGCAGGCGTTGAACACTCCCGCCAATGATCCCATCAGCGCCGAAAGCAATCCAGCGACCACCAAACCGCGCAGCCCAGGCGGCAACAGATACTGCACCATCATCGGGAACGCCCCCTGCGCAATACCCGGAACCGCCTTGCCGTCAGGCCCAACAATTCCCGCCAACGCCGGCACTTTGCCGCTCTTCGCCAGCGCGTAGCAAATCAGCCCCGGAATGATGAACAGATACACCGGAAACAGTTTCAGGAAAGATGCAAAAATCGCGCCTTGCCGGGCCACTTTCTGGTTCGGCGCTCCCAGCGCCCGCTGCACAATGTACTGATCAGTGCACCAGTACCACAGCCCGATAATCGGCGCACAGATCAGCATGCCGACCCAGGGAAAATTGTCGTTGAAGTACCACGCTTCTTTCACCACGTGGCCCGCCGCGTCGGACTGCAACACCGGCGCCCACGTCCCCTGCACTCCCGCCGGAATCAGCGGCTTCCACAAGTTGAACATGTCCGAGCCGCACCAGTAGCGGAGTTCATGCCATCCACCAAGCTTGACCAATCCGTAGGCAGTAAGTGAAAACGACCCAAGTATCAGCACAAACGTCTGCACCGCGTCGTTGTAGGCCACGGCGCGCATTCCGCCCAGCGCAGTGTAGAGACCGGTCAGCACAATTACCAGCACTGAGCCAATCCAGAAGCTATCAATCGTCGTCCCGCCAATCGTGATGTGCAATTCCGGCAGCAGTGTGCCAAACACCACGCCGCCGGCGAAAATGCCCACCGCAATTTTCGAAACGATAAACGTGAGGATGGAAACAATCGAGAGCACGTAGCGGGAGGCCACACTGAACCGCCGCTCCAGAAACTCCGGCATGGTGAATACCATCGACCGCATGTAGAACGGCACGAACACCCACGCCAGCACCAGCAGACACCACGCGTGCAATTCGTAATGCGCCAGAGCGACCCCGCTGGTTGCGCCCGCCCCCGCCAGGCCAACGATATGCTCCGACCCGATATTCGACGCAAAAATCGACGCGCCAATGATCCACCATCCCAGATTGCGTCCCGCCAAAAAGTAATCCGCCGCCGAGTCTTTGCCCCTCTTAACCACGTACCACGCCACCCCCAGCAGAATGCCGAAGTAAATCGCGATCACCAGCCAGTCAATCGCGGTGATCTGGGATTCCATTGGGGCCGCCAGCATTGCCGCAGCAAAGTTGAGGTTCATCATTGGGGCGAAAGGTCCTCCGCTTGGGATGCACAAAAAGGTTGCGCTAATTTCTACACCGGCGCGCGCCGTAATTCAAAGAAAAAACGGTTTAGCAAAGGGTTCTAACAGGGGCGAGGTGATCACCAGCAGGAAGAGTGACAGGGTGGAGGAGGCCTTCAGGCTCTTCTGCGCGCACCTCAGATTTTCGGGGAACTGTAATGCGTGACATTACTCCACGCCAGCCGCGAAGCGGCGGAAGAATGCAGCCCAGGGCGCAAGCCCTGGGTAGCAGACGGCGGAAAAACCAGCCCTGAAAGGGCGGAAGAAACGCTGCCACTGGCTCGGAGGGGCACCCGACAGCTATGCAGCAATCGAGACCAAAACCTCACTCAATGCTTGATCCTGCTCCGGAAAAACCGTCCGCAGATCGAGCAGTACCCGCCCTTCCTCCACTCTCGCAATGATCGGCGGATGAGCCCCGCGCAAGCGGGCAGCCAACTGGTCGGCGCTCAGGTCCCTGCAACTCAAGGCAATCAACTTGGTCGGCAAAACCGCCGATGGCGCCGATCCCCCGCCAACAATCGATTCTCCATCAATCAGCTCCGCAACGAAGTTCTTCCCCAGCGTCGCGACCACCGCATCGGCGCGGTTCGCAATTTCGGCCCGGGAGATTTCCATCATGCGCAGCGCCGGAATCGCCGCGTAGTCGCGTTTCACATAAGCCAGCAAAGTCGCTTCCAGCGCCGCGTACATTAGCTTATCCACGCGCAACGCGCGGAAAAGCGAATTGCCGCGCATCTTTTTGACCAGGTCTTCGCGCCCGCTGATCAGTCCCGCCTGTGGCCCACCCAGCAACTTGTCCCCGCTATAGGTCACCACGTGGACTCCCGCCCGCAGACTGTCCAACACACCGGGTTCGTCGTTGATACCCACCGTCCGCAAATCAAACAACGCTCCGCTGCCCAAGTCTTCCATCAGCGGAAGCTGGTGCTTTTCCGCCAGAGCCACCAATTCCGCGACCGACGGCTGCTCGGTGAATCCCGTGATCTCAAAATTCGAACGATGGACGCGCAGCAGAAGCTTGGTTCGCTCGTTGATCGCCCGCTCGTAGTCGCCAATCCGCGTGCGATTGGTAGTCCCCACTTCGCGCAGAACCGCTCCCGACTTTCCCATCACGTCCGGAATGCGAAACGATCCACCAATCTCAACCAACTCCCCGCGCGAAACAATCACCTCGCCGTCTTCGGATAGAGTATTCAGCGCCAGCAGCACTGCGGCAGCATTATTGTTGACCACAATGGTGGAAACGCTGCCCGAACGGGCGGGGACGCCCCTTCCCCCAAAATCACCCGTGGCCTCGTCCAGAGTAAGAGATTGTGGGGCGACGGGCGTCCCCGCCCGCCCCGAGCGCAGCTCGGCGCTTTCCCCCAGCAGCCTACGAAACAGCCGGTCCACATGCACATCCCGCTTCCCGCGCTCACCCGAAGCCAAATCAAATTCCAGGTTCGAGTACGTCCCCGCGGTTTCGCGGATGTGCTCCAGCGCCGACTCCGCCAGCGGCGCCCGGCCAAGATTGGTGTGCAAGATAACGCCGGTCGCATTAATAACTGGCCGTAGTGAGTAGCGTAGGTTCTCCCGCACTTGACGCTCGACCTCCGCCGCCATGCCGGACAACGCCAGATCCACTCCCGCTGAGTCGAGATGCCCGGAAGCAAGCTCCTGGCGCAGCCGATCAAGCACCACTCGGCAGGCATCGGCCACCGCAGTCTTTCCTTCTTCCGAAACCAGAGAAGTGAAACCGCCGCGGTGCAGCAGTTCATCAACCCCAGGAAGTTTTCGATATAGATCGGCTTGCACCGTCATGAGCGTTGATTATCCCTTGCAGCAGATTCCACGGCAACACTCTAACCCACTTCCACCAACCCATACGTCTTCTGCCACCGCGTCCGCATCTGCCACAGCGCGCGATCAATCTCGGTCCGCGAGATTTCCTTGTTGGGGCCGGCCAATACGGCCGCCGCCTCTCGCTTCGCCACTTCCAGCAGATCGCGATCGCGAATCAAGCTCGCGACCTGAAAGCTGGGCAATCCGGCCTGCCGAGTCCCAAAGAATTCTCCTGGCCCGCGCAGTTCCAAATCCAGCTCGGCAATTTCAAAACCGTCATTCGTGCGCACCATCGCGTCTAATCGCCGTTCGCCTTCTTCAGAAACTTTCCCGCCCGTCATCAGGATGCAATACGACTTGGCAGCTCCCCGCCCGATTCGTCCGCGCAGTTGATGCAGCTGCGCCAGCCCAAATCGCTCAGCATGTTCAATCACCATCACCGCGGCATTCGGCACATCCACGCCGACTTCGATCACTGTAGTCGAAACCAGAATACTGATCTCGCCTTTCTGGAACAGCTTCATGGTCATTTCTTTGGTATCCGGATCCATCCGCCCGTGCAGCACGGCAACGCGAAGGTCGGGGAAGATCTTTTTGCTCAACTCGCCATACATCTTCATGGCGGCCTTGAGTTCGTTCTCTTCGTTTTCCTCAATCACGGGATAAACCATGTAAGCCTGATGCCCCGCCGCCACCTGCTTGCGCACAAACTGCCAAACTTCATCGGAGCGCTCGTCCCCGACACGCCGCGTAACAATAGGTGTCCGTCCCGGCGGCATCTCGTCAAGCGTGCTGAGATCAAGGTCCCCGTAAAGCGTAAGCGCCAAGGTGCGCGGGATCGGGGTAGCGGTCATGACCAGCACATCAGGCTCGGCGCTGTTCGTGTAGGGGCGGCCCTCCGGCCCGCCTCCGCGGAGCGAAGCTCCGCGGCCTACGGCTGAAACACTGCTGTCCCCACGATCACTGCCCGGCCCTGCGATTGTCTGTCTGCGCTCGACCGCACCGGCGCTGCCAGACTCACCCTCCCCGCTCTTGCTCATCAGCTTAAACCGCTGCATCACCCCAAACCGGTGCTGCTCATCCACAATCACCAGCCCAAGTTTCGCGAACTCAACTTTCTGCTCGATCAGCGCATGCGTTCCAATCACCAACTGCGCGTTCCCCTGCGCAATATGCCGCCGCGTCTCCCGCTTGCGGTCGTCTTCCAGTGAGCCCGTCAGCAGCACAATGCGATATCCCGACGGCTCCAAAATCCGCCGCGCAGAAAAATAATGCTGCTGCGCCAGAATCTCCGTCGGCGCCATCAGCGCAACCTGATACCCATTCTCGATCGCGATGATCGCGGCCTCAAACGCCACCAGCGTCTTGCCCGACCCCACGTCTCCTTGCAGCAGCCGCCGCATGGGAAACGGCTTCTCCATGTCCCCGGCAATCTCCTTCAACGCCCGCTTTTGCGCTCCCGTGGGATGAAAAGGAAGAATCCTCTTGATCGCCTCCCGCACCTGCTCATTCAACCGAAAAGCAATCCCCGTCTGCGCTTTCTGCTCGCGGCGCTTGAGTTCCAGCCCCAGTTCGATGAAAAACAGTTCCTCGAAAATCATTCGGATATGCGCCGGCGTCCGCGATGCCAGCAAGTCCTGGAGGCTCTCGCCCGCCTCCGGCCAATGCACTCGCTTTAGCGCCTCCCGCGGCGGCAACAGGCTGAGCCGCTTGCGTACCGCCGATGGAATCGCTTCCGGCAACTCCGGCGTCAGATTTTCCAACGCAGAGTGAATGATCCGCCGAAACCAGCGCGAGGTCAGCCGACCCTGCCCCGCCGATTCGTAAATCGGAACAATGCGCCCAATCTCCAGCGATTCTTTCGCCTTCTCTTCAGCTTCGCCCTCGGCTTCCCCTAGGACCTCGAACTCGGGGTTTTGAAGTTGTAGTTCGCCCCGGTTCTCTTCCACCTTCCCGTATAGAGCAACCATTTGCCCGGGCGGAAATTTGTCTTTCAGGTAAGTGCCGTTGAACCAAATGCATTTCAGCCGTGAGCGCCCTTGGCCAACCGTAAGCTGAAAAATGGGCATGCTGCGAGTGCGAAACAATCCGGAAGTACGCACTTCCGCGATGACAGTGGCCATCTCCCCAGCCCGCAACTCAGCAACTCCGCGGGGGTTCTGACGGTCCTCATACCGAAACGGAAGATAATGCAAGAGTTCATCCACCGTGTGGATGCCCTTGCCCGCCAGTATCTCCGCGAGCTTGGGGCCAATCCCTTTGACATACTGCACAGCGGTGGAGGGTTCCAGCATCTGAAGGGATGGTAACAAAACCGGCACTTGGCATTTAGCATTTGGCCAGGCGATGTGAACTCAAACCAAGTGCTAAATGCCAAGTGCCAAGTGCGGACTTCCGGTGTCAAAACCTAATGATGCAGAATTTCGTGCAGTCCCTGATCGCCGTGCTGGCTGGAAACATCGCCTATTTCCTGCTGATGCCCCACCTGCCCCCGGCTGCCCGCCACGTGCCCGATGCGGTTTGACCTGGGCGTCGTAGTAGATTTCTGGTTCTGCCTGGTCGTCTTGGGAGTAATCAAGACCTTCACCCGCTGGGGACGCCGTTCCCGCCAGCAGCAACGCTAACCAGGAAAGCGCGCACGTGCCAAACGAACCTAATTTGCCTGAGTTGAAGCCTTTGCGTCCTTACCAGCCTTTCTTAGCGACCTTTGCGGTTAAAGTCTTTTGCTTTTCATTTTGCCCGTCGCTAAACTCACAACGCAAGGCCGCGACTAAATATCCGCGTCCCTCACCCACTGCTTCATCTCGATCTTCAATTCCTCCTGCTGTTTGAGCAGGTCCTTCTGCATCTTCTCCATCTCTTTCTTGATCTCGCCGCGGCGATCCAAAACTTCTACCTGCACTTCTTTCTTCAGTTGCTCCATCTCCGGTTGCAGCCGCTTGAGTTCAGCCGTCGCCATCTCAGGCACGAGCGCGGCAACCTCGGGAGCAACATCCACAATCGAGGCACAGGCTTCGTCATCCAGATCCTCGCACTTGCTTTCGGTGGGCAGCGCTCCCGATTTCCTGGCCTCCGGCAGAGTAATGGTGATGTTCTGCTCTTTGCGGTCGCGCAGTACCGTGACCGTCGCCTTATTCTCCGCGTGCCCTTTCAACAGCCGCGTGAAATCGCTGCAATCGCTCACCGCCGAGCCATTCACCTTCACAATCACATCCCCGGCGTGAAAACCCGCCGTTTCCGCCCGGCTGCCTTTCTCCACCGACCGCACCAGCACGCCATTGCCGCTCTTCACGCCAAAAAAGTCCCCCAGCTGTGGCGTAAGATTCTCCACCATCAAACCACTGCGGCTGGGAGACCGCATCACCACCACCGTCTGAAAATCCATTTCCGGCATGTTGATCTTCGGAATATTGATGACCGGCATTGGCGGCATGACCCCAGTCCAGTGGAAATCATGGTTGTAGCCCATCGTCTTGCTGCGCTCGGCCAGTTGCGCCTTCAGAGTCGAAGCCTGGCCGTCGCGGCTGATGCCGACCTCAATCGTGCGTCCCGCGGGGATTTCGTGGATCAACCTCCGCAACTGCTCCACGCTCTCCACTTCCTGATTGTTGATTGTCAAAATGACGTCGTGCTCTTTGATCCCCGCTTTGCCCGCGGGCGCGTCCTGGTCCACCATGGTGACCTCGACGCCGCTCTCCGACTTCAGATGAAGAGCGCTCACCCGGTCCGGCGTGACGTCGCGCGTGTCCACCCCCAGATACGAGCCGCCGCTCCACGGTTCCTCGCTGTAAAACATGTAGGGCTGCCCGCCCGGCTGCGCGAACGATGGCACCGCCAGAACTGTGACCACCACCGCCAAGACTGCCAGGATCTGCATTGTGCTTTTCATGATTCTCCCTCTCCTATTGCGCGCGGCGAATATAGATGTTCCCCATGGTGGTGCGCACTTTCAGCACCGGGCCGCCGCCGTTTAAATTTCCCTCTGCCGTCACCAGCTTCGGGTCCCACTGTCCGCCTTCCGACGTAACTTTGATCTCTGGAAAATCCGAGACGATGCGATGCCCGGTCGCCGCTTCGATGCTGGCGTGAATGGTCATGTTGACGTTCGGCATCACATACACCGTGATGTCACCGACGCCCGTCTCCAACTCCGAACCGCCCTTATCATTACCCGCGGATATGAACTTTGCGATGACCGATCCCGCCCCGGTTTCCACATGCGCGACTGGAACACCCCATAGTTCAATGACTCCGCCGCCGGTCTCGGCATGCACTGGGCCGGACGCGGACACAATCTTGAGGCTGCCGCCACCAGCTTCCATGGTTGCGCCCCCGGTAATCTCGCCCAGATCAATACTCCCGCCGCCGGTCTCAGCTTTCACTTCCCCGGTGCACTTCTCCACGTGAATGGTGCCCGCTCCCGTCTCAAGCGACGCGCCTTGCGATCCGGAGATCAGGTCCAGATCGCCCCCACCGCTCTCGGCGATAACCTTCCCTTTCGCCGATTTAATGCGGATAGCGCCGCCTCCTGTCCTGACTGTCAGGTCCGATCCAACATTGCCCACATCAATCGCTTCGCCGCCGGTTTCCGCGACCACCGGCCCCCCGATATCGTCCAGGTGGATGGGACCGCCACCGCTCTCGGCGTCGAGGCTGCCGGCAATTCCCGTGGTCACAATCGCGCCTCCGTCGGTTTCAATCTTCACGTCGTCCATCTCACGCGGAACCGTTACCGTGACTTCCGAAGAGAACTTGCGCGGACGCCCGCTTTGCCAGTCGCCCACGATCCACGCCGTATCCCCCCGCACGTAGGCGCTGATCTTGTAAGAATCGAACTGCTTTCGGGCTTTGTCCTCAGACGGCTCATAAGATTTATTGCGGACCACATAACTGATTCCCTGGTTCGCTCCGCCTTGCACCTTCACCGCACCCACCTCAAGCTTGATGCGCAGATTGTGCACGCTGGCGAGCGAGCCGCTGACCATGCTCGTCCAGTTGTTGCCTTCTTTCTGTACCGAAGCCTGCTGCGCTGCGCACAGCGTCGCCGCCAGCGCGACCAGCAGTCCGAGTTTTACCAGGTTTTTCATTTTCCCCTTCACGTCGATGTCGTCTCTCGTCTTCAATCAATTTCCGGCAGTTGCGAAAGCAGCGTTCGCGATTGCGAACGGATGTACCGGTTTTCGTCTTTCGCCGCCAGCCGTTGCAGTACGATCCGCACACTGCTGTCAGCGCGCACCGGCACCAGCAAACGCAATGCCTCAATTCTGAGTCCCGGATTCGTGTCCGACATCAGCGATTCCAGCACCGCATCACGGACCTGAACATCGTCCTTCACATAAGGCCCCAGCCCATCCAGCGCCTTGAGCCGCACGCCCGTATTCGAGTCGTAACGCAATGCATACATCAAAGCCTCGCGCACGTGAGTATCGTTCGGCTGCTGCGTCAGCAGTCCTACCGAATCCATGCGAACGCCGGGATTGTAGTTGTTGCGCGCTGCGTACAGCAGAAGTTGCTGAATGTTGGGGTCGTTCAGCGATCCAGTGCGCACCTGGGGAGAAACCGCGTCGTACTTAATAGTGACTTGATTCGATCCCGCCTGCTGCGACACCGACTGAATCGCCCCCACTGATGTTCCCAAAGACGCCTGCGCCGGAGTTGTGACCGTGCCGGTACCGGAGCCCACGTCGGTCACTCCGCCTTTCACCATCTTGTAAGTCGCGCCAATCCCGCCCGCGAACCCGACAATAAATATCGCCAACGCAAGCGCCGGGGCAAACCGAACTTGTTGCAACCACGCAACCGGATCAAAAATAAGACGATGCCACCAAGCGCCCTGCTCCGCGCCTTCCAACGCTTCCTGCAACTTCATCCTCGACGCCGCCAGAAAGTTCGGATTCGGCTCCTGAATCGGCTCTCGCGAAAAATCCGTCCGGAACTTCTTCGCCGCTTCCAGTTCCCCCGAGCAGCCCGCGCACCGCGAAACATGCTGCTCCAGCTCAAAGCGTGCGTCATCCGGCAGCTCGTCATAAACAAAGAACACAATATTCTGTTGTACCCATTCACATTTCATAAGCTCACCCCCACTGGGGAAATCTCCTCAACTCTCGGCTGCCCCACCCTTCGCGCCTTTCGAAGGGTGGGGAACCTCGAACCCGTCCCTACCGCAAATCCGCCAGCGCCCCGCGCAATTTCTGCGTCGCCCGAAACAGCGTGTTCTTTGCCGTCTCCTCCGTCGTGTTCAGCACTTCGCCGACGGTCCTCAACTTCAGTCCGTGATAATGCTTCAACTCGAAAACCATCCGCTCCCGCGGCGTCAATTTCTCCAGCGCGCTCCCAATGCGTCCGCCGAGCTCCCGCCGCATCAGGTCTCGCTCCGGATTCGCCCCACTCCGCCCGTCCGCCACCTGCGCCAGCACGTCAAACTGCTCGCCTTCAGAATCCACCGCGACCGGAGCGTCTTCTTTGCGGACTTGTTTCCGGCGGATCTGATCCAGGCAAAGATTGGTCACAATCCGGTAAATCCAGGTGTAGAACGAGCACTCGAAGCGGAACCGGCCGATGCTCTTGTACGCCTTGAGAAAGGCGTCCTGATAAATGTCCTGGGCTTCGTGTTCCGACCCGGTCAGGTGCAGGGCCAGGCGCAACACCGCCTGATCGTAGTGGCGCACCAATTCCTCGAAGGCGGCGCGGTTTCCGCGTTGCGCCTCCCGCACCAGCATGGTGTCGTCGATGCGGCGTGGTACCTGACTGAGCATTTGGTCCCGCGTTAGGGGCCGCGTTCCGCTACTTGGTTCCTGACTGCCACCGGCGTTCTCCGCCGTGCGCGCTTTTCGCAGGATAGCCTCGTAGCCCGGATTTGAACACTTGCCAACCGGAAATTGTACCGCCAACGCTTCCGCCGGCATCGCTTCTGTCCTTTGCAAAGCCGGGCGTCCTCAGCTTCCCCGGCTGCAATGAGATAGACGGGGAAACGGCGGTTTCGTGAGCAGGGATTGCCGGTGCAAAAAGGACCGATTCTGCCTTGTGATCCTAGTTAAAGGATGTCATTCCGAACGGCGTTACGTGAAGAACCGTCTTTTGGCCGCTCGCGGTGGAAGTGATCTGCCCTTAGGGCTGACGGCGCTGCCAGACTTCATTTCCATCCGCCCAAATTCACCCCGCAATCAACTCAATCCGATTCCCAAACGGATCGTCCACATGACACCGCCGCACCCCAGGGATATCCGCCGCATCCGTGACCTCCACCCCCGCCGCCTTCAGCCTTGAGACGAGCCCATCATAGTCCCCACATCGAAACGCCGGATGCGCCTTCTTCGCCGGTCGAAACTCCTCCTCCACTCCCAAATGCACCTGCACCCCGCCGCTCTGAAACCAGCACCCACCGCGCTTGGCCAGCTCAGGCGGCTTCGGGATCTCCGTCATGCCGAGCAGGCCTGAATAAAATCGCCGCGCGGCGTCCTCTTCGCCAACAGGCATGGCGAGTTGGACGTGATCGATGGCGGTGAATGGCGAAGTCATTCAGGTACCTTTGCTGAGGCGAAAACGGAGTAGGGGTCAGGTAATCCGAGATATAGCTGTTGCGTAATTTCAGCTAGCGTCCACAGATTGTCAAAATCAAACCTTGCATGTTCAGCGAACTTTGCCCACTGATCCCCCTTGTCTTTCCAGGTTTCTTTAAGACTCCAAGGGCAGAATAATTCCAGACTGGTCAATACAATGACGGGTGCTAGTGGAAGGCCGTCCTTCAGCAGTTCCCGGCCCCATAGGGCAAGTTGAGCTACCTCACTCTTTTCTGCATCGCTGAGACTGTCCTTAAGTGTAGCGAAGACAAGGAATGCTCCAGGGAATTTTTCGGCCAGCCCCCGCATCCTCTGAAAATCATCTTTCTTAAAGGATTCGACGCCAAAACTCTTTGCTTCGCCAAATACTAAGTTTGGTTCCTCGTGGAGATCAAAACCTCTCTTACGTTGGTACCAGAACGTGAAATCTACTTCGAAGGGTTTCTCCGTCCCGACCTTGAACTCTAGACCTGTGGAAAAGGTTATGTTGGGATGATCGGTCGTGAGTCTTTGAGCGAAAAGATTTAAAGCCAGAACGGTCGAGTAAGCGCCTCCCGCAAAGTTCGGAACGCTAAACGGTCCGATTACGCGATAGTGCCAAGGTGTTCGGCCAAAATTCAAGCTGCCTTGGGGGAATTCGTAGTATTTGAGACAACGTTCGCAAAGAAGTTGCTCCCTCAAGTTATCGATGCCAAACCAATTCTTCTTCCGACAATTTGTGCATTCCAAAACTAGACCGAGGCGGAATATTTTCGCCTTGACGAAGGCGTCTAGCGTGATATTACCCGTGAAGGTAGACTTGGCACGCCTATGGACTACAGCCGTCCACCTCTCTACTTCAACCGACCGCTCGGGGAATTCTTCTTCTTTTCCATCGGGAAACCTTGTGACGCTCTTTGACATGTCGTCTAGAAGTACAAGCGTGTCCCGGTCAGCAATCAAACGCGTGCCCCAGAACCCGTCCAAGGCGGTCAAAAGCTGGTCTGCGATCCTGCCTTCGTCAGATGGTTGGGCTTCAACCCCCTGGCTCTTAAGCCAATCAATAACGGCCCTTCGTCCTGTGAGCAGTCGAAAATATTCGTCATGGTTCTTGTATTTCTGCGGCAAAACGAAACCCTCACGAGAAACGATCGTCGGTTCGCCGATTCGCAATCTCCACTGAGGTTCGTTGATCGATGTCAAGGGAAGTGCGAGAGCAAGGGTATGGTCTGCACCATAATTCTTGAATTGGAGAACGTTCACCCAGCGCGAGCCGCCTCCGCCAAAACGTGGCGCGAACTCAGGAGATAAACTGCGAAAGCGGCACGCGGGTTCGGTATTCTCACCATTAACCGATAGCTCCAAGTCGCTGGTCGTGGCTGTGATTTGGGTGCGTCGGAGCCTTTCCACAAATTCAGACCTGTGTGATACCCAAATGTCGTCGTATCCGAATTGGGAGAAGCATGCGTTTCCCAATCCTTCGAGATTGAGTTCTTTAGTGGAGGCTTTAGCGCAATCTTCTGAAATGGAACGTGCAAACTGAATAGTGGTATGAATCATTACCCCGTGGGGATTACCCGGCAGTGGCCGGTGATTACGCTTCACAATTCCGTTGATGAAGCCTTTCGTTTCCGATAACCACTGGATACTAGTTGGCAAGATGTTGGAATGAAACTGACGAATATTCCATAGATCGATCAAGTCGAGGGTGCTAGTTGGGTCTACAACAAAAATCGTCGGGTCGTCCCCACCATTTGGCTCGAGGTTTAGATATTCCTCCGTGAAATCAAGGGGCAGCTGAAAATCCTCTTTGATCATTCTGACCCAATTTTCACTTGTGAGATCAAGAGTAGTGGCGTCAAAAGCATCAAAATATGCGCGTGACAAATAGGCGAGCCTGCCGACCTCCGGGAATCCTCCATACATTGCGGACGAGAATAGTGCATTAGCCGGATCTGTCGAAAAGAGCGCTACTTTGCGCTGATGTCGCGAGACAAACTTGAATTCTTTCTCATACAGATGCCTATAAACGTGAAGAATGGTGGTTCCAAAAGGAATCTCGTCCTCGTAATCTCCTCGAGCATTGAAAAACGAATCCAGCCCAACGACGCGAGGACAATCAAAATTGAACTTGTCTTTACAAATGCCGATCCTGTCTGCTAGCCCTTGCTTTGCTTCCACAAAAACGTCAGGTTCAAAAAATCTGATGTAGCCTCTTGCTAGGTCGATTGGATCTAGCTGACGGTAGGGGGTGCGCCATGCATCGGGCAGTGAGGTGCAAACTGGTATGACTGGGTTAAATGATCCGCCCCATAAGCATGTGCACACTTCAAATATCTTCCGTAGCGATATGGCGTCCTCCGGCTCGACTAAGAATCCTATGCGAGTTGGACGGAGTTTGAGAGAGGCCCAGATCGGCTTCATCCGGTAATGTTACAACGGACGGGTGGCCACCCCGCCTGAAGGCGTGCCCTGACACAAAGCCGGAAGCTGCGTCCCGCCTGCTAAAATCAATCTTCACGCACTCCAACCATGGATTCCTCCCTCATCCGCAATTTTGCGATCATTGCGCATATCGACCACGGCAAATCCACGCTGGCCGACCGGCTGCTGGAGCTGACGGGGTCGCTCACCATGCGCGAGATGCAGGCCCAGGTGCTCGACTCCATGGACCTGGAGCGGGAGCGCGGCATCACCATCAAGGCCCACGCCGTGCGCATGATGTACCCGGCGCAGGATGGCAAGATCTATCAGCTCAACCTGATCGACACCCCCGGCCACGTGGATTTTTCCTACGAAGTTTCGCGCTCGCTGGCCGCCTGCGAAGGCGCGCTGCTGGTGGTCGATGCCTCGCAGGGCGTCGAAGCCCAGACGCTGGCGAATTCCTATCTCGCGATCAATCACGGGCTCGAAATCATTCCCGTCATCAACAAGATTGATCTGCCCAGCGCCGACATTCCGCGCACCAAAGAAATGATCGAAAGCGCGGTCGGCCTCGACGCCATCCGACGCCCTGCTCATCAGCGCCAAGACCGGACAGGGCGTGCCCGACGTGCTCGAAGCCATCGTCAAGCGCACCCATCCGCCCAAGGGCGATCCCGATCACCGGCTGCAGGCGCTGCTTTTCGATTCCTGGTTCGATCCCTATCGCGGCGTGATCGTGCTGGTCCGCGTCTTCGAAGGCACGCTGCGCAAAGGACAGAAGATTCGCCTGTGGTCGAACGGCCGCGTCTTCGAAGTTGAAGCCCTCGGCGTGCTCACGCCCAAGCCGGTTGAAATTGCCGAACTGCGCGCCGGCGAAGTCGGATTCATGATCGCCAACATCAAGAACGTTGCCGACACCAAAATCGGCGACACCATCACCGACGACGCCAATCCCGCCATCGAGGCGCTGCCCGGCTTTGAAGACATCAAGCCCATGGTCTTCGCCGGCCTCTACACCGTGGACGCGCACGAGCACACCCGCCTGCGCGAGGCGCTCGAAAAACTTCGCCTCAACGATTCGTCATTTTTCTTTGAACCCGAAAGCAGCGTGGCCCTCGGATTCGGCTTCCGCTGCGGCTTTCTCGGCCTGCTGCACATGGAAATCATTCAAGAGCGCCTGGAGCGCGAGTTCAATCTTGAGCTGATCACCACCGCTCCCGGCGTGCGTTACAAGATCACGAAAACCGACGGCGAACTGATCGAAGTGGACAATCCTTCGCGCTGGCCCGATCCCAGCGAGATCGACAAAATCGAAGAGCCGGTCATCCTCGCCACCATTCTTACCAACGAAGAATACGTCGGCGGAATTCTGAAGCTGGTCGAAGAAAAACGCGGCAAGCAGAAAAGTTTCGAATACGTCACCTCCAACCGCGTCATGCTGCAATACGAGCTGCCGCTGAACGAAATCGTGCTCGACTTTTACGACCGCCTGAAATCCGTTTCCCGCGGATACGCCTCGCTCGACTACCACCTCGCCGACTACTGGGAATCGCCCATGGTCAAGATGGACATCCTGGTCGCCGGCGACCCGGTGGACGCACTCTCCATCATCGTGCACCGCGACTTCGCCTACGAACGCGGCAAGCTGCTGGTCTCCAAGATGCGCGAACTCATCCCCCGGCAAATGTTCGAGGTCCCCATCCAGGCCTCAATCGGCGCAAAAATCATCGCCCGCGAAACCGTCCACGCCATGCGCAAAAACGTAATCGCCAAATGCTACGGCGGCGACATCTCCCGCAAACGCAAGCTGCTGGAAAAACAAAAAGAAGGCAAAAAACGCATGAAGCGCATCGGCCGCGTCGATATTCCGCAGGAAGCGTTCCTGGCAGTGCTGAAGGTAGGGGAAGGAAGTTCGTAACGCCCGGTTTTCCGCTACCGGGTGTGCAAAACTTTTGACGAATATTAAAGCACTGTAACTTAAGTACTTAGCTTCAATCGATTTAGCAGTTGCACCTAACCCGCTGACCCCAAGCCACTTGCTTCCATCTACAACTTTCGTGCTATCCGACTGATCGGTCGGTTTCCGCAAATTGCGCTTTCTGGCCGGAACGTTCCACAACCTTTCCACAGGCGCAAACGCCTCACCGCCAAATCCTTATTCCTGCGGCTCCATTCCGCCCTGCGCCAGCGAAGCAAAACAGGTGAAACTCTTCTGAAACGCCATCATGACCCGGCCAATCGGCCCGTTGCGCTGCTTGCCGATAATCAGCTCGGCCTTACCTTCCAGGTCGGGATCGTCCTGCTTATAGACTTCCTCGCGGAAAATGAACATCACGATGTCGGCGTCCTGCTCAATCGACCCCGACTCGCGCAGGTCGGAGAGCTGCGGACGATGGTCTCCGCCGCGGCTTTCAGGAGCGCGGCTCAACTGCGACAACGCCACCACCGGGACGGCCAGCTCTTTGGCCAGCGCCTTCAGCCCGCGCGAAATTGCCGAGACTTCCTGAGTGCGATTTTCATAGCGCTTGCCTCCGCCCGACATCAGCTGGAGGTAATCCACGACGATCAGATCGAGCGCGCCCTTCGATTGCTTCAGCCGCCGCGCCTTCGCCCGCATTTCGCCGACGGCGATGCCCGGCGTGTCGTCGATATAAATCGGCGCCTGCGCCAGCTTTTCCATGGCGCGCTGCACTTTGCGTGTATCGTCCTGCCACAGCGAGCCGGTGCGGAAGCGGTGCGAGTCCACTTTCGCCACCGAGCACAACATGCGTTGCAGCAGCGCCTCTTTCGACATTTCGAGCGAAAACACAGCCACGGTTTTTCCGTCTTCAATGGCGGCGTTCTCGGCGATGTTCATCGCGAAAGCGGTCTTGCCCATCGAAGGCCGCGCCGCAACAATGACCAGGTCGGACCGCTGCAAGCCGCAAGTCATCGCGTCGAGATCGTCAAAGTGCGTCGCCAGTCCGGTGATGCGCTGGCCGCGTTGCAGCAGCGCGTCAATCGAGCCGAACGACTCGCGCACGATCTCCTGCACGCCCATAAACCCGCGCCCAATGCGCTTTTCCGAGAGCGCGAAGATTTGCGCCTCGGTGTCGTTCAGGACGTCTTCGGCGAGATCCGACTGGTCTGACGCCCGCGCAATCGCAGCCGTCGAGATGCTGATGATCCCGCGCAGCATCGCCTTGTCGCGGACAATCTTGATGTAGTGCTCAATGCTCGGCCGGTCGGGAACGCCATCGAGCAGCCCGGAAATATACGCGTAGCCGCCGATCGGCTCGAACTCGGCGTGGCGCTGCAACTCCTCCGCCAGCGTGAGATGGTCAATCGCCCGCGACGACTCGGCGAGGTCCATCATCCGCGAATAAATCCGCCGGTGCGAATCCAGCAGAAAATCTTCCGGCTTCAGATGCTCCGCCGCCTGGTTGTAAGCCAGATTGTCCAGCAGAATGGCGCCCAGAATCGAGCGCTCCGCCTCAATGTTCGCCGGAAGGCTCTGCGCCGAAATGTAGTCAGTAGTCGCCACTTAATTTTTATCGCAGTTTTCTTTCAGAAGAGTTTCCAACCAACGCGAGAGTGATAATAGTCGCACGCCCCTTGTGGATGTCCGGTATCTCCTTCGGAAAAACTTTCCGAAATAGATTTTTTTCGGAGTCATGATTGCATCTCGCTCGCGAAGATTGCTCTCATAGCAAAGCATAGGTGAACAAAAAGCGAAGTTCAAGAGAAAGTAGCAGCGAGGAACCGGACAAGCGAAGGGTTTAGGCCAACGACCAATGACGAACGACCAACGACGGCACTCAAAAAGAAATGCGGCCCGGGCCAGCCACCCGAACCGCATTTGCTATGCGTGAATCTCGCCGTTGCCCCAGCCCGCGCTCTCCTGCCGGCTTCTGAAAACGTCTTGCGACGCCTTTTCTAAGCCGACTCTCATGCTGCAGCGGAGCCTCCACACCGAAGTGCAGTTGCATCCGAACCGCGCCGACCGGTCGCAGTCTCGCCATGCGAGACCGTTCTCTGAGGAGGCCGCAACGCCCGGGTCGCCCACAACGCTTTCACGCTTTGGGAACCTTCAGCAGCTTGTCTTTCGACTTCGCTCTCGCAAACCCGAAAGCCAACTGTTGCAGAACCAGCCTTGCGCGATCACTGGCAGCGTGACATCCACGCCTGCAGTGAGAGCACTTTCTCGCATCCCGCCCCGCTTCGCAATCACAATTCTCACCCCCGCTGTGCGAATCCTGTGGACGATGAGGATTGCTTGTGGAAGGAAGCGGAAAAAGGGGAGAAAATTCGCGACGCTCAAGGATGGGTGGTGGCTTAGTTTGAAACGTCGCCTTGGGCGTCATCCCGAAGTCCCCGCGCTTTCACCAGCGGGGCGAGGGATCTCGCGCGGTGCTTCCCAACCTTCTGCGCCAACCCACGCCAGAGGGGACCGCTTCGTTCACCGCGGCGCCCGCCCACCCTTCTCCAAATAGTTCCGAAAGGAATTCATCGCCGTCTGCATGCGTGCCACCGCCGGACCCGCTGCCGTCTCCCGCGCCTCACTCACCGGCGCGTCTCCCCCGTCTTGCGACAACTGGGATTCCTCACATCCCGTCGCCTTCCGCAACAGATCCCACGCCTCCCGATACTCCTCAAACTTCGCCCACGTGCCCACTGTGCACAGCGAGAGGCTCGCTTGCCCGCCTATCGCCTTCATCGGAACGATGTACCACGCATCTTCCGGGATCACATACGCCGCGACAAAATCGAAAGCTCCCGGCGGATACCGTTTATTGTTGCTCTTCAGGTTGCAGATGTATCCCTTCCCATTCGGCAGCCGCGCAATCGTGCATTTCACCTGCACCGCCACAAACTTTCCGGGATGCCCAACCACATAGTCGAAACTCGTCGAGTCCCCCGACGGCTTGCTCACCGCCAACCCATTCTCCCCCGCCCGCGCCGCAAACACCGACTCCGCCCACTCTCCCCGCTTCTTGTTGTCTCTGATAATTCCCGGTCTCGGTTTTTCCATCCTCCGCCGACTCCTCAACATCTGTCATCCCGACCAAGCTGGAGGATTGGCAAACGCCAATCCTGCGGCGCGTGGAGGGACCTTGCGTTTCCCGAACAACTAAATGGAACGCGATCCAAAAATTGCAGACACCGCCTTATCTCCCTATTAGAATGTTTCTGAAAAGCCAGAAGCAAGCAAACTCTGGCAAAAATGTGACATTAAGCCCAAAACGGGAAAAGTCCCGGGGGAAGCCGTGGACGATGAGGATTGCTTGTCGCGGTTTCCGGAAAACGATGAATGCGGATCTATTCCGTTCAATGAAGTAGTGTCTGGATTCGCTGTCTCAACTCGGCGCTGTCAGTCCTATTGGGATTTCGACGAAGCACTTCTTCGTACCAGTGCGCCGCGTCGGTGTAGTAGCCGAGGCGACCATAACAAAGGGCCACATTAAATGGAGCTGCATCATCCTTCGGGTTGAGGTCTGCCGCCTTTTCGAAGCTCTTTTCTGCAAGTTGCCAGTTTTCCGTGTGAAAATAAGAGGTTCCCAGAGTGAAATGCATCCAAGCATATTTTCCATCAGACAGCCTGAGCGCTTCTTTTGACGCGTTGATGGCTTCATCAAACCGCTGCAGGTTATTAAGAGCATCAGCTTCAGTTGCGAATGCGAAGGCGTATGAGGGGTCTAGGACCGTTGCTTCTTTTGCGTGGCTAAGGGCCTCGGTGTATACGCCCCGATCATTTAGCGTGCTGGCGATTGATGCGTGGGCCTGCGCCAACAGTGTCTCCTGGCCGGTAGTTCCCGTAAGGCCGTCGATGCACTTGCGATACGCCGCCAGGGCGGAATCCGGTTCGGAAGATAGGTCGTACATAGAGCCGGCCATACACAAATCGCGCTTTATCTGCGTACCTGCCTGTAAATACGCGTCGCCCGCGTTCTTATACTCGTCCGCAGCATAAAGGCGCTGGGCGTGAGCGTGCCAGTCCCAGGGAGTGGCTTGATTACTCGTTTGTAGTTCAGAGAACCAGCGCTTCTCCTCGTCCGGATGGTTTAACCCGCTCGCGCAAAGCACCATGTTCCTGACGGCCTGGAAGTATAAGTCTGAGGATTTGTCCGACCGCAAGAGGACATTCCGCAGAACACTCTCGGATTCCTGATACTGTCCCTCGTCCTCGAGAATGTTCCCTAACCTGTAATACATTTCAGGGGTCGACGCCTTAGCTAACTTGAGAGAACTACGGGCAGCCTTTTCCGCCTGCTTCATCAACCCGTCGCGCTCATCGCCTTGTGTCCACGTGTATTTTGAATTCAGAATGTCTGCCAAAAGGAGGTACGACTCCGCCGAGGGCTGGGCGTCCACGGCGCGCTGCGCCGTCGAGAGCGCGATATCGGTGTCCGTGGATTCGGCGACCTTGGCGATCTTCAGAAGAGCCTCGGGGTTATTCCCTGCCACGGCTACTCCCTTGTTGAGAAGAGATTCGATTTCAGTCTGCTTCTTCTGGTAACCGGAGTCTGGGTCTTGAGAGTATTTTTCGCCAGCTTGCTCGGTTTGCAACGAACTCACCTGCTCGACGAGCGATCCGACGTCCGGTGTGTTACCGGAACCGCGCGCAAGCAGATCCGCCAAAAGATCGATCGGAACAGCGAAATTCAGATTCTGGCCGTCGGCAAACATCCCAACCGCTACTCCGATTACCCGGCCATCGCGATTAAAGATCGGCCCGCCAGACGAGCCGTGGGAAATGGGAGTCGATATCTGTAGCAGCCTTCTTCCGGCTACTTCCCGATTCGCGGAAACCACTCCTTGACTGATGGTCCGCTCCAGGCCCTCGGGGTTGGTGATCGCGAAGATCAAGTCGCCTGGAGATGGCTTTTTGTCAGCGAACAGGAGTGGCTTAGGCGTCATGTCGACAGCGACGGAGAGGATGGCTAAGTCGTTCACCGGGTCAATCTTGTCCAAGGTAGTAGGGATACGGGCAGGCCCGAGTTCAACGAACACCTTTCCCGCATTCGCGACGTGGGCGTTTGTGACAATTTTGGAGCCTTCTATGAGGAAGCCGGTTCCCTGCGCGACATATTCGCCGTTGGACTGTACGTATAAAAGGAGCACGCTCGGCGCATTAGCGGAGTAAATCCGGTGCCCCAAGTCAGTGTCTTGGGCGGCGACCGTAGAGCAAAGCGCCCCAAGAATTGCCGCCGCACGGAGGAATTCCTTCATAATTAGCACGCCAGCTAAGGGGGGAAGGTCTTCAAATTAGCACCAGCCAAGGCCTGAGTCAACCGCTTCGGGGCTCATGCCGCGATTGGCTCTGCTTCCACTTTCCACTGGTTATTGTGGAGACGTGAAGCGATTATGCGCTCGCCCATTCCGCTGTTGTGAATCGAGGTTATCCAGCGCTGAAAATCCTGCTGCTTCGTGAAAACGTCCTTTAGACGAGGGTCGTCGGACATTGCGCGGTAGATGAGCCGCACCAGCTTATCCCGCCCTGGGTCGATCGGGTCAGGATTATTTTCCAAGCTTGAAACATACTCAGGCGTCAGGCTGATCATGGGAGCGAATTCAATGGCCCGTTTTGCGAGGCGCTTCCGAAGAAATCGAAGTTCTGGACCTGTGAGCGGAGAAGTCTTAAAAACAATCGTCCGGCCCAAGGCCTGATGTAGCTCTTTCATCGCAGGAATCTCGGCAGCCTGTTTCTTGCACTCTGGGCAAACGTAGTAGGTTATGCCCACCAAGTACACATTCTGGAGGCCAGAACCGACGTAGTGATACGGATGCTGTGGAGTCGCAGAATGCTTGTGTGCCTTCCGCTCGCAGCAGTGCGTTGCTACAGTTTCTTCGGTTGCAGTGGGCATGGCTCCTCTAAAATTTGGTGATGACACGAACGGTTCCATCGGCAGGATTAGGTGCGATCTTGAGATGCAGCTCGACCCCTTCGATGTCCACGGTTCTTATCTTGTATTCCCAATTTTTGTGATCTTCGTCGTAATCCGGGGGAGCAGCGAGGCTCCAATCTGAACGTCCAAGACCATATAACACATCTTCGTTCGATATGTTACGGTATGCTCTCTCGTGCTCTGAGTGGAACGCCTCACGCACCCACTCCTTTTCGACCGCCTTAGCTACGAGCTGCCGAAGCGCGCTGAGGGATAAAGGCTTCGGCTGTTCATAACTTAACATAATCTTAAGTAACTTTGGGGCGATATTTTCTGCTGGGGCATTACGAACGTCAAGACCGGGATAGTACCATTGCCACAGTGGTTTAGTGTGAATTGTTTCCGCTCCACCACGTACGGAAACCTGTGGAGAAGGTAGAGAATCACTGGCGAATGTTCGATTACCTGTGGAAATCGCCGGAAAGCAGCGGGTTCCTACCGGTTTTTAAACAAAAACAAGGCGCGATTTCTCGCGCCCTCACAATTCTGCAATCTGACTTCTTACTTCAATCCCTCACCCCATCCAGAAACGCCCTCAACTTCCGCGACCTCGACGGATGCCTCAACTTCCGCCTTGGCCTCGATTTGCCGGATGCGCTCGCGGGTTACGGAACGATGGCCAAAGCTCTTTCACGTCAAAAAAAACCTTTCCGACTGGACATCGTAGCCCCCTTGGCATATGCTGAGCATATGCTAAAAAAGGGACCAAGCTCTGAACGTCACGTTCGGGTCTTCAGGAACGGACGCAACCAAGCCGTACGCATCCCGCGGGAATTCGAGCTTCCCGGAGCCAACGCCATTATGCGCAAAGAAGGCCAGCGCCTCATCATTGAAGCTGCACCTGCAAAATCACTGCGGGCCGTTTTGGCTGGCCTTAAGCCGCTGCGGGAAAAATTCCCTCGTATGCCTGATCCTCCCGCCGATGCGGTCGATCTCTAATGCGCTACCTTCTCGATACGAATATAGTTTCTGACCTGGTTCGCAATCCCCAGGGAAAAGTAGCGGAACAGGTCCTCAAGGTTGGCGAAACGAAGGTCTGCACCAGCATCATTGTCGCTGCGGAATTACGTTACGGCGCCGAAAAGAAGCAATCACCGCGTTTGTCCGGACAGCTTGAGGCCGTACTGGGCGCGCTCGAGACTCTACCGTTCGAGAAACCCGCCGACGCTTCGTATGGCTCTATTCGTGTGCAGCTCGAGCGCGCTGGCAAGCCGATTGGCGCTAACGACCTGCTCATCGCGGCTCATGCGCTTGCGCTGGGATATACGGTTGTAACCGACAATGAAAAAGAGTTTTCCCGAGTGGAGCACCTTCAGTTCGAAAATTGGCTTCGTTGAGAAGCGTTCGTCGCGGAACGTGCGACTCCTGGCAGCTGAAATAAAAGAGGCGCGATCTCTCGCGCCCTTCAGTTTTCTTGTGCCTCTGTGTCTCTGTGGTGAAAGTTCTAGTCCCGCACCCCGTCCAGAAACGCCCTCAACTTCCGCGACCTGGACGGATGCCTCAACTTCCGCAGCGCCTTGGCCTCGATTTGCCGGATGCGCTCGCGGGTTACCGCGAAGCTCTGGCCGACTTCTTCGAGGGTGTGCTCGCTGCCGTCTTCGAGGCCGAAGCGCATCTTGATGACTTTTTCCTCGCGCGGCGTCAGGGTGCGAAGCACGTGCGAAGTCTGGTCTTTCAGGTTGACGTTGATCACCGCCTCGGCCGGAGAAACGACCGCGCGGTCTTCGATGAAGTCGCCCAGATGCGAATCTTCTTCTTCGCCAATCGGCGTTTCCAAAGAAATCGGCTCCTGCGCAATCTTCAAGACCTTCCGGACTTTCGCCACCGGAATGTCCATGCGCTTGGCGATTTCTTCTGACGTCGGCTCGCGTCCCAGTTCCTGCACCAGCTGCCGCGATGTGCGGATCAGCTTGTTGATCGTCTCGATCATGTGCACCGGGATGCGAATCGTACGCGCCTGATCGGCAATTGCACGAGTAATGGCCTGCCGAATCCACCACGTGGCATAAGTTGAAAACTTATATCCGCGGCGGTATTCGAATTTGTCCACCGCCTTCATCAGGCCGATGTTGCCTTCTTGAATCAGGTCGAGGAACTGCAGTCCGCGATTGGTGTATTTCTTGGCAATGGAAACCACCAAACGAAGGTTGGCTTCGATGAGTTCGCGCTTGGCGTACTCCGCGTCCATGTCGCCCTGGATAAGTTCGCGCTGGGTGCGCTTGAGTTCCTGAAAGGCAACTCCCGCTTCCAGTTCGAGTTTTTCCAGTTCGCCGTGGACCAGCCGCGACTGCCGCTTATATTCCTTGCGCTGCTCGTCGCTGCGGGTGGAGTCGGCTTTTTTCTCCAGGTTCTGAGTCTGCCGATCCAGCGACCGCATGGTGTCAACGGTCTTGTTGAGCCGCTCGATGAGCCGCTTGCGCTCGGCATTGGTGAATGCAAGCTTGCGCACCGCCTGCGAAACGCCCACCACCGCCCGCGCCAGATGATTGCGCGAACGCCGGTAGATTCGCGGGTTTTTCTTCTGCGAAAGCTCAGCGAACTTTTCCTGCATCTGTCCGGCTTTTTTGTACGCCTTCGCCAGGTTGTCGATCTTCCCGGTGAAGTCGTTGAGCCGGTTCTGCAGGATTTCGTCGGTGATTTCTTCCTCGTCGAAAGTGACCACTTCCTTGATGGAGCGGACGCCCTTCTTGAGGTCTTCGCCCATGGCCAGCAGTTCGCGAATCACAATCGGAGAACGCGAAAGCGCCTTGAGCACACGCAGTTGTCCCCGCTCGATGCGCTTGGCAATTTCAACTTCGCCTTCGCGGGTCAGCAGCGGGACGGTCCCCATCTCGCGCAAATACATGCGGACAGGGTCATTGGTTTTTTCGAGCGCGCCGGGAGTGAGGTCGAGTTCAACATCCTCGCCGACTTCTTCATCTTCCTTGTCGAGTGCAGTAGAAGGTACCTTGGGCCCCTCCAGCACATCAATACCTTGTGTCCCGATAGTAGTCAGCAGATCTTCGAGGTCGTCTGGAGATTGCACATCCTGTGGGATGAGGTCGTTGACCTGGTCATAGGTCAGATAGCCCTTCTCCTTGCCTGTATCGATCAGCTTTTTAATATCGTCGTACTTGTCTTCGAGAGCCAAGACGGGTTGTCCTCTTTTTGTCCGATTGTCCGACGGACGAACACGGACTTGGAAAGTTTTAGTAAACGGTGGGAACGTGCGATGGCGAGGTTAGCGCCAGCACAAACCTACAAATTTTAGCATGAAAGTTGGTGCGCGCCTATCCGGGATATCCCGGTCGCCGTATGTCCATTCCCGCTTGATAGTTAGATGACGACGATGCGGGTTTAGTTTCAGAGGTTTGGCGGCCGTATTTACGGGTCGTTCGGGCGTCAATCCGCCGAGGCCGCCGTGTTCTCGTCCATCCCCATCGCGGGATTCATCAGTGCGCGCTTCAGCCGGAGCTTTTCGTCCATCAGCGCGTTGACCTGGCCGGCGTCGGCGGTGCGGAGGGAATTGAGCTGGGTCTGGATCTCCTGGAGGCGGCGGCGGATCTGTACTCGGGTCAGGCCTTTGACCGCGCCTTCGATGCGCTCGGCGGTTAGCTCTTCGTCGTCTTTCATCAGGATGGCCGCCAGCAGATTGCGCTCTTCGTCGGCGATGGGCAATTCCATCAATTCGGCACCCTCGGCGGCGTTCAGCAGCGCCTCGATCAGAGACTCGGTGCCTAGGCCGACGTGCAGACGCTCGGCCGAGAGAACATAACGCGCTTGCCGCGCGGGATCGAAGGCATCGTCGGAGCCGGAGCGGTCGGAAACGGTGTCCTCGCTCTGAAATTGCTGGCTTGAGGTCAGCGCGCGAATCAGGATTTTCTCGGCGTCGGTCACCTGCGATTCCGCCGAAGTCTTCACCGTCGCGCTCTTGCGATCCGCGGCCGCGTGTTTCAATTCCTGCCTGCAGCACCGCCGAATCAATGCTCAACTTCTGCGCAATTTCCTCCGCCAGCCCGTCGCGGACAATCCGGCTGGGCACGCGCTGCACGTGCGGCAGCAGATAATTCACCGCCTTCTTTTTGCCCTCGCCGCTGCGCACCGGAAACTGCGCCCGCGCCCGTTCGATGAGATAAGAAAAATACGGCAGCGAGCCGCTCTTGAGCTGTTTGGCATAGGCCTCTCGCCCTTTGCGGCGGACGTACAGGTCCGGATCGAATCCTGGATCGAGCGTCAGCACCTTGATGTCGAATTCTTCTTCGATTAGGAGTCCCAAAGTCCGTTCCGTCGCCTTCGCCCCTGCCGCATCCGGATCGAAGTTCACCACAATCTGCTTGCTGAACCGGCCCAGCAGCCCCGCCTGCGCAGCCGTGAACGCGGTGCCGGAACTGGCGATCACATTGTGAAATCCCGCCGCAAATACCGAGATGCAATCCATCTGCCCTTCGACGAGAATCGCGTAATTCAGTGCGCGAATCGCCTCTTTGGCCAGATTCAAATTAAACAGCACCCGCGACTTGGAATAAATCGCCGTCTCCGGCGAATTCAAATACTTCGGCCCAGCCTTTTCGTCGGTAGAGAGCGTGCGACCGGTGAAGGCGATGACTCGGCCGCTTTCGTTCGCAATGGGGAACATGATCCGGTTGCGAAATTTGGAATACATCGCTGACGAATCCGCTCGGGATTTTAGGCCATCAGCGTTAAGCTCCGAGCGAACAGCAGGTCCCTCGACTGCATTGGATCGCTCGCTTGCTCGCGATCCACTTTCGCTCGGGATGACAGGATTGGGTGGGATTGGCGGAGTGCTGAGTGCTGAATGCTGAGTGCTGTCTTTCCAGGAAAACAGCCCACTCTCGCGCATCACCTCTTCGCCGAACTCGCCTTTCAGGCGGTCGCGCAGCAGGAAGCCGGAATCGGGCGCGAAGCCAATGCGAAATTGCCTGATTGTCTCCTCATTCAGCCCGCGCCCGGCAAGATACTCGCGCGCCCGCGCTCCCTCCGGCCGGCGTAGGCATTCCTGGAAAAACGCGCAGGCTCGCTCGTGGATTTCCAATAACACCGTCCGCAACCGCGCGTCTTTGGCTTCCGCCTCGGTGCTGAATGTCTGCTTGGGAAGCGCGACGCCCATCTTCTGCGCCACCGCCCGAATCGCCTCAGGGAAAGTAACGTTCTCGATCTTCTGGACAAAACTGAACACGTCCCCCGAAACCCCGCAGCCAAAGCAGTGGTAAAACTGCCGCGTCGCATGCACCGAGAACGACGGCGTCTTCTCCTTATGAAACGGACACAGCCCCGAGTAGTTCTGCGCCCCCGCCTTTTTCAGCGAAACGTAGTCGCCGACAATGCGGACGATATCCGTCTGCAGCTTGAGGCTTTGCGCGAAATCGTTGGAACTGGAATTGGCGAGGGACATGGGAGGTTCAGTGGAACGCTAACAGGATTGTCAGCCAGAGCGGCGCTAATAGGAATATAGCTGAGATGGAATGTTGTGGAGAAGCTGTGGGAAACGAGGCAAGATCAAAAGCCTTACCACAGAGGAACACTGAGGGGGCAAGGAGTTACACAGAGAATGCCGCTACGGCTCCTTCGCCTGGATTGGCAAGCTTCTTTCTCGGCGTCAGAGAATCAACCTTTCGTCCCCAACCCGCTTCGTCACCCGCTCTCGATCCAAATACTCCAGCAGCGGGATGGCATACTTCCGGCTGACTCCGGTGAGCTGTTTGAAGCGGGCAACGTCGAGCCGGGGGGAAATCAGTTTCTGCGCCGCAAGGCTCTTGCGCAGTTCAGCCAGCGCAGAATGATGGAAGACCAGATCGTCGGAGACTTTGATCAGAACTTTTTCGCGCAACAGCAGGATCATGATTTTGTGGGCGCGGGTCTGGTCGATTCTTAGTCCAGCCAGCACATCTTTCAGTGCGGGAACTTTCAGTCCGGCTGCGGCGAAGGTTTGGTCGATTATTTTCATTGATTCCGTTTCTTCGCCTTTCATCACCACGCTTTGACCAGGCAGCCGCACCAGGTCTCCCATAATCTCGATCTTCTTCTCGCGCACTAACATCACGGCAATTGCGTCGAAGACTTCAGGCCCCGCGTCTGTCTGCACTTGCAGCTCTTCTTTGCCGATCCCACTCGCCAACGGATTCTTGCTGTGAAATTCTTCCACGCTCGAGACAACTTGGGCCTTCAACAATTCCCACGCGGGTGCATGCATGAATATCTCACCGATCCGAACGACATCTCCGCTCTCCACCGCACGAGCCAACTGAGACTCGATCGCGTTCTTCGTCCAGCCCGTTTCCGCGACGAGTTGTGGCAACCAAACGCCATCATGGTAGCCTCGCCAGATTCGAAGTCTCAGAATCGCTTCGTGGTCCTGGGCCGCGAGGGTTTCCATCTCGTTGTCTGGAGGCAAGCTTCGTGATACCGGCGCCGCATCCAGCACGACCCCGCCCCCAATCGTCACCACCGGCGAAAATTGCCGGATGATGAAGCGGTCTCTGGGCACGAGCAACAGTGGAGCGCTCAATCGGAGTTGCGCAAATGCCTCCGCCCCCGGCTTGAGTTGCTTATCTCCGTACAGATTCACCGTCGCAATCGTTTCGGAGGTAAAGCCGTGAAGATGGACTCGCGAGCCATGCTTGAGCGTCTTCGCTGATGGCAGCAGCGAGAGCTTCACGTCCAACCGCGAGGATGTCTGCAACAAGCCCGGCGAAGCCAGCACCATGCCCCGTTCCAATTCACTTTTCTCGACTCCGGCGAGGTTCAGGGCGGTACGTTCTCCGGCGACGGCCTTTTCTGCCGGTGCCCCATGAACCTGCACTCCGCGAACCCGCACTCGTTTCCCAGCAGGAAACAATTCCAGTTCATCTTCTTTTCTAATCGCTCCTGCGACCAGCGTCCCAGTCACAACGGTGCCGAATCCTTTCATGGTGAACACGCGGTCAATCGGCAGGCGCGTGATGGCTTCCGCGTCTTTTGCGGAAGCTTCGCCTCCAACGCGAATCAATTCCCGCTTCAGTTCCTCCAGACCTGTGCCTTTCAAAGCACTGACCGCGATGATCGGCACTGTCGAGGGCCCGGAAGCCGCTTCCGAGTTTCCTACAAAAGCCCCGCACAGAAAATCTTCCACCTCGGCGCGGACCACCGCCAGCGTCTCCGCGTCCACCAGGTCGGATTTGGTCAAGACCGTAATCCCCCGACGAATCCCCAGCAGCCGGCAGATATCAAAATGCTCACGCGTCTGTGGCTTGATGCCCTCGTCGGCGGCGATCACCAGCAGCACCAGATCAACACCGCCCACCCCGGCCAGCATGTTGCGGACAAAACGCTCGTGACCGGGAACGTCCACAAAGCCGAAACGTAGCCGTTCGCCATCCGGCCCCGGCAGTTCGAGGTGGGCGAATCCCAGGTCAATCGTTATTCCACGACGTTTTTCTTCCTGAAGGCGGTCGGCGTCAATCCCGGTCAGGGCCTTGACCAGCGCGGTCTTCCCATGATCGATGTGGCCCGCGGTGCCGACGATGATGGATTTCATGCAATTCCCAGTATATTCGCGGAAAACCGTATCCACCGCCGAGCCGCCGAGAGCGCCGAGAAAACCCTTGAGAGAATTTCCTTTGCGATCTCGGCGTGCTCGGCGGTGAAAGGTTTTTGACTTTACCCTACCCATCAGAATCCGAAAAATGCGACAATAGAGTTTCCCTCCATGACCACCTCGGCCTTGGCGATCACTCCTGAAATTCTGCGCAGCCACGGCCTCACGCCTGACGAGTATGAGCGCATCAAGCAACTGCTCGGCGGACGCGAACCGTCGATTACCGAGCTGGGAATTTTCAGCGTGATGTGGAGCGAGCACTGCTCGTACAAATCTTCGCGCGTTCATCTCAAGAGATTGCCCACCCATAGCCGCCGCGTGCTGCAAGGGCCTGGAGAAAATGCCGGCATCATCGACATTGGCGACGGCTGGGCTTGCGCGTTCAAGATCGAGTCGCACAATCATCCGTCGTTTATTGAGCCGTTTCAGGGAGCGACCACCGGAGTCGGCGGAATTCTGCGGGATATCTTCACCATGGGTGCGCGGCCGGTGGCGGTGATGGATTCGCTGCGGTTTGGGCCGATTGTTGAGCCGAAGGCAAAGTCAAAGGCGTCGGACGAGGAGTGTCCGACGCCACACAGGCCGAGACCACGCAGGCCGACATTCATCGCAATCACTCGATCATGGAAGGCGTGGTCAGCGGCGTCGCTTCTTACGGCAACTGCTTCGGAGTTCCCAACCTCGGCGGCGAAACCAAGTTTGAGGCTTGCTATTCCGGCAATCCTCTGGTGAATGCGTTTGCGATGGGACTCGTCCGCAAGGATGAGATTTTCTACGCCAAGGCTTCCGGCGAAGGCAACCCGGTGATTTACGTTGGCGCGAAGACTGGGCGCGACGGCATTCATGGCGCGACCATGGCCAGCGAAGAGTTCAGCGAAGAATCCGAAGCCAAGCGGCCGAACGTGCAAGTCGGCGATCCGTTTCTTGAAAAGCTTTTGCTTGAAGCTTGCCTCGAAGCCATGCAAACCGGCGCCATCATTGGCATTCAGGACATGGGCGCGGCCGGCCTCACCTGTTCCACCTGCGAAATGGGCGCGCGCGGCGGGGTGGGACTTGAGATTGAAATGGACCGCGTCCCGCAGCGCGAGACCGGCATGAGCGCGTACGAAATTCTGCTGAGCGAATCGCAGGAGCGGATGCTGCTGGTGGCGCAAAAGGGCCGCGAAGAAGAAGTCTATAAAGTTTTCCGCAAGTGGGGACTCGATGCCGTCGAAGTCGGCCGCGTGATCAACGAGTCGCGCATGCGGGTGCTGGAGCACGGCGAAGTCGTCGCCGACATTCCCAACACTGCGCTCACCGACGATGCTCCGGTTTATCGCCGTCCGCTCGAACGCTGGGAACCGGCAATTCCGCGCGAGAAGCCCGAGCACGTTCGACTCGGCGAGCGCTCCGACTTCACCGCCGACTTGAAGCAACTGCTCGCGAGTCCGAACATTTGCAGCAAGCGCTGGGTCTTTCAGCAATACGATTCCATGGTGCAGACCAACACCGTGGAAGGCCCGGGCGCGGGCGATGGCGGCGTGCTGCGGATAAAGGGCTCGCAGCGCGGTTTGGCGATGGCGCTCGATGGCAACAGCCGCTGGTGCTATCTCGATCCCAAACTCGGCGCGCATGCACGCGGTCGCTGAGGCTGCGCGAAATGTCGCGTGCTCGGGCGCGACTCCGGTGGGCGCGACCAATTGCCTGAACTTCGGCAATCCCGAAAAGCCGCACATCATGTGGCAGTTTTCGCAGGCGATTGACGGCATCACCAAGGCCTGCGAGGAACTTGAAATTCCCATCACCGGCGGCAATGTCAGCTTTCTACAACGAGACTCTGGGCGAGGGAATTTATCCGACGCCGGTGCTGGGCGTGGTCGGAATTCTTGACGATGTCGAGAAGGCCACGTTCCCGCATTTCCGCGAAGCTGGACGCGCGATCGTGCTGCTGCGCGGATCTGAGCCGGGAGACGCGGTTGACGCCGAAGTCGAATTTGGATCGTCGGAATATGCCAAAGAAATTCTTGGCGAGCTTTGGGGATTTCCTCCGGCGCTGGAACTTGGACGCGAGGCCGCGCTGCAGAAAACGATCATCGAACTGATCGCCGACGGGTTGGTCGAGTCGGCGCATGACTGCTCGGATGGCGGGCTGGCGGTGGCGCTGGCCAAGACCGCTTTCGCCCGCGGCGTGGGCTGCAAGGTTGAGCTGGCGTCGCAGGAACTGCCTTTGGAATGTGTGCTGTTCGGCGAAGACGCCAGCCGGATTGTGATCTCCTGCGACCAAGCGAGCGTGGCGCGAATCAAAGAAGTGGCGGCCAAACACGGCGTTTCGGCCGAAACGCTGGGCGAAACTCTTATCGGGACGATAGAAATTACAGTAGATGGCAAGGCGGCGGTGTCGGCTAAAATTGCTGAGTTGCAGAGTGAGTACGAAGGCGCGCTGGAGCGGGCGTTGAGAAGCGAACCGGCGGCGGTGGCGGCGGACTGAGATTGATCGTGATTTTAACCTGACGGCTGAGGGCTGATGTCTACTTCCGACAAATTTCGTGATGAATGCGGCGTGGTGGCGATCTACTCGCACCCCGAAGCGGAGACGCTCGCCTACCTTGGCTTGCACTCGCTGCAACATCGCGGACAGGAATCCGCGGGGATCGTCACTTCGGACGGGATGTCGCTGCACATTCACAAGTCCATGGGGCTGGTCGCCGACATTTTCACCGAGAAAAGGCTTTCGCGGCTACGCGGCACACTGGCTATCGGGCACACGCGTTATTCCACCACCGGTGATTCGGCGCTGCTTAACGCGCAGCCGATCATGGTGCAATCGAACAAGGGCATGATCGCGCTGGCGCACAACGGCAACCTGACCAATGCCGGAGAAATTCGCGCCCGCATGGAAGCGCAAGGCTCGATTTTCCAGACCAGCAGCGACACCGAAGTGATCGTGCACCTGATCGCGCAGTCGCGTGAGCACACGCTGCCTGAAGCCATCGCCGACGCGCTGCGCCGCGTGGAAGGCGCTTTCAGTCTGGTGATGATCAGCCCTGACCGGATTTTCGCCGCCCGCGACCCGCGCGGTTTTCGTCCGCTGGCGATGGGTCGAATTCCAGCTTTGCCTGGTCAGAGACAAGACACGATCGTCTTTGCATCGGAAACCTGCGCGTTTGATCTGGTCGGCGCAACCTATGAGCGCGAGGTGAAGCCCGGCGAACTCGTAATCGTTGGTCCGGAGGGAGTCGCGTCTCGCTTCTACGCTCCGGCGCTGCAGCAATCGAGCTGCATCTTCGAGCACGTTTATTTTTCGCGGCCTGACAGCCGCGTCTTTGGGCGCCCGGTGCAGGAAAGCCGCGAGCAGCTTGGCCGCCAGCTTGCCATTGAAGCTCCCGCCGACGCCGACCTCATTGTTCCCGTCCCTGATTCCGGCGTGACCGCGGCCATGGGCTATTCAGCGGAGAGCGGCATCCCGCTGCGGTTTGGACTCATTCGCAATCACTACGTTGGACGAACTTTTATCGAGCCGCAGCAATCGGTGCGCGATTTCGGGGTGAAGCTGAAGCTGAATCCGGTGCGCAGCCTGCTCGAGGGCAAGCGCGTGGTGCTGATTGACGACTCCATTGTGCGCGGCACCACCAGCAGAAAAATTGTCCGCATGGTGCGAAGCGCGGGCGCGAAAGAAGTTCATCTGCGCATCTCCTGCCCTCCGACGATTTCGCCGTGCTACTACGGCGTGGACACGCCGCGCAAGAAAGAACTCATCGCCGCCAACAACACGGTAGAAGAAATCCGCCAGTACATCGGCGCCGATTCGCTGGCGTATCTTTCGCTCGAAGGATTGAAGAAAGCCTGCCACGACGGCGAGAAGACGACCTACTGCACCGCTTGCTACACCGGGAATTATCCGACCAAGCTGGTGGACGTGGAAGAAATTCTGCCGGCGACGGTGGAAGAGTAACGTTCGCCGGCGACTGCAGTGCGCTGCACGCGGGATCCCTCGCCCCGCTGGAGAGAACGCGGGGTCTTCGGGATGACGCAGCCTGGGGAGATGGATGGTTTTGGATGGCTCTCCCAATGGCCTGCTCTGCCGATAGCCGCTCCCCTCCACAAATGCGTCATCCCGAAACTCGGCGTACTTCAGCCGAGCGAGGGACCTCGCGCGGGGTCGTAGCCGCCGCGGTTGAACGAATCAAAGTCAAAAGCGGTCGGACAGGAGTGTCCGACCCACACGAGCATCGTTCACGCCTTCTGCGCCGACGCTACCCGCGGAATTCCCTGAAGATCGTTCGTGATCTGAACTTCATTCCATCCGGAAAGCAATCCGCGGTACCCGCTCCGCAATCGTCCCGCTGATCTCCATCACCAGCCAGCCGCCGGGTTTCAGCGCCTCGCGCGCTTGCGGAATCAATCGTTCAATCACTTCCAACCCCGTCGGGCCTGCGAAGACCGCGCCGCGTGGCTCGAACTTACGTACTTCGAGCTGGACTGTATCTTCCTCCGACTCGCCGACGTAAGGAGGATTGGAGACCACGAAGTCGAAGTATCCGGTCGGGAGGCCTTTGAGCAGATCGGTATCGTGAAACTGAATGCGGCTGGTCATCTGATGGCGGGCGGCGTTGGCTTCGGCGATTTCGAGGGCTTCGGGGGAGATGTCGGTGGCGTGGATTTCTGCTTGCGGCAATTCTTTGGCCAGGGCCAGAGCGATGGAGCCGGAGCCGGTGCCGACATCGACAATCTTAAGAGCGTCGGACAGGAATGTCCGACCCACACGAGCCTGCTTCACGAGCGCCAGCACCGTCTCAATCACATGCTCGGTCTCCGGACGCGGAATCAGCACCGCCGGAGACACAATCAAATCCATTCCCCAGAATTCCTGGTGCCCGGTGATGTACTGCGCCGGAATGCCTTTTGAGCGCAGCCCCAGCGCTTCGTCGTAGCGGGATTGCTCATCGGCAGTCAATTCGCGTTCCGGATGCCCGTAGAGGTAAGCGCGATCGCAGCCGAGCGTGAACATGAGCAGCAACTCGGCATTCATGCGCACAGAAGGAACCTGCGCGGCAGTCAGGCGTTGGATGGCAGAGTCGAGGGTTTCGCCGAGAAGCACGAAGCTATTTCACCACAAGCCGTGGAGGAGAAACTTCCAACTAGAGCGAGAACGTTTCTATTTGCCGTTTAGTCTTAGGCGGTACACCCAATTGTCGGTTCGTCCTGAGAACGCCATGTCTCCCGATTGAATTCGCGAGAGTATCGATCGCCCGGACAGCATCTAGGGTGCAGAGTGCTGGTCTTGACTGAAAATAGTCAATAACGATTACATTCGAGTGTCTTTTGAATCCCACAAAATGGTTGCCCTGACACATCGTTTTGAATGCCGGGTCGTAGAAAGGTAGGCTGATCGCTCGAACTCGGCCCAGTCATTCGAAGTCTTCTGTCGCCTCGACCGCTTGCGCAACGTAGTCGGCAGTTACCTGTACTTCCAGAACCCGATCTCCATTCCGTTTGTCGGGATGGTCGCGGTGATACTCCATCGCGTGTCGTGTGTAGGACTTCATAACTTCCTCAAGTCCTTTGTTCAGCGAGGAGCTGTCACATACCTGCATGACGAGGCAGAGCGTCGCTGCGATAAATGGGCCAAGAATTTTCATTCCTGTATTAAGTCCTCATGCTACGCCGACGCTCTCCCCCTTCAACCCTTCTGCCTGATAATGCGCGCCTAGCGCCTCAATCAGCGGTTGCAGCTTGCCGTCCATCACTTCCGGCAACTGATGAATGGTCAGGCCGATGCGGTGGTCGGTCACGCGGTTCTGGGGGAAATTGTAGGTGCGGATTTTTTCGCTGCGGTCGCCGGTGCCGACCTGGGACTTGCGCTCTTTGGCCAGCGCTTCCTGCTGCTTTTGCATTTCGATTTCATACAGCCGCGAACGCAGCACGCGCATGCCTTTTTCGCGGTTCTTGATTTGCGACTTCTCGTCCTGGCAACTGACGACCGTGTTGGTGGGAATATGGGTAATGCGCACCGCCGAGTACGTCGTGTTCACCGACTGCCCGCCGGGGCCGGACGAGCAGAACGTATCAATGCGGAGGTCTTTGGCTTCGATCTTGATGTCCACTTCTTCGGCTTCCGGCAGCACCGCGACCGTGACCGCCGAAGTGTGCACCCGGCCCTGGGTTTCGGTGGCGGGAACGCGCTGCACGCGATGCACTCCGCTTTCGTACTTAAGCTGCGAGTACACGCGCTTGCCTTCGATCAGCGCGATAATTTCCTTCAGCCCGCCGACGCCCGATTCCGACGTCGAAAGCACTTCCACCTTCCAGCGCTGCGTCTCTGCGTAGCGGTTGTACATGCGGAACATTTCGGCGGCGAATAGAGTCGCTTCGTCCCCGCCGGTGCCGGCGCGAATTTCGATGATGACGTTCTTTTCGTCATTCGGGTCTTTGGGGAGCAACAGCACTTTCAGCTCTTCTTCGAGGCCCGTGACCCGCGGCTCCAGCTTGTCGAGCTCTTCCTGCGCGTAGGCCCGCATCTCGGGATCTTTTTCGTCCGCCAGCACGGCTCTGCTCTCGGCGATGCCCTTTTTCAGGTCCTTATATTCGCGATACTTCTCGACGATGTCCGAGATTTCGCTGTGGGCCTTGGCAGTCTTCTGGTATTTCGCCGAATCGTTAGTGATGTCCGGCGACGACAGGGCCTGGTTTAACTCCTCGTAGCGGGCTTCGATTTGGTCTAGTCGGTCAAACATAATGGTCTCTGGCCGGTGGTCAGTGGCCAGTCGCTTTCCTAGATTTTGTTTGAATTGGTTGGGAAATGCGAGAAGTTTTTGGCGGCGGAGCCGCTAGGCGATTACCAGTTCTCCGCCGCGTTGCTTTTCCAGCGCCATCGCCTGGTCCAGGGCATGGATCGCGCACTCGGCCTGATCGTCGGAAGGCGGCTTGGTCGTCACTCGCTGCAGCCACAGGCCGGGGGCAGTCATCACTGCGAACAGCGAGCCGCGATGCTTCGCCGCGAAGCGAATGATCTCGTAGGCCACCCCGGTAATCACGGGCAGCAGGGCAATGCGAATCGCGAAGCGCGCCCAGAAGGTATGCACCGGGACCAGCATGTACACGAAAATCGAGATGATCATCACCGTCATCAGAAAGCTGGTGCCGCAACGGGGATGGAACGTGGAATACTTCTGCACCGCCGCGGTTTCCAGCGGATCGCCATTCTCGAACGCAAATACCGTCTTATGCTCCGCGCCGTGATACTGATACACGCGGCGAATGTCGCCCAGCAGCGACGTTCCCCAGATGAACAGCAAGAACAGTGCCAGCCGGATCAGGCCATCGATCAGGTTGAACATGATCTGCCCATTCAGCGACGGATGGCCTTTCTTCAGCTCGGTCGTGGCCAGCAGCGGCAAATACTTGTACATGAAGATGAAGAAGCCGACGGAGAAAATAATATTTACGGTCGCAATCCAGCCGCTGATTTCGAATTTCTTCTCGGGAGTCTTGCCAGTGTCGTCTTTGCAACTCGTCCTTTTGCAATTCGTCCAACTGGACGTTGGCAGAAAATTTGAGCGCTCGGAAACCCAGCGTCATCGCATGACCGAGCGTCATCACGCCGCGCAGAACTGGCCACGCCATCCACGGATGCTTTTCGGAAAGCCGCTCCAGCGGTTCGCTGTGCGTGGAAAGCTCTCCGGACGGCTTGCGGCAGGTGATCGCCCAGGCGTGCGGGCTGCGCATCATCACGCCTTCAAGCACAGCCTGGCCGCCGACCAGCGTCTCTTCGCCGCCTTCGAGCGCGGGCAAAAGCTGAATAGCCACCAGAAACCGCCACAATGTTCGGAAGAACTGCATAATGGATTAGATGTTCGCCAGGGGAGGATTGCTCCATGGATAGGTTAACACAGCACAAAAAACGTGGGCCGCAGGACGCAAGTGCTCTGGAAACAGAAGCTTAAGCTCGCCCCCCGGGCCGGTAGTAGTGGTAGTGCCCGATGATCTTCCAGTCAAAGAGCACATCCTCCATCTGAGGGCCGCGGCCGATGTTGTGTACGACCATGTAGCGTCCGCTACTTCCCCGGTGGTCAACCACAATGCCGATGTGGGTGACACCTCCGCCTAAATCCCAAGCGACAATCTCTCCTGGCGAGTAGTCGCCTGCGCGCTGGCTGATGGGAAGCTGCGTCCCCTTTCTCGCGAAGAAGACCATCAGGTTGGGGACCCGGCGATGATCAATGTTGGTGTCCGGATGGCGCTGCCCCTTGTGCGGATAGGCGTCAAGGTTGCGCACCATGTCTTCATGAACTTCTTTTTGCAGGTCAATGCCGACCGCACGGTAGCTGCGAATCACCTCATCCGTGCATACGCCGGTATCGGCAGGAACATCGCCGCCAGGGTAGGGAATTCGCACATAATCGGAAACATATCGCACAGAGTGATGCGTGCGCTCGATGGCGGCTGCGGAGAGCCTGCGAAAAAAATCCTGCTCGGCGCCAGACGTCGAGGTTTGCGCAGCGCTAAAGCCCCCAGCCGCGAGCGACAGCAACACCGCCTGTCGCGCAAATCTTCCCGCCCGGCTAACCAATGCCTCGCCTCGTCGCTGGATCATGCTTTGTTCTGCGGAGAATATCTAATGATGATGGTGCTCTTCGCTCTCCGCTACCGGAATCACGCAGCCGTGGGCCACTTCGCAGACCACGTTCTCAAACTGGATGGTGGTGTGGTCGATGCGGAAGTCGCGGTGCAGGCGCTCTTTCACGTCGCGCAGAATGCGTTCGCTGACCGACGGTGGAATGTCGGCGATGGAAATATGGCAGGACAGGGCGCTGGTTTCTGATCCGAGACTCCACACGTGGAGATCGTGAACATCGTTGACGCCGTCAATTTCACAGATTGCGTGCCGCGACCCGTTCCAGCTTCATGCCGCGCGGCGTGCCTTCGAGAAGAATGTTCAGCGTCTCGCGCATGATGCCGAAGCTTGACCACAGAATCAGGGCGCCGATTCCGAACGAGAGCGCCGGATCGATCCAGTAGTGGCCGGTGGCGAGGATCGCCCAGCCGCCGGCAATCACTGCGGCGGTTGAAAGCGTGTCGCCAATCTCGTGCACCAGGGCGCTGCGAACGTTCACGTCGCGGTCGGTGCGGTAGAGCATGAACGTGATGGCGCCGTTCATCACAACTCCGGCGGCGGCGACCCACATCATCAGGGGAGCGTGGACGGGTTGCGGATGCTGAATCCGGCGGACCGCTTCGTAGAAAATGACAAAGGAAATCACCACCAGCGTCGCCGAATTCACCAGCGCAGCCAGTACTCCCGCCCGGTGATATCCGTAGGTATGCGTCGCGCTCGGTGGCCGCGAATGCAGATACACCGCCAGCAGCGAGAGCAGCAGCGCTACAAAGTCGGTGAGGTTGTGACCAGCCTCTGAAAGCAGCGCCAGCGAGTGCGCCCGGATTCCGGCAATCACTAGCAGAACGATGTAGGCTGCGGTTACCGCCAGCGAAATGCGCAGCACTCGCGAGGTCTTCTCATTGCCGGCATGGACGTGGACGTGCACTTATTTAGTCTAAAGGTCGGCGGGATGGGGATTCAAGAAGGCTGCTCTTGGCTCTTGGCTCTTGGCTCTTGGTTCTTGGCCCACTGCCCTTGCTGCACCAACGATTTTGCAACAACCTAAGGGCCAAGAACCAGGAGCCAACAGCCAAGAGCCGCTACTTTCACCTTCGTAATCTCATCAGTATCTTCCCTAATGGCGGCTCTCGCCTTATTCTTTCTATAGAGCAGCACACTCCTGGGCTCGCTTCCGAATTTTATGATTGGTTTTCGTCTCTATATCCTGGCTGCAGCTCTGCTGGGTGCGATCATTGCCGCCTATCTGATGTTTGGCCGCAAGAAAAAAACTGCCGCCGAAATCGAGCGTGAGCGCCGCGACTGGCTGAACCAGGTTGGCCGGATTACCGACGGCACGGTGATTGACGTCCAGGAACTCGTGCCCAACGGCCATGCGGCCGCGACCATGCTCATTTTTCAGTACGACGTAGGCGGCGTTTCCTACGAAGCGTCGCAGGACGTCACCTATCTCCGGCAGTTGGTCAATCTGCACTCCTGCCGCCTCGGAGTGCCTACGTCGGTTCGGTACGATCCGCAGAACCCGGGGAATTCGATTGTGGTTTCGGAAAAGTGGATGGGGTTAAGGCAGTGAGAACCGTCGTTGGTCGTTCGTCGTTGGTCGTTGGCCTAAACCGGCTGCAAAGTGTCTTGCCAAGAGCACTCGTGATGCACGAATTCTTGTACCACGGAGTCTGCGGCCCGGGTATTTGCGGCGCTAAGAGCTCCTTTTAGCGACCGTCTCGACGAGTCTGATAATCCCGTACACGAATGCAAAATCTAAAACTCCAAAGGGCAGCATTTGAACATAGTTCAAATGAACATAGTTCCATTGCTGAGTCGGCGGTGGGAGGAACAGGACGAGGAGAACGTGGAGAAACACAATGAATGTCACTACCGTCCAGAACCAAATGCGTTTCCTCAAATCCCAGAAATACCTAACTGCCAGAACGATTATCCCAGCGCTGCACGACGCCACCAACGCTCTTGCGTCGTCTGCAAAATGGGAAACAATGAAGAACACCGGGACCACAGATATCAATGCCGCTAAGGAAGCCCACTCCTTGCTCATTGAATCAAAGGACCTCATGGGTGCGTCGTCTCCCATTCGTCGCCGCCTATGCACTTGCTGTAATCCTCCGGGGTATTCTTATAATCGCGGATGGTCTGAGCTCTGTTAAGGATCAGTCCAATCACCGGGATCGCCTTTTTGCCAGTCATCTCTAAACCTGAGAGGTGGATACCCTCTATGCCGCCGTTACGTCTCAGTGGGCTGCGCTGATCGGGTACTCACCATCCCTAATCCTAGAGGTCGGGGCCCGCAATGGCGAGCCTTTTGGGGCGAAAAGAACCTAGGATCGGCGAAGTAGTCGTATTCAGTGAGGGACCTGGCCAAGACCAACGACGAACGACCAACGACGGTTTCTAGCTTCCTGCGGCGAACCCGCCTACGTGAGCGTAGGTCACGCGCAGATATTTGTGAGGATTGACGGGGATGTCGTTGATGCGGACTTCGTAGTGGAGATGGGGGCCGGTGCTGCGTCCGCTGTCGCCGACGTAGCCGATGGTGTCGCCGCGGTGGACGTGCTGGCCGGGGAAGACCGCGAAGCTGGCCAGGTGGCCGTAACGCGTGGTGATTCCGTGGCCGTGATCAATGGTGATAGCGCGTCCGTAGCCACCCAGGAAATCCGCGAATGCCACAACGCCTTCTGCGGGAGCTATCACGGGCTGGCCGTAGGCCGAGCCGATATCAACCCCCGAGTGAAATGCGCCTTCACCGTTGAAGGGATCAATGCGCTCGCCAAACGAACCGGTAATCGGGCCTTCCACCGGCCACATATTCGGCGCGGAATTGGCGCGCAGCCAGTCGGCGGTGGTCACATTGCGGGTGAGGCCCAGCGAGAGTCCAGCGGTTGTCGCTCCGCTCATCGCGACCGTCTTCAGGGTAGAAAGCCGATCCAGCGACGAACTCACCTGCGGATCCTGAAGGCTGTCTTCCGAGGACGCCGGCGCCACCAGCGCCGGTTCCGGCTTCAATCCGTACAGCGAGGAAACTTCACTGGCCAGCGAACCCAGCGACGCCACCTGGATGTCGCGTTCCTTGGCAACCTGCTCCAGGTTCGAATAGCGGTTCTTTAGATCGTCGCGCTCGGAGCGCACTTCGTTGTAGCTGGACACCTTCAGCAACATGCGGACGTAGGAACCAGCGATGCCGGTCAACCCCAGCACTCCCACCAGGGCTCCTACGACCAGAACGTACAAATACCGCGCAGGAATAGGAATCTTGCGCAGCTGGCCGTCGTCGCCACGGGCTACAAAAAGAATGTAGAAGCGCTTCGGCAAATTGTTCCTTTCGCAATTTCCCCAGAAAACGGGTCTAAATCGGGCACCTTGTCGTCGGTGCCTGGCACTCGAATCATGGCTCCCAGACTCGCATTTCCCTTGTGGGACAAGGCCGAAACGCGTGTTTCCGAAATTGGAACCAGATGCTGCTCAACATCAAGCTAGCTGCAATCCAATGCGGATGCAGCACTTAGCTCGGCCAAAGGTATTAAATGACTGCCGCAAAGGTACCAAAGCCGGTTGCCCGTGTCAACGAAAGTCGGCCTAAATATCCGTTACCAAGGATGAGTAATCTTTAATGTCCGTCCGGCCAAACTACGGTTTTTGGACGTGGTGACGAAAGTACCCTGGGCGCGAGCAGGAACGGGCCGCCTGGTTAAGAACGGGACCGCGCGACTAAGATGTCGCCACAGCGGGGCGGAGTTGGCGCGCTTTCTTGGCCTCAGACACCAATTCCGCATATCATGGCCTCGCCTTGCCTTTACCTGAACGAAGCTTGGTCGCTGGAATCCGACGACGTGCGCGGCGGGGATCGGCTGTGATCACCGGCATCGGCGACGACTGCGCCGTACTCCGCATCCCGAAAAATCACGATACGCTGGTCACCACTGATTTCAGCCTGGAGGGCGTGCATTTCCGGCGCGACTGGCACTCGCCGGAGAGCGTGGGGCACCGTTGCCTGGCCCGCGGATTGAGTGACATTGCGGCCATGGGCGGAAACCCGGTCGCGGCGTTTCTTTCCCTGGCGTTGCCGCCACGGCTGCCCCAGCGCTGGGTGGACGGATTTCTCGACGGCCTGCTGAAGCTTGCAGCCGAGTTCAACATAGAACTCGCGGGAGGCGACACTGCTCAGTCTCCCGGCGGCATTCTGGCAGACATCACTGTGGTTGGATCAGCGCCACGCGGCCAGGCTATTTTGCGCTCGAAGGCCCGCCCCGGTGATGGCATCTATGTCAGCGGCGCCCTTGGCGGTTCGGCCGCCACGCTCGACCTGCTTTACTCGAAACACCGAAAGAGACTCGATCCGGATCGCTACCCCGACCATTTCTTTCCCACTCCTCAAGTCCGGCTCGGGCAGATTCTTCGGCGACAGGGACTTGCTTCAGCCATGATCGACATCAGCGATGGACTCTCTACCGATCTCGCCCACATTTGCGAAGAGAGCGGAGTTGGGGCGGAGATCCATGAGGAGAGTCTTCCCGTTGCCACAGTTGGCCGGAGCGCCCGCCCAGTAGATGCGGGCTTCGCCTTGCATGGCGGGGAGGATTATCAATTGCTGTTCACCGCTCGCAAGGGTAGAGCAGTTCCCGCCGCAATCGGAGGAATCGCGATCAGCAAGGTTGGTGTTATTACGAAGTCCAAGAAGCATTCTGCTGGTAAGCGCCAACCGGCGCCGGTCGAAGCTGGCCCCACTGGGATGGGAACACTTCCGCGATCGGGCTTCCCCTGGACAAACCCTGCGGTCAGGCGTGTGAATAGCGTGGCGATCACAAGATAGCCTTGGTTTCCGTTACCTGGGTACTCTAGTAAGCCACCGGGCGGCTGGACTACAGTCGAGTTCATGCCGTCTCGCATATTTCTTGCTTTTTCCATCTTGTTCTCGCTGCTATCCTGTGCGGCTCTTGCCCAGAGCGCAGCGGCGCCTTCACCCGTGGTGGACAACGACTTCGTGCACCAGCAGTTCGGCGATTCCTGCTCGCTGGCTCCGCAGTTCTCGCCGATGACCGGAGACCTGAATGGCGACGGCGTGGAGGACATCGTCATCGTCGCCCGCTGCAAGAACGCGCTGATTGAGCAGGCCGAAAGAAATTACAAAGTCATTGATCCGCTGGACGCCTTTTATGGCTATGGCAACCCTTCGATCACCACCGGCTTCGCCCCCGACGATCCCAAGTTGCGCGGCATTGCCTTGCTGGTGATTCACGGCTCCGGCGCCGACGCCTGGCGGTCACCGACTCCGCTGGCCAAGTTTGTGATCATCAATGTCACGGTCAAGACCATCACCATCAAGAAAATGAAGGTGACGAAGAGAAAGACCACGACCGCGATCTACGTAGAAGAAGCGGGCGCGGATGAGATGACTTCAGCCGTTTTCTGGGACGGAAGGAAGTACCGCTACAACCCGCTAGGCTCGAGTATGGAGTGAGGATGGCGTCGTTGCCTCCCTCGCTCTTGTTCGCTTCGCTTCCTTGGCTTTTTCGTTCGCGCAGCAAGGCCAGTTACCTCCGTCGACCCGTCGCCGCCTGAATACAGAACTCTCTACACGTCTGAATGTCGCGTCGCCACATGACTGACGCTCAGCGTTCAGAGGTCTTGCCAACGACCAAGGACCGAACGACCAACGACGTGCCTTTCTACAACTCGAAGTGAAACACATCCAGCACAAAGAACGTCCTGCGGTTCACTAACACAATGTGGCCGCCAATAGCGGTGTGCATGTAACCTTCTGGCGGAGGCGGCAGGTAGCGCTCGACCTCAACTGGGCAAGGATGCATGCGGCTTCTCAGGCCCGGCGGCAAGGTTCCGCGCACCACCAACTGGCGCTCCAGTCCCGGAGGCAGTTCGTCGCGCTTCGCCAGGCCCGGCGGCAGATGGTCGCGATGCCCGGCATACCAGCCACGCAGATCGCGGTCATGGTCGCGATAGTAGGCGCGGTCATTTCCCCGGCCTCCGCGATCGTCATCACGGCCGTGCTTATCTTTATCCTTATCACCTTTGTCGTGCCCGTGAGCGTGCCCCTGGCCATGATCGCCGTCATGATCGTGATCGGCGAAAGCCTTCGGCCCCAGGCTTAGCGGCACTGCCACGCACAACAAATACAGCCACTTATTTCGAGACATAGCCTCTCCTGTGTTCAAGATAAGAAGCTCCAGACTAGGGGTGGGGAGGGGTGGCGGCAAGTCACCGGAGTACGTAAGGCGTCGTTGGTCGTTGGTCGTTGGCCATTCGCTGTTGACCCTCGGTCGAGCAGCGTTCGGATCCTCACCAGTTCCCAACACCACAGGGTTTTGGCCGACGGCCAACGACGAACGACCGATGACGGGTCTTATAATCCCCACCATGGATCTCGAACAGAAACTGCAAGAACTGAAACGCCGCGATCGCCTGGCTGAAGACGGCGGAGGCAAAGAACGGCGCGAGCGGCAGCACAAAGAAGGCAAGATGTCGGCACGCGAGCGCGTCGAGTTTTTGCTCGACGAAGGGCACGTTCGAGGAAACCGACCGCTTCGTCACCCATCGCGCGACGGATTTTGGGATGCAAGAGCAGAAGTATTACGGCGACGGCTTCATCACCGGCTATGGCCGCATCGAGGGGCGACTGGTTTTTGTGTTCGCGCAGGATTTCACCATCTTCGGCGGCTCGCTTTCCGAAACCAATGCTGCCAAGATCGTAAAAATTATGGACATGGCCGCCCGCGTGGGTGCTCCGTTCATTGGGCTGAATGATTCCGGCGGGCGCGCGGATTCAGGAAGGCGTCGTATCGCTCGCCGGCTACGCGGATATTTTTCTGCGCAACACGCTTTACAGCGGCGTGATTCCGCAGCTTTCAGCCATCATGGGGCCGTGCGCAGGGCGGCGCGGTGTATTCGCCCGCCATCACCGATTTCATCGCCATGGTCAACAACACTTCGTACATGTTCATCACCGGGCCGGACGTGATCAAGACCGTCATGCACGAGGACGTCACCAAAGAGCAGCTCGGCGGCGCGGTCACGCACAACGAAACTTCAGGCGTGGCGCATTTTCTCGCTCACGATGATGCCGAGTGCCTTTCGATGTTGCGCGAACTGCTGAGCTTTCTCCCGTCGAATAATCTGGACGACCCGCCGCGCAAGGCGTGCAGCGATCCCATTGACCGCGCCGACGCTGCGCTCGATGGCATCGTCCCTGCGCAATCGAATCTGCCGTACGACATCAAAGACGTAATCCACGCGCGTGGTTGACGACGGATACTTCTTCGAAGTCCACGAGCACTATGCGAAAAACATTGTCGTCGGATTCGCCCGCATGAACGGCCGCTCGGTCGGCATTGTCGCCAATCAACCGGCGGTGCTGGCCGGAACGCTCGACATCAATGCGTCGGTGAAAGGGGCGCGCTTCGTCCGCTTCTGCGACTGCTTCAATATTCCGCTGATTACGTTCGAAGACGTTCCCGGATTCCTCCCCGGCACCAGCAGGAATACGGCGGCATCATCCGCCACGGCGCGAAGCTGCTGTTTGCCTTCGCCGAGGCCACGGTGCCCAAGCTCACCGTCATCACGCGCAAAGCCTACGGCGGCGCGTATTGCGTGATGGCCTCCAAGCACATTCGCACCGATGTGAACTACGCCTGGCCGACGGCGGAGATCGCCGTCATGGGCCCGGAAGGCGCGGTGGACATTGTGTACAAGCGAGAACTCGACCGCGTCGCCAACGGTTCAGGCACCGCAGCCGAGCGCTCAGCCCGCCGCGAGGAATTGCGCACGCAAAAAATCGAAGAATTCCGCGACCGCTTCGCCAACCCCTACATCGCCGCCGAACGCGGCTTCGTGGACGCCGTCATCCAGCCGCGAGACACCCGCAAGAAGCTAATCCAGGCGCTGGAAATGTTGGGAACGAAGCGGGAGAAGAATCCGCCGAAGAAGCATGGGAATATACCGCTGTGAAGCTATGGTTAGCGGACCTTAGTCATACCGCGAAGGCTGCGACGGCCTGACCGCAAGCCCGATACCGCTGGGCGTTCTCCCGCTGAACTGAATCTCCCCTGGGCGGCGGCCACGTCGAACCCGGCTTGGGTGGTGTAAATCGCCTGATCGAACGTTGCGCCCGACTTTGCTTTGGCAACGGCAAAAACTCCGTAAGCCTTGCCTCCGGCGAAAGAGGTTGCGATGTAGTCGGCGACCATTTGTCCGGAGAATGTTGACGGCAGCCAGCTCAGCGACATCGGGCCGGCGATAGGAGTTGGCGCGCTCCAGGTGTTGCCACCGTCGAGCGATGAGATGAATCCGACGTAGAGCGCGCATGTAGCGGCCGAGCAATTTGTTTGCGGATAGTAGTAGTAGGTCAGTCCGAGGTGCGCCGTGGCGCTACTGGTCGCGGGATCAATCTCCCAGGCCGGGGATGAAGTGGTCCACCGTGCTGGTGGTCGGCGTCAATCGGGATGCGGGCTGGAGCGCTCCAAATCACGCCGTCGGGCGACGTGCTCATGACCAGATCATTCGAAGCGCAAGTCGCACGGAAGCTGCAGTCCTGCCAGACGACGTAAACATTTCCGGCTGCGTCTATCGCCGCCGAGGGCAGTGCGTCGCTGCGCAATCCGCCCGCAACCTGATGTTGAGCGACCAGCGACACCTGAGCGGGCAGGCTCCAACTCGCGCCGCCGTCGCTGGAAGTGAAGGCCTCGATCTCAGAAACGAACGGCTCGAGTATGGGCACGACGACTTTCCCATTGGGCTGGACCAGGGGCACGCCGCCAAGCCCGCCGGCTGCGAGACTATTGCCGGGATTCACCGCCGCCGACCAGGTCTGCCCGCCGTCGGTCGAAGTGCTCATCCAAACCAGGTTGCCCTGGGCCACATCGTCCCACTCCACGTAGCAATGCCCGTAAAACGGCGAGGTAATGGTGTTGTCGCAGGTGATCCAGTTCTTGTCGGGGTCGGGGGTGTGGCTGACGGCGATGGGGTTGTTCCAATTCAAACCGTCCGGCGAGCGGCTGACGACGACTTGAGCGCTGCCGTTGCTGGCGAGGGTCAGGGAGCAGAGAATCCAAACTCCGTGGGCAGCGTCGTAGATCACCGAGACGTCGCTGACCGCCGAATTCGCACCCCCGCCTTGAAAAGTGGTCAGGCCGGGCAGGAAACCGTTCTTCCAGGTCGCGCCTGCATCGGTCGAGATGGCGAAGCCGATATCGGCGCCGCCGCCGCCGAAAATCCGTCCCACTTGAAACGCGGCCACTATGGTCGAGCCGAAAGCGAAACTATCTGGCTCAACCTCGGTCGCATGCTGGCTGGTGGAATTGGTGAATGTATCGGTGCTCAACTTGACCAGTGGCACGGTTGCCGGCGGAAAAGACGAACCCGGATTGCTGGAATGCGATCCGGTTCCACAGCCGGCTGCGGCCAGCATGATTGCGGTTGCGGCCAATGCGATGCCACTTCGAAAGTTATTTCGCACGACAACTCCAACGCGTCTAATTCTGCCCATATGAGGGCTTGTCCCAAGCTACAGACGCGCGCAATTCTGGTCAATGCGTGGATAGATTCGGCAGTGCCTCAAGCACACGCGAGATCCCTCGCCCCGCTGGAGAAAGCGCGGGGACTTCGGGATGACGCACGGCCGGTTTCAAACTGAGCCACTACCATGAATTCTCGTCGAACCCGAAAGTACGCGGCCACGCGACACTGCTAACATGTGCAAGTGCTGCTCGAAGTGAAGAATCTGACGGTGGAGTTCCCGGCGTCTCCGCGGCCGCTCGCGGCGGTGCGCGACTTGAGTTTTGGAATCTCGCGCGGAGAAGTCCTCGGCCTGGTGGGAGAATCCGGATCAGGGAAGTCGGTCACATCGCTGTCCATCATGCGCCTCTTGCCTCCGCAGGCAAGTGTGGGCGGTGAAATCCTGTTTGACGCAGACGGGAAATCGCAAAACCTGCTGACTCTTGATCCTGAGCCCATGCGCCTCTTGCGCGGCTCCCGCATTTCCATGATTTTTCAGGAGCCGATGACCGCGTTGAACCCTGTGATGCGAGTCGGTGAGCAGATCGCCGAGGCGGTCCGCGCCCACAATGCCGTTTCAAAGAAAGACTCGCACGACCGCGCGGTGGAAGCTCTGAAAGAAGTTGCTATCGACGATCCCGCGCGCCGCGCCCGTGATTATCCGCACCAGCTTTCTGGCGGAATGCGGCAGCGAGTGATGATCGCGATGGCCATTGTGAACCGGCCAGAGTTGCTGATCGCCGATGAACCGACTACCGCGCTCGACGTCACGATTCAAGCGCAGATTCTGGATTTGCTGGCCAGCATCCGGGAAAAGTTCGGCCTGACCATGCTTTTTATCTCTCACGATCTGGCCGTGGTTTCGCAGGTTGCCGACCGGGTTGCGGTCATGTACGCCGGAAGTCTTATCGAACTCGGACCGCGCGCCGAAATCTTTCGAGCGCCGGCGCATCCTTACACTCGCGGGTTGCTCCAGGCCGCGCCCACGCTTTCCACGGCACGGAATCGCCCGCTGCAGACAATTGAAGGAACGGTCCCGCCACCTAGCGATCTTCCTCTTGGATGTCCGTTCGAGCCGCGCTGCGATCTCCGCGTTCCGGATTGCCGCGAACAGCTTCCCCAACTCTTGGAAATCAGCGCCGGACACTGGGCGCGATGCCCGGTCATGAACCCGGCGGTCGTTAACCCGACAGTCGAGCGTCCCGTATAATCGCAAGTTCTCGGTTCGATTGACGAATGCGCATACTCCTGCTCAGTGACATTCACAGCAACCTCGAAGCTCTCGAGGCTTCACTTGCCGCCGCGCCGCCGCACGACGCTATCGTGAACCTGGGCGACATCGTCGGCTACGGCGCCAGCCCGAACGAAGTCACGGCCAAGGTGCGCGCACTCGGTGAGAGCGGGACTCCGCAAACAGTCGTCCGCGGCAACCACGACAAAGTTGTCGCCGGACTGGATAACGTCGAGACTTTTAATCCCATGGCCGGGATGGCTGCGCTCTGGAACCGCGCCCAACTGAGCAGTGACAACCTGGAGTGGCTCCGTCTGCTGCCCCAAGGGCCGGTCAAACTTCCCGAGGTTCCCAACATTCAATTCGTGCACGGCGCGCCCGATGACGAAGACCGCTACGTGGTCCTGATCCAGGATGCGCTCCCGGCGTTGGTCGAGTCCACGATGAGCGCAACGTTCTTCGGGCACACCCACATTCAGGGAGTTTTCCTCCTGCGCAATGGATTTGCCGAGACCGCGCATCCGGAATACACCAGCATAGGACAGAGCGAGACGTGCGATTTTCCACTGGAAACCGGAGTGAGTTACATGATCAATCCGGGGTCGGTGGGGCAGCCGCGTGATGGCGACTGGCGATCAGGTTTCGCTTTGTTCGACACCGACAAGCGGGTGGTGACATTCTGCCGCGTGCCCTACGATTTGCGGTCGGCGCAGGAAAAAATCTTTGCCGCGAATCTTCCGGCCCGTCTGGCGACGCGGCTGGCGGCGGGAAGATGATGCCATGAAACCTGCGCCGGGAAATTATCTAATCGCGCACACCGACGGCGGCGCGCGCGGCAATCCTGGCCCTGCCGGATACGGCGTTGCCATCAGCGATGCCAAGGGAAATAAAGTTGCCGGGCTCAGCAAGTATCTGGGCCATCAGACGAACAACTTTGCCGAATACCAGGCGTTGATTGGCGCGCTCGAATACGCGGTCGAGAACCATCACCCGGCGCTGAAGGTGGTCAGCGACTCGGAGCTCATGGTCCGGCAGATCAAGGGCATCTATAAAGTGAAGGATGCGACGCTGCGCGATCTTCATGCCCGGGCGAAGGAGTTGATTTCCAAGCTGGACTGGTTTCACATAGAGCACGTGCTGCGCGGACACAACCGCGAAGCCGACGAGCTGGCAAACCAGGCCATGGACAAGGGTTCCGGGCGGCAGACTACACTCGCGCCGCCCCCGCAGCCAACGAATCAGGAATTCAACGGAGTGGTGCGCGGAGGGAAGATCGAATTACTGGATGGGACCCTGGCGGACGGAACTACGGTGCAGGTGAGAATCAAGCGTTAGGGTTCGACACAACCCTACGGAGTGGGAACGGCTTCACTAGCTTCCTCCGAGCGGGAGCTTTCGTTTCCGCGCACATCAAGGGCCGAGACAGAGTATGAGTACTGGTGTCCGGCGACCACGTCGGTGTCGCGGAAAGTCGGCGCCTTTACCAACTCAGAATTTAGCTTCACCGGGTGGCCGTCCTGCTCGTGCCGATAAACGTTGTATCCCGCTAGATCGGATTCCGTGTCCGGAGCCCAAATCAAATCAATAAACGGCTTCTGCCCCGGCCCTGAAAACACTGCCTGCAATCCTGCGGGGACAGCGGGAGGAAAAACATCATGAGCAACCACGGTGACCGCAGGCGTGTCCTCACCTTCCACTTGCTGCTCGCTCGCTTTGTCCGCTGCCGCGACCGTCACTACCGTAAGGCGATAGTCGTAGGTTTTTCCCCATTCGAAGCTCTGATCGAGCAGGCTCGGTGGTGTCGCATCGTTCAGTTCGACTTCTCCCGCTACGCTTTCAGCGCGCGTTCCCAAATCTCGGCGGTACACACGATACAAATAGCTCACGCCGGAACTGCCTTTTGGCGAGGCAACTGGACTCCACGTAAGTCGTATGCCGTCTGCCGAAAGCTGCACCTGAAACTTATCTGGTGGCGGCAGCGTAGGTGCAGCCGACACTTCCGCTGGATTGGAAAGCCCCGCGCTCTTTCCATAGGAATTTGATACCCGCACTGCATACACGATTTTTGCGGCCGGGTTCCCCGTAAACAGGTTTGCAGGAAGCTGATCGGAGTAAGTCACCTGAGGCTTGGGCGCGGCTTTGTTCACAGCCGGCGGCTTCACAAATGGGGCCCGCCCAATCGCATCTCCACATTCGCGAATCGTCGTTCCAACCACGCGGCATATTTCCGTGGGTCCCGGATGCCGGATGTTATGGCGGTCGGTGGTGGTTTCCGGCGGCGACCAGGCGAGGTAAACCGTGTTGCCTTTGCGTGCTGCGTGCAGGTCACTGACTGGCCTCGCCAGTTCCAGCGACGGAGGCAACGGAACGCCGGGGCTGCCGCAACCGGTTAGAACAAGCAACGCCAGCAAGCCGAGGCCGAGTCTTAAGCTCAGATGATTCATGCGGTGGCGATCAGATTAACATTTCGTGTCGCTGGGCGAGGGCGGATGTGCGGGGACGGCCGTCTCTCCAAAGATCTGAGCGTGGAGCGGCGGGCGTCCTCGCCGCCCCTTACAGACTATTTCAGCGGCACGCTCAACAGTTCTTGCACACACTGGCGAAATACCTTGGTGTGCTGATCAACGTCTGCCGCCTCGGTCTGCGGGGACATGAGGGCCATGTTGTGAAAAGGCGTGAGCAGAATTCCGCGATTCATGGCGTAGAGGTGCATGAAGCGCTCCAGATCGAAGTCCATGGCGTCGTGCGCCTGCTGGCCATTTTTCGCCGGACTCGCCGAAAACAAATACTCTGCGCGGCATCCCAGGCGGGTTACGTGCCAGGGCATTCGGTATTCGCTGATGGTAGCTTGAACTCCCGCGGTCCAGCGCTCCGCCAAAGGAAACATGCGGCTGAAAGCTTCCTGGGTCAGGACTTTCGTCAGCGTGGCGCGCATCGCCGCCAGCGACAGCGCATTCCCCGCCAGCGTCCCGCCGATGCCGCCGACGTCGCAGTCTTCGAGACTTTGCGCGGCAGTGATTCGATCCGCCACGTCCTGCGAGAATCCGTAAGCTGCTCCCGGAATTCCGCCGCCGATCGCTTTGCCGAACACCAGCACGTCGGGATCAAGATTCTCAGCCCGCGTATATCCGCCGGGGCCGGCGCAAATCGTGTGGGTCTCGTCGATGATGAGTAGGGTGCCGTGCTTGCGGGTCAACTCGCGCAGCGCCTGATGATATCCGGGCGCGGGATGCACGATGCCGACGTTGGTCATCGCCGGTTCCGCCAGCACGCACGCTACGTCGCCGGGGGCAAGCACCTGTTCCAGTGCGGCCACATCGTTGAATTCCACAACCTTCGTCGTGACTGCCGGATCGACCGGTGGCCCAATGTTGCCACTGCGCGCGCGAGCGGTGCCATCCGGCTGCAAGGTGATAAAACTTTCGTCCACGGTGCCGTGATAGCACCAGTTGAAGACCAGAATCTTGGGTCGTCCCGTAATCTGCCGTGCGAGGCGAATCGAAAAACGGTTGGCGTCGGTGGCGGTGAGCGCGAATTGCCAGTACTTGAGCCCGAAACGCCGCTGCAATTCTTCGGCAACGAAGATTGCATCTTCGCCGGGCAGCATGGTCGTGATGCCGCGCTTCATTTGGTCTTCTGCAGCCTTCACCGTGGCGTACGGAGAATGGCCGGTCATCGCGCCGGTGTCGCCGAGGCAGAAGTCTATGTAGCGGTGACCGTCAACGTCGTAGAAATATCCGCCCTGGGCTTCGCGGACAAACGGCGGAAATGCGCCTGCCCACTTCCGCATCCAGTTCATGGGAACGCCCGCCAGCAGCGACTTTCCGGCGCGCTCAAATAACGCTTTGGATTTGGGACGCTTGTCTGCGAAGAGCTTCTGCTCGCGCTGCATCAGCGAATTCAGGCGATTGCGATCCATAGATTTGGGCGCTGCCAGTCCAACAGCCTACGGGAAGAGCAAACCATTAATCAAACTCAACCGCCAACACCTGCGGCCTGAAGTTTCACCAAATAGTCACTGAGCCTAGCGATTGACAGGCCCGCGACTTTGGGTGTTTACTTAGGCCCTCTTCCCCACAGGTGTTTTGTTTCCCTGTCGGCCCTGCTCGTTCAAATCCTTCTGAGGTCGAAAAAATGAAAAAAACTGCACGCAAGATCACCATGCTCAACGCAACTGCCCTACGTGCCACAACCCAACATTACCCAGCGCCCGCGGCGGGGAGGACGTTCGGCGCCCCTCGCATGCCGCAAAATTTCCAGACCGTGATCGATCCGGACAAGCATCCCAAGCAACCCTGGCGCGATCTTCCCCCGCCCACCGGCCTGCCGCCGTTTCGCATGTCGCTGGATAGTATCTTGTCACCCGAGTCCATTGCTTCCATCACCACCTCCGGTACGCTGGTCTTTCACTCCGTCGGCGACACCGGAGGCGTGAACACCCCCACCCAAATCGAAAATGTCGCGAAATACATGGAGTCCGACTTCTCCGGCAACGTGACCACCCACCCTTCGTTCTTTTATCACCTGGGCGATGTGGTCTATTACGATGGAGAGCTGCCCAACTACTATCCCGAGTTTTACGAGCCCTACATGACGTATCCCGGCCCCATTGTGGCGATCCCGGGGAACCACGATGGCGACGTCGATCCCCAGACCGGTGAGAACAGCCTGCAGGGCTTCGTGCGCAACTTCTGCAGCCAGACACCCGCGCATACCTCCGAAGGCCGTGACGCACCGCGCACCACTATGACCCAACCCAACGTTTACTGGACGCTGTTGACGCCGCTGGTCACCATCATCGGCCTGTACAGCAACTGCCCCGAAGGCGGGAAGTTGAGCCAGACACAAATCGACTGGTTTGAGTCGGAGCTGGCCGCGGCGCCCGCCAACCGGGCCGTAATCGTGGCGGTACACCACCCGCTTTACTCGGCCTATGGCAGCAAGCCCGGAAGCCAGCATCTGAAAACCGTGCTGGAGAATGCAGTCAAGACGGCGGGCCGCACTCCGGAGCTGATTCTGACGGGCCACGTGCACAACTACCAGCGCTTTACCGGATACCTGAACGCCCAGCCTCTCCCGATGATTGTCGCGGGGGCCGGCGGGTACAACGCCAAAATGCATGTGCTGTCGAAGGCGTTCCACACCGCGACCCTGCCGGTTTCAATGGTCGGAGGCGATGGTGTCCTGGAAGACTTTTGCGATGACAAGCACGGCTACTTGCGGATCACCGTAACCAAGAAGGCCATCAAGTGCGAGTATGTGGCGGTCCCGGATCCGAGCGCCCCGGTGAACGGGCCGCTGAAGGCGTTTGATACCTTGACGATTAAGACCAACTACTAGGATTGCTTGTGGGGCACGGGCGTTCGCGCCCGTGCTTTTTTACAGAATATAGCGGCTCAGGTCCTGGTCCTTCACAATGTCCGACAGCATCTTGCCGACGTAGGCGGCATCGACCTTGAACTGCTCGCCCTTTTTGTCGGAAGCCGAGAAACTGATCTCATCCAGCACGCGTTCCATAATAGTGTGCAGCCGCCGCGCGCCGATGTTTTCCGTGCCTTCGTTCACGCGGAATGCAAAGCGGGCAATCTCTTCCAGCGCGTCCTTGGTGAATTCCAGCTTCACGCCTTCGGTTTCGAGCAGAGCGGTGTACTGCTTTACCAGCGAAGACTTCGGTTCCGTCAGAATGCGGATGAAATCCTCCATGGTGAGCGATTGCAGTTCCACGCGGATGGGAAATCGCCCCTGCAGCTCAGGAATCAAGTCGCTGGGTTTCGAAACATGGAACGCTCCGGCGGCGATGAACAGAATGTGATCGGTGCGCACCATGCCATAGCGAGTGTTGACCGTGGTGCCCTCGACGATCGGCAAAATGTCGCGCTGCACACCTTCGCGGGAAACGTCCGGCCCGTGGCCGCCTTCGCGGCCGGCTATCTTATCGATCTCGTCGAGGAAAATAATCCCCGCGTCTTCTACGCGGTCAATCGCCATGCGGGTGACCTGGTCCATATCGACGAGGCGCTGTTCTTCTTCCGTGATCAGGTATTCGAATGCCTCGTTGACCTTCATCTTCCGCTTCTTGGTGCGCTGGCCGAAGATGTTGGGCAGCATGTCTTTGAGGTTGACGTCCATCTCCTCGACGCCCTGGTTGGAGATGATTTCAAACGACGGAAAATTGCGTTCTCGCACGTCGATTTCTACCGTGCGGTCGTCGAGCTTGCCTTCGCGCAGTTGCTGGCGAAGTTTTTCGCGAGTGCGCGAATAGGAATCGCCTGTGGTCGCTTCCAGCGTAAATCCTGGCTCAGGATGCGAAGGCGCGGCGGGCGGAAGAAGAATATCCAGCAACCGCTCTTCGGCGTTGAGTTCAGCCTTGTCGGAAACGTCTTCCAGCTTTTCTGCGCGGATGTTGTCAATCGCGATCTCGACCAGGTCGCGCACCATGGATTCCACGTCGCGGCCGACGTAGCCGACCTCGGTAAACTTCGAGGCTTCCACTTTCAGGAACGGCGAATTCGCCAGCTTCGCGAGCCGCCGCGCGATCTCGGTCTTACCTACGCCAGTGGGCCCAATCATGATGATGTTCTTGGGAATGATTTCTTCGGCAAGCTCAGGAGCTAGCTTCTGGCGGCGCATCCGGTTGCGCAGAGCGATCGCGACGGCGCGCTTGGCGGCGTGCTGCCCGATTACGTGCTTATCCAGCTCAGCAACAATCTCGCGCGGAGTGAGATCGTCCAGCGCAAGCTGTTCGTCTTCGGCAGTTGCAGGGAGGTAAATGGCCATAAATCCGTCGTTGGTCGTTGGTCGTTCGTCGTTGGCCTTTTCGATTAGGCCATCGGCTTCGGTTCTAAGCCAACGACCAAGGACGAACGACCAACGACGCTTCTAGAGTTCTTCTACCGTAACCTTGTCATTGGTATAGATGCACATTTTGCCGGCAATCTTCATTGCTTCTTCGGCAATCTGCCGGGCGGTAAGCTGAGTGTGGTCGGCCAGGGCCTGGGCAGCGGCGTGGGCGTAAGGGCCGCCGCTGCCGATGGCGGCAATTCCGCCGTCCGGCTCAATCACGTCGCCTTGGCCGCTCAGCAGAAACGTCTGCTCTTTGTCGGAGACCAGCAGCAGGGCTTCCAGGTGTCGCAAAAATTTGTCCGTCCGCCAGTCTTTGGCCAGTTCGACCGCGCCGCGTCCGATGTTTCCGTGATACTGCTCGAGCTTGGCTTCAAAGCGGCTGAAGAGCGAGAACGCGTCGGCGGTAGATCCGGCGAACCCGGCGAGAATCTTGTCCTGATACAGCCGCCGGATTTTCCTGGCATTGTGCTTGATGACCGCTTCGCCGAGCGTGACCTGCCCGTCCCCGGCCATGACTACACTGCCGTTGCGGCGGACACACAGGACTGTGGTGGAACGAATCAGGCGCTTAGAAGCCATGAGGGTAATTGCTGATTATAGCAGCGGAGGGTCGCCCTGCTACCTCAGCGGGCAAACAGCGGTGATGGTAAAGCTGGCCGGCCCAACCGCCCTTATCAATGATCAGTGCCCAACTCCAATAGGGATCGACCCTTCGAGTGCGGGAACGCTGTTCTGGCGGCATCAAGCTGGCTGGCTTTCCGCCGATGATACCTCCAGCCACAATCAGTGCTGGCATACTCATGAATAAGCTAAGCCTCAAAATGAAGCTGGCCGCGGGCTTTGGCGCCCTGCTGGTGATTCTTCTTGCCATGGGTGTCATCAGCTATACGTCGGTGGAGAAGGTGACCGAGTTGTCCGCTTTTGTGGACCAGAAAGGTCAGGCGACGTTCTACGCCGCGTCCATCTTCTCCCGCGTGAACGACCAGAAAGCCGAGTATCGCGCGTTTCTCCTGACCAGTCAGCCGGCGGAGATGGACCGTTACGCCGCAAACGGCCTCAAGTTGGCGGACGAACTCGACAAACTGCAGGCGACCCTTTCCACCGGCAAGGGCCGGGAAACTGTAACTCACCTCCGGCAAACCTTAGACGCTTATCACGGCATCATTGAGCGCGCTGCCGCCCTACACCGCGCGGGCAAACAGAAGCAGGCCATCGCTCTGACCATTACGCCGAAATCCGACGTCATACGCGCAGACTTGGGCAAGACGGTCGCAGACCTGGTCGCCTTCGAAAGCGACCTCCGGACTTCTGCTCGCCAGCAGGAAGCGGTCGCGGAATCGCGCGCCATCACCGTTATCCTGTCCCTGGCAACCTTGGGCATTCTGATCGGTGTGCTGGTGGCAGTTATCATCGTGCGCTCCGTCACTCGCAGCATCGGCCCCATGGTGGTCATGATCGAAGAAATCGCGGCCAACAACTTGACCGTCGAGGACATGCAGATTTCCTCCGAGGATGAGATTGGCAAAGCCGGCCTGGCGCTGAACCGCATGAAGAACAATCTGCGCCTGATGATGCAATCCATCGCCGACACTGCGGTGCACGTGGCCAGCGCCAGTGAGGAAATCTCCTCGTCGGCGACGCTGCAGGCCGGGGGCGCCGAAACGCAGAGGGACCAGACCGCCCAGGTCGCGACTGCCATGCAGGAAATGTCTTCCACGGTGCAGCAGATATCGGAAAACTCCGCCCAAGCCGCAGAAGCCTCGCGCCAGGCCGCCGACACCGCCCGAAAAGGGGGCGGCATCGTGGACGAGACCCTGGCCCGGATGCGCGCCATCGCCGACTCGGTCAGCAGTACCGCCAAACGAGTTGGGGAACTGGGCAAGAGTTCAGACCAGATCGGGCGCATCGTGAACGTGATCAACGACATCGCCGACCAGACCAACCTGCTCGCGCTGAATGCCGCCATCGAAGCCGCCCGCGCCGGCGAACAAGGCCGCGGCTTTGCCGTAGTCGCCGACGAAGTGCGAAAACTGGCCGAGCGAACCAGTTCGGCCACCAAGGAAATCGCGCAGATGATTCAGACCCTGCAAAACGAAACTCAGGTGGCAGTCACAGCCATGGAAGAAGGCCGCAAGCGGGTGGACGAAGGCGTGCAGACGACGGCACAAGCTGGAGACTCTCTGAAAGAAATCATCGGCACTTCAGAAAACGTCGGAAGCGTCATCACCCAGATTGCGACCGCGGCGAGCCAGCAGTCGAGCGCAAGCGAGCAAATCAATCAGAACATGGAATCCATTGCGCAACTGGTGAAGGAATCCGCCGACGGGGCGCAGCAGTCGGCTAAAGCCTGCCAGGATTTGTCGGAGTTGGCACTCGATCTGCAAAAGATGGTGGGCAGTTTTAGACTGGAAGGTGGGGGCGGCCGCGGCGAGAACGATTGGGATAAACCGCGAACCCAGGTGACACCCAAGGCGAAAGCAGCTGCCGCAAGGTAAGAGGCCGCTTGTATCGGTCTTAGGCGTGCGCCGGCTGCGGTTTGCCCGCCAGCAACTGCCGCAACACATACTGTAATATCCCGCCGTTGGCGTAGTACAACGCTTCTTGCGGCGTATCGATTCGCACCGTAGCTTCAAATTCTCTTTTTCCGGAACGGACCTTCACGCGTTTTCCCGAAGCGTAATGGTCGATGAGTTCGCGGATTCCAGCGATCTCGAAAACTTCTTCGCCGGTCAGACCGAGCGATTCGGCGGTTTGTCCCGGCAAAAACTGAAGCGGAAGAATTCCCATGCCAACCAGGTTCGAGCGGTGAATGCGCTCGTAGCCTTCGGCGATGACGGCGCGGACACCCAGCAGCAGCGGCCCTTTCGCCGCCCAGTCGCGCGACGAGCCGGAGCCGTATTCTTTCCCGGCAAGAATCACCAGAGGCACGCCTTCGGCAATGTATTTTTCGGAGGCTTCGAAAATCGTCATCTCGGCGCCGCCGGGCAGGTGCTTCGTCCATCCGCCCTCGATGTTGGGCACCATCTTGTTACGCAGGCGAACATTGGCGAACGTTCCGCGCACCATGACTTCGTGATTGCCCCGGCGCGAACCGTAGGAATTAAAATCCCCAGGTTTGACACCATGCTCCTGCAAATATTTTCCCGCAGGACTGTCTTTCTTGATCGATCCCGCCGGAGAAATGTGGTCGGTGGTCACGCTGTCGCCGAGAACGGCTAGCACGCGGGCATTCCTGATGTCGGCGACGGCGCTAGGCTTGCGCGACATCTCGTCAAAATACGGCGCTTGCCGGATGTAGGTCGAGTGCTCATCCCATGAGTAAGTATCGCCCTTGGGAACGGGCAATCCGCGCCAGTGGGCGTCGCCTTCGTAAACCTCGGCGTAACTTTTGCGGAACATGTCGGAAGAAATCGAATGCTCGACTGCATCTTCGACCTCGCGCTGCGTCGGCCAGACGTCAGCCAGAAATACAGGCTTGCCGTCTTTGCCGGTGCCCAGCGCATCCTTGCGCAGATCAACATCGATTCGTCCCGCCAGCGCAAAAGCGACGACCAACGGGGGCGACATCAGGTAATTGGCGCGGACATCGGGATTAATTCGTCCCTCGAAATTGCGGTTGCCGGAAAGTACGGAAGCGACCACGAGATTCTTGCGGTCAATCTCTTTCGAAATTTCCTCCGGCAGCGGGCCGGAGTTTCCGATGCAGGTGGTGCAGCCGTATCCCACGATGTGGAATTTCAGTTTCTCCAGATACGGTGTCAGGCCGGCGTTCTCCAGATAATCGCGGACGACTTTCGACCCTGGGGCCAGGGACGTCTTCACCCACGCGGGGACCGTCAGGCCCTTCTCAACCGCCTTCTTCGCCAACAGCCCGGCGGCCAACATCACCGAAGGGTTCGAAGTGTTGGTGCAACTGGTGATCGCGGCAATGACCACGCTGCCGTGACTCAAATGCCCGTTGCCACCGACAGCGGCCTCGCCTTTGCCCGGTTTGATCAGCGAGGGCAGCGCCTTTTCGAACGAGTCTTTGGCCTGCGAGAGCGCGACCCGGTCTTGCGGACGCTTCGGCCCCGCCAGGCTCGGCTCTACCGTGGAAAGGTCGAGCGCCAGCAGTTCTGAATAGTTTGCCTCCGGCGTATTCGCGTCGTGGAACATTCCCTGCTCTCGGGCGTAGGCCTCGACCAACGCAATCTGCTCGTCGGAACGGCCGGTGAGGCGAAGATAGGTCAGCGTTTCGCGGTCAATGGGGAAAATGCCGCAGGTCGCGCCGTACTCTGGAGACATATTTCCAATGGTGGCACGGTCGGCCAGCGGTAAGTCCTGCAATCCGGGACCGAAATATTCGACGAATTTTCCGACCACACCGTGCTTGCGCAGCATTTCAGTGATGGTGAGGACGAGGTCAGTGGCCGTCGCGCCTTCGCGCAGGCGCCCGGTCAGCTTCACGCCAACGACCTGCGGGATCAGCATGGAAACCGCTTGACCCAGCATGGCCGCCTCGGCTTCAATTCCGCCTACGCCCCAGCCCAGCACGCCTAGGCCGTTGATCATGGTGGTGTGCGAGTCGGTGCCGACCAGCGTGTCGGGATAAGCGACGCGCTTGCCCGGCGATTCCTTCACGAACACGACGCGCGCCAGAAATTCCAGATTCACCTGATGCACGATGCCGGTATCCGGCGGAACGATTGCCAGATTGCGAAACGCGGTCTGCCCCCAGCGCAGAAAAGCGTAGCGCTCCTTATTTCGCAGGAACTCCAGCTCGGCGTTCATGGCAAACGCCTGCGGCTTGCCGAATTCGTCCACTTGCACGGAGTGGTCAATCACCAACTCGGCCGGTTGCAAAGGATTGATCAGTGCCGGATCGCCGCCCAGTTTCGTCATGGCATCGCGCATGGCGGCCAAATCCACCACCGCAGGGACGCCGGTGAAATCCTGCATAAGCACGCGGCTGGGAGTGAAAGCGATTTCCTTTTCGGATTTCGTCTTCCCATTCCACGCCGCCAGCGCGCGAATGTCTTCAGCTCTTACGTTGCGGCCGTCTTCGGTGCGCAGCAGGTTCTCGAGCAAAATGCGCAGAGAAAATGGCAGATGCGTGGTCGAGATACCGGCTTTGTCGAGCGCGTCCAGCCGGTAGATTTCGTAATCTTTGTCGCCGACTGCGAGTGTGGATTTTGAATGAAAGCTGTTCATTAGAAGGCCTTCCATGGGTACGTGGTGAGTCTAGTTTAGCCGTTCGCGTCGGAAATTGCGTCGAGTGGCTCTCGGCTCTTGGTCCTTGGCTCTTGAAAATCAGAGGTTGATCTGAGCCAACAACCAGGAGCTAAGAGCCAAGAACCAAGAGCCAAGAGCCGCCTCACTTCGCCCTTAGCAGCAACACCGGCACGCTGATGTTGTGTTGCACCCGCGTGGCCGTCGTCCCTAGAAAGAAATCGGCAATAAATCGATGGCCATGAGTGCTCATGGCAACCAAATCGCATCCCTTTTCTTTGACCCACTTAATGATCTCGTTGGCTGGCTCGCCGTAGGCCATTTCGGAGACGGCGGAAACCCCCGCCGCCTGGAATTCCTCCTGAACCTTTTGCAGATAGGCGGTGTCGTCGGAGATTTCGCGACTCACCGCATCGGGGCCGTAGGTGCGCGCCGCCCATCCGTCGGCCACGTGGAGCACCACCACGCGGCTCTGCGCCAGCTTGGCCAGTTGCTTCACGTGTTCAATAATCGCGCGGTCGGTGGGAGTGCCGTCCACGGTGACGAGAATGGTTTTGTACATGTAGTCGCTCTCGGTTCTTGGCTCTTGGTTCTTAAACACGCTTCAACTCCCGACAATCACATGCCACGCCGACTTGATCGAATCGGGCAGGCCCCAAATGTCCAGCGCGGTAATCACGATTGCGCTGCCCCATCCGGCGATCATCAAGAACATTCCGCTCTTCCATGCGCCCATCTTGGCGCGCGAACTGGTGAAGTGCAGCAGGGGAAACATGGCAAACGGAAGTTGCAGCGCCAGCACCACCTGGCTGAGCATCAGCAGATCGTTCACGCTGCTGTCGCCGCGAATCCCGATGACCAGCACGGCCGGAATGATGGCCAGGGTGCGCGTAATCAGCCGCCGCAACCAGGGCTTGATGCGCCAGTGCATGAAGCCTTCCATCACCACCTGGCCGGCCAGGGTTCCGGTGATGGTGCTGCTCTGCCCGCTGGCCAGCAAAGCGACGGCAAAGAGCGTACTGGCGGCGGCTGTCCCCAGCAACGGCGCCAGTGTCAGGTAAGCGATACGGATCCAGTCGCTGTTGGCTCCGAAGGTGAAGACCCGGCCTCCGGCGGTCGCCATGCTCGTCTTGCCGTAAAAGACCATCGCCGCCAGTACCAGAATCGCTGCGTTCACAAAGAACGCGATGGCCAGCGCAGTGACGGAATCAATCGTATTAAAGCGAATCGCGCTGCGGATGGAGCGCTCGTCTTTCTGCAATTGCCGGCTCTGCACCAGCGCCGAATGCAGATAGAGATTGTGCGGCATCACGGTCGCGCCGATGATGCCGATGGCGACGTAGATCATCCCGCTCTGCCGAAAAGTCGGGCTTATTAGCGCCCGGCCCATCTCTAGGAAATTGGGGTGGGTCTGCGGCAACACAAAGATCTCCAGAAAATAGCAGACCCCGATGGTCGCGATTAGCAGCAGAACGATGGCTTCGATCGTCCGCATGCCAAACCGCTGCAATGCCAACAGAAGCAAAACATCCAGCCCGGTGATGATCACCGCCCACAGCAGCGGGATGTGGAACATCAGATTGAGAGCGACGGCGCTGCCCAGCACTTCCGCCAGATCGCAGGCGCCAATGGCAAGTTCGCAGAACAGCCAATTTGGCCAGCGCGTCCATGCGGGATACCAGTCGCGGCAGCATTGCGCCAGATCTTTTCCCGTCACCACGCCGAGCCGCGCCGAGATGACTTGCATGAAAATCGCCATCAGGCTGGCCAGCCCGACTACCCACAGCAATCCATATTTGTATTGCGCGCCGCCCGCCAGGTCGGTGCCCCAGTTGCCGGGGTCCATGTATCCGACGCTGACGAGAATCGCCGGCCCAATAAACGCCCGCCACTGCTGCCAAAATCCTGCCTGATGATGCGGCACTGCGACCGTGCTGTGCAGGCCATCAAGCGAGCGATGGCCGGGGTCGGCTTCGTCGTGGGCAGTGGGAGTTTGGGTTAGGGCAGGATCGTCCATGGGAGCGAAGTCTTATCTTACGACTTCTGGTCTCCTAATCCAGCGGCACAGACACCCTACACGTTGGGACGTTCGCCGAGCCTGCGCAATGGGACGCCATTTTTGAGATTGAACTCCATCTCCTCGAGGGTGATTCCCTTCGTCTCGGGCACGAACATCGCGACAAATGCAATCGCCAGCACGCAGAAGCCTCCGAACACGTAAAAGATCGATGCGTTTCCATGCGCTTTCATAAATGAAAGCGCGTTGCCCATCACCAGGCCGGCGAAAGTCCAGTTGACCATGGTCGTAATCGTCATTCCGACTTCTCGGCCCTCGAGCGGGAAAATCTCGGAGCAGACGAGCCAGGCGACCGGTCCCCAGGAAACCGCAAAGCCGAAAATGTAAACCACCACCGATACCAGCAGCACGGCCTTCTCTGTGCCGCTGATGGTTGCCGGATGGGCCGCGATCGACTGGAAAGCGACGCCGGCAGCGACCATGGTGACCAGCATCGCCACCGCGCCCACATACAGCAGCTTCTTGCGTCCCCATTTCTCGACCAGATGGATCGCCGGGAAGGTGAAGAGCATGTTGACGGTGGGGACGGTCATTGCCGCCAGGAAGCCGGTTATGCCCGCGTAGCCGAAGATCGTCGGCGAGTAGTAGATCATCATGTTGATCCCGACGAGCTGCTGGAACATCTGCAGTAATACACCGACCAGGAGAACCTTAAAGAAGTAACCGCGCAGGACAATGCTGATGCCAGCGCCCTGCGGCCCGTGCAGCGCCTGCTCGATTTCGGCAATCTCAGAGTCGACCTCCTGCTGCGTGTTCAGGGTCCGCTGCAGCACGGCGATCGCCTCATCCTTCCTTCGCTTAAGCATCAACCAGCGCGGGCTTTCCGGAAGTGTGAAGCCCCCGAAGAACATCATCGCCGCGAACAATGTGATCGTCAGGAACATGAGCGGCAGCGAGGCGGAAGGGCTAGTGAATGCTCGAGCGATGAGGACGTTCGTGAGCGAGATCAGAAAGATACCAATCGTGATCATCAGCTGAAAGAGCGTGCCCATGGAGCCGCGGATGGACGCTGGAGCAGTTTCGGCCAGGTAAAGCGGCACGACAAAGGACGCGACACCGACCCCGAAGCCAAGGGCGAAGCGGCAGGCCGAGAGCACAGGCAAGGGTGGAAGTATCGCCGAGAGCGCTGACGCCGCAGTGAAAATAAACCCGGCTAACAGCAGGCTTTTCTTCCGCCCGAGGAAGCGCGCGAAGATGCCCGAGAGCAACGCACCGATAATCCCGCCGGTTGCGAGGATGGCCGAGTAACGCTCGCCACCCTGGACACCGAGGTGGTAGTGCGCGTCGATGGTTGCAAGTGAGTTCGCGATGAATCCCTGGTCAAGGCCAAACAGCAGGCCTCCCAGAGCGGCCACCGCGCAGATGATGTAAACGATCCTCTTGTAACCCCCGGAGTTGCTCCCAGACTTCGAACCGACGGTTCCAACGCTCATTTCTCGGTTTGCCATTCGTTCTCTCCTCAAATCTTCAAAGTCTGTGAATGACCTTCTGCACGGCGTTGCCAGTGGCGTTGTCAGTATAGAGCGGAATTGTGCCCGTGGTGATGAGTGTAATGGCGATGTTACGCCAACCGGGAAGCATGTGGGGTCGCCCGCCACGTCTTAAAGGAACTGCTCGACCTCGCCACATTTGTCGCGGAACTCAAGCTTGTTCTTGGCGGGATCAGGCTGCTGACCTTCAGGCAAAGCCTTTCCGGGCTGTCGAAAGCCCGCCGGAATCACCCACTGGACCGAGTAATAAGTCGGCAGATCATCGACCCGCCCCCTGTGCCGAACAATTCGCCAAGACACACGCCAGCGGCCTGTATTATCTTCTTCCACAAAAATATGGGAGGTGCTGGTCGCATCAACGCTGCTAAGAGTAAGGCGCAAATAGCCTTTCTTGCGATCATGCCAATGTTGCCACAGGAAGCTCCGGGCACGCGGAATAGCAGGTCGCCTTTCCTTTCTGCAACCGTCGTGGGCCTGGGGTTAATTAATGTCAGCTTTTCGTACTGGCCGAGATCGCGTCCCTGTTCGACGTCGCTAACGATCAACACGCCGTCCCGGAACAACACCTTTGAGACAGTGGTGCGTCCGCCCTTTCGCCCGAATTGGGCATTTGGTAATTCACCAGACGGCGCTGCGACGCTGCAATTCGTTGCGTCTAGCGATGGAGGCAGCTTATGCTGTGCGACGGCGTTGCCTAGGAGCACTAGCACCACGAACAGGAACGTTTTGGCCATAGACTCAGGATAAGGTATGAACGAACGCCGATGTATGACCTTGCGCTGTTAAAGTGGACCAACTTCAAGCCGGAGAGTAACTGTTGTTAACAGATGGGATGAGAAGGCCGGTCTCCGACGGGATGCTGTAGGCTCCCAAGTTATCGACGCGCTTGAAGCGCAAGAGATAAAGGAGACCGGCAATGAAGAAGGTTAGCACCGTAGCGGGTAAGCAGGGCAGGAATTTTCCCGAGCAAAAGCTGACGATCGGGTTTGATCTGGGAGACCGGTCGAGTTGGTATTGTGTGCTGGATGAAGCGGGCAGAGTGCTGCTGGAACAGAAGGTAAGCACAACGCCGAAAGCCATGCAGGAAGTGTTTGGCGGGATGCCTCGCAGCCGGATCGCGCTGGAGACGGGGATGCATTCGCCCTGGGTGAGTCGATTGCTGAGCGAGTTGGGGCATGAAGTGATTGTCGCCCATGCGCGCAATGTGCGACTGATCGGAGAGAGCCGAAAGAAAGATGATCGGCTGGATGCGCAAACGCTGGCTCGGCTGGCCCGGATCGATCCCGAGTTGCTGAGTCCGGTGAAGCATCGCAGCGCGAAGGCGCAAGCGGATCTGACCGTGATCCGTGCGCGAGCGGGACTGGTACGAGCGCGAACGGCACTGGTGAACACGGCGCGAGGGTTGGCCAAGAGCTACGGCGAGCGATTGCGCGGATGCAACGTGCGCAACATGAATCCGGAAAAAGCGGAGGGACTGAGTCCGGAACTGCAACGCGCGTTGGAACCGTTGCTGGCGGGGATCGAAGCGGTGAGCGAGCGCATCGCGGAGTACAACGAGCGCATCGAGCAGTTGGCGCAGCAGAGTTATCCGCAAACCGCGCTGCTGAAACAGGTGAAAGGTGTGGGCACGCTGATCGCGCTGACGTACATGCTGACGCTGGAAGATCCGCATCGCTTTCAAAAGAGTCGTGACGCGGGTTGCTATCTGGGCCTGCAGCCGGGACGAAGGAACTCGGGGCAGAGCGAGCCGCAGATGCACATCAGCAAGGAAGGCGACCCGTACTTGCGGACGTTGCTGGTGCAGGGGGCGCAGCATATCTTGGGACCGTTCGGGATCGATTGTGATCTACGCCGCTGGGGGCTGAAGCTGGCCGAGCGCGGCGGGAGGAGCGGGAAGAAGAGAGCGATCATCGCAGTGGCGCGGAAGCTGGCGGTGTTGCTGCATCACCTGTGGGTAAGCGGAGAAGTGTACGAACCGTTGCACAACAGCAATCAGAGAGCGATGCCGGCAGCCGCATAAGTCAAAAACGTTCTTCGAAAGGAAAAGCAAAAGCCCAAAGCCGAGTTTCGGTGACTGCGTCTAACGCCTGGCCCACCTTCCACTCTCAGGAGTGGGATCGCAGGTCGACTAACAGGTGGCAGCACCGGCTGAAACGAGAACACCCAACTTGCACCGAGCGATAGAGTCGCTCAACAGAGTGCGGATGGAAGGGTGGCGACAGTGGTGGTGACTCGGCGGAGAAAAAACCTTGTCCAACAAAAGAACGGCAGAATCGACTTGACTCCGACCGGCCTTCTCATGGAAGGCGTTAACACTCATTGACCGGTGGGAAGGAGCGGGCGGACGGTCCGCGCGGAAGCGCAGCGGTTCCGACATCATGCTTAAGCAATCGCAGCTTCTGCCAAGGGAGCACCGTTGCAGGTTTCGGGGCATCCCGGCCAACCCTGTCCCTTGTACTTCCCGAGAACGCGGCCAATCAGCAGGACCACAGGAAACAAAATACGTTGGATCGCCATAGGGGGCGTCGCAATAGCCTGTGTGCGGCGATGCCGCCAGAGCACATGAGCCAGATAAAAGATCGAAGGCCTGTTGGTCGCGCTAGCGTTGAGCACAGCGAATAAAGCTTGGAGGAATTGATCCAGGTCAACTGCCGGAACTACGCGACCATTGAACTCCAGAAGGGTTTCCCCGGCATTCCACCAAGAGTGAACGACCCCAGCAGGAAAAGCTGCATTTCCTCCGGTCTGCACAACTAGCGTTTGTTCTCCGATTCGTGCGCCCAAAGTCCCCGCCTGTACTCCACCTTCTTCTCGTTCTCGGAAATGCACGTGGGGCGGCGGTCCCTTAGTTCCCGGTGGGAGCGAGCCCTCGATTATCAAGACCACTTGACCGGAAACATCGCGCTCTCGACGCATCCGAAGTGTCTCCCCGGTGTGCCGGTTCTCCAATTTCAGAATGCTGTCCATGATTGCCCCCCTCTGCGAACACAATGCCGATCCCACAAACAGCCCTTCTTATATGCTCAGAAGGCAATTGTTGTAAACAGGCGTTGGCACTCATTGACACCAGGGGCGCCCGAAGCCCTCAAGGAGTGAAGTCGGGATTTGTCACCGAACTGACGCAGCCCGGGTCGCCGACAAACGTTCGGGATTCGCGTGCCGTGGGCAGCAGAGACGAGCTCAGGGCAGGCTGTCGAGAAACATATAGATCGCAGCAATGCGACCGTTCCGGGCGACGACAAAATCGGTTCCCGCGTAAGCTGGTGGTTTGCCGGGAGTGCCAGATACCCATCGAACCCGTCCGGCATCATCAAATTCTTCGGGAGGGGCGAGGGGCTGGTATTTGAAATCTGGATGGGTTGCTTTTATCACACCAGCAATACGATCAATCTCGTCACGGCCTCGGTAGATGCCTCCGTTGGGATCGTAGAACACACCATCCTCATTCCAGATGTCGTCGATTGCAGCGCGCCGACGCACGGGGTCATTTTCGCCAAACACATCGCTCAGATTACGCAGCAGCAAGGTCGCTATGCTGTGGGACATTAGCTTGCCTCCTCTCGTCATTCGATCCCGAGGAACGGAATCGGTCCTCGCTGTCTAGATGCACGCATCCGAGGAAAGTCGCAAGCGAGAGACGATGCGCTGATTGTTCGAATCGTTGGTTATTCGAATCGTTGGTTATTCGAATCGTTGATCCTTTGAATCAGGCGGAGGGAGAGAGGCAGCATTCCTCCCCGGTAGGGCAAGGACGTATCCAGCGCTCTCCAGCGAGCTACTCCGGTAACACCTTGGTTCCTTTCACCTGAAATGCGCCGGCAACGGTTGGCGCTTCCGTATGGGGCTGGCCGCCGCCAATCGACACCGAATATGTCCCTTCGGCAATGATCGGTTCGCCCGCTTCACTTACCATGCTCAAATCGCGATCTTTCAGCTCGAAGCGCACCGCCTGCGATTCGCCGGGCTTCGAATGCACGCGCTTGAACCCGCGCAGCGCAAGCAGCGGCGCTCCGGGCACCTTGGGAAAGCTGAGGTAAAGTTGCGCTACCTCGTCACCTTCGCGCTGGCCGGTATTGGTGACGGTCACTTCGGCAAAAAGCGGATCACCTGCCATAATCGCCTGCTTCGGAAGGGTCAAGCCGCTGTAGGAGAACGTCGTGTAGCTCAAGCCGTATCCGAACGGATACAGCGGCTTGCCTTCGAAATAGCGATAGGTGCGTCCCTTCATCGCGTAATCTTCAAACGGGGGCAGTTGATCGACGCCGGTGTAGAACGTCACGGGGAGTCGTCCCGCAGGATTATTTTTACCCGACAGAGTTTCTGCGATGGCGGCTCCTCCCTCTTCGCCCGGATACCAGGAGTCGAGAATGGCATTCGCGTGTTCCTTGGCCCAGTTCACGGCCAGAGCGCTGCCATTCGAGAGCACGAGAACAACCGGCTTTCCCGTCGCCGCCACTGCTTCCAGCAGCTCCTGCTCGGGCTTCGGAAGATCGAGGCTGGTGCGGTCGCCGCCCTTAAAGCCTTCTTCGTTCACCGGCATCTCTTCGCCCTCGAGTTCGCTGGTAATGCCCAGGACCGCGATCACAACGTCAGCGTTCTTGGCCGCTGCGACGGACTCAGGACTGGGCTTGGGGTCGTACTTTGACCAAATCAACTGCGCTTGCGTTGGCCCAGGCGTCGATTGCGAGTAGTTAACTTTGACGGCGACTTTCTTCCCCTGCTCGAGATGGACACGCCCGACTTTTGCGTGCATCCCGGGCTGGCCCAGCACAAATTCCTGCGCCACTGGTTTGCCATCAACCGAGGCCATAGCGAATGTGCCTTCGACACGCACTCCCAGGTTGAATTCACCTGTTTCCGTCGGCGTTAGAAAACCGTTCCACTCAATCAATAGCGGGGATTTGCCAGAAGCCTCCTGGGGAATATCTTCCAGTTTCAAATCCAGCGCCGTCACCTGACGTGTCGCTAGTTCGGTCGGCTTTCGGCCACTGAATATTTCCCCCGTGGAAAACACCGCCTTGAGTCCTGGTTGCCCGTCGGGTGTGGTCAGGACTGACGCCGGAACCACATCGCCGTCGTTCCGCAGAAACTGCGTTCCCGGCACAAAAGTGATCTGTGCTTCGGGAAATTCCGCCTTGAGGCCTTCCAGCACGGAAACCGTATGCGTCGGAATTCCGTTGTAATTTCCCAGCAGATATCTCGTCTGGTCCGCCAGCGGTCCGACGACCGCGATTTTGATGCCGTTCTTCTTCAGCGGCAGGGTGCCATCGTTCTTCAGCAGCACCATAGCTTCCTTCGCAATGGCACGGGCCATGGCGCGATGCTCCGCACTATCCAACTCTTTCTCGTCGATCTTCGAATAGGGAACCATTTCCGGCGGATCGAACATGCCCAGCTTCATCCTTGCGGTGAACAGCCGGATCAACGCGGTATCGATCTCGCTCTGTTTCAGAATGCCCTGCTTGTAGGCGTCAAGATACGGCTTGTAGTCGTGGTCGTCATTCACCTTGGCCAAAAAATCGGCGCACTCATTGTCCATGCCTCGCTGCAGCGACAGCGCGGAAGCCTCCGCCTGGGTCTTGGTGAAGTGGTGGTCAACGAAAATATTGATGACCGCCCCGCAATCCGAAACCACGTAGCCCTGGAAGTTCCACTTGCCCCGCAGTTGGTCCTCGAGCAGGAATTGGTTTACACAGGCCGGCTGCCCATTGATGCTGTTATAGGCGCACATGACCGATCCAGCTTTGGCTTCGGTGACGGTTGCTCGGAATGCGGGCAGGTACGTGTCAACCTCATCGTGCTTGCTGACTTTGACGTCGGCGGTGTGCCGCGTCGGCTCGGGGCCGCTGTGCACGGCGAAATGTTTGGGGGTTGAGATGACCCGGTAATATTTCGGGTCGTCGCCCTGCATCCCGGTGACGAATGCCACCCCCATGCGCGCCGTCAGGAATGGATCTTCGCCGTAGGTTTCCTGTCCGCGCCCCCAGCGGGGATCGCGAAAGATGTTGATGTTCGGCGCCCAGAAGTCCAGTCCCTCGAAGATATTGCTGTGCCCAGCGCGCACGTCCTGAGCGTGCTTGATGCGGCCTTCGGTGCCGATCACGATCGCCATGCGGTGGATGGCATCGGTGTCAAACGTGGCTGCCAGGCCGACCGGTTCGGGAAACTCGGTGGTTCCGTTGGTCGCGACCCCGTGCAAAGCCTCGCTCCACCAGTCGTAGGCCGGCACATTCAACCGGGGTATCGCGCGCGCCTGATTCACCAGTTGCGTGACCTTTTCTTCCATGGTCATGCGGTGAACCAGGTCCTCGGCCCGCTGCGCCGCGGGCAACGCGGGGTTCAAATAAGCGGGCTGCCCGGCGTCTTGGGCGTACAAGCCGCCGCCTGTGAGCAAAGCAAAAATCAAAATCAGGACTTGCGATCTGAGCGTCTTCATTCTTCTTCTCCGATGATGCGTCACTGCTCAATCGAGATAACGGTTACCGACTTGGGATCCAATCTCAGCGTGATCTTGCCGTCCTCAACCTTCGCCGCAATCGCTTTCGGGGTCACCGTGTTCGGCGCGTCGAAGGTGTTAACGCTATCGACCTTGGCGGCGGTCAGGGTTTGCCCTGATGCGAACTTGGGCGTGATACCCGCCAGGCTCGCTTCGATCTCGGCGGGTTGATTGGGATCGAGGTTGGTGATTTCCAGCCACAACTTGCCATCTTTGTCCTTGGCCGCAATCGCATCCACGCGCGGCAACGCGACGTCACCGTGCACGTATGTGCCAGTGTCAAACGTGACCGGAACAAAAGTAGAGTCCTGGAACGGCACATACATTTTGTAAACGTAATAGGTCGGCGTCAGGACCATCTTCTCTTTGTCGGTCAGGATCATAGCTTGCAGGACATTGATCATCTGGGCAATGTTGGATCCGCGTACTCGATCGGCGTGGCGGGCAAAGATGTTCAAGTTCAACGCAGCAAGAATTGCATCACGCATGCTGTTTTGCTGGACCAGAAATCCAGGATTACTGCCGGGCAATGGCGCATACCAGCCGCCCCATTCATCGACGATCAGCGCGACCTTCTTTTGCGGGTCGTACTTGTCCATGATCGCCGAATGGGTGCTAATAAGACCGTCCATCTTCAAAGTTTCTTTTAGAAACTCGGCATACTCATCTTCTCCGAAACCCACGGACGAAAACTTATGCGCCCAGTTCACCACCGTGTAGTCGTGCATCGAAAGCCCATCGATGTCCCAGCTCCAAGTGTGCTGCTGGTAGGCCTTCATGACGGCTTCGGTCCAATCCGTCCAGCGCGGGCCATCGCCGCCGGGGCCGACGGCGATCTTGAGCATTTGATCTTTATCTTGCTGCGCGGGATTAAAGTTGCGAACGAAGTGGGTGTAAATCTTCATCTGGCTCAGGTAGTAGTCGGGCGTCATGTTGCCGCCGCAGTCCCAACTTTCATTTCCGAGTCCGAGTCTGGCTATTTTGTACGGCGCAGGATGCCCATTCGCGGCGCGTTCCATTTCGAGTGCCGTCGGCTGCGCAGTCGTCAAGTACTCCAGCCAATCGGCGGCCTCGTGCGGAGTGCCCGAACCGAGATTGACCGAAAGGTAAGCGTCGGCGCCGATCTGATCGATAAAATCCATAAACTCACGCGTGCCAAAGCTGTTGGGCTCGATCACTCCGCCCCAGTTCGGATTCAGGGTTACATTGCGCTTATCCGTCGGACCAATTCCGTTGCGCCAGTGGTACTCATCGGCGAAGCATCCGCCAGGCCAGCGGACGTTCGGTACTTTGATCGCCTTCAGCGCGGAGACTACGTCGTTGCGGATCCCTCGAGTGTTCGGGATCGGGGAGTCGGGACCTACCCAGATGCCGTCATAAATGCCATGGCCAAGGTGTTCGGCGAACTGCCCGAAAATATTGCGGTCGATTTTCGCGCCCGGTTTGGAAGCGTCGACTGTTAGCTCGACCTTGTTCGCAGCGAGAGCGGTGCTAATTAGCGCAGCGACGACCAGGGCGCAACCGGCAAGCTGGCGGCGCAAGACAGGCGATACCGACCGCGTTAGCGGCCAGGATCGATTACAGACGACAATATTGGTCATTTTGTTCTCCGGAGTTTTCCTTCCAGTGCGCCGTGTTCGCGCGAGCCGCGGACTGAATTCTCCCGAAGAGAACCGTCGACCAGCCCGCTTCCCCAATGCCCTAAAACCGCACCGGCGGTATCCCCTTCAGCAGGAACTCATAACGCGGACGCAGCGTGTCTGGCCCCGAGGTAATCGTGCTGTCGAGATGAATCAGCGGATCGCCTTCGCCATACTTCGGCCACTCTGGTAAGCCCGGGCCGTTGGGATCGCCGGTCTTGGCGAAGTTCGTCCAGTAAGTCATCACCTGGTCGCTTAGCTTGCGGTCTTCGGGACGCCACTCCGATCCCGGACGCGTGTCCAGCGTGCCGAAGACGTATTCAATGTCGTCGGAGTGGAACGCAAACGATCCGGGATGGAACTTGCTGGGTGGCGAGGCCAGTTCGAAGTGATAGCGGTACACCGGCGAGCCGCCGGTCTTGCGGTGCGCCTCCAGCCACTTCCAGGTGCTGAAGGCGATGAATGAGTCGCTGGCGTAATCAATTGCTGCACGCGTTGCTGTCGCGTCGGTATCGCCCGGGGGATAGAGCTTAAGGAAGTCGTCTGCGCGGTCCTTGAACTGGGTGGCCGCCATTCCTTTGAACTTATCAACCGTCATCCCGCCCATGGCAGCTAAAACTGCCTTCGTCGCGGTTCCATCCGGCCACCAGTGGCACGTGCGATTGCCTTCCGGCGGCATAGGTATCGCCGACCGGTTCGACCAGTAGCTTACCGTCAATGTCCGGCCCAAATCCGACCATGCCTCTGCTTTTCGAAGCCGCAAGAATGTCGGCTTCCGGCATTGCCCGCAATTGCTTCAGCGACGTGACTTTCAGCGACGCAACCCAATCGCCATCTGTTTTCGCGCGAGCTTCGAGTGGCTGATAGCCGAGCAGCCCTTCGCCCAGCGCGCCGCCACTTTCGCCGATGGCCCGGTGGAAAAGGCCCTTCGCAATGGGCGAAACCATCAGCGTGCTGACCGCAGCCGAGCCAGCGCTCTCGCCGAAGATGGTTACATTGTCAGGATTGCCACCGAACTCTTTGATGTTGGCTTTCACCCACTGGAGGCCAGCGACCATGTCAAGTAGGCCGTAGTTGCCGGCGGCGCCGTTGGCTTCTTTGGCCAGGTCGGCGGTGGCGAGAAATCCAAAAACTCCGAGACGGTAGTTGATGGTGACCAGCACCACGCCCTTGAGCGGGAGAAAATCGCCGTTATGTCGCGGCTCGGAACTGGCGCCGCCAGAGAATCCGCCCCCGTGGATCCAGAACATAACCGGCAGTTTGCTCTTGGCGGTGGCGTCGGCGGGGGCGTACACGTTCAGGAACAGGCAGTCTTCGCTGTCCACGCCATCCTGGAAAACCATGTCGGCAAAAACGGGATTCTGGGCGCAGTGTGCGCCATACTTGGTCGCGTCGCGCTCGCCGGTCCACTTGGCCGGAGGCGCGGGCGCTTTCCAGCGCATATCACCGACTGGAGGCGCGGCGTAGGGCAGTCCCATAAACGCTTTGACTTTGCCGTCGTTGATCGTCTTGCCGTGCACCTTGCCCTGTTCGGTCTTCACCGTCAGAGACTCAGCCTGGACAGAGACAGAAAGTCCGAGCGCCAGTGTCGTTGTCACTAGTCCCAGGATCGCCAAGCCACGCGCCAGTTTCGTTCCGGTTCGCATCGTGCAAATCCTCCGCGCAATACCTTAACAGGGCGGACGATTGGATGCACGGCCGCAGCCAGCGCGAAAACGATATTCAGCCCGGCCAAACAGCGAATTGCACGGAACTAACCCGCCTCTGGGTTCGTATCCAACCATCATGAACACTTTTACGAAATTTTCCTTTGTCCTGACGCTGGCTCTCAGTACGGCTTTGCTTTCGGCACAGTCCAAGCCGAACTTCACCGGCACATGGGAGCTCAACGCCGCCAAATCCGACATGGGCGGCGCGCCCGTCACCAAGATTTCTGTAAAAATCGACCATCAAGATCCGATTCTGACGTACACCGCCAAGGGCACGGCCGACGGACAGGACTTCGAGGAAACCGAAACTCTTTCCACCGACGGCAAACCCGGCCACGATTCCCGCGGCGCCGTCATCGTCACACACTGGGAGGGCAACACCTTGGCCACCGTGGCCACCACCGAAGACGGCCACCCGTTTTACGAAAGTCGGATGACGCTCGCCGCCGATGGAAAGAGCTGCATCCGGGACTTCGTGCGCACGAGCCCAGACGATCCGCAGAAGCGGCACGAGATTTACGAAAAGCAGTAGGCGTTGGCGCACGACCTCTCCGTGTATTTCCACATCGAATCAGAGTTGGCGGAGCGTGTGTCTTCGTCTCACAAAAGCGCCCTGGTGGGCGATCCTCGTTTGACACAGATTTCATTCTGCCCCTACCCTTGTGTCTCCACCTTTTATGAAAGTTCTGGTCATTGGAAGCGGCGGCCGCGAGCACGCCCTGGTTTGGAAACTGCGCCAGTCGCCGCGCGTTTCGAAGATTTACTGCGCGCCGGGCAATGGCGGCATCGCCGCAGAAGCCGAGTGCATCCCTGCCGACTTGAAGAGCGTTGAATCCATGCTGGCGGTGGCCAACCAAATCCAGCCTGACCTCACCGTCGTGGGCCCCGAAGTCCCGCTGCAACATGGGATCGTGGACGAGTTCAGCGCGCGGGGATGGCCAGTCTTCGGGCCCACCAAAGCCGCAGCCCAGCTCGAATCCAGTAAGAGCTTCGCCAAAGAGTTCATGCAGCGCCACCACATTCCCACCGCGCACTACTCGATTTGCAATTCGGCGGCCGAGGTCAGGCATGAGCTTTCGCGTTTCAGCGCGCCGCTGGTGGTGAAGGCTGACGGCTTGGCCGCGGGCAAGGGCGTGGTCATTTGTAAAACCAAAGAAGAAGCGTCATCCGCCGCGAACGAAATGCTCTCCGGAAAAATGGTGGGCGAAGCCGGAGCGCGTGTGGTACTCGAAGAATGCCTGCAAGGCGACGAAATTTCTTTTCTGGTGCTAAGCGACGGCGAACGAGTCGCGCCTCTGGTCGCCGCGCAAGACCACAAGCGCGTCGGCGACGGCGACACCGGCCCCAACACCGGCGGCATGGGCGCTTATTCTTTCTCCGGCTTGCTCGACGAGCAGATGACGCACTGGCTGCTGCATCACGTCGCAAAACCAGTGGTCGCGGGCATGAAAGCCGAAGGCATGGAGTACAAGGGCATCCTCTATTGCGGACTGATGATGACCGCCCGCGGGCCCATGGTGCTGGAATTCAATTGCCGTTTCGGCGATCCCGAAACCCAGCCCATCCTGATGCGCCTCGAAAGCGATCTGGTTGAAGCGATTGAAGCCTCGATCGAAGGCCGGGTGAGCGACGGCGATTTCCGGTGGTCGCCGGATGCTTCGGTGTGCGTGGTGATGGCTTCCGGTGGGTATCCGGGGACGATTGAGGTGGGAAAGAAAATCACTGGAATTGAAGACGCCGATCAACTCGAGGGCGTGAAAGTCTTCCACGCTGGGACCAGCGCACGCGACGGCGCGTTTTATACCGCAGGCGGAAGAGTGCTGGGAGTCACGGCCCGCGCGGAAACTTTGCCCAAGGCGGCCGCCCGCGCCTACGAGGCAGTTGAAAAAATCGAGTTTGAGGGCGCGCACTACCGCACCGACATCGGGGCGCGGGCGTTAAACAAATAATGGGTGTATATCCGCGCGATCCGCGGCTTGAAGTTCCTGGAGAAGAATAAATGAGCAAACCCCTGGTTTCGATTGTGATGGGCAGTGACTCTGACCTTGAGATTATGCGCGAGGCCGGCAAAGCCCTCGAAGGTTTCGGGATTCCTTACGAGATTGATGTAACTTCCGCGCACCGCTCCCCTGACCGTACTGCCGAATACGCGCGCGGCGCGGCCGGGCGTGGTATCAGCGTCATCATTGCCGGGGCCGGCGGCGCGGCGCATCTTGCCGGAGTGATTGCTGCCCACACCACGTTGCCGGTCATCGGCGTGCCGATTCCTTCGACATCGCTGAACGGGATGGATTCGCTTTCTGGCCACGGTGCAGATGCCCGCTGGGATTCCCGTAGCGACCGTGGCAATCGGCAAGCCTGGAGCCACCAATGCCGGAATCCTGGCAGCACAGATTCTCGCGACCGCCGATCCCGCGCTGGGGAAGAAACTTCAGGCGCATAAAGAAAAGCTGGCGAAAGGCGTGGAAGAAAAATCCAGAAAATTGAAAGAGACCACGTAGGCCGTGACGGCCGCTTGCCACTCCCCTTCGGGTCGTGCTTTATCCGTCCACCAATATTTTCGGCACGGCTGGAAGCCGTGCCCTCCCGATTAATCCAGCTTAAGCGTTCTGAGATACTCCCGCAGGGGGCCACCCAGGTCTTGACGTTTTAGCGCAAATTCCACAGTGGCTTTCAGGAAGCCGAGCTTGTCGCCGGCATCGTGACGCTTGCCGTCGTAAACATACGCGTACATCTTTTCTTTTTTCAGCAGACCGCGCAGGGCGTCGGTCAACTGCAACTCTCCGCCGGTGCCTGTTTGCGTGTGGCTGAGGACCTCGAAAATCGCGGGAGTCAGAATGTATCTGCCGATGATGGCGAGGTTCGACGGCGCCTCCTCGAACTTCGGCTTCTCGACCATGTTGCGGATTTCGTAAAGCCGGGAATCTCCCGGCACCGGCTTGGCGTCGAGCACGCCGTAAGCAGAAATTGCTTTGCCTTCCACAACCTGGGTTGCGATCACGGAACACTGGACCTGCTCGAAGACCTGCATCATCTGTTTGAGTACCGGCACTTCGGCGTCAATCACGTCGTCCGCCAGCAGCACTGCAAAGGGTTCGTTGCTGACCAGCTCGCGCGCGGTGAGCACGGCGTGGCCCAGCCCCAGCGCCTCTTTCTGCCGAACATAGGCGATGTGAATACTGTCTGAAATCTGGCGAACGACTTTGAGCAACTCGGTTTTTCCGCGCGCCTCGAGGATCCTTTCCAACTCGTAACTGACGTCGAAATGGTCTTCGATCGCCTGCTTGCCGCGGCCGGTAATCATAATGATCTGGTTGCAGCCGGCCGCCAGCGCCTCTTCCACGCCATATTGAATGATGGGCTTATCGACCAGCGGCAGCATTTCTTTGGGCTGGGCTTTGGTCGCAGGAAGAAAACGCGTGCCCAGTCCGGCAGCCGGGAACACCGCTTTGCACACTTTCATGGTCATGGGTAGCAGCCTTCGACACAAAGGATAACCTGCTTTCGATGCAGATTTGTGTCAAAGCGTAGGACTATCATCCCCCAGCATGGCTTTGCGGACAATCTTAATCGGCACGCCGCCTTGCTGCATCAGGCGGTTGTGAAATTCCATCAGGGTGAAGTCGGCACCCTTCATCTTGCGATAATCCTCGCGCAGCTTCAGGATCTCCAGCTTGCCTAGCGTATAGACCAGGTAGGTAGGATCGGAAGTCCCGCGCTTGGTTTCCACCTTGGCGATCGACCGCGGCTGGTAACCATCGTTGACGAAAAAGTCTTCCGCTTGGGCCAGCGTCATCCCCTGGGTGTGCATTTTAATCCCGACGATGAAGCGCGCGTTGCGCAGCAGCGCATCCTGCAATTGCCCCATGCGCAGCCACGGGTCGCCGTTGCCATAGCCTTCGTCCAGCATCATCTGTTCGGTGTAATGTGCCCAGCCTTCGGCATTGCTGCCGCACCCGATCAGTTTCCGCACTTTGGATTTGGATTGATTGATCCACAAGTACTGCACGAAGTGCCCTGGAAAAGCTTCGTGGATTGCAACGCCGGGAATCATGCTGTTGTTAAATCCCTTCATCCAGTCTTCGGTGCGTTCCGGCGTCCACTTGGGATCGGCAGTGGTCACGTTAAAAAGCGCATGATTGTCCCCAGTTTCGTACGCGCCCGGAGTGTCGATGGAAGCTTCGGTGGTGGCGCGCATGAAGGGCGGAGTGTCTTCCAGTTCGGGCGTCACGCCCGGCGGAATTGTGATGATCTTCTTTTCCGCGATGAACTGCTGCAAGCCGCCAAGGGTATCGCGAAACGCCTGCAAGAGCTTGTCCGGCGCCGGATGACGCGACTGCACGTCGGCCAGCACGTCCTTGACGTCGCGCTTTGGATCAATCTTGGCCGCCGTTTCTTTCATCCATTGCTGGTTCGCGCGCATGTTGGCCATTCCGATTTCCAGCAGCCGGTCGAGCGGGATATCCACCATTTCGTCGTAAAGCAATTTCTTGCGATAGGTTTCCGCGCCCAGCTTGAAATCGCCGTGGGATTTCGGCAGCACGGTGTCGTGCAGAAATTTCTGGTAGCTCTGGAACTCCGCGATCACCGCCTGATTTGAGGCTTTGAATTCAGTCAGCAGCTTGGCGTCTTTCACCTTCGAAAACGCTTCCGGAACATCGTGCTGAAAGAACCCGATGTCGTCGGGCAATTGCTCGAGCGCAATCTCCGTATAAATTCGCGGGGGATTTTGCAGGTTCTGCCGGGCCGCGGCGAACACCTTGGGGAACTGCCGCTCACGCGCGATCACCGAACGCAGGCGGTCCTCGGGAGGAGCGTAGTTCCGCTTCATCACCAGGAAAATGCTTTCCGTCACTCCTGACGTATAGCTGTCCGGGTCCTTTCTCCACATCTGAATGGTTTCCAGTTCCAGCAATTCGCCGTGAATCGAACTGATGATCCAGTCGAGGTCGGCGGCGATGTCGGCAGGCAGATTCGTGCGATCCAACTTTTCGAACTTCGCCAGATAGTCCTTCAGCTCGGCGATTTCGTGTCTGCGCCCTTCCGCGGAATAGTCTTCGAGCTTCGCGTCGTACTGGTGAAAGCCGACCTGAGTCGCCTCCGTTGGGTTCGTCGCAAAGTGAGAGTCGAAATACTGATCGACTAGTGCGTTGAAGTCAGCGGCCGGGTCAGCGGTGGCAAATGCGGCCGCAGAAAAACAGGCTAGGGAGAGGATCTTGAGGAAGGTTCGCATAGGACTCCGGTAAAAACGGTATCACAAATGTGGTTAGACGCTTCAAGCCACCGAAGGTGAGCTTTTCGCCTCGAAGAGATTTTCCAACAGACCCTGCAGTTGCTCCAAGAGCTCTCGCGCGCCCAATCCTTTGGCGAGAAACTTCAGCGTTCCATCGGGAAGAAACTGCGATCCCCGGTGCGACGCCACAAAACTTGCCAGCTTGCCGGGATCGACCGGCGCGTCCGGCCTGAACTTGACGCTGACCAGATCGCGCTTTCGTTCAATGGCTGTGACGCCAGCGTTTACCGCTTGCAATCTCAAAGCGGCGTAACGCATAAGTTGCTGCACCGGCACCGGAGGCTCGCCGTAGCGGTCGCGCAACTCCGCTTCCACATCCGCCAGTTGCCGGTCGGTTTCTACTCCGGCGATTCGTTTGTACATGCGCAGCCGCTGATTTTCTTCCGGAACGTATTCGGCGGGGATGCGGATGTTAAGCCCGAGATTGAGTTGCGCCTGCGGTTGCGGATCGGCCTCACCCTTCATCTCGCGGACGGCCTGCTCCAACATCTGCGTGTAGAGGTCGAAACCGACGGCTTCGATGTGGCCGCTCTGTTCGCCTCCCAGCAAGTTGCCGGCTCCGCGCAGTTCCAAGATCGAGCGCAGCGATCTTGAATCCTGCGCCGAGGTCGGAGAATTCCTTTAGAGCCGCCAGCCGCCTGCGCGCAATCGGCGTCAGCTCAACCTCCGCCGGAATCAGCAAATATGCGTACGCCCGCCGGTTTGAGCGCCCCACGCGCCCGCGCAATTGATACAACTCCGACAGCCCAAGCCGCTCCGCGCGGTTAATCAGGATGGTGTTGCACAAGGGAATGTCCAGCCCGTTTTCAATGATGGTCGTCGCCACCAGAATGTCGGCCTCGTGACGCATGAACTTCAGCATCACTTTTTCCAGCTCGCCTTCGGACATCTGCCCGTGCCCGACAATAATGCGCGCGTTCGGAACCAGAGTTTGCAGCTTGGCGGCAATTTCCCAGATCGTATCCACGCGATTGTGAACGAAATACACCTGCCCGCCGCGCTCGAGTTCTTGTTCCAACGACGACCGGATCAACTTCTCATCCCAACTGGCGACGATGGTCTGAATCGCGATGCGGTCCTTGGGCGGCGTCTCAATGATGCTCATGTCGCGCAGCCCTACCATGGACATGTGCAGCGTGCGCGGGATCGGCGTCGCCGACATGGTCAGCACATCCACTTCTTTGCGCATCTGCTTCAGCCGCTCTTTGTGGCGGACGCCGAAGCGCTGCTCTTCGTCCACAACCAGCAAACCGAGGTCAGTGAACTTTACGTCTTTCGAGAGCAGGCGATGCGTCCCGATCAGGATGTCCACCTTGCCGGCTTCAACCCGTTGCAGGATTTCCTTCTGCTGCTTAGGAGTGCGGAAGCGGCTGATCATTTCAATCGAAACCGGGAAGGCCGCAAAGCGCTGCTTGAAAGTTTCGTAGTGCTGAAATGCCAGCACGGTGGTCGGCGCCAGCGCCGCGACCTGTTTGTTATCGTTGATCGCCTTGAACGCCGCGCGCATGGCAATTTCCGTCTTGCCGTAGCCCACGTCGCCGCACAGCAGGCGGTCCATTGGCAGGGTTGACTCCATGTCGCGCTTCACATCGGCGATAGCAGTTGCCTGGTCTTCGGTTTCGCTGTACTCGAACGCGTCTTCGAACTCGCGCATCCATTCGTTGTCGGCGGGGAAGCTGTGGCCAACCGCGGCCTTGCGCTGCGCATAAAGCTTGAGCAGCTCTTCGGTCATGTCTTGCATGGCCTTGCGGACACGCGCTTTCGTCTTCCCCCATGCGGCCGTGCCCATGTGGCTGAGTACAGGCTTCGCGCCTTCGGCGGAACGATACTTCTGCACCAGATCGAGCCGCGTCAGCGGAACGTAAAGCTTCGCGCCCTCGGCGTATTCGAGCAGCATGAACTCAGTATCGCCGTTGCCCTGATTGATTTCCTTCAGGCCCTGGTATTGCCCGATCCCGTGCTCTACGTGGACCACGTAGTCGCCCACCTGAAGATCGCGGAAGTCCGAGAGGAACGCAGAGGTCTTCGACTTTTGACGCTGCGGCCGCGCCGCGACCGCCTGTGATTCATCAAACAAATCGCGCGTGCCAAACACGGTCAGCCCGGCGTCGGGCAAAACCATTCCATCGGGGATGTAGGCTTTTACTAGCGTTGTGGTGAGCACTTCGCCTGCGAAATACGCAGTTTCATCGGCGTAACTTTCACCGCCGCGTGTTCGGCTGCCAAGGCGGAAGGAAACTCCGTACTCGGTGAAGAAATCTGCCAGCCTTTCGACCTCGCCGATGTTGGGCGCGGCCACCAACACCCTCCGATTTTCGGCGATCTGCTTTTTCACTTCTTCGAGAAGGTGAGGGATTGAACCGTGAAACCGCGGGCTGGGCTGAGAATGAAATTCTACGGTCTCGATCTCATCCGAGCGGGTCACGCCGAGATGATCCAAATCGGCTCCCGGCGCGGATTGCAGCCGGTGCAACCATTCGTCAGGAGGCAGATAAAGATCCTCAGGGCGAACCAGGTTCCCGATTTCGCTGCGCTCGTGGGCCTCTTCAATCTTCGCCCACGCCGCTTCGAATTCATTCTTCAACAGGTCCGGTTCATCCGCGATGACCGACGCATTCGGCATCAAATCGAGAATGGTGCCAACCGATCCCGCCACCGGCGCATAGAACTCCCAGCCGGGAAACACCGTGACTCCTCCCTGCCGCACCGCCTGCTCAATCACTTCTTCCGATCCATGAATTCGCTTCCCGGAAAGCCGCGCGTGAATCGCTCCCAGCAATTCTTCGCTAACCGGAGTTTCCGATAGCGGCAGCAACACGGTTTCATCCGCCGGAGAAGACGAACGCTGCGTGCCGGGATCAAACTTGCGGATGGATTCAATCTCGTCGCCAAACAACTCAACTCGGATGGGCCGGTCGGCCTCCGGCGAGTACACGTCGAGAATTCCGCCACGCAACGCATATTCGCCCGGCATCTCGACCACGTCGGTGGAGTTGTATCCGACCGCGTTGAGATGCTCGAGCAGGCTTTCGGTTTCCAGGGTTTCACCGCGGCGGAGCGTCCGCGCCAGCCCGGAATAAAACTCCGGGGGCCTTACCCGTGACGCAGCCGCCACCACCGGCACGATGACGATGGAAGCCGCGCCGGTCGCGATCTTCCACAAAGCAATCGCACGCTGCTCCTGAATTTCCGGATGCGGCGAAAGATTCTGGAAGGGGAGCACATCGCGGACCGGAAGCGAAACAATGTTGTCCGGAGAGCTTCCGCCAACCAGCTCGCAATACGCCTGGACGACGGGAAGAAGTTCGTCCGCGGCTTCGTTGTTGCGCACAATCACGATCAGCGGCTGCGCCGCAAATTTTTGCAGCTCAGCAATCAGCAGGGATTTGGCGGGTGGGTTGAGGCCGGAAACACGAATCCGCCCCGCGTTGGCCCGAAGGTGGGTGATAACGCGCGTAAAACCGGGAAGCTTTTCCGCGTCCGCAAATAAATCGCGGACGAAAGGCAGAACCATCGCTCTGTGATTCTAACAGCACCGCGGGTCTGCCCTTCGCACGCCAAAGTCGTTCAGAGTGGAGTCAGCTTACTGTGCCGCGGCCATTCCGCCCGAGCCGCCGCCCGCGCCGCTGAGTTCGAGTGCGAACTTCTTGCCGCCGAAGTTGATCCGCGTAACCGACATCGTTCCGTCGTCACTCCGCTGCAAAATTGTTCCATCGAGCGGCGTCGCTTTATCCAGGGCCACTACTCGCGCTGAAGCGGAAGCGACCTCTTTCTTGCCCTGGAAAATCTTCAGCTGGACTTGATCTCCAGTCCCATCCCACTGCACGGTGTACGTCCCGCTCTTGAGTTGGGTACCGGCCACGCTCGCGGCCTCATGCAGTGCCAACGGCCCCTTACTGGACGCCAATGCGCTTGCGGCAAGCAAGACCACGCCCGCCAGCAGAATACCTTTCATGCTTTGTTTCAAACTATGTTTCGCCTTCAGAGTTGCGTTCACCATTCCTCCTGTCTCCTGGATGCGCCAGGAAAACGGTTAGTGGCGGCCGCGTGTGGTTGGAATTGCAAAAATGCTTGCCTTTTACCCCGCAAGGCCTACAATTCTGCCTCGGGGTTGAGCAGACGAGTTCGCCCACATTAAGGCGTGCTCTTCCGCGCAGGGATTGTTCTCACCTGGCCGCCAAACCGAGCGTGAGGCAGTCCCTTACCCCTTCTTTATCTTCTTCTGGTGGCTTCGGCAGCAGACATTCTTCTGCGGTCTTCTTCACCTCTATACGGAAACCAGTGGCTGGCAGTTCCCGCGCTTAGCAGTTGGACGAACTGCAGCCGTACTGGTGAGCAGGCTGAATTGTCAACAATTTATCGCGTGGATTTTTTGGGCTTGCGTGACGCGGACTTGCGGGCTTTGGTTCTCTTGGGGATTGCTTCGAGCAGAACCACAACCTGCGCCATGGCGGCGTTGTCCAGATTCAGACCTTCGGGAGTCTTCGCCTTGATACCAATGCACTCCGTCGGAACATTCATCAGCAAGGAGATATGTCTGCGAATCGCCGCCGTATGCGGACCAATCTTGGGGGCGGCAAGAATTAACGTGGAGTCCAGATTCGCGATCCTATACCCCGCTGCCTTCACCCGCCGCAGCGCCTCGGCCAGAAAGACAGCCGAGTCAGCGCCCTTCCAGCGAGCGTCGGAAGGCGAAAACAACGTGCCGATGTCGGGAGCTGCAACGGCTCCGAGAAGAGCATCGGTGATCGCATGCAGCAGAACATCGCCGTCGGAATGCCCGCCCAGACCTTTCGGGTGTTCGAGCGCCACCCCGCCAATCTTGAGCGCAATGCCTGGCTTGAATTCGTGGGAGTCCCACCCGTATCCGATTCTCATTTGGAAACCGTCCGCGAGTAGTATTCCGCCAATTCCAGATCCGCCGGCGTGGTGATCTTGATGTTCCGCGGCGAACCCATCACCACCGCCACCGGATGTCCCGACCGTTCCACCAGCGACGCTTCGTCGGTTCCCACAAAACCATCTGCCGTCGCTTCTTCAAATGCTTTCTTGATCACGCTGAAGCGAAACCCTTGCGGAGTCTGTGCCAAGACGATCTTTTCCCGCGGTATGGTGGCGCGAATTAAAGCTCCGTCGGCGGTGCGCTCGACTTGCTTCACTGTGTCCACGGCCGGAACTCCGGCGATGGCGGCGCCGTATTTGTTCGCCCCGGCGATCACTTCGCGAATCATTTCTTCGGTCACAAAAGGACGCACCGCATCATGGACAAGCACAATGTCATCCGCCGCGGCAGAAACCGCGGCCAGGCCATTTGCGACGGATTGCTGCCGCGACTCTCCGCCCTCGAGCAACACGGTTTTCTTGGCTAGAATCTCCGGAGCCTCTTTTTCCAGCCGGGCGCGAAAGGGCGCGATTTCCGCCTCGCGCAGCGCAACAATAATTTCCGTGATTTCCGGACTCTTCGCGAACCGCCGCAGGGTATGAACCAGAATCGGCGTTCCGCCCAGCTCTGTAAATTGTTTGCTCGGCGCAGACTTCTTCGCCTTGGTGGGGCCCTTGGCCGGGGCGACGACCATGCGTGTACCTAAACCAGCCGCGGGAATAATGACGCTGACCTTCATGCGGGCGAACAGTATATACCTCTTCAAACCCGCCGATGCAACCGGAACCGGCGTTTTGGCAACCAAACTACACCACTCACGATCAGCGCCGCCCGTTGCGGGAGGAATTGTGAAGCATCATCGGCCTGCGATTTCGCTGATTGGGTTTTGCGTTACGACCACGCTGGGTACCGCCTTTACCCTGGCGTTCATAGTTGCCGGAGGCGCGGCCGCACTGGCCAGCCATCAAGACGGACAGCAACAACCGAAGAATCCCTCAATCACTCAAGCCCTGTTGTCTCCCACTCCCGTCGCCGCCACTTTCAACGGCATGATCACCGACTCGTATTGCGGCGCCCGTCACCGGAAGAAATCCGGTCAGAACTCCACCGATTGTGCCCGCGCATGTGTGCGGAAAGGCGCAACCTACGTGTTGGTTGATGGTGACCGCCGCTACCGGCTTGACCGGCGGAGACGACGTGCTCGACAAACTGGTGGGTCAACGCGTCAACGTGATCGGGACTCGCCAGGGAGATACGATTGCGGTGAATTCCGCCGCTACCGTTCTGCCCTGACGATTCACTCCACCGGCTGGTCGGCGGCGACGACCTGCTTCTTGGGCTCGGGTACGGCGCTGCTAACCACAGGCATTACCGGCCTTATATCGCTAGGGCGGGCATCGCTGCGGGAATCGCCACGCGATCCCGAACGTTCATCCCACTTGCCAAAGATCATTTTCCCGGCCGTCGTCTGCAAAACCGATGTGACCGAAATGTCGATGGTCTTGCCAATCATCTTGCGCGCGTTATCCACCACCACCATGGTCCCGTCGTCGAGATAGGCTACGCCCTGGTTGTATTCTTTCCCCTCTTTCAGGATGAACACCCGCATGATTTCACCCGGCAGGACGATGGGCTTCAGGGCGTTGGCCAATTCGTTGATGTTCAGCACCTGCACGCCTTGCAGCTGCGCGACTTTATTCAGGTTGAAGTCATTGGTGATGATCTTGCCCTCGTAAAGCTTGGCCAGCTCAATCAGTTTCAAATCCACTTCGCGAACGCTGGGGAAATCATCTTCGACAATCTGCACCGTCAGCGTAGGAATTTTCTGCAGCCGCGACAGAATGTCCAAGCCGCGCCGCCCGCGATTGCGCTTCAGCGAATCAGCCGAGTCGGCGACCAGTTGCAGCTCGCGCAGAACGAACTGCGGCGTGACCACGATGCCGTCGAGGAAGCCGGTCTCAGCGATGTCGGCGATGCGCCCGTCGATGATGACGCTGGTGTCGAGAATTTTGTAGCTGCGTTTGCTCTGCTTCTCGCCGCCGAAAATTCCGCCCAGCGCGGCCAGATTGAGCAGATCGCCCTTGTTGGCGCCGACGATCAGGCCGACGTAGGCCATCAGCAGCATGACCATGATTTGCAGGAAGCTGCGGAGCTGGCTCTCTCCCAGGCTGTATCTGATGACCAGGGCAAACAGGGTTGCGCCAAAGATCCCCAAGATGCTGCCGATCACAGCTCCAATCAGCCGCTTCAGGCTCACGCGAAGCAGCCGCCACTCAAACACAACGATCGCGGTTCCGATCGAGGCGCCGATCACACAGTTAAGTTGTGGGCTCGATCCGAACGGGCGGATGAGGTAGCAGGTGATAGCAACAACAACTACAAAAATTAAACGTACCAGTATTAAGTCCACAGCATTACCTCCCCCAGAGCGCCCGCTGCTTTGCAAAGTCGCCCCGTTGCCGACTGCATACAGCCATGACCCAACCAGCCGGCGTTCTTTAATTCGGGACCGTAATGAATATGAAAAGGTCCCGTTTGCCTTAGCCCATCAAGGACAACAACATTTATCGAAAAAAGTATATACCTAGGGTGGTGTAAGTATTGTTAAATCGCCGCCGCGTGCGCAACTTTCGCGCGGGCCTGCTTTGCATTTGCGTACGCCAGAAACGAGGGTAACCGTGAAGAAGCTCGCAATCGCTGTCCTGCTGCTGTTCTCGGCATTGGCCTGGGCGGGCGGAGAGCCTAACCCCGCCGACTACACAATCAACGTCCATGTCAGTTCATCTCGCCTTGTCCCGGAAGGCAACCCGATCGCTTTCAGTCAAAAGTTGAATGCCACCATCGATGGGAAGAAATATGAACTGTGGTCTTCCTCCGTCAACGCACTATTGGCACTCGGCGACTACAAAGCAAAGCTTGTTAGAGACGATCATAGGACCGCCTATGATTCTTATCGAGTCTACGAGTTCTTGTTTCCCGACAACAAAACCAGAAAGTTCGTAGTCGTTGGTATAACGGAGTAATGACTCGGCGCGCTGGGATGGATCCGGCAGCCTCCCCCAGTTCTGCGGTCGGAGGACCGTCCTGCTAGACTCCCTGCCATGAAAGCCGTCGTGATAACCCGCCTCGGAGGCCCTGAGGTCCTCGAAGTCCGCGAGGTTCCCGAACCCACTCCCGGCTCGGGCGAAGAACTCATCCGCGTCGCAGGCCGGCGGCCTCAACTTCGCCGACACCATGACCGCCCACGGCGGATACCCCGGCACCCCCAAACCTCCACTGGTCGCCGGACGCGAATTCTGCGGCACTCGCGCTAGCAATGGCGAACGCGTCATGGGATACACGCAATGGGGAGCATTCGCCGAAGTCGTCGCCGCCCGCTCGGCGCTGCTCTGGCCGGTGCCGGAAAAATGGAGCGCGGAAGAAGGCGCTGCCTTCCCTGTCAATTTTTTCACTGCATACTTCGCCTACTGGAAATCCGGCCTGGTCTCCGATTCGACGAAGGGTGACTCCGCGAAGGGCGCTCGCGTGCTGATTCATGCAGTCGCCGGCGGGGTGGGAACAGCCGCGGTTCAGATCGGCAAGATCCTCGGCGTCGAAATGTACGGGACTTCTTCCGACGACGAAAAACTCGAACGCATGAAGCGCATGGGCTTGCAACACGCGATCAATTACAAGAAGCAGGACTACGAACAAGCCGTCAAAGACCTGACCGAAGGGCGAAGGGGTGGATGTCGTCTTCGAGATGCTGGGCGGCGAGCACACCGCCAAGAGCGCCCGCTGCCTGCGCGACTTCGGCCGCGTCATCTGTTATGGCACCGCCACCGGACAGCGCGCCCAATTCGACCCTGGCATTCTCTATGCCAAAGGCGCCAGCGTGCACGGCTTGTGGCTGACGTATCTTTCCGCGAATCGCGGCTTGATGCAGCAGGCATGGAAGCAGCTTTCAGCGTGGGCCGATGAAGGGCAGTTGCGTCCGGTGATTGGCGATGTGTTGCCGATGGAGAGAGCGGGGGATGCGTATCGGCTGTTGTTGGAGAGGAAGAATTTTGGGAAGGTCGTACTGAAAGTCGTATAGTTGGCCACATGTTCGAAACTTTGGACAGCGGCCCGGAGCAGAAAGCGGTCAGAGCCAGCCTCACGCGCTTGTTTTTCGGAACATACACCCTAGTGGGTGCCTCGGGCATTTCTTTTGACCTTTACACGCACCGGCTGAACGGGCCAGTTCTGTTGGGGATCGACATACTGATGTTCGCAGCGTCGGCGTTCTGGCTGCGAGATTCGTGGACGGGGCTTACACCGAAGAAGTTTAGTATGCGGCTCATCTTCCTGGTGTTCCTTCTGCTTCTTTCGGGCTGGATCCGTTAACTTTGGTCCTGTTGATTCACGTCCCGTCAAACTCTCCCACCAGCTCCCGATGTTTCTCCTTCGCCGCTTCGACCAGCGCCCGGAAGAGTCTCCGCGAGCGCTCATCATCGTCAAACGACCGCTCCGGATGCCATTGCACCGCCACCACAAAATGGTCCGGCGACGTTCCTTCGATCGCCTCGATGATCCCGTCCTCGGGGCACCGGGCAGTGATCTTCAGGCCGTCGCCGATTACGTCGGCGGACTGATGATGACTGGAGTTGGCGGGGATCGTCCCGCTCTCCCCAACAATCTCCGCCAGCTTCGACCCCGGCTCAATCTCCACCTGATGCGCCACCGGAACCTTGCGCCCCGCCTCATGGTTCACCGCCGACTCAATATGCTGCACCAGCGTTCCCGAGCGATACACATTCAAGATCTGCAGGCCGTAGCAAATCCCCAGCACCGGCTTGCGCATGTTGTAGGCATCCTGCAGCAGCAGTTCGTCAACCGTGTCGCGCTTTGGATCGGCCGCGTTCGTCTTCTCATGCTTTGCCGCACCGAACTTCGCCGGATCGACATCTGCCTTGCTTCCGGGCAGCAGCACGCCGTCGCAACGTTCGATCAGCTTCATCACCTCGGCGGGAGAACGATCCAGCGGAATGCGGACCGGGTCTCCGCCGGCAAGCTCGATCGCGCGCTCATACTGCGGAATGGCGCGCCCGGCGTATTCGGGATCGCCGCCATGGGGAAGAGGAATGGCGATGCGAGGCTTCATCTCAGCTTGCATCCGCTAACTCGCGCGCTCGATCTGGGCCAGCACTCTGGATCGGCGATAATGCCGCACTTCCATCACCAGGGCCGAGACGAACACAATCGCTGCTACCATCGCCGCCACCGGCAGCGCCACATGCCGGTAGGCAAACGTCATGTCCGGGGGAGTACCGCGCAGCTTCGCCGCGAGCAGCGTTCCCAAAATTCCCAGCAGCAAACTCACCGCGAACGAAAGCAGGGTGACGATGAACGTCACCAGCAACACGCGGACGGGGATCAAGTACCAGCGCAGCGGGCGGGCGGGGGATTGAACGGTAGTTGCCATCGGCAACCTTTAGTTTAATCCACCCCGGTGCGCTAGAATGCTGAGAATGTCCCAAGCCGCACAGGCCATCACGCGCCCGCCGACCGAAGTGGTGCGGGACACTCCCGTCTCGCAGGCGGCCAACGGAATCTGCTATGCCGTCTCCGGCGAGATGAACATTCCCGGCGCTGACGTCGAACGCATGGTCTCTGTCGTTCCCAAGGCCGTCGCTGCGGCGCTCGATCGCAAGGCCTATTACTTCGTCCCGCTCACCGTGAATCAAGGCGACCAGACCGTCATCGCTGACCGCTACGACGTTGCCCTGAGCGACAGCGCGGTTTGCCATCGCAACCTGGAACTCGGCGGCTCGCAGTGCGTTTTCATCTCAACTCGCCTGATGGACGACAAGTTTTCCATCGCCTTTGAGTTTTATATCAACGTCGGGCACGCCTTTGTGGAGCGTGCCGGAGTCTCGCAGGACTTCGCCGACCTGGTGTGGAAGCAGGCCGAATCCCGTGTCCGCGGCGAAACTTCGCTGGACGCGGCCGAGGCCCGCAAACTTTCCACTGCCCCCGGCCCCGACGCCGAAAAACACAAGAACGACTACTTCGCTGCCGCATTCTCGGACGCGATATCGATTTATCTGCTGTCTATGTTTCTGGATGTGGACTATCAGGACCTGCGTGAGCGCGATTACCCTTTGCTAGCTCCCGCCGCCTTGGCCGAGCGCCTGCGCAAGATCGCGGAGTTGTTCCCGCCTAATCCGGGATTTGAGTTTGCGGTGTATTACAGACGGCGGAGCTAGCTCGAATTCTCTGTCCTATTCCAATCCTTCGCGGCGCAAGAGTGCCAAAAGATTACGGGAACCGTGGATAACCCGAAGAATTTCGACCCTATCGGAGAGCGGCCGGTAAAGCACCAGCATCTTTTCGAATCCTGATATGCGAAAGACACGCAAAGATTGCAGCTCTTCGGCCTGAAGGCGGGGATACCAACCGATGTTCGGTCGGGCGGCAAGAAGCGAAAACGTCTCATGGGCTGAAGCCAGGAAACGATGCCCGACTTCAGGAGTTGCGTGGGTGGCTAGATAAAACGCTTGGTCATCCAGATCCTGATCGGCCTTGGGGCGGATCAAGTAATACGCACTCACCGATTGTCGCTTCTGTTAAGGCGCTCGTCCAACCGGCGACGCTTCTCTTCCCAATAGCTGGCATCAACTGCAATCGGATCGCCGGAATTGAGCCCCTCCTTGGCGAGCGATTGAAGCTCATCCAGGGCGTCTTGGTCCGCCTTGAGGAGGCGCTCAAGATAGGCTTCTACGCTGATCCCCTCAGCTTTGGCTTTGGCCCGAAGTTCTGTTTCGAGCGGAGGATGGATGGTGATGCTCATGGCTTTAACCATGATTTTACGCTTGCGATGCCGCGTTTCAAAGCTTGCGCAAGGCTCTTGCAACAACGGGCCTACTTCTGAGTAATCACCAGCTCGCCATTCTCCACCCGCAGCCCGGCGACGCCATCCGGCAGCTTCAGTTGTTCCTTCTGTTCCGCCAGTTTCTTCTGTAGCGCGGAATTCACCATCGAGACCGGAATGGTCAGGTCTCCAACTTTGAATTCGGTCGGATCGAACGTGACGTATCCATCCTGCGATCCCAAATGCCCAGCGAGCGTGACGTAGATGTCTTTCCCCGCAACCTGAGTAAGAAACTGGCCGTGGGCAACGTCTCCTTCGAGCTTGACCTGATAGCTGGTGACTTGAACTTCTCCCGGAGCAACCACCGCGTCGGGAGAACCGGGCGCCGCGCTGACCGGCCTGGTCGCGGTCGCCGGAGCTGCGGGAACCGCTCCCATCGACTGCGCCATCTCGGCGCTCACTTCGTCGGAAGTGAAATGCACTTCGGCGGGAGCGCTGCCCGCGCTTCTAGGCGCTGACAGTTGCTCCAGCTTCTGATCGAATGCCTGAGCGTTCTCTCGCGCCGCGCTCGTCGTCAGCGGCTGGGTAATCGGCTGGGGCTTGCTCATCACCTGATAAACCGTGATCGCCGCGCCAACCAGCATGACTGCGGTGAAAATGCGCCTGCCAGTGAGTTGCATGTCCGCCCTCCGGGCACACGATGGCCCTGTTTTCTAGGGAAGGATTCCATGGTATGCGGGATTTGCGATGCCCGGAATATGACGGAAGCTGTTGGCCGGTTGCCGTGCGACCTACTCCAGCTTCTTGGCCACCAACTCATTCACCATCTGCGGATTGGCCTGCCCCTTGGAGAGCTTCATTACCTGGCCCACAAAAAAACCGATCACGGTTTTCTTCCCCGCGCGGTACTGCTCGACCTGCTTGGGGTTTGCGGCAATCACTTCGTCAATGATCTTCTCGAGTGCCGAGGTGTCGCGCGACTGCTCAGGCCGTCCTTCTTCTTCATAGACCTGAGGGAAGTCTTTGCCGCGCTCGAAACAGAGGTCAAATAGATCCTTGAGCATCTTTCCCGATATTGCGCCGCTCTCAACCAGATCAGCCGCCACCGCCAGTCCCTTCATCGTGATCGGCGATTGTTCGATCTCGAGGCCGCGCGCTTTGAGGCGTCCCATCAGTTCGCTCTGTACCAGATTTGCGACACGCTTGGGGTTCTTCGCCGCCTTCGCCGCCGATTCGAACTGGTCGGCCAGCGATTTGGTCAGCGTGAGCACATGCGCATCCTGTGCGGTAATGCCGTAATCGGCGATCATGCGTTTGCGTCTCGCTTCGGGAAGCTCCGGCAGCATGCTGCGAATTTCCGAACGCCATTTTTCGTCCACGACCAGCGGCAGAAGGTCAGGTTCGGGAAAATAGCGATAGTCATGCGCCTGTTCTTTCGAGCGCATTCCATAAGTCTTGCCTTCAACCGAGTTGTAAAGCCGCGTCTCCTGGGTAATTCTTCCTCCGCCTTCGATCACTTCAATCTGGCGGTCGATTTCATACTCCAGAGCCTCGCGAATAAAGCGGAACGAGTTGACGTTCTTCACTTCCGTCTTAGTGCCGAATTTCTGCTGCCCGCGCGGGCGCACGCTGATGTTGGCATCGGCGCGCAGCGAGCCTTCTTCCATGTTGCAGTCGCTGACGCCGGTGTAAAGAATGATCTCCTTCAGCCGCGTCAGATATTCGTAGGCTTCGTCGGGAGTGGCGATGTCCGGCTCGCTGACAATTTCAATCAGCGGAACGCCGCTGCGGTTCAAGTCAATCGCGGTCGTGTCGCTCGAGCCGACAAAGCCCTCATGCAGACTCTTGCCCGCGTCTTCTTCCATGTGAACGCGGGTGATGCCGATTTTCTTTTTCCCCGCCGCCGTCTCAATCTCAATAAACCCGTGCTCCGCCAGCGGCTTGTCATACTGCGAAATCTGGTAGCCCTTGGGCAGGTCGGGATAGAAATAATTCTTGCGGGCGAAAATCGAGGTCTCGCGAATTTCGCAATTCAGCGCCATCGCAGCCAACGTGGCGAACTCCACGGCTTTGCGATTCAGAACCGGCAATGCGCCGGGCAGGCCCAGGCAAACCGGGCAGACATTAGAGTTCGGCGGATCGCCGAAGCGAGTGGAGCATGAACAGAAAATCTTGCTCACGGTCAAAAGCTGGCAGTGTACTTCGAGGCCAATGACTGGCTCGTACTTCGCCCGCCCCGCCACGGAACTCTCCACCGACGTCGCCATATTCAGAAGATTATAAAGCAGGGGTTAGTGCCGTCAGCCGTCAGCCTTCAGGTAAACCGATTCTTGAATCACACCCGGCGCATGCCTCGTGACATCGGCACCTGAAACCTGTTGGCTGATGGCTCAATCTAATAGATCACTGACTACTGCCCACTGGTTTCCCCAACTCGACATCAAAATACATCAGGTCGTGGCCGGACGAATCCCGCACTCCCGTCAGGTAGAGATGCGCGCCCGCCAGCGGGTCCTTCAGGCCGGAGACGTCGAAGAAAAGAAATCCCGACTGGGAGCTGCGCGGTTCAACCGCCTTGGCCTTGAACTGCGCGCTCTGGATTTCGGAGAGCTCCTTCGAATTCATTCCACCTTTAACCCGTTTGGTTGGGAACGGAACCGGCAGGCGCGCGCCGGAGGCACGAGGATGGGTAATCCTTCGCAGAATGTCGTCCTCGGTCGCCGGACTCAGCTTCGCGCGGTCCGCGGTCACCAGTTCCGCATCCATGTCCGAAAGCTGAACGGGCTGATCGCTGTCGTTGGTGATGACCAGCAGGATCGGCAGCAGATCGTTGTCGTGATAATTGATGGAGAAGATCTTCGCCTTGGCCGCATCGTCGTAGGGGTCGAGCCCAACCGTGACGTTCTCCTTGGCATGATGGTCATGCGCCGCGTAGCTGAACGCGGGCTGCGTCTTGGGCATGGAGAATTCCTTTGCCGCCAGACACAACAGCGGCACGGCCAGCACCAACGCCAGTGCGGCCCAGAATCGGAAGCCAGGGGACCTCTTCATATGCGACTCAGCATATAGGATGCGGGGGCGGAGCGTTTTTGGTGCCTCGCTGGCCAATCGAAACGGGTTCAGTGCGGTTACGTTTCTGATCTGGTTCACGGTTAGAATGTCCTTTCCTCAATGTACCTCCTTTACAGCGCGCTGCTGGCCGTGGTGCTGGTGCTGGGGAGTCCCTACTGGCTGTACCAGATGCTTCGCCACGGCAAGTATCGCCGCGGACTGGGACAACGGCTTGGCTTGGTGCCCGAGCGGCTTCGCATTTCCAGCGGATCCTCCATCTGGATTCACGCGGTTTCGGTGGGCGAAGTTCTCGCGGTCAGTGAGCTGGTGCCCGCTCTTCGCACTCAGTTTCCAGATCAACGGGTGGTCGTTTCTACTACCACTGACACGGGACAGAAGCTCGCCGCCGCCCGCTTCAGCGCGGAAAACGTTTTCTACTTTCCGTTTGATTTTGCTTTTGCCGCTAGGCGCTGGATCGCTGCGCTCCGGCCCGACCTTATTGTGGTCGCCGAAACTGAGTTCTGGCCAAACTTCCTGCAGGGTTGCGCACGAGTCCGGCGCGCGGGTTGCCGTCGTCAACGCCCGCATTTCGGATCGGTCACTTCCCGGTTATCTGCGCTGGAAAGGAATGCTGAGGCGCGTGCTTCGCAATGTAGATCTTTTTCTCGCCCAGACGAGTGAAGACGCTCGCCGTCTGATTGCAATCGGCGCAGATGCTGATCGCGTTGTGCTTGGCGGAAACCTCAAGTACGATGTCCCGCCGCCTGCTGTCGCGCCCTTCGTTGATCGCCTACGGTCGGCTCTGGATGCGGCCGGCACGCACCCGGTGCTGGTCTGCGGAAGCACGGTCGAGGGCAACCCTCAGTCCGAGGAAACGATTTTGATGGAGGCGTTCCACAGAGTGCTCGGCCGCCACCGCGCCGCAGTCATGCTGCTGGCCCCGCGGCATCCTGAGCGCTTTGAAGCGGTCGCAGCCCTCCTTCAGCAAGCGAAGCTGAGGTTCTTCCGCCGTTCGCAATGGAATGGAGAATCCTTGAGCGGCGCCGTATTGCTAGTTGACTCGATTGGCGAACTTTCCAGTCTTTATGCGCTGGCCGATATCGCCTTTGTCGGCGGCAGTCTGGTGCCGCGTGGCGGTCATAACATCATCGAGCCGGCGCAGCATGGGGTTCCGATTCTGGTCGGTCCGCATACCGAGAATTTTCGCGACATTGTGGAGCTGTTTCGGAGCCGTGACGCGGTCCGCGTAGTCAGTCCATCGGATTTGAGTTCCGCATTCCTGGAGTTGCTGGCGAATGATGGCCAGCGCCGCGACCTCGGCCGCCGCGCCGCCGAGACGCTCGACGCCCAGCGCGGCGCCACCAAACTGACGCTTCGGAAATTACAGGAACTGCTGCCTCCGCCAGCGCGCGAGGTAAAACCCGCGTGAATCCGCTCGGTGCAATCTACGGCGCAGTCGTGCGGGGGCGCAATGGCCTGTACGACCGCGGCATTCTCAAGACTCGAAAATTGACGCGGGCCCGTCATTAGCGTGGGCAACATTTCCGTCGGCGGCTCGGGGAAAACTCCTTTCGTCATTCTTCTCGGTGGTCTGCTGAAAGACCGCGGCATTCCTTTCGATGTCCTCTCTCGCGGCTACGGCCGCAAGACTCGAGGAGTGCTGGCCGTTGATCCGAACGGCTCGCCACGCGACTTCGGCGATGAGCCCATCCTGATTGCTCAGCGGCTCGGCTGCCCGGTGATCGTGGGCGAAAGCCGTCATCAGGCAGGCCTTTTTGCAGAGAAGAAATTCGGCGCGCAACTTCACATTCTGGACGACGGCTTCCAGCACCGCTCGCTGGCGCGGGATTTCGACATTGTGCTGGTGACACCGGAAGATGTAGGCGACCAACTTCTGCCCGCGGGCCGGCTGCGGGAGCCAATTTCGTCTTTGCGCCGCGCAAATGCCGTTGTGCTGTCTTCGGACTCAGACTCCTCCGGCCTGGCGCTCAATCGGCAATCGGTCTGGCGCATTCGCCGCAGCGTGTCGGTTTCCAACGCCCCGCCGCGGCCCATCGTCTTCTGCGGAATCGCCCGTCACCAGCGATTTATCGAGCAGCTTTCGGCCATCGGGATCGGCCCCGCCGCCACCCGGTTCTACCGCGACCATCATTCTTATACGGACCAGGACGTTCGCGAGCTGGCGGCATTGCGGGAGCAGAATAATGCCGGCGGTTTCATCACCACAGAGAAGGACGCCATTAACCTCGGCCCGCTGCTGCCAGCGCTGGGCACTGTGGCCGTCGCCCGCGTCGTCATGGAGCTTCTCGATCCGGCTGACGCTTTGGATACTATTTTGCGTGTGATTCAGGAACGCAGGCCGCGGCCGTGAGAAAATCGCACAGGAGATTGTTGTCTCTAGAATGACCCGCGCTCCCAAAGAAACCGACCGTCTGCGGAAGATCGTCGCGGCATTCCCGCGCGTCACCGTCACCGTTCTCGGCGACATGGTGGCGGACGAATTCGTCTTCGGCGAAATCTCCCGCGTTTCGCGCGAGGCCCCGGTGCTCATACTGCGGCACCGCGAGCGCACGGTCGTCCCCGGCGGCGGAGCCAATGCGGTGAACAATCTTGCCGACCTCGGCGTCAACGTGCTGCCAGTTGGAATCGTTGGCAACGACGATGCCGGGCGACTTCTTTTGCGCGCGTTCCGCCACAAGCGCATTCCCGTCACTGGAATTCTCAAAGACAAGAACTATCCCACGGTTACCAAAACTCGCATTCTCGCCGGAATGCCGCATACCTGGCGGCAGCAAGTGGTGCGCGTGGACCGCGAGCCGGAAACGATGCCCAATCGCCACATGGCCCGTGACATCGCTTTTGCAGCCCACGAATATCTGCGCGCCTCCGACGCGCTGCTGGTTTCGGACTATGGTTATGGCGCCGCGACTCCGCAAATCCTGGACGCCGCCCGCGCCAAGGGGCAAGCCAACGCGGTGCCTGTGGTTCTCGACTCGCGCCACCGAATGCTGGAATTTTCCGGCGTCACCGCCGCCACTCCCAACGAGGCCGAGGTCGAGGAAGCCCTCGCCGTGCAGATCGGACAAGACTGGGAAACGCTTTGCACCGCCGGCGAAGCGATCATCTCGCGCATGAAGCTGAACTCGCTGGTCATCACCCGCGGGCGTGACGGCATGGTCGCGTTTTCCGGCAAGCACAAACCGCTGAATATCCCGGTATTCGGCAGCGATCAGGCCACCGACGTGACCGGCGCGGGAGACACGGTGATCGCAACTTACACCGCTGCGCTCGCGGCTGGAGCGACCGCCGAAGACGCCGCGCACCTGGCAAACTACGCCGGCGGAATTGTGGTGATGAAGCGCGGCACCGCGACGGTTTCGCAGCAGGAGTTGCTGGACGCGATCGGACAGGCAGAGACGACAAAATAGGCCAGTGATTGTATGGATTAGAAACTGGCGTAGTTGGCCGATCGGTTTTGCAGAAAAACAGAATTGATCTGTGAGAATCCGCGCAAATCCGTGGCGGCTTTTGAATTGCGCATGAGCATCAACAAAATCGTCAGCCGCGAAGAAGTGAAGCGTCTCGCCGAATCCTGGCGCGCCGGGGGCGAAAAGGTCACGCTCGCCAACGGCTGCTTCGATCTGTTGCACGTCGGCCACGTGCGCTATCTGCACGCCGCCAAGCAACTCGGCGGACGCCTCATCGTCGCCATCAACTCTGACGACTCGGTGCGCAAGCTGAAAGGCGAAAACCGTCCGCTCATGCCCGCAGAAGAACGCGCCGAAATTCTGGCCGCGCTGGCGAACGTTGACGCCGTCGTGATTTTCTCGGAGCCCGACGTTCGCGCTTTGGTCCGCGAGATTCGCCCCGACATTCACGCCAAGGGAACCGACTACACCGCCGACAGCGTCCCCGAGCGCGACACCGTCATCGAATGCGGCGGACGCGTCGAAATCGTGGGCGATCCCAAAGACCATTCCGCTACCGACATCATCCGCAACCGGTTGGAGAAACGGCGGCCGTGAGCGCCGCTGCCGCAGAGCCTGAAAGCCTGCTGGTGGTGCGCCTCGGCGCCATGGGCGACATCATCCACACCTTGCCTGCGGTCACTGCTCTGCGCAATGCCTTGCCCAACGCACGAATTGGCTGGATCGTCGAAGAGCGGTGGGCGGAATTGCTCTGCGCAAAGGACTCGCCGAGATCTGGCGCGCGCAGTCCTTCGCGTCCCCTGGCGGATTTTGTCCATGCGGTGGATACGAAAACCTGGCGCAAGTCGCTGCTCTCGCGAGAAACGCAGCGCCAGATTTCTTCGTCTCTCCGCGAAGTTCGGGATCTAAAATACGAAATCGCCGTGGACTTCCAGGGCGCGCTGAAATCCGCCGTGATAGCGACGCTGCGTCAGGAGCACGCACCGTCTTCGGACTGGATCGACCTCGCGAAACTCCAGCGCGCATGTTGTACAACCGCCGCGTCGCCACAACAAAGGCTCACGTCGTCGAGCAATATCACTCGCTGGCTGAGGCCGTCGCGGGAAAAGCGCTGCCGCTCCCGCCGGTAGAATTCCCGCGCGACGCTTCGGCTGAAGCAGAAATCACGAGAAAATTAACTGGCGTGGGGGAAAACAATTTCGCCATCCTCACTCCCGGCGCCGGATGGGGCGCCAAGCAGTGGCCGGCGGAGCGCTACGGCGCTGTCGCCAACGCGCTCGCTGCGGACGGGATGACTCCGCTCATCAACTACGGTCCCGGCGAAGAAGCCCTCGCCCAAGAGGTGCAGGTGGCAAGCGGAGGAAAAGCGCATCTGATTTCCTGCTCCGTCGCCGAACTGATCGCGCTCACCCGCCGCGCACGCTTTTTTGTCGGAGGCGATACCGGCCCGCTGCATCTCGCCGCCGCGTTGCATATTCCAGTTGTCGCAATCTTCGGGCCCACCGATCCCGCGCGCAACGGGCCTTACGGAGCGAATTCTGGAACCCAGAGCGTCGTCTTGCGAAATCCGGCTAGCCAGACTTCGCTCTCGCACACTGCCGCGGCTGACCCCGGATTGCTGCAAATTACCGCCGACGAAGTTATTTCCTCCGCGCGCCGCCTACTGGAGAATCCCCATGCCTAGCTGGCAAAAAGTCGCGCGGCGCATTCGCGTGCCGCTGGGATTTCTGTTTGCCGCGGCTTACATCTGGCTGGCACATCCGACGGCTCGCTCCATCGTCGCCGGTGGCTGGCATTTCCTCTGATCGGATTGCTCATCCGCGCCCTCGCCTCGGGCCACGTCAAGAAAAACGAACAGCTCACCACCAGCGGGCCTTACGCTTACACTCGCAATCCACTTTATTTCGGATCGCTCGTCATCGCGGCTGGATTTGCGGTCGCTTCACAGAAGCTGGTGGATCGCGCTGATCGCAGCTCTGATGTTTTTCGTGATTTATATTCCAGTGATTCGCGGCGAGGAAGGATTCCTCCGCTCACACTTTCCGAAATTCGAGGAATACGCGCGCCACGTTCCGCGATTGTTCCCGCGGCTCCGCCCCTACCAGAGCAGCGCCGTTTCTTTTTCCTGGGATCTTTACTGGAAGCACCGCGAGTACAACGCCGCGCTGGGTGCGGCATTCATGATCGCGGCGATGGTGGTGAAGGCAATCCTGGCCGCTCACAGATGATGAATAGCGCGGCCCAGTGCAGCGGAAACCCAACCCGGGATTCGCATCACAGCCGTCCGAACGGAAGTTTGTCCCTCCGACCGGAGGGAGATGCCCACATTTCAAGAACCAGCAAGGGCGACAGGATCAACAATGATTCCTGGCAAGGGAGTCCAGGGCCTTTCGACCGCACCGCGCTCCGTCGGAGCCTGCGCCACCTTATCCATCTGCTCCCGCGCGTACTTCAACTCCGCGCGTTCCGATGGCGACCCTTTGCAGTTCGCAACCAGTTGCGAGTAGTAGTCCCGCGCCTTGTCACTCTTGTGGGCCGCTTCCGCCGCCCGCGCCGCGCCATATAGCGAATCAAACCTGCCCGGATCATTCTTCAGCGACGCTTCATATTCCGTCAACGCCTCTTCGGGGCGGTTCGCCTCCAGCAGCATGTCGCCCAGCATCTCGTGCGCAGGGACGCCCTGGCTGGATTCGGCCTCGCCTTTTTCCTTGTCGGCGATGGTCCGCAGCGACGCGACTGCCTCGTCGCGCTTCCCATCCGCAAAAGACGCCCAAGCCCGTGCGATGGTCAACTCGTCAGTCACACCTTCATACTCGCCTTGATCTTTCTTTTTTCCCGGCTCGAGCTTCTTCTGAATGGCCTCAATCTGGGCAATTTCTTTCCGCGCCTGCTCCATGTTCCCGCTGCGCGCCGCGCCGATTGCCCGCGCCGTGTATGTAACTGACTGGTCCAGATCGCTGGCGCCAGCCACTGGCGTCAACTGCGCTGCGTCGCTCCAGTGATGTAGTTCCAGCACGTACGACGCGGGAAATGCCGACTGTGCGAACTTCGTTGGGTCAAACCCCATGCCGTACATGTCTTTCATCGGAGGCATGGCGCGAACCTCGTCAATGATTTTCTGCGCATCCTGTTCACGTCCGGTTTGCAGATACGCATAGACGAGAAAATCCATGGCGTGGAATTGGTGACCTTCGCCGCCCATATGCATGGCGGCTTCTTTTTGAGTAGCGTCAATGGAGCGAACGTTGGAGTCAATGTCCTCCTGCCACATGCCCAGCCGGGCAAAAATGTGCGCCGGCATGTGCAGAGCGTGCGGAGCCGCGGGCGCCAGTTGCGCATATTTCCGCGCCGCCGGCAATCCCAGCTTCGCCATGTCCGGCCGGTCGTAAGTATGGATCAAATAGTGCGCCACGCCGGGATGGTTCGGCTCTTCGGCAAATAATTTCTCCAGCACCGCCGCGGCTTTCAACCGGTTGGCTTTCGTCTGGTCGTGGTCTGGTTCGGACGCCAGCAAGCTCAACGCATAGAACGCTGCGGCTTCGTGATCGTCTGGATTGCGCCGCGAAACTTTCTCCATCGCCTTCGAATAGTCCGCCGCCCGCTTCTGATACGGCCGGTCAGGATGTGCGTAGAACTCTGTTAATGCAGAAATATACTGGTGCTCCCGCTTAGTCGCTTGCAGCGAGCGACCCTGCTTCAGCTCCGCGAGTCCGCGCTCCAGCACCGTCTTCTCCGGACGGTTCCACAACTGGTGCCACAAACTCATGGCCACACCCCAGTGGGCGATCGCGCACTTGGGATCATCTTTCTCAATCTGCACGAATTGTTTTTCGGCTTCTTCGTACCAGAACGAATGCAGCATAGCCACGCCGCGCTCGATCGGCTTCTGCACCGCGGACGCACACGATGCCGGAAAATGCACGGTCCCCACCTGCGCCTCAGTGATGTCTTCGTGATGATGCCCTTCGTCATCGGCGAAAACCGTAGGGCAGAGAAACAGGATTGCGAGGAGGAAGAGAAATGTCTTCATGAGGGCACCACCGGGGTTTGAGTCTATTCCCGCGACGCGCAGAGGTCAAAGCGGCACGCTGCACTACTGCAGCCGGAATCTTTCCCGCATCAGCCGCTGCAGCCGCGGCCGGTACAGAATGTCGTAGGCAAATTCTTTATCTGGGAACATCGCCAGTGCGGCGCGTTTGGCTCCAGCAACCAGTTCTGAGGCTTCTTCAACGGTCAAGTTGGGATCCTGACCGATGACCGACATCACCATGCTGATCATGATCTGCAGGCGGCGGATCTTTGCGGCTTCCTGCTGAACGTCGCTGGCTTGGGCATTTTCCAAGGCGCCCCTCTTCTCGTTTCCCGTGTCCGACGCGGCTTTCCGGCTAACAGCTTAGATGCCCCGCCAGCGCCGCACGTTGCGATCATTGTCGGTGGTAGGTCCGCCCAAAACAATGGCACAGCGGTGACGTGCGCCATCAAAATCCCCGCCCTGTCCCTCCACAAAACGGAGGAACAAGGACGGGGCACCCGATTTCATCTAGAATCATCTCTCCACAATCACGCAGGAGGCCCCTCATGGCCGCAGACCCCACGCCCAATCCAAACGAAAAGCTGGTCCGCGTTTTCGACACTGACGAAGATACGGAAGCATTGGTGGTCAAAAGCCTGCTGGATTCTGCCGGCATCGAGGCACAAATCCGAGGCGTGGACAACACCCAGGACGTCCTGCCCATCGGCGGCACCGTCATTGTGGTCCGCGAAGAAGACGAGGTGGCTGCCCGCCAGTTGCTTGAGGATTACCGCCGCTCGCCAGCCCAGGAAGAGAGCGAAGAGAAGGATTTCGACGAGACTGCCGAGGAAGCTGCGCCCGTTGAAGGCGAAGTCGACACTGATACTAATGAAGACTCGTCTGAGAAGTAACCGTCCTGCCGTCAAGATAGAAACTCGTGGCGCCATCCAGGTCGGTGCGGAAAGTAAGTGCCTTCGCTTGTTGCAGCCGCTGTAACACTTCCCCTCGCGGATGATGATAGACATTCCGCGTCCCCACTGAGATCACGGCGAAGCGTGGCTTAACTGCCGCAAGCAGATCGTCGTTGGTCGAGCTGGCGCTGCCGTGATGAGCAACTTTCAGCACATCGGCGAAGGGTTGTTCGGTTGAAACAAATCTTTCGGTCCCTTTCTCGGCGTCGGCTTCGAGCAGCGCAGATGTTTTCCCAAACGTGACTTTCATCACCAACGATTCGTCGTTTCTGCGCGCGGAATCTTTCCCCCGGCTTGCGGTGCGAACCGGTCGCGCGGGATCAGGCGCGAGTACACGGATCGTTGCTCCGCCATATTCGAAAATGTCGCCGGCTTTTCGGTAGCGGATGGAGACGCCGTAGCGCGCCGCAGCCGCAAGCAGGTTCCGGATCTCGTCAACGGGAATGCCTTCCGGCAGCCATAACTCCCGCGGACGAAAATTCGCAATCACCGCCGACATTCCACCCATGTGGTCGGCATGCGCGTGAGTGAGCGCGATGGCGTCGAGCCGCGAAATTCCCCGCGCCCACAAATAGGGCGAGACCACGTCTTCGCCAATGTCGAGCTGCGAGTGCATCCAGAAGGGCAGGCCGCCGGCATCGACCATCAGCTTGCGGCCATCGGGCATTACAAGAAAGAGCGAATCTCCCTGGCCCACGTCAATCGCCGTCATCTCCAGAACGCCGTGGCGAATTTGCGGTGCCGGCGGGATGATCCATATGCAGAATGCGCTGGCCGTCAACACCCCCAAGCCCGCCAGTGACACCCAGACTCGCCGCCGCATCAATGCGGCGCAAATAAAGATCGCGAGTCCCGCAAAAACGATTGCGGCAATATCCGGCGTTGCCACGCGAACATCTGCAAGCCGTAAACCACCCAGCCACTTAACAGTTCCAGCGATGCCTTCCAGCGCGAACCCAGCAATCGCCGCCGGAATTTTCGCCAGCCACAGCGAAACATAGCTGACGCCAATCGCGAGCACTGCCGCCGGCATCAGCAGTTGCAAGAACGGGACCACCAACAGATTTGCCGGCATCGCCACGGAGGTTGCGCGATGGAAGTAGTACGCCATGGGCAGAGCCAAGCCAACTTGCAGCACTGCCGAAATCACGATCAGTTCCAGGAATCCGAAAATGATGCGAAGTCCGGCTAGGAACAGCACTCGCGGAATTCGCCCCGGCACGAGCGCGCCCAGCCGATTCAGCAGCAGCCTCAAGTCCAACCTAAATTGTGTTACCCGCGGCTGCAATGAGCGGTCGTAAGCCAGGGCATCCAGATTACGCAGGCCGCGCGAAAACGGCTCAATCGTGCGCTCCAGCAGCGGAACCCCCACCCCCGCGACAAGCCCTACGCATAAGAACGTCATCTGGAAACTGGCGCCGAACAACGCTTCCGGTTCGACGATCAGCAACGCCAGCGCCGCCGCTCCCAGCGCGTTCAACATGGCGCGATCGCGATACAACAGCCGAGTCGCCAGATACACCGCGAACATCAGCGCCGCGCGCCAGACCGGCGGCCCGATATTTGTCAGCACCGCGTAAGCGAAAATCAAAACGATGGCGCAGCCGCTGGCTGCAACCTCACTCAATCCCACGCGCCGCAATGCCCACAGCGTGAACATCGCCAGAATGCTGACGTTCATTCCTGAAACCACCAGCACGTGATAAGCGCCCGAGCGCTGAAAATCCACGCGCTCTGGCCGGTCAATGAACGACTCTTCGCCAATCACGATTGCGTCCATTAATCCGGCCACGTGCTCGGGCCACAAAGCATGGACTTTGTCGATAATGCTGCGGTGAACCCGCGCCAGCCCGAGCATGACGCGGCTACCGGAGAATCCCGGTAGCACCTGAATCGCGTCATACTTGGCCGAAGCGGTGGCGACGATGCCCTTGTCGCGCAGATATGAGGCGTAATCAAACGCTCCCGGATTTCGGTAATTGCGTGGGGCAAGCAACGTCGCCGGAAAGAGAATGCGCTGGCCGTAATGGAAAAGCGGCATCGCGCTTGCGGAGGTGATCTGCGGAGAGTCGCTCTCCTCCATTCGCGAATAAATATTCAGCCTGACGCCGCAGCGAGTTTCCGAGGCTCGCGCGGCAGACTCCACTTTCTCAGTCTCAACGTCAACCCGCTGATGTTCTTCCCCCGGTCCATCCGCTTGCACGTTGCCCTCAGCGATGACGTGGGCGGTAACAAATACTTCCTCCCCGTCACCGAGCCATACAGTTCCTGAATCTCCCGAGCCGCGCACCTGGATTGTCAATGCGCCGGCGAGAAAAACAGCGGCCACAACCAGTGCTCGCGGAGCCAGCGCTCTCCGCTTGAGCAAGTACACCGCCGACGCCATGCACACCAGTGCCGCAATCACCCACCAACTGGGCGGGCGCCATAAGGATTTCCCTGCCCATAAGCCGCTAGCGAACGACAACGCTGCCCACATCAAAGGCTGGCGCAGAGAGACGCGCTTTTGTAAGTTCGCAGGATTTGGAGAACTCAAGACGAGAGCGGCAGGCGGACGCATTCGGGCCAGACGCGGCCCTGAAGGGCCGCTCTGCCACAAACCCAACGGGCACAACCTTCAACGGGCCAGGTGAAACACGCTTTCGATGTGATAAGTCTGGGGAAACAGATCGATCAAATGGGCCCCGGCGATCCGGTAACCGAGACCTAGCAGCGTCCGTAAATCCCGCGCCAGCGTTGACGGATCGCACGACACATAAGTGATGCGAGCCGCGCCCAGCTTGGCCAGACTGCGAACTACGTTTTCACCCAGCCCGCCGCGTGGGGGATCGGCGACAACCAGATCGGGATTGATCCCGGAGGCTTGATCCAGATACTGCGCGGTTGTTGCCCGGACTGCCTTTACCTCCTGGCCCGCATTCTGCCGCAAGTCGGCAAAGGAAGTCTGTGACGCTTCAACGGCGATTACCTGTGCAAAACTCTGCCGAAGTGGAACCGAGAAGAGCCCCACACCGGCATAGAGATCCAGCGCCAGTTGCCCAGACGCCTCTCCGATGACCGTATTCACCAGTTCATCCAGCAGGAAGCGGTTCGCTTGAAAAAATGCCCCGGCGCTTACCCGGTAAGAGGCCAGCTTCGTCGCGTACACGACGGTCGTTTTGCCGAAAGCGGCCAGCCGCTTCGGATCGACAAACTGATTAGCAGGCGGCAGCTCAAACACCGCGGCGCCTTTTACCTCCCGCATAAGGCCCGTCAATTTTTCGGCCGCCGCCTCAGCGTCTTGCGGCGAAGTGCGAGGCTCGCCGTACGCCTCGATCAGCAGAGCTTCGTCGGCATGGTCGGCGAACAATTCCAATTCGCGCACGGCGGCTGGGATCGCTCCGGCACGTCCGGACTCCCACACAGCGGCGATCGCGCGATTAATTAGCGGCGAGCTGATCGGGCACTTCTCGATGGGCAGCAACTTGTGCGAGCGCGGTTGGTAGTACCCCAGCGCAAATTTGGGCGCGGCCTGCACCTTGAGCCGCGTCCGGTTGCGATAACCCCATTCCGGCGATGGATGAACCTGAAGCTCGCAGGGCAACTCGACCTTCGCAGTCCGGCGCAAAGTCTCGCGCAGGATCTCGGCTTTGATCTTTAGCTGATGCTCGTAGCTCGTGTGCTGGTAGTGGCAGCCGCCGCAGCGTTGGAAATACGAGCAGCCCGGCTGCACGCGATCAGTCGATGAGGACGCCACCCGGTCGAGTGAAGCACGCGCGAATCCCGGCTTCTGCTCTGCCAGCGTCGCTTCAACTTCTTCACCTTCGAGTACAAAGGGCACAAACACGGTCTTGCCCGGGCCATGCTCGTCGGCTGGCAAACGCGCCAGCCCGTCTCCGCCATAAATCAGCTTCTCAATCTTCAGATGCATGCACGCTCCTACTATCAAGCTACACCACTGGAACGGCTGGGCAATCGAGCGCCATGCGATAATCGTCGAGCTTGTTCAGCTGCAACATTTTGCGTTCCTAGGACTCGCCGAGTGCTCTGGTACTTTTTCTTCTTCTTCATTTCCGGATTTTGCGGAATTCTTTACGAACTGATTTGGCTGCGCCTGGCCATGGCGCAGTTCGGGGTCACCACCGCCCAGGTTTCCATCGTGCTCTCTATGTTCATGGCCGGGCTGGGCGCGGGCTCGCTGGGAGCGGGGTTTCTGTTGCGCCGGAACGCTGACCGCATCACCTTCCCACCCTTGCGGCTTTACGCTCTCACCGAACTGCTGATTGCCTGCTCGGCGCTCGCGGTGCCTTACGAGTTTGCTCTCGGTCACGGCCTGTTGTCGCACCTGGCGAGTGGGGCAGCGTTTTCTTCGGTCAGTTACTACGCAATCTCCGGCGCCTGCGTGGGACTCACCTTGATTCCCTGGTGCGCTTGCATGGGCGCGACCATTCCGCTGGCCATGTTTGCGATTCGGAGAACTCCGGGCCTGCAATCGCCACGGTCTTTTAGCTTCCTCTATTTGTCGAATGTCGTGGGCGCCGCAGCCGGCGGAGTGGTGCCGCTGTTCCTCATTGAAGCGCGCGGGTTCCACTCCACGTTGTTGGTTGGCGCGATGTTCAACTGCGCGATCGCGCTGGCTGCTCTGGGACTGAGTTTCGTTCAGCCGTCTTTGGTTCAGCCATCCGGCGTTCAGCCATCTGGCGTTCAGCCGTCTGGCGGGTTGGCGGCAGCGCAAGAAAGGACAACTGCGGATCCAGACCAAAACAGAAGCGCGCTGGTACTGCTCTTTATGACTGGCCTTGCCAGTATGGGCATGGAAGTGGTCTGGATTCGGCTATTCACACCGTACATCGGCGTCGTGGTGTATTCATTCGCCACCATTTTGGTGGTTTATCTTGTCGCTACGTTTTGCGGATCGGCGATTTACCGCCGTTCGTCGCCGGGTGCGAAAAGCGGAGGCCCTCTGCTTTGGTCCTGGCTGGCGGTGTGGGCGATACTGCCCGTGCTCACTGCCGATCCCCGCCTGGATTTGTCCCATAACGTCCGCGTCATTTTGGGGATCGCGGGCTTTTCTGCCGCGGCCGGCTTCTTGACCCCGATGCTGGTGGACCGCTGGTCCGGAGGAGATCCGGACCGCGCCGGCCATGCTTACGCGGTAAACATTATGGGCTGCATTTTAGGGCCGCTGCTGGCTGGCTTCCTGCTGTTGCCGTGGCTCGGCGAACGCACCGCGCTGCTCCTATTCGCACTTCCCTGGCTCTTTGTGGGAGCGTCTGCTCTTCTGAATCAAGAGTCACGTGAATCAAGAACGCGTGAATCAAAAACGCGAAGGCAAATCCCGCTGGCTGCCGGTTCCGGCCCTCATCTGCGGGGTGATGACGCTGGCGATTTTTGCCGCTACCAAAGGCTCCGAGACCGATTATCCCGACCGCGTCGTGCTGCGTGATAACACCGCTACGATCATTGCCACCGGCGAAGGCATGGATAAGCGTCTCTTGGTCAATGGAGTGGGAATCACGGCCCTGACTCCGATCACCAAGGCGATGGCCCACTTCCCGCTGGCGTTTCTGGACCATCCTCCGCAAAAAGTTCTGGTCATTTGTTTCGGCATGGGCACGACGTTTCGCTCTCTGCTTTCGTGGGGACAACCGACTACTGCGGTTGACCTGGTGCCGAGCGTCCCGAAAGTGTTCTGGTACTACCACGCAGACGCGCCGCAACTGTTGCGTTCGCCGCTCGCGCACGTCGTGATCGACGATGGCAGGCGCTACCTGGAGCGCACTTCCGATCAGTACGACGTGATCACCATTGATCCTCCGCCGCCGGTCGCAGCGGCGGGATCGAGCTTGCTTTATTCCGAAGAGTTCTACTCCGTAGCTAAGAAGCATTTGGCCTACCACGGTGTTCTGCAGCAATGGCTGCCGCCCATCGACGACCCGCTGGCGCGGGCTTCAGTCGCGAAAGCCATTCAGGCGGCGTTTCCTTACGTCCGCGTCTTTCGTGGTTTTGGTGGCATGGGCTACCACTTTCTGGCCAGCGATTGGAAATTGCCGCAGATGAGCGCGCAGCAGTTGGCACAAAAACTTCCCGCAGCCGCGGCCAGGGATTTCGTGGAGTGGGGTCCTGAGGACACGCCGGAAGATCAATTTGAAACTCTGTTAGGCAGTGAATTTCCGCTAAGCAAGATGATCGCGGTTTCGCCGGGCGCTCCGCCGTTGCGGGACGACCGCCCGATGAACGAATACTACTTGCTACGTTCGATGCGGCACCTGCGGACGAGTGGGCCCGATTAGCCAAGGCGGAATTCACAGGCGGGGAAGCCTGATGCCCCGTTCCCGCGTTAGACTGGTTCACCGTGGAGTCTGCTTCCAATCCGACACTGCGCGGCTCGGCCGTTGGCCTGTTTCTCTTCGACGTTTGCGAAGAGATGAAGCTCGACGAACTTCGCTCCATCCTCGGCGCACGCCGCCTGGGTGAAGGCCTGAAGCACGCCGCCGCCGAACAGTTGTTCTTCGAGCGCCCACCGGTGGTCGAGGACGCGCAACTTCCGGGGCACCCCGACGCGCAAGTCCGAATCAAGTATTACGACTATGGCGTGATCAGCGTTCTGTTTGAGTTCCCGTTCTCCGGAGAGTGGCAGGAACTGATCGCGCTCTCCTGCCGCTGGATTTCGGAAACCGATTTGCAGACCCGCGCCGAAGCCATTGCCAAAGAAAAAGTCGAGCGCACCCGCGCGGCCTTGATCAAGCCGTACGACAAATGGCTGAGCGAGGATTACTTCATCTTCTTCATGCGCGAGATCAGCGGCAATCCGCCGGCCACTCAGCTTCTGACTTCGTGCGGACAGCAGATCGCGCAAGTCGTCCGCGGAGAGAACGCCATTCTCTCTGACGGCGAACGCAGCGAAGTCCTGACCTCCGCAATGTCTTACTATCCCAACGATGTGGCCGTCCTGGGTTGGAACGCGGCCTTCGTTTATGACTCTAAGGCTGGATCCGAAACCACCCTGCAATTGCTCGAATACGCCAATTCCCAGTTGCTCGAGTTCCGCTACTACGACGACCTGCTCACCCGCGAACTTGCCGGGCGTGTACGACTCGCTGGAAAAGAAGCATCACTGATCGGCCGCTGGCGCCTGCCCCAGGAAGCCTCGCGCCTGCAGACCGTGTCTGCTCGATGTAACCGAACTCACCGAGCGCGCCGACAACGCCATCAAGTTCCTCAGCGACATGTTTTCCGCCCGCCTGTATCGCCTGGCCGCCACCAAAATCGGCGTCCCCGATTACAAAAGCCTGGCCAAAGAAAAACTGCGCACCGCCGAAGACCTCTACCGCTTTCTGATTGACCAATTCCACCAGTCGCGCACGTTCGTGCTGGAATCCATCGTGGTTTTAATCCTGCTGATTGAGTTGGTGTATGTGTTCCACGGGAAGATGTGAACGGTTGGAACTCTTCAGACCAGTCATTCTCGCGCTGCTCTTGGTTGTGGGCCTGCCGGCCTTGGGTCAAACTCCGCCGCGCACCGTCCATGTGTTCGTAGCCCTGGCCGACAACGTGAATCAGGGCATTGTGCCGGTTCCCGCAAAGTTGGGCAACGGCGTGGACGCTGAGCACAACCTGTATTGGGGCTCCGCTTTTGGAGTGAGGACATTTTTCTCCCGCAGCACTGACTGGAAACGTCTAACCTGCATCCAGAAGCCGAAAGACGAGGTGCTGGAGCGCTGTGTTTTCAAGCATGGCACGGCGAACGTCTATCTGGTCGCCGATGCTTACCGCGGAAACGAAATCCAAACTGCCATCCTCAATTTCTTCGACGCCGCTGCAGGAGTCAGCTGGGACCAGATAACGGTCAAGGACGGCGCGCGGGCCGTAACCTTACCCATTCTCGGGGGGTCGAATCTTGTCGCCTACGTTGGGCATGATGGGCTGATGGACTTCAAGCTGCCCAGGTTCTCGCACCAGAAAAATGACACGCCGCGGCAAGCGATCATCCTTGCTTGCGCCAGCAAAGGCTACTTCGCGGAGTCGCTTCGGCTTTCAGGAGCTTATCCATTGCTGTGGACGACGAACCTGATGGCGCCGGAAGCTTATACGCTCAAGAGCGCGCTCGACGGTTGGATTCTGGGTGAGAGCAACGAGCAGATCCGCACACGCGCTGCCGCAGCTTACGACCAGTATCAGAAGTGCGGCATCAACGCCGCTCGCAGGCTGCTGGTAAGCGGCTGGTAGCGATCGGACACCCGCTCAGCCTGGTGACGGTAGCGGCGCGCATCGAGGGCCGGAAACGCCTGCTTCGGCGGGTAGCCCACATCTCAAGATGTGAAAAAATCGAGGGGATGCCCACCCCCCATCATATCGAAAGGAGCCATCCATGAGCGGCGTACAAATCGAACAGAAGAGTTATGAGATGCCCCCACGGGAGGGGATCAGCATCGCGCATTTTCTCACCGTCGCCGACGTCGAGCGATCGGCTCGCTACTACGAAAAGGTCTTCGGCGCTCGCATTCTGACCATGGGTGACGGCAACGCGCCTCCGTACCTTCAGCTTGCGAATATCTGGATGATTCTGAACGTTGGGGGCGGGCCGACCCCGGATAAGCCGACGGTAACGCTCAGCGTCCCCGACCCGAATCACATCAACAGCTTTATGAATTTCCGCGTTGCCGACATTCAAGCGTGCTACGAATTATGGAAAAGTCGAGGCGCCGAGTTCATCACCGAGCCGATACCCAAGTACGGCGAGATTCGCTGCTACATCCGCGATCCTGACGGCTATATCATCGAAGTCGGACAGAGCACCGATCTCACCTACGGTTAACGCCCTGACGGGACGGGATACGGATTTAAACGGTTGCTTGCGGAATTGTGCTTAGCGCGGCCGATTGGCGCGAGCCCATTGGCACGAAAGACACACAACCGCTCCGCCGCGCTTAGCGGAGAGGGGGCTGGAGAGATGGATTGGAAACGATTGGTCCAGTTTGCGTTGCTGGGTGGCGGTGATTTCGAACCATATGCCATCCTGCTGGTACGGGTTTCGATCGGTCTGTTCTTCGCCATCACCGGGGCAAATAAATTGTTTGTCGCCGGCAGCAGACAAACTATGTACGAAACGCTGGTCGCGGCCAAAGTCCCGTTTCCCCGCCAGACGGCTTATTTCGTGGCGGGTGTCGAGTTTGTTGGTGGAACCTTGCTGACCGCGGGGTTTCTTTCGAGCCTGGCCGGCGTCGCTTTATTGGTCGATATGCTTGTCGCCATCCTGACCACCAAGCTTTCCACCCTGCCTAAAGGACTTTCGCCTCTTAACTGGCTCGACGATTTTCTCTACCTTCCGGAAGTCCTGTATGTGCTCTTCTTTATCTGGCTGATCTGCTCCGGTCCGGGAAAGTTCAGTGTTGATTACTGGCTCGCCGGCAAGTTACTGAGCTGATCGATCAACGAAGCAGTTTGTTGGCAGGTGCACTCCAAGAGTGAAAGAATCGGGGAAAGCCCCACTTCTCCCGCCAGAGGCGGGCGCGAAGTGGGACCCGCGTTTTTTGGTCGGCAAAGGTGGCCACCCAAGTGGGACACCCGCGTTTTTTGGGTTGGGCAAAGGGTCGGCCACCGCCCACCTTTAGCCTTGCTTTTCCCCCCGCTGAGGGTAACAATTCCACCCAGCCACCCTGGGCCGACTTCGGTTGCGGCCACCAGCCAAAGTCGGCTTCAGCGTTGCTTTTTAGAGGGGAAGAAGTATGGCCACCCAGCCCATTTCCGGCCGTGTCCTCGGCCACTACCGCCTCATCGAGCGCATCGGCGAAGGCGGCATGGGAGTGGTGTACCGCGCCTACGACGAGCACCTGCAGCGCGAAATTGCCCTTAAGCTCTTGCCCGCCAGCGTGGTGCGGGACGAATCGGCCCGCCGCCGTTTTCGCAAAGAAGCCCTGACCCTCGCGCGCCTGAATCATCCCAACATCGAAACCCTGCACGGTTTCGAGGCCGATGGCGACGTCGATTTTCTGGTCATGGAGTACGTCCCCGGAATCACCCTGGCCAGCAAACTGGCGCGCGGCCCGCTTCGCGAATCGGAACTTCTCGAGTACGCCATCCAACTGACGTCGGCCATGGAGGAAGCCCACAAGCAGGGTGTAATCCATCGCGACCTCAAGCCCAGCAACATCCTCATCAATCCCAGCGGGCAATTGAAGATCCTCGATTTCGGGTTGGCGCGCCTGCTCATTGCCGGAGACGACAGCGATACCGATACCGGTAACCTCACCGTCGCCGGAACTCTTCCGTATGTCTCTCCAGAAGAATTGTCCGGCTCGCCGACCCTGGACAGCCGCTCCGATCTGTATTCGTGTGGCGTCGTGCTCTATGAAATGGCGACCGGAAAACGTCCCCATAACGAGACCAGTGTGGGTGCGCTGCTCGCTGCCATCCTGCACAAAGAACCAGAGCCAGTGCGTTCGCTGAATTCGGAGATCTCTCCCGAGCTCGAAACCATCATCCGCAAAGCCATGGACAAAGATGCCGCCCTGCGCTACCAGAGCGCCCGCGAGCTGAAGGTTGATTTGCAGCGTCTGGTGTCTGGCCGGAAACTCGAAAGTTGGCCAACTCCGGCACGAGTCACCCCAAGAAGGAAATGGCTTACTCCTGTTCTGATAACGCTGCTGGTGCTCGCGGTGGGTTTCGAATTGTTCACTCTGCGCGGGAAACTGGGACGATCGGCAGTTCAGCCCGTTGCACCGCGAGTTGTTGCGGTTCTTCCCTTCGACGCCATCGGCGGAAATCGCGACAATCAGGTCCTCTGCCGCGGACTGACCGACCTGCTCACTACCCGTCTCACTCAAATCAGCAAGCAGTACGGTGTGGAAGTTGTTCCCGCCAGCGAAGTACGCAGCCAGAATGTGAGTTCGGTTGGCGACGCCCAAAAGAAACTCGGCGTCAGCCTGGTGGTGGAGGGAAGCTGGGACTTTGCGAGCAACCAGGTCATGTACAGTCTGGTCAACGCGCAAAGCAAACGCAACCTGAGCGCTGAATATGTTCGCGCCGACGTCAGCAATCTCATGGCAGTTGAGCATCACGTGAGCGACAGTCTGCTGACCATGCTCGCCGGCGAGTTGCGTCCAGAAGACCGAAAGCAGTTGCCCTCGGATTCCTCCGGATTCCTCTGCTCACCCCGATGCTTATCAGTACTACGTTCGCGGAGTCGGCTATCTGCTCGAATATCAGAATGCCGACAGTCTGAACGCCGCCGTGAGTTTGTTTCGCGCCGCTTTGGACCGTGATCCCAACTTCGCACTCGCTTATGCCGGCACCGCTGAAGCCTACTGGCGTTTGTTCCAGGAAACCAAAGACCAAACCTGGATTCCCAAGGCTCTCGAAGCCGGCCATCGCGCCGCCGAATTGAACGCTCGTCTTGCCCCCGTGCACACCACGCTGGGCTTGATCTACCAGGGCCAGGGCAAGTACGACGAAGCGGTGAAAGAATTCCAACGCGCACTCGAACTGGATGCCACCAGCGATGCCGCCTACCGTGGCTTGGCAAGTTCCTACGAAGCCATGGGGAAAACCGCGGACGCCGAATCCGCTTACCGGCGCGCCATTGATATGCGCAAAGACTACTGGGGCGGATATTCGGCTCTGGGCGCCTTCTACGCCAAGACAGCCCGCTACGACGATGCCGCCGCCCAATTCCGTCGCGTGATCGAACTGGCTCCAGAAAACGTTCGCGGCTATACCAACCTGGGCGCAATCTACGTGTTTCAGGGAAAGCTGCCTCAGGCCGAGGAAACGCTCCAGAAATCGCTCAGCATCGAACCCAATTACCGCGCCTATGCCAATCTCGCCGGCATGTATTTCACCCAGGGCCGCTATTCCGAATCTGCCCGCATGTTTGAAAAAGCTTCGCAGTTAAATGACCACGACGCACGAGTCTGGCGGAACCTGGGCGACGCCTACTACTGGACGCCCGGCGAACGGGAAAAAGCGGCGACCGCCTACAAACGCGCGGCTGATTTGCTGGACGCACAGCGGAAAGTTAATCCGCAGGATTCTAAACTGATGGCGGAACTCGCGCTCTCCGATTCCATGCTGGGTAAGCAAGCCGAGGCCATCGGACTGATACAGCAGGCCCAGTCACGCGCTCCATCTGACCCGGATATCATGTTCCGCACCGCTGAGATTTACCAGCAGGGCGGGGACCACGCTGCTGCGCTCAACTGGCTGGACCGCGCTGCACGGGCGGGTTACTCCGTCATCGAGATCCAGCACGATCCAACGTTTCAGGGGCTCCGAGACGATCCCCGGTACAAGCAGATATTGAAGGAATCACCGGCACCGGCGCCGGCTAAATGAGGAGGAGAGAGAGTATGCAAAGAAATGTGGTGCACAAAATAACCGACGCGAAGAAAGTCTCGCGCGGACAAACGTCGCGCGACGAAAAGGTGTTCATCTACTTTTCTCCGCGCGGAACCGCCAAGTTCGCCGGCCATTCCGCCCCCGGGGATTGGATTGTTGCCGACGGGCGTAAACCCGTGTCTCCCGGACAGGAGGTCGTTTGGCAAGCGGTAGGCAACTGCCACAAATTGGAGTTGAACTTGCCCGCCGTTTTCGAGGAGCCCCGCCAAATTGTGGTGGAGGGTAACACCGCCAGCGCCATCCTCCGCGGCGACGCCGCTCCCGGCCTGGTGTTGTATGACGTGTACTGCAACGACCTGCTGGCAACCGGAGGCTCGTCACCGGGCCTAATCATTGACCCGTAGCCCGGCGCGTCATCAGAAGAGAGGATGCCCCATCCTTCGCGTTTTTGCGAAAGGGTGGGGAGCCTCGACGCCTTGCGCCGCGCTAATCCCCACCCTCGTCCGTCTCATTCGTGCTCGGAAGTGAAACTTGGCTCCCGTTTACTTGAACAGGTCCCACATGACGCTGACCTTGTCATCACACGCATGATTCAGGCACGGCAGCCCGATTCCGCCTTCAATCGACTTCAGCAGTGAAAAGTGAGTGTAGAAGTTCGCACTCTTCACGCCGTGGGTACCGTAGTTGGTGTCCACGATGGTCAGAACCTTGTTGATGTTCGGCGCCAGGCTGTAGTCATTTTCGTCCCACACCGCGACGATTGCGTTCTTCCCGTTCGACCACGCCGGAGAACCCTTGATCGCGTTCACGATGCGCTGCAAGGTAACGTCTCCAAGGTAGATGAGGGCCGGATTCAATCCCGCCTGGGTGCCGTTGCTGGTGGGATCGAAGTTGCAAAACGCGCCGGCATTGCCGCGTCCATGCTGGTCGTTGCACTGATTGGGCACGATAAAGGAAAACGTCGGCACGTTGCCGGAGCCGAGGTCACCATAGAGCGTCTCGAAACCGACGGTGTTGGCCAGCGTGTTGCCGGGCTCGGTGCCTGCCTGCACATTCTGGAAATATACAAACGGGTTGTGCTTGGAGGCATAGAGGTGGACCACGTCGCTCTGCGACAGCGGCGGATTCAGGGTCGGCAGAATCTTGGTGAAGTCGGTGGTGTCAACGTAGAAGCCGTCGCTGTAGGCCACGTTGTTGGCGCCGGCGAGCGGCAGGCTTTCCTGATAGCTCTTATAGCTATGCCCCCAGGTGACGAGCTGGTCGGCAATGGTTTTTCCGGAAGTGTTGAAGGCGCCCTCTATGTGCTGAATTCCGTCGATGTCGTTTTCGCCGGGAAGGCCGGTGGTCTCATTCGTGGTATCCACGGCCGGAGTCTCGGCGTCGCGGCCAACGCCCCAGATCGGGCAGATGTTGGGACTCGCCGGGCTGTCGGTGTTCACCGTCTTGGCCACGATGTTCGGAGTGCAAGCGCCATTGTGCCAGTCCGTATTATTGTCGCTGCGGACACCGAAATTCGAGCCGCCCACAATTTCCAGATAATTGGTCAGGCTGGGATGCCCAATCGCGAAATAATTGGTGGCCGCGTTTGCGGAATTTGCCCATTGGTTGGTAAACGGCGCGTTCGGGTTGTTGATGATCTGGCTGTAGCCGTGGTTCTCCATCACGATAAGAAAAACGTGGTCGAGATGGGGAATGCCTTTGGGAGTAGCGCCTTCGCCGGCAAATGCAGCGCTCACCAGCGCCAGCGTGCAAAGAAATAAAGTGGCGGTTTTTTTCATTGTTGATTTCCTTCCTGGGAATGAGAATGTCGCCCCGCGCAATTTCGCCCATCGCGCATCGCTCTCGGGGCGCAGGGTTTCGACGCAGCGAATTCTATTGGGCAGACGGTTACGGAGGCGTTAAAGCGAGATCAAGAAGTGGTAACAGTTCGAAGAATGATTGTGATCAAAGTGGAGTTGGGGTCGGCACGAGGCCTGTATCAGGGCACGCCTTCAGGCGCGCCAACAAATGCGGGCGTGAATGATCGCGCCTTTAGGCGCCGTCCGGAGGAAACCGCAATCTCACATGTAAAACAAACTCAGGCGCGGAAGGCTGTACTTCTCAAGCAGCCTTTTGTGCGCGTACTGCTTCTGCAATTGCTCGATCTGCGCCGCCGGCATTTTGCTGCGATACGGCGCCAGCTCTCTGTCGGCCTGCGCGCGCACTGCCACAACTTCCTCGTCCGGAATCGCGGCAAGCAGAATGGCAAACAACTTTTCCTCGAGCACCGTCAGCTTTCGCTCCAGCTCTTCGAGGCGCGGCAGCTTGGTTTCGATTTCCGCCGCTGTATCGCGTAACGTCCGAGCCGTCTCGCGCGCAATCTCTCCCGGAGAAATTCCTGGACGCGACGGTAACCGCGCCGCCTCCACCTCCGACGCGCTCTTTCGCAGAAACGCGGCAACCTCGCCCGCATCAAATCCACGATTGGCAGCAGGCGTTCGTTCCGTTCCCACCGCCGCTTCCTTCATGTCTTCGGCCGCCGCCAGAACTTCCTGCGCGCAATACGCCAGGCTGTTTACCTTGCGCGTTTTCGATGGTCGCTGGTCATACTTGTCGAACGCAGCATCCACTCCGCGCAGCGCCGCTTCCAGCGGAATGCCCGCGTCCTTCCAAGTCTCGATCAGCGCCCAATCGAGCGTCGAGAGCAGCAGAATTCCTCCCCGCCGCTGCTGGAAGTGTTCTTCAATCTCGGTGAAGTAGTTGAAGTAATTGTCCACGGGGAAAATCGGCTCTTGGTCGTTGGCTCTTGGCTCTTGGTTCTCGGGTTGTGTGGGTCGGACACTCTTGTCCGACGACTTTGATTTTGATGTTTGCGTTCGGCGGATTTTGCTGTTTACGTCCAGCGCGGTACAAGCCAAGAACCAAGAACTACGAGCCAAGAGCAGCCCCTAAGAGCTGCCCTTGCCCCGCTTCCCCGCGCCAGAATCCCCCGCATTCCTCTCCCACAAAATCCGCAGGCCTTCCAGCGTCAGAAATTCATCCACATGCTGAATATATTTCGATCCCGAGCCGATCAGCGCAGCCAATCCTCCAGTCGCCACCACTTTCACGGACTTCCCCAGCTCCGCGATCAGCCGTTCCAGCACCCCATCCACCAGGCCGAGATATCCGTAATAAAGCCCGGATTGCAGGCTGCCCACCGTCGTCGTGCCAATCACGCGCGCGGGCTTGCGAATGTCCACCCGCTGCAGGCGAGCGGTGCGGCTGAAAAGCGCGTCGGCAGAAATTCCGATTCCCGGCGCGATCACTCCGCCCTGATACTCGCCCTTCGCGGTCACGCAATCGAACGTGGTCGCCGTCCCGAAATCCACCACAATGCAAGGCCCGCCATGCTTCTCAAAAGCCGCGACCGAATTCACGATGCGGTCCGCGCCCACTTCTGCCGGATTCTCGTAGAGCACCGGCATCCCGGTCTTCACTCCCGGCTCGATGAACAGCGGCTTGCGGCTGAAATAGCGCTCGCACACCCGCCGCAGCGTGGAATCAAGCGGCGGCACGACGGAAGAAACCACGATGCCGCCAATGTCCTTCGGCTCGAGCCCCTGCATGGCAAACAGATTGCGGAAGAGCACGCCGTATTCATCGGTGGTTTGTGACGCCCGGGTGGTCACCCGCCAGTTGGCCACCAGTTTGTCGTACTTCGGCGGAGACGCGGACTCCGTCAGCGACTTCGCGAACACTCCCAGCACCGTGTTGGTATTGCCGACATCGAGAACGAGAAGCATAAGGTCAGTGGCTAGTGGTTAGTTGCTAGTGGCTAGTAAAAACCGGCCTTCACTAGCAACTATTTCACCCGCACCGTGCCGCTATAAACAATCCGCACTCCGTCGCGCGTCCGCACTCGCAGAAACCCACGCGGATCAAGGCCTTCGGTCACGCCTTCAAATCCGCCATTCTCTTCGATGCGCGCCTGCCTGCCGCGCACCGACGACGAATGCTCTTCGAATCGCTGCAAAATTCCCGCGCTCGCTTCCGGATTCGCCAGCAGCTGCTTGTATTCGCGGTCGAGCGATTTTAACAAAGCCGCGCATAGCTCCACCCGCGACCATTCCGTTCCTGTCACCTGCCGCAGCGAAGTCGCGGTATGTTCCAGTTCGCCGGGAAAGTTTGCCTGATTCACATTCAGCCCGATTCCCACCACGATGTAACGTACCCGCGTTGCCTCGGAGCTCATCTCGGTAAGTATCCCGCAGAACTTTTTGCCCTGGACCAGCACGTCGTTCGGCCACTTCAGGTCGGGAATCACGCGCGAGTCAACTTCCTCGATCGCGGCCTGCACCGCCAGTCCAGCTGCCAGCGAAAGCGTCAACACTTCGGAGGGCGGCAGCGCCGGACGCAGAATCACTGAGCAGTAAATTCCGGTGGACTCCGCCGAATGCCATTGGTTATCGCCGCGTCCCCGGCCCGCCGTCTGCTGCTCGGCGAGAAAGACGGTGCCTTCCGGAGCTCCGCTCGCCGCCGCTTCCAGCGCCACCGTGTTCGTGGAGCCGGCACGATAGTAGTGATGAATCTGCACGCCGAAGATTGTCCCACGAACCAGCGGCTCAACCATTTCTGGCAACAGCAAATCAGGCACCGCGGTCAGTTGATACCCACTCGCAGGATGCCCTGCGATTTCCACTCCCAGCGTGCGCAGTTGCTGCACCAGTCGCCACACTTCCGAGCGATTCGCGCCGATCTCCTGCGCCAGCTTGGTGCCGCTAATCACAACGGTGGGATAACTCATTAGCACCCGGACGATCTTGCCCAAGCGGGCATCGGTTTCAAGCGTGGTTTGCCTAGTCCGTGGAGTTGCGCGATTTGGAGTCCCGGCCTTGATGCACGAATTATCTGGCAATCAATTGCAAAGCACAAACCGAAGCTAGCAGGCGGGAGCATTTCGCCCCACGTCGCGGGCCCGGAAGGACACTCGTCCCCCGGGACGCGGTGAGCTAAGTTCAGTTCGCGGTCTCGTTGAAGGTTGCTACTGGATGGCCCAAGCCGAATGGGCCTTCGGCCTGAACCGTCACCGGGCCAGCCGTTGCAGGTAGCGTCAGGGTCACGCTGGCTACGCCGGAACCGTTTGTCACAGCGATCACCTTTGTTCCGGTGAACGCCTTCTCCGAGCCAACCAGCGTGTTGGTCATTGAGCCACCCGTGGCGCTGGTGATGGTAAAGAAGACACTCGCGCCAGCGGCATTTCCCGTCGGGGAGTTCGCCAAGGTGACGCTCAGTTTCACCGGCAGGGTTGTGCCCGCGGCGTTCCGGTCTGTGCCGTCCCCGGCTGTCTTCGTAGAGTGCGCGGCGGGTTTGGTCACGAGAATCCAACCACTTTGCGAGGTGGAGACGCTGCTGCTGTCGGTGGCCGGGACCGTGTAAGAGTAAAAACCCGGTGTACTGCCAGCAGTCACTTGCACGCTTCCTTGCTGGCCGGTGTTCACCGTCGAATTCATGGTTGTCACGGTGATCCCGGCCTGCGAGCTTGGCGATCCCAGGGTCACCGTGCCCGAACCTGAAATAAATTTGGGCGACAACGTTGCCGTCCCATTCGCCGGAACCACGATGGTGTCTGGATTCAAATCCCACTCCGCAGCCGGAAGGGTTGGCGTGCTTGCGGTGCTCCGATCACCAGCAGCCGTCGCCGAGTACGCAGGGAAAGTCATGGTGCTGGACCATGCCTGCGTGCGCGCCCTTCACAAGGCTGTTCGGCGAGTTTTGCGAAAGCGTGTAAGCAGTCACCTGCGATGGCGTGAACCCGTTCAGCGTAAATGCGTAGTTTGCACCGCGTTCGCCGGATCTTTGTTCACCACCATCAGCGTCAGCGAAGTGCCACGGACGTTGGTCGAGGCATAAACGCTGAACAGGCCCGGATTCGGCGTTGTGCGTCGCCGAAACCGAAATCGGATTGAAGGTGCTGCTTGCTTCCGTCGTAGTTGCGATAGAGCAGCAGCGAGTTGTAGGCTGGGCTGGCGGGGTCGGAGGCCGTCCAACGCGTGGAGTAGGAGACGCGCTCACGTCCCAGAATGCCCCAGGCATCTACGTCGGCAAGTGCGGTGGAGAAGTCCATTTCCGCGGGGTTATTCCACCCGCACGGGTTAGCCGACGCCATGGCAAAGTTCCACTCTGTAAAAGCCAGCGGTGTACCGGGATAAATCGTGTTGGCCCACGCCCGTGCTCGCGGAATGCGGAACGGAATGGTATCGTTCGGCTGGTTTCCGGTTACACTGGTCGACCCGAACCAGGCTTGGCTGGTGTAGTTGGGGTCCCACCAGTCGCGCGTGATGTTGACCGCCAGCGCCTGCTGCTGCGCCAGCGTAAGTCCGCTTCCGCTGGCTTCGGTGTAGGCGTGCAGGTCAAACACGTCAAGCGTGCGTGAGCCGCTGATCTGGTCGTTCCACGCAGACCTCATTCAGCCACCACGGCATGAAGTCCACGCCAGCGTGGGCGGACTTGTCAGAACCACCGGCGGCTGAATTCCAGTAGAAATACCAGCAGCAGCTCACCCATCCAAACCGGACCGCCTGCGGGTCCCAGGTACGCCAGCTTCCCCGCCTCGGTCAAATAAATATCCCGCAGTTCGTTGTAGGTCGTGGGATTGGGATGAACGTCGAACGTGCGTCCCGCCCCAGATGTCAATCTCGTTGTCCATGTCGTAAAAATGGCACGAGTGTTGACGAAATTCGGGATCGCGACAAGACCCGTTCCCGAAGGCCTGGGTCAGGCCTTTCGTTGCGTCGGTGACCCAATCAATCCGGTAAACGCAACTACCGGAAGGACAAGCTTGCGAATGGTCATCGAGCAGCGGGAAATACGCTCGGTTAAGCTGGGCCTGGCTCGCCACAAAAGGAGTTGCGCAGTCCGACTTCAAAGCGACTGCGGCATCGCTATTGAACGGATCCGTTTTCGTGCTGCATGCTCCATCCTGGGAAACTGAAAAACTCCAGTGCAGTGTTTCCACCCGCTCCGGCAATTTCCGGGCTCTTGGCCACCCAGGGCAACATCACCATGGACATCAGAGGATGGCCGCCCGCGGCCTTCACGTCTTTAATAAATTGTGCCGAATCGCTGTCGGCTGCGCTACTGAGCGCGCCGAAGTTGAAAGTCCTCAAAGAAGTAATCGTTGTCGGCGTTGGTGGTGCCGAGCATCCAGTTGTAGGTAGAAGCCTCCATTGCCGCCCCAGCGCACCAGTGGCGTGTTGGTGTTGGTGATGTAGGGCGCGTCTTTGGGGAAGTTCACACCATAAATAAAGGGGCTGATGGTATGCCGGTCAGAAAGACACATCCACCGTGACGCTGACTGCCGTAGCAGCTGTGGGCGTGGCCGATACTTGAGCTGAGTTGGCGCTAGTCCCGTTCGCATTGACCGCGGCGACCACATAGTAGTAGATCGTTCCACCCGTTACGTTGGAATCGGTAAAGTTGGTTACCGTGGGCGTCGCAATCAATAAGTATCCGGATCCACTGGTTGCGGAGCGGCTCAACTTGTAGGAAGTTGCGCCTGCGCTCGAGTTCCATTGCAACATTACTTGTCCCGCGCCGGGAGTTGCCGCCAAGCCGGTGGGAACCGGGGGAGGGAGATTCACAGTCGTGGGGGTGGCGGAGGTTTGCGAAGAGTTAGCGCTCGATCCCGCGGAATTCGCCGCCGAAACAACATAGTAATAAGTCGTGCCGCCGGTAACCGCCGAGTCAGTGTAGTTCGTCGCCACAGTTGTGGCGATCTTGGCATATCCGCTGCCGCTGGTTGTGGAACGGCTCACGGCGTAGGAAGTCGCGCTCGCGCTGGCGCTCCATTGCAGCATCACCTGGCCGGCGCCCGCGGTGGCAGACAGACCTGTCGGCGCGGGCGGAGGGACTGGGCAAGCCGTAGGATTTGAACTACAGCCCCCTCCCCCGCCACCCGAGCTGCCGCAGGCTGCAAAAAAGGAGGTAAGCAAAAGTGCAACGGCTAGGTGGCAAAATCGATTGGCCCGCGGAGATTTCATGCGCAATAAATATAGCCTGAAACGGTTTAGATAGGAAGACAGGAAATTATCAAATCTCAGGCTGGGCGCCGCCTTTCGGCTGAATCACTTAGGCTGGAACGATGCGCAGGCTCAGATCCACCGCCGGCGCCGAGTGGGTCAGCGCCCCGACTGAAATAAAGTCCACCCCGGTTTCCGCATATTCGCGGACGTTTTCCAGCTTGATGCCGCCGGAACTCTCCAGTGGAATCCGCCGGTCTGCGCCGGCGCATCGCTCCACCGCGGCCCGCACCTCGGCGACCGGCATGTTGTCGAGCAGAATCGCCTCTGCGCCGCAACTTAGCGCTTCTTCCAACTCGGCCAGCGAGCGTACTTCCACTTCAATGATCTGAGTTCCGCGCCGGTTGCGATGGGCGCGTTCGAGCGCCGTCCGCAACCCGCCCGCCAACGAAATGTGATTGTTCTTGATCAGCACGCCATCCGAAAGATCCAGCCGATGATTTTGACCTCCGCCGCAGCGCACCGCATATTTATCCAGCACCCGCAGGCCCGGCGCGGTCTTGCGGGTATCGAGAATGCTAGCCTTGGTTCCATGCACCGCTTCGACAAATTTTCGCGTGAGCGTCGCAATCCCACTCAGCCGTTGCAACAGATTCAAGATCACGCGCTCGCAGGAAAGAATCACGCGCGCATTGTGCAGGACGACCGCAACCTGCTGTCCCCGGTGCAGTCGCACCCCGTCGAAAACTTCCGGATGGCTGGTCACTTCGTAATGCGAAACCACCGCGCCGTCGAGCGCCGCGTAAACGTCGAGGATGCGCGGCACGCACCCGATCCCGGCCAGAATGCAATCCTGCTTGGCAAGGATCGTTCCCGCCGCTCGCTGATTGGGATCAATGCAGGCGTAGCTGGTCGCGTCCCGCGTCGCCCGGTCCTCGAGCAACGCGTTCTCTAAAATCGCGGTGATGCGCCGGCTGTTCCAATCCATAAATCAGTTGCCAGTGGTCAGTTGCCAGCTATTCTGGTTCTACCCGCATCCCAACTCGCTCATCTGCCCCCGCGCCTTGCCCTGCAAAATCCCCAACTCCTCCACCCGCGCCCGCATTTTCTCGATCACCTGCGCCGGAGCCTTCGCCAAAAACTGCTCATTCCCCAACTGCCTCTGCAAGTTTGCCGTTTCCTTCTCCATCTTCTCAAGCTCTTTCTTCAGCCGCTCACACTCCGCGACAACATCAATCTTCTTTTCGTAGATCACGTGGACGTCAAACCGCGACGTACTACGAGCCCCCGGCAGGTTGCTGAGAGATTTCTCCGCAAACCGAGGCCTTCTCCACATTTGCCAGTCGCTCGACCGCCCCGAGATTGCTCGATCAGCATCCTTATTTCCGGCTCATGCGCGAAAACCTCCATCGGAACTCTCGCCCTGGTTCAATCTTTCAATTCCGCCCGCAGATTGCGCACGATGACAATAAAGTCCTGCAATATCGCCATTTCGTGCTCGGCGTCTACGTCCACTCCGGTTTCAGCACCCGCGGATACGCCGCCAGCGCCAGCGACTTGCTGCGGCGGCTTGCCATCATAGATCGCATGCCAGATTTCATCCGTGATAAACGGCATCACCGGATGCAGTAACCGAAGTGACCCTTCAAATAGCGCCACGAGATTCGTACAAGCGAGCTTGCATTCTCAGGTCTTCGCCTTCGTCAAGTTCAGTCGCGGCTTGATGAGTTCTAGATACCAATCGCAGAACTCGCCCCAGAAAAAATCGTAGATGCGATTCGCTGCTTCATCGAAACGATAGGCTGCAGGGATTCGTTCGCGTCTTTTGCTACTGCGGTTGAAGCGGGAAAATATCCATCGATCTTCAGAGCTTCTTTAGTTGTAGATCTCGCAGCGGGATATAACACCTGCAGCCCAACTTGGGGAGTCCCGCCAGCCCGGGTCCGCACTCTTCAATCCGGTCCACGTTCATGAACATGAACCGCGCAGCGTTCCAAATCTTGTTGGCGAACGCGCGGTAGCCTTCTGTCCGGCTCTCGTTGAATGCAATATCCGTGCCCGGAGAGGACATCGCCGCCAGCGTGAACCGCGTCGCATCCGTCCCGTATTTTTCGATCACCTGAATGGGATCCAGCACATTCCCCTTGGTCTTCGACATCTTCTGCCGCTCGGCGTCCCGCACCAGCGCGTGAATGTAAACCTCGCGAAAGGGGACTGAATCGCGCAGCGCGTCTTCGTTCATTTCACCGGAAGACCCCGGCTTCTCCGGAGGCGCCATGAACCAGCACCCCAACATGATCATCCGCGCCACCCAGAAAAACAGAATGTCGAATCCAGTAATCAGCAACGACGTCGGATAGAAGACTTCCAGGTCCCGCGTCGCCTCCGGCCATCCCAGGGAAGTAAACGGCAGCAGCCCGGACGAAAACCACGTATCCAGCACATCCGGATCCTGCTTCAACTCCCCGCCGCATTTCGCGCATGAAGTCGGCGTCTCCCGCGCCACAATAATTTCGCCGCACGAACAATGCCACGCCGGAATCCGATGCCCCCACCACAACTGCCGCGAGATGCACCAGTCGTGAATGTTGCGCATCCAGTTCAAATAAATGGTGCGGTAATTCGCCGGCGTGAACCGGATGTAATCCTTCTCCACCACTTCAATCGCGCGCTCGGCCAGCGGCTTGATCTTGATGAACCACTGCGTCGAAAGCCGCGGCTCGACCACCGTCCCGCAGCGGTCGCACTTGCCAATCGAAATCGTGTAGGCCTTCTCGCCGACAAAGAATCCCTGCGCCTGCAAATCTTCCAGCACCCGCTTGCGCGCCGCGTACCGGTCGAGGCCCGCATACGGCCCGGCGTTTTCGTTCATGTGCCCATGCGCGTCCATGACTTCAATCTGCGGCAGATTGTGCCGCAGCCCCGCCTCAAAATCATTCGGATCATGCGCCGGCGTCACCTTCACCGCGCCGGTCCCAAACTCCGGCTGCGCCAGTTCGTCAGTGATAATCGGGATCTCGCGATTCATCAGCGGCAGCATGACTTTCTTCCCGTGCAGATGTGTGTAGCGTGCATCCTTCTCATTCACGGCAACAGCAGAGTCGCCAAGCATCGTCTCCGGACGCGTCGTCGCCACGGTAATAAATTCGTCCGCGCCAGGCTTCGTCCCGACAACCGGATAACGAATCTCATAAAGCTTCCCCGGAATTTCCTCGTGCTTCACCTCAAGATCGGAAATCGCCGTCTCGCACCGCGGACACCAGTTCACGATGTACTTGCCGCGATAAATCAGCCCTTCTTCATGCAGCCGGACAAACACTTCGCGCACCGCGCGCGAAAGATTCTCGTCCATGGTGAAATATTCGCGGCTCCAGTCCACCGACGCGCCCAGCCGCCGCATCTGTTCCTGAATCGCGCCGCCGTAAACTTTTTTCCACTCCCACACCCGCTCGATAAACTTTTCGCGCCCCAGCTCCGATCGCTTCTTGCCCTCGGACGCCAGTTGCCGCTCCACCATCATCTGGGTCGCGATCCCGGCATGGTCGGTCCCCGGCAGCCACAGCGTCACGTCCCCCCGCATGCGATGCCAGCGCATGATGATGTCCATCTGCGTCTGGTTCAGCATGTGCCCCATATGCAACCGCCCCGTAACATTCGGCGGCGGCAACAGCAGACTGAACACGGGACGCGTGTCTCCTGTCTTACGCGGCAGTCAGGGACGGAGAACAGCCTTTCCTTGACCCAATACTCCGCCCAGCGCGCTTCAATCGCGCCCGGCTCGTAGGATTTCGGCAGGTCGTGAGGCATGGGAAGATCAGCAGTCGGCAGAGAGTATTTGCTAAGTGCTGAACTTCGATCTTACAGGCGGGTGAAAAAAAAGGGTCAAACGACGACGGCATTCCCCGGTTTTGTGTTATGGACAATTGGGATACGTCCCGTCTGTCCCAGGTTTCTGGAGGTTCCCGGCTATCTCGGTCGATTTCCGATCCGAAGGGCAAAACCGAGCCCTGTTCCAACGACACCGTATAGCCAGGAAGTTTCCCCCGAACTCGAACGCTCCGATCAGTATCTTGTCGGAGAGTGTCGTCGGGTCTGCGATGCCAGCGATTGCAGAAGGCCAAAGCGTCAGAAGGACAATCGGATTCAGTGCGTGAGTGGAGGCTATGGCCGCAAGCACCAGCGCAACAATGATCCCGATGCACCCGGATACTAAGAACCAAGCCTTTAGACCTCGTAACCCGATTCGGCATATTCTTGCCTCAATAATACTGTGGCGGCTCCAGTTGCTGCTGAAGCTGCTGCATCAGCGTGTCCGGAAATGGTGTTGGCTGGCTGGCCCACCCTTTCCCATCATCGCCTTCACTATCCCAAACCTCGGCTGCCCCACCCTTTGCGGTTTTCAAAGGGTGGGCTGCCCGACGGCTTGCGCTGCGAAGGTTTGCGGTTCACGCTTCTTTATCTCCGCCGGACGCTGTTCGTTCACCAGCACCGGTCCGCGCTCGCCGTGAGCATACCACCGAAAACTGCTCCAGGCCCACTGATCCGGTTCCAGCACCAACCCCCGCTTCACCGGATTGCGATGCATGTATCTCGAGCTTCTCGACCCTCTTCTTCTCGGTATGGACTACGAAGTCGTAGAAACGGTGCTGCCAAACGTGGCCGGCGTCGAGGGACTCTTGCCACAGACGGCTTTGCCCGGGCCGGTCTTTTCGGCGTAATTCAGACAGCACCCGGCGGGCGAAGCGCTGCTTCAGAACTTGCATGACGGTGGAGGGGGTTCCGCGGTCGGGTTCGCTGATCAAGAGATGGATGTGCTCGGGCATGACCACGTATCCGATGACGACGAAGTGGTAGCGCAGACGGACCTCCTCCAGAATTTTGACAAATAGATTCCGCCGGACGGCGGTTCCCAGCAGTGGGCGCTGGTGATAGCAGCTCGAAGTGATGAAGTGCGCGTATCCGCTGCCGTAGTAGCGGTGCAGACGCCGAGGCATGGAAGCAGCCTACCGGAAACCTGAAAAGTTGGATGTGACGGATGAACATTCGCTACAGGGCGTCAGTGGTAGCCCACCCTTTGAAAACCGCAAAGGGTGGGGCAACCTCGCAGTTAGGAGTGACTCCAACGGTGGAGAAAATCGGGACACAAAGACTCGCGAACAGACGAGACGTATCCCCACAGAACTGCCCCACTCAAGCCAAAATCGGGCTTGAATGGGCCACCGTCCGCTGATCGTTACAGCGTCGGGGTGGATAGGAGCATTGGGGTGTGATATGCTCCGCCCGATCCCGCAGCCCAGCCCAAATGGAATTCCTGATTATGTAAGAAGGAGCCAGCCATGAACCGCAAAACCAAGCTCACGATTACGATATCCGCGGCAGTGCTCGCCATCCTCGGCGCCATGGCCGTTTACACGCAGGTCGTTTATGTGCAGAGCGTTCACGCGCAGAACCCTGTCGTGCAAAACAATGCCACTCAGAACAACGACGCGCAGAAGAACGACAAGTACTCGCTGATATCCCCGAGCGGGATCGCGTTCTCCGACTTCAGGGGATACGAGGACTGGGCGGTGGTCTCTTCCGCCAAGACCGACGAAAGGCTCAAGGTGATCGTCGCGAACCCGACCATGATCAAGGCGTACAAGGCCGGCATTCCGGGCAACGGCCAGCCTTTCCCGGATGGCTCCATGATCGTGAAGCTCCAGTGGACGCCGAAGAAGAGCACCGAGGCCCCCTTCGTCGTGGATGTGCCCGACGTCTTTCACGAGGCTTTCGTCATCGAAAAAGACAGCAAGAGATTTCCGAAAAGCGGCGGATGGGGATACGCGGTGTTCAACTACGACGCCGCGTCGGACAAGTTCACGCCCGATCCCAAAAGCCTGTCAGACTGCGGCCACGCGTGCCATACGGTCGTGAAGGCGAAGGACTACATCTTCCATCCGTACCAGAAGCGCTGAATGGCGCGGCTGATTTTCTACTTCTTCGCGGCGAGCTTTTTCGCGATCTCTTGCATCAGCCGGGGTTTGAGGTCGGCGAGGACGCTGTCCACGATGTCGTTGATTGAATTGTCTTCTGTAGCGAGTTCGCGGCGGGTTCTGCGGGCGCCGCGGAAGCGCTCTCGCTCGGAGCCGAATGCTGTTTCGCAGCTGGGTCTTCCTGCAGCGAAGAGTTCGCCAGAGGCTCGGGTATCGGCAAGCCCGCGTGAGCCTGCGCCATTTCTGCCACCGACTCGGCAAGCGCCTCCGTTTTCTGCGGACTCATCACCGAATCGCGAATGTGCTGCCAATTTTTCCACGCCAGCGTGGCTTCGGATGGGGCGTCTGAGCGGCCATCCGGCTCGACTTCGGGCTGTGATGCTGGTGCCTCGACGGTGTCGTGCGCCGGTTGAGCGTCAAACGCTGCGAGCTGACTGCTCACCGCGTCACTGCTTGCCGATGCCGCTGCCGCAAATGCAGCACCGGAAGAATTCTCAATCTCCGTCTCCGGCACAGCCTGGGCCACCGCCTCTCGGGAGCTGGTGACTTGCTCATGGGCGTGAGCCTCAGAAGCGCTCGCAGTCTCTCTCGATGCCGCTTGTGCCTGCCGCATCTCGGCCTCGAGCGCGACGGAAGCTTCTTCCACGCTTAGGGCAACATTTTCAGCAATCCAACGCGAATATCTCGCTGGGCTGGCTGCGGCCGCAACTGCGGGCGGCGCCTCAGATATAGCTTGCTCCGCTTGCACCTCGGACGCCGATTCCTCGGCGCGCGATTCCTTGCTGACGTTTTCGTGATTGGCGGGAGTTTCGCCCGCCGGAATCTCAGCCGCTGCAATCTCAACCGTAGGAGCGTCGAAAATCGACGGAGCTTCAGCCCTGGATTCCGCAGCCTGTGTCTCAACTGGCTGCGCATCGCTCTCCGTGGGAATGGCCGATTCCTGGACCGCAAAGTCTTCGGCGGCTGCGCGAGCCATAACTACGGGACTCGCCGACCTTGGCGCCTGTTCAGCGCTCTCCGAACCTGTCTGCTCTGAGCTGGCGACTTCTTCGCTCTCAGCTTCGTGCGAGCGGCGCTTCTTCACTTCGTTGAGATACGCCACCCGTTCAGTCGGCACTTCCTCGGCGCCGGCCAGAGGATCTCCGCCACGCCAGGAACGGCTTTTCTTTACGGGTTTTTCGGACTGCGCGCTTCGTCCGCCGCTGGCTTCGGCCTGCGCTTGCGGAACGATTTTGTCTTCCAGCCTGGTCAATGCCGCCAGCAGTTCGCTGGCTTCGAACGGCTTAACAATATGCCCGTCCGCCCGCACCCGCTTGGCTTCTTCGGCCTTGAAAGGCTCCATCTTGCCAACGCTCAGCAGGACCGGAATCCGCGCCGTTTCCGCCGCCTCTTTCAGCCGCTGGCAAACTTCTAACCCGCCATAGCCCGGCATATAGACGTCGAGCACGATCAGGTCAGGATGGTTCTCGTGGATTTTCTTCAGCGCCGCCGACCCGTTATTGACCGTAACAACTTCGTAACCGGCATCCATGAGGATGCGGCGGCCCATGTTCTGGGCGGTCACGCTATCGTCGGCAAGCAGTACGGTACGAGCCAAGGCTATCCTCAGTAAGAAAAGGGGAGATACCACCGAAGTTATCTTGGACGGAGGGCTAAGTCAATAAATGCAGACGGTTAAACAGGTTACGAGCGGACAATACATTTAGTGCACTCCCGGCCTTAGTGCGTCTGGGGGATCGGGATGATCTTGCTCAGGCCCTTCTTTTTCTTGTGCTTGCTGGAGGCTATGTCTTTATCGCTGGCCAGGTCTTGCGAAGAGGCGTCACCGGCCGCCTGGGGGTTTGTGGCCGCCCCCTGCTGGATTTCGTTCACCTGGGCGGGTGCCTGAGCGGGTGTGTCGGTCGTGGCGGCATCCGGCTTTAACTCGTTGGGATCAGGCACCGCGGCCGCAGTACTGGGATCGCTCCCTGCCGCGGCACTGGGTTTCAATTCATTTGGATCAGGCGGCGCGGGTTGCGACCCCGGGTCGCCGCTAGGCGCTGTTTGAGGGGCTTGGGCATCGGAACGCGGCGCGGGTTCGCTCGGTGGCGGAGCGCCCGTACCGACCGTTACTACCGAAACGGCGTTATTTCCGGAAGACTTTCCCACCGCGAACTTCTGGTCCGCCTCTACCATTTTCTTGGCGCTGAGCGGTTCCGGATCGACCAGCGTCGGCTCTCCTACCCTGGTCGCTGCACTCACGTCGGGATGCTTTGATAACGTACCCATCACCATGCTCATCGTGGTTTGCTGACGGCGCGCCGCTTCTTCCGCTTTGTTCTGCGCCAGGGCCGCTTTGGTCGGACGAGGCACTGGCTGATGCAACGCCAGCAGCCGGGCTTTGGCGTCATCCGCGCGATCCATGACCGGATAGCGAGTAAGGACTTTTGCGTATGCCTCTGCCGCCTCGGCAGTGAAGTGGCTAATCATGCGTTCGCGCGTCGCTTCATCTCGCTTGAGCTGCGCCTCATCCACCTTGCCCCGCTTTTCCATCTGCTTGCGTTCCATCGCGTCCATGGGCTTCAGGTTGGCGATTTCGCCTTCGTAGCATCGACCCAGTAAATACAACGTTTCATCGGCCTTGCTGTATAGCGGATAGCGGTCCACCAGCGACTGCAACCGCGCGATCGCCGCCGGATAGGTCTGCCGCATGTAATAGAAGCTCCCCACACGGTATTCGCGCTCCGCAATCACTTCCTGTACTTGCATGAGCTTGGTCTTGGCCTCGGCAACCATTTTCTGGTTGTCGGGATATTGCAGGATGACCGCCCGGTATTCCTGCTCGGCGCGCACCGCATGGGTGAAGTCGCGGTCCGGCTTTTCCATCTGCTGGAAATGAATGTTGGCGATCTTCAGTTGCGCCTCAGCCGCCTCCGGCATATTGGGAAAGAAGACTTCGAACTGTTTGTATTCCTCCTCCGCTTGCGCCATAGATGCGGTGCCGCCTTCGGCATACCAGGAATCCGCCATCGCCAGCTTGGCCCGCGCGATGAACTCCGAATCCGGATAGGTATTAATCAGCGTCTGCATGTCGAGGCGAGCCACGTCGTAGTGGTTGTGCTTCATCGAGTCCATGCCACGATCGAACAGCACTTTGTCCGGCTGCTTGGAATCGACTTTAGCCAGCGGGTTGCTGACCTTCTTGTTGGTGCACGCCGTGGTGAGGGCCAGCGTCGCGGCCAGGGCAATCACCGGAATTCGGAAAGACATGATGATACCTCGAAAAACAAGTTGTCAGTGGTCAGTTGCGCAGTGGCCAGTAAAACCTCGCCAGAACGGTCAGCATTCACTGGCCACTGGCAACTGACCACCGACCACTGATTCTCAGACTTTCTGCAGCGTAGCTTCCACCGCTGCCTTCAATAATGTTTGGGCGTTAACCATTGGATCGCCGTGGGCGAACACCGCGTTGCCCGCCACCAGAATTTCTGCGCCCGCGCGAACAATCTGCCCTACGGTGTCGAGCGAGACGCCGCCATCCACTTCGATGCGGTAATTCAGGTTTTTCTGCTCGCGTAACTCTCTGAGCTGACTGAGTCTTATGCAACGAATTGGGGATAAACGGCTGCGCCCCAAATCCCGGATTCACCGACATCACCAGCACATAGTCCACAATATCAAGCACTTCCGAAAGAACATCCACCGGGGTCGCAGGATTAATCACGACGCCCGCGTGGCAGTTGTGGGTCTTGATCAGGTTCAGCGTCCGATCCAGATGCCGGCAGGCCTCCTGATGCACCGAAATCCAGTCCGCCCCCGCCTCGGCAAACGCCGGAATGTACTCATCCGGATTCTCAATCATCAAATGGCAATCGAGCGGCAGCTTGGTCGCCTTGCGCAGCGACTTGACCAGTTGCGGGCCCAGCGTGATGTTGGGCACAAAATGCCCGTCCATCACATCCACGTGGATGATAGTCCCGCCCCCCTCCGCCGCCCGCGAAACCTGCTCGCCCAGCCGCGCAAAATCCGCCGATAATATCGAGGGTGCTAGCTCTATCAACCTGGGACTCTCAGGAAAGAGGATGCAGCAGAAATTCTACCACGCAGAGCGGGCGTCCCACCTTTCGAAAACCGCGAAAGGTGGGCCAACCTCCGGCCACTTCGGCCACCGCCGCCAGGAACACGGCTTCATTGGCCTTCGACGGTTTCGTGAACCCGCTGATCTTTCTCACAAACTGCAGCGAAGCCGCGCGCACCTCTTCCTCCGTGACCGGCGGATCGAAGTTGAAAAGCGTTTTGATATTTCGGCACATCGGGATGACCTCGGGTTACTGTATAGACTATAAAAAATCGCAAAACTTCCCGCCAGTCCCCGAGTTCCGGGTTCGGTCACGTGCCTTCAGGCTCCTTAGCCTTACCCCAAGGATGCCATTCCATTTCCTCTCTCTCTCGCCAGAACCCGGTTTCAACGCGAAGATGAACGGCAGGGAGAAGAGACTCGTCCGCTCCCAGGAGAACACCAAGCGGGACAATCCTCCTCTCCGATTCCGGTATGTCCGGACCCGAGCCGGCGAACATCTCCCACTGATCTTCTTCCCAACGCATTACCTCGGTAATCCGTCCACCACGGAGCGCATTCAGGTCGGTCAAGGCGACGGAACTTCTTGGAACCGGGTACGTCCATTCTTCTTTCAACCAACGCCAACCAGGAGCCTGAGTCGGACTCCATGGTTGTGAAAGGTCCGGGACATCGACGGTCCAATGCGTTTCATCGGGGACGATTTGGTAGGCTTCGATACTCTTTCCGCGATAATAGTCGAAGGTTCCAAGCATCAGTGCCGTTGCCCAGCTCATATGTACCTGTCGGAAAGAAAAGGTGCCCCAAGGATCCGCCTCCACAGACGCATTCCAAGCGACTGGCGCTGACAACTTGCCGACGATGCTTTTAATCACTTTGGAGACGTCGTCTAGCTCGTAGAAATAAGTGCCGGGTAAGATAAGCTCCGCGCCGAGTGATTCGGTCAGCCCTATTGTGTAGCCGAAATGGGGATCCCCTCCGCCTGTAACTACATAAGTGTGGAACCCAAATCTAGCGATGTGCTCCCGGATTTCGTTGAGGGCCCTTTGACGATTCTCCTCTTTACCCATATGTCCCCCGGACGCTAATTGGCCGGCTGGCCCACCCTTTCTTTGCACATCCCCAACTGAGGCTGCCCCACCCTTTGCGGTTTTCAAAGGGTGGGCTACCCAACCGCCTGCGCCGGGAAGGTTTGGCGTTTGCACTTCTTCATCTCCGCCGGACGCTGTTCGTTCACCAGTACCGGCCCGCGCTCGCCGTGAGCATAACACCGGAAGCTGCTCCAGACCCACTGGTCGGGATCTAGAACCAATCCTCGCTTCACCGGATTGCGATGAATGTATTTGAGCTTTTCAATTTTCTTCAGCTCGCTGCGCACTACAAAATCGTAGAACCGTCGCTGCCAGACGTGGCCCACATCCAAAGTCTCCTGCCACAGATGGTTCTGGCCGGATCGTTGCCTTCGGCGCAGTTCTGACAACACGCGGCGTGCAAAGCGCTGTTTCAACACCTGCATGACGGTTGAGGGCGTCCCGCGATCGGGTTCGCTGATCAGCAGGTGGATGTGCTCGGGCATGACCACGTATCCGACCACGACAAAACTGTAACGCAGGCGGACTTGCTCGAGAATTTCAAGGAACAAGTTTCGCCTGGCCGCGGTTCCCAAGAACGGGCGCTGGTGATAACAACTCGAAGTAATGAAGTGGACATGTCCCTCCCCGTAGTGACGATGCAAGCGTCTGGGCATGGAGGCAGCTTAGCTGGAAACTTCGAGATTGGATGTGACGGATGAACATCCGCTGCGGGCGTCCGTGGTACCCCACCCTTTGAAAACCGCAAAGGGTGGGGCAGCCTCAGTTAGGGATGACTCTAAGAGTTGCCCAACACGGCGAACATTTGTGGAAGTCAAATCAAAAAACCCAGCAGCCGTTAGACACGAGTGGCCAGAGTGAACATGCTACCCTCGATAACTATCCATGTCGCCCCCCGCCCAATTTGCGTCAGCGCTCTTCGCCCTCGGATCGGTCGGCTGTTGGGGTATCAGCGACTTTGTCGGAGGCCACACGGCGAAGCGTTTCAACTCTTTCTTCCTCGCCGGCCTCGGGCATCTGGGCGGGACCATCCTGGTGGCGAGCTTGGCTTTGTCCCAGCACGAGGTTCTGCCGCCGCTCTCCCATCTCGTCTGGGCCATGGCGGCGGGCGCTGCCGGCGGAGTGGGCTTGGCTTTCTTCTATCAGGCGCTGGCCGAGGGCAACATGGGGATCGCTGCACCGGTTTCGGCCGTCCTCGGGGCGGCAATCCCAACCGCCTTTGGCATTTTTACGGAAGGCTTCCCCGGGGTCTTTCCAGTCGCAGGCTTCGTGCTCGCCGTGGTTGGCATCTGGCTGATCTCGCGCAGTGAAGATGGCTCTCGGCCAAAGGGGTTGGCGCTCGCTGTCATCTCCGGATTGGGCTTCGCGCTGTTCTTTATCTTCATCAAACAAGCCGGCAGCGGCGCCGCTCTGTGGATCGCGACCGGTTCCCGCGGTTCTTCCCTGATCGTGACCGCCGCAATCACACTTGTAGGCAGAAAATTTCGGCCCACCTACCCATTGGGATACGCTTTGGGCCTGCTGGCAGGCTGCTTGGACGTAAGCGGCACGGTGCTGTTCATCCGCGCCAGTCAGATTGGCCGGCTCGACACCGCCGTCGTGCTCACGTCGCTCTACCCGGTCATAACCGTGCTCCTCGCGCGCATCATTCTGAAAGAGCACTTCACGCGCTGGAAAACCATCGGCATGGCGGCCGCTCTCGCTGCCGTACCGTTGATTGCGCACGGGTGATTTCCGGGATTGATACAATCTGCCTTGCATATGAAAAGCCTGCTCAACCCTACTGACCGCGAAGAAATTCTTCGCCGGGTTGCGACCGTTCGTTCCGATTCCCAGCGCCGCTGGGGAAGCATGTCGGCTCCGCAGATGATCTGCCACCTCAGCGATTCGTTCCGCTCCGCGCTGGGCGAGAAATCCGTCAGCCAAGATACAAATCTCTTTAAGCGCACCGGAATGAAGTGGCTGGCGCTCTGGGTTTTTTCCAACTGGCCACACGGCGTAAAGACACGCCCCGAGATGGACCAGCAACAAGGCGGCACTCCACCCGCCGAATTCGCGGCAGATGTGCAACAGCTCAGGGTTTTGTTTGACCGTTATTGCGCCGCGCAACAGTTCGCGCCTCATCCGATGATGGGTCCCCTGACGCGGACGGAGCGCATGCGCTGGGCCTACCTTCACATGAATCATCACCTGCTCCAGTTCGGAGCCTGACTGCTCAAACAACTTGTCATCCTGAGCGGAGTTGGATTGTTCGCCCAGCGAACGATCCTGCGAAGTCGAAGGACCTGCTTTTCTTTGTTACCATCCACTCGTGCCCCTCATCGAAATCCGCAACCTGACCAAAGTCTTCCCGCTCGGTGAATCCGCTTTTGGCGGCGGAGCCAAAGGCGAAGTCCGCGCCGTGGACAACGTTTCACTGGATATTCAGGCGGGCGAAACTCTCGGACTGGTCGGGGAATCCGGGTCGGGCAAAAGCACCCTGGGTCGGCTTGTGTTGCGCCTGATCGAGCCTACTTCCGGAAGCATTCAGTTCGATGGCCGCGATCTGCTCGCCGCCAGCGCGGGCGATCTCCGCCGCCTCCGCCGCCACATGCAAATCATTTTTCAAGACCCGTTCAGTTCGCTCGATCCTCGAATGCGTGTCGAAGACCTGATCGCCGAGCCGCTGGCAATACACAACACCGCGGGTGCCCCATTTCTCGCGCACTCTGCGAGAAGTGGGGCCTTTTCTCAAGTCGAAGCGAACACGCGCGTTGACGAACTCCTTCGCGCCGTCGGACTCGACGCTTCCGCCCGCCGCCGTTATCCCCACGAATTCAGCGGAGGCCAGCGCCAGCGCATCGTCATCGCCCGCGCCCTGGCGTTGCAGCCGAAGTTCATCGTGTGCGACGAACCGGTTTCGGCTCTCGACGTCAGCGTCGGCGCACAGATCGTGAATCTGCTGGCGCAACTCCAGCGCGACTTCGGACTCACTTACTTCTTCATCTCGCACTCGATGCCAGTGGTGCGTTATCTTTCGACGCGTATTGCGGTCATGTATCGCGGCAAGATTGTTGAAATCAACTCGACCGAGGAGATTACGCAGAATCCGCAGCACGCTTATACCAAGACTCTGCTCGAAGCCACGCCGGAGATCGCGGTTTAGGGTGGGCGGGCGAGGACGCCCGCAACTCCACAATCTTTTCTTGGAAGCCTACAAGTTCTGCGCGGGAACGCCCCAGATCCCCAAACCTGATTGTGGAGGCACGGGCGTCCCCGCCCGCGCAGGCGTCGCCTAACGCCCGACCGCGATTGGGCTATACTTTACGGGTTTCTCAGGAGCCATCCCATGAAATCACTGATACTGATCTGCTTGCTGTCCCTCATCGCCGTACCCACTTTCGCCCAATCCAAAGACCCAGCCTCCGACGCGCTGCGCACCATGCTCGGTGGCCGCGCGAAAAACACCATCGCCGCCTTCGAGGCCATGCCCGCGGACAAGTACAACTTCCAACCCACGCCCGCGCAAATGACCTTCGGACATCTCGCCGCCCACGTTGTCGAGAGCAACTACTATTTTTGCGCTAACGTCGGCAACGTTCCCGAGCCGAAAATGACGGAATTGAAGGGCAGCGAGGGTAAAGATGCTCTGGTCGCCGCTGTGAAGTCGTCCTTCGATTTCTGCAGCACCGCGATCGCCAAGGCCAGCGACTCGACCATGTCCAGCGACATCACCTGGTTCGACGGCAAGCCGCGGGCCCGCGCCTGGGCATTTCTAGGCCTGGCCAGCAGCCTGGCCGACCACTACGGCATGGCCGCGATGTATCTGCGGCTGAACGGCGTTCTGCCGCCCACCGCGAAGTAGGCGCAACTAAGCCTCGCCCGCGGGGAATTATCCCAAAGAATGGGTGCCCCATCCTTCGCCGATTTTGCGAAGGGTGGGACACCACGGACGCCTGCGCCAGGGAACACTGCAAGCGGCGAGGGAATTTTGACATTTGTCACTTCCGCCAGGGAGTCCCCGTGATGCAGCATATTGACTCGCAAACTCAGCGACCATAACCATGGCCATCGGCATCCGCACTCAAGATCTCCGCAAGACGTACAACTCCCCGCCTCCGCTAGGCGCGGCCGGCGGTTTCATCGCGCGCACCGACGCCAAAGGCTCGAAGCAGCCGCCGAAAACTCAAATTCCCGCCCTCGACGGCCTCTCGCTCGAAGTCGCCCCCGGAGAAATTTTCTGCCTCCTCGGACCGAACGGCGCCGGCAAGTCCACCACCATCGGTATTCTCACCACGCGCACACGCCCAACCTCAGGCCAGGCTTGGATCGGCGAGCACGAAGTCTGGACCGATCAAGTCGCGGTGAAGCTGCTGATCGGCGTAGTCCCGCAGCGGCCCAATCTCGATTTCTCACTAACTGCGCGCGAAATTCTCACATATCACGGCGCGTACTTTGGTCTGGGGTCAAAAGAGCGAAACACCCGTGCCGATTCGCTTCTCGAAAAATTCAAGCTCACCGACCGCGGCAATCAGATGGTCCGCGGATTTTCCGGCGGCATGATGCAGCGCCTCTCCATCGCCCGCGCCATGATGCACGACCCGCAAGTCCTCTTCCTCGACGAGCCCAGCGCCGGACTCGATCCTCAAACCCGCATCCTCCTCTGGGAAATCATTCGCGAATATAACGGGGCTGGGAAGACGATCCTGCTGACCACGCACAATATGGAAGAAGCCGACGCGCTCTGTCAGCGCCTCGCGATCATCGATCACGGCAAGATGATCGCGTTAGGCACGCCGCAGGAATTGAAGGCAGCCATCCCCGGCGGATACTTGCTCCGTTTGCGCTTCGGGAATCAAACGCCGGAGTTGCTCCAGCGCCTGCAATCGCTCGCCGGAGTCCGCGAAGTTCGCGCCAACAACAGCGCCGGAGAAAACAGCGGCGCAGACGTCTATGCCGATCGCGGTGGATCGCTGATTCCCGAAATCGCCACCCTCGCCGCCGCTGCGGGAGCAGAGCTTTCCGACGTTCACATCTCCGAGCCGAGTCTCGAGAATCTATTCCTGCACCACACCGGAAGGAGTTTGCGCGATTGAACTGGAAAACTTTTGGCGCTCTGCTCGCCCGCGACGCCCACGTCGCGCGCCGCAACGCAATTCAACTCGCCCTGCAAACTTTTCTGCAGCCCCTGCTGTTCGTCTTCATCTTCGGCCGCGTCATGGTCGGCAGCGGCTACATGCCGCAGGCATACAAAAGCCTTTTGCTCCCCGGCATCATCGCCATCAGCATGACTTTCACCGGAATCTGGGCGGTGGCCATGCCGCTGATCGCCGAATTTCAATGGACCCGCGAAATCGAAGACCGCCTGCTCGCTCCCATCGACATGATCTGGATCGCACATCGAGAAAGTCATCGCCGGAATGTTGCAGGCGCTGGTAGCCGGACTGGTCGTCATCCCGCTGGCCTGGCTGGTGCTTCGTCCCATCGATATCAGCATTGATTCACCGCTGAAGTTCACCGCTCATCATTCTTCTGGTCGCTGCCTTCTCCGCCTGCGGAGGTCTCGCTCTCGGTTGCAGCATGAACCAGCAGCACATCGGCCTGATGTTTAGTCTGGTCATGACACCTATGATTTTTTTCGGATGCACTTACTATCCCTGGAGCGCGCTGACCAAATTCCCGATCCTGCAAAAAGCCGTGCTGATCAATCCGCTGGTCTATGCCAGCGAGGGATTGCGAGCGATGCTGGTGCCGGGGTTCCCGCATCTCTCCACGATTGCAGTGATGGGCGCACTGGTTTTCTTTGACGTTCTGTTGCTGGTCGTCGGTCTGCGGCAGTTTGAAAAGAAGGCCATCAGCTAGGGATGCTCTTTGCGACCTTCGCGATTCCTTTGCGAACTTTGCGGTTAAAGGTTTTTCAAAGATTTTGACCGCAAAGGGCGCGAAGTCAGCCCAAGGACGCAAAGAAACTCTCGCGCTACAATGAACCGCCATGAGTCGCATCCTCCTGGTCCACTGGAACGAGAAAGAAGCCCGTGAGCGCTCGCGCAAGCTCAAGGCCCTCGGACACGAGACCGCCATCTTGTCCGACACCGAGAAGCGCAATTTCGAATCCATCCGCGAATCTCCGCCCGATCTTTTTCTGATCGACCTCACCCGTCTTCCATCTCACGGCCGCGAAATCGCCGGATACCTCCGCCGCCTGAAAGCCACCCGCCACGTCCCCATCCTCTTCGTGGACGGCGACGTCGACCGCGTCTCCCGCACCCGCAGCCTGATCCCCGACGCCGACTTCGCCAAGTGGGAAGACCTCAAGAGCGCCATCCCGAAAGCAAAAACAAAGAAGCGCGCCTCCGCCAAGCCGGTCGTGACCGGCACCATGGCTGGATACTCCGGCACTCCACTGCCCAAGAAGCTCGGCATTCGCGAGAAGTCCGCAGTCGTGCTGATTAATCCGCCGGCTCGCTTCGAGCGCAAGTTGGAACCGCTGCCCGCAGGAGCAGATATCGTCGACAATCCAAAGCTCGCAAATGTCGCGATGCTTTTTGCGTTGTCGCAAGCTGAACTTATCCGCGATTTTCGCCCGCTCGTGAAAGCTCTGCCAGAAAAAACCGCGCTGTGGATCGCCTGGCCGAAGAAAGCTTCGGGAGTGGTGACTGATCTAACCGAAAATATCGTCCGCGAATTCGGCCTCGGCGCGGGCTGGGTGGATTACAAAGTTTGCGCGATTGATGAGACCTGGTCGGGGCTGTGCTTCGCTAGGAGAAAGAACTAAGTCGACCGGCCCAGGTGCGGTGCCGTCCCCATCAATCGGGTTGCAAATCGATCTCTATGTCGTGACGCTCACCTCGCGAGAGGAGAAGTTCGGTGCCCCGTTCGAAGGCAGCGGGCTTGTATCCTAGCGTCACGGCGGAAATTCGAACGGGCTTGCTCGGGACGGTGTATCGAAAGCGACCAGTACGATCTGCAAAGACTTCGACGTAGGCGCCCGAATTGCCAGCATCCTGAATTCGAACCTTCGCGCCTGCAAGAGGTCTACGGGTTCGGGCATCTTGCACTTCACCTTCTAGAATGCCCCCTCGCTTACCCAAGACGATCTGTACATCCCTCGTTTCTTTATCGCGGACTGATATCTCAGGGAACCTGGCCTTGGGGTCAAGGCTCAGCAAGAAAGATGGATCAGGAAATCCGTCCGCCTCGTCTTTGGCTTTTAACCTATATCGCCCGGGAGCCAGGCTGAGGCTGAAGGCACCGGAACTGTCCGCCGCGACCCACGGATTCGGAAAATCACCGGCTGTTCCACCGCCGTGGTTCTCAATTACGGGTATCGCTTCAACGAAGGCGTGTGCCAGGCCATTACCAGAGCCATCTCGCACGGTACCGCTAACTCTGGTTTTCGCCGCGGCGAAAACCGAACCGCCGTTCAAAAAAAAACCCACAAGAATCATCAAACCGGAAACTGTGGCTCGTACTCTCACTCAAGCAATCCCCCAACTGATCGGGCGCTACCGCCGACCTACTCGATCTGCACTAACTCACTAGCCCTCGACTCTGGAGTCACGGCCGGCGCGGGATGTTGTGGCGCTCTCCACCTGTCCACCACTGACACCTGATGCACGCACGAAACCGTGCAGTGCGGCGCGCATGACTTCTCCGTCAAATACTCGCGGCGAATGTCCTCCACCGTGTACTTCTCCAGCGGAATCGCCGGATAGCCGCGCTGCTGCGAGCAGTAATGCACCAGGCCGTCTTCGCAAATGTAGAGATAGCGCGCGCCCGCCCGGCAGCGCCACTGGTTCGGCTGGCCCAGCGCAATGTTGTCCTGAAACGCGTTGATGCGGGTGAAGCTGCGCTTCTCGAGATTCTTCATCTCGTGATAGACGCGCTTCTCTTCGTCGGCGAGCGGCTGAAGCTGGCCCTGCCCATCGTGAATGATGCCAATCGTCGAGCTGAATCCCAGTTCCAGCGCGCGCTTGCCAATGGTCAGCGCGTCCTGCGGATTGCATACCCCGCCGCCGACCACGGAATTAATGTTCACGTGAAAGTCGGCATGCTCGGCCAGCATCTGCAGCTTCTTGTCGAGAACTTTCAGGCTTTTTTTAGAAACCTCATCTGGGTTGACGTTATCAATCGAAATCTGGAGCCATTCGAGGCCGGCGTCATTCAGCTTTTGAATCCGGTCCGGCATCAGCAGATATCCGTTGGTGATCATCCCCGCGACAATTCCGTTCTTGCGAATGCGCGCGATGATCTGATCGAGTTCCGGATGCAGCAGCGGCTCGCCGCCGCTGATCGTCACCACCGACGTTCCCAGCGTGCCCAGCTTGTCCACGCGCTGGAACATCACGTCGGTCGCGCACCGGCTTTGAGAAATCGTCGTACTCGTTGCAGTACTCGCAAGCCAGATTGCAGCGCCGGATGGGAATGATATGCGCCAGCAGCGGATGGTCGGTCGAGGCCAGCGCCCACGCGACTTTGCGCGCGCCGCGCACGGCCCGCGAAATCCGCTTCAACCCACGATGAATTTTGGTCCCGGTAGAAGGCATAATCCGATGCTTAACATTAGAGCACAGCCCAATCCTAAGTGCATCATTCTGAACAGCGTATGGCGGATTTTGCGAAGCGAACGGCAGCGCGCGCCAGTGCCCGGCTGCCGCCCTGAAACCACCACCACTCTGTTCGGGAATAGCGCCTACGCGCGCGCCGCCGCCGCGTCCAGCAAATTCAAAAACTCCACCTTCTTCTCCGCCGGCAAGAACGACGCCTCAAACGAGTTCCGCGCCAGCTCCCGCAGGTGCTCATCGGTGAAAGCGAATTCACTTTGCGCCAGCTCATATTCCCGCGTTAGCGAAGTCCCGAACATCGCCGGATCATCGGAGTTCAGCGTCAGCATCAGCCCCTGATCGAAATATCTCCGCACAGGATGATCGGAGAGCTTGGTCAGGCACCCAGTGCGAAGATTGCTGGTCAGGCAAATCTCGATCGGAATTTGCCGCGTCGCCAGTTCTTCGACCAACTCCGGATCCTGGCCAGCAGTCAGCCCATGCCCAATCCGCTCTGCCCCTAGATTCAGCGCACCCCAAATCGATTCCGGCCCCGCCGTCTCGCCTGCGTGCGCCGTTAGACGTAACCCTTGCCCCGCCGCATAGGCGTAAGCCTCGCGAAACAATTCCGGCGGACCCTTCACTTCATCCCCACCGATTCCGATGCCGACTACATTGCGATCTCGAAACTTCGCCGCCAGCTCAAACACTTCTCGCGCCGCGCCAGCCCCAAACTGCCGCACCGCATCGAAAATCCAAAGCACCGAGACACCAAATTCGCGCTCTCCCCGTTTCCGACCGATTTCCAGCCCTTCGAAAATCGCATCAATATCTTGCTTCCGCCACAAGCAAACGCCGACCGAAACATAGACTTCCGCGTGCAGAACGTCCTCGGTCTTCAGTTGCTCCATCAGCCGATGCGTGATTAGCTCGTAGTCCTCGGGAGCCTGCAGGTCTTCGGTGAGAGTTTTGAACGCCATCAGAAAACCATTAAAGTCGCGATACTGATAAAGCGACTCCGCCTGGGCCAGCGTGCTTTGCTTCCCGTGACGCTGCCTCAACTCGACCAGCGTCTCCGCCGTGACCGAGCCTTCGAGGTGCAGATGCAACTCGGCCTTGGGCAGCGAGTGGATGAAGGCAGAAGACATTACTTCAGATTGTAGATTTCAGATCGCAGATTGGCGAGGCAGGCGTGACCTTAATGAGCGCAATCGCCTGATTACGACAGTCACCCGCAAATCGTTTTCAGATCGGCGCATCGTTGCTGGGAGGCCTAAAGTAGCAATGGAGGGAAGCGCTGTGTTCAGGGTGCTACGGGACCGTTTTATTTTCCTATTCCTGCTTTTACCAATGGGCTGGAGTGAGACCTCTTCTGGCCAGATGAGATCAGTCAGCCTCTCTCCAGATGGCAAGATTGTCGGAGTTGAATTCAAAAAGGGTAGCACTGCATTCATCTACAAAGTCTCCGTGGACACGGGCAACGCGACCCGGCTGACGACTGCGAAAGCCGGATACGAGTCGATGCCAGCTTTCTCGGCGGATGGGAAGCGAATTGCGTTTACCTACTGGCCGGCAGGCGGATCTCACGCTGGAATTGTTTTAGTTAACATCGACGGTTCGAGCATACAACAGTGGTCGCCCACGGAAGCCACCGCCTTCTCACCGGTCTTGTCGGCCGACAACAAGACCATTGTTTTCGGCCGTTCAGGGTACTACGGCAGTTACTCCCCCATAGCACAGCCACATCTTCATGAGTGGCGCTTCTATGCGAGCGATTTGGACGGCTCAAATGTACGTCAGATAACAAACGAAAGCTTCTACAGCGCGGGGCCCGCCTCCGTGTCTCCTGACGGCAAAAGTATGGCAGTTATGACGGAAGGGTTTGATGCTGGTCAACAGATTGCGATTTACTCTCTTGCTAGCCCGGGACCCCCAACACGTTCACTTAAACCGCACGTTCCAAACGAAGCCGACCACAAGAATCCAATAGTCGACTTCCCGAACTACATGCCAGACGGAAAAAGTCTCCTATTCATGGCTGCCAGCAACGGAAAGGGCTTATGGAAAGGATTCGACTACGATGTCTATCGAGTGGACATCGAAACGGGGGCAGTCGAGAGGCTGACAAAGGGGAACGGTTATGCCAGTGACCTCAAGGTTTCTGCCGACGGCAAGACTGCCGCATTTCTGAAATGGCGCTCAGATTGGCATGGAACACCCGTTAGGAGCGATCTCTATCTGCTCGACGTACAGAGTCACAAGCTCACTCCCGTAAGGGTCAGCGGCCTGGACTGATCTGAAGCCCTTTCTCGGTGGACCAAACACTTCTGTCAGTCGGTGATAAATCGCGATTGCACCCATTGAAGAAGACGTCGAGGTGCGAGGGCGAGATCCTGAGCACGACAGCGCCTCAGCTTTTCGCAAACTCGCTGTGATGGCGGCTGTAGAACCGGTAAATCCCCAGCCCGATCAGCAGCCATCCGAAGAATCGCAGCCAGGTCAGAATCGGCAGCCCGCCCATCAGCAGCACGCAGAAGAAAACGCTCAGCACCGGCGCAGCAATTCCGCCCGGAGCGCGGAATCCGCGATGCCGGTTCGGATCGCGATAGCGCAGAATGATGACGCCCAGCGAGACCAGCACAAACGCAAACAGCGTCCCGATGTTCGACAGATCGGAAAGCGTGCCGATATCCAGAATGCCCGCCGGAACTCCGACCACGAATCCCGCAATCCAGGTCGCCGTCGCAGGTGTGCGATACCGGGGATGCACTTTGCCGAACAACTTCGGCAGCAGCCCGTCTCGCGACATGGAAAACCACACCCGCGCCTGTCCCAACTGAAACACCAGCAGCGACGAAATCATTCCCATCATCGCGCCGAACAGTACGCCGAGCCGCACCCAGCGCAGCACCGGCGACCCGCTTACCTCGGTCAGATGCTTCAGGCTGTTGACGACCGGCGCGGCATCGTCCCGCACTGAATCCCACGGAACAATTCCAGATAAAACAACAGCGACTCCGATGTACAACACCGTGCACACGACCAGCGTGGCGATAATTCCGATCGGCAAATCGCGCTGCGGATTTTTCGCTTCCTCCGCGGCGGTCGAAACCGAATCGAATCCGATATAGGTAAAGAAAATGATCGAGCCGCCGGTAAGAATTCCCGACCACCCATTCGGCGCAAACGGATGCCACATCCCCGGATGTATATAGTGCGATCCCGTAATCACAAACGCCAGAATCGCCGCGATCTTCAAAATCACCATGATGTTGTTGGTTTCCGCCGACTCGCGAATTCCGCGCACCAGCACCACGGTAAGAATCATCACCACAAAGAAAGCCGGGAAGTTGAAGCCGAAGTGAAATCCCGGCTGATAAAGCATCTCTCCCTGCAACCCGCTCATCCCCGACGGCAAGTACGCCGGAGAAATCCAGCGCAGTGCAGGATGCCAGCCGAACCAGTCGAACATGTTGACCAGATGCTGCGCGAACCCGACGCTGACCGCCATGTTGCTGACCGCGTATTCCAGAATCAGGTCCCAGCCGATGATCCACGCAATCAACTCACCCATCGTGGCGTAGGTGTAGGTGTAAGCGCTGCCCGCGATCGGGATCATCGAAGCCAGTTCCGCGTAGCACAGCCCAGTAAATGCGCAGACGACCGCGACCAGCACCAGCGATATCGCAAGCGCTGGCCCAGCTCCCGGGCGCCCCAGCGAAGCCGTGTGCTTGATCAGGTAATCGAGCAGCGGAGCATTGAGAATGGACGAAGTATCAAACTTCTGCCCCGCCATCGCCGTGCCAATGACGGTGAAAATGCCCGAGCCGATCACCGCGCCGATTCCGAGCGCGGTGAGCGAAACCGGCCCCAGCGTCTTCTTCAGCCGCCGCTCCGGCTCCTCCGAATCGGAAATCAGATTGTCGATGGACTTGCAGCAGAAAAGCTGGTTCTCGGACGTGCGGATGGAGACGCGGGTGGTTTTCTCGGACGAGCCCGGCGCTGGTTCTGGCAAGCGGTTGATGTCTCCTGAAGTCCCGGTGAACCACGGTATCAGCAAGCACACTCAGCCGGCGGACGCATCAAACGCTCACCGGCCAAGTGCCAATTGCAAAATGCCAGGCGCGCTCTTACCGCTTCGCCGTGCCGCGCACCAGCTTCTTCACCTTGCTCTTTTTCGACCCGCGCGCGTACTCCCGCGGCTTCAAAGGATTCTCGGCTTTGCGCTTCTTGCGCGCGGTGCGTTTCAGTTTCTTGCGTTCGTCTTTGCTTAACTTTGCTGTATTTGCCATGAATGCGATTGTTTTCCTTTGGACAAAATTTTCTGCCGTCCCTACGGGACTTGCGATATTCTTCGTGCCCCTACTCAGCGCTAAAAGCGCAGGGCCACCATCGGTCGCCCCTACGGAGCTAAGAGCCAAGAACCAACAACCAAGAGCCGCCTTCAAGAGCCGCTCTTCTCCAGCTGCGCGTACTTCTCCACTAATTTCTTCAATCCGAAGCGAGGAAATTGTACCGTAATCTTGGCCTCTTCGCCTTCTCCCTCGCGCTGATACACCGTTCCCTCGCCATATTTCGGATGCTTCACCTTCTGCCCCGGCCGAAATCCCGCGCCGCCTCTTCGGCTCGTCAACTGGCATCTTGGGGACGCTAAACTTCTTTCCCTTCGACGCAAAAAACTCGGCAATGTTGTCAATTGAATTGTACTTTGGCGCACCCGGAAGCCGCAGCGCGCCCCGGTTTTTCCATCCACGGCAGCGACTGGTCTTCATCCTCGTAGGCATAGTGTTGCTCAGACTTCTGAGTCGCAAATGCTCCCGCCCGTCGCCCCTGCCCGTGTGGGCCGGAGACTGGACCTGCCTGCTGGGAATATGCTCCGGAAACCCGTCGCGATGTCCCCAGCCCCTCCATCAACTCCGCCGGAATCTCCTCCAAAAACCTCGACGGCACACTCGCCTCCGGCATGTCCGTCCCATACCGTCGCCGGTAAACTGCGCGCGTCAGCACCAACTGGTCCATCGCCCGGGTCATGCCCACGTAGCAAAGCCGCCGCTCTTCCTCAACATCATCCGGATTCAAAAACGTCCGCGAATGCGGAAACAGCCCCTCTTCCAGGCCGCACAAAAATACCAGAGGAAACTCCAGACCCTTGGCCGCATGCAAAGTCATCAGCGTGATCTGCGCTCGTTCGTCGTAAGCATCGGCATCGCTCACCAGCGCCGCATGGTCCAGAAACTGATCGAGCGTCTCGCCGCGGTCTTTCGAATCCATGGCCGCGTTGACCAGTTCACGCAAGTTTTCCACCCGCGAGAAAGCCTCGGGGGTGTCTTCTTCTTCTAATTGCTTGATGTAGGCGGTGCGGTCAATCAGAAATTTCAAAAGCTCCGCCGTGTTCGCCGCCGCTCCCGGAGCGCGAAAGCCTTCGACCGGCGCGGCCCTTTCCTGAACCTCGCCTTCATCAACCTCGTCGTCATCCGGCGCGGAACTCTCAGCTTCGATGTGCTCCCCGCCCCCAAAATCAAACCCCGCCGGATCAAACTCAGTAGTCTCATCCAGCCCGGAGTCTTGCCCGGACTCACGTGAGGACAGCCGCCCTCGGCTGTCCTGCGGAGCAAGGCTCCGCTCGCTCTCGCCGGGAGCCGCGGAATCCGCCAGCCTCTCCACAAAACTCCCCGCCAACATCGCCCTTCCATCCTCAATCAAATCGCGAAACGATTTCAGCGCCGCCAACGCCCGCGGTGGCAACAGCCCGCGCACCACGCACTCCGAAACCCCGCCCCACAAAGATTTCCCCGACTCCAGCGCGACCCGCTCGATCACATCCAGCGTCGTCTTCCCAATCCCCCGCGTCGGAGTGTTAATCACCCGCAGCAGCGAAACCGAATCGTCAGGATTGTGAATGACCTTCAAATACGAAATCAAATCTTTGATCTCCGCCCGCTCGTAAAACGAAAACCCGCCCACCACGTGATACTTCAGCTGATACCGCCGCATCGCCTCTTCAAACAGCCGCGACTGCGAATTCGTCCGGTAGAGCACCGCCGCCCGCGCGTCTTCTCCGCGATCAGTCGCCTCGCGCACGTAGCGCGCAATCGAGTCCGCCGCAAACAGCGCTTCGTTCTCCCCGTCCGGAGCCTCGTAATAGCCGAGCTTCGCCCCGCCCTGCCGCGCTGTCCACAGGTTCTTCCCCTTGCGTCGCAGATTATTCGCCACCACAGCCGACGCCGCCTGCAAAATGTTCTGCGTCGAACGATAGTTCTGCTCTAGCCGGATAATCTTCGCCTCGGGAAAATCTTTTTCGAACTCCAGAATGTTGCGAATGTCCGCCCCGCGCCACGAATAAATCGACTGATCTTCATCGCCCACCGCGCACACATTGTGCCGGTCGCCCGCCAGCAGCCGCATCAGCTCATACTGCGGCCGGTTCGTGTCCTGATACTCATCGATCAGCAGGTATTGAAAGCGCTGGTTGTAATACTCGCGCACCGCCGCCGCCGACTTCAGCAGCCGCACCGCCTCCAGCAGCAAATCATCAAAGTCGTACGCATTCGCCCGCCGCAGCTCCTTGCGATACTCCTCGTAAATGTGGGCAATGCGCTCGGTCTTGGGGTCCGCGGAATTGAGATAAACCTCCTGCGGATCGAGCATGTGGTTCTTGGCCCACGAAATATGCGCCAGCACAGCGCGCGGCGTGAGCTGCTTGTCGTCAATCCCCAGCCGCTTCATGACGGACTTCGTCACCTGCTGCTGATCGATCTCGTCGTAAATCACAAAGCTTTTCGTATGCCCAATCGCCGGCTGCCCTGGAACCGACGAAGGAATCCGCAGTGCCTCAATGTCCCGCCGCAACATCCGCACGCAGAAAGAATGGAACGTAGAAATCACCGGCTTCGCAATCGACATCCCGCCCACCAGCTTCTCGACACGCTCCCCCATCTCCGCCGCCGCTTTGTTGGTGAACGTCATCGCCAGAATCGACTCTGGCATGGCGCCGATGTTTTCGATCAGATGCGCAATCCGATAAGTGATGACGCGCGTCTTCCCGCTCCCCGCGCCCGCCAGGATAAGCACCGGCCCGCCGGTAGTCTCAACGGCCTCACGCTGCTGCGGGTTGAGTTGTGAGAGAAAAGACAAAGAAGAAGCGGCTCCGGGACCTGCTACCTGAATTTTACAAGAGGCACGAGCGCATTTATCGCGACCCGGTCATACTCTTCGCCGCCTGACAGTCCGCACACGGACAAACCTGCCGCAAAAACTGCCACGAATAAATCCCCAGCTCGTGCCCGTCGTTCCATTTGAATTTGAGCGCGTACTTGCCGACCGGCTCCGCGGAAACAGGTTTCGCGGCGGCTTTGAACATGACCAACTCTCCCGCCTTGACGTGCGGAGGCTCCCCTGGATCTCGCCCCGCCTTGCCGCGTTCTTCATCACACAGCGCGCACGGGCAGGCGTCGCGGAGAAAGGGAAACGAGTAGTGCGAAAAGTGCCCATCTTTCCATTCGATCTCCACCCCAGTCCCCGCCTGGAGCTGGACTTTCACGGATTTGGGATCGGCGGAGGGCATGGATTTCAGTATCGCAGAACCCGTCGTTCGTCGTTGGTCGTTGGCCGAAACCAAACCCGTTCACCGCCGAGATCGCCGAGATCGCCGAGAGGAGCTTTCGCCTAGCTTCTCTCTGCGTTCTCGGCGTACTCGGCGGTAAAAGCTTTTGCCGTTGGCTCCGACTCGCCAAAACCCTCAAAATCGCGTAAAATCTATAGTTTCAGCGGTAAGCACGAAACCTATCCGGAGTAGTCATGGCACAAATTTGCGCAATCTGCGGCAAAGGGCCGCAATTTGGAAACAACATCAGCCACGCCCACAACGTGACCAAGCGGCGCTGGAACGTCAATCTGCGCCCGGTCCACGCCAAAGTGAAGGGCGGCGCCAAGCGTATCCGCGTCTGCACCTCCTGCCTGCGCAGCGGCAAAGTCGTTAAAGCGTAGAGTAACGTCGTCGGCTTTCGGTCGTCGGTCGTCGGCAAAATCCCCCGAATTCTTTTCCAGAAGCGAGGGCGAGGTTTGCCGTCAAGAGAACACTGGCGCGTCCGGGTTGGCCAACGACCAAGGACGAACGACCAACGACGGGTTTTTCCTACTGTGCCGGCTCCTGCACAGTCAGCAGTTGCACATCAAAGATCAGCGTGGCATTGGCCGGAATTGTGCCGTCCGGAGTGCCGGCCTCGCCGTAGGCCAGCTCTGGTGGGATGCGCAACTGGCGCTTGCCGCCGACTTTCATCCCTGCCACGCCCTCGTCCCATCCCTGAATGACTTCGCCATTCCCGAGCGCAAAGGTAAACGGACGCCCCGCATCCACCGAGCTGTCGAACTTCTTGCCGGTGATGAGCCAGCCGGTGTAGTGCACACGCACCCGGTCGCCTTCCTTCGCGACTGCGCCGGTGCCAACCGTGATGTCCCAATACTGCAAGCCAGATTCGGTCTTCACTCCGTCGCCCGTAACTTTGCTGGGCGCTTTGGTGTTGGGACGAACTGTTACGATCCTTGGTGGCATCTTCGTAGTTTTCTTCGGCGGCGCGGTCTGGGCCGCTGCTAACCCACCTGTCGAGATGGCGACGATCACCCCTACAATACCCAACTTTCTCATTGCTCGACTCTCCAAGAGACTGTTTGAAAACCAGCAGCCGTCAAAACCTGCTAGTAGCTAGCGGCTTGAGGCTAGCAGCTAACCCTCACTCCGCCTGCGCAATCACGTCAATCTCGAGCAGCACATTCTTCGGCAGCCGTGCCACCTCAACCGTGGACCGTGCCGGTGGTTCCGCCTTGAAGTACTTCGCGTAAACGGCGTTCATGGCAGCAAAGTCGTCCATATTCTTCAGGAAGACGGTCGAGCGCAGCACCTGATCGAACTTGCTACCCGAAGCCGCCAGAATCGCAGACAGATTCTTCATCACCCGCTCGGTTTGTGCCGCGACATCGCCCTCAATCACCTGCTGCGTGGCCGGATCAATCGCCACCTGCCCGGAAACAAAAATCAGGCCGTTGCACTTGACCGCCTGGGAGTATGGCCCAATCGCCTTGGGCGCCTTTGAAGTTGTAACCGCTTTTCGCATAATTCACCTTTGATTTCAGATCACAAATTTCAGATTGTAGATTGAATCGCCCTCGCCGCAAAATTCAGGAAGCCTACGCCGGTGGATTTTGCCAACGACCAACGACGCTTCTCAGACTTTCTGCAACCTTTGCACCTCATGCACCCCCGGAATCTTCCTCACGCCCTGAATGATCGACTCCAGATGCTTCAAGTCTTCAATTTCGATCACAACGTCCACATTCGCCTGCCCATTTTCAGTGCGCGCGCCAATGTTGCGGATATTCGTTTTGTTGTCGCTGATGACCGCCGTAATTTGTTTCAGCATTCCGAATCTATCGTCACAAAAGACGGTCAGCTTCACCGGGAACGCAACCGGCGCGCCTTCTTCCTTGCCCCATTCCACGTCAATCTTGCGCTCCGGCTCATACATCAGGTTCATCACATTCGGACAATTCACCGAATGCACGGCCACGCCCTTGCCGCGAGTCACGTATCCGACCACCGCCTCGCCGCGAATCGGATTGCAACAGCGCGCGCGATAGACCAGCAGATCGCCGTGGCCCTTCACCCGAATGGCATTGCTGTGATCGCCGCCAAACACGCGCCGGACAACGCTTCCGATTCCGCCGCCGCCCTCGTCCTCCGCCGGGGCCGGGGTCTCCGCCTCCGTCGCCGGCGACAGCTTACTCAGAATCTGCCGCGCGGAATATTTTCCATAGCCAATGCCCGCCATCAAATCATCCGGCTGGCCCAGACCGTAATCCGACGCGATGCGCTGCCAGTCTTCTTCCTTGATGTCCTTCAGCGAAATCCGGTACTTGCGCGCTTCTTTATCCACCAGCTTCTTGCCAATTTCGATCGCCCGCTCCCGCTGATGAATATTCAGCCAGTGCTTGATCTTGTTGCGCGCCCGCGAGGACCGCACCACGCCCAGCCAATCGCGGCTCGGCTTGTGTCCCGGCTGAGTGATGATTTCGACGATATCTCCGCTGTGCACTTTGTGGCGCAGCGGCACCATCCGCCCGTTCACTTTCGCGCCCACACAGGTGTGACCGACTTCGGTGTGAATGGTGTAAGCAAAATCAATGGGCGTGGAATCGCGCGGCAGCACAACAACTTTGCCTTTGGGCGTGAAGGTATAAACCTCTTCCGGATACAGATCGATTTTCAGCGTGGAGAGAAATTCGTTGGGATCGGAAACATCGCGCTGCCACTCCACCACCTGCCTGCAGCCAGGCCAGCCGCTGCTCGTCCTGCGCCGACACCGGGCCGTCTTTGTATTTCCAATGCGCGGCGATACCTTCCTCCGCCATGCGGTGCATTTCTTCGGTGCGAATCTGGATTTCAAAACTCGTGCCTTCTTCCGTGATCACCGAAGTGTGCAGCGACTGATATAAATTCGGCCGCGGCATGGCGATAAAATCCTTGATCCGCCCCGGCACCGGACGCCAGATGTTGTGCACAATCCCGAGCACGCCGTAACAATCCTGCACCGATTTGGTGATGACCCGCATGGCATACAGGTCATAAACCTGGTCCACCGAAATCCGCTGTTTCACCAGCTTCTTGTGAATGCTGAAAAGTCGCTTGATGCGGCTCTCGACGTTGGCCGTGATGCCTGCTTCCTTGAGCTTGTCGCGCAACACATGCTCGCACGCCGCTCAAGAAACTGCTCGCCCTTTTTGCGGCGCGATTCGACCGCCTCATGCACCTGCTGATAGGCGATCGGATCGAGATAGCGGAACCCCAGATCTTCCAGCTCGCCGCGAATCTTGCCCATGCCCAGCCGGTGCGCGATCGGGCCATAAATATCCAGCGTTTCGCGCGCGATTTTCTGTTGGCGATCGGGAGGAAGGTGCTCGAGCGTCCGCATGTTGTGCAGCCGGTCGGCCAGTTTGATCAGGACGACGCGAATGTCATCCACCATGGCCAGCATCATCTTTCGCAGGTTCTCGGCTTGCTGCTCTTCACGCGTCGAAAAATCAATCTGGCTGATCTTCGTGACGCCCTCGACGATGTGCGCGACTTGCTCGCCAAACTCTTTGCGGATATCGACGATCGTGACCGAAGTATCTTCCACTGAGTCATGCAGCAGCCCCGCCGCCACCGCCACGGAATCCATTTTCATTTCGGCGAGCACGAGCGCAACTTCAAGAGGATGGACCAAATAAGGCTCGCCCGACGCTCGCTGCTGGCCTGAATGGTTCTTCTGCGAAAACTCGTACGCCTTGCGCACCAACTCCAAATCGTCGTTGGGACGGTTCTCCTTCATGTCCCGCAACAGCTCGCGGAACTTCGTCACCGTCAGCATGTTGGTCGCGATCTGTTCGCGCAGCGTAGTCATCTGTTCGTGTGGGTTACAGAGCCGGTGTGGGCAAACGTGTGGCGCGGGCGCCCCCGCCCGCGTGCCTGTGGCGCCATACTGCAAGCCACCAAATGGCCTGTTCCCTTGATGCTGATTATATCGGCTGACCCCCGCAGGCGTTTGCCACGAACTGCTCGTGTAGGGGCAAACTCCTCGTCCACCCGCTTCTCGGAACCCTTCACCGAACTGCTCGTGGAGGGGCGCCCGTCCTCGTCCGCCCGCTCGGCGCAGCCGAGCCCGCTGTTCGCATGCAGCACCGGAATGCGGAGTGCTACAGTGACCCCATGCCTCGCATCCTGATCAGCGGCGCCTCCGGCCTGATCGGTTCTGCTCTCATCCCGTCGCTCGAATCCCACGGATACGAAGTCGCATGCCTGGTTCGAAGAGGGACTCGCAGATCAAACGAAATTCAATGGGACCCCATGCTCCCCATCCCGCCGGAACTAGTCAACGGCTACGAAACCGTAATCCATCTCTCCGGAGAATCCATCACCGGCCGCTGGACCGCCACCAAGAAAAAGCGCATCCGCGACAGCCGCATTATCAGCACAAGAAATCTGTCGGAAGCTTTAGTCAAGTGTCAGAACCCGCCCAGGACGTTCCTTTGCGCCTCCGCCACCGGCTACTACGGCAGTCGCGGAGACGAAGTCCTGACCGAGGAAAGCACTCCCGGCACCGGCTTTCTTCCAGAAGCCTGCATCGAATGGGAGGCGGCAACTGAACCTGCCGCCAACGCCGGGATCCGAACCGTAAATCTGCGTACCGGGATCGTCCTGAGCCGCAACGGCGGCGCTCTGAAGCCAATGCTGTTGCCGTTTCGCCTGGGACTCGGCGGGAGAATCGGCAGCGGCCGCCAGCGGTGGAGCTGGATTCACATCGAAGACTTCGTCGCTGCGGTGCATCACATTTTGCGAAATGAATCCGTCAAAGGCCCGGTCAATATGGTTTCGCAAAACCCCCTAACCAACACCGAGTTCACCAAGACTCTGGCGAGGGCCCTGGGACGCCCAGCAATCTTCCCGGTTCCGGCATTCGCCGCCCGAATCGCTCTCGGCCAACTCGCCGATGAGGCAGTGCTAGCCAGCGCGCGAGTGCAGCCAAGAAAACTGAGCGAGAGCGGATTTCGTTTCCGCTTCTCAGAGTTGAAGGCGGGACTGATTGACTTATTGAGCCACGTGGAAGAGCGGCGCCTTTAGCGCCGCGTCGCGCGGCAGAATCACGTAGCCCTTTAGGGCCTGTCGAGCTAAAGCTCCCTTTCACGGCTAAGGCTTGGATAAAACGCGGCCATGAATGGCCGCTCTTCCACACTTTTATTTCACCCTCGCCTTGGCAAACTCCTCCACCCGCTCGCGCACGCTCAGCACATGCTTCGGCAGCGTCAACCCGCTGCCCACTTCCAGAATCGGAACCAGCTTGTCGAACTCCGGCCCCGAGTGCGATCCCGTGACCACAACGCGAATTGGATGAAATAGTTCCTTCCCCTTGGCCCCGGTCTCAGCCTTCACTTCATTCACAATCTTCTTGAACTGCTCCGGAGTGAGCTTTCCCTCACGAGCCGACTCATCCTCAAGAATCTTCACTGTAAACCTGGTGAGCACTGCATCCGTGTTGGGCCAACTAAGCACTTCGGCGTTGTCGGGGGAAGCGAGCGCTGTTTTTGCATCGTAATGAAAAATCAACGCCGCGCGCTCGGGAAGCTGGTCCAACCGGTCCACCGACGGCACCAGCATTCGTGTGATGCTGCCAAACCAGTTCACCACCTCCGGCGGCCACAGATAATCCGCCTGCCCCTCGCCGCCAAGGTCCTGTCCAATCGCCCGCGTGTAATAAGCCAGGGCCAGCTTCTCAATCCGCTCCGGAGAACTTTCCTTGATGTAATGCCGGTTCAGCCAGTACAGCTTCTCCATGTCGAACACCGCCGGTGACGGCGTCACCCGGCTCCAGCGAAAATTCCTTCACCAATTCCGGCAGAGAAAAAATCTCCCGCGTGCCGCCGCGTCGGAGCCCAGCCCAGCAGCGCCAGATAATTCACCAGCGCCTCGGGCAGCACTCCCATGTCGCGAAAGTTGGCGATCGAGGTCGCGCCGTGGCGTTTCGAAAGCCGCTCGCGGTCCGCGCCCAGAATCGTCGAAAGATGCGCAAACTCCGGCACCGGCCATCCCAGCGCCTCATACACCGCAACTTGTTTCGGGGTATTCGAAAGATGATCGTCGCCGCGAATCACATGCGTGATCTTCATCAGCGCGTCGTCAATCACGACCACGTAGTTGTAAACCGGCATCCCCGACGACCGCAGAATGATGGGATCGCTCACCACTTCATTCGAAAACTCCACCGCGCCGTGGACGATGTCATGAAAGCGAATCGGATGCTCCGGAATCCGCAGCCGGATCGCACACTTTTCCGAAACTCGCCTGCTTGCGGCTTCCGCTGGATCAATCCCGCGGCACTTGCCCGAATAAATCGGCTGCCGATGCTCCGCCGTTCGCACGCTCGCGTTCCCGCTGCAACTCCTCTTCGCTGCAAAAGCACAAGATAAGCCTTGTGCTCGCTCAGCAACCTCTCGGCGTGTTCGCGATAAATCGCCAGCCGGTCCGATTGCCGATACGGCCCGTAAGTCTCCGCCAACGTCCGGCCCTTCATCCCAATCGAGGCCCAGCCATTTCAGGTCGGCGATGAGCTGATCTTCAAAGCGGGCCTCGCTGCGATCCACGTCGGTGTCTTCGATGCGCAGCACCATCGTCCCGCCCTGCTGCCGCGCAAACAGCCAGTTAAACAGCGCAGTGCGCGCATTGCCGACATGGAGATGACCGGTGGGGGAAGGTGCGAAACGTACGCGTACAGGGTTTGTGCTCACGAAGAGATGTTAACAAACAGGGCGGAGTCTGCGGGCGGTGCGGGAGCAAAAGGCAACTTCAAAGGCGGCCACGGATTCGCGCGGATTTTCACGGATCAAAGCAATTTCTTTTCCGAAAATCACTGCTTCTTAAGATTTTGATCCGCGTTAATCCGCGTTGATCCGTGGCTGCTTTTGAAGTTGGCCTGGAACCGAGCGGACGCCGCTGCCCCCAGATGCGTCCGCGTAATCCGGTCATGCCACGAAAGCTGATCTTCATCCAGAAAGCACCAAGCGTACCCCAGTCCCAAAGACGCACACGAGAGCAGCGACGCCAGCACCCGCCACCGCCGCAGACTCCGCGAAGCCGGGGCGCCATCGAAGCGAGTCACTTCCAGCTTGGTCAGCCGCAATCCCGGAGTGGTTTTCGAAAACACCAGAAACGCGTATTGATAAGCCGGCCAAAACACAGCCACCAATGCCGCCGCCATTTCAGCCGCAATGCGAATCGGCGGAATTCCATTCATCCTGAAAGAAGACGTACCCGAACGCGGCCAACGCAATCGCGACCACCGCGGCGTCAATCGACCCAGCCAGCAGCCGTCGCGAAAACGGCGACGATTGCAGCGGCACATCCAGTCCCGGAAGCCGGTCCGTTTCGTCCGCAACGATGGATTCAATCAGGATCCCGCCCAGCGCCGGCGGCGGAGGCAGCAGTTCCGGGGCCTCCACTATCCGCGGACGCGCCATCACCGGGTCCGCCAACTCCTCATCTCTGTTCCCGCTCGGCAGCAGCACCGGACGCGGAAATTCCAGCACCCGCGCCGTGGCCTCCATCACCACCGGCTCTCGCGGAGATTGCGCTTGTGGACTCTCCGCCCACGTTCTCGATTCCACCGAGGCATCCGCCACAGCCTCTGGCGGCGTCTGATCTCGAAGTGGAGATTCAAACTGCAGTTGCAATGACAATGACAAAGATGGATAGCGGTCTTTCCTCGGCTTGCGCTCGCGGTAGCTGTTCACCTTGGCGCTCACCACATCCCGCCAGTCGGACGAAGGAACCTCAGGCGAGGGAACGCCGTCGCTCAATTCAGCCGCTGGTTGATTCTCGGGGTGCTGCTCAAACCTCACTGCCGGCGGCAAGGAAACTTCATTCTCGCCGGGACTTTCCACCGACGCGCGAGTTACAAGCGTCGCCGGCTCCTCCGCGCCATCCTCCGCCTCATCCACCACAAACCGCGGCCGCTCCACCGCCGCCTCCAGGCTGGCGGAGAACTCCTGCTCGCTCGTATCCGGCATGTCGGGATCGAAGTATTCTTCAGGGTCAGGGCCAGATGGATCAGGACGGGGTTGGATGTCAGGTGAGTTCATCGAAACCAAAAGTGGCGTGATGCAACATGGAAAAGTGTCCTGGAGCCGACGCGCTGTCCACCAACGCCTCGCCCCCTCGCGATTTTTGCCTCCGGGCACGCGAACGTGCTACCTTCACGCCAAGTCCCGCAACTGGACTTCTGCGCTCCCGATGACAGCCCGCATTCGATTACTTATCACCGCGGCGGTGCTTTGTCATCTGCTACTCGCGTCCCGCTTAGTTACCAGCCAGTTGCTTCCCGCCTCACTGTCAGAGCAAAACCCGCCGCCAACCCCTGCGAAACGCTCCGAGCCGGTCCAGATCAGCGCCGTCCATCAGGAAAAAGATGGCAACGTTTACAAGCTGCGGGAGAACGTCAAAATTGACTACGGCGTCTTCACCTTTTCTGCCGACCAGGTCACCTATGACTCAGATTCCGGCAATGTCGAGGCCGAAGGCCACCTGCTGCTCGATGGCGGCCCCAATCACGAACACATTCAGGCTGCCCGCGGCACTTACAACATCAATAGCGAGATTGGCCGGTTTGAAAACGTCACCGGAAGCATTGGCATCGAAACCAGCAAGAACCGCACCATCTTTACCACCTCAAACCCATTCTTCTTCACCGGCAAGATCGTGGACAAGAAAGGCCCCGACCATTACGTGGTCACCGACGGCAGCGTGACCACCTGCGAATTGCCGCGCCCGAAGTGGCAGTTCTACGCGCACAAAGTTGTGGTCGAAGCCGGAGGCAACGCCACCATCTATCACAGCAATTTTCGCATCGAGGGCGTTCCCGTCCTCTATCTCCCATTTGCCACCCACCCAGTGCAGAAAGAGCCCCGCCAGTCGGGCTTCTTGCTCCCTAACATCGGCCGATCTTCGACGCGTGGCTACACCGTTGGTGAGTCGGCGTTCTGGGCGATCAATCGCAGCATGGATTTGCTGGCGGGCACCGAATATTTTTCCCGGCGCGGGTGGGCTCCAGAGGGCGAGTTCCGCGCCCGGCCCACCGAAAGCTCCTTCCTCGACATGACCGTCTTCAGCGTTTTTGATCGCGGCGTCAATGGAGTCAATCAAGGCGGCACCGAGGCCCGCCTCAATTCCGAAGGCGCATTCGCCCACAACATCCGCGCCGTCGCCAACCTCGATTACCTGAGTTCTTACGTTTTCCGGCTGGCCTTCAGCGACGTCTTCACCCAGGCCGTCAACTCCGAAGTCAAGTCCGCCGCTTTCCTCTCGAATACCACCGGCAGTCTTTTTCTCAACGCCTCCGCCCGCCGCTACCAGGATTTCCAAAGTACGACCCCCGGGGACGTGATCACAATTCTGCACGCGCCCGGGATTGAGGCTTCCACCCCGGATCGCCCCCTCTTCGGATCGCCTCTGCATGGGACTATCGAGGCCTCCGCTGACGGTCTCTACCGCAGCGAACCCTCGTTCAGCACCGCGCCGCTGGTTGGACGCTTTGACGTTACCCCAGCAGCTTCCATTCCCTTGTTGCTCCACGGCTGGAGCGTTCGCCCTGAGATCTCGTTCCGCGACACCATTTATACCCAGCAATTGGTGCCCTCCGGAGGCGTTGCCCTTACCGACGTCGGCACCGCAATCTCCGACGTCATCAATCGCAAAGCGGTTCTGGGGTCAGTCGAGGTCCGCCCGCCGGCCCTCGATCGCATCTATGACCGCGAAATTCTTGGCCGCAAGTGGAAGCATGTCATCGAGCCGCGCGTGACCTACACCTACGTCACCGGCGTGGAGAATTTCTCGCAAATTCTCCGCTTCGACGATCGCGACATCTTGAGCGACTCGAACGCAGTCGAGTACGCGGTGGTGAACCGCCTTTATGCCAAGCGCGCTTCATCCGACGCGGAAACCTGTGGGCCGGACGGAATGCCGGCGCTGATGGTCGGGATCGTACCGCCCTCAGGCCGCGTTCCCTGGGAGCGCACCCAACGCACCGCCGAACAACCCTGTCCCAAACAACCCGCGGTGCGGGAAATCGTGACCTGGGAACTTGCCCAGAAATACTTTCTCGACCCAACCTTCGGCGGAGCACTGGTCCCCGGAAAGCGCAACGTATTCACCAGCACCGTGGACCTGACCGGGATCGCCTTCCTCACCGACGCCCGCCGCCTGTCTCCACTGATTTCCCGCCTCCGCGTCTCCACCGGTCCCAGGAACGACGTAGAGTGGGATCTGGATTACGATTTTCACGATGGCCGCATCAGCACCAGCACTGCTTTATTCGATCAACATTTCGGCGCCTATACCGTCGGCGTGGGCAACGCCTTCCTGCACGTACCCAGCGAGCTTTCGACCACTACCACCCCGCCGCCGCAAATCTTTAATCAGTTTCGTGCCGTCCTCGGATACGGCAGCCCCAACAAACGCGGATTCAGCGCAGCCATGAATCTGGGTTTCGACGCCCACCTCAACCAGGTGCAGTACGGATCGGGTCAGCTGGCCTACAACTGGGATTGCTGCGGAGTGAACGTCGAGTACCGCCGTTTCGCCCTGGCCACAGTCCGCAATGAAAATCAGTTCCGCTTCACTTTCGCTCTGGCCAACGTGGGAGCCTTCGGAAACCTAAGACGGACCGAGCGGCTTTTTTAGACGGAGATCCAAGTACACGAACAACAAGAGAAAGAGATTGTGGGGCGCCGGGCGTCCCCGCCCGGCCACGGCAATCTCGCCTCACCGCCAGCAGCGCATGACCTGATTTTTTAATCTAAGATATTCACTTAACCATGCCCCAGGCCACCGACATCACCGCCAAGCGCTCCACTCTCGACCAGGCTCTGGCATCGCTGGGCCGCACTCTGGTCGCCTACTCCGGCGGCACTGACTCCGCATTCCTCGCCTGGGCTGCCTATCAGGTTTTGGGCGATCGTATGTTGGCGGTGATCGCCGATTCCGCCAGCCTCGCCCGCTTCCAGCTCGCAGACGCAATCGCGTTTGCTCGGGAGCAGAGCATCCCGCTGGAAGTCATCACGACCGGCGAACTCGACCGCGCGGAATACGTTCGCAACGACTCTACCCGCTGCTTCCATTGCAAAGACGAACTCTTCACCGTGATGAAAGACTTCGGCGCGGCCCGCGGCTTCGACACCATCGCCTACGGGGTGAATCTCGACGATAAAAGCGACTTCCGCCCCGGCCAGGCCGCAGCTTCCCAGCACCGGGTTGCAGCTCCTCTGCTCGAAGCCGGACTCACCAAGGAAGACATCCGCACTCTCGCCCGCGAGGCTGGCCTGCGCATCTGGGACAAGCCGGCCTCCGCCTGTCTGTCTTCCCGCATCGAGTATGGCCGACCGGTCACGGTTGAAGCGCTGAGCGCGGTCGAACAGGGCGAGGAATCTCTCCGGAAACTCGGCTTCCGTCAATTTCGCGTGCGCCACCACGGCGAAATCGCCCGCATCGAAATCGCCCGCGACGAACTGCCCCGCGCCCTCACCCTCGAAATGGCCGCCGAATTCTCCCGCATCTTTAAGTCACTGGGCTTCAAGTTCGTCACTCTCGATCTCGAGGGCTTCCGCTCCGGATCCATGAACGCTCTGCTCCCCGCCAATCAGATTGCGATCAGCGGAAAATAGCATTCAGCATTCAGCACTCAGCACAGAACAGTCCAAAAACAGCCACGGATCAAAACGGATTTCCGCGGATTTGACCAGTTCTTTAGAAAGATCTATCCGTGGTGATCCGCGTAATCCGTGGCCAAGGGTTTTAGCTGAGTGCTGAATGCTGAGTGCTGAATGCTGAATGCCGACCGCTCCCCCTATGAGATAATCTGACTTACATCCAATGATTAGGCGGTTTCTGGTGACGTCGCTCAAGCGCATTTTGTTCCTTCTTTTGGTGATTTGTCTCGGCTGCTCGGCCCAGCTCGCCCCCACCGAGCTGACGCAGCGAATTGAGCGCCAGCTTCGTGCTTCCTATAGCGTTCCCCCTACCGTGAAGGTCATCATTTCTCCCCTTCATGCCAGCGACTTCGCCAATTACGACGCCATGACAGTCACCTTCGATGGCGACGGCCGCAAGCAGAACTATGAATTCCTGCTCTCCAAAGATCAGAAGACCCTGATCCGCATGACCAAGATGGACCTGAGCAAGGACCCATACTCCGAGAACATGAAGAAAATCGACATCAAGGGACGCCCGGTGCGCGGAAACGCCAACGCCAAAGTTGTGGTCGTCAATTACGACGACTTTCAGTGTCCTTATTGCTCGCGGGTGCACGCTACCCTGTTTCCTGAATTGCTGAAAGAGTATGGCGATCGCGTGGCCTTCATTTACAAGGATTACCCGCTCACCGAAATCCATCCCTGGGCCATTCACGCTGCCGTCGATGCCAACTGTCTTGCCGCCCAGAACACTGACGCCTACTGGGATTTCGCCGACTACACCCACGCCAATCGCCAGGTAGTGAGCGCGGAAAAAGGTCTCGACAATCAATTCGCCGCGCTCGACCGCAACACCATGGCCGAGGTCGCCAAGTTCCATCTGGACCAGGCTAAATTGCAATCGTGCGTTAAAGACCAGAAGGATGAGGCCGTGAAAGTTTCCATGAAAGAAGGCGAGGCCCTGGGAGTGAGCGGCACCCCCACCATGTTTGTAAACGGCCAGATGATAGATGGCGCGCGTCCGGTCGAGGAATTCCGTGCCTTGTTTGACGGCGCCTTGCAGCAGGCCGGCGTCCCCGCTCCGGCTCATGCCACCGCACCGTCCGCGAGCGTCGCTCCGCAGCCTGCGGCTCCACAGCCCGCCGCTCCGCAACCCGCCGGCGCTACCGGGCCAGCCGCCGCCGTTAAGCACTGAGTCGCAGTTGAAACGGAGGAACTATTTGCAGCTCAATCCCGGCTTGAGGCAGGCCCTGATCGTGTTGTCGATGCTCTCTCTGGCCGGCCTTTCTACATCATGCAACCGCAAGCCCTCGGGCAATGACGTTGCCGCCAGCGTTGACGGGCAGAAGATTTACCGCGCCGACCTGGAAAAGTATTTCGAACGCCAGACCGCCGGTTCCAACCAGCCGCTCAGCGACGAACAGGCCACCAGCCTGCGCCTCAGCATCCTGCGCGAGCTGATTGAGAACGAAATCCTCATGCACCGCGCCGAGAAGCTCGGCCTGCTCGCGACCGACGAAGAAGTGGACCGCAAACTCACCGAAATCAAGTCGCCCTACACCGAAGAGGTGTTCGAGCAGCGGCTGCAGGAAAGAAAGACCTCGGTGGACGACTTCAAACACGATATCCGCCGCGCTCTCACCGCCGACAAAGTCCTGCACAAGGAAGTCACCTCAAAAATCAACGTCACCCAGGATGACATTGCCGCCTACTACAACCAGCACAAAGCGGAGTTCAACCTCATCGAGTCCAAGTACCACCTCGCGCATATTCTGGTAACTACTTCTGCTGCGCCCCAGGGCCAGGAGAGCGGCAACAAGGCCCGCAACGAGGCCGAGGCCCGCAAGAAGATCCAGGCCGCGCTCACGGCCCTCGAGGCCGGAGACGACTTTAGCTCTCTCGCCATGACCTTCTCCGAGGACGCATCCACCGCCGCCAACGGCGGCGATATCGGCATCGTCCCCGAATCGGCGCTGAAACAAACCGACGCCCTGACCCGCGAGAGTGTGATGAAGTTGAAGCCGGGCCAGTACACCCAGATCATCCCGCTGGAGAATTCCAACAAGCAGCTTGCAGCCTTTCAGATTGTGAAGTTGATTGCCCTCGAGCCTGCTGGACAGCGCCAGATCTCCGACCCCCGCGTAGAGCAGGAGATTCGGTCTGCATTGCAAGACCGCCGCGAACAGCTCCTGAAGGCCGCCTATTACGAAGTCATGCGCAATCAGGCCAAAGTCGAGAACTACTACGCTCAGCAAGTACTGGAATCGAACGGCGTGACCCACTGATGTGACCCGATGACCGGTACCGGCTTTACTCCACAACTCCCAGCACTTCGCCCGCGTTGACCTTCATCCCCTCATGCGCCAGCAGTTTTTTCAGCACGCCCGCTCTGGGTGAGCGGATTTCATTCTGCATCTTCATCGCTTCGACCACCGCAATGCCTTGTCCCGCAGCAATGCTGTCGCCCTCGCGCGCCAGCACCCGCACCACTTTGCCGGGCATCGAAGCCGTCAGCTGTTGCGGACCAGTTTCCCCGTGGCCCCCGCTTCTTCTGCCTCGCCAGGACCGCGGATCGGTTACAGAAACCTCATAGCGCGTCCCGCGAATAAAAATCGTGAGGCCCGCTTCCGTTCGCTCGTGCTTTATCTCGAATGATTTGCCGTTTATCAGTACGGAGAGAGTGTCCGGGCTGATTCGCGCGGACTGTGCTGAGACTTCCCGCCCATCCAGCTTGCACTCCCAACCTTCTTCCTTGCGCAAAAGCTCCAGCCGATAAACTTCTGCCGCCGAGACCGATGTCATAGCGCATGGCTTATCGCAGCCCCTCACTGCGCGCCGCTTTGCACCAGTGCGACGCAGAAGCGCTCGCAGGCTCATCGCGTTCCTGCTTCCGGTTAGAATCCAGCGCGTACAAAATCCCCGCCGCAATCACCGCAATCTCGCGGTCCTCCCCGGCAGGATCCGTTTTCCGCAATCGCCCGATGAACCCCGTGTCCGTACTCCCGGCAATAAATTCCGGATCGGAAAGAATCTGCTTGAAGAGCGCGAGATTCGTCTTCACGCCGCCGACCGTGTACTCATCGAGCGCGCGCTTCAGCCGCCCAATCGCCTGCTCCCGGCTTTCGCCATATCCGATGAGTTTCGCCAGCAGTGGGTCGTATTCCAGCGGCACATTCCATCCCTCGTAGATCCCGCTATCCACGCGGATCCCCGGCCCCGCAGGCTCGCTCAGCACCGTGATTTCCCCCGGGCTGGGGAAATAATCATTCGCGGGATCCTCCGCATAAACCCGGCACTCGATCGCATGTCCGCGAAGACTGACGTCCGTTTGCGCGAATGGCAGCCTCTCCCCCGCCGCAATCCGAATTTGCAACTGCACCAGATCAAGCCCCGTCACTAACTCCGTGACCGGATGCTCCACCTGCAACCGCGTATTCATTTCCAGAAAATAAAAATTGCCGGCATTGTCGGCCAGAAACTCGATGGTCCCCGCATTCGCGTAGTTCGCAGCCTTCGCCACCCGCACCGCAAGCTCGCCCATCTTGTGGCGCATTCCGGGCGTCACCGCCGGCGACGGACACTCCTCCAGCACCTTCTGATGCCGCCGCTGCACCGAGCACTCGCGCTCCCCGAGATACACGCAGTTCCCATGCTCATCCGCCAGCACCTGCATTTCAATGTGCCGTGGATTCAGGATCGCCTTTTCCAGATAGACTTCGCCGTCGCCAAACGCCCGCTGCGCCTCGCTGCGCGCCGATTCCAGCGCGGAGGCGAACTCGCTCTCGCTCTCGACCAGCCGCATTCCCTTGCCGCCGCCACCCGCCGCCGCCTTCAGCATCACCGGATATCCCAGCCCCGCCGCAACTTTCTGAGCTTCCGCCAGCGACTCGATTCCGCGCGATGTTCCCGGCACAAACGGGACTCCGGCTTTTTCCATCCCCTGCCGTGCCCGCGTCTTCGACCCCATCAGTTCCATCGACTCCGCCGATGGCCCAATGAACTTGATCCCTGCCTCGCCACAGGCCCGCGCAAATTTAGGATTCTCCGACAAAAATCCATATCCCGGATGCACCGCATCCGCGCCACACCGTTTCGCGACCTCCACGATGCGCGCGATGTTCAAGTACGATTCCGCCGCTGCCGCCGGCCCAATCGCATAAGCTTCATCCGCCTTCAACACATGCAGCGCAGTCCTATCCACATCCGAGTAAACGGCAGCCGAAGCGATCCCCATTTCGCGGCAGGCGCGAATCACCCGCACCGCAATCTCACCCCGGTTGGCAATCAGAATTTTCTTGAACATGACAAATGCGCGATTCCAGTGAACTCGAAATTCTATTCCACTCGGCCCTTCCGAACGAGCGTGAGCTTTCCCCGCGATGTTCAGCACCTCATCCCAGCAAGAAAAAAGCCTCTCGGAAGGAGAGGCTTGGCAAAACTTGTGTCAGATTCCTACTTCGGCTGGTCCAGGGTGATGCCGTTCGGCCCGGCGGCCTTCCGTTCCCTGTCTTTCCTGGCGTCCATGGTCTTTTGGACCCAATCATCCGCTATTTTCTGGTCTTCGGCGCGCTGGTCCGGCATATCGCACTCCCGGTCTGCCTTCTCGCGATAGAGCAGGTTCACGTACGCCATAGCGTCGTCGTAGTCCTGGCGAAGAGAAATGGCCTTGTTCAAGTTATCCAGGCCATCCTGGATGATGGCGCCCGAATCTGCCCGCAATTTGGCGCAGAGTTTCTTGTCCTTCAGCGGCTCGTCCGGCCTTAAGCCGAGCTTCATCCGCTCCTCGGTTCGAGGCTGATAAGCCTGGGTCCAGTCAATCACTCCGACGGAGTAGTACGCTTCCGGGTCGTTGGGATCGATATCAATTGCCTTGTGAAAGTACTGCTTCGAATCTTCGAACTTCTTCATCTGCAAATACAGACTCGCGATTCCCTTGATGCTGTTGATGTTCTTGGGGTCCATATCCAGCACCGCCTGGTACTGCTCAATGGCCAAGGTGGCGTTCTGCAAATTCTCCGGCGAGTCCACTCCAGGAATATATTGCTGCCCATAAGCCGTGGCCAGATAAAGCTTGGCATTCTTCAGGCCGGGATCGAGCGCCACCGCTTGCTTAAAATGGTTGATCGCCTGTTCGAATTGATTGTTTTTGTAAGATGCCACACCCTTGTTGAGCTGGTCCCGCGCCCGCAGTTTGTCGCAGCCCGTGGCCGACAGCATGACTAAGATTGCGCCTGCCACCGCCATCACTCTCAGGCTTGTTTTCATGGATGATTGCTCTCCTCAGCAGGAATAAGGCCGACAACCCAGCCGCCTACGATAACACACAACACGGCCCGCCGGCGGGAGAGCCGAAACGGACCGCGATGCCATTTCCTCTCGGCTTCGATTTAACCGCCGGACTCAATCTTGGCGGTGATCAGGCCTACTTTGTCTACGCCTGAGGCATGCGCGATGTCAATCACATTGGCAACGTCCGCGAACGGAATGTTGTCGTCGCCCTTCACGAACATCACTTTCTCCGCGCGCGTCTTAAAGATGTCCGTCAACTTCCCTTGCAGCGTGTCCCAGGTCACATCATCCTGGTTGATCTTCACCCCTGGCTCCTGCCCCGGGCCCTTGTCGATCACCTGCACCACAATGGTGCGGTCGGGCTGCGTGTCCTTCGGCTGGTTGGGCGGAGGCGGCTGCGGTACCAGCGCGTCCAGACCCTTTGGGACCACCGGCGTAATCACCATGAAGATGATCAGCAGGACCAACAGGACGTCAATCAGAGGGGTCACGTTGATCTCGCAACTCTGGCCTCCCTTGCCGCCAATTGCCATTCCCATAAGAAATCTCCTTAAAAATCCTACTCAGTTCCGCCAGCGGATGGCGGCGCGCCCGGCTTCTGCTTCTTCTGCTCCGTCAGCAGGCCCAGGTCGTCCACGCCGGCGGCGCGAACGTTATCCACCACATCGACCACCGACTTGTATTTCGCTCGCGCGTCGGCGCGCACATACACCGTATGGTCCGACCCCGGCCTGGCCAGCCGGTCTTTGATCTGATTGGTGAGCGTAGAGGGGTCCTTCACCAGGTCTTTGCCGAAGAAAACGTCGCCTTGGCGCGTAATCGCCACCACCATCGCGTCTTCTTTGTCGGCGTCCTTCATCTGCGTAGGATTGTTCACCTGCGCCAGATCCACGGAAACGTCATGCTGCAACATTGGCGTGATCACCATGAAGATGATCAGCAACACCAGCATCACGTCTACCATGGGCGTGACATTGATGTTCGAATTGACCTTCGCGCCTTCGTTTCTTACTGAAATTGCCATAAATTTTCTCCTGCCGCGACGGAATCCAGGTTGCTCTGCTCCCTCGCGCCGGATGGAGGTAAGTCCGGCAGCGCTCCCGCGCCGCCGGACTCAAGCAACTCACTTCAACTGCCAGCTTCCAGCTACCGCCGCACGGCTCCGCGGCGCTTCAGGAAGTAATCAATCAGTTCGCTCGACGAGTTGTCCATTTCCACGTCGAACGCTTCCACGCGGCCGGTGAGGTAGTTGAACATCATCACGGCCGGGATGGCTACCAGCAACCCGAAAGCCGTGGTTACCAGGGCTTCCGCGATACCGCCTGCCACCGCCGTCAGACCAGTCGCCTTCTCCGTCGAAATGCCTTTGAAGGCGTTCAGAATGCCCATCACCGTTCCGAACAGGCCAACGAATGGCGCCGTCGATCCGATGGTGGCCAGTCCACCCAGTCCACGCTTCAGTTCTGCGTGCACAATGGCTTCGGTGCGCTCCAGAGCGCGCTTGGAAGCCTCAATGGTCTCGCCCGGGATGTCAGCCGAGTCCTGGTGAGCGCGGAACTCCATCAGGCCCGCGGTGACAACCTTAGCCAGGTGGCTGCGCTTGTTGCGCTCGGCCACTTTGATGGCCTCGTCAATTTTGCCATCCCGCAGCGCGCCTGCCACTGCCGGAGCAAAAGCACGCGACTGCTTGCGGGCCGCGTTAAACGCCATCCAGCGGTCGATCATCACGCCGAACGACCAGCCCGACATGATGAACAAAATGAATACCACGGTGCGGGCCACCCATCCCATCTGCTTCCAGAGGGAGATCGGGTCCCATTGCGGCTGGGCCGCTTCCTGCAACAGCCAGGTGGCTGTGCTGGAGATGTGAGCTACCAAATGTGGTGCTGCCTGAGCTACGAACATGAGTTGCGTTCCTCCTGAGAACTTTTAGATGCCGAATTCTACAAACCTGCCTCACACCCATTGCCGGAGACGATCCTAACAGTATTTCCCAGCGGCTTTAGCCTCCACCAAGATTGAAGCGCACCTCGACGGTGGTATCCACTTCCACGGGATCACCGTTGAGAATATATGGCTTGTAGCGCCATTGCTTCACTGCGTCCATCGCCGCAGTGGTCAGCAGCGGATGTCCGCTGACTACGTGCAGGTTCTGGATCGCTCCATCCTTGCCAATCACCGCCTGTAAAATTACGACACCTTGTACGCGCGCCTGCCTGGCGATTTGTGGATATGTGGGCTCAACCCGCCGGATCACCATGCCCTGAGTTACGCCTGAGGAAACCCGTATGCGTTGCACCGCCACCTTGGGCACCGCTACGTTGGTGGACGAGAGGATGGATCCCATCACGCCACCCATGCTGCCGCCCGGAACTCCGCCCGGAACCCCGCCTACCACGCCCATCGACGGCGGCGGAGCCTCTTCTTCCTTAATCATTTCGACTTTTTTGGGAATCTTGGTCGGAGTGCGCAGTTGCCCGTTCACGATGTCGGTCTGCACTTTCTGTACGTGAACCACTTCGGCCGGAGGCGGAGGAGGGGGGGGCGGAGGAGGGGCTACCAGCGACATCGCCGCCGTCAGATTGGGCAGCGCGTCCGTAAACAGCAGCGGGATCAGGACCATGAATCCGATGATCCCAATCTGCACCATGAAGGAGAAGAGTGTCGTTGCCTTCCTCTTGTCCTTCAGCTTCCCACCCGATTCGATAAGGCTGTCTTCAAACATAAATGTCCCCCTGCAGAGAACTACGATGCTTTAGACACCAGCCATGCTCACTTTGCTCCCACTTCCAAAAACTTAGCTCTGTGACCGGTGGCCGGAAATCCCCTAGCCAAGATGCACGCCGGTCGCCGTTTCAGTACTTTTGCCTAGGCCTTTACCTTCTCCCGGCGCCCCGCACCGCTGCCGCTCACCAAAGCCGCCGGATTGTTGCGGTTCGACCGCCAATCCTGATACGCCACCAGGATCGGCGCCGCGATGGCGATCGAAGAATACGTCCCGATTAGGATGCCGATAACCAGGGCAAAGGAAAACCCGTGCAACACTTCGCCACCAAAAAGGAACAAAGCCAGGACAGTGAGAAATGTTAAACCCGCTGTCAAGATGGTCCGGCTTAAAGTTTGATTGATGCTGCGGTTGACCACGTCCGCCAGCTTTTCCCGCCGCATCAGCTTCAGGTTCTCTCGAATCCGGTCGAACACCACAATCGTGTCGTTATTGGAGTAGCCGATCAGGGTCAGAATCGCCGCTATCACCGTGAGCGATATAGGTTTACCCGTCAACGAGAACGCCCCGATTGTGATCAGCGTATCGTGAAACACCGTAATCACCGCCGCCACCCCATAGATCAGCTCAAACCGGAAAGCCAAGTAAACCAGCATCCCCAGCAGCGAATAAACCGTTGCCCAGAACGCCTGATGCTGCAACTGGGCCCCGACCTGCGGCCCTACAATCTCTACCTGATAGACACCGAAGTCGGAAAGAAAGAAACCGTCCTGCAGTGACGCCAGTACGGCCGGGTCGGTTACTCCCTTTAGCTGATCCATACTGCCCAGCACCCCGCCCAGCGTCTTGTCGCGGTAGTCCACAATCGCCTGCGCCGCCGCTCCATACTTCTGATCGGCATCGAGCGCAAGGTGTAGGGGGTCTTTCTCCAGTAAGTACGCCTTCAGGGACAGAGAACTGGTGTTGTTGATGTCCGGCTTGTCGGAGGACTGGTTCGTCGCCAGCGCTTTAATAATTCTGATCTTCCCCTCTTCGAGCGCCTGGGCACTGGTCTCCTCCAGCGGAAGGTCGATCAGTTCTTCGTTGCTGCCAGGGCCGCCGTAACTCTGAATGCGGGCATTGTGCAGTCCCGCGTGGTCCATGGCCGCGCGGACGACGTTGTCATTGGGCGGGTGTGAAAACTTCACGTAAACCAGCGTCCCTCCCCTGAAATCAATCCCCAGTGGCGGCCCGTGGTGAACAATCAGCGAAACGATTCCCGCCACGCTGAAGACCAGCGAGAAGGCAATGAAGTACCACTTCTTGCCGAGAAAATCTATGTTCGCATTCCTAAAAAATTCCACGCTAGAAAAACCCCTCGTCGTTCGTTCGTCCTTGGTCGTTCGTCGTTCGCTGTTCCGGGTTGGCCAACGACCAATGACCAACGACCAACGACGTTTCTCAAATACTCAACGCCTCGCCTACAGCCTTGCGTCCCAGCACCCAATCAAAAATTACCCGCGAAACAAAAACCGCCGTAAACAGATTCGCGAACAATCCAATCACCAGCGTCGTCGCAAATCCCTTCACCGGGCCGGTGCCGAACCAGAACAAAATTGCCGCCGAGACAATGGTCGTGACGTGCGTATCCACGATTGTGATCCAGGCATGACCAAACCCTTGCTCCACCGCCGAAGGCGGCGTCTTCCCGTTTCTCAGTTCTTCGCGGATGCGCTCAAAAATCAGCACATTCGAATCCACGCCCATGCCGACTGTCAAAATCACTCCCGCAATTCCCGGCAGAGTCAGCGCAGCTCCCATGTATCCGAGGCAGCCCAGCAGAATAATCAGGTTCAGAATGAGCGCGATGTCGGCATTGATCCCCGCGGCCCGATAGTAAATCAACATGAAAATCAGTACCGCGGTCATTCCAATGATCGCCGCCCGAACCCCGGCGCTAATAGACGCCTGGCCCAGTGAGGGTCCCACGGTGCGCTCCTCAAGGTAGGTGATCGCCGCCGGCAACGCGCCTGAATTAAGCACAAAGACCAGGTCCTTTGCACTCTGTGCCGTGAAGCCGCCATGAATGCTCACCTGATCGTGGATCTGCTCCTGAATATTGGCTGCCTCTCGCACCCGATGATTCAGGACGACCGCGAGCCTCTGGCCGACATGGGCGCCGGTAAAATCAGCAAACTTCCGGCCGCCGTCGTTGGTTAGGCTGAAAATCACATCCGGCTGGCCGGCGTTCTGGTCTTGCCCGACGCTGGCCCCTTGCTGCCGCATGTCGCGTCCGGTGATCACCGACGAACGCGTAACCAGATACCACTGTTCGCCGCCTTCACCCGAGCGCGTGACTTCATTACCGGGTAGCACCATGCTGTCGTCGGGAAGCACTCCGTTGTTTTTCTGGAGCACCTCCGGCTCGCTGGCAAACGGGCCGTCGAGGACCAGTTTGATCTCCAGCACCGCTGTATTCGACAGGATCGACCTGACCCGGGTGGGGTCATCCACGCCGGGGAGTTGCAGCAGAATCTGGTATTGCCCAAGACCGTGGCGCTCAATGACCGGTTCGCTCACCCCCAACTCATCAATCCTGCCGCGGATTGTGTCAATTGCCTGATCCACCGCGCCATCTTTCAGTTGGTTCAGCGAGGTCGGCTTCAACGTGAGCGCCAGCGAACCGTCCGCGCCCGTGGTCAGGTTATATTCCGGTAGCTTGCTTTGTGCGGTTTCCTCGAGCTGGGAAAGCGACGCGGGCGGGACCCCCTTGAGGACAATTTGCTCGGGATGGTTGGTGGGGTCGGGCTTGGTAATTGCGGCGTAGTTGATCTTCGCCTTGTTCATCGCCGACTTCAAAGTTTCGATGGCGTTGTCGGTCTCAAAGTTGATCGCGTCATTGACCTGCACCTGCAGGATCAGGTGCGTGCCGCCCTTCAGATCCAGTCCCAGGTGAATGCCGTTGCGGAACATCGAAGGCTTCAGCAGCGCGTCAGCCAACGCCCCGCCCGAAAACCCGCCGGGGATGCCGAAAATGCCGTACACAAAAACCAGCACCGCCCCAACGATAATCCCGACTTTCCAACCCAGATTCTTATTCATGACCGATTACAAGCACTCCCTGAATTCCGTAACAACTGATGTCATTCCGAACCGCTTCAGCGGTGAGGAACCCTTCGACAAGCTCAGGGCAAGCTCTGCGTTTCGCCTGCGCCGCTCATCACTTCGTCGTCGCCACATCATCCTGCGTAGTCACCGAAACAATCGACGCCCGCGTGACCTCAAGCCGCAGGTTATCCGGCGGAACTCGCAGATGAATGTAGTCATCCTTCAGCGCCACGATGACCCCGTGCAGCCCGCCACTGGTCACCACTTTGTCGCCCGTCTTGACCTCCCCCAGCATGGCCTGCCACTTCTTCTGCTTGCGCTGCTGCGGCATGATCAGGACCAGATAAAAGATCGCAAAAATGAAGATCAGGGGCGCAAACCCCAACCACCCCGGCGCGCCGCCCGCTTGCAGTGCCAACATATATGAATTCATCACTGTGTTGTGTATTCCATCCGCCGGCCCCGTTTCGGCCAACCCGGAACCGCGCCTGCCTCAGGCCCCATTTTCAGGCCTTGCGGCGCTCAGGTGCTTCTTATTGCAGTAGCTATCGTGTATTCACAACCGGGCGTCTTACTGCCAGATACAGCCAATAAGACACGACCTATTAGGTGACCCAGGGACGGTGAGCTATGAGCTTCCTTCCGACTGCTCACCCAGAAAGAAATCGCGCGCTTTCCCCAAGTCAAATAGAATGCCGCACCCGCCGCATAGTGTCAAGGTAGAAACTCAGGTTGTGGACCGTGTTCAAGCACCTGCGCCAGCACCTCGTTGGATGCATAAAGATGACGCAAATAGGCCCTCGAATACCGTTGACAGACGCGACACGAACAGTTGGGATCAAGCGGCCCCGCGTCCCCTGCATACCGCGCCTGCTTAATCGAGATCTTCCCCTCTGACGTAAACAGCAGACCATGCCGCGCCGCCCGTGTCGGCAGCACGCAATCCATCATGTCCACGCCCAGGTTGGCGTACTCGACAATCTCCTCCGGCGTCCCCACCCCCATGAGATACCGCGGCTTGTCAGCAGGAAGATGTTCCAGTGTAGCTTCGACCACCTCGCGAGTCCGCGCCCTCGGCTCTCCCACGCTTAGCCCTCCGATTGCATACCCATCAAACCCAATCTCAATCGTCCGCTCCGCGGATTCCTTCCGCAGGGCCAGATCCATTCCGCCCTGCACGATGCCGAAAAGCGCCTGAGTCGCCTCTACCGAACTGTCATCCCGAGCGAAGTGAGATTGTCCGCGAGCGGACAATCTCGCGGAGTCGAGGGACCTTGTGTTTTCCGCGCCCTGGTTTACCTGACGGCTGTTCTTAGCCTGCCCTGAGCCGTCAGGCGAAGGGGCTGATGGCTGATGGCTACCCCACGGCACCTCCCCCTTATGCTCCTCAAAATACCTCTTACTCCTGTCCGCCCACCGCAACGTCATCTCCATCGACGCCCTTGTCCTCGCCTCATCCGCCGGATACTCCGTACACTCATCAAACGCCATAATGATGTCTGCGCCGAGCCCAATCTGCGCCGCCATCGCGCTCTCCGGACTGAAAAAATGCGACGATCCGTCCAGATGCGAGCGAAACGTCACCCCCTCTTCGGTGACCTTGGTCAGCGCACTCAAACTGAAAACCTGAAACCCACCTGAGTCCGTCAGGATCGCCCGCGGCCAAGCCATAAACCGATGCAGTCCGCCCAGCCCCCGCACCTGCTCAATCCCCGGCCGCAAATAAAGGTGGTAAGTATTCCCCAGCAGAATCTCGACGCCCAGTTCCTCGAGCAAATCCTGCGGCACGCCCTTGACGGTCGCCGCCGTCCCGACAGGCATGAAGACCGGAGTCTCAACCGCGCCATGCGGCGTAATCAACCGCCCGCGCCGCGCCGCACCGGCCTTGGCAGAGATTTCAAATCCAAGAGACATTGGCAGCGATTGTAAAGGAGGGCCAGAAAGGCGTTTCACCACAGAGACACGGAGTCACGGAGAAAAAGGCAGCCACGGATTTAAGCGGATTCACACGGATACTGTGAACAGAAAAATTCAAAAGAAAAAAGATCTATCCGTGATGATCCGCGTAAATCCGTGGCTGCTTTTTGAAGTTGTTTTTCAGCGCGCCACCACCGCCAGCACCAGCGCCGACGGATGCTGCGCATCATGAAGAATCGTATTCGTCGCCGCCACCGACTTCTGCGCCAGCCGCGCATCTTCCCCGGTATTCAGATTGGTATCAAAGCGCGGAAAATTGCTGCTCGAAATCTCCAGCCGTAGCACATGCCCCTTGCGGAACACATTACTCGTCGCCCACAAATCAATCGTGAACTTGTAAACCTGGTCGGGATTCATCAACGACGGCGTCTCCTGCGAATCGCGATACCGTGCCCGCAGAATTCCTTCCGTCATATTCTGCGCGAAGCCATCCGGCCCGACATCAATTAGCTTGCCCGTGAAGTCGGTATCCACCGCCGAAGACTTCGCGTACAGCTCCACGCTCACCGGCCCCGTCACTTCAATATCCTGAGTCAAAACCGGAGTCGAGTACACCAGCACATCGTCCCGCGCCTCCACCGCCCGCTGATCGCGCGGCCCCGGCGCCAAATGCCCGCCGTCGCAACACAACGGCCCGCCCACCGTCGGGACTGGAGCTGACGGATCATAGACATACTCATCCACAGCTTCCCGCGTCGGCGCCGTCATTGAAAGCCCACCATCCCCGCGCAGCGAATTCGCCTTCCCCGCCGAATGCAGAAAATATTTCGTGCTCACCGCTCGCGCCAGCGGCCAGTCATCTTCGTCGCGCCACTGGTTCGCGCCCATCACAAAAATCTTGACTGGCTTCCCGGATGCCCATCGGTTCTGTACGCCTTTGAACAAAAAGTCATACCACTCCAAGGTCGCGTCGCCTTCGTTGAACTTCTCCGCCTCCGGCCCAAAATCCACTTCGCCGATCTTGCGGCCACCGCCCGAGTGCCCTCCAATGATCACCAGCAGCCGCTGCCCCTTGCGCGCCGCATCGTTGCCGCCATGATCGCGGATGCCCTCATAATTCTTCAGCGATCCGCCGAGAAAAAGGTCGTACCAGGCGGCAATGTGCAGCGCCGGGACAGTGATGTCTGCAAAATGCTCTTCGATCGAAACCCGCTTCCAGTAATCGTCGTAGCTCGGATGCGCCAGCCAATCCAGAAAATACGGCGCCAGCGACGCGCTCGAAGTCACATCGTCCAGCGGATGCGGAAACGTAAACAGCGGATACTCCGTCAGCGGCAGCTTCCAGATTCCGTTCATCGCATTCCCGCTCCGCCCCAGCGTGCGGTCGAACGTGTTCATCGCCAGCCCCGAAGTCCATGACTCGTCGAACCATTGCTCAAACGCTCCGCCCTGATACGTCCAGTTCGCGTGATAGTTGCTCGCCGTCACCACCGGACAAATCCCCGCCAAATGCGGTGGATGCGCAATCGCCGCGAGCATCTGCGTCGCTCCCACATATGACCCGCCGAACATTCCCACCTTGCCATTCGAATACGGCAGCGCCGCCGCCCACTCGACCGTGTCGTAGCCATCATTCGGTTCGTTCTTGAACGTGTACCACTCACCCTCCGACGCATACCGCCCGCGGACGTCTTCGAAAATCACCACATACCCCTGCGCCGACGCCTTCAACCCAAACTCCACTCCATTGTTTTTGTCATACGGCGTCCGCTGCAGCAGCACCGGAAACTGCCCGTCCGCCTTCGGCCGATAAACATCCGCCCGCAGCGTGACCCCATCGCGCATCTTGACGGCAACGTTGCGCTCGTAGGTGACGGCAAGCTGATCGGCAGCGCTGGCGAGAGACGCAGGGAGGAAGATGATGGCAAGAACGCTCAGCCGAATGACGCGCAGATGATTCACGGGTAACCTCCAAGGGAAGACGAACGGCAGAAAGAGTATCAGACGGGAGGGCACGGCTTCAGCCGTGCCGTAAAAGGTCCCCCATTCCGTTGTCATTCCGAGCGGAGCAAGATCATCTGCGAAGCGGATGATCGGGCGGAGTCGAGGAACCTGCTTTCGCCGGGCAGCGCCTGTTCGCCGGCGCACGCGGCAGACTGAAACAGTCTTTCTTGCATGTGTAATCAACTGTGGAATATACTCCACATATGGAAATAGTGCAGATCGTCCTCGATAAACGGCTCCTGCAAGCCGCTGATCAAGCTGCAAAGCGGACGCGAAAGAACCGCTCCGCCCTAGTGCGCGATGCGCTTCGGGAACACCTCCAGCGACTGGAGATTCAGGCTAAAGAAGACCGCGACCGTCAGGGCTATTCGCGAAACCCCCAGACGCACGAAGAGTCCCTCGCCTGGGAAGCAGAGGCCGCATGGCCGCAGGAATAAGTCGAGGCGACGTCCGGCTTTACCAGTTTGCGCCGCCAGCCAAGAAGAGGCCGGTAGTCGTGCTTACTCGCGGCAGCGCCATCTCGTATTTGTCCACTGTCACCGTCGCGCCCATTACCTCCACTATTCGAGGCGTGCCCTCAGAGGTAGTTTTGACCATCGAGGACGGCATGAAAGCGCCTTGCGCTGTGAACCTGCACAACGCGGTCACGGTTTCCCAACAACGCCTGGGACGGCGGGTCGCTCAGCTCGGATCTTCGCGAATGACCGAAATCTGCGCCGCGCTAAGGTTTTCCCTGGGCTGTGACGCTGGTTAGCCAGCCTGGTTCTTTAGGCCCGGCCTTCCACCGTTTGTATCAGGGCACGGCTTCAGCCGTGCCGCAAAGCTCCCCCGCCTATTGTCATTCCGAGCGAAGCAAGATCATCCGCGAATGCGGATGATCTTGCGAAGTCGAGGAACCTGCTTTTCGCCGGCGGCGCCAGAAAGGGCGTGCGTTCCGGATACCCGCTGAGCTAACCTGACTCTATGCTTCGCATTCTTGCTGCGTTGCTTCTCCTCGGATCGAGCGCCGCCGCGCAGACCAATCCTCCGGCGGGCGGAATCAGGATCACGCTGGAGCGCACCGGATGCAGTATGGACCTCACCTGTCCGGCATACAGAATCATCATCGAGGGCGATGGCACAATTTTGTTCGAGGGAAAACACGCAGTTCACGCGGTCGGTATCCGGAAAAGCGGGATTCAGCCCTCGGCCGTCCGCCGAGTGCTGGCCCAGAGGCTCGCCGACAAAGGATACTTCGATTTTCCTAGCAGCTTTGGAGTTTGCGATGACGGCGCTGCCGTGAAAATCATCTTTAGAAATGAGTGGCGGCATCAAGAAAATCGACGACGGCTGCGGCGCCGGACCCGCTGCGCTGCGCGATCTCGAAAACGAAATCGACAAAGTATCCGGCTCTAAGCACTGGGTCCGCGGGCGTCTGCGACTGTGATTTCACTCGCATGGCGGCATTCATAACGTCGAGCTTCGATCCCCAATCAGCTTTCTCACCCGCTCCCCAAACTCCTCCGCGCCCATGTCCTCGGTCTTCTCTTTCCCCCGCGTCCGCACGTTCACCTTGCCGGCTTCGGCCTCTTTATCCCCCACCACCAGCATGAACGGCACTTTCTGCATGGCGTGCTCGCGGATTTTCGCATTCATCTTTTCGTTGCGCGCATCAACCTCGACGCGAACACGAACACCGGGGTGCCCCACTTCTCCCCGGTTTTGGGAGAAGTGGGGATTTTCTCCACGCAGGAACGAAGCCACTTTGTTCGCATACTCCACATGCCGCTCGGCAATCGGGATGACCGCAACCTGCACCGGCGACAGCCAAACCGGAAACGCGCCCGCATAGTGCTCGATCAGCACGCCGAAGAACCGCTCAATCGATCCATACAGCGCCCGATGCACCATCAGCGGCTGCTTGCGCGTCCCATCTTCGGCGACGTATTCCAGATTAAACCGCGCCGGCAGATTGAAATCGAACTGCACCGTCGAAAGCTGCCACAGCCGACCAATCGCATCCACCAGCTTGATATCAATCTTCGGCCCATAAAACGCCGCTTCGCCGGGGATCGTCTTGTACTCAATATTCAGCCGCTTCAAAACTTTTTCCAGCGACTCAGTTGCCATGTTCCACTGCTCTTCCGATCCGACAAAACTTTTCTTATCCGCAGGATTCCAGGTCGAAAGCTCGGTAATAAATTTCTCGAACCCGAAATCCTTCAGCACGTCAGCGGCAAATTCCACGCACGAAGCGATCTCGTCTTCAATCTGCCCCGGCGTGCAAAAAATATGCGCGTCGTCCTGCGTAAATCCGCGGACGCGCAACAGCCCATGCATCACTCCCGAGCGCTCATACCGATACACCGTGCCCAGCTCGCCCAGCCGCACCGGCAAATCGCGATACGACTTCAGCGAGTCCGCATATATAAGAATGTGGCCCGGGCAATTCATCGGCTTCAGGCGATACTCGGCGTCGTCGAGCTCCATCACGTCAAACATGTTCTGCGCGTAATAGCCCTCGTGCCCCGAGGTCTGCCAAAGCTGCTTGCGCATCACGTGCGGCGTATAGACCAGCGAATATCCGCGCTTCAGGTACTGGTCGCGCATCCAGTCTTCCATCTCTTTGCGGATAATCCCGCCCTTGGGATGCCAGAAAATCAGCCCCGGCCCCGCCAGCTCCTGAATGGAAAACAAATCCAGCTGCTGCCCAATCACGCGATGGTCGCGCTTCTTGGCCTCTTCAATCTGGTGCAGATATGCGTCGAGATCCTTCTTCGAAAAAAACGAAGTCCCGTAAATCCGCTGCAGTTGCGGATTCTTCTCGTCCCCCAGCCAGTACGCGCCGGCAATATTCAGCAGCTTGAACGCTTTGATCTTGCCGGTCGAAGGAATATGCGGCCCGCGGCAGAAGTCCAGAAACTTGCCCGTCTTGTAAATCGAAATCTTTTCGTCCGGCTTGGTGAACTGCTCGATGAAGTGGCACTTCATGAAGTCGCCTTCACTCTTGAAGCGCTGCAAGCCTTCATCGCGCGGCAGAAACTCGCGCGCATACGGCAGGTTCTGCTGCACCAGCTCCTGCATTTTCTTTTCGATCTTTTCCAGGTCCTCGGGCGTGAACGGAGTCTCGCGATAAAAGTCGTAAAAGAATCCGCTCTCGGTAGCCGGCCCGTGGCCGAGCTTGGTCTCCGGAAAAAGCTCGAGCACCGCCGCCGCCAGCAAATGCGCCGACGAATGCCGATAAACTCCAAGCGCCTCCGGATCTTTGTCCGTAAGGATGCGCAGGTCTGTGTCTTTGTCTAACGGCCGAGTGAGATCGATCAGGTCGCCGTTAGTTTTGGCCGCAATCGCCGCATCCGCCAGCCGCGGACTGATCGACTTGGCAACATCGAGCGCAGTCGTGCCCTTAGGCATTTCCTTATCGCTCCCATCAGGGAGCTTGATGTGAATGTTGTCTGACATGAGTGATTTCAAGTTTAGAGAAGGGGGGAAGGAGGGTCAAACAACGACACTTCGCTAAAGCAGAGATTCCGATTCGTCCCTCACTTCGTTACGATCAAAGGCAAATCCGGGCGCTTAATTCCATAACGCGAAATGATCGCCTTTCTAAGTTGTTCCTTGAACGTCTCGAACTCACTTCTCATTGTCAGCAGCGTTTCGTCAAACTGGAGACGCACCTCGTAGTCTTTGAAGAGCGTCTCTTCCATTTTGAAATCCGCCAACAGCATCGTGAAAATCCCGGTGGCCCAAGGCTTTTCTGCTAATCCTGTGTAATTTAGGCGTAACTCCGGATGCCCATTAACCTCAACTATCTGGACGCGCTCGCAGATAGAGTTCAGGTTTGCGTGAGACCCTATTTCGGAAAGCTGGCACCAAACGTCGTACAGTTCATCCAGTCCAGCGAATAGACCTGTCTCCTTGTCGTACCAGAACTCTTTTTTAAACGCTTTCTCGTCGTTATTCTTGTTCAGCCATATCTTTTGAAATTCCGGGTCTTTCAACATGTGGTGCGCGTGCGCGACGAATTCAACTGCATCTCGAAGGATTGATCTTGCTTCCGGCACCCTGTAAACGCCAATTCGAGGGCGATCCGAATCTTCGCATGTGCATTGATGTAAATGACAATTGGGAAAGCCCGATTTGGCGAACTCGGTTTCAACACGTCAATTTCTCTGAACCATATTTGGTCAAGCATCATGTAGCAATCCCACAGGGCAGGAAGCTTTTGGATTGAGGCGAATAAATTGTTTCGCTTGGTCTGGTAATAGTCCTTGTATTCCGAGGGCAGAACCTGCCGCTCAAAGGACACCAGCAGATCAGCTTCTCCCGGTACCTGCTTCGGAGCTGTGCTCATTACACAATTGTAAGCTGGTTCGGCTTGCCTCGAGATGACAGAGGTGAGGTGGATTATTAGGAGCTGCAAGTAAGGGTGAAAGAAGCGAAAGTTATTTTGGAACCAACTTCTGCAGAGCCTTGCGGAGCGCCTCTTGCCGAACCGGCCCTTTTTCCTTGGCGGCTTCGACTACGTCCTCGCCTTTGTTGTTTCGAATGCTAAGATCAGCGCCATGCTCGATGAAAAGTGCGACGGAGTCGTTATCGACATTCGTGAAAATCGGAGTTTCGCCATCGTTGTTGCGGGCATTCACGTTGGCACCTAGCTTCAAGAGTTCTTGTTCCACATCGTTGAGGAAAGTCTCGTGAAGCGCCGTATTGCCGTCCTTATCCCGCGCGTTCAAATCCGCTCCAGCTTGCGCAAGCAGCCGCACGCACTCGACGCGTGCACCTTCTTTATCGGAATTACGATAGTCGCCAGCTGCGAAAATCGCAGTCTTACCCTCGCGATCCTTCGCTTCTAGATTTGGGTTATAACGCAAAATCTCCTTGACCACCTCCGGGTTCCCTGACTCGGCGGCATAAATCAGAACACTGCCCGCTCCAGGGCCCTGAATGGTCATGCCTTGGCCACCTTCGGTTAGCGTTAGCTTGCTCAAGTCGGCGTTCGGATTGGCGCCATACGCGATCAGAGCGCGCACGGCGTCGATATTTCCAGAACCTGCAGAACCCACGAGCGCCATGTTCTTGTCGATCTGATTGCTTCTGCTCACACCTGCATCAAGCAGAATCTGCAATGCCGCGAAATTACGGCTCGCGGAAGTAAGCAGACCAACCGTGTCAGATGGAGTTCTCACTTCTTGCTTGTCCCGCTTGGGAGCGGGCAGCAGATCAAGCGGAACACCAGCCGCAACCAGTTCGCGTACGGTTTCCGCCTGCCCATGGCTGGCGGCCTCCTTCAACATAGTTTGCGCTTCGAACGATTGAAAGTTGAACTTCTCTCCTTGTAACGCTTGGACCAATCCTTCGCCACCCTCAATCCATCGCTCCGTTTTTGCAGATTCGTCCACTTGCTGTTCCAGTTCGGAGATGATCGCCGGCATTCCCTCCCACTCGCCCACGTAGTCCTCGACTCCCTTCGCGTGACCATCAATATCAATGGAAAGAATGTAGGTAGGGTTGTCCGTCACAGAAGCCACATATTTTTCGTCCATGGAATAAAAATCAGCGGCCACGAAGCGCTTGGCTAGGTCTCGAACCTGCTTGGCATCCGCGGCGGCCGTGTGTTTGCCCCGGGCCACCACGTAGTAAGCGCCGTCAAACACGATTCCATTCGTACTAACTGTAGCTGTGTAGGAAGGGCAAGAACCAAAACACCCTGTTCGCTGCAACGAAATTGAGACTTTAGAGTTTGGACCGAGAATGGGAGGCGCGATATGCGTCTTCGGCAGCCGTTCCGGCGGAACGAGATCTATGTACTCCTCGACGTCCGCTGTGACCGCGCCTCCGTTCTGCTCAAACGGAGTGAACTTCCACTGCCTAACTTCTCCTTCCAGTTGAGGCCAGAATTTCAGGGTACGATCTGCGTAGCTGGGAGGATCAACCTGAACGCTCGGGTGCACCTCCAAAACGTCTCCAGCAGGTGACACGGTGATTGCGAGGTGAATCGAATTGAATCCGGGTTCTACGCCTTTCATGGGAATAGTGCGGCGGTGTGGCTTGATTTCATGTGCACGGGCTACTTCGTAATCGAAGGATGGATTCGCGGACGCTTTTTCGTCTGATGCTTGAACGAGGCTACCCGACAAGAAGAATGCGAGGGCAAGGAGAAACCGAATCATATCGAAAAACCTCACCTTCCAAAGGCCCTACTCTGGATTCCGTTCATTATAGACACTGCCAAGAGCGGGTTCGTTCCCCGGAATGCCACCCTTCCCAAAACCAGGAGGCTGTGGCTTTTCGAAGGGTGGGATTTACAGCTCCCGCGGCCTTCCGAAGCAGAGCACGTAACCGTTGTTGTCTATGACTTCGAATGCGCGAAGGCCGTCCTCGGTGTCTTTCAAATGCTGGTGCATTGGAACGGCTCGGCCGACGTACTCTTCGTACAGTGAGTCGGGGTCGGAGGTGTGGATGTAGGCGTCCCAGCGCGCCCATTCGTGGCGCGAATGATTCGGCTGCGGATGAATCTCAGGGGCAATCGCCTTCAGCCTGACCATCACCCCGTCCCGGCGGGCACTCCGCCCTGCTGCCTCACATTGGGTGCTGCTCCAGCAGCTTGCAGAACTCGCCCACAGTTCCCCTCAGACTAGCGATCACAAACGCCCGGTCCTTGGAGATTCCCATCGCCTGATCATCAATCTTGTCCAGCACAAGTTGTGGATGAAGATGATACTGGTGAACCAGAAAATCATCCGCGGTCTGACAAAGCACTCCATACTTTTCCAGGCAATCCTTCGGAAAGTGCTTGGTGTTTTGCGTCACGATGGTATTGGCCCGCGCCATGATCGCAGCCGCAAGCACGTGCCTATCGTCTGGATCGGGAATACACTCCACTGCTTTAAGCAGATCAGGAGGAACCCTGACCATCGCCTCCGGAAAAGACTCGTTCATCTTCTGCCGCCTATACTCCGCTTCGGCGGCAGTTCGGTGAAGCTTCGTTCTGAGAGCTTTGACCATCTCCGCCATGATCTGCTCGCTCCATAAAGGCCGATACATCGCTGGTTCTTCAGCCAGTCGTAGCAACGTATCGCATAGCGACATAGGCACAAGAACGCAGGCATCTAGTACAGCCGAATATTCATTTTCCTGTGTGAAAATCATCTGGGACTTTGCCGTAATCCCCTTTGCTGAACTCGTGCTTCGCCAGTTCGTCCAAGGTTCCACGCCGCATTGTGTCGCGCTTTGCCTTGTAGGCGAGCACATCACGGACATACATTCGTCGATGTGTGCCAACGGAATGGAAGGGAATTTCTCCTCGCTCCAGCAGTTGAATTAAATACTGCCGCGACATTCCCAGGATTTTGCTGGCTTCGACCGTGGTGAGTTCGTGCTTGCTCTGTAGGATCGTTACCGAGTGACCCGCGCGTAGATCAGCAAGCAACCGGAGCAGAAATGAGTAAATGTTATTTGGCAAGATTTCCGTCTTGCCGTCTGGGCCAATCAGCTTCGCCTCAGCTTCGCGAAGCTTTTTGTAGATGTCGGCAATCTCTTTTTGTTCTCTAAGAGAAATGTCGACGTTCGGCATCGCCTCGCTGGTAGTCGCCATCCGCGTACCCCTCCTCTGGTGGTTGGTTACGCCACCTTTTGTTAACAATTCTAGCTTATCAAGTGCTATAGATGCAAGTAAGTAGTTGCACACATAGGACATACATTAAAGCTATGTGCTTTACCTTGTAGCGATTACATGAATAGAGGGAGGCTGGCCCTCCCTGCCGCTTTTTCGAAGCTGGGACTACAACTCGCGCGGCCTTCCGAAGCAGAGCACGTAACCGTTGTTGTCTATGACTTCGAATGCGCGAAGGCCGTCCTCGGTGTCTTTCAAGTGCTGGTGCATCGGAACGGCTCGGCTGACGTACTCTTCGTACAGCGAGTCGGGGTCGGAGGTGTGGATGTAGGCGTCCCAGCGCGCCCATTCGTGGCGCGAATGATTCGGCTGCGGATGAATCTCAGGGGCAATCGCCTTCAGGCTGATCATCACGCCGTCCCGGCGGACAAAGGCCCAGAAATCATCTCCGTTGCCGTCCCCATTGCCTCCGCCCTTATAGGCAATTTCAAAGCCGAGCTTGGACTGATAGAAGTCGAGGGTCACCTGAAGATTATCGACAATAAAGCAGGGAGTGATGCTGTTGAGGGTGGCCACGGGCTGATCGTAGCACGGGTAATTAGGGATCGGAATCCGAATGAAGAACTGCGCGCCGCGTAAAGGGTTCCTAAATGACTCGTCCTTTAGGGCCTGACGGGCTTAAGCCCGCTTCCTCTGAGCGCCAACGCGGCCATAAATGGCCGCTCTTCCACCACGGCCGCTCTTCCACGTTACGGGTTCACAGATTGAAGCGCAAAAAACAGAAGCCCCGGTAGTCATCCGGGGCTGGAATTGCCAGTCGGTACGCCATCTGTCAAAAGCAATTATAGCAGGCGGCACTTCAATTTCATCGAGTGGTCGTGCGGAGGACGACGGAGTCGAACCGTAATGGCTGACGAAAGCCACTCGACCATTTGACAGATGGCGTCCAGTACCCACTGGCAACGTCCTCCCAAACGCTATCCGTCCGCATCGAGTGTTGGACTTGACGCCGGTCAGCGCAAGCCCACGAAAGTAGACTCTCCAATTCCCAGGATGGGAACGACCCCGCTGTTGAATGGATACGCCCCCAGCTCGCGTGTTCCAATTTCGTAACAAAGCCACGAAAGTTTTTCTACCCACCCAGGTTCCGTCTAGAATTCGACCCCGAATTAGCAATGCCCGCTTTCGGTAAAGGCGGGAGAGCTTCCCACTTCGTCCGGCAAAAGGGCAACTCAGGTAACCAGCACTCCATCTGAGTGGCGACCCGGCAAGCCTATCTAGCAACCGACGACCGATCCGCAAGGATAAGGATAAGGATCAGCCCAACCATGGCCCCAACCATTGCATTATTGGCCTAGACGCCAAGAGAGGAACCCCCCGATGAGAACCAGAATTTGCTTGAGCTTTTGCGCGCTGTGCGCAGCCCTGATGTTGTTCGTGACTAATTTTGCCTTTGCAGCGGAAGGGCCTTACGGCGGAACTCCTGCCGCGGTTCCCGGCACGGTGCAGGCGGAGAACTACGACACCGGCGGACAGGGAGTTGCTTACAACGTGACTTCGGTCAACGGAACCGGCAACAATTACCGCTCCGATGGTGTTGACCTCGAAGCCACCACCGATACAGGCGGCGGATTCAACCTTGGCTGGACCGCCACCGGCCAGTGGTTCAGGTACACGGTCAACGTGGCTACCGCAGGAACTTACAGGGTCACCTTCCGCGTGGCCGGAATTAATGCCACAACAGACGCATTCCACATTTCCAATTCTTCGGGGACGAACCTAACGGGCAACGTGAACGTGCCGGCGACCGGCGCATGGCAAACCTGGACCAGCGTAGTGGCCGCCATCACCCTGCCAGCCGGCCAGCAAACACTGACGTTTAATCAAGATAATCCGGGCTGGAACCTTAATTACTTCACCATTTCCACCAGCTCAGGGCCGTTCGGTGGAACGCCCTGGCCTGTTCCCGGCACCGTGCAAGCTGAGAACTACGATTTAGGCGGTCCGGGGGCCGGCTTCAACGTAACTTCCATCAATGGCTCGGACAACGGTTACAGATCCGACGGCGTTGACCTGGAAGTAACTACTGACACGGGCGGCGGCGTTAACCTCGGTTGGACGGCTACAGGGCAGTGGTTCAGGTACACAGTGAACGCCGCTGCAGCCGGAACTTACACGGTGACGTTCCGCCTGGCGTCGCCTAACGGCGTAACTGATGCATTGCACATCTCCAACTCGTCGGGAACGAACTTGTCGGGCAACGTCAACGTGCCGGCGACCGGCGGTTGGCAGAACTGGACCAACGTGACCGCTACATTGACGCTTCCAGCAGGCCAGCAGGTGTTGACTGTGAACCAGGACAATGGCGGCTGGAACATCAACTACATGACGTTCGCGTCTGGCGGCGGGGGCGGAACCGGATCATGCGCAGGCGTCCCCGACATCACCGTGGGCGGAGTAACCTATGTGCCGACGTGGTGCCAGGAATTCAACGGCGGCGCGGGTTCTCCCGACACAACAGTGTGGAACTTCGACCTCGGAAACAATAACGGCTGGGGTAATGGCGAAGCCGAAGTGTACTGCGGACCTCCGGGGTACCCGAACAACCCAGCACAGTGCCCGACGACGTTCAGTACATCTACCGCCCCGGTTTACATCGATGGCAGCGGTCATCTCGTGATCCAGCCCAGAAACGTGAATGGAACCTGGTTGTCGGGCCGCATGAATACTCAAGGCAAACAAAACTTCCAGTTCGGCATTCTCGTAGCCAATATCCAGCTGCCGAATACAACCAACCAGGGCCTGTGGCCTGCGTTCTGGGCCTTGGGCAGCAACATCGGCACCGTCGGCTGGCCAACCTGCGGTGAATCCGACATCATGGAAAACTGGTCTCCGCAGGTCGATAACGGACCCGGTCCCTCGGGGAACAACTCCACGGTCCATACGGCGAAAACTGGCGGGAACGGGGTTGGCGCCCGCTTCAACTTCCCCAGCGGAGAGATGGCAGACACCGCCTTCCACACCTACGGAATGATCTGGAAATCAAATCAGGTCCAGTACTTCGTGGATGACGATTCCAATCCGTTCTTCACCGTGACCCCCAGCAGCCTGCCTTCAGGAGATACCTGGCCGTTCAACCAGAACATGTTCACCATCATGAACGTGGCCGTGGGTGGGACGCTTGGAGGATCGATTGCCAACCTGACAAACCCGGGACCGATGCAAGTCGATTACGTTCGCTTCTACACGCCGCAATAAACGGGCGTCGTTTATTTGAAGTGCGAGTTGAACTGCTAACTGAATTGCTGACGGTGGACTGATCTCCACCGTCAGCAGTTTTCGTTGTCCGATCATTCGGATAGGTGTACAGTTGTCGCGTTTAAACGGCGACTTTAATAGTCCCGTGCCTGTTGGGGCAATGTTGGCGGCGTCGTTTGATGAAAGGGGGAGGCTATGACCGAACTCATCAGCCATCTCATGGACCAGCCGATCGCTAACGTAATAGCGTTGGTGGGTCTGTTTTGTCTGTTTCTCGCGGCTGTCGGGAAAATTAGCGGCAAGATTGAACCGGACACGCGTGGGAGAATTCTGTCCGGTGTACTCGGATTGATTCTGCTCACACTTGGTCTCGTGATGCATAGCTCTATGGACGCTTCGGCAGCGAAACCAGCGGTTCCACCCGTAGCCGCAGACACGACCAAGCCCGCCGCGGCAGCCATTCCGGGGACGTGCGCGGCTGGGTACGTCTGGCGGCTAGTAGTGCCTGACGATCACGTATGCGTCACACCGGAGACTCGGGACCAGGTCGAGAGCGATAACAAGCTCGCCCCTGCGCGAGTCAAGAATGGAGGCGATTACGGCGTCGACACCTGCGTAATGGGTTTCGTCTGGCGTGACGCGGTGCCGCGAGATCATGTGTGCGTGCCACCGGAAACCAGAGAGAAGGCCCGCAACGACAACGCTTTATCCGCGACCCGGATTGCACAGTAGCCGAGCGTTCACCCGTACAAGCGATCTCTGGATGAAGAAATTTCATAACGTGGAAGAGCGGCGCTTCAGCGCCGCGTGGTATCGAGTTATGAAACAACGCCCTTTAGGGCGGGGCTAAAGCCCGTCAAAGAAGATCGACTCTTGCGCGGCCATAAATGGCCCCTCTTCCACGTCCCGCATTCACGGATTCGCGTCCATGAATTAAAGAGAGCTGCCCCATACCCTTCTCGGTTTAGGAAACGCGAAAACCATGGACGAAACGCGGCTTAGGCGATTGAACTTCGATTCACCACCAGCGCAGTCGCGTAAGCACCGTCTTTTTTGGCGCTTCTCTTGTTACCGGAGGCAAGTCTCTCCGCTCAGCGAAGTACTGCTCCAGTTTGCGCGTGGCCAGATCACTAGCTTCAGCCAGGACTTTCTCGTGCTGCTTTCTCAGCTTCTTCCGAAACAGCTTCATTTCTCGGGCACCTGCTGCGCCGGCAACCATAGTAGTCCATTCACAGCATGCTTGGGTGCCGAATTTGGACGCTGAATTCGTAGGCCCGTCGGCTGGGTTGGCCGCCCTCGCGCGACTCGCAACTCAGCCCCGCGCACCCCGGCTCGGACCGAGGATTTTACCTAAAAATTACAACTCTGTTCGCCCATAGAGCCCGTGAGCGGTATTCTAAGTGACTGCCGGAGTTCCCGCTCTGGTCCTGGGTCCTACTGCCCGGTATGACGCCGAAACCACACCTCGATCAAATCCTCTCCATCCGCCGTTGGTGCCCAATGATTCTGCAAAAACAAAAGAGGAGCACTCCATGAACGTACGAAGTTCTTTCCGTCCGCTTCTGGCGACTGCAACCGGCACTGCGCTGTTGGTCCTGTTGTTCGCCATCAATCTCCAATCGCAGCCGTCTAAATCCCGCATAACCGTGGCCCCTTCGGCGGCCGATTACGCGGCCGCCGCCGCCGCTCGAAACGTGAAGGTCCATCTCCGGCCCGCAAATACTCCGGTGGGGCGCAAGACGAGTGTGGCCGCAATCTCCAACTCGCCTGCCCTAACCGTAAACCAGAACATCCTCGCCCCAGACTCAGGAGGGCCGCGTTTTCCGGCCGACCTGCAATTCCATGGCGGGAACGTTGTGGTTTCGGTGCAGCACGTCGCCATCTACATGAACCCGAACGGAGCCTGCACCATTGCCACCTGCTGGGGCGATCCCGAAGGCTTCCTCAGTGACCTGGGCATGAGCAGCTTCATCCACGTGGTTGACCAGTACACCGGCAGCACCGCTGACGACCGCTACACGGTATCGGGTACGGACGTGATGATTAACTATCATCCGAATGCCACGCCGTTCACCGATGCCGACATGCGCGCCGTCGTTCATGCCGTTGCTGCGGCTCTGGGTACACCGAACGGTTACGGCAACGAATTCCACGTCTTTCTGCCGCCTGGGCAGGACGAGTGCTTCAACCTGGGTTTCAAGGTCTGCTACTCGCCCGACGACCCGAAGGACTTCTTCTTCTGTGCCTATCACGGCAGTGCCGACTTCAGCGACATTGGGCACGTTCTGTACAGTGTCGAACCGTTTCAAGACAATTCTGGGTGCAGTTCCAGGCCCGGAACTCCGAACGGCCAGCTCGCTGACTCCACCAACAACGTGCTCTCGCACGAAGTATTTGAGACCATCACCGACCCAGATGGGGATGCTTGGTGGAATAGCGCGGACAACGGCATCTTTGGAGAAGAGATCGGGGACGAATGCAGTTTCCTTCTATTCACCAACACCGCGGTGTTTTTCGACCCCAGCGATGTAACTCTCAATGGCAAGAACTACGTCGCGCAACCGGAATACGACAACGCCCAGCACGCCTGTACAACCTCGCCGTAACCAGGCTGTGTGGAATGAGGCTCGTGGAACGAGAGAAACAAACCAGGGTGGGACTGACGGTCCCACCCTTTGTTAATCACCGCATCCGCGCCACAACCGCAACATCGAGCTTCGAATAATATTTCTTCACGTCCCCAGCGCCGTACTTGGCGCGGAATCTCTCGACCACCGCTGCCACCTGTGTGGCGTCACGAATTGGAGCGGCCTGAAGTTCAGCATCCGCGCCACGCGCCTCAATCCTAATTTTCGGATTCTTGAGCACGTTCTTGTACCACTGCGTGTCCGAGCCCCGCACCGGCAACAGGTAGAGCTTATCGGCGTCGAATACGAACCAGACCGGCTGCGAGATGATGCGTCCCGACTTTCTGCCGGTCACGCTGAGGTCAAGTTCGTTATACCGGGAGAGTCGGTCCTTCAGATCACCCTTCGGCTCCGGCATATGCGCTCCTGATAGTAAGGGTTTTGTCACCACAGCGACGCAGAGTGACAGAGAAATCATTTTCTTGGTTTTGTTTGCTCTGAGTCTCTGCGTCTCTGTGGTGAAAGACTTTTCGCTACAGCCCCGTCATCTTTTCCAACCGCTCCGGATACCGCGCCCCCTCCAACTTCACCTTCGCCGCCGCGCCGCCGATGTCGCGCAGATCGTCGGCCGTCAACTCCACCGACGTCGATCCAATGTTCTCTTCGAGGCGGTTTAGCTTCGTCGTCCCCGGGATAGGCACAATCCACGCCTTCTGCGCCAGCAGCCAGGCCAGCGCGATCTGCGCCGGAGTCGCGTTCTTCTGTTTCGCGATGCTGCCCAGCAGTTCAATGAGCGCCACGTTCACCCTCAGCGCCTCTGTTGTGAAGCGAGGCAGCGTGCTGCGGAAATCGTTGCTTTCAAATTTCGTGTTGGCATCCATCTTGCCGGTCAGAAATCCTTTGCCCAGCGGACTGAAAGGAACGAATCCAATGCCAAGTTCTTCGAGCGCCGGCAATACTTCCTCTTCCGGCTTTCTCCACCACAGCGAGTACTCGCTCTGAATCGCCGCGACCGGCTGGACTTTGTGCGCTCGCCGGATGGTCTGCACTCCCGGCTCAGAAAGTCCGAAGTGCTTCACCTTGCCTTGCGCGATCAATTCTTTTACCGCGCCTGCCACATCTTCGATCGGCACATTCGGGTCAACCCGGTGCTGATAGTAGAGATCGATGACATCCGTCTTGAGCCGCTTCAGCGAACCTTCCACCGCCTCCTTGATGTGCTCCGGCCGGCTGTTCAGGACCGGCGCCGCACCCTTCATTCCGCGAGGATCGGAACCTGGAGTAACGTCGAACCCGAACTTGGTTGCGATGATCACCTTGCTGCGAAACGGAGCAAGCGCCTCGCCAACCAGCTCTTCGTTAATGAACGGCCCATAGACCTCAGCCGTATCGAAGAACGTGGTGCCGCGGTCCACGGCCGCGTGAATCAGTGATGTCATCTCCTTCTTGTCTTTGGGCGGGCCGTACGAAAAACTCATCCCCATGCAGCCCAGCCCCAGGGCCGAAACTTCCAGATTGCCTTTTCCAAGTTTGCGTTTCTGCATTGTTTCTCCTTCGAGGCGGAATGGCCGCTGAACCGCGAAATGGCTAACCTCCGTAGCTTTTATTCGATGATCTTAACGCGGATTCGGTGCTCATCGTGCACCAGCCCCGCCGTGTGCCAGTTTTCCCGCTACCCAAAAACGTATACGTCAATTTGCAAGTTCGTGACAAAGCCGTTGCAAACAATTGACTGCGCGCTGACTCCGTCCTGACAAGCCGCATCCCTCCGGAACTTACGATCCAAAGCAGACCAGGCGAAGGCCTGCGTCCATCTCAGGATTTATCTCACCCAGCTTCTGAAGGAGAACGAAGTATGTTGCGTCGCGCACTCCCCCTCACCTCTCTGCTTGGGCTGCTGCTGATTTTCATTTCCGGCTCGGCTTTGGCTCAGTATCAGCTCACTACCCTCGATTCCAATCAAGTCAAACAGTCAACCAACACCGCCGACCCTCAGATTGTGAATGCCTGGGGGCTGGCCCGCAGCCCGGGTAGTCCTTGGTGGGTCAATGACAATGGTTCCGGCTGGGCCACGATCTACAACGGCGCCGGCGTTAAGCAAGGGCTCGAAGTCGAGATTCCCCCGGCGCCCAAAGCCGGACCGATCGGACTCCCCACCGGCATCGTCTGGAATCCATCGCAAACCAACGAATTCCAGGTGCAGGGCTGGTCAACATTTTTCATCTTTGACACTCTGGACGGAACCATCAGCGCCTGGGCGCCAGGCCTTGCCACGTTCGACGCCGAGATCCCGGTTGACAACTCCGCCAGCAAGGCTTCCTACACCGGACTGGCCGTCACCAACCGGACGCACGAAAACTTCCTGTTTGCCGCCGACATGGCTAACAATAAAGTGGACATCTACGACGGCACCTTCACCTGGAAGGGCGCATTCGCGGCCGATCCGGCCATCCCGGCAGGGTTCTCAGTATTCGGAATCCGCGACATTGGCGGTAAGGTCTTCGTTGCCTTCGCCGATGCGGCCGGAGGCCCGGGCGGCTTCGTTGATGTTTACAGCGAGAAGGGAGTACTGCTCAAGTCCGGCTTTATTCACGGCGCACCGCTCAACCAGCCCTGGGGATTTGCTATGGCCCCCTGGAATTTTGGGCCGCTCAGCAACACCTTGCTGGTCTCAAACAACATTAACGATGGCACCATCAACGCCTTCAACGCGACAACGGGCGCCTTCGTCGGCACCGTGAAAAACACCTCCGGCGCTGTCATCCACATTGACCAACTCTGGGGAATCGATTTCGGAGGCGGAACCGCTGCCAATGGTCCCACGAACACATTGTTCTGGACCGCCGGCCCTGCCAACAACGTGGTCGGAACCTTCGGAACCATTGTGTTTCCGTAATTCGGTTACATGAATAGGCGGCTAACGGATGCCCCACCCTTCTCGGCTTTGAGGGGTGGGGCATTCTGCTCGAAACCTCTCAAGATCACCATAGTCCAAGCCAAAGTCCGAGCCAATCTCTCGCCTTCAACGGCCTCTTGCTCCATCCTGGGCCTGCACCTTAGGCAACTATCCCGCCCAGCCCCGCGTCGCTAGACTTGCGCAATCCTCCCCCACAGGAAATGAGGACCAGACCACGATGCACATGCAACAATGGTTCAGCCAGCACAGCCTCCCGTTTCAGCTGATTGTGGCTTACATTCCGCTGGTTGCGACCGTGGCGACCACAATTCTCAGCATGGTGCTGGCTCGCGCCACTCTTCGCTACGCCGAAGCCAGTGACAAAAGTCTGGCCCTGGCGCGCGACGAGTTCGAACGCCAGTGGTCGCCGGAATTGCACGTCAAGCTGGAAAAGGTCAATCCCCGCAAAACCAACATCGTGGTTACCAACCTGGCCAGAATTTCAGTGCTGTTGCAGATGGTGCAATTGCGCCAGCTCTCGATGGCGGTGCCCTCTTTACGCAATTTCTTGAACGAGCCCCTGGTCGGCGGCAGCACCTGGACCGACGAGCTGGGGAAACATCTGTTCTCCTGTACCGGCGACGAATATGAGGGTCAGATCGCTGCCTCCGTCACCTTTTTCGCTTCCGGCCGCATGTACCGCACCGACTGGTTCCGCTTTCAAGTTGAGGTCCGTCGCGGCGAAGTCCTTCGCCTGGAACCCGTGAACATCGCAGCACAGCGCGCGCGCAAGCTCGATGACGAGGAAGAAGCCCAGGAGATGGTCGAGGACGTGGTAAAGGCCAACGCCGCCCACGCGTAAGTTTGGCTCCATTCTGGATCGTAAAAGGCGGAAGACGACGGCAGCCTCAGCCTTTCGCCCTAGACCGACTGTAACCTGCCCATCTCGCGAATTCGGCATCACAATGGAAGAATGCGGACCTGGGCAAAACGGACGCTAGCAATCGCCGCCTTCGAACTTGGATTCGGCCTGGCCCTTGGCGCGCAGACCGTGCCTCGCCCCCCGAGTTCCGCCAAACCCGCGCCGCAATTCGCCCGGGTAAAGCAAGCAGACGCCAGCGACCGCTCGTCAGCCCCGTCTGAACAAACCCAAGCTGACCTGACTCCTCACGACCTAACCCAACGCGACCTGACTCAAGATGACCGCCTGTCCCTGATCGCTGCCGCGCTCGACGCTAGAGTTCGTGATTCAGAATCCGACTGCTCTCACTTGGTTCATGCCATCTACGACAGCGCCGGATTCCCCTACGCCTATGCCCCTTCGTCGGACCTCTACGCCGGCGTCGAAGGCTTCCAGCGAGTCAAGCAACCCGAACCCGGCGACTTGATCGTGTGGCGAGGCCACGCCGGTATCGTGATCAAGCCGTCGCAACACATTTTCTTCAGCTTCATGACTTCCGGCCCCGGCATCGACGATTACCAGGCGCCGCTATTGGAAAGGTCGTGGACATCCGCGGTTCTACCGCTACATCAAGAGTGACTCGTGCACAGACTGTGACTCGGCTCATCGCTCGCGCCACCTCCTGAAGATCAAGAGATAACACCTACCTCCAATCCCCGTCTTTTCCGCAGGATCAGGGCGACAGTGTGTAACGCCACCTGAACGCATCGGGCTTGTATCAGGGCACGCCTTCAGGCGTTGCCGTTTCCGCCGGCATAGGATTTTCGCCTTTAGGCGCTGCGGTGCGGCTGAAGCCGCCGCCACCCATGCTGAAATCTGCTTGCGGCACGTCTAAAGACGTGCCCTGATACAAACTTCGCGGACGCAAGCGCAGCACTACAATGTCCCTGTGCTCGCGCACACACTCACATTCTCACCCGACCACGACGAGGCCTTCTTTCGCCGCACTCCCCGCCGCGCCCGCCGTCTTCCTCCTGCGCGGCGACGGCGAGCCTTACGTCAGCAAATCCGCCAACCTCCGCCGCCGGCTGACGCGCCTTCTCGGCCCGCCCCGCGAACAAAGCAAGCGCCTGAATCTGCGCGACCGCGTCCGCGAAGTCGAATTCACCGCCACCGGCTCTGACTTCGAATCGCAGCTTCTCCTCTACCAACTCCTGCGCGCCACATTCCCGCAGACTTATTCCGCCCGCCTGCGCCTTCGTTTCGCTCCGTTGATCAAGCTGCATCTGGAAAACGAATATCCGCGCGCGTCAGTCACCAGACGCCTCGGCGCTTTGAACGGGAAGAACATCTACTACGGTCCGTTCCCCTCGCGCTCCGCCGCCGAAAAATTCGCCAGCGACGCCCTCGACTTCTTCAAAATGCGCCGCTGCGTGGACGACCTCCACCCCGACCCCGCGTTCCCCGGCTGCGTCTATTCCGAAATGAAGATGTGCCTCGCCCCCTGCTTCAAAGGCTGCACCGACGCCGACTACCACGCCGAAGTCGCCCGGGTTCAGACGTTCTTCGACACCGCCGGCGACTCCCTCACCCGCGAACTAGCCCAACATCGCGACCACGCATCGACCGCGCTGGCCTTCGAAGACGCTGCCGCCCTCCACGCCAAAATCGAGAAGCTCAAACCGCTTCTAAGCCAGCTCCCCGAAATTGTCCAGCGAATCGATAAGCTCGATGCCCTCATCATCCAGCCCAGCGCCGAGCCGGATGCAGTCTCCCTGTTCAGATTTTCATCCGCCTCTTTCCGCGGCCCGATCTGTTTCAGCATTCAGCCCGCCGCCGGATCACCCGCCGTCAGATCAATGGAATCGCGAGTCGAAGCAGCGATAACAAGCTTTCCGAACTCAGAAAGCAAGTCATCACTGGAAAGAATGGAGCACCTCTCGCTCCTCAAGCGCTGGCACTACCGCTCCACCCGCATCGGAGAAATTTTCTTCGCCGACGACAAAGGCGCCTGGCCCCTCAGGCGTATCGTCCGCGGAATCGGCCGCGTGCACAAAGGCGAAAAACCGCAAGAGCCTCCAACTTTTTCTGCGCCCCCACCCGACACTCCGACATCCTAAGCAATCGAACCATCGAGGAGGCCCGCTTTTCAATGATTCAATCCTCCGATGATTCAATGATTCAATAGTTATGACCAACGACCAAGCCCTCCGCCAACACCTCGTCGCCCAACTCGACGGCGGCCACGCCTACGCCACCTTCGACAAAATCATCGCTAACTTCCCGCCCAAACTCCGCGGAGAGATGCCGAAAGGCCTGCCTCATTCCGCCTGGATGCTCCTCGAACACCTGCGCCTGACGCAATGGGACATCCTCGACTTCAGCCGCAACCCAAAGTACGTTACCCCCAAATGGCCCGACGACTACTGGCCTAAGAGTCCGTCCCCGCCGAGCGCGGCCGCATGGGACAAAAGCGTCAAATCATTTCAAGATGATCTGAATGCCATGAAGAAGTCGGTGAGCGACCCAAAGACGGACCTGTTCGCGAAGATTCCCTGGGGCGACGGCCAGACTATCCTGCGCGAAGCTTTGCTCGTCGCCGACCACAACGCCCATCATCTGGGACAAATCATCGACGTGCGGCGCCTTCTGGGAATCTGGGGTAAATAACGTCGGCGCGCTTTTCAGATCACCCGATGACCCGATCACCCGATCCCGTTCCCCTCCGTTTGCGGAACACCACTCTCAGCCCTTTCCGCCATCGCTCATCAATTCCCAGCAGGGTCCACTCAATCTCGGGCGAAACATAGCGCAGCAAAATATCCGTCGCCGGATGCACATGCAACGCCGGCGCCACCATGATCAACAACGGCGCCCCCGCCGCCAGCTCGCGTCCCGCAAAATACCCGAACTTCTGAAACTCCCCACGCGCATGATGCCACGCCACCCGCGCCCAATAATCAATCCCCTGCAACGGCAAGTGAATGTCCTCATCCGCCTTCAACTCCAACACCGCCAGCCGCCCTTCGCGATTCACCGCCAGCACGTCAATCATCGCGCGGTCCGCCGCCGAAAACGCCGGGACCTGCGAATACCGCCACCGCGCGTCGAGCGAATCATCCAGCGCCGCCACATCCTTCACCACCAGCGACTCCAGCCACCGCTCCGGATGCAGCCTCCACCACCGGCTCTCCTTCGGCCCGTCGGCATGACGCACCTCGCCCACGCTGCGCACCAGTTGCTCAAACTCCTCTAGATTGCCGTCGTTGAGCACCCGCATCACCGGCCCATGCCCAAAAACCAACTCCGGCACGCTGCGCAACACTCCCGATTCAGCGGAGAAGCCGCCCGCGGACATTCGCGCCCGCGCCACCTCCAGCCCATGACAGCGAAACGCAACCTCCGCCGGAGAAAGCGCCGCGACTTCCGCCTCCGCCATCACGCTCCGCACCAGCGCAATCGGCCCCGCGAAACGCTCCTTAAGCTCCGCGTCGTCCGGACAATACACCAGCCGCGTCGAAATATTCCCGCGATCCAGAATCTCAACCGGCTTCAAGTCGTCGCCGCGCTCATCCAGTTCATACAACTCCCACTTCGCAGCCGCCCGATCCAAATGCGCCATGCGCTCCCGCACCAGCGTCGAACATCCACTCGGAACAAAAAGCTTCAGCCCCTCCACCACCAGCTTTCCCGCGTTCGCCGTCCGGCAAACCTCCAGCCACAAAATCCCAAACGTCAGCGCCGCATCAATCGACCCCTGCGGTTCCTGCCCATTCACTCCCAGCACCGCAAACCCCGACTGCCCGCGCTTCAGCAACCCGCGCGAATAAATCGGCCCAAACGATTTCTCCAAATCGACGGCATTGCTGATGTGGGCCAGCGTCAGCTCCGGAAAACTCTTCCCCAGCACCCGCTCCAAAATTCGCTGATAAACCGCCCGCGACTTGAGCCTTGCCGAAACTGTCCGCGCATCCCGCTCGCGGCAAATCTCCAGCTTCGTCGGACGCGCCTGCCCCATCCGCTGCACCGTCACCCGCAGGCTCTCGCCCTTGCTCTCCACATCCAGCACTCGCCGCACCACGTTCCGCTCCTCCGACCACAAGTGCAGCAGGCACTTATTGCGCTCGCCAGACACCGAATACTTCGCCTGCTCCAGGTTGAACATCACCGCCCCGTCCTCAATCACTACCGCCCCGCTGCTGCCGGAAAGAAATCCTTCCAGCGCCGAGGTCAAGCTTTCCGTTGTCATGCGAGAAGTCTTCCAGAACCGCACACCCCTTGTCTGTGACGGATGAACATATCCATCGGGTGATCGGATGATCGGGCCATCGGGCGATCTGAAAACCCTAGAATCCACGCCCTTTAACCTCACATGATCGCCCGATCACCTGATCGCCCGATGTTTTGGTTTCCAGATCACCCGATGACCAGATCACCAGATCACCCGATGCCCTTTATGGGATAATGAACCATCTCCCGAGTCCTTCTTGGTAAAAGGACATCAAATCACCGTGGACAGAAACCCGTTCTTCTTTCAGCATTACGGCCTCACCGAAAACGACCTTGAGCGCTACTTGGCAGCCGCGCTTTCCGCAGGCGGCGACTACGCCGACATCTATTTCGAATACCTTTCTTCGACCTCGCTGACCGTCGATGAATCCCTGGTTAAGTCCGCATCGCAGGGAATTTCCGTCGGCTGCGGAGTCCGCGTAATTTCCGGCGAAAGAACTGGTTACGCTTATACGGATGACCTTTCTTCCAGCCGCATCCTGCACGCCGCCCGCACCGCAGCCCTGATCGCCAGCGGTCCCGCAAAGACTCTGAGCGCAGGATTTTCACAGAAACCGGCCCGCAGTCTTTATCCCGTCACCCTGCCTTCGGTGGACGCCGAAATCACCGCCAAAGTCGAACTGGTCAATCGCGCCGACCAAGCCGCGCGCGCCTACGATGTTCGCATTAAAGAAGTCCGCGCCAGCTACGCCGACGAATTGCGCAACATCCTCGTCGTCGGTTCCGACGGGACTTTTGCAGAAGACTCGCAACCTCTCGCGCGCATGAACGTTTCCTGCATCGCCCGCAATGAGACCAACTCCGCGCGCGGCAGTTCCGGCGGCGGAGGCCGCGTTGCCCTCGATTTCTTTTTCGGCGAAAAGACTCCCGAGTATTTCGCCCGCGAAGCCTCCCGCCAGGCTGTTCTGCAACTCGACGCCCGCGAAGCTCCCGCCGGAGACATGGAAGTCGTCCTCGGCCCCGGCTGGCCCGGTGTACTCCTGCACGAAGCCGTCGGCCACGGCCTCGAAGCCGATTTCAATCGCAAACAGACATCTGCTTTTTCTGGCCTGATTGGCAAAAGGGTGGCCAGCGAGAAAGTGACGGTCGTGGATAACGGCACCATGCCCTGGCGCCGCGGCTCGCTCAACGTTGACGACGAAGGCCACGCCACCCAGGAAACCGTTCTCATCGAAAAGGGAATTCTCAAAGGATATTTGAGCGACAAACTTTCCGCGAAGCTCATGGGCATGGCCGACACCGGCAACGGCCGCCGCGAAAGCTACGAGCACATCCCCATGCCGCGCATGACCAACACCTACATGCTCGCCGGCGAAGACAGTCCCGAAGACATCATCCGCTCCGTGAAGCACGGCATCTACGCCGTGAACTTCGGCGGCGGCCAGGTGGACATCACCAACGGCAAATTCGTTTTCTCCGCCTCCGAGGCTTACCTGATCGAAGACGGCCACGTGACCGCCCCGATACGCGGCGCAACCTTAATCGGCAACGGCCCCGACGCGCTGACCCACGTTTCCATGGTCGGCAACGATTTGAAGTTAGACGAAGGCGTCGGCACCTGCGGCAAAGACGGCCAGTCCGTCCCGGTAGGCGTCGGCATGCCGACCACAAAACTCGATCGCATGACCGTCGGCGGCACCGCCCGGAAAGATCCCGGCGGGTTCATGCAGTAAAACCAGCAACGCAGCCACGGATTTGCATCGACTCGACACTGATGAATCGCAAAATCGAAAATAAATGACAAAATGATCCGCGGAAATCCGTGGCCGCCTTTGAATTTGTCTTCTATGCCCGAAACTCTAGAAACTCGAAACCCGAAACTCGAAACTGACCTTAAGGACCTCGCCACCGACCTCGTCCGCCGCGCCATGTCCGGCGGCGCCACCGCCGCCGAATGCGTCATCCGCGAAGGCGACGAATTTTCCACCCTCGTTCGCCTCGGCCAGGTCGAGACGCTCAAGGAAGCCGGCTCGCGATCCATCGGCGTGCGCGTCTTCAACGGACAGCGCGCCGCCAGCACCCATTCCAGCGATTTCTCCCGCGCGGGCCTCGACCGCATGCTGAAGTCCGCGCTCGAGCTGTCGAAGATCACTTCCGAAGATCCCTTCGCCGGACTTCCCGACCCCGCGCAACTCGGTTCGCTGACCGGCGACCTCGATCTTTATTCCAGCGACGTGTACTCGCTCCCCGGCCAGGAGCGCATCGCCTACGCCCGCCGCGCCGAAAAAGCCGCCCTCGACTCCGACCCGCGCATCAAGAACTCCGAAGGCGGAAGTTTCGACGCCGCCACCGGCCACAAAATTCTCGCCAACTCTCTGGGATTCGTTGGCGAATACCGCCGGTCTTATTGCTCGGTCGCCGCCGTCCCCATTGCGCAGGATGAAAAAGGCGCCATGCAGCGCGACTACTGGTACTCGGTCGCGCGCAGCCTGAATCGTCTCGAATCTCCCGAGCACGTCGGCAAGATCGCCGCCCAGCGCGCCCTTCGCCGCCTCGGCGCTCGCAAAGTAAAAACCCAGCACGTTCCCGTCATCTTCGACCCCATGGTCGCCACCTCGATCATCGAACACATTTTCGAAGGCGTGAACGGAGACTCCGTCTATCGCGGCGCATCTTTCCTCGCCGGAAAGCTCGGCCAGACCATCGCGTCGTCCGGCGTCACCGTCATTGACGACGGCACCATCGTCGGCGGCTTCGGCACCAGCCCCTTCGACAGCGAAGGCGTCCCCACGCGTCGCACGGTAGTCGTCGAAAATGGCGTGCTCACTTCTTATCTGCTCAACACGTACACCGCGAAAAAGCTCGGCCTGCAAACCACCGCCAACGCCTCCCGCGGCCTGGCCGGAACTCCCGGCATCGGCCCCGGCAATTACTTTCTGCAAGCCGGACCGCGCACCCCGCAGCAGTTAATCGCCGACGTAAAAGAAGGCCTCTACGTCACCGAGTTCATGGGCATGGGCGTCAACCTGGTCACCGGAGACTATTCCCGCGGCGCTTCCGGCATGTGGATTTCAAACGGCGAGTTGGCCTACCCAGTTGAAGAAATCACCGTTGCCGGAAACTTGAAGGACATGTTCCTGAACATTTCCGAAGTCGCCAGCGACCTCGAATTCCGCGGCGCCATCGCCTCGCCCACCATCCGTATCGATGGCCTGACCGTCGGCGGCGAATAGCCGAGAGGTCGCCGGTGGCAGAATTTTCCAGCGGCATCTTTCCAGCTATCCCCTGGCACCGGCTCGTAGCTTTACCATTCAGACGTACTTCTTCCCCGTACGAAGAGGGAATGAAAAATGAAATTCAATCTGCTCCTGAGTGTCGTCCTCGCCGCCGCCCCGCTGTTTGCTCAAACCCCGCAGTCTGACGCCGAAACCAAGATCCTCGCTCTCGAGAACGCCTGGAACCAGGCGCAAATCCACCACGATGCAAGCGCTCTCGGCACCCTTCTCCCTGAAACTTTCGTGTACACCGACTACGACGGCACGGTCATGACCCGGGCCCAGTTCCTCGCCGACCTGAAAGATCCAAACTATGTCGCGACCCTGGTGGCCAACGAGAATGAGCACGTCTTTACTTACGACAACGCCGCCGTCGTGACCGGAACCTACCACACCAAAGGAAGATACAAAGGTGCTCCTTTCGAGCATTGGGGACGCTTCACCGACATGTGGGTCCGGCAGAACGGTCTTTGGGTATGCGTCGCCAGCCATACCAACCTGATCAAGAAATAGCCCGCTGAACTCGCAACCAACTACAATCCTTTTATGGAAGGCCTGTTGCAGCCCGCGGAAACCGAACGCGAGCCCGAGTGGCTTCCGAAAGCGCTCGGCATCGCGGCGATTCTGGTCGTGGCCGGCGTCGCAGTGTTTCTTCTTCGCCCCCAGCCGCATCCCCAGACCCCTGCAAATCCTTACGCCGCGCAGCTCAAGATTTCAAATCTCGCGATGAGCACGTCGCAAAACTTTGTCGGATCCAAGGTCACCTACATTGACGGCACCCTGGCCAATCCCGGAGACAAAATCGTTACCCACGCCGTCGTCCACGTCACCTTTCGCGACTCCTTAGGCGAGGTCGCCCAAATCGAAGACGTCCCCGTAAAAATCCTCGTAACCAGCGGCCCCTATCCCGACACCATCGACCTCGCCGCCACACCCCTCGCCCCCGGCCAAAGCAAACCCATCCGCCTCATCTTCGAACACATCAGTGAGCAGTGGAACCAGGCCTATCCCGAAATGCAGGTCGCGGACGTGGTGACGAAATAGTTGGGGAGCCGCCTTCCTCTACAATGTCCACATGTCCGAATCCAAAAAACCGCGCCTCACTGAGACCGTCAAAGCCGCGGGTTGAGCGTCCAAGCTGAGTCCGGCGGCGCTGGACACGGTGCTTGGGAAATTAGCCCGGCAACACGACCCCAATGTTCTGGTCGGCTTTGACCACGCCGACGACGCTGGAGTGTATCAACTAGGCCCTGATTCGGCGCTGGTGCAGACCGTGGATTTTTTCACCCCCATCGTGGACGACCCCTACACCTTCGGCCAGATCGCAGCGACGAATTCTCTCAGCGATATCTACGCCATGGGCGGACGCCCGATCACCGCCCTCGCCATGGTTTGCTTTCCCGAAAAAGGTGACCTCGAAATCCTGGAGCGCATTCTCGCCGGCGGCCTTTCGAAAATGATTGAGGCCGGATGCACCATCATCGGCGGCCACAGCATTCGCGACGACGAAACCAAATTCGGCTACTCGGTGACGGGACTAATCGATCCGAAAAAAGTCCTGAAGAACGGCGGCGCCAAACCCGGCGACCGCTTGTTACTAACGAAAGCCCTCGGCACCGGCGTAATCGCCACCGCCATCAAGAAAGGCGTAGCCGAACAGAAGTGGATAGATGCCGCCGTCGCCTCCATGACCACCCTAAACAAAACCGCTGCCGAAGTGATCGCACAATTCAATGGAGGGACGGGCGTCCCCGCCCGTCAAGCGGAGCAAGCTCCGAGCCAACGACCGACGACCGTTGCGCCGACGAAGGTTCCCATTCACGCCCTCACCGACGTCACCGGCTTCGGCCTCATCGGCCACCTTCGCGAAATGCTGCTGGCCTCCGAAAATGTCTCCGCGCGCATTCACGCCAGCCGCATCCCTCTGCTCGAAGGTGCCCTCGATAGCCTCCGCGCCGGCCACATTCCCGGAGGTCTCACCGCGAACCGCGAATTCGCCGAATGCGTCGTCAGCTATGACGCGCAAGTGAGCGAGGCGATGCGGGCCATGCTGTTTGACCCGCAGACTGCGGGCGGCTTGCTGATTGCGGTCTCGGCTTCGCACTCTGCGGCACTGTCAGCCGCACTGGAATCAGCGGGTGTGCATGCGTCAGAAATTGGCGAGATTCACTCCGGCTCGAAGCCGCTCATCATTGTTTGCTGATCACGGTTTCCTGATCACGGTTCTGCCCTGAGCAGGTTCCAGATCTGCGCCAGATGATGGTCATCGTGCTCGGCAACAAAGAATAAGTGATCCACCAGCCGCATGGGCGTCTTCAGCCGGGGATGCAGCGCGGTCCTGCCGAACATCGCAGGATCGAGTTCCGCGACCCGCTGCACCAGCTTCGATCGTGCCGCACGGAAGTCAGCCGCGATGTCGGCCATCGCGCGCTCGTTGTGCCGCGCCTCATGCGTTTTGCGATTGCTCAGGTCGGCGGCGGTCGAGGTCCGTCGTCCCGGCAACGAAATCCTCTACCCGCGCCAGCCACAGCGGCTCAAGGTCGAGCAGATGTCCGGCGGTTTCCTGCGCCGACCACTTTTCGCCGCTCTTTCCTGATCAATACTTCCCGTCCGGACGGGCGAACCATTTCCTCCAGCCGCGCCGGAGTTCCGCGCAGGCGCACGCAAATGTTGGGATACAGCTCCACCGGAAAGGAGAAATCGAACCGCCGCTCAAACCACCGCGCCACTTCGTTCATTGCCGCACCCTCGCTCTGAGGCATCTATACTGTCGGTTGGATCACTGCCGATTAGATCGGCGCGCGGCTTTCTGCGCTGCTATTTTTATCCAGATTTTCTTCACTGAAGGAGGCGTGATGCAAACTCGACGACTCGGCCGCGATGGCCTTCAGGTATCCGCCATCGGACTCGGCTGCATGGGCATGTCCGAATTTTATGGCCCCGGCGATGAGACTGAATCCATCGCCACCATTCATCGCGCCATTGAACTCGGCTGCAATTTTCTCGACACCGCCGACGTGTACGGGCCGTTCAAGAACGAAGAGCTCGTCGGACGCGCCATCCGCGGCAAGCGCGACAAGGTTGTCATCGCCACCAAGTTCGGCATCGTGCGCGATCCCAACAATCCTCAGTCGCGCGGTGTGAACGGAAAGCCGGAGTACGTTCGCGCTTCCTGCGAAGGCAGCCTGAAGCGCCTCGCCGTCGATCACATTGACCTCTATTACCAGCACCGAGTGGATAAGAGCACTCCGATCGAGGAAACCGTCGGCGCCATGACCGACCTCGTCCGCGAGGGCAAAATTCGCCATATCGGACTCTCCGAAGCCAGCGTCAAAACTCTCCGCCGCGCCGCCGCCGTCCATCCCATTGCCGCGCTGCAGACGGAATATTCCCTGTGGTCACGCGATCCCGAAGACGAAATTCTCGCTACCTGCCGCGAACTCGGCATCGGATTCGTAGCCTACAGCCCCTTCGCCCGCGGATTCCTGACCGGCCAAATCAAGCGCTTCGAAGACTTCGCCCCCGACGATTTCCGCCGCGGCATCTCCCGCTATCAGGGAGAAAATTTCCAGAAAAATCTGGACCTCGTAAAGAAGGTCGAGGAAATCGCGACAGAAAAGAACTGCACCCCGTCGCAGCTCGCGTTGGCGTGGGTCCTGGCGCAGGGCGACGACATCGTCCCTATCCCCGGCACAAGAAAGCGCACCCGTCTGGAAGAAAATCTCAAGTCGCTGGACGCGCAGCTAAGCCCCGCCGACCTGCGCCGCATCGAAGAAACCTTCCCCAAAGGAATCGCCGCCGGCCAGCGCTACTCGGAGCAGATGATGCAGCTGATCAACGTTTGAAAGGTTGCTCAATCGCATTGAAAATGAAAAGGGCGGCCTTTAGGCCGCCCTTTGGCTTTGTCTGAAAGCTGATAGCTGAAAGCTGAAAGCTGCCGTTACGCCGGTGCCGGACTCTCCCCGCCCTTCAGCCCCGGCCGTCCCGGCTCCGGCTTCAGCACCTGCTGAATGCCGCCGCCGTCGTCCGACCTCGGTGGAGGCACGATCTTCGGCAAGTCTTTGCCGTCAATCAGCAGCTTGATTTCGTTCGCGTCCAGCACTTCGCGCTCCAGCAGCGCCAACGCAATCCGAACTAGCGTGTCGTGGTTCGCGCCCAGAATGCCTTTTGCGGTTTCGTATCCCTTGCCAATCATCCGCTTAACTTCTTCGTCAATCTTGATGGCCGTCGCCTCGCTGTAATCGCGGTGCTGGCTGATCTCGCGGCCCAGGAAGATTTGCTCTTCCTTCTTGCCGAAAGTCAGCGGTCCCAGATCGCTCATGCCGAATTCGCAAACCATTTTGCGCGCCAGTTCCGTGGCCCGCTCAATGTCGTTGCCGGCGCCCGTGCTCATCTGGTTGAGGAAAATCTCCTCCGCCAGCCGCCCGCCCATCATGATCGCGATTTCGGTCTCCAGATATTCCTTGGTGTAGTTGTGCTTGTCGTCAATCGGCAACTGCATGGTCACGCCCAACGCCATGCCGCGCGGAATGATTGTGACCTTATGCAATGGATCGGAGTTCGGCAGTTTCGCCGCCACCAGCGCGTGTCCTGCTTCGTGATACGCCGTGACTTTCTTTTCTTCGTCCGAGAGCAGCAGCGACTTGCGCTCCACGCCCATCAGCACTTTGTCCTTGGCCAGTTCAAAGTCGTACATGAGAACGGCCTTACGATTCTGCCGCGCCGCAGCCAGCGCCGCTTCGTTCACCATGTTGGCCAGGTCCGCGCCGGAGAATCCCGGTGTCCCCCGTCCCAGAACGAAGAGGTCAACATCGTCCGCCATCGGAATCTTGCGAGTATGCACGCGTAGAATTTCTTCGCGCCCCCGCACATCGGGACGAGTCACCACCACCCGCCGGTCAAACCGCCCCGGCCGCAGCAGCGCCGGATCCAGCACGTCCGGCCGGTTCGTCGCCGCCATCAGAATGACGCCTTCGTTCGACTCAAACCCGTCCATTTCCACCAGCAATTGATTCAGCGTCTGCTCGCGCTCGTCGTGCCCGCCGCCCAGGCCAGCGCCGCGATGTCGTCCAACCGCGTCAATTTCGTCAATAAAGATGATGCAGGGAGCGTTCTTCTTCCCTTGCTCAAACAGATCACGCACCCGCGAAGCGCCCACGCCAACAAACATTTCAACAAAGTCCGAGCCAGAAATCGAAAAGAACGGAACGTTGGCCTCGCCCGCAACCGCCCTGGCCAGCAAAGTCTTCCCCGTTCCTGGAGGCCCGACCAGCAGCACACCTTTGGGAATTCGTCCGCCCAGCTTCTGGAATTTCTGCGCCTCGCGCAGGAATTCAATAATTTCCTTCAGCTCTTCCTTGGCTTCGTCCACCCCGGCAACGTCTTTGAACGTCACTTTCTTCTGCTGCATCGAAAGCAGGCGCGCCCGGCTCTTGCCAAACGAAAGGGCCTTGTTGCCGCCGGTCTGCATCTGCCGGACCATGAAGAACCACAGCCCCGCGATCAGCGCAAATGGCGCTACCGTGGTCAGCAGCCATCCCCAGCTACCGCTGTTCGCGTCATGGAAGCTGGCGCTGATGCCCTTGTCCTGGAGCTTCTTGATCATTTCCGGAGTGAAATAGGTAGGACCCGGCACCGTGGTGTGGAAGGTCGAATTATCGGCGAGCTTGCCCTTCACTTCCATGCCGGTCACGTCAATCTGCTTCACCGTGCCGTCATCAACCTTGCTGCTGAACTGGGTCAGGTTAAACTCAGCCTCTTTTTGCCCGGCGTTGACGTTCTTCAGCACCTGATAGAGCGTGATTCCGCCCACAAAAATAAGTGCCCAGAAAATGATCGTTTTTATCGTCGAATTCACTGAAAAAACTCCTGAGGACGGTTCCGTGCCCCGAACCGATGACCTAAACCAATGCCACCCAATTAGATGCCGCAGCCAGCATTTCGATTGACGAAATGCCGCTACTCCATTCTACCCCCCTCGCGGAAGAAAAGTCCCAGGATGTTGCAGGAACTTAGGTCATAGGGGAAAGCTCCGTCGGTCGTCGATCGTCTGCCAAAACCCACGCTCGTCGCACCAAATGATGTGGTTGGAGCGCCGGGCGTCCCCGCCCGGCCACCACTGTTTCCTGCCATCTCCCAAAAACAGCGTGGTCCAGGTTCGGGCCGACGGCCGCAGACCGCAGACCGACGACGGGCTTCAGCCCCTACCCCACCGCCACAAACGGCAGATTCCGACTCCTTTGTTCCGCCGACCCCAGCCCGTACCCCACCAGAAACGCTCCATCCACCAGAAACCCAAAATAATCCGGCTGCAACTGCACCCGCCGCGCCGACGGCCGGTCCAGCAGCGCCGCCAGCTTCACCGACGCCGCCCCCCGCCCCCGCAAATCATTCATCAGAAAATCCGCCGTCACCCCCGAGTGCACCAGCCCCTCCACCAGCAACACGTGCTGTCCCCGGATATCCAGTTCGTGGCTGAAGAAAATCTCCTGCCGGTCGGTCGCTCGCTCGCCATACTTCGGCTTGATGAACTGGCAAATCACCGGCCCCTCCATCTCCCGCACCAGGTCGGCCAGAAACACGAACCCGTTCTCCAGCACCCCAAGCACGTGCACCGTCTTCCCGCGATAGTCATCCGAAATCTGTCGCGCCATCTCCCGCACCCGCTTCTCAATCTGCTCCGCTGGAATGATGACTTTCAGTTTCTTTTCTGCCTCCGTCATGAATGTCTTTCCTGGTGTTCGAGTGTGCTCTTAACCAATAAGAACTGTCATCCCGAGCGGAGAAGATCGTTCGCGAAGCGAATGATCTTCGCAGTCGAGGGACCTGCTGTTCGCTTGCGCCGTACAAGATCACGCAAGTTCAGAAATTTCCTGTATCAACACGCCCGATCCATTCTTGGCCAGCAAATCCCGCCGCACTCCCAGCCCCCGCACCCAAACAATCTCATCCCCGCAAGCCACCACCGGCCACCGCTTCTTCTCGTCTCCGGTGATGTGCCGGTCCTGCAACAGCTCTTTGATTTTCTTAGGCTCTTTGGTATGCGCCGGCCAAAACCGCTCCCCAGCTCGCCAGTTCCGCACCGTCAACTCGCAGCCCGCGCATTTCCCGTCCAACAAATCTTCGGGATTATACCCGCTCTTAGCCGAATCCATCCGCATCGCCTTCACCGTAACCCCAGCTTCGACAACCACAACTTCCCCCGGCACCGCGAGCGCATATTCATACTCCGCCGCCTCCCCCGCCGCAGCCGGTTCGAACCTCAACTCTCCCTGTCGGAAAGAAACGATCCAATCCAGTGGAAGCGAAACCCTGCCGCCCTCGCGCAACGCCAGCACTTCCTCCACATGACGAAACTCCAGTCCCAATCCGAGTAACTCACCCGCCGCCCGCACCACCCGCCGCCGCAAAGCCAAATCAAACTCCGCCAGCCGCTTGCAATTCAGCGCTCCGCCACTCTCCGTCAGATTCCAAACCGCCGGCAACACCCGCCGAATCTCTCCCGCCCAGTATTCCTCTTCCCCGCGGGCAATTTCCGCAGCCTCGGCCAGCGCCTCACGCACCGCCGGATTCACATTTTCCTCCAGCCGCGGCAAAATCCCATGCCGCACACGGTTCCGCGTATGCCGCAAGTCGCGATTGCTGGAATCCTCCCGCCACGATTGCCCGATCTCCCCAAGGTATTCAACCACCCGCTCCCGCCGAACCGAAAGCAGCGGGCGAACAATGGCCTTGGCTCGAGGCTGAGTGCTGAGTGCTGAGTGCTGAATGCTGGTTTCCCTGACGGCTGATGGCTGAAGGCTGACGGCTACTTCCGGATAGATCCCCGCCATCCCCCGCGTCCCCGCCCCCCGCGCCAGCTTCATCAGCACCGTTTCTGCCTGATCATCCAACGTGTGCGCCGTCGCAATCCGATCGAGACTCTCCAGCGCCGCGCGGAAAAATTCATACCGCACCTCCCGCGCCGCCGCCTCCAGACTCAATTTCTTCTCCGCCGCGATATCGCCTTACGTCCCGGCTTTCGCAGATAAACTCCAGCCCATGCGCCGCCGCCATCGCGCGCACAAATGCCTCGTCCGCATCCGACTCTTCGCCTCTTAACTTGTGATTGAGATGTACCACCGAAAGGACAATCCCCAACTCGCCCCGCAGATCCAGCAAAATCCTAAGCAGCCCCACCGAATCCGCCCCGCCAGAAACGGCAACCCCAACCCGGTCCCCAGCCCGCAGCAGCTCATGCTTCCGCAGATATCCAAGAACCCTTTTGGCCAAGTCGTGCACGACCCAATGTTACATCCATGCCCGTGTGGAGCCTCCTCGATACCTGTCATCCTGAGCGAAATTGGCGTCCGCGAAGCGGACGCCAATGCAGTCGAAGGACCCTGCGTTCGCTTGGAACTGGCACGAGAGTCTCGGGGAATCCTGGCCAAGCCGTTAGGGCAACCAACTCCCAGACTCGCGAATCGCACTCGGCAGGCCAAGATTCCGCGCAATGTTCTTAACTCGCAGCGTTCAAAACCAGGAGGCCCAATGAAGTCCACTCCTTCGCGTTCTTGCTGTAGCTCTATTTCTCTCGTGTTCGGCCATCGCACAAAACTCCCGAGCCGAAATTCATCGCCGACACCCTCGTCGTCCACGCCGAGGGCACTTACGAAGCCGACCCCGACCTCGCCACCATGCAATTCCAGATTTTCTCCCAGGAGAAAGAACTGCGAAAAGCCTACGACGCTGCCGCTCTCTCCATGCAGCGCATCGTGGATTTGGCGCAGAAGAACAATCTCAAGAAAGAAGACATCGTCACCGGCGTTCTGACCGTCTCGCCCTTTTACGAAGGCGACCGCAAGAAACGCGCGCGGTCGTACTCAGTGCAAGGTGAAATAAAATTGCGCATCCACGATTTCTCCAAGATCGGCCCCATTCTTGAAGGCACCGTCGATGACGAGGTCTCTGACTTCCGATCCCTTACCTACTCCCTTGAAGATGAGGAAGCCGCCAAGAAGCAGGCCGTCGCCGAAGCCATGCGCCGCGCCATCGGCCGCGCCAGCATCGCCCTCGAACAGAAGGGCCAAAAGCTGGGCGGTCTGCGTTATATGAGTCTGGATGTAAAGCAGCTCTATGGAGTAGCCAATCTCGATTACAACTACACAACTGAGACTCTCGAGTCTGCGTCCGCACCAGCTGAGGGCGGGATTTTCTCGCGGAAGAAGCTGTCCCCGCCACCACCCCCGCCGTCAAGGCCAGAGAAGATAACCGTCAGCGCCAACGTTCAATGCGCATTTCAGATTGACTAGCAGAACGAGTCCACCAGGGTGCCCCATTTCTCGCGTACTTTGCGAGAAGTGGGGCTTTGACCTCAGATCACCCGATGACCCGATCATCCGATCGCCCGATTCTTCCCACAAACTTCCCCACGCTCACCACCGCCCGCCCCACCGTCCCCCGCCCAATCTCATTCTCGCCGTCCCGAGCCGTCACCCGCACCGTATAAAACTTCCCATCGAATGCCTCCACAACCGCCTCCGCCCTGATTCGCGCCCCCACCAGACTCGCCGCGCGGTGCTCAATGTTGATCGCCGTTCCCACCGTGATCTCGTCGCCCTCGCAATAAGGCTGGGTTGCATGAAACGCCGCCGTCTCCATCAGTCGAATCATGTCCGGCGTCGAATAAACCGGCGGCAACTCCGGATGATGCGAGGTCAGCGTGTGTTTGAACTCGACCGTCTCCTCCGCCTCGCCGCGCGCGCCGATAGGAACAGGTTTCATGTTTGTCGAGGAAAGGCTTTAAGAAAGAGAGGGATTCGCCTGTGCCGCCTTCATTTTGTCGTTGAGAAAGAACCTCATGACCAGCCAGCCTAACAGCACATTGTAAGCCGCGTGAACCGCGATGGAGAGATACAGACTGCCGGTTAAGAACACAGCGATCTGCGAAATGAAACCGAGGACGCCTGTTTCCAGACTCGATTTCCAGCCTTGGTAAACATGAGCAACAGCAAAAGCGACAGTACAAATCGCTAGGCTCAACCAAGCCGATCGGAGCAGGTCAACCAAGAGTAGGTACGCCACGCCTCTATAGGCACACTCTTCGCCCACCCCCGCGAGCACGCCCACTGGCACCCAGTACCAAAACTCCACCGGATCCTCGGGAAGCAGACGACGCATTCGATCTTTTGCCGACTCTTCGATGAACCTCCATTGAAAGCCCACCCTCAACTGCATCGCGCACAGAAAAACTGCTCCTGCTAGCCAGGCCCTGACCGACGGCTGCCTTGGAGGGAAGAGGATTATCTTATGAGCCGCAGCGGCCACCAGGGTTAGAACCAACAACCAGATTTGGGCGCGAACGGCTAAGCGGTACCCCTTTTTCTTTGGCAGCGCCGGGTTCTTCTTCTGAAGGTAGTGCCAGGAATAAATCCCCACACCGGGAAGGAACAACAGCACGTAGAGAAGGAAAGGGATCGCGATCGAGTCCATCAATTTGCACTTAGACTACGAACATCTGCACCCCGTTTACTCCACCCTCTTCACCCTCTCCGCCTCAATCCCATCCAACGCCTTCCACAGCGCCTTCGCCGCGTTCTCCCCGGCATTCAGCGCCTTCTCGGCAACCTGCGGATTCCCCGCCACAATCTTCCCCAGTTGATGCTTCCAAATCCGCGAATGATAAACATCGGCGGTTGTGTGCAGGGTGAAGTATTCGCAAGTCTTCTCGTCCGCCGCGTACCGCTCGCGCAACCCTTTCGCTTTCTCCTGCGCCACCCGCGGAACCTGCGATTCATACGCATAAAACGCCGCCAGCGCTTCCTCAGGAGCACCTTCGCTCGCCACAGAATGAAACCATCCCGTCAACTCGCCTATCTCTTTCACCGGCGAGTCAGCCCCAGCGCGCTCCCCGCCCATGCCCTCCACAAAATCCAGCCACAGTTCCGGATGCGGACGCGCCCCCTCCATCCCCAGTTCGTCTTCGCGATTCACTACTACCGCGCGCCGTAACTGGTCATCCTCGACCCGCGCCGCGAATTCCGACAGATACTCCGGAAACTCCGCCACATGATGAAAATAGTCGCGCCCATATTCCCGCAGGTCTTCGCGGGTCAGTTCTCCCGCCGACCACGCCTTATAAAAAGGATGGCAAAGCAGGTCATACTTCGCGATCCGCGCATCCATCTGTTCGAAAAATTCCTTGGTTGTCATCTTCCCTCGTCAGGCATCATACTCGCATCCGTTGAGGCAAGATCATCACTGATTTACGAGCGAACGAATCTCGCTGCCTGCGAGCAACCGCAAAGTCAACTTCTTAGCCACGGATTCACGCGGATCAACACGGATAACCCTTTTTTGTTCTTGAATTCTTCTTGCGTTTCTATCCGTGATGATCCGTGAAAATCCGTGGCCCGCCTTTCTTCGCGCCCTTAGCATTCCCTCAGCGTCCTTTGCGGTTAAAATCTTTAGGTCTTTGCGAGGCGACCCGTGCGCCATTTCCGCCAACTCATCCTCTTACTCTGCATCCCCTGCCTAGCCCAATCCGACCCTCGCATCCCCGACGAAGTCCGCTACAAGTCCGGATACATCAACTCCGCCCAAGCCGCCGGATTTCACCGCCGCCACGCCCTGGGGAATCGCAATCGCCGACACTCGCGTACCCGGATACAAGCACGCGCAAGTCGAAATTGCCCGCATCCAGCTCACCTGCCGCGTGGATGGAGAACGCAAAGACATCACCCTGAACGACGACCGCGCCGCCGTCCGCGGAGGCCTCTACTCCCGTCACCCCTGGTTCGCCACCGACGCCCACGATCCTCTCCCGCTGGCATATTCCGAATCGTCGCAGCACAGCGCCGTCATCCTCCGCGTCGGCGAGAACCCCGACCGCGTCTGGCATTTCTGGAGCGCCTCCCCCCGTGCCACTTTGCCGCAAGGCCATCTCGAAGGCTGCACCGTAACCGCCCGCGTCCGCATCTCCCGCGGCGCCTTACTGCAAATGGGCTTGGATTACTGGCGCAACCCCACCATCGGCTACGGCAACGGTGGCAACAACCACGAAGCCGGCGCCAGCGATTGGTACTTTCCCTCGAAGAATTGGCAGCAAGCCGTCTTCACGGACATAAAGAGCCATTAAGTTTTCTCTGTGACTCTGTGTCTCTCTGGTGAAAGGTTTTTCTGTTCGCCCTGTAAAATAGGAGCCAGTGCAGTTCACCGAACAATTCGACGTAGTCATCGTCGGCGCCGGACACGCCGGTTGCGAAGCCGCCGTTGCCTGCGCCCGCATGGGTCTGAAGACCGCCCTCTACACCCTCAACGTCGATCTCATCGCGCAAATGTCCTGCAACCCCGCCATCGGAGGCATCGCCAAAGGCCACCTCGTCCGCGAGGTTGACGCCCTCGGCGGCATCATGGGCGAAGTCACCGACGCTGTCGGCATCCAGTTCCGCCTGCTGAACACTTCCCGCGGCCCCGCCGTCTGGTCTCCCCGCGCCCAGTGCGACAAGCAAGCCTACCGCCTGAAAATGCGCGAGGTCCTGGAATCGCAGCCGAATCTGAAGATCAAGCAGGCGGAAGTGGCGGATTTAATTTTGGAGAACCCGTCGTTGGTCGTTGGTCGTTCGTCGTTGGCCGAAACCACTGAAACATGGGTGCCCCATCCTTCCGCGTCTTCTGCGGAGGGTGGGGCTTTCGACTTTGCCAACGACCGACGACCGTTCTTAGCCTGCCCTGAGCTGGACGAAGGGACCAACGACACTCTTGCCTTCCCCAACGACGCATTCTCGGCATCCTCCTCCGCGATGGCCGCACCGTCGGCGCCGCTGCCGTCATCATCACCACCGGAACTTTCCTCAACGGACTCATCCACTGCGGCGAACAGCAATATCCCGCCGGACGCTCCGGCGAACCCGCCGCCGTCCTCCTCGGCGAATCGCTGAAAAAACTCGGCCTCCGCGGATGCCGCCTCAAAACCGGAACTCCGCCGCGCCTCGACGGCCGCACCATCGACTGGTCCAAATTCCAAATCCAGCCCGGCGACGCCGATCCCACGCCCTTCAGCTTCCGCACCAAGCGTGTCGCGCATCACGACTCGCAAGTCCCCTGCTACATCGCCTGGACTACGCCCGAAACCCATCGCATCATCCGCGAGAACGTTCACCGCTCGCCCATGTACAGCGGCCAGATTCAATCCATCGGCCCGCGCTATTGCCCGTCGATCGAAGACAAGATCGTCAAGTTCCCCGACAAAACCACGCACCAGCTTTTTCTCGAGCCCGAAGGCCTGAACACGCACGAGATTTACGTCAACGGCATGAGCACGTCGCTGCCGGTCGAAGTCCAGCTCGCGATTCTGAAATCCGTTCCCGGCCTCGAGAACGCCGAAATGCTGCGCCCCGGATACGCCATCGAATACGACGCCATCGATCCCACCGAACTCGAGCGCACGCTCGAAACCAAACAAATCGCCGGCCTCTTTCTCGCCGGACAAATCAACGGCACCTCCGGCTACGAAGAAGCCGCCTGCCAGGGCCTGATGGCCGGAATCAACGCCGCGCTAAAAATCAAGAACGAGCCGCCGCTGATCCTCGACCGCACCGAAGCCTACACCGCGATCCTGATCGACGACTTAATTTCCAAAGGCACCAACGAGCCCTACCGCATGTTCACCAGCCGCGCCGAGTTCCGCCTCCATCTGCGCATCGACAACGCCGACCGCCGCCTAACCCCCCACGGCCGCCGCATCGGGTTAATCGACGGCACCGCGTGGGATGATTTTCTTGCGAAACAGCAACGCCAAAAAGAAGTGACGCAGTTACTGGAAAAAACCAAGCTCACTCCCGCGCTGCTTGATCAGATCCTCATTGCGCCCTCAAATATTCCCTGTCATCCCGAGCGCAGTGAGGCGAAGCCGAACGAAGTCGAGGGACCTTGCGTTCCCCCGGAGCATAACGGAACCATCCCCACGAGAGATCTATCCGCGGCCCTCGGCCAGTCCCTAGCCCAACTCCTAAAACGCCCCGAAATCACCATCGAAAATCTAGTCCCGATCCTCCGCAACCTGAATCCAGAATTCTTCCCGGATGGTCAGGCGAACGACGCACGACCGACGACCGACGACGGCTTCTTCCGCAACCAACTCAAATCCGTAGAAACCGAAATCAAATACGCCGGATATCTCCAGCAGCAATCCCGCGCCATCGAGCGCCTCAAGAAAGCCGAGCAGCGCCACATCCCCGACTGGTTCGACTACAAATCCGTCAGCGGCCTCTCCCGCGAAATGCAGGAAACGCTAACCAAAATTCGTCCCCGCACCATCGCCCACGCCAGCCGCATCCCCGGCGTGACCCACGCCGCCGTTTCCCTGGTAAACGTCTTCATCGAAATTCAAGGCAAGCGCAGAGAGCAGTCGGTTACGATCTGAGTGGCGCACTGAAAATTGCCTCTTGGCATCCCATACGGCGCGTCGTAAGCTTGCGTGCAATATGCTCGCGCGACTGGGGAGCCTTTCGACTGTTCTGTTCGTAACCGCCGTGGCCACTGCCTGGGCCCAGCAGAACTGCCCATTGCCTCCCGCACTCCAAGCGGTTTCTGCGCAAGAAAATATCTTCTCTGATCAACAAGAGGTTGACCTCGGCGACGCCATGGCTGAGGTGATCGCGTTACATGTCAACATCATCCAGAATGACGAACTATCAGCGCACTTGCGTGAGCTGGGTAATCGGTTGGTAGAGCACTTGCCGCCAAGCCATTTAAACTTTCGCTTTTACCTCATAGACCTTCCGCAGGTGAACGCGTTCAGCGTCGCAGGTGGCCGTGTCTATGTCAGTCGCAAGATTGTGGCGTTTGCGCGGAACGACGATGAGATCGCGGGAATCCTGGCGCACGAGCTAGGCCACATCGTCACCCATCAGGCTGCAATCGAGATGACCCGCTCTTTCCGCGAGGTGCTGGGCGTCACCCAAGTCGGCGACCGCGCCGACGTATTTCGCAAGTTTCATGACTATGTGGAGAACGTAAGCCGGCAGCATACGCAGCGAAAGCGCGCAGAGGAGGAAAAACATCAGATAGTAGCAGACCAGGTCTCTATCTTTGCCCTGGCGCGAGCCGGATTCGACGTGCAGGCCTTCCCCGAATTTTGGGACAGGTTCACGGAATTGCACGGAAAAACGGGCAGCTGGTTTTCGGATCTTTTCGGCTCAACGACTCCCGAACAGCATCGGCTCCGTGACATGATCAAAAACGCCGGGACACTGCCTGCGGGATGCGCTGATCGCCGGCCCACGCTGGATGAAGGCAGCTTCAGGGCGTGGCAGGACGCAGTGGTGGACTTCGACAACGGCACGCGGCCTGAAGTCCTCCCGGGACTGATTTCCAAACACAGGCTGAGCGCGCGCTTGCGGCCGGAAATCACAAATCTCCGATTCAGCCCAAACGGGAAATACATCCTTGCTCAGGATGATGGCGGCATTCACGTGGTCTCACGCGACCCGTTTGCCTTTCTCTTCTACATACCAGCGCCAGATGCACGGCAAGCCAAGTTTTCCTCCGACTCAGCCTCGATTGTGTTTTCGACGACTGAACTGCGGGTGGAAGTTTGGGACATTGCTGAGCAGAAACGCAAGTCCGTGCACGAGATCACGGTTCGTGCCCCATGCATGCAGACCGAACTCTCGCCCGACGGAAACGTGCTGGCCTGCCTCAATATTGAGCGAACGTTGCAATTGATTGACGTCACGAACGGTTCAGTGATTCAGGAGGAGAAGGACTTTTGGCATCCCTCTTTCATCGAGTTGATGGCCATATTGTTCACTGCGGCCCGGGAAAATGCGGGCGAAATGACGTTCAGCCCATACATTAATTTGGCAACACCTGGCGTTTACCCCCGATGGCCACTATTTCCTTGGCCGGACTGTCACGGAAGCCGGAGTGTTGCTGTTCGACATACGAGGCCGTTCAAAAATGTCGGCCCCCACTTCGATACGAAATGAAGTTGGGCTTAGCTTCGCCTTTCTGGGATCAGACCGAATCGTTGGGATTGAACGATTTCTCGCCGCGGAAATCACATATTTTGAACTTCCCGTCAGGGGAAACGGATTGGGGATGTCGAATTCTGGGGTGGACTCAATTTGAGAGCTGCTGCGCATGGAGATTGCCTGCTCGTTGGCCCTCTGAAGGATTACCCTCTGGGGGTGATGGATCTGGCCACAAAAGAAAACAAAATCCTGATCAAGCAGAATGCCGCTGACATGTTCGATGGCGTGTTCGTCACGGAGCAATTCACCGGCCAATTAGCAATGCACACTAAGGAAAACCCTGAGCCGTTAGGCGTGTTATCGCTCCCTGAAGGTGGTCTCGGGAGGTTGCATGCCAGCGCCGCCTCGGGCGATCTCAGGTTGCTGGCTGTTTCATCCAAAAGTCGTGGCGCCATTTGGGATGTCCCTCACGATCTCCGTGCTGTTCAAATGCCGAACTTCGACGCCATCGGGTTTGATGGTGCGGCCGTATATGTTGATGTTCCTGAGTTCCAGGGATCCCCGCGGGAAACTGCCGAAGTGCACCTGGACACAGGTGTGCATAGTTTTCATCCAATTGATAAAGACGAAATCGCCGTGCAGCACGGGCTTTACATGGTCGTCACCAAGCCCCGAAAAGAGGGAACGACAGTTCCAAGGACGATCTTGAGGTGCGCGACCTCCGCTCTGGCACCGTGCTTTGGTCGCGTTACTTCCCCGACGAGCTCCCGTTCATCACTTTCGACACGGAAAACGATACGGCGCTTTTGCGCTGGCAGGTTTCCCAAGCTGCCGCACGTAAGGAACTGAAAGCCTTTCCTGAGCTAAATCGGCGGGCTGAGAAAAAAGAGGACTACCTCGGTGAAATCCTGGACGCGAAAACCGGTAAGGTGCTCTCGCTCGCTAATTTTCAAAACCAACAACGGGTCACTCCGCTATTTCCGAACAAGTGCTACACCGAAGTGGGCTGTGGCCCAGGCAGCCGGGGACCAGATCATCACCTATGCTCTCCCTTCGGGCGAGGAACAGGGACACTTTTTCGGCGCCAATCCCGTGATCTCGGCCTCGGGTCTGCTCGCGCTTGATAGCGAGAAGAGGGAAGTCACTGTCTATGACCTGAACTCCTCTGAACCACGCCAGCAATATGCTTTTGCGCACCCCGTCGCGTGCAAGATGTTCTCCGCGGACGGGAAACGCCTCTTAGTGTTCACCGCCGACCAGACGGTTTATCTCTTTGATGTGACCACCACCGCTCCAGCGGAACCGGCTGTTGCCGGCAAGTGAACCAAAATGAGTTCTGCAAAGTTCACCCAGCTTGATTCTCCGCTCGGTCCATTGCTCCTCGTTGCCGACGCATCGGGCCTCCGCCAAGTCAACTTTACGCGCAACGGCCGGAATGCTCCCGCCAATCCCGACTGGCGCGAAGACGCATCCGCCTTCGCCCAGCCCATCCGCCAACTCCGCGCCTACTTCGCCGGAGACCTAGAAACCTTCGATCTCCCGCTCGCGCCTCAAGGCACCCCCTTCCAGCAAAAAGTCTGGAACGAACTCCTCAACATCCCCTACGGCGAAACCATCTCCTACGGCGAACTCGCAAAACGCATCGGCAATCCCAACGCCTCGCGCGCCGTCGGCCTCGCCAACGGATCGAATCCGATTCCCATCATCATTCCCTGCCATCGCGTCATCGGCTCCAACGGCAAGCTCACCGGATACGGCGGCGGCCTCCCCATCAAAGAAAAACTCCTAGCCCTCGAACGCCGCCAGCTCCGCCTGTTGTGATTCGCACCCCAGAACCACATTCCCGGCCAGGGTCAGATTTTCTTTGCGACCTTCACGTTTTTCCTCAGCGAACTTTGCGGTTAAAGGCTTTTGATCTCCGAAGTAGAAACTTCCGACAAAGTCGGCAGCAAGAACTCAGAATTCAGAAGTGAGACAGAACCCGAGCGCTCCAGCGTTACCTTCTGCATTCTGACTTTTTGCCATTTCGCCCCAAACCGCCTCTTCGGTTACCATAAAATGACGTATAGGCATCTAAACTCATAGCCATGAACATGAAGAAGACACTACTGCTCGCCCTAGCCTTGCTCTTGCCAAGTTCTTTCGCCCTCGCCCAAGACCCCGCCCTGCTCCGTCCGCCAAAAGGCGCACCGCTGGCCATCATCGTCTTCGAAGACCTGCAATGCCCCAAGTGCCGCCAGGACGCGCCCTTGGTCGCCAACGCCGGCAAGACCTACAAGATTCCCGTCATCCGCCACGACTTCCCGTTGCCCATGCACAACTGGTCCTACAACGCCGCCGTCATCGCGCGCTATTTCGACACCCACTCCAAAGAGCTCGGCAACCAGTTCCGCGACTACATCTTCCAGCACCAGCCCGAAGTCACCCCTGACACCCTGCAAGCCTTCGCGCAGAAGTTCGCCACCGACCACAAAGTTGATCTGCCTTTTGTAGTGGATCCCCAGGGCAAGCTCGCCGCGCTGGTGAATGAAGATAGAGACCTCGGCCACCGCGTCAACATCCAGCACACCCCGACCATCTACGTGGTCACCGGCAAGCCCGGCGTGAAGCCCTTCGTGGAAGTCGAGAACCCCGACAGCCAGCTCTATCAGACGATTGAAGCCATGAAGAACGAGTAGCGAATCGCCCGTGTGAGCCAGACATGCCCGTGTGGGGCGGACCTGCCCTGAGCGAAGCCGAAGGAGGCCCTCCCCGCCACCTTTGAGTCTAGGTTTTGATTAGGTTTTGATGTTGTACTTCGGCTCGGACACGCGACGCCTGTGATTTAGTCTCCACATCACCCGATGACCCGATCGCCAGATCACCCGATTCTCTATCCTCGCTCAAACGCGTGCTTCTTCTCCAATTCCCCCAGCGCCGCGCGCATGTCCGCTTCAAATTTTTCCGCTTGCGCCATCAACGCCGCATTCGCTGACGCCCGCTCTCCCTCGACCGTCATCAGCCCGTCTTCTGCCAGCTTCCGCGCCAGTTCCAGCACATGCTCGCGCGTCGTCTCAACATAGAGCGCTTCCGTCGGATCGCCAATCCATGCCGCGCCTTCGGTCAGTCGTCTCTGCCAGAAAACTTTCCGCGCGATCAGCAGCGAGATGTGCTCGTCAGTGGCCTTCCCGAATATCCATTTACTGCGCTTGAAGTCATAATGCCGGCTGGAAAACTGCACCGGAACCAGCTTCCCTGACTTCACAAATTCCAACTGCCGCCGGTCCACATCCTTCCGCAGCGAGTTGATCACCGGCCCTTCCACATCCTTCGGCTCCAGCGACGGCAGCACTTCGCGCACCGTGGCCGAGAGGTTCACCGCCACCGCCGAGTGCAGCCCCTCTGATCCGCCCAGCTTGATGTCCCCATGCAGTACCCAGAAGTCCGCCCCTGATCCCGACTTATGAAACGGCCACTTCAGTTCCACCATCAGCGGAAGCCCGCCCAGCGTCACGTACACCCGGTTGCCAGTCTGCTCTTGAGCCATCGTCTCTTTCTCTCTCCGAAAAATATCCAAAGAAGAAATATACGACACGGAGATCGTGTAGCGACAGAGCCTGTCCTGAGCGAAGCCGAAGGATGCCCCCCACCTGTCACCCGAGCGCAGCTCCGGCAGATGGCTCGTTGCAAAGATAAACCGTGGCGTCATCCCGACGCCCCGCGCTTTCACCAGCGGGGCGAGGGATCTGGCGGGCGGCTCACACGCACTGATTCCAGGCGACCGTGCAAGTCCGCTCCGCGCGCAGTGCTTTGCGGCTCAGGATGACGGCTCGTAGATTTCCGCCAGGTCGCCCTCCCCAAAAACAAAAGCGGCTCCGAGGAGCCGCTTAACTTCACAACGAAAAAGCCTATCTTCCCGCGCCAGCCGCAGCAGCTTTCCCCTGCGCACTCCCGATCTTCTCGATCAGCTTCTCAATGCCTTCTCCGGTGTCAATGTTCCCATCCACATACGGATGCCGCGACCCGTCCGTGTGCAGTACCAGCACCCGCGTCGCCGCATGCGCCTTCTTCGCCATATAAGGCAGATGGTGCCGGTCGTCCCGCGTCAGCGTCGCCCCCAGGATCACCATGTCGAAGCTCTCGCGCTTCAGCAATTCCATCACTCCCGCTCGCCCAACCGCGGTCTGCACACTGTATCCAGCGTTCTTCAGCGACCCTGCCTGCTGCGAAAGCGTTTCTTCATTCAATTCCCCGTAAAGAACCTTCGATGACGATTTAGACATTTTTGGGCCTCTTTCCCCTGCCCAAGACGTTAGCAACCCACCCGGCAATTGAGAACGTAACCGAAGACCACGCCCAATTGGGGAGGGGCGGCTCTTGGCTCCTGGTTCTTGGCTCTTGGTTCTTGGCTCGCAAAGGGACTCAGCGCAGTTTTTTTGCCAAGAGCCAAGAACCGGCAGCCAAGAACCGCCCTCGGGGTGTTACATTATTGCCGTGACAAAATCAGCCATCCGGGCGCTTCTTTGCCTAGTTGCCGCCATCCCTCTGCTTGCCGCCGCAAGCCGCGCACAAGACCCGCTCACTGCCTACTGCAATTTCGAGGACGGCAATCAGGTGAGCATCCAGTACCACGCCAAGGTCAAAGAAGACCCCAAGAACGGCCGCGTCTGGTCTCCCGGCGTCACCCTGTACGTGCAGGTTCCGCTGAGCCTGGGCGGCTCTCAACTTCCTTTGGGCGCATACACCATCTATTTCATCCCCGGCGGCAAGAGCTGGACTCTGATCGTCAACCGCAACGTCACCCCCGGCGCGCTTTATGATTCCTCGCAGGACGTGGCACACGCGCCCATGGAGGTCGGTGAAATTCCCCAGCCAACCAAAGAGTTGGAGCTTTCTTTCGCCCACATGAGCGCCAAGCAATGCAGCCTTCGCGTCTACTACGGGAAGAATGGCGCCTTCACCGATTTTCTCGAAAAGAACTAGAACGGGAATTTCCGCTTCGACCCGGCAGTCATAGCGGCCAACGACCAACGGCAACGACCAACGACCAACGACGGTTCCCCATGATCGGCTCAACCATTTCGCACTTCCGGATCACCCGTGAAATCGGCAGCGGCGGCATGGGCGTCGTCTATGAAGCCGAAGATCTCACTCTCGGCCGCCGCGTAGCCCTCAAGTTCCTGCCTCGCGACGTCGCCATGAGCCCGCAATCGCTCGAGCGCTTTCGCATGGAGGCCCGCACCGCCTCCTCCCTCAATCACGAAAACATCTGCACCATCTACGAAATCAACGAGCATGAAGGCCAGCCCTTCATTGCCATGGAACTGCTCGAAGGCGAGCCGCTTTCCGCTCGCATGCTGGCCCGTCCCTTCACCAACGACCAGCTTCTCGACGTCGCCATCCAAGTCTCCGACGCCCTCGACGCCGCCCACCGCAAAGGCATCATCCATCGCGACATCAAGCCCGCGAATATTTTCATCACCACCCGCGGCCGCGCCAAGGTCCTCGATTTCGGCCTCGCCAAGCTGGCCAAAGAGCACGAACAAGCCGCCGTCGGCATTGGCGCAACCATTGACTCTCCCTTGCTCACCAGCCCAGGCTCAACCGTCGGCACCGTGGCGTACATGTCGCCAGAGCAAGCGCGCGCCGAAGAAGTGGACGCCCGCACCGATCTCTTCAGCTTCGGCGCCGTCCTCTATCAAATGGGCACCGGACGCCTCCCCTTCGACGGCCCCACTTCCGCCGTCATCTTCCACGCCATTCTGGAAAAAAATCCGCCGCCGCCCGCCGATCTCAATCCGCTTCTGCCACCGCAGCTCAGCGACGTGATTCTGAAGTCGCTCGAAAAGGATCCCGACCTCCGCACTCAGTCAGCCGCTGAGCTTCGCGCCGATCTCAAACGCATCAAGCGCGGATCCGGATCCGGTTCCTCCGGACGCTTCGCCGCAGCTTCGAGCTCCAGCTCGGCAGGCCCCGCCGTCACCCCTTCCGCCGCAGTCTCGAACGCCGCCATCCTCGCCGAGGCCAAGCGCCATAAAATGCGCCTGATCCTGTCCCCAATCGTCATCGCTCTAATAATCGGCGCCTACGGCCTCTACAAATATCTGACCCCTGCAAAGCCGGCCATCAACCCGCTCAACATGCAGATCACCAAGCTCACCGAGAACGGCGCCGCCGTCTCCGGCGCCATTTCGCCCGACGGCCGCTGGATCGCCTTCGTCAAACGCGGCGAGCAACAAAGCCTGTGGGTCAAGCAAATCGCCACCGGTAGCGAAGCCCAGGTCGTTCCCCCCGGGCCCGGATGGTTCGGCAACCGCCGCCCCACTTTTTCTCCGGATGGAAATTACATCTACTACGAACACACCGATCCAGCCAACGAAGACGAAACTCTTCTGTATTCGGTTCCCAGCCTGGGCGGCACGCCGCAGCGCATTCTCGACGATCTGATGACTCCGGTCGCGTTCTCCCCGGATGGCAAGCAGATGGTCTTCGCCCACTTCGATGCCGGCAGCAGCAATAAGCCTCAGTTGGCGATCGCCAACAGCGACGGCAGCAATCGCCACGTTATCGCCGAACGCGAGGCGTTAGCGGTGAACAATTCGTCGCTTTCCTGGTCCGCCGACGGCAAGCTAATCGCCGTCTCGCAATATCAACTTGAAAAGGACCGCCTCAGCTCCCTGCTCATCTTCACTCCCGACGGCACGGTGGTGAAATCGTTCCCCTACCCATTCCTGGTGGACGGCGTCGCCTGGCTCCCCGATTCGAGCGGAATGTTCCTTCAGGTCCGTTCCCGCGAGAACAACCTCCGCGCCCAAATCAGATTCCAGCCTTACCCTTCCGGCCCCATACAAAACGTCACCAACGACTTAAATGAATACCGCAACATCACCGTGACCGCCGACGGCAAGGCGCTCGCCACCGTCCAGGAGCAGGCATCCTCAGCGGTGTATGTTGGCAATGCGCCGGCGAAATGGACTGATGAAATTAAGCTGAACCCGGCTCCCATCACTCCCGGTCAGGCTGACGGCGGCGGGCTGCAATGGGGCTCCGACGGAAAAATCTACTTCACCGACAATGAATCGCGCAGTTTTCGCATGAATTCCGACGGCAGCTCCCGGGTGCAGATTCCCGATCGTGATACTTCCGCCTTTTATGCCATTTCCTGCGGCCCCGATGCCACGGTTTTTGCGCAGCTGCGCGACAACAACCTGAACCTCTTCCGCCAGAGCTCCGGCACCGGCGAAATTAAGCAACTGACCTCCGAACGCGACGCCGAAAACCCCGTCTGCACCCGCGACGGGAAGTTCGTCTACTACGTCGACTACTTTGACGGCGGATTGAAACGGGTTTCGACCGCGACCGGAACATCCGAGATGGTGGCAAAAGCTTCCAGCAACGGCGCAGCGTTATCGCCAGACGACAAGCGAATCGCCTTTCTTCAATACGCAGAACACAAATCGAATCTGGTGGTTCAAGACCTCGACGGCGGAAACAAGATTTCCCTGTCGTCAAGCGGCGTCGTCAATCGCCCCCAGTGGACCCCCGACGGCCGCGCTCTCATCCTCGATAAGGCCACCGGTGCTGGCACCAACCTTTTCTACCAGCCCTTGGACGGCAGCAAGCCCACCCAAATCACACACTTCGACAGCGAACCGCTTCAGATTTCGGGCTATTCGTTGTCCCCGGATGGCAAGCAGATCGCCATCACCCGCGCCAAAGTCAACGACTCCGACCTGATCCTGTTCACCAACTTCCGCTGAGGTGCGGACGGCGATGCCGGTGGACGCTGAAATCTCGAAAGCATGGATCGAGGCAGCTGCGGATTTAGATCTTTTGGCAACCGCGCCATTCAACCTCACCTCAAGAGATGGAACAGAGTGCTGGTTCGAGGCGCACATCGCGAATTTTGGCGGACCGAAAGGAACGGTCGTGGGCAACCTAGGTAATGATCTGCGTGACATACGTGCTGAGCATGGCTACTACGCTTCAAATCTTTCTCCCTCCTATCGAACCTACCAGCGGCAGCTCTTCATTGACAGCCTCAATGATTGGAGCTGGTATGGTGAAAAACGGAAAGAGCCGCGTTGGTACACCGGCAAGCCATGGTCATAACTTCGGACAAACGAGCCGTACGAAAATAATGAAAGCCGCCGTCCTCCGCGCGCCCCAGCCAATCGCCAACCGCCCGCTCCAAATCGAAGACGTCCCCATCCCCACTCCCGACGAGAACCAGGTCCTCCTCCGCGTCCTGGCCTGCGGAGTCTGCCGCACCGACCTCCACATCGTCGAAGGCGAACTCCCCGCGCTTCACAAGCAAATAATCCCCGGCCACCAAATCGTCGGCGAGATCATCGCCACAGCCGCCGACACCACCACCGCCCATGTGGGGACGGGCGTCCTCGCCCGTCCGGTCGAGCGCAGCTCGGCAGCGGCATTGCCCAAGAATCTCGTCGGCGTCTCCTGGCTGGGCGGCACCGACGGCACTTGCCCCTACTGCCTTCGCCACGAAGAAAATCTCTGCGACTCCCCCACCTTCACCGGCTACTCCGTCAACGGAGGCTACGCCGAATACGCCCTTGCTCGCGCCGATTTCGTCTTCCCCATCCCCGCCGCCCTAGACCGTCTCCACGCCGCCCCGCTTCTTTGCGCCGGAATCATCGGCTTCCGCAGCCTCCGCGTTGCCGGCGTCCAAAAAGGAGACCGCGTCGGCCTCTTCGGCTTCGGCGCCTCCGCCCATCTCGCCATCGCTGTTCTGCAAGCATGGAATTGTGAGGTTTATGTTTCCACCCGCGGCGAATCTCACCGCAAACTTGCCGCCTCGCTCGGAGCCATTTGGGTGGGAACAGAAAACGACCGTCCTCCGAAGCAACTCGACCGCGCCGTCACCTTCGCCCCCAGCGGTGACGTCGTCATCTCCGCGCTCTCCAGCCTGCGTAAAGGCGGCGTAGTAGCGATCAACGCTATCCACCTCGACCGCATCCCTGAATTCGACTACGACAAACTCCTCTGGGGAGAACGCCAAATCCGCAGCGTCACCAACATGACCAGCACCGACGCCCGCGACTTCCTGCAACTAGCCGCCGAAATCAACCTCCACCCCAAAGTGACGAGCTTCTCCCTCGACCAAGCCAATGAAGCCCTGATCGCAGTAAAGAACGACGCCATTGACGGCGCCGCGGTCATCGTCCCCTGATCCAGCTTTTACAACAGCGGTTTCAACTCCTCTTCAAAATGGCTGCTGTATTCAAATCCAATCACCTTATCTCGAAGAACGCCTTTGCGGTCGTACAACAGCGTTGTCGGTAGCCCCTCAAGCGGGCCGAACTTCTGAACCGTTTCCGCCGACGCGCTGACCAGCGGATAACGCACTCCAATCGCCTTCGCAAATTTCGCCGGATCCTCCGTATCCATCATTACGTTCGACTTCAACCCGACCACGGCAAATCCACGCGCGCCATATTGGTCCAACAGCTTCTGATAGCCCGGCATTTCCTTTCTGCACGGTTGGCACCACGTCGCCCAAATATCAATCAGAACAACCTTGCCGCGCAGGTCTTGTGAAGAAACCTCGTTCCCCTGCAGATCCTTGACATCAAACTCCGGGAGTTGCGAACCCAGCTCGCCGGCCGGGATGGCGGGTTTCTGCGGCGCTGAACTCGCAGGATGGCGATCGCATCCCGCGAGTCCAGTCATCAGCGCAACCGCAAGCAGAACTGTTCTTGTCCTCATTCCTGTTTCTCGACTTCAAGAACCAGCAGCTTGAGTGGCACTGAAGTATCCGCTTTCTTCTTTCCAGCCTTCTTATACAACTGCCCGCGCACAGTTACCTGCGTCGCCGAGCCCGCCAGCGGCGCGAGCGATTGTGACAACTCGTTTGTCGAAAGAACAAACGTTTGGTTTGGCAGACTCTGCAAGCTCAAGTTGCCGGCATCGTCTTTCACAATCTTGCCGCGCACGGTGACATCCATCTCAGCGACACTGACGCCGCTGTCATACGTCGCCTTCAAAAGCTGGGCAGGATCAACTCGCCCATCTTCCTTCGGAGTGACATCGACTTTTCCATCCCGCAAACTCACTTCCACGTTTTGAACGCCAGACTGGCGCCCGAGGTGCTGTTTCACCCCGTAGGCTCAAAAGTTTCATGTCATGCCTTCGACGCGCATTTCAATGTGCTTGATCTCCGCTTGTGACTGTGGCATCAGCGGAGAAACAAACAGCAGCAATAGCGCAATTTGTTTCTTGGTCATTAGTCCCCCTTTCTAAGGGCTTATGCTTAAAAATGCATTCGAAACTGCTGCGTAATTCCCAAGGTGATGTGACGCCGAATCGGCATGAACTGTGCCCCTGCCGAATGTGCCACGTCCCAATCCATGCCCAGCCAGACGTGCATTCCTGGCAGCACGCCCACATACGTCGTAACTCCCGCGAGCAGAAGATCACCGCCACTGCCACTCTGTGTAACGCCTGCCACGCGATCGTCCTGCGAGTGCATCCATGTCAACACAGGCCCAATAAACCATTCGCGCGCTACGTTCTTCGACTCATAAGGCCTGTAGGACAACCAGAAACGCGACTCGACATTGCTCCCCAGCCGGGTCTTCTGTGTACCCTGCGATCGCAAAAGCGCATGGAAGTCTTCATCGGCAACCAAACGCCGCAGATTGAAGAGGCCCGTGTAGGTCCAGTTTGCAGCAACGAACAGGTCAGTTGATCCCGAGCCGGGTTGCAAAGTGGCCGGGAGCAGAATGCGGTTCGTATCAACCAGACTTGTGCGCCCAGTCGGCAATTTGGGGCCGATCGTAAACGAAGCCTGCGTTGTTCCGCGGGCTGAGTCTCGCCGGTAAAAGCGATATTTGATCAGCGCCATCGAATCGCCCAGCCCTGTCCCTCGAACCGTCGGCGCTCCGGGCAGTTCAAACTGATTCGTGACGATTGGGACAAGAATCGTCAAATCGAAATCGTTGTGAAAGCCCCAGGTGAAGTCAACATCGCCCTCGTGCGCGAACGTTGGCAGTGCGGTCACCGGAATATTCCTGGAAGGGGATAGCATCGGACCGCGCGTGGTAAAGATCGAGTTGTAAGAAACCAATCCGCCGCCAGGAAACAATGGCGGAGCGGTTTCCGGCGCTGGGCCTTGCGCGAGCACGCATGGCCTCAAACTTATCGCGATGCAAACGAACGCCGCAGCTCGGCAAAATACGCCGGATATTGTTCGGAATGCCACACTGTCTCCCTTATATGAATGCTTCGTCCGAGCACACTTCCGCGCAGGCCGCGCAGAGACAGGGAGAGGTTAGATCCGCAAAGGCAGTACAGCAGGCAAGTAGAACCCGGGTGGAGCATGGGAGTTCGCCACCGCCGCATCGTCTGCCGATTGCGAACTTGAGGCTGGAGATGACGCGGCTATAAAGGCGATGACCACGGGCGAAATAGAAAACCTATGCGCTGGCGTTGGCTGGCCGAGCACTGCTCGTGCTGCCTGCATAGTCTTGCAGCAATCAGTCCCATGCGGATGATGTGCAGGACATCGCCTCGAAGTGCAGCAGCGCATTGACTGCTCGGGGGTCATCGCAAAGCAATCCGCCGCGAAGGAGAGAAGCGCGGCGGTTACCAGCACGACCCAAGCTGTCCGACAAATGCGCATTATCACTAGCGTAGAGTGCACTTGGTACTAAGTCAATATGTAGGCGGCGCCGCCCTCAATCGACGGAGCCGCAGTGATCGTCCCGTGACTCTCCTCCGGGCGGCGTCCATTACCTTCCTTGGTTCATGGAGCGCAGGGTTTCCCACTCCGTCTGCCTTTTCGATTAACTGGGAACCGTGGGTCTCGGGAAAATCAGGTCACGATCAGACCCACGGTCCACCTTTTACCATTCTGGTTCCTGCAGCTTCGACGGGTCGCTGGATTTAGTCATGGTGGTCGTGCCCATGATCGTCATGGTCACCGTGCCCTTTACCGTGGTCCTTATCCTTCCAGTGCCCGTTGTCGTGGTCTTCACGGTCCCAGTGTCCTTCGTGCAGCACCCAGCCTTCTTTGTAGTGGTCGTAATGTGGATGCGTCCAATACGCGCCTTCGTACGGAGGTCGTTCCCAGTGTCCCCGTACCCATTTGTAGCGATGACCCGACGGTTGCCAATATCCTTCGATCCAAACGTACCCCGCACCTGGAGGCGCTCCCTGATCTTCATAAACCACCGCCGGCGGCGGCGTCCCGATGTACACCGAAATCTGCGCCGAACCTGGCGTGACCATTGCAGCCGCGAACACTACACCGCACATCCAATGCAGTCTCATCTTGGTCTCCTTGAGTTGAGGTTCTGATGTCAAATCCTAAGGACGAGTGGCCCGCTTTTCGGGAAGTATAACCCCCAAGCAGGACAACGGGGTGTTGCGTCTCTGGCATCCGCAGGATTTGGGTGGAGCAGCGCTTCAGCGCTGCATTGAATGCCGCTCATGTTTCACGGCTTTAGCCGCTGAGGTACTTCCCGTCAACCTGCGCTCCCCAGCTCATGCTGCACATCCGGAGCCAGCCAGCGAAAAAGAAACCTCGCCGCTATCCCTCCTGCAAACTGCGCCACCACAAAAGGAAAGACGTCCACTGGACGGATCCCTGCAAACGTATCGCTCAACGATCTCGCGATCGTCACCGCCGGGTTCGCAAACGAAGTGGACGCCGTAAACCAGTACGCCGCCGCAATATAACTCCCCACCGCAAACGGCACCAGGTTCGGACGCGACCTCGAACACCCCCAGATCACGCACATCAATCCAAACGTCGCCACAAACTCACTGAAAACTTGCGCCGGCCCGCTGCGCGCATGCCGCGAAAAAGATACCAGCGGCAGCACGAACATCCCATGCGCCAGCATGGTTCCCGCCACACCGCCCAGGACCTGCGCCAATAAATACGCTGGAACTTCACGCCAAGCCAGTCCACCCGCCATAGCATCCGCCAGCGATACCACAGGATTGAAATGCGCGCCGGAAATGGATCCGAAGGCAAGAATCAAAGCCACCAGTGCCGCTCCGGTGGCAATCGTGTTGGCAAGTAGCGCGAGCGCGACATTCCCGCCCGCCAACCGCTCCGCCATAATCCCCGAGCCGACAACCGCCGCAACCAGAAAAGCCGTCCCCAGAAATTCCGCGGCCACGCGCCTGGGCAGGTTCGATCTCATCGCTGCCCGATCTTCCGGATCTCATCTTTCACTGTCGCTTCGTCCATCGAAGCCAGCGGCAAGGAAACAAACAACTCAATGTGCCGTTCCAAAATAGCAAATGCCTCGCGATAAGCACGCTCCACTTCTTGCGCAGATCGTTTATCCGGCGCCCCCTGCACCGCTGCCGGATCTGCCACTCCCCAATGCGCTGTCATCGGCTGCCCCGGCCATATCGGACAAACTTCCTTCGCCGCGTTGTCGCAAACGGTAAAGATAAAATCCAGTTTGGGTGCGCCCGGCTTCGCAAACTCATCCCAGCTCTTACTCCGCAATCCCTGCGTAGAAATCCCCGCTTCCTCAAGCCGCTTCAACGCCTCCGGCCTCACCGCCCCCGAAGGATGGCTCCCCGCGCTGTAAGCCGTAAACCGTGGCTTGCCTCGGAAGTTCAAAATCCCTTCCGCCAAAATCGACCGCGCCGAATTCCCCGTGCATAGAAATAGGACGTTGTAGGTTCGTTTGTCCATATGCTCTTAAGCGCCGGGTTTGACTGATGGCTGATGGCTGACGGCTGATGGCTTTTTTGCCGCCCGGACAAACCCACTCATAAACTTCCCATCCACCTGCGGCGCAATCTTGTCCACATCCACTCCCGCCGACGACAAAAACTCCCGCGCATCCTCCACCCGATAAACCCGCGTCGGCTCAATGCTGATCTGCTCAAATCCCGCCGCCTTCAGCTTCTCCCGATACTCATTCTCATCCAGCGCTCCCGCCACACACCCCACCCACAACAAAACGCTCTGCCGAATCTCCGGAGCGATCGGTCCGCGCGTAATCACATCCGAAACCGCAAACCGCCCGCCCGGCTTCAGCACGCGAAACGCCTCCCGTAACACGCGATCTTTGTCGGCAGAAAGATTAATTACGCAATTCGAGATGATCACATCCACTGAATTGTCCGGCAGCGGAATGTTTTCAATCTCGCCGCGCAAAAACTCGACGTTCTCCGCTCCGGCCTTACGCTTGTTCTCATTCGCCAGCGCCAACATCTCGTCCGTCATGTCCAGACCGTAAGCCTTCCCCGTTGGCCCCACACGATGCGCCGAAAGCAAAACGTCAATCCCGCCCCCGGACCCGAGGTCGAGCACAATCTCTCCCGGATTCAACTGCGCCAACGCCGTCGGATTCCCGCACCCCAGCGACGCCAGCACCGCCTCTTCCGGAATCTGCCCCGTTTGCGCCGCGTCATAAAGATTCGACGTAATCGGATCGCAGCATCCCGACGAACTAGCGGCGGTCGCTCCACAGCAACCGCTGCCCCCGCTGGTCACGCGCAAGGCCGCCTGTCCGTATTTCTCCTTCACCACTTCGCGAACCGCTGTGCTCTGCATGCTCTTCTCCTTGTGTTCCTTATCTCTTGTCATTCCGAACCGCCGTAGGCGGAGAGGAACCTGCTTTCGCTCGCAGCGCCAATTGGCCCATCGCTCACCGCTCACCGGCAAATCTGCACCACATCCTCCGCCCGCACCGCCCGATTCCGCGTGCAACATTCCGCATACAAGAACCCCAACAGCTCCTGCAGCGCATCCGTATTCGCCGTGTACCGCAAAAACGTGCTCTCCCGCCGCACCCGCACCAGGTCTTCATTCCGTCAGCTTGTCGAGATGATGCGACAACGTGGAACCCGGAATCCCCAGCTCCTCCTGAATCTCGCCCACGACCAATCCTTCCGGATGCGCCGTCAGCAACAGTTGCATAATCCTCAACCTCGCATCCGTCCCCATCGCCGAGAACATATCCGCGTACTTCGTAACCTTTTCGCTCGATACCGCCTTCTTCATATTTCGATAATTGCAGAATAATGGATTAATGTCAAGAACTTAAACTGAAACCCGATAAAACGGCGCTGAGCGCCCTGGCGCGTTTACTCTAAAGATTCGCTATTAAGCTTTTGCCCACTCAGCAGTACGAAATGGCTGCATTTCCACTGTCCTCAGCTTTCTCCCCCTTGTATCTTCGCTCCCCCGCTCCACATTTTGCATCTTTGGTTCATCGATGCGCTCTGTGTTTGTCACGCGAATCAAAGTTCCAAAACACAATAAATTCTCTATCGGATACAATCTCGCTTCATGACGACGGATCGCATAGCCGCGCTTCTCGCCCCTTTCCTCGAGGATTCGCGTCTTTCCGACTTGCAGCTCGCCCAGATCGCAACCTACCAGCAGCTTCTTCAGAAATGGAACGCGCACATCAATTTGACTGCGGTCCGCGATCCCGAAGAAATCATCACCCGCCACTTCGGCGAATCCCTTTTCGCCGCCAGGCAGCTTCCTGAGCGAAACCACTCAAACCGCAATCGACATCGGCTCCGGCGCCGGCTTCCCAGGTCTTCCTCTTAAGATCTGGAATCCAGAATTAGAACTGACGCTGATCGAAGCGCACGGCAAGAAAGCCGTGTTTCTTCGCGAAGTGGTCCGAGCTTTGAGCTTTTCCAAAGTCAAAGTCTTTGCCGACCGCGCGGAGAAACTAGCTGAGCGATCCGACTTGGTGATTTTCAGGGCCGTCGAGCGCTTCGAGAAGATTATCCCGGTTGCCGCAAATCTCGTCGCTCCGCATGGCCGCCTGGCCTTGCTCATCGGCGATTCGCAAATCGAATCCGCAAAATCAATCCTGCCCGCCACCAATTGGGAAAATCCATTCCCTCTTCCATTGGCGCGAGGCCGAAGCCTGCTAGTCGGTCGCTTCCCAGACTGAGGATCGCCGGAATGTTCCACGTGGAACAATCCGAATGATCCAAGGATCATTTCGATTAGAAATGTTCCACGTGGAACAATCGTTGGGCTTCAATAGATGTGGAAAGCCAAGCCGATACCTCGCAACCTCACTCAAACTCGGCCAACTACGATTCACAGGCCTGCACCGCAATCCGGCATTGCCAACGGCTGCTTTCCGAACTATGCTGCCTTTAAAGTCTCTGCGTCTCCGAAAAACCTAAATGGCCCGCATTATCGCTGTTGCCAATCAGAAGGGCGGCGTCGGTAAAACTACGACTGCCATCAACCTTGCGGCCTCCTTGGCTGCCGCCAAGCTGAACACGCTCTTGGTCGATTGCGATCCGCAGTCGAATTCCACGAGCGGGCTTGGTTTAGCCAAAGATCCGGACCGAAACAGCAGTTACAAAGTCATTCTCGGCGAATGCGACGCGATGAGCGCCTTGCAGCCGACCGAGATTGAGCGGCTGTTTATTCTGCCGGCGCACAAGAATCTTGATCGGAGTCAACTTCGAGTTGGTTGATGCCGAGAATAGGGAATTCCGGCTTCGCGATGCGCTGGCGCCTTTGCGCGAGCGCTTTAACTTCATCGTTCTCGATTGTCCGCCGGCGCTCGATCTGCTGACTTTGAATTCGCTTGTCGCCGCGGACTCGGTTCTGATTCCGATGCAAGCGGAATATTTCGCGCTGGAAGGAATCTCGGAGCTGCTCGATACGGTTGAACGAATTCGCGGCGCTTTGAACCCATCGCTGGAAATCGAAGGCGTGGTCTTGACCATGTTTGACGAGCGGACCAATCTGGCTCAACAGGTGACTTCTGAGCTGAAGCGGTTTTTCGGCGAGAAGGTTTTCGCTACGAGGATTCCGCGCAACGTGCGCCTCGCAGAAGCTCCGAGCCATGGAAAGCCGGTCATCCTTTACGACGATCGTTCGCGAGGCGCCGAAAGCTACATTGAACTCGCGAAAGAAATCATCGCCAAGCACTTGCCGGATTTCAAAGCTTTCGAGGAACCGGCCGAATCCGGCGAGCCACAGGCCGAAGGGGAAGAGAAGCAAGTAGTGAATGCTCCGCGATGGAGACGATGGCGAGATCGCAATAAGTTGATCACGATGGATTTGAAATGACGAACCCCGTCGTTCGTCGTTGGTCTGTTGGTCGTTTGGCCGCGCGTCGTTCGCTGCGCGTACCAGAACTTATTCTGACAACGCGAGTGACAGTATTCTTAAAGATATACTAAGTAATTTAACATTATCTCTCCGAGCATGGAGCCTGAAATGAGCGCTATTGAAGAACAGAAACCTGCCGAGAAACGCAGAGCATCTGGGCCGCGGGTTGGATTCACTGTTGCCATCTGGGCCGCGCGTTGTGGCGGCGGCCGCGCCTGCGGTCATGCCGCCTCCGACGGCGGTCCCGTCGCAGGTTGTTGAGCTGCAGGCGCGCGCGGAAGGCGACGTTGTCGAACAAATTCCGCTCGACCTGATTGACGAAAACCCTTACCAGACGCGGCGTTCGTTCGATCCGGCGGCGCTGAACGAACTGGCGGAGTCGATCAAAGCCAGCGGGCTGGCGCAGCCGATTGTGGTGCGTCCGGGAGCGAACGGGCGCTACGTGCTGGTGCTGGGCGAACGGCGCTGCCGTGCGTCGAAGCTGGCAGGGAAGACGACGGTCTCCGCAATCGTTCGGCCGCTCGGCGATGAACAAGCCGCGGAGATGACGATTGTCGAAAACTTGCAGCGCCAGGACCTGAATTGCCTGGAGCAAGCGCAGGCGTTCTCGCGCCTGAGCCGCGACTTCAATCTGACGCAGGAACAAATCGGCCAGCGTACCGGAGTCTCGCGCGAGTCGGTGGCGAATTACATCCGATTGCTTAAGCTGCCCGAAGGCGTGCTCAAGCTGATCGGCGGGGGCAAGCTGGGATTCAGCGAGGCGCGGGTGCTGCTGGAGGCGCTGCCGGAGACGACTCCGGAGGCCATTGTGGACTTGGCGGAAATGGCCGTCAGGCTCGGGCTCACGGTCAGGGATTTGAAGTATCGAGTTGAGCAGCTGATGAATCCCGAATTCAACAAGCCGGAACCGCGAGTCCGGAAAAGCCGGTCGATCCCAACGTCCGCGACGCCGAGCGTCGGCTGAGGGAGACGCTGGGCATGCGAGTGCGGGTCATGGCTTACCAGGGCAATAAGGGACAGATCGTGATCCGGTATGAGAGCCTGGCGGACTTTGACCGGGTGCTGAGTATGCTGGGCAGGGAAGATTAGGGAACCATCGCGGGCACGAACCAGAAAAGTAAAAAGTGGGAAGATAGCCTTGAATTGCCCCTGCCTGTTTGGGTCCGACACTCCCTTTGGCCGCGCTCGGGGTCGGCTTGATCCGACTTTTTCTCTCCGTCATATTCTCTTCCAGTATCGGCTGTAAGACCCCACTCTGCGCGCGTTTGTGGTGCCCACCCTTTCGCAGGGAACGCGAAAGGATGGGGCACCCATCGCGTTTTTGGTTCCGGCTAAGGTCAAAAGCATTCGACGTAGTCAAAGGCCCGAAAGGGTCGCCTTTTTGTTGGGGGTGAAGCCGTCGTTGGTCTTTCGACCGAAGACGCAGTTTCACAGGAGATCGAAGCTAACGATCACCGAAGCCGTCACCGTCAGCTCTCCGGGCGCTGTCGACGGCGCGCTCGACTTCTCGGGGCTTCATCGTTGTATTCGCAAATACGAATAGTACCTCTCGCTCGGCTGCACTTCTTCGATGGAATAGGTCTTGCCGATCTGGTTCCCTAAAGCTTTGGCCAAGGCGTCGGCCTTCTCGCGCGCGGCTTTGGCGGCGGCATCGCGTGCCTCGTCTTTGTACTTCCTCAGTTCGCTGGACTGGTATTCGATTCCGCCAATGTTATTGGCTCCGGCAGACATTACCGCGTCCATGACGTCATCGAGCTTGGAAAGATCACGGACCTTCACTGACAAGGACTGTTCGGCGGTGAAGTTCGTGATGCGCAAGCCCTTCCGGTAGTCGATCATCGGTTGCAGAGAAAGATAGTCAGTTTGGATGTCCTTGTCGTCGATGCCCAGCGCTTTCAGCGCCGCCAGGATCTTTCGCGACGCCGCAGTTACCGTGGCCTTGGCGTTCTTTGCCGTGGCACTCTGGTGCTCAACCCCGAGTTGGATCACTGCCTGATCCGGGGTGACCTTCAATTCCGCGGTTCCCGTGGTTTTGACGATCTTTGGATTAGGGTTCGTACACGCTTCCTGTCCTTGTGCATTCAGAGCGGCGAAACATAAAATTATGACCGCAGCGACTCGCTTCATTAGTTCCTCCTGAATGGCGTCATTATAGAGAACGCGGTCTGAGGTCGAATGTTGCGGGCTTTCTTAGCGGCGCGTGCGGGCAAGGTTGGAAGAAAACCGTCGTTCGTCGTTCGTCGTTGGCCAAACCAGAACGTCACATCTCGGAATTGAACAGAACCTGTAGAGGCGGCCCTTTGGCCCGCCTCCGCGAAGCCGAAGGCTAGCGGTCGAAGGGGCTAGCGGCTTTTGATTAGGGCAACCGCTCGCCTTCGGCTTTGCTGGGGGCGGGCCGGAGGGCCGCCCCTACACTAGCCTTCCCGGTTTCGACCGGCTTTAGCCAACTCCACGGATAGTCTTCTTGAACGTTCACCAATCCGGCACGAACCGGATTTGCCAGGATGTACGCTACTTTTGCGTCCAGGCTTTCGGATGATCGCAGCACGTGGTCGAAGGATTCTTGTTGCCATATCCGTCCAGCGTGGCCGAATTGTTCATTAATAAGACGCGCTGAATGGCTTTTGATTAAGCGCATGATCTCGTGCAGAGGGTGGATTCGCCGACCTTCGAGATCCGTTGCGGGCGTAAGAATCAGGTGAGCATGGTCGGGCATGACCACCACAACGCGCAAGTTGAACTTCTTGCCATGTCCGTAGAGGCATGAGTTCAAAACAATGCCTCTTGCCCACGCTGGCAATTGGTGACGATCCTGGGTCACAAATGTGACGAAGTGAGGTTTGTAATCACGTTGATAGTGTGGCAAGTTACGCCTGTAGAAACTCACGCCGTCATTATTGACGAGAACGGGAGCGCCGGTTGGTGCGGGCTGAACTTTTTCTTGCTATGGAGTTCATTTCGGGAATAGGGAACGGGAGTTGGACCTCTGCGCCGCTCGCCTTCGGCGTTGCTGGGGGGCGGGCCGGAGGGCCGCCCCTACACTACACATTCGGATCGAGAGCTTTCTACAATCAGGGCCTCAGGCTAGAGGCTTTCGAAAGACTTTCACTATTACTGTGGCGATTAGCAGCAAAGTCATCAACGAAATTGTCCCCAGCGAGATCGCGCAGTAAACGCACCAGACTCCGAGGACGTGGTTCTCGATATAGGCGAGGCGGAGGGAGAAGGCGAGGCCAGCCAGTGCTCCGGCCAGCATTAGCGGATAGGCGCGGCGCAGGGAAAGAATTCCCAACGCCAGATATCCGGCGATTCCGATTACGGCGACGGGAACTCCGTGGATTTCAGCATAGGGGCTATGGTTGACGATGCCGCAGTCCCAGCGCTCGTTGATGTCGCAGGGGGACTCTCCGTAGGGGCGGTATTTCTCGCGCAGGGCGAGGGAGGAAGCGGCGATCCCGAGCAGGGCGAGAATTAACAGGACATATTTCATTCGTCGTGGAAACCGGATCGTAAAATTTAAAGTCAAAGTCCCCACCCTAAATTTCGCAAAGGACGCGAAATTTCAGGATGGGGCACCCTCAGTTTATCTCTTCCCGGTCGCTGCTGGGCCGGTGACGGCGATGTTTTCCAGCCAGCCTTTGTCGTCTCTGAACGACTACGTCGGCGGTGATGGCGTCACCGGGCTTGAGTTTATCTAGTTGGGTTTCCGGTTTGACTTCGTAGGGCATGGTCATGGCGGGCATGAAGCCGGGGATGTCCTCGCCGTCCACGTTGAGCATTTTGGATTTTTGGTCCACGGAGACGACTTTGCCTTTGAGGTGGTAGCGCTTGGGTTGAGGCGTCACTTGAGCGGGGACCGTGACGGTCGGTTGAGAGTTCTGGTTGCAGGCGACGGACAGAGTCAGGCAGATCAGGATAAGGAGATATTTCATTTGTCCTCATTCGCCCCTTCGGGGCTAGCGCGTCTTAGGTTTCTTTCGCCCTTTCAGGGCTTTTCATCTCCGGCGATACACCAAGGGCTTACGCCCCTTGGACAAGCTCAGGGCAGGCTCTGGGCTGCATTCTTACGCCGTTTCGCGGCTGCGGTCGGCCTTCGGCCGCTTGTCTCATTGGCGCGTCTCTTGCGGCACGACTGAAGTCGTGCCCTCCTGGTCTAGTTCGGCCACCGGCATGATCGGTCACTCCACTCTCGATTCGTCCACTCCAGTCACAATTCGGTCACACCACTCACCGGTCACTCCACTCTCAATAGTGAAAACTGTATCGCAACTGGGCGGAAATTTCCCGGGGGTTCACGAAATGGGTGCCGCCGAAGGTGTTGCTGTTGTCGAGCATGTAGTGGTTGTCGGATAGATTCAGTCCGGTCAGGCGCAGCGAGAATTTCTCTCCGAAAGACTTTGCCAATGCGCAGAGTCAAACGTGGTGTGAGTTGGGAGATGGGCGGGGCCATCGGCGTTCAGGAATCCCGATCCGTAGTTCACGTTGAGGTCGGCGGAACTTTTCCACGGCAGAGTTACGTTGAATCCGGTCGAGAGCGTGTCGCGCTGGTCGTGGTCGAGGAAGCAAAGAGTGTTGCAGGAATCGCCGCCGATCAGGCCTCCGGTGACGATGCCGGACCACTCGGCGAACTGGTGGGAGTAGGCGGCGTGGAACTGGGCGCGGCCTTTGATCAGCGGAGATTTGGCGGTGGCCTCCCAGCCGCGAATGCGCGCGTGCTGCAGGGTCAGCGGGAAAAAGACATTTGAGTTGCCGAGCACGTCGTGGTCGAAGAAATTGTGCGCGCCAGTGCGGAAATTGCTGACGTCGAATGACCAGCTACGGAAGGGAATCGCCAGGCCGAATTCGTGCTGTTCGTCGCGTTCGCCGTGCAGTGGCGCGAACACCGCACTCAGGGCGGGATTGCTCACGGTGACTAGGGGCGGGGCCTGATAGTAGCGTCCATAGAACCCGCGCAAAACCCAATGCAGGCGCGGAATCTGGATAGCTGCGCCAACACGGGGGTCGGCGGCGTTTTCGCTGACCGGGCCGCCGTAGTGGGTGAGTCGTAGGCCTCCGTTTAGCGTCAGCCAGCTTGTCGCTTTGAATTGTTCTTCCAGGAACGCGGCTTCCACGTTGGCCCAGGGAATGGTTCTTGAGGGGCTGACGGTTTCCGGCCCGCCCACGGGATTCGTGGCGACGTCATAAAGCTGATTGTCGCGCTCGCCGAAGATTTGCACTCCAGCGTGAAAATTGTGTTGTCCGCGGACAACGCCGATCGTGCTGACGCCGCCGGCGTAATTCGATCCGCGATCGTATTCGGACTGGATTTGATCTTCGGGGCTGCCTTCGTAATGCGCGCGGTTGAAGTGATAGAAGGGCGAGACCGTCAGGGTAACGCCGGTTCCCATGGTGTGGAGCCAGGTGAAGTTCACGAAATCATCGCGCTCGTCTTCCACGTCGTGAGGAATTGGCGAGGCTGCGGGATCGATGGGGGCCTGATAGTGATCGCCGCGGGCCGACGCAATCAGCCGGAGCTGGTTGTTAGGGTCTCTATTAAAGATTAACGAAGTGAATCCGCTTAGACCTGCGGCTTGATCGTTGATGACCTGGGGGGCAGGAGTCTCCAGGCCGAGGTCGGTTCGATATCCACTCACGCTGCCGTAGTAGGCGAAGCGCTCGGTGTGGTCGCCGAAACTGAACTGGTCGTTGGTATCGTTGAAGCTGCCGTAGCTGGTGACGAGTTCGGCCTGGCGGTTGCGCTCGAAGCCGGAGCGGGTGACCACGTTGAAAACTCCGTAAGTGCGGTCGCCGTATTCGGCGGAGTATCCGCCGCGTTGCACTTCGATGTTGTCGATGTCCTTGGGATCGAATTGCGGACCGACGTTGGACGCGATGCTGGTGTTGGGGACGGGGACGCCATCGAGCAGCCAGGAGACTTGATGTCCGCCGCGAATGTGGAGTTGATCATGGACCAGGTACGCGCCGGGGACGTAGTCGGTGATCATAGCGAGGCTGTTGGTCTGGGTTGCGCCGGGGGTTTCGTCAATTTGCTGGCGCGTGATCAAGCTGGTGGAGGTCGATGAGCCCGGATCGACGCTATCGACTGTGTCGGACACCTGAACGGATTCTTTTGATCCGGCAACCGTCAGCGGAAAATGCAGGCGGGCTTCGGTGCCGGAAGCAAGGGTGAGGTTTTGGGTCTGCGGGACGAAGCCTTCGGCCTCGACGGTTATCGTGTAGGCGCCGAGGGGAAGGTTGTCAAAGCGAAATTGGCCGGAGCCGTCGCTGGTCGCGGTTTGCGACGCGGCGGAATTTTCGGCTTGCACGGTGACCTTGGCGCCCTGGACAGGGCGGTGCTGCGGGTCATGGATCAAGCCCGTGATCGAACTGAAAATGGTGGCGCTTAGGCTGGCGGAAAGCAGCAAAATTCCGCCCAGCAGCGCGATGGTGCGTTGCATGGAGTTCTCCCGGTGAATGAAGTTTTATGCGTTGGGAGAATCTGGCGGAGCGCGCGAGGAGTGGCTGGAACGGAAGTGGGCGGCGTGAAAGGAGCGGGGCAGCGAGGGGTTCAGCTGCGAAATGTGTAACTGGACGCCTGTGTCGTCCGCGGCAACTAGAGCGGCGGAACGAGGCGTGGTTAGCGGAGGGCAGCAGTTGCCGGAGCGGTTCTCAACCTGACCGAGCTGCGGGCAGCTATTCTGCCGGACATGCAAACGGCGCAGGCAGCAGGCGTGTGGAGGCGTGCCGTAGAGCGTCTGCAAAAATGGCTGGCAGACGCTCAGCATCGCAAACAGAAGCACGAGCCTGGCGGTGAAACGTTGCATGGTCAGGGTTAAGAATAGGCGGAGTTTGGCCACACTTGCAAGTTGGTGGGCGACGCAGGAGATATAATCCAACCCAACTGTGGCTCTCACCTCCGGCAGCAAACTCGGCCCCTACGAAATCCAGTCCCCGCTTGGCGCAGGTGGAATGGGCGAAGTGTATCGGGCGCGGGATACGCGGCTGGGGCGCGATGTCGCGCTGAAGATTCTTCCGGAGTCGTTTGCCCGGGAGCCTGATCGGCTGCACCGTTTTGAGCAAGAGGCGCGAGCGGTTGCGGCGTTGAATCATCCCAACATTCTGGCGATTTTTGATACTGGGCAGGAGAATGGGTCGCCGTTTCTCGTCTCGGAACTGCTGGAAGGGGAAACGCTGCGCGAGATTCTGGATGGCGGGGCGTTACCGCAGCGGAAGGCGATCGACTACGGGGTACAGATTGCGCAGGGGCTGGCGGCGGCGCACGAAAAGGGGATCGTGCATCGGGATCTGAAGCCGGAGAATATTTTTGTCAGCCGAGATGGGCGGATCAAGATTCTGGATTTTGGGCTGGCGAAGCTGGCGCAGTCCGGCCCGGTTAGCGACAGCGTAACCCTCACTCATTCGCAGACTGCGGCCGGAGTGGTGTTGGGGACCGCCAGCTACATGGCTCCGGAGCAGGTGCGCGGAGACGGAGTTGATGCGCGCACGGATATTTTTGCTTTTGGCGCGGTGCTGTACGAAATGCTTTCGGGGACACGGGCGTTTCGGCGCGACACGACTGCGGAGACGATGACCGCCGTCCTGAAAGAAGATCCGGCGGAGTTGGCCGATCCAGGGCACGTGGTGTCGCCGGCGTTGGACCGGATTGTGCGGCGGTGCCTGGAGAAGAATCCGGAGCAGCGGTTTCACTCGGCGAAGGATTTGTCGTTTGCGCTGAGCGCGCTTTCGGGGTCGGACACGGCGGCGGCACGCATTGCGGCTGCACCGAGCCGGATCCCGGCATATCTATGGATCTCGGTTTTAGTAGCAGCGGCGCTGGCGACTGCAGTTACCTGGTTTGTGGGGCGTAGCCCTGCCACCGCCAAGCGGATGGAATTCGCGATTTCGGTTCCCGGCGAGGTGAGCCACATGGCACTCTCCGCGGATGGCTCGACGCTGGCGTTCATCTCTCCGGACGAGAAGTCAGGAATCCCGATGATTTACTTGCAGCATGTTGGCTCGCCAACCGCCACGGAGTTGGCGGGAACCGAGGGCGCGTCGTATCCGTTCTGGTCGCCGGATGGGGCGAATCTGGCATTCTTCGCCAACGGCAAGCTGATGAAAGTCGGGGTGTCGGGCGGTGCGCCACAAGCGTTGGCTAATGTTGAGGCGGCGCGCGGCGGAAGCTGGGGCAGCCGGGGGGTGATTGTCTATGCTCCGGATTCTGGAAGCTTTCTGTGGCGCGTGAATGCAGATGGAAGTGGCGCGGCTGCGCTCAACGACCATCCCTTCAACAAGGATGATCAATCGCACCGTTGGCCAGTTTTTCTTCCGGATGGAAATCATTTCCTGTACTGGGCAGGCAACTTTGGGAATTCTAAAGACGATCGGGTCAGCGGCATCTATGCCAGTTCCTTGGATGGCAAGGAGAAGAAGCTAGTGCAACTTTGCCACTCCAGTTTCGGCATCGATTCCAAACATTTGTTTTATGCGGACGACGAACGGCATCTGGTGAGTGCGCCGTTCGACAGCGACAAGGCCGTGGTGACCGGAAACAGCGGTCAGATTGCGAATGCGGTGGGATTTCAGCCGTCAACGTATTGGGTGGCCCTCACGGTGTCACAGAACGGGACGTTGATTTACAACACCAGCACGGGGGCGACGCTGTCTCAGCTTACGTGGATGGATCGGACGGGGAAAGAAGTCGGACGAGTGGGCGAGCCGGCGGTGCAATGCAATCCGACACTTTCGCCGGATGGGAGCCGGGTCGCGGTGGACGTCAGCGACCAGAAAGCCAATAACGTCGATATCTGGCTGGAGAATGTGAGCGGAACCGGCAGTTCGCGTTTCACCTTCGATCCGGCAGAGGAAGTGGTTGGAGTTTGGTCGCGGGATGGGAGCCGGGTGGCGTATCGGACAGCAGGCGGCGGGAACGGGGTGGCGGGCCTGATCGTGAAGGCCGCCAACGGCCTGGAGCGTGAAAAAATAGTCTTTAACTTTAATACCTCGGGCAAGATTTCCACTTCCGACGACATCGTTCCGAATTCCTGGACGCTGGACGACCATCGCATTCTGAGCACGCACCAAACCGTGGCGGGGAACCATCTGGAACTGGTGCCGGCCGACGGCACAGCTTCGACTCCGCTGGTGCCGGGCACGGCGGGAAATCAGAGCAACGGTCAGATTTCTCCTGATGGAAAATGGGTGGCGTATGCGTCGGATGAGTCGGGAAACTGGGAGATTTACGTGACCACGTTTCCGGGCGGGGTGGGGAAATGGCAAGTCTCGCGCGGCGGCGGGACGGAGCCGCGCTGGCGCGGGGATGGCAAAGAGATTTTCTATCTGGGGACCACGGGGACGATGACCGCGGTGGCGGTCAGCACGGTGGGCACGTTTTCCACGGGGACGGCAGCGCCGCTGTTTCAATTCCATGGGCGGGCGGCGATTTCTTCTACCGATGTGTTCAGTTATGACGTGAGCAAGGACGGGAAGCGGTTTCTGGTGAACCGTTATGTGAAGCCGGCGAGCATTACGCCGCTGACGGTTGTGCTGAATGCGGGGGCGGAGAAATAGGCGCAAGAGCCCATAGCGCCGGCGTCAGTGGTATCCCACCCTTTCGCAAAGAACGCGAAAGGATGGGGCACCCTAGACGGTTGCGCTACTTGCCTTTCTATTTCACGACTTGAATGATCTGGTCGTCGGGGTCTGTCCACGCGACGGCGCCGTCGTGGGTGAGCTGTTTGGTTGCATCATCCCAGTGCAGGTGGGTGATGCTGCTCTTTCCTTTTTCGTAGTCGTAAGTCTTTCCGTCATCCGAATAGAGGGTGAAGTCTGAGTTCGCGCCGGGATAGACGAGAACCTTGGCGATTTTCTGATCCTCATTTGTGCTCAAGATTGGCGCGCCGGTGGGAATAATGGATCCGGCGCGGACGAATAGCGGAATCGTATCGATGGGCGCGGCGACTCGGACGAGACTACCTCCGTGCAAGCGCTGGTTGGTCCAATAGTTGTACCAGTCGGCGCCGGCGGGGAGATAGACTTGGCGGCTGGTTGCGCCCTGCTCGGTGACGGGAGCGACCAGGAACGCGGGGCCGAACATGTATTCATCGCCAATTTCGGCGACGCGCGGGTCGTTGGGGAAATCCATGAACAGCGCGCGCATCGACGGGCGCTCCGGTCTGGTAGGTGTTGTATCCCAGCGAATAAATGTAGGGCAGGAGCTGATAGCGCAGCTTCAGATATTTTTCGAGAATCGGCTCGGCCTGTTTTCCGTAGGACCAGACTTCATTAGCGTTGCGGCTGCCGTGGGTGCGCATGATGGGCAGGAACGCGCCGTATTCGAACCAGCGAGTGAAAAGCTCCGGATAATCGTCGTAACCGCCAACATTGTCGCGGGCATCGGAAGGATCGAGCAGCGGCGGGTGCGCTGGATGATGCACGGACGGCAGATATTGCCAGCCGCCGACGTCGTTCGTCCAATTGGCGATGCCGCTGGCGGTGAAGTCGAGGCCGGTTGGAATCTGACGCCTGAATGCGTCCCATGTGGGATAAATATCCGACGACCAGAACATCGTCCCGTTGCGCTGCGCGCCGAGGTAGGCGTCGCGGGAAAGAATCAGAGCGCGGTGGGGAATGTCGCGACGGTAGCCGTCATAGAGGGCGGCGGTGTGGACCAGCGGATAAATATTGAAGTAGCGCGTGCCCGGGCCGACGGAAAAATAGCTGCCGTTCGGAGGCAGGTCGGGCTCGGTTTCGTCGGCCCAGAGTGCGTCGAATCCTTTGCTGATGATGTTGTCGCGGATGGTTTCCCAATACCAGCGCGCGGCGTCGGGATTGGTGGTGTCAATGTCTGAACCGGCGCGGTCGTAGGGGAGGCCGTCCGTCGGCGTCCCGTCGGCGAGGTGCTCGAACCATCCTTTCTGCAGAAGAAAATCATAGAAGCGCGAGCCTTTGGTGAAGCGCGGCCAGACGCTGATCATGGTTTGGAATCCCATGTCGTGAAGCTGCTTGTTCATAGCGGCGGGATCGGGAAAATGTTGCGGGTTGAAATCCATCTCGCCCATTTTCGTGTAGTAGAACCAGTCGAGGACCAGAACGTCGGCGGGGAGGTGGCGATCGCGATAGCCTTTGGCGACGGCCAGCATTTCATCCTGCGTGATGTAACGCTGCTTGCACTGCACGAAACCGTAGGCGGCCTTGGGCATGAGCGGAGTGGCGCCGGTTAGCAGGCGGTAGCCGGAATAAATTTCGTCGGTGGTGGCGCCGGCGATTACGAAAAACGAAACCCGGTTGCCGACCTCGGAAGTCCACTTGGTGCGTTCGTTGAATCCCGGCTCGATGGTGGTCTTCGAAGGATTGTCCCAGATCATGCCGTAGCCGTAATTGGTCACGACGAACGGAATGCACACGCTGGGCGCGGCGGTGGCGGTGTAGTTGTGCCAGCAATCGACGGTGTGTCCGCGATGGTCGAGATAGCCTTCGTGATTTTGGCCGAGGCCGTAGTAGTGCTCGTCGTCGGGAGAAACGAAATCTGCGCCGACCTGAAAAAACGGCTGATCGCCGGGGCGAAGGTCATTCAGGATTCCGGCGTTGCCGTCTTTGTGATTGGGGACGGACATGGACCAGTCGGTCATCTCGAGAAGCTTTTTGCCGTCGGGGGTGGTGATGGTGATGTGCGCGCCGGGCGTGGAGCCGTTGAAGAATTTCGAAATATCAACGATGGTGAGCGGCGGCGGCGGGCTGGGGTGAACGCCTTCGACTGTGACAATCATGCGCGGCGAGCTGTACACATCGTCGCCGTTGACCTGGGTACGGGTCCAACCACCATTAGAAGGAGTACCAACAAAACCGTATCCCGGGACTGAGGTGGCCTGATCTTTCTGGAAGCTCAGAGTGACGCGAATGATATTGGGAGCGTAAGGCTCAAGGACAATCGCGCTGCCACCGCGATCCAGAACTACTTGTTGCGCGGAGGCGGCGCAGAGGCACAGCAAAGCCGCGCCCAGAGCCTCAACCAAGCGAGCGAACATCAGTTTCACGTGGCTGCGATGTGAAAGAAAAGAAAAGCGAGACGGCGAGCACAGGGTGAACATTTCAGCGAATCCTAACATGCCTTAAGGGGAAGCGAGAACCGGGATTTGGAATATCTAAGATTCCCCTACGTGAATTTTTACGAAAGAACTTGGCCATGGCCAAGCATCGCAGCACGCACCATGCCGCATCGAAGCACGGAATTCAGCGTTTCAGAACGCGCGCCTCTTCGGGTGCCGGCTGAGGCGGAACGGTTTTGGGTCGTGAGTTGCGCTTCGTCACTTCGCTGTCCGGAACGATCACGGAATGAGCACGTCAAAACCAGTTGAAGACTGCATTCTTGGAGCACCAACAGCGCCGGCCGTATCAGCGGACAGCAACGACTACCTCGCGGATGGAACGGCAGCGACGGAGGGGGCGTGGGCGCTGCCATCGTTTTTCATTGTCGGGCCTCCCAGGACCGGTACCAGTTGGTTGCACGGAGTTTTGAGTAAGCGAATCGTTCTGCCTAATCTGGTCAAAGAGACTCGTTTCTTCGATATACATTTCCACCGCGGACTCGATTGGTATCGTGCACACTACCGGCGATCGAACGGAGAGGGCGTGGCCGGCGAGGTGGCGCCTACCTATTTCGCATCGCAGGCCGCGCGGGAGCGGCTGGTGCGGACTGTTCCAGACGCGAGAGTGATCTGCATATTCCGCGATCCAGTCGAGCGCATCCTCTCGCACTATCGAATCAAGCGGGCATATGGAATGATTCCATGGGAGTTTGAAGAAGCTCTGCTTCGCGACCCTGAGCTGATGGAGTCGAGCCAATACGTTACCCACTTTAAGGAGTGGCAGCGGGCTTTCGGGGCGAGCCAGGTGGTAGCGACTCTTTATGATGATCTCAGGGAAAAGCCACAAACCTATGTGGACGGCCTGGCCGATATCGTCGGCATGACGCGTTTTTCTCTGACTCCGCCCGAGACCGTGCAGGTGTTCTCGTCGAAGAAGATGACTCTGCCGCGAAGCTATCCCCTGACGCGCAGGGCCACGTTAACCGCCGAATGGTGCAAGGCGCGGCGGCTGCACTCGATTGTGTGGCTGGTGAAAAGTTCTCCTCTGAAGAAGCTGCTTCTCGGAGGCGGACCCCCATTCGCGCAACTGCCGCCGGACGTCGCGCTTCGCCTCTACCAGAGATTCACGCCGGAAGTGGAGAAACTGGAGGCTTTGCTCGATCGCGACCTTTCGGCATGGAAACTCCCAGCCTTTGCCCGCTCCGCCAGAGTGACAGATGTAGCCTAGAGCCTCCTGACGTACATACCATCAGCGGAGAAGTACCTCAGCAGCTAAAGCCGGCAACACTCGGTGCGCTGAAATGCAGGGCTGAAAGCCCCGCTCCACCCAAAACCAAAAACTTGCCCGACCACAATAGGCAAATCTGCTATGCCGGGATTGTAGCCTTACTCTGCTTTTGCTCGCGTCGCAGGCGCGCCACCACCAGGCGGATTTCATCGTATGTGATTTCGGGCGGCAAAGAATCTTTCAGGTTCTTGAGTTTCTCCATGCCGACTTGAGCGCAGGCGGCTTCGATGATGGATTGCCGGGTTGCGTCGATCCATGTCGGATCGAAATTCCAGCTGGCCGGATTCCGACCAGAGTGGCGACGGCATTGACCACCGTCGTGAGTTGGCGGCCGCGAATTTTGGCAATGTCTTCGAAGCTGCGGCCTTCGGCGAGCAGGCGCAGGGTTTCTTCGGCGGGGAGAGTCTTTTTCGGCGGGAGCGGGGTGGCGCGGGCTCCGGCGCGGAAGCGGGAGAGGGCTTCGATGATTTGCTGGCCGAACATTTCTGCTTTGCGCTCGCCGATTCCGGTGATCTGGCGCAGGTCGGCGATGGACTGCGGGACTCGGCCACAGATTTCGTCGAGCGTAGTGTCGTGCAGGATGATGTATGCGGGTGAGCGCTGCTCTTGCGCGATCTGGCGACGCCACTCGCGCAGGTATTCGCGGAGTTCGAGTTCTTCGAAGCTCGGGGGCGCGGGCGAACCTTCGCTGCGGGCGGCAGTGGTATCCCACCTTTTGAAAACCGCGAAAGGTGGGGCAGCCGAGGTTGGAGATGGCGCGGGCAAAGAATCGGACATCGCGGCGGTCAGTGGCAACTGCGGGGCGGAGTCGGGATCGCAGCGAGGGATGATCGCGACCCGGTCGTCAGATGGAACTCGCCCGGCGGCGCCGAACTTTCTGCGCTTCCGCGGATCGGGGAGGCAATCCATCTTCAGCCAATCCGGGGTGCTGCCGCAGACGTCGCATGCGCCGCAGGTCGCCCACTTGGGAGTCTCTCCGAAGTGATTGCAGATTTTTTTGTGGCGGCAATCGTGCGACTCCACGAAGGCGCGGATGGTGTGATAGCGCTGCCAGGCGCGGTCGCGTTCGGCGGCGTCGGTGATCTGGTTGGCGAAAAATCCGAGTAGGCCGGCGTCTTGTTTTTGCCACAGCATGATGCAGTCGGCGGGCTGGCCGTCGCGTCCGGCGCGTCCGGCTTCCTGGTAATACTGCTCGATGGATTTCGGCAACGACAGATGAATGACGGCGCGCACCGTGGCTTTGTTAATGCCGAGTCCGAAGGCGATGGTGCCGACCAGCACGCGTACTTCGTCGGACATCCAGCGCTCCTGATTGCGGCGGCGGTCGTCCGAGTCCATTTTGCCGTGATAGCCGGCGGCGGCGATGCCCTGGTTCTCGAGAAAATCGACGGTCTCTTCCACGCGATTGATGGTGGGCGAATAAACAATGACGTTGCCGTCGGGATAATTGCGCAGGACTTCGAAGAGAAGCGGGAGCTGTTCGACTCCGTCGCACTGGCGGACTAAATAGCGAAGATTCGGACGGTGGAAGCTGGCGATGTATTTATCCGGCTGGCGAAGGTGGAGCTGGGTGAGGATGTCGGCGCGGACGTGCTTGGTCGCGCTCGCAGTAAACGCAGCGATGGGGCGGTCGGGAAAGCGCTCGCGCAGGCGGCTGAGTTGGCGATACTCGGGGCGGAATTCGTGTCCCCACTCGGAGATGCAATGGGCTTCGTCGATGGCGAAAAATGCGATGGGGACTTGCTGGAGCCATGACAACGTATCGGCGCGGGCGAGGCGCTCGGGAGAAAGATAAAGGAGGCGATAAGCTCCGTCGCGGGCCTCGCGGATGACTTTGGATTGCTGGTCGTTACTTAGAAAGCTGTTGAGGACAGCAGCGGGGATTCCCATTTGCGCGAGCTGCGCGGCCTGGTCCTGCATGAGCGCGATCAGCGGAGAGACGACCACCGTGGTGCGCTCGGAAATTACCGCGGGCAACTGGTAGCAGAGCGATTTGCCTCCGCCAGTCGGCATGACGACGCAAGTGTCGCGTCCGGCGAGCAGGGTGCGGACGACTCGCTCTTGAAGCGGGCGGAACGAGTCGTATCCCCAGTAGCGGCGGAGCGGGAGTGAGCAGGTCGGCTTCGGGGGACATGAAAGGACAGTATAGGCGGTGGGAGAGGAGCTGCGATCACTCGATTGGAGGTGGGTTCCGAAGTGGGAATGGGAAAGCCCCAAGTCTCGAACACCGCGAGACATGGGGCACCCTCGCAGACTTTTCTTCAACGATGGTAGAGAATGGTATAATTATATGGTAGAATTGGTATTCATATGAGCATGAACATAAAAAACGAGGACGCCCACAGGCTCGCCCGGCAACTGGCCCGGACTCACCGGGGAGAGCTTAACTGAAGCGGTCACCGAAGCGGTCCGCGAGCGGCTGAAGAGGGTACAGGACAAACATGCGGCCAAGCTCTCCGATCGTCTGCTGGAAATCGGGCGGGACTGCTCCAAGCGCCTGAAGGAACCGTTTCGTTCGGGGGATCATGGCGATCTTCTTTATGATGAAAAAGGGTTGCCGAAATGATTCTCGACACCTCGGCTGTGATTGCGATTCTGCGCTTTGAAGCGGAGGCGCCTGAGTTTGCCGCGATCATCGAGCGTGCGGCGCAGCGCCGTATTTCGGCCGTGAGCTATGTGGAAGCCGGAGCGGTGATTGATGGCAGCAAAGACCCGGTCGCCAGCCGCCGTTTTGATGAATTGATCGAGGAAGCGCAAATTGCGATCGAGCCGGTCACCGAAGCGCAGGCTCGGATGGCGCGCCAGGCCTATCGCGACTTCGGGAAAACCAGCGGGCATCCCGCCAAACTGAACTTTGGGGATTGCTTTTCTTACGCACTGGCGAAATCCAGAGGAGAGCCGCTTCTATTTAAAGGGCGAGACTTTTCGTGGACGGATGTGAAGTCGGCGCGGCCGTAGTTCTCGAGTCGCCGAACAATGAGTTTGCGAATGGTCAAAGTCATTCTTGGACTGGCGGTTCTTGCTTTTATCTCCATCGCCGGATGGCAAGTTGGTGCCTGCGAGGTCGCCAACATCAGGTTGCGCGATGATCTGCAAGACTTGGCATCGCAGTCCGGCGTTCGAATCGGACTTACAGGGGCCAGGTCAGACGATGATTTTCGTAACGCTGTCCTCGGCAAAGCCCGGCAGTACGACATTGAGCTCGTGCCGGACCAGGTGACGGTGCAGCGCACAGGCTCCAGCGTTACAGGAACGATATCGATTGGGGCTGACTACACGGTGCCGATACATCTGCCCGGCTTCTCCTTCACACTCCACTTCACTCCCGAAAGCGAGGTGAAATCTTATGATTACTCTCATCCGCCCCCTCTGGCCGTCTTTATATAATTTCCCCCGCTTTTGGACAAGCGCGAAGCCCAAGACCGCGCAGGGTTCGTGGAAAGCCCCATGTCTCGAACACCGCGAGACATGGGGCACCCTCGGCATTGGCGCGGCACACGAAAGGAGGTTCCTCTGCTTCGGAATGACATCGTTCTTAATTTAGGGGAAAAACGAGACTACTTCTTCGCCCGAGCCGCGGCGCGCTCGGCGAGCGCCAGCGTCACAATTCGCAGCATGTCTTCTCTCGGGGCGGGTTTGCCGGTCCAGATTTCGAATTGGCGGGCGGCCTGGTGGACGAACATTTCGCTGCCTTGAATGGTCTCGCAGCCGCGGGCTTTGGCCAGTTGCAGCAGGCGGGTTTCAGCGGGGTCGTAAACCATGTCGAAGACGATCTTGGCTTTGATCTCGTCGGCGTTCAGCGGAGAGTCTTTGGTGTTGCCCATGCCGACGGGGGTGGCGTTGATGATCACGTCGAACTCGAGTTTCTTGAGGTCGGCGCGCTTGATGGTGCGGGCTTTCGCGGAACGCGCGAGTTTGTGGGCGGCGGCGAGGCTGCGGTTCAGGATGGAAATTTGCGCGCCGCGGTCTTTCAGTCCGAAGACGGCGGCACGGGCTGCGCCGCCTGCGCCGAGTACCAGAATTTTTGCATCGGTCAACGTAATGCGCTGTTCGAGCGGGCGGACTACTCCGGAAGTATCGGTGTTGAAGCCGTAGAGTTTTCCATCCGCCGATCGCACTACCGTGTTGCACGCGCCAGTCTTCGCAGTGTAGGGATCGGTGTTGTCGAGGTGCGAAAGGATCGATTGCTTGTACGGCATGGTGATCGACAGGCCGTGAATGGGAATGTCGCGGATACAGGCGAGCAGGTCTTTCAGTGTTTTCGCGTGCAGCGCGAGATAGACTCCGTTGACGTTTTCGCGGCGGAGGGCGGCGTTCATGATGGCGGGGGAAAGGGATTGCGAGACGGGGTCTCCGGCAACGCCATAGACTTTTGTGGCGGCGTCAACCTGGTCGAGGCGGTAGGTGCTTTGCAGTTCCTGGGCGGTGACTTGTCCGGGGGCGGTTTTTTCGTCGGCGGTCAGGGCGCCGAAAGTGAAGACGCTGCCGGCGCGGGCTCCGAGGACGCGGCTGATGATGCCCTGCTCGCCCATGCAAAGGCCGACGAGGGCATGCTCGTCGCGATGGCGCTCGAGGAACTTCATCATGGTGACGTTGTCGTAGAGCGTGGTGGCGGTGCCGACGATTTTGTAGAAGTCGGCCTCATGAGCGGCCATTTTGGCGAGAGTTTCATCGAGCTTCTGGGTGGCGCGGAAGTCGTGGTAGGAAAGCACGATGGCGGCGCGGGCACGAAGTTTGGCCAATTGCGCCGGTTTCATGCGGATGGCGGTTTGCAGTTCGACGTCAACGATCTGGCAGCCGGCGTCGGCAGCTTTGCCGAGGATGTCAATCTCATTGGCGATGGAGCCTTTGAACTTACCCCCATTGGCAACGCGGCGGCAGGTGGCGATGGCGACGACGTGGGGGTGGGATTCGGTGAACTCTTTGAGCTTCTGGAGCGCCAGTCCGGGGCGCGGAAGGTAATCTAACCTGAACTCAATAAAGGTGTTATCCCGCACCAGGGCTTCGGCCTTTTCCACCAAATCTGAGCCGTCAGAGCCAGTCACGGCCACACAGATTTTGGGCAGGCGAAGGTGGGAGATTCGGGACAGATAGTGATTGGTGGCCGCCGCCATAGACCGCGCGATATTACAGGGACATGACCCGAGATGCAACTTTTTCAGGGCAATCAGGGGCAACAAACTTTTTAGCAGTTTGGATATGCGACCTGCGTAACCTTGACCCTGCCCCCAGGGCTTGTTACCTTCCTGACTGGTACAGTCTTTGTTTTAAGTAACTTAGGGTTTTAAGCAACTTAGGGTTCTAAGCAACTTAGCATTACATCCGGCCGCGGATGGCCGCCGGGGGAGGAACCATGAAGAAAGCAGTGATATTTCTGTTGTTGCTGTCGCCGATGGGGCTGTGGGCACAGCAGGGGTCCAACGACGCAACGCCAGATGGTACGGTTCTGACCTCAATCAATTTTCCGACGGAACGAGTGGTCACGCCGACTTTCGCCGATCTGAACTGCGCGGGTTTTATCAGCAAGCCGATCGGAACCCATGGCCAGTTTGTGGCGGGCGGGCTGGAATCGCCATTCACTACCCGGTTTGCCAACGACGAAGCCGTGTATCTGACTGGCAAGTACGAGGCTGGGCAGCAGTACACGATTGTTCGCGAGTTGGTTGATCCCAACCGCTACGAATTGTTTCCCGGACAATGGTCGGCGCTGAGAGCCGCGGGACAACCTTACGAAGAACTGGCGCGGGTGAAAGTGATTGATACGCGCGGAAAAATGGCAGTGGCGAAAGTGGAATTCAGTTGCGACACGGTCATCCCCGGCGACTATGTGGTGCCGTTTGTGGAGAAGCCGGCGGCTGCCTTTCATGCTCCGATCCGCTTTGACCGCTTCGCTCCAACGAACGGGCAGCTGAGCGGACGCATCATCCTGGCCAAAGACTTTGATTCCGAGCTGGGCACGGGTGGAAAGATCTATTTGAACGTGGGCGCGAACCAAGGGCTGAAGGTTGGAGACTACATGCGCGCGACGCGCACCTACGAAGCCACGGCCAAGGACGCGGCGGACTCGCTTTCGTTCGCGGCGTCGACGCAGGAACCGACACAAACCAAGGAAATTGCGATGAACCCGCACTTTCTCGATATTAGAAAAGGGCCGGCGACTCACACGTCAGAGATGCCGCGGCGGGCAGTTGGGGAGATTGTGATTATCGGCGTCACCCCTGGCACGGCGACCGGAATGATTGTGTTCGCTATGGAGCCGGTGCACGTGGGCGACCGCGTGGAACTGGACCAGCAGTAAGCTTCAGGAAATTCGAGGGGGAGATTGGGAAGGAGAAATCCTTCCCAATTTTTTTGCGCACCGATATCTCTGTCTTTGTCCGATTAAGCGGCTTACTTCAGCAATGCCGTACTTGCAAAAGCGGCGACCAAAGTAAGTACCAAGCCCACGAATATCGCCACGCCGCTAACCGCCAGCAGGAGTTCGCTCAGCAGGTCCTTTTCCAATAGTTCGTCTCTGCGCATACTCCCTCCGTTGCTGGTTCTTCGACGCAAACAACCAAGAAGGGGAAGCGCGAGTACCGCCAAGTTAATTCAGATTTACAGGGTTCAGTTAGCGCGGATTTACAGGGTTCACCTTAAAAGGCAGCGGCTGGTTTGAGCCGCGGTGTCTGGCCAGGGCTCTACTCTTCACACCCTGCATCGGCAAATACTTCGGCGGTGAATGCCTCAATCTTGGCTTGTGGATTGCGCCAGGCGGCGGGCGGCAGGCCGGCTTTCCTGCAAGTCTGTTCGAGGAAGGTGATGCGGTCCCAGCCGTGCTCGGTGGGGACTTGGGGCAGGAGCAGACCGCGGCGGGCGCCGTCGGTGATGAGCAGGCCGTGACGGCCAACCTCGATCGTATCCGCTGCAATGGGGGAGAGGAGAGAAAGCACGCTGATAGAGATGAGAAGATCCGGCGCCTCTGCCTGGGTGACGGGAACAAAGCGTGGATCTTCAAAGGCGGCGGCGCGTGCGGTTTCCATCACTGTGCGGTACAGCGGCAAGAGGGCGGTGGGATAACCTACGCAGCCTCGGAGTTTTCCTTTCGCATACAGAGTTGTAAAAGCGCCGCGGGGGTCGGAAAGATGTTCGAGGAGATGCGCTGGAACCGAGGACGGAGCCAACGCGCGTCCTTCTCCTTCAATCGCAGAAAGAATCGCCGCATGGGCGAGGCGCAACAGGAACTCTCTTTCTTCGGGACTGTATTCTGGCTTTGGGCTCGGATGAGCGGAGTGCGGGATTTCAGATGGCAGCGGCATCGCGCTTTTTGCGCCGGCTGAGAATGAAGGCGCGCCTCTTGCGCTTTACGATGTGACGGTCAATCTTGCTCCAGAATGCCAGGAAATAATCTCCGGCGGAGACCAGCGAAAGCGCAACCATGAACCAGATGGCGGCGAATGCGATCCAGTGCACGGGAAAAAAGTAAGTCTTAAAAATCGGCCACTCCCGCCAGCGATGGTCGAGGATGACGGCAACGACGGAGAAAATCTGCACCACCATTTTGAATTTTCCTAGATCGCTGGCCTCGATGGTGAATCCCTCGGAGGCGGCAATGGAACGAAGGCCGCTGACCAGGAATTCGCGCCCGATGATTACGACGGCGATCCACGCTGGAACCAGCCGGGGATTGAACTGCACCAGGGTGATGAAGGCGGCGGCGATCAGAAGTTTATCGGCGAGGGGGTCGAGCAGCATCCCCATGGTGGTGATCTGACCGCGCCGGCGGGCGAGATAGCCGTCAATGCCGTCGGTGATGGAAGCAGCCAGAAACAGCGCCGCCGCCAGCAATTCCTTTTCGCCGTTCACGCTGGAGAACCGGTTGCTGGACAGCACCCAGATCAGCAGCGGAATGCTGAGAATGCGTATGAGCGTGATGGAATTGGGCAGATTCACGGGAACTGGCGGCGTCCGGCGGGCACACCGGGACGACAGTAGATTATCCTCCGCGGGAATTGCGAACGCAATGGAGGGGGAAATGCGGAGTGTTCAGGCTCCGGTTGGCCGACTCTTGGCCGAAATGTCGCGGCATCTCAGGCAGTCCGATCAATCCGCTTTCTCGAAAGTGATGCCGCGTGCGGGTTGCGAGAACAAGGGTCAGCCCGAAGACGTGATGATTGCCGGCAACGTGGAAGACGATCGTTCCGAGATCTCCTGCCTGGAATTCATTTGCCCCGACCGGATGCAGATTCACTGGCGTTTGATTGCCATTCTTGAGCGTCAGAATCCCTTTCACCAGCGACAACTTGTAGGTCGCCTCTAACTCGTCGCTGTGGTAATTGCCCGTGAACCGGTTGAGGGCAGATTCGCTCACGTGAATGTGCGGTACCCGATCGCCCGAAAAGTAGGTTTCGCCTTGTAGGGTGAGCGTGGCGGTCATGGTGCCATTGGCGCTTTTAAACACGATGGGGTTTCCGACGAGATCGGAGAACTCATTTGCGGCCTAGACGTCGCAATTTCGAACCCCATGCCATTAGATCCCCGTTCGCGGCAGTGAACGTGTAGATCATATGTGGTTGCGTGGGTCGAGATAGGTGCCAGCGAAGGGCGCAGGATCGGGAAAGACCCGGATTCGCTGCGGCGGTTCGCCTCGGACTTTAGCTCCTTTTCGAGATAAAGGTCAGAGATTTGTCGCGCGAAACCCTCGACGTCGGCGTTCGCGACATTGCAGAGAACGACTACGCTGAATCGCTGCTCGGGAAAGCGCAGAAGTTCGGTCCGGTATCCAAATGTACCGCCACTGTGTTCCACGGTTTTCAAGCCGCGGTACTCGCCAAGCCAAAGCCCCAGTCCGTAATTGATCGGGTGGCCATTGTTCAGGCAGCCCGTGGGTTTCGAGTTCCCTGACAAGTGATCCCTTTCCGATCTTGTCGGAGTAGAAGTTCCGATCCCAGAGGAGGAGGTCATCCACGGTCGCTCATCAGACCGCCGCTGCCGACAATATCGAAAATCGTGGACCAGTCTACGCTGAAAGCCGTCCCTCTTTCCGGGATCGTAAGCGGCTACCCGATTCGGGACGACCACGCTGTTATCGTCGTAGAAGAGTGTTTTGGTCATGCCGAGCGGCCGGAAGATGTTCGCAGCTGCGAATTCGGCGAGAGACTTTCCGGTCGCCCGCTTCACGACGATGCCGAGCAGGAAGTAGTTCGTGTTGCTGTAGACGAATTCTTCTCCGGGCACATTGTTCAGCCCTTTTTGACGGACGATCAGTTTCAGGACATCGTCTGATGAGGAAAGGGCTGAGATGTCCCGGCCGGCAAGATAAGTCAGGGCCAAGAAGTCGCGTAATCCGCTGGTGTGGTGCAACATCTGCCGCAGCGTGATGGTGTGTCCGTAAGACGGGAGCTCCGGAATGTACTTCCGGACATCATCATCCAACGAGAGAAAGCCCTGTTCCGCGGCCAACACGATGCTGGCGGCCGTGAATTGTTTCGACACCGACGCCATGTAGAAACACAGAATCCGAACTCAGTGGGAGTGCCGAGTTCCAGGCTCCCTTCACCGTAAGACTTGCGAAAGATGAAGCTGCCATCGCGAATTACGCCAACAGAGCAGCCCGGGGAGTGCGGCTTGTTGTAGGGAGCGAAGACTTCGTCGATCTTCTGTGGTGCAACATCGGTTGAGGATGCGGAAACGGTCGGGAAAAGGAAGAGGAAGAGGACAGGTACGATTACCGTCCGCATGAAAAAGCCTCCTCCGTCCGCAGCCGAGTACAACGTTGAATTATCGATCTGACTGGCCACCGCCTTAGGCGTAAATCCCGCGCTGCTTGATGGTGTAAGCCACCCGGTCGATCGCCAGCATATACGCGGCGATGCGGTTGTTTACGTTGTGGGTTTCGGAGAAGCGCACAACATCGTCGAAGGCGCTGACCATGATGTCTTCGAGCTGTTCGTTGACGACGGATTCTTTCCAGAAATATCCCTGACGGTCTTGCACCCACTCGAAATAGGAAGTGGTGACGCCGCCGGCGTTGCACAGAATGTCGGGGATCACGAAGACTTTTTTGTCGGCGAGAATGTCGTCGGCCTCTGCTGTGGTGGGGCCATTCGCGCCTTCGGCGAGAATGCGGCACTTTACGCGGTCGGCATTCTTGCTGGTGATCTGGTTCTCGGTCGCGGCGGGGACGAGGATTTCGCATTCGGTGAGCAGCAATTCGTCGGGATCGGCGGCCTCGGCTTCGGTGAAGCCTTTAATGCTCTTGGTGCGCTCGCGGTGCTTCATCAGCGCTTCCATGTCGATGCCATTCTTGTTGTAGATGGAGCCATCGACTTCGATCACGCCGGTGATTTTGTATCCGGCTTGCGACATCAAGCACGGCGCAATTGGAGCCGACATTGCCGAAGCCCTGCACGATCACGCGTGTGTCTTCCGGCTTCAGGCCGAGCTTTTTGACGGCCTGGTCGCAGACGATCATGATGCCGCGGCCGGTGGCTTCGCGGCGTCCGCGCGATCCGCCGATGTTGATGGGCTTGCCGGTGACGACCGCCGTCACCGTCTGCCGCATGTGCATGGAGTAGGTGTCCATCATCCAGGCCATGATCTGTTCGTTGGTGTTCACGTCGGGGGCGGGAACGTCTTTTTCGGGGCCGATGAACTCGATCAGCTCGGCGGTGTAGCGGCGGGTCATGCGCTCCAGTTCGCCCATCGACATTTTGTGGGGATCGCAAATGACGCCGCCCTTGGCGCCGCCGAAGGGAATGTTGACCACGGCGCACTTCCAGGTCATCCACGCGGCGAGGGCGCGGACTTCATCGAGGGTGACGTCGGGGCCGTAACGGATGCCGCCCTTGGCTGGGCCGCGCGCGATGGAGTGCTGGACGCGGAACCCGGTAAACACTTCGAGCTTTCCGTTGTCGAGCGAGACCGGAATGTGCACGATCAGCTCGCGGTTGGGGTACTGCAGGACTTTCCACAGGCCTTCGTCGAGATGGAGCTTCTCCGCGGCGAGCTTGAAGCGCGCGGATTGCGCCTCCCAGGGATTGATTTCCTGTTCGAGGGTAACAGTCTTCATATGACTTCTCCGATTATGACCACGATTGTTATGAGCACAATTTGGGCAGGCCGAAGAAAAGGGGCTGGGGCCGGCGCGCAAACCTATTAATAGTAAGCATCGGCAGGAGGGGAGGCAAGGGGAGGGGGTCGCTACGTGTTCGCTAGTTGCATTGGGTTACGCGCGGCTCTTTTAGTTCGCGCCAATTACCGTCCTTGTCGAGCGCCGCCCAGTTTGCCTCCCAGCAGCCCGCATCTTTATATCGGGAGCCGTCAAACTTGTACAGCGTCAGCGTCGTATCGGTGGCTGACCCATGCATGCCGAGAACTATGTCGCTGAAGTCATTCGTTCGGGTTGATTGAATTGTGAACGTTTGCGCCGAGCCCCCATCCAGGATAACGCGATAGCCGTTGCGCCCGTGGCGCAGTATCCAGAACGAACAATTCCCAGTGGGGCTACATACGTCCTCGCCGCTTCCTTGTCCGACGACCTCATTTCGACCATGGCCTTCGAGATCGACGAAGGCAACGTTCGTTTTTTTCGCAATTTCCCCCAGCTCCTTGTCAGACCCAGCCTGATGGTCAGGCTGGTCCTCGCGCATCTGCAAGGCGATCGTGGCGATCAAGTCGGCGCTCTGGGCCGGAGTGAGCCGGAGTCTGTTGATGGTCTGTTCCCGCCTCAGCTCTTGAGATTTTCGCCAGTCCCAGTGAAATCCCTTAGGGCTCACCGCCTGCTGTGCAAGAGAAACAACAGCGAGGAGTCCACAGCTGATCGAAAGAAGAGTCTTTCTATGTCTGACCATTTCTCAGGATGCCAACATCAATAGAATAGGCCTACAAAGTTTTGGCTTCAACCAAAAGGCCCGCTTGCCTAGCGCCGGAAGCCCGACGCCGCCTTTCCCAGTTGTTCCCCCAATTTCGGCTGTGTTAGATTCTTGGCTTCTCTGCGAGGGATAAACCCATGAAGGTTTATGAAGGCGCTAACGTTAGGAATGTCGCGGTGATGGGGCACGGGCATGCTGGGAAGACGTCGCTGATTTCGGCGATGCTGTACACGGCGGGGGCGACTCCGCGGCAGGGGCGGGTGGACGACGGCACCGCTACCACTGATTACGACGAAGAAGAAATTATCCGCAAGATGTCGATCTCGGCCGGGCTGGCCTTTGCCGAGTGGGGCAATACGAAGATTAATTTCATCGATACGCCGGGTTTCAACATGTTTGTCCACGAGGCCAAGCTGGTGCTGCCGGTGGTGGACGCGGCGGTCGTAGTGGTGGACGGCGTTGCAGGCGTGGAAGTTGTGACCGAGCGCGTGTGGAACGATTGCGAGGAATACAACATGCCGCGGGTGATCGTGGCCAGCCGCATGGACCGCGAACGCGCCGACGCCGAGCGGGTGTTGGAGTCGCTCAGCAATGCTTTTGGACGGAATGTGATTCCGCTGGAGTTGCCGATTGGCAAAGAGAAAAATCTGACGGGCGTGGTGGACCTGGTCCGCATGAAGGCTTACACCTACGAACTCGGCGGAAATGGCAAAGGCAAGGAAGGCGAGATTCCCGCCGACATGAAAGAAGCGGCGCAGGCGGCGCACGAAAAGCTGGTGGAGATGATTGCCGAAGGCGACGACGCGCTGATGGAAGAGTTCTTCGACAAAGGGACAATCCCCGAGGAGCACCTGACGCCGGCGCTGCATAACGCGATTCGCGAGGACAAGATTTTTCCAGTGCTGTTTGCTTCGGGTCTTGGCAATGTGAGTGCTGACCGGCTGATGGACTTCATTGTGGAATTTACTCCGGCGGCGACCGAGCATGATGTGATTCGCGGCGCGGCGATTTCAGGGAATGGCGAGGCCGTGCGCAAGGAGTCGGATACTGAGCCGGTTTCGGTCTATGTGTTCAAGACGGTTTCCGATCCGTTTGCGGGGCGCATTTCTTATTTCAAAGTTTTTTCTGGCGTGTTGAAGAACGACGCGTCATTGCAGAATTTTTCGCGCAGCTCGGCGGAGAAGCTGGCGCATATTTCCATCATGCAGGGAAAGACGGCGGTCCCCGTCAACGAGCTGCACGCGGGCGACATTGGCGCGGTGGCGAAACTCAAAGACACTCTCACTGGCGACACGCTGGGAGATAAGTCGGCGCCGATTCTGTATCCGCATGTGAAGTTGCCGGAGCCGGCCATCACGTTTGCCATTGAGCCGAAGAGCCGGGCGGATGAAGACAAGCTGGGGCCGGGCATCCATAAGCTGATGGAAGAGGATGCCATGCTACGGAATTTCCGCGATCCGCAGACGAAAGAATTTCTGATCGCGGGAACCGGGCAGCAGCACATTGAAGTTGTGGTCGCGAAGCTGAAGAAGCGGTACCACACCGAAGTGATTCTGAAGGCGCCGAAAGTTCCGTACCGTGAGACCATTCGCGCCAAGGCTGACGTGCAGGGAAAGCACAAAAAGCAGACCGGAGGCCATGGGCAGTATGGCGACTGCAAAATCAAGATGGAGCCGATGCCGCGCGGCGGGCAGTTTGAGTTTGTGAACGACATTTTTGGCGGCTCGATTCCGAAGAACTATATTCCGGCGGTCGAAAAAGGCATCCGGGATGCTGCGGCGCGTGGGCATCTGGCGGGATTCCCGATGGTGGATTTTCGCGTAGTACTTTACGACGGGTCGTATCACGACGTGGATTCGAATGATATGTCGTTTCAAATGGCAGGGCGCATTGCGTTTCGAAAAGCAATGGAGCAGGCCAAACCCACACTGCTCGAGCCCATCATGCTGGCTGAGATCACGGCGCCGGACGAATTTGCCGGGTCGATTATGGGCGACCTGAACTCGCGGCGCGGACGCATCCAGGGCATGGACAACAAAGGCGGCAACACCGTGGTGAAAGCGGAAGTGCCCATGGCCGAAATGCTGACTTACGGCGTTGACCTCACCGCCATGACCCAGGGCCGCGGCAGCTTCAACATGGAAATGCATCACTACGATGTGGTCCCGGCGCAGCAGCAGGAGAAGATTATTGAGAAGGCCAAGGCGGAACGGGGTGAGGTGAAGGAAGAGGAGGAGTAGGGGGCCGGTCGTACCGCAGACTGCGGGTCGAACTTCGCCCAATACTCGACGCAGAACAGATCATGGAACAAACTGCGGGCTGATGCAGTCTGTGATTTATGAGGTAGTGTCTTGAGGAAGTTATCGCTTCGCACGTTTTTTCCGATTTTGGCGGCAGTGTTGTTCGCCATATTGTCATTGGCTGCCACTCGACAGACGCACGTTATTGACTTACCCGGTTGGGAGAAGATCTCAGGTCGCCAAATAAGCTGGGGAGAAGAAGAACCTGTTGATATTGGCACTCCCGCGGACATCTTGCTCCTCGCTTTCAATCTGCCTGCTCTCCTTGCCTTACTTCCCTTGTCCCCTTTGACCTATTGGATTGACTCAGAGATAGCGCTCCGCACGGCCTGGGGTCTTGGTGCGGTCGGGCAGTGGTTTCTGATCGGGCGTTACTTAGATGCCCGTCGGGGACTTGTTCCCCGTTGGACTCCGAGTCGTCATGTATGGCTTAATAAAGCGATTTTCGGCGTAACGACGGGGGTGGGGAGTCTTTTAGTCGGTGTGGGTGTGTTCGGGGAGGCCTCTGGTCACCATAGTTTCTGGGGGGTCGCGACAGATGCGTGCTTTGTATTCTGGGGAGTCGCTTTCGTGTTCCTCGCATTCCGCTGGCGGTCATCTCTGTCTTGGACGCGTGAAAATGTCAACTCGCTTGGTCTTTCATAAACGCAAGCCGCCAGTGCCACCGGAGGATCGAAGGCTCGGGTGCTCAAACATTTCGAACCTGATTCAGACGATCTTCAGCCCCTCCGCCTTCGCCAATTTTGCCTGCCGTTCGTCAAACGTCCAAAAGCGTTCGGCTTTGAGTTCGAGGGCGTGGGCTACGTGCAAGCTGTCGAGGGTACGGACGCCGAGTTTTGGGCCGTAGCGGCGGGCTAGGTCGGCGCAGAGATCGAAGGCGTGATCCGGCAGTCCAACTTCCACCCACGGTCCGGCTGCACGGTCGCTTTCTAGCTGCCTGTACACTTCCCGCGCTTCGGACAGCGACAAAGTTCCGCGAAAGACCTGCTGGGCGATTGCATGGGCCCATTCGGCGGAGTGGAGCGGCGTCCACGGGAGGGTTGAAATGGTTTGGATGCGCTGCCGAGAATCAACCGAGTGGGAATCGGTTACGTACAGGGAGACGATAAAGCTCGTGTCCGTGTAGGTGGTCAATAGCGCCCGCGCTCCTCGATCACGATGTCAGAGCCGGACAGAATACGGTCGCCGAAAATCTCTTTTGCGCGCGCCGCGAAATCAGGCCATTTAGCCGAAGTTTGCTCTTCCCTCTCGGGAACGATGCGCGCGATTCGCTTGTTGCGATCGCAAAGCTCGATGGTCTTTCCGGCACGAAGCCAAGCCTTAAGGCGCTTGGTGTCCCTTAGCTGGCGCATGTTGACGGAAGGCACGACGATAATGTGACACATAATGTGTCACATTGTCAAGATAAATCAAGCCGGAAGGCCGTGCCCGTCGTAACCCAGAATCTCGTCTGCGCTCCGAAAATCAATGCAGGGGAGGGCATCGACGCGACGCAACATTTCGTCCAAAGCAGTGCGCAGTTGCTCGCCGCTGAGCACAGCCTTGCGCTTGTCGCCTTCAGGTTTCGTGCTCATCGGCATGGCCCCCTCATCATACGCGGTCTCCAGACGGGATCCCCCGCCAAGTTACATCGGCCGATTCGCCGCGGCGATCTGGTGGATTGCGCTTTCCGCGGCGCGCAGCGGGACCGAGACGTGCACGACGTCATCCTGATCGTTTACGTCGATGACGATGGAGCCGCCGACTTTGGCGACCAGGACGTGTTCGCCGGGGTCGGTGACTTCTACGAAGACGCCGTCGGGGCACTGCTCGAGGGCGGGGAGGGCGGCGTCAATGAGGGCCATGTTGGCGCGGATGTTCTGCGCGGCCTCGGCGAGGTGCTGGCGGGGGACGAACCTCAGGGTGACGGGGACCAGTGTGGCGGGGACGATGAGGTGGATGTGGTGGCCGTCGGCTTGTTTTTCGTCAACTCTTACGTTGATGAAGCCTTCGCTGGAGAGTGCGGCTCCGGCGACGACTGCCGTGCCTAGAATGCCGACGCCGAGTTTGGCTAGAAGAATCATGGAAATCTCCTCGTAAGCTCGGGGGCTAAAGCCCCCTCATTATTTGGGTACCTGTGCGGCACGGCTGAAGCCGTGCCCTGATACAAACGACTCGGCCACGCACTTTCATCACGGCTTGGGGACGTGCCTTTTCGAGGCTCCGGACGTAGGGGCTAAAGCCCCCTTTATTCTGTGGGTCGCCTTTGCGGCACGGCTGAAGCCGTGCCCTCCCGATCGCCGTTCCGACCGCCGTGCCCTCCCGAAATCGTTGACCCCGCGGTGGAGCGGCCTTTACGCGGCGCTGAAGCGCCGCTCTTCCACCTCGGGACCACGTCGTGGCACGAACTACTCGTCGGTGTTGCGCGAATCGATCCAGATGCGGACAGATTCGTCGTGGCCGACCACACTAACCAAGTTGACGTCGCCGGCGATGTTCTCGAGTGCTTTGATCGCGGCCTCGATGTTGAGCTGGTTCTCGCTGGTGTCGGAGATGAGAGCTTGGGCCACTTCCCAGGGAATGGTAACGTCCACTTTCTCTTTGCTGCCTTTGTCGATGACGTGGACCACCAACTGGCCGTGCTCTTTGGCGACGTGAACGTCACTGTCATTCTGCTGCACGGTCACGAACTCGCCTTCGGGGGCGGTTTTCAGGGCTTCGAGGATGGCCTTCACATTCACGTTGTTGGCCTCGAGATCCCCGATGTGGACCTTGCCGTCGCGGAGGTCGCCGCTGTTGATGGCAGGGATAATCTTTTCGGCCAGCGAGAGCGGGACGTTGACGCGGACGTTTTCGTGCGTGGTGGGATTGGTGACGCGGACATGCAGATAGCGCTCCGGGGTGGCGGCCTGTGTCGTGGTGGCGGCCACCAGCAGTAGGGCCAGCAGGGGCAGGGCTTTTTTCATGGCGTTCTTCTTCATCGGACTCATGGTGTTAGTCCTTTCAGGACGGATTTTGCTTGCGTCTTCTTCGTGCTCCCCGGAACGCGGGTCTCGGCTCCGCGTCTGGGAATGTTACGGATAGGGCGCGGGGAAAGTTCCGGGGATTTTTGGGGTGGAATATCGGGGCGAGAGGGACTCCAGCGGCGTTTTCCTGGTTCAGGGCGGGCCGTAGCTGCGCTCCGGGGGCGGGCCGGAGGGCCGCCCCTACACTGGCAGACCGCGACTCCGATTCACAATTGCTTGAATCGCGATTTCCGCTTAGTATCCGGCCAGTGGCTAGTCTTAAGAACATTCCGCAGCTTGATAACCGTGACCGGGTGGTTTCGGCGGCGCCGGTGGAGGACGATTCGTCGTTTGAACTGAAGCTGCGGCCGCAGCGGCTTGGGGAGTTCATCGGGCAGGCCAAAGTCAAAGAGAATCTTGCAGTTGCGATCGAGGCGGCGCGGTCGCGGGGCGAGGCGCTCGATCATGTGCTGCTGTATGGGCCTCCGGGGCTGGGGAAGACAACGCTGGCGACTATTATCGCCAACGAAATGGGGGTGCCGTTCCAGCAGACTTCCGGGCCGACGCTGCAAATCAAAGGCGACCTGACCGCGGTCCTGACCAATCTGCGCGAGAAGCAGGTCTTCTTTATCGACGAAGTGCATCGGCTGCAGCCGGCGCTGGAGGAGATTCTGTATTCGGCGCTGGAGGACTACAAACTCGACATTCTCATCGGACAAGGCCCGGCGGCGCGGACGCACACGATGGACGTGAGGCCGTTTACCTTCATTGGGGCGACCACGCGGGCGGGATTGCTTTCGGCGCCGCTGCGGTCGCGGTTTGGGATTGTGCTGCGGCTGGAGTTTTACGGGCACGAGGATTTGCGGATTATCGTGGAGCGCTCGGCGGAGATTCTGGGCGTGGAAATCGACCGCGAAGGTGCGCTGGAAATTGCCAGCCGATCGCGTGGGACTCCGAGGATTGCGAATCGGCTGCTGCGGCGGGTGCGCGACTTTGCCCAGGTGCGGAGCGCGGGGAAGATTGATCTGCCGACGGCGCAGGCGGCGTTGCAGATGCTGGAAGTTGACCGCTACGGTTTCGACGAAGTGGACCGCAAGCTGCTGCTGGCGATCATCGAAAAATATCAGGGCGGGCCGGTGGGGGTGAATACGCTGGCGGCGGCGCTGGCGGAAGAGCCGGATGCGATTGAGGAAATCTACGAGCCGTTTTTGATCCAGATTGGATTTCTGAACCGGACGCCGCGGGGGCGAGTGGCGACGCAACTGGCTTATGAGCATTTTGGGATTACGCCGAACCGGCGGCAGAGTTCATTGTTTTAGAGCCATCAGCCGTCAGCCATCAGCCATCAGCCGTCAGCTAAACCCAAAAGCGACCGACCTTAGTACAATCTTTTCGATGATTGCTCATCTTCGCGGCAAGCTGCTGGAGAAACATCCGAACCAGGCGGTGGTGGAGACTGGGGGCGTTGGCTACGACGTGACCATTTCCATTCCGACGTTTTCGGAGCTGACTTCGGTGGGCAGCGAAGTGGCGCTGCACATTCATACCCACGTGCGCGAGGACCAGCTTGCACTGTACGGATTCGGACGGCCGGAGGAGAAGCAGCTCTTCGAGAAGCTGCTCACCGTGAGTGGCATCGGGCCGAAGCTGGGGATTACGATCCTGAGCGGAATGCAGGCCGACGACATGATACGTGCGATTCGCGGGAATGACATCGCGCGGCTGACCAAGATCCCGGGCATTGGAAAGAAAACCGCCGAGCGCATGGTGCTGGAGCTGCGCGACAAGCTTCCGCCGCAGGGCGCAGACCAGGTGCGCGAGATTTCTTCGTTGAGCGCAACTCAGGAAGACGTGTTGTCGGCGCTCGTGAATCTTGGATATCAGGGGGCGGCGGCGGAGAAGGCGCTGAGTTCAGTGGACAAGAACGGCCCGTTTGACGCCATGTTCCGGGCGGCGCTGGCGGTGATGGCGAAGTAGGCGGCAGTGCGCTTCCCCTACCTTTCCGCTAGACAGAGCAGTCGGATTCGGTTCTAATCCAGCGCATGCAAACGCTGGGGCTATCGGATTCGGACCCGCGCGGCGAAGGCCGCCTCAAAAGCCTGTTTTGGCCGTCCATCCAGAGCGGCGCTGATGTGGACTATCTCGGGGCACAAGGGTACTGGGTGTGCGCCTTTGTGGGCGGCAGCTCATTCCTTTTCGCGCTTCTGCAAGGCCAGCCCATCCTGGCTACAACTCTTTTGCTGTTTTTCTATTTTGGAGGAGTTGGGGTACGGGAACGCGATCTGTTCGCAGCCGTGATCGTCTTCGTCTTCTACCTGGCAGACGCTCTGATTTCGGTCATTTTTCTGGTGTTTGCGACACCGTGGGGCATGATCGTGGTCCGAGCAATCATCACCGCGCTTCTCTTCTCGAATCTGCGGGCCACGTGGTTGGCGTCGAATTGGCAACCTGACTCCGAGCAGGCTGCGTTGCCACCGCGGCTGGGGGAGACATGGTCGGACAAGTTCGCCGATTTGTGGCCGGCGATACTCTGGCCCAAGGTGCGGATTGTTTATTACGTCTTTTCAGGCCTTTTTCTGTTGCTGGTCGTGATCGGCCTCGCGAGGATGATGCTGCGCTCGAATTTCTGAGGGGCGTGGCGCGTCGTTGTAGAATGACCCGCATGTCGTGGATTAGATATGTCGTTGCTGCTGCCGTTTTGACTTCTGCGCTGTGGGCGCAGAACGGAGTACCACCAGCTTCCAACCCAAATCCTGCCCTGAGCGCGCCGCCGGCAACCACCCCGTCGCCAGACTCCTCGGTTCTCGTCGTCATCACCAAGAAAGTGAAACCGGAATATCCCGCGGCGGCGTTGCCCGAGAAGTTGCAGGGCCGGGTGATCGTCAGGGTCGTGGTCAATGAAAACGGAGACGTAGAGAGTACAGAGGTGATCAGCGGGAACCCAGTGCTGGCCCAAGCCGCCGTGGACGCGGCGAAGCAATGGAAGTTCAAACCGTTCGTCCGGAACGGTCAGCCGGTGAAGGCCGGCATCAAGCTGCCGTTTGACTTTGCGCCACCGGCCGAGGTACCGCCCCAGCCCCCTACGCCGGATATGAGCAATTCTCCCGAAAAAACCGATACGTCAGGCGCGTCCACAGACGGCACGAAACAGATTCGTGTGTCCTCGGCGGTGTCGCAGGGTCGGGTTCTGACCAGAGTGGAGCCTGTTTACCCACCGCTCGCGCGCATGGCGCGAATTCAAGGCACGGTCGTTCTTAAAGCCATCATCAGCAAGCAAGGCACCATTGAGGAACTGCACGTAGTCAGCGGGCATCCGATGCTGACTCAAGCCGCTATCGACGCTGTGCAACAATGGCGATACAGACCCTATATGCTGCTCGGGGAACCTGTTGAAGTTGACACACAGATCATCGTCGACTTCACCCTGATTGAGCGCTAGTCCACGCGCGAGTTGCCCGCCCCGTAGTACATCGCCTCCATCTCCCTCTGCACCCTCGCCGACAGCGCGTCCATATCCCGCAACGTGACAAGCCTGCGGTCGCGATCGGCTTGCCCACGCGCATCTCCAGCGGGCGGCTCTTGATGTGATACGTGTCCATTGGGAGCAGCTCGTAGGTGCCGACCAGCGCTATGGGGACGATGTCCACTTGCGCTTTGATGGCCATGAAGAATGCGCCGGGGAGGAAGGGCTGGATTTTGCCGTTGGCGGTGCGGCCGCCTTCGGGGAAAATTACCAGCGGCATTCCGGCTTTGAGCGTCCGTACCGCCGATTTGATGTGCCCGACCGACTTTGACGGATGCTGCTGGTCCACGCACACCTGCCCCGACCGCTTCAAATGCCAGCCCACGATGGGATACGCCAGCAATTCTTTCTTGTGCAGGATGCGGAACTGAAACGGAAGATAGGCGTAGAGAATCGGGATATCGAGGGCCGAGCCGTGATTGACGGCATAAACGTGCGGCTTGGAAAAATCAATCTTGTCGAGGCCGGTGACGCGCATCGGCGAAAAAATCGTCTTCATGATGGTCTTCGCCCAGGCGCGCGCGAATCCGTGCAGAATGCTGCCGTCTTTGTCGAAGAAGCCGAAGGGAATCGAGACCAGTCCGAAGGCGATGGTGTAGAACCAGATCAGGGGATCGAAAAAGAAGTATGAGCGCAGCCGGCTGAGCAGGCCGTGTTTTGGGTGGGACGGCTCCAGATGAGCCTGCTCCCCCGAGTCCTGTTGGTCTGGCCGGGCTTCGGTCACGCTGCTATTTTCCACCCGCCGCGCCTCCTGGTGTTTGGATTCCCAGCGCCCGCATGGCTTCGCCGACAACGAAGATCGATCCGGTTACGACGACAACTCCATCTGGTCGCTCGCCAGTCCGCGCGCGCGCTCCAGTGCTGATGCTACACCGCTAACGGTGACAATCTCAGATCCGGTGCGCGAGGCCGCGTCGCGAATCTCTTCGGGAGTCGCAGAGCGCGGATTGTCGGCGCAGGTTGCAACCACCGATTCGGCGAGAGGAAACAGAATCTCGGCAATCTCGCCGATGGCTTTGTCGCGCATGGCGCCGAAGACGAAAATAATCCGCCGGTCTTCATAGTAAGTGGAGAGCGCGGAACGCAGCGCCCATGCGCCCGCAGGGTTATGGGCTACATCGAGCACAATTTCCGGCGTGCCGGGAACGATCTGGAAGCGGCCGGGCCAATGAGTGTCGCGAATGCCGCGTTCGATTGTTTCCGGCGTGATGGCGAAGCCTTGTTTGCTCAATTCTTCGGCGGCGGCGATCGCCAGCGCAACATTTCGCAGTTGATGGCGGCCGACCAGCGGGGTTTCGACAAGAATTTGTTTTCCCATCACCTGTAGGGGATAACGCGAGAAAGCCCCGGTGTGCTCTCAGTGCGACCTCAGTGCCCTCTGTGGCAAAAGGTTTCGACTTGAAACTTCGGCGCAGCCGGAGAGACTGGGGGTACGTACTGCACGGCGCTCACTGCCGTCGCGTCCATGTCGAGAACCGCATTGCCGATCACGTCATTTGCGGCGGGAATCTGCGGTAGGGTGACGACCACGCCGTGCCGCTGAATGATCCCAGCTTTTTCCCGCGCAATTTCCGCGATCGTATCGCCGAGATACTTCTGATGATCGAGCGCGATATCGGTGATGACGCTCACCTTGGGCTCGACCACGTTGGTTGCGTCAAGACGGCCGCCCATGCCGACTTCCAGCACGGCAATGTCAATCTTGCTGGTGGCGAAGTGCTCGAAAGCCATCGCCGTCAGCATTTCAAAAAAACTCGGATGCCAGGGCAGTTCGCCCTCTTCGACCAATCGTTCGGCGGTGCGTTCGACCATGTCGTGGAGGAGCGCGAATTTATCGTCATCTATTTCCTTCCCGTCTATCTGAAGGCGCTCATTGATGCGCAGCAGATGCGGCGAAGTGTACAAGCCGGTGCGCAATCCCGACGCCTGCAAAATCGAAGCCAGAGTGGCGGCAGTCGAGCCTTTGCCGTTGGTGCCGGCAATCAGCACGCTGGGGAAACGGCGTTCGGGATTCTCCAACGCCGTCAGCAGCACCCGCATGTGCGCCAAGTCGAACTTGTGCGACGGCGTCTGTGCCAGCTCATGGCCCAGCGCGTACATGCGCTCGACAGCGGTTTGGTAGGAAGAGCATAAAGGCGTCGTTGGTCGTCGGTCGTTGGTCGTTGGTCGTTCGCCAAAACCTTAGGTTAACAGCTTGGGTGGCAGAAATTCGACTATCGGTGGTCGAGCTGCGCCGCAAATAGGTTGAGTGGTAACGGCAAGAGGGGGCTGGCCAACGACCAAGGACGAACGACCAACGACGGTCTTACGCTGTCGTTTGCTGGCTGACCGCCGGGGTCATAAACTCCAGGGCGCGGGCAATGTAGGCCTTCATCTCTTTGCGATGGACCACGGCATCGAGCATTCCGTGCTCCAGCAGGAATTCGCTGCGCTGAAATCCAGGCGGAAGTTTTTGGCGGATGGTCTGCTCGATCACACGCGGGCCGGCGAATCCAATTAGCGCGCCGGGTTCGGCGATGTTGAGGTCGCCGAGCATGGCAAACGACGCGGTCACGCCGCCGGTGGTGGGATCGGTGAGCACGGAGATGTACGGCACCCTGGCTTCATCGAGTTTCGCGAGGGCGGCGGAAATTTTCGCCAGTTGCATCAGGCTGATCACGCCTTCCATCATGCGCGCGCCGCCTGAAGCAGAAATAATGATGATCGGCTGTTTGCTTTCGAGGGCGGCCTCGATCGCGCGCGTAATGACTTCGCCGACCACGGCGCCCATGCTGCCGCCGATGAAACCGTACTCCATGGCACTGACGATTACCGGGCGTCCGTTCAGCTTGCCGCGAGCATTGATGATCGCGTCAGTCAGGCCGGTTTCTTCCTGGGCTTTTTTTAAACGATCCGAATAAGCCTTCAAGTCGGTGAAGTGCAGAGGATCGGTCGAAGCCAGATTGTCGCTGAAGGTTTCATACTCGCCGTCGTCGAACAGCAGGGCCAGCCGGGTGCGGGCGTCAATGCGGAAATGCTTGCCGCACTTGGGGCAAACGTTCTGGTTCTCCTCCAGGTCTTTTTTCCAGATGACCTGGCGGCAGCTCTCACACTTTACCCACAAGCCCTCGGTGCGAACGTTCTTTTCGCCCGAAGCGTCCAGCTCGCCGGATTGTCGTCGGAACCAAGCCATGGAAATCCATCGGGTGATCTGGTGATCGGGTCATCGGGTGAAGTTAGATCGGGATGAAAACCAGATCGCCCGATCACCCGATGGTCAGATCACCAGATCAGTACTCGATCCCTCTCTGCGCCATCACGCCTTTTTCGTAGGCGTGTTTGACCTGGCGCATTTCGGTCACCGTGTCGGCGACCTCGACGATTGTCGGATGCGCGTTGCGTCCCGTCAAGATTACGTGCACCATTTCCGGTTTACGCTTCAGGGTCTCAACCACCTTCGCCGGATCGAGCATGCCGTAGCTGATCGCGTAATTAATCTCGTCGAGAATCACCAAGTCCCATTCGCCGGAAAGAATCGCGCGCTCGCCCTCGGCCCAGGCTTCCTCGACCATGCGAACGTCTTCCGGATCGGGCTTCTCCGCGCCGACTTTCACGAAGCCGCGGCCCATCTGCTTCATCACAAACTTGTCGCCGAACGCCTTCACTGCATCCAGTTCGCCGTAGTGCCACGAGCCTTTGATGAACTGCAGCATGAGCACGCGCATGCCGTTGCCGACCGCGCGCAAAGCCGTGCCCATGGCGGCCGTGGTCTTGCCCTTCCCCGGCCCCGTGTTCACCATAATCAGACCGCGGCGCACGTCAGACATAGGCGATTAGCGAGCACAAGCGAAACCTTGATTGTACTGAGAGGGCCACCTTTTAACCAGAGTGTTCAGGTTGTGGAGCGACGGGCGTCCCCCGGCCGTCTGTCGGGGCATGATGCGAAGAAAGAAGCCAGGCAACTACAATCGACGAGTTGAATCTGGACGACACCATCGTCGCCGTCGCCACTCCTCCGGGCCGAGGAGGAATCGGCGTGGTGCGTCTGGCCGGACCGGAAGCGCGGTCAATCGCCATGCCGATGCTTGCGGCTGAAGCACGACCTCGAACCTGGCGCGCGCAGTTTTCGGCGAAGCTGGTCGAGCCGTGTGGCGCGGGCGGACCGGAATCGCGCATTGACGAAGTCGTCGTCACTTACTTCGCCAAGCCGCATTCCTACACCACCGATGACATCATCGAAATCTCCGCGCACGGATCGCCGGTGGTCCTTCGCCATGTCGTCGAACTTGTCCTTGCCCGCGGAGCGCGACTCGCTGAGCCGGGTGAGTTCACCATGCGCGCCTTCCTCAATGGACGCATTGACCTCACTCAAGCAGAAGCTGTTCGCGACCTGATCGATTCACAGACGCTTTATCAGGCAAAGATTGCCGCGCAGCAACTGGAAGGCGCGCTCTCCCGCCGGTTGCAACCGATCAAGCAGAAACTAGTTGAACTGATCGCACTGCTCGAAGCCGGGAATTGATTTTGCCGAAGACGATGTCTCGGTTCTTCCCGGCGAACAAATACTGAAACACATCGCAGAGGTTGATTCACCTTTAAAAGAACTCGCTCGCTCTTTTGCGTACGGGAAAATTGTGCACGAAGGCCTGACGCTTGCGATTGTTGGACGTCCCAATGTCGGCAAGTCGAGCCTGTTCAACCGGCTGGTCGAGCGCGAACGCGCCATCGTCACTGCTACGCCCGGCACTACGCGCGATCTGGTAACCGAAACCGTTTCGCTCGGCGGAATTCCGGTGAAGCTGGTGGATACCGCAGGCATTCGCCGCGCCCTCGACGAAGCCGAGAGCATCGGAATCCAAAAATCCATGGAAGCGCTGGCCGACGCCGATCTAGTGCTGGTGGTGCTCGACGCTTCGCAGCCCGGCGCCGCCGAGGACCAGCCACTGCTGGACCAGATCAAGGATCGCAAGGCAATTGTGGTGGAAAACAAATCCGATCTGGGGGCGACACACACGCCGACGCCGGCCCGAGGGGAGGCAATCCGCACCTCTGCGCTCACCGGCGAAGGCATCCCCGAACTGCGTGCCGCCATTCTCCGCCACGTCACCGGGGACGCCGGATCCGCCGGATCCGTCGCCGAGGCCGGGTTCCTGACCAACGCGCGCCATCAATCTCTGGTGCGCGACTCCATCACTGCGCTCGACGCCGCCCAAGCCGCGGTCCACAACCGCGTTCCGCACGAGATGCTGCTGCTCGATCTCTACAGCGCGCTCCGCCCGCTCGACGACATCACCGGCGCGACCACAAATGACGACATCCTCAACTTGATTTTCAGCCGCTTCTGTATCGGAAAGTGATCGCGAGGAGGCTCGTCCGCTGGAGATGCGGGCGACGATTGCAACGGCGGGATTGACCTGAAGAGATAATCCGCTTAGCGGAACTTTCCCGCCACCCAAAATCAGCAATAGAATACTCTGACCTGGAAGGAGTCTAACCGGATGCTGCCTTCACCCTGGAAGTCTTTGCGGCCGATTGAAGCTGACCGCGAATATGTGGCGCTGCTTTCCTATTTGCCTCTCAAGGCCTACCACAGGATTCCTGCATTCATCCGCTATGCGCAGCAGGTGCAGGGCCAGCTCCTATCTACTCCCGGCGTCGCTGGATACTCAGTGCAGGCCCAGCTTTTGTCCCGCCGCTTCTGGACGCTTTCGGCGTGGGAAAGCGAGGCGGCGCTGGTCGATTTCGTCCGCCATGCGCCACATTCGGATGTGATGCGTGCTCTGGCCGGACAGATCGGCAAGACATTCATCTCAAAATGGAAAGTGAAAGGCTCCGAGCTTCCGCTGACTTGGGCGGCGGCGAAGAAGCGCGTGCCGGCGGAGCGGCTAGCGCCTTGAGCTTCCAATGCCGGATTTGAAGAACCCCATCCCTCTTGTGCATAATCCTTGCGGCGGAGGCAGTATGAAATCCATCGCAATCGCGTTTTTGTGTTTCACTATTTCTATGGTGGTCGCAGCGCAAACTTCTAATCCCCCGACAGTCGCCGAAGCGGAAGCCTTCATGAAGAAAGCAGAGGCGCAACTGGCGGAGCTCAGCGTCAAGGTCAACCAAGCGAACTGGGTGCACGACAATTTCATTACCGATGACACCGAAGCCCTGGCGGCCGATGCCAACGATGAAAACACTGCGGTCACCACCGAGCTGGTGGAGCAGAGCAAGCGCTTCGATGGATTGAAGATGCCGGCTGATTTGTCGCGCAAGTTTCTGCTGCTGAAGCTTTCGCTGACGGCGCCGGGGCCGAAAGATCCCGTGCTGCGCAAAGAGATGTCGGAGATTGCGGCGTCGCTGGAATCGGATTACGGCAAGGGAAAATACTGTCCGTCGCCGGACAAGTGTCTCGACATCACCGAGATTGAAAAGATCATGGGCGAAAGCCGCGATCCCAATGAGCTGAAAGACCTGTGGGTGGGATGGCATGCGGTGGGCGCTCCGATGCGCAAGAAATATACGCGCTTTGTTGATCTCTCTAACCAGGGCGCGCGCGATCTCGGATTCAAAGACACCGGCGTGTTGTGGCGCGCGGGATACGACATGCCTCCGGAGCAGTTCAGCGCGGAACTCGACCGTCAGTGGGAGCGGGTGCGGCCGCTGTATCTTTCGCTCTACACGTTTGTGCGGGCGAGGCTGTCGCAGAAATACGGGCCGCAGATTGTGCCTCCGGATGGGCCGATTCCGGCGCACCTGCTGGGAAATCCGTGGGCGCAGGCCTGGGGAGATATTTTCCCGATTCTTGGTCTGCCGGAAAACAGCCGCGGCTACGACCTGAGCGCATTGCTGCAAGCGCAGAAGCTCGACGCCAAGGGCATGGTGAAGTACGGCGAAAACTTCTACAAGTCTCTGGGATTCGCGCCGCTGCCGCAGACTTTCTGGGAGCGGTCGTTATTTGTTAAGCCCAAGGACCGCGACGTCGTGTGCCATGCCAGCGCCTGGGACCTCGACAACAAAGACGATGTCCGCATCAAGATGTGCATTCAGATTCGCGATGTGGATTTTGTGACCATTCACCACGAACTGGGTCACAACATGTATCAGCGGGCGTATAAAGACCAGCCGTTTCTTTTCCTAAATGGCGCGAATGACGGATTTCACGAAGCCATCGGCGACACCATTGCTCTCGCGATCACGCCGGAATATTTGCAGAAGATTGGATTGCTCGACAAACTTCCGCCACCAGAAGCCGACATTCCTATCCTGTTAAAGCAGGCGCTGGATAAGGTCGCGTTTCTGCCGTTTGGATTGATCATTGATAAGTGGCGTTGGCAGGTTTTCTCCGGCGAGACCAAGCCGGAGGATTACAACAAGGCCTGGTGGGACCTGCGGCTGAAGTATCAGGGCATTGTGCCTCCGGTGGGACGCAGTGAGGCGGATTTCGATCCGGGCGCGAAGTATCACGTGGCGGGAAACGTTCCCTACATGCGGTACTTCCTTGCTGACATTTACGAATTCCAGTTCTACCGCGCATTGTGCCGCGAGTCCGGATACAAAGGTCCGCTGAACCGCTGTACGTTTTTCGGATCGAAAGAAGCCGGTGCAAAATTCAACAAGATGCTCGAAATGGGCCAGAGCAAGCCGTGGCCCGACGCCATGGAAGCCCTGACCGGCCAGCGCGAGATGGACGCAGGCGCGATCCTGGAATACTTTGCGCCGCTGCAGAAGTGGCTGGATGAGCAGAATAAGGGGATGAAGGCGGGCTGGTAGTTTCCTACACTCTGTCATCTTGAGCGCAGCATAGGGATCGCGAGCGCGATCCTTATGCGAAGTCGAAAGACCTTGCGTTCAGAATGAAGCGTTCAAGCTGTTGCGGAACTCTTACCACGAATTTCACTTGTGGCCACTCCCGAGAAACACAAGGTCCCTCGACTCCGCATGACGGCTCGTTAACGAGCCGTCCAACACCGCTCGGGATGACAGATCAGAAGAGATACGCCCCCGTACCCGCCCGTGTACTTCTCATTTCCGCATTTTCCACCCATGATTAGGCCATCGTTTCATAGCAACCGTCTCCCTGGGCCGGCCAGCCGCCCGTCGCATGTGAGCCTGGGGAGCAGTCAGGCAGGTCTGTGGTGAACCACGAGATGGCACACGAGAGGCGTCATGCGCTTCGCCAGAAGGTGAACACGCCGGCGTTCGCCAGCTTTGACGGCGTAACCGGAGGGATGATTCTCGACCTGAGCGAAGAGGGCATGGCCATGCAGGCGCTGGCCCCGCTGGAATCGCATACGTTGGTGCCACTGCATCTGTCGCTGGGCGAGCCAACGGCTTATCTCGAAACCACGGGATACGTGGCCTGGGCCGACGCACTGGGCCGCGCTGGAGTGCGCTTTTCCGATCTGCCGGATGAAGCCCGCGCCCGGCTGCGCGAGTGGCTGACGGTGAATGCGTCCGCGCCCAGTTGGAAGGCGCCGCGATGGGTGGTGCAGGATTCGGTCTTTGCCGGAAGTGTGGCGAGTTCTGGAGCGGCGGCGGGCGTAGCCCTCAGTTTAGAAGCTGAGCCGGAGGTTTCCGGTAATGGCTCACACTCTCCTTCACCTTCAACCACGGTGCAGTACGAATTCAAGTCGCTAAACGGCGACATGGACATGAATGCGGCGCTCAATCTGATCGCCAGCCGCGCCTGTTCGATCACTCGTGGCAGCGGAGCCGCCGTGGCGCTCATTGGCGAAAATGGGATGACCTGCCGCGCCGTCGCTGGCACGCCCGCCCCCCAAATCGGCGCCCGGGTTGACCTCACCGCAGGATTCACGGGCGAGTGCATCCGCATCGCCAGGCCATTGCGATGCGACGACGCCGAGTCCGACGCCTGGGCCGACGGCGAAGCCTGCCGCCAGCTTGGCATTCGGTCAATTTTGGCTGCGCCGGTGTTGTATGAACGCGATCTTGTTGGACTCCTCGAGGTGTTTTCCACGCGTGCGTTTGCGTTTGACGATGGCGATCTGGCGGTGGTGGAACGGCTGGCGCAGACGGTGGTGATGACGCTGAGCCGGGCGGAAGTGCTGCAAAGGGAATAACCCCTCCTTCTTTCCAGAAATCCTGCATCCCATAAAAAAGCCACATCTTGCCGTAACTTTTCGTCCTTCCCTTTCCATTAGGTAGGTAGAACGACGAACCGCGCGGAGAACACGTTTGAAAACCCTTGAAAGGGAACCGGACGAACGGCTGATTGAGGCGGCGCAGAGCGAGCCGGCACGGTTTGCCGAGCTGTATGAGCAGAACTTTGCGCGGGTTTATGCATTCTTCGCCCGGCGGGTGGGGACTCGCGAAGAAGCGCAGGACCTGACGTCAGAGGTTTTTCATCAGGCGCTGGCTTCCATTCGCAGTTTCAAGTGGCAGGGCGCGCCATTCATCGCGTGGTTGTATGGCATCGCGGCCAACGTGCTTTCAAAGCATTGGCAGAAACTGGGACGGAACCCTGCGCTGGAAGAGCCCGCGCTGGCAGAGGAAGAGACAGACCTCAGCGCCGCGGGTGACGAAATTGAGCGCAGCGTAATGCTGGCCGAACTGGTTGAATCGTTGCCTGCCAGACCAACGCCGCGTGGTTCAGCTCAGGTTTGTGAAGCAAAAGAGTATTCGCGAAATCGCGCACGACCTGGACCGCAGCGAAGGCGCGGTCAAGCAGCTTCAACTCCGCGCGCTGGAGAACCTGCGCGCGAAACTCGGGAGGCCGGTATGAACCCGCTGGTTGGCGCAGAAGAGGTTGATCGTCAAATCGAAAATCTGTTTTCGGGTGGGAATGTCGTGCCGGATGGAGAGCCTTCGTCCCTACTCGCAATTGCAAGCGATCTGCGACTACTTCCCGACTCTGATTTCAAAAACCGCCTCAGGGACAACTTAATCGACCAGGCTGCGGGACGGAGAAAGTTTGTCAGTTCCTTCACGCGACAATCAGCCCGAAGCAGGGGTTCTCGCTTCGATCATGCCGACGCTTACCGGGAAGGGATTTAGCGTCTTCCCGGCCGACCATCGCAGCTTCCTGGTTTCCTTCGCGTCCCATGCGGCGCTGGTGCTCTTGATTGCGTCGGGGATATGGGCGGGGCAGCGTCCGATTATCCGGACAACACAAAATTGGGCCGAGAAGTTGATCTATCTGGGATCGGGCGGAGGCGGGGGTGGCGAAAACAATCCAATTCCTGCTACCAAGGGTACGCCACCTAAATTCAGCAACGTGCAGTTGGCCCCGCCGGTAATCGTGGTGCGGAATCCGAATCCTCCGCTGCCGGTGGATCCGACGGTGGTCGGCCCGCCAGTGCTTCATCTGCCGCAGTCGCAACAGATCGGCGACTTGATGTCGTCGAATGCGCTCATCCCGTCCAATGGTACGGGCCGCACCGGAGGAGCGGGAAGCGGTTCCCATGATGGATTGGGCGATGGGACGGGACCAGGCGTCGGCGACGGGTCTGATGGAAGCTACGGACGAGGCGCACACAGTGCTGGACGGAACGTAACCGCTCCGCGAGCGATCTACGATCCGGAGCCTGAGTACTCAGAGGAAGCGCGGAAAGTCCATTTCCAGGGTGTGGTCGTGTTGTCGATCGTTGTCGATCAGGCTGGACACGCCCGCGACATCCGCGTTGCCCGCTCGGTGGGCCTGGGGCTGGACGAAAGGGCGATTGAAGCGGTAAAGAAATGGAAATTCGAGCCAGGGATGAAGGACGGGCATCCGGTCGCGGTGGGAGTGAACGTTGAGGTGAACTTCAGATTGTTCTGAAGCTCGGCTACCGAAAGCTTGCGCTCTTGATCTTCTGCCGGAAGTCTTCCCCTTCCATCTTTACGATTCTGCACATTTCGTGGAGGCGGGAGCGCATGCGCTCGCCGATTCGGTCGCCGAGGGTTTCGCCGCGGGCGGCGCGCTGGGCGCGGGCGAATTCGGAGTTTCCGTTTGCATCGCGGGCGGCGTCGTCTGGATAGTTCGTGGTGATGATGGTGGTGCGGTTGTCGTTGTATCGGCTGTTCAGGATGAGGCTGACCGTGTCCCAAACCCATTCCGTCGGCTTCACGGCGCCCAGTTCGTCGAGGACCAAGACTTCAGCTTCGAACACGGGACGCAGCACTTCCAATTCCGTGGCCTTGACGGAATCGTTGTAGGAATTCTGGATTTGCTTCAGCAACTCGCGGTAGTCATAGAACAGACTCGGAATCCCTTTGCTGACGACCAGTTCTTTAATGATTCCGACTGCCAGATGGGTCTTTCCGGTGCCGATACCGCCAATCAGCAGCAGGCCGGTGTTGTTGTTGGAAGAATATTCTTCAACGAATCTGCAGGCGGCCATGCGCGCCTTCATCAAATGCGCGTGCGGGCCGTCGAACTCAAAGTTGGAGAGCTCACAATGCTCGTAGCGCTTGGGGATTCGAGCGGCGGAGAGCAAGGTCTCTCCGCGGAGCTTCAGGCGGCACTCGCAGCGGGCCACGCGGTGCTCCGACCCGGCAGACTTCCATCCACTTCCACCACACATCGGGCAAACTTCAGCGGCTGTCTTCATTCTAATAACGACTCTTCCTGTCCCTCTTCCAATTTGCACTGCGCAGAGCATTCGCGCAAGTGATCGCGGCGGTTGCGCTGTGTACATCCTGTGAAGGGGTGGACCTGCTTGTGGAGAACGCGGTCGAAAACCCTTATTCACCACAGAGACCAGAGTCCCAGAGAAAGCAAATTCCAAAACGCCCGGATCTACGCGGATTTCCACGGATAAGTCTTTTTGGCTTGAAATTATCGGTTTGCCTGATCCGTGTTGTCCGCGAAAACGGCGGCTTTGAATTCCGGCTTCAATCGCGGCCTTCGCGGCCCAGAGGTGCCGAATCCGGCATCTGGCGCGGATTTCCACAGTTGACAATCGTGAAATGGGGGAGCTAAATAGCTGGCGTTGGGTTTCCCGCTGGGCGAAGATAGTTCCCCCAAAACAGGCGATCGCCGCAGCAGAGGGGCCCGCCATGGAGCTACGATGAATAAAGCAGATTTGATTGACCGCATCGCTGCCGGCGCCGGCATCAGCAAAACTCAGGCCGCGAGCGCCATTGACACTAGCGTCGAGAGCATTACCGGTGCATTGAAAAAGGGAGACCGGGTCGCGCTGATCGGGTTCGGAACGTTTTCGGTTTCGCAGCGGAAAGCGCGCAACGGACGCAATCCGCAGACCGGGGCAACCATCAAGATTGCCGCACGGCGGGTGGCGAAGTTCTCGGCCGGGGCGGAACTGCGCAAGGCTGTAAACCGCGGCAAGTAGGTTCGAGGTTAGGATTGCGGAACGGCAGGGGGTCGGCCCTGCCGTTTTTGTTTTTTGGGGAAAAGTCCTGATTGTGCTACAGCCCCGGAGGGGCGGCCGATAATAGCCCGGCGCTTCAGCGCTGGGTAGCGTGAGGATATCCCGCGCGGACGCGAGACGAAGCTAAAGCGACAGGTAGTGGCCGAGCGCAGTGGCGCTGCAAGCGAAAGCAGGTTCCTCTCCGCCTGCGGCGGTTCGGAATGACAAGACCTTAATTTTGGGTCCCAAGTTTGGGGAAAGGACTTTCCCCGGCCCGGTTTGCTGAATCCTGCGGGTATCCTTTAGAATCAAATGATTCGCAAAGGATTGGGAGATCATATGAAGGCAGCGATTCATCCTGCATACAACGAAATTCGGGTGCTGTGCGCGTGCGGCAACTCGTTCACCACGCGGTCCACGCACCGGGGAGACATCCACGTGGAAATCTGCTCCGCCTGCCATCCTTTCTTTACCGGCAAGCAGAAGCTGATGGACACCGCCGGCCGCGTCGAGCGCTTCCGCCGCAAGTATGGCAAGGCGGGCGAAGCGAAACCAGCGGCACAGCCCGTCGCCGAAAAGAAGTAAGAAAGCGGCAGCAGCCGCACAGGATTCAGGGCCCTCGCTTCGGCGGGGGCTTTTTCCTTTTACAATCTGATCGTGACTGACTTGGGGAAGACGCTCGTCTTCATCGGCGTACTGATTGCCGCCGCGGGAGTGGTGTTGATGCTCCTGGGCAAGACCAATCTCCCGCTCGGCCGGCTTCCGGGGGACATTCTCTATCGCGGGAAGAACACAACGTTTTATTTTCCGTTGGCGACTTCGATTGTGGTGAGCGTGGTGCTGTCGCTGCTCTTTTACCTATTTGGAAGGCTGAAGCATTAGGCAACCGCGCGAATAAAAAACCGCCCAAGCTGAACTAGCCTTGGGCGGTGTTGGCCATGAATCAAGGACGGCTTGCCGGCGGAACAATGCCATTCATCCGCAGGTATTCCACCATTTGACCGTAGTGATCATAGGAGTGGGCCACCGCATCGACCGCGAACTGAACGCGCGTGTTCTGGTGGGCCGTCCCGCCGCGTGCCGCAAAGACTGGCGACAACGCGTTTTCTGCCGTAATGGTGTCCGTAGCCCGATGCAGGGCGGTGAAAGAGCCCTTCACGTATTCCATGATCTGGGCTTTCGAGCGGACATCATCCGGACCCGTTTCGGCCTCCTGGTCAGGCGTGGCTGGCTGGCCGAGGATGCGCGACGCCATCCGGTAATTATTCGCGGCCAGGTGTTTGACTTGCTCCGCGAAGGTACGCACGCCGGTAAACTCGCCCGCAGTTGGCGCGAACGAATACTTGGCTTCCGGCATGGCGTCCGCAGCTCCGACGACCTCTTTTTCGGTGTTGCTGATCCAGAAGTCGAGCGCCTGACTCATAGTTGTGTCGGTCTGGGCTGGCGCACTAACGGTGGTTGCCGCACGACTGCCCGGCGGAACGATATCGTTCATGCGCAAATATTCCACTAATTGTCCGTAGTGGTCCCAGGTATGAACGCAGTCCTCGATGGCTACGCCCAGGCGAGTCGCCGTGCCGTCGGGCCACGGCGAAATGGCGGGTGTCGGAATCGTGGCTTTTGCGTCGTCTATCGCCGCTGCTGCGCGATGCATGTACGCGAAGGAGTCCTTGAGATAGGCCATGATCTCGGGCTTTGTGCGAACCGAGCTCGAGCCGCGCTCGTCGTTGCTGACATCGCCGGGCGGCTTCTCGCCAAGTATCCCGGCTCCGAGGAGATAGTGGTCTGCGGCGATGTGCTTCAATTGCTCAGCGAAGGTGCGCACGCCTTTGAATCCGCCGCCGGTAGGCGCGAAATCATATTTTTCGGCAGGCATGGCATCGGCCACGCCCACGATTGCCTTCTCCTGGAAATTGAGGACGAAATCGATGATTTGAGTGTTGGTGCGGTTGGTTTGCGCACTTGCGGATAGGGTGAAGCAAGCGCAGATTGCGATGAAACAAACGAACAGTTTTGTTCTCATAAATTCTCCTTAAAGAAATGAGTTCGATTTACGGCGTACGACGGCACACCAATGCCTGGTTCATAGGCATGGTTCGAACAAGTTTTTCTTCAGGAGCGAGGAGGGCCGCGATCGGTTTCAGGTGAACCAATGGACGAGATGCGCACAGCCGGTCCGGAGGGAATAGAGATTCGACCGGTGACTAATGAGAGTGAGGGGAGGGGATCAATTACGCGGAAAGCTACGTAGTGAAACTCGACCAGCCCGCGAACGCCGCACTTGGGGGGCAGCGACTTCAGCACGGACCCGCATTGACGTTGGGCAGCGATGACGACGGTCTTGGCTCTTCGGGCGCAGACACGCCGCGAACTGGCCCGAGACCTGGAACGTTCGCAGGAGTTTGAAGCTGCACCGCCCGAGCCAGTGACGCAGGCCGACGCGGAACTGACCAAAGTCAATATCAACAGCGCGGAGATGATGGCTGGGCGTCGCATCGCCGGTTAATGTGGGTAGGCTATCACAGATCAACCCGCAGTCGGTCAACAGCCGCAAACACGGCGAGTCCCACTACCGTCTTCGCCGGAACTCGGGCTGTGGCGCCGACTTGTAGTCCTTGGGATAGAGCACGACCGAGCGGCGCATGCCTTCACCGGAGCTTTCGGTGCGCAGGTCTTGCTCGTCGCGAAGCGCGAGGTGAACGATGCGGCGTTCGCGCGACGACATTGGGCCAAACTCAAACGGCGTGCCACTGTGGCGGACCTTTTCGGCGGCCACGCGCGCGGACATGCGCAATTCTTCGAGCCTGCGCCTTGCGGTGTCCCATGCAATCGAAGTTGATCTTTTCGTGCTCGTTGCCGGGGAGATGGAGCATTTCCATGGCGAGCAGTTCCATGGAACGCAGCAATTCGGCGCCGCGTTCGAGCAGCAGCGCGGAATCGGGGCCGGCGAACTCGACGAGAATTTCCGGACGTTCCCAGTCGCGGTCCTCGCCGAGTTGCGGATCCACGGTGATGCGGTATTTGACCTTGAGGCCAGCGTGCTTGACCACGCCGCCGAGGAAAGTATTGAGCTGGTTTGCGGATTCGATTTTGTTCATAGGAGAAAGCTTCTAGCTATTAGCTCTTAGCTTTTAGCCCGACTCGGTAGGGGATGGGTTCAAGCTAACGGCTAAGAGCTAACAGCTAAGAGCTGCTACTTGTCTTTCTTCCTCGCCCGTTTTGCGGCGAGTTCCTGCATCTCTTTGCCCAGGCTGGTGCGATTCATGATGGCCTGCTGCACGATCATAATCAAGTTGCTCTCGGCGTAATAGAGATTCAATCCGGCGGCGAGTCGGAAGAAGATGAAGCCCATCATCAGAGGCATCATCACCGTCATCATGCGCTGCTGCGCGGGATCCATACCGGCCTGCGGAGTCATCTTCTGCAACAGGAACATGCTTACCACCATGACGAGTGGGAGCACGAAGGGAAACGATTCCGGACCCGACAGATCGTGGATCCACAGCCAGTGCGCCTGGCGAAGATCGATCGCATTGCTCAACATGCGATAGTACGCAAACAGGAACGGCATCTGCACCAGCAGGGGCAGGCAGCCGCTGATGGGGTTCACGTTCTCGCGCTTGTACAGGTCGGCGATTTCCTTATTCATGTCCGCTTTACGCGGGTCGCGCATGCTGTACTTCTTATATTTCTCCTGGATGACCTTGATCTGCGGCGCGGCCTTTTGCATCTTGAGCGCCGACTTCATCTGGAAAATCCGCAGTGGGAGCAGCAAAACACTGATCAGAAGGGTCTGTAGGACGATGGCCCATCCCCAGTTGTGGACGTAGCCGAAAATCCAACGCAGCCCGATGTAAGGCCATGCAAACAGCGGCCGCGCGATGATGCCCAGCGACCCAAAGTTCACCAGGCCGCGCAGGTCTTTGTCCGCGCCGACAATGGTCGGCACCGGGACGGATTCCGTGGCGTCGAGCGACTTCGGCCCGACGAACAGTCTTTCCGATATCTGCCCGGGACGACCGACTGCAAGGCCCAGCACTTCTGAGGGCTTGGTTTCGTTCGGCTTGCTGGTATCAGGCGCGACCTCAATGGCGTTGTTCAGGGTTACGATGCTCAGGTTGTCCGGATTGTCCGGAATGAAAACCGCGGCGAAGTAAGACCCGCTGACGCCTGCCCAGTTAAAGGATCCGTGCCGGGTGTCGCCGCCGGGAACTTTCTTGGGTGCGAAGTGTTCGGTGTCGGTGTTGAACTGATATTCGAACTGGCTTGCGGCGTATGCGGCCAGCGTTGCCTGGTCGCCGAAACCGGCGGGCCACGCTGGATAGGCATACAGCGGCGCACCGTTCTGCGAGACTGCAACGTCGAGGCTGATGACGTAGCTGTGATCGAAATGAAGCGTCTTGCGGACGGTGAGTCCGGAATCGGAATACTCGAATGACAAAACCGCCGGAGCGTTAATCTGCCCGCTGACACTCGACACATACAGCGCCGAATTCAGCTTGTCGCGGAGCGCTGGGTCATAGGTCCACAGCGAAAGGGGAGAGCCGTACTTCGCAGACGCGGCTTCGTTGACCAGATCAAGCGGCTTACCGGAGTCGTCCTGAAATTTTTTCAGCACCCAGTGCTTTACCTGAGCGCCGCGGTTGGTGAACGTGATCTTATAGAGGCCGTTCTCGACTACGGTTTCTGATTCGGTGGCCGCCTGTTTGGAGAGAACCGCTGCGGGTTGCTGCCCCGGCTTTCCGAGTTTCGACGCCGAAGCCATTGCCGGAGTTGCCGCCGGGGTGGCCGCGCCGGTGTTTCCCTGCCCTGAGGTGGAAGCCGGTTGCGCAGTGCTTGCCGGCGGCTGCGGCAGGTATTTCTTCATGAAGAACTGGGAGCCGAAGATGACGACGGCCATCAGCAGAAAGACGAGAAGGAGGTGCCGCTCGGTGCCGGGCTCGGATTGTGGGCTCTTGTATTCGGCCATTAGACTCGGTGGCTCACGTGGGCACAGCCGCCCCCGGCAGTCCCATGATGGGTTGGTACGGCATCGGCCAGGTCGTTTCCTGGAACCGGATCATAGCCTCCGCGAACGAAGGGATGGCAGCGCAACACCCGCCAAATCGCCATCGCCGATCCGCGAAACGCTCCGTAGCGCTCGATGGCCTCAGCTGCGTACTCGGAACAGGTGGGAACATAGCGGCAAGCCGGAGGAAGGAACGGCGAGAGCGCCCACTTGTATCCGCGAAGCAGAGTCAAGAGCGACGTTTTGAGAAACCGGTCCATAAGAAATCTAGATGCGCTATTGCTCTATACGGATTTCGAGGCCTTTTCGATCACTTGAAAAGCTTTGGTCACCTGGTTCCGCACTTCGACAAAGTCCGCGCCCAGGAGCGACCGTTTGGGATTGATGACCACATCCACCGAAACCTCTGGCGTAAAACCGCTAAGCCGCACCGCCTCGCGAAGGCGGCGCTTCATGCGGTTGCGTTGTACCGCTCCCCCCAACACTCGCCCCACGGTAAAACCGACGCGAAGCCCTTGCGGCGCTTTGTCGTCCAAGCCGCGCTGAAAGTAGAAAACTGTCATGTGCGCCGCAAAGTGGCGGCGTCCCTGTTTGTAAACCTGCTCAAAATCCGCATGGCGCAAGAGCCGCCGCTGCTTAGGAAATCTGGCTTTCGGCTTCTGCGAAGCTGTTGTGGTCATTCGGCTCTTGGCTCTAGGTTCTTGGCTCTTTAAGTATTGCAACTCCGGAAGTATTACAACTCCGGCTTCCGTGAAGCCTAACGCCTAGAGCCTGAAGCCTGCTTTATTCACGGAATCCGGGTTTCACGGAAACTCGCTTGCGGCCCTTGGCTCGGCGCCGGGAGATGACCGCGCGTCCGCTCTTGGTCTTCATACGGGTGCGAAAGCCGTGCGTCTTCGAGCGGTGACGACGGTTCGGCTGGAATGTGCGTTTCGGCATGAAAAGTCCTGCGCTCCTGATGTCAGCAACTGGGTTCGAAGCTGCGATTGGTGAATGAAAAGTATAAATGACGTTGGGCAGGAGGTAAACCTAGTGGCTAGTGACTAGTGACTAGTTGCTAGTAGGCAGACACAACCGGGAATCGCTCTCCGAATGCGGGGGACTAGCCACTAACCACTAGTCACTGCTTCTCTCAGTTCGTCGAGGTTGAATCCGCGGCGTTACCGGCCCCGGCGCCTTTGCCCGCGATTCCGAAATTCGGGTTCCTCGATTTGCAGGCGGCCACGATCCTGGGAGCAATTTGCGGCAGGGGCAGAGTGGCGTCGGCGGGCTGCGGTGTCCCTTGGACGAGAGGAATTGCGCAGTCGGAGAAGAGGCCGTTGCCTTTCTTAACGCTGCGCCAGGCGAAACCGGCATCCGCACAGGCCTGTTTGACCTTTTCACACGGCCCACCTTTGGCCGCGGGGGCGGTGCTGGCCGCAGCGGTATCAGTAGGACTTGTGGAGGCGGGGGGCTGGGAGTTGGGAATTGCGGGGGCAGTGGCGGCCGGCTGGCTCGGGAGTGGCGCGCTCGGAGCTGGACTGGGTTTCGTGACGGTGACCGTAGCCGCTGAGTTGATTGGTTTTGTCTGGGTCGGGACCGCGGGGGCGGCGGCGGGAGTTTCTGTTGGCTGCTGTTCACTCGTGGTTGGAGTTTGTGGAGCGCTCACAGCCGGAGCTTCCTGGGCTGGTGCGTTGACTGTTGGATTAGGCGGGGACTGTTTTCCGTGGGCGACATAGTACCCCGCGACGCCAGCCACGGCGAGCGCAGCGAACACCGCAACTACTGCGGCCAGGGGCAGAGTCTTCTTCTGTTTTTTCTGTGGTACCGCTACGGCGGCGGGTGCCGCGGGGCTCGGAGCCGCGCTGATCGCGCCGGTGGCTGCGACGGAGCGGCCGGAGGTGGTATCCCGGTGCAAGCGTTTCAGGTCGGCGCGCAAATCTCCCGCGGTCTGGTAGCGCAAATCCGCATCTTTCTCCAGCAGCTTGGAAATGATGTTGTCCAGCTCGGGAGGCAGTGCCGGATTTACTCGCCCGGCTGGGGCGGGAGCGCTGTGCAGGATGGCGTCGAAAATGGCCGCCGAGGTGGTGCCCATAAACGCCTGGCGGCCGGTCGCCATCTCGTAAAGCACGATGCCCAAAGAAAAAAGGTCGGTGCGGGCGTCGAGCGGCTTGCCCAGCGCCTGCTCAGGCGACATGTAGGCCACCGTTCCCAGCGCCGTACCAGGGCTGGTGAGTTGGGGATCGTCCATGGTGACTTGCATGTCGTCGCCGGCGGCGGACGGCTCGGAGTTTCGGCCCGTGACCTTGGCCAGTCCGAAATCGAGAATCTTGGCGTGGCCGCGTTTGGTGACGAAGATGTTTGCCGGCTTGATGTCGCGATGAACAATGCCCAGCGCGTGGGCGGCATCGAGGGCGTCGGCCATTTCGATGGCGAGGGCCAGCATGCGGTCGGTTTCGAGTGGGCGTCCGGCGATCAGGTGGCGCAAGGTCACGCCGTCCATAAATTCCATGGCGATGAAAGCGCGGCCTTGCTCTTCGCCGATGTCGTGAATGGTGCAGATGTTGGGATGATTCAGCGCCGAAGCCGCCTGGGCTTCGCGCTGGAAACGCGCGAGGCTCTGAGTGTCATGTGCCATTTCGGGAGGAAGAAACTTCAGCGCGACGAAGCGATGCAGCCGGGTGTCTTCGGCTTTGTACACCACACCCATTCCGCCGCCGCCAAGTTTCTCAACGATGCGATAATGAGAGATCTTGCTGCTTTCCACGTTGCCAGCCTTATTGGACAGGGATGTTAGGCGGAAGCGCGAGTTAAGTCAACGGAAAGCAGATGCCGTTCGGGTCTAAGGTTTTGAGCTGAGAGCTGACGGCTGAGAGCTGACAGCTGTTTCCTGCACCACTCTCGCGACAGTTATAATTTCGCCACTTGACAGAATTTTTTCTGCGCGGTTGAAATGAAGTGCTGCGCAAAATTTCGGCGAAAAGATTTCCACAAACAGATTTTTTTTGTGCTAGCATGACGCTCTGTTGATAGTGATTTGATTTTGTCCGCGCCAGTTTTTATTCTGGCTTCTCTGCGGTAAGCGAAAAGCAACATCGGTTCCAAAGCGAGATACAGGCGCTGCTCCAGCCGCGGCCCCCTTTGAATATTTTATGTCCGTTCCGACTCCTACACTCAGTGGAAATCCGTGGCTGCGCATCCTGGATGCGCTCGAAAAGAAAATCAACCGCCATTCCTACGACACCTGGCTGAAACCCACCCGCTACAGTCATTCCAGTAATGGGATCATGTACGTGCGCGTGCCCACGGCGGACTTCCGCCACGTGCAGGACAAGTACGCCGACTTGATCCAGGAAGCGCTGGATAATCTCAACATGGATTACCAGGACGTGGAGTTCGTGACGCCGGATGACGATCCGGCTTCGACTCCGGTTCGTCATGATGGCGGGCTTTCCGCGCCGGTGGCGGCGGCTCCGGTTCACCACGTCTCGCAGGCGCGCTTCGATTGGGATGGCGCCGCACAATTGAACGCCCGCTACACGTTTGACGCGTTCGTGATCGGCAGCGGCAATCAGTTTGCCCACGCCGCGTGCCAGGCAGTTTCGCAGCGGCCGTCGAAGGCCTACAACCCGCTCTTCCTTTATGGCGGCGTCGGGATGGGCAAGACCCATCTGATGCAGGCCATTGGACACGAGGTCAAGCGGCTGCAACCGCAGGCGGCCATCTGCTACATCTCCAGCGAGAAGTTCACCAACGAGATGATCAACTCGCTGCGCTATGACAAGATGACCAGCTTCCGGGACAAGTACCGCAACGTGGACGTCCTGCTCATCGACGATATTCAGTTTCTGGCGCAGAAAGAACGCACTCAGGAAGAGTTCTTTCATACGTTCAATGCGCTGCACGAATCCATGAAGCAGATCGTGATCGCGAGCGACCGTCCGCCGAAAGAACTGGCGGAGATCGAGGACCGGTTGCGCAGCCGCTTTGAATGGGGACTGATCGCCGACATTCAGCCGCCGGACCTGGAGACAAAGGTCGCCATCCTGCAAAAGAAGTCGGAGCAGGAACGGGTGACCCTGCCGACGGATGTGGCGTTGTTCATCGCCTCCAACATCCGATCGAATGTGCGCGAGCTCGAAGGGGCGCTTATCCGCCTAGTGGCGCATTCGTCTTTAATTGGCGCCGAGATCACTCTTCCCTACACCCAGCAGGTGCTGAAGAATTTCATCGACTCGCAGGCGCGCAAGGTCACGATTGAATCCATCCAGAAAGCGGTGGCCGAGCAGTTCGGTCTTCGGTTGGTTGAGATCAAGGCCAAGAACAATGCGCGGGCGATTGTTTATCCGCGGCAGATTGCCATGTATTTGTCGAAGCATCTGACCGAGGCGTCGCTGCCCGAGATCGGGCGGCAGTTCGGCGGCAAGCACCACACCACCGTGCTGCACTCGGTAGAAAAGATTGAAGAGAGCCGGAAGAACGACAAAGATTTGAACAGGCTGCTCAATAAAATGACCGAGCAGTTAGGCGCATAACTAAGCATTGGGGACGCGATTTCCGGCTTTGGGCTTGGTTTTGCGACACTCATCCTGTGGGTAGCCTGTGAAAGCTGTGAAAGAGTTGGTAGGGAATCTTTGGAGCGGCCAGGTTGTAGGGTGGTTGGCGCGGTAATTGGGCCTGATCTTGGACACGAAGGTAGTGGCTGGAATTGGTGGAATGGTTAGAGTTGGATGAATTTTCCACTTTTCCTACGTCCCTACTGCTACTACTGGTTATTATGTTTTCTGATTTGATATAAAGAAGTAATAAAAGTAAGCGCCACAGGCCAGGGGTCTTCGTTTTATGCCGGTTGAAGCGATCGCATCCGCAGCGGGAACGGCCACGATGGAAATTACGGTCAGCAGGTCGGAACTACTGAAAGAACTTTCGGCGACCCAGGGCGTGGTCGAGCGCAAGACGACGATTCCCATTCTATCCAACTATTTATTTGAAGCTGGCGCCGACCGGCTCTCGCTGACCGCAACCGATCTTGACCTGAGCCTGCGGACTTCCTGTAACGCCAAAGTAAAAAAAGAAGGCTCGTGCACCATCCCCGCGCGCAAGCTGCACGACTACGTGAAGCTGCTTCCCGAAGCGGACATCACCATCAAGCTGCTGGAAAATCACTGGGTCAGTATTCGCTGCGGACGGTCCAACACGAAGATGGTCGGCATGGCGCGGTCGAATTTTCCCAGCCTGCCGGTGTTTCCGACCGCGGGCGTGGTGAAAATACCCGCCCATGTTTTGCGGGCCATGATTGCGCGCACCGGATTTGCCATCGCCAACGAAGAATCGCGCTACACACTGAACGGCGCGCTGATGGTGATCAAGCCGGAATCCATCACCATGGTTGCGACTGACGGGCATCGCCTGGCGCACGTGGAGCGCAGCGGCGAAAAGTTTGAAGGCGTTTCCGGCGAACTGAAGACGCTGGTCCCGAAGAAAGCCATGGACGAACTGCGCTCTCTGGTCGATTCCGCTCCCAGCGATGTCGAAACCATCGAGTTCGCGAAAGACGAGTCCACGCTCTTCTTCCGCATCGGCACGCGGCTGCTGACCTCGCGCCAGCTTACCGGGCAATTCCCCAACTTCGAAGCTGTCCTGCCCAAGGACAACAACAAGAGCATCCCGCTGCACGGCGACGACCTGGCGCGCGGCCATCTCACGCGTCGCCCAGTTTGCCGACGAACGCTCGCGCGCCGTGCGCCTGAAGCTGGAAAAAGGCGAGTTGAAACTGTCGGCGTCGTCGGCCGAAACCGGCGAATCCGAAGACTCGCTCGAAACCGACTACAACGGCGAGCCGCTGACCATCGGCTTCAACGCCCAGTACATCATCGACTTCCTCAAGGCCACCGGCTCCGGCGACGTAAAGCTGGAACTGAAAGACGCCCAGTCCGCCGGCCAACTCCGGCCCGCCGAGGGCGAGGAGTATAAGTACCGGTATATCGTGATGCCCATGCGGATTTGAGTCTATTACTCAGGATTTTTTGGGGAACGTCTTAACGTTGCTGGCGTTTTCCGGTTGTTGTACCTGCAACAGATCCTGGATCATCTCCCTCGCGATTCCCTCTTCCTCCGTCAAGATTTTCCAGAGGCCGTCCGCAGCGATCTCGCTGGGGCTTGTGCGTTCCTCTTTTCGCTTTTTCCTTCTGCCGCCAATCACGTCCATTACCAGTCTTTCCATCGGGGTGAGATAGATGGCTACCTGCTCAGCGTCTTCGTCTAGTCTCTTCTTCCTCGGCAAGGTACGAATTCCTCAAAATTTAGCGCTTGATTTCTTATAATAATATTATAATATCACTTCGTGCATCGCTCTCAATTGCCGAGACCAGCCCTCTTCTAAAGAGTATTGCTTGGAGATATTGTCGTGAGTGACGAAAAAACGCTGCAGGCCGAACTTCAGGTGTTTGAGCAGCACAAGCGGGAATGGCTACGGACGAATCCTGGGAAGTTCGTCGTCATAGCAAACACTACGATTGCTGGATTTTATTCCGACTATGAATCCGCGTTCAAGGCTGGCCTGAACAAATTTGGAGTCAGGGGAATGTTTCTAGTCAAACAAGTCTGGGCCGAGCAACCCGTATATCTCATTCATTGAAGGCCTGAGTGGTAAAGTTGCGCTTCACGTCGTCCGCCCTATTTCTCGAAGGGCCTCACTTAGAGATTCTAATCAGCGCAACACGCTTGGAGTTACAGGAAGGCCGCGCGGTAGGCCTCGAATTCAAAGAACTCACGGTCGGGGCGCTCATTGATACCGGTGCTTCGCTCACGATAATAAACCCCGAGATCGCGGCCACTTGCAAGCTCAAGCAGACAGGACACCAAAAAATCAACGCAGTCGGAGGGGCGGCAGGTGAATATCCTGAGTATGCGGCCGCGATCTCTTTTCCCGGAACTCAACTTCCGAGTTTGGGTACGACGCGTGTGGTGGCTTGCCCGATTATTCGGCAGCCCTTTTTCTCTTGTCTTATCGGTCGGGACATCTTACAAAAGTGGGTGCTCACCTACAACGGACATACTGGTGAAGTCCAGATTCGCCCTTAGCCCAGAGCGGACGTCAGCGCTTGGTCTGCATATTATGCTGGTTTGACTCAGGCCCACGAACGCCGTAGAGTAGCGTGCGTCAAAAACTCTGGAGGCTCCCCCATGCTCAGCGGATTCAAGCAATTCATTCTTCGCGGTAATGTTGTGGACATGGCCGTCGGCGTCGTTATTGGCGCGGCCTTTGCGGGAGTGGTTGGCGCGTTTACCAAAGATTTACTGACGCCTCTGATCGCGGCGCTGGTGGGCAAGCCGGATTTTTCGGCCATCACGTTCACAGTCCACGGCAGTGTGTTCCCTCTCGGCGACTTCCTGAACGCGCTTATTTCTTTCCTGCTGGTGGCCGCAGCGGTTTACTTTTTTGTAGTCACTCCGGTCAACATGCTGGTCGCGCGCATGCGGAAGGACCCGGTGCCGGCTGATCCGACCACGAAGAAGTGTTCTGAATGCTTGAGCGAGATCCCGATTGACGCTCGGCGCTGCGCGCACTGCTCGCAGCCGCAGCTTGCTCAGGCGGCCTGACGTCCTGGGACGAAGAGGGGCTCGCAACCGGCCGAATGGGAATCATTGGCGTGGGGCGTCGCGGCCGGTCCCGCGGAGGGAAGTCCCGAGCGCTGAGTAACCATCGGGCATAACTTCCTCAGCCAATGGGGTTGGAGTAAGCTCAGTCCCGTGAGCACCCGATCTCGCATCCAATAAAATCTTGAGAACTTTCCGTGGGGACTCTGGCCAATCAACGAATCGAGGATAGGGTAGTGCCAGCCAAAGACGGCCTCTGGTACAAGGACGCGGTCATCTACCAAGTCCATGTACGCTCTTTTTACGACAGCACGGGTGATGGCAACGGAGATTTCCGGGGGCTGGCGCAGAAGCTCGACTACCTGCAAGATCTTGGCATTAACGCCATCTGGCTGATGCCGTTCTTTCCTTCGCCGCTGCGTGATGATGGCTATGACATTTCCGACTATCGTTCGGTAAATCCCACATACGGCACGCTCGACGACTTCAAGGCTTTTCTTGAGGCGGCCCACCAGCGTGGGATTCGAGTGATCATCGAGATGGTGCTGAATCATACGTCGGACCAGCATCCGTGGTTTCAGGAATCGCGCAGCGCGCGGGAAAATCCGCGGCGCGACTGGTATGTGTGGAGCGACACGGACACGAAATATAAGGGCACTCGGATTATTTTTGTGGATACCGAGCTTTCCAACTGGGCCTGGGACCCGGTCTCGAAGCAATACTACTGGCACCGTTTTTTCAATCACCAGCCTGACTTGAATTATGACAATCCCAAGGTCCGCGAGGAAATGTGGGACATCATGCGCTTCTGGCTGGAGATGGGCGTGGATGCCTTCCGGCTGGATGCGGTGCCCTATCTGGTGGAGCGCGAGGGCACAAATTGCGAGAACCTTCCGGAAACCCACAGCGTGATCAAAGAGCTGCGCGCCAAGTTGGACAAAGAGTTCCCCGGCCGCATGCTACTGGCCGAGGCCAATCAGTGGCCGGCCGATCTGCGCGCGTATTTTTCGAATGGCGACGAATTTCACATGGCGTTTCATTTTCCGCTGATGCCCAGAATGTTTATGGGAGTGAAGCTGGAAGACCGAAAGCCGATTACCGAGATCTTGAAACAGACGCCGGAAATCCCGGAGGCCTGCCAGTGGTGCTTGTTCCTGCGCAACCATGACGAACTCACGCTCGAAATGGTCACCGACGCGGAACGGGATTACATGTATGACGAATACGCGCGCGACAAAGCCATGCGGCTGAACCTGGGAATCCGGCGGCGGCTGGCGCCTCTGCTGGATAACGACCGCCAGCGGATCGAATTGATGAACGGCATGTTGATGTCCCTGCCCGGAACGCCGATCATCTATTACGGTGACGAGATCGGCATGGGAGACAACGTGAACCTGGGCGACCGCAACGGCGTGCGCACTCCCATGCAATGGGACGGAGGCTGGAATGGCGGTTTTTCGTCGGCTGATCCGGAGGCCCTGTACTCACCGTTGATGTTGAACCCGGTGTATGGGTATCCGGCGGTCAATGTGCAATCCCAGAAGCGCTTCGATCACTCTCTGCTTTCGTGGATGAAGCGGCTGATCCGAGTGCGGAAATCCTGCGCGGCGTTTGGGCGAGGGACGATCGAGTTTCTGTATCCTGCGAACCACCGGGTGCTGGCGTATGTGCGCAAGCTGGGGAATGAAACCATTCTGGTGGTGAATAACCTTTCCAGTACGGCGCAGGCAGTAGAACTCGATATGAAAGCCTACCGGGGGAATATTTTGGTGGAGATGTTCGGCAGAAACATTTTTCCGCGAATTGGAGACTTACCGTATCTGCTGACCATGGGGTCGTATCAGTTTTATTGGTTTCGGTTGAGAAAGGTCTAGCTGCCAGGAGCTGCCACTGTCGGAATCCAGCATACTTTCGGATAGCTTTATCCGCGAGCTGATCAACGTTGGTCAAGTGGACATTGTGGTTGGAGTGCCCACTCATAACGATGTTCAGACGGTCGGGCAAGTGGTGCAGGCGGTCCGCGCGGGGCTGCTGCAATGTTTTCCGCGGGCGCGGGCGGTCATTATTAACGCCGATGGCGGGTCGAAGGATGGGACGCAAGACCTGGTCCGCGCGGCTTCGATCAACGATGCGAATGTCGTATCCGATGTGCGCGCCCTGCGCACACTGCACAGCATCAGCACGCAATATCAAGGGGGCGCGTCGAACGGAAGTGCGCTGCACCTGATTTTCGCGGCAGCAGACCTGCTGCAAGCCCGGGCCTGCGCCGTGGTTTCGCCGGAATCTACCACCCTCGAGCCGCAATGGATGGAGCGGCTTTTGCGGCCGGTGCTAAACGACGGCCGCGACTTGGTTCTGCCGGTTTACCGGCGCCACAAATTCGACGGACTGCTGATTCAGAACCTTGTTTACCCCCTCACCCGGGCGGTTTACCGCAGTCCGGTACGCGAACCGTACCCATCAGAATTTGGATTTTCGGGCGCTCTAGGCAGCCATTTTCTTACCCAGGACATCTGGGAGCAGGAACATGGCCGTAGGGGCACAGAGCTGTGGCTGACACTGCTGGCGGTGGTGGAGAAATTCAAAGTGGTGCAGTCGTTCCTTGGCACTAAGGCGCGCCTGGAGAACCCACGCCTGGACCTGGTGAGCGCGATGCGCCGGACTGCCGGGACTCTGTTCTCATCGATGGACACATACGCCTCGGCTTGGACCGCAGGGCCAGAACTGCTGGACGCGCCCTGCCAGGGCTGCGAACCGGGAGAAGATCTGGAGCCGCTGCGGGTAAACCGCAAGCGGCTGTATGAGGCGTTCCGGCTGGGCGCGTCTGAACTGGAGCCGGTTTTTCTCTCCATCCTTTCCGCCGAAACCCATGGTGGAATCCGGCAATTGGCGACCACGCCGGAAGAAACGTTTGTGTATTCGGCGGAGCTTTGGACGCGCACCGTTTACGAATTCGCCGTGGCTTATCACAAATCGGTCATTGGCCGAGATCACATTGTGCAGGCCCTGGTTCCGCTGTTTCGCGGACGCGCATTCACCTTTCTGACCGAGAACAGCGAAGCCTCTGCGCCAGAGGTTGAAAACAACATCGAAACATTGTGCCAAACGTTCGAGAGCGAAAAGCCGTACCTGCTTAAACTGTGGGACGGCGGGAAGTGAGGTTTGGTATGTGGCAAAATTTTCTTGCTGAGTTGGGGAGGACGATCGACGACATCCTGCGCAGCGTTGCGCGTTTTTTGCCGCGTTTTCTAGAGATGCTGGCCATCGTGGTGGCCGGCCTGCTGATAGCCCTGATTTTGAAGTATGTCCTGCGCTTTCTGTTGCGGATTGCGCGTTTCGACCGGCTGTCCGAGCACACCGGCGCGACCCATCTTCTGCGCGGAGCATCCCTGCCGTCGCTGAGCGAACTGGTAAGCCGCTTCGTGTTCTGGGTGGCGTGGTTCGGATTCATTCTGCTCGGCATCAGTGTGCTGGGGGTGGTGGGAATAGAACAGCATGTCACCAGCTTCTTCGGCTTCCTGCCCCGGATGATTGTGGCGCTGTGCATTTTGTTTTTCGGGCTGCTGGCGGCAGGCTTCTTTTCCCGCGCTGCATTACTCAGCGGGGTGAACGCGCAACTGCCGTCGCCGCGCCTCATTAGCTGGGCGGTACGGACCATGATCATTCTCTTCGTCGTCTCCATGGCGTTTGAAGAGATGGGGGTCGGGTCGCGCACGGTGATTGTGGCATTTACGCTCACCTTCGGTTCGCTCATGCTGGGGCTGGCGCTGGCTTTTGGCCTGGGAGGGAAGGACTTGGCGAGGAAGTATCTGGAGAAGAGGTTTGGAGAGCACCTCCCCGAGGACCACAGCGAAGAGAGGGAAGACGAGCTTTCGCCGCTGTGAGTGGGAGATCTCGAACCCAGGTAACCGATTACGTCATGCACCGAAGTTCCTGAAATTGGCATCAAACCAGCTATAATGGGCAAAATCGGGTGGCTTGGTTCGGCCTCGAAAGCCCGCCCTGGAAAATCCGGAGTCTGATGTCCAACAAAATCAAGGCAGCCATACTTGTCGTATCCGCGGGCGTTTTGCTGTTTTCGCTGGCGGGAGGAATCGGTGGAGTGCGCGCGTCGAACGACAGCGCCTACCGCCAAATGGAAGTTTATAGCGAAGTGCTTTCGCGGGTGCGCGCCGAGTATGTGGAAGATCCCAACCTGCCGCTGGTGACCGATGGCGCTTTGCACGGATTGCTCGAGTCGCTCGACTCGAACTCCAGCTATCTGAACGCGCAGCAATATAAGGATTACAAGGCGAGCAAGACCAATGCGCGCGGCGATGTGGGCGCGGCTATTTCGAAGCGCTTCGGCTATGCCTCGATTGTTTCGGTGATTCCTGGCGGCCCGGCGGACAAAGCGGGTTTGACTGACACCGACATTCTTGAGGCCATCGAAGGCAAGAGCACGCGCGAGATGTCGCTGGCGCAGATTCATGGACTGCTTTCGGGCGAACCGGGGTCGAATGTGAATCTGTCTGTGGTGAGGGCGCGCAAAGCTGAACCGCAGAAAGTCGTAGTTACGCGCGACGTGGTGACCATTCCCGCGGCGGAAGACAAGATGCTGGAAGACGGCATCGGCGAAATCCGGGTGGACGCGCTGCCCAAGGGCAAGTCTCAGGAAATCGCGGCCAAAATCAAGTCTCTGCAACACGCGGGCGCGAAGAAGCTCATTCTCGATCTGCGCGAATGCTCCGTGGGAGACGAGTCCGAGGGAATCGCGACTGCGAACCTATTCCTGAACCACGGCACGATCACTTATCTGCAAGGGCAGAAGTATCCGCGCGAGGCTTTCAATGCGGATCCGGCGAAGGCGATTACCACGCTGCCGCTGGTGGTGCTGGTGAACAAGGGGACGTCGGGCGCGTCGGAATTGGTGGCTGCGGCTGTACTCGACAACGCCCGCGGCGATGTGGTGGGCGACAAGACGTTCGGCGATGGGTCAGTGCAGAAGCTGATTGAACTGCCCGACGGCAGCGCGCTGATTCTTTCCATTGCGAAATATTATTCACCGCAGGGCAAAGCCATTCAAGATACCGCGGTGACTCCGAACATCCAGATTGCCGATACCGCTGACGAAGCCGCCGTTCCCGACGAAGACGAGAACGCGACTCCGGCTGACGAAGAGAAGAAGGAAAAAGCTACGCCCGCAAGCGACGAGCAGTTGCAGAAGGCGATTGCGATCCTGAAGAGCCGGCAAGGTTAAGAGCGTCGTCGGTCGTTGGTCGTTGGTCGTTGGCCTGAACCGCCAGCACTAAGAGACTTGGGCCAATGACGTACGACGAACGACCAACGACGGTTTTTTCTCCTGCTATCCTAATCACAAATCCCATGGATGCAGCTCTCGAAGAAACGGGGGTTAGTCCGCCCACGCGCCAGAAGATGGTGCGGCGGTTTGTGTTTGGGCTGCTGGTGCTGCTTTCCGCGCTGGTCGGGGCGCTGACCGGGCTGCTGCTGGTTTACTCGACCGACCTTCCGCAGGTTGAGGAACTCGAGAACTACCGGCCAATTTCCACCACTGAGCTCTACGATATTCACGGGCGCGTCATTGGTTCATTTGCGCTACAGCGGCGCGTGGTCGCCTCCTATGCGGATTTCCCCCAGGTTCTTCGCGACGCGTTGATCTCGACCGAGGACAAGGATTTCTACCGCCATTGGGGGGTCAACATCTGGCGCATCGCCGGGGCGGCTTATCGCGACATCGAATCCGGCGGCCGGGTGCAGGGCGCGTCCACGCTGACGATGCAACTGGCGCGCAATCTTTTTCTCTCGCCCGATCGCTCGTTTCATCGCAAGATACAGGAAGCGCTGCTGGCCATTCAGATCGAGCGGCGATTTACCAAAGACCAGATCTTCACCCTGTATGCGAACCAGATTTATCTGGGCCATGGTGTGTACGGGTTTGAAGCGGCGTCGGAATTCTATTTCAGCAAGCCCGCAAAACAACTCACGCTGGAACAAGCGGCCCTGATCGCGGGACTGCCGAAGTCGCCGGTCTCTTATTCTCCGATCGTGCATCCGGAGCGCGCGCTGCGGCGCCGCAATCTGGTCATCAATTCGATGCTCGAAGATGGCAAGATCACGGCCAGTCAGGCCGCCGAAGCGCGCAATGCTCCGCTGGAACTCAATCCGTTGCACGACCTCAACTCGCTGGCTCCGTACTTTGTGGAAGAGGTCCGGCGCTATCTGGAGAACAAGTACGGCCCGGATCAGGTGCATGAAGGCGGGCTGCGGGTCTATACCACGCTGGACATGGACTGGCAGCGCGCCGCGAACCGGGCGCTGCTCGATGGCCTGGCGGTCTATGAGCGCCGCCACGGCTGGCGCGGAAATCTGGAGAACGTTCTTCTGGAAGGGCAGACGTTTGCGAGTTACCAGCACCCGGACTGGGACGCGCAACTCGATGCCGGCGATTACGCGCACGCGCTGGTGATTGCTACGTCGGCTTCTCCGCCGGGAAGTGTGACGCTCAAAGTTGGGTCGCGGGTCGCGACTCTGACCCAGCTCGATGCTGCCTGGACGCAGCAGAAGATCACGAGGATTCTGACTCCGGGGGACGTTGCTTACGTAAAGCTGCTGGCGCTCGGCACGGACGGCAAAGCCAAAGTCAGCTTGGAACAGGACTCGGGCGCACAGGGCGCATTGCTGGCGATTGATAATGCCAGCGGCGACGTTCGCGCCATGGTCGGTGGACGCGATTTCTATACTTCGAAATTCAACCGCGCCACTCAGGCGCTGCGGCAGGTCGGATCTTCGTTCAAGCCGTATGTGTACACGGCGGTGATTGATCAAGGCGGACGCCCCGATGACACTGTCCTCGACGCGCCGGTCACGTTTCAGACTGCTTCAGGGCCGTATTCACCGCACAATTTTGACGACAAATATGAGGGCGTGATCACGCTGCGGCGGGCGCTGGCGCAGTCGCGAAACATTCCCGCGCTAAAACTGGCGGACAAGACTGGCATTCGCACGGTTGAGGACTACGCGCGCAAGTTCGGCATCACTTCGCCGCTGCCTCCGTACCTTCCGGTAGCGCTGGGTGCGGCCGAGGTCACGCTGATCGAGCAGACTTCCGCGTTCAGCGTGTTTCCTGATGACGGAGTGCGACTGGTCCCCCGGCTCATCACCAAAGTCGCGGACTACGATGGGCGAATCCTTGAAGAAGATTATCCCGACGTGAAAGATGTGATCAGCGCCCGCACCGCGCGGCTGATGACCTCGATGCTGGAAGGGGTCGTGCAGCACGGCACCGGAGTTGCCGCCGCGCGGCTCAAGCTTCCGCTGGGAGGGAAGACCGGGACCACCAACGATTTCACCGACGCTTGGTTCGTCGGCTTCTCTCCGACGCTGACCGCGGGAGTGTGGGTAGGGTATGACGAGAAGAAATCGTTGGGCGAGAAGGAAACCGGGGCGCGGGCGGCATTGCCGATCTGGATGGACTTCATGAGCGCCGCGCTGGCGGGAAAAGACCCTGGCCAGTTCCAGCCGCCGCCGGAGCTGCCGGCGCGAGTTGAAGCTCCGAAGGTGGATACGTCCGATCTTGCGCCGGCGGGGGATGAGAGCCGGTGAGGGTCGCGTTACTCGGCGGTTCCGTAGTATCCCTGCGGCGCACGTATCTGAAGTTTCTTACCCGGCACAGGCTTCAATTCAAAAGTGTGGTAGCGGCTAGTCTTGTCAGGAACCGCCGAAGTAAAAGTGACGCCATACATGCTCCCAACCTGTTCCTCAACTTCTGCGAGTGTCTTTTTCACGCCTCGGCTTTGCAGGGCGATCAACTCGCCCCCGGTCTTTTCCGAGAGTTCTCGAAGCGCTCTGATGCCTCGCACTCCGTTCTGACTCTCACTGGTGTTGAGCGAAAAAATGACCGTTCCAGATTCTTGTGCTGCAGTGACCGCTTCGTCCAATCGGGCGCGGCTGGCATCATCTTCCCCATCAGTCAGCAGCACCAGCACACGGCGAACAGTCAGATTGGGATCTTTCTTCATGAAGCGGTCGCAGGCGAAAATGACAGCATCGTAGAGTGCGGTTCCGCCACGCGGTTGAGTGTCGATCCGAGCCAGGGGAATCTGGTCGCGCGTGAGGAACTCGGTGGACCTTGCACTATCCGAAAATGACATGGTGAAGGCCCTGTCGTCAGGGCCTTTGAGGACATCCAGCAAGAAATTCTGCCTCTTTTCCATCGCCTCTGCGTACCACGAGCTCGATTTTTGCGATCCGCTGGTATCAATCAACAGTCCGAGCCGTAGCGGTAGCTCGCTTGCGTTCCGAACCGCAACCACGGTGAGAGACGTCTTCGAGTCCCCTAAGGCTGAGAAGTCAGCTTGCGTTACTCCGGCCATCGGTTTCTTCTGCTCGTCCGACACGAAGAATGGTAGCGTCAATGTGCTGGGCTGGCCCGTGACCGGGGGTGATTGTGAGAACCCGACGGCCCAGAAGAAAGCGCCAGCGAAGCAGCACGAAATAAGTAGCGTTACCTTGGATTTCATCCGGTTCTTGTAACACGCCTGAAGGGTTCCGGCAATTCCTCGTTTCGGCAAGTCCGTTAGCCCCTGAAGTGTGTAAGTAAAAAACGCCGCCCGAAGGCGGCGCAGTTGCCGGCATGAAAATCAATTAGTGATGGCCACTGTGTCCGCTGCCACTGCTGCTGTGCGAGCTGCCACCGCCTCCGGAGCTGTGGCTGGGGGCTGAAGCGCGTCCGCCGCCACCTGAGTATCCGCCGGAGGATCGGCCACCGCCGTACGAACCGCCGCCGGACGGTCTGCCTGCGCCGCTGTAACCGCCGCTACCATACGATGGGGCGCTGCGGCCGTTGGAACCTCCGCCGTAAGAAGGCGCTGGACGGCTGTACGACCCGCCGCCGTAGGCAGGTGTAGGGCGCCCATACGAACCGCGATCATATGAAGGCGATTGCGAGGGCATCGGCCGACTGTAAGATCCGCCGCTATAGCTCGGCGCCGGACGGCTGTAGCCCTCATACGGACTTGACTGGCGGCCGGCCGAACGGTCGTTGCCTGGGCTGGAATAGCTTGCCCGGTCGCCCGCCGATGAGTATCCGTTCGAACCGCCGTTCATTGGACGGACATCCGGACCCACATCGGGACGCATATCACTGCGCGGACCGTTTGATTTTTCGTTACCATTCGACCGCGGCGCATTCGAGGGCGGAGCGCTGTTGCGTGGCGGCGAACTGTTACCGCGCGAGTCCGATCCCTGGCTGCGCGGAGTGTAACCGCTGGGCGGTCGTGGCGCCGACGCCGGCTGCGAATTACCTGGCGACATGGGTCCGCCCGGCTGACGATAAACATCCGAGCGCGGATTGCCGCCCTGGTTGTAGCCCGGTCTCGAGTTGGTCCGATCCATCCCCGGATTGACTCCGCCCTGATTTGTACGCCCTGGCGGCGTCATGCCACCAGCGCTGGGTGGCCGCGGTACGTAACCACGGCCAGTAGATGCCGGTCCAGATTGCGGTCCGTTCGAGCCGCGCTCCGGCATCCGGGCGTTGTTGTTGCCGTTAGGCCCGCCGTTGGAGCCGAAGTTCGGGGCCGTGCCGCGATTCGCGACCGCGGGCTGCCCGCCGCGGTACGTCGCTGCGTTGCTGCGGCTGACCACTGGACGCGCGAAGCTACGCGGAGGCGGCATTGCGGTTGATCTGCCTGCATTCCCGCCCAGCATGGTCGTTCGGGTCGGCCGAACGTCGAGCGAGCGCGCCGGTGACAGCTTGCTCATTTCACTCGGGGAAACCCGGATGTTGTTCCGCGCCACCGGCCGCGAGTTCACCAGCGTGTCGCGAGACACAGCCGTGAAGCCGTTGCGGTTCTTGAGGTTGGCATAGCGCAGCGGCTCGCCGCCGTGCAAACCGTTGCGGTTGATGTAAGTGTTGTTATAGACGTTCGTGATGTTGGTGATGTGCGTGTTGGTAATGTTCACCCGGTTGAAATAACCGTAGCTCACGCCGTACCAGGGGATAAAGGGCTCGCCAAATCCCAGCGGGCACCAGCCGTATCCGCCGCCGAAACCGAAGCCCACGCCCCATCCGCCGCCGCCAAACCACGCCACCAGTGCGGGAGCGTAATACGGGCGTGCGTAAAACGGGCCAGGCGCCCATCCCCAATAATTGTCGTAATAAACCCAGCGGCCGTAGTGGAAGGGAGCATACCCCCAGGGCTCGTCGTCAACCCAAGTCCATCCCCAGGGTGAAACCCAAATCCAGTGACCGTTGCGATACGGCGCCCAATCATAGGCCACGCCGCTCGGGACCCAAACGTTTCCGTACTCTGGAGAGTTGCGCCAGCTGCCGTATTCGTCGAGATCGTCAGAACCAACCACGTTGGGAGAAACATAACGCGCGGACTGCGAATGATCGAAGCGCTCGTCCCGCGATTGCGCCCACTGATCGAATGCATCGAATGAAGGCGCGGCATGCATCTCGTTTTTCAGTGAAGTGCCATTGCTGAAACGGGCTTGCTCGTTTTCACGGATGCGCACTGCCGGGCCATCGCCGGCGGATTCGCCCTCGCCTCGCCACACGGTGACGACGGTGGTGTCGGCATCGGGATTTACGTCAAAGCGGTAATCGCCGGGCTTCAGAACGGTGAACGCCTGGTTGGGAGTATCGACTTCATAGTTCTCGCCATCATCCAGGTTGCGCACGTGCAGAAACATCGCGCCCTGGTGCAGTTGCAACTGAACGCCATTATCGGCGACGTTGGTGAGGGTCAGGCTGCTCTCGGAATCAATTCGGATAAGGCCGCTGCCGACGTTAATTTCGGCGCGCGAATTTTTGTCGGCCCAAACGTTGTCGGAGTTGGTCAGCGGACGATTGAGCGCGCCGGCTGCCCATTCATCGGTGCCGTGCGGTTGCACGGAAACCGAGCCGCTCATGAACTGCAAGCGGGCGGCGCGAGATGGGGGGTCATTTTGCTGACTGCCCTGCGGCGGTTGACCGTCGGGGGCCGGAGGCGCCTGATTCTGAACTTGAGCCTGGTCTGGATACTGGTCTTGATACTGGTCCTGATTCTGATCTTGATTTTGACCTTGGGCCAGGGCCACGAGCGCCGAAGTTGAAATCAGCGCCAGAACTACAACAACGCCAAGGATACGGTTAAAAGTCTTCATAAGGCCTCCCACATCGCGCGGCAGCGCTTGCTGCCAAATATGTAAACCCCGTGCTCGGCCGAGAGTTGCGGTGGTGCTAGTGCCGTAGTCTGTTGATAAATAACGACTTACGGTTACGAACGGATAAACCTAAGGTAGCTTTCAACAGCTTACCACCTCGGCTGCTAAGATGAAATCCTGCAAGAGGATACGAATTGGCCAGCAAGCTTTCCCATTACGATCAGTCCGGCAAAGCGAAAATGGTGGACGTTTCAGGCAAGTCCGCAACCTCGCGCGAGGCCGAAGCCAGCGCACTAGTTCTGATGCGGCCGGCGGTGCTAAAGGCGCTGGCGAAAAATCCGAAAGGTGATCCACTGGAGACGGCGCGGCTAGCGGGAATCATGGCGGCAAAAAAAACGGCAGAGCTGATTCCGCTCTGTCATCCGCTGCCGCTGGCGTACGTTGATGTCCAATTGCGGCAATGCGAGAATGGGGTCGCGATCACGTCGAAGGTGAAGACGACCGCCGAAACTGGCGTCGAGATGGAAGCGTTGGTTGCTGCCAGCGTCGCCGCGCTGACGGTTTACGACATGTGCAAGGCGCTGGACAAGGGAATTGAGATTCGCGAAGTGGTCTTGGAAAGAAAGTCCGGCGGCAAGAGCGGAGATTACATTAGAAGGAAGTAAAGGTTTTACCTGAAAGCTGATGGCTGAAGGCTGACGGCTATTATGCAGAGCAACGTAAAAGTCCTGCTGGTGGATGACAATCCGATGGTGCTGGCCATGCTGCGCGATGCGCTCACGCCGCTGGCCAAAGTCACTACCGCGGGCGACAGCGCCGACGCGCTGCTGAAAGCCGTGGACGACGCGCCTGATCTGCTGGTCAGCGACTATCGTATGCCGGGCATGGATGGCCGCCAGTTGGTGGAAAAACTCCGGAGCCGATCGAGCACGGCAGCGATTTCGGTGATTCTGCTGGCAACGAAGTCCGATATTTCAGAGAAACTCTCGGTGCAGGACCACACCGCCGACGAATTCGTCGAGAAGCCTTTTTTCCTGCGCGAGGCCACGCAGCGCATCAAGCGCTTGATTGACAAGATTGCGCTGGAAAAAATGTCGAAGTCCACGTCGTCCGACGGCATTGTGCGCGGCAGCCTGGCGCAGATGAACGTGATTGACCTGGTGCAATCGCTCGAAATGGGCCGCAAGAGTTGCCTGCTCACGCTTAGTTTGGACAAGGACAAGTGCGAGATGTATTTCAGCGAAGGCCAAGTCCCGCATGCGGTTTACGGGCCGCTGACCGGCGATGCCGCGGTTTTCAAAGTCTTGCGCTGGACGGGTGGAAATTTTCAGATCAATTTTGACGGCAAGACGAAACAGCAATCCACCACGCTGAACACGCAAGGGCTGCTCATGGAAGGCCTGCGATTGCTCGACGAATCGCGGCGCGACAGCGGCGGACAAAGCGAGGAGGAAGAAGATGTCCTCCTCGACTCCTGATACTTTTCGCGCTGCCGTGCTGACGGTGAGCGATTCCTGCGCGCGCGGCGAGCGCAACGACGCTTCGGGCCCTGCGGTGGCGCAGGCGTTGCAGGAACATCAGTTCACCATCGTCGAGACCCGCGTCGTTGCCGACGACTATGGGGCGATCCAGAAGGCAATCGTAGATCTTGCCCGTAAAGCCCGTCTGGTTGTGACTACTGGCGGCACCGGAATTTCCGCGCGTGATGTGACGCCGGAAGCTACCCGCTCGGTGTGCGGCAGAATACTCGAAGGCATCTCGGAAAGAATGCGCCGCGAAGGCGAAAAGAAAACGCCGTTCGCGCTGCTGAGTCGTGGCATGTGTGGGGTTTGCGGAACGTCGCTGGTGCTGAATCTGCCGGGGAGTCCGGCGGGCGCAGTGGAATCGTTGCAGGCGGTGGTGGAGGTTCTGCCGCATGCAATTCAGATCTTGGCGGGGAAGACGGAGCACTTGTCGAATTGAGAAGAGCGTCGTTGGTCGTTGGTCCTTGGTCGTTGGCCTGTCCGGTACACTTCATGCGATACCTAAATCTTTTTCACCACAGAGACACAGAGCCACAGAGAAAACGTTTGAATCGAAATTGCTCTTGCATCAAGATTTGCCTCCTCTGTGACTCTGTGACTCTGTGGTGAATGATTTTTCGATGAAAACCATCCAGCACATTCTGACCCGCTACACGGCGTTTCTATGGGCGATTCTGCAGCCGCTGGGGGCCTGGGGAGTGTTTGTGGTGGCGGCGCTCGATGGCGCTGCTTTTGGGCTGCCGATGGACCTGGTCATTGGCGGGTATGTGGCGCAGAACCATGCGCGGCTCTTGCTCTATGTGCTGATGGGCGCGTCGGGTTCAGCGCTCGGCAGCCTGGTAATTTATGCCATCGGATACAAGGGCGGCGAAGAGCTGCTGCGCAAGCGAGTAACGCCCGAGCGTTTCGAAAAACTGCACGCTGCGTTCGAGAAGCATCCCTTCTGGAGCCTGATGTTCCCGGCCATGCTGCCTCCGCCGACGCCGTTCAAGCTGTTTGCGCTGGGAGCGGCGGTGGCCGAGATGAGCATCGGTCACTTTCTGCTGGCAATTTTTCTGGGACGGACAGTGCGGTTTTTAGTGCTCGGAATTCTAGTCGTGAAATTTGGGCCGGGAGTGGTGCACACCCTCCGCACCTTCTTCAGCCATCATTTCTACTGGCTGTTGATTGCGGTCGCGGTGGCGCTGGCGGTGTGGCTGGTTTTGCGGCGACGGAAGTCCGCCTCAAAGCTGCAAGAAGCAAGGTAGTGCCATTCAAACCGCAGTCGGTGGACCGACGCTGGCCTTTTCCGCCAGCGAACCAAACAGCACTGGCACCGCGAACAGTCCTGCCGTAAACAGCAGGTCGCCGATCAGGGAAGGCTTGAAGAACGGAATCGCCAGGGTGTAGCAGGTCATCAGACCGGCCAGCGTCTTGGGATACATGGTGCCGAAAGCCCACACCGCAAAATTGCTGAGCAGATAAAACGCCACCGAACTGCCGAGCGCTGAGGCCATGATCCACAGCGGCTTCTTGTTTTCGCGCAACTTCGTCCCCAGCATCAGGACGGCCGCATACCACGCCCAGATCACAAGCTGGTCCCAGGTGAAATGGTAATGCCAAAAATACTTCGTCAAAACGACGTCCGAGGCGGCCAGCATCACGATCGGCGCCCACAGAAAGCGGCGCGGCCCGCGTGCGCCAAAGTACAGCAACGAGGCGGTAAGCGGCGTGAACATCCACGGATGCGGCATAAACCGGACGGCGATGGCGAGCACCACAAAAAGATAAGCCAGCATGAATCACCTCAGCGCAACGAACATTGATTGTGGCGGTTGGGACGGGAATGCGTCAAGTGGAGGAAACCCGTCGTTGGTCGTTGGTCGTTGGTCCTTGGCCAAAACCGTTCGGATTTTGAGGGCAACATCAGAGAAAAGTGCCGGCAGCTCTACTGAAAGGCTAACGACCGACGACGAACGACCAACGACCAACGACGGTTTCACTAATCCGGTGGCGGCTGTTGTTGCTTACCCCAGCGCTCTGCCACTACGTGCAAGTTCCCGTCGAGTTCGACCGATCCGGAGAGCGTGATACGTCCGCGCATGCCGGGATAATCGAAGCGGAGATCGCGGAAGCGGACGATTGTATCTGTGCCCGCGTTCTGTTCGGTCACCAGCGGGTACTGCGCCCAAGCCAGATAGGCGTGTCCAAAACCAGACTCCTTCGCAGCCAAAGTCGCGGGAGTTTGCGGCGGTTTTGAGATGGTCAGCAATTCAGATGGTTCAAGCCGACCGCTATTCGAATTCACATCTGAAGTCACGAAGGAATCCCGGGTTTCGACCACTGCGTACCAGCGGGTCAGCCTTACCGGATAGGGATAGATGGAAACCCGCAGAGGCGGAGTGGACGCGAAAGTCTGCGCGTCTAGGGCTTCTTTGGCTTCGCGATGTTCGTGATCGCGGACCGCGTACAGTCCGGCAACGCAAACCAAAGCCAACGCGGCTGCCGTGCGTCCGCGGGGCAAAGGTTGGTGTCGCGAGAAAAATAACGGTGCTACCAGTCCCGCGATCAGGAAGACATACAAGACCGGCTCGACGATGAAGACGATGTCCCACGAATACCACTTCTCCCAGAACGGCCAGAAGGGGCGCACGCCGTAGTTGTTGGTGAAGTCGAGCAGGATGTGGCTTAGGCCGGCGATGTAGGCGAACAGGAACAGCAGTCCCCAGCGCGGTGGAAGGTTCGGGATGTTCGTCTTGCGTCCGCGCAACCGCCAGATGAGATACATGAAACCGACCACGACCGCTGAGACCAGAAACAATCCCAGGAAAGAATGGGTGAAGCCGCGGTGATGCTCGAACGCAAACACCGGGCCTTTGAAGCTGCCGAGCACATCGAGGTCGGGTGCTTCGGCGGCGAGCGTCATGGTGGCGGTGGCGAGGGCGGTCTTGCGGTTGAATCCGGCCCGGGCGAGGCAGGCTCCGGTCAGGAAGTGAGTGATGGGTTCCAAGTAGATTTTGTAACATAGTTTCGTATCAGGGCATGCCTTCAGGCATGCCGTAATGCGTAGTTTTCTGATAGCGCCTTCAGGCGCTGCCGGAGGCGGCTAAAGCCGCGGTCGCGTGGCATCTGCTTCGATATGGCTGAAGCCATATCCTGATACAAACCTCTACGCGGACTGGGAAAGCAGCGAGGGATGCTCCCGTGGCACCAGCACCGACAGCGCGTCGGGAACCATGGAGAGTGTGATCGGCAGGCGGCCGAGGAGCTCGCCGTCGGCTTCCACGTAGATGCGTTCGGTTTTCCCTCCGGAAATGGCGCGGCAGGTGACTTGGTCGGCAAATGCCCACTCCACGCCCGGAACTCCCTTGGCCATGCCGAGGAAATCGCGAAAGACATAAGCCACATACATGGCGCGATTGCCAGTGCGGCAAAGAACCAGGCGCAGATCGTTGCGCGCGATGGATGCCCCCGGAGCGAGTTCGCGCAACAAGCCGCCAAAATAATTGATGCGGACGGCGAGCATCTCTGAAAGTCGCGCTTCGTGCCGCAGGCTTCCTCCGTTTGCCGAGAACTCGGCCTCAAAATAGCGCAGGCGATGCGTCATAACCAGATGCGCGGCTTTGCTGTAGTAGGCGAGCATTCCGGCGCGGTCTTTGACCAGGCGGTTGAGTTTGTAAAACAGATGTGCATCCACGCCGACGCCGGCAGCGACGGTGAAGTAGCGAAACGTCGGCAGATCGGCGAAATCACGGTAGTCGATTCTTCCTACGGCAATGCGCTTCGGAACTGCCGTCAGCAAAGCTTGGGCTGCGCCTGCGGGGGTGAGCGGCAGCCGGAGATCGTGCGCCATGGCGTTGGCGGTGCCTAGCGGAATAATTCCCAGAGCGGCAGGCTTTCCGGCCAGGCCCTGAAGCACGTCGTGGATGGTGCCATCGCCGCCGCAGGCGATGATGGTGTCGAAGCCGTCGCGAATGGCCATGCGGACTTGCGCGGCGGCGTCGGATGCGGCGCGCGTGGGCGCAACTTCGACTTCAACGCCGGCCCGGGTCAGCACCGCCTTGGCAGTTTCAATGTCGTTCAGCCTGTGCTTAAGCCTGCGGCCAGAAACGGGATTGTAGAAGAGTGCAGCTTTGCGCATGAAAGGGATCGCGTCCCGGCGGGCGGCACGCGCTCGCCACTCCACAATTCTACTGGACACTTGTGAGCATATTCGCCGCGTGTTAACCGGCGATGAATTCTGCGCCGGGGAGTTCTCGAAGGCGCAACAGCGTCGGGCTTTCGTGGCAGCGCCGCGCGGACAAAGAGTGTCCTTGCCACACGAGTGTTTCTGGTTGCCTTAGTTTCCGAAGCCGCCGACCTGGTCGTCTCTCAGCAGGACTGAAATCGTGTGATCTGATGGCGAAAAACGGACGGCTACGGACCGCCCTTTCCACTGCACGACGAGTTCATCCGCCTGTTGCTCATTGCGGGCCCGAATCGAGTAAGACCCGGAGTAGTATTGGCCATCTGCGACGTAGGAGTACGTGAGGACGCAGGCCCACCCGCGTCGGCCTTTCTCACTGCGACCGGCACTCGCTCCCTGGACCGTGCCCTGAGTGGAAGGCCAGGACACCGCCTGGCGAGTTCGTATCCAATAGCGAATGCCGGCACCCGTGCCGATTGCGAGCGGCGCGACGTCGCGAAGAAGTATTGGCCACAATCGCCAGATATGGCTCAAGATTTTTGCAGCGTCCATAATGCTCTTTCACGATACTCGCACGATACTCGCGGAGATCAACTTGGAACCGGCGTTCTCCGTTGCAACATGCGCAAGAGCCAATAACCCGCGGCGGCGGCTGCCAGATGCTTGAGAGTATGGCCGCTTACGATATGGCCCAGGGCGAAAATCCGCCGATCGAGCAGTTCCAGAATTTTCGCCAGTACATAGAATCCGGCTACCACCGCGAAATCCGAGCTGCGCGAATATTTTGGCGGAAGCAGCAAGGCCAGCAGCAGGACGATGGTGGAGTAGGCCTGGACTGCGGCGTAGAAGCGCAAATCCCCGTGGCCGTGAAGTTCGTCCAAATACCACTGCAAGACGCTGCCCACGCCGAGTGCGATCAGAAACGGCAGCAGGCGCAATCCGGCATGGACGCTGATGCGTTCGGCAATCACCGCCGCCACCAGCGAGCCAAACACGATGGTCATGGGGATGCGGTCCCAGACCAGGCGCGCGTTGCTCGGCGCCAGATGATAGTAAGCCGAACCGAATGCGGTCAGCAGGATTCCGAAGAACGCCAGCGTGTAAGGCCAGCGCTCGCGCGGGTCAACGAAGTATTGTTGCGGATTGAGACGAAGCAGGAAGGCGAGGCCCCAAACGCCGACGACAGCGAAAGCCAGATTAGAAGCCACATCGCCGAAGTTGGGAATGCCCAGCCAGGTGCGATGGTCGGCGAAATCGTGATAGGAGAGCGACTGCGGGATTGGCGGCAGGCGCAACATGAGCAGGGCTATGCCGGCGGCGACTCCGAGCATCAGTGCGATTCCGTTTTTGCGGGATAGCAAGTACCTGCTCCTTGGGCATTAACTCTACCTCAGAGGACCGTGCCTTCGGCGAGAGTTCGCGCACAAGAATGTCCCGCCACGCGGGTCTTGTGGTTAAATCATTCGTTCATGGCGATCTCCGTCCCATCCTTCGCGAAGATCAACCTCGGGCTGCGCATTGGAGCGCTGCGTCCGGACGGCTTCCACGAATTGCGGACGATGTATCAGACCATCGCGCTGCACGACGTGATTCAGGTTTCTGTCGCGCGCGGGTCGGGAATCGAGATCCGCTGCGACGATCCGCGAGTGCCGAGAGATTCCACCAACACATGTTTCCGGATTGTCGAGCGGGCGATGCGCGCACTTAAAGCGCGAGGGCGGGTGATCGTCGAGATTGATAAGCGGCTGCCGGTGCAAGGTGGACTGGGAGGGGCGTCGGGAAATGCGGTTGCGACGCTGCTGGCGCTGGAGCTGGCGCTGAAGAAGCAGATTTCCGGCGCTGAGCGGCTGAGGGTCGCCGCGGAAGTCGGGTCTGATCTGCCGCTGTTTTTGATTGGCGGAACGGTGCTGGGTGTGGGGCGTGGCGAGGAAGTTTATCCGCTGCCGGATTTGCGGGCGATGCCTTGCGTGGTGGCGATGCCCGAGATTGCGGTTTCGACGCCTAAGGCGTTTGCGGATTGGGACCTTATGATCCCCACCCTGCGATGTCATTCCGAACCGGCGCCAGCCGGAGAGGAACCTGCTGTTCGCCGGCAGCGCCGTGACTCCCAGCGACAGCAGGTTCCTCGACTGCGAAGCTCGTTCGCAAGCGAACGACCTTCTTCGCTCGGAATGACAGAGGTCATAGGTGAAGCAAAGATCGGAAATGGCTCAAAATTGACGCCCTCCGGCCCCTCCGATAGAATGAATCTGTGCAGCCGTGAGATTTCCGCGTGGCTGCTTGCGGGGCCGGGAAACATCGGGCGCCGCAGATCCGGTGTCTCCGCCAGGGGTGGAGGCCGGGCCGAGACCCTGCAACTCGACCTTGTCCGAACCGGGATTGAAAACGACTTCGAAAAAGTCGTCTTTCCGCAGTATCCCGAATTACGCAAGGTTAAGAGTGTGCTCGAACGGGCAGGGGCGCAGTATGCGTCACTCTCCGGCTCAGGTTCGGCGATTTATGGATTGTTCGAGTCGCGGGAAACGGCATCGGCGGCCGCGAAGAAATTGAGGAAAGCAGGCGTTCCGGCAGTGGCGACAACTACCTTGACGCGGCGGCAGTATTGGAAGAAGCTCTTAGCCGCTAGCTTTTAGCTTGAGCGGCGGAGCTAAATGCGGCAAGCTAAAGGCTAAGAGCTAACAGCCAAAAGCTTGCTTTACTGGGCCGTCGACTAATGGTAGGTCAAGTGCCTTTGGAGCACTTTGTCTAGGTTCGAATCCTAGCGGCCCAGCCAGAAATGCCGTCGTGGGTCGTTCGTCCTTGGTCGTTGGCCTGAACCGCCGGCGCCAAGAGATTTGGCCAACGACCTACGACGAACGACCAACGACGATTTTATGGCTACTCTCGTCACCACCACGGAGAAGAAGGCAGTGAGTCCCGAGGAGAAACACGACCGCAAGCCGCATCGGCAGCGCGTGGACGATAAGTTCAAAATCTTCTGCGGCACGGCCAACCAGCCGCTGGCGGATGAAGTCTGCGCTTTTCTTGGTATGACGCGCGGTCAGGCTTTGGTCCGGCGGTTCGCCGACGGCGAGGGTTACGTCCAGATTCAAGAGAACGTCCGTGGCGCGGATGTGTTCGTGATGCAGCCCACCTGCCGCGAGGTGGATAAGCACTTGATGGAATTGTTGCTGATGATTGATGCGCTCAAGCGGGCATCGGCACGGCGTATCACGGCGGTGATTCCGTATTACGGTTACGGCCGCCAGGACCGCAAAGACAAGCCGCGAGCGCCGATTTCGGCCAAGCTGGTGGCGGATTTGCTCACCACCGCCGGGGCTGACCGCGCGCTGCTGATTGATCCACACGCGCCGCAGATTCAGGGATTTTTCAATATTCCGGTGGACCATTTATTTGCTTCGCCGGTGCTGGTGGACCACTTCAGAAAATTGCAGTTGCCGAATTTGACCGTGGTTTCGCCGGACGCAGGCGGCGTGGAGCGTGCGCGCTTCTTCGCCAAAAAAGTTGACGCAGCCCTGGCCATCGTGGATAAGCGCCGCGTTGAGGCGAATGTTGCCGAAGTGATGAACGTGATCGGCGATGTGAACGGACGCACTTGCTTGATCATTGACGACTTGATCGACACCGCAGGCACCTTGGTGAAGACCGCCGCCGCGTTGATGGAAAACGGCGCCAGTGAAGTTTATGCCTGCTGCTCGCATCCGGTGCTGTCGCCGCCGGCGGTCGAAAATATTTCGAATTCGTGCATTAAGGAAGTCGTCGTGACCAACACCGTTCCGCTGTCGGCGGAAGCTGAAGCTGCGACCACAAAGCATGGCGGAAAGATCATGGTGCTTTCGATTGCGGGATTGATCGGGCGCGCCATCCAATCGATTCACGAAGAAACTTCAGTCAGCAAGCTGTTCTTATAGAAATTAGAAATCAAAAGTAGGAATCAAAATTATGGCTACCGCAACTCCTGAACAAAGCGCACTCGATGCCCAGCCCCGCACTCCCGGCACCAAGAACGACGCCCGACGGGTACGGCGCGAAGGAAAAGTTCCGGCCGTGGTGTACGGCGCGGGCAAGCAGTCGATCTCGGTCAGCGTCGATCCGCGGCAAGTGTCGCGCATTCTGAACTCGCGCACCGGCCACAACACGGTGTTTGACCTCGCGATGGATGGCGAGCGTACCAAGGCCATGATCGTGGACTGGCAGTATGAGCCGATCAAGGGCTCGCTGCTGCACATCGACCTGAAGCGCATCGCCATGGACCAGAAGCTCAAGGTCAACGTGCCCATCGCGCTGGTCGGCGAGCCTGAGGGCGTGAAGACGCAGGGCGGAATTCTGGAGCAGATTTTCCGCGAGGTTGAAGTCGAATGCCTCCCCGGCGACATTCCGAACTCAGTTGAGTTGGATGTTTCCGCGTTGGTTTTCGGCATGGTGCTACGCGTTTCCGATCTGCCGGTGAATCCGAGAGTCAAATTCATCAGCGACCCGAACCAGCCGGTCGCCCACGTCATCACCGTGAAGGAAGAAGAAGTGCCCACGGCGGATGCGGTGGCTGGCGAAGCGGCAGCAGCCCCAGCCGAACCGGAAGTCATTAAGAAGGGCAAGCAGGAGACGGACGAGGAAGGTGCAGAAGCCGCACCGGCCAAGGCCGAGAAGTCCGAGAAGAAAGAGAAGAAGTAAGAAAGGCGTCGTTGGTCGTTGGTCGTTCGTCGTTGGCCAAAGCCCCGATGCCAGCGGTGTTGGATTTGGCGAACGACGAACGACCAATGACCAACGACGAATTAGAAGAGCGTGAAGCTGATCGTAGGTTTAGGCAATCCGGGCATTGAATATCAGTTCACGCCGCACAATTTGGGCTTTTTGACGGTTGATCGCATCGCCGACGATCTAAAGATCCAGGTCAGAAATCGGCAATGCCGGGCGCTGACGGCGAAGGTGGTCATCGGGCAGGAAGAGGCGGTGCTGGCCAAGCCTGAAACGTTCATGAACTTGAGCGGACAGGCGGTGGTGGAACTGGTAGCCAAGCTTGGGATCAGGCCAGAGGCAGACTTGATCGTCATTTATGACGAACTCGATTTGCCGATGGGAACGATTCGTGTCCGGCAGCGGGGCAGTTCGGCCGGGCACAACGGCATGAAGTCGATTATCGGCGCGCTGGGCACGCAGGAATTTATGCGTATCCGAATCGGCATTGCGCCGGAAGAAAAGATCCTGAAGCCGTTCCGCAAACGGCAGCTGAAACAGGTGGACGAAATGCTCGACACCGCAGCGGAAGCGGTGAAGGTGATCTTGACCGAAGGCATCGCGGTGGCGATGAACCGGTTTAATCGAAAGCCGGAACCGCCGGAAGAAGAAGCGCACCGCTAGATCCTTGCAGCAGAGCCGTTGGTCGCTCTGCAGGTAAGAGCTAGCACTGATTTTGGAGAGTGCAATGGCAATGAATCGTACTTACGAAATGATGTTTATCGTCCGGCCCGACATGGTGGAAGAGGACCAGGACAAACTGATTTCCACGCTGGAAACGGCGGTGACGTCTTCGGGCGGCGCGGTGAAGAGCGTCGAAAAAATGGGCAAGCGGCGGCTGGCGTACACTGTGCGCCGGTTTCATGACGGCCTTTTCATCCTACTCACGTTTGAAGGCAGCGGCGGACTGGTGCACGAACTCGAGCGCCGCCTGCGCGTGACCGAGCCGGTGATCAAGTTCCTCAGCGTGCGCATTGATGAGGAGCAGAAGCGCCTCGACAAAATCAAGGCCATCAAGGACTCGAAGAAGAAAGCGTCGGCAACGCCGGCACCCGCGCCAGTAGCGGCAGAGCCGGCCGGAGAAGCGCCAGCGGTAACGGCGTAAGAAAAACCGTCGTTGGTTGTGCGTCGTTGGCTCTTGCAAGCAGCGCGAATCGATCGCCGACGTGCAACCGAGACGCTGGCGGCAAGCGGCCAAGACCAAGGAGCCAACGAACCAAGAGCAGATTTTCTTAAGGAGCATCATGGCAGACGAAACCAGACCAGCATCATCCAGCGACGCACCGGCAAGCACTGGCGGCAGCGAACGCCCGGCACCAAGCAGTGGCGGCGGCGAGCGCCGTCCCTACCGTTCCGCGGGGGGCCCCGGCGGCCCTCGCGAAGGCGGTGGCGGCGGCGGACGGAAATTTTTCCGCCGCAAGAAAGTGTGCAAGTTCTGCACCGAAAAAATTGAGGCCATCAATTACAAAGACGTGCGCCTGCTGGCTCAGTTTGTGGCCGAGAGCGGCAAGATTACGCCGCGCCGCCTGACCGGCGTCTGCACACCGCACCAGCGCCGTCTGAGCCTGGCCATCAAGCAGGCCCGCAACATCGCGTTGCTGCCGTTTGCGGGACGAGCGAGCTAAGAACCTAGCCACGGATTCGCGCGGATCAGCACGGATTTTTTGAAACAAATTAATCCGTGAAAATCAGTGAAGATCCGTGGCCAACGAATTCATTGAACGGAGTTCTAAATCATGGAAGTCATTCTGAAAGAAGACGTCACCGCCCTCGGTTCGCGCGGCGATGTAGTGAAAGTCGCCGAAGGTTATGGACGCAATTTTCTGCTGCCGCGCAAGCTCGCCATTGAAGCTTCGGCGGGCAACAAGAAAGTCATCGAGCAGATGAAGGCGGCTACCGTCCGCCGCTCCGCCAAAGAAAAGATCCAGGCGGAAGAACTCGCGAAGCAGTTCGATGGCCTGTCGGTTTCATTCGCGCGCAAGTCGGGCGAGAACGATCAGCTATTCGGTTCGGTCACTCCGGGCGACATCGCCGATGCGCTCACCAAGAAGAGCTTCAACATCGATCGCCGGAAGATCCAACTGCACGAGCCGCTCAAGACTCTGGGCGAATTCGTCGTCCCCGTGAAGCTGCACAAGGAAGTCACGGCGCACTTGAAGGTCGTGATCGAAAAGGACGCGGCGGAGTAAGGCATCTACCGCCGAGAACGCCGAGCGCGCCGAGAAACGAAAAGAGGCTTTCTCTGCGACCTCGGCGTACTCTGCGGCTAGAGACTTTTTGTTTTTCCGGACACAAATCTATTTCCCGCCACAATGTACCGCAACGGCATCTCCGCCGCTTTCCTAATCCCGATTCTTTTCGTGATCACAACTTGCGGCGGAGTGCTGCCTTCGTCGGCGATGTAGAGGTCCGACCGCGAATCCGTCAGGTCTTTACCATTGTCTCGCTCGCGCGTGATTCCAAACGCCGCCGCGAGTCTTCCTGGGCCGCTGGTCAGCCGCTTCAAGTCAGAACCTTCGGCGATTCCGCGTAGCTCGAACATTTCTTCGACTCCATTGATCGGCTCGACAGCACGAAACAAAATTCCCCCCGCAACCCCATCCGGCAAACACGAAACGTTCAGACAAAAATGATTGCCGTAGATGAAATACACGTAGGCTAGCCCCGGAGGGCCAAAGAGGACGGCGTTGCGCGGCGTTCGTCCGATGAAGGAGTGGGCGGCGGGATCGTCTGCGCCGAGATAGGCCTCGACCTCGACGATGCGCCCGGTGAGAAGTTTGCGTCCCTGGCGGCGGACGAGGATTTTGCCGAGAAGATCGGGGCCGACGAGGCGCGGGTCGCGGTTGTAGAAGGCGCGGGGGAGGGTTTTCATTTGGACGCTGCGCTTGGCCTTCTTGTCGCTCGGCTAACGTCTCGCGCCCAACATTCTAGGGCGCGCTGACCCAGGGCTTGCGCCCTGGGCTGCATTCTTTCGCTCTTCCGGAGCTGGGTACCGACAAGAATCGCGAACTCTCGGTCATCCTGAGCATGCCCAATAGATCACCGCAATTACAAACGTGCAATCCGTAGCGCCGAATGCCAACAAGAACACGAACCGGTACTGTTCGACCAAGGGACGGACAAGGATTACGATTGGCACGTGCAGCGCAGCCAACAAGCCGAACGTAATCCAGAATCGATCCAGACTCCAGAACCTGCGGAAAGCGATCATTGGAACGACCAAAGCACCACCGGCGGCACCGATGGCGCCTCCCCAACCGTAGCCATGGGGGCTAACAAGAGCTAAGACGCCGATGAGCGCCCCGACCGCGCAGGCGATCGCTTTGGTCCGCCAACCCGGGTTCCAATCATCCGCGACGCTTGAGCGACCCAATGAATCACCGCTTCCTTTTCGAGTGCAGCAACGAAACATCCGGTTGTGACCAGTTTACGCCGCCCCCTTCTGCGCTTCCTTCAACCACTCCAGCACTTGCTCGGCATGCCCCTCGGGCTTCACCTTGCTGAAAATATGCTTGATCTTCCCATCCGGCCCGATGATGAACGTCGTCCGCGCCACGCCCATCACTTTCTTGCCGTACATGTTCTTTTCCTGGATGACGCCGTAAGCATTGCAGATTTTCTTGTCGGCGTCGGCGACCAGGGTGAAGGGCAGATCGAATTTGTCCACGAATTTTTTCTGCGCCGCCGGGGTGTCGGGCGAGACGCCCAGCACCACCGCGCCAATTTTCTCCACCCGCTTGAACGAATCGCGGAAGCTGCAGGCTTCAATGGTGCAGCCCGGCGTGTCGGCGCGCGGATAGAAATACAGCACCACCCATTTGCCTTTGAAATCCTTCAGCGCGATCTTATTGCCGTCCTGGTCAAGCGAATTAAACTCGGGGGCTTTATCATTAACTTCTATGGGGATTGCCATGGGAACCTCTCTGTATTCCTATCCCGACATTCGTACCGTCCACGGTTATACCGCAAATGGGCGCGCGCCGTCACGCTGGCGTGGATCGCGACGATTGCTGCGTGGCGTATGTCGCTCTCGCAATCGCCGCCGCTCAATACGCTAAGAAGCGCAAGCCTGATACCGGCCCGCGAGCCGTGGGACTGCTAAAGATCGACGCCAAGGGCCGCGCTGAACTGGTCCCAGTCGTCATCCGGATTGACGGCAAGTTCTACGACGCCGGGGCCTACAAAGCCGATCCGATTCCGATGGCGTTGCAGCCCGATACGGTATATGAAGGCATGAAATCCGGAGTCTCGCAAGGGATTTTCACGACTACCGGCGCGGCGCGCGGACTCGACGGCTGGTTCGCCGACGGCAAATGGCGTACCAACACGCAGATTGAGGCCGCGAAGGCAAAAGCCAAAGCTGAGGCCGAGAAAAAAGCGAAGAAAGCTTCGGAAGATCCGGTCAACGGCGGCCCTCCGCGGCTGAAGCGGCCTGGGGATACCTCGGCACCGGGTTCTTCGCCGTCCCAGCCTCAGCCTGATGCAAAGAAGACGGCGCCTCCCGTTCCGGCCGGAAGCACGACTTCGCCACAGGGGTCGGGATCGCCGGCCTCGCCTGCTGCGTCCTCGGCTTCATCGCCGGCTGCATCGGCGAATGATTCAGCAACCAAAGTTTCGTCTTCCAAGGCCGACTCCGACCGCCCGGTGCTTCGCCGCCAGGATCCGTCGGAACCATCGCACGAGCAAACAAAGGCGACTCAGGAAGACATGAAGGGCCCGCTCCAGTGGGTACCGGCGATTTCCGATGACGGCGGCCCGGAGCCGCGTCCGTACAGCTACGACATGAAGCCGGAGGAAGAGGCCGGGTTTCTGAAGAAAATGCTGACCATGGCGGGAGGAGAAGTCGCCGCGCGGGCAGGCGGTTCGGGACCAGGCGGCAGAATCCAAGTCAAAAGCGTCGGACAAGAATGTCCGCTCCACACGAGCGCCGCAGTTTCAGAACGTTCAATTGCAGGTTTTCGATCTCTCGAACACCAACGAGCCGGTGCTGGTCCTGACCGCGAACGCGACCCTGCCATCGCGCCCCGACGTGGTCTTCATGATCGCGCTGGTGGCGCGCGATGACATTTATGGCGAGCTACACAAAGTCTCGGCGCAGGTTACCGACAACCAGCATTTGGACGTGTTGCCGAAATATGAATTCATCGACGCCGTGGATGCGGATGGCGACGGCCGTGGCGAGCTGCTGTTCCGGCTGAGCTCCGACGCCGGCTCGGCATATGCGATTTACAGCGTGATCGGCGATCGATTGTGGCCGTTGTTCGAGGGAAAGCCCGGAACATAAGTCAAAGGCATCCACCGCCGAGCACGCCGAGTTCGCCGAGGAGAACCTCTGCTCCAGCTAGTTCACCGTCAGGTTGAACGTCGAAGTGACAGCAGGAGAAGCCGCATCCGAACTGCTGACGGTGTAGGCATTGACTGTCACGGTGTAGTTGCCGGGAGTAGTTCCAGTCCCGCCGCCACCGCCTCCGCCGCCACCCCCGTAGCCGCTTCCTCCGCCGCATGAAGGGAGGATTGCGATGAAGAGGGCCAGACTTGAAATGGCAAGGACTCGCCTGAGCTCTCGTCCGTTTCGCAGAAGGGCAAAGAGCATCAGCGTCATCGCTATGGCAGTTGGCAAGCTCCATTTTCCCGGGAGCCTCATTCCTGCGGCTGCGGCGTCAAGCGTAGTGGATACCGTCACCGTTGCACTCGCGGTCGTCGAGCTGGTGAAATCCACGGTGTACTTGTTCACCAGATCGGCCGTGGTGACGATGCAACTCGCCTTGGGCGCGGTGGTAGTGCAGGAAAACGTGGCGCGCCCGCTGCCCAGTGTTCCCGTGAGGTTCAGAGTGGTGGTGTTGCCGGTAGTGGCGCCGTGCGTAACCGTGATGGGCGTGGGCACGGCAATTTGCGGCGCGGGGACTGCGGATGGAAGATACTGCCGAACATAATCCACAAGCATGGGCGCTGGGCTGCTGGTGCTGGTATTCGTCGGATTGCCCAGCGTTCCGCCCACCGCGACATTCATAATGATGAAAAACGGATTCGCCGCCTTGCTGAAGGGCCAAGTATCTCCAGCGGGCAGGTCGGACGCGGTCACCACGAAGTACGGCTGGTTAGGATCGTCAATGTAGTACTGAATCATGTTGGCTGACCAGATTTGACCGTAGGTGTGGAAGGCAGTGTCGATTTGCTGCCCGCTTGGAAAGGTGAAGCAATGACCTTTTCCACTGCCACCGGTAATGCTCGTATGAATGGTCGAGCAATTGCCAGCTGCGCCAGGGCCGTGGATGGTCGAAGTCGTCGGCCAGTTTTCCATGACGTCTGATTCGCCGACGGTCGGCCATGAAACCCCCGCTTGTGAACCCAGGTTCCAGAACGCGGGCCACAAACCGGTGTTTGAAGGAATCTGAAGGTTGGCCTCGATCCTTCCTGAGTGGAAACTTTGGAGGCCCGACGTGTTTAGGCGCGCGGAGGTGCAGGTGCCGGCCGGCGTGCAGTCGCTGCCGGCAGGACCTCGTACCTGAATGGCGAGATGTCCGCTTCCGTCTATGAATGCGTTTGGTTTAGTTGAGTCACACGGTGCGGTATTCGACGACGGGTCGCAATAATCTTCGAGTTCACCGTTACCGAAGCCGCTGCTGCCGGTGTCAAAAGTCCAGTTTGCGCTGCTGATCGGAGTATTCAGCGGGCCGGTGAATTCATCGCACCAGTTGGCCGTCCAGGTGACTGTGCCAGTCGCGCTGGGCGGGACGCCCCCGCACTGCGCCGCTGAGGCGACCGATGATGCGAGCGAAAATACCGCGAGCAGGAACAGGCACTGAGTCTTGCCCGAAAGAAAGGATAAGGAAGCGTTTCCAAAGGACACAGGTTTCACTCCACGACAAAGCGGCATTGTTGTTGTCGGCTGAGATGGGCGCAGCAAGTTGCCCACAGTTGGACGAAAAGTTACCGCGACCTGAGCGTCTTTGTCAATAAAAAACCGGTTTTCTTCGCAATAAACCAGCGATTATCTCGGCGACCGGAGGCTGGCGTCTGCAGGCCTTTGTCTATCGGATCAAGGTTGCAAAAGCTGACGTTTGGCGCGCTCCGGGGTAAATTAGTTGTTGCGTGTGACCAGCCCAAAGCTCAACCCGAAAATCGAATCCCTGCGCGAAGACATTCGCCATCACGAGCATCGCTACTACGTACTCGACGATCCCGAGATCAGCGACGCCGAATTCGACCGTCTCATGAACGAGTTGAAGAAGCTCGAAGCCGCGGATCCCGAGCTGGTCACGCCCGATTCTCCTACACAACGCGTGGGCGGCAAGCCGCGCGAGGGATTCGTCAAAGCCGCACACTCCACTCCCATGCTGTCGCTCGACAACGCCTATAGCGAAGAAGAGCTGCGCGATTGGGAGCGGCGGGTGCACGAACTGAGCGGCCGCGATGGCAATGAAATTGAATATGTCTGCGAACTGAAGCTCGACGGCATGTCGCTGGCGCTGCGCTATGAAGGCGGCAAGCTGGTGCGCGGGATCACGCGCGGCGACGGCTCGACCGGAGAAGACGTGACCGGGAATGTGCGCACGGTGCGTTCGGTGCCGCTTGTCCGTGCCTCTGGAAAAATTGAAGAAGGCCGGCATTCCAGCGGATTTTGAAGTCCGCGGCGAGATGCTGATGCCGATTGCTTCGTTCAAGAAGATGAACGAAGACCGGGAGAAGCAAGGCCTGTCGGTGTTTGCGAATCCGCGCAATGCGACAGCGGGGACGGTCCGCCAGCTTGAGCCGAGTATTACGGCCCAGCGGCGGCTCGATTATTTCACTTACATGCTGCTTGCCGATGGTCGCACGGTTTTCGCCAATCACTGGCAGACGCTGAACTCCCTTGAGGCGGCTGGTTTCAAGGTGAATCCGCGGCGTACGCTGGCCACCAACTTCGATGAAGTCTGGAAATTCATCGGCCAGTGGGAGGAGAAGCGCGAGATCTTTGCCGTATGAGATCGACGGCGTCGTGGTCAAAGTGAACAGCACGGCGATGCAGCGCGGGCTTGGGTTCACCGGTAAAGCTCCGCGCTGGGCGATTGCTTACAAATACGCCGCGCGGTCGGGGATTACGCAGATTGAGGACATTCTGGTCCAGGTTGGCCGCACCGGGAAGCTTACGCCCGTCGCTGCTTTGAAGCCGGTCCCCATCGGCGGAACCACCGTCAGCCGCGCCACGCTGCACAACATGGATGAGATCGAGCGGTTGGGAGTGAAGATTGGCGACTGGGTGGAAGTCGAGCGCGGTGGCGACGTCATCCCCAAGGTCGTGCGCGTGATCGACGATGCGAAGCATCCGCGCGGAACAACCGAGTTTGTTATGCCGACAAGATGTCCCGTCTGCGGCGGCCATGTCGTGCGTGCCGAGGGTGAAGCCGACCATCGCTGCGTGAACCAGAAGTGTCCGGCCAAGCTCCGCGAGACGATTCTGCATTTTGCCTCGCGCGGTGTCATGAACATCGACGGCATGGGCGACGCGCTGGTCACTCAGCTCACGGATCGCAAGCTGGTGAAGGATGTTGCCGACATTTATAAACTGACGAAAGAGAATCTGCTGACGCTTGAACGCATGGGCGACAAATCCGCCGAGAACGTACTGAAAGAAATCGAGAATTCGAAAAAGCTGCCGCTGGAGCGGGTGATCTACGGCCTGGGGATTCGCATGGTCGGCGAGCGCACCGCCCAATTCCTGGCCGAGCATTTCGGGAACATCGACGACCTCATGAACGCCAGTGAAGAAGAATTGCAGCAGGTGGAAGAAGTCGGCCCGCGCATCGCGAAGAGCATCGTCGAATTCTTCGCTGAACCCAAGAATCGCGAACTGGTGGAAGAGCTTCGCGCGGCCGGCTTGACGGTGCGCGGCAAAAAGAAAGAACGTGGCACTAAGTTGGTGGGGAAGACGTTTGTGCTGACGGGAAGTTTGGCGAACTACTCGCGCGACGAAGCCAAGAAGATGATTGAAGATGCGGGCGGGAAGGTCACGGGGTCAGTCAGCAAGAAAACGGATTATGTGGTGGCAGGGGCGGACGCGGGGTCGAAGCTGGATAAGGCGAGGGAGTTGGGGGTTGCAGTCATAGACGAGAAGGAAATGGAAAAGCTTGTCCGCTGAAAGGCCCCCGGCTGGCGCCTCCGCCTGGCGAAACCCCAGCAATCACCTATGCACCATAAATGGTGCTACTTTAGTACCATGAATATCCGTAGATAGACTATGGATATTCATGGTACTATATTTGTGTGATCCAGCGCCTGATTGATCTCGCGATGGTGCGCCAGGCCCTCCGGCGCAGTCCGGTGACTGTTCTTCTCGGTCCCCGGCAATGCGGCAAAACCACGCTGGCTCGGCAGTTGGTCCCCACCGATTCGCTGAACTATTTCGATCTGGAAGATCCGCAGAGCCTGGCCCGGCTCAACCAACCGGATACCGCACTGCGCCCGCTGAAGAAGCTGATCGTCATTGACGAAGTTCAGCGCCGCCCCGATCTCTTTCCTTTGTTGCGCGTCTTGGCTGACAGGCGGCCGATTCCCGCGCGCTTCCTGCTTTTGGGCAGCGCCTCGCCCGAACTTCTTAAAGCAATCGTCCGAAACGCTGGCCGGCCGGCTTGAATTAGTGCCGCTGGAAGGCTTTCGGCTGGCCGACCTGGGAGCCGCCGCCCAGGACCGCCATTGGCTGCGCGGCGGCTTTCCGCGCGCCTATACGCCGCGCCGCGAAGCCGATTCCGTCTCCTGGCGCAGGCAGTTTTTGCAAACCTTTGTGGAACGCGATCTCCCTCAGCTGGGCATCCGCATTCCGGCCATGGCGGTTCGCCGCTTCTGGAACATGCTGGCCCACTACCACGCGCAAACCTGGAACGCCGCCGAACTGGCCCGCGCCCTGGCGGTCAACGAAGCCACCGTGCGTCATTATCTCGACCTGCTGACCGGCGTGTTTATGGTCCGGCAGTTGCCGCCGTGGCACGAAAACCTCGGCAAGCGGCAGGTAAAAGCCCCCAAAGTTTACGTTCGCGATAGCGGACTGCTGCACAGTCTGCTTGGAATCGCCGACCGGCGCGACCTCGAAAATCATCCCAAGGTAGGCGCTTCGTGGGAAGGCTACGCGGTCGAGGAAGTGATCAAGGCCCTCCAGCCCGATGAAACGTACTACTGGGCGACCTATAACCGCGCCGAACTGGATTTGCTGTTGTTCAAGAACGGCCGGCGCATTGGCGTCGAATGCAAGCGCGCCGACGCACCGGTATTGACTCCGTCCATGCGGATCGCCATGGTCGATCTCAAGCTGGACCACCTATACGTGGTCTATCCCGGGGAAAAGGCGTATACGCTGGGAAAGAAAATCGAGGTTGTGCCGCTGGGGAGGTTTGTGAAGGCGGAGTAGGAAATGATTGAGGATGCGGGCGGGAAGGTCACGGGATCGGTGAGCAAGAAAACGGATTACGTAGTGGCTGGAGCGGATGCGGGGTCGAAGCTGGACAAGGCGCAAGGAGTTGGGAGTGAAGGTCATCGACGAGATGGAAATGGAGAAGCTGGCAGCTAAAAACTGAATATTTATTTGATACTAACCGTCGCATTGCCCTGACTGAAGCTGAGATCGGCTTGATCTGCGGTCGAATGTTGCGTTCCGTCCTCAACCACGACGACCCCCTCCGCGTGAACGTGCAAAGCCTTTCTGCCGAGATGCACGGTTCGAGCGTAGATGGTCAGATTGTTGTATGACACGACTACACCGGATGACGCGGAGCCTAGGTAGGAAGCGCCCTCTGGATATTCGTCTCGGCTGGCAAAAGTTATGAGAAGCGAAAGATCCTGAGCAGACTCACCCGGAACGGAGATGGATTCCTCTCGGAAGGTCGGCCTGAGTTCGTCATGTTCGGTCGTTTCGCCGTCTCCCGAAGTTACGACTAAGGCGATGGCGCAGACGGGGAGGATTGCGTTGATCGTGAGAGATGTAGCAAGCCTGAACGCGCAGCGGAGCACGCCTATAACAAAAGCCTGCCTTCTTCACATCGACCGCATACGTGCCCGCGGGAAGCGTCACCTCGTAAACGCCGTTTGCTCCTGTTGTTGCGGAGTAGATCGACTCGCCAGCCCTGAAGAACACCTTTGCCTCCGGGATAACTCCGCCGCTCTGGTCTGTTACCGTTCCTTGCAGATGGCCCGAGGGTTCATCGTGTCTATGTTCGGCCCGCGAGGGCGAACCCGCCAGGAATGTCCCCGCTACCATCAGCATCCATGCCTTCCCGAGCACGCGGCGCGAGCCAGTGTTCATCATCCTTGAACTCCGGCGATCTGCATTGACTGATGCTAATTCTAGGCTTTGCAGGTGGCCAAGGCTAGGCTGATCCTCCTCCACGTCTCCTCCAGCGCCTCCGGCAGCACCCGGCTCTCTCCCGTCACCGTCATGAAGTTGGTGTCCCCGACCCAGCGGGGCAGAACGTGCATGTGGACGTGGCCGGCGATTCCGGCTCCCGCGGCGCGGCCGATGTTCATGCCCAGGTTGATGCCGTCGGGCGTGTAAACCTGGCGCAACACGCGCTCCATCTTTTGAGACAGCGCCATCATTTCTTGCACCGCGGCCTCGGGCAGCTTTTGCAGTTCATCGAGATGGGCGAAAGGCACGACCATTACGTGGCCGGAGGTGTAGGGAAAGCTGTTCAGGATGACGAAACAATGCTCACCGCGGTGGACGATTTTGGCCTCTTTGTCCGGCAGCTTGGGCAATTCACAGAATACGCAGCTTCCAGCCCCGCCGTCGTCCTTGGCTGCGGTAGTGATGTAGGCGTAGCGCCAGGGGGTCCATAGATAGTCCATGTCAGGGAGAGTAGCAAAGAATCGGGCGATCTGGTGATCGGGTCATTGGGTGATCTAAAATCGGCAGCCCTGTGCGGGTGGCGATCACCCGATGACCCGATCACCAGATCGCTCGATTGTACCAACCCACCCGATTGTTAACATTCTGCTAGCCCGATTGACACCCTTTCCGAACGGTTGCTATAGTCAAAGAGTTCCCTTTGGACGCGGGTTCGATCTTTACGACCGCTGGTCACGTCCATCCGCCAGGGTGGGCTCAACCTTAACTAAGACTCACACCAGCCGTTCGCTAGCCAGCCCGCTTCCTTGATCGCCAGCTGAGAGGCACACGACCTTGTTCGATGACAGCAACGCCCCCTATTCCGACTCCAACACCACAACCTTAACCGAGCCCCAGCCGACAACTGAGGTTCAAGCCGAGCAGACGGAGCAGTCCGCCGCCCCAGAGCAGACGGAGCATCTCGCCCCGAGTGCTGAGTCGAGCGAGGCCCCGCAGGCCCAAGCTCCGGAGGCCAAGGCTCCGGAAACCAATTCTCCGGAAGCCCAAGCTCAGGCAGCTGACGAAAAGCAGGCGGCGCCGGAGGATTTCGCCTCCGTGCTCGACAGCTTTACCGCCGAGGCCGCAGAAGCCGCCAGCGACGACCACGTGCTCAAGGGAACCGTGCTCAAGCTCACGGCGACCAACGTGGTGGTGGACATCGGCGCCAAGTCGGAAGGCATGTTACCGCTGGCCGAGGTGTTGGACCATGAGGGCAATCCGCGCTTCAAGCCCGGCGACGAAATTGACGTCATGCGCGACAAGGGCCAGAACGAAGAGGGATACATCAACCTCTCGTTCCTGAAGGCCCAGCGACTCCGCGCCTGGGACGACATTGAAAAAGCCTACAGCGAAAACCAGCCCATTCACGCCGTGGTCGTCGAGCGAACCAAGGGCGGCGTCACCGTGGACATTAACGGCGCACGCGCCTTCCTGCCCGGATCGCAGATTGATCTCCGCCCGGTGCACAACCTCGACGGCATGAAAGGCCAGAGCTTCGACGTTGCCATCGTCAAGCTGAACAAGAAGCGCGGCAACATTGTTGTCAGCCGCAAGCAGCTTCTGGAAGCCGAGCAGAACGAAAAGCGCACGAAGACGCTCGAGCATCTCCAGGAAGGCACAATCCTGACCGGCGTGGTCAAGAACCTGACCGAGTATGGAGCGTTTGTTGATCTCGGCGGCATTGACGGCCTGCTGCACATCACAGACATGTCCTGGGGACGGTTGACTCATCCCAAAGACCTGGTGAATGTCGGCGACCAGATTCAAGTGAAGGTTCTAAAGTATGACGGCGACAAGCAGCGCGTGTCGCTGGGATTCAAGCAACTCACGCCTGACCCCTGGCTCGACGCCGAGCATCGTTATCCCGTAGGCGCGCACGTGCATGGACGCGTGATCAGCGTGACCGACTACGGCGCGTTCGTTGAACTCGAACAGGGGATCGAAGGCCTGGTGCACGTCAGCGAGATGACCTGGTCGAAGCGAATGAAGCATCCCTCGAAGCTGGTCAACGTTGGCGATCGGGTGGATTGCGTGGTGCTGAATGTGAATCCCGGCGAGCGCCGGATTTCGCTCGGCATGCGGCAACTGGCAGCCAATCCCTGGGATTCGCTGATCGACAAGTATCCGGTGGGGGCAACTGTCGAGGGTCGCGTTCGCAACCTGACCGACTTCGGTGCCTTCATCGAGATCGAGGAAGGTATCGACGGCTTGGTGCACGTGAGCAATTTGAGCTGGACCAAGCGCGTGAAACATCCCTCGGAAGTACTGAAAAAGGGTGACCGGGTGAAAGCCATCATTCTCGCAATTGATACCGAGAAGCGGCGGCTGTCGCTGGGCGTGAAGCAGTTGCAACCCGATGTGTGGGAATCGTTCTTCGCGAGTCATCACATCGGCGATGTCGTGCATGGCAAAGTCTTGCGGGTGGCGACGTTTGGCGCGTTTGTCGAAATCGCTGAAGGAGTCGAAGGGCTGTGCCACAACTCCGAAGCGATTGATGGCAACGGCCAGCCGCTGCATCTGGAACCCGGCCAGGAGCACGATTTCAAGATCATCAAAATGAGTCCGGAAGACAAGAAAGTCGGACTCAGCATTCGCGCTGTGGGCGAAGAAGCTTCGCGCAAAGAAGTGGAAAGTTACAAACAACCGGCCTCGAGCACGGGCTCTACTATCGGCGAATTGATGAACTGGAAGCGCGCGGGCAACGAGAACGGGTAGGAAGCACCCAGCATTCAGCACTCAGCATTCATTCAGTCCAGACGCGTGGCGGTTCCAGACCGCGCGCCATCTGGCAATTGGGAGATGAATGCTGACACCACTCCAAGGTTAATGAGCGCTAACGCCTGATTCCGCCAACCGATCACGGATGGGGCAGGAGCGAATGGAACCTCCACGAGCTGACCATTGAGGGCCGGCAGCCAAACGATGGAAGGCGCCTCTAATCGCTCCCCTTTTTCATTTTCACAACGACTGTAAGAACGCTACTAAGTCTGCCTTTTGTTGCGGCGTCAGGCTCAGGCTGAAACGCTGGTTGTAGAACTCGACGGCGTCGTTCAGTGTCGCGGCTCCGCCGTTATGAAAATAGGGAGCGCGGGCGGCGAGGCCCCGCAGTACTGGACCTTTGAGCTTGCCGATATCGGCGCACTTGCCGGATATCAGCGCACGGCCGAGGTCGGTCACCTGCACGGTCACACCCGTGGCGATGCATTGAACGCTATAGACCGGCAACCCGGAGATATCGAGAGCCGACATAGCCGGATAGGCGGTAGTTCCGATTGCCAGGGGCACGGAGAAGGAATGGTTGCCGGCGTTTGGCGAGTCATGGCAAGTAGTGCAGGTCCCCATAATAACGGGCTGCCCCAGCGCGTCATTTAATCCGCCCACCGCTGTAATTGGAATGGGCATATTGTTGAACAGGTCCTCGCCGCGGGCAACTGACTGGCGGTAGGGCGAGCCGGTCAAATTCTTCCAAGAACTATAGAGACTGAAAACGTCCGGTGTGAACGTGTCTCCGCTGGGATCTCCGCCAAGCGAATCGTTGATTCCTACGTAAAAGTTTTGCTGCGAAAGAGCGCCGGGGCCTCCGGCAGCGCCTCTTGCCGACAAGTCTCCGGCATGCTGGTCGTTGGCTTGGGCGGTGTAGAGGCCGGTTTCAAAAGCTAGGATCTGAGACAACTGCTCCGGCGTGGGCGCGGCTGTCCCTTGGGCGTGGCCCAGGGTGGCATCGGTAGCCTGGTTGGTGAGGCTCTGCATCAGGTTGATGGATTTTTTCGGAACCGCACCAAAGACGGTTTCTCTGCCGTCCCACATAATCGTGCTGAGAAAGCCGAGGTTAGTGGAGGGTAAGGGACGACGGTATAGCGCAGGATTCGTGGCCGTGGTTTCAGCGCATTTGTAGGGATCCTGAATGGAGATGATCTGGAATTCAGCATTCGCAGGAACAGCGACTGAAATGCGAATCAAGCCTTTCGTCAGCAATTGACTGTAAGCCTCGCGGCGAGCGCTGACCGTGGAAACGTCTGCGCTCGGGCAGTTCGAGCCGTCAACCGTACGGAAAATTGGCTCGGTTCCCTGGGTGGCGTCGAATTTTGCCTGCACGTCAGCGGGCGTAATCGTCCAGGCGGAACTTGATATGTGGCACGTGTTGCAACTCCGGCCATTGGTCCCCAGGCTTTGGAAGAACGGATTATTGATATCTATGCCGCCGGCAGTGCTGAAGGTGCTCAACGCGCCGGTGGCATCGGGCGTGTACAAGGGGTTGGGAATGAGTCTCGTCCCGAATACGGCAACTGAGCCGAGCAGTACAACTACAAAAGACAGAACAACCTTGAGAATCCGAGATGTACGCATAGCCCCTCCGGTAAGGCGATTTCGACCCCGCTGGCGGTGAAATCCTGGCCTCTACTTTCATATATCGAAAACGGAAGGGAAAAGACGACACAACAGGAAAAATTAAGAAGTGAGCTTAAAGCCCTGCTAGCTGGCGCGCGGTGCGGGTTTCGGGCTGATCGGCGCCCAGTCCGTGCTGCAGGTGGTCCGCCGCCGAGCGAAAAGCGGAGCGCGCCTCTTCGCTCTTGCCCTGCCCTTCGAGCGCGCGACCCAAGGCCAGGTAGGCCCGGCCGACATAGGTGGAAAATGTGCCCGGCTCGGCTTCGGCTTGTAGTAAGCCCAAAGCGCGTTCGGCATCGGCGCGAGCTTTGCCGGCGTCGTGCGCTTGGAGATAGAGGGCAGATCGATGCATCAGCATTCTCGGTAAAACGTGAGCGCCGGGCCGGCCAGCTTTGACGCAGTCCTCATCGAGCTTCACGGCCTCATTAGCTAACCGCAGGGCGGCCGAGATGTCTCCGTTTGCTTCAGCTAGCAGCGAGCGGTCGGAAGCAATGGTGGCGAACATAAAGTCCCCGGCTGGATAGTCACGACGAATCAGCGGCTCCGCCTCGGCAAGCAGAGTGGCGGAACGCGCGAAATTCTTCTGCCCGTAGCTCACTCTCGACTGCTCCAGCAACAATTGGTCGGAGATGAGGTTGTCCTTCCCGGCCTTGTGCTTTCGCATATGCCCGATCTGCATACTCGGCGGCTTCCTTGAAACGTCCAAGTTCACGTAAGGCTCGTTCGTTAGCGTAGAGCAGGAGTTGGTCGGTTTCCCCTTCCAGCTGGGCCTCGCGGGAAATGTCGAGCGCACGGTGAAGCACATTTTCCGCTTCGACGGTCCGTCCAGCGTTGAGTAGCGAAAATCCCCAACCGGCAAAGAGATCCGCTGCCGTTCTGGTCCGGTCGTAGCCGAGACTTGTGATCAGAGCCGAGGCCCGCTGGTAAGCGTCGAGGGATTCACGGGAGTATCCGGGCCCTTGGGCCACCACGCCCAAGAGCATCAACACCTTTAACCGGGCGTAGTCCGAGGCAAAGACTGACTGGTCGAGCACTCGTTCCGCGGATTGCGCCCGTGCCACCGCTTCGTGACTCGTGCCTCCCCAATCCGCTACTATGCTTCCGCTCAGTAAGCAGAAGATTCGGTCAGGAGCAAATTGGGGTTCGTCGGGCAGCTCGCTCAGCCCTTCTTGGACGAGCGCCTCGGCCTGCTCGGATTGCGATTCTTTGAGCGACTGTCTGATCAATGCCCTGGCCAGAGCGCAGGAAGCTTGCGCGCGAGCCGAGTGGTCCTGCAGTGGGCGCGAGAGTTGATAAGCCCTCTGCAGAATAGGCGGAGCCTTGTTGTACTCCTCCCGGTCCCAATACTGCATACCAATCGAAACCAGGAGTTCTACGTGTTCAGCGGGATTTTTCTGGTAGTTCTCGCGCTCGACGATGTCCTCTGCCCGTTCGAGCAGTTCATCGACAGTGATTAGTTTCCCCGATGGTGCGGCGTCCGTGAGCAAAAAATGGTTGAATTGATTGACGTATTCCACGCGGTTCAACTGGCGATAGGCAAAGTCGCGTTGTCTGCCCGCTGTGCGGGCCTGAATCAAAGTTCCAGCGAGTCCGGCAATCACCGCGAGCAGGGCCAGAGAAGCAAGGGAAACGGCCAAGCGGTTCCGGCGCACAAATTTCGCGGCGCGATACCCCAGCGTATCTGGCCGGGCGCTGATGGGTTCATGCGCCAGATACCGCTGGAGATCCTCCGCAAACACAACCACCGTGAGATAGCGCTCCTGCGGGTTCTTCTTCAGCGCCTTGCTGAGAATCGTGTCGAGATCGCCGCGCAGAAGATGGTGGAGCTTTTCAGGTGTGGTGGCACGTCCGTCCGCATTCTCAACAGCGATCCCAGACTTGGATGAAGTGACTACATCTGAAGCGCGCGCCGGATCGGTTTCGACGATGGCTTTGACCAATTCGGCCGAAGATTGCGAGCCCGGCCCCGCCGGATGCTGCCCGGTCAAGAGAAGATAAAGCAGAACCCCCGATGCATAGACGTCGGTCGCGGTTGTGATAGCGCCGCCGGTTACCTGCTCCGGCGCGGCAAACTGCGGAGTCAGAGCCCCGCCGCCTTCGGCGGTCAGTAGAGTCGCGTTTCCGGGGGTTGCGTCATCCGCCAGCAGTTTGGCGATGCCAAAATCCAGAAGCTTCACCTCGCCATCGTTTCTGACCAGAACGTTGGAAGGCTTGATGTCCCGGTGAACGATCAGATTGCTGTGCGCGTGACCCACGGCGCTGAGCACATCCAGAAAGAGCTTGACCCGTGCTTCCACACCGAGCCGGTGTTGATCGCAATATTTATCGATATCTTGTCCATCGATATGCTCGATGACAAGAAACGGCTCGCCGTTCGCGGTCACTCCCGCATCCATCAGTTCCGCAATGTGAGGATGCGCGAGCTGGCCGAGGATTCTGCCTTCGCGCTTAAACCGCGCGGGGCCGCCCGGAGCTGCCACAGAAAAGCGCAAAAACTTGACCGCAACCTTGCGCTCGAAGCGGCCGTCACTGCGCTCCGCCAGCCACACGCTACCCATGCCACCTTGCCCGATCGGCGAGAGAAGCCGGTAGGCGCCAATGATTTGACCCGCTAAGGATGAATTTGCAACCACCTCGGGACCACGTTCGAGAAAGTGTTCCTTCGCCGCCGCGCGGTGCTCTTCAAGAAGCTCGAACAGGAGATCCGCAAGCTCAGGCCTCTCAGTTCGAAACGAGCGCAGCCATGCTGCCCGCTCGTCCTCGGGCAGAGAAAGCACCTGGTCCAGGTAAGGACTTATTTCCTGCCAGCGCTCTGGACTCAGTGTAGCCATGGTTCAAGCCTCAAGATCGAGGGCGATCTTTCGGTGGAGGTAGATGCGCGCTTTCTCCCACTGCCGCTGCGCCGTTCGTTCGGAGATGCCCTTCATGGCGGCAATCTCTGCGAATGTAAGCCCACAAAAAAATTTCAAGTCAACGATTTCCGACAGAGCCGGTTCGGCTTTCGCGAGTTCGTCTAAAGCATCGCCGATGCGGGCTAGTTCGCGGTCGTCCGCGGGTTCGGCCACGTCGGTTCCCGACGACGTAATGTGAAACTGCCCGCCCCGCTTCAGGGCGTTGCGGCTGCGTGCGTGATCGATAATCAGGCCCCGCATTACCCGCGAGGCATATCCCATAAACCTTGCGCGGTCGGGAAAGGAGTCCCCGTCCTTCGCTGCCATCTCTATGTACGCCTGATGCAACAGGGTGGTCACGCCGAGGCTCAGATGGACTCCTTGACGCGCGAGTTCGCGACGGGCCATGCGGTGCAGTTCAGAGTAGAGTGCGGTGAACAGGGCGTCAGCAGCAGATTGGTCCCCATGCTCCGCGGCCTGGATGAGCAAAGAGAGGGTGGGTTCCACGTGATCCCCCTGAAGATCGCTGGCGCGAATCTTACGTGTACAAAAGGAGGCAAGTCAACGAAAGCTCAGGAGTCGGCGGGACTTGACGCGGTTCTTGTTTGCTAAATCGCGATCACACTGGTTGACAGGTTGTGCGAACCTTAAGCTGAGTGCCGACGGCTGAATGCTTATTTGGTATCGATCCGCAAGTCGATCTTCACTTGCTTGCGGTCGTCGAACTGGCTCATCTTCTTGGTGTCGCTGTTCTTACCGTTGATCTGCGCGTAGATCTCATAATCCACATTGGCGGCGAGGGCGGGAAAGCGGTAGTTTCCGTCCGCGCCCACAATATAAGTCTTCACTGCACGGGTGCGGGTGTCGGTGACGTACACCACGGCGTTGGGCACGGGATTGTCCTGTTTGTCGAGGACGCGGCCGGTCAGCAAGCGGCCGGGGGTGGTGTCTTTGTCCTTGGCGAGAGATGGCAGGGCGGCGAAGAGACTCACCGCTAGCAACCCCGCGAGCAGCATTCGTACCGTCTTCATGTAAACCCTCCCCCAATTCGAGCTGCTGCTATTTTAGATGCACTCCGGTGTTCACGCGCTCGTTGTTATCCACCTCAATGGTAACTGGCTGGGCCTGCAAGTGTTTGCCGTCGTGGGTTTTAAGGCCTTTGGTCTCGGCCGATAGAATGTAGGTCTGTTTTCCTGCCGGAACCAACTGCTCGAATTCGCCGAGGTGGTTGGATCGGACTTCCCAGCGCGCATGTTTGTCGCTGGCGCGGCGGATCTTCACAATCACGCCGTAAACCGGACGATCGTCCGGCCCCCACACTGTGCCGAAAATCACTGCGAAATCGTTGGGCGAGGGCGGCCGCTTGGCGTGGGCAGCGGCAACCATAAATGAAAGCACTACCAAGCAGCAAAGACCACACCGGGCGCGTACCCGCATCCCGCTAGGAATCATCGCCGTCCACGATCTCTTCCTCTTCGTCGTCTTCGTACTTCTCTTCTTCTTCGACGGCTTTCAGTTCCACCGGGTTGATGGTGACGACTTCGAAGTCCAGTCCGCACTCCGGGCAGGAGAGGATTTCGCCCTCATCCACCTCATCCTCGTCCACGTCCAGGCTGGTTTCGCATTCAGGACAATAAAGCACATTGGCCTCCGTTCTTATGATTGCACCCTGTTATATTTAGTTTCTTCGGGGATGAAGGTCAAGTGGGGTTTTCCCCGACGGTTACGGATGGCTTAGGGTGCCGGTTTTCGATCGTTAGCCGGAATGCCGACCTGCTAGGATGTTGTAGGTTGCTACCGGGTTTGCCAAAATGCCCGGCGCCTGAATTTCATTGCCGTATGCCTCGCGGACAAACATTGTCGTTGAGCTTCCCGCCGTTCACGCCGTGGATTAAACGAATCATCATCACATGCGCGGGAGTTTACGTCCTCGCAACTCTGCTGGAGCGCTTCTCGCCTAAATGGTACGACTACCTGGAGCAGTATTTCAGCCTGGTGCCAGTTTTGGTAGTACGGCATGGAATGCTGTGGCAGTTGGTAACGTACTCTCTCCTGCACGTCGGCCTCTGGCATCTGTTGATGAACATGCTCACCCTGTGGATGTTCGGGGCGCAGGAAGAAATGGACTGGGGCTCGCGGAAGTTCATCGAGTTCTACTTGTTCTGTGTAGTAGGCGCCGCGCTGGTCACGGTTGGAATCGCGTACCTCAATATCGGCTTGGATCCCAGAACAGAAACCTTGGGAGCGTCAGGCGGCGTTTATGGTGTTCTGGTCGCGTTCGGCATGCTCTATGGAGACCGCGAGATTTTTCTTTTCCCCTTCCCGTTTTCCATGAAAGCCAAGTATCTGGTGGGGATAATTGTCTTCCTGGTCGTGATTTCAACGCTTCAGCCCTCGCAGGGCGGCGTGGCGAATTTTGCCCACTTGGGAGGCCTTTTTTTTGGTTTTGTTTACGTTAAGTTTCTTCCCAAGCGTGGGCTGGGGTTCGGGGCTTCAGAGAAGTATTTCAGCCTGCGCAATTCGTACTATCGCTGGAAACGCCGCCGCGCTGCCCGCAAGTTCGAGGTGTACATGCGCGACCAGAACCGCACTGTCACCTTTGACGAGCACGGAAACTTTGTTCCTCCCGAGGAGTCGGACAAGAAAAATGGCGGGGGGAAGTCGGGCTGGGTTAACTAGAAAGCGGCTGTTGGTTCTTGGCTGTTGGCTCTCCAAGGTTCGCTTTCGGCCCCAATGCAACCCAACAGCCTAGAACCAAGAGCCAAGAGCTGCTTCTTTACGCGCTCACCAGCGACCCAATCTTTTCCCCACTCACGACCTTGCGGATGTTCCCACGCTGGTTCAGATTGAAGATGATGATGGGAAGATTGTTGTCTTTGCAGAGGGAGATGGCGGTTGAGTCCATGACTTTGAGGCCGCGCTTCAGGACGTCCATGTAGGTGATGTGCTCGAACTTCTGCGCGTCTTTCACGATCATCGGATCGGCGTCGTAGATGCCGTCAACTTTGGTGGCTTTCATGATGGCGTCAGCTTTGATTTCCATGGCGCGCAGCGACGCGGCGGTGTCGGTGGAGAAATAAGGATTGCCGGTGCCGCCGGCGAAAATCACGATGCGGTTTTTTTCCAGGTGGCGGATGGCGCGACGGCGGATGAATGGCTCTGCGACCTGGTTCATCTCAATCGCCGACTGCACCCGGGTGTGAATGCCCTGCTTTTCGAGCGCGTCCTGCAGCGCGAGCGCGTTGATGACCGTGGCCAGCATGCCCATGTGGTCGGCGGAGACGCGGTCCATGTCCTTGGCCTGCTCGGCCACGCCGCGGAAGAAGTTTCCGCCACCGACGACGATCGCGATCTGCACGCCCAGCGTGTGCGCATCCGCGAGTTCCGCGGCGATCTCGTGAATGCGAGGGGTGTCAATGCCGAAACCCTGGGTGGCGGCCAAAGCCTCGCCGGAGATTTTCAGCAGTACGCGTTTGAAGATGGGTTCAGGCATTCATCTGGCTCGGCAGACTAGTCATCGTCGCGAAAGTAAAAAAGGGCACCTTTCGGTGCCCTTCAGTTTACTCCGGTTTTTGTTCCGGCTTTGAAATGGCGATGGTCTCGCCGGCGTCGCCGACTTTGAATCGGGCAAAGCGCTTGACGGAAATGTTCTCGCCCAGCTTGCCGATTTTGGTTGTGATCAGCTGCAAGATGGTCTGGGTCTGGTCCTTGATGAAGGGCTGCTGGTAAAGGCAGACCTCCTCGTAGAACTTGCCCATTTTGCCGGCGACCATTTTCTCGGCAATCTCCGGCGGCTTTCCGCTGGCGATGGCTTGCGCGAGATAAATGTCCTTCTCGCGCGCCAGGTCCGCGGGCGTGACGTCTTCTTTGCGGACGAACTTCGGGTCGCTGGCCGCGATGTGCATGGCGATATCGTGTACCAGCTCTTTGAAGTCGTCGGTGCGGGCCACGAAGTCGCTCTCGCAATTGACTTCGACCAGCACGCCGATCTTGCCTCCGGCATGGATGTACTGCGCGACCGAGCCTTCGCTGGTGACGCGCGTGGCCTTCTTCGCAGCCACGGACACGCCCCTCTTGCGCAGCACGACCACGGCCTGCTCAAAGTCGCCTTTGGCTTCGGTCAGGGCCTGCTTGCAATCCATCATGGGCGCGCCGGTCTTTTCGCGAAGCTCTTTTACTTGTGCGGCGGAAATATTCACGGTAGTTGTGCTCATAAAATCGTCGTTAGTCGTTCGGCCTTGGTCGTTGGCCTAATCGAAGATGCCATCAGCCGTTGTATAAATTTCGACCCGCGCCGGAGATGCGCACGCGGGTCAGAATCCCTCAGGGGCTAAAGCCCCGCAATTTTGTGGGTCCCTAACGGCACGACTGAAGTCGTGCCCTCCCAAAATCCTTGTCTGAACCGGCAGCCTGTCGGTACGTCCGCGCCACGTGGTTTAGGCCAACGACCAAGGACGAACGACCAACGACCGCTTAATACGTTTGATGCTCGACTTCCGGCGCCTCTTCAGCCGGAGTTTCAGCCGCAACTGCTTTCTTGCGCGTTCCCGGGCCAAGCACTTCTTCCATATTGATGTCTTCGGCTTCGGCGGGCGCCGGTTCAGCGACCGGGGCAGCCGCAGCGGCTGCATCCTGGGCGGCGGCTTCAGCTGCCGCGGCAGCTTCTGCGCGCTCAACTCCGGCGGCCATGTCCGCAGCCTGCTTGTCGCTCAATAGCTGCGAGCCTTCGACCACGGAATCGGCAATCTTCGATGCAAACAACCGGATCGCGCGCAGAGCGTCGTCGTTTCCGGGGATGATGTAATCCACTTCGCTGGGATCGCAATTCGTGTCCACCACAGCGACCACGGGGATGCCAAGCTTGCGGGCCTCGCGTACTGCGATCTGCTCTTTGTTCGAGTCGATGACGAAGACCGCGTCCGGTAACCGGCTCATGTTCTTGATGCCCGCCAGGTTTGCCTGCAAGTGCTTGCGCTCGCGTTCCAGCTTGATGACTTCTTTTTTCGGCAGCAACTCGTAACGGCCATCCGTGGCCATTTCGTCGAGCTCTTTAAGCCGCTTCACGGACTTTTGCACGGTCACCCAATTGGTGAGCAGTCCGCCCAGCCAGCGCTGGTTGATATAGAAACTTCCGGCGCGAGTCGCTTCTTCGGAGATCGCATCCTGGGCCTGCCGCTTGGTGCCCACAAAGAGAATGACGCGTCCCTGCGAGGAAAGTTCGGCGATGAATCGCGACGCTTCCTTGAACATCTTCAGCGTCTTTTGCAGGTCGATGATGTAAATGCCGTTGCGCTCGCCGAAGATGTATTCCTTCATCTTGGGGTTCCAGCGCTTGGTCTGATGCCCGAAGTGAACACCCGCTTCGAGCAACTCCTTCATGGTGATGTTAGCCAAATAACCTCCTCTTTAAGTCTGCATCCTTCGTTCAAATTGCGAACTCAGGATTGCTTTCCCGTCCCCGTGATGGAGCACGGGAAGAATTGTGAAACAGCTTCTAGCTATTAGCTCCTAAGCTTTTAGCTAAAAGCAAAACCAGAAAAACCTTACCGCTTGCTGAACTGGAAGCGCTTTCTGGCGCCCTTCTGGCCGTACTTCTTGCGCTCTTTGGACCGCGAATCGCGGCTGACCAGTCCTTCGGCTTTCAACTTCTTGCGCAGCTCGGCGTTGAACAGCATCAAGGCGCGCGCGATGCCCAGCTTCACGGCATCGGCCTGCCCGTTGACGCCGCCGCCGGAAACATTGGCGATCACGTTAAAAGTCGCCGAGGAATCAGTCGAGACCAGCGGCATTTTCGCGCTGGAGCGCTGCGACGGGGTCACGAAATACTCTTCAAAGGCGCGGCCGTTGACTTTGAAATCGCCGCTGCCCGGGCGCAGAAAAACCCGCGCGATCGCGGTCTTGCGCCGTCCGGTTCCGTAGTATTGAACTAATTCAGCCATTAGCTTTTAGCTGTTAGCTCTTAGCCTGTTTCGCTAAGTCGCCAGCTTTGTGCCTTTCCTCAAATTCTCAAACTCTTTAAAAAAACTCTGCAAAAACGACAACCATGAAGCGTATTCACTTTCGGTTCAGCTAAGAGCTAAAAGCTAATAGCTAAGAGCTTTCTTTACGCCCTTGCGATCAGAGCCTTCGCTTCCGGCTTCTGCGCTTGATGCGGGTGCTTGTCGCCTTTATAAACTTTCAACTTGGTGTACATCTGCGTGCCCATCTTCGTCTTGGGCAACATGCGCTTCACAGCGTCTTCAATCACCAATTCGGGCTTGCGGGCAAAACGCTTGCGATAATCTTCGGTCCGCAGGCCGCCGGGGTAGCCGGTGTAGCGGTGATACTGCTTCTGCTCCGACTTCATTCCGCTGATTTTCACCTTTTCGGCGTTGATCACGACCACATGGTCGCCGGCGTCGATAAACGGCGTGTATTTCGGGCTTTCTTTGCCCATCAGTATGCGGGCAACTTGCGACGCCAGCCGGCCCAGGGCCTGGCCGGTCGCGTCCACGACATACCACTTGCGCACAATATCTCCCTCTTTGGGGAAATAGGTTGACATCAGAACTCTCCCGGAAAATGAAAACTTTATGAAGACCGCTGAGTACCCACTACTAACAAGCGCCGAAGGCGCAGGGCCACCAGGCGGGCAACCGCAGAACTGCCGCAGCGTTTAATGATAGCAGGAAGTCTTGGATTGTCAACGCAGGGACGCGGCGGTCCCGGTCATTTCTTGTCGGACTTGGCCGAGGAGGTCTCGGCCTTGCTTTTCCCGTCTTTTTTCGGCCTGGAATCCGATCTGGAATCAGACCCGGACTCGGACTTGGAACTGGATTTGGATCCGGAATCGGAACCTGAATCTTTGCTGGAGGCGGAATCCTTCCCGGCATCGCTCTTGCTTCCCGAATCCGAGCCCGAAGCCGGCAAGGTGGAAGACTTCTTGGCGTAGTCGGTCACGTACCAGCCCGAGCCTTTGAACTGCACGGCGGGGGCGGAAATCACCTGCTCGATTTTGCCCCCGCACTCCGGGCACTTCTTCAGCATGGCATCGGAGAATTTCTGGATTTTCTCGAAACGGTGGCCGCACTTCTGGCAAAGATATTCGTAATTGGGCATGAGTCTCGAACGCGAGGTCTATCTTGATTCTAGGGATGGAACCGGAGGGCGTCAATTTGTCCGGGATTTCGTAGTGTCCTAATTCCGCTGATTTGACGCCGAGAAACACAACGTAGGACACAACCAGCGTTGCGGCGGCGCCTCGGGGCTCGTAAATCAACGTTGCGGAGAAAGGTAACCAGTCTGCTTTTTTTCGCGGTTACTAAAGTGTTGGATTGGACTTTCGGGTTAGCCGGGAGACGGGGTTCCGATGCTATCGTCTAAAGGTTGCTGACCAGAAATATCCTGCAGGGCGCAGTTGCGCCCCTAACAGTCAGGGAGGCCGATAAGGATTTATTTTGAATTTTGCCGATGGTGATGTCAGGCCTCCCCAGTGGCCCTGGCCAGCCAGTGGTTCGCAAGGGATGGGTTTCGCGCCCCGTTTATGACCATTCGCAAGAAGATCATTTCATTCTCTGCTCTCGCGCTGGGCGCGTTCTTCGTAGCTCTCTATCTGGTCTCGCGATTTGCTTTGCTGAACGGTTTTGCCCGCCTGGAAAACAATCACGCCCGCGAAAATATCCATCATCTGCAAAGTGAACTGGAAACCGAACAAGCTCAACTCGAAGTCGTAGCCCGCGACTATGGGGAGTGGGACCGGACCTATGAATACATGGAGTCCAGGACCCCGGACTACCTGCGCACAGAGCTGGCCGACGATACTTTCAAGATCATTCACATCAATCTGTTCCTGTTGCTGGATCCATCCGGCCAATTGGTGGTGCACAAGAGTATAGGTAGTTGGACGCCCGACGACGGCGATCTTCAGAGCGTTGCCATGGCCCGGTTTACGACTTCCGGCGAAGCCAAAGGGGGTTCGGCATTCAGCGGGCTCTTGGAGTTGAAAGGCAGAATCTTCTTATTGGCATACCAACCCGTTCTCACCAGCCGTGGCGACGGTAAGCCGAGAGGCACGCTGGTGATGGGGAGAGAACTGGATCAAGCTGTGGTTTCGTCGCTGTCCAAAGCGGTCGGAGTGCCCCTCTGGCTTGAGCCTGTGGAGCAGATCCCGCAGGCAACTGCCCCCGGAACCGCGTGGAGTGATGGGACAAATTCGGTGCGCTTTGAAAGCGACTCCACCATGCTCGCGTATGTGGCAATCAAGGATTCTTACGGCATCACCCGCCGCCTGCTGGTGGCCCGTATTCCGCGGTCGCTGAATCTGGAGGGCACTCGCGTAACCCGCTACCTCTTAATGCTGCTGATGTTGGTCGGGGCGGCATACTGCGGCAGCCTGTTCTTTTTTCTGGAGGAAATCCTGCTCGCCCGGGTAGCGTCGCTCAGCACCGAAATCACCAAGGTGACGGTCAGCGGAGACTTGTCGCTGCGTCTGAGCACCGGCGGGCAGGACGAGTTAGGCGCGCTGGCTGGAGCGGTCAATGCCATGCTGACCGCCATCCAGAAAACGAAATCGGAACTGCTGCAGGCGCAGGAGTCTTTGCGTTTCCACGCCGAACACGACGCGCTGACCGGGGTGCTGAACCGGCGCGCCATTCGCGATCTGCTGCGCAAAGAGCTGGCCCGCTGCCGCCGCGAGAGGAACACTCTGGGAGTTATTCTGGCCGACGTGGACCACTTCAAGAAGATCAACGACCGTTACGGTCACGGCGCTGGAGATTCGGTTCTGGTCACTGCTATGCAGCGCATTTCGTCCTGCCTGCGCTCTTACGACGTGGTTGGACGCTACGGCGGCGAGGAGTTCCTGATCATCGCTCCCGGTTGCGACCTTGAACTGGCGCAAAAGCTCGCCGAGCGCATTCGCGCCGCCATCAGCGAGCAACCCGTGGATCTGGGCGAGGAGAGCACGACGATTACTTTGAGTCTTGGGGTCACGCTGGGCACTGCGGAAAGCGACCCCGAATTTCTGGTGGCGCTGGCCGACACCGCCATGTATCAGGCCAAGCGTAACGGCCGGAACCGCGTCGAGATCGGCTTGGAGATGCCGGATGCGGAAGAATTAGCAATCTCTGGCCCCACGCGCTGAGTTCCTTTCCCAGTCGTACTACTGCATACGTTAATTCCTACTCGTGTGTGGTAGTATTACGCCATAGTATAATGTCATACTATGGGCGATACAGGATACGCAGCCGTCAACGCCAAGGGACAGATTGTTATTCCCGTAGAGATTCGCAACCGCTTCGACATCCGCAAGGGGACCAAGATTGCGTTCATCGAAGAGCAGGGGAAACTCGTCATCCAGCCGGTGACGGATGCTTTCATTGAAAGCATGCGCGGGAGTCTCGCCGAGAGCATGCCCCGGGACCTGGAACGCGATCCTGACCGGGAGTTTCGATGAAAGGCCACGTGTTGGATGCCAACGCTCTCTACCGGTTTCTGATGAATCAACCAGGCGCGGAAGTGGTGGAAGCGTTGCTTAAGCGGGCCCGTGACGCCGACTCTACCCTGATGATCTCAGTGATCAACTGGGGCGAGGTGTACTACAACATTGCCAGGAGACGAGGCTTCCCGGACGCAAAAGAAGTCATGGGCCGGGTCCGGCTTCTGCCAGTGAGTGTGATCAGCGCCGATGAACCGATCACGGAGGTGGCGGCCCAGTTGAAGGCGGGGCATGGACTGCCTTATGCGGATTGTTTCGCGGCCGCCATCGCCGGCAGGACGAACGTCTTGGTCACCGCGGACGTGAAGGATTTTAAGAAAATCCCGTGGCTGAAGGTCCTTGCGCTACCCCAGCACACAGCTTAGCCTGTGCCACTTCGTCCGACGCGTTCTATGTCTGCGAGGGCATAGCCCCTCGCCTACCGCAGTTTGTCTTTTTGCGGGGTGCGGGCGTATTATTACGTACTGGAACTGTTGTGTAGTATCAGGATTCGGCGGAACACACCAGTGGGCGCAAGCCCACTTTTTACTTGTAGGGGTTTTTCGAGGCGTGAAATTGCTTCTAAGTCGCTGTTTTTATGGCAGTTGATCTGGATCAAATCCACGCGATCGTTGAACGGGTGGCGGCATCTTCCGGGCTTGAAGTGGTGGAAATCGAGTTGCGCGGCGGCGGCAAATCGCGCATGCTGCGGATCTTCATCGACAAGCCGGGCGGAGTCACGCACGAAGACTGTGCGAGTGTGAGCCGCGAAGTCAGCACCATCTTCGATGTTGAAGATGCGCTGCCGGGCGGCGCGTACACGCTGGAAGTTTCGTCGCCGGGCCTGGACCGCAAGTTGTTCCGCGCAGCAGATTTTGAACGCTTTCAGGGCAGCCGCGTGAAGCTGACGACGAGAGAGCCAGTCAACGGCAACCGGCATTTCGAAGGCCGCCTGGAGCATTTTGCGGCTGGCCGCTTGACGCTGGATATAACCGAGGCGCGAAAGAAGTTTCGTCCGAAGGAAGGCACGGCCGAGAAGCTGGAAATCGAATTGGCCAACGTGGAGAAGGCCAATCTGGTGCCGGAGATTTGAGGGCAGTTGCTAGTGACTAGTGGCTAGTTGCTAGTGAAGGCCGAAAGCAACGGTTTGACTAGCCACCAGCTACTAGCAACTGAGATTCTATGGCCAGCGAGCTTTACAACACGATTGACGCCCTCAGCAAAGAAAAAGGGATAGATCCGCAGATTGTGGTCAGCGCGGTGGAAGATGCCATCGTTGTGGCTACGCGGAAGTATTACAAGACCCAGGAAAATCTGCGGGCGCAGCTCGACAAAGATACCGGCAAGATCCGCGCGTTCGCGGTGAAGGCGATTGTCGAGACTCCCGAGCAGGTGGAAGACCCCACGCTGCAGGTGACGCTAGAAGACGCTCTCAAGAGCGATCCCAATGCGCAGGTGGGCGGCGAGTTGCAGATTCCCAAAGAGACGGAAGGAATCCTCGGTCGCATTGCGGCGCAACTGGCGAAGCAAGTTATTTTTCAGAAAGTCCGCGAAGCCGAGCGCGACACGGTTTACAACGAATACATTGGCCGCGTCGGCGAAATCGTCAACGCGACGGTGAAGCGCATCGAAGGCCCGGATGTGATTTTCGACATCGGCAAGGCCGAAGCGCGCGCCCCAAGGAAAGAACAGTCTCGGCTGGAATCATTCGCCATCGGCGAGCGTGTTCGCGTAGTCATCGCGCGCGTCGAGAAAGCTTCGAAAGGCCCGGCGGTCGTGGTTTCTCGCGCTGCGCCAGAGCTGGTGCAGCATCTGTTCCAGACTGAAGTTCCGGAAATTTACGACGGTACCGTCGTGATTCGCGCCATTGCGCGCGAAGCCGGAGAGCGCACCAAGATCGCCGTCATGTCGAAAGACAAAGAAGTGGACGCGGTCGGCGCCTGCGTGGGCATGAAGGGCATGCGGGTGCAGTCGATCATCCGCGAGCTGCGTGGCGAAAAGATCGACATCATCGAATATCACGAAGACTCGGTGACGTTTGCCGAAAAGGCGTTGCAGCCAGCGAAAGTCAGCCGCGTCACTATCGTTGACTCGGCAGAAAAGCATCTCGAAGTGGTCGTGGACGACAGCCAACTTTCGCTCGCCATCGGCAAGAAGGGACAAAACGTCCGCCTGGCCGCAAAGCTTTTGGGATGGAAGATTGACATCAAGAGCGAAGAAGAAAAGCGCCAGGAAGTCGAGCTGCAGATGGCCGAGCTTACCAGCGCGGTTGCGACTCCCCTGGAGAGTGTGACCGGGCTTGGAGAGGGCCTGGTGGAAAAGCTGAAGGCCGCGGGCATTACCACAGTCGAAGCGCTGGCCGACATGACGCCCGAGCAGTTGGAGGCGATTGAAGGTATCGGCCCCAAAACGGTGGAAAAAATCAGCTTGGCGGTCAATAATTATTTCGCCGGCTTGGAAGGCGGCGAGGCCGTAGCGTTGCCAGAGAACGAAGGCGAAACGTCGGCCGAGGGCGAGCCCGCTTCCACGGAAGAAGCAGCAACCGAAGAAGCCGCGACTCCGGAAGGCGAAGCCCTAGTGGTTGAAGCCGCTGCGGAAGAAGCGGAGCCGGAGCCCGAAGCGCAACCGTCAGAATCGCAAGAAGCGGTTGAAGCAGCGGAAGAGCCCAAGGAATAAGCGGTAAGCCGGAGCAGTTGGTTTTACTGGCAACTGACCACTGGCAACAGATTTCAAGAGGCTGACATGAAGACCTAGCGGGTAAATTCGGAGGCACAAAGAGGCGGATGAGTAAGGTTCGAATCAACGATCTAGCCCGAGAGCTGGAAGTCAAGAGCAAAGCCATTCTCGACGTATTGACCGAAGTAGGGGTGACCGAGAAGAAGACGCATTCCAGCTCACTCGAAGAGCATGAGGCGGAGAAAGTCCGCGTCCGCCTGCGTGGCTCTGGCGAAGGTGCTGCCTCCAAGTCCGCTCGCAGCGCGCGCTCTGAGCCCGAGGGCATCAAGACCAAAATTGATTTGTCGCACATCTCCAAGCCCGGAGATGTGTTGAAGGCGATCATCGGCAAGCAGCCGGGAGCCGCCGCGCCGCCTGCCGCTCCGCCGCGACCGACCGCCCCTCCGCCGCAGCAGGCAAAACCAGTTGCTGCCGCCCCAGTTGCCAGGCCCTCTGCTCCGACGACTGCCGCTCCGACTCCCGCACCGCCACCGCGTTTGATTGTTCCATCGACCACACCGAGACCCGCTCCGCCGATCGTGAGCATGCCTGCTGCATCGGCGCCGCACGTAGCCGCTGCACCTCCGGCTGCGCCCCCCGCACAACAGAGTTCCGCCGCTCCGCCAGTGCAAACGATCGCGCCGCGGCCACCAGTTTTGTCCCAGCCTCCGCGTCCCGCAGCACCGGCCGGCCCGCGCATGATCATGCCGCAGACCGGCCCGCGCCCGATTTACAAAGCGCCGCCGCCACCAGCGGCCAGCGCGCCATCAGTCAGACCCGGGCAGCCGATTGCAAGCCGCCCCATACCCGGCCGCCCCGTTCCCGGCCAGCCAATTTTCCAGCGCCCGCGTCCGGCATCTGCCGGAGCCCCCGGCGCGCGTCCGCCCTTGCGTCCCGGCGAACGCCGTCCCATGCATCCGACTCGCGCAGGCGCGCCCGGCGCGCGTCCCATGGGTGTCGGCCCCGGACTTCCGCCGCCCGGCACCACTCGCCCCGGCGCCCGCCCCGGCGGCCCATCGCGCCGTCCCGGACAGCGCTACGTTCCGCGTGGAGTGAAAGAAGGCCCGATGAAGGGCTTCACTCCGCCGCCGCGGCTTTCGCTTTCGAACGAGCCGCTGCCGATCACTCGCGCCATCACCATTTCCGAAGGCGTCAGCGTAAAAGATCTCGCCGAGAAGCTTGAAATCCGCGCTAAGGATTTGATCGCGCGTCTGCTCGCGAAAGGCGTGTTCGCGACCATCAACCAGACCCTTGAAGCCGACCTGGCAACGGAGATGGCGCGCTTCTTCGGCGCTGAAGCCAACGTCATCACCTTCGAAGAGCAGAACGCGAAAGACATCGCCGCCAGCAACGCCGGCGAAGAAGGCGCCGCCACCGAAGGCCTGCCGCGTCCGCCCGTGGTCACCATCATGGGCCACGTCGATCACGGCAAAACCACGCTGCTCGATTCCATCCGCTCCACCAACGTTGCCGGTGGCGAAGCCGGCGGAATCACCCAGCACATCGGTGCCTACAAAGTTTCTATTCTCGATAAAAACTCTCCCGCCTACGGGCGTGAGATCGTGTTCCTCGATACGCCCGGCCACGAAGCCTTCACCCGCATGCGTTCGCGCGGCGCCAAATCCACGGACATTGTCGTGCTGGTCGTCGCCGCCGACGACGGCGTGATGCCGCAGACCATCGAAGCCATTGACCACGCCCACGCCGCCGAAGTGCCGATCATTGTTGCAGTCAACAAAATTGACAAACCGGGCGCGTTGCCCGAGCGCGTGAAGAAGCAGCTCGCCGATCGCGGCCTGGTCCCTGAAGAGTGGGGCGGCAAAACAGTTTTTGTGGATGTTTCCGCCAAGCAGAAAACCAATCTCAACCTGCTGATGGAAATGATCTGCCTGGTTGCCGACCTGCAAGAGTTGAAGGCGACGGCGGACCGTCCTGCAACCGGCGTGGTTCTCGAAGCCAAGCTCGATCGCGGACGCGGCCCGGTGGCAACCGTTCTCGTCCAGAACGGCACGCTGCGCAACAGCGACAATTTTGTCGTCGGCAACGTGTACGGAAAAATCCGCGCCATGTTCGACGATCGCGGCAACTCCATCACCTCAGCGCCCGCCGTCAACGCCGGTAGAAATTCTCGGCATGGAAGGCCTGCCGCAAGCCGGAGACCAGTTCCTGGTGGTCGCCGACCGCGACAAAGCCCGCGGCATTTCCGACTACCGCGAACAGAAAGCCCGCGAAGCCACGCTGGCCAAGAGCTCCCGCGTTTCGCTCGAAGGCCTGGCCGAGCAGATCAAGACCGCCGGCACGAAAGAACTCAACATCATTCTGAAGGGCGACGTTGGCGGTTCCATCGAAGTGCTGAGCGATCTTCTCGCCAAGATGTCGAACGACAAAGTCCGCCTCAAAGTGCTGCGGGCGGGCGTGGGCGCGATCACCGAGAGCGACGTGCTGCTGGCCTCGGCCTCGAACGCGATCATCATCGGATTCAGCGTGCGTCCGGAACGCAAAGCGCAGGAACTGGCGGACCAGGAAAAAGTCGACATCCGCCTGCACTCGATCATTTACGAGCTGCAAGACGAGATCAAGAAAGCCATGACCGGCCTGCTTGAGCCGACGATCAAAGAAACCTATCAGGGCCGGGCTTTGGTACAAGAGACCTTCCGTATTCCAAAGGTCGGCACCATCGCCGGTTGCCGCGTTTCCGACGGCTTCATCAAGCGCGACTCCGATGTCCGCCTGCTGCGCGACAACGTGGTCGTCTTCACCGGCAAAGTCAGCTCGCTGCGCCGCTTCAAAGACGACGCCAGCCAGGTCACCAACGGCATGGAATGCGGCATCGCCATCGCCAACTACGCCGACATCAAAGCCGGCGACGTGATCGAAGCGTTTGTGACGGAGAAGGTCGCCGCGGAAGTAATGGCGTAAAGAGCAGTCGGCTCAGTGGTCAGTTGGCTAGTAAGACGCTTGACGGTTTAACGATGCCACGACCAACGAGCCAACTGACCGCTATGGTTGCCCTCCTCACCCTCGAACTCAGCATCGAGCACGCGCAATCCCTCAAAGACAAACGGCAAGTCGTCCGCAGCCTGAAAGACCGGCTGCGCGCGCATTTCAACGTTGCCACCGCCGAACTCGATCCCAGCAGCCTGTGGAACCGCGCCACCATCGGCGTGGTCAGCGTCTCCCACTCCCGCGATTATCTGGATGGGCTGATGAAGAACGTGGAGCGGCAGGCCATGCGGATTGCGAACAACGCGGGGGCCGAGGTTACGGATTCGTGGGTGGAGTTTTTGTAGTTAGCTGGTCTCGGGCAAAATATATTTCTTCATTCCACGACTGAAAAACTAAGGAGCAACGAAGAATATCCCCCCGTTAAGTCATCCTTTCAGCGATATAAAGTTCGCCTTCCAATGCTTAAGCTTGGGAATCGGCTTTGGTTTCTTTCTTTATCTGCTCGATTAGGACGTGCTTTTGATGGACAACCCAAAATCCGTATCCGAAGCACGCGACGGTTAAGACAATCAACAACCACACTCCCTTATGAACCATAAATTCGGCAAAGGAACTAAGCGAGCCATTACTGAAACACCAGCCGATCACAACCGCTATGATGCAGTTAAGAAAAAACGCCCCGAGAGAAAACCAGCGAAGCGCTTCTGCATTGAATGCAGACAGACTTTGCATCTCAGTCTCAAACAGGTGGTACATCATTGGCTGGCGTATCCCGTAGATGGGCCTGACAGTCCCGCCTTGATTAACCACTGGCGCCTGCGCGCCTTGATTCTGTGGCGGTATTTGTGGCGGTGATCCCATATCAAATCAGCGGAGTCCCCGGCGGTGGAACCCCAAGAATTGCTGCGATGCCTAGTAGGTGCACGTTGTACAGTTCCGTAAGTCCGCAGTTGCTGCACGCCGTCATAACACAAGGAACGACATAACCGGCGGTCAGAGGCGCTCGAAAACCGGGTGGAGGTGCAGGAGGAAGGTTTACATCTGCTGCTAATGGAGGTCGTGTCTGCCCACCAGGTACAACAAATAGCTCCATCTGAATCTGCCGTTTGTGGGCTTGGCCGCAACTAGGGCAAGGATTGATTACCTTGGCGGTTAGTGCTCCAACAGCGGCCTGAAACTGTTCTTGGGTAAACGGCATCCACCGGATTATACATATGTAGTATCCACTTCAAACGAGACCGATTCGCAGTCCTGTCTCTGTGTCAACTGCACAATCATCCCTTTGACAAACCCTTAACATCAATTTCTGATATTCTCATCCGTTTTACCTAAGAGGAAGAGGTGCGCGTGGAGAAGCGAGGCGCCAAATATCATCGCGAGCGGCTGGGAGAAGCCATGCGCGAAGAGATTGAAACCATTGTCGAAGGCGAGTTGGGCGATCCGCGCATTGGGCTGGCCAGCGTGACTGCGGTCGAAATCGCCGAAGACTCGCGCTCGGCGCGGATTTACGTTTCGGTAGAAGGCAGCGAAGAAGATGCCGCGCGCTCGCTGGAGGGACTGACGGCGGCGGTGGGATTCATCCGCCGCGAGGTGGCGGAGAACCTGCATCTGCGCCGGCCTCCGGAACTGCATTTTCAGCTCGACCGTTCGCACAAGTACGGTCCCAGAATTGACGAGCTGCTGAAGCGCACGCAAGGGAAGCGAAAGAGGTAAAGGCTATACCCTGTGAAACTCAGTGTCCTCTGTGGTTAAAAGGCTTTAAAGGCGTGAACCACAGAGGGCACAGAGTTTCACAGAGTAAAGCCAGAGCGACCATGCTGAACGAAGTACTGCAACAGATCGAGCAGCGCGAGCGGTTTGTGCTGACCTCGCACGCGCGCGCCGATGGCGACGCCGTCGGCTCCACGCTCGCCTGCGGAGAAATTCTGCGCCGATGGGCAAGCAGGCGGAGATCGTGCTGCGCGACGGAGTGCCGCGCGTCTATCAGCAATTGCCGTTCGCTTCGAGCGTGATTCAGGCCGAGCGCGTGAATGGAAACTACGACGCCGCCATCCTGCTCGAATGCGACAGCATTCAGCGCACGCGGCTCGAAGGCCTGGAAGGCCGGTTCCTCATCAACATTGACCATCACAAGAGCGGCCGCGCCTTTGCCGACGTGAACTGGATCGATCCCAAAGCGGTCGCCACCGCGGAGTTGGTATATCGGCTGGCGCGCGAGGCGGGAGTGAAGATTTCCCCGGAGATCGCGACTTGCCTTTACACCGCCGTGCTCACTGACACCGGCGCGTTCATGTTCGAAGGCACAAATCAGCATACGTTTGAGCTGGCGCGCGAACTGGTGCTGGCCGGAGCCGATCCGGCGCGCTGCGCGCGTCCGCTTTACTTTGGACACTCGACTGCGAAGATGCGCCTGCTGGGAGCGGCGCTCTCCGCGTTGCAGCGCGAAGGCCCGCTGGCCTGGATTTGGGTGACGCAAGAGCAAATGGAGCGCGCCGGAGCCAAAGAAGAAGATTGCGAAGGCCTGGTGAATTACGCGCTCTCGATCGGCGACGTGGAAGTCGCAGTATTTTTTCGCGAGCAGCCCGACGGCCGTTTCCGCGTAAGCCTGCGCAGCAAAGGCGGAATGGATGTCGCCGCCATCGCCCAGGAATTCGGCGGCGGCGGACACGCCTGCGCCAGCGGCTGCGCCGTCGATGGCCCGCTGCATGCGGCCGTCGAAAGCGTGCTGGCGAGGATTCGGAAGAGCAGTGGGCAGTGGCCAGTGGGCAGTGGCCAGTAACCCCATTTCACGTTCCACCCTGCTTTCGGATGCACGGTTTTACTGACCACTGCCCACTGACCACCGACCACTGCATTCATGACGCGCACCCGCATCCCCGACTGGCTTCTTCTCGCCGCCTTCTGCGCCTTCTTTTTTTTCTGGGGACTCGGATCATTCGGCCTGGTCGGCGCCGACGAACCACGTTACGCCCAGGTGGCGCGCGAAATGCTGGCGCGGCATGACTGGATCACCCCAGTCCTCGGCGGCAGTCCGTGGCTGGAAAAACCGCCACTCTACTACTGGCAGGCCATGATCGCGTATCAGCTTTTCGGAGTCAGCGACTGGGCGGCGCGACTGCCTTCGGCCATCGACGCATTCGCGCTCGTCTTCGCGGTCTATTTTTTTCTGCGCCGCTTCCGCCCTGGATTCGCACTCGACGGCGCGCTGATGCTGGCGAGTTCCGCGGGAATTATCGGCTACGCCCGCGCCGCGTCGATGGATTTGCCGCTCACCGCCGCATTCGCCATCGCGATGCTGGCTTGGTATGCGTGGTTTGAGAGCGGCAGCCGCGGATATCTCGCCGCGTTTTATGCGTTCATCGCAATCGCCATGCTCGCCAAAGGCCCAGTGGCTCCGGCGCTGGCGGCCGTCATCATTGCGATCTTTGCCGCAACCGAGCGCAGCGCGCAAATGATTCTGGAAGACGCTCTGGCTGCCGGGGATTCTTCTTTTCTGCGCCTGGGCCTGCCGTGGTACGTGCTGGTGCAACTCCGCAATCCGCAGTTCTTCCACGAATTTATCGTCGAGCACAATCTCGCGCGCTTCGGCACCAATCTTTATCATCACCCCGAGCCGTTCTGGTACTACGTTCCGGTAACACTGCTGGGATGGGTGCCGTGGGCAGTGTTTGTGGTCGCAGCGTGCGTGTGGGCGGTGCGGCGATTCCGCGATCGCGACGCCGACAGCCTCAACGGATTCCTGCTGATTTGGATTGCCGTGACCGTCGTCTTCTTTTCGATTTCCCAATCAAAGTTGCCGGGATACGTTCTGCCTGCGATTCCGCCCGGGATTGTGTTGCTCTCGGAATACGTCCGCGGACGCATCGCATCGAAGCCGGGCACGGTGACGGTTGCGCTGCACGCGATCGGTTCCGGAGCATTGATCTTCGCCGCGTTGATCATTCCCTACCTGGTGGTGCAACACCGTATCCCGTGGAGTCTGGCGCTGATTGGCCCGTCGATTGTCGGCGTGACGATGGCGGCGGTCATCTTCGTTTCTCTGCGCCACTATGGATACGCGGGCCTGCGGCTGATCACTCTGGTGCCGGCGGTGCTGGCGTTCGGAATCGCCTTGCGCCTGGGCGCTCCCGCGCTCGATCAAACCCTCTCGGCGCGGCCGGTTGCCGGAGCGCTGCAGATGGTTGATCCGCATCATCTGCCGGTCGCCGTTTACTATCTCTCCCGCGAAACTGAGTTCGGATTGCAGTTCTATCGCAATCAGCCGGCGCAGATACCGCGTTATGAACTCTGGCAAATTCCCGCGGGCGAGCACCTTGTCGTCGCAACCGAGGGACACGCGCGAGGCATTTTCAAAAGGGCCCCGAATCGAAAAGTAGCCTTCCTGGGAAATTTCGGAGCACAAAAGCTGGAATTCTTTTACGTCGCGGCCGCCCCGCAGCCGCAATAGCGGACACCGAAGAGCCAAGAGCCAAGGTCCAAGAGCCGGTTTATTGGCGTTTCTTGTTCCCGCGGTTTGCCTGCTGTCGCGCACTGCCACTACACTCAATTTTGTCCGCTGCCCAGTCCGGTGCAGCTTCCCAGGAGCCGAGTGGAAATTCTCGATCTCAGGCATTTCACGTCCGCTGACCTCCGGCCATTGCTGGAGGAGGAAATCAAAGTGTGGGCGAACCTGTTGTGCTGGGACTACAGCGGCTCGGCGGAAATGATTCTCCGCTACATGGACGCCAAATTTCTTCCCGGATACGCCGCCGTCTCGCGCGGCAAAGTCTTCGGCTACTCGTTTTTCGTGTACGAAAACAACAAAGGGGTGATCGGAGATTTGTTCGTTCGCGACGGCGAGAACGGGCCGGACACCAGCCGGGAACACGTCGAACGCCGTCTGCTGACCCACGTCATCGAAACGTTGCAACAGTCGCCAGGAATCCACCGCATTGAGGCGCAACTGCTGGCGCATGAAGCCGGCACCGCCGCGCAGCCGTTTCTCGACCAAAGATTCAGCCGCCACGCGCGGTTGTTCATGACCTTTCCACTTACGGACATGCACGCGGGTGAGAGGAAAATTGTTCCGGAAGTCATCTCTCCGAAAATCGAAATCCGCCGGTGGACCGAACTCGACTATCAGCCTTCCGCCCAAGTCATCACCGCCGCGTATCGCAATCACGTGGATTCCGAAATCAACGATCAGTACCGCACGCTGAGCGGATCGCTTCGGTTTCTGAACAACATCGTGCGCTTCCCCGGATGCGGCACCTTCGATCCGGAATCGTCGTTCGTTGCCATGGAAAAGAGCACCGGCGCGCTGGCCGGAATTATTCTGTGCTCGCGGGTGCGCTATGACGTTGGCCACGTGACCCAAATCTGCGTGCTCCCCGAATACCGGTCCCATGGGCTCGGCAAGTCGCTGCTCGCGGCCACCCTGCACAATTTGAAGCAACGAAAATTCTCTGTCCTGTCACTCACGGTCACGGAAGACAATGTGCGCGCGGTTGAACTCTATCGCCATTTGGGATTTGAAACGCGGCGGGTGTTTGATGCGTTTGTGTGGGAAGGGTAAGAAGTACGGCCTTAGATCTTAGCTCTTGGCTGCTGGTGGCGCGGCTGGATGCGCTTGGATTTTACGTCTTGCGGTATGCGCGGTTTGCGCCAACCGCCAAGATCGAGGGCCACTGCTGTACAGGCGGCGCGCAATTCATCCGCCAGAGTGCTGTCGCCGATGGTTCGGGCCACGATCATGCCGCCGATGGATAGGGCCGCGATGCCCTGTGCGGTAGCGCGGCCACGCCGGCCATTCTCCACCAGGCTCCGCTCCAGAACGCTGACCATGGCGCGGAAGACCGTTGCATAGGCGGCCCGCGCGGACTTGCCGCTGCGCGCGACATCGGTCGGCAAAGCCACCATGGGGCAGGAGTTCTCGACGTCCTCAAAATGCTGCCGCGACAAGTAGGCGCGAACCACTTGCGCCCCCACATCGGTCGATGACAGATCTACGTGCACACCTTCCCAGCAATTTTTCCACTCCGGATCGGTGAAGAAGCATCCCAGGACTGCGGCGTAAAGATCGCTCTTGCTTTTGAAATAGCTGTAGAATCCACCGTGGGTCAGGCCCGCACCGGCCATAACCTGATTGAGCGAGACACTCTCAAAGCCGTGGCGATTGAACAGCTTGCGCGCACTGTCGATGATGTTTTTCTTGACTGCCGCACGATGTCCGGCGGGGTAAGGCATGACGCCTCCTGGCTTTGCTCTAGGGGCTGAAGTATGCATCGAACCCGATTGCCTGTCCAGTAAAATATTATGTTGAACATATTTTCGAGCGGTGTTGTGATGAGGGGACGGGCGAACGCCTTAATTCCGGAGGATGATATGCCAATGAGCAAAACAACCAACCTGACAACGCTGCCCCTCGCGCCCACGCGGCGGCAGGCAATCCTTGGAGTTGCGGTGGCATTCGGCGGCCTGGCTATGGGCTCCCGTAAAGCGCTCGCGGAAACCGGCGACGAAATTTCTCACACCGCGGAAGCCATTCACCAGGAACCGATCATCAAGGCCAGTCGCAAGCGCGTCTATGAAGCCCTCACCGGCGCCAAACTGTTCGACCAGGTTGTCCAGCTCAGCGGAGCCATGCAGTCTATGCACCTCGGGAACACGCCGACCGAGATCAGCCGCGAAGTGGGCGGCGGGTTTGCGCTCTTCGGTGGCCACATCACCGGACGCCACGTCGAACTGTTGCCGCACCAGCGCATCGTGCAGGCTTGGCGGACCAGCAGCTGGGACCAGGGCGCGTATTCGATTGTGAGGTTCGAGCTGGTAGAGCAAGGCGATACGACCAAAATCGTTTTCGATCACACTGGATTCCCCCAAGGTGAAGCCGAGTCGCTTTCCTCCGGATGGAAAAAACACTACTGGGAGCCGCTTAACAAGCTGCTGGGATAGGGCCCCGCCGGCAGGGGAACGCAGGACACCATGATACTCGACGTCGCTCTGCGAGATTACGATCTGCAAGCTGCCCCCGGATTCGCGCGTAAGGTTGAGGAAATCGGCTACGGCTGTCTGTGGACATCCGAAACCCAGCACGACCCTTTCCTGCCGCTGGCCGTGGCGGCGACCGCTACTTCTTCCATCAAGCTGGGGACATCGATTGCCGTGGCGTTTCCACGCAGTCCCATGGTCATTGCCTACACCGCCTGGGACATTCAGAAAGCTTCGGCGGGACGATTCATCCTCGGGCTCGGTTCGCAGGTGAGGGCGCACAACCAGCGGCGTTTCTCGGTGAAGTTTGAGTCGCCGGGTCCGAAGTTACGTGAAGTGGTGCTGGCGCTGCGTGCTATCTGGGATTGCTGGCAGAATGGAACGCCTTTGCGGTTCAAGGGCGAGTTCTATAACTTCGATCTGATGACACCGTTTTTCAACCCCGGTCCGATTGAGCACCCGAAGATCCCGATCTACATTGCCGGCGTCAATCAATATATGTGCCGCATGGCGGGAGAGGTTTGCGATGGCCTCCATGTTCATCCCTTCCATACTCCAAAATATCTGCGCGAGTACGTACATCCGGCGGTCGAAGAAGGGCTGCGCACGTCGGCGCGATCTCGCCGGGATTTCGAGTACGTGACGGCGACCTTTGTAATCGTCGGGGACACGGAGCAAGAGCGGGCGGCGAACGCCGAAGCCGTGCGGCAGCAGATCGCGTTCTACGCCTCGACTCGGACGTATGAAGCCGTTCTGGCCGCGCACGGGTGGGAAGGGATCGTTCCGGAGTTGCACCAGAAATCCCTCGACGGCGACTGGAAGGGAATGGCGCAGCTCATCACGCGATGAAATGCTCGACGCCGTCGCCGTGAGTGGAACTTACGAGAACATCGGCGGAAAGCTGCGGGAGCGCTACGGCGACCTGCTGGACCGCACTTCCCTGTATCAGCCGTACGAGGCATCCGTGGATGAACCGCGGCACGCCGTGCTAGTGAAACAACTCAAGGCTTGAGCTATCCGGCAAATGCTGAGCATCTCGTGATTCAAATATCTACTTGAATATGAATAAGTTAACTGCTGTTTAAGAATCTCCTTCACCCTGCATCTTTTCTGTCCCCTCGCCCGTATATCCGGGTAGCATGAACGCCGCAGCCTATTACTTCACGAACCTGATGGAATCCGAAACCAGCGCAATTGCTCGCGGCCTGCGACGGCGCGATCCCGACTTGCTCGATCATCTCATCGAGCAGTATCAGCATCGGCTGCTGCGTTACCTGATGCACCTGTCAGGAAACCGCGAACTGGCCGAGGACCTGTTCCAGGAAACCTGGATTCGGGTGCTGGAACGCGGCCATCAGTATGACGGCAAGCACGAGTTCAGCACCTGGCTTTACGCGGTAGCGAGAAATCTGACGATTGATTATTTGCGGAAGAAAAGTCCGCTGAGCCTCGACGGCCTGATGGAAGACGAAGAGCATCCTGCAGCTTGAACCTGCCGACCCCCGGCCCAAGGCGTGGGAAGTCGTGCAGCAGCACGAGCAAGCCGAGCGCATCAATGCCGCGCTGAGAAGTATTCCGGCGGAGTATCGCGAGACCGTGGTGTTGCGCTTTCAAGAAGGCATGGCTCTGGATGAGATTGCCACCGTAACCGGAGCGCCGGTGGGCACGGTGAAGTCGCGGTTGTATCGCGGATTGAATCTGCTGATGCCGCGGCTGAAGGGAGCGCAAGCATGACGAGAGACGCACATGATGAGGCACGGCAACTGATCGCGCTGGGTGAAGGTCTCGCGGACGCGCAGCAGCTCTGGCTGCGGGCCCACCTGAATGAATGTGAAGAGTGCCGGAATTATGGGGAGGCGACCAACAACGTGGTGCGAGCGTTGCGGTCTCAGCCGCTGGCTGCCGATTCCCGCCTGGTGCGGGCCACGCAGATGCGGGTGCGCTTCCACGCCGCACGGCTTCGCGAGACGCGGGAACGAATGTGGCTGGTGGGCATGGCTTGCCTGGGAGTGGGGCTTTCGGCAACGCTGACAATCCCATTCTTGTGGCGGCTGTTCGCATGGATGGGTGAGCGGGCCGGAGTCTCCACCCTGGTTTGGCAGGCCGGCTTCATGTTTTTCTTCATCGCGCCGGCGCTGGCGGTGAGTGTTTTGTTATTGGCCCGGGGCGCTCATTTGGCGGACGCTCACTCGACAAACCCCGGAGAAGAATCGCAGCAATGGCGATAAGGATAAGAAAGCTGGCAAATTTATGCAGGTAAAAACCGAAACTCGAACTCGACTGACATCGGAAATCAAGATTGTTCCGTCCTGGGCGTGGGCGCTGGCGGGAATCGTATTCATCGCCGCGCAGATTGTCTTCAATGGCGTGATGGGCCGGCACGCGGGTGCGCCTCCGGCATGGTGTAGAGCGGTGCTTGGGCTACTGGCCGGCATTGCTGGCGTCTGTTTCCTGCTGCTCATCGGATATATCAACCGTGATGCAAAACGCCGTGGGATGAGCCCTACACTTTGGACAATCATGGCTGTCATTATTCCCAATGCTCTGGGCATCATTCTTTACTTCCTTCTGCGGCAACCGGTGAGTAATGCCTGCCCGCAATGCGGCTGCGGGGTGCAGGCCGGATTCAACTTCTGCCCCCGGTGCAGCCACAAACTTAGCCCGAACTGTCCGCAGTGCCAGCGCCTGGTCGGCGTGAATGATGTCTATTGTCCGTACTGTGGTGGTTCGTTGCGCGGTCCAGCGACTCCGGCTTCAGGCTCTCCAACCGCATGAAGATGATTCTTACGCAGTAAAAGGATTGCTGAAAAAATGCGACTGCCACTGCTGATTCTTCACATCTCGGCGGGAATCATAGGAATCCTGGCGGGCACGGCGGCAATGTCGTTTCCGCAAAGGCTCCCCGCGCCATGCCCAGGCGGGACAAGTCTTCGTCGTAGCGATGCTGACTATGGCCGCCAGCGCCGTGTACCTGGCGGTCCTGAAGCAGCAATACAACAACGTTGGCGGCGGCATTCTGACGTTCTACCTGATAGGAACAGCATGGCTGACCGCCCGGCGCAGAGACGGCGAGACTAGCGTTTACGATTGGGTGGCGCTTGTGATTCCTCTGGCGATCGGCATCGGCGGCTGGATTAATGGCTTGCAAGCGCTGCACAGCTCCACCGGCGAAAAGTACGGAGTTCCTGCCGGGATGCACATGTTTATGGGTTCGATTTGTCTTCTGGCGTCGGCTGGGGACATTCGGATGCTGGTGCGCGGCGGCGTTTTCGGCGTACAACGAATCTCGCGACATCTTTGGCGAATGTGCTTTGGCCTGTTCATCGCCACCGGATCGTTTTTCCTGGGACAGGGCAGCAAAGTTTTCCCCGCCTTTGTGCTCAAGACGGGCGTACTTTTCGTCCCGGCGATTCTGCCGTTGGTGCTGCTGATTTTCTGGCTGATCCGAGTCCGTTTCACCAACGCGTACAACGTACAACCGAGCGGCCGAAGCTCCGCTACTACTCTAGAGGCGACCACGACTGGCATTCCCGTACGCTAACGGGCGCCGTCAGCGGGGGGCCAAGCTGGAAGCGAATCACTCCGTCGGACGTCGCGCAGAAATTTCTAGTCCCGGTATTGCTTGCGACGGGCGTGCCAACCACCACATATTCTTCGCAGGGGCGCTTGGCGCAGGCCGCAGTCACTCGGAACCGGAAGCCGGATTTAATGCACCATGCGGCGGCGGTACAACTGGGATTCGCCAACTCGGCGTCAATCAACCCCGCGTGGGTCGCAGACGGTGCGGCAGGCCCACCCGGCCCAGGGCCGAGGCTCGCCAGGTCACGCGCATAGCCCCTCGCGGGATACATGGTTGAATACGTGACCTGAGCCGTGACCACATTGCGCAGCGAGCCGACGGCAGAGGCCTCATTGGCAGAGATTTTCGCTCGTAGCAGGTTGGGGATTGCAATTGCCGCCCCCACCAGGATCATGCCGGCGTCCACTCCGGTGCTTCGACTAGCTTCGCGAATTGCGGTGGGCTCTCCGTAAACGCCAACCACCGTGGGCGTAGTTTCCCCGCTGCTCGGAGACAGAAGCTCCGCCATTTCCGGCGAGGCTTGGCGCATTCTGAGCGCCATCATGGCCAGCGGGTCTTCGTAGAGAAGCGCCGAGGCCTCAGCCGAGTGTCCAGGCGGCAACGAACTCAGGAACTTGCTCGACTTGGCCAGCGATTCACCCGATCGGTGCAATCGAACGGCATCTGCGAGCGCTGCATGGGTGGGAGCGATGACCAGATATCCGTCCACAAATGCGTAGTTGATTTCCGTAGGCTTCGGCGAAGAAGGAATTTGCAGCGAATGGTAGGTGACGTCTCCCTCCACCGACTGCTGCGCCATCAGCGGCATTGTTGCCAGCAACTTACTGAACGTCCTCTGCAAGCCATCCCCATCATGGACCCGGAGCATCGCCTTCCATGCCGGAGCTGGGGCGGCACTGTCGAGCTCAAGCGCGATCTCGCCCGCAAAGTGGCTGAGCAGATCGTTCTTCAAATTCAGTCCCATTCCTTGTTCCATTTGCCCAAGCATCGCGAACGCGCCGGGATTCGAGGCCGTGGCAAGGTCCTGCACGTCGTCGAATATCTCGCCGAGATTCTTGAGCCGCACAGCGCCGGCTGCGATCACTTTGGGCGAAACAAAATCCAGGCTGCCGAGGGGAGCAGGCGCCGCCAGCCACGACGCTGCTCCATGCCGCGGCCCGGTGAAGCTCAACTCTGCCTGACTGACGGCCTCGCCCGCCGTCGTCTTGTGTTCCCAAACCAGATACTTCATTTCGGCAAACCCGGAGCGCTGGAACGCCATCTGGCGCGGGTCATTGCTCGTAGGAATCTGTTGCAGTATCTTCCGCAAGTCGGCAGCGGCCACAACCGTGGTACCGCCGTCGTAAGCCTGCGCCACCCGCTGCCCAAACGGGGTGGGACCAAACGCAGGGCTGCTCTGCTGCAGCCGGGCATTGAAATTCCGCAGCTCTGCCACGTCCAGCGAGATGATGACGAAGTCCGGACGAACCAGCACGACTGGTTCCTGCGACGGGCGCCCGTTTTTGTCTTTTTCCGTGTCTTTGGCGGCGGCGAGTTCCTGGACGTCGAGGATGCGCATCGCCGGTTTTGATTTGTCCCCGAGTTCCACCATCATCTGCTGGAGAAAGCCCTTCAGTCCCGGCTTCCGCACTTCCGCCACAATCAACAGGCTGGGGTCCTGGTGGCCTTCGGTCGCGCCCGAAATTACGATTTCATCTCCCAGGTATTGCGACAGTTGATAAAACTTCTCCAGCGCATCCTCGATCTTCGGTCCCGCGGTAGCGAGTTCGCCGTGTTGCCACCAATCGCGCAAGGGTTTGCTCTGTTGCACCTCTTGTCGAAAAATCGTCAGCGCCTGATGCGAAGCCTCTCCATAGTTGGGAAACGCAACGTAAAACACCGTCGATTCCGGCATCAGCGGCAATAGGCGGCTTTGTCCGCGTGGCGCTGGAAACTGGATGTTGTGCTGGAGCTTGGTCACCAACTGGGCCAGCTCAGCCTGCAATCCGGGATATTTCTTCAGGTCCTGCGCCCACGGCATTTCGGGTTCGGCCGCAGTCTGGGCCAGCCGCAAGCGAACGTGAGGAGAAAAATCAGCGCGATGACAGCCGCGCACTTGATGAAATGACTATGTTGCTGCTGCTGGAGAGTTGTCGCGTGTGCCATGCGTTGTGCCCCGTTTGAAAAAACTCATAATAGACGCGTCACGGGCTTTCTGCCAGCACCGAGAAGGGTTCTTCAGTGACGATGGTGTTTGTGGGGGAGGGCGACGACCGAGACTCTTGGTGGAGAAAGTAGGCCTTGCTAAACGGCAGCATTCACGTTACTTTCAACTCACATTTCGCGTTGAGAGGCTATTCTTGCGTAACGTATGTCTGCGGCGCCTGCCCTGTCTCTTCGTATTATCCTTCGCGCTCACGTTGACCTTGGTGGGAGAAGATACCGCGCCACCGATCAAGAAGAGCGTTCGTTTTTCCCCGGATGCCAAGGCCATCTATGCGGCAGCGTCGGAATCGAGCCCAGTAGATGGCACCGATGTTACGGTTCTTGACCAGGAAGAAAGTTATGTTTACGACTCAAATGGCCGCAGCGTTTATACGGATTATTTGGTGTACAAGGTCCTAACGCAGAAAGGCGCCGAAGGCTGGGACAGCATATCGGTCGACTGGGAGCCCTGGCACGAGCAACGGCCAGTCATCCGGGCGCGTGTCATTACTCCCGATTTCGCGATCCACGAACTCGATCTGAAAACGATTGCGGACGCCTCTGCGCAAGACGAGGACTCGGAGATCTACAGCGACCGCCGGGTGTTGCGCGCACCCCTGCCGGCGATTGCGCCAGAGTCGGTGGTGGAACAGGAAATCGTCATCTCGGAGACTGCACCGTTTTTTGGTGCTGGAACGTCGTCCAGGTACCGTTTTGGGCGAGTCGCGGTTCCGGTGCGCCACAGCCAGCTCACTCTGGATGCTCCCTCTTCCATCCCTATGCGTTATGCCACGCAACGGCTCCCCGACCTTCAACCGCGGCGCACCGAGCAGGACGCGAGGGTGAAATTGATTTTCGAGCGCGGCCCGATCGAGCCGATGGAAGAGGCCCAGCCCAACCTGCCGAGTGACGTAGCTGCGTATCCCAGTGTCGCGTTTTCTACCGGCGACTCGTGGACAAGAGTTGCGGCGGAGTACGGCAAGATAGTGGATAGTCACGTCGCCGCTCCGGAGGTAAAGCCGCTGGTCGAAAAGCTCACCCGCGGCAAGGATACGCGGGCGGAGAAGGCACAGGCCATTCTGGGATATCTCGATAAGGAGATCCGCTACACGGGCGTTGAATTTGCGGATGCGGCGATCGTGCCCCACTCTCCCGGCGAGGTCCTTGCGCACAAGTACGGCGATTGCAAGGACAAGGCCACCTTGCTGGTGGCCATGCTGCGGTCGGCAGGCATCCCAGCTTATGTTGCGCTGTTGAATGCGGGCAGCAGACAAGACGTCCCTGCCGATCTGCCGGGGATGGGGCTATTCGATCATGCGATTGTGTACGCTCCTGGCAGTCCGGATTTCTGGATCGATGCTACCGATGAATATGCGCGCCTGGGGCAGCTCCCGATTGCCGACCAGGGGAGATTGACACTGGTGGTTCGGGCAGAGAGCAGTGCTCTAACTCGCATTCCCGAAGCACCCTCCACAGACAATGTGATTCTTGAGTTGCGCGAGATCGATCTTGCCGAGAACGGTCCGGCTCGAATTATTGAAACGTCGCAGCCTCACGGAACCTTTGAGTCGGAGTATCGCGACCTCTACGCTGACCAGCAGAACAAGAAGAATCGCGACAATCTGAGGGACTACGTTAAGTCACAGTATCTTGCCGAAAAGCTGGATCGAGTGGAGCGCTCCGATCCGAACGACCTCTCTAATCAGTTCCAGCTGATTTTGGAAAGCGCCAAGGCCAAGCGCGGCTTTACCGAGCTCAACAGTTCAACGGCGGCGATTCGTCTCGAGGGACTGTTCTATCGGCTTCCTGACGAACTCCAGAAACGTGCTGACGACGAGAGCAAGAATCAGGAGCCGGAAAAGGAGAAGCGAACTGCGGACTACCAGCTTCCTCAGGCCTTCGTATCGGAATGGCGATACAAGGTTGTTCCTCCGCTTGGCTTTCAGGCCAAGCCCCTGCCCCGTGACAGCAAAATTTCACTCGGGCCGGCGACCCTGACCGAACACTTTGAGGCTAATCAGGACGGCAGCGTCAACGCGCTGATCCGGTTTGATACCGTCAAACGCAGATACACGGTGGCCGAGGCAACCGACTTGCGCAACAAGGTGGCTGAAGTAAGCAGCGGCGAAGCGATTCTTATCAACTTCGAGCCTCGTGCGGCCGCATTGCTGGAGCAGGGGAAGTTGCGAGAATCATTCCAGAGTTATCGGAGTTTGATCGCTCAGCATCCCAAGGAGGCATTGCATCATCTGCAGATCGCCAAGGCTTTTCTGGAGACCGGAATGGGCGAAGCGGCACGCAAAGAGGCGAAGAGGGCAGCAGAGCTGGAACCGAAATCTGCCTTAGCTGAAAAAAACCTGGCCGAAATCCTCGAATACGACCTTGTCGGGCGCAAGTTCCGTCCCGGCAGTGACTACCCGGGAGCAGCCGCGGCATACCGGGAAGCAATAAAGCTCGATCCAGACGACAAGGATACCGCCGCGAACCTGGCTCTTTTGCTCGAATACAACGAAGACGGCGCCCGCTACGGAGTAGGCTCGAAATTGGATGATGCGATCGCCGAATACCTTCAAGTTGGACAAGAGAAGTTATCGTCGTTCGGCTTGGGAAGCAACCTGGCGTTCGCGCTCTTCTATGGAGGACGGTTTGCTGAAGCACGCAGCAGCGCGGAGACTGTAAATCCGCAACCCAAAGGATTACTGATTGCATGTGAGGCTGCGCTAAACGGCACTCAATCGGCCATTACAGAGGCCGACAAGGTTTCCTCAAATGAAACTGAATCAAAGCAGAACCTGAAAACGGCGGGCGAAATGCTCATGAGCCTCCGCAAGTACTCTGTTGCCGCGGATCTTTTGCAGGCTGGCGCGTCGGGTGACAACACGGCGGCGACCGTCGGACTGGCGTCAATGCTGCGCAAGGCCCGCCGCCACGAGGACCTGCAGTTCCGCGACACGCCGGCGGATGCCGTGAAGGCTTTCTTTCTAATGTCGCTCGATCCAAATCTGACAGCCGACAAGATCACGACCCTCGCCAGCAAGAACGCCACAGCCGTGCAAAAGAATACCGATCCCGACGACTTGAAGAATATCCTCAACGCGGGAAGGAAACTGCATCACAGCTTGGCGCTGAAGGGCTCGTCGCCCGACGTTACGCTTGATATCGTGATGGAGATGGTCGAACCCATCGAAGACGGAAACGACGCGACTGGGTTCCGCGAAAGGCTCCAGCTTGTAGGAGGGAAAAAGCTGACGATGTTCGTCGTCAAAGAAGACGGAAAGTACCGAGTTCTCGACAGTTCGGAAAAACCAAACGCGATCGGGCTCGAGATATTGGATCGCGTTGCCGGACAGGATTTGGCGGGAGCAAGCACTCTTCTAAACTGGATCCGGGAAGAGCAGCACCTTGCTGGCGGGGATGACGTGCTTGTGGGCGACGCCTTTCCGCGCTTCTGGACACAGGGCAAGCAAGGTGATGCAACTCAGATGAAGCTGGCAGCGGCCGCCATGCTGGTCGAGACAAAACCGACTGCCAAACAGGGGGTCGCCGTGCTTGAGAACGCGAAGAAAGGTTCGTTGAGCGACGCGGAAAAAGCCAACGTGGATCTTGCTTTGCTCATTGGATCCAGCAACCTCGATGACTATGAGAGTTCGTTGAAGGTTTCGTCGGAATTGGCCGCACGGTTCCCGGAGTCGCGACGCGCATTTCTGTCTGAGTGTTTTGCTCTGCGGGCACTAGGCCGCAGCGCAGAAGCCGACAAGATTGCTCATGAGCGACTGGACCGAATGCCCAACGACGTCGATGCCATGCATATGTTGACCTACAACGCAATTGCCCGCCACGATTATCGCGCTGCATATGATTTAACCAAGAAGGTCGTTGATGCGGGCAAGGCTGAGTTCAATGATTGGAACCAACTTGCCTGGCTGACATTGTTTTTCCAGCGCACAGAAGGACCTGACCTCGATGCCGCAATCAAAGCCTCGCAATTAAGCCAGAACAATGCGTCGATTTTGCATACCTTGGGTTGCGTTTACGCCGAACTGGGGAAGACGAAAGAAGCGCGAGAAGTCTTAATCCAGGCAATGGACCTTCTGGAACTGGATGAGCCCAACCCCGATTACTGGTACGCCTTCGGCAGGGTAGCGGAGCAGTATGGGGAGCGCGAGATTGCAGCGGGTGATTACTCAAAAGTGACTAAACCGAAGCACTCCTGGCAAGTCCCAGAATCCACTTATTGGCTGGCTCAAGTTCGCATCGAGGCACTCCGCGAAGCAGAGCGCCAGACAGCGGCCCAGGCTATCCCCTAACGATGCGCAACGCATCCGCTAGGCCCGGCCCTTCTCCGCTTTGCTTCGATCCGTGTCCGTCCGCTGCGCCGGCATCATCGCCTTCGCCGGGAGCCAGGAATAGATTGCTCTCCAGCCCGTGTTGCTTGTCGTAAAGCTCGCGGTAGCGCCCGTGCAGCGCGTAAAGTTCTTCGTGGGTTCCGCGTTCGACGATTCTGCCTTGCTCCACCACCAGAATCTGATCGGCGCGGCGGATGGTGGAGAGGCGGTGCGCGATCACGAACGTGGTGCGGCCGCGCATCAGGTAGGAGAGGCCTTCCTGAATCATCTGCTCCGATTCGGAATCGAGGCTGGAAGTCGCCTCGTCAAGAATCAGAATTCGCGGCTCGGCCAGAATGGCGCGCGCAATCGAAATGCGCTGCCGCTGACCGCCGGAAAGTTTTACGCCACGCTCGCCCACGATGGTGTCGTACTTGTCGGCAAAGCTCTCGGCAAATTCATCTACGCGCGCAATTCGGCAGGCGCGCATGACAGCTTCTTCGCTGGCGTCGGGCCGCGAGAAGGCGACGTTCTCGCGGATGGTTCCGTCGAACAAGAAGGATTCCTGTAGTACCACTCCGAGCTGCGTGCGATAAGAATCGAGCCGCACTGTGCTCAGGTCAACTTCATCCACCAGCACCGCGCCTTTGGTCGGAACGTAGAACGCGGAAATCAATCCGATCATGGTGGACTTGCCCGATCCCGACGATCCGACCAACGCCGTCACCGTGCCCGGCTCGGCTTGGAACGAAACGTCATACAGCACGGTGCGCGCCCCGTCGTAGCTGAAGCTGAGGTCGGCGAAATCAATGTTGCCGATGATTGCAGGCAGCGAGACCGTGCGCCGCGGATCGCTGTCCTCGGCGGACTCTTTCAGAATTTCATGCGTCCGCTCGAGGCCGGCCAGCGCTTCGGTGAGCTGGGTGCCGATCGCAACGATCTGCATGATGGGCGCGATCAAAAATCCCATGAACAAGGTGTAGGTAAAAAATCCGCCGATGGTCAGCGTGCCAGCGAGAATTTGTCTTGCACCCACAAACATGATGACAGCGCCGACCACGCCCAGCAGCACGCTGGCGGAAAGACCCATGACTGAAGTTGCGGTCAGGGTGCGCATGACGTTATCCAGCAGGCGCGTGACTCCACTGGCAAAGACGCGCTCCTCGCGATCTTCGGCGTGATAGCCCTTTACCACGCGAATGCCGCCGAGAGATTCGGCGAGGCGTCCGGTGACCTCGGCATTGATTTTGCCGCGCTCGCGAAAAATCGGGCGGATGGTCTGAAATGCCTTCTGTAGCGCTAGTCCAAAGACCAGCAGAAAGCCAAATGCCAGCCCCGTCATTAAGGTGCTGATGCGCATCAAAACCACAAACGCGATGCAGGCGGTCAGCAATCCGCCAGTAAGATCAACCAGGCCGGTGCCGATCAGGTTGCGCACGCCTTCCACGTCACTCATGATGCGCGAGACCAGGACGCCGCTCTTGGTCGAATCATGAAACGAAACCGACAGCCGCCCCACGTGCGCCTGGACTTTTTGCCGCAGCTCCGCGATCAGCCGCTGCGCGGCTTTCGAAAGTAATTGCGTCAGAGAAAACGACGTGATTCCTTGAATCAGAGTCGCCAGAAGTACGCCGAGCACCAGCGGCTTCAACAGTTGCGTGTGCCGTTTGATGACGACGCTGTCAATCAGATACCGCGTGGAGTAAGGCAGCACCAACGAAGCCAGACGGTTGATGACCATCAGGACGAAGCCGATCGCCAGCAATCCCCGCCGCGGGCGGACCAGCTCCCAGACCAACGGCATGACCGCGCGCAGCTTTCGGCTTAGCCTTCGATACGCCTGCCGGAAGGGGTATGGGATGATGGGCCACGATTTTTATTAGACACTATGCAGCGCAGATGGGGTTCAATTTGTGGGAGATCGGAACATAAGCTCGATGCGATCGAGCTGGCCTGGCTAGAAGCTAGGAGCTAGTAGCTAGAAGCTGCCCCTAGTGCCGCAGCGCCCACATCACCCACCCCGCCACAATTAGCCCGCCCATGAACATGGCGAAGCAGTACAGGCCGTAGCGGATCTGGTCGCGCGGGGTTTCGCGAAACGCGATTCCGAAAACCACTCCGGCAAAAATCGAGAAGATCAGCGCGGCGCTGAAATGAGAGAGAGTCAAGATCAAGATTTTTTCCCAATAGCGATGTGATAAGCGTCGGCGACGCTGATGAAATTCAACAGGCCGGCCACGATCATAAACTTGGTGCCGTAATCGGCGGTGGCGTGGGCGACGATTCCATTACCCATGTCCAACGTGCGGGTCACAATGTAGAGACCGCCCGCGCCCACGTCGCCGACGAAGCCGAGAATATCCAGAATGTCGCCGCCATTCGGTTTGTAAATGTGGCCCTGCATGAGCAAGCCGAGAACGAACATGGTCCCGACCGAAGCCATGAGCAGGAAGCCGCGAATCCAGCGTTTTTGAATCAGGTGGCCAGCGCCGGGGATCAGCCAGGCGACCGCCGGAGCCAGCACCGACATCGTCGTCGGCATGGCGGCCTGGGTTTCGGCTCTTGGAGCGGATGTTTTTGCGGGCGAGTCTGCCATTCAGATGATCACGAGCTCACGTTGCATTCTACCAGTTACTTCGGCGCGGCCGCTGCGCACCATCATATTGATCTCGCTGCGCACGCCGAACTCCGGCAGATAAATCCCCGGCTCGATGGAAAAACAGCTATTGGGTATGATGCGGCGTTCGTCGTGGATTTCGAGGTCGTCCATGTTGGCGCCGTTGGCGTGGATGTCGGTCGCGATGGAATGCCCTGTCCGATGCACAAAGTATTCGCCGAAGCCGGCGGCTTTGATGCTATCGCGCACCGGCTGATCCACTTCCCATCCGGCGATGGTCCTGCCGGCGGCGATGGAGTCTTGCACGAACTTCGCTCCGGCATCGCGGGCATCGCGGACAATGCGAAAAACCTCATGCATGCGATCTGACGGATTCTTGCCGACGAAGCCAGTCCACGTGATGTCGTAATACACCGAACCGGGGACGTTCTTCTTCGCCCAGATATCCAGCAGCACGAAGTCGCCTTCGCGAATCGGCTTGGAGGTCGAACTATCGGGCCCGTAATGCGGATTGCCGCTGTTGGCGTTTACGGCGACGATGGGCGCGTCCACGGTGATGAGGTTCTCGCGGCTGAAAGCTTCGAGAATCCACTGCTGCATTTCGTATTCATTGGTGCCGCCGTTGCGGACGCGGCGGCCAATCTCCTGGAACGCTGGCTTCGGTGATCGCGTCCACGGCGTCGCGTGCGGCGAAGTGGGTGGCGATCTGCTCTTCGGTCAGCGTGGCCTCGAACAGCGCCACCAGGTCGCCGGAGCTGATGATGTTTTTGCCCAGCCCGCGCACCAGGTCGAGGGTGCCTCCATCCACCAGCGAGATGGTGAAGACCAGGTTGTTGGGCGAATACTGCATCACGATGTCGCGCTGCTGGGACAGCATCTGCTTCAGCGATTCGAACAACTCCTGCCACGCGGCGTAAGTGCGCTTTTTCCCCGGCAGAGAGTCGAGGTGTCCGGCTTCAATCTTGTGCACCAGCTTCTGCGGCTCGCCTTCGGCGGGAATCAGATAGAACCAGCGGCGCGTGACCATCAAGTCTTCCGGCAGGCCGAGCACGCGATAAGCAATGGGATCGCGATGATGGTGGTCGTAGAACAGCCACGCGTCGAGATGGCGTTCGCGCAGGGCAGACTGAATGGCGGCGAGGTTCATGGCGCGTGGCTATTGTAAATCAGAAGCTTCACCGCCGAGATCGCCGAGCACGCAGAGACAAAGCGGTCTTTCTCGGCGATCTCGGCGTACTTGGCGGTGAGGATGTTCGCGTCAGTTTCCCAACCGTCGACGTATTTCTGCCACTGAAATTCCCATCACGCGAATCACCTTATTCCGGCTGCTCTGACCGGAGGTGATCGTCACCGACGACCGCGGCACGTCGAAAAGCTCAGCGAAGAATTCGACACAAGCCTCGTTGGCGCGGCCATCCACCGGAGGGGCAGTCAGAGCAATCTTCAGCGCGTCGCCGAGTTCGCCGACGATGGCGTTGCGCCGCGCGCGGGGCTGCACGCGGACTGCAAAGCTGACGCCGTCGTCATTACTGCCTTCGCGCAGGGGAATCACGATGGCATCCTATATGATATCGGCAGCGCACCGTGATCGAAACGGGCCCTTAGCTCAGCGGTTAGAGCAGCGGACTCATAATCCGTTGGTCCTAGGTTCAAATCCTAGAGGGCCCACCAGATTCGTGCACCATGCTTTGCTCAGGATTTTCCGCACCCTCTTGGGCGGGTTGTGAGTGCAATCGCCTGTTTTCGTCAATCCTCTGGAAACACGATGGGACGCACCCCGTCTAAAAGTATCTGCGATACAATTCTGGCCGAAGAGTTTTCAATGAGGCGTTTCCACAAGACTTGGAGCCACCATAATGACCCGACCGCTAGATGGATGTAGGTATTTGCTGGTGATTATGTTGTTCTCGTCCGCCGCGTACTGTCAAATTTTCCAGCTAGCGGAACTGAATACTAGCCAAATCCGCACCCTTGATCGCGCCAAGACAGTCGTGCTTATCCCGGGAGGGATACTCGAAGAACACGGGCCTTATCTTCCATCTTTCACCGATGGATACATCGATGCGGCGGTGACGCAGGAAGTGGCTCGTGCCATTGTGGCGCGTCCGGGATGGACTGTCGTGGTCTTCCCGGCCATACCTCTCGGGTTTGGGGGCGCTAACGGTATCGGTGCCAAATGGACATTTCCCGGATCGTATACGGTCCGCACGGAAACGCTACGAGCCGTTTACATGGACCTTGCGAGCGAACTGGGTGAACAAGGCTTTCGCTGGATTTTTCTGGTCAACGACCATGGCGACCCATTGCATGCACGTGCTCTTAATCAGGCTTCGAACTACTTCCACGACGTTTATGGGGGAACCATGATTCATCTCCGCGATTTGATGCCCATCGCGACTTGTTGCGGGACCGAAGAAAAAATGTTCACGTCAGCCGAACTCGCGGAGGAAGGGTTTACCGTCCACGCGGGAGCAGACGAACACAGCCAGATTGTGTTCCTTCATCCCGAACTGGTTGATCCGGCTTACAAGAACGCTCCATCACTGACTGGCAAGGGAGTCGAAGATCTTTTTCGTATCGCAGGAACAAAGGATTGGCCGGGTTATTTCGGCGCACCACGGTTGGCCAACGCAGCCCTTGGGGCGCGTCACTTTTCGGATTTCGTCCGGGTTGAGTCCGATTTGGTTTTGAAGATACTTGATGGCCTTGACTACCGAACCATCCCACGTTTCTCCGACCAATTCGATATCAGCAAGATTCCGGGACTGCAGGCCGAATTCGAGCACGACCGAGCGTGGCAGAGCAAAGAAGTCGAATGGTTAAGATCAAGCGAGAAGAAGTAACAGAAACAGTAATGAGAGTAATAGCATTTTTCGAAAATCGCCTGTTTTAGCTAAATCAGCAGATTTCACCGAGTGCTGGCCATTGCCGGTGAGTCGTGGCGAAGCAAACCGATGGGGGCAAAATTCTCCGAAGAGTCGCTGCAAGAATCTCATGTCTGCTCCGTTCGCTTCCGCACGGGCTAGACTCGGTGGCGTGATCTGCGCTGAAGAGTAGCGAGTGAATTGATTTGACCTCCGCGCAGCCACACTCGCAAATTACGAGAGTGCATTCCCGTTTACGGCCAATTCCTATCTCGTCTTCGGGTGGCGTGGGTTGTTGCCTCCGCTTAGATAGCTTAGGAAACATCGCTATTTCACTGCTGACGTGAGGAACTTGCCCCTCCTCAAACCTGTAGCACATCCCCTTCCCGTGCCACAATCTCATACAGTACCGGATTCACGAAAAATCCGATGAAAAGGCGCGAGATGAGGCCGGCGACGATGACGATGGCGAAGGGCTTTTGGGTGTCGGAGCCGATGCCGGTGGAAAGGGCGGCGCGGAGCAGGCCGAGGCAGGCAAGCCGCTAATTCCAAGTTGCGCAGGATCCTAACCCGCTTTTGCTACGGTGGCGACAGGGTCAGTGTGCCGCCCTGCTCGACTGAGCCTGTGCGGCAGTTGTCCGATCGCAGAGAGCCAAACCAGAATGCTGTTAGCTCTGAGGGATCTGCAACCAAGCAGAGCGAGTAAACTCCCGGCTCGATTGAATCGACCACCGTTGGCCCGCGGCCACTGGCATCAGCTTGGTTCGTACCCCAGCTGACGAGCGTGCCGACGGCTTCGATGGCTCCCTCATGCACCAGATAAGGTGTCACGAAGCTGTCGGGAACGCGCCCGGGGGGCGCTTGCAGATCAAGCGCCAGCGTGCCACCGGACTCATCGAGGGTGACGCTATTTGCATTGGTTGATGCATCACTTTCACGCGAGATTTGCAGGCGGGTCAGCTTGATTGCATATCCCGGCGCTCCGATGGTCAGCCCCACTTCCGTAGTCCCAGGCGGCAGCTTAGCCTCGAAGCGACCGACCGAATCGGTGTGCGTGAACCACTGCGGCACGCCCGGCGGGATCCAGACCTGCACGGCTGCGTCCGCCACCGGCCCTTGGCTGGATACGACGGAGAAATGTATCCGCTCGGAGGGGTTGAGAACCAGCTTCACCTCACTCTCGATGCCCTCCACTATCTGGATCGGCGTGCGTTCAGAGACGCCCTCGATCGACTCGGCCACCGCGATGTATTTCCCCGGCGGCAGATCGGGTAGCTCGAAGCCCCCCGCGTCGCCGCAGGCCGTGGTGGTTCGGGCTCCGCTGCTTGTGTCTTCGAACGTGACTTGCGCGCCGCTCTGGGGTTGGCCACGGTTGGAGACCACAGTGCCGTGTGCGGCGAACACCGGCAGTGCCAAATCCAGCCAAGCGCTCGTCTCGTCAGCCGACTGCACGCTTACATCCAACAGGCGTCGGTTGATGGGGGGGTGCGCCGCGCGGGCCTCAACGGTCCATTTGGTTTCGTGGACGTCGGGCGTGACCGGCAGCAGCCCCTCGAAGAAACCGTTACCATCGCTGGTAAGCGTCGCCGGTTCTCCGTCGGCCTCATTGTGGAATACCAGTTGGGCACGCAGGGGCTGAGAGTTCAGCCGCACCTCGCCCGACACATGCATAAACGGGAGCCGCAGTAACAGCGGCCCGCTGCCTGCGCTCAGATCAAAGAAATGCTGCAGCCACGGCGTGCCCGTGGAGCTGCTGACGGCGACACGATAGTTGCCGGTGGTAAGGCCTCGGCGTGCCCAATGTCCGTCGGCTAAGGTCGTTGCCTTGTCCGCGATCCGTCGCAAGCGCGGAACCGTCGCGTCAACGGTGAGCTGCCATGGCCGACCCGCGGGATCGACCTTTGGCGTGATGGCGATCTCCAGCGTCAGCTTTTCCAGCAGCAAGGGAGGATCAATCCGCGTATCCCCGTCCGCTAGCACCCGCACCTCACGGACACTGCTCGCGGCCGGACACTCGACAGCCAACACATGTTCACCCGGCGACACGCCGACGAATTGAAAGTAGCCAGCTTGGTTGAGCGGCACGGAGAAACTTGTCTTGCCGTCGGGAGCGCTCGCCTGGGGATCAGGTGCGCCGCGCCGATCGATTTCCCTGTGCAGGGTCGCGCGACAGGGACCTGACGGATTCGAACCGTTTTTTTGAACTGCGCGTCCGAAGACTGAAACCGCTGCAGCCTGCGAGCCGCAGACGGCGAGGACGGCGATTAGAAGAACGTTCCGAGTCAAAGCCCTGTCCATGCTGTTAAGGCCAGCCGATCTGACCGCCTCAAGATGCCCGAGGACGATCCGCGCTGGGGCTCGGGGGAGGAGCCCGCGAGTGTGGAGGTAGTGGGGCCAGGGTCGCGTCCCAGCCCCTTGCCAGATTACTAATTACTGATTTGCCATGTCGTTATGTTAGAGCTCCCGTTGCTTCCAAATCCCTCGGTTGCCATGATCTGATAGTTCATCGTTCCCAGGTTCATGCCATGGCTCGCCCAGGCGTAACGTGGTTGTGCAAAGGTAATGGTGTTGTTGACCCCTTGGGTTCTGTTCGACGTACGGACGCTCCAGTACTGCGTGAAAGGTCCGTTGCCTAAAATGTTGGGTCCGCTCTTGCTGACCTTATATATGTTGTAAGTGCCGCCATCGGTGTTCACGGTGCCTAACGACTGTGCGCCGCCGCCCGGTGGTGTGAAGGGGCCGTGGCTATCCACCACGTAATACTCAACGAGCGGACTTGTTGACCAACCATAGAGAGCCAGATATCCGTTTGAGCCCGGAGAAAAGTTGCCGGCATTGTAGCCGACAACTCTGCTTGTAGATCCAGGCATCCAGCCTTTACCGGCGACCATGTCCCCGCTGGAACCGAGACTCCAGGTTGTGCTGTAGTTACCACCGCCAAAGTTACCCGTCATAGTCATGCAGGCAGATCCGGAACTTAAGAAGAACGAATAGAAGAATCCGTTGTTGGTTCCGGTTTGGTTGCTGCACACGGTTTGAGCGTTTGACTGCTGCGCGAGACCAAAGAACAACACGGTCGAAACCAGCAGTCCCATCATCTTGGATAGTTTTTTCAACGACACGAGCCACCTCCTTGGGTGGTTCCGGGCTGCCTCGCCCGGCGGTTGTTTGCAGATCATCGCAGATCCGCATCTGTCCCTGGTTCGGCCCGGAAACAATCGTCTGGGCTGGCAACTCAGTGGGAGCGCGTGGATCCCGGCGACTGTCCTAATTTGTTGAACTCCGACCACCGGACACCACGAGCCGCTTTGGCTTTCCCCGGCCCGGCGACCGAGCAACTCAGATGCATATATGTCAGGTACGGTTTCATTTGTCAAGCGTCTAAAGCGATTTAGTCGCTACTTAGGGCACCTAAACGATTGGGTGGGCGACGAGTGTCTAAGCCGCAGAGCGGAAGGCCTGTGCTTACCAGTTATGGGCGTTAACGCCTGTTAACAACAGTTATCGAGTTGTCATTGCGGAAGGAGCCTAAGCGGAGCGGAAACGACGAGGGATCGCAGGAGATGAAAAGAGTCTGCGCGAAAGCAGCTCGATACGTGGTCAGCGTCAGGGTTCAGATGTCTGCATTTTGACGAAGGTGCAACCCTGGTCCTCAGACATAAACAGACCCCGATCCGTGCCTACAAAAACCCTGTTCGGCTGCAAGGGATCGACCGCCGCACTATTGATCCCGTCCAGGCGGTCAAAGCCGAGATCAAGGAGTACCCAGCTATCGCCGCCGTCCAGACTCCGGTGAATGCCTTCTTTTGACACCATGTAAACCACTTGTGCAGAAGTCGGGTCGAAGACGAATTCCGTTGGATTAAGTAGCACTTTTCTCGGCATCTTGATTCCGGCTGCTCTGTCTTCGGTATCCAGTGGTTCAAGGTTCAACAGATCGTTCTGTCCGACCGGTCGCCAGGTTCTTCCACCGTCACTCGATCGTAGTATGCCGCGTTCTCCCGCAGCGAACATAACGTTGGGGTTTGACGGGCTGATACCGAGCACTACGTACCTTGGATACTTGTTAAATGTTCCCACCGACTCGCTGAATTGCATCCAATTTTCACCGCCGTCCTCGGAGATGTACATGCCTTTCAGTGGGTACTGTTCGCGGAAATCGCCTTCCGGTCGCCTCGGCGGTGCGACCTTCGCCGTCGCGTAAATGGTAAGAGGCCGGAGAGGGTGAATCGCCGTAATCTCGAACTCGATAACATAGTCATTGTGATGCTCGCCACTCATTAGAAACGCCATCTCTGCAGCCGACCTGCCATCAACCTTTGGCGACGGCTTGACCCATGTAATCCCGCCATCCTCTGACCTGGTAATGACTCCGTTGGACTCATACTGATAGATAGTGTTGGGATCGGACGGTGCGACCCCTCCCCACAGAGTCGCGAGGAAAATCGACGTCTTGTCAGTAAGTGGCGTCCAGTGTTCCCCGTAGTCGGACGTACGGTGTGGGCCATCGCCGGAACCAGCAGTGATTGAGGTATGACCTGCTTGGCTCTGTAGGTGAAGGATCCAGGCCTCCCGAGAATTTCGAGGGGGCACAAGGTCATACCAGATCTGTTGGGGAAGGCTGCGGCATCCGAGCCCCACTGTCTGACCGCAACAAAACGTTGAGGGCAACACGCAAGCCGTAATCGCGACCACAGCTTGTACTACAGGCAGCACCAAATTGAACCCCAGTCGCAGGGCCCTCCAATTACACCATGAAAACGCCCGTCCTTCACTCGCACAGTTGGCGCGAGTCGCCATTACACTCGCTGACTGTCTGGAAATCCAATCCCAGGAAAGTTGCCCGTTCCCCCTCACACCTGCAGCACGTCACCCTCCCGCGCCACCATCTCATACAGCACTGGATTGACGAAGAATCCGATGAACAGGCGCGAGATCAGGCCGGCGACGATGACGATGGCGAAGGGCTTTTGGGTGTCGGAGCCGATGCCGGTGGAGAGGGCGGCGGGGAGCAGACCTAAGCAGGCGACCAGGGCGGTCATCATGATGGGACGCAGCCGCAGCAGCGAAGCTTCGCGAGTGGCGGTGCGAATGTCCATGCCTTCGTGGCGCAGCTTATTGATGTAGGAAACGAGGATGACGGCGGTTTCGACTGACACGCCGAGCAGCGCCATCAGGCCCAGCACCGATGACACGCTGAACGGAGTATGGGTGAGCTTGAGCGCGACCAGCGCGCCGACCGGCTGGGTCATGACTACGCCGATGGCGATGGTGACGGGGAATTTGAAATTGCCGTAGAGCGCGAACAGGATCATGAAAATCAGCACAATCGCCAGCGGCCCGATGAAATACATCTGCGATTTGGCTTCGAGGAACTGGCTGTATTCTCCGCCCCACTCCATGGTGTAACCCTGCGGCAAAGTGACGGCCTTGCTGACGGCGGCCTGGCCGTCTTGCACCGCGCGCTCCAGGTCGCGGCCTTCAATGCTGTACTGCACGCCGATGTAGCGCGAATTGTTTTCGCGATAAATGAAAGACGCGCCGTTGCCCTGCTTGATGTCGGCGAGCTGGCTGAGCGGAATCTGCTGGCCGTCGGGCGTGCCGACCAAAAGATTTCCGATCTCATGCGCGCTGCTGCGGAATTGCGGCTGCATGCGGACGACGAGATCGAACAGCTTCTCGCCTTGAATCACTTGCGTGACCGCCTGTCCGCCGACGGCGGCGGAAATCACCGCTTCCACGTCGGCAACGTTGATTCCGTAGCGCGCAATCTTGTCGCGATCCACGTCAATCAGCAGGCTGGGCTGGCCCAGTTCGCGCACCACCGTAAGCTCGCTGAAACCGGGCACCTTCGCGAGCGTGTTCTTGATCTGGATGGCTTTGTCCTGCAGCACGTTCAGGTCGTCGCCATAGATTTTGACGGCCAGCGAACTCTTGAGCCCGGTGAGGGCTTCGTCCACGGCATCTTCGGCGGGCTGGGTGTAGTTGAAAATAATTCCGGGGAAAGCTAAGAGTTTTTTGTTGATGGATTCGATGAGCTGCTTTTTGTCGCTGATGTCGCCCGTCCAGGATTTGTCGTTGTAGGGCTTCAGGCCGACATAGAATTCGCAATTGAAAAATCCGGTGGGATCGGTGCCGTCGTCGGGGCGGCCGAGTTCTGATCCCACCACCGTGACCTGCGGATAGGACATCAGAATGTCGCGAATCTGCGGCGCGATGCTGCTGGCTTCTTCGAACGAAATCGTATAAGGCATGGTCGCGCGCACCCACAGCGCGCCTTCGTCGAGGTGCGGCATGAACTCGCCGCCGATGAATGGGATCAGCAGCATGGTCCCGGCGAAGATCAGGGTCGCGATGGTGAGCGTGGTCTTGGGCCGCGCCAGCGCCCAATCCAGTTGTACGGCGTACTTGTCTTTCATCCACTCGAAGGCTTTGTTTCGCTTCTCGCGCACGCCCTTCTTAAACCAGTAGGAGGCGAGCACGGGGATCAGAGTGAGCGTGAGAATGAGCGCGCCGATCAGCGCGAACGACATGGTCTCAGCCATGGGATGAAAGAGTTTTCCCGAAGGGCCGCTCAGTCCGTAGATCGGCAAATATCCGGCGAGGATGACGGCGACGGAATAGAAAATGGGGCGGTCCACGTCTTTCGCGGCGGCCAGAATCACTTCGTTCAGGTTGTACTGCTGTCCCTCGCGCAGGGCAAGTTCGCGGTAGATGTTTTCGACCATCACCACCGTGCCGTCGATGACGATGCCGAAATCAATGGCGCCGATGGAAAGCAGATTCGCGGCAACGTCATGCGCGTGCAGCACGATGAACGCGAACAACAGCGAGAGCGGAATGGTGATGGCGACAATGACCGCGGCGCGGAAGCTGACCAGGAAGAAAATCAGCACGATCAGGACCAGCACCATGCCGCGAAGCAGGTTGGCTTCGACGGTGTCGGTCGTCAGCTTCACCAGCTCGCTGCGGTCGTAAAAAGGATGGATCTTGACGTCCGGCGGCAGGATGTGGCGGTTCAGTTCTTCGGTCTTGGCCTCGACCGCCTTGAGCACGTTCTGGGTCTGCTCGCCGCGCAGCATGAGGATGACGCCTTCGACGGCGTCGTCGTTTTTCTGGAAGCCGAATTCGCCAAGGCGCGGCGCGTGGCCGATGGTGACATCGCCGACATCCCGCACGCGGATGGGCACGCCTTTGTTCGCGCCCACGACGATGTTGCCGATGTCATCGGTGTTGCGCACCAGTCCGATGCCGCGAACGTAGTAGAACTGTCCGCCCTGGGAATAGAAGCCGCCGCCGGCGTTTGAGTTGTTGGCAGCCAGCGCGGCCGTGACCTGCGGAATCGTCAGGTGATATCCGTAGATGCGTGCCGGGTCGAGCAGCACCTGATACTGCATCGTGGTGCCGCCGAAGCCGGAATCGTCAGCCACGCCGGGGACGGAGCGATAGGCGCGCTCCACGACCCAGTCTTCAATCGTTTTCAATTCCTGCGGGCTGCGGTCGGGACTTTCCAGCACGTAGCGATACACCAAGCCGCTGGGACTGAAGAGCGGAGCGATGCTCGGCGCAACTCCAGTGGGCAGCGTGGCTCCGGCGAGGCGCTCAAAAACAATCTGGCGCGCAAAATAATCGTCGGTGTTGTCGTCGAACGTCAGCCTGAGATCGGACAGGCCATACAGCGAGATGGACCGCATCACCACCATGTGGGGGACGCCATTCATCTCGAGTTCGAGCGGGAAGCGTGACCAGGCGTTCGACTTCTTCGGCGGCGTGGTCGGGCCACTGCGTAATGATTTCGACTTGCGGAGGCGCGAGGTCAGGGTAGGCATCCACCGGCATGCGCTGGAACGAGATGATACCGGCGACGGTGATGAACACGGTCAGCATCAGCACCACGAATTTTTGCCGCAGCGCGGCTTGGACGATTCGGTGGATCATGCAGTGGCGGCGAAGATCATTTGCGTCAGATTCAAAAAAACCAGCGCCTAAAGGCGCGCTCACGACCCGCATTGGCGGCACGCCTGAAGGCGTGCCCTGATACAACCTCCTCGTGCTGCTCGACCCTACCGCTGCAGCGAATTCGCGAATTGCAGAAACAAGCTGCCGTTGCCGATCACCTGGTCGCCGGCTTTCAGGCCGCTGGTAATTTCTGTTTGCCCGTTCAGGCTTTCTCCCACGGTGACCGGACGCCGGCCGAAATGCCCCGATCCCGCGGCGGCGTAAACAAACGGCTGGTTCTGGCTGTCGCTATCGCGCAGGATGGCGGCATCCGGTAACGCGATGGCATTCTTGATCGCACCGGCGTTCACCGTGGCGGTGACGTACATGTCTTTTTTCAGTTTCTCGCCGGGATTGGGCGTCTCAATGCGGGCCTGCAAGGTGCGGGTGTTCGGGTCGAGCGAGGCCGCGACGTAAGAAATGCGGCCGTGAAAAATGTCCGGATAGCTGTCAGTCTGTATGGTGACGGGGTCGCCCACGCGCACGTAGGGCAAATCCTTCTGATAAACATTGACCAGCACCCAGACGTTGCTGACGTCGGAAATCATGAAGCATTGCGTGGTGCCGGGTTGCAGCAGTTGGCCTGCCGAGACATCCTGCTCCACCACCAGGCCGCTGATCGGCGCTTTCACCGGCACTTCAAATGACGCCGGGCCTTTCACCAGCGCATCGGGATCGGTGATCCCCATGACTTTCAACGCCGCCTGGGCCGACGCCAGATCGCCGCTCGCCTGCACCTCGGCGGACTCGGCCTGCTCCAGATTCTGCTCGGCAATGGCGTGATGCTGGTACAAATCCTGCGCGCGGAGATTGGCTTTTTGCGCCAGCGCGTAGGCATCTTTTGCCTTCAAATAGTTGGTGCGCAGCTGCGAGTAGTCGGGACTGGCCACGTACAACATGGGCTCACCTTGCTTCACCCGCTGCCCCGGGACGACGGCGACGCGGCTGACCGGTCCGCTGACTTGCGTGATCACCGGCGTGGTGTGGAAGCTGTTGTAAGCCACGGCGCCCGTCAGGCGAAGCGACCGGGTCAGCGTGGTCGGCTGAACCGTCAACACCTGCACATGCGCCATCTGGTCCTGGGGAATAGTGAATAGCTCGGCGCTATTGGAGTTCTTCGCGTTGGAGTACGCCGTATTCGAATCGGAATCGCAGGCGCTCAGTGCCATCAGGGCCGCGAATGGGGCGGCACAAGCGATCCAGCGTGACCAACGATTATGCAAGCTCATGGTAGGTTCCTCGTTCCCACGGCTTCTTTCAGTTGCTCGAGCGCCGTCATATAAGAGGCCAACGCCTGACGATAGGCCAACTGCACCGTGCGGTAACTGCGCTCAGCGTCGAGAAAATCCAGCAGGCTGGCGGCGCCGCGTTTATAGGAATACGCGCTGATGTCGCGCGAATCCTGCGCCTGCTTAAGATAACCGGAAGTGTAGAGTTGCACCACTTCGTCGTTGCTCTTCACCGCCTCATAGGCGTTGGCAACATCGGAGAGCACGGCATCGTTGGCCGCCTGCTGCTGTTCCTGGGCCTGAGTAAGCGCGTATCCGGTGCGCGCGATTTCTCCCTGATTACGGTTGAAGATGGGTAGCGCAAAATTTGCAAACAACGAAGCCGTACTCTGCCCACCAACGTGGGAATAATCGGCGGTACCATTCACATCCACCTTGCCGTTCGCTTTGGCCAGAAGAATCTGGCTGCGGGCGGCGGTGACGCCCAACTCCGCGGCGTGAAAGTCAGGTCGCTCATGCAGCGCCTTCATTTGCAGATCTTCCACGCTTGCCTTGAGCGGTTGGTACGCCAGATCGCCGACAACGTCGTAATCCGCCGGCACCGCGTTGTAGCCCAGCAACTCGCGCAGGCCAACCAGCGCCTGCACCCTCGCCAGGCGGGCGGAGGACACGTCGGTCTGAAACTGCAAGAGCTGCAGCTTGATCTTGAGGTAGTCGCCTTCGCTGATGAATCCCGCCTTAAATTGCGCCTCGCCGATATCAACCGTCTGCTGAAAGCTTTGCAGGTCTTGCAGCGCGAACTCCAGCGTGGATTCCGCCAGCAACACGCTGACGAACTGCTGGCCGACGTTGAATGTCAGGGTCCTTTCAGCATCGGCTACCTGGGCCCGCGTGACCGCGTTTGGTCCCTGGCGGCTTGCAGGCGGCGCTGGCGCTTGCGGCCTCGTTCGAAGAGGTAGCCCAGGCCAACATCGAATTGCTGGGTCTGATTCAGGTTGTCGGCAGTGAAGTTCTCCGGGCTGAACACGGGGATGAATTGGGAGTCTGCCCCCAGCGTCGGATTTGGCCGCAGATTGGCCGTGATCTCCTGGGCTTGGTTCTGCAGAATCAAAGTCCGCGTGGCCCGGATGGAAGGACTGTGCGTCAGCGCCAGATCAATGGCTTGGTCGAGGCTAATGCGGTTCGTATTTTGCGCAGCACCCGTTTTAGCCAGCAGCAGCAGCAGGATCGTGGCCGGGGCTAACCGCTGAAAGTGCTTGCAGCGCATAAGGTTGAAATCAAAAGCCTACACTACTGAAGCGTCCGACTCTCTCCCACAAGCTCGCGAGCTCTACGCCCAAGCTCCCCCGCCCGAGGTTATCCTCCTTATGAGTAAGACTGCGGCACAGGCGCAATGGATGTATTGTAATTTACGGCATTTATTGTTCTGGATGGTTTGCCTTGTCTGCATACCCTTTCCCCATCTGCCCGGTGATTTTCCCTAGCCTCGACGTACCCGAAGCCTCCCTTCGGCCTAGAGCCTCCGCTGGATTCTCCAATTGACGGTACGCGCCTACAGTCGACAAGAGGCGAAACCAAAATTGAAATCGGAGGCAAAACTCCTATGAAATTAAAAGCTTTGCTGATTTCGTGCGTATTTCTGACGACAATCTGCGTCATGGCGCAAACCGCGGCCCCGGCCCCGCAGAAAGCCGCTCCGAGCACGGCGCCGCAATCCCAGACTCCGGCTCCACCTCCGGGAACGGTTGCGCCGACACCTGAGCCGGCCAGCCCGCCGCCGGGAACTGCCACCCCTCCGCCGGATACCGCAGCCCCGCCCCCCGGAACCGCGACCCCGGAAACGACTCCGAACACGACGCCAACCCCGGAGACAGCGCCCAATACCAGCCCGACCCCGGAAATGGCCCCGACCGGTCCGACTCCTGAGACACAGCCGAGCCAATCAACTCCGCAGACTACTCCGAGCACCCCACCTCCGGGCAGTACCAGCACGCCGGGAGCTGGGACAACCAATCCGCCGAGCGGCACACCTCCAATCATGCCCGAGAACACGAACCCGGGGACGACAACTCCTCCCCAAATGTTCTAACGATCACTGGCCATGTGATAGAGGCCCGCTTCGGCGGGCCTTGGTTTTTGTGCGGATCTCTTGTTGTGCCCGCGTGACTTTGTGCCGGCTTCTCCTATGAGATAATTTTCCTCACAGCGAGGGTTAAAACATGGCGGAGCGTATTGTTCATTGCGTCAAGTTGGGGAAAGATCTTCCGGGTCTGGATGAGCCTCCCTTTGACACCGACCTGGGCCAGAAGATTTACGCCAATGTCTCGCAGCAGGCCTGGACCCAGTGGACGGAATTCTGCAAAATGCTGCTCAATGAGTACCGCCTGAACCCCGCCCGCCGCGAGGACCAGGAAGTCATCGTCAAGCAGATGGAGCAGTATTTCTTCGGCGCCGGGGCAGCGCCTCCGCCAGACTATGTCGCGCCCCAATCGGCTTAGCCCGCCATTCAGGCCCCAACCTCGATTCCGATGACATCAATCACAAGTAAGACCCTGGCAGCGCTTGTCACGTTCTTCTTATGGGCAGCGGTTGAAGCTGTCGGCGCCCAAACTGGCGCGACCGCCTCGGAGGCATCATCACAAAAGCCGCCTCAGTCGAACGGATCGCCCGCGGCAAGTGATCACCGCGACAGCCCGATCCGCATTGCCCTTACCTTCGACGACCTTCCGGCGCACAGTGCACTGCCTCCCGGCGAGACCCGGCTGGAGGTGGCGTCAAAAATCATCGCCGCCCTGCGCGACGCTAAGGTGCCGCCAACCTACGGTTTTGTGAACGGGTTGCGGATCGAAGAGCAACCTGCGGACGCTGCCGTGCTACAGGCCTGGCGCGCTGCCGGCTATCCGCTGGGCAACCATTCGTGGTCGCACATGAACCTGAACCAGCACACGCTTGAGGAGTTCGAGGCCGACGTCAACCGCAATGAGCCGCTCCTCGGCGAGTTGATGAAGGATCAGAAAGACTCCTGGCACTGGTTTCGCTTCCCATTCCTGGCCGAGGGCGACACGCCGGAAAAGAACGCCGGGATTCGCGCCTTTCTCGCCCAACGTGGGTACAAAGTCGCGGCCGTCACCATGAGTTTCGGCGACTATATGTGGAACGAGCCGTATGCACGCTGCAAGGCCAAGGGCGATGAAAAGGCCATCGCTCTGCTCACAAACAGTTACCTTGCGGCGGCGGATGAAAGTATCACGTACTCGCGGGAACTCTCTCGCGCGTTGTACAACCGCGACATTCCCTATGTCCTCTTGATGCACATCGGCGCGTTTGACGCCGAGATGCTGCCCCGCTTGCTGGAACTGTATCGTTCCCGGGGCGTCCAATTCGTGACCCTGGACGAAGCCGAGCGTGACGAGTTCTATCGCCTTGACACTGACCTCCATCAACCCCCGGGGCCAACCACTTTGGAAGGAGTGATGGCAGAACGACATCTCGCTCTGCCGGCCCATACCACGCCGGCCCCGCAAATCGACAATCTGTGCCGCTGACGTCTCCATAAACGCGGATAACTGGCTGATTCCAAAACCCCGGCTTCTCCGAAGCCGTACCCGTGCACCTCTTCGTCTGACTTCTTTTTGAAAAAATGCGACAATATCGCCTCGCGCGCATCCATGCTTAGAACAGATCTGGGCTTAGAACAGATGTTGCTTGAAAGATGTTGCCGTTTCGCCGCCGGGCTAGAACCTATTTTTGGAGAACGTCATGCACGCCAGCCACGCGCAACAGTTTGCCTCCAGTTCTCTTCGATCTCGGTACCTGAAAATTCGCAGCACCACGCAGGAGTTGACCGAGCCGTTTTCCGCCGAAGACCTGATGCTGCAGTCCATGCCTGATGCCAGCCCGGCGAAATGGCATCTGGCGCACACCACCTGGTTCTTTGAGACTTTCATCCTGCGCGAGCGCGTCGCCGGATACAAACCCTTCGATCCGCGATACAAGCACCTCTTTAATTCCTACTACAAGCAATTGGGATCACATCCTCTGCGCGGCTCGCGGGGATTGATGTCACGGCCGAGCCTCGAGGAAGTGCATGCCTACCGTGCCTGGGTGGACGACGGCATGCTCCGTCTTCTGGAACGCGGAAACGCAGACGACAACGCGGCGGCGTTGATCGAGTTGGGATTGAATCACGAGCAGCAGCATCAGGAGCTGATTCTCACCGACCTCAAACATGCGCTATGGTCTATGCCGCTGCGGCTGGAGCGAGTGGGCCGGCCGCGCGCGGTCAAAGACAAAGACGCTTCTCCACTGGCGTGGATCAGCTTCGCGGGAGGCATTCATCAGATCGGATATGCCGGAGAGGCTTTCGCGTTCGACAACGAAAGTCCGCGGCACGAAGTTCTCTTGCAGCCGTTCCAGCTCGCGTCGCGCCTGGTCACCAACGGCGAATACCTGGAATTCATGCAAGATGGCACTGGCGGGTATCGGAAGCCCGAACTGTGGCTCTCGGACGGCTGGGACGCGGTCTGCGCGCAGGGTTGGAATTCGCCGCTCTACTGGGAGCGAGACAAAGATTCCGGTGCGTGGCTGGAACTCACGTTTGCCGGAATGCAGGAAGTTGATCTCGCCGCCCCCGTCTGTCATGTGAGCTATTACGAGGCCGATGCCTTTGCGCGCTGGAGAGGAGCCAGACTTCCCCGGGAAGAAGAATGGGAAGTCGCGGCGGCCACAACTTCGTTTGACTCGGCGAAGGGGGCTTTGCAGGACGAGGGAATTTTTCATCCGCAGCCGGCTCGGGGAACCGGGCTGCAGCAACTTTTCGGCGACGTGTGGGAGTGGACTTCTAGCGCGTATCTGGGCTATCCGGGATTCGAGCCGGCGCCAGGTTTAGTTGGCGAATACAACGGAAAATTCATGTGTAACCAGTTCGTGCTTCGCGGCGCCTCTTGCGCCACTCCCGCCAGCCACATCCGCCCCACCTACCGGAATTTCTTTCCTCCCCACGCCCGCTGGCAATTCATGGGAATAAGGCTCGCCAAATGACGCCGCGCGAAACTACTGCCCGTGAGCTGATTGCGCTCCCCGAATACGCCGATGAAGTTGTGCGCGGGCTGATCTCGCGGCACAAGACTCTCCCCTGCAAGTTGTTTTATGACGATCTTGGCTCAGAACTGTTTGAGCAGATCACGGAACTCGCCGAGTATTACCCGACGCGCACCGAGTTGGAGATTCTCCAGGAAAGTTCCGGGCAAATCGCGGAGGCGGTGGGCACCGGCGCATCGATAGTCGAGTTAGGTGCGGGCACGGCCACTAAGACCGGCACGCTGCTGCGCGCGTTCGTCCGTCGCCAGATGCGCGTCAAGTATTTTCCCGCGGACATCTCTGCCGCCGCGCTGGCCGCCGCGCAGAAAAGAATGCGTGAGGATTGCCCGGCGGCGCTGGTCCAGCCGGTGATCTGCGACTTCAGCAATGGCTTCAATTTTCTGGAAAATATTTCGGGCCGCAAGCTTGTCCTGTATCTCGGATCAAGCATTGGCAACTTCGATTGGGCGGATGCCGTCGCTCTGCTCCGCAAAGTTCAAGGGCATCTTTCGCCGGGTGACGCACTCTTACTCGGCACCGACATGGTCAAGCCTGCCGAGATTCTTGTTCCCGCCTACGACGACGCGCAAGGCGTCACCGCCCAGTTCAACAAAAACATTCTTCGCCGCATCAACCGCGAGTTCGACGCCGATTTCGACCTCGCCTCCTTCCGCCACATCGCCGAATGGAATCCCGCCAAGTCGCGTATGGAAATCAATCTCGAAAGCACGCGCCCGCAGATTGCAATTCTGCGTACTCTGGGCCTAAGGGTGAAGCTCGCCGCCGGCGAACGCATCCACACCGAAAACAGCTACAAATACACGCTGCCGATGGTGGAGAGAATGCTCTGCACCTCCGGATTCAGGCTGGAAAAAACCTGGTACGACCAGCGCAAATGGTTTGGGCTGCATCTGGCGCGGGTGTAGGGACTCGCTTCCTTTGGCGATCGTCTGTCGGAGTATCGAAGATCAACTTCCGCAGAGTTATTGATCCACTCTTTTCCACGAGAAACCAGTACATGTGATCCGCGCCCGCAGAGCGTAGAATCGCTGTCGCTGTTGTGTGTGAAAAATTTGCTACTAATTCTGTGCGGCCGGAGGCCCTGATGTCGAGGTCTGGAACGCTGTTGATTCTGTGCGCGATTGTTGTTCTCGCCGAGTTCCTGCTTTGGCCGCAAACTTCAGCCGCGCAGGCCACGTCGCCGCAAGCCTCAGACGCCCGCACCGCGTGCGCAGCCGACGTGCAGAAGCTGTGCGCCGGGGTACCGGCCGGCGGAGGACGAGTCCTCGCCTGCCTGAAACAGCACAAAGACGAAGTATCGGATGGCTGCAAACAGGCCATCCTTGCCGCCATGGGGCGATCGAGCAGCGATGCGGGTTCTGCGGCCAGCCCTGCGGCGGCGCCTCCGGCTCCAGCGGCGAGTTCCACACCGCCCGCAGCTACCGCTAATCCTCCATCAACTTCGCCGAGTAAGCAGACGAGCCACGCTTCTCCAACTGCCTCGGCCTCAGGACAGCATTACTTCTTGATGAAGCAGGTCAAGATCATCGACCAGGGTCTGGGTCAGGGAAAACCTGCCTACGACCTGATGATCCCGAAAGACTGGCAATTCAAGGGTGCGGTGAACACGCATGAGGCGAAGGGCGGATGTTTCGGCGACTGGTTTTCCGTTTTCGGAGTCGCCACCAGCCCCGACAACTCAATCGAGTTCCAGATGGCTCCCCAGTTCACCTGGCAGTACATGGATGATCCCGCCGGACAGCAGCAGATGCAGGCGCAAAACCAGAAGGATGTGAAGTCCGGCATGAAGCCGTGCCCGGTCCGCGCGCCGATCAAGGCAGAGGAGTATCTGCGCAAGGACATGGCCCCGAATTGCACCAAGGCATGCAAGAACACGACCGTCGTATCGGCTGAGCCCTTTCCCGAACTCGAAGAGATGACTCGCCACCAACTCGGCCTGCCCCCTGCGTCTGCCGGAGGCAACGCCAGCAACACTCGGATTGACGCTGCTCGCCTGCGCGTCGCTTTTGACGACGAGAAAGGGCAACCGGCCGAGGGATGGATGGCGGCGGCCATTGTCGTGCACACTATGCCGGGCGGCGGTCGTGGCTCGGCCTATGATTGGCACGCCGTCAACGTCTTGTTTTTCCGCACCCCCAAAGGCCAGCTCGACGCCAACGACAAGCTGTTCAAGATGATCGCCAGTACCATTCATCCCGAGCCGGAATGGCGGAAGTGGAGCAACGACATCATTGCCGGTCTGTACCAAGAGAAGCAGAAACAACTGGCAATTCAGTCGGCGATGCTCGCCGCGTTCCGGGCGCACGTCGCTGACGTCGTCAACGGAGTCACAGCCAATTCGATGGCCGGCGCCAACCAGGCCTTCCTTGGCCAGGACCAGCTCATCCGCGGCGTGCAAACTTTCCGCGATCCCGCGACGGGCGGAACGATGCGAACTCAGCAACCAGTACGACCACGCCTGGCTCAACGGCGCCAATGAGTACGTCATGAGCGACGACGCCAACTTCAATCCCAACGGCAATCTCACCGGCAACTGGAACCAATTACAGGTGGTGCAACCTCAACCTTGAGCGACTCCGACGCGGGCGTTGGGGATGTCGGTCAACCCAAACATGCCACGGACCGCTCCCGCGCAAACATCTCGCGACAGCACCGCAACGCGCCTGACGCATCGTTTTTCCCGATGCTCCCGATAGCAGATACCGATCCACGAACCGCCGCTTCCGCGATACACTAATAGGTACTCCTAAGCTCCCCGAATTCATTCAAAGGACTACTACCATGCTGCTGAAAAACCGTCTCTTTACTCCCGGCCCCACTCCGCTTTTGCCCGCGGCCCAGAACGCAATGGCCGCGTTTACCGCCCATCACCGGACCGCCGATTTCAAAGCCCTGTTCACCCGCGTGCTGGCCGACATGAAGGACTTTATCGGGACGTCGAACGACGTGCTGGTGCTGGCTTCTTCCGGCACCGGAGTTATGGAGGGTTCGGTATCAAACCTGACTTCGCCGGGCGACAAAGTGCTGGTGCTAACCGCCGGAAAATTCGGCGAGCGCTGGCGCGATTTGGCCAAGGCTTATGGCTGCAACGTGGACGTGCTCGAAAAGCCCTACGGCGAGACGTTTTCGCTGGATGAAGTTCGCGCGCGGATTACACCGGACGTTCGCGTGGTGTACGTGCAGGCGAACGAAAGCTCGACTGGGACCCGTCACGACGTGAAGGGCATCGCTAAGCTGGTGCGGGACAATGGCGGCGACACTTTATTTGTTGTTGACGCCATCACCGGCCTTGGCACCACGCATCTTGACGTGGACGGTTGGGGGATTGACGTCATCATCGGCGGATCGCAGAAGGCGCTGATGATTCCTCCGGGCCTGGCATATTGCGCAGTCAGCGAGCGGGCGTGGAAGCGGATGGAGACGGCGAAGAATCCGCGCTACTACTTCGATTTCCGCAAAGAGCGCAAGTCGGCGGCCAAGGGAGAGACAGCATTCACTCCGGCGACCTCGCTGTTCGCGGCGTTGGGCGCGGCACTCGACTTCATTCGCCAAATGGGCAACGGCGACCTCGTCACTGGCCGCAAGGCGCTGGTGGATAACGCCGAGCTCGCCGCGGAGATGACCCGCGCGGGTGTTCAGGCGCTGGGACTGAAGCTGTTCACGTCGGCCCCAGGCGCTGCACTGACGGCGATCAACGCACCGGCGGGAATTGATTCCGGCAAAATCGTAAAGGAATTCCGCGAATCGTTTTCAGCGGTGGTGGCGAACGGACAGGGCGACATGAAGGGCAAGTTGTTCCGCATCGCACACATCGGTTACTACGATTATCTGGATACGGTCGGGATCCTGGCCGCGCTCGAGCATGTGCTGGCTACGGTCACCGACAAGCCGGTGGAATACGGAACGGCGGTGCGGGCGGCCCAGGAAGTTTTCGCGAAAAGCCGGGGAGTCGCCGAAGTTGCGGGCGTGAAGAGTTAGGCTATCCGGGCGGAGTTGGCCGCCCGGGCCTCTGCAAGGCTTCAGTTCACCGTAAAGGTGAGGGTGTTGGAGTTCCCGGCGGCAGTGTGCACATAGACGTTCACCATGCCCGGGTTGGCGTCCATCGTTGCGGTAATGTTGGCGGTGATGTTCCCGGACAAGTAACCTCCGGCGTTGGTGGCAAGCGGCGTACCACCCCAGTAGATGACGGAACCTGTGCTGAGGCCAGTACCATTCACAGTCAGCATGAAGGCAGTTCCAGCCGTCTGGCTGTTGGGCGACAGCGAGGTGATTTTCGGAGCGCCGCTTCCGCCGGTCATCGAGTTGTAACTGGATCCATATCCGCATCCCACGGCAAGGGCACAGAGCAGTAAGGCTGGCAGCAGTTTGACAGGTAGTAGTTTCATAAACTTCTCCTTAAAAGTGGCTTCAAAAAGTGTAGAAGCGCAAAAACCGCAGAGTGTCTGAGGGCTGTCATTTTCTTGTAAAGGAATCATCGCTATGAAAATCATCGTTGCAGAAAAAATGTCTTCCTCCGCAGTCAATCTGCTGCGCGAGCCGGGTTGGGAAGTGATTACCGCCGACCAGTTAAACGGCAATCTGGCGCAGCAACTGGAAACGGCCGACGCTTTGCTGGTGCGCTCGGCGGTGCAGGTCAATGCAGCGCTGCTGGCCAATGCCGGAAAACTGCGCGTGATCGGGCGCGCCGGCGTCGGCGTGGACAACATTGAGCTGGAACCAGCTACCCGCAAGGGCATCGCGGTCATGAATACGCCGGGCGCAAATGCCGTGGCTGTGGCCGAAATCACCATTGGATTGATGCTCACCATGGCCCGGTTCATTTCCCGAGCCAATGAGCTAACTCATGCCGGAAAATGGGAGAAGAAGTCGCTGCAGGGAACCGAGCTGCGCGGCAAAACTCTGGGCATTGTCGGCCTGGGCAAGATTGGCTTGGAAGTGGCCAAGCGCGCGCGTGTCTTCGAGATGCAGATCATTGCGCACGATCCGTTCGTTTCATCGGCGCTGGCAAAAGACAATGGCATTCGCCTGGCCACGCTCGACGAAGTGTATGCGGCCGCCGATTACCTGACCTTGCACGTCGGCCTGACTCCGCAAACTCAGAACATGATCAACGCCGAATCGGTCAAAAAGATGAAGCGGGGAGTGCGGCTGGTGAACTGCGCGCGCGGCGAGCTGGTGGATGAAGGCGCTCTGGCCGCGGCCTTGGAGGAAGGTCAAGTAGGCGCGGCGGCGCTGGATGTGTTTGTAAAGGAGCCGTTAAAAGATTCGCCGCTGCAGAAAATGGAGAACGTCATTCTCACGCCTCACATCGGCGGTTCCACCAATGAAGCGCAGGAAGCCGTGGGCCAACAGATTGCTTTGCAGGTGAAGGAGTATCTGAAGCATGGCGTCATCCAGAACGCGGTGAATGTGCCGTCGGTTTCGCACGAAGAATATCTGGTGATGAAGCCGTATATCGTGCTGGCCGAACGGCTGGGAGCATTCCTGGCGCAGATCAGCGAAAGCTCATTGGAAGAGATTTCCATCAGCTACACCGGACACATCACGGAATGGAAAACGGAACTCATCCGCAACGCGGCCATTAAGGGCATTCTCAACAGTGTGGTCGAGGAAAAGGCGAATCTCGTCAATGCCGCAAGCCTGGCGTCGGCCCGGGGACTCACCGTCCGCGAAGAGCGCAAGCCGAAAGCTTCCACCGGAGGCGTAGGCAGCGTGCTCTCAATTTCCATCAAAACCCAAAAGCAGGAGCACGTGGTCAAGGGCGCGGTTTTGCGCGAAGACACGCCGCGCTTGCTGCAAGTGGATGGCATCGAGGTAGAAGCGCCGCTGGAGCAGAACCTGATCTACATGCGTAACCTGGACGTTCCCGGCGTAATTGGCAAAGTCGGCACGATTCTGGGCAAGCACGGTATCAACATTGCGAATTTCTCTTTGGGACGCCGCGGCGAAACCCAGCCGGGAGTTCCGCAAGAAGCGATTGCCGTTGTCCGCGTGGATGGAAGCGTGCCCGAAGCCGTGGTCAGTGAGCTCCGGGGCATCGCCGCAGTGCAACAAGCCAAAGCCGTTCATCTGAACTAGCCCCGGTGTGAATAACGCCGGTGGCGCATCTAACTCGGAAAGGAACGGAAGGTTGATGCCAATGCGAGTGGAAATGACGAAAGCGGTGCTGTTGGTGGCAGCGATTCTGGCGCTGGTCTCGCCGGCGCCAGCCGAGGATCAGGATAAAGATCAAGACACGCGCTTTGACGTTGGTCTCAACTACGCCGGAGTCTTCAGCAAGACTTCGGCGGCGCCGCTGGGCAACACCACTTTGAAACCGACAACCTCGGGCGCCGTGATTGCCACCTTCCGGTACCACTTCAATCACTTGCATGGGATCGATGTGAACGTCGGCCACACCAGTAACTCGCAGGTTTTCACCATACCGCCGGATACGTTTCGGGTGAACACCGGGATCACCGAATTCAGCGCCGCGTATGTATTCAGTCCGTTTCATGCCAAGCGGCTCGATCCGTTTCTTTTCGCGGGCGGCGGAATTCTACGCTTCGGCGTGGGCAATCAATACATTGATGGGTTCAAAACGGCGCTTGGAGCAAGGAACCAGACGCCGCTCGCCGTTCTCTACGGCGGCGGAGCCGACTATCGCCTGTGGAAGGCGTTGGCTTTGCGAGTGCAGTATCGCGGACTGATCTACAAGGTCCCCGATTTCAAGCAGACCAGGTTTTTTACCGGCGTGATAGGCAATCTGGCCGAGCCCTCGGCGGGCATCGTGTTCAAGTTCTAATCAGGATTCGAGCGATTCTTTGCGCAGTTTCCTCGTCTCCGCCAGCAGGGCCATGGAGTGCATCAGGTTCTGCAAGGTAACGATTCCCACCAGTTGCTGGCCTTCCACCACAGGAAGAATGCTCAGGTTTCGCGCACTCAGCTTGCGGAATGCCGAGGCCAAGGTTTCGGACTTGGGCGAAATATCGAACATCCGGCTCATGACCGACTGCACGTAGCCGTTGCCATCGCTACGCAGGGTTTGCAGGATTTTCTGCTTCGAAACCACTCCAACCATGTCTCCGCTGCGAATGACAGGAAAATCGTCTTGCAGGCTGTGCACCGCTTTTTCCAGCGCATCCTCCAGCGTGTCCGCGGGAGAGAGCGTGGCGAAATCGGTCAGCATGATGTCGGCAAGGTGCACGGTTTCCAACACCGAATGAAAGACGGCGGAGCGCTCTTCCATCTGCGCCGCCAGCAGAAGGAAGACTCCAATCATGAGGAACCATCCCGTGTCGCCCAAAGAATTGTGCGACCCCACGCTCCACATCCCGGCGAGAAGAAACGCCAGAGCGAATCCCCGGCCCAGGCTGATGGCGCGTCGCGTGGCCCGCGCCGGTTCCATGGTGCGGCTGAAAATTGCCCGCAGAACGCGGCCTCCGTCCATGGGATACGCGGGCAGCAGGTTAAAAAGTCCCAGCCACAGGTTCGTCCACAGAATGCTGTGCGGCAGGTTCGTCGAAGTGACGTAGGGATAGGCCCAGACGTGAGCGTTGGGGACCGCGACGGTAAGCACCACCGCGGAAATTGCCGCCACCACAAAATTGACCACCGGACCGGCGGCGGCAATGCGCGCGTCTCGCCGCCAATTGGCCGGCAAGGCAGGCTGGGTTTCATCGAAAATGGTGACGCCGCCGATCGGCATCAGCACAATCGCCCGCGGAGGGATGCCCGAATGCTTTCCCACCAACGCGTGCCCCAGTTCGTGCAGCACCACCGAGCCAAACACGATGGCGACGAGCGCACCTCCGCGCCACGGGCTCACGTTTCCATGCGTCGCCTGCTGGCTGAAGGCGACGAACCCCAGCAACAGCAGGAACGAAAAATCAATCCGGATATCAACCCCGAAAATCCGGCCTGCGGGAATGGACCAGCTTCGCATCGCTCTTATGTAATCTTATACGGTCAGGGCTTTGGCTGGGTGAGGACCACAGCCGCGAAGCGGCGAAAGATTACAGCCCAGAGCCTGCCCTGAGCTTGTCGAAGGGGCAAGCCCTGGGTAGGGCGCGCAAACGACGCAGCCCCAAAGGGGCGAAAGAAACTTATGCGAGTGATCGCCGGAAACTTTCGCAGCCGTCCCTTGCGCCCTTTGCGCGGCCTGGACATTCGCCCCACATCCGACCGGCTGCGCGAGACTCTGTTCAACGTATTGACGGCAGGAAATCCTCAAGCCCTGGAGGGTTCGGTGTGGCTAGATTTATTCGCCGGAACCGGCGCGGTCGGCATCGAGGCAATAAGCCGCGGGGCGGCAATGGTCTATTTCGTCGAGAGCGAAAAATCCGCCGCGGAACTGGTGCGCCAAAACTTGCAATCGCTCGGCATCAACAAGGGCTTCCAGATCATGCAGCAGAAGTGCGCGAAAGCAATCGCAGAGCTCGATCGCCAGCAGATCAGGCCGGACTACATCTTCCTCGACCCGCCGTACGCCTCGCGGGACGCATATCAGCAAACTCTGGAGATGTTGAGTGCCGGAAACACCAGCGCGCTGGTGATTGCAGAACACGAAAAGAGGTTTGATCCCGGAGAGAAGTTTGGCGAACTTCAGCGGACTCGCAAATTACTGCAAGGCGACGCGGGTTTGAGCTTCTACCGCTGCGCACCAAGTCAAAATCTTTAACCGCCGAGTACGCCGAGAGCGCCGAGGATATGCTTCTTCAGTTCTCGGCGATCTCGGCGTACTCGGCGGTGAAAGATTTTGTGAACTACATCAGCAGTTCATTCGCCTGGCGCATGATCGGATGCTGCATTTCCTGCAAGTCGTTCTTCACGCAGTTCAGCCCGTACACGCACTGCTCAAAGCGGGACGAAAGCTTTTCGAATAGAGGAGCGACCTTCGTATATTCGAAGCAATCGAATTTCGAAACGATGTAGTAGCTCTCTTTACCCGCCTTCATCCAGTCCACAAAATTTTCCAGACGATGGCGGCGCAGCCGCAGGTGATTGATGCTCTCAGGAAACATTCCGGCGAAGAACAGTGTGTAGTCTCCGATGTGCTTGCGGATCTGCCGCTCGCGATCGAACGAAGGCGCGGGGCCAAAGACCGGGTCTGCCGCCAGCAGCATCTCTCCCACGTCAGTGATGGGCTTGTCGGCGACATTGTGAATTTTGAATAGCTGCTCGGCGTCGCAGAATTCCGCGAGCAGATGCGCCACATACCCGACCAGCTCCGGATCGCGAATCCCGATTTCGTGGGCGTAGTGCTCTCCCACCAGCTCCATGAAGAATTTCTGCAGCGGATGATCTTCGGGAATCATAATGTCCTCCTCGAACCGCGCGCCGGTTGCTAGTTTCAAGCCATGCGCTTGTGTTATAGCAGCCGGGAATCAAATACAAGTGACTTTCGTAAGTCATGCATCCATCGCGGCTGCTACTAGTTAGAAACCCGGAAGCGCAAGAATGTTTCCCATCGTCGTTGTTGGCAAACGCCTCACTCGGCTGCTAAGAGCGCGCGTGTCCCGCAAGTGCCTGTGCCGCAAGATTAATCAGCACGTTCGCGATTACAATCTATTCCCTACAATGATGCGAACCGGAGTTTGCAGGAAGATTCCCGCGCAGCTCAAGGAGAAATGAAAGCGATGCAACGCACAAATATTTCGAGTGGCGCTCCCTGGGAGCCGATCGTCGGATACTCGCGCGCCGTGAAGGTCGGCAACTATGTGCATGTAGCTGGAACCACGGCGACTGGACCTGACGGGCAAATCGTGGGACGCGGCGATGTGTACGAGCAAACCGTTCAGACCCTGAAGAACATCGCCTCAGCCCTGGAAAAAGCCGGGGCCAAGCATGGAGAACGTCGTCCGCACGCGCATCTACGTCACCAACATCGCCGACTGGGAGAAAGTCGGCAAAGCCCACGGCGAATTCTTTCGCGACATACGCCCGGCGACGGCGATGATCGGAATCACGGCGCTAGTCTCGCCCGACATGCTGGTCGAAATTGAAGCCGATGCTGTAATCTCCAATGGGCAGTAGGGAGAAAGACGAATGACAATGAGCCTGGACAAAAGACGCAGCCTGAACAAAAGAAGCAGTGCCGGGTTTTGCAGTCTGGCGTGCATGTTTTCAATTGTGCTGTGTATCTTGGCCGCGGGTCAGCAGCCTGTCAAGCGCACGCTGATTCATCCCGGCAAACTGCTAGACGTGAAGACGGGCAAGATCCTTGCCGGTCAGGTCATCGTCGTCGAAGGTGACCGGATTGTCAGTGTAGGCCCCGCTACGGAGATCAAACCAGCGGCCGCAGACAGCGTGATTGATCTGCCCAACGCAACCGTCCTGCCCGGCCTGATTGACGCGCATACTCACCTCACCTTCAACCCGCAGTTCGGATATGACGCGCTGGCCATCTCCGTGCCGCGGTCGGCGCTGATTGGTGCGCGCAACGCGCGTGTAACCCTGGAAGCGGGCTTTACCACGGTGCGCAATGTTGGCGCTGACGGGTACGCTGACGTAGCTTTGCGCGACGCCATCAACGCCGGCGACGTTCCGGGACCACGAATGCTTGTCAGCGGGCCGCCGCTCGGGATCACCGGAGGCCACTGCGACAACGATCTGCTTCCCTACGAATACCACGCTATCGGTGACGGCGTGGCGGACGGCGTGGAGCAGGTACAGCACAAGGTCCGCGAGGTGATCAAGTACGGCGCGGACCTGATAAAAGTTTGCGCCACCGGGGGCGTGCTCTCGAAAGGTGATGATCCCAACGCGTCTCAATACACGTTGGAGGAGATGAAGGCGATTGTCGCCGATGCCCATCGCTTGGGCCGAAAAGTCGCCGCCCACGCGCACGGCGCACAAGGCGTGATTTGGGCGTCCGAGGCGGGCGTGGATTCCGTCGAACACGGACACCTGATGAACGATGAGGCCATTGCCACGCTAAAGAAGAACGGCACCTATCTGGTGCCAACGCTGTATCTCATGGATTGGAACCGGGAAAATGCGGCCAAGGCGAACCTGCCCGATTTCGCGCGCAAGAAAATGGCGCTGGTTTCGGCGCAGGGAAAGCAAAACATAAAAAAAGCTTTTGAGGCAGGAGTGAAGATTGGGATGGGAACCGACGCCGCGGTTTATCCCCACGGCTTAAACGCGCATGAGTTGGCAGTGTATGTGAGTTTGGGAATGACGCCGTTGCAAGCGATCCAAACCGCCACCATCAATGACGCTGACCTGCTCGGCTGGACAGACAAAATTGGCACGATTGAAACCGGTAAGTGGGCCGACATCATCGCAGTTGACGGCGACCCGCTGCAGGATATTACGACGCTGCAGCACGTGCGCTTCGTGATGAAGGGCGGCGAAGTGGTAAAGAACGAATATGGGAAATAGAGGCCGCGGCCAGCGGCCTCCATTGTTCATTCCCACCATTTGAATCCGCACCACAGGACCGAGAACGCGCTGCCATCGCGCTCCTTCTAGATGACCCGCACGACTGCCGGAATGCGCCGCAGGGCGGCGACCGTCACCCAGCTAAGCGCCAACGCCCCGAGAATCACCAGCGAGCCTTTCGCAATCGCCGGCAGCGCGGCCTTCAGCAGCGAATATTGCACCCAACTCACGAATGCGTAGTGGACCAGGTAAATCCCATAGGCGTTCGCGGTCAGGCTGTCCCATATCTTGCTTCGAGTTCTGGCGAACCTCACGAACAACGCGAGAAACGCAAAGCTGGATGCGGCGCACGACAGAACGAAACCGCAGTCCGCGGCCAATTCCCACAGGCGCGGTGAGGCATGGGGAGATAGGGATGCGATGACCACAGCGGTTTCGACGGTAAAGGCAACCAGCGCCGCGATCGCCCACAGCATCCAACGTCGCGCCAGCTTTCCGTCCGGTGCGAGCAAACCTTTGCCGATGCCCACCGCGCCTACTCCAGCGCCGAGCATGAAATACGCAAAGTAGTGAATGATGCGGCTGGTCTGGAAAACGAACGGTCCCCACGAAGCCCATGCGAACCCATTGAATTTCAGCTCCATGGGGATATAGGCAATTGCGGAGACGGCAACCAGCAATCCGAAAAACAAAGCGGGACGCCGCGACGCACCGGCCGTGACTCGGCCCAGCGCTTCGCCCCACTTCGGCAGCAAGAGAAACAATCCGGCCGCCAGGCAATCAAATGCCAGCAGGACCCAGATGAACCACGCCGGACCCGCCGGCCAAATGCCCAAGGCACGCCACTGCTGCCAGAATCCGGCGACACCCGTATGCGACGCGGTCGTCAGATAAGTGGGGTAGTAAGCCGAGCGGCGCGATGAGGGCCGCGGCTACCGCGAACGGAATTCCGAGCCGAACCACGCGGTCGCGCACGAAGGCGCCCGCTCCTTTGCGTTGCAGACTCTTCCACACGAACAAGCCGGAGAGAAAAAACATCAGCGACATGAAAAAAATGTCGTTGAACCCCACCAGGGCAGCAAACCCGCTCCACCGAGCCGTGTCAGTCACCGGAAACGCCATCCACCAGCGCGGTTCGGCTACCAGGCTCGCCGGCGCCGGCGGCGCGAAGGGGTGATACGCCAGCGCGGCGTGGTGCGCTACCACCAGCACGGTGATGAACGCGCGCAAGTATCCGATGCTAACGCTGTACTGCTGATCAGGAGCGGCCACCAGAGTTGGCCTTGCCGCCTGCGTTTCACTACCGAGCAAAACTGTCCCTATGCTGCCCATGGCTGGTTCTCCTTTTCAAGTTGGTTGCAGACGTTAATGAATTACGGTCGCCGCGCTCAGTGGGCCGCCCGCGCCAGCGCTCGAGCGCAGGCGGACGATCCGATATACGTCGATGAGAACGAGGAGCGCGCAAAAGCCGATCATCCAGGGAAAGAGTCTTACCCCCCACCAGTTGATGATGTGTGCGATGGCGGCGGTTTTTTCTGGCGCCACGTTCACCACACTGATTCCCGCGATGATGTTGAGCCTCATCACCCAGCAAATCGCTACCCCGGCGCTAGAGAGGAAAACCCGAATCGCGGCGCGTTCCTCCGTCCAGTAGGGGCGGAGAATGTTGACAGCGGAGAGCGCGATGTTCCCCAGGTACATCACCAGATAGCCCCAGAAGAAGTAACGCCAGACCGGCGCCAGGGTGACGGTTACGCTGGAGAAATGCACTTCGGTCGGGTACCAGTGGCCGCCTGCCCACCACAGCCACCACCCGCAAAGCACCATGTTTGCGGTCAGCTCCCCCACTGAGTTGGAAAGCTTGATGCGGTTGGGATCGCGGACTGGCGGCAGCTTGCGCGGGTCCCACTTTTCCATAAACTGCGACTTCTGCTGCGCTCTCTCCAGAATCGCGAAGATGATCGTGACACTTCCAATCATGGAAAGAGTCATGGGCCAGAACGAAGTCCAGAACGATCCAATGGTTGTGAGCAAGTTCTGCCCGGGATGCGGAGGGCGGTAGATCGCGACCGTGATCCACACCAGCACCCAGGGCAGCAGGTAAAACCCGGCCACAATCTTGAGCACGAACATATAAATGGGAAACAACACCGGGCCAATCAGACTCTGCTGCGGACGAAACTGGTTTGCCACCAGCACCGGACGGCCGCGCTGCTTCAGCATTTCGGCCACTTCGGATTCGTTGAGCTTGCGCCCCAGCTCGGCCTCGCGGTCTTCCACCTGCGAGCGGAGATCTTCCGACAACTCGGCGATGATGTCCTGCTTCTGGTTCTTCGGCAGCCAGAATTTCACTGCCTGTAAGTAGCGATCAATGAGTTCCATGGTTTATTCCTCGTTACGAATTTCGTCTCGTCCTCGGCTGACTAAAACGCCTCGCGCCGCTCAGTCCCCCACCAACATCCGCAGCGCCCAGTTGTGGATTGGCGGCTTGCTCGCTGCCCGTCGTGCATCCTGGACCGTCCGCGCTGCATAACTTGCTGCGGCCCAAATCAAAAGCAGCACCGACCACCCATGGGTGATGGCTCTTTGCGCAGAGGCTATTTCCGCCGGCGATAGCTTGGCGGAAATGATCGCGACGAACGTCCCGCCAGAGAGCCATACGCCAAGCAAGTAGCCGACGATCACCAGGCTCGCCGCATCCACGATTCCGCGCACCGCGGCGCGCCGCGGATTCCACTGCGGGCGAAATGCGTTGACGACAGCGATGATTCCCTGACACAGAATCGCCACGAGAATCGGCCAATAGAGGCGCGAGAGCGCCGGCGACATCGCGATGCTCACGCCAGGGATCGCCGGAATCCGCAAGACGTTCATCCACCACAACGCCAGCATGAGGTACCACGCAAGTTCACTGATCGAAGAGGTGCGCGTCACCCGGTTGGGATCACGCACCGCCGGCAGCTTGCGCGGACTCCAGTCCTTCAGCACTCCCGCCTTGAAATGCGAGCGCTCGATCAGCGCAAACACTCCCGTGATCGCGACGAAGTTGAACAGAACCGCGCGGAAGAACGGCTCCAGCAATCCCTGAAAATGTCCGCCGGCAAACAAATTAGCGCCGATGCCCAAGATCGAGCCAGGGGCCAAAGAAAAACAGCCAGCCCAGCTTGAGGACGAACCAGTACATGGGGAAAAGCGCCGGGCCGATCAAGTAGCGCTGCGGGTGGTACCGTTGTGCCACCAGCATCGGCGGGCCGCCTTTTTTCAAGACGGCCTCAACTTCGGCGTCCGTGAGCGGATGGCCAAGTTCGGATTCCTTGTCCTCGATCTGCGAGTGCAGGTCTTCCGACAATTCCGCGATGATGTCCTGCCTCTGCTCGCTGGGCAGCCAGAACTGCACCGCTTTCAAGTAACGATCAAGAAGTTCCATGACCTGACTCCTTCAAAATTTCGTCCAGCGACTTGCCAATGCCCTGCCATTCGGCGAGCAGTTGTTTCAGCACCAGCTTGCCGTCCTTGGAAATCTTGTAGAAACGCTTATTGCGTTTTTCTTCCTCGCGCCATTCGCTGGCCAACAAGCCCTGGCTCTCCAGCCGCCGCAGCAGCGGATAGAGCGTTCCTTCATCCACCGCCAGGCCGCGGTCGGCCAGGCCCTTGCGCAAGGTGTATCCGTACTGCTCATTGCGAAGCTCGGCCAGCACCGCCAGTACCAGGCATCCGCGGCGAAGCTCCAGCCGCAGGTTTTCCAGCAGGCTGTCATTCTCAGCGGGGTTGTTAGTACCTTGCGTCATATAGTGTACGGTACATACTATGTAGCACACAGTATAAATTGTCAAGAAGAATTTTCAGAAAAGTTTGGAGAATGGAAAAGGCCGGCACGAGGCCGGCCTTCTTCGAAACTAAAAAAGAAAACTACTTCTTGGGGGCGATGGCGTCCTTCGCGGCTTTCGCGACGCGGAACTTCACGACCGTCTTCGCCTTGATCTGGATCGGCTCGCCGGTCTGCGGATTACGTCCTACGCGCGCCTTGCGGTGCGCTTTCACCAGACGTCCGATGCCCGGGACCACGAACAAGCCATTCTTCTTGGTCTCTTTGATTGCGGTGTCGGCCAGGTGCTCCAGGAACGCCGCCGCGGTTTTGTTGTTCACTTCTACCTTCTCTGCCAAATGGCGAACCAGTTGGGTCTTGGTCAATCCTGCTGCCATGAATCCTCCTCTGTATTTACAAAATGGATTTCGTACTGATTGCGCAAGCTATCTTAACCCTCCCAGCCTGTGGAAAAGTAGCACAATTACCGCATTTTATGCGGGTTTCTCGATTTGGAACCACAAACAGCCACAGAAATCGCGGCTGCGGAGCGGGTGGGCGGTGAGAAATGGCTGTCTGGATTGAGGAAACCCGTCGTTGGTCATTCGTCGTTGGTCGTTGGCCAAAGAGGGCCCTTGAAGATTTCGGCCGCCCACATACTGACCCCGTCCAACGTAATCCAGCTTTTGTCGCCACCGGCATGGTTGGCGCAACGAGATTTTGCCAACGACCAACGACAAATGACCAACGACGGGTTTCCCGCTTTTCGCATGACATAATAATCATTCGGAGCCCATCAATTGGCCTGTTCCATCTGCGAAACCCGCAAAGAAAAACGCTTCTGTCCGGCGGTCCACGGACGCATCTGCCCGCAGTGTTGTGGCGAGCAGCGCGAAGTCACGCTCGACTGTCCAAGCGATTGCGTCTATCTACAGCAGGCGCGGCAGCACGAGAGACCGCGCTCCCTTGAAACTCTTGATCGCAATGCCCTGTTTCCCAACGTAGAAATCGGCGAGCAGTTTCTCTATGAGCAGGAGCACCTGATTCTGGGCCTGAGTTTTGCGCTGGCCAAGAGCGCGAAGGCGGACCCCAGCGTCCGCGATTCAGATTTGCTCGCGGCTCTAACCTCCCTCGCCGGCAGTTACGAAACCTTGGCGAACTCCGGGCTGCACTACGAGCGGGCGGACGCGAACCTCACGCATCAGGCAATTGCGGCTGAGGTACAGAAGATGGTGAAGGAATATCGCGAGGCGGAGCAGAAGCATGTCGGCCACGCTCGCCTGCGCGATTCCGACGTTCTGCGCGCGCTGGTTTTTCTGCTGCGCATGGGGCTGACGCGAACTTCAGGCCGGCCCAAGGCACGGGCCTTTGTGGAGTTTCTCTTCCAGCAGTTTCCCGAGCCGCAATCGGCAATCGCGCCCCCGGACGAGGGCAGCCGGATTATTGTTCCCTGATTCTCGTCTCCAACTAGATCTGTCATTCCGAGCGAAGCGAGGAACCTGCTGTTTGCCGGCAGCATCAACGCTCCATGCGAACAGCAGGTTGCTCGACGGCTTTCGCCGCTCGGAATGACAATTTGAAATATTGGGGATTGACCTAGGATTGTGCATCTGCGACCTGCCTCACCGTCTGCCCCGGTGGCAACGCATCCCGCAGTTCCTTCACCGTGCGCCGGAACACCGGATGCTGCGCCTCCGGCGCGATTTCTGCCAGGGGCTCCAGCACAAACCGGCGCTGCGTGCATGCTCGGATGCGGCACGGTCAGCGTCGGGATTTCGATGATCGAGCTGCCGAACAACAGAATGTCTATATCAATGATGCGCGGGCCTTTGGCCTGCTTGCGCTGGCGTCCCATGCCCTGCTCCAGCGCAAGGATCCCGGCGATGAGTTGCCGCGGCATTTTCTCGGTGTCGAGTTTGACGGCGCAGTTCAGGAACCAAGGCTGCGCGGTCAATTCCACCGGCTCGGTCTCATAAAAAGAAGACACCGCCACCACGTCACCCAGGCCGGCGAGCTGCGCGATTGCAGTTTGCAGGTTTGCCGCCCGGTCGCCCAGGTTCGACCCCAAAGAAAGATAGACGATCTTGTGCACGCTGGCTTAGTTTCCCATATTGCCGCCGGGATTGGGGGGATTGGGGGAATCCACCTTATGACTTGTCTCTGCCGCAGGCGTCGGTCATCCTTTTGTGATACCAGCTATGTTACCCATCGAACTCAGAATTGACCGTGCCGAACGCCTGCTCAGGATGATCGAAAATGACGCTCCGCTGCTGGCGGCGCGTGTCGCCCAGCTTTCCAGCGAGCGGCAGAATTCAGCCAAGTCCTACGCCAGACAGTTGGCGGCGCTCACTCGCGCCGAAATCCGGAAGTTAACGCACGAAAAGGACTCCGCCGACGCAATCGAGACGATGCCGACCTCCGCCGATTGACTTCTCTCAAGCGCCAAGGCCTTCGCAGCGCAAGCCCTCGGGTGGCCCACCCTTTGAAAACCGCAAAGGGTGGGGCAGCCAACGTTTGGGATAATGGAGGCTACGATGGGAAGGGTGGGCCAGCCAGCCGGTGTACAGACAAAGCACGGAGGCGGCCCACATTTTCACTTGCAACTAGTGCCGCCATTGCACCCGAGTTCCAACGCTCCAAATTCGATACCGGATACGCCCGAGTGCAAGCCCGGCCAGAAGTGTGACGCGAAGTGAGAGGAGCAATTGTTATGTGCCTGAAGACCCTGATGATCCTCGTGGCGAGTTTTTGCATGGTTGTAGCAATTCAGACCGCTGTTGCGGCACCGCGGACCAATCCCTGCGATCTTCCGCCGGGCATGAGCGACGAACTCTCCACAAAATATCCAGGGACCCGCGTTGTCAGCCTGGAAGACCTGAGCAAGAACGACAGGCAATCGTTTCAAAAAGATCACGGTAGGCGATGCCCTGGCGCTGTGAGGGTTAACTTTTATGGGGACGGCAAGCCGACGTGGGCTCTTGTTTTGATCGCAGGAGAGAGCCCGAAGCGGACAGCGGAACTAGTCGTGGCTCGCCAGGCTGGTATGGGTTGGGAGACTCGCTCCTTGGAGAAGACCGATGGAACACCAGTGGTGTGGCGCGAAGGTCCCGGCAAGTATGACGACCTTAATGGCAAAAAGACGATTCGCGCAACGAAGCCGACCATTGTTTTTGCAGGTTACGGTTCGTGGTCGATCCTCTACGCTTGGACAGGCAAGGAAATAGAGAAGGTTCAACTATCCGATTAAGTCGGCTCTTGCTGCGTGGTCGGCCCAGGCCTTTGATCTCTTGTGTATGACGCAAACGGCAATACCCTCTCCGATCCCTCCGGCAAATCCTATACCTGGGACTTCGATAACCGGCTGACACAGGTTGTGAATCCGGGCGTGGGTTCCACGACCTTCGGCTACGATCCCTTCGGCAGGAGAATCCAGAAATCTGGCCCGCTCGGAATCACGAATTACCTTGACCTGCTCCCCAAAATCGGCACACCGCTAAGTATGATTTCATATTTGCGGAAAGGGGAGAGCAATGTCGAAGAGCAATCACAGCGAAGCGCAGATGATCGGGGCGCTGAAGCAGATGGAGGCGGGGCGCAAAGCAGAGGACGTGGCGCGGGAAGTGGGAGTGTCGAAGCACACCATCTACGCCTGGAAAGCGAAGTACGGAGGGATGACGGTGAGCGAAGCGCAAGAAGCCAAGCAGCTAAGGGATGAGAACACGCGATTGAAGAAGCTGGTGGTGGATCTGAGCCTGGACAAGGAGATGCTGAAGGCGGTGATCGCAAAAAACGGATGGAGCTCGTAGACCAGGGGTCGGAGGCGAGCTGGCTGCGGGTGGAGTATGCGGCCAGTGAGCGCCGGGTTTGCGGGCTGATGGGGATGGCGGTATCGAGTTTTCGCTACCAGGCAACCGGCAGCGATGAGCCGCTGCGCACGCGACTGGTGGAACTGGCGCGGTCCAAACCGCGCTTCGGGTATCGGAGGCTGCAGGTTTTGTTGCGGCGCGAGGGAGAGTCGGTGAACCATAAGCGGGTGCATCGGGTGTATCGGGAAGCGGGATTGATGCTGCGAAGGAAAAAGCGCAAACACTGCGTGCGCGAGGGAAAGCCGCTCGTGGCGCGGACTGCGGCGAACCAGGAATGGGCGCTGGACTTTGTGCACGATGCGGTGGAGTGCGGGCGGGCGATCCGGGTGCTGAGTGTGGTGGATGCCTACACGCGGGAATGCCTGGCGTTGGAAGTGGACACCAGTTTCGCCAGTCGCAGAGTGACGCGGGTGTTGGACGAGATCGCCGCCGAGCGCGGAATGCCGCAAGCCATCCGCTGCGACAACGGCCCGGAGTTCACCAGCCGGCATTTTCTGGCGTGGGCGGTAGAGCGGCAGATCGAGTTGATCCACATTCAGCCGGGCAAGCCGACGCAGAATGCGCGGATCGAGAGTTTTCACGGACGAATGCGGGAAGAGTGTTTGCGGGTAAGTTGGTTTCAGAACTTGTTCGATGCGCGGCGGAGGATCGCGGCCTGGCGGACGGAGTACAACGAAGATCGTCCGCACAGCAGTTTGGGATATCAAACCCCGAAGGAGTTCGCGACCCAGGCAGCACGCTTCGACAGAGCTGAACTGGGGCAAGAGGCCTCCAACGCCGGCCCCTTGCCCCAGACCCCCATCCCCGCTCAAACCGGCGATGGAACTAGCGTAGAATTTCGTATTCTTAGGTGAACGGAAATTGGGGGCAGGTCAATCCTTTGGCCGAATCGCGGCCCAGTCTAGAACCGGACCAGTCGTCCATCCGGACAATCACTTTGGTTTTGCGGCCGTGAGCGAGTCTCCACCTAAACTAGGGCGATGCGAACCTGCCGTGCTCCGCTCGCCCTGTTATTTCTGATTGTCTCTGTGATCGCTATTGCTCAAGTGCAGCAACCAGATGCAGTTTCTAACGCAACTCATGACAACATCACCGCAGCTGATCCTTTCGACGTAGCCACTGGGATCTACTATCGCGAATATGAAGACCTGTTCGTGAAAGACACGATTCCAATCGATTTTGTTCGGACGCAGCGCAACATGGATCCGAGATCGCGGTCGTTCGGAATCGGCGGAAGCACATCCTACGACATGTTCATCGTAGGAGACGTAAGCAAGTTTTCCTGGGTAGCCCTGGTGCTCGCCGATGGCAGCCAAGAACGCTACGCTCGCATCTCGCCAGGAACAGGATTCGCCGATGGCGTCTTTGAAAACAAGACCACGCTGGACCGCTTCTACGGCTCACGCATTGCCTGGAACCAGCACGGCGGCTGGAAGGTGAGCCTGCGTGATGGCACTGAACTCACGATCCAGGGGTGCGGGGCAACTTCAAAGCCCGGACAGTGTGCCGTTACAGAGATCAAGAACCCCAAAGGAGACCGGCTCACCGTTACGCGCGACCGCGACGGGAATATCCTGCGAATCACCTCGCCGCACGGTCACACAGTTAGCCTTCAAAACGATCCACAAGGCCGCATCACCAAAGCGCAAGATGACGCAGGGCACTGGGTCAGCTATGAGTACGACGAAAAAGGCTCGCTAAAGAAAACAAGCAACTGGCAGGGGACTACGCAACAATTCCGTTATGACGATCGATTTAATATGCTCTCTGTGCACGAACGAACCCCTGGCACCGGCAGCCGCCCGGCCTGCAGCGTTACGGTGACAAATTGGTTCGACGAGAAGAATCGTTTTGCGGGGCAGAAAGTGAGCACAGGCGAGTTCGCGTCCGTGAAATACACAACGGTGGCAAGCGGAGACATCCGCGAAGTAGGAATTCACTCGCAAGACGGTCTGGAACATTTCTTCTTTAACGACGCTGGATACACCATTCGCGAGGACTTTAGCGGCCGCAAGGGAACTGGATGGAGCCTGCGGCGTGTGCGTGACGCTCAAACCAACGCTGTGCTGGACGTGCGCTTGCAGTGTCGAACGGCAGAACTTCAGGTGCCCATGAAGCTGGATGGCTTCCTGGGGAAGAGCCAGTTGTACATCCCATACTTTTCCCAGTTTTGCGCGCAAATCGACCGCAAGCGCAAACCCGAAGAGAAGGCAGTTTCATCGAAGGTTGAAGCGGGTCCGGGCGGGACACGGTAGTCGCAGACTGCCCTTCCACCCTTAGAGAGCTTGTCCCGCGGCGACTCCAGCGGGCACGTAGTCCTCTCGGCGCTCCTCCGCCAGCGTGGTTTCTTCCCACAGCGACGGATCGCGCAACAGCCTTGATACCAGGGCGGTATGCATTGCGTGGCCGGCGCGGTCGGCGACAACGTTGCCCAGAATCTGGTGGCCGATTAGTGCCAGGTCGCCGATCAGATCGAGAACTTTGTGCCGCACAAATTCGTCGTCGAAGCGCAGCGGAGGATTCACCAGGCCATCACGAGTCAGCACCAGCGCGTTCTCGGCGGAAGCGCCGCGGATCAGTCCTTGCTGTCGCAAAGCTTCGGCTTCGTGAAGGAATCCGAAAGTGCGCGCAGGCGCAATGTTCGCGACGTAATGGCCGTTGGTCAGGGTCTGGGTGAAAGTTTCGCGTCCGATGAGCGGATGCGGAAAATTGATGGTGTAGGAGACCGAATAATTTTCCGCCGGATAGATCCCCATGAACTTGTTGCCTTCGCGAAGCTCAAGGGCGCGAAGGATCCTGATGTAGGTTCGTGGGCGGCGCTGTTTGCGTACGCCGGCGCGGCGTATCAAGTCCACAAATGGCCGGGCGCTGCCGTCGAGAATCGGCAACTCCAGGTTGTCCAGCTCGACAAACGCGTTGTCGATTCCCATGCCGACAAACGCCGAGAGCAAGTGCTCGGTGGTTGAGATCAGCACGCCTTTCTTCATCAAGCTGGTGGCATAGCTGACGCGGGCCACGTTGCGGCCAGTGGCTTCCACCTCAAATCCATCGAGATCGGTGCGGCGGAAGATGATTCCGGTATGCGCGGGGGCGGGAAGGATTCGCAGCTTAACGGGCGCGCCGGAATGCAGCCCGAGTCCGCTGCACTCGACCGCCGCACGAATTGTTTGTTCCTGTATCAGAAGGGCGCTTTCCCGGGAAGCCCTAGGATAAAACCCGGCCCGCAAAACTCGTCTGTGGCAAATTGACCACACTTCATCACAGGAAGTTCACACCGCAAGGCTGCTAACTATGTGCATTTACATTTATTTACAAACACACGCTTGGTATCTCCATAACTAAAGTGGTGCACAGAAAGTCACTGTTGCGAGGGCGGATGGAAGGATTAGTGGTGCTTTGTATCGGCGAGTTTGGGGTCAAACAGGGTGTCGCTCAAGCCCTGATTGATGTTGACGGAGGTCACGAAGAACTGTGCCGCCATCTCGCCATTAAAAAACCGCGTTGTGTCGTAGGGCACCATCACATTCTTTGCCGGCCGGTAATTGTCGTAGATTTCCTCTTCCACGTTCCGCTGCTTATCCACGGGATCGCGCCAAGTAAAGCTCTTCTTCACCGGCAGGTGCGTGGTGGCATCGAGAAACAGGGTTACGGCCTCATTCTTGGCGTTCATTACCGTCACCTGGTCAGTTTCTTTCTGAGCGGCTACCGTCTGGCCCTCATAGAACAGGGCCACACCCGGCTGATTCAGCCACTCGCGGAGCACCGCGTCAAGTCCGAAGTGCCGCCTCCGCACATAGGGATCTATTTCCTTCGCCTCCATGTCGCGCACGCCGCGGTAAGTGATCTCGTACCCTTTGTCACCGCTATAGACCTCGACAACGTCCCGCTTTTTGGTTAGCTCGACGCGGTCCTTGTCAGGAAACTTTCGAAAGCGCCAGAACAGGGTTCCGAGGCTGTTCGGCTCGCCGCGATGAAAGCTGTAGCTGCGGCCTTCCTGGGTCATGTCCTGGGCATTCAAATAGGCCTGCCCGCCCAGCGCCTGAATGGCCTGGTCAAGAATCGCCCTCGCCTTGCGAACACTCTCCTGATCGGTGGGAATCGCTTGCGAAGCCGTCGGAGACGGCGCCGAACTTTCAGATGAGTTAGTAGGAGCGCTTTGTGGGAAGGCAAGCGCCGTCAGCAGCAGGCAGGTGAAGGCATATTTCATCTCTTTAACTATTGTCGTTAACTACTGTTGTTAGACGCGGCGAACCCGGCGATTAGCTGCCCGCCGCCAAGCGTTTCTTCATCCTACTAGCACCGCGCCGCCATTGACGTTGAACACCTCTCCCGAAACGAACCCGGCCAACGGAGTGCAAAGAAACAGAATCGGGCCAGCGATCTCTTCCGGCGTACCGACGCGGCCGATAGGAATGACGCTCAAAATCTCTCTTGCCGACTCCGGATCGTCCAGGGCCGGACGGGACATGTCGGTGTCCACCCATCCCGGCGCCACGCTGTTCACGTAGATATGGTCCCGTATCAGCTCGGTGGACAGGCTCTTCACCATGCTGATCAGCGCGCCCTTGGTCGCGGAGTAATCGCAGTGAAAGGCTTCCCCTCTTTGTCCTGAAGTGGAGCTGATGAGCACAATGTGGCACGGTGATTGAGCACTGGCGACCTTTCGCATCTCGCGGACCGAGTGCTTCACCAAGCCAAAAACCGCATCGAGGTTGATGGCAACCGTCCGCCGCCACTGTTCGTCGGTCATCTGGTCGATCGACGCCGGTTCCGACGGCCACACTCCATGATTCGCCACCAGAATGTCGAGCCGGCCGAAGCACCGCAGGCACGCCGCCACCAGCTCCTGCGCGGACTCAGTTCCACTCAGGTTGCATTGCATCGCCGCGCAGTTGTCATCGCCACATTCGCGGACCAATCCCTCAGCCGCCGCCTTGGCCTTTTCGTAGTTAAAGAAAACCCGCGCCCCGGCTTGAACAAACATCCGTACCGCAGCCGCGCCAATTCCGCGCGACCCGCCCGTGATCAACGCGACCCGACCATCAAGAGACAATGGGACTGGCATAAGCAACTAGTTTCGGGCTTGCGAGGATGATTTGGCAAATCTGGGGCAGTCTTTCTTTGCGAGCTTCGCTCTTCCTTTGCGCCCTTTGCGGTTAAAAGCTCTTGATTTTCCTCGTTGCTAGGTTAAAAGACTTTAACCGCAAAGGACGCCAGAAGTCCGCCACGGACGCGAAGGCGGTGCAGTCGGGAGCCTGGAATCGTAGGAGTGCTTACAGGTTCGGCAGGCTGCGCTCAGCTTTCAGCTCGCGCGCCAGAATGCGCACCAGCATGCCGTCGAAGCGGATGCCGCTGAATTTTTCCAGCTCCGCCAGGGCCTGGTCGCTGCTCTTGCCGGGGGCCATGGAGCGGTCGCTGATCAGGTTCACGTAAGCGTCGGCGACGGTGATAATCCTCGCCCACAGCGGAATTTCCTCTCCGCGCAAGGCCTTCGGATAGCCGCTGCCGTCCACCCATTCGTGGTGGCACTCCACCGCTTTCTGCGTCCGCTCGCTGTTCGGAAGCGTGCTGACAATTTCAGCGCCTGTCTTGGGATGCATTTTCAGCGACTGGAATTCGTCGTCGGCGAGCGCGTGATGCTTATTCAGAATGCGCTCAGGGACGAACAGCTTTCCTACATCGTGCACCCGCCCGGCAAAGCCCAGCTCGCGGACTTCTTCCGGCGGCAGGCCGAGCGAGCGGCCAATCATTTCCGAATACTGCGCCACCGCGTCCCCGTGCCCGGCAACATTGAGTTCGCGTGACTCAGCTGCGCGGGCAAGGGCTTCGATTGAATCTCGCAGGATCGGAAGATTTTTCTGTTCCGCGCCGGACGAAAGTTTACGCAGCGTCCCGACCAATTCCTCCACGTGTTCCGAGCCGCTACGGTCGCGCTGCAGAAAGCCCTCGATATAACCGGAAACCAACTGCCGTTGCACCGCGCTGCCCGGGTCCTCGCCGCGCTCTTCGGCGGTCGAAACCCGGTCGCCCCCGGCTTTCTTGGAAACATACATTCCGGCGTCGGCCACCCGGATAATGTCTTCCGCCGCCAGCCCATGCACCGGAAAACTCGCCACTCCAAAGCTGCCCGTGATGTGGTGCTCGCTCAACATCGGATCCGTAGCCAACCACAGGCGCAGCCGTTCCGACAAAATTTGCGCCTGCTCCACTCCGGTTTCAGGCATCAGAATTACGAACTCATCTCCGCCATAGCGCGCAACCACGTTCGACTGCCGGCACTTCTGTTCCAGCAGCCGTCCCACGCGGGCCAGCACCATATCGCCTTCCAGGTGCCCGAAGGTGTCATTCACTTCTTTAAACTTGTCGAGGTCAATCAGCACCACGGAGAATGGCCGCCCCGAGCGCGAAGCCCGCTTCCACTCCGACGAAAGCGCTTCCCAGAAAAACCGTCGCGTCTTGATGCTGGTGAGTCCGTCGGTGATCGACTGCTGCTGCAGCTTCTGGAATACGAATGAATTGTGCAGCGCCGTGGCCAGCAGGTCGGCCAGCGTGTTCATCACCAGCGTGTCTTCGGTGGAGAATGCCAGTTCCTGCTCGCTCTCCACATTCAGCACGCCCAAAAGCGTGTCGCCGTAAGAAATCGGGATGGAAAGCACGCTGCGCGAACCGGGCAGCAGACCCTGCAGCTGCCCGCCTTCGCTGGCATTCATCATGGCCATTTCGCCGGTGCGTGCCACGCGTCCCAGAATCCCTGCGCTGATGGGGACCTTCTTCCCTTTCTCGTGCGCGGTGGTGCCGGCCTCAACTTTGATCTCAATCTCTTTGGTCGCGTAGTCGAGAATGCCGATGCCAATATGGTCAAAGCGGAAATTTTTCTGGATATGGCCGACAATATCGGCGAGCATCTGCTCGGCGTCTTCGCTGGAAATCGCCGTCTTGGAAACGCTGTTCAAGAACGCAAACTGCCGCGACCGGCGTTGCTCTTTGCCAAAGAGCCGGGCGTTTTCAATGGCTACCGAGACCTGTCCCGCCGCGGTCTTCAAAACGTCCAGGTCGCGCTGCTCGAAAATGTATTCGCGGCTCGTGCTCATGGCAGCCATCACTCCGGCCGCCCTTCCACTCACCAGGATGGGCGCTGCGCAAAACGATTTCGCAGGACGGTGCGGGGCGAAAGTCACGCCCAGCCGCTCGCGCGCGCGTTCCAGGTCGGAACGGATCAGCAGTGGCTGCCCCGTGCGCAGAACGTATTCCGTGAGCCCATTCGAGGACTTACGCTGCCGGCGCGGCAAAGATTGTCCGTCTTCCACTTCCAGGTGGAAAACGATCGAGTCGCCTTCCTGGAAAGCCACATAAAAATTCGAGGTGTCAAAAATCTGGCCAAGTTCTTTCTGCACTGCGCGCAGAACTTCTTGCTGGTCCAGCCGTGAGCTGATGGCCTGCCCGATCTGCGTCAACAGCTGATACTCCTTGGTGCGGCGTTGCGCATCGTGCATGACCACGTAATTTTCCAGCGTGAGCCCAATCTGCAACGCCAGCCCGATCAGCAGCCGTAGATTGGAAGCGCCAAAGAGATGGCGCTCCGCGTGAGGAAACAGCACTACGCCGAAGTTATGCTCGCGGGTCTGCAGGCTTACCGCAGTCAGGTTGCGGATATTCTCCGCCGCCAGCGCTTGCCGGAACTGCTCGAAGCGTCCGCCAGGAAACGCCGGCAACGGCTCTGACATGTCCAGAACATTGCGGAAGGTGAAAAACCCGCCGCGGCGGTAGGCCAGCTCGCAGACGTACTCTCCCGCCCCGCTGGCGTCGAGGTTGGCGGCAAACGTCGGCGAAAACCCAATCTGCACCGAAGGCAGCACCGCCCGCCAGCGTTCCGAGACACAGATCACCGCGCGACTGGTCGGCAGCGGCGCCACCAGCCGGTCAAGAATGCTTTGCATGCTGGGAACCAGGTCGGTGGCGGAAAGCAGCCGCATCGGATCCACGCCCAGAGTCGAGAAAGCGAGCGCGTTCTCCTGCACCGCATTGCGCTCATTCTCGAACAGCACCATCACCATGGCGATGCCGAGAAGCATCTGCGGCACCGCGCTGAACGGCGACTGGAACTGCGCGAACATCATCAGCACTGTCCAGAACGCCAGAAAAATGGCGAGCATCCAGAACGCCACCGAGCCTTTGCGCTGCGCGGTTGCATAGAAATGAAATGAGCTATAGCCGAGCACCAGCGCCAGTGCGAACTGTAATTGGAGATAGTGCGAAATCACGAGCGGAAGGCTGGCCAGCAATTGCGGCTTCAGGCTCAAAAACGCCAGGGCGGCCGCAGTCACGCCTGCGCCGATTTCATACCAGCGCAGCCGAAACGCTTCCGACCTCTCAGAACGGGTGAGCCGTCGCGTCAGCCGGGTTGAGACCAGGATGCACAGCGCCATGACCACCAGCAGCAACGATGCCAGCAACTCCGGCATAGCGCTCCTGGGCCAGACCCTGCCGAGGGCCTCTAGCGCAAAGTGCAGCGTGTAGGCTCCCCAGGCGAACTGCCACGCGCGAAAATACGGCTGCCGGCTCTGCTCGTGCAGGTAAGTAAATACCAAAAAGAGCAGGAGCGCGACCACGCCCGGCAGGACCACCGAACTGACAAAAGTGTTCATGATGAAGGCGACAAAACCGCGGACCTCTCCTACGTCGCGGGTGGGAAGTTACGTTTATGCTTTCATAGGTTTGCGGGCAAAACAACAGCTTTCGCTCCCCCGGTAATGCCTTTGGTTAGTCACCTCCGTCACTTGCCAGGGCCCGTTGCTTGACGCTGTCAGAGGGGGAACGTAACATCCAGTCTGGTCATCAAGCCAATTTTCGACAATGTCCGGCATTTCACCCCCAAATCCAGGTTCCCAAGTTCGTTCCGAAGACCGCCGTTCTGACGCCAAACCGCGTGTCCGGTTCGCTCCGTCTCCGACCGGGTATTTGCACGTCGGAGGGGCCAGAACCGCCCTGTTTAACTGGCTTTTCGCCCGGCATTTTGGGGGAACTTTGGTCCTGCGGATCGAAGACACCGACCTCGAACGCTCCACGCCAGAAATGGTCGAAGGCATCCTTCAGGGGATGCAGTGGCTCGGCCTCTCTTGGGACGAAGGCCCCTACTACCAAACCCAGCGAGTCGATCTGTACCGCGCCGCCGCCACACGGCTGATCGAGTCTGGCGCAGCATACTACTGCTTCTGCACCAAAGAGGAAATCGAACGCGCGCGAGCCAAAGCAGCTGCGGAAAAACGGCCTCCCCGCTACGAAGGCATTTGTCGGAAGGTAGACCGCGCCGAGGCTTTGCGGCGAAAGAATGCAGGAGAACCGGCCGCAGTACGCTTTGCCGTTCCAGAAACCGGCAGTACCGCTTTCGACGACGCCGTCTTCGGCAAAGTCGAGTTCGCGAATACCGAGATCGAAGATTTCGTCCTCCTGCGCAACGACGGCAGCCCGACGTACCACCTGAGCGTGGTCGCCGACGACATTGACCTCCGCATCTCGCACATCATCCGCGGCGCCGACCACATTTCGAATACTCCCAAGCAGGTGCTGCTGTATCAGGCGCTGGGCGCGGCTTTGCCGGTATTTGCCCACGTGCCGCTCATCCTCGGCCCCGACAAAACGCGGCTCAGCAAGCGCCACGGCGCGACCAGCGTGATTGCCTATCGCGAAGAGGGAATCGTCCCCGAAGCGTTTCGCAATTTTCTGGCCCTGCTGGGATGGACTCCGCCCGAGACGATGCCTCGCCGATCGCCGCAGGAACCTCGGCCGCCGAGACTCCCGCCGTCGGGAAAAAGCCCGGGCCGTCGAAAGAAATACTGGCCGACGCCGAGCTGATTCGCCTCTTCAACCTCGATTCCATCTCCCGCTCCAACGCTGTCTTCGACCGAGCGAAACTGGATTGGTTCAACACCGAATACATCCGGTCGTATTCTGCCGAACGTTTACTGCCACTGATTGAAGAAGAATGGAAGAAGGTGGGATTGGCTCCTGCCACCGCCCGCGAGTCTTTGCTGGCGACGATTGACCTCCTGAAATCCCGCGCCCGCAGCCTGAAAGATTTCGCCGGATCCTTCCGCGCGTTCTTCAGCGACCAGTTCGATCCCGACCCCGCAGCGGTCGAAAAATTCCTAAAAGATGAACCCGTGAGGAAGCTGCTGATCGAACTCGGAGATCGTTACGCCGTATTGCAGAATTTCAGCGAGCCGGAAACCGAAAAACTCCTCCGCGACTTCGCCGCCGAAAAAGGCGTGAAAGCCGGCGCCCTGATCAACGGCGCCCGCGTCGCGCTGACGGGACAGGGCGTGGCGCCGAGTTTGTTCGCGGTGATGGGAATTCTGGGCAAAGAAAAAGTTACAGAGCGTTTGCGTGGTGTTGAAGACTTGGCAGCCCGGGCAGTCTCGGTGAGCACGTAAGAGGGCGGCGGCAAGCCCCGTGGCGCGTCATCACCGCCCCGAGACTCCGAGGTCACAAGGTAACCGCCGGCGCCTTCCACGAGGCCGCGCAGTTTTTCGGCAGTCTGGGTGGCATGACTCACGACCAATTCGATTGCGCCGGTGCGGATTGTTTCGCGGATGGGATCCTCACCAGTGGCGAAGGTCGTCGCGTTCCTATACTGCGACAACATATTAGCTTCGTTCGCCGCCATCCGAACCCGCAAGAGGTTAGGGACGGAAACGAAAACAATGGCCGCGAGAGCTACCACAGCGGTGCCCACCCACAGGAGCGGATTGCTCCTGAAAGACGGGAGAGAGATAGTCATGAATGGTCCTCCTAGCTATGGAGAACGAGGACTATGCAACGGCTTGCAGCCTTTTTTGGGCCACGTCTTAACAAAAGCGGCGGGCGACGGCGCCCGCCCCGCACATGCAGATCAGATATCCAGGTTCTTCACATCCAGCGCGTTCTCTTCAATGAACTTCCGGCGCGCCTCGACGTCTTCGCCCATGAGGGTGGTGAAGATGGTTTCGCACTCTGCCAGGTCTTCGAGCTTCACCGAGAGTAAAGTCCGGCGCTCGGGGTCCATGGTGGTTTCCCAGAGTTGCGGAGCGGTCATTTCGCCCAGGCCTTTGTAGCGCTGCACGGTGAAATCTTTTTTGCCTTCGGCCAGGACGTGATCGAAGAGCTCGCGCGCCGTCGCTTTTTCCACTTCGACTTTGGCAGCAGCCTTCTTCGCGACCGGCTTCGCGGGCTTCTTCTGTGCTTCCTCGGTCGCCATCTCCGTTTTCGGATTCAGCTCCAGCTTCGTCGCCGTTTGCGCCATCGCCGCCGGCCGCGCCCTTGGCCACAGTCTCGACGATGAACGGCGGCTCCATGTAAACCTCGATCTGCTTGAACTTGGTCAGCATCTGCCGGTACTCGGGCGTGGACGCCAGCTCCCAACTGATGATGTGCTCTGCCCCCTGCGAGTTCACGTAGCGCACTTCCCACAGGTTGTGCTCTTCGTCGAAGCGGGCTTCCACTTCTTTGAACTGCAATTCTTTTTGCAGCTTCTTCAATTCTTTTTCCAGCTTCTCGATTTTCTTGGGCTGCGTCTTCTTGTCGCCTTCAAAATCGGCGCGCTTCGAAAGATCGAGCTTGGGCAAAAGATCGGTCACGCGCTCCGAGCGCAGGCGCTTGTCCACTTTGTCGTAGAAAGTCGAGAAATTCTTTCAGCACGGTGATGAACTTGGCCAGCGCCGTGCCTTCGAGTTTGGCCGCGCCCTCGCCGTAGCGGACGATCAACCCCTCGGAGGCGCGCTTGACCATGACCTTCACGTACTCGCGGTCGTCTTTGATGTACTGCTGCGACTTGCCTTTCTTGATCGAATACAGCGGCGGCTGCGCGATGTAAATATTGTTGCGCTTGATCAGGTCCTGCATGTGGCGGAAGAAAAACGTCAGCAGCAGCGTGCGGATGTGGCTACCGTCCACGTCGGCGTCGGTCATCAGAATGATTTTGCCGTAGCGCAATTTCGCCGGATCGAAATCCTCTTTCGAAATGCCGGTGCCCAGCGCGGTGATCATGGCGCGAATTTCTTCGTGCCCCAGCATCTTGTCGTAACGCGCCTTTTCGACGTTGAGAATTTTTCCCTTCAGCGGAAGAATCGCCTGAAAACGGCGATCGCGGCCCTGCTTGGCAGTTCCGCCGGCGGACTCGCCCTCCACCAGGAACAGTTCGCAGCGGTCCGGCTGCCGTTCGCTGCAATCCGCTAGTTTGCCGGGCAGACCACCGCCATCGAGAGCGCCTTTTCGGCGCGTCAGGTCGCGGGCTTTGCGGGCGGCTTCGCGCGCGCGGGCCGCGTCCACGGCTTTGTTGATGATCTTTCGCCCGACCGTCGGATTCTGTTCGAGGAACGCGCCCAGTCTTTCGTTGACGAATGCCTGCACCGTCCCCGCGATGTCGGAGTTCAACTTGCCTTTGGTCTGACCTTCAAACTGCGGCTGCGGCAACTTCACGCTGATGACTGCAACCAGGCCTTCGCGCACGTCATCGCCGGTCAGATTTTCTTTTACGTCCTTAAACAGGCCCATCTGCTGGCCCGCGTAATTAATCGTGCGCGTGAGCGAGGTGCGAAAACCTGAAAGATGCGAGCCGCCGTCCACCGTGTTGATGTTGTTGGCAAAACTGAAAACGCTCTCGGAATATCCGTCGTTGTATTGCAGGCCAATTTCCATCGCGACGCCGTCGCGCTCGGCTTCCATGTAGATGGGCTTGTCGTGCAAAACTGTCTTGCCGCGATTCAGGTGCTTGATAAATTCTGCAATGCCGCCGTTGTACTTGAACTCGGCCGACTTGGCTTCGCCGGACTTCGAGTCGGTCGTGCGCTCGTCGGTAAGCGTGATCAGTAGGCCCTTGTTGAGGAAGGCCAATTCGCGTAGCCGCTGCGCCAGCGTGTCGTAGTTGTACTCGACGTTGCCCGTGAAAATGCTTCGGTCGGGCAGGAATCGGACTTTGGTCCCAGTCTTGGCTTTGACCGCGCCAGTCTTCTTCAGCTTGCTGGTGGGCTCGCCTTTCGAATACGTCTGTTCCCAGGTAAACCCGTCGCGCCAAATTTCGAGCTCCAGTTCCTCGCTGAGCGCGTTCACGCAGGAAACGCCGACGCCGTGCAGTCCGCCGGAAACTTTGTAAGTGGAGGAATCGAACTTTCCTCCAGCGTGCAGAGTGGTCATCACCACTTGCGCGGCGGGAATTTTTTCGCCGTCGATGTCCATCGCTTCCGTGGGAATCCCGCGGCCGTTGTCCACCACCGTGATGGAGTTATCAATGTGAATGGTGACGTCAATCTTGTCGGCGAACCCGGCAAGCGCCTCGTCAACCGAGTTGTCCACGACTTCATAGACCAGATGATGCAGGCCGAGGTCGCCAGTCGAGCCGATGTACATGGCCGGGCGCTTGCGCACGGCTTCCATGCCACCAAGAACTTTGATGGAGTCGGCAGTGTAATCGCCGTTGCCGCCGTTCTTTTTGTTGTCCACGACTGCGGAGGAGTTGATTTCTTTCGTCGCCATTCAGATGTGGGGAAAATCGCCCTGCAACCGGCCCGTTTCAACCGCAAAAAAGCAGGCTAGTTTCCGGCGTCTTCCAATACCCTTCTCGATGCCCGCAAAATGACCCACAAATCACTGAAATTCCAATAACTTAAGGCATCTTTGGATTAACTAGATTTTACCACAAAACTAACCTTTTTTCGACCTGCGAATCCCCGCGGTAAACTCTTCGATTTAGGGCACTTGGCGTGGACAAAAACAACTCCTTTTAACCGCAAAGGGCGCAGAGAAAAACCCGCAAAGAACGCAGAGGAGGCCCTTCGTTGTGACCTTGACGTTGCCTTCGCGAACTCTGTGGTTAAAGGCTGTAGTTCCGGCGGAGCCGGGCCTGATAAACTAAACAAACACCTATGGGCGTTCCTGTTTCACAAATGTGGACCGTGGCCAGCTATGTGGTCGGGCAGCGCCTTGCCGGCCGCAAGCAGTATCCGCTGGTCCTCATGCTTGAGCCTTTGTTCCGCTGCAACCTGGCCTGCGCCGGATGCGGCAAGATCCAATATCCTGCGCACATTCTGAAGCGCCAGCTTACGCCGGAAGAGTGCTTCAAGGCGGTCGATGAATGCGGCGCGCCCATGGTGTCCATCCCCGGCGGCGAGCCGTTGCTGCATCCGCAGATCGCCGAGATCGTCGAAGGCCTGGTCGCGCGCAAGAAATACATTTACCTGTGCAGCAACGCGCTGCTGCTCAAAGAAAAGCTGCATCTTTTCAAGCCGTCGAAATATCTGACCTTCAGCATTCACATGGACGGACAGCGCGAGCACCACGACATGTCCGTCTGCCTCGAAGGCGGCTTCGACAAGGCGTTTGAAGGCGTGAAGGAGGCAGTGCAGCGCGGCTTCCGCGTGACTACGAATACGACCCTGTTCGACGGCGCCGACCCCAACAGCGTGCGCGCCTTCTTCGACGAGATGATGGAACTGGGCGTCGAAGGCATGATGCTCTCGCCGGGATACTCGTACGACAAAGCTCCCGACCAGCAGCACTTCCTCGGCCGCGCCCGCACTCGCAAAATGTTCCGGGCTATCCTTTCGAACCGCAAGAAAGGCTGGCGCTTCAATCAGTCCATGCTGTTCCTCGAATTCCTCATGGGCAAGCGCCACTACACATGCACTCCGTGGGGCATGCCGACGTACAACATTTTTGGCTGGCAGCGGCCGTGCTACCTGCTGCAAGACGGTTATGCCGATACTTTCGCCGAGCTGATGCGCGAGACCGAGTGGGCCAACTACGGCACCGAGTCCGGCAACCCGCGCTGTGCGAACTGCATGGTGCACAGCGGATATGAGGCTTCCGCGGTCAACGACACTTTCGGCTCCCTGCGCGGATTTGTCGACACGGTGAAGGCGACGCTGTTCAATCGCTATCCCGATGCTAGCGCGACCAGGCTGCTGGATGAAATTTCGGCGGAACACACTGGGCCGCTGGTGCAGATTGAAGCGCAGTCGTTAGAGGAAACGCGAGCGTAACACCCACGACCCGTGTGGATCGGACATTCTTGTCCGACAAATTCGTCAGCGACGAAGAATAACGAGGAGGGGTGAGATGAGTTATTCGTCCCTGGTCGTTGTCGTTCTGTTTGGATTCCTCGCTCACCTAATTGGCCGCCGTGCGCAGAGCTATCACAGGAGTTATTGGATTTGGGCAATTGCATCGTTCATTACCGGCCCGCTTGGAATGTTGATCGTATTTCTCATTCTGGAATCAAGACACCATAAAGACCTTGAGAGACAGGAACCAGAAGAGGCTTTGAAAGCGGACTCGTCAGGAGAGTAAGCCGAGGTTGCGCGGACACGCATGGCTGTCGAAGACCAATTCAAGATCAACCTCAACCAAAATCTTTGGGGGTTGGTTGTCGCATTCGGGGCGCTGGGAGTGGCCGAGCACTGGTGTCTGAAATGGCTTTTCAGACTGTCACTGTGCGTGGGCATCATCATGAGCGTTTCGGTCTTTTTTACGATGCTGTTCTACACTTTGAACTACTGTCGCCAAAAGGCTGCGCGGCAATAAAGGTATTTCCGACAATGAGCGTTCCGCAACGTAACATCACAGCGCAGGAAGCCGACACCCTCGAGCACGCACCCGGCCGCGAGCGCGAAAACCTTGAAGGCTGGATTCCCCAACTCGCCAGCGACGACGAAATCCGCGCCGCGCTTGAAAAAGCCTTCGACTACCGCGGCGATGTTTCCATCACCCTGAAGTCCGGCGAAAAAATCGAAGGCTACATCTTCGACCGCCGCACCGGAACCTCGCTCTCCGATTCCCTCGTCCGCCTCTTTCCCAAGACTGGCACTCAGAAGATTTCCATCCCCTACGCCGACATCGCCGCCCTGGCCTTCACCGGCAAAGACACCGCCGCCGGAAAAAGCTGGGAAGCCTGGATGAAGAAGTACAACGAGAAGAAAGCAGCGGGGGAAAAGAATATCGGGCTGGAGCCGGAAGCGTTGGAATAGCAGTTGTTCGATCCGACAGTTCCCGAAGAAAGAATCAATGCTATAGTTTCTGGCCTAATGTCCATCGTGCCGATGGGTCCGCCACAGCGAGGTGAAACAACGGATTCCAAAGATACGACCAAGGCCCGCGGGCGACACCTTGTTGCTGCATTCCTTTCTGCCCTAATTCCCGGTTCTGGTCAACTGCTTCGGGGTCAACGCAGGAATGGAAGCATCTTCCTGGCTCTGTTTGTGGCCGTGCTCCTGTGCTTCTGGCCCCTTCGCCTCCCACGACTTTACCTTGGTTCTGCACTTCTTTCGTTGTCGTGGATCAATCTATCCATTCATGCGGCATACCGCGCTGGTTGGTCTCGTATCCCGAAGTATCAGCGTCCTTCGAAGAGCTGGTTGGCTGTGGTGCTGCCGTTTGCTCTTATCGCACTCTGGTTCATTCCAGATCAAGTGATGCTCGCTGCGGGGTTCCGTGTCTTCACTATTCCTAACCTTTCCATGGAACCCACCGTTCGCCGAGGGGATCGCATTCTTGCTGACATGGACTACTATCGATCGCGTGCCCCGAAGGATGAAGAAATAATTGTGTTCAAGAGGGACCCGACCTTCTTCATCAAACGCGTGATTGCGTCCGGCGGCGAATATGTTGAAGGCAGAGGAGGCACGATCTACGTCAACGGGAAGCTACTGAGCGAAACATATGTCCAGCACACCGGCGATGCAGAGCCTTGGATGAACGACTTCGGGCCGGTGATCGTTCCTGCCGGGGAATTCTTTGTCATGGGCGACAACCGTGATATCAGCCTCGACAGTCGATTGCCTGAGCACGGGCTCGTCACGGCAGATTCAATCGCGGGCAAACCTTTGTATGTTGTTTTCAACTTCGGATCGAGACGCGCTGGAAAAGCAATTCATTGATAGCAGCATACTACGGCGAACACCGTGATTGCAGCGCTGACCTTACTCCACCGCCACGAACACCAAACAAACCGCCGACGCCACCTTCCCCACCTCACCCACCGGCTTCAGCCGCCCCGTCGTCGCATTGATGTCGAACTCCACAATGTTCCCGCTTTCCTGATTCGCCGCGAACAGCCGTGTGCCCGTTGGATCAATCGTGAAGTGGCGCGGGGCTTTCCCTCCGCTGGAAACAGTCTGAAGAAACGTAAGCTTTCCAGCCGCCGGATCAACCCCGAACACCGCAATGCTGTCGTCGCCGCGGTTCGAGGTGTACAGAAACTTCCCGCTGGGATGCATCGCAATCTCTGCCGCCGAGTTGGTCCCGGAAAATCCGGCCGGCAGCGTAGAGATTTTCTGGATGGAGCGATAGGTTTCGTTGGCGTCGTTCGCAAAGACAGTCACGGTGGAATCGAGTTCGCCTAGAACGTACATGAACTTTCCGTCGCTGGAAAACGCGGCGTGACGCGGCCCGGTTCCGGAGGCAAGCGTTGCGGAGAAAAAATCATTCGCAGCCGGCGGATTCTGTGAGGACCCCGCCACAACTGGAGGCCCGCCGGCCATCAGCGTCCCCTTCGCGGCGTCGAATTTATAGATCAGCACGCGATCGAGCGCAAGGTCCGAGACATACGCAAACCGATTGTGCGCCGAGACTTCGATGAAGTGCGCATGCGGCGCATCTTGCCGGTCCTTAACCGGCCCGAGCGTGCCCGCATCCTTCACCACCGACGACGCTTCTCCGATCCGCCCGTCGGAAGCGAGCGGGAATGCGGCCACCGTCCCTCCGGTGTAGTTGGCCACCAGCGCGAACTTCCCAGTTCGGTCGAATGAGATGTAGCAAGGATCGGCGCCGTGCGACGAGACTTCGTTCAGCTCAGTCAGTTTCCCTGTCTTACGGTCGCTGATGGCAAATGCAGTGACCCCGCCGCTGTTCTCGCCTTTGTAGTCGTGGCCTTCGTTGACGGCGTAGAGGAACTTGCGGGTTGCATCAATCGCCAAAAACGACGGATTCGCCGTCTCCGCCGCCAGACCCAGCGGCGTCAGCTTTCCCGACGCGGCATCGTAACTGTAAGCATAGATTCCCTTGCTCTCCGCCCCGGTATAGGTGCCGACGTACAGAATGTAGTGGTTGGTTTTCGCAAAGCTCGAACCGCAGGCGAAGAACAGAATGCCAATGCCAATTCCAATGCTGATGACCAGCGCGCGCGCTACAAAACCTGTGCTCATATTTCCTTCCTACTTTCCCGTGTCGCCCGATTTTACGACCCAGGCTTTGGCGAGGCCGCCACTCGTGTTCCAAAACTCAAGTTCCCGATCAGAGTCTCGACCTCATCTTCACTGCCGCCCACAAAGGTAAACGAAACAATATATCCCTTGTCGAGCATCACCAGCGAACTTTGCCACATCACGAGCTGGCCGCGCGGTTTGCTGAAGTCGCCGCGGACCAACTGCTTCGCGCCAATCGAAAAAGCATCCGGCTCGTTCTCCACTTTGAATCCACGCTGCTCGGCCAGTTCCGTGATCGGACCAAAATAGTCGGCGGCAGTCTTGATCCCGTGATAATCCTTCAGGCTTTCTGCCACCACTACCACCGCCGAGTTGATCGTATCGCCCGGCGCCGCTGGTGGCCGCTCGAAAATTGCCAGCAGGGTCTCGGATTGATCGCCTTTCGGTTTGCCGGATTCCCCAGCCTCCGGCGTTGCGTCGGCGTCCGGCTGCATGTCATCGGTGCGGTCCACCCATCCGAAAATAGTCTTGTAGGTGAATCCGAAGCGCGGACACTTCAGAATGCCATCGGAAACCGGGCCGCAGGTTTGCGCGTTGGCGGAAGGTCGCGTTAGGGACTTCGGTTTTTGCGATTGTCTGCCCAGCCAGTTGCGATACGGCGGCGGCAACCAGGACCAGGAGAGTCAAACCCGCGAACTTCATACCTGCAATGGTACAGAATCGTCGTCCATCGCGGAGAATTGCGGAGCGTCAGCGATCTGACACACTGTGTCCTCTAACCCACGGCTTCGCCCACGATTCATCGCGTAACCACTTGCTGGACAATGACATGCCTGATGGGCGGCCGATTGCCACTCCATTCCCAGCAGGAACGGAGAACTCAAATGCAACTCATCATCACTTTCATGGCTGTGGTCGCCGGGCTGGTCTTTTCAATTGCTGTCGCGCTCCTGGTTGAAGAAATGATCTTCGGCCAGGTCTTTCGAATCTTCTTTACCCCGCAGCCGGTCGAGCAGTCGGTGAGGGTCAAGGCCACAAGCGCACTGAGTCGATAACGCCAGTGCATCACCGGAGCATCGCATGGGGCGTCCCCGGCCGATCAGGCGGAGGAACCGGAGAAATAAAAGTAACGACGGGCGGTGTCTGTATATAGGAGTGGGCAGCGGTCAGCAGCTAGTGGTCAGTAAATTCGTCGAATTCGTCGGGAGGATGGCGGCTCATGACTCACGATCTCATGGCCCGGGATAACGAACTGACCACTGCCCACTGGCCACTGGCTACTGCGGTTTATAATGCGCGCAATCCCGAAATGCTCCGTTCCTCTCCACGCGTGCGCTGGGCTTGGTGTTTGCTGCTCCTGTTCTCGCAGTTTGCCCGCGCCGCCGACTGGCGCCGTCCCGAATCCCAACTCGCCGAAAAGATCGTCGCCATCACCGGTCCCGGTCTCATCGCCCTCGATGTCAGCAATCTTTCCTCGATTGACCCTTCGGACGTGGAGCAGATTCGCCGCGGCCTCGCCGATTTGCTGGCCGGTTCCGGCGTGCGGATTTCCGAGCCTGACCAGGCCGCTGCCAGCGTACATGTCCGGCTTTCGGAAAGCCTGCAGAACTACGTCTGGGTCGCCGAAGTCCAGCAGGGCATCAACGACGCCGGCATCGCCATCGTCGCCATGCCGCGCCCGGATTCCGCCATCAAAACGGTTGGCTCGCTTCCGCTTACTCTCCACGCCACGCCACTTATTTCCCAGCCCTACCCCATTCTCGACGCCGCCATTCTCGAAGGCAATCCGCGGCGCATGCTGGTGCTCGGCGAAAACGCGGTCACGGTTTACGAATTCAAGGACGGCCGCTGGCAGCAGGGCCAGTCGCTCGCTATTAATCACGATCGCCCTTTTCCGCGCGATGCTCGCGGGAGAATCGCACTCCGCAAAGACCATCTGTTCGACGCTTACCTCCCCGGTCTGATTTGCCACAGCACCAACGCCTCGCCGCAGGCGTTGAATTGTTCGCGCAGCGATGATCCCTGGCCGCTCCAGAGCGAAGACTTTGGCGTCTCTGGCTTCTTCGCTCCATCGCGCAATTTCTATACTGGCGCGCTGGTCCCCGGCGTCGGCCAGCAAAAATCGGCGCCGGCGTTTTTTTCCGCGGCCGCCGTTCCCAGAGGCAACTACGCGCTCTGGATTTTCGCTGGAACCGATGGTCAACTGCATTTGCTCGACGGCATGAATCATCAGATCGTCGCCAAAATTCACTGGGGCAGTGACCTCGCCGGTGTCCACGCCGCCTGCCGCCAGGATTGGCAAGTGCTCGCAACCGCCGTCGGGAGTGGCACAGGCGACTCGGTGCAGGCCTTCGAGTTCCCTGACCGCGAGCCGGTCGCCGTGAGTCAAGCCTTGGAGTTGAATGGAACCATCACGGCGCTGTGGACCTCGCGCCCCGGCGACAGTGCGATCGCCGTGTATCGTGACGCAGACTCGGGTAATTATGAAGCGGTTCAACTCACTCTTACTTGCGGCCAGTAGCCTGCTGGGCTTGGCGCTTTGGCCCGGCGTCGTCTCGAATCAGGCGGTCGCCGAATCGCGCCCGCACTACGGTGGCACCCTGCGCGTCACCATGAAAGCGGCGCCGCCGACTCTTGATCCCGCAACCGCGGCCGTCCCCGCAAGCGTCTCGCGCCTGATTTTCGAAACCCTCGTCACCCTCGACGATCGCGGCCGCCCGCAGCCGTTGCTCGCGGCATCGTGGCAATCCGACCCCGGCAGCCAGCGCTGGCGTTTCTTCATCCGCGGCGGTATCAGTTTTCAAGACGGCAGGCCGCTCGACTCCGCCGCCGTCGCCGCTTCGCTGCGAAACGGCAATCCGGGATGGAAGGTGAGCGCTGCCAGCGACATGGTGACGATCGAAACCGAACCCGCCATGCCTGACCTTCTCCCTGAACTCGCGCTGACCCGCAACGGCATCGTCAGCCGCGATAGTACCGGCAAACTCAGCGGCACCGGCCCTTTCGCGATCACGCAATGGGACTCCGGCAAACACGCCACACTCACCGCCAACGACCAATACTGGGCCGGCCGCCCGTTCCTCGATTCAATCCAAATCGATTTTGGCAAGAACGACCGCGACCAGTTGCTCGCGCTTGACCTCGGTAAAGCCGACGCCGTCGAGGTTGCGCCCGAGAACATCCACCGCGCCCGCGCAGAAAATCGCATGGTGCTGACCTCCGAGCCGGAAGAGTTGATGGCACTGGTCTTCACCCGTGATTCCGCTTCGGAAGACGAGATCCATGCCCGCAACGCGCTGGCGCTCAGCATCGACACCTCCGCCGTGAACAACGTGGTACTCCAGGGCGGAGGCGAGCCGAGCGGCGCGCCGCTTCCCAACTGGGTCTCCGGATACGCCTTCGTTTTTCCACCCGGTGGAGCTGCCGACCGAGCGCATCAAGAGAGAGCACTCGCCAAACGCCTCCCCGCCTTGACGCTTGGCTACGACCCATCCGACACCGTCGCCCGCGTGATTGCAGAACGCATCCTGCTCAACGCCCGCGACGCGGGAATCACTCTGCAACTCGCCAGCGCCGGCAGCTCTGACCTTCGCCTGGTGCGAATCCCGCTGGCATCTGCCGATCCGCAAACCGCGCTCGTGGAACTGGCGAAGATCCTGCAACTTCCGCAGCCGAAACTGGGCAGCGGCTCGGTCAGCGATCTGTATTCCGGCGAAAAAACTATGCTGCAGTCCCATCGCCTGATTCCGCTGCTTCACCTGCGCTGCGCGGTTGCGATGCGGTCCAACCTTCACGACTTGAGCATCTTCCCCGACGGAACCTGGCAGCTCGGCAACGTCTGGCTCGCCGGAGAAAAGCCATGACCCTCCGGCGGCGCCTGCTGATGCTGTTTGCGCTCACCGTCGTAGTGTCGGTGGCGGCCGTGACGTTGATCGTTTCCGCCATGACGCGTCGCGCCTTCGATCGCGCCAACGACGAACGCACCGCCGCTCTGGTCGCTCAGTTTCGCCGTGAGTTTACTCGCCGCGGCGAAGATGTTCGCCGTCGAATACAGGCAATCACCGCCACTTCCGAGAGCGGCCGCATCGCCATCGCCGCCGCCCACCCAACTCCCGACTACAGCGTCTTTCTGGATGACGCGCAGGCCATTGCCGAAGCCCAGCAGTTGGATTTCCTCGAGTTTGCAGACGATCACGGAACCATTATTTCTTCAGCACAGTGGCCGGCCAAGTTTGGATACAAAGAGGCGTTGGTCACACCCGCATCGCCCACAAATCCTTTTCTGAAAGAAGAAGAAACCCCGGCCGGCCCCGCTCTCGGACTGTTCGCAATTCGTACCGTAGCCGCCGGAGATCGCAAGCTCTACGTGATCGGCGGGATTCGCCTCGACAAAACCTTCCTCGCCAGCCTCGAGCTGCCGGCCGGCATGCGCGTGGTGCTGTATGAAAATCTCGACCGCGACAAGTTTCTGCCCGACCATTTGATCGCCGCAACCGACTCGCCCGCCGATCCCCAGGACTTTGCACCGCTGGTGCGCCGACTGCAACAAAGTAACAGCGAAGCCAGCGCCGTTGTTCATGAGAACTCTCATGACGACTCTGGTGCCGACGAGACCGTCAACGCGATCCCTCTCACCGGAGAAAACAATCAACTGCTCGGTATCTTGCTGGTCGGCAGTTCGCGGCAGATTTACACCGAACTGCGCGGACAAATCCGCTCGGCCGCATTGCTGGCCGCAGGCGTTGGTTTGGTGATGGCGGTACTGCTAAGCAGTTGGGCGGCGGCGCGCGTGACCCGCCCGGTGGAGGAACTGGCCCACGCCGCGCGCGAAATTGCCGGAGGCAACTGGAGCGCCCATGTGCAGTCCGCTTCGCATGACGAAATCGGGCAGCTTGCGGCTTCCTTCAATCACATGACCCGCGACCTGCTCGATCAGCGCGAGCGCCTCGTGCAGGCCGAACGCGTTGCGGCCTGGCGGGAACTGGCGCGCCGTCTCGCCCACGAACTTAAAAACCCGCTGTTTCCGTTGCAGCTTACGGTGGAAAATCTTCTGCGGGCCCGCGAGCATGGCGAACAACAGTTTAATGAGACGTTTAACGAGACTGCGTCCACGCTGCTCGCTGAAATCTCGAACTTAAAAACCATCATCGGCCGCTTCAGCGATTTCTCCAAAATGCCGCAGCCGCAGTTTCAAGTAGTGCGGTTGAGCGAATTGGTGCAGGAGGCCCTCAAGCTGCATCAGGCGCAGCTCAGCCAGGCAAATATCATGTACCAATTCCAGCCCAGTCCCGAAGAGCCAATCGCCGCCGACGCCGACTTGCTCCACCGCGCGCTCTCCAATCTCGTGATCAATGCAATCGAAGCCATGCCCGACGGCGGGACCCTGACGCTGCGCACTCGCCAGGATTCCAACTCCGCCCGTATCGAAGTCTCCGACACCGGCAAAGGCCTCACCCAGGAGGAATGCGAGCGTCTGTTCACTCCTTATTACACCAGCAAGGTCCACGGCACCGGGCTCGGCCTCGCCATCGTGCAGTCCATCGTCAGCGACCACGGCGGGAGAATCAGCGTGAGCAGCAAGCCGGGCCGCGGCACAACGTTTATCATCGATCTGCCGATAAAGGATCTGGCAATAAACGAACTGCCTGTAAACGATCTGCCCGCGGACGACGGCAAGCCTTCCGCGGCGGCAAACGCTGAGGAGAAACTGTGAAAGCCAGCCTGCTGATCGTCGATGACGAAGCCAACACTCTGGCGACGCTGTCACGCGCTTTCCGCCTCGCGGGGCATGAAGCTACCGTCTGCGACAACGCCGCGAAAGCCGTGGAGCTTGCCAAGTCCGACCAGTTCGACATGATTTTCTCCGACGTCGTCATGCCCGGCCGCGATGGGCTTTCCCTGCTCGAAGATTTACGCGCCCAGGGTGTGACCACTCCAGTGGTCATGATGTCGGGCCAGGCTCACATTGAGATGGCGGTGCGAGCCACCAAGCTCGGCGCGATTGATTTCCTCGAAAAGCCGATCTCCACCGACAAACTTCTCCTCACCGTCGAGAACACACTCAAGCTTCAGCGCCTGGAATCGGAAAACCGCCAGCTTCGCCAGCGCCTCGGCAAACACGAAATTATCTGGGCCGGCGAGGCGATGAAAAAAGTGATGGCGCAGGTGGACCGCGTCGCCGTCACCGAAACCCGTGTCTGCATTCTCGGCGAAACCGGCACCGGCAAAGAACTGGTCGCGCGCACCCTGCACGAAAAAAGCCCGCGCGTCTCCGGCCCATTCATCGCCTTGAACTGCGCGGCCGTCCCATCTGAGCTGATCGAATCCGAACTCTTTGGCCACGAAAAAGGATCGTTCACCGGAGCCGCCGGGCGCCACATCGGCAAATTTGAGCAAGCTGAGCACGGAACGCTCTTCCTCGACGAAATCGGCGACATGCCGCTGCCCATGCAGGCCAAGCTTCTGCGCGTGCTCGAAGAAGGCGAAGTCGAACGCATCGGCTCGGCCAAGCCCGTCAGCATTAACGTTCGCGTGATCGTCGCCACCCACCGCAATCTCGAAGCGCAGGTGCGCGATGGCAAGTTCCGCCAGGATTTGTTTCATCGCGTATTCGTCTTTCCATTGTCGCTTCCGCCACTGCGCGACCGCCGCGACGATATCCCCGCCCTCATCGCGCATTTCGCAGCGCAAGTCTGCGCCCAAAATAGTTGGAAGCCGGTGACGTTCACGCCGCAGGCAGTCGAGGCGTTGCAGGATTACTCCTGGCCCGGCAACGTCCGCGAGCTGCGCAACATGGTCGAGCGCCTGATGCTGCTTGCGCCCAGTAATGAAGTCGATGCGCCAACCGTTCACTCCGTTCTGACTCCCAGCGCGGATGGAACCAGCCTGAGCTTGGGCTCAGGAACGCTTTCTAACCGCGTAGAAAATTTTGAACGCGAAGTAATCCTCGCCGAACTCAAACGCTCCGGTTTTCATATGACGAACGCAGCGAAAGCCCTGGGCCTCGAACGCAGCCATCTTTACAAAAAGGCCGAGCAATTAGGAATTGATATTCGCAAGCAGCGGCGCGAAGAAGAAAGCTGACGGTCATGTTCAGAGAGATATCGCTCGTTGTTGCTCTGACCGCCCGTGTACTGGCACAACAGCCTACTAAACCTCCGAGTAGCAACGATGCGATCATTCCGGTTTTTGAACTGGAAGAAGCGGAGCGCGGCGAGGGCATCACGATTGACCCCATTCTCTTGCTCAAGGGGAAACAGATTCAGCCTGTCCCCGATCCATGTGAGGAAGGATCCGCTCTAACTCAATTCAACGATGAATACCTGAAGCCCGGCAATACATACTCAGTTGTCTTCGGCGGTGCGGAGGCGGGCACCGTTACGATCAAGACTCCTCCACCCAACTCCGCTGAATCCCTGGTGCGCCTCGATAGCTCGGTACCGATTCACGGTATGACAATGGCTCTCGCCGTCCCTCCTTCCAGAGTCAGCCGCAAAAAGAGCATTCGTCGCGATCCTAATTCTGACGAACGAAGGCAGGCGCAGGAGCTGGCTAAAACGATTCTCTTTGAAGAGGGAGTGAAGCCTTCTGCTTTGGACAAGCTACGTGTTGATCAGCTGGCGGTCGTCGAGTTCGCTCCCGGCGTACCCGAAATTGTAGCTTCCGTCGCCATCGAACTGGCGGACGAATCGGGGATGGAGGACAGCCTGTTTTTCATCGCGAAGACATCGGGAAAAGACCCTGAGGTTCTCTGGTACCAACACCCGCAAGGCGAGGCCGACGCGGAGGCCGTTTATATAGTCGACTTGATTGATCTTGAAGGAGATGGAGTCAACGAACTCATCGTCCGCCGCGTGTTTTATGAGAACTACCGCTATGAGGTTTACAAGCGGCAGGGCCAGCAGTGGAAACAAATTTTCCAAACCGAATTTTTTGGGTGCCTGTGAGAGGAGCGCTGGCCGACGAAGATTCTGTTACCAGGCCCTGAACTTCTCCATCTCCTCGCGTTCCTTGCCTCTCTGCTCATTCTGGCTTTTCGTGTGTTCCAGAGAGACCTGGATCGCGGCATGCAGCCTCGACTGATCGTCCTCGTGGAGCGCGACGAAGCGGAAAGGTTGCCGGTCCCAGGAAACCGGGCTCAGCATCTCGGCTGAACCAAGCACCGAGCCGGTCTTTGCCAGAAACATTAGTTTGACCAAAGATCCGCGCTGCAGTGGCTGGCGGATGCAGAGCAATCCACCGGTGACGGAAATGACTTGCAGCTCGCCAGTGAAGCGGCGGCCATCGGGATAGCGCAGCACCACCGGAGTGGCGTCTTCGAAGCGCACCCGCTGGGCGCGGCGCTGGGCGTGTACTTGGGGGACAAACGGCATAATACTCATTTAGTATCACCCGTCTTCCACCGCAATGGCAGATTACCGAAGGCCAGTTCGCACTCGTCCCAGAGCCGCAGCGGGTAACTTGCACCGTCGTCCGGCAGCGATGTCGAACTGATGTCAAACGTGCGTCTTGCGGGCCCGCCAGCTACAATGCCGTGCGGAGGTAACCATGGCGAAATCGCGCCGGCATTTCCTGGCTACGACATCTTTAGGCATACTCGGTGCAGCTGCGCTCCCCAGCCAGGCGCAGAATCCCGCCGTACCGAATCCCGCAGACCTGCCCCCCGGCACCCCGCCCGCCTTCGGCACCGGACCTATCGTCGGACCCGAGGTTTCCGCCAACACTTTCGCCGAGGCCGAGAAGCTGGTGCAGATTGATTTGACGGAAACCGAGCGCAAGATCGCCGCCGACAGTTGGCGCGCGAATCTGGCATCGCTCTACGAGCGGCGCACCGGCCCCAGAAAAATCGCGCTCGAACCGGCGCTCTCCCCGGCCACGCGTTGGAATCCAATGCTGCCCGGCCTGAAATCCGGCCCCGATCGCGATCAGTTCCTACGCAGCAAATCCGATCCCGGCCCGCTGCCCACAAATTCCGCCGACATTGCCTTCGCTCCTGTCACCAAGCTTTCGCGGTGGATTGAGCAGCGAAAAATTACTTCCGAACAACTCACGCGAATTTATCTCAAGCGCATTGAGAACTTCGACCCCAAGCTCCGCTGCATTATCACTCTGACTTCCGAGCTCGCGCTCGCGCAAGCCAAAAAAGCTGACGAAGAAATCGCCGCGGGAAAATATCGCGGACCACTGCACGGAATTCCGTGGGGCAGCAAAGACCTGCTCGACACCGCGGGAATCCCGACGACCTACGGTGCCGAACCTTTTCGTAACCGCGTTCCTGGCGAAGACGCCGCAGTCGTCAAGCGCTTGCACGCCGCAGGCGCAGTGCTGGTCGCCAAGCTGAGTCTGGGCGCGCTCGCGCTCAACGACATCTGGTTCGGCGGACAAACCATGAACCCCTGGCTGCTCGAAGAGGGATCCTCCGGATCGAGCGCCGGCCCCGGCGCAGCCACTGCCGCAGGCTTGGTTGGCTTCGCTATGGGCAGCGAAACTGGCGGCAGCATCATCGGCCCCTCCATGCGCTGCGGACTCACCGGACTTCGCCCGACCTACGGCCGTGTTCCCCGCACCGGCGCCATGACGCTCTGCTGGTCGCTCGACAAACTTGGCCCCATGACGCGCAGCGTCGAAGACGCAATCCTGGTGCTGCACGCCATTTCCGGCCCCGATGCCGGCGATCTCGCCAGCGTTCCCAGCAAACTCGATTTCGATGCCGGCGCATCCGTGCACGGCCTGCGCGTCGGCTACCTTCCCGGCTGGATGAAAGAAAATCCAGCGACCGATGTAGATCGCGCCGCGCTGGAGACAGTGAAGAAAGTTGGCATGGTCCCGGTCGAAGTTTCTATTCCTGACTGGCCCTACGATTCGCTTGACTTGATCCTCTTCGCCGAAGGCGCGGCCGCTTTTGAGGAACTCACCCTCAGCGGCAAATTGAATGAGCTAAAAGTCCAGGTGCCCGACGCCTGGCCCAACATTTTCCGCCAGTCGCGTTTTCTCTCCGCTGTTGACTTCGTACAAGCCGACCGCTTCCGCCGCAAAGTCGCCAATGAAATGGCCCGCGTGTTCTCTGAAGTTGATCTATTGCTGGTGCCGTCGCTGCGCGATGAAATGCTGACCATCACCAACTTCACCGGACATCCCTCGCTCACCCTGCGCGCCGGATTCATCGAAGTCTCCGAGGCCCGCAGCGACTGGGCGCCGGACCCCCAAAATCCTCTCCCCAAATTCTCGCCGCCGCGCCGCGTTCCTCACGGCGTCACCCTGATTGGAAAACTGTTTGATGAAGGGACCATGGCACGAGCCGGAATCGCGCTGGAAAGCGCATTTGGCGTGGTTGGTGAACGCCCGCCGGTTTTTGCCGGATAGGTCTTACCGAGAGACGCTTTGCCGGATGACGTTTTTGCCGGATAACCCTTGTGCCAGCCGCCAATTAGAAGGAGGCGACAGCCGCTGGCGTGTCGCTGAAGACCTCGAAAAGATTGATCAGTCCCACCAGCTTCAAAGTCTGCACCACGAACTTGGAGGGGTTCACCAGCTTGAGCGACCCTCCCTGTTGTTTGGCGGATGTGAGGAAACGCGTTACCAGCCCAATGCCGCTGGAGTCCATCGTGGCCAGTTCCTCCAGGTCGAGAACCAGACGACTATCCCCGGATCCTATCAAGTCTTCCATGGTTGCGCGCAGGCGATCACACGGCTCCCCCAAACTTAAACGTCCACGCAGTTTTATGATTTTGACCTGGCCCTGACTGCGAACCTCGATGTCCAAGCTGACCCCCCGTTCGTGCCCCCTAGCAATGCGTTGACAGCCGGATTTCCCTTTGCTAGAGTCACTCAACTTAGAAGAAGCCCTGCAAATTTGCAAGCTGGGGCTTCTGGCGCGGCCACTTGCGCCAAGTTTTCGACGTCACTTCGGGGCCAAAGCCATGGCAACCCAGGGTTCGGTTTTGGCAATTGATCTCGCCGCATTTTCGGCCCAATTGCTGGAAACTCGCGAAGTCTTTCCTCGCGCTCGCATTATCGCGCAGACGGTCACCGATCTGTTTCCCGACGCCGCTGCCAACATCTATCTGCTCACCGTCCTCGACCAAGCTCAAGTCTGGGCCCCGCAAGCTACCTCCGGCGAAGTCTCCGTGCATGGCGCGTCAGTGCCCGCCGAACAGGGTACGCTGGGCATGATCGCCAGCAAGGTCCGCCCCTTTGCCCTCAGCGCGAAAGAAGTCGCCCGCGAGGACTATGCCCACTTAAACGTTCGCCGGACTCTGAATTCTCTCGGCTACCTGCCGTTGACCCATCAAGGCCAGCTTTTGGGCGCAATCGAAATTCTCAGCTTTGAAACTGAGCTGACTAGCGGCATGGTCCAGTCGTTGCAGCCCATCGCGGACGTTTCTGCCAGCGCGCTCGCCAACGCCGTGAACTACGAGGAGGAACGCCACAACTCGCTTTCTTCCATCTCGCGCCTCACCCAGCTTTACGATCTGGAAAAAGTCTTCAGCTCGACTCTGGAGCTTGATCAACTCCTGCCCATCATTGGCTCCAAATTCCGCGAGGTGCTGGAATGCCAGGCGGTGAACGTCTGGCTGCTGCAAGGGGACGAATCTGTGCTGCTGATGCAGCAGGCCGGGACCGATCTTACGATTCAAGAGGGCGCCAGCCAGAAACCCGGCGAGGGTGTTGCGGGAGATGTTTCCGATAGCGGTGAGCCGGTGGTGATCGAATCGCCGGACGACGAGCGCCTGCTTCAGCGGAATGCCGGCACTGAAGGCGCGATCTTTTCCTTGATGGCCGCTCCGTTGTTTGATCGCGGCGCGTTAGTGGGAGTGGTCGAGGCCGTAAACCGGCTGGACGGTACTGCCTTCGATGAAGATGAACTCTTTGCGCTGGGCAGCCTGACTGACACCGCCGCAGGGGCATTGCACAACGCCAGCCTGCTGATGGCCGAGCGGAAAGTTGAAATTCTTGAGGCGCTGGTCAAAACCAGCGCCGAGATCACTTCAACTTTAGATCTCGACCGGGTGCTGCAAGCCATCGTGAACGGGCCATCGGCCGTGGTCGCTTATGAACGCGCCGCCATCGCCCTCGATCAGCGTGGAGCCATCCAATTAAAAGCGGTTTCCGGTACCACGGAACTCAACATTGACGATCCCCAGTACCGCGGCCTGCGCGAAATCCTGCAATGGGGCGCGATTCTGAGCGAGCCGCTCTTGATCACGCAACGCGGCGAAGAGATTGATTCCGACCGCGAAGAAACCCACGCCAAGTTTCGCGAGTACTTTGCGCAAACCGGAATGCGCGGATGCCACCTGATTCCGCTGGTTGACGAAGAAGGCCGCCTCGGCATTCTTTCGTTCGAAAGCAGTGATCCCGATTTCCTCGCTGAGGCGCACTTAGAGATGCTCAAGGTGCTGGCCAGCCAAGCCACGGTCGCCCTGCGCAACGCTTCGCTCTATAAAGAGGTCCCCTTCATCGGCGTCTTGCAGCCTCTGGTGGATAGGAAGCGAAAGTTTCTGGCGCTTGAAAAGCATCGCCAGGCGACGCTGATTGGCGCCGCGGTCGCCGTGGTTTTGTTTCTTGTGGTTTGTCCTTTGCCCATGCGGGTGGATGGCAACGCCGTAGTTGCTCCCTCGCACATGGCCCATCTGGGCGCCGATTTCGAAGGAATCATCAAAGATGTCAAAGTCCGCGAAGGCGACGTAGTCAAGAAAGACCAGGTGATTGCCAGCCTGGAAGACTGGGAATATCGCTCCGCATTGGCCGCGGCCCGCGCCAAATACGAAACTGCCATAGCCCAGATGGACCGCGCCCTCGCGAACAACGATGGCTCCGAAGCCGGCATTCAGCGCGCCCAAGCCGACTTCTGGAATTCCGAGGTCGCTCGATCTCAGGAACGCCTGGATCGGACTTCGATTCGGTCGCCCATCAACGGTGTGGTTGCGACTTCCAACCTCGAGAACATGGTCGGACGCAAACTCAAAGTTGGCGAGACTTTTGTGGACATCGTGGACAACGCGCAGGCGCTGGTGGATGTCTCGATCGCGGAGAGTGATGTCTCGTTGCTCCGCGCGGGCGAGTCAGCAAGCCTGAAACTCGATGGTTTCCCGGAGCGCACGTTCCACGGACAGGTCGTGGTCGTGAGTCCCGAAGGATCGGTGCAAAACGACGAGCGCGTGTTCTTTGCGCGCGTGAGCGTGGCCAATCCCGATGGCTCTCTGCGCTCTGGCATGCAGGGCCGTGGCAAAGTCTCAACTGGCTTGAGTCCCGCGGGCGTAGTGATGTTTCGCCGCCCCGGCATGTGGATTTGGAGCAAGCTTTGGGATTGGTTCGGATGGTAACTACAAGAAGGACAACGTCGATGAAACCCGCAGTCAAAATCGCGCCCCTCGTTCTCGTAATGTTGCTCGTAATGTTGGTCAGTGCCGCCTGCAGCAGTTCGCCGGCTGCGCCCGCGGTTAGCGTTGCGGCGGCAGAGCCCGCACCCGCACCTACGCCTTCCAGCAGCAGAAACAAGGCTTCGTCCAATGCCGGCGAGTTCGTCGCCTCCGGCCCTATCATCGTAGAAGATCAGGTGGATGTTACCGCTCAGCGCGACGGCGTGGTCGACCGCGTCCTGGCCGAGCCGGGAACTCCAGTCAAGAAGGGCCAGCTTCTGGCCGCGCTCGACAACCGCCAGATTACTTCCGATCTGGAAGCCGCCCGCGCTAAGACCCGCAGCACTGAAGATGATCTCAAGAACTGGGAAGCCGAAGCCAAGGTGCTCGATTCCGATTACGCTCGCGCCGAAAAAATGTGGGAAGCGCAAATCATTCCCAAAGAGCAGCTCGAACACGCAAAGTACAAGGCCGAGTCCGACCAGTGGGATGTGAAGCGGGTTTCAGAGTTGCTGACCAATGCAAAACAGAACGAGCACTCGCTTGAATTGGAGTTGGAAAAAACGCAGATCGCCGCTCCTTTCAACGGAATCGTCGCCCGCCGTTACGTGCGCGCCGGCCAAAGCGTCACCAGGAATGACCGCTTGTTCTGGGTGACGGCCGTCGCGCCTTTGCGCATTCGCGTCACCTTGCCCGAAAAGTTTCTCGGACACATCAAATCCGGATCAACGATGACGGTAACTCCCGCCGAGGAGCTTAGTTCAAACCGCCAGTATCGCGCGCGGATAATCCAGGTCAGTCCGGTGGTGGACCCTTCCAGCGACACCATCGAAATTCTGGCCGAGCTTTACGGTGACACGTCGGGACTGCGGCCCGGAATGCGCGCCAATGTTCACCTTCCCGACCTGCATTAGAGGACGTGCACCCAGGAACGCGCGATGATTGACCCGCCATGAATATCGTCCGAGCCCTCGACGTCGCGTTGCCCGAACTTCCCGAGAGGGTCGTCCGCAAGAATCCGCCCAAACTCGATCCCAGAGTCATTTTCAAAGAGCACGTGGAAAAGGGGCAACCGGTTGTGGTGGTGAAAATGCCTGGCACCGACTCGGTATTTCGCTTCGCCCCCATGCAATGGAAGCTGGTCCAGTGCTTCGACGGCGTCCGTTCGTACGCCGAAATCGCTGAAGCTTTCCACCAAGAAACCGGCGTGGCCGCATCGGAAGAAGAGGTGAAAGAGCTGGCCAGTTTTTTGCAGAGTGAAAGTCAGCTGCTTTACAAGAGCCCAGTCGAGAAAAATATCAGCTTGCAGCAGGAACTGCGGTCTTCGCGTTCCAAACGCCGCAAGGGCCGCGGGGTGGACTTCTCCGACATCACCATAAAAGTTTGGAACAACGCCGACGATTACATCACCCGGCTCTATCCGAAAGTAAAATTCCTGTTCACTCCCTGGTTTGTCTGGACCACCATCGCAATGTTCGCCGTGATGGCCTGGATGTGGGCGGATCGCTTCGGTGAAATCTGGAACGACAGTTTTGCCTTCTACAACTTCACCAGCAAATCGGGAATGGACTTGTTCGAATTCTGGATCCTGTTTGGCGCCATGGCCGCGGTCCATGAAACTGCGCACGGCATCACCGGGAAACACTTCGGCGCAAGAGTCGAAAAGATGGGCTTCACCCTGATGTATTTTGCTCCCAGCTTTTTTTGTGACGCGACGCAAGTGTGGGTCATCGCCGGCAAATGGGCGCGAATCGCCACCGCCATCGCCGGAATCTGGCTCGACTTGGTGATTTGCTTCTTTGCCACCGTGGTTTGGTGGGGGACGGCCACCGGAATGGGCGTCCACGACGCAGCCTACAAGATCATGATGGTCACCGGCATCGGGGTTTCGCTTTTGAACCTCAACCCCCTGATCAAATTAGACGGGTACCTGATTTTTTCCGAGTTGGTCCACGAACCCGCGCTTAAGGAAACCAGCACTGCCTATCTCTCGGGATGGGCCCGCAAACATGTTTTCAGGCTGCCCGCAGAAGTGCCTTATGTTCCGCGCCGCAAACGCCTCTTCTATGTAATCTTCGGCATCCTTTCCGGCCTTTACAGTTACAGCCTCCTGACATTCTTAATGGTGATCACGTATCACATTCTGCGGTCGTTCACTCCGGACTGGGCGTTCCTTCCTTCTGCGGCCATTGGTTGCTGGGTTTTTCGGTCGCGAATCAAGGCCATGGTGAAATTCATGAAAATGCTCTATATCGACAAGAAGGAAAGATTGCGTGCGTGGTTGACGCCCGCACACATCGCAGTTTCCACCCTGGCCGCACTCCTGATTTTATTTGTTCCGGTGTGGCCGGATTATATTCAAGGCCCCTTTGTGCTTACCGCGGCGCGGAGCGTCCGCTTGAACGCGGCAGTGTCCGGCACTGTGGCCAGCGTCGCCGTGCAGGAAGGACAGCGAGTCTTGGCTGGTGATCCGTTATTGCAGATGCGGAATCTCGACCTGGAATCCCAGGCCGCCCAGGCCCGCAGCGAATTGACCACCGCAACCTCGCAGGCCACCCAAGCCGCCCTCCGCTACACGGACGTTGCCGCCAGTGAGCAGGAGCGCCGGCGCCGCCTCGAGAACAACCGCTCGCTCTCCGACCAACTGTCCCGGCTCTCAATCACCAGTCCCATCTCTGGTGTTGTGGTTACTCCGCACCTCTCTGATCTCGTCGGACGTTCTCTCGATGAAGGTGATCCGCTGCTGGAGTTGGCCGACACTTCCCAGATGAGGGGCGATGTCTATATTCCGGAATTCTCCATGCACGACCTGCGGGCGAGCACATCCGTGCGCCTCTTGATCCGCGGAGCAGTGACGCCGCTGCGCAGCGTTCTGGCGGCGGTGTCGCCAACCGCCGGCACCATCGCTGAGGGCCTTGTCCCGAAAGCGCAATTGCAGGGTATCAACCCCCCGCGCTATTACGTGGGCAGTGTATTCCTGAAGAATGACGGCAGTCTTATGCCAGGTATGACGGGATCGGCAAAACTGGTTGTGGGAAGGCGCAGCCTGGCCGGTTTTTGCTTCGAGTTCGGACGTGACCTGGTAGAGAGGAAGATCTGGTAGCGAAGGGCTTGTCTTCGATACGGAGAAGAAAGCGTCTCCGATCGGTTCGGTCCGGCGTTGGCGCCCTCCAACCTAGCCACCCGCGTTAAAGAGAGCCAAAAATACAACAGGGCTGGATGCGATATCCAGCCCTTTGGAGCAGGCTTTTCTTATCCACTACTAGAACTTCAGGCGAGTCGGAACGCCGGCTACGCGGGTCGGAACGCCGGCTACGCGAGTCGGAACGCCAGCTACGCGAGTCGGAACGCCAGCTACGCGAGTCGGAACGCCAGCTACGCGAGTCGGAACGCCAGCTACGCGGGTCGGAACGCCAGCTACGCGGGTCGGAACGCCAGCTACGCGAGTCGGAACGCCAGCTACGCGAGTCGGAACGCCAGCTACGCGGGTCGGATGGGTCTGCAGACGGGTCGGAGCCACTGTGCTTACGCCGGGCTTGGTTACGATGGCCTTCTTGCTTGCGCTGCGGTTGCTGATCAGAGATTTCTTTTCGATTGACATTTGCCTGCTCCTCTTTTTTTGTTTTTGTTTTTGATTTTCTTCTACTGCACGCATTGTGTATTGCAAAAGGGCTGCCAAACTACTCTGGAGGCGCGGCCCTCAATGGACACTAAAGGAATCAGCAACTTACGGGCGGTGAGGCCAATCCGCAGATTGCGCGATGGGTGAAATTACGCCCACTTGGTTAATAATTAACCTATGATGGGTTAATTATTAACCTCTGCGGAGAGTTTTCGCTTGCGGCAGAGGTATTTCATCCTCTGCGGGTCGATCCGCAGCAACGCCGCCGCCGCGCTCTTCCTGCCCCCGGTGCGGTTCAGGGCCGCATTGAGGTAAGCCAGTTCGATTCGCCCCATCTCCGCATCGAAGTCCACTCCATCTTCCGGGATCAGAATGGATTCCTGGCCGGCGGCCGTGGAGTTCAGCAGTTGCTGCGGCAGGTGTTCGGCCCGTATGACTAGCGCGGCGCTCATTAAAACCAGGCGCTGCACCACATTTTCCAGCTCGCGAACATTGCCCGGCCAGGAATAATCCTCCATGATCTCCAGCGCGTCTGGTTCCAGTTGTTTCAATGGACGGTTGTTGGCGGCACAGTAAACTCTCAAGAAGTGGTCCACCAGCAGGGGAATGTCTCCCTCCCGGTCGCGCAGCGGAGGCACGAAAACGGGCACCACGTTGATGCGGTAGTAAAGGTCCTCGCGAAACCTTCCCTGCTGTACCAGTTCCTCCAGATTGTCATTGGTGGCGGCAATCAGGCGGAAGTCGATCTTTTTCGCCGTTCGGCTGCCAATGCGCTGGACCACGCGCTCCTGCAATACCCGCAACAGCTTGCTCTGCAGGCTCTGATCCAGGGTCGTAATCTCATCCAGAAACAGCGTTCCGCCATGGGCCGCCTCGATCAGGCCTGGTTTGGCGCCATCTGCCCCGGTGAACGCTCCCTTCTCGTATCCAAAAAGCTCGGACTCCATCAGACTCTCGGGGATGGCCGAACAATTCAGGCAGACGTAAGGCCGGTCCGCCCGCCCTCCGCTCTGCATAATGGCGTTGGCCACCAGTTCCTTGCCGACGCCGCTTTCTCCCCGCAGCACCACCGTTGTGTTGCTGTCCGCTACCGCCTGAATGGCCTGATATACGCGCTGCATGGCTTCACTGCCGCCAATCATGCCGCAGAACGCCGAATTGCTTTCGGCCTGCTCCACCAGCCGTTGACCTTCAATCTGCAGGCCGCGTTTTTCAATCGCGCGCCACAGCACAATCTGCAGCTCCTGAAAATCCAGAGGGGCCAGAAAAAATTCGTCAGCCCCGGCATGGCTCGCCTTCAGCGGAAGGCTGCGGCTGTTGGAGCGGGTGATGGCTACCAGCACCACGTCTTCACGCACCCTCCGGATTTCCTGCAGCAACTGAAGCGCGTCCGTAGAGGCCTCGCCCACGTTATCCAGATCCAGCAAGATGGCGCGCACGTTCGGGTCGTCCACCGCCGCCTGGATCTGTTTCTCGTCCTGGGCCAGGGCCGCCTGGAACCTGGGCGCCAGAAAGTGCTGCATGTCGGGAAAGGCCGAAGTCTCCGCCGTAATGATGGCGATCCTGGGTTGAGCGCCCGCGATGATCTCAGACTCGCGCATGGGATTTCCGGGGACATTCTTCCGTCAGCCGGAAGCCGGATTATAGGACATTAGGGGAGGTAACACATTACTCCGCACGAACGTTTCCCCTGGCGGCCCATCCCCGCACCGTCCAAAGTCCCGCCGCTGGCTGAACACCGGTTATCTCGTAATGCGGACTGCTGCCCCCTAGCCTCTATGCAAGCCGCCCGCTTGCGGCAGGAGAAAGACACCCCCCATGCACACCAACCGGAGACCCTCCCCGATTTTGGTAGCCGTCGTCATTTTCGTTCTTAGCCTCACCGCCCTCCCCGCATTCGCTCAACAGTCCGCCCGGGGTAAAGCCGCCGAAACCGCAACTCTGCAGCTGCTGCAAATGCACGCAGCCTACCGCCAGGCCGGCGCCACCCAGCAGACACAAATGCTGAGCCAATTAGCCACCCTCGCCGCCCAACGCCAGCAATTGCTTATCTCGCTGATGCAGACCAATCCCGGCGACGTCCTGCGCATTGCCATCCCTAACAACGTCAGCCAGACCATGCCTTCGGCGGTAAAAAGATACGTCGAGCAATCCGTGACGTCCCAGGGTGTGCTCGAAGTTCTCTACGAAATGCAAGGCACTCCGAATCGGACCACGGGCGCCGTCCTCCATCACTATTTGCAGTCCTCAAACGGACGCCTGGCGCTGCACTTCGCCGCATCTGCTCCCACCCACTTGCTGACAGGCTCGGTTGTCAGAGTTCATGGCGTGCAGGTCAACAGCGACGTCGCCTTGGCCTCGGGCGCGAACAACACCAACAACACCAGTCTGCAGACCGTCGCCGCCGCCTCGGCACCCAGCACCTCCGGCGCCGTCAACACGCTGGTCATGCTGGTCAATTTTCAGGACAATCCGAGCGCTCAACCCTGGACGCCCTCTGCCGTCCAAAATATGGTGTTCACTCAAACCAGCAACTGGGACATGGAAAACTCCTTCCAGCAAACCTGGCTCACCGGCGATGTAGCCGGCTGGTTTACGATTCCGGTCAGCAGCACCAACTGTGACACCAGCTCAATCAAATCCGATGCTCTCGCAGCCGCGCAGTCTGCCGGCTTCAATCCGTCCAATTACAGCCATTTCATTTATCTGATGTCATCGAACACCGGCTGCAGCGCCTGGTGGGGTCTGGCGACGATCGGCGGTGGAGACGTTTGGGTCAACGGCGAATACAACATCGCGGTCCACGTTTTCGCCCACGAGATGGGCCACAACTTCGGCCTCTACCACGCCCACACCACGGACTGCGGCACCCAGGTGACCTGCAGCAGCGGCACATTTAGCGACTACGGCGACGGCTTCGACACCATGGGCGCCTCCACCTACAGTGCGCCGCACTATGACAGCTTTCACAAAGAGCAATTGGGTTGGCTCAACGGCAGCAGCGGACAGCCTCCGATCACGACTGTGACTTCGAGCGGCACGTATCAACTGAGCCCGTATGAAGTTCAGGACAACAACCCCAAAGCTCTGAAGATCCTCCAGTCCGGCGCGTCCAATAGCTATTACTACGTCGAATTCCGCCAAGCTCAGGGATTTGACGGCTTTCTCTCCAGCTATACCGACCTCATGGGCGGAGTCATGTTTCACTCCGGAAGTCCGTCCAATGCGAACAGCAGCGATTTGCTCGACTTGACCCCGACCAGCCCATCCACTTTCAGTCATCCGGCTCTGGTCGCCGGGCAAAGCTATACCGATGCCACGTCGGGTGTAACCATCACCCCGACTTCAGTCACCGCGTCTGGCGCAACCGTGCAGGTCACCATGGCTGGACCGACTTGCACTTCTGCCAATCCGACGGTAAGCGTGTCGCCGGCGCAGAGCGCCTACGTGACCTCTGGCAGCTCAGTGAGTTTCACCCTCGCGGTCACCGACCATGACAGTGCGGCATGTGCAGCGTCCTCGTTCAATCTGAACGATACCGTTCCTTCAGGCTGGACCGCAGGATGGAACACCTCAGGCTTGACTCTTTCTCCGGGCACCAGCGGCTCAGCCACGCTGACCGTCACTTCGCCCGCGGGAACCCCGGACGGCTTCTACAACGTTGGCCTGAGCGCAGCTAACGCTTCGGCAGCGTCATCTAGCGGCGCTGCGACTGCGACCTACGTGATTTCCACGCCTGTCCCCGTCAGCATCAACGTCGCCACCAACCAGCCCAGCTACCTGCCGGGACAAACGGTTCTGGTCACCGTGACGATGTTGTCGGGCACCGCCCCCGATGCGGGAGCGAGTGTGAGCGTGAACATCACCAACCCCAACGGCAAGGTAACGGGCGTGAACGGCACAACGGGCGCCAACGGCACGGTTTCTTTCAACTACAAACTGAGCAGGCGCGCCACCGCCGGAACCTATCAGGTTAGAGTGGGCACCACTGTAACCGGAGCCAGCTCCACCGCAGGGGCAAGCACAACCTTCGTTGTGCAGTAGGAGTTCTGTCTTTGGGTGGAGCAGGGTTTCAGCCCTGCATTGAATGGGATCGTGAGGGAGCAATTCAATGACGAAGCGTAGAGTTAATCATGTCGGCAGATGAACTCGCATGTCAGGACTCGCCTGCCCTCGCTGTCGTCAAATACTATGGTTCGCCCCTGACCCGCGAGGAATATCTCGCTGTCTCGTATATCGGAGAAGTCAATGCTGACGAGAAAATTCCAGAAGATGTCGAGGAGACCTTCCCGGAACAATTCCGCGGGGTCACCCTGATCGACACGCCGCCCGCGTCGGAGAAAGTCCAATAGGCTAAGGCCGCCCTACCGACTGACGGCGTTGCCTGAATGATGGAGCCGACTGCGACTGTCGCGACGGCGAACTTTCAGAAGCGCCGATTTTATGTCGGGAAACCGTAATCCCTGTGAATCGGCGTAGTACACAACGAAAACTTTCCCGTCATCCCGCAAAATCGGCCAGCAGTAGCCTCCGTCTATGCTCAGTCCTGTGTACGTTTCCAGAATTGTCTTGTCTCCAAACGTTGTTCCACCATCGAACGATGCGAACACAACAAGCTCGTTGGCGGAAGGATTCCTTCCGAATAGCAAAAGCATGTTGCTCACTCGAAGCAACTGCGGCAATTGAATCACCCCAACCTGCGTCGTGTAATCAATCTGCTGGCCCCACGTCTCGCCGTTATCGTTCGACAGATGGCCCCATGTATTTGTTCCAGCGTCATCCCGGCTGATTGCAAGGAGCGTCGTCGGGCCAGTCTTGGCGATTGATGTTTCATTGACACCAGCATCGCCTATCTGCCGAACTGTCGATATCTTCAACCATGTAAACCCGTCATCATCAGAACGCGTAATGATGGCGTCGTCGGTTCCATCGTTTCCGACGCAAGGCCCGTAGGCTGGGGCGTACATCGTGTCCCCATCAATCAGATACAAAGTGGGCGTGAAGGTTGTTGCATTAACTGGGTCATCAAAAAAGGTAAAAGCACCCCATGCCTCGCCGTTGTCAAGGGAGCGGGCGAACGCGGCCCCGGAAACGTTATTTAAGTTCGGCTTTCCAAATTCGACGATCAAAAAAAAGGCCGGCCCGGAGGAGGAGCTGCGTGGGCCGGCCTTGCGCATATTCTGCGCGAAACTCATTTCCGATCACAAAAAAAGGGCCGGCTCCAAACTTCGGAGTCGGCCCCTTAGACGAACCAGCCGCGCTACGGAGCGAAGGCAGAGAGTTAGTAGCTTGGCCTGTTCGCCAGATTTCAAGAACAAGGCCGACTCGAAAGAGTCGGCCTCATTCACTAACTTACGGACAGTTAAATGCTACTCGGTTGTTGATAGCGTCGAACACGTTCTTGGCCAGCACCTGTGTCGCCTTTACGTGGCCGTACCAGACTGCTTCCGCCGACGTTCGATTGGCTTCCCGCGTACGCCAGTATTTGCGAGACGCTCAGGCAGGTTGCGCCGCCGAAAGCACTGCTGCAGTCCAGGAAGGTCCCGGAGCACGTCGCCGTGCCGCCAGATCCGTCAATCATGCTGCAGATGTGAGTGAGATCGATCTTCACGACGCCGATTGGCCCCGGCGCGCCGATCTTGTTCCCGCCGAGCGTTGGGTCACTAAAGTACACGTCCAATGCCGTCGACAGCATCTGTGGCTTCAGCATTGCGTTACACGTACCTCCCGTCTGCAGGTAGCGGCCTTAATTACGTTGTACACGTAGGTTGCAACCTGCGCGCAGGTAGCAGTTGAGCTCAGGTCCTGGAACGGCGGATATTGCCGCAGCCAGGTGCCCGAAGCGCAAACCCCCGTTTTAGCTTGCCCGGTGATGATCCCCTGGCCGTTCTTGTTCTGCCAGAAGCCCATTGTCAGCGCGCCGGTTGCTGCCGGCCCGCAGACTTCCACTTCCTTTTTCGCTGTTTGGCCAGTTTCCTTGATGGTTGCCGTGTTGTCGTAGACGAAGCAACCCGCCTTGACAGTGATGACACGTTGGTACTTGAACGTGCAACTGGCGAATGGAGTCGCGTCGTTTGCAGTGCAGGTTCCGAGCGTCACCGTAGTCGGAGTGGGCAGGTTCGTCCAGTAAGTGTCAGTTACGGTGATGGTCTTGTTGACCGGGTTAGTTGGGGCGCCGAACGTGTACCCCGCGGTGTTTGAGGCCGAACTGTCCGGCGTGTTGTAGGTGGCCGCAGTCCAACTTGCACTCGCCTGGTTGGTCCCGCTGCCCGGGTTGGAGGCATACGTACAGGTGTAGGTGTAAGACTTCGAGCCGCCCGCTGGCACCGTCACGCCCGTCAAACTCGCCAAGCCATTAATGTCCAGCGTACAGGTCCCAACTCCATCCCCATTCTCGGTGACGGTCACACCGGCAACGTCGAATGTATTCGGGTTGTTGACTGTGATGGAGCCTGTCACCTGGCAGGCGCTATCGGTAAACCCGGTCTGGGAAGCGACCACGGTGTAATTAAACGTCGGCCGTACGTGCCCGTCGTCTCAATCAGCGTCTTGTCCACGTCCTTGCTGATGGTCCAGTTGTAGGTGCGCGTGAAGCCCGGATTTGCCGTCTTAGTGACCGTCAAATCAAGCCCCGTATTGCCGAAGTCAGGGGCGACGGTTGTGCTTCCGTCTCCGATGAGTGGCACGTCGCTCGTGGAAGTGCATGCAGGGATATGGGGCGGTGCTGAAATTACAACCCGTAACAGTGATGGCCGGTTCCGCCCGCATAGGAACCTTGCAGCGGTGCGACTTGGTTCCAATTGGTCTGTAGCGTTTCGTTCAGCGTGAAACTTTCTGTCGTAGTCGCGTCAGGAAATCCTGCAATCGCGAATGTTGTGCAGCCGGTATCAGCGGTGGTTCCGGAAGCGCTACCAGTCGCTCCGTTTATGGTTAGTTGTAGAGGCGTTATCGAATCGCTCGTTGCGAGTAATCGTCCAGCCCTTCAACAGAAGCGTCGGGGCCCTCGTTGAGAGCCGTCGTCATCCATGTCCCAATACTTGCAGGCCACGAGCTTCGCGCTAGGAGGCGGTGGGCCTTGGCAAGTCGGATCTGTCAACGGGTCACAAGGCGGAGGCGGCGGAGTAAATTGCACTTTGAAATTGTCGGTCTTGCTATCCGCATCGCAAAAGCCGTAGCTGACCCGATGGTGAGCAGTTGGATCGACTGAGCGTTGTCTGCACCGGCTCAGCCACGCTTTGTATTCTCCACCCGGATTCGGTGTGGTGTCACACCAGTTGTTCGGGTCGAAGTTGCCATCGTTAGTGCTCGGCCGGGACGGCCACGCAGGAAGTCCGCATCGCCTCGGGGCAGAGCTGGACAAGGCTGGTTGGCCATTGCTCGAATTAAAAGTGCCCAACAGATGCAGGTCAGTCGTACAACCGGCCGATGACAGTTTGAATCCGCCCACCACGCGACACTCACGGCACGAGATATCGTCCGCAGATAGCAAGACTTTGCCGCTCGGATCTGTAACCTGAAAGTAGTAGTGCGCTCATGCGACGGGGGACAAGACCGGGATCGTGTATTTCTGAGGTCCGCCATTGAGGTACACGGCGGTTTTGGCGGGTAAAGGTTTCCGTTTACCTGGGCTCGACGGCAGCACAGTACCGTCCAAGGGGGTGAGGGGATTCCCGCTGCCATCCAAGGCTGGTGGTGAATATCGCGCCGTTCACACCTGCGCCAACGCGCTGCTAAGATGGCCAGAATGGCGAACAATGTACACAAAACAATCTTTGCGAAGGACGAGGGAAGGCTGGTACGCATTTTGACACTCCTAGGTCAGTGTGGCGTCTGACCGACGCTTGCAGACTTGCTTACTTCGTGGGGTAACTAACCGCGCCAGCCCCCAACGCGAACTGGACGGCAGGCCGGACAACTACCAAGGCGAATGCGAAAGATACGTCCCCGGAATGTGCGCAGTCAATTACCGAAAAGTTGCAATTTGATTACAACTTTCGATGTACACACCTTAGATCCGAAGAAAAAAGATCCGAAGAAAAAGATCCCGGAGAAAAAAGATCCGAACAAAAAATAAGGGCTGACCTCGGAGACTATGCCGGTCAGCCCCAGACGAAGGAGCAGCGCTACGGAGCCGCTGCGAACTTTAACGCCCAATCGCGAAAGCAGAAGGCGTAACTGAAACGTACGAGAGAAAGAGCCAGCGGTCAATTCCGCAAAAGTTGCAGACGCTCTACAACTTTTGATGTACACACCTTAGACAGGTGCTTGGAGGAAGCGACAGGTTCTTGGAGGAAGTCGGGTTCCACAAGCGCAGCACAACTGATGATTGATTTGGTGGCGGCGGGAGGACTCGAACTTGAGGCGTTTACGCGGCCCGTTCGGCGATTCGCGTTGCTCATCTGCTCAGGGCAGGCTAAGAACTGAGCCCGCTGCCGAAATCCCGAGCGAAGTCGAGGGACCTCAAAGTTGGTGGCGGCGGGAGGACTCGAACCTCCGACCTACGGATTATGAGACCGTCGCTCTAACCACCTGAGCTACACCGCCACATTGCAGATTGTAAGGGAACGCGAGAGGGAATCCGAAAACTGCGTTCGCCGGGAGGCCCGGCACAATCCATTCGGTCATTTAGATTTTATCATCGCCGCGGTCTTTGTCGCCGCCGCAGCCACCTTGCAACCCGCCACGAAAACGTTGACACTAGCACGTCATGAAAGTGATCGCCATCATCCCGGCTCGCCTCGCTTCCACCCGCCTGCCGCGAAAAATGCTGCGCGAAATTCATGGGCGGCCGCTTGTCGTCTGCGTCTATCAAGCGGTGCGTTCATCTCCCGTGCTCGACGACGTCATCATCGCCACCGATTCCGAAGAAATCCTCGAAGCCTGCAAGAAACACGATTGCCACGCGCGCATGACTTCCAGCCAGCATCGCAGCGGCACCGAGCGCGTCCACGAAATCTCGCAGTCGGCTGACGCCGATGTTTACTTAAACGTACAGGGCGACGAGCCCATGATCCAGGCGGCCCACGTCGCTACGCTGGTTGAATTAATGCGCGACCCCAATATTCCCGTGGGGACTCTGCGAACCCCGGCGGTCGCAGAAGATATCGCCAATCCCAACGCGGTCAAAGTCGTGACCGACCTGAACAACCGCGCGCTATATTTTTCCCGCTCCACCATTCCCTTTGACCGTGACGCCTCACAGCCGCGCTACTTCAAGCACCTCGGCATCTACGCCTATCGCAAAGCGGCGCTGGACCGGTTTGTAACTCTTCCCGAATCTTCTCTGGAACGCGCCGAGCGCCTCGAGCAACTACGCTTTCTGGAAAATGGAATCCCCATCTACGCCGCCGAAACTCCCCACGACAGCATTGGCGTGGACGCCGAAGAAGACCTGGCTCGGGTGATGAAGTTGCTCGCGAAGTGACCTGCCGGGAATGCTTTTCACCACAGAGACACAGAGACAGCGCGATTTGAATCCTCCTTTGGAATGTGGCTCACATTCGCATCCGTTGAATCCGTTTGAGGTCTTCTCTGTTGAATTGTTCTGCGTCCCTGTGGTGAAAGCTTAGCCGCTCGCCCGCTCCCAGGCCTCCGCCGCCGCCACCCGCCGCGCGATCGCCGGATGCGAATGGAACCACCACTCCACCCACCGCGACGGCGTCCGCTCGGCCAGGTTCTGCTCTGCTAGCTTGTTCATCGAAGAAACAAACGGCGCAACACTGGCGATGGATTCGAATGCATACCGGTCCGCCTGGCGCTCGTTGTATCGCGAAAACGCATTCAGCGCCGGCATCAGCAAAAACGAAAGCAGAGTAAAGATCAAAACCAGCAAGGGAAGATTGGCAAAATCGGAAATCGTCTCAAACATGTGCAAGCGGTCGATGGAATAATGCAGCGCCCAGTTCGCCGCCCAGAAGCCGACGAAGGTCACTCCGGCCTGCACCCCGATACTTTTCAGAATATGTTTGTGCACATGGTGGCCGAGTTCGTGGGCCAGCACGGCTTCGATTTCATCCGGCGAGTAATTGTCGAGCAGCGTGTCCGCCAGAATGATGCGGCGCGTATTCCCCAGGCCGGTCAGCGCCGCATTCGCCTTCTTGCTTTTCTCCGACAAATGCCACTTGTACACGCCGCGCACCCGAGTGCCGGCGCGTTCTCCCAGCCGCGTCAGGCGGGCCTTCAATTCCTCATCCTTGAGCGGCTCAAATTTGTAGAAAATCGGAAACAAAATTACTGGCGCGAGCTGTGCGATCAGGATGGCCACGCCCAAAAATCCCAGCCACGCCAGCATCCACCAGTGCTGCGGAAATTGCCGAATGATGAAATAAAGCAATTCCACCAGCAATCCGCGCGATGACCGCGCTGACCAGCAGTCCCTTCACCTCGTCCCAAATCCAGCCCCGCAACTTCTGGTTCGACAATTTATAGCGATGCTCCAGCCGGAAACCGTAGTAGTCCAGGCCTAGCCCGACGACTTTGCTGAAAGCAACCAGCATCAGCGTATAAAGAAACACAGCCAGCACGTAACTCTGCGACCGGTAGGCGATGTCGCGAATCCAGCCGGTCCAGCCGGTCAGCAGCAGCACCAGCAGAAAGGCCAGCCCCAGCGCAAATTCGCCGATCCCCATCCAGCGGCGGATGCGGTTATATTTTCGCGCCTCGGGTGTGTCCGTGGGCGCAACTGTGCTGGTAGCCATCGCTTAGATTATTGCACTGCAGGCGGCACAACGCGACATTATGAAGGTGCAGGGACGCGGGTAACCACTTCATTTGGAGCCGACAAACGCTTCCCCCGACGCCAGCACTTCCTCCACCAGTTCCGGCGAGGCCGCCTCGGCGTAGATGCGCAACAGCGGCTCCGTCCCCGAGGCCCGGAACAACACCCACGCTTCCGCGCCATTTCCGTTCGTCGGCGCATCCAGAAAGAACTTGACTCCGTCCATCCCCTGCTTCTTCAACGACCGCATACTTTCCCAGACGCACGGTCCGCTCCGACTTGGCGCGCTCGATCGCGCTGCTCTTTACCTCGTCAGGAATATGCAGGTCGCGGCGGCCGTAATAATGCGGCCCGTATTCCTTTTGCAGCTCCGAAACCAGCGCCCCGAGCGGCTTCTGCTCTTCCGCCATCACATTCGCCAGCAACAAAGAGTTGAGAATCCCATCACGCTCGGGAAGATACCGCGAGTAACCGATCCCGCCCGATTCCTCGCCGCCGATGAGAATGTCGCGCTCCATCATGAGATCGGCAACATACTTGAAGCCAATCGGACACTCATTCAACCTGCGCCCATACTTCTTGGAGATGCGATCGAGCATGCGCGTGGTATTGAACGCGCGGACCACTTCTCCGGGCCACTGCTTGCGGCGCAACAGCCATTGCAGCAGCACACAGAAAATCTTGTGCGCATCCACAAAGCTGCCGTCTTCGGCCACCGCGCCGATCCTGTCGGCGTCCCCGTCGGTCGCGAATCCCGCGTGGCAGCGTTCGCGGACCACCGTTTCCTGCAGCGCGCGCACGTGGGGCTCAATCGGTTCCGGGTTGATGCCAGGGAAAAGCGGATTCAGTTCCTGGCGAATCGCGACGAACTCAATACCATGCTCGCTGAAAATCTGCGCCAGCACCCCGCGCCCGGATCCATACATGGAATCAATCGCGACTTTAAATTTTGCTTGGCGAATCAGAGCCAGGTCGGCGAAACCTGAAATTGCCTTGATGTAAGCAGGCTTCAGGTCCACTTCCTCGATTGCGGCGCGATTCCCGCTAGGCATGGCGCCAGCGGCAGTTTCGTCGCTAATCACTTTCATGATCGCCGGAGTCGCCGAGCCGCCGAATTTGGCTTTGAACTTTACCCCGTTCCAGTTCCACGGATTGTGGCTGGAAGTGATGACCACGCCGCCCGCCGCTTTTTGATTCTTCACCGCGAGAGAAACTGCCGGAGTCGGAACATCATCATCCGCGAGCTTGACCGGAATTCCGGCGCCCGCCAGCACTTCCGCCGCCGCCCGCGCAAATTGCGGCGATCCGAAGCGCGTGTCGTAACCGACGATCACGCCACGTGCAGGATCCTCGTACTTCAACACATAAGACGCGATCGCCCCCGCTACCCGCCGCACATTCTCGAACGTGAAATCGTCCGCGATGACCGCTCGCCAGCCGTCAGTGCCGAACTTGATGGAGTCCGTCGTTGGTCGTTGGTCGTTCGTCGTTGGCTTTCCTGGGTCAGTCATCGAGGTATGGGTCAACCTGCGAGAGTTACGGAGTCGGGCGGGTTGGCCAACGACCAACGACGAACGACCAACGACGCACTTCACACTAATTTCTTCAACTTCTTATCATCCAAATGCTTCACCACTTTGCCCACGTCCTGCGAGTTCGCGCGCGTGGTGACCAGGAGCGCGTCGTCGGTTTCTACGACCACAATGTCGTTCACTCCGACCACGGCAACAAACTTCCCCGGAGCGTGAACATAGTTCCCGCTCGCGTTCATGGTGAAGATGCCTTGCGCGGTAATCAGGTTGCCGTCGGGCGGCATCTGCCTCGCGAGATGATGCTCATGCAGCGCCGTCCACGATCCCAGGTCATTCCAGCCGAAGTCTCCACGGAGGCAGAAGATATTTGACTGTTGTTCGCCCTTCGCCGAACGCGGCTCCAGAATCGCATAGTCAACGCTGATATTTTCACACTTGGGATACAGCCTCTTGAACGCACTCGCGAACTTGCGAGTGCCATAGTCCGCGGCGATCTTCTCGAGAAGCGCCGCAGTTTTCGGTAGATGCTCTTTCAGCGCGTTGGTGAGAGTCCGCGCGCTCCACAAGAACATGCCGCTATTCCAATAAAAATTCCCGGTGCGAAGAAATTCCTGGGCCCGCTCCAGGTTCGGTTTTTCCGTAAACCTGCGCACGTGGCGCGCATCGCCGCTGGCCAGCGATCCCGCCTCGATGTAGCCGTATCCCGTCTCGGCGCGCGTCGGCTCGATTCCCAACACCACAATATTTTCGCCTGCCCCCGCAATCTCGATGGCTTCCTGCAAGACTTCCTGGTAGCGCTTGCCATTTTCAATCACGTGGTCAGAAGGGAACAGGCCCAAGACCGAATCCGGATCAAAACGTTGCAGAATAAAAGCTGCCAGCCCGATCGCCGGCGCCGTGTTACGTCCAACCGGCTCGGCGACGACTTGCTCGCGCCGCAGCTTGGGAAGTTGCCGCAGAATTTCCGGCCGCGAGTCTTCGTTGGTGATGATCCAAAACTGTTTCGCCGCCGCCAGCGGCAGCAAGCGCGCGACCGTCTGCTGGATCATCGTCTGCTTGCCGTCGAGCGCCAGCAGTTGCTTTGCCCGTTTCTTGCGGCTGAGCGGCCAAAAGCGGGTGCCCCGGCCTCCGGCAAGAATCACGGGATAAAAGTGAGAAGGCATCTTCAAAAGATTTCAGATTATAGATGTGAGATCACAGATCGACCTGCTCGGGAACGAAATCTGCAGCCCGAAATCGTCAATCTGCAATGATCTCCGGCTCCGGAAGCGGAACCCCCGGCACAAATGACTTCAAAAACTCAACCCGGTGCTGCGCCTGAATTCTAAACTGCGGCACCGCTGCTGGGACGACGACGGCGTCCCCCTTGGCGAAATGGACCGTCTCGCAATCCGGCGCCTCCAGCACCCCGGCGCCATCGAGCGCCACCACAATCTGCACCGAATGATGATCGCGCGCGGTGAACTCGGAACCCCCGCCTTTTTCCAGGTCGAATCGCTGCACCACAAAGTAAGTTGAAGCGACCAGCGGGTGGGGGTGGTTGAGGTTCCGGTCCAGTCCAGCGAACGCGAACGGCTTCACCTTCCCCGACCTCGCCTTCTCGTTGATCACGCGCAAGCCCTGCTGCAAATGCAGTTCGCGCGGGCGCCCGTAATCATAAAGTCGAAACGTAGTGTCCGACTGCTGCTGGGTCTCGACGATGATCGAGCCCGGCCCCAGCGTGTGCACCGTTCCTCCGGCGACGTAAATCATGTCCCCGGCAAACACTTTGATCCAGTTGAGCAATTCTTCCGCGCGATTTTCGCCGATCGCGCGTTCAAATTGATCGCGAGTAACTCCCGGCTTCAGCCCCAGCCCAATCTCCGCGCCCGGATTCGCGTGCGCCACGTACCAGCACTCGGTCTTGCCCCACGGCTGGCCAATCGCTCGGGCGTCGGCATCATCCGGATGCACCTGCACCGACAACTTCTCATGCGGAAATAAAAATTTTGCCAGCAGCGGAAACCGCGACTCATCCGGCGATGCGTCACCGACCAGTCCGCGTCTGTACTTCGACGCCAACTCCGCCAGCGTCTTCCCCGCCAGCGGCCCGTTCTGCACTTTGCAATGGTCACCCGTCAACCACGACTCGCCGATCTTCTCTTTGAACTGCTGCGGATAAATCGGTGACAGATCATTCGTCCCCCACGGGCGCGGGTCGAACAATGGCGTCATTAGAAATGGATACAAGTCGTTCATGGTGAGAGGTTCGTCTCGCGTCGCGCCAGCCGCATTAGAAGCCTAAATCAGCAAGCACGCTGCCCGCAAAAAGCTTAACCACAGAGGGCACAGAGTATCACGGAGAAAAATGCTTTCTTACCCTGTGATCCTCAGTGCCCTCTGTGGTTAAAAGGTTTTGATTTTAGAGAGCGCCCAGAAACCCGCGCAGCCGCTCCAGCCCGCGATCCAATTCTTTCTTCGAAGTCGCGTACGACATGCGCACGTGCTCGTTCGTCCCAAAGCCTTCGCCCGGGACAACCGCCACGTGCGCCTCATGCAGCAACTTCTTCGCAAATTCCGCCGGGGACTTGATCCCGCCACGCCCGAAGAACGCCGAAATATTCGGATACACGTAGAACGCGCCGTCCGGCTTCGTGCACTTGATGCCGTCAATCGCGCGCAAACCCGCCAGCATGTGATCGCGAAGCTGAATGTATTCCGCCCGCATTTCGGCGACGCAGGCCTGCGACCCGGTCAGCGCAGCCACCGCCGCCTTCTGCACAATCGAAGTCGGGTTCGACGTGGACTGGCTCTGCAACTTCTGCATCGCGCTGGTCACCGCCGCCGGGGAGAGCGCAAATCCCATGCGCCATCCGGTCATCGCGTAGGTTTTCGAAAGCGATCCCACTACGATGATGCGCTCGCGCTGCTCCTGCAGCGAACCGAGCGAAAACTCGCGGCTGCTGTAATTCAGATAGACGTAGGTCTCGTCCGACATCACCCAAATTCCGCGCTCGGCCGCAAATCGCGCCACTTCGGTCAAGTCCTCCGGCGACATCACCGCGCCGGTTGGATTCGACGGCGAATTCAGAATGATCATCTTCGTCCGCGGCGTGACCAGACGCGCGACCATGTCGGCAGTCACGCGGAAACCGTCTTCTTCGCTGCTCTGCAACAGCACCGGGTTGCCGCCTGCATAACGAATGATGTCCTTGAACGAAACCCAGTACGGCACCGGCAGGATGACTTCATCGCCGTGATCCACCAGCACCTGAATGGCATTGAACAGCACGTGCTTGCCGCCGGTCGAGGCCATCGCCTCGTCGCGCTTGTAGGCCGAGCCGAAATCCGCCGCGTGGCGCTTCACGATCGCGTCCTTCAATTCAACCGTGCCGCCGACTGCGGTGTAGCGCGTGAAATTGCCGTTGATGGCCGCAATGGCCGCATCCTTAATATGCTGCGGCGTATTGAAATGCGGCTCGCCCACGCTCAGGTCCACCACGTCCACGCCCGCCTGGCGCAGCTTTTCGGCCTCGGCGACCACCGCCATGGTGGCGGAAGGCTCAATGCGGTTGATGCGCTCGGTCAATTTCAACGCTGCTGCTTTCGCGGCCGGAGGCGCGACAGTTTCGGTAACTGGAGTCATGATTATTTCCCTGCCTTTATTTTTCCTTTTCGATTTGCCAGCTTGTATGCCGGATCAAGTTTTTCCTTGAGCCGTTGCTCCACCATCTCCGGGACCAGCCCGCTGACCACGCCGCCCAGCCGCGCCACTTCGCGCACCAGCCGCGAACTCAAGTACGAATACTTCTCCGCCGGCATCATGAACACGGTTTCAAGTTCCGGACGCAGCTTGCGGTTCATCATCGCCATCTGGAGTTCGTATTCGTAATCGCTCAGCGCCCGAATGCCGCGCAATACCGCGCTGGCCTTGGATCGTGCCGCGTACTCGACGGTCAGCCCGTCGAACACGTCCACGCGGACATTCTTGAAATCCGCAGTCAAATCTTCCAGCATCCGCCGCCGCTCGCCCACGCTGAACAGCGGAGTCTTCTCCGCATTGCGCAAAATCGCCACCACCAGTTCGTCAAAAATCCGGCTCCCCCGCCCAATCAGATCCAAATGCCCATTAGTCGGCGGATCAAACGACCCGGGATAGATGGCAATGACTTTTTTCATGCTGCGCTTCTATGAAACTCGTAACCTATATGGGCTTCGCGACCGCAAGCTATTCGTTTTTCCACGCTGAAAACAGGGCGGGCCGGAGGTGTATTGATTTTATTCGGCAGGGGAGGGAATGGCAATGCTTTCAGCGCCAAGCGCGATTTCTGAAGACGAGTCGCAGCGTGTCACGTCCAAATCCCTGCTGTAGCAGGAGTTCATCCGCGATTCTGTCCTTCTGGGCGGGTGTAGCTCGCGCCGGAACATCGACGTGGGAGACGCTAATCATGTACCAGTTATTTCTGTATCGAAAGTCAGCCCAAACTCCGGGAACCATCGAGCTGTTGTTATAGGGTTGCAGGTCGGTACTCTCACTGGCCCATCTGACCGCCGCTGCTATCGAATTGAGAGGTATGATTTCGTCACGCGTCAGGGCAGAGGGATCGACAGCATTCAACTCGCTCACGCTGATCCGGGCGAAGTGTTGATCCACATTTGAAACGGAGATCTTGCACCAATGGTCGGCGCACTTGAGTTGCACAAAGTATCCGCGGACGAAGCGACGGTTGTAGTAATTCCCATGCTCCAGTTCCTCAGCCCACTGCGAGGAAATTAGATCGGCAACTTCGCTCAGGGTCATGGGGCTTGCCTCCGCGATTTAGGCTTCGATGTGTTTGAGGCAGAATTGGATGCGACAAAAATCGCCTTTAGTCGTGCCGGTCAGTTGGTGTCAACCAGCTGTGCCTTGAGCAGGCCCGCGAGGTAGCCCGCCAACTCTGAAACATCGAAGTGCCCGGCATCCCACGCCCTATCGGCTGCCTGCAAGGCAGCGTAGTACGGTTCCCGATTCTCCCTGATTCGCTCCGGGACGATTTTTCTTCCGGGCAAAAGTTGGCGTTGCTTCATGCAGATCAGGTAATAACAGGCTGCACGGGCAGTCCTTCCGTTGCCTTCTACGAACGGATGGATCCAATTCAACCTCCACAGTGCATACGCCGGGAGCAGGGTTGGATGATCGAAGATTGTCCAGTTTTCGTGCACTACCGAAAAGAAACGATCCATTTCATTCGGAACATCTTTGAAGTGCGGAGGAAGGTGATTGCCGACGTAAATCGGCTCTTCGCGGTAACGGCCGCCGAACTGAGAAATGTTTGCGACCGCCGCGTAATTTAGAGCCCACAGTGTGTACTTGTCGAAGGATTCGATGCCCTTCTCCAGGCCGATTTCAATGCAATTCGACAGGAGGTCATACTGCCGGAGGAGATTTTGCTCCTGGATCTTCGCGTAGAGTGCGGGGTTGTCTTTTTCTCGTACGGACACAGAAATACAGGCCTGTTCAGCGCAGCAGCCTGATGTGCTTCGACGCAAGGCGAACACTGTCTTTGGTTATCAGCTCGGCATCAGAAGGAGCATTCCCAAATGCGAAACTGATTCTCTGCTCGTGTAGCTCTTCCTCGGTCACCGGCCGGGTGCGAGACTCCTCTAGGAGGCGCTTCAATTCCGGGTCCGCCACAGGGACATTTTGAAACTGTTTTCGATCAGCCATAACAACCCCTCAACATTCTTAGATGTGGCTAGCAATCATAACGCGAGCCGATTTCCTCAGGTAAGAGGGTCACAGCGATTTTATCGCCTTGCTGAGGCCGGCGCCTTGGCATCCGTCCCCGTAGGCATGGTCGCCACTCTAGCGCCCGAGCCCGCAGCCTGAGCCGACGCCGGGGCAGGCGCTGCCGCCGCGGCCGGAGTCGCTTGCGGTCCCGCACTGGCCAGCCCAAGGTTCTTGCGCACTTCCGCCTCGAGTTTCACCATGGTGTCTTTATTGTCTTTCAGGAACTGGCGGGCGTTCTCGCGTCCCTGGCCGATGCGTTCGCCTTTGTAGCTGTACCAGGAGCCGGACTTCTCCACAATATTCTGGTTCGCCGCCAAGTCGAGCAAATCGCCTTCGCGCGAAATCCCTTGGCCGTACAAGAATGTCAAACTCGGCTTCGCGGAACGGCGCGGCGACTTTGTTCTTTACGACTTTGACTTTGGTGCGCGAGCCGACGACTACGTCGCCTTCTTTAATGGCGGCGATGCGGCGGATATCGATTCGCACTGAGGAATAGAACTTCAAGGCGCGGCCGCCGGTAGTGGTTTCCGGGTTGCCGAACATCACGCCGATCTTTTCGCGGATCTGATTAATAAAGATCAGGCAGGTGCGCGACTTTGAAACCGTCCCGGTCAATTTGCGCAGGGCTTGCGACATCAGCCGTGCCTGCAGGCCCATGTGGCTGTCGCCCATTTCGCCGTCGAGTTCGGCCTTCGGCACCAGCGCGGCGACCGAGTCCACGACCAGCACGTCAATGGCGTTCGAGCGTACCAGGGCTTCGGTGATTTCCAGCGCCTGCTCGCCGTAGTCGGGCTGCGAGACGAGGAGATTGTCCACGTCCACGCCGAGTTTCTTGGCGTAGCCGGGATCGAGCGCGTGCTCGGCGTCGACGAATGCGGCCATGCCGCCGGTCTTTTGCGCTTCGGCGATCACCTGCAAAGTGATCGTCGTCTTGCCCGACGACTCCGGGCCGAAGACTTCAATGACGCGGCCGCGGGGAAATCCGCCGACGCCGAGTGCGGCGTCGAACGAGATCGAGCCGGTCGGAATCACCGCGATGGGGACAATCTCTCTCGACCCCAACCGCATGATGGAGCCTTTGCCAAACTGCTTTTCGATTTGCGCAAATGCCAGCTCAATTGCCCGCCCCCGCTCGTCCGCCATGAAATTCTCCTGAGAGTTCGATGTGAAACTGGCGTGAGTATATCGCTTTTGCAAAGCGAATAAAAGGCGAATCGTGAAATAATTGTGGATTTGTTCCCAAAAGAGAACTGGAAGAGCCATCACCGCCGAGCACGCCGAGGCCGCCGAGAAGAACAAAATCATGGAAAAAGAATTTTCTCGGCGCTCTCGAGCGTACTCGGCGGTGAAACGTTTTCCTCCCTCTCCATCGTGCTACAATCTCTAAGTTTTTCCACTGACTTTCCGGCTTCCCGCACGTCGTAAACGGACGCACCGTGACCCAAAATTCCAAACCCATCACCTACGCGGACGCGGGCGTCAACATCGACCAGGGCAATCGCACCAAGCAGCGCATCAAGTATCTCGCTCATAAGACCTTCACCAAGGGCGTTCTGAGCGAAATTGGCGGATTCGGCGCGCTTTTCGCCATCGACAAGACCAAGTACCTCGATCCCATCCTGGTTTCCAGCGTGGACGGCGTGGGCACCAAGCTCAAGCTGGCTTTCGAGATGAAGGTCCACCACACCATCGGCGCCGACCTGGTGAACCACTGCGTCAATGACATCGCTGTGCAGGGCGCGGCGCCCATGTTTTTTATGGACTACCTCGCCACCGGCCGCCTGCAGCCCGAAGTCGCCGAAAAGGTGGTCGAGGGCCTCGCCGACGCCTGCAAGCACAACGGCTGCGCCCTGATCGGCGGCGAGACCGCCGAAATGCCCGGCTTCTATCCCGATGGCGAATACGACCTTGCCGGATTCATCGTCGGCGTAGTCGAGCGCGACCGCATTATTACCGGCAAAGCTGTCGAAGCCGGAGACATCATCCTCGGCTTGCCCTCAACCGGTCTCCACACCAACGGATACTCTCTGGCCCGCAAGCTGCTGTTTGAAGTTGCCAACTACGAGCCGGAAACTTACGTCAACGAGATCAAAGGCAAAGTCGGCAACGAGCTGATGCTGACCCACCGCAGCTATTGGGCAATTATTAAAAAGCTGATCGCCGCCGAATGCGTCTCCGCGCTGGCGCACATTACCGGCGGCGGCATCACCGAAAACCTGCCCCGCGTCCTGCCCCGCGGAGTTTCCGCCATCATCGAATACGGCACCTGGCCGGTGCAGCCCATCTTCACTCACATGCAAAAGCTGGGCAACGTCCCCCACGAAGAAATGATGCGGACCTTCAACATGGGCATCGGAATGCTGGCCGTGGTCCCCGTCGAAAAAATTCAAGAAGGCCCAAACCGTCCTCGACCGCGCGGGAGAGAAGTATTACGCGGTGGGCAGGATTGTTAAGGGCGAGCGGAAGGTTAGTTACAGCTAAACTGGGTCTGCCTGCCCGCCTAGCCGCGAATCAGCCTCCACATGCCGTCCTTGAACTCAGCAGTGAATCTACGAAGAAAAGAGAGAGAGGTTACTGGAGGGCTACCGACGAACCCTCTCTCCCTTTCTCCGTTGTTGCGTGGGGAAGATTGCTCGAGATGGTTCGGATCTGCGAAAAACACTTCCAGCAATTCTTTTGCGGCCGTGTTGCCTTGGCTGGCATGTCCGAGCAGCAATAGTTTCGCTTGCTCAGGCGTCAGAGGTTTCAGGGTGGGAGACGAATAAGTCCGGCGGGTCTGACCATCGCGCATAACTCGCTCCACTGCGTAGCCCGTTCTTAATTACGGACACTACACCCAAGAGCGCGATTCATACTTGCTTCAGAGCAAGTTCAATCTTTCGCCGCGGGAAGATCTGGTAGCACAAGCGCGATGTCCATTGGCGGAGGGAGCCTTTCGACGGTGAGAGTTTTTGTGCACGTTCAGCGACCGTATAGCCTTGTCTCTGAGGTCCTGCTGCTGGAACAAGCGATTCAATTTCTCACTCACTGTCTTGAAGCTCCCGCTAGTGACAGCCCGAATTTCATCAATGGCGGACCGATATTCAAGTTTCAATCGTTTGCATTCAGCGCAAGTCATCGACATGGGCCTGGCGGACGGTCTCCGGGAAAGGGTTGCAGGCGACAGCAGGTTACGCCCAAGAGCCCGATTCAGACTTGCTCCGGAGCAAGTCCAAACTTTTTCGGCGAGTATGGTTTATTGGAATCTGCGAAGCAGAACAATACGTCCGCGCTTCCTGGTTAGGATGCCACGTTGTTCGTAGCCTCTGAGTACGCGATTTACGCTGTAGATGGTCGTGACCCCCAAGTCGGCGATATCCCGTTGCAGGGTTCGGCCTGTAATCGCGGTGGCATTTCCGTCCGTTGAGCCGGAGGTCCGGGCCAGCTCCGTCACAGCCCAATGAATTCGACGCTCAACCGGGGCTGTGGCCAGCATCCGGTAGCGTTCACGCGAGTAATGCAGGTATCGGGTCGCAATCGTGAATAGGTTCACTGCAAGCCTGGGCACCGCCTCGAGCAACGCCACCATCGTCTTGGTTGTCCACGCATACGCGCGGACCGCTGCGTCGGTCCCTGCCGATGCGCGGTAATCCGCGCCTGGAATTGCTCCTTTGTCACCAAACACCTCGCCGGGTCGCACAAACCGGATCAGCAGCTCGAGACCATCGGGGGTGATCTCGTGCAGCCGCACCCGGCCAGATTCGAGGAGGAACACTTTGCTCGCGGGTTCCGCTTGGCGGAACAGAGATACGCCCCTCGGCGCCTCTCGCAGCGATGCTCGGCCTAACACCAGCTTCAGTTCGTCTGCGGATAATCCCTTAAATATTGCGGCATCCTCGATTCCGCTATGAGATCGCTCAGTAATAGCCATGCTATCTAAATCAGATGCGTAATTCGGTCCTGCAGTCGCAACTGAGATTCGGTCGCTGCGTAACAGCCGCAGCTCGCCACGCCGCTTTCATCAAGTCCCTTGCGTTATTTCTTGGGCCCTCCCAGCCGTCTGTTGTAGAGTCTTGCGCATGCGAGCACAGCGTTGGATGACCGTCATGTTAGTGGCATTGGTTCGGCCAGCACTCGGCCACGCCGAAGACCTTACCGGCAAGATCAAAAAAGCGGCGGAACACTGCACCCTCGATCAAGCTGGCACCCATCCGTTTCACCTGAAGGCAGAGCTCGCGCCGAGTTTTGAGCGCGACAAAGATTCCGGCCGCACTGGCGAAGTCGAGATCTGGTGGCAATCCCCTACGCAGTGGAAGCGGGAAGTGCGCTCGCCTGGCTTTCATTCTATGGCGGAATCGAAACCCAACGCTCGGACTTCCAGGACTTCAACGGAGTCAAGGTCGCTCATCAGATCGACGTGCTAAGGGATGGCATGCTCGGGTTGAGAATCCGCGTGATCGAGGTCCGGTCCGGCGTAACTGCCCCCGAGGGAATGTCCGTTCCGAAAGGGCACGAATGGGATAGGCAGTTTACCGACGAGGTTAGGTAAATCCTCGTGTCTAAATTCCGGCCCCTTGGTTGTAATACAGCATAATACATGTTATATTAGCTGCATTATGGGTACCTCCGAGAAAACCATCAGCTTCCGTGCCGTCGCCGAAAAAATTGACACCCTCGATTCCCTGGCCGCCGCGCAGGAACGCTCCCGCAGTTATTTGATCAACCAGGCCATCAGTAACTACATCGCACTGCACGCCTATCAGGATGAGCTTGTCCGTAAGGGACTCGAGGAGATGCGACAGGGGCGCGTTGTAAGCCATCAGAACGTTATTAAGCGGCTTAAGCGGACCGGGCGCCGCCGACGATTGTCGGGCAAATGATCGAATGGACCGAGCAGGCGGTCCGGCAACTGGTTCAGGCTGAAGACTACATCACCCTGTCTAACAGCGAAGAAGTCGCCGAACGGATAACGACGCACATCGTCAGCAGCATTCAGCAGCTTCTCCGATTCCCAATGTCGGGCAGAACTGGCAGGGTTGCGGGGACTCGGGAGCTGGTCGTTTCTAAAACTCCATTCATCGTGGCCTACGCGCTCGATCACGAGAGTGTCGTCGTGCTCGCGATCTACCACGGTGCGCAGAAATGGCCTGAAGTTTTCTAAACCGACGCTCTTCCCGCTCCCACCCCGTCCGCCTGCTCGTGCGCGTGATAGCTCGACCGCACCAGCGGCCCCGACTCCACATGCCTAGATCCCAACCGCAACACTTCTTCCTTCAAATAGGCGAATTCTTCAGGCGTGTAGAAGCGGGCGAATCGGAAGGTGGTCGCGGGAGGGGCGGCCCCGCGGAGTTTCCGCCATCATCGAATTCGGCACCTGGCCGGTGCAGCCCATCTTCACCCACATGCAAAAGCTGGGAACGTCCCTCACGAAGAAATGATGCGCACCTTCAACATGGGGATTGGAATGCTGGCCGTGGTCCCGGCGAAAAAATTCAAGAAGGCCCAGACCGTCCTCGACCGCGCCGGAGAGAAGTATAACGCGGTGGGGCGGATTGTTAAGGGCGAGCGGAAGGTTAGTTACAGCTAGCGGCATGTCGCTCGGGACGCCCTCGTCCGGAGCAATTCTTAAAGACCACTCCCTTCCGTCGGCATGCCAACGACGATATATCGCAGAAAGCCACAAACTTGAGGCGCCCATCCCTCCCCCGCCAGGAGCCAAGAACCGCTCCCCTTACTTTTGTTCTATCCCTTTTGTGTCCAACCGGTACCTCGTCCAATTGGCCAATCTCCCCTAGACTGCGGTTGGGGCACTCATGACCGTTGACGAGGAACTTGGGGTTCTGGAGTCGCAACTGCGGCGGCTCAAGATCGAATACGAGATTTTTTTCAGTAATCCGCAGAAACGACCGCCCTCCGACCTGGAGTGGAAGGTGCTGGGCCTGCTGCGCAAGTTTTCCGACGGCGGGCGTATGAGTTATCCGCAGCGCTTCCGCTATAACGCGATCGCGCAGCGCTATGCCATTTACAGCGATCTGTGGCGCAAAAAGGGACGTATTCGGGAAGAAGGATACCGGCGTCCCCAGGACCAACTGTTGTCGGTTTCAGGCGTGCGGATCGAGGAACACGAGGCGCCGGCGCACAAGGTTTATGGCCTGAGCCATGCCCACGACGAGGCGGCTGCACCCTTCGTGGTGCATTGCACCGATCCCGGTGCGGAGCGCGAAAAAGTTGAAAAGCTGTTCGTCGCGCTGAGTGATGCCAAGAAAAAGGCCGGCGAAAACGTCTCCGGGTCGCTCGAAAGCTTCAGTTCGTTCGTGCAGAAGAAGACCGATCAGCTCCGCAAACAGTACGGCTGCCAGGCCGTGGAGTACAGCGTTGACGTGGCGGACGGCAAGGTGAAGTTGACGGCCAAGGCTAAGGTGTAAGCCGCTGGCTCTCGGTTCTTGGTTCTTGGGCGGGTGGCCCACATCTCGAAGGTGAATTGATCTGGGGTGCCCCATGTCTCGCGGTTTTCGAGACACGGGGCTTTCCCCAAACCCTACGCGGTTCTGGTTTCGCACTCCTAAACAATCGTACGCTCGCGAATTTTTCATTTTTGGAACACGCTCACTCTCACGACCTGCCAGCGACGGACGAACCTTCGAGCGCCCTTGCCGGGGTCAGGAACTGCCCCACTTCTCGAAACCCGCGAGAAGCGGGGCACCCCCGAGCTCTGGTCTCACTCGCAGCGATATTGGGCCGGAGACGTGGGCCACCACTAACTCCTAACTCCTTGTTGCTGATAAAATTTCTTGTCGGCGCTTTCGGCGCTGCAAATCCCCATCCGAGGCCATCCATGTCCCAGTCGCAGAAAATTCAGCGCGCCATTCTCAGCGTCACCGACAAGACGGGATTGGCGGAGTTTGCCCGCAAACTTTCCGGCATGGGAGTGGACCTGATCTCGACCGGCGGGCACCGCCAAGCTGCTGCGCGACTCCGGCATTGCGGTGAAGGACATTTCTGAAGTCACCGGATTTCCCGAAATGCTCGACGGCCGGGTGAAGACGCTGCATCCCAAAGTGCACGGCGGAATTCTGCATCGCCGCGAAGACGCTTCGCACCGCGCCGCCGTTGCCGAGCACGGCATTCAGCCGATCGACATGGTCGTGGTCAATCTCTACGCGTTTGAGAAGACGGCCGCCAAGCCGGGCGTGCATTTCGAAGAGCTGATCGAGAACATCGATATCGGCGGCCCCTCGATGATTCGCTCAGCGGCAAAGAATTTTCATGACGTGGCGGTGGTCACTTCGCCCGCGGATTACGCTGCGATTGCGGAAGAAATGGCGAATTCCGGCGGCGCGCTTTCGTCGGACACCAAGTGGCGGCTGGCGCAAAAGGCCTTTGCCACGACCGCGGCCTACGATTCCGCGATTGCTTCGACGCTGGAGCGCGTCAGCACCAACGGCAGTTCGCAGATTCATCACGCCGAAGGCTTCCCCAACACGCTGCGGCTGTCATTCAACAAAGTTGCGGATCTTCGCTACGGCGAAAATCCGCACCAGAAAGCCGCGATGTACTCCGACGGTTCCGGTACGGGCGTGGCCAATGCGCGGCAGGTGCAGGGCAAGGAACTTTCTTACAACAACATCGTTGATCTGCAAGCGGCGTGGGACCTGGCGCAGGAATTCGAAGAGCCGGTTTGCGCCATCATCAAGCACACCAATCCGTGCGGCACGGCCACTGGCAAGACTTTGGCTGAGGCCTACAAACGCGCGCTGGAATGCGATCCGGTTTCGGCATTTGGCGGTGTGATCGGTGTAAACCGCACCGTGGATGCCGCCGCAGCGGAGGAAATGGCAAAACTGTTTCTAGAAGTGATTGCCGCGCCGGCTTTCGACGAGGGCGCCAAGGAGAAGTTTGCAGCAAAGAAAAACCTGCGGCTGGTCGAGATCACGCACAGCCCGCAGAAGTGGGTGCTGAAGAACGTTTCCGGAGGAATGCTGGTGCAGGATGCCGACCTGCATCAATTGCAGGAAGCCGATATGAAAGTCGTCACCAAGCGTCCGCCGACGCCGGAAGAAAAGCGCGCCCTGCTGTTCGCGTGGAAGGTCTGCAAGCACGTCAAGTCGAACGCGATTCTTTATTCGCGCGATGGACAGACTGTGGGCGTGGGCGCCGGGCAAATGAGCCGCGTGGATTCCTGCCGCCTGGGCGCGCAGAAAGCGGTTCTGCCGTTGAAGGGCACGGTCGCAGCCTCGGACGCCTTCTTCCCGTTCCCCGACGGCGTGGAGGAAATTGCGAAGGCCGGAGCGACGGCAATCATTCAGCCCGGCGGCTCGGTCCGCGATCAGGAAGTGATTGAAGCGGCTGACCGGCTGGGGCTGGCGATGATCTTTACAGGAGTGAGGCACTTCACGGCACTAGAGGAATCGGGTGATCGGGTGATCGGTGCGATCGGGCCATCGGGTGAGTCTGAAGACGTGCCCTGATCGACCTGAACAGGCGTCGCGCAAGAGCCCTGATACGAACCTGAAACCTCAAAATCAAAGGCGTCGGACAAGAGTGTCCGACCCACACGGGCTATTCAGATCACCCGATGGCCCGATGGCCAGATCACCCGATTCTTTCGTTACTCCGGTTTTTCCCAACCTCTGTCCCGGGCGGGGTAGAATAGGCGAAAGCACCCACTCGCGGGGGTTCGGCATCCAATCGCTATTGGGAGTCCAATAGGTATTTCATGAAAAGTATTCTTGCCCTGATCCTGCTTACCAGTTTAGCCGCAGCCCAACAACCCAGCGCCGGCCCGGCTTCGGCAAAGCCCGCCGATACTAATCCGCCGCGCAAAGTGGATAAAGCCGCTGCCTACTACCACTTCGCCATGGCCCACATGTACGAAGAGGAAATGGCTGCCTACGGCCGCAGCGACCTGGTGACCAAAGCAATTGAAGAGTTCCGGCTGGCGCTTGAGGCCGATCCCTCCTCGGAATACCTCAGTTCAGGGCTGGCGGAGCTCTACGCTCGCACCGGCCGCATTAAGGACGCCGTCGGCGAGGCGCAGGACATTCTGAAGCGCGATCCCCAGAACCTCGAAGCGCATCGGCTGCTGGGACATATTTATCTGCGCTCGCTGGGTGAATTGCAGGGTGGCGGCGCGGATTCGGACAGCGTGCTTAAGCTGGCCATCGAGCAATACGAGCAGATCATCAAACTCGACCCCAGCAGCGTGGACGACCACATCATGCTGGGCCGGCTCTACCATGCCGACAACCAACTGAAGAAGGCCGAAGAGCAGGAACAAGCCGCGATCAAGGGTGCGCCGGATTCGGAAGAGGCGGTCACCGCGCTAGCCATGCTCTACAACGAAGAGGGCGACGCTGCCAAGGCTGCGGAAACCCTGGCTTCGGTTCCCGAAAATTCGCGTTCGGCCAAGCTCTACGCCGTGCTGGGCGAAACCTACGATCAGCAGAAAGATTACAAGAAGGCGATTGACGCTTATCAGCACGCGATTGAACTGGACCGCGACAATCTGGACGCAATGCGCGGCCTCGCCGACAGCTTGCAGAATGACGGCCAGACGGAGAAGGCGCTCCAACAATACAAGATCATCGCCGACGCCAATCCGGAAGATGCGCGGACCTACATCCGAATCGCGGAGATTTATCGCCGCCAGGGCAAACTGGACCTGGCTCTGCAGAACCTGAAGAAAGCGCAGTCCATGGTGCAGGACTCGGACCAGGTTTCCTACGACATGGCGTCCATTTATCAGGCGCAGGGCCGCTATGACGAAGCCACCCAGGAATTACAGGCGCTGCTCAAGCGGACCGAGAAGGCCGACAACAAGTACAACCAGGAAGATGCCGAGAACCGGACCATTTTCCTGGAGCGTCTGGGGACGGTTTATCGCGACAACGGCAATCAGCAACAGGCCATCGAGACTTTCCAGAAGATGTTCGCGCTGGGCGACGACGCCACCAAGCGCGGCTATCAGCAGATCATTGATACCTATCGTCAGGCCAAGCAGTGGCAGAAAGCCACCGACGCCGCCAAGGACGCGACCCTGAAGCTGCCCAAAGACCGCGACCTGAAGATGGTCTATGCCGGGCAGTTGGCGGATTCCGGTCAGACCGACGCGGCGCTGCAAATCGTAAAGTCGTTCCTGAAAGGCGCGCCGGAAGACCGCGAGGTTTACATCAACCTGGCGACCATGTACAGCCGCCTGAAACGCTGGTCTGACGCGGATGCCGCGCTCGACAAGGCCGACGCGCTCTCCACTAAGCCCGAGGACAAGGAAACGATTGCGTTCCTGCGGGCTTCTGGCTACGAACGGCAGAAAAAGTACGACCAGGCAGAAGACCTTTTCCGCAAAATGCTGGACACCGATCCGGAGAATTCCGGAGTGCTCAACTATCTTGGCTACATGCTCGCCAACAACGGCTCCAAGCTCGATGAAGCGCTGGGCATGATCAAGAAAGCGGTTGACATGGAGCCGGCGAATGGAGCCTATCTGGATTCGCTGGGCTGGGCCTACTTCAAGCTGGGCAAGTACGACCTGGCCGAAGATAACCTGATCAAAGCTTCGCAGCACGAAATGGGATCGGACCCGACGGTGCAGGAGCACCTGGGCGATCTGTATCAGAAAACCGGCCGCCTGAAACTCGCTGCCTCGCACTGGGAGCGCGCGGTGGACGAGTGGAACAAGACCGTGGGCCCGGAAGTGGACCAGGACGCGCTGGCCAAAGTGCAGAAGAAGCTGGAAACCGCGAAGGTGAGGCTGGCGAAGGAAGGGCAGTAAGACATCGGGTGATCGGGTCATCTGATGATCGGGCGATCGCGGACCCGGACCCGTGCGGGTCGGACATTCCTGTCCGACGCTTTTGACTTAGAATTTCAGATCACCCGATGGCCCGATCACCCGATCACCCGATGGCTTCGTACTCGGTCCGCGTAGAGAACTCCCGCGGACGCCGTCATCCTGAACCACAACATCCCTACCGCAACGACTTTCAGCGCGATCGCGACCGGGTGATTCACTCGCGGGCGTTTCGCCGGCTGGAGGCCAAGACCCAGGTTTTCACCCGCCGCTACTCCGATCATTTCCGCAACCGTCTGACTCATACTCTGGAAGTCTCTCAGATCGCCCGCACCGTCGCTGCGCAACTGGGATTGAACGTGGATCTCGTCGAAGCGCTGGCCCTGGTGCATGACATTGGGCATCCGCCGTTCGGGCATGCGGGAGAAAAGGCGCTCGATTCCGCCATGCGCCAGCATGGGCTTTTCTTCGATCACAATCTGCACGCGCTTCGCATCGTCGAAGACTTCGAAACCCGCTACGCAGCTTTTCGCGGCCTGAATCTGACTTTCGAAGTACGCGAAGGAATCATCAAGCACTCGCACGATTACAACGCGGGCGAACATCCGGAGCTGGCGGAATATCTGCTCGAAAGCCGTCCGCCGCTCGAAGCCCAGCTCATCGACATCGCGGACGAGATTGCCTATGCCAGCGCTGATTTAGACGACGGGTACGAGGCCCGGCTGCTGACCCTGGAACAGATCCGCGAGGGATTGCCGGTGTTTGCCGGTTCTCTGCGCGAGGCCGAAGACCGGTATCCCGACGCTGCGGAGAAATTGCAGTTCAACGAAGCCTTGCGGCGCTTGCTAGACCGCTGGGCGGGGGACTTGATTCAAAACACGCAACGGCAGATCAAGGCCACCGGGGCGACCACTGTGGATGATGTACGCGCGTGCCCGACGCGCATTGCGGGACTGAGTCCAGAGATCGAGCAGGAACGGCGGCACACGAAACAGTTTCTGTACCAGAATCTTTATTTCAGCCCTGCCCTCGAACCTGAGAAGGACGATGCCGAGCGCATCATCTCTGAACTGTTCGAGCTGTGGATGAAACAGCCCGAAAAGTTGCCATCGAGTTATCAGGAAAAGGCCGAGCACGAGCCGCTGGCGCGGGTGATCTGTGATTACATCGCCGGCATGACGGACAATTACATTTATGAGCAGTATGAGAAACACCGCGGTCCAGGCGAGGACTCGCACTTGGCGAGTCGCACCTAGCCTTTGTATTGGTCGTGATACCTGACCCAGGCTTGGCTAAATTCCAGGCTGTCCTCATCTCGGCCTTTCGGGACCAGGTGATAGTGGCAAGGCTCAGGCGCTGGAATCCGAAATCGTAGTCGGAGTTAGTTTTTACCGGGCGCGGTCAGAGCGGTAAATTCTTTTCGCGCTTCCTGGGCGGGAACGAAGTCGGCGTCGGCGTTCTTCCAGATATCGAGCAGCTTCTGATAACTGCTGATGGCGGCAGCTTTGTCGAAACGCGACTGGGCGCGGGCGGTGCCGAGCAGGCACAGAGTGTAGTCAGGGGCTTGCAAAGTGGAAAGGGTCGATTCCTGCAGGGCCAGGCCCCGGTACTTGGCTCCGGGACCAAAGTCCGTCACTGCCTGCTGCCAGTTGGCCTTTTCGAGCGAGGCCAAGCCGAGAAGCTGTGGAGCTTTCGAAACCAGAATATAAGGCCCGGCGGGGGAGAGCAGCTCGGGCACATTCTCAGGATGATGCTGCACCACCGCCATCGCCGCCTTGACCTCCGGCAGGAACACCTCCGAGGCAAGGGTGTTGTTTGGGGCCGCCGCTATGAGCCGCTGAAACTCCGGCAGGGCCGCGGTACCCTCACCACAGAGCGCGAGCGCCAGGGCTGCGTTGGGGACAGTGGCCAGTGAGTGATCGATGGACAAACCGCGATGTGCAGACTCGCGTGCGGATGCACAATTGGAAACCAGAGCATTATTCAGCGCCATCACCGCGTAAAAGGTGCCGGCCGTGTCTGGGAATTGCTGTTGCGCCGCCCTCTGGGCCGCATGGGACCACCCCTGGTTCGCCGCCCGCATCCTGCCCAAGGAAAAATTAAGGTTGGCCGCGGTAGCATCCAGCGCGAAACCGCTGGCGTGCGCCGACGCCCACTGTTCGCGGTTCGCCCAATCCGGCTTTCCGGCCATGAACTCGTCGATCAGCAAGACCGTGTTATAGGTAACATCGTCGCCGCCGCCTTGCTCCATCGCTTCCTTCAAATATCGCTCGGCCTCCGGAATGCGATCCATCTGCAGCAAGACCGACGCTGTGTTGGTGGCAGCAATGTTGTCCCACTTGGCTTCTTCCCAGGCTTTCTTAAAACCCTCGGCTGACTGTTCGAAGTCTCCCATTAGGCTGTAGGTCGACGCCAGATTATTCAACGCAGCCGCATCGCGGGGATACGCCGAGGCATAGAGCTTGTAAGCCTCCAGGCTCTTGGGCAGGTCGAATTGCTGCAACGCGTATTGCGCCTCGATGTACATGCGCTCGCGCTCCGTGACCCGCTCGCGCAAGTCGTATGCCTTCCTCATGTCCGTGAGGGCCCTCGCGGCTGCCCCCTGGTTTCCGTAAGCAACACTCAGCCGCGCCCAGCCCATGGCGAACGCTGGGTCGAGTTGGACTGCCTGCTCATAAAATGATGCCGCCTCGGGAAAATCGCGGCCCATGCGGTGCTCGTTTTCGCCGAGGGAGAAAGCGTGGAAAGCCTGCAGCGAGGCGGTGGTTACGCTGCTTAGATAGGGAGTTGAAAGCCTTTGAATCGAAGAGAGCGACTCGCCCAGGCGGGCGCGCATCGCCGTTGAAACCGTGGAAACGGCGCCGAGCACGGCGGATTTGTCGGCAGCAGTGATTTGTTCGCGGCCAAAGACGTCGCCCGTCGCGCAATTGACCGCGTTGATCGAAATTACATACGACGATCCCAACGGCTCGATCGTTCCTGCCAGGTAGGCCTTCACCGCCAGCCGCTGGCAAATCTGCTGCGCCAGTTCCGGCGTAATCCGCTGATCTTTGGGCTGACCAAGATATTGCAGGCTGTTGTGCAGCTCGGCGTCGCTGACCAGTTGAATGAGCGGCGACTGCTCAAGTTGGATAGCGAGGGCTTCTTTCAAGGTGGAGTCGAAAACCGGGTCGCCGGTTTTATTGGTAAAGTCGGCGAGGATGAGTTCGTCTTTGTCAGTAAGTTTTGGGACGGCCGGAGTGCGGAAGTAGAAGAGGCCGGCGACCGCGAGCGCGATAAAAATAAGGGATGCCGGAACGAGGACTTGCCAGCTTGCCCACAGCGGCCTGCCGGCAATCAGGGTCTTGCCTGAGGGATGCGATCCCGACGAAGGGCGAGCCTCAGCGGCTGAAGCCGGTTCTGCAGCCAGTGCAGGCGGCACGAATGAACTCGCACCCTTCCTAAACGAGTCCGATGTTGGCCGGGGAGGCCGGGGTGTATCTAATTCCCGGTTTTGGGGTTCCGTTTCCAAATCGTGTGGCGCCGACACTCTTTTCCGCGCGCTGTCTTCCCGGCTTGATGTCTTTCCACTTTCCAAATCCCGCTTCAGGCGTAGTAGTTCTGACTTGATATCCGAAGCGTGTTGATACCGCAGCTCGCGCTCTTTTTCCAAGGCGCGGTTGATGATGTCTTCGAGCTTGGGCGGCAGATCGGGATTCAATCGGATGGGCGCGACCGGCGCGCGGTTCATGATGCCGTCGAAAATGACGCCGGAAGTCTCTCCACGAAACGGCAGCGACCCGGTGGCCATCTCGTAGAGCACGACTCCGAAAGAAAACAGGTCGGTGCGGGAGTCGAGTGGCTTGCCGCGCACTTGCTCTGGAGACATGTACGCCACCGTTCCCAGAGCCGAGCCAGGGCTGGTGAGATGAGCATCGCTCACGCCCGCCGCGGTGGCAGCGGTTTCTCCCGCGGGAGTTAAAGCCCTGCTCCCCTGCCCGACCTTGGCCAGACCAAAATCGAGAATCTTCGCGTGTCCGCGGTCAGTGACGAAAATATTCGCCGGCTTGATGTCGCGATGAACAATGCCCTTGGCGTGGGCCGCGTCGAGGGCGTCGGCGATATCAATAGCGAGCGTCATCAGCAGGTCGAGTTCGAGCGGACGGTCGCCGATCAGGTGTTTCAGGGTCTCGCCTTCGAGATACTCCATGGCGATGAAGGCGCGGCCATCGTCCTCGCCTATGTCATAGATAGTGCAGATGTTAGGATGATTTAGGCTGGAAGCGGCCTGGGCTTCGCGGCGGAAGCGGCTGAGCAGGTTCGCGTCGGCGGTGACGTCATCGGGAAGGAATTTGAGGGCAACGAAGCGGCCCAAGCGGGTATCTTCAGCCTTGAAAACCACTCCCATCCCCCCGCCGCCGAGTTTTTCGATCACCCTGTAATGAGAGATGGTTTGGCCGATCATGTGCGAGTGGCGGAATCCCTGGGGGGAAGTTTAGGGAGTGCGGCGGGGGAAGTCAACGCGGAAGCGGGTAGTACACTCTGGGAAAATTCGGCTAAACCTTGCCCGGCCCAAAGCGCGGGGCGCCCGTAAGAGGGCAAGGGAATCGTGCCGGGTTATTAGTGTAGTCGCTTGTTCACGCCAACAGTCCTGGCTTAGTCTCGGAATTGTTTGTTGCCTTTAGTCAGGTCCGTCTTTGTGGACTATTTGCCAAGTGCCCCGGAAACAGGGAACTCACGCATTTCGTCCCCCACCGAGAAGATCATTGTCGAATTTCTGGACCAGCCTCGAAAGACGATGTTCTCAGATTCACTAACCTCTAGCAGGTCCGCAACATTGCGCGTACCTCCAGATGCCAAGTCGACGATCAGCGTTTCTTTGCGGTCCCAGCGTGGAGGGCCGGCGTCGTACAACGCATAGCTGATGTGGCAAAGGTTCCGTCGGGCGACCATGGGGTGGCCTTGGGGATCTCTGATCCATTTGCTTGAAGCTCCCTCGCGCCATTTAGGAAGGACGGGTAACCGTTCGTGCGAAGCTTGTACTTCTTTCTGTTGCGCGCGTCGAAATAGTAGATCCCGTTGCTCTCAGGATTTGGCTTTTGAAAGCCAGTGTCCTTCGCGTCCACGTAAATGATCCGGTCCAGTTCGGGGTTGAACGAGGTATATGTCGGATATTCCGCCAAGCGCTGCCGCTCGTACCAAAGCTCCATACGCTCATGGCCAGGCTCTCCGATGCTGTCGTAGTGGTACCAATAGATTTCGAACGCACCTCGCCGTTCGATGCTGCTCGGCTTCTCTGGCAAAAAGGCCACTACCAGGGTAAACGCGACGACCAATGTCACCAATCCACCAAGTCCGTAAAAAAGATATTTCAGTCGATCCTCAACTTTCGCGCCATTCTACAACGAGACAGCCGAATCACCGGCGTAATATCGCGATTACGCCTATTGACCAGCGGTCAAAACGTGTAAAAGCCGGAAAGCAGCCGCGAACCACGACCTAGCCATCACTTGCTGTACTGATTCTTCTTCTTCTCCTCATGCCGCTGTAGCCCAAGCTGAATCAGCCGGTCGATCAATTCCGGATACGTCACCCCCGTCGCGGCCCACAGCTTGGGATACATGCTGATCGACGTAAACCCCGGCATGGTGTTGATCTCGTTCAGATAGATCTTGCGCGACTTGGGGTCCATGAGGAAATCCACGCGGGCGAGGCCGGAGCAATCCACGGCGCGGAAGGCTGCGACGGCGAGGTCGCGGACTCTCTTGGTTTCGGATTTGGTCAGCTTGGCGGGGATGATGAGCTGCGAGCCTTCGTCGAGATACTTCGCCGAGTAGTCGTAGAACTCGGCGCTGGGCACGATTTCTCCGGGAACGGATGCCGCGGGCTGATCGTTGCCGAGGACCGAGCATTCGATTTCGCGGGCTTTGTGCTTTTTGCCGCCGACGCCGGCTTCGATCACAATCTTGCGGTCGAACTTCGCCGCTTCGTCAATGGCCGGACCGAGTTCCTTGCGGTCGCGCGCTTTCGAAATTCCGACGGACGATCCCAGATTCGCCGGCTTCACGAACACCGGATATTTCAGTTTGCTCTCCACCAGCTTCTGCACTTTCTTCGGACCGGCTTCCCATTCGCTGCGCAGCACGGTCACGTGCTTCACAATCGGCAGACCGGCGGCGCGAAACAACGCCTTCATGATGTCTTTGTCCATCCCTGCGGCGGAGCCGAGAACGCCGGCGCCGACGTAAGGAATGTCCGCTAGTTCGAGCAGGCCCTGAATGGTACCGTCCTCGCCGAAAGTGCCGTGCAGCACGGGGAAGATCACGTCCACATTGATGCCGCGGTCGGCGGCGCGGCGGGCGGGAGCGTCGGATTGAAACGGAGTCATCGAAGTGCCGGACTTGTGCGGCTCGGGCGGGACGACGATGGCTTCGCCATTGTGGAGAACCGCAGCGGCAGAAGTGGCTTCGGGATCTCCGGCGCGGAGATGTCGTTCGTGTTCCAGAGGCTTGCCGGTGAGCAGGCGCTCCGCATCGGCCGATGTCACCCACTTCCCCTCTTTGGTGATGCCGATTGGCACAACCTCATACTTATTCTGATCAATGGCCTTGAAAACCGACGCGGCCGAGAGCAGCGAGATTTCGTGCTCGCCGCTGCGTCCGCCAAAAAGAATGCCGACCCGGAAGTTTCTTCATGGTCTTTCAGTGTGGACGCGAGCGCGGGATGTTCCGTCAATCGCTGGGCGATTCCTGGCCGTCTGCCGCTATGGCGTTCGCGCATTATCGTCTGAGTTAGTTCCACGTAGTCCAGCGGAGCCGCTTCGCCCCCATCCGGGTGTCCAATAATCTTGACCACGCTTCCGGGCTTAAGCTCGACACCGACCGTAGTGTGGCGTGTGGAGGTGTGGCCATTCATCTTGTCCGAGGGCAAATGATCGTCCGCCGCCCAGGAATCAACGACCCGATCATCTACGAGAAGTTCATAGTGCGAGACCCCGTTGTTCTGATCGAAGTACTGGACGGCGATTCGGTAGAATCCGGCATGACCGTTGCGATCGCCATTGAACACGAAACTTGCAGAACAGGCGCTACCGGCTTTGCAGACCACAGCCTGCCCTCCAGAAGCCGTCTCCCACGGCGTGACTTCGACCGGCGTGTAGCCGGAAAGCTGCATAGTTTCCGCTTCAATTCGCGTTGCAGAGTTCCAGACTCCGCCTTCGATCCCCGATAACCTGCGGAAATAGTTGTCCACGGAATCCCGCCACACGATGGCGTGTCCGGCCTGATATTGCAGGCGTTTCAGAACCTCGCTCGTATCGCTCATCGTCAATTTGCCCGTGAAGCGACTTCCATTGCGTACACCAAGCCTCGCCGCCTGCTCTGCGCCGTCGTAGTGCGAATCATAGATGTGCTGAATCACCGTCTTGCCCGAATGCAGAACATAGGTGTAGGGCACGTGATGCATGAAGAGCAGCAGTTCGTCGGGACACGCGGCCAGCGTTTCGTACTTCTTCTGCACCTCGGGCGAATACTGGCCGATGTAGCCAGTGCCGGTCGCGATGGTGCGGTCCATGCCGATGCCGTGCTCGTCGGCGCGGTGCCACTGGCCCCATCCGTTGTGCTCAGAGGACTCGATGCCCGGCCCGTAATGCGTCGCCGAGTGATATCGGTGAGCGTTCCAGCGCCGAGTGGCCCGGTGTAGCTTTCGTAAATGTGCCACGAGGAGAGCAGCATCTTGGAAATGGTATCGACAACCTGCGGCTTGTTGTCAAACGTAAGGCGCGTCCATTCCTCGGCGGTTTGCGCCGCGGTCAGATCGGGATTCCACGCCAGCCGTCCGTAGGCGTACAGATTCGCCATGGCCAGCGGATGCGCCAGCCAATTTTCATCCAGGCCGACGTTGACGACGGCATTGAACCCGCCGAGCGGGCGATGCCAGGTTTCTGACCGGTCGACCATTTGCTTCACCGTGCGTCGACGCCGTTCACGTGCATGTCGAAGTCGAGAATCTCCTTCCACATCGGCGCCAGAAAAACCAGATGCCGCTGCTGCCCGGTGTATTCCTGCGTGACTTGCAGTTCGATGGCTTGATTGGTGTGCGGCATGGCGCCGAACAGCGGCGAGGCCGGCTCGCGCACCTGGAAATCAATCGGGCCGTATTTGATTTGGATGACGACGTTGTCGTCGAACTTTCCGTCCAGCGGATGGAAGTAATCGTAGGCGGCGCGGGCTCGGTCGGCCTTCATGTCACGCCAATCCAGATGATGGTTGTAAACGAACGCTCGATACATCAACACGCCGTGATGAGGCGCGAGAGCGCGGGCGATGACGTTGGCAGCGTCGGCGGCGGTGCGTCCGTATTGCGAAGGGCCAGAGCGGCCTTCGGAATCGGCCTTGACCACGAATCCGCCGAAATCGGGGATGCGTTCGTAGATCGCGTCAGTCGTCTTCTTCCACCAGGCGGCGACGTCAGGATCGAGCGGATCGAACGTCTTGAGTCCGCCGACGACCATGGGGCTGCTCATGTCCACCGAGACGGCCAGCTTCACTCCCCACGGGCGAAAGGCATCGGCAATGCGCACCAGTTGCGGAAGAAATTCAGCGCTGAGAATTCGCGGGTCGGCGTTCACGTTGTTGATGGCGCATCCATTGACACCGACCGAGGCCAACAGCCGCCCGTAATCGCCAACGCGGGTGAGATCGCCGCGAATCTGGCCGCTGTCGAAAAATATGGACCGTCCGGCATAGCCGCGCTCGATGGAGCCATCGAGGTTGTCCCACTGACTTACCCACCGGAGGGGCGCGGAGGGCGATTGCGAATCGTCTAACGTGCTCACGTCTCGCTGCTGCGCGATTCGCGAGAGCAGAGAAAACATTCCGTAGAGCACGCCACGATCAGTGGCGCCGATGATCAGCCAGTATTTTGCTTTCTCGCGGCGGACGGTCTTGAGCCAGAAGCCGTCGCCAGAGGGAACGCGGGCGCGTGTCAACTCAGGGAAGAGCGGATGGACCTCTTTCCATGTGCCCAGAACAAACGCGTCGGCGCTGGGAATCTCTCCGGTCGGAACTGCCTTGCCCGGCTTGCCTTCGAGCGCGCGAACCAATTCGCTGCCTGCGTTTCGTACCACTGCGCTATTGCCGACGACGGCCACGCGGTTGGGGAGCGAGGTGGCACCGTCTTTAATCTGTGAGTAGCGCAGCCAGGCTTCGGCGCCGGTTTCGCCGTAGGCTGCGCCCACCGCGATCAAGGAAACAATCGCAACGAAGGCCCGGCGCGCCGCGGCGCGCATGAGATTCCGATCCATGCGAAGTTCACGATACACTAGTCTCACCGCAGGTTTCCTCGAAGTGAAGGCATGAAACGCCCGCCCGGCCCTAAACCGCATTTCCTCATCGGCAACATGCCGCTGGCGAGCCCTGATCCGCTAGCCACTTTCCGCAACTGGACGCGCGAGTACGGCGACATCTTCTACTATCGCGCGGCGTGGATCCACGTTTACTTTCTCAATCATCCCGACTTTGTCGAAGCTGTGCTGGTGCGCAACTACCAGAATTTTCTCAAAGACCACGTGGTCCGCAAGAGCCGATGGTTTTTTGGCGACGGGCTGCTGACCAACGAAGGCGAGTCTTGGCTGCGGCAGCGGCGTCTGGCGCAGCCGGCGTTTCATCGCGAGCGTATCGCTTCCTACGCGAAGATCATGACCGGTTACGCCGACCATATGCTCGGATCGTGGAAGGACGGCGAGACTCGCGACATTCATCAGGAGATGATGCAACTCACGCTGCGTATCGTGGTGCGCGCGCTGTTCAACGTGGAGGCGGAGCAGACCGAGACAATTTCTCGGGTCATGAATGTTCTCATGCGCAACACTACCGGCGCTCGCATGCTGCTGCCCCCGCAATTTCGTTTCCTGCCAACACCTTCCATGATCGAGTTCCGGCGCGCGGTGCGGCATGCGGATGAGACAGTTTATGGGATCATCGCCCGGCGTCGTAAAGCCGATTGCGACTCCGGCGATCTACTCTCCATGCTGATGCAGGCGCGTGACGAAGATGGCGGCAGCATGAGCGACAAGCAGCTTCGCGATGAAGTGATGACCTTCCTTCTCGCCGGACACGAAACCACTGCGCTCGCTCTTTCATGGACGTGGCACCTGCTCGGGCAAAATCCCGAAGCCGAAACGAAACTGCATGAAGAACTCGGCCGCGCGCTCGACGGCCGCGCGCCCGAGTTTTCCGATTTGCAGAAACTCCCCTACACGGAGAGAGTGATCAAAGAATCCATGCGGCTGTATCCGCCGGCGTGGGGCGTGGCGCGGACCGTCAACAAGGAATTTGAACTCGGCGGCTATCGCATACCGCGCGGGGCCAACGTGGTGATGAGCACGTGGGTCATGCACCGCGATCCCAGATATTTCCCTGACCCGGATCGTTTCGATCCCGACCGCTGGCTGCCGGAGAGGGCGCAAAAGCTTCCGAAGTTCGCTTATTTCCCGTTCGGCGGAGGCCCGCGCCAGTGCATCGGAGCCGCGTTCGCGATGATGGAAGCGACGCTGCTGCTGGCGACTATCGCGCAGCGCTTTCAGTTCCGTGCCGAGCCGGGACACGTGGTCACCCCGAGTCCGAGTTTCACGCTCCGCCCCAAGCATGGGGTTCGCATGCAGTTGGAGAACAGAGGCCCCCGATCTCTCGCCGCCGCGGGCGGACTCCCTTTAGGAGACCGGGTCGCGACCTTGGATCACACGAATCAGCACAACCACCACCGCTAGTACCAGCAGAATGTGAATGTAGCCACCCAGAGTGTACGAACTCACCAGCCCGAGAAGCCACAGTACGAGCAGTATCACAAAGATTGTCCAAAGCATTGTTACCCTCCGCGTTTTACGCCTGACGTTAGCTCAAAAAAAAGGAGAGGTCCGGCACTGACAAACCGGACTTCTCTAGGCTTTCAAGAGCGTGGTCGTCAAGTCGTGGTACCAACTATGAGGCGCGACGCTTGTCTCCCTGTTGCTGGTCATCCCGCTCTTCGCTTTGGTCCTGCGGGAAAGAACTCTTTTTGGGAATATCCTGCTGACCCTTTTGACGCGGCTCTGATTCTTGTCCTGGTGTTTGAGTTGGATTTTTTTTGGGATCGTCTGCCATGAAGGACCTCCTTAAGCAATGCTCCTGAAGCAATGCTCCTGGCTGCGCATTTACAGAGTCGCGCAGCGGTTTATTAGTTGCAGGAATGACTTTTCTCGTTGTCCAACCGATCTGGCTCTGCTCGGACCTGCGTTTTCTCTGGGTTACGAGCGGCCAAGCAGAATTAGTGCGTGCCGAGGAGCTATCTTCTGCGGGAACCAACCGATACAGGTTACGGCAAACCGGAGGATGAGGGGATATTCTCAATCTTTGTTGGCCGACTTCAACGGGTCACGCTAGACAAGCTACTCAACCCGGTTTGACCTTACCCGCACTAGCAGTTAGGATTTCCCTTTGCCCCAGCAATCCCTATAACTTCTAAGCGAGGACAAACCATGGCAGCCGTTGACGATAAAGTGAAGCAGATCATCGTAGAGCAATTGGGAGTGGACGAGGGCGAAGTGACCTCCAGCGCCTCGTTCGTAGATGACCTTGGCGCCGACTCGCTGGACACCGTGGAGCTGGTGATGGCGTTCGAGGAAGCCTTCGAAATCGAAATCCCGGACGAAGACGCGGAAAAAATCCGCACCGTGCAGGACGCGATCGACTACATCGGCAAACACGCGAAGGCGGGGAAATAACTAAGTGCGGCGAGTTGTCGTCACGGGAATTGGCCTGATCTGCGGTGTCGGCAACACCACTGAGGAAGTCTGGCGGAACCTGCTGGCCGGAAAGAGCGGCGTGGGCCCGATTACTCAGTTCGATTCCTCGAAGCACGCCTGTCGGATCGCCGCCGAAGTCAAGAACTTCGACCCGCTGAACTTCATCGAAAAAAAAGAAGTGAAGAAAATGGGCCGCTTCATTCATCTGGCCATTGCGGCCGCAGATGAAGCGATGAAGATGTCCGAGCTGAAAGTCACGCCGGAAAACGCCGAGAACGTCGGCGTGCATATCGGCTCCGGCATTGGCGGGTTCGACATCATTGAGCGCGAACATACTGCGCTGATGGAAGGCGGCCCGCGCAAGATTTCTCCTTTCTTTATTCCGGCGGCGATTGTGAATTTGGCGGCCGGGCCATGTGTCGATGCGCTTTGGCGCCAAGGGGCCGAACGAAGCCACGGCGACCGCCTGCACCACCAGCGCGCATTCCATCGGAGATTCATTCCGCATCATTCAGCACCGCGATGCCGATGTGATGATCGCTGGCGGCTCGGAAGCCGCGATCACACCCATGGGTGTCGGCGGATTCGCGGCCATGCGCGCGCTTTCCACTCGAAATGACGATCCTGAAAAAGCCAGCCGCCCCTGGGACCGCGACCGCGACGGATTTGTGATTGGCGAAGGCGCAGGGATTGTTGTCCTAGAAGAACTCGAACACGCTCGCGCCCGCGGCGCAAACGTGCTCGCTGAAATCGTCGGCTACGGCATGTCCGGAGACGCCTACCACATCACGCAGCCCGCGCCCGAGCACGAAGGCGGATTCCGCGTAATGAAAAACGCCGTCCGCGACGCCGGCATCAAGCCGACGGACATTGCGCTACGTCAACGCCCACGGCACCTCAACCCCGATCGGCGACACCCTCGAAGCTCACGCCATCCGCAATTTTTTCGGCGAGCACAAACTGGCCGTCAGTTCCACCAAGTCCATGACCGGGCACCTCCTCGGCGGCGCTGGAGGCCTCGAAGCCGGCGTAACCGTACTCGCCCTGCGCGACCAGATTCTTCCTCCTACGATCAACCTCGAAAACCAGGACCCCAGCACCGGCAACATGGACTTCGTCCCCAACCACTCCCGCAAAGCTTCGCTCGAATATGCAATGTCGAATTCGTTCGGCTTCGGCGGGACCAATGGGGCGCTGCTGTTTAAGAGATGGGAAGAGTAGGTAGGCCCTCCCGGTAGGTTGCCGGATTCTAGCCGTTAACCCCCGGCCTTCTCGATTCTTTGCGAGCGAGCGGAGTTCTTGACTCTGGATGCCCCCGGTTGTACATACATGGCGTATTGACATCACGTAGTGGATTCCATATGCTGTAGGTGTCCGTCCGAGTTGATTATGCGGTTCGAGTGGGACGACAGCAAAAACCGGCTCAACCGGAAACGCCATGATATCGGCTTCGAAACGGCGACCCTCGTGTTCGGCGACCCGTTCGCCATTACGCTGTGCGATGAATTCTCGGACGACGAACTGCGCTGGATCACCGTTGGCGCCATCGGACCCGGCGCGGTCCTGTTGGTGGTACACACCTGGTTTGAAAAGGATGGAGAAGATGTAATCCGCATCATCTCGGCTCGGGCCGCTGAGTCCCATGAAAGGATTGCCTATGAGAAAGCTCACAAGGAAACAAAAACGAGAGATCGCCGCCATCGCCGCAAAAAGCGATAAAGACATCGATTTCTCGGATGCCTTGCCCATTCTGGATTGGAGCGGCGCCGAGATTGGCAAGTTCTTTCGTCCGGCCAAGAAGCCGGTTACCATGCGTCTGGACGCCGATGTCGTCGAGTGGCTGAAGACAGGCGGGCCGGGTTATCAGACGAAAGCAAATTGGCTGTTGCGTCGCGCGATGCTGCACTCGAAGAAAAAGAGCAGCGCCAGCGCTGTCCGCACCCGACCCAAAAGAAGGGCATAGGTCGGCTCTTACTCGAACTCCAGCATCACAATCTCGGGATTCGATCCCAGCCGCAGCGGTGGTCCCCAGGTCCCAGCGCCGCTGGAAGTGAAAATCTGCATCTTCCCGATGCGGCTCAGGCCGTACACGAATTGGCGGTAAATTCGCCGCGCGATCCAAGTCCACGGTAGAAACTGTCCCAGATGGGTGTGTCCAGAAAGCTGCAAAGACACGCCGGCGGCCTCGGCGACTTCGGGATAGTCGGGGGCATGAGTCAGCAGAATGCTGGCGCGATCGCGGTCCAACTGGACTTCATGCAGCGCCGACGCCAAGTGGCCATTTTGCGTCGCGTTCCGGTAGGAGACTCCGACGATCTGCAAACCGTCTGCCTCCACTTTCTCTTTGGTCAGCACCCTGACCCCGGCGGCCTCAATGGCGCGCAGATATTTGCTGTCGTCGCCGAATTGCTCGTGATTCCCGGCGACGAAGTACACGCCGTGCGGCGCAGTCAGTTTGGTCAGCGGCTGCGCAGCTCGACCGGCGTCAATGGCGGTGCCGTCGTACAAATCGCCGGCGATAAAAATCGCGTCCGGCTTCTCCCGCAAGATCTTGGCAACCATTCGCCGCAGGAAACTGCCGTTTCGCACGTGTCCCAGGTGCAAATCGCTGATCAGCGCCGCTTTTCGCCCCCGCCATGCCGCCGGCAGATTTGCCAACTGGACGGTGGTGCGCGTGATTCGCGTCCAACTCGCGTTGAACACACCATAGAGTCCCGCTATGACTCCCGCACTGAAGAGCCATTCCGCCAGTCGATGGAAATTCATTTGCATTCCAGCCAACCGCGCAATTCCGAAAATGGTCCACGAACCAACCATCGCCAGAACGAGAAAACTAAGCATCCCCAGCCAGACTGCGGCGACCCGATAAAATCCGCGCAGAAGGGCATTTGTGTAGCGATAGGCCAGCAGCGAGGCAGCGACAAAACTGACCGACAACAGGCCAAAAACTACTTTGATCCACGGCGCCTCAGGAGTGACGGTGCCGCCCGGTGAAAACGTCCACGTCTCGTAGAGAAGAAAGTGGATCAGCAAAATAACCATCTCGATAATTGCAATAAAAACCGCTAGGCTCTTGCGCATGATTATTAGATTCCGCGAGAGGCGGTTTGGATTGCAGAGGGCATTTCGAGGAGATGTCGAGGCTAAAAGCGCCCAAAACAAGTCGTAACTTTTGTCGTCCGGCGCACTCTAATTCACTGACTGCTTCGAAAATGGAGCTGCCAAGGAGTCCGCAATGTTTCGCTTCTTTTCGCGATTGTCCGCCTTACTGTTGACGCTAACCTTTGCCGGTGTAGTGGCATGCAGCGCAGCCGACCGCGCCAGTGCCTTTCCTAATCCTGCGCTTGATATTCCCATCGCGGCCGCCAAATCCACGCAAACGGCAGTCATCTCCGGCGGCTGCTTTTGGGGGATTCAGGCGGTGTTTCAGCATGTGAAGGGCGTAATCAACGCCACCTCGGGATACGCCGGAGGCGCGGGCATGACGGCTCATTACGAAATCGTCAGCACCGGCGCGACCGGGCATGCAGAGTCGGTGAAGATCACCTACGATCCGTCGCAGGTCACTTACGGGCAGTTGCTGCGCGTGTTTTTCTCCGTGGCCCATGATCCCACCGAGTTGAACCGCCAGGGTCCGGACGAAGGCACACAATATCGCTCAGCCATCTGGTACGCCAACGACGAGCAGAAACGCGTCGCCGAGGCTTACGTCGCGCAGCTGGAAAACGCCAAGGTTTTCCGCAGCCGGATCGTCACCCAGGTTGTCCCGCTGAAAGATTTTTATCCGGCCGAGGGATATCACCAGAACTACGCCGTCAACCACCCCTACGACCCATACATCGTGTACAACGACGCGCCGAAGGTTGAGCACCTGCAGCAGGCAGTTGCCTGAGCTTTACACCGGCAAGTAGTTCGCGCAACGGAGAGACATATGTTCGACCCTCAACTCGAAAACGATCACGACGAAGAGGCCCGGGTCTCGCGGCGGAGGATATTCCTCGCATCTTCCGCCTCCGCGCTGGCAGGCGTGATTTTGTGGTCGTGGCGTAAGCCCTGGTTTCTTGAGGCGAAAGCGTCTAGCGGCACGGTCGAGAAGGTCACAATTGTCGAATTCTCCGATTCGGGGCAGCGCCTGAAAACGGTGCAGGCACAGAAGGTCGTCAAAGCCGACGACGAATGGCGACAGCAGCTCTCGCCTGGGGTTTACTCCATCACGCGTCAGGCTGACACCGAGTTTGCTTTCTCCGGCGAATACTGGAACAACCACGAGAAAGGCCTCTATCGCTGCGTGTGCTGTGACAATGCGCTGTTCAGTTCCGAAACCAAGTTCGAGTCCGGCACCGGTTGGCCTAGCTTCTGGGCGCCGATTGCCAAGGAGAACCTGCGCGAGCTGCGCGACACTACTTTCGGCGAGGTCCGCACGGCGATTTCCTGCACGCTCTGCGATGCCCACCTCGGCCACGTCTTCGATGACGGCCCCGATCCCACAGGGCTGCGCTATTGCATGAACTCCGCGTCGCTGAAGTTCGTCGCGGCAACAACCGCCTCGAAGAGCTGAGACGGGGCGGCTCCGCGGGTTGGCCTACCCTTTGGGGTCTTCCAGGAGTGAGCGCGTCACCCCTCTAAGATCTTCATTAACATGCTTTTTATGAATAACTTACAGCGGCAACTCTTGGGCCGGAGTGCACCTCTAACTATGGCTGGAGGTGCCTATGCATCTGACCAAACGACGTACGATCATGCTGAGCTCGGTACTACTGGCGGCGGTGTTAAGTCTGGCTGCCACCAGGGGGCCCTCAGATCCTATGACCGTTCCAGAACTCACAGCCATCCATGTGACTCTGGATCAGGCGGTTTCGAGCAATCGGAACCGGCCGGGAGACCACTTCGAGGCTACGGTGTCGAGGGCGGTCGTGATTGATGGCAAGACGGTCATCCCGCAGGGCGCCCGCGCTGAAGGTCTTGTGGTGGATGCAAAACACTCGGGAAGACTGAAGGGCAGAGCAAGGCTGCAACTTGCGCTGCAGAGTGTGGTGGTGGACGGACAGATGTACGACATCCGTACCGCTACTTCCGCCAGAGTGGGCCGCAACCACAAGAAGCGCAACTGGGCGTGGATTGGCGGTGGCGCTGGCGGCGGAGCCCTGATTGGCGCCGTGGCCGGTGGCGGTGAAGGAGCGCTTATCGGCGGACCGGTGGGCGCAGCGGCCGGCACGACCGTGGCCTTGGTGACCGGGAAGAAGGACATCAAACTTCGACCTGAAACTCCGCTCACCTTCAGACTGTCGAAACCAGTCACCATCAATGTGAAAGGCTGACCGCGGCCGTTCCCCGGTAGGCTGGCCCACCCTTCGCGATTTTTCGAAGGGTGGGCATTCCTTTTTGTTTTTGTTACTGATTCACGACGCGGAGAAGCATGAACGTGCCGCTTTCCAGCTTCACATTGTTTTTCTCCGAACTCATCACCGAACCCTGCGCTGAATTCTGCGCGGCGGCCAACTTCAAGTCCGGGATTCCCACAACTCCCTCCGTCTTTCCGGTGATGGGCTGACGCGCACTAGGGGCGCCTTGAGCTCCGCTCGAGGACTCGCCCGCCGTGGGCGGCGGAGGCATTGGCGTTTCCGGCTGACTTCCACCACTCATCCCCGACGAACGAGTGCCGGAGGACTGCGTTCCGCCGGAATTCTCTTGCCCCCTGGTGGGGCTTGCCGCCGATTCAGGAGCGCTTCCGGCTGCTGCATTGTTGGGATTTGAGTTGGGCGGCGCGACGACGGCCTGGATCGAGAGCGGCAACGGGACGTCACCTTTGTCTTTCACTTCCGCGTGGTCAAAGGCGATGCCCACTTGCGATTCTGGCTGCTCCTTGGTGCGCGGTTGGGCCTCGGTGATGTGGCCGAGGACTTTGGTGTCCTTGGGCACAACTACTTCGCCGCTTTTGGTTTTGAGGTCTTGCGTGACCTTGGCCTCGACTGCGTCACCGGTCTTGGCTTTCTTGGCGTCAATGGACTTCGTCAACTGCACCGGAATGATGCTGCCGGGAGAGATGTGAAGACCATTGGCCGGCTGCTCAGCCGGGGTCGCGGACGGGGTGGTCTGAGGCGTTGCTGGGCTGTTGGTTGGTGACGGGGTTGCGTCCTGGGCGGGGGTCGGGTCCTGCGCAAAAGACATCGCGCATAGCAGTATTGTCGTAACGATTCCGGTCAGCAAGATTTTCATGGCTACGCTCCGTTGTTTGTTTTGTATTTTGGATGCCCCGGAGCAAATGGGGTTTTCCGAGGGCCGGGCGGGTGGCCTATGCCTAATTGGTGAAAAGACGGAGGGTGCCCCACTTCTCGCGGTTTTCGAGAAGTGGGGCTTTCCCCAAACCCTACCCGCTCTTGTGTTTCGCACTCGTCAACAACCTGCATTCGCGGATAAGCGACACCAATCCAATGCGAGGATCGTAGCCTCGATCTCTTGTCCTGTCTGAGGCGGATGAACCTTGCAGCGCCCTTGCTGGACTTGGAAAAAGGCTCACGTCTCAAAAATCGCGAGAAGTTGGGGACCCCAACACGCCAAGTTTGGTCGGGCCTACGCAAGAAAGTCTCTTCTGGCCGGACAAGTGACACTTTCTGTTACCCCCGGCGCGTTTCTGGTCACCTTGGGTAATGGCACCTTTGTACCCCGCACTGTCCTTATTCGCAGTTGCCATGCCCGGATTCCCCCGCCAGAATAGGGTTTTGGGAGAGCTTCTAGCTGCTAGCTACTAGCTTCTAGCAGGCAAACCTGAGGTTGCCAGTGGATTGTAATGAATGGCTCCAAGCTATGAGCTAAGAGCCAAGAGCTACGGGCCAAGAGCTCGAGCTAAGAGCTGGTTTTTAACGGAGAACGACTTGGGAAACTCTCTTGTGCCTTTATCCCCCGCTAAGAAGTTTTCGGCCCGGGCGGCGTTGGTGGACTTGCAGGAATCGTCCCGCGGCTTGCTGACCGAGTGCTTCCGTCAATTTGGCATTGACACCGTCCCCATGACATCCGAGAAGGCGCAGCGCCTCTCCACGGAGAAGTTCGAGGCTTGCGTCATTCGCGTAGGAGGCCACGCGGCTCCGGTGCTGGAATCGGCGCGCAAATCGAAGTCCAACAGCCGCATGGTCATCTATGGGCTGGGCGGCACGCTGAAAGACGCCATGCACCTTTCCCCGTACGGGATTAATGCAATCTTTAACGAACCGCTGGAGCGTCCGGCGGCGCTGAAGCTGGTGCGGGCCACGCAGATGCTGGTGCTGCACGAATTCCGGCGCTATGTCCGCATTCCGGTCATCACCGAAGTTTCTGTGGTCGCCGGCAAGAGCCAGTTCTCGGCCAGCAGCCAGGAGTTGAGCAGCGGCGGCATGTCGCTGAAAAGCTCGGAAGACCTCTCTCCGGGGACACCGGTGGAGATCTCGTTTTCGCTTTTGACTCTGCCTCGCATATGGCTGCGCGGCACGGTCAGCTGGTACAAGCCCGCCAACAGGACGTTCGGCGTCCGCTTTGATCAACACGACGAACGGCGGCTGCGAATTAAAGAGTGGGTGGATTCGTATCTGGAAAGCTGAATGATTCGGCTCTTGGTTCTTGGTTCCTGGTTCTCGGAATCCAGTAGCCCTTAATAAGCAGAATCACACTCAACTTCTCTTTTTTTCTCTCTCTTTTGTTCTTCACACTTTTCGTTCTTCACGGCCAAATTCCACGCACTGTTCGATTTACATCTGCACCTAGCACCCTTGCAGTGCTTACCGTATTGTCAGCCGAAATCTGCCTCGATAGGCTGAATTTGGTAATTCATTCTCAGGAGGAAATCATGAACTCTGACCAGATGGCAGGCAAATGGAAGCAGTTGAAAGGCGCAGTGAAGGCCAAGTGGGGCAAACTGACCGACAACGACCTGGATCTGATCAACGGGCAGAAAGAAGAGTTGATCGGAAAAATCCAGGAACGCTACGGCATCGCGAAAGAAGAGGCCCAGCGCCAGGTGGAAGATTGGAGCCGCACCCAGGGCGCTGAATCCGACCACAAAACCGACCGAGATCTGGAACGGAAAGCCAGCTAGTGGTGAGTTTCCTGCTCGAGCCAGCCCGCGGGTTGAACGTTACTCGCGGCGCTGGCTCGAGGCGGGAGGGCTATCGCCCGCCAAGGGGACTCACGAAACCCCACCGCGCGGGCGCCAGAAGGCATTGGCAATCGGCTCTTCCTGCGGCTGCGCAATTGCTCTGACCTCGTGGCCCTCTTCACGAAGGCTGAGGGGCACGCTGGCGCGCACCGTTGTCCCGTGCTCATTGGACGCGACCTCGAAGGTGCCGCCTAGCTCGTGAATGCGCTCGCGCATTCCTGCCAGGCCTACACCCAGTCTTGCGCCGTCCTCGACCTGCTCCAGGACGTCCTGCGGCATGCCGCGGCCGTGGTCGCGGATCTCGATGGCGATCTGTTCGGCGTCGGCTTCCACCTTGATTTCGGCGGAAGCGGCCCGGGAATGGCGATGCACGTTGGTCAGGCTCTCCTGCAAGATGCGGAACAGCGCGATTTCAACCGCCTCGGAAAGCCGCGGTAGGTCGGGCGGAAGGTCGAGCGAAACCGGAATGCCGCTGCGCTCGGAAAAGCCGCTCACAAACCAACTGGCGGCCGAAGCAAATCCGGCTTCATCGAGCAGCGGCGGATGCAGCAGATGGGAAAGGGTGCGCGTCTCCGTGATGGACTTCTCCAGAATTTCACTGCATTCGGCGAGCAGCGCGTGGTTCTTATCTGATTGGGGAGTACTGCTCAGCATTTCGAGAGCAATCTTCAAGCCGGCGAGATACTGTCCGAGACTGTCATGCAACTCGCGGGCAATACGGCGGCGCTCCTGGTCCTGAATGCCCAGCAGCCTGCCGCTCAACTTGCGCAGCGCCTCCTCGGCATTGCGGCGGGCAGTCACGTCCACGGCAATCAGGCCCACCTGGGTGTAGGCGCCGCTGGCGTCGGGGATGGGGAAATAGTTCACCAGCCAGTGCCGGACCTGGCCCGGCTTCCCCGGCAACTCGGCGGAGATGGCGCGGTCCTGCACTGGACGCCCGGTTAGCAGCATCTCGCTCAGTACGGTTTCAGTGCGCGCCCCTCGCTCGCCGAAAATTTCGAAGACCGATTTTCCCAATATTTCCTCAGCTGTAATTCCCAGCATTCGCGGAAGTACGTCATTGACCCTCGTGTAACGAAACTGCGAGTCGAGGATTCCGAAACGCACAGTGGAGGTGGAGAAGAACGCATTCACGATTTCCCGGTTCTCGCGAGCCGCTGTTTCCGTCCGCCGATACTGGGTGAAAGCGTAGTTCAGGGTGAACATCTGCGCTCCCAGCAACGCCAGAGCCACCAGAAACGAAACCCCGATCAGGTTCAAGGTGTGGTGGTAATTTGCCCGCGACACGGCTTGCCGCTGTTGCAGCAAGCGGTTTTCCGCGTCCTGCATTTGCTGCAACGTTTGTTGCACTCGATTTCCCAGGTCCTCAGTCTGGCGGGCCACGTCGGCATCGGAGTCAATGCTGGAAGTCCCGCGATGGTGGGCTTGAATCGACTTAGCGATCAGCCCCAATTCCGTTTCGATGTCGGCATGAATGCTTTTCAGCCGCACCGCCTGGTCAAGGTTATCGCCGGTCAATAGGTGAAGATGGTCGAGGTCTCCGGGGATTTGTTCGACGGCTGAACGATAACCCTGCAGTAGAGAATCGTCTCCCGCGAGCAGGAACGCCCGTCCCGAGTTGCTGGCCTGAAACACGTCGGATCCGAGGTCCTCCAGCACGGTTTCCACTTCGTGGGTGTGCGCCACCAAGGCTTCGCTCGCGGTCAGTTTCTTGGTGGCGCGAAAGAGGAACACACTGCTGCCGATCAACAAAGCGACGGCGATTGCCGAACGCCGCCCACGCAATGCCTCGAAGAGAGTAAACCATCGCAGAATCAAGCTCGCGGCGGGGTCGCTTCCGGCCGCGGCTTCTTTATCATATCTCGCTAGGTTGGCATAACAATGATGGCCGCCTGTAGAATGTACTCACATGGGCACCGCTTCCCAGTTAGTACAGATTGAGCTATATCCGCCCCTGCGCCAGCCCAAACCCTCATGGCTGCGCGCCAAAGCCCCCGGCGGCGAGAATTTCCACCAGCTTAAAAAGCTTGCCCGCGGACTCGGCCTGCACACCGTCTGCGAATCCGCTCAGTGCCCGAACATCGGCGAATGCTGGAACCACAAAACTGCCACCTTCATGCTGCTCGGCGATATCTGCACCCGCCGCTGCGGTTTCTGCGCCGTCCCCAAAGGCCGCCCGCAGCCGCTCGACCTCGATGAGCCCCGCCGCGTCGCCGAAGCCGTCGCAACTTTAGGACTGAAGCACGCCGTCATCACCAGCGTGAACCGCGACGACGACAACCTAGGCGGCGCAAGAATTTTCGCCGAAACCATTCGCCAGGTGCGGGAAGTCGCGCCCGAGTGCCGCATCGAAGTCCTCATTCCCGACTTCCAGGGACTCGACGAGGCCTTGCAGATTGTCCTCGCCGCCCGCCCCGACGTGCTGAACCACAACACCGAATCCGTTCCCGCGCCTCTATCGTGTGGTGCGCTCCGGCGCGCGCTACGAACGCACCCTCCGCCTGCTCGAAAACGCCAAGAAATTTTCAGCGGCGATGGGGATAAATATGATTACGAAATCCGGCGTGATGGTCGGCCTCGGCGAAAGTATGACCGAACTGGTGGACGTCTTCGCCGACCTCGCCGCCCGCCAAGTGGACATCCTCACCGTCGGCCAATACCTCCGCCCCTCCCGCGACCATCTCCCCATCGCCCGCTTCTACACCCCCGAAGAATTCGCCTACCTGAAAGAAGAAGCGTTGCGCCTTGGATTTCGGCACGTGGAGTCCGGGCCGCTGGTGCGGTCGAGCTATCACGCGCACGAGCAGGCGGACGGGGTGAAGGCGGGGCAGCCGACGGCGTCTTAGGGTTAAGAACCAAGAACCAGCAGCCAAGAACGGTGTAGGGAACCAGCAGCCAAGAACCGCTATTTCATTGCCATCTTCTTGACCATAGCCAGCACCAGCTTGCGATCGCTGTCATTCAAGCTGCCGGAATAGCGGCGAATCTGGCTCAAGAAGCGGAGTTCGTCATCGGAAAGCTGGGGCAGGGTGCGGGAACCGTTGCTGTTGCCCGGCTCAGAGAAGAAATGCGAAAGCGGACACTCCATCGCCCCGGCGATTTTCGATAGGGTATCGAGCGAAGGGACAGTGTGTCCGTTCTCCACCCGCGAGAGGTAGCAGCGCAGCAAACCGGTGCGCTTTTCGATGTCGCCTTGCGACATCCCTCTTTGCAATCGAAAATTTCGGATTGTGATGCCGATATCCATGCGAAGGAGTCAGCGTGCATAGTAACCAGAGTAGTACCTATTGGCAAGCGAAAATTTATGATTGATTCCAGCCATCCGCCATCAGCCGTCAGCCATCAGTAAAACCCTTGAGCAGTAAAGCGGACTACCTTGCGTTGAAGCGTCCGTGTCTTCAATTGCCTCCGGCGTGCGCTTGCGCACACTAAACCTACTGCTCACCGCATTCGCCCGTGGCGTGCCACAACGAAAATCCTCAAACGTTTCTACCTCTTCAGCGTACTGGCGAGGAAGTCAACCGTTTTCTTCCAGGCATCGGCGGCGTCGGCGGCGCGGTACCCGTCTTTGTTGTTGGGATTTTCAAACGCATGCCCGGCATCCGGATAGATGGTCACGTCTATCTTCTTGCCCGCTTTGTCCACGGCCGCGCCGAACGCCTTTACGTCATCCGGCGTAATCCCGCGATCGAGCGCGCCGAAAAGCCCCAGCATTGGCGCCTTGATCTTGCTGATTGCGGCTGGGTCCGTCGCCAGGTGCCCATAGTTAATGACATCGGCAGCCAGCTTCGGTTCCTCCAGTGCCAAGTCCAGCGCGTAGCCTCCGCCCATGCACCAGCCAATCGCGCCAATGCGGTCTTTCTTCACGTTTGGCTGCGACGCCAGGAACTGGTAAGCCGCCTCCAGATCGCGTTTGGCGCGGTCTTCCGGCACTCCGCGCATGATTTCGTGGGCTTCATCCGGAGTCGTGGCAACCTTGCCTCGATACAGATCAATGGCTAGCGCCTCGTACCCCTCGCCAGCCAGCTTGGCCGCTTGCTCTTTCACCCAATCATTCAATCCCCACCACTCGTGGATGACCACGATGCCCGGGAATGGCCCTTTGCCCTCTGGCGTGTAGAGGATGCCTTTAACGGTTTCGTCGCCGCTCTTGTAGGTGACTTCTTTGGAAGTAACGGCAGATGCGGAGATCGCGAGCAACAGAATTACGCAGCACGGTAAGGATAGATTTCATAGGACGTTCTCCTTCAGGCAAACAGCTCTTGGCTCTTGGTTCGTGGCTCTTAGCTCTTGAACACCGGAAAGGCACGAGTTCCACTCGGCCCTTCCCAAATCGATCTGCTTCAAGGCAGAAGCTAAGAACCAAGAGCCAAGAGCTAAGAGCCAATCACCAACTCCATATACAGCGCGCCTTCAATCGGATTCTCCCGATACGGCGCAATCTCGCGAAATCCCAGCTGCCGGTACATCGCGACTGCGGACTGCATCATCGGCTCGACTGTATCCAGGCGCAAACGTTGTGTAGCCGATCTGCCGCGCCTCGGCGATGACTCGCTCTGCGAGCGCGCGTCCCAGTCCCTTCCCGCGAAACTGCGGACGCACGTACAGCCGCTTCATTTCACAAATACTCGAGTCCAGCTTGTGCAGTGCCACGCACCCGGCAGGTGCAGCGTCATACGTAGCCAGCAGCAACCGGCCCTCCGGCGGCGCGTAATCGCCTGGAAGTCCTGCTAGTTCCTTGTCGAAACTCTGGAAGCAAAGACTGAAGCCGAGCGACTGCGCGTACTCCAGAAAAAGCTCGCGAATGACCGCAATCTGCTCCGGCGATTCCGCCTGCCGCAGTTCAAGAGCTTGTACCGCCGAGGACGCAGAGATCGCAGAGGAATCTAATGGCTCTACCGAGTTGGCATTTTCGATTTTCATCTCGGCGTACTCGGCGTACTCGGCGGTAAATGCTCCTGGGCTTTCACCCCATCAACATCCCGCCATTGACGTTCAGCACATGCCCGGTAATGTATCCCGCTTCTTCAGATGCGAGAAACGCGACGCAGTTTGCGACCTCTTCGGCGGTTCCCACCCGGTTTAGCGGAATCATTTTAAGCGCGCTCTGCCGGATTTCGTCAGACAGGGTGGACGTCATTGCAGTCTCGATGAATCCTGGAGCCACAGCATTGCAGGTGATGTTGCGTGAACCGATTTCGCGCGCCACCGCCATCGTCAGCCCGATCAGCCCGGCCTTCGACGCAGCGTAGTTGGCTTGCCCGGCTTGCCCCATCTGCCCGAACACCGAAGTGATGTTGATGATGCGTCCCCAGCGCTGCTTCAACATCGAAGGAATCGCCTGCTGGGTACACAGATATGCTGAAGTCAAGTTGGTGTTGAGAACTGCGTCCCAGTCGGCGCGCTTCATCCGCATGATGAGCTGGTCGCGCGTGATGCCGGCGTTGTTGACGAGGATGTCGATTTTGCCGAAGTCAGCCACCACGGTCTTGAACGCGGTCTTAACTTGCTCTTCGTTCTCGACGTCGGCGACGAAGGCTCGGGCACTGCCGCCAGCCTGCGCGATCTCCTGCGCGAGGTCCTCAAGCTTCTGCTGATTCCGCGCCACCAGCGCCACCCGGGCCCCGCACTTCGCCAGCTTCCACGCACACGCCCGCCCGATCCCTTGTGATGCGCCTGTGACCAGGGCGACGCGGCCTTCCAGATTCATAGTTGTTTCCTGCAAAGCGGGAATTATAACTGGATGGAGGCCGGAACGTTGTCTGCTCTGCGCCGCCCGATCTCATCCCGAAACAAATATCGCAGGATGGGCGGCGCCAGCAACGTGGTCACGGCAGTCATGAAGACAACAATTCCGTACGCCGACTGGCTCATGATTCCCGATTGCAAGCCTACCAGCGCAACGATCAGCGCCACCTCGCCGCGCGGCATCATGCCGACCCCGACGCGAAGCACCACCGACCAGCCTTCTCCCAGCAGCGGAAGGCCGCAGCCAATCACTTTAGAAATTACCGCCAGCAGCGAGATCACAATCGCGGCCAGCAGCAGATTGCCCGTAAACATCCGCGCATTCAGCCGGGCGCCGATATCGAAAAAGAAGAACGGAGCCAGAAATGACGTAATGCCTCCCACCCGCGGTATCAGCTCCCAACGCTCCGCATAATCGGCGAACATCAGTCCGGCGAAAAACGCGCCGACAATGGCTGCCATCCCGATCTTCGCCGCCAGCCAGGAGAGAAACAGGCAAATGGCAAGCGCGATGACCAGCGGAGCGTTCCGCGCGGTCAGCCGCGCCACTTGAGGATGTAGGCGATGAACGATATGCGGCGCGACAAACATCATAAACAGCGCAAAGGCCACGGCTTCAACCGTAAGCACGCCCAGATGCAGCCATTGGACGCCGGTGCTGGAGGCCGAGCCGGCCACGATCGCCAATACAACCATGCCGATGACGTCGTCGAAAACCGCCGCCGCCAGAATAATTTTCGCGGTTCGCGTGGCAAGCACGTTCATGTCGCCGAGAACGCGGGCTGTGATGCCAACGCTCGTAGCGACCATTGCCGCCGCTACAAAAACCGATTCCACGTTGCCGTCCCCGCGCAACTTCATGTACGCGAAGCCGAGCACAAACGGCGCGACCACCCCGGCAACAGACACCACCAGAGCCTTGCGGCTGACACGAATCAGTTCGCCGGGACTGGTTTCAAGCCCGGCACTGAAGAGGACAAACACTACGCCGATCTCAGCGACGGAATGCAGCGTATCGCTGGCAGGAATCCTTCCCAGCGCGTAGGGGCCGAGCGCAAGCCCAGCCAGAATCTCACCCGGAACAGCAGGCAGCCGCAGCCGCTCGAAGATTTCCCCGGCCACTTTTGCGGCCACGAAGATCACAAATAATTGCCACAGCAATTGCTCGGTCACATTGGGGATCGCGGAGGTCATGGCGCTTGAATCAACTTATCGCAGGATATGGAAAGGCAGACGCGGGCGCAAGAAAACTCGGCACGGAAGGAGAGAGCCGATGAGCTTTCCCAGCGAAAACCTTTACCGCAGAGGCCGCAGAGGATCACTGAGTACATCAAGGGTTTTACCTCTGTGAACCTCTGTGGCCTCTGTGGTGAAAGCCTTTCGCATGCAGCTCGCCGGCATGCGGGGCGCGTGGCGATAGAATATCCACGTGTCCGCCACAGAAACCCCCGCGCCGCCCAGCATCAACCAAGCCCGGCGAAAGTTCAGTCTGCGCGAACGCGTTCTACTCTGGCTCATCTCCTGGACGGCGACCATCGCCATCCGCATAATCGGGCCCACCATTCGGTTCTCCACGTCCTGGGAAGAGGGCTCCACCGGCACCATCGATGCCCGCCCGATTGTCTATTCCTTTTGGCACAACTGCATCATCCCGGCGATGTACCTGTGCCGCAATCTGCACATTGCCGTAATGACCAGCGAAAGTTTCGACGGGGAATACATTGCTCGCATCATGCACAAGTTCGGGTTCACCCGAGTGCGAGGATCGAGTTCGCGCGGCGCCGTCCGCGCCTTGCTGGGAATGCGGCGCGAGTTGGAGCAGGGCTGGACCGTGGCCTTCACCATTGACGGCCCGCGCGGCCCGCGCTACGTCGCCAAGCCCGGCCCGGTCCTGCTGGCCCGTACCACCGGCGTGCCAATGTCGGCGTTCTACATCGCGATTGATCGGGCGTGGATTCTCAAGACCTGGGACGGCCTCCTGATCCCAAAACCGTTCACCCGCGCGCTGTTGCGCGTAAGCCGGCAAATGCCCGTCCCGCCCGATGCCAACGACGATGCGCATCTCCAAGAACTGCAATCCGCGCTCGATCGCGTCCGCATCTTCGCCGAAGAAAATGTCTCCCAAGTCGGCACCCCCGAATTCCCATACTTTCACCGCGATTGAAGCGGAGAAGAATAGTTCATGTAGGGCAGAGCTTGTCCTGAGCGAAGCCGAAGGATGCCCTCACCTGCCCACCACTGAACCTGGCCGTGCGTCATCCCGACGTCCCCGCGCTTTCACCAGCGGGGCGAGGGATCTCGCGTGGACCGTCTAGTTGCCTGCGACCAGAACACAGATGCGAAAGGTTAAAACCGAGCCACCACCGGAAGCCACCGCTGCATCCGCCGCCGGTGTTAAAATTCAAGTTCTCCACTCTCATGCCAGCCACCATCCTCGACGGAAACAAAATCGCTGCTGAAATTCGCGCCGAAGCTGCGGCGGCCGTGCAGTCCATGTCCGCCGCCGGAGTTCGCCCCGGCCTCGCGGTAGTCCTCGTCGGCAACAATCCAGCTTCGGAAATTTATGTTCGCGGCAAAGTGAAGAGCAGTGAAGAGGTCGGCATCTACAGCGAGAAGCACACGCCGCCGGCGAGCGTCACCACAGAAGAATTGCTGGAGCTCGTTGCCGACCTGAACCGCCGCGACGAAATTGACGGAATCCTGGTGCAATTGCCTTTGCCCGCGCAAGTGGACTCAAAGAGAGTTCTGCTGGCAGTCGATCCCGCAAAAGATGTGGATGGCTTCCATCCCATGAACGTCGGCTATCTCTCGACGCAGCGCCCCGGCCTGGTTCCGTGCACCCCGGCGGGCATCATGGAAATGCTGGAGCGCAGCCGGATCAAGATCGCCGGTCAGGAGGCAGTCGTCGTGGGCCGCAGTGACATCGTGGGCAAGCCGATGGCCATGCTGCTGCTCAACGCCAACGCCACCGTGACCGTCTGCCACTCGAAAACCCGCGACCTGCCTGCCGTCTGCCGCCGCGCCGATATTCTGGTCGCCGCCATCGGCCGCGCCGGGATGATCACGCGAGATTTCGTCCGCCCCGGCGCCACGGTGATTGACGTGGGCATGAACCGCGTGACCGATCCCGCTGAATTCGCGGCGCTCTTTGCCGGAAACGCCAAACGCGAAGCCACATTCCGCGAAAAAGGTTCAACCCTGGTTGGCGACGTGCATCCCGAGGTCGCAGAAATTGCCGGAGCCATCACTCCGGTTCCCGGCGGAGTTGGCCCGCTGACCATCGCCATGCTGATGTCGAACACAGTGAAGGCGGCAAAAATGCGGCGCGGCCAGCAAGTGGTAGAGTTATCGCGGGCGTGAGAACTTTTTTCACCACAGAGGCACAGAGTCACAGAGGAATAGCAAGTCAAATTCGAAGGCGCCACGGATTTACGCGGATCATCACCGATAAAACCTTTTTGCTTTGAATTTGTTTCTTTGCTTGATCCGTGGAAATCCGCGCAAATCCGTGGCCGCAGTTGAATTTCACTGTGGTGAAAAGGTTTCGTCGAGGGAACCATGCTAAAAATCGGACTTACAGGCGGTATCGCTTCCGGAAAGTCTCTAGTCAGCCAGATCTTCACCGAACTCGGCGGCCACTCCATTGACGCCGACGAGATTGCGCACGAACTCATGCGCCCCGGCGAAGCCGTCTATGACGAGGTTGTCCAGAAGTTCGGGCAGGAAGTCCTGAACCCCGATAAGACCGTCAATCGCGCCCGCCTCGCCGAACTCGCCTTCGACAAACGGCGTCCCCGCATCTACGAACTAAACCGCATCGTGCATCCCGGAGTCATTGAGAAATACGAGCAGTGGATGGAAAGCTTCCGCAGCCGGGAGCCGGATGCCATCGTTATGCTCGAAGCCGCGCTCCTGCTGGAAGCCGGCCTGCGCAAGCGCTTCGACCGCATCATCGTGGTGACCTGCAAGCCGCAGCAGCGCATCGAGCGCTGGGCGACCCGCCACAAACTCGATCTCGACGCCGCTCGCGAAGAAGTCACCCGCAGAATGATGGCACAGGCGCCCGAGGAAGCCAAAATCCAGGCTGCCGACTATGTGATCGACAACAGCGGCACCGTGGACGAAACCAAAAGACAAGTCCAGACCATCTACGAGACGTTGCGGACGCAGGCCGTCCCTGCTCCCGCCGCCCACTCCTGATTTCGCCACAGGGTTGTATCAGGGCACGTTTTCAGGCGTGCCCGATCGGGGCGCCCCGTTTGCGGGCTTTAGCCCTGAGGCTGAAGCCGGTTTGATCCTCACCGCACCAGACCCACACCACCCACTTTGCGACTCCGGCGCGTGGCGCGTAGCATCTAATTGCCATGCAGGTCGCCACCGCTGTAGTCACGGATGCCCGCCCCAAGCTGTGCTACAGAGAGATCCTCAGCTTCGCCTACGACACTTTCTGCAGCAACAAAGTACGTTTCCTGCTCACCGGCCTGGGGATGGTTATTGGGACCGCGTCACTGATTCTCGTAGTCACCATCGGTCTCACGGGAAAACAGTATGTTCTGAACCTGATTCAGGGCATCGGCGCCAACCTGATCTACGCCGAATACGAAGGTGGCTCGCAGCGGATTACCAACACCGCCGCTGATCCTTTGACCGCCGACGACATGAAAGCCGTCCAGGAGCAGGTCCCCGGAATCGCTGCCGCCTCCCCCGTGGCCATGTTGAATGAGCGCGTCCCCGTAGGCGACGGCAAAGAGCGCGACATCCAAATCCTCGGCACCTATCCCGAATACCACGTCGTTCGCAACCTGGTGGTGGTCTCCGGCCGGTTCTTCGATCAACAGGATGAACAAAGCCACAATAAAGTCGGCCTGATCACCGAGCGAATGGCGCAGGAAATCTACGGTTCCCCGGAAGCCGCAGTGGGAAACATCATCAAACTGAGCGGGCTGCCGTTCACCATCATCGGGACCTTCCGCGAGCGCGTGAATACCTTCGGCGAGTCGGAGGTGACTACCAACACCCTGGTCATTCCGTACACCGTTTCCCGCTTCTTTACCGACACTGCGAGCGTCAAGCTGATCTACTTCTCGGTCGCGGATCCTTCCATGGTTGAGCCGGTCACCGAACAGATCAAACGGGTCATCCAGTCACGGCATCGCTCCGAATCGGTTTACAACATCACCAATTTGACGCAGTTGGTGAAGGTTGCCGAACAGGCAGCCAACGCCTTGACGCTGATGCTGCTGGCGGTCGCAGCCGTGGTTTTGCTGGTTAGCGGAATCGGAATTATGAATATCATGCTGGCCACGGTCAGCGCCCGCATCCGCGAAATCGGCATTCGCAAGGCGCTGGGAGCCACTAATCGAGAGATCCGATTCCAATTTCTGTCAGAAGCAATCCTGATTTCCGTAGGCGGCGGCCTGGCCGGCGTCGTAATCGGCCTGGCAGTGCCTTACTCTGTGCGCTTTCTCTTCCCCGAGTACCGCGTGCCCATCTCGGGATTGTCCGCGATTGTAGCGATCGTGGTTTCGTCTTTGGTGGGAGTGATTTTCGGCACGGTCCCGGCCACGCGAGCATCGAAGCTCGACCCGGTGGAGAGTCTCAGGTACGAGTAGGCGTATCGGGAAGCACAAGCTCTGGCCGGCTCCCGCAACAAATGCGTCATCCCGAAACTCGGCGCACTTCAGCCGAGTGAGGGATCTCGCGCGGGCAACACCACTCCGCTTGTAGCCGACGTGCTCTGGTCAAACTGACGGATGAAACGTCCGCTCGGTGCCACTGCACGCGGGATCCCTCGCCCCGCTGGAGATAACGCGGGGACTTCGGGATCACGGCATCTAGAACGGCCGATGGCTCAAAGCCATCCCCAAAAACAAGAACGCCGGGCTGGTTGGCCCGGCTCATTCCTTGTTCAACCATCTGTGGGGAGCGAACCGTTACGTCGTCGTCCCCGCGGATCTTTAAAACTCTGTTTCGGTTAAGGACAGGTTCTCGCGGTCACCGCTACCTGGTCACCATTACATGACCAACGCGAGGCCTTCCAATTCCTTTTGCAGTACCGGCAGCGCACAGCCGGACATTTCTACGCGTCCGACAGCGTCCCGAGCCGCCTGCGGCGATACCCCGTAGCCCCGGCCCATCAGGAACACCTGCACCAACTCCGCCGCTTCGCGGGAATCGGCCAGGCCGCCTTGCAGCAAGTCGTTACGCAGTGCGCTTAATTCCGTGGTCGAAAATCTTTCTCTCATCTTTCACCTCCGACCCTGACTGCTTATACCCATTAGACTCACTTGCCCTGCATTTTGTTGCATGCAATTTATTTGCCGAAGTCAGGACCATTCTGTAGATTTGAGAAGAAAAACCTACAGTTCGTTAAACCCTTGAGTATCAACGAAGTTGCGGCCGGGGCGCGGCGGGTAAATATCTGAATTCAGGCTGGATCGGATGCGCAGCATTCTCACAACTGACACAATGTGTCATTCGAAAACCGGTCGCGGTGTTCGATTTTGAGACAAATCTGACAGGACAATCGGCGGGACCGTGGCCGGTCTCGAAGCCAAGCCTCTAGGAAGCTTCCACGACGGCTTCGTCCACCAAAAGAATGGGAATGTTGTCCCGAACCGGATAAACCCGCCGGCACTCCCCACACTTCAGGCTCTCGCCGCCGTCTTTCGTCAGCAAAACCAGCGGCTTCTTGCAGACCGGGCAAACCAGTATGTCGAGCAAGTCCTGGGGAATCATGGCCACATTCTACGCCAGAGCATTCAAAAGCGGCCGCGGATTTACGCGGATTTTCCCGGATAAAGATCTTTGTTTCTTCTTGTGTTGTGTTGTCTCCCCGGCCCTGAAAAAAAGAATTATCCGTGTTAATCCGCGTAAATCCGTGGCCGGCGTTGAAGTTCTTCTGCCACATGGAAATCTCCGTTTGACTCTCCCGCGCTCAGCAATTACATTCTCTATGCTTTTGAAATTAGTTCGCGCGTCCTCCTTGCTCAAGGAGGATTGGGAAGCGGGTGCAAATCCCGCGCTGCCGCGCAACTGTAAGCGAGGACACAGCACCGGGCCACTGGAGGCATTTTCTCTGGGAAGGCCCGAGGCAAGTTTTCTGGATTGTGGAGTGACGGGCGTCCCCGCCCGTCAGGATCTAACCACCATCCTCACTCGCGAGCCAGGAGACCGGCGCGAACTGCCAACACCAACCCCTTTCGCGATTAAAGGAGGAGTGATGCAGCCCTGCTTCCGGCTTTTTGCTGTAATTCTTTTGTCCACCGCGGCTCTGGCTTCCGAACTCACCGTCAAGGTTCTCGATCCGCAATCGGCATCGGTTCCCGGGGCACAGGTCGAGCTGTTTGCGAAGAACTCAACCCGCCCCGTCGCCGTTCAAACTACTTCCGCGCAAGGCGCCACGCATTTCGTCAGCGTCCCTTCCGGCGAACTCCGAGTGCACGTTCTCGCGCCCGGGTTTGCGGAGCAGTGGACGCCAGTGTCCAGCCCGGCCGCTGAGCTCACCGTGTCGCTGCAACTCGCGGTGCAGACCGAGACCGTCGTTGTCACCGCCACCCGCACTCCCGTCCCCAGCAACGAATCCGGCGCCGCGGTGGATACTCTCAGCGGCGCGCAGTTGGACACCATGCGCCCCGTTGCGGCGAACGACGCTCTTCGTTTTCTCCCGGGAGCCGTCGTCAATACCAACGGCCAGCGCGGAGGATTGTCCTCGCTGTTCGTGCGCGGCGGCGACTCCCGCTACAACAAAGTCATTGTGGACGGAGTCGCAGTCAACGATCCGGGCGGAACGTTGGATTTCGGCACCCTGCCCCTGTTCGAAGCCGACCGCCTGGAATTCTCCCGCGGCGCCCAGGGCACTCTGTATGGTTCCGACGCCATGACCAGCGTGGTCCAGGTTTGGAGCCGGACGGGAAATACTCCTGTCCCCGAGCTGCGTTTCGGCGCTGACGCCGGTAACTACGGCAGCGAAAACGGCTACACGTCGCTCTCCGGCGCGAACGGACGCTTTGATTACAACGTCTTCGGCAACCAGTTCAATACCATCGGCTCCGGCCCCAACGACGATTATTCGAACTCGCTCCAGGGCATGAACGCAGGCGCGAAGTTGAACGACTGGGCGTCCCTGCGGCTGAGAGTACGTCATGACAACAGCGTGAGCGGCGTGCAGAACGAATGGAATTTCAACGGCAATCCCGTGTATGCGCCCGATCTCGATCAGCGCGCCCAACAGAACAACTTACTTGCCAGCGTGGAACTCGCGATCACCGGCCCGTCAGGCTGGCAGCACCGGCTCACCGGCTTCGAACATGTCTTGCACCGCAACAACATTGATAGCGTTGACGACCAGCTGAGCCCGGGTGATGCCTTCGCGTTCCATGCCATCTCTACCATCAACCGCGCCGGCTTCGAGTACCAGGGCACCTACACCGAAAGAAGCTGGGCGCAGACGACTGTCGGCTACCGCTTCGAAGACGAAAACGGTTTTGTCGGCGACCTTGGTTTTGGGATAACCCACGGGCAACGCCTGAACAGCGATGCCTTCGTCCAACAGCAATTGACTCTGGGGAGGCTCACCGCAATTGCCGGAGGACGCTTTGTGCACGACAGCGCGTTCGGCAACACCGGCGTTCCGGAGGTTTCGGCTTCCTACCTCGCCGTCCGCGGTGGCGAGGTGCTTTCGGGGACGCGCCTCACGTTTTCTTACGGAAAGGGATTCAAGGAACCGCGCCTGGAAGAAACCTTCGCCGGCAAGCCGTCGTCTAACCCCAATCCCGGCCTCAAACCGGAGAGAAGCCGAAGCTATCAGGCCGGAATCCAGCAGAATCTTTTCAGCCACCGGATGGTCGTCACGGCGGATTACTTCAACAATCTGTTTCACGACCAGATTGCCTACCCTTTCGACCCCGTGACCTTTATTGGTCAATACGTGAACATCAACGAATCCCTGGCCCACGGAGCTGAGGTGCAATTGCAGACCCGCATTCGTTCCCGTCTCTCAGCGACGGCTGCCTATACGTACACCTCGACGCAGATTCTGAAAGCTCCAGCTTGTACTCCCGCGCAGTTCTGCGACACCGCAACTTTTGGCGCGGGCAAGCCCCTGTTTCGGCGGCCCCGCCATTCCGCCAGCCTGCTCCTGAACTATTTGGGCACTAGATGGGGAGGGAACCTCGGAGGCAGTTTCGTTGGGCGCCGAGCGGACTCGGATTTCTACAACCTGGGATACGATCACGCGCCCGGCTACGTTCGTGTGGATTTTGGCGGATGGTACGCCATTCATCCCCGGATCACGGCCTATGTGAACGTCGAGAACGCCCTCGATAAGCAATACAACGAGGTCGTCGGCTATCCTGCGCTGGGGATTAATTTTCGAGCAGGACTGCGTTTCCGCGTTGGCGGAGAGTAGGACGCGAGCGAAGACTGGCGCGCTGGGGAAGCGCCTTGCCATTGGCCGGAACCTGAGGCTCGAACGCCGCGGCGGCGTTCCTGTTGCCGCAATGCACGGGCATTGTCGCGGCAGAACTCACGCCTAGATACCGGCTGCGTGCTGCCACCAGCTTTTCCAGGTCTCCATGGGCCAGCGGCTGCTGTTGGCCAAGCATCCGCGTGACCAGCGTGATCTGCGCGAAGTGTTCCACGGTTTCCATCTTCATGTAGGCGGACCGCAGATCGGCGCCATACGTGACCACACCGTGGTTCGCCATCAGGATGGCGTCATAATCCGGAATGAGCGGCTCCAGCGTGCGCGCGAGTTCAGGCGTACCGGGAGTCCCATAAGGCGCCAGCGGAATTTGTCCCAGTCCGATCACCACCTCACACACCAAAGGCTGGTTCAGCGCTATACCCGCTGCGGCGAACCCAGTCGCCGTCCGCGGATGCGCGTGCACAATCGCCTGAATATCCGGCCTCATCTGGTAAATCAGCAGATGCATCCCAACTTCGCTGGTAATCTCACGCTTGCCCTTCAGCCTCAGGCCGTTCATGTCCGCGACCACCAGGTCCGCGGGCCGCATGGCTCCTTTGGACATTCCCGTCGGCGTAATCAGAATCCGCCGCTGGTCGAGCCGCACCGAGAGATTGCCATCCGTGGCGGCAATGAAGTCGCGCTCATGCAACATTCTGCCAATCTGCACGATCTCACGCCGGGATTGGTGTTCGCTGGGCATAACGATTCAGCAGTCCGCGTATGGTATCGCAGGAATGCAGCCGAAACAACCAGTTTTTCTATGTAGAAATGTAATAAGAGGGCTTACGGAGGCGCTTTTTGGGGTAGGTATTCGATTTCGCCGGTGGCCAAGACTCACATTGGGACAGCCGCCCTCGCCTGTCCGCTCGGGCCAAGCTCGACAATCTATCCGAGACTAAGCCCGGCTCTTCTTCGGCGCTGCCGCAGCCTGCGCCTTTTCCCACGGCCGCTTCGGGCGCTCGGTCGCAGGCTTGTCCCGGCCTACGATCCGGTCATACTGATAAGCCTCGCTGACTGTTCCCAGAGACTCGTTGTACAAGCTGGGCAGCCCGAGAGCTTCCTTCAATTCTTCGCTGAATTGCTGCAACGATTTCAGATGGTCAGCAGTGGCGGCGACTTCGGTCTTCGAGGTCTTCAGCACCTGCTGATAGCCGCGGTTGATGAGTTTTGAAATCTCACCGCTAATCAGATAGCCCGGGTAGGCAAAAATCTTCACCCCGGCATCGCCATCTTTCTGGACCGCCGCCGACACGTTGTATTTCCTCGCAAACACGCGTCCCGGCGTTCCCGGCGCTTCAATCAGATCAAAGCCGTGGTCGCGCAGATACTGCACTGCGTCTTCGTATGTTCTCTCTTCTACCTTGGTTGCCATTTTAAGAATCAGCTCCTGGCTGTTAGCTCTTGGCTCTTAGCCAAACCCAACTCATTATCTTGGATGCACTCAGATCACCCGATGACCCGATCGCCAGATCACCCGATCCACGTCGCTCCTCTATAATCTAACGACAACTTGCCGGTTTGCATCTCCGGTAGCATTACGTTGGTCATAGGCGACAAGCTCTCAGCATCAGCTTTCAGCTCTCAGCAAGAGCCCCGGCTGATTTTACCTGACGGCTGATGGCTGACACCTGACAGCTATTTTTCATGCGTCCTTCAACCAAATTCGCCGAAGCTGAGCCCGAGCCTACCCGCTCCAAACTTGGAACGCGCAGCGTCTCGCTCATCGGCAACACGCCCTTACTGCGCCTCGAGCGCATTGCCCGCGATCTGCCTAACATCCAAATCCTCGGCAAAGCCGAATGGTACAACCCCGGCGGATCCGTCAAAGACCGCGCCGCCTTCAACATTGTGAAAGAAGGCCGCCGCAGCGGAAAATTCTCTCCCGGCAAAACCTTGCTCGACTCAACTAGCGGCAACACCGGAATCGCCTATGCCATGATCGGCGCCGCGGAAGGTTTTCCAGTCACGCTGTGCATGCCGGAAAATGTTTCCATCGAGCGCAAGCGCATTCTCTTCGCCTACGGCGCCAACATTATTTATACAGATGCCGCCGACGGTTCCGATGGCGCTATCCGCGCCGTCCGCGAACTCTACGAGCGCGAGCCGGAAAAATATTTCTACGCCGACCAGTATTCGAACCCTGCCAACTGGCAGGCTCACTACCATGGCACAGCCAACGAAATCTGGCAACAGACCGAGGGACGTATCACCCACTTCCTCTCCATGATGGGCACCAGTGGCACCTTCATGGGCACCGCCCGCCGCCTGAAGGAACTCAATCCGAAAATCCGCTGCATTTCGCTGCAACCGGATTCGCCTTTTCACGGCATCGAAGGCGCCAAACACATGGCTAGCGCCATCGTCCCCGGAATTTACGATCCCACGCTCGCCGACGAAGACCTAGGCATCTCCACCGAAGATTCCTACGCCATGGCCATCCGCCTCTCGCGCGAAGAAGGCCTGCTGGCGGGCATTTCCGCCGGCTCCGCGATTCAAGGAGCCATGCAGATTGCGAAACAACTCGATCCGAAACAGGAGGCGGTGATCGTGGCCATTCTGCCGGATTCGGGCGACAAGTATTTGAGTGAAAGATTCTGGACGGAAACAAGCTCTTAGCCATTAGCTCTTAGCTTTTAGCCAGAACCGAACCGGTTTTAGCTAAATGCTAAAAGCTAAGAGCTAAAAGCCGATGCTCCGTATCCCCCAATCCCACTACGCCGCTCTCCGCCAGCACGGCGAAGAAACCTATCCCCACGAATGCTGCGGGGTGCTGCTCGGAACCTTGACCGACGACGGCACCCGCGTCGTCACTTCGATCGCCCGCGCTGGAAATACTCGCACCGACTCGCCGCAAAACCGCTACAACATCGACCCCAAAGAGCTGGTCCGCATCCAGCGCGAAGGCCGCGAGCGCGGCGAGGACATCATCGGCTTCTACCATTCCCATCCCGACCACCCTGCCCAGTGGTCGCAAACCGACCTCGCCGAAGCCCACTGGTTCGGCTGCTCCTACGTCATCACCAGCGTGGAAAAGGGCAAAGCCGTGCTGACTAATTCGTTTGAGCTGACCGGCTTCGACGAGAACGACAAGAAGCTCGTGGATGAGAAGATTGAAGTTGAAAAAAACGAAGCGGCACCCTAGCCAACTGGCAGTCTTTGCGGTATCTTGATGCCCATGGGCGGCATTTCTGGTTTTCTGGTCTTCGCAGTGGAATACCTGATCCTTACCAGCGTTTGTTTCGCCCTCATCGCTCTAACAATTCAAGCCTGCGTGACCGATGCCCGCCGTCGGGGAAAGTCCCCGCTCCTGGTTAGCCTGGCCGTCATTTTCTTTTTCCCGCTCGGATTGATCGCATGGCTACTCTTCCGCCCCGAACCGTTGGATGGCGACCGCGGTGGCCGCTCGTTTCGCTTGAAAGATCACCGCGTTCAATAGATCGCGGACTGTATGGATGTGCAGCCCACAGATCCAGATGAGGCGGAAGGATTCGCGCAGGGTATTGTTGTGGCCATCTTCTGGTTGTGGCGGGGCCTCAAGTCCGTGTGGAAAAGAATTTTCCAGTGAGACGGGAACTCCAGGTTCATGCCCGCCACGCCTCGGCCCGCCAGAACGGAAATCCAGACAGCCTCCACGCGGCAACGAAAAACAGCACCCCCACAATAACCACGCCGGGGATTACTGGCCACCGTCCCTCGTGCCAATCAACCCCGAGATCCATCAGTTGGACGAACGCGGTTAGCAGCATCAGACTGTTGAGCAGTCCCCTTGCTCGAGACAGCAGCGCGGCGACCAGCATGACCGACAGCACCAATGCCCGCGAGGCAAAGTAGCCCGCATAAATATGGACCGCCCCGTTTATCTCATCCTGCGGCGACGCCAGTCGCGACGGCTGCAAGAACGCCATCAATCCGCCCGTGGCCATGAGCAGGGCTCCCAGCACAACGATCACGCTGATCCACCAGGGGAAAGCCTCGTTCTTCCATTCGGTCATTCCGCACCTCTGTTCTCGCCAGGATTACCGCCTGACGACTGAGTTAGTTACGCAAGCCAGTGTGCGCAAGTTCCAAACCCAACATCAAAGGCGTCGGACAAGAATGTCCGACCCGCACGGGCCTTCGCTGAATCCCTGCCCTGTTTTATGGCATCATCTATCCATGCCCAAGATCCACATTCCCACGCCCTTGCGCCAATACGCCGGCAAGCAGCCCGCGGTTGACGTCAGCGGCGCGACCGTTGGCGAGGCCCTCAGCGGACTCGTCTCCCAGCACCCCGACCTGCGCCGTCATCTCTATAACGACGACGGCAAGCTCCGCGCCTTCGTCAACGTGTACCTGAACGACGAAGACGTCCGCTACCTGCAGAAGGACGCTACCTCGGTGAAAGACGGTGATAACATTTCCATAGTGCCCTCGATCGCGGGAGGAGCAGCGCTTAGCTGTTAGCCTTTAGCTCTTAGTAAACCCGCCCCGCTTCAAGCTAAAAGCTAATGGCTAAGAGCTAAAAGCTCGGGCGCAGAACACTAACTCAAACCAATTTCACACATGCCAACACTAACCGAAATCGCCCCCGTCACTCTCTCCAACGACGAGATCCTGCGCTACTCGCGCCACCTCATCATGCCCGAGGTCGGCATGGAGGGCCAGCTCAAGATCAAGGCCGCCAAAGTTCTGTGCATCGGCGCCGGAGGCCTCGGCTCTCCGCTCGCGCTTTATCTTGGCGCAGCCGGAGTGGGCACGCTCGGCATTGTTGATTTCGACGTGGTGGACTACACCAACCTCCAGCGCCAGATCATTCACACCACCGCCGACGTGGGCCGCCCCAAGCTCGATTCCGCCGCGGAAAAAATCAAGGCGATGAATCCGTTCGTCAACATCAAGAAATTCAACACCCGCCTTTCCAGCGACAACGCTCTCGAGCTGTTCAAAGAATTCGACATCATCTGCGACGGCACCGACAATTTCCCCACGCGCTATCTGGTCAACGACGCCTGCGTCCTCACCGGCAAGCCCAACGTTTACGGATCGATTTTCCGCTTCGAAGGCCAGGCGAGCATCTTCGCGACGAAAGAAGGCCCGTGCTACCGCTGCCTCTATCCCGAGCCGCCACCTCCGGGCCTTGTCCCCTCATGCGCCGAAGGCGGAGTGCTGGGAATTTTGCCCGGCCTCGTCGGCGTGATTCAGGCCACGGAAGCCATCAAGCTGATTCTCGGCAGCGGCGACCCGCTTATCGGACGCCTTTTACTGATCGACGCCCTGGGCATGAAGTTCCGCGAACTCAAGCTGCGCAAGAATCCCGATTGCCCGGCCTGCGGAAAAAATCCGACCATCACCAAACTCATCGACTATCAGGAGTTCTGCGGTATCCGCGGCGAGGAGGCCGAGGCCGAAGTGACAGCATCCGAAATGCAGGTGGAAGATTTGAAAAAGCGCCTCGACCGCGGCGACGACCTCTACATCCTCGACGTACGTGAACCGCACGAATACCAGATCTGCAACATCGGCGGCCATCTGATTCCGCTAGGAGATCTCCCCAACCGCGTGAGCGAGCTGGACACGAGCAAAGAAATCGTAGCCCACTGCCGCAGCGGCGTAAGAAGCGCCAAGGCGGTGAACTTCCTGCGCCAGGCTGGATTCAAGAAGGTCCACAATCTCGCCGGAGGAATCCTGGCCTGGGCCGACCGCGTCGATCCGAAGATGCCAAAGTATTAACGGCGGCTCTTGGCTCTAGGTTCTTGGCTTTTGGTGCGCGGCTCCCAACAGCGATTTTGGAGCGGCGGGCGTCCCCGCCCGCCACCCCACACCCAGAAATTTCAACCGCCGCGCCCCCAACCCTCTCCCCTTCCGAGCGATTTCGTGCTACTGTAATCGCCGCCCGCTCTGGCCAGAAGCTGCCGGGCACACCGAGGGGGGTCCATGTCCACCGCGTCGATATCAGTTCCAACCGCATCCCGCGTACGCCTGAAATATCTACTCTTCACGTTCGTCGGCCTGATGGTGGCCTACGTTCTTTGGCACAACGAGAGCTTTCTGATCAATAAGGCTGACCCTGTCTGGCAGCACTACAAGCCCTTCCGCTGGTGGCTCTTGCCTCACGGACTGGCGGGCGCATGCGCCATTTTGCTCGGTCCTCTCCAGTTCTCGGACCGCCTGCGCGCGCGTTTCACCAAGTTCCATCGCGTCGTAGGCAGGATTTACGTCGCGAGCGCGCTGATCGTCGCCCCCCTGGGCGCTTACATCCAGTATTTCGAGGAGCGCATGGGTGGCCCGCGCTCCTTCAGCATCGCCGCGCTGGTGGACGCAATCCTGCTGATGCTGACCACAGCCATCGCCTTCGCTTTCATCCTCAACGGAAAAGTCCAGCAACACCGCCAGTGGATGACTCGCAGCTTCGCTGTCGCTTTGGTGTTTCTTGAAGTCAGAGTCGTCGCCGGCGTAACCGGATGGGAAAGCATCCCGGGAGCCATCGAGACCATCGTTTGGAGTTGCCTGGCGTTCTCGCTGCTGTCCGCGGACATCGTTCTGCAAGTGCAGGAGCTTCGACGCTCTCGCCCCGTGGCCAGAGCGGTCGCGGCCGACTGACGCTAGCAACGCTCTGTTCGTGTAGGGGCAGGTGCCCTCACCTGCCGCTACACAACCAGTTCTGATGCGCCCCCAGTGCTAGAATTTCCCCATGCCCTTCCCGGCAACCCGCCTCCGCCGCCTGCGCCGCACCGCCGCTTTGCGCTCCATGGTGCGCGAGACAAGGCTCACTCCGGAATCGCTGGTCTATCCGCTGTTCGTTTGTCCGGGGGAAGGCGTGCGTAAAGAAGTCCGCTCCATGCCCGGTGTGTTCAATCTTTCGGTGGATGAAGCTGTGAAGGAAGCCGAAGAAGCTCATTCCCTCGGCGTGCCGGCATTGATCCTCTTCGGCTTGCCGGAGAAGAAAGATGAAGGCGCCACTGGAGCGTGGGAAGACGACGGCATCGTGCAGCGCGCCGCCCGCGCCATCAAGAGCGAAGTGCCAGAAATGCTTCTGATCGGCGACGTCTGCCTCTGCGAATACATGTCGCACGGCCATTGCGGGATCGTGAAGGCGCCAAACGCGCGACCGCTCGGAGCCGCCGTCGCCAGTCCGCCCGCCGTCGGAGCCGAGTACGAAATCCTGAACGACGAGACCCTCGAACTCCTCGCGCGCACTTCCGTTTCCCTCACCCGCGCCGGAATCGACATCATCGCCCCCTCTGACATGATGGACGGCCGCGTCGCCGCCATCCGCAAAGCGCTCGACGCCGCCGGTTTCGCCAACACTCCCATTCTTTCCTACGCCGCCAAATTTGCGTCTGCGTTCTACGGCCCCTTCCGCGAGGCTGCCGACTCCACGCCGCAATTCGGCGACCGCCGGTCGTATCAAATGGACGGAGCCAATCTCCGCGAAGCTATGCGCGAGATTGCCCTCGACATCGACGAAGGCGCCGACATGGTCATGGTAAAGCCTGCCATGCCCTATCTCGACGTAATCGCCGCCGCCCGCGCCCGTTTCGACCTCCCCATCGCCGCCTATCAGGTCAGCGGCGAATACGCCATGATCGAAGCCGCCGCCAGAAATAATTGGATTGACCGCGACCGCGTAATGATGGAGTCGCTGACGTCCATCCGCCGTGCCGGGGCCAGCATCATCCTGACGTATTACGCTAAGGAAGCGGCGAGGCTCCTGGCGTAACGGGTCTCTCCGGAGAGGATTGGGGCACCTGTTTCCTCCGAAGCCGTTGGAATTCCATCTCGCATGCCGCAGGCGAGTTATCCTCAGGCTGGCTGGCGTCGTACAGCAGCACGGGAATATATCGCTCAAGGTGGAACTTATATTCGTAGAAGTATGGATCGAAAATAATCATCGGCCCAAGTTCATCCAAGTCGTAATCCTGCATGTCCGTCAGTGGCTTTTCAACGATGGCGTAGATACGAGCAATATCCTTCTTCGGAAGGTCCACCTGCTTCTCCGGCGAAGTTGTAGCGATACCATCGTCGGCAATGGTGTAGGGCTGCTTCAAATCATAGGTTTTGCCGGACTTCGTTACTATATTCAAACGTTCCCTGCTGGACGTGCGTAACAAAGCTACGTCTATCCATGAACTGCGGCCGCTGTAATAGAGTCGTGCCCCCCCATCAGCCCAGGCCACACCAACGTGGACGACGTCATCACGACTAAACCTCCTCACAACTGGATCAGCTGACCATGACCCTTGTTGGCCGTCCCTCGCGGTGAGACGGTCTGGTGTAACGGCCTTGATCCTGGCCCAAACGCATTGGCCGTCGCGGGTTTCGATGCTGTAAGTGCGCTTGTGAGTGATCTTGTTGAGAAGCAGCCAAGGATCTTCCTTTTTCGGTAACTTCGCTTGCGAAATGGCCGGAGTGGCAAGAATAGCTAGAGCAGTGAGGACAAGCGTCGCACTTCGAATATCCATAGTGAGTCGCTCCAATTACGCAGGTTCTGGTGCAGTGTGCGACACTTCTAGAACAAACTGCAATGCTCCGCAGGTAAACTATGGGTCGTTCGATAAAAAGCGCAGTATCAGTGGCTTGCATCTGGATGTCATTCACCTCGGAATGAAGCACGCAGGAGCAACCCCATCCTGTCCCCCGACGACCTGAGATGCTTATTGCGGTGGGGTTAGTCTGTGCCGTTTGTCTGCCGGAGGTTAGATATCCCCAGGGCGTGCCCGTCCAGCATCCCTCCTAAGCCTGAAATCTCCTTGCGCTTGCTTCAAAGCCAGTACACAATTGCATTACTCGCGTTAGGAGGCTTTTTGCGTCAAAGCAACCGAACCCTTCCGTTGATCGCTGCGGCCTGCATGGCCTTCGCCGCTGGAGGTTGGGCCCAAGGCCAACAAGCTCCCGCAACTTCAGCTTCACCCAGCCACGAGAGTGAGCAGGTCCCCACTTTCAAGGTTGCAACCCGCATGGTTACGATTGACGTCGTCGCGAGAGATGGCAAAGGCAACAGCTTGCGCAATCTGAAGTCCGATGACTTCGAAGTCGTTGAGCAAATCGAGCCGAAGCGAGACAAGTACCCCCAAAAGATCAGGTCATTCCGAACGACGAGTGTTGCTGAACTTGCCGCTCTGGATCCCGGCATACCAAAGATGCCGCCGGGCGTATACACCAACCTGGTGACCATGAACCGGGTGCCCGTCCCACCGACAATCATCTTGCTGGACGCGCTGAACACCGATCGAATGTCGTTGATGCAAGTTCGCCAGCAATTGGTCAAAATGCTTTCTTCGATACCAGACGACGTTCCGACTGCTGTTTTCCTGCTGGGCAGGCGCCTGGAGATGCTTCAGAACTTCACTACCGATCCGAAACTTTTGCGAGCCACTCTGGAGAAAATTCCCGTCACTCGTCAGTCAATTGGGCCAGACTCCTTGCCGAGCGATCCGGATCCCCTGTCGCCGCTTATCGAGCAAGGCGCACTGGATCGCAGTACTAACTCTTTCATGGACGCAGTTCGGAACTTTGAGCGCGAGGAGGCTTCTTTAACCGGGTCGACCCGCGCCCAGCAGACAATAGAAGCCGTGCGCGCAATCGCCCGCCATGCTGCGGGTTATCCTGGTCGCAAAAACCTATTGTGGGTAGCTTCTCGTTTTCCTACGTGGTTCAATCGAGACGCCTCTACCAGTGACATTCGATTCTCGTCGCCCGGTCTCGATTGGAAGGATGTTAATGACCTGGCTACCGCATTAGCAGACGCAAGAATTGCAGTCTATCCGACGAATGCTGGCGGGTTGACTTCACGGACGATCGATTTCTACAACCAAACAGCTATGCAAACGCTATCCGACCAAACTGGCGGTGAAATTTGTGTTTACGACAATTCCTTGAGCGATTGCGTAAAAAGAATGGTCGATGACAGCAGCTTTTTTTATGAACTTGCCTATTATCCGAACGCGGGCGCATGGCAGGGAGAATTTCACAAGGTCATCGTAAAAACTAAGCAACCAGGCGTTCATCTCGAATATCGGGAAGGCTACTTTGCTCATAGCTCCGAAGACAAGGTAGATACGAAGTACACCGACAAGGAATTTGAACAGGCTGCCTGCCGGGACGTTCTGACCTCCACCTCTGTGCTGATGGTTGTCAAACCATTCCCGGAACCCGACAAGGTGAGGTATTTCGTCGCCATCGAACCGGGCACGATAAAGTTCGCGGCAGAAGCCGATGGCACTGAGCACGTCAGGCTGAAGGTTGGCTTGTGCTCGTTCGACAAATCAGGGAACCCGCTACGCCTGTTGCAAGACGCGATGGACGAAAAGCTCACCCAGCAGCAGTTCGCTGAAGTCCAGGCAAAGCACGGTTTCGCACGCGTGGTGTCGCTCGTCCCGCCTCCGGGGACGACTCTGGTCCGGGTGCTGATCAAAGACGTTCCCACAGGATTAATGGGCTCGGTGAATATTCCCTACGCTGAAGCTTCCGCCGGTCCAGTAAAAGCTCCTCAATAGCGTAGTTCAGAGGGTGCAAACAGGACTGTCCATAACCGTACCCCAAGGCGAGTAGGGTCTTTCAGAAGCAAGACGGAGGGACGCCATGAGATCGAGTCATTTTTGCTCGCTGCCATTGGCGGTTATGTTTCTCACTACGGCGAGTGCCGCACAGGAGACAACCACGAGTAGCAGTGCTTCCGGCGGAACTACCAGCATAACTGTTCACGTCACTTACCAACAGAACCGCCGGCCGGCTGCAGGATTGCGGATCGAGCTGCTTTCGTCGTCCGGGGCTTCAGCCGGGGACGTCGTGGACATGCGCACAACCGACGGGAATGGCGGTTTGACCTTCGACGGCGTGAGCGGCGGGTATTATCGGATTCGGGTAAGCGGACCTGACGTAGAGACGACCACTAGCAATGTCATTGCAGCGGGCGGCGTCGTAGGTCCAAAGCGTGCCACCGAAGACATGCGGGTCTGGCTGACCACCGCTGGGAGCAATGCAGAGGGTTCAACTGTCACGGCAAATATTCCAGAGGCTGCGCAGAAGGAATTCGAGTTAGGCTCGAAGGAAATGGACAACAAACACTGGGAAGAAGCCAAAGATCACTTTCAGAAGGCGATCACATTGTTCCCGAAATACGTAGAGGCACTTAACAGTCTTGGACTGGTGGAAATCCAATTGAAAGACGGCGAGGGGGCGGTGAAGGCATTCCGCAGCGCCACACAGATTGATCCGAGTCTGCCGCGAGCCAATCTCTATCTCGGTCAGTTTTATTATGACAACCACCAATACAAGGAAGCGGAGCCGTATTTTCTGCGCTCTGCTGCCTACCTGCCCCGAAGCGCACAGATCCTCACCGCCCTTGCGTACGTGGAACTGAAAAACGGGGAACCCGAGCTCGCCCTCACCAATGCCCGTAAAGTTCCTGCTCTTCCCGGCCATAAGCACTATGCAATTTCACATCTGTATGCCGCACAGGCGCTCGCCGGAAGAGGTAAGGACGATGAAATTGCAAAGGAATATAAGAAGTATTTGAAGGAAGCTCCGGATTCTATCTTGGCGCCGCGCGTAAAAGATGCATTGGCACACCTGAAGCCCAAATGAGGAAGCAACGGTCCCGGACTGCATTTGTTGACCTCTCCACTCTCATTACCAGTTGCGTCCGCACACGCCATATAGCGGCGTCCGCGTTTGGTTTCTGTACCTCCAAGATCCGCATTCGCTCCACATCTCGCCACACATTAGGGTCAATGAGTGATATCGCGATTTATCACCAACTATCGGCCACGGAACTACCATCCGCGTCCCGTGTTGCTCAGGCCCCGGATCGGGCGTTACACTTCGCTCGATGAGAACACCGCCTTTGGAAGCCCCTGAATGGTTGATCGCGAGTGGCGCCAGCTTCTTCATCTTTACCTTGGCGGTAGCGGCAGTCTTTGTCCCCGAGGTGCGATGGTTGCACTTGGTACAGTCGTCGCTTTACCTCGCCGCCATAACCCTCAGCCTCCGGCGGAGTCGCTGGGGCTATTTCATCGGCACATCCACTGCGGGGTTCTGGGATCTACTCGCACTGTTCGCTTCGCCGCTCTTCGCCGAGATCATCGATCACCCAACGCGGCCAGACTTAGTTCTTCAGGGGCTTGCCTGCGTGGCGAATCTCGTGGTCGTGATCGGCTCGGTCTGGGGCTATCGCAAGCTGGCGGACAGGGGCCGCCGGGATATCAGCAGGTTCATCCTCACATTCATCGTGACAACGGGCTTGCTGGTAGCAGCCACTGCGATTCTAGCGCCGGATTACCTTGTTGCCTTCACTAGACTACGTCATCCACATTGGCCCTGGACACGCTTGTAAAATTGCAATTCCATCGCCAATCCCTTCGAGTGGCCCAGTCGTAGGGGGTGGGCGGCCATCAATGAGCGTAATGGCGACGTATCGCCGGCTTGCCTGACCGTCATTTGACGAGACGAAATGAATCCCATGATTTCCACTCCGAGTTGCGGGCCGCCGGCCTTTTGTTATCGTTGACGTTATATGGCTTACGACGTAATCGTTGTCGGAGGCAGCTTTGCTGGCTTGTCTGCCGCTCTTCAATTGGCGCGCGCGCGCAGACGCGTTCTGGTTCTGGATTCCGGAAAACCGCGCAACCGTTTCGCGCAATTCTCTCACGGCTTTTTCGGGCACGATGGCCAGCCGCCTTTCGCCATGCTGGCGAACGCGCGGTCGCAACTGCTCAGCTACCGCACCGTTTCATTCGTCGAGGGTCTGGCGACCCATGCAGCCAAGAGCGGTGAGGAATATATCGTCACCGACGCCAGTGACACGGTGCACACAGCATCTCGCCTGATTCTGGCCACCGGCGTGAGTGACGACCTCTCAACTATGCCCGGGTTGCAGGAGCGCTGGGGCATCAGCATGCTCCACTGTTTCTACTGCCATGGGTACGAAGTCGCGGGGCGACGCCTTGGCGTAATAGCGACCAGCGACCGGTCTTTGCAGACGGCAATGCTCCTCCCGGATTGGAGCGAGCATGTCACTCTCTTTACCAACGGCGTGCTCACATTGAGCCACGAACAGCTGGGGGATCTAAGCGCACGCGGAGTTTCTGTTGAGGCCGTACCGGTGGTTGCTCTGCTCGGAGACGCACCGGCTCTCTCCGGGCTCCGCCTGGACGACGGGCGCATCAGTCCCGTCGATGCGGTCTTCACGAACCCTCGCACTCGCATGGCCAGCCCGCTCGCTGAACAACTTCGTTGCGAATTTGAAGAAGGCCCGTCTGGCCCTTTTATCCACACGGGCGCGGATAAGCAGACCACCGTACCGGGTGTGTTTGCCGCAGGCGATGCCGCCCGTCCAGGGCACAACGCCTCGTGGGCCGCCGCGGATGGAGTTACGGCGGGAATTTCCGCCCACCAATCCCTTACTCTGGCTAAGCCCGTATGTCGCTGACGGACCATCGAAATCACCGACAACGTGGTCAATGAGTGTAATGGGGATGTATCAACAGTCATGTCGTTTAGTACTACAATTTCTTTACCATGTCGGCCACGAGAGTTTGGAGAGTTCTTATTGTCGCAGTGGTTGTTGCTTGGTCGATATTCCCTGTCTATGCGAACATCGTGGGCTTCCGCGAGTACCACGGTAAGAGAGCAATGTGCGTGTACAGCGGAAATCTCGGTCCGGTGAAAGATTGGCGTTTAACGACGAACTATGCAAGAGTTTTCACCGGGACAGTGAAATCCGTGACTGCCGTCGGAGATTTTGAAAAGCGTGTTGACCTTGTACCCGACGAAGTTTTCTTTGGAGATGCTAAGGAAGTCACGGCTATCACCAACCAAGCATGCCTAGACACTGACATTGAAGCAGGCCAGAAGTGGCTTGTCTATTTGTTTCGGGCTCACACCAGCAATGAGCTGGTGCTTGGTTACGAGGGAAGAAGCAAGCCGATGGAACGGGCGCAGAACGACATCGCGATCTTAAGACACCTTTCGACTCTGACTGATTCAGGCATTCTGACGGGTCACGTTGGACAAGCGAGTCACAAGGTCGTCGCGAGGCGATTTTCGGACAGCAGAGAGTTTTCTGCGGTGACGGACGCCAGCGGGAACTATGAACTGTGGCTTCCGACTGGAAAGTACTTTGCTACGGCAAACACTACGCAAGGGTTGTGGGCGCCAGAAACGGAAGTATCCGTTTTGAAACACGATTGGGTTCAAGTCGATTTCGCTCTTCGCATCGATGGCAGAATCGCCGGAACCGTTACTACCGCGGATGGAAAACCAGCCAGTTACGTGCAAGTAGCAATCGTTCGACTTTTGCCTGTTAAACAGTCTTTTACAGTCACCACCGACGGACTGGGTCACTTTGAGGTCGGTGGTCGTGAGCCAGGTCAGTACCTCGTGGGAGTAGGCATTTTGGATTCCGCCGCCAGCGCGGAACGAAAGGTTCGCGTGTACTATCCGGGCGTACCTACGCTAGAACAAGCGCACGTTGTCGAACTTGGCAAGGGCGAGTGGCGCACGGACATCAGTTTCATGCTCCCATCCAACTCGAATGGTCCTTAATTGTTGTTAACAGGCGTTATCACTCATTGACTTTAATGGGCATATGCGCATGAACTAGCAAAACGCCCTGGCTCGGAGCTTTCAAAACGGTGAAGTAGTGCTTTTCCCCTTCAATGACGCAGTAGCAGCGTTGCGAACCTGAGCAGTCGAGTGCCTCGACCAAACGCAGGTGGCCGGGGCCGCGAAACGGCATGTACCGATATTCTCCCGGAGAGGATGGAAGCTGATCCTCAAAAAGTCCTACCACATGCTCTTCAAAGAAGAACTCTTTTTGTTCCGAACCGGAATGCATACGGGTTGAGTGTACCCTCAGTTGGCGTAATCGGGCGATTACGCTCACCGTCCGGGACAGTGAGTGCCATTGCGAGGTAACGCAGCCACAGACTTGTTAGAATTCCATTCCAAATGCGGACGTCTGCAACTGCAATCTTCCTCCTCGCGTTCTTACTCTTCGCCCTGGGAGAGAAGCCCGGTGTTGGCGTAGATCGCGTTGTGGTTTACAAACATGACCGGAGGCTGGTACTGCTCTCACAGGGAAAGGAACTGAGGTCATACCGGGTTGCGCTAGGTGGTGAACCCATTGGCGCCAAAGTCAGGCAAGGAGACCATAAAACTCCGGAAGGTTCTTACGTACTCGATTCACGAAACGCCAACAGCCATTACTACAAAGCCTTTCACATTTCGTATCCCAACCCGAAAGACATTGCGGCGGCGAGGAAATTAGGCGTCAGTCCGGGCGGCGACATCATGCTGCACGGACTGCCCAAAGAGTACGCTTTCGTGGGAAAGGCCCAAGCGGCGCATGACTGGACCGACGGATGCGTTGCGGTCTCGAACCAGGAGATGGACGAGATTTGGAAGTTGGTTCGGGTCGGCACACCAATTGAAATCAAACCCTGAAACTCCCAAGCTGTGCCTCAACGTACCGCAAGATCCTCATTGCTGCAGCGTGTCCCCACGGCTATTGGGGCGGCGCGTGGCCGATGAATTTGTCGGCCCATTGGATAAAGTACTTCATGTTGGGAGCGTCGGTATGTCCGCCGTCGTGCTGCCGCCATGCCAGTTGGCCGTCTAGCAGGCCCTGATTCACCGGCGGCATCTTGGCTGTGTGGTAATCGCCCTGCACATCCAATCCTTTTGCCCCGAGCAACGTGAACACCCGGCTGGCGTCCACCGTCGCCATGAAGCTGCCTTGGTGGTCGAGCCACTTGGCGTCGCCTTTTTCAGGAATGCCATAACTGATGAAGGTCAGCCGCGGCGCGCACAGGGCAATCAATTCGTTGGAGTCCACCGGAAGATCGCCAGGGGTCTTGCTGCCAAATGTGGCGTCAGATGCGCCGTACTTCATGAAGTTGCCGGCCATCCAGTAGTACTCGCCCCCGGTCAGGCTCTCGACTGCTTCGCCGAAATTGCGGCGCAGCAATGTCGCTCCGCCCTTTCCTGACGAGCCGACGAGCACCATGGCAAACCGCTGATCGAAGGCCATGGTTACCAGGGCGGCTTTGCCATAACGCGACACACCCTCGATGCCGACGTGTTTCGCATCAACCGCAGCATCGTTTTCCAGGTAATCAAGTCCGCGGCCCGCACCCCATGCCCAGGCGCGCAAAGCTCCCCAGTCTTCGGGACTGCGAGGCTGGCCTTTGTTCACCAGACCGATGATGCCGCGCGTGATCCCGGCTCCGTCGTCCGCCTGCACGCTTGCGGGATCGATGAGCGCGAAGCCCCATCCGGCGGCGATCAACTGCCAGTTGTTGGGAAGGTCGCCGTCTTCATTCAACTGCGGAAACTGAAACGGCGTGCCCTTCACTGGCTGCCACGCCGGATGCTGCGCGATCACGTCCTTGAGCGACGGATCCTGCTGGACCAGCAACGCCTTCAACGCCTTATTGATCCGGTCAAGGTCTTCGCCAACGGGCTCGTTGGGGGCAGGAAAGGCGGCGCGTCCAAACATCATCAGCACCGGTACCGGCCCTTTCGCGTTGGCCGGAAGCACCAGCATCATGTGGATCTTCACATTGATCTCAGGATAGGAGGAGTTGTCCACCTGCCCGATGACTTCTTTGGCAATCACCGGACCGAAGCCGATCATCTCGTGATCCACGGTCGTAACCGTCCACGTCACCTTGGGGACATGGTCCGGAACGCGGCCATAGACATACTTCTCAAACATCCCTACCAGTTCGGGGCGGCGCCGTTCCCACCACGCTTTTGCCGAGGTTACTTTCTCACCGCTGCTCAGCGTGAGCGGGTCAGGAAGATCGGGGAACGGATTCGCTTTGGATTCGTCGTAGTTGGCGTGGTTGGGCGCCTTCTCGTTTCCGCTCGGGCCGGGGCGCAACGCTTTGATACCCAACTGGTCCATCATGTTCTGATGGTCCTGATCGGCAGTGAAAGAAACCGGCGAAGGGTTTGGCGCAGAGGCCTGCGCCATTGCGGCTTGCGAACCGGCGAGCGCACAAGCAAGACAGAAGAGAAAAACAGACAGGGCCGAGTGGAAAGAACGGAACACGCGAATTCTCCGTGGATGGTATTCTTGCTGCGTTTTTCGAAAACCCCATCGATTTCGGAACGCAATCATAAACCTATATGAAATACGCGCACAAACTCCGCGCAACCGTTTTCCCCGCTATCGTTTTCACTGCAATCGCGTGGTTCTTTCTTGCCGCCTTCGGCGTCGCGGCGCACGCGCCGGCAAAAACCGAACCCGCGCCCCAGGCGTGGGTGGCCACCTGGGGAGCCTCTCAGCAAGTCCCCGAGCCGCAAAATGCCTTGCCGGCTGACGACCTGCACGATGCCACGGTCCGGCAGATTTTCCATCTCTCGTTGGGCGGGCAAAGCCTTCGCGTCCATCTGTCGAATGCATTCGGAACCGAAGCGCTGCGCTTCACCTCGGTTCACATCGCGCGTCCTGTTTCCACTGCCTCGCCAGCAATCAATCCGGCAACCGACAGGGCATTACTGTTTGCCGGTAATCCCGACGTGACCGTGCCGCCCGGAGCGGAATTTGTTTCCGATCCGATCGAATTTCCCGTAGCAGCACTCTCGGATCTTGCCGTCACGTTTCATCTGGACGTCCCTCCTGCGGTAGAAACAAGCCATCCCGGGTCCCGGGCCACGTCATTTTTTGTGCACGGAGACTTCACCGGGGCTCCCGACCTGGCGAACGCGAAGCATGTGGACCACTGGTATCAGGTTTCAGAAATCGATGTGATGGCAGCGCCGGGAGCTGCATCGGTGGTGGCTCTTGGCGACTCCATCACCGACGGTCACGGAGCTACGACCAATGGAAACGACCGTTGGACTGACGTGCTGGCGGCCCGGCTCCAGGCGTCACCCAACGCCCGCAACATCGGCGTTTCGAACCAGGGCATTGGCGGCAATCATCTCCTCACCGATGGTTTGGGGCCGAGCGCGCTCGCGCGTTTCGATCGTGACGCGCTTGCCCCCGCTGGCGCGCGCTGGCTGATCGTATTCGAGGGCGTAAACGACTTGGGAGGACTGGCGCGAAATGGCGAAGTGACTCCGGCTGAGCACGCCGCGCTGGTGCAACGCGTCCTCGCGGCTTACCAGCAGATCATTCTGCGCGCGCATGCGCATGGGATTCACGTAATCGGAGCGACCATCACGCCTTACGTCGGGTCAGACTACTATCACCCCGGACCGTTGAGCGAGGCCGACCGCCAATCCGTGAACCAGTGGATTCGCTCCGCCGGCCACTTCGATGCAGTTCTGGATTTCGACAGCATCGTGCGTGATCCCCAGCATCCCGATCGCCTGCTGCCGAGTTACGATTCCGGCGACCACCTGCACCCCTCGCCAGCGGGCTATCGTGCCATGGGCGAGTCCATCCCGCTCGCGCTATTTTCGAATTAGCGGCTTCGGGACGGTCGCCGCCAACCCACCCTTTCGTTGACTTGCTTTCTTATTCGACCTAACATACCGCCACCGCATGATCGGCCAGACCATTTCGCATTACCGTATCGTCGAGAAACTCGGCGGCGGAGGAATGGGTGTGGTTTACAAGGCCGAGGACGTCAAACTGGGCCGCTTCGTTGCCCTCAAGTTTCTGCCTGACACTGTCGCCAAAGATCCGCAAGCCCTGAGCCGCTTTGAGCGCGAAGCCAAGGCCGCTTCGGCCCTCAATCACCCGAATATCTGCACCATCTACGAGATTGACGACCACGGGCAGGCGTTCATCGCCATGGAATTCCTCGACGGGATGACGTTGAAGAACCGGATAGCGGGGCGTCCGCTGGAGAACGATCTGCTGCTATCGCTCGCCATTGAGATTGCGGACGCACTCGACGCTGCCCACGCCGAGGGCATCGTCCACCGCGACATCAAACCCGCGAACATTTTCGTCACCAAACGCGGACACGCCAAAATTCTCGACTTCGGCCTCGCCAAAGTCACCAGTCCGGTCAGTTCTTCGAGTCAGATTGCCGTCGCAAACACGATGACCGGCACGGTTGACGAACCGCATCTCACCAGTCCGGGAACGGCGCTGGGGACGGTGGCCTACATGTCGCCGGAACAAGTGCGCGGCAAGGAACTGGACGCCCGCACCGATCTCTTTTCCTTCGGTACGGTGCTGTACGAGATGGCGACCGGAGTCCTGCCATTTCGCGGCGACACCTCGGGCATCATCTTCGAAGCCGTCCTCAACCGCGCTCCGGCATCTCCCACGCGGCTGAACCCCGACGTCCCGCCGGAGTTGGAACGCATCATCAAGCGGGCGCTCGAAAAAGACCGCGACCTGCGCTACCAGCATGCGTCGGAGATGCGGGCAGAGCTGCAACGGCTGAAGCGCGACACTGATTCCAGCCGCCACTCCGCCGTGGTCAGCGCAGAACCAGCCGCTGCGGCGCCAACTACACCGTCCGCTAGCCAGCCCGCGCACACCAGCAGTGGCTCGGCGGTCGTCGCCGCCGCGCGCGAGCACAAATTCGGGATCGGCGTCACCAGTGCAATCGTGGCTCTGCTGTTCGCAGCTGCGGCCTATGGCGCTTACTCTTTTCTTTCTCGCAGCCGGACGATTCCGTTTCAGAATTTCACCGTCAACAAAGTCACCGAGAGCGGAAGAGCCAGGCTGGTCGCGATTTCTCCCGACGGCAAGTACATCTTGAATGTCGTGGATGACAAAGGCCAGGAAAGTTTGTGGCTGCGCAACATTCCCACCAACAGCGACACTCAAGTAATGCCTCCCGAGCCGGTGCAGTACCTTGGCCTGCGGTTCTCGCCCGATGGAAACTATCTTTACTTTGTTCGCGGCGAGCCGGGAGGGGCGCTGAAGCTTCTCTATCGGGCACCGGTCCTGGGCGGCACGCCGCAAAAGCTCATCACTGACGTGGACACCAATATCACCTTTTCGCCCGACGGCCGCAGTCTTGCCTATACCGTGGAGAACAGCCCAGATCTCGGCAAATTCCGCCTGGTGACTTATTCACTTGAGACCGGCGAGTCAAAAACGCTGGCCACTGGTAACGTAAGCCGAGCCATACTCGCTCCTGCCTGGTCGCCAGACAGCAAGACCATCGTCGGCATCATTTATGAAGTCGGGGACGCAATCAGTGGCTTGGTGGCCGTGGATGCGATTACGGGCAAACAGAGCACCATTTTTGAGTCCAAAGACGGCGTTCTTCTGAAACTCGCGTGGTTACCCGATGGCAGCGGTTTGCTGGCGCTGTATCTCGGCCGGGACACCAATTTCAGCCGCCAACAAATTGTGCAGGTCTCTCTCCAGGATGGCAAGGCACACTCTGTTACCCACGACATCAACGACTACGTTGACTTGAGCCTGTCCGCCGATGGGCATGTGGCAGCGACCGTCCTGAACCAGCATCACTTCAATCTCTTCATAACACCTGCATCTGACCTGAGCAACGGTCAGGCTCAGCCGCTCACCTCAGGAGCTGCCCTCGACGGCCTCGCCTGGACTCAGGAGGGCAAAATGATTCTCGGAGAACAGAGCGTGCTAAGTCTCTTCCGCCCTGATACGGGGTACAGATCGCCGCTCACCTCAACTGAACAGGAGGGTGCGGCATCCCAGCCTTCCTCCTGCGGGAATGGCCGCTATGTTGTCTTCTCGATTGGCGGCCACGGCGGCGCAAAAACCCAGACGATTTGGCGCATGAACGCGGGCGGTGGAGACCTCAAGCAGCTCAGTGACGGCAAACGGGATACCTATCCGCAGTGCTCTCCCGACGGCAAATGGGTGTTCTACGAGGATCTGTCCAACGGTTCAAGGCTAACCAGGGTGCCCTTGGGGGGAGGGACGACGGAAAGAGTCTCCGAGCTACCCGCCTACGGATTCGATCTCTCTCCCGACGGCAAGCTGATCGTCTTCGAGACATTTGCATCAACCGGCAATCCTGAGATGCAACTGGCATTACTTCCGGTGGATTCTCCGCTGAATCCGAAAATTATTGACCTGCAGCGCCCGGTTCCGACCGGTGGGGGGATGCGTTTTACCCGTGATGGCAAAGCTGTGGTTTATCCCGTCCGTGTGCAGGACACCGACAACCTGTGGCTCCAGCCGCTCGACGGTTCGCCAGGAAAGCAGCTCACCAACTTCAAATCGGAACACATCGTGGACTTTCACTGGTCGTTCGACGGCAGTAAGCTGGGCTTGATCCGCGGCCACACGGACTCCGATGTGGTGCTCCTGCAAGAGTCCAAGCCGTAGGCGATCAGCGAACCCCGATCGGCACGTCTTCCTTCAGCGCCCAGACCAGCGCAATCACCCAGCCGATCGCCGTCCATCCCAGAAAGAAATTCAGCACCAGGATCGCGCCCGCGTCCCGTTTGCTGCGCGCAAAAGCAAGAATGGCCGGCAGAAAATACAGAAGAAAGCCAAAGCCGAAAATCGGTGGAAAGAACAACGCCAAGAGGTGCATAGCCTCATCCTCCTGTTGAACTCAGGTTATAACCGCAATATGGATACGAATTCGGGGCCGGCTCAGTTCCGTGCCTGACGTCGCGGAGGCAGCCGCGGAGTCTCGCCCATCAGGACCGCTCTGGCGAAGACTCTTTCAAGAGTTACTTGTAATCCGTGAAAATCCGCGTAAATCCGTGGCCGCCTTTGGAAGTTGACTTTCCCCGCCCTCGTTCTCGTCCACTGGTAGAATCAATGGTTTGCTCTAGCTCATCTATACAGCAGAGGAGCACGCCCTTGCCCGACACCATTTACGACGTCGCCATCATCGGCAGCGGCCCGGCCGGATACACAGCCGCCATCCGCGCCGGCCAATACGGCCTGAAGACTGCCCTGATCGAAAAAGACCCATACCTCGGCGGCACCTGCCTGCACGTCGGCTGCATCCCGACCAAGGCCCTGCTGTTCAACGCCGAGCTTTGGGACCACCTGAAAGACGCCAAGGAGTTCGGCATCGAAGGTGTCGGCTCCGCGAAGCTGAATTGGGGCGCCGTGCAGGACCGCAAGACAAAGATCGTCACCAAACACGCCAAGGGACTTGAATTCCTGATGCGCAAGAACAAAGTCGAGACCCTCAAAGGCTTCGGCAGACTCACCGGCCCGGCGCAGAACGGAATTCACACCATCGAATTAAAGAATGATAGCAAGACCTCGCAGATCAAGACCAGGAACATTATTCTCTCCACTGGCTCCGCGGCCCGCATGATTCCCGGCCTCGTTCCCGACGAGCGTTTCCTCACCAACATTGAAATCCTGAATATGGGCGCAGTGCCCAAGTCGCTGATCATCGTCGGCGCAGGCGCGGTGGGTGTGGAATTCGCCTCAATTTTCCGCTCCTTCGACTGCGAAGTGACCATCCTCGAAATGCTGCCGCGTATGGTGCCTTTGGAAGACGAAGAGGTCAGCAAAGAACTTGCCCGCGTCTATCGCAAGCGCGGAATCAACTTCCACGGCAGCGCGAAAGTAGAAAAAGTAGAAAAGGTCGAGAAGACGAAATCCGGAATTGCGGTTACTTTTACCGCTGACGGCAAGCAGCAGAAACTGGAAGCCGAGAAAATCCTGATCTCCGTCGGCCGCAAACCCAACACCGATGGCATCGGCCTGGAAAAGACGCGCATTCAGTCCGAGCGCGGCTTCATCAAAACCAACGAATGGATGGAGACGGCCGAGCCTGGCGTGTACGCCATCGGCGATATCGTCCTCGGCACGCCGCAACTGGCGCACGTTGGCTCCATGGAGGGCATTGTCGCGGTCGCGAAAATCGCCGGCAAAGAAACCAAGCCCATCAACCCGCTGCACATTCCCAACGTCACGTATTGTCATCCGGAAATCGGCAGCGTCGGCCTCACCGAGGCCAAAGCCCGCGAACAGGGCTACGACGTGAAAGTCGGGAAGTTTCCGTTTACCGCAAATTCGCGTGCGTCTATCGTTGGCGCCCACGAAGGCTTCATCAAAATTGTTTCCGACGCCGAGTACGGCGAAATCCTGGGCGTCCACATCATCGGCCCGCAAGCTTCCGAGCTGATCGCCGAAGCCGTCACCGCCATGGAACTCGAAGCCACGGTCGAAGACTTAATGTGGACGATTCATGCCCACCCCACCTTGGCCGAAGCTATGCTGGATGCCTCGAACAGCGTGTACGGGCTGGCGATCAATATGTGAAGAGCGGCCACGGATTTGCGCGGATCAACACGGATAGACCAAGATTTCTCCGTCCCTCCGTGTCTCTGTGGTGAAATGGTTTTAGATCCGTGGCAATCCGTGAAAATCCGTGGCCAAGCTTTTGATCTCCATTCTCCAACTCGGCACCGTTGAGTACGCCACCGCTCTCCCTCTGCAGGAAAAGCTAGTCGCTCTCCGCAAAGAAAGCCGAATCAGGGACGTAGTTCTTCTTCTCGAACACACCCCGGTCATCACCCTCGGCCGCAATGCCAAAGCCAAGAACATTCTAGCGTCGCCTGAACTCCTCGCCCAGCGCGGGGTTGAGGTGTTCGAGTGCGACCGCGGCGGTGACGTCACCTTCCACGGTCCCGGCCAACTCGTCGCCTATCCAATTTTCGACCTACGCGGGTTTCCATCAGACAGCGCAACCCGCAAGTCGTTGGGCGTGGTCGAATACGTCCGCCGCCTGGAAGAAGTCCTCATCCGCACCTGCGCCGATTTCAGCATCTCCGCAAAACGCATCGCTGGTCTAACCGGCGTGTGGACCCATCCAACACCCCTGTCATCTCGAGCGGAGCAGAATCATGAGCTGGCGAATGATTCTGCGCAGTCGAGAGACCTGCTTTCCGCTGACGCCAAGATCGCCGCCCTAGGAGTCCACATCTCGCGCGGCGTAACCTCGCACGGCATCGCCCTCAACGTGAATACTGACCTGAGCTTTTTCAACCTGATCATCCCCTGCGGAATCGAATCCAAGCCGGTCACGTCCATGCAGAAAGAACTGAACCGAGATATTCCGTTGCAAGACGTCGCTCACGTCCTGAGCCGCAACTTCGGGAGCGTATTCGCAAGTCAAGTGCTGTGGCTCGACAGCCTCGATGCTTTGCTGGGCAAGGATCTCGGCGTCCCCATGCGCTCGCCAGAAAATCTGCGCAAGCTGCGCGGCGAAGACGATCCCGCCTGGGCCTGAAATTTGTGCGCGCAATCCTCGCCCCAAGTTCCAGATTGCATTAAGATATCCCCTACCAAACTGCCCTGGGGGAGAACAGATGCGCAACTCAGCCGCACGCCGCAGATTCCGCTGCGGATCGCTTATCCCGTCCACTCTCGCCCTGTCGGCCGTGCTGTTGTTCCAGGCCTGCGGCGGAGGCTCTTCCTCACCGCCGCCCCCACCACCTCCGCCTCCGCCCGCAGCCGCGGCCCCATCGTTTTGGCCACTCGCAGGCACGTACAGCCCAACACAGATCACGCTTTCTGATACGACCGCGGCCTCGACGATTTACTACACGACGGATGGAAGTACTCCGACCGCGTCTTCAACCCTCTACACCGGCCCTGTAACAGTTTCTTCGACAACAACTGTCAAAGCCATCGCCACCGCATCCGGATTTTCCGCCAGCGCGGTCGCCAGCGCCACCTACACCGTACCCGCGCAGGGTGTAAGCGGTCCCGCAGTCTCCGTCGTTCTCACCACCGACGACCAATCGCGCAAGATGCAGCCGCAGTCCGCGACCGGCTTCACCACTGCCAGCGCGAGCGGCAACATCATCTACGTAGATGAAACTCAAACCTATCAACCCATCGAGGGTTTCGGTGCGGCCTTCACCGATTCGGCAGCCTATCTTCTTAACGAAGTCGCGCAGAAGCCCGCGCTCGCCACCACCATGAATGATCTGTTCACCCGCACCGGCAATGGCATCGGCCTCAGCTTCATGCGCACGCCCATGGGCGCATCCGACATCGCCCGCACCCAATATTCCTACGACGACAACAACGGCGTCGGCCGATCCCACGCTGCGAATTTTTCCGTCGCTCACGATGTGAGCCGACGTGATTCCCATCATCCTGCAAGCCCGCACGCTCAATCCGCAGATGAAGCTGATGGCGAATCCGTGGTCCCCGCCGGGTTGGATGAAGACATCCGGCTCCATGGTCGGCGGCGCGCTTGCAATCCACCATGTACGCGCCCTTCGCCGGATATTTCGTGAAATATCTGCAAGCCTATGGGGCCGCGGGCATCAGCGTGGATTACATCTCTTTGCAAAACGAACCGCTGTTTGTCCCCGGGAACTATCCCGGAATGTGCATGCCTCCGGCGCCGGGTGGAACCTGCGGCGCAGTCGCATCGCCGACGGACCAAACCACAGCGCTGCGTGACTACATTTTGCCTGCGCTCTCCGCTGCCAGCCTCACCACCAAAGTCCTTGTCTATGACCACAACTGGGACCAGCCCAGCTATCCGCAAACGGTGCTCAGCGATCCCACGATTCAGGCCTCTGCTCAGGTCGCGGGTTCCGCGTGGCACGGCTACGGTGGAACTCCCGGCGCGATGATCACAAACCAAAATTATTTTCCGACGAAGGGGAATTACGAAACCGAGCACTCCGGGGGAACCGCCGTTCCCGACCAGGTTAAATCTGATTTCGAAGAAATCACCCAGGTCATGCGCAACTATGGCCGTGCTTACGTGAAGTGGAGCCTGGCGCTCGATCAAACTCTCGGCCCGCACACCGGCGGTTGCGGAACTTGCACGCCTATCGTCACCGTTAATAATTCCACCGGCGCTGTGACCTACGGCATCGAGTACTACACTCTCGGACACTTCAGCAAATACGTTCCGCCCGGCGCGCTTCGGATCTATTCGAGCAACTCTTTGGGCATGGTGAGTGCAGCATTCCTGAACACCGACGGATCGAAAGCCCTGGTCGCGTTCAATGACTCGGCTTCGACCCAGAGTTTCAGCGTCCAGTGGGGGACTCAATCTTTCGCGTACACCTTGCCATCGCTGGCAGGAGCGACATTTACTTGGACTGGAGTGCAGGGCAGCTACACAACCCCAGCGACCTCACAGATTCAGGCCTCCAGCTTCAACAGTACCGGCGGCAATAACACCCTCGGAGATAACACCACCTTCGGCTTGCAGACCGAAACCACGGGAGACGCGAACGGCGGCTACGACCTCGGTTTTTCGAGCGATGGAGATTACGCTGTCTATAAGAATGTTGACTTCGGCGCCGGCGTTAGCGGCGTCAGCGCGCGCCTGGCCTGTGCCGGAAATTGTGGAGGCCCGCTCGAGTTCCACCTCGACAGCGTCTCTGGACCTCTCGCCGCATCGGTGACGATTCCCGCGACCGCCGGCTGGCAAACCTGGAACACCGCCGCCGCCCCCGCTTCAGCCACCGGCATTCACGATCTCTATGTAGTCTTCAAAGCCGCCCCTGGCGGTACTTCAAGCCTGGGCAATTTCAACTGGTTCCAGTTCAACTGATTTCTCGTGTCGCCGCCTGGGAACCACCACCGGCCATGTAGGGACAGGTGTCCTCACCTATCCGGCTGAGTCGAAGACTCAGCATTTCTCCGATGCACTTGGCGTCGAAAATTGCCGCCGCGAGCATTACGCATCAGCTCGCGAACCTCGTCACGCGCTCCATGAAATAATCCGCCTATGAGCTCACCCATCATCGCTCCGCCGTTAGCCGGAAGCGTTCTCGGCACCGCCGTCAATAATTTCGTAATCGCCGAATGGCAGGATGCAGGCGGCATTTCCGCCCAGCCGCGATACATCGCTCCACTGCATCTGCATCGCAGCGACGACGAGGCCTGGTATGTACTCGAAGGAGTTCTCAGGGTAAAAGTTGGCAACGACGAAGTCGAACTTCGCGCCGGTTCCGGCGTGATGGTTCCGCGCCGGACGCCGCACACTTACTGGAACCCCGGCCCTGACCGCACCCGTTACCTGCTGATCATGACCTCGCGCATCTACCAACTGATTCAGGACATTCACGCCATGAAAGAGCGCACCCCCGCCACCTTGCGCGCCGTATTCGAGAAGCATGATTCCGAACTGCTGGGCTAGTAAATACCGAGGGGTGCCCCATTTCTCGTGCCCTTTGCGAGAAGTGGGGCTTTTCTATGCCACACGATCCTTTTGCCCTCACCTCGAACCCCGGAGTAGGATTATGAGTTCGCGCACCGCATCATGAAGAAGAAAAGTAAGCCCACGAAATCCGCGAGGCCCAACTCCTCAAAGAATGGCTCCCGGCGCGGCTCCGCCCTCCCCCAGCAGCGCACTTATTCCATCCCCGACACCCGCCTCGAGAAGCCCAGTTTCACCGTCCGCCAAATTCGTAAGGGAGACGAAGTCCAGTACGAAGTCTCCGGCGACCTCAGCGCGCCAGTTCCGCCCATCCGCGACTCGAAATATCTCAGCAAACAGCAATGCATCGAGATCTACCGCTGGATGGTTTTGAACCGCCGAATGGAGACCGCGCTCGAGAATTTGTACAAGCAGGGCAAAGTTGTCGGCGGAGTTTATTTCGGGCTCGGCCAGGAAGCATGTTCCTGCGCCTCTGCCTACGCGCTCGCCAAAGACGACTGGCTCGCCCCCATGATCCGAAATCAGGGATCGCTGCTGGTCCGCGGTTTTGAACCGCGCGACATGATGATGCAATACATGGCCAAAGCCGATTCGCCCACCAAAGGCCGCGACGGCACCTCACACTTCGGCGACATCTACGAACGCAACGTGGTTTCGCCTATCTCGATGCTCGGCGACCTTATCCCGGTACTGGCCGGAGTGGCACTCGGCGCGCGCCTGCAAGGGAAAAACGTCGCGGTCATGACTTACATCGGCGACGGCGGACAATCCACCGGCGTGACCTACGAAGGCATCAACTTCGCCGCGGTGCAGAATCTCGGCCTGGTGCTATTCGTCGAGAGCAATCTGTGGGCGTACTCGACGCCGTCGGAAATGCAGTATCGCGTGCAAGACCTCGCCGAGCGCGCCATTGCCTATGGCATTCCCGGCGTCATCGTGGACGGCACCGACGCCTGCCAGGTCTATGACGCAGCCCGCGAAGCCGCCGAGCGCGCCCACCGCGGCGAAGGCCCGACGCTGATCGAAGCCAAAATGATGCGCATGAAAGGCCACGCCATCCACGACGCCGCCGACTACGTTCCCAAGCCAATGTTCGAATACTGGCGCAAGCGCGATCCCATCGCGCGCTTTGAAAATTATCTGGTGAAGGTGAAGAAGTGGCTCTCGCCGCAAGAGCATGCGAAGCTAATCGCAGATGTTGAAGCGTATCTGGAAAAAGAAAGGGAAGTCGCGGTGAACTCGCCCATGCCCGCCCCCGAGACTGCTGAGGGCGGCGTCTATTGCGAAGAAGGATGCCACGAAATCAAGCCAAAGTACGGGATGCCGAAGGTGAAGTCATCGAGGTCAGCCGCGGTTCGCGGCAAGAAGGAAGAGGCGGCGATTCATTTCAAGTAGCCTACGCCGCGCTATCGGCGTCGGAGTTTCTTCCTGATCGTCTCCCACGGAATGGTACGGGGGTCCTTTAAAGCCTTGCGCGCCGCCGCGATGTCGATCTCGTCTTCCAATCGTTCAAGTAGCTTCACGTCTGCAATAGGCACGACAGCGGCGATCGGCTTCCCCCGGCGGTGCACGACAATTCTCTCTCCGCCGTAGGCTGCGCGGTTCAGGATGTCGGCGAAGTTCTGGCGAGTTGTGCTAGCGGTAAGTTTTCGAGACATGGGTTACCTCGAGCTACAAAACGTACAATTAGTACAATAGCACTAATTGTACGTTATGTACAAAATGTACGTCAGCTAAACGCCCGCCCCCGCACCTCCTCCGCGCTCAACCCGCTCTCCCGCAGCCGCCGAATGCTCAGCGCGTCGTGCCGCTTCGCCAGCCGCACTCCCGCCTCATCGCGCAGCAGATCGCAGTGGTAAAACTCCGGCGCCTTCAGCCCAAACGCCCGATACAGTAAAATTTGCCGCGCCGTGGACTTCAGCAAATCCGCCCCGCGCACCACTTCCGTGATCTTCATAGCGTGATCGTCGGCGACCACGGCCAATTGATAGGCCGGAACGTCATCCCTGCGCCACACCACAAAGTCGCCAAAGTCCCGCCCAGCAACAAAACGCTGCGGCCCCAGATGCAAATCCTGGAAAGCAATCTCCTCGCCGTCTGGAACGCGAAACCGCCAGTTGACTCCCCCAGGCCCCTCAAAGTTCCGCGCATCCTCGCGCCCTCGGCACTTCCCCGGATACACCGGCTCATCATCCAAATCATTCGGAGCGCTCGGCGACTGCGCCAACTCCTTCCGCGAACACGTGCACGGATAAATGAATCCGCCATCGCGAAGCAGCTTCCACGCGGCCAAATAGATTTCACGTCGCTCGCTCTGCGAGTACGGCGTATGCGGCCCGCCGCAATCCGGCCCTTCGCTCCACTGAATGCCCAGCCAGCGCAGATCCTCGAACATGGCCGAAACAAATTCCGGACGGCAGCGCTCGGGATCGAGGTCTTCATTGCGAAATACAAGAACGCCGCCCGCTTCCTGCGCCCGCTCCGCCGCAATCAGAAAAGTACGTGCATGTCCGAGGTGCAGAAATCCCGTAGGCGAAGGCGCAATCCGTCCGCGATAGGACGGCGCAGACACTTCTGAATTGTAGTGGCTGGTGGAAGGGCTGTTAAACTTTTAAGGACTCAGATCGAAGCCAGCCCATGACCGCGCCCGCCCTCCAACTCACTCCAACCGAAGTCCGCGTTCTCGGCGCCCTGATCGAAAAGGACATCACCACGCCCGACTACTATCCGTTGTCGTTGAATGCCCTGGTGAACGCCTGCAATCAGAAGAACAACCGCGAGCCGGTGATGACGCTCGACGAAGAGTCCGTCCGCCAGGCGCTCGGCTCGCTACAGGAGAAACGTCTCGCCGGCCCCGCGGGAGGCGCCGACAGCAGGGTCACGAAATACGAACACCGCCTACAGGAAGTCTTCAACTTCGACCGGCGGGAGATTGCTGTGATTTGCGTTCTACTTCTGCGCGGCCCGCAGACTCCCGGCGAACTCCGCGGCCGCAGCGAGCGCATGTACCGCTTCGAAACTCTCGACGATGTGCAGTCCACCATCCAGCGCCTCAGCGATCGCCAGCCTCCGCTGGTCAGGGTGCTGCCCCGCCAGCCGGGGACCAAGGAATCACGTTACGTGCACCTGTTCGCCGAGGACACATGGCCCACCGAGGCGATCGCGCCCTACTCCCCGGAGCCTCGCAGCGCGAGTGACTCCACACGAATTGCGGCCCTCGAGACAGAAGTCGCAAACCTTAAGCAGGATATCGCTGAACTCAAAAACCAGCTCTCCGAGTTTCGAGACCAGTTCAAATAGAAAAAACAGCTTCAAAACTCGTCACAGATTCTCTTCCCGCGCCACATCCCCTACAGTAAATTGCCGTTAACTCCATGCCATGCAGGCGGTTACGAAAGTCCAAATAACCATTCGGCTTCCGGAACCATCCAACGCGGGCGGGGTTAGATAAGATGTGCCAAATATGGGTGTGCGTTCACAGGTCGTGGGGTTTCTCTGTCTCGCAGCCGTCTTCGCGGCCGCGCCGGCGCAGCTTCGCGCCCAGGCTACACTGCTGCTCGAAGAGCCCTACAGCTACGACGGCACTTTCGCCGGCACCGGTCATTCCGCTGTCTATCTTTCGCGAGTATGCGCCGAGTCTCCGACCGTTCTTCGCCGCTGCCATTCCGGAGAAACCGGCGTGGTTCTCAGCCGTTATCACGGCATTGCCGGTCGCGATTGGATTGCCGTTCCGCTGATTCCTTATCTATATGCGGTCAGTGATCCGGAGAACATTCCGCTGGTTGCCAATGAAAAGCTGGTTAAATTTCTTCGACATAATTATCTCGAAAGCGTTGGGCTGACCGAGGGGGCCTCGTATCAGCTGGCTGGGTCCGCCTACGATCGCGACCACTTACGGATTTCGTGTTGCCACTCGCCCCGAGCAGGATGACGAACTGATCCGCCTTCTCAACTCGTCCCCCAACCGCGAGTCTTACCAAGTCGTCAAACGCAACTGTGCTGATTTCGCCAAACAGATCATCAACTTTTATTACCCCAAGTCGGTGCATCGCAGCATCATCGCCGACCTTGGCGTGACCACTCCCAAGCAGACAGCGAAGTCTCTGGTGCACTCCGGCAAGCGCCATCCCGAAATGCAGTTGACCACGTTCATCATTCCGCAGGTTCCCGGCCTCAAGCGCAGCAAACCGGTGCATGGTGTGATTGAGTCGGTGGTGCTGGCGAAGAAGTATGTCACGCCTTTTCTCCTGTTCCATCCCGAAGTCGTCGGCGTCGTCGAAGTCGCGTATTGGGCGGGATGGCGATTTAATCCGGGGAAGGGCGCTCTCATTTTCGACGCCGGCAGTTGGGACATCACCGACCCTCGCAATGCGCTCCAACGCCCGCTCACCGGCGACGAACGCCGTTCTTACGAGATCTCGCTGGCAATCGTGAAGCGCGAAAGCCTCGAAGCCGACCTGCCGGAGTGGCGCAAATTCCAGGCCATTGCCGATCCGCAGTTGGACGCCTCCGGTCAGCCATTTCTGAAAGCGCAGGTGGAAGGACACGACATCCAGGTCGGCCTCAGTCGCAGCAATGCCCTGCGGCTTGTTAGTCCTCCTGAGTTCATTCAGGGACTCGTCGCCACCCGCCTGGAGAACGAACTGAAATCCCACAAGCCCCGAGCTTCGGGAGAGCAGGTGGAAAGCGACTGGAAGCTTCTGCAACGGGCGATTGAAGCCCGAGAGGCCGACCTCAGCACGCCTCGCTAGACCAAAACTAGACGAAAAAGCGGACGCAGATTACTCTAGCCTTTCTCCGCTTGCCGACCCATCTCACCCTCGAAGGCGAAGCGCAACTGCAATCGCGCCAGGGATCGCTGCGCCGTGAACTCGGCCTTGCCGATTTGCTCTTCGCCCAAATCGGATACATGGTCATCCCCGAGTTCTTCGGCACCGCCGCCAAGGCTGGGGATTCTCACCTAGTTCTGTGGCTGCTCGCCATGGTCCTGTTTTTCCTTCCGCTGGCTTTTTTGGTGGCCCATATGAATCGCCTGGTCCCGCTCGAAGGCGGACTCTACGAGTGGGCACGACTGGCTTTCGGAGATCAAATTGGATTTCTCGTCGCCTGGAACCTCTGGCTCTATGCCGTGATCTACATGGCCATGGTCGGAATGATTACCACCAGTTTCGTGGCCTACGCGCTCGGCCCGAGCATGTCGTGGATCATGGCCAGCAAGTGGATTGTCCTCTCCGCGTCCTGTTCTTTGATTGCCGCGCTCATTCTTTTGGCGCGCGCCGGTTTCCGCATTGGCAAGTGGGTGACCAATGCCGGCGGATTCTTTACTCTTGTCGTGCTCGGCCTGCTCGTGTTCCTGCCCTGGTTCCGCGCCTGGCGTGGGGCCGCGGCGGATTATCATCCCCTGCGCATCGTCGTCCCACCAGCTACGCTTTTCACGCTCAGCGTGTTCAGCAAAATGGCTCTGGGAGCGCTGTGCGGTTTCGAATACGTCGCCATCTTTGCCGGTGAGTGCCGCAATCCTGAGCGCAATCTGTCCCGCTCCATCTTGCTCAGCGCGCCCATGATTGCTTTTCTTTATATCTTCGGGACCAGCGCGATTCTTGCCTTCGTTCCCGTCGGCGACGTTGACGTTACCGCGTCCATCCCCCAGGCCCTGACTCGCGGTTTCCATTCTTTCGGCATTTCCGGCATCATCCTCCCCGCGACGGTCCTTCTGCTGCTCACCAACTACCTGGCAACTTTTAACGTCAATTTCAACGGATGCGCCCGATTGCCAATGGTCGCCGGGTGGGACCATCTTCTCCCCGCATGGTTCACCCGCCTGCACCCGAAATATAAAACGCCGGTAAACTCGATTTATTTTGCCGGCGCCATCGCGATGATGGTGAGCGTGGCCGCGCTGATCGGCGTCGGAGAGCAGGAAGCCTTCGAGTTTCTGCTGGTGCTGGCGTTCGCGTTTTACGCCATCGCCTATCTCGCTCTGTTCGCGATTCCGTTACTCGCCAGAAAGGAACTGGGAGTTCGTCCCGCGCTGTGGATGCGCATCGGCGCCGTTTCCGGCCTGCTGATGACGCTGCTCTACATTGTGCTTTCCATTTTCCCCATTGTTGACGTACAAAGCAGTTGGGAGTACTCCGCCAAAACCGCAGCAGCGCTGCTGGGTCTGAACGCGGTCGGAGTGGCGCTCTACCTCTGGGGACGAAACAGAGCTGCGCTCCAGATTGAGTCGCGAAGCGACGGCATGTGAAAGCCCGGCACGGAAGTGCCGGGAAAGCGTGGAGATTTGGAATCGAGTCCCTTCAGGGACGGCATGTCACGGCCGCGATTCAAAAACCAAACTCATACACGTCAACCCAGCCTCCGCTTTCAAAAACTCCGAAATGTCGGTCGTCCGCACGTCCAACCCTCGCCGCTGCAAGATCTCGATGGTCTTTGCAAAACCGCTGTGCAGGCAAACTGTTTCGCCAATTAACAAAACATTGGCCGCCATCCATTCCTCCGCCGGGACCTGGATGACCTCATACCCTGCGAACAGCGCAAGATCGACGCGCGTAGCGTCGGCCAAAATCGTATTCTGATCCACCGCGGTGCAGACGCTCTTCAGATGCAATGCACCTGGCACAACCACCGGACAAACTTTGTACCCGTACGGCTCTACATATTTCCGCAGAGATTCGATTCCCTCGCGCGTCGTCCGCGTGGTAACTCCCACGAACAACTCGCGCCCGATGCGAAGCACATCGCCGCCTTCGAGCGTCGTCGCCGCCTCAATCTCCACTACCTGGCGATGCTTCCGAATGAACGGCGCAACCCCGGCAACTTCTGCGCGGCGAGCATCGCTTCCCGGCCGCGTCAGGACAGCAATCTCATCCAGCACCAGCGCAGTGTCCTCAAGAAAACAGGAGTCTGGACACTGACTGTCAGCGGGAATCTGATGCACATCGACTCCAAGCCCCCGCAACATGTCTTCGTATTGCAGGTGCTGCTCAACCGCCCGCCCGACATCAATCGGCTCGCGGCCAATAAACGTAAGCTCGCATTCTCCAATACGAGGCGACACCGCACGCGTAAAAGCAGTCAGCATAGGCAGGAGATTATATCTGCGAGGCCCGTGTGGGTCGGACACTCCCTTCGACTTCGCTCAGGGCAGGCTTTGTCCGACGCGTTTGACTTTGATTTTGATTTTGATGGAATTGCTCGCGAAGCCCTTACTGCTGCGTCCCCGCCGGCGCTGCTTCCGCCGCCTTCCCAATCGCATCCCCCGAAAGCACCAGTTCCACTCGCCGGTTCTGCTGCCGGCCTTCGGGCGTGTCGTTCGACGCAATCGGCTGCGTCTTGCCAAGTCCGCGCGCTTCAATCGAGTCGGCCGCAATTCCCTGCTGGACAAGGTAATCGCGCACCGCGCCCGCGCGTTTCTCCGAGAGGCTCTGGTTGTACTCGTCAGTCCCCACGCTGTCGGTGTGACCTTCAATTTGGAGATGGAGGCTCGGATACGCCAGCACGATGCCGGAAACTTTCGCCAGCCGCTCGCGCGCTCCCGGCAACAATTCAAAGCTGCCAGTCTTGAACAGCACGTCCGACATGTTGGCGATCAGCCCCCGCGCGGTGTCGCGGGTGGAAAGAATGGTGTTGAGCTGTTGCAGCAAACGCGCGCGGAGGTCCTGCTTTTCCTTCTCTGCCTGCTGCCGCATCTGTTCGGCTTGTTGCCGCAACTGGTCCGACTGCGCCGCCGCCTGTTGAGCCTTCGCCGTCTCCGCAGCCAGAGCCTGTTGCTGCGCGACCGCTTCTGCTGTCGCTTTTTCGGCAGCTTCTTTCTGCTTCGCCGCTTCCGCCGCGGCCTGTTCAGCTTCAGCTTTCATCTTCTCCGCTTCGGCCTTGGCTGTTTCCGCCTGCTTTTGCGCTGCTTCTGCATCGGCGCGGCGCTTGGCTTCGGCATCGGCGTCGGCGCGCGCTTTCGCTTCCCGGTCTTCGGCTGCCTTCTTGTCCGCTGCTGCCTGCGCCTGCGCTTCGTCTTCGGCACGCTGCTTCACTGCCATCACGCGGGCTTCTTCCGCAGTTTGCGTGGTCTCGCGCGCCGCCGATTCCACCGCCGCCTTGCCCTGCTTCTGGCGATACGCCGTCTCCGCCTGCGCCAGGTGCTGGTCGGCCGTGGTTAGAATCGACGTCGCATATTTATTTCCCGCGGCAATGTGCGCAATCCGCACCGCGTTCCGCGCCTCGAACAATTCCATCGGCGTCGTGCGGTCAATCCCAAAAATTGCGTTTTGGATTTTCTCGTTGCTCGCGGAATACGTTCCCCGCCCCAGCAACTCGTATTTCGCCGTGATCTCTTCCCCTTGCGCCACGTTTTCCGGCACCACGCTTTCAAGCACCACCGTATTTCCCGGCTGATTGACCGCAAAATACGGCTCCGCAGTAACAATTAGCCCAAACGTTTGCATGTCCGTGGAGGTTTTCAAATGCGCGTTGCTCTTATCGACCGTCAGCTCGCCCAGATTCACCGCGCGCCCCTCGGGAGAAACCGCCCACAGCACATACGTCAGATACTCCAGCCCAAACTTGGTGGCGTCGTCCATCCCCTGAAACTTGGCGTCAATGGTGACATTGGTTTTCCTGGCTTCAACCTTGGCCTCACCGGACGCGCCCGGTCAGCAGTTCGGTGGCCTGGAACTCCGTCTTCACCGACCCGCCCTGGCGATAGTGCACCGCCTTGGTGGTGCGCGAAACCGGCGCTGTCTTCGTCGCCGCCACCACGCCTGTGGACGAAGGAGTACTCGCAGGCTGACTCTGAGCAGCCAGCATCGCTACCGTGCCAAACCCCAGCACCACAACCCACACCAGTTTTCTCATGGAATAAACCCTTATCTCCAAAGGAATTTAAAAAGGATTATAACCCTCACCCTGAGGGTTCCAGTCGAGTAAGGGCGGGTGGTTAGTGTCGCATGCGGTGACCTTCAGTCACCCTAAGCCGCCCTGCTAGAATTTCGCCATGCCGACGGTGCACCGCTCCGGCCCCTATCGTTTCTATTTCTACAGCCATGAACCGAACGAGCCGCCCCACATTCACGTTGATCGCGATGACCTGTCGGCCAAGTTCTGGCTGGACCCCGTTCAACTGGCTCGTAACTTTGGGTTTCGCGCCCACGAACTACGCGAGATACAATCTACTGTGACGGAGCATCGGTACCAGCTCCTGGAGGCGTGGGATGAGTTTTTCAGGATCAGCGGCTGACGAGCGTGTCCTCGACGTGCAACTCACCGACGACACCCTCACCGTCAGCCTGCGAGACGGTCGCGCAATCTCTGTGCCCTTGGTGTGGTATCCCCGCCTGCTGAGTGCAACGCCTGCGCAGCGTCGCAACTGGAAGATTGCCGGCGGAGGCTACGGCATTCACTGGCCCGAGATCGATGAAGACCTGAGCACTGAGGGCCTTCTTCGCGGCGCTCCCGCTCCAAAAGCCTCAGTTCCCGCTAGATAGGCGCTCCCCGAGGAGACTACTTGGCCTTTGCCGCCATGGGCTTGATCCGCTCAAACGCGTCTTCGGCGCGACGCAACGCTTCTTCCACGTTGGCGCAGATATTTTCCTTCCCTACCACTTCTTCGAACTCTGCCTGATGAATCAACTGCGCCGGCTGCTCGCGCGCGCCGCACAGAATCAGTGTTCGCCCGGTGGCGTGCAGTTGCTTGGCGATCTCTTCCAGCGCATAGAGTCCGGTCGCGTCAATCGCCGTCATGTTGCGCAGGCGAATGATGACCACGGGAGGCAAAGTGTGCATGTTCTCGGTGATGGCGGAAATCTTGTCGGTCGCGCCAAACAAGAATGGCCCGTGAATGCGGAAAATCGTTGCGTAGTAAGGAATGTCCTTGTCCTGCAAAATGTGGATGCGCCCGTCTTCAATGTAGTCGTCGGTCACCTGCGAGACGGTCGTGGTGTTGGCCACGCGCGTGATAAACAACAGCGCCGCCAGAATCATGCCTGCCTCGACCGCCACTGTAAGGTCGGCAAACACCGTCAGCGCAAACGTCACCAGCCACACGCTGATGTCGGTCCGCGTCAGCTTCAGCAGTAGCGGGATCTCCCGCCACTCTCCCATGTTGTACGCGACAATCATCAGAATGCCCGCCAGCGCCGCCATCGGGATGTAACCAGCCAGCGGCGCCGCAAACAGCAGGATGCACAACAAGGTGAGCGCGTGAATCATTCCGGCGACTGGCGTTTGCGCGCCCGCGCGAATGTTAGTGGCAGTGCGCGCGATGGCGCCGGTCGCAGGCAGCCCTCCGAACATCGGAGAAACAATGTTGGCCACGCCCTGCCCGATCAACTCCACGTTGGGATTGTGATGGTCTCCGCTCATGCGGTCCGAAACCACCGCTGACATCAACGACTCAATCGCGCCCAGCATCGCTACAGTAAACGCCGGCCCGAGCAGCCCGTGGACCAGCCCCGCATGCCAGGTGGGAATCACGAAGTGTGGCAATCCGCTGGGAATCCCGCCAAACCGCGTGCCGATCGTCTCTACCGGAATCTTCAGCAGATAGACAACAACCGTGGCTCCCAGCATGACGACAATCGGCCCCGGAATCCGGCTTGAAACCGCCCGGCACAGCAGCAATACCGCCACCGTGCAACCCGCCACCAGCGCGGCCCGCGGAGACCACGTCGGCGTTGCCGCCGCCAGCGCCTTCATCCGCAGCCAAAACTCGCCCGGAACTTTGTCGAGATGCAATCCGAAAAAGTCTTTGATCTGGGTGCTGGCAATCAGCACGGCAATGCCGTTGGTGAACCCAATCACCACCGGCCGCGGAATAAACTTCACCGCCGACCCCATTCCGGTTGCGCCGAGCACGACCAGCAAAATCCCCGCCATGACAGTGCACATGAACAGCCCGTCGATCCCATGCACCGCAACAATTCCGGAAATGACCACGACAAACGCGCCCGTCGGCCCGCCAATCTGCGTCTTCGATCCGCCCAGCGCCGAAATCAAAAATCCCGTCACGATGGCGCAATAAATTCCCGCCTGCGGACTTAGCCCTGAGGCAATGCTGAACGCCATCGCCAGCGGCAGCGCTACCAGCCCCACCGTCACTCCGGCAATCACATCGCGAATGAATTTGTTGAGGCTGTAATCGCGCAGGCATATCACCGACTTCGGCAGCCAGCGATCATCAATGGCAAAGGAAAAAACGCGAGAAGACATACTTGATTTTATTATCGCAGGTGGTCAAGGTTTCGATGCGACTGCACCGTAACACCAAAGGTCTTGCTCTCGAGGCGGTCCGGGAAAGGGCGCGAAAACCTCGCTTTTCTGGGCATTATCTCCGCTTTCCCATAGCTTTCATAAATTCTTTCAATTGGACTTCCCGGCGGCGTTCTGTCAGATTTTCAGAGTGAACTGCTGCCCAGTAGCAGCAGCGTGATGCGATTTTATTACCTCCGTCGCACGCGTTTTCCCCGACCTCGTGGTCCTGAGCATTGCCGTATTGGCGGTCTGCAAATCAATGCGGAAGGACGCGGCTATTGAACTCACTCAACTTCGCAACTGTGAAATTCGCGGTTGAATTCATTTCACGGCTGCATTTTTCAAAGTTCTTGCAATGGTTCCGCAGCGGCCTGAGCGCGCCGGAACCCGGGAGGAATTCGCATGGAAGATAACAACCGCAATAAGAAGGATGCCAGAGTAACTCTAAGAATGGTCGCCGACCATGTCGGACTTACTCCGGGAACAATCTCAGCCGTTTTGAACGATACCTACGCGGCGCGGCGGATTCCGCAACCTACCAAAGACCGCATCATGGCCGCCGTCCGCGAATTCAACTACCAGCCTAACCCGCTGGCCCGTGCCCTGCGCGCCGGACAAAGCGTGATGTCCGGGGCGATGAGCGGGCTGATGAATAACGAAGCGCGGGAAAACTCGGCAGCACCCACGGCGCACTGGTCATCGTCGGCGAGCGCCAGTTCCTGCGCGCCATCAGCGCCATCCAGCAAGCCGGGTTGCGCGTGCACGATGACTTTTCCGTTGTCGGCTTCGATGACCTCGCGGCCGCCACTCTGAATTATTCCGGCCTGAACGCCGCCCCCAAACCGCCCTGACTGGGTTGGAGAATTTCCCGCCCGCTGCTCGACTAAGTCAGTGCCAACAAAATCTTCGAGGGGACACAGGCCACATTCACTCCGAGTGTGGCCTTGTTTTTGGTATGCAGAACTCATCCGCTGCCCACTGAGTCTTTTCCATCTGGAGGTGGCCAAACCCCAGATAAGTCTTACGGTTCCTGCCGCAGATCACTTACCGAAACGCTGGCCTGGGCAAAGGTCAAGGCCTCATGCGTGATGTGTACCATGTCGTCCGGAGTCAGAATTTCCCGCGCCGCCAGAATCACCACCGCCTGGGCGAACGCGGACGGGTCCCAGTTCTTCAGCCGTATCTCAGAAACCTTGCCGTCGCGCACCGTCTCATTATTCTGCGCGCCTAACACCAGCACAAAGCTTGGACGCAGACGCGGCGGGTCCGTCGGCCGGATTGTCCGGGCCACCCGGTTGCAGGCGGAAAAATAAATCCGCGTCGCTTCCTCCACCGGCCACTTCTTGTTCTTCGGGTTCGACACCCCAAACGGCGTCGCCTCCTGCCCCACCCCGCTTTGCGCGGACCCAGTCACGCCCATCAGCAGCAACAGGCATGCGCTCAGCGCCACCTGTCTCGTGTGCCGTTTCGCCAATAGATTGTTGAGAATTGTCGCGCTTGAAACGCACGCACGCCGGGGAGGATTCCCGGTTACCGGTACAGAAATATTTTGTAAGTTCACTCGGGGACGGTCCTTACAGCCCGTTCTTCGCAGATTGATCTCGCCCGCCAGGTTTCACAAGATATCTTAGGTAATGACCCGCCCAAGAGTATCGCAGACTGTTCCAATAGAGGAAGCCAGCAGCTTCGCTTCCCATTTGGGTCGGGGACCTTTGTCCGACAGATTTGCCTTTGGCTCTGACTTTGACATTGCGTTGACCATCAGTTGACACGGATACTTCCAGCCGGAGCCTATACTTCCACTGATGAAACCATTGCCCCGCGAAAGAAGAAAATCCATGATCAAATCGAGCTGCTTTAACGTGCTATTGCTCGCTCTCGCCCTTGCCCCGGCCCATGCCGCCGACCTCGACCTCGCCGTCTCCAAGATCACGGTTCACGTCGATAAAACCGGTTTGTTCTCCGCCTTCGCGCACAACCACATCATTGCTGCCCCCCTCGCCTCCGGACATCTCGATGTGCAAAGCCGCACCATCGAACTCAAATTTCGCGCGCAGGATATGAAAGTTCTCGATCCAGAAGCCAGCGACTCCGAACGCTCAACCATCCAGGACAACATGAAGAGTTCCGAAGTCCTCGATCCGGCTCGCTTCCCGGAAATTACGTTCGTCTCAACCTCTGTGGGCGCCCCTGCCGGTGATGCCGGCGCCGCCACGCACTACCAGGTCCACGGCAATCTTACCCTGCACGGCGTGACCCGCCCGATCGAGCTGTCCGTCTCGTCCACGGCAGGCCACTACACCGGCAAAGTCGCCCTGAAGCAAACCGACTTCGGTATCACGCCAATCAAAATCGCCGGCGGCGCCGTTCGCGTGAAGGACCAGATCGAGATCGTGTTCGAAATCGTGTCGGCGAAATGATCTGTTCGCAGAATTGCCCCCATCCGCCGGATTGTGCGGTGGAGTCGAGGGACCTTAGTGTTGGCCGTCGGGGAGGCTGCGGCCAAATTCCTGCACGCGAGGATAAGTCGGGAGTAGAAGAGGATAAGTAGGGAGTAGAATAAGATCGTTTTTTGTAGGTAAAAAATTCGGGAAACCAGCGCAAGAGATAGAGATAAAGAACGGAGGCAACACTATGTCAATGAAACGTTCACTGCTTCTTGTGATGCTCGTAATGTTCGTGGGGACAGTCGCAGGGAAAAGCATCCTGCCCAAATCCCCGAAACTCTGTATCCCGTGCACCAACTTCTGCAAAACTCATCCCAATTCGCCTCGGTGCTTGTAATCGAACCCTAAAAACAACAAAGGGCACGACATTGTCTCGTGCCCTTTTGATTACCTCGTGTGGGTCGAACATTCTTGTCCGACGTTTTTGATTCTGATTTTGACTTTGAACTACAACGCTACTTTCGGCTCGCCTCCAGCCCCGACCCGCCCTTGTCAAACCCCGGCTGCACGTTCACCATGCCGAATTGACGATCGACTCTTTCCCGGTGCGCCGCCATCGCCCACAAGAACCCAATCGAATGCCCCGGCACCGCCACGTTCGGGTGATAACCTGCCGGCATCAGCACCGCATCTCCGTCGCGCACCGGCACCACCAGCTCCGGATACTCCGTATCGCTATACACCAGTTGCAATCCATACGCCGGCGCCGGCATGTTGAAGTACACGTACATCTCTTCCAGCATCTGCCCGTGTTCGTGCGGAGGCCAGCTCGTCCAATTTCCTGGCTCGGAAAACGTAAACCCCACCAGCAGCCGCCCCGCCTCCACATTCTTTCCCACGCAAATATTCAAATGCCGCTGCTGCCCCGGGGTTCCAGTCGTGAACTTCAGCGAAGGGTCTTTGCTCAGCTCGGAGTACCGCACCACCTGCAACGGATACACACCGTCAACGTCCGCCGAAAACTCCGCGAAATCAACTTCGGAGTGAGTGGTCACTTCAATGTCACTCTCCCGCGGAATGTAGATGGAATCGTATTGCGCCAGATCGAAAGCCTCGCCTCCAACTTTGACCGTGGCCGCTCCCAAAAGACAAATCAGCGCCGTCTCCTGCCCGCCGGAGTTGAACGCAACCCTAGGCTCAGACGCATTCAGCCGTATCCGCCCATACGACAAATGCCGGTTCGTACTGTTCGCCGGCGTCACCGAAATCCGCCGCCCGATGTGCTGATTGGTTTTCCGGAACACCATCTGCGAGTTCATCCGCACCATCTTGCCACAGAATCATCTCAAGAAGAAAAAGCCGCGCTGCTTTCGCAGCGCGGCTTCCATCTCAGCGGCACCCTAGAACTGGTTCCACAAGTACTGGTTGTAAACCTCATGGTGGTACTGCACCTCGGGGGCTTTCACCACCGTCCCCAGCAGTCGCGCGCAGCGGTCGGCGGAGGCTTGTTTCAGGTCGGCGTAGCGGCCCTTCACGTCCCCACCCAGGATCTTGTCGATCCACTCCGACTTCTTGAAGTCGTCGAGCGCGGTGTAGATGTTATCCGGCAGGTAGCGTTTCGCCTGGCGCAGGTTCTTGATCTTCGCGGTCTCGCCGTCGATCCCGCTCTTGAAGATCGAGTACATGACCATGTAGGGGTTAGCGTCCGGAGCCACCGAGCGCACTTCCACGCGCATAGAGCGGTCGTTGCCGATGGGAATGCGGACCATGGAGCCGCGGTCCACAGCCGAAGCGATGATCTGGTTCGGCGCCTCGAAGTGTGGGTCGAGGCGGCGATAGGCGTTCACGCTCGGATTCAGCAGCAGGCAGATGTCGTTGCCGTGGGTCAGAATGCGGTCAACAAACGACCATCCCAGCTTGCTGAGCTTCTCTTCGCCCTTCGGGTCCCAGAACAGGTTCTTGCCGCCCTTGCTGATGGAAACATTGGTGTGCATTCCGCTGCCGTTCACGCCCACAACCGGCTTGGGCAGGAACGACGCCGTCATCCCCAGCTTGGTCGCGACTTCGCGGCAGATGAGTTTATAAAGCTGAATCTGATCGGCGGCCGCCACGACTTCCCCGTATCCGTAGTTGATTTCAAACTGCGAAGGCGCAACTTCCGGATGGTCCTTCTCATTCTGGAAGCCCATCGCCCGCTGCACTTCGGCGGAAAGTGTCGATGAAGTTGCGCAGCGGGTCGCCGGGCAGCGAGTGGTAATACCCGCCGGTGTTGACGTACTCGAACTTGCCAGTCGCCGCGTAATGCTTTTCGGCGTCCACGCCCTTGAACAGGAAGCCTTCGATTTCGTTGGCCGCGTTCAGCGTGTAGCCGTCGCTCTTGTACTGCTTCTCGGCGAAGTCTTTCAGCACGCCGCGAATATCGGCCGCGTACATTCCGCCCTGCTTCTCGATGACGTCGCCAAACACCAGAACTTTGCCAGGCCCAAAAAAGTCCGCCGGCGCCCAATAAAACGACGGCCCAGTCGATCCCCAACCGCAAATCGCTCTCCTTCTGCGCCGTAAACCCGCGGATCGACGACCCGTCAAACGTAAGGTTGTCCCAGCTCTTGATCAGGAACTTCTTGTCGTAGTCCAGCATGTGCAGCCGGCCTTCGAGGTCGCTGAACAGCACGGTCACGGCCTTGATCCGCTTTTCGTCTGTCAGATACTTGAGCCGTTGTTCCCGGATCTTGTCGGGCGCGACGCGCTTTAGGCGCTGCTCTTTCGCCTCCAAATTCAACTCTTCCAACTCGTCATACGACAGCGCAAGGAAGTTCCTTAGTTCGTTGGACAATGTGTCTCCTTTGTTTGATGGATAGCCGTTGCAGGCGGCCAGATTTACGCGACCAGATAGACTACCCGCCTCGCCCCGCCCAGCGCCAATCAAAAGTCCTGATCGGGAAGATCAAGCATTCTTATGGGTGAGTTGAGGAACAACGTTTCTCCCGGTGCTCTTCCTTGGGTTTCCCAACCTGAGGAAAACTCTTGTCAATAGGCAGAATTTACTCGAACGCATCCAACCCCATGAATCTAATCCGAATAAAAACCCGCCAACCATGGCACAATCTCCCTTTTCCAATTGATATAATAAGAACAGAACCTATAACACCAGCGGCCTTCCACAGGCCGCTTTTGTTTTGCCCGTGCCGCTCGGACACTCCTGTCCGGCATTTCTCATCGCGGGTGCCCCATCCTGGTCGCGCTCTTTGCGACAGGGTGGGGCTTTTGACTTTAGCCAGAGAAACTATTTCGCGCTCTCCCCACCCTTCTCCGTTTTTAAAGGAGGGGCTGGGGCTTTTGACTTTCGGGGCCCCTAAATGACCAAGCAACTTTTCTCTCACTTCAAACTTCAAGGCGAATGGGCCGAGCTCCTCTTCATGGCCCGCGCCGCCGAGCACGGCCTAGCCATCGCCCGTCCCTGGGGAGACTCCGCCCCCTACGACGTCGGCCTCGTCCTGGCCGCAAAAAACGGCGAGCGCCCCGTCTTCCTCCGCATCCAGGTCAAGTCCACCTTCTGCCAGCGCGGCAACGCCTTCAAGTGCCACATCGACTCCAACGGAGTCCCCTACCGCCTCGCCCAACTCGACTTCATCGCCGCCTACCTGATCCCCGTCGCCGTCTGGTACATCATCCCCCTAGCCGCCACCCACGGACAATCCGAACTCCTCCTAGCCCCCACCCGCCCCAAATCCAAATACGCCAAATACAAAGAAGCCTGGCACCTCCTCCGCAATGACCCTTAGCTTGTATCAGGGCACGGCTTCAGCCGTGCCGATCAATCTTTTATCCCCCGACGGGTGCCCCACCCTTCCCGCGTTCTTTTGCGGGAGGGTGGGGATTTTGACTCTAGAAGCGGTAGGGATCTCGACTTGAGAAGGAGGTGGGGATTTTGACTTTGGAGTGGCAGGGGATTTGACGCGGAAGGGGGCGAGGATTTTGCCTTTGGAAGGAGCAGCGCTTCCAGCGCTGCATTAAGCCTCCCAATCAACCCTGTCATCCCGAGCGGAGTGTGATCTTTCGGGACGAAAGATCAAAACGAAGTCGAGGGAACTGCTGTCAGGCCGCCGGTATTCGATTTTTGGGCTATAAATCACCTTCTTCCCCCGGAACACATTCTCCCGCAATGGCCGAACTTATCTGGGACGGTAAGTACGACGCGCATGGCAACAAGCGTGCGCCGGTTCGTATTGAGCTGCCCTTTCAAACCGTCGAGACCGTCAACGAGAGCGCCCAGGAGCGGCAGCGCACCCTCGAACTCTCCTCTTCGGGAAACGACCCGGAATGGCGCAACCGCCTCATCTGGGGCGACAAGAAGTATGTCCTCCCCTCGCTCCTCCCCGAATTCGCCGGCAAGGTGGATTTGATCTACATCGATCCCCCGTTTGATACGGGCCGGATTTCTCTTCAAGCACGAGTCTTCCGGAATATGACGCAATTCACTAAGGAGCCGTCCGTCCTTGAACAGAAAGCCTACCGGGACACGTGGGGCGTGGACGCTCGACAGCGACCGTGGCATTACAGCTCGATCGATACTTCGCGGTGGTTTCACGAAGCGTTGTGCTGCTACGGGACTTCCTATCGGAGACCGCAAGTATCTATGTGCACCTCGATTGGCACATGGGGCATTATGCGAAGGCCGTAATGGACGAAGTTTTCGGTTCAGACAATTTCCTCAATCAGATCGCTTGGTCCTACTATCCAAGCACAGAGTCGCATCGACTTTCGCGTACAGCAAATCAGATCGATACTACCTACAGGTGCTTACGATCGTACATCCATATGGGATGACGACGAAGAAGGCCGCCGACTCGGCTTACCCCTATCACGGTCTCCAGGAACAGCGCCCTGGAGCCAGTTAAACAACTCAAGCGCGCCAAGGTAGACGGTCGGGATGGTGAGCGTGAAGGAGAGCGAAGGCCACCCGTCACCTTTGAATCGAGACCTTGAAGAAGACTACGCGATTTCGTCGACAACGTCTGGACGAATTTACGATGCTCCAGCCAGCCAACGCACAGGATTGGGTCCGCTACTCAAACCCAGAAGCCAGTTGATCCTCGAGAGAGTTCTTAAATAGCGTCAACCGCCGGCAACTTGGTCATGGACTGCTTTGTGGGTTCTGGTTCATCGGCCATCGCCGAAAAGCTGAACCGCCGCTGGATTGCCTGCGACCTCGGACGCTTCGCCATTCACACCACGCGCAAGCGCCTGCTCGGCATCCCCGGCGTAAAGCCGTTCGTCGTCCAGAATCTCGGCAAATACGAGCGCCAGCAGTGGCAGGTGGCCGAGTTTCCCTCGAACGGCAAAGACCGGCTGGAAGAACAACGCCAACGCGAAGCCGCTTACCGCAAGTTCATCCTAGAGCTTTACCACGCCACGCCGGTCAGCGGCCACGTCTGGCTGCATGGCATCAAAGCCGGACGCATGGTGCACGTCGCCGCCGTGGACGCGCCCGTGACCCGCGCCGACGTAAACGCCATCGCCGCCGAGGTCTGGAAAGCCGCCGGCAAAGGCCCGAACTCTCCGCAAAAACCCGCCGTGGATGTGCTCGGTTGGAATTCGCTCTTGAAATCAACGAAACCGCCAAAGAAATTGCCGCCCAGGCCCGCGTGGATGCAGCATTCAAGAAAATTCCCCGCGAGGTGCTGGAAAAGAAAGCCGTCGAACAAGGCGACGTTCATTTCTTCGAGCTGGGCGCTTTATCCGTCGAAGCGAAGACCAAGAAACGCGAACTGACGCTGAAGCTTTCCGACTTCGTCATCCCGCTGGATGATGTCCCCGCCGAAGTGCGCAGCGCCATCAAGCACTGGAGCCAGATGGTGGACTACTGGGCCGTAGACTGGGACTTCAAAGACGACACGTTTCACAATCAGTGGCAGTCGTATCGCACCCGGAAGAATTTGAAGCTGGAGCTGGCGAAAGAGCATGAGTATGCCGAGCCGGGGAAATACACAGTGGTGGTGAAGGTGATCGACATTTTGGGGAATGACACGACCAAGACGCTGCAGGTGGACATTAAATCAAATCTGTCATCCTGAGCGAAGTGGGTGCTTCGCTTAGCGAAGCACCCGCGCAGTCGAAGGACCCCATACCCGCGTGCAGCGAGATGGACACGTCAAGGCGTTCTCCCCGTGCTCTCGATGTGGCAGTTTAGATCAGGAATGGATAGCCGTGAAAGAACACCGATATTTCGTGTATATCGTGTGCAGTCGCTCCGGCACGCTATACATTGGCATGACGAACAGCATCTATCGCCGCGCGTTGGAACATAAGCGCGGAGAAATCGAAGGCTTTGCCAGCAAGTATCACTGCAATCGGCTGGTGTACTACGACGAACTTCGATGACGTTCGCAACGCCATCGACCGCGAGAAGCAACTGAAGGGCTGGTCGAGAGCGAAGAAGATAGCTTTGATTGAGTCGAAAAATCCGCGCTGGGAAGATTTGGCTGAGAAGTGGGGAGCGGAAATGGCGTTTGCGGGGGAATCGATCAAGGGCCGATGAGAGAACTCCTTGATGGGCAGGTGGCGCGATTGAGGGGTATGGGGTCCTTCGACTGCGAAGGTCATTCGCGAACCGAATGATCTTCTCCGCTCAGGATGACAGGGTGTTGAATTAGGATGCCGCGCAAGAAAAAATCCGCCGATGAAACACCCAGTCTGCTGGACATTACCGCCAAGCTGCGCTCCGGGCCTTGCGTTCCTGCGCTGCGCGAAGCCGTAAAGGCCTGGAAGGCCGCCGACTGCAAGGGCATCACCGACACGACGCGTACCCTCCTCAACTACTGGTTCTCTACGGACCACAAGCTGAAAACGGGCGGGCCGTTTAAATATCACGCATCGCAACAAGAAGCGATTGAGACGCTGATCTACATCTGGGAAGTAGAAAAGATACGCACGCGCAAAGACTTGCTGGAAAAATACGCGCAGAATGTACCCGACCTGCGACTGCCGCCAGAGGATAGTTTCGCTCGCTACAGCACAAAAATGGCTACGGGCAGCGGGAAGACGAAAGTCATGGCATTGGCCATTGCGTGGCAGTATTTCAACGCTCGCCGTGAGCAAGAGGACATAGCAAAGGCGTACGCGAAAACTTTCCTGGTGATTGCGCCCAACGTGATCGTTTTCGAACGGCTCAGGGCGGACTTCGCTAATAACAATATCTTCAAGAACGATCCCGTAAGGCCCAGGGAATTCGATATCTTCTGGGACTTCGATTGCGTGATACGCGGCGAAGGTGAGCGAGCCTACTCGGAAGGCTTGCTGTTTCTCACCAATATTCAGCAACTCTATGATCGTCCCGATCGAAGCGACGAAGACGAACCCGACGTGATGACGGCGATTCTGGGGCCGAAACCGCCGGCGAACAAGCTTGAAACCAGCGACTTTACCGAACGAATCGCCTCGCGCAAGGGCAATCTGCTAGTCATCAACGACGAAGCCCACCACACGCACGACGAAGGCAGCAAGTGGATGGAAGTGATCCAGAACCTGCACAAGCAGACGCCGATTACTGCGCAACTGGATTTCTCCGCGACGCCGCGATTCCAGAAGGGCGGCATATTCCCGTGGACAATCTCTGATTATCCGCTAAAGCAGGCCATTCTGGATGGGATCGTGAAGCGTCCGATGAAGGGCGTTGCGAAAATTGAGTTAGGGAAGTCCGAATACGCAAGCGTCAAATACAAGGGTTATCTAACGGCCGCAATCGAGCGCTGGAAGGAATACCGCAATCAGCTCAAGCCGCTCAATAAGAAACCCGTGCTGTTCATCATGATGAACAGCACGGAAGAAGCGGATGACGTGGCCGAGTGGATTGCGAAGGCCTACCCCGCAGAGTTCGGTGGTGGTAAGACACAAACGATCCACACAAAGAAGTCCGGCGAAATCAGCGACAAGGACTTGGGCAAGGCGCGGGAGACGGTGAAGAACGTAGATCGCACCGATAACCCGATTAATGCCATCGTCAGCGTTCTCATGTTGCGCGAAGGCTGGGACGTCCAGAACGTGACTGTGGTTGTGGGTTTGCGTCCGTACACCGCGAAGGCAAACATCCTCCCCGAACAAGCCATCGGGCGTGGATTGCGGTTGATGTTCCGAGACCTGACTCCCGACTACACGGAACGCGTGGACATCATTGGCACTCAGAAGTTCCTGGAGTTCGTGGATGACCTGGAAAAGCTTGAGGAACTGACGTTCGATACTTTCGAGCTGGGCAAAGAGAAACTTCGGATTCTAACGATCATGCCGATTGCGGAACGTAAGGAATTCGATATCGGTCTGCCGCTACTGACACCGACGCTGGTTCGAAAGAAAAGCCTGGCAGAAGAGATTGGTGCGCTCAACGTAATGACGTTCCAAACCATGCTGTTGCCGCTCAACGCGGAGGATCCGAACAATAAGACATTCCGCTACGAAGGCCGCGACATTATCACTCTGCAAAAGATCGTCGAGCGAGACTACAAAGTGCCGGAACCGCAAACGGCGCAGGAATTGATCGGCTACTACGCTCGTCTCATTGCCGCAGCGATGAAGCTTCCTTCGCAGTTCAGCATCCTGGCGCCCAAGGTGCGAGAGTTCTTTGAAAACAAGGCCTTCGGGCGATGGGTGAATCTCGAAGAACGCGAGACAGTGAGAGCGATGGCCACGCCGGTCGCGGCCTACGTTTGTACCGAAGAATTCAAGCGGGTCCTCAAGGGCCTCAGCATCGCCGAGCAAGAACCAGAGCTGCTTGGACCGCCACGAATGCTT